>NZ_SACJ01000010.1 GCF_004016525.1 Flavobacterium sufflavum
AAACCTCCCATATCCCACTCAGCACAAGCATAAGGACCGGGACGAACAATACAATACATTCCGTTTTTTTGAACGAGTTTTACAAATTCGGCTACATCTTTTTGTCCCGTAAAATCAAATTGATCAGGTTGTTGCTCGTGAAAATTCCAAAAAAGATAAATACAAATGGTATTCATCCCCATGGCTTTACACATCTGGATGCGGTGTTCCCAATATTCTTTTGGAATTCTCGGAAAATGTATTTCCCCAGCACGTACCACAAATGGTTTTCCATTCAACAGAAAAGTTTTTTCTCCAGCCTCAAAAGTTCCGGCTTTCCCAAAAGTTTGTGCCTGGGTTGCCAAACCCATAAAAAGTACAATCGCAAGAATTAGTTTTGATATTCTCATGTATATTTTAATATTTTAATATTCTTATTTATTACTCAACACAACATTTACCTTATATTCCACTGAAAGCTGTGGCTGTTTAATTTCCAAAAAGCTTTTTTTATCTCCAAAATCAGGCAGTACTTCCTTATCAAGATAACTCAGATACGGGGCATCTTTTTGCATCGGCATGAAATAGAAATACATATCAGTTGTTTTTAAAACTTCCTGATAGCGTTTTAATCCAATAGTCCATGGCTTGCTGGTATAAAGGTCATCTGTTTGCAACTCACCATTCATCATACAAATACCACGATCACCACGATAATCAAAAGTAATGAAAAGGTCGTTTACTTTTGATAAATCCATAGTACCCGCCTTTATTACAAAATGGCTGTTATCTGCCTGAACCAATTTGATTCCAGTGTCCACTTTTGGCACAGACACACGCCAGGCACTGCTATTTTTAAAAACCAATTTGCTTTTCGTCAACTTTCCTTCAACCGAAGTTACATTGGTGGAAGCCGGAAAAGTATAAAAATCAATTTGTTCCTGATTATTACTGACCAATGTTGTTTTTTCGCCATTATCCAATACCAGAGCATTACTCACCACCAACTTTTGATTATTACTTTCACCAATCAGATACGCTTTTTTGGCTTCGCTATCCGGCAAAACTAAAAATAAAACACCATTTATCTCGAACTCATTGATTTTTTCAGCGCTACAAATAATCACAGTATTCCCCTCTCGCATTAGAGTTTTAATTCCGTTAACTTTCATCTTACCTTTAAGTATGATTTCGGGAGCAATCCCATCTACTGACAACATCACATTGTACTTTTTGTTATTGTTGCTAAAACTACAAAAAGGCTGCACCGTTGCCATGCGAATGGCTATCCCATCATAATTCACATTAAAAGGAAAAATAGCAGAACTACCCGCTTTAAGCGTAAAAATTCCAGTTTCCGGAAATGTTATCATTCCTGATTTAGTAACAACATTAATTTTCAAGCCCGGTAAATCCTTCATATCTAAATGATCCTGAAAATTATGCATGAACAAATAACCTTTATCACCATCTCCCCTTACTGAATAACGCAAAGTGGTCGTATTGGTTTCTTTTATATTATCATTAGTCAAAGGCAATATTGGATACAGCGGTGCTAAATCATTACCATAAGATTTCAAAAAATAATTCATCAATTTTAACGGATAATAACCACTGCTGACATTACCAAATTCGCCAATAGGAGCCTGATAATCGTAAGATTTATTGTGAAGTCCCGCACCTTCGGTAAAGAAATAATTACCAATGGATGGCGTGGTACCACCGTGGTACATATAAAATCCCAGTCCATTAGTTCCGCTTCCCACGGTACGAACCATCATAGGAAGAAAACTTTCGCCTCTAACCCTCGGACGACGGGAATAAGTAACCGCCATTCCTGTTCCCAATTCGGCAGCCAATGACGGATATAAATTAACATCATAACTCACAGGTGAATAATCCGGTTTTTGATGGATATTCTTAAACAAATAAAACGGTGACGGGCTGTTTCCAGCTGTCCAAAACGGATAAGCATAACCTGCCATAACCGGAATAGAACCTTTTTCGACAATTGTGGCAAACCCCCAGCCGGTAGCAGTATAAATAGGTGCAACCAAGCCTGCATCAATAGCGAGTTTTTTAAGTGTTTTCATGTGGTCGCGTCCCACATCGGCAAACTCATTGCCCATATTATTGATACCAACACCATCCTGAATAATCTTTTTATCTCGTCCTGCAACAGTGCGCTCTTTAGGAGCATCCTGATAGGTAAATCCCCAAGGTGCTGTCGAATGCTGATATTCGTTTTCCAATTGCACCCCAACTACAGGACCACCGTCTTTAAATAGTAAGCCTTTCAACTGTTGACCAATCTGCTGATACAATCGGTTAACATAATACAAATAAACCTGGTCGTTGCTACGCACATCAATAGGACGACCGTACAACCAATCGGGTAAACCACCGTTACGGATTTCGCCATGAGCAAAAGGTCCAATACGCATAAGTACTTCCAAACCGTTTTTGGCACACAATTCGGTAAAACGACGAACATCGAGATCACCAGACCAATCAAATTTACCTTCTTTGAATTCGTGCATGTTCCAAAACACATAAGTGGCGACCACCGTAATTCCTCCGGCTTTCATTTTTTTCAGCTGCTCATCCCAATATTGATGCGGATAACGACTAAAATGAAATTCCCCGATAACCGGAATAAAAGGCTTACCGTTTCGTTCCAGATAAAAACTGTTTAAACCAATAGTTTCTCCTTTAGTATTGCTTCCACCCAAATCAAGATGACCGCGTTGCACTTCGTATTTAGCGCCTGTAATATCAATCGAATAATTATTTTGAGCTACTAAATCCATGTATACAGTACAAAACAAGAATAGTATCAGTGATAATACGGTAACGAATTTATTTTTTTTCATTAATATAAATTTAATGTTTCTTATAGATTATCTACGAAATTTTAACCAATCCAAAATTACTCTTTCTAATTAGTCAAAACCGTAAAAAATCCTCCCATAATATAAATTATGGAAATTATTTTGTGGTTAAATTAATAGTAAAACAAAAATACGTTTACGAATCTATTTACAAATGGATTATTAATTGAAATAAATGGACAATCTTACGACTCTAAATCAATTTACATAGCAATAGTGAGTTTATAATGAATAATCTGCCGAAACCAAAAATAAAAGAAGGCTTTCTGGGGCAAACCATGGTGGTTATATCGCCTGAACAGAAAGAAAAAGCACAGCAACAGCCTTTTTTTCATAATCTGTTTCCCGATGCCATAGGCTATTTCCCTAATGCAAAACACCACAGCCGTTCGAGAAAAAACGGTATCAAAGAATACATTTTCCTCTACTGTCTTGAAGGTGAGGGCTGGATTAAAATCAATGGAAAAACCATTAATCTAAAACCTAACACAGCTTTTATCATTCCTGAAAATACTGCACATAAATATGGTAGTTCCTTAAAAGATGCCTGGAGTATTTATTGGATTCATTTCTCAGGAAATTATGCAGCTACCCTTTACAAACGTTTTTCGACACCCGGCGATGAAGCCATCAAGATTGCATTTGATGAAAGTAGGATTAACTTATTGAACGAAATAATTAAACTTTTGGAAAACGATTTTAGCGATGAAAAAATAGAACTGACACACTTTAAATTAATCGCCTTTTTAAGTTCTTTATGTTATTCGAATACTTTAAACAATACCATCGAGGATAAAATAAGCCATTCCATAGCTTTTATGAAAACCCATTTGAAACAAGTTTTAAGCATTGAAACATTGGCTAATCAGGCTTTTTATTCAGTTTCAAGATACTCTGAACTCTTCAAACAAAAAACGGGATATTCTCCTATCCAATTCTTCATTCGATTAAAAATACAGAAATCCTGTGAATACCTCAATTTTACAAATCTAAATATCAAAGAAATATGCAAAGAAGTGGGTTTTGACGATCCTTACTACTTTTCCAGAATGTTTAAAAAACAAATTGGTTTATCACCAATGCAGTATAAAAAAACACATAATTAATTGGCACATTCGAACTAAAAATCATTCCAATAAAGTATATATTTGTGAACCCTAAAGCAAATTCAAAACAGACTTGCATGGTTTATGAAAACTTTATTTTTTGTCTCGAAGGCGTTCCTGATGTAGAAACTTACATTAGCACTGAAGTTCTTAAAAATTTAGAACATCTGGCGTTTGAACATCAAATTACCAGTATTTACAAAAATTGTGACACTATCGAAGGACTGGAAGAAAGTCTGGGTGCCTTGCTTTATGATGATCATAATTTTAAAGATTACGAAATCATCTATTTAGTCATGCCCGGGCAGGAAAACAATATTTGCCTACATGAGTATTACTATAGCCTGGAAGAAATAGCCGAACTATTTGAAGGAAAACTGAAAGGTAAAATTATTCATTTTGCCAATATGAAAGCCTTGGATTTAACTTCAGATGAAGCCCAATATTTTCTTGACGTTACCAGAGCTAAAGCTATTTCGGGTTATGGAATAGCATTACCTCCAAAAATGAGCAGTATCAAGCTTGACATCGCTTTTTTCAACTTATGTCAGGAAGAAGATGATTTAGTAGAGATTGTCGAAAAATTACATCAAAAACATTATGAAGCCTGCAAATTGCTCGATTTTAGATTGTATTACTAAAAAATCAATTTCGTGAACTCATTAAACTTTAATAACTTCGTAGAGCTAAAATAATCAGATAGCATACTTTTTTTAAAAGTTTTCTGTTTAATCTACACCATTTTACAAAAACTAACAATAATGAAAAAATATTATTTACATAACGGCATCGAAAGCAGTGGTCCTTTTGATTTAGCCGAATTGCAAATGAAACAAATTAAAGCAACAACACCGGTGTGGTTTTCCGGAATGCCCGATTGGAAAACTGCCGGGGAAATAGAGGAATTAAAACCTGTCTTGCAAATCGCCCCGCCTCCTTTTAATCCTATCCCGTCAATACCGAAAAAAATAGAAATGGAACTAGAGGAAGAAGAAATTGAAGAGGAAATTGAAGAAAAAAAACCCAAAATCTTGGGATTAAAAAAAAGCACTTTTTACCTGATTTCCTTCCTGTTGGTATTGCTAATCGGAACTTTTTTTTTAAACTTTTTAGAAGAGAACAGAAGTGCTCAATTAGAGGAACAAAACGCAAAAACCGAAAGAGAAAATCGTCAATACCAACTGCAACAAAAAGAAATTGAAGAGCAGAAAAAACAAATTGAAGAACAGGAACGATTAGAAGCGGAACGAATTGCCAAAGAAAGAAAAGAAACTATTAATAAAAGACTATCTGAAATTCAAATCAAGCAAATAGAAAACCAAACCTTTTTAGAAGAAGCAAAAAACGAATTGACCAGAGCAAGCCAATTTCAGTTTTTCAGAACAGCAGATGAAAAAGATAAAGAAATAAATGCCATTCAAGCAGACATCAGCCGTTTGAAAAAGGATATTGAATCACTGGAAAATGAGCGTAATCAGCTGAGTTTAGAATTAGAGCGAATGCAATCTCAAAAAAATTAGCACACTTAAAACCAACTACTTGTTCTTTTTGTTTTTTAATCCAAATCTAAAAAATGCAAAACCGCTATTCCTTAGTCATCAGCCCTTCTGAAGAAATTATCGCTTTGGTAAAAACCATGAAGGAGGAATTAGCGAAAGAAATTGGCTGGTTTCACAGCAAAAATTCATTGGCACACATTACCATCAACGAATTTATGGCTGCTGAAAATGAAATTGAGATTATCAAGAAACAACTCAATACTATTTGCGAAAGCCTGAAACCAATTCATGTTCAGCTAAATGCATTTGACAGCTATCCCAATGGTGCTTTTTTCATAGCTCCCGATGCTGTTTCAAAAATAGATTTGAAACAAATCATGAAACACGTCAATCAATCTTTTCAGGCAAAAACACTTTTTAAAAATAACGAACCCCATCTGTCTATAGCCCGTCAATTGAGTCCTGAACATATTGCAACAAGCTATCGTCTGTTTTCCAAACCGATAGCCCTGAATTTTGTTTGCGACAGTATTTCACTTCGTTTGTTTAACCCTAACATCAAACAATTCGAAATAATTAGCCATTTTGAATTCAAGAATAATCCAAAATCTAGCCTTGAGCAAGGGACGCTTTTTTAGCTTCATCAACGCCTAAAAAACAAATCAAAAAAATCTTAAATGTTTTTTGATAAAAATCAAAAATCGTAACTTTAAGATATGAAAAGTCATTTCAACATAATCATAGCGGGAGCGGGCGGCATTGCTGAAGCGGCAGGCTTGATTCTGGCAGAATGGAGCGAGGTCACTCCTTCTCTATTTATTGGAAATAGAACGCTCGCAAAAGCCCAGTCGGTAGCGCAATGGATTGAAGAAGGAACAACAAAACATTGTTCTGTTGAACCTTTTCTCCTTCCTGAACAGGAATTGACTGAGGAAATGAAAATAATTTTCGACGAAGCCGATATTATTCTGGATTGTTTGCCCGGAAGTCAGGCTCCAAGAATAGCAAAACTGGCCCAGGAATTTCATTTACATTACGCCAATCTGACTGAATGTGTAGCCGAAACCGATGAAATTATTGCTTTGGCAAAAGATGCTACAACTGGTTTTATATTGCAAACAGGAATTGCTCCGGGCTATATTGATGTACTTGCCAATGCGCTTTTCCAACAATTCTGCATTGATTTTAAAGTAAACACAGTCGATAAATTAGAATTAAAAGTGGGCGCATTGACTAAAAATGCCGTTGCCCCCCACTATTATGGATTTACCTGGAGTCCTATAGGCGTAGCGACCGAATATCTTAAAAAAGCCATTACAATCCGGGATTTTAATAAAACCGAACTTCCTGCCTTATCCGAAAGAACTTCGATTGTCATTGACGGAATTACTTATGAAGCCGATCTGACTTCGGGAGGTGCCGCCGATTTACCAGATGCCTTAGCTGGAAAAGTGCGCAATTTAGATTATAAAACCTTTCGTTTTCCGGGACATTATGACTGGATACAGCAACAATTAATGACAATTGGCAATTCTGAAAATACCCTCAAAGAATTACAGCAAATCATGGAAAAAGAAATTCCACTAATTGAGAACGACCAAATTATATTATATGCAGCAGTAGAAGGCAAAGATCAAGAAGGTATTTTAAGAAGAAGAGAAATTTCCAAATGTATCCTACCGCAAAAAGTAGGCAATCATCAATTAAGAGCCATACAAGCAACAACTGCAACTCCTTTAGTACAATCAGCTCAACTTTTACTGGAAAACAATTTCAAAGGAGTTATTCTTCAAAGTCAAATTGAAACCGAGTCTTTTTTGAATGGAAATTTCATCGTTCCTGTTTATGGGAAGATCAAATAGTCAATTATTTTTTACCACAGATTTTTATCTTTTTTTTCACCATCGATTAAAAATAAAATCTGCGAATCTGCGGTATTTATATAAATTTCAATCTGAGCTTCTAACCTATTTCAAATTCCTATTCGAAGATTGCCTGATAATCAATTCCGGCTCTAGAATAATTCTGTTAATCATTTTTTTCTTAGGGTTATTTATTCGTTCCAAAAAAGCTTCGGCAGTTAATTTCCCAATTTGGTCACTATGCTGATTCACGGTTGAAATAGAAGGCTGCGTAAGCGAAGTAAAAGGCTCATCACTAAAACCAATCAGCGCCATTTCTTCAGGAACTTTAATATTGTTTTCCAAGAGCACCTGCAAAGCGCCAAGTGCCGCAATATCTCCAGCTACATAAACCGCATCGGGTCTTTCGGGCGAATCCAATAATTGCTGCATGATACGACGTCCGTCTTCTAAACGTAAATTACTTTCGATAATCCAATTTTCAGGAGCTGCCAATCCTGATTTCTCCAATGCATCTTTGTAGCCTCGAATACGCTCTTTATAAATTCGAATGTGTTTAAAACCGGCAATATGCGCAATGCGTTTGCAATTTTGAGAAACCAAATGATCCACAACCAAATGACTACTTTTATAATCATCAATCCCTACATAATCAACGTTTAACTCCTCCTCACCTCTATCAAACAATACGAGTTCTGTCCCTTTGGATTTTATCTTTTTGTAATATTCTAAATCGGTGGTTTCATTTGCCATAGAAGCTATAATTCCGTCCACCTGAATTTTCAATAAGGTATCTATTTCCTGGCATTCTTTGGCGTACAATTCATTAGACTGGGTCATGATGATATTATAACCATTGAGATTGAGCACTTTTTCGATATTTTCGACTACAGAAGAAAAAAAATGGCTGTTGACACGGGGAATAATCACACCAACCAAATTGCTTTTTCCTTTGCGTAAAGCACTCGACAAATAATTAGGCTGATAATCCAATTGAATTGCCGCTTCTTTCACCGCAATTTTAGTCTTTTCACTAATTCTGGGGTGATCATTCAAGGCTTTAGAAACCGCCGAAGGTGTTAAACCTAATACAGCAGCAATATCTTTTATCGTAGATTTTTTTTTATTCTCCAATTAGTTTTTATATTTGTTCAATCGATTGAACAAAAATAGCTACTTTAAACTGAAAACACAAGATATCTCTATTTGTGTTTTTTATTTTTCGGACTGTTCAAACGTTGGAACAAAAAAATAATTAAAAAAAGATGAAATATATTGTTTGCGAAAAACCAGGTGAATTTATCTTGAAAGAAAAAGAAGCGCCTGTAAGAAAAGAAAATGAAGCCTTATTACAAATCAACAAAGTAGGTATTTGCGGAACCGATTTACACGCTTATGGCGGAAACCAGGCTTTCTTTAGCTATCCTAGAATCTTAGGACACGAATTAGCTTCTACTGTACTCGAAATTGGGGAAAACCCTAGAGGAATCAAAGCGGGAGACAACGTTGTGATTATGCCTTATGTAAGCTGTGGAACTTGTATTGCATGCAGAAACGGAAAAACCAACTGTTGTACAAACATCAAAGTGTTGGGTGTTCACACTGATGGTGGAATGCAGGAACAAATTACTGTCCCTACTTCTATCCTTTTGCCTGCAAATAATTTATCTGATGACCAAATGGCTATCGTAGAACCTTTGGCAATTGGAGCGCATGCTATTCGTAGAGCGGCAATTGTTCCAGGAGAAACTGTTGCTGTTGTAGGTTGCGGCCCTATCGGAATTGGAATTATGAAACTGGCTCAAATTGCTGGTGCCAAAGTAATCGCGATTGATATGAATGAACAGCGATTGGCTTACGCCAAAGAAAAAATTGGTGTTGATTATACGGTGAAAGCAGGCGAAAATACGGTTGAAGAAATTACAAAAATCACTAATGGCGATTTATGTACGGCTGTTTTTGACGCTTCAGGACACAAAGGCGCTCTGGAAACTTGTCCAAATTATATGTCTCACGGTGGTCGTTTTGTACTTGTTGGTTTATCCAAAGGAGAATTAACATACAGCCATCCAGCGATTCACGCCAAAGAAATGACTTTGATGTGCAGCCGTAATGCTACTACCGAAGATTTCGAACACGTAATTAGCATTTTAGACCAATTCCCAACAGAATCGTACATTAGCCACAATGTTCCTTATACTGAAATGATTGCCAATTTTGACAGCTGGTTAAATCCTGCAACAGGCGTAATTAAAGCTACTGTAGATTTTAAATTAAAATAGTATGACAATAGATTCGCATCAGCATTTTTGGATCTACGAAGCGGAAAAACACGCCTGGATAGACGATGACATGAAAGTCATTCGAAAGAATTTCCTGCCTGAGGATTTAAAATTAGTTTATCAAGCTAATGGTGTCGGTGGCTGTGTGGCTGTACAGGCGGATCAAACCCTTGCAGAAACCGATTTCCTTTTGGATTTAGCCGAAAAAAACGACTTCATCAAAGGAATTATAGGTTGGGTTGATTTAAGAGCTTCTGATATTGATACTGTTTTAAAACATTACAGCACATTTCCAAAACTGAAAGGTTTCAGACATGTGGTTCAAGGCGAAGCCGATCACAACTTCATGTTGCGTCCTGATTTCCTGAACGGAATTGCCGCTTTAGAAAAATACAATTTCACTTATGATATTCTTATTTTTCCACATCAATTAGGAGCTGCATTAGAATTAGTAAGACGTTTTCCAAATCAGAAATTTGTTATCGATCATATTGCAAAACCCTATTTAAAAGACGGATTTTATGATGGTTGGGCAATTTTAATGAAAGCGATTGGTGAACATAAAAATGTGTACTGCAAACTATCCGGAATGACCACCGAAGCAGATTATAACAACTGGACTCCAGAGCAAATTGAACCATATATGCAATTGGTTTTGGACGCTTTTGGTGCTAACCGAATCCTTTTTGGTTCCGATTGGCCGGTGTGTTTAGTGGCTGGAAATTATACAAAAACAAAAGAATTAGTAACCAATTTCATTGCGAAATTAAGCTCCGAAGAGCAAGCTGCCATTATGGGCGGCAATGCAATGCAATTTTATAACTTATAAATTATGGATTTAGGATTAAAAGGAAAAGTAGTCGTAATTACAGGTGCGGCTGGACTTAAAGGAAGTATTGGAGAAACTATCTTGCAACATCTGGCTGCCGAAGGTGCTATTCCTGCAGTGATTGACAGAAACGACCGCGGATTTGCTTATATCGAAGAAATTCAGAAGCAAGGAATTGATGGTTTGTTTTGCAAAACTGACGTAACCAATCCTGTGCAAATAGAAGAAGCAATCGCTAAAATCGTTGCTAAATACGGTCGTATTGATGCTTTAATCAACAATGTTGGGGTTAATGATGGTGCCGGATTAGACGCTTCTTACGAAGAATTCATGGATTCTTTGAAACTGAACATGGTAAGCTATTTTGTAACTGTAAAAAGTGCACTTCCTTACCTAAAAGCTTCTAAAGGTCCTATTTTGAATATTGGTTCGAAAGTTGGATTAACAGGCCAAGGAGGAACTTCGGGTTATGCTGCTGCCAAAGGTGGTGTTTTAGGATTAACCCGCGAATGGGCTGTGGATTTAATCAAACATTCGATAAGAGTGAATGCTATTATCATTGCTGAAAGCTGGACTCCTGCTTACGATACCTGGATTAAAACATTGGAAAACGGAGAAGAAAAATTAAAATCTATTGTCAAGAAAATTCCTTTGGAAAACAGAATGACAACTCCTGACGAAATTGCTGATACTTGTTTGTTCACCATTTCTGAGAGATCATCACATACTACAGGACAATTTATCTTTTGTGATGGAGGTTACGTTCACTTAGACCGTTCTTTATTAACGGAATAAAAACGGTTTCAACATAAAAAAGGACAAATCATATGACTTTATGATTTGTCCTTTTTTTATATAATTTAATCACATTTTAACCAACCTGTAATACTCATTCTGGTATTTTGAGTGAGTAAAACTTCGTGAAGCAATTCGTCACTTTTAAAGAAAACGGTTTTTCCCTGTGTTGGACTTATTTTTTGATTGTTATTTTCCTGATGAATCAACAATTCTCCACCATCCGCAGTTTGCCAATTGCTGTTTAAATAACTAATCATCGAGAATTTTCTACGCGAATTATTTTGAAATTGGTCTAAGTGTTTCAGATAAAAATCGCCTTTTTCATATAAGGAATAATGGAACTCATAGCCAGTAATTCCAGTATAACAGCTTTGATTCAGATAGCGAATAAAACTCTCAATATGTTTGAAAAATTCATTTTCGAACGCATTATTATGCTTTTTATCCAACCAATAAATGGAATCGCTACGAACGGCGCTATCGTAAGCAATACTTTCAGAATTTCCAGTTCCTGCCTCTTTCAACAAACTTTGCTCGTTTAAGGAATATAGATTTTGTTTTAAATTATTGGCTAATTCATCAGTTAAAAAGTGTTCTGATATACCTACTTTGTTTTCAATATACGAAGCTATTAAAGCCTCAAAGTTTTTTTCCATTTTGTAATAACCCAAAATAGGGTTAGCAAGCGAAAGTAGGCTAAAAAGAGCTACCAATTACATTTATAACTTTTAATTGCAACAAATAAAAAAGGATTTAGAAACTAATCTAAATCCTTGTATTTCAAATTTATAAAAAACTACAATTTGCTAATATAACTTCCGTAAATATCTTTAAACTGATAGCCTTCAACAATTCGGTCTTTACTCAGTTTTCGATATTCTACTAAGCCCCAAAGAATGAATTCTTTCATGAAAAATTTATCTTCTTTTGCTAAATCAGCCTGATATTCTTTGAGTAAGATTTCCAATGGCACAATAGCTCCTAAAATGTTTTGGTATTCGGCATCTGAACAATCATCCAACAATTCAAAACCACTTTCGGCAAAAAACCATTCTATTAAATCCGAATAAGGAGTTCTTTCATTTGGTTTTTCCAGTTTCTCAATTTTAGGAAAATAAGTTGGAAAAATGGTACGCACCGCCGAGGCTATTAAACGCTCAGCAACCGCAGCCGCTCCCTCCTGCTCTCCTTCGTAAACCAATTCAACTTTCCCAGTTATGGAAGGAATAATTCCCATAAAATCAGACAATCGCAAGGTAGTTTTATCCACACCAGATTTTAAAACACGGCGTTCGGCAGTACTTAGCAAATTCTCATAAGCCGTGATACTCATTCTGGCGCTCACCCCACTTTTATGGTCTATAAATTCGCTTTCTCTGGCTTCAAAACTAATTTGTTCCAATAAATCTTTGGCTAATGACGGAACATAAACGGTATCATTTTGGGTAGTATCTAATTTGGCTTCCTGCTCGGTAATCTTTCTGGCAATCTTTAGATTTTCAGGATAATGTGTCAAAATTTGAGAACCTATCCTGTCTTTCAATGGCGTTACAATACTTCCACGATTGGTATAATCTTCGGGATTTGCCGTAAATACAAATTGCATATCGAGTGGCATTCGCACCTTAAACCCGCGAATTTGAATATCGCCTTCCTGCAAAATATTAAATAAAGCAACCTGAATTCGGGCTTGTAAATCGGGTAATTCGTTTATCACAAAAATACAACGATTGGCACGCGGAATCATCCCAAAATGAATCACACGATCATCGGCATAAGATAGTTTCAAATGAGCCGCTTTTATCGGATCGACATCACCTATCAAATCGGCAACTGTTACATCGGGAGTAGCTAGTTTTTCAAAAAAACGCTCACTTCTGTGCAACCAGGAAATGGGAGTTTCATCGCCTTTTTCATCAATTAAATTTTTAGCAAAACGAGAAATAGGATTGAAAGGATCATCATTTATTTCAGAACCACTCACATAGGGAATATACTCATCCAGCAATTCGACCATTTTACGAGCCAATCTGGTTTTTGCCTGACCACGAAGCCCTAATAAATTGATATTATGCCGCGAAAGAATAGCCCTTTCCAACTCAGGAATTACGGTGTTTTCAAAACCATGAACGCCTTCGAATGTAGGAACACCTAATTTGATTTTTTCCCGCAAATTGTTTCGCAATTCGTCTTTTATGGTTTTAGTTTTATAAGCCGATGCTTTTAATTCACCTAAGGTATTTATGTTTTCTATTTTCATGTTTTTTTATTTAACCGCTAATTATATTTTTCTACCGCTAAGAATGCAAAGTTTTACGCAAAGTTCACTAAGTTTCTTTTTATTCATTAAGCTGATTTCTGCCTTCTCATTTCTAATTTCTAACCTTGAATCTACTTTAATCTCTTTTTACGATTCATTTCATAATCTTCAAAAATCATTTCGCCCAAACCTTTTAAACCGGTATAAAAAGCTTTTCCCTGATTGGCTTCGGTAAATTTATTGACAAACTTTTGCAAATACGGGTCGCTGGCAATCATAAAAGTCGTGATTGGAATGTGTAATTTTCTAGCCTGTTGTGCCTGAGTATAACATTTGTCAACAATATATTCATCAAGTCCATTGCTGTTCATATAATAAGAACCATCACGTTCCCTTACACAACTGGGTTTCCCGTCAGTAATCATGAAAATTTGTTTGTTGGTATTTCGTTTTCTTCGAAGCATATCCATTGCCAATTGCAAACCGGCAACGGTATTAGTATGAAATGGTCCAACTTTTAAATAAGGTAAATCTTTGATGGCAATTGGCCAGGCATCATTTCCAAAAACCAAAATATCTAAAGTATCTTTTGGGTATCGGGTAGTAATTAATTCGGCCAGTGCCATAGCTACTTTCTTTGCAGGCGTAATACGGTCTTCGCCGTACAAAATCATACTGTGACTGATATCAATCATCAAAACAGTACTCATTTGGGCCTTGAACCTTGTATCCTCAACAACCAAATCATTTTCGGTTAGCATGAAGTTATCCACACCATTATTAATTTGGGCATTCCGCAAACTCTCAGTCAATGAAATTCGTTCCAGACTGTCGCCAAAATGAAATTCCCTGAATTCACCCGTATGTTCATCGCCGTTTCCAGCGTATTTTGTTTTGTGATTGCCGTTTCCGGAACGTTTTAATTTACCAAATATCTGGTCTAAGGCTTGTTGCCGAATTGCTCTTTCAGTTTTTGCAGTAATGCCAAGCCCTGAAGTTCCATCGTCTTTTAATTCTTCTTTGAGATAGCCTTTTTTCTTTAAATCTTCAATAAAGTCATCAATCGTATAGCGTTCATCAGTCAGTTTGTATTCCTTGTCTAATTCGCGCAACCAATCGATAGCCTCATCAAAATCTCCCGAAGTATGCGTGATTAACTCTTTGAATATCTCAAAAAGTTTATCAAATGGAGATTGATTAGGAGCCTGATACTGTTTAAAATAGAATCCTTTTTTATTGCTCTTTTCCATAGTCCTTAAAATTACATCATTTTAAAATGTACTTCAAGCAAAGAGCTATTAATTTTAAGTTAAAAAGAATTCAATGAAAATGGCAATTTCAATACCAATGGCAACATTATAACAAAAGTTAATTAAGATTTTAAATTAGCGATATTCGCCATCTACATAATACCATATTCCCTCTTCCTGAACAAAGGTGGAGAATTCATGGTGTATTTGTGGGATTTTATTTTGATCCAAATAATAAGCTTTAAATTCGACTGTAGTTGGCGTGGATTTTAGCACTTCTAATTTTTGCCATTGATTAGAAGTAGCCCAAAGCAAAATATCTTCTTTAGGATATAAAGCCCTTTGTGACAAATGAGTTGTCGCAACTAAATAATCGGCCTGATGGGTTGCATAAGCACTATAACGGGAGCGCATCAAAGCTTCGGCTGTTGGTGCGTTTTTTAATCCTTTGATATAAGGTTCACAGCAATCTTTAAATGATTTTTGAGAATTACAATAACAGAGACTCATACTATTAAAAACTTATACGTGACCGTTAAGTGTCACAATTTTTTGATACAATTGATTCAATAAAACCTGGTATTTACTAATCTCGATTAAATCCTCGTCTTCATCGGTGGTGTCTAACATCTCATCCAATAATTCACTTACATCTACTAGTTTATTATTGGCATCTTTGGCATTTTTAGCTGCTATTAAATCAATTATTTCCTGAACTTCGGCTTTTAACGCAGTGTATTTATCTTCTCCCATTTGTATTTTATTATTTATTCTCTTCGGTATTGTTCTCGTTAAACTTTTTCACAATCTCTTTTAGCTTTTCTTTTCTAAGCATTTCGGCTTGCTTGGCTTTAGCTTGCGCTTTATGCAGCTTGTCGTTGTGTTTCTTTATGTTCCTCTCATTATTTCTTCCCATAACCTTCTTTTTAATCAACAATAATAAGCTGTCTTTTTTTCAAAACAAAGCCAAATGTAACTCGATTATATTTTATCTGGTACAAAGTTTATCATTTTTAAATAGAATATTCAAATTAATAGCAGCTAAATCTTAGCTTATCAAATAATTAAATTTTGAATCGTAAGTCATACCTATTATATTTGTATGTAAACGAAATCAGATTTTATTTATAAATTATAAAAAAACACAGATTGTTTTATTGCTTTTTTAAATGATTTCCATAGATTTGAGCTAAAATCATTACATTTTATGTTTTTCCACGAATTTATCAATAAATAATCCAAAGAACATCGACTATCAACTTAAAAAAAAATGAAATTAACAAAATCTTCTTTAAATCATAACAAATGGTTTCTGCTAAAACCCAAGTTGATAGGGATATTAGTTTTTTTATTTTTTTGCATTATTTTTTCACTGATTATTTCGCAACAGTACCATATTTTAAAAAAAGCCAAGAATGATGCTATGCATACCAATCTTCAGGCTATCCATAAAAGTATCGAACAATCTTTGAAAAAAAATTATGTTGATGCATTAACGTTGGCATTAACTATTAACGACAAAGGTGTACCTGAGCATTTTGAATCAGTGGGAAAAAAAATCCTTGCCTCCGATACTAATATTGATGCGGTACAACTCGTGCCAAATGGAATTATCCGCTATACTTATCCATTAAAAGGAAATGAAGCGGCAACAGGAATTAATATTTTGGCCAATAAAAAATATCGATCAGAAGCTTTAAAAGCCATACAAACCCGAAAAATGTATTTTGCCGGACCTTTCGAATTGAATCAGGGAGGACTGGGAATTTTAGGTCGATTAGCTATTTATAAAAACAATAAGTTTTGGGGATTTTCAGCAATTCTAATTCGATTAAATACGCTAATAGAAAAACCAGAAATAAAAAATTTGGATCAGTCTAAATATTATTTCCAATTTTCTAAAATAAATCCTATTACAAAAAAAGAGACCTTTTTTTTAGACACAAAAACAAAGCTTGACCCTAAAAATGCGGTTACTTCTATTGTACCTGATGGCGACTGGAAACTATATTTGGTAGATAAAAATCCCTATGAGCTAATATTCCCTTTTGTAATACGCTCAATTTTAGCTTTAATTTTAGCTTCCTTAATTGGTTTTTTGACAACCTCTTTTTTTAAAAAACCAGCCGAATTAGAAATTTTACTTCGCAAACAATCCGATAAACTTTTAAAAAATGAAATTAGATTTGAAAGTATCTTCGAACAAGCCGCAATAGGAATCACTTATCTGGATTCTATTACAGGGAGATTCTCTGAGGTAAATAAAAAATTCTGTGAATTAACAGGATACAGCAGTGAAGAATTAAAGCTATTAGACATAAAAGCCATTACTCATCCTGATGACATAGAAAAATCAGTGGATTTTCTAAAAAAACTCTACAAAGAGGAAATTCAGGAATACACTATGGAAAAAAGATACATTAATAAATCCGGGGAAATAATTTGGGCCAATATAACTGTTTCAGCACTTTGGAAAGAAAACGAAGCTCCCTCAAAGCATGTTGTAATTATAGAAGATATTACAAAAAGAAAAAAAGCAGATGAAATCATTATTGACTCACAACAAAAAATAGAATCCCTTATCAATACTATTGACGGGATTGTATGGGAATGTGATGCCCAAACCTTAGAATTTACCTTTGTCAGTAAAAAAGTAGAAAATATTTTAGGATACACCGCTGAAGAATGGATGAGCAGCCCCACATTTTGGACAGACCATATTTACTATGAAGACAAAGGCTTTGCACTACAATTTTGCGAAGAGCAAACAGCCCTAAAATTAGATCATGATTTTGAATACCGAATGATTGCAAAAGATGGTTCTATTGTTTGGCTTAGAGATATTGTAAACGTAATCATTGAAAACGAAGAGGTAAAAACCCTAAGAGGAATCATGATTGACGTAACTAAAAACAAAGAAATTGAAAAAGATTTAAACAACTCATTCAATCTGGTAAGCGAACAAAACAAGCGACTTTTAAACTTTTCATATATTGTTTCTCATAATTTAAGATCGCATACCAGCAATATTACTTCCATTGTGGATTTAATAACAACTTCTGATTCGGAAGAAGAAAAAGAAGAAATGATACAATTATTGAAATCAGTTTCTGATTCTTTAAACGAAACGATGCTAAACCTCAACGAAGTTGTAAACATTCAAACTAATGTTGGTTTAATAACCGAAAATCTAAATTTAAAGCAGTATATTGACAATACCATTGCGATACTTTCTGATCAAATTGAATTGAAAGGTGTTCATGTAATTTCTTCTGTCGAAAATGATATAGAAGTCAATTACAACCCTGCCTATCTACAAAGCATCTTATACAATTTAATATCAAATGCTATCCGTTACAGTCACTTGGAAAGAAATCCTACCATTAGCATTGATTTTTTTACAGAAAAAAACAAAAAAATATTGCAAGTTTCTGATAACGGAATTGGAATAGACCTAAAAAGAAACGGACATAAAATTTTTGGAATGTATAAAAAATTCAGCAACCATAAGGAATCAAAAGGTATTGGATTATTTATAACCAAAAATCAAATTGATGCCATGGGAGGAAATATAACCGTTGAAAGTGAACCCAACCAAGGCACAACTTTTAAAGTATACATATCATGAAAGAAAAAACGATTTGGGTTGTAGATGACGATCCTATTTATCAAATCATTATGAAAAAAATAATCCTTAAATCGGGGTTTTTTTCTTCAAATTTTTCTTTTCCAAATGGGAAAGAAGCCATAGATTCCTTAAAGAAAATCATAATAAGTAACGGAAAATTTCCAGATATTATCCTGTTAGATATTGAAATGCCAATACTGGACGGATGGGGTTTTATGGAGGAAATGGATATCTTAAAATCACGAATTAATAATGAAATTCAAATCTATATCTCCAGTTCATCAATAGCTGTTGAAGACAAAGAACGTGCCCAAAATAATTCAGGAATTTTAGGATATATGAGCAAACCTATAAGTCTGAACGATTTAATAAAAATAGCCTCTGTTTAATCAGTACATTTTTCAGCAACCTCTTTTTTGATTTCTTCCAACGTTTTATTGGTATAAATTAGTTCTTCAATGATTAAAGAGCGTAAAAGAGCAATATCATCACATTCAAAATGTCTGGCCCAGGAAGTCAATTCTATTAAATTCCTAATTTGCTTAATTCTTTTAGTCGTTTCTACGCTGTTGCGAAGCACCGCTTTTTGATTGTAATCAGGATTCATTTTATGCTGATAATTCACCGTATTCTTAGCATAATCCATTTCTAAATAATACAACTTCTCAGTTGCGTTATCAGGATAAAAACAATCCCATTTTGCAAAACCTATTTTATATTTAGAAGCCGTTTCTGGTTCCATCGCAACTAATCGCCACTTACTGTTGGCTAATCTTCCCCAATGATTAGAAAGCCGATACATACCCTCAGTTGTATAATAATAACTACTCCCCGCCTTGCTTTCAAATTGGATTTTTAATCCTTCAATGGCGTCTGGAAGTACTTCGTGAAAGACACAAAAGGTGTTTTTAAAGGAGTTTGGATGTGGTTTAAAGTTTTTTTGCATAGGCGCAAATATACTCAGAAAGCATAAAACTGCCTAAAGCCGGGAATAATTGACTAACTTTGCCCTGAAAATTTTTAAATAAAACACCATGACCAAGGCTTCAGAAGAAAAGATGTTACAAAAAGGAGTATTTACAGGAATTATTGAAAAAGATGAAAATAACAACTTTTTTTGTGGTGAATATCTATTAGATTACAAAATGGTTATAGCTAAACACGCTGTAGGTGATTGGATTACTATCAAGTCGGTTATAGAAAATCCAAGTGATATTAGTTATAACAAGTATCCTAAAAAGTCTAAAAACTTTGATAAGGCTAACAACAAACCCCAACAATAATCATTGTAAATCAGAATATTAAGTCAAAAAAAAGTTTTTGCTTTTTTTTGACTGATAAATTGAAAACTTAAAAAAAAGTGTACCTTTGCAAAAAAATTGTCGAATTTGAAACTGCCACAAGATTGGTTTCACACTAACAGACAAGTAGTTACCTTTTATTTATGAAAAAAATAGTTGAATACCGCAAGCTCCTAAATGTAGATAAAACTGCACAGCTAAAAGATTTGAAAACCATTTATCGCAATGCGATGAAAGAAGCGCATCCTGATAAATTTCAAGGTGACGAAGCTGGTTTAAAAGAAGCTGAAGAAAACAGTAAAAAAATTATTGAAGCTTACCACTTTTTAGTAAGCATCAATCCTGAAACTATTAAAGCTAATTTACCTGAGTATAATGAAACTATTGCTACTGCAACTGTTACTGATTACAAATTTGTTGAAGGTAGATTGATTATCAATTTTTCTAACGGAAGTGTTTACGAATACATCAGTGTTCCTAAAGCAACTTACGTAAAAATGGTAAACGCTGATTCTCCTGCTCGATTTGCAAAAAGACATATCTTTAATGCATTTCCATACAGAAAAGTAACAAACCAAGATTAATTTTCATTAATCTTAATGATATAAAAAAAGCCTGTAAACATTGAGTTTACAGGCTTTTTAGTTTTTATAAATCAGGATTTATACCATTTAGAAATATAAATTAGCCCAGTTGTCAGTTCGAGCACAGTCGAGAACTATTTTGGCATCTCGACTGCGCTCGATGTGACCAAAAATAATTAGACTTATACATATTTCTAAATGATATTATTCTAAAATAAAATTCACACTCACATTAGCTGTAATAGTAATCTCCCCTACTGCCAGAGTTTCTTTTGAAGCTCCGCTATCACTCATTTCCATTTTTCTCATTGCATATACGGGTTGCGGATAATAGGTTTGAGAATTATCATTGATTGTTATTGCTTTGCCTATTTTTTGCCCTAAAACCGATACATAATCTTCTGCTTTGTGTTTAGCTTCTTTCATAGCCAGTTTTCGGGCATCTGATTCATATTGCGCTAATTTAGACGATTGAAAAACCACATTATCAATTCGATTAATGCCCTGGCTTACTAAACCTTCCATCAACTCATCATACTTGTTTAAATCCCTAACTATGATTTCTACCGTTTGGGTAGCATTATAAGTAGTTTTCTTTTTTTCGTAATCATACTGCGGATTTAAAGCCACGCGTTGGGTTCTGTAATCGGCTGGTGCCAAATTCATTTTTTTAATCAATTTTAGAACGGCGTCCATTTGGTCGTCATTCAGTTTTTTAACGTCTTTAGCAACATTACCTTTTGTTTCAACAGTTGCCGTGATGGTAGCCTGATCAGGAACAACCTTTACTTTTCCTTCGCCTGATACCGTTATTTGTGGAACTTGTTTTATTTCCTGACCATAAGATAAGGTCATAAACATTACCGATAGAAATACTACTGCTTTTTTCATTTTTATACTTTTTAATAATTTTTTAGACAATATTCAAAAGCTGTGCCATTAAATCTTCTTCTGCTTTATTAAAATAAAAAGAAGTATTATAGGAATAGTTAACAAACTGACCATCAACGGATGTAGGGAAATCAAATCCGGATAAACTAATAATGTAATTAAATAGCCACCAATAGCTCCGCCAAAATGTGCCGTATGACCTATGCCATCATTTTTTGCCTTCATGCCATAAATGGAATACAACAGATACAATATTCCGAATACATAAGCAGGCATAGGAATAATAAAAAAGATCCCCAACATCATATCAGGCTGTAATAATATCGATGAATACAAAATTCCGGTAACAGCCCCCGATGCTCCAATGGCTCTATAACCATAATCGTTTTTATGCAAAACGAAGGTTAACAAACTCCCGAAAATCAAGCTTGCAAAATAGATGATAAGAAATACCCAACTCCCTAAATAAGCTATGACAACGGGAGCGAAAAAATAAAGCGTTATCATATTGAATGCTAAATGCCCTAAATCGACATGAAGAAAGCCGGAAGTGAGCATTCTTATTTGTTCTCCCGCACGAATACTTCCAATATGAAATTCATATTTTCTAAAAAAAGAATAATCCTTAAATCCCTTATAACTAAAAAGTGCATTAGCAATTATTATTGCTATCAAAAAAGTATTCATACCTTGTTTTTATTGTGATTGGTAAATATAATAATTCCTACAGCGTTGATGCGGCTTATTAAAGCTATTTTTTTGATTATAATTCCATCCAAAAGAATCGGCTCAGAATTAGAAAACCGTTTCTTTTTAAAACATATTTTTATGAATTGTCCTAATAATTAAAAAGTTTATTTAATCATTTGTAATAAAAATATTATTTATATATTTGAAACGAATACGCTAATCAAGTAGCGACTATACATCTAATATAGAGTAGATTGTCGCTATTTTGTAGCGAGTATATACAAGTTGGCTGATATTTTAAAAAAACAGAACGATAAAAATTATGCAAAAAAATAGTCCAATTGAATTTATAAGAACTAAAGATTATAAATATGTCGAAGAAATTGGACAAGGAGGAACAGGCAGAACAATTCTAATAAGAGATGAAATTATAGATGAAAATTTTGTTTGCAAAAAATACTCACCTTATTATGAAGATGATATTGATAGTTATTATGATTATTTTAAAGGAGAAATAAAAATACTTCATACAATTTATCATAAAAATATAGTCCGAATTTTTAATTACTACTTATATCCTGAACAAAAAACCGGATATATTTTAATGGAACATATAAAAGGTAAAACTATCATTGAATATCTTTTATTAAACCCAAATAAAATTAACGATATCTTTATTCAAATTATAGATGGATTTGGATATTTAGAGGATAACAATATTTTGCATAGAGATATTAGACCTGAAAATATACTTATATCAGACGATGGTATTGTAAAAATAATAGATTTTGGTTTTGGAAAATTTATTGATTTCAAAACAAAGAATAAAAGTATTACTCTTAATTGGAGATATACAACACCAGATGAATTCAAAAAAGAAATATACGACACTAAAACTGAAATATATTTTATTGGAAAAATGTTTGAAGAAATAATCACAGAAATTGAGAATATAAAATTCAAATATTCAAAAACAATTTCAAAAATGATTTCACCAAACTATGAAAATAGAATTTCTACATTTTTTGAAGTTTACAGAGATATTTTAAGCGAAACATCTAATGAATTAGAATTTATTGATCTTCAAAAAATGATTTATCAAAATTTTGCAAATAATCTCACAGGAATAATAAGTTCAGTTTCTGAAAAAAACGAGTATCGAAACCAAATAGATATAATAATAAGAAAATTAGAAGAATTACATAAAAATTCAATTTTAGAAAATGAAATTCAAAATAACAATAAATTAATTTCAATATTTATGCTTGGCAAATACAGTTTTTTTTCAAAAAAAGTATTTAAAGTAGAATTGTTATTTCAATTTATACACTTATTAAAGTCTGTATCTGAAGATAAAAGAAAAGTTATTTTAAATAATTTATGGGAAAGATTTGACACTATTGAGAAAAAATATGAAACAATGCGAGACGACTTGCCGTTCTAAAAAAACATCTGCCAACAGCTACAACAACTGATTTGGGTAATTGGCTTAATGGAAAGTTTTAATCAAAAAAAAAGCTTAATTGAAAATTTCCAACTAAGCTTTTACTATTTAGGGTTTGGGGCAATTTTATATTTTACAAATCAAATCCCAGAGAAAACATCCAGACTCTATTTTGAGCTTTTTGAGCATCGTATAAATCTCCTAATCCCAAATGGTATCGAACTCCTAAACTGACACCTGAATTTGATTTTATTCCGGCTCCAAAGTTCATTCCCCAGTCAATACTGTCAGGATCATATTCTGTAGTACTGCTATAAAAACCATCGTAAATTTCTTTATGAGTAATAGCCCAGCCAATTTGAGGTCCTATTTCTAAGAAAAAATTATTAGACGGATAAGCTTTAAACATCACGGGAACGTTGATATAATTCAATTTTTGGGTAAATTTTCCTGAGTTATCTGTAATCTCATAACCTTGTTGAGAAAACAACAATTCGGGTTGGACAGAGAAATTTCGATCAATAAACGATTCTCCATATACTCCAATATGAAAACCATGACGTTGATCGGTATCTCCATAATTACCACCATCAAAACTTACCGATGCTAAATTATAACCTCCTTTTATCCCTCCATGAGATTGATGTGAAAATCTTCTTTGTGCACTGATAGATGTTATCATTCCTAACAACAACATCAATAAATAAACTTTTTTCATCTTTTTTCTTTTAAATTATTTTCCACCATTAGCCTGAAGATCAGCAATACATTGAGGATCTAATTGCGGAATTGTGCCTCCAAGTATATTACTACCTGATTCTGATTCCCAATACATCAAACAACTGCTTACGTTGCAATGTCTTTTGTGATCCGGATCTTCATGGGCTGATAACATAGTGGTACCTGAATTAGTCAATCCTAAAATATGACCAAATTCATGCTCGATTACTGTAGATTCTAAAACTGCTGTGCTCGGTTTATACAAACCACCACTTAGTTTTTTAACTGTATTTTCATAAATAACAAATGAAGTGTTTCTATAAGCCGTTCCTAAAACAACCGAGGTACTGGTATCTGTAGAAGATTTAGCATCAGCAAAAAAGGCCCAAACTGCAATTTGACTCCCATCATTATAATGAATACGGTTAGCATCTTCTATGGCAATAATTTGCGCATTAGTATAAGTTGTATTGCCCGGTACAGGAATAGACCTTTTTTCTACACTAATTCCTCCTGATTTATTAATTCGACTGCTTAAAAAAGAAACAAAGTTATTAATTGCTGTAGCCGAAGGTTCAAAACCTTCCACATAAACCACCTCGATAACCATACTATCAAACTTATCTTCTGATAATAAATCATGTGCTGAGGCTCCTAATGTTTTTTTATTATTCGATTTTACATCATTGTCATCCTTGGAACAAGAGGTGAATACTAAAAAGCATAAGGTGATTACAGCAATAATTTTCTTCATTTTCTAAATTTTAAAAGTCCAAATTTATAAACAAATTAATTGCAAGTTAACAATTGCCAATTAAATTTGTTTCAACACTAATGTTACAGCACTATTGGTTTTACTTTGCAATGTAATGGTTGAAGCAGTAAAACTGATTACTTTCCATGTATTATTGAATACGGTAAAATTAGTATTTCCGGTAAAACCTAATTGTAAATACACATCGGTGTCTGATGTCATACTATAAGTACCTGAAGCAACAGTAGTCAAAGCTTCCATAGACTTCACTTTCCAGTCGTTTGTAAAATCAATAGTCTTATTCAAATAATAACTAGAAGCCGATTCCACTCCTCCAACAATATATGAGCTCACTTTAAAAGTACCATTTACTAATATAGTCTCTAATTTTTTCTTGTTTTCAGCTGCTACTTTCATTTTCGATTCTATATTTAAGGCTGCCTCTACATTCGCTTTTAATTCGGCATCACTGTTAACAACTTCAGCAGAACCACCAGTAAGAGTTACGGTTATAGGGTATTTTACAGAAAAATATTGAGTGCTACTCAAATTAATCATATAGTTGTACAATTGTCTTTCTGTTGTAATCACCACACTTCCTGTTTGTACTAAACTCGCATCATAGGTTAATATTGTAATTGGGAAGTTAATATTTAACGAAGAAATAGCATCCTGACCATTATTTTCTGCCTGTGTACAATTATTTACTATAGCATTATATTCTGATTGACTGTTTACAGTAACCTCAGTATAATCACTCATTCTGATTCTTAAAGGAAACTGAAGTACTACGGTATCTGTATCATTATTAAGTTGTCCAAGAATAGTAATCGCTTGTTCATAACTCAATTGGTTTACAAGGCTTACACCATTTACTGTAGCACTAAAAGGGAATAGAATAGAAGAACAGGAAGAACCATCTAAAGCATCATCTGATGATCCATCATACATGGAAACTCTCTTAATACTATTAGCTGTAGTTGAATTAGATGTGTTCGTATTAGGATTATCTCCCTGAACCTCTTCAACTTCGCTTTGGCATGATGTTAAACTAAAAATTCCCATCAATGCAATTCCGGCAATCAATTTTAATGTTTTCATAACTTACAAATTTAATATTTTATTAATAGTTTATAATGACGATTTATTCGCATTTCTATTAGTAAGACAACAGAAAACATTTTTTCCCTACCCTAAAAAAAATAAAAATATCAAATATTTTGTAAAAAACTGATTTACAACTACTTTAAACACATTAAAAAAACACATTTTTTCAAATAGTTCCAATTTCAAAAAAATAATCTAATTTTACAAAACCCCTAAACCAATCCTACAACAAGAATGAGTAAGGAAAACAACAATCTTTGCGAAGAATCTTATTTTAGCGAATTTTATATAAAAAATGTGCAATCGGCTACTAATTTTGCCTACTACAAATCGGGCGACAGTGATGCCGCTTTAGATTTAGTCCAGGATGCCTTTGCTAAAATTTGGGAAAATTGCTCCCAAATTGACTTTACTAAAGTAAAAACCTATTTGTTTACCACCGTAAATAATTTATTTCTCAATACCATTAAACATCAAAAGGTGGTTATGGATTTTGCGAAAGAAACACCTTATTTAGACAGAACCAATCAAAGTCCCGAATACCTTTTAGAAGAAGAAGAATTCAAACATGCACTGCAAAAAGCAATTGCCTCTTTAAGTGAAGCGCAAAGAGAGGTTTTTTTAATGAACAGGATTGACGGAAAAAAATACCGAGAAATTGCCGATTTATTAGGTATCAGCCAGAAAGCAGTCGAAAAAAGAATGTCGGGCGCCTTAAAAATTCTAAAAGAGCAAATCGAAAATATTTAATTAACTGAATAGTAGGGTAAAAAACAGTTGAGTTGTCTTATCACTATAGCGAGAACTAATGAAAAAGGAAAAAGAAATATTAAAATGGCTTAACGGCGAACTTTCCAGTAAAGAAATCGAGGATTTAAAACAATCGGAAGATTTTGAAACACTTGAAAAGATAGCCCATTATTCTGCCCACCTGGCAACTCCAAAAGTAGATGCGCAACAGGCTTTGGCTGCATTAAAAAACAGAAAGCTTACTAAAAAAGAATCTAAGGTTAGAACTTTACACTTTAGAACCATCTTTAGAGTTGCGGCTGTTATCACTGTGCTTTTAACTTCGGCTTATTTTTTATTTTATAATACCAACCAATCTTTTCAAACCGGAATTGCACAAACAGAAAGCTTTCAACTTCCGGATAATTCGGAAGTATTATTGAATGCTTCGTCCAAAATCACTTTCAATGAAAAAAATTGGGACAAAAAAAGAGATTTAACCTTAGAAGGAGAAGCTTATTTTCAGGTTCAAAAAGGAAAAACCTTTAGTGTAAAAACTGCTGATGGTGTCGTAAAAGTACTGGGAACACATTTTGATGTCAAACAACGCAACAATTATTATGAAGTAAGTTGTTACGAAGGTTTAGTAAGCGTAACTTACAATGCCAATACCGTAAAATTACCTCCAGGAAAAACCTTTAGGGTAATCAACAAACAAATTGAAAAAACGGATGATTTTGATGCCGAAACTCCATCCTGGTTACAAAAAGAATCCAGTTTTACACGCATTCCTTTAAATCAGGTTATTGCCGAATTAGAGCGTCAATATGATATCAAAATAGAAGCTCAGGATGTTGATACTTCTAAACTTTTTACCGGAAGTTTTACTCATACCAATCAAAAAATAGCCTTAGAAGCCATTACCATTCCGTTACAATTAAGCTATAAGATAAAAGGTAAAACCGTAATATTTTATAAATATGAAGGTCAATAAATGGATTTTTTATATGTTTTTATTTGTTGGGAGTATTTGTTGGGCACAAAAAAGCACTAACAAAACTCCTTTGGCAACTATTATAAAAACCATTGAACAACAATACAATATAAAATTTTCTTATGCTGTAGAGGATATTGCCAATATTGCTATTGAAAGACCATCAACCTCCTTAAATCTTCAGGAAACTATTGATTATTTAAATGCCAATGTACCACTTAATTTCAAAGCACTAGACAGTCGGTACATTACCATTTCCAGATTAGACAAAAACATTAGTATTTGCGGAGTTGTGCTTACCGAAGATTCTAACACAACACTTCCCGGCGCAACTATCCGAATCAAAAACAGTCCGGCTGGAGCTATTTCTTCAAACAACGGCAGTTTCAATTTAAAAGATGTCGCTATTGATGCTACAATTATAATTTCTTATTTGGGTTACGAAACCAAAGAATTTAACGCCAAGGAGTTCTTTTCGACGGATAAAAATAATTGCAAAAACATCTTTTTAAAATCCACAAAAGAAGAATTAAACCCCGTTTTAATTAATGTATTCCTAACCTCTGGTTTGCAAAAAAACATTGACGGAAGTACTGTTTTAAACACTAAGAAATTCGGAATCCTTCCGGGACTAACCGAACCTGATATTCTTCAATCCATTCAAACACTACCGGGTGTTGAAAGCAGTAACGAAAGCATTGCCAATATTAATGTGCGCGGAGGAACTAACGATCAAAATCTAATGCTTTGGGATAACATCAAAATGTATCATTCAGGACATTTTTTTGGATTGATTTCGGCTTACAATCCCAATTTGACTAACAAAGTAATTGTTACTAAAAATGGAACAAGTGCCGAATACAGCGATGGCGTTTCCAGTACGGTTAACATGACTACCAATAACGAAATAAGAAATAACATATCAGGCGGAGCTGGCATCAATCTTATTAGCGGAGATGCCTTTGTAGAAATTCCGCTAGCAAAAAATCTGGAAATAGACCTTTCAACCCGACATTCGATAACCGATATGGTCAACACGCCAACTTATACCAGATATTACAAAAAAAGCTTTCAGGATAGCGAAATCAACGCTAACAATTTGGATAAAAACACCAATTCTGATTTTTATTTTTACGATTACACGGCTAAAATCCTTTATGATTTGAACGATAAACATCAATTTAGAGCCAATATCATCGGGATTAATAATGAATTGAATTATTCTGAAAACAATAACAACAACCAAAGCCAATCTAAAGCAAGTACGCTTTCGCAAAAAAACCTGGGCTACGGTGGAAACTGGAAAGCACAATGGACTAATAAATTCAGCAGCCAACTTAGTACCTATTTTTCAAGATATAATATCGATGCCAGCGATTATCGTGTGGCTACCGACCAGCTTTTAACCGAAGCTAACGAAGTTTTAGAAACAGGTACTAAGCTGAATTTATATTATGACAGGAATCAAAATATGAAATTCTTAGCGGGTTATCAAATCACCGAAACAGGAATGCTCAACCAAACACGTGTAAGTACTCCGTTCTATTCAAGCACCAAAAAAGATGTTTTGCTAAACCATGCCCTATTTCTGGAAACGGAATACAATAAAAACAATACCTATTTAAGATTAGGAATGCGTTTGAACTATTTTCAAAAATTCGAAAAATTGCTGTTCGAACCAAGAATTAATTTCAGACAAAAATTTTCTGACCAACTGGCATTAAAAATAGAAGGCGAATTTAAGAACCAAACCACGACACAAATCATCGATTTTGAAGATGATTTTCTGGGTGTTGAAAAAAGACGCTGGCAATTAGTCAACAACAAAGACATTCCAATTGCAAAAAGCAAACAGGCTTCGTTAGGACTGGAATTCAGTCAAAACGACTGGAATATTGAACTTACAGGATTTTATAAAATGGTTGACGGAAT
The DNA here is from genome assembly GCF_004016525.1 of Flavobacterium sufflavum. Lineage (GTDB taxonomy): Bacteria > Bacteroidota > Bacteroidia > Flavobacteriales > Flavobacteriaceae > Flavobacterium > Flavobacterium sufflavum. The sequence goes on from NZ_SACJ01000010.1 coordinate 29,531, forward strand.
TACAGCTTCAAACCAGGGCTTTTACAATAATTTCCAATACAAAAAAGCCCACGGAAGTTATACCGATAATGGCGTGGAATTTTTGATAAACAAAACAACTAAAAAATACAGCAGCTGGTTGAGTTATACATATAGCATCAATAACTATAATTTTGAAAGTTTTATTCCATCAACTTTCCCTAACAATGTAGATATCCGTCATTCGTTTACACTGGGATTTAATTATAATATTCTGGATAATTTAAAAATCTCGATTGGAGGAATTTGGCACAAAGGATTACCTTATACCAAACCGGTCGAAGGAGATGAAACCGTACAAAACGGAAATAATACTTTTGTAAATTATGATGCTCCCAATAGCCAAAACTTAGATAATTTCCTTCGTATAGATACTTCATTAAGCTATACTCTTAATTTTACCCAAAAATTAAAAGCAAGTCTTCGTGCCGGAATTATAAATTTGACCAACGAAAAAAACTATATCAACAGATACTACAAAGTGGATCCAAATAACACCGAAAAAGCAATCGAAGTCAGCAATCAATCTTTAGGCTTTACGCCAAATGTGAGTTTTAGGGTTAATTTTTAATTGTATTCAGAAACTTATTACAAAAAAATAAGCTACATTTGAGAATAGGATTATTTTCCTAAAATCAACCTTTAACCAACTTAATTTTTTCACTATGGGTATTTTTGCTTTCTTTCCATTTTTAATATTATTTATTTACATCGGGATAATTACCGGAATTCTCTATGTTATCTACAAATGGGTAAATAAATTTCTAATTTTAAAACAGGAACACAATGACTTATTAAAAGAAATCATCAAAAAGATGGACAATAAATAAAACGAAAAGCCCTTTCAAAATCAAATTTGAAAGGGCTTTTAAATTTATATAAACAGCAATTAAATTCCTGCTATCGCTTTAATTTCGTCAATAATTCTTAAAGCTAAAGCATCTGCCTGTGATTGCAAAGGTGCTTCGGTATAAATACGAATAATCGGTTCTGTATTTGATTTTCTTAAATGAACCCATTCGTTAGCGAAATCAATTTTCACACCATCAATAGTGGTAATATCTTCGTTCTTGTATTTCTCAGTCATGGCAACTAAAATCGCATCAACATCAATTTGTGGAGTCAATTCAATTTTATTTTTGCTCATGTAGTATTCAGGATACGAAGCACGCAAAGCAGCAACACTCATGTTCTTGTTTGCCAAATGTGTTAAAAACAAAGCCACTCCTACCAAACTATCACGACCATAATGTGACTCAGGATAGATGATTCCTCCGTTTCCTTCACCACCAATGACTGCATTGTTTTTCTTCATCAATTCCACTACATTCACCTCTCCAACTGCGCTCGCTTCGTAACTTCCGCTGTGTGCATTAGTCACATCGCGCAAAGCACGCGAAGAAGACATATTAGAAACTGTATTCCCGGGAGTTTTGCTCAATACATAATCGGCAACAGCTACCAAAGTATATTCTTCACCAAACATTTCACCGTCGTCACTAATAAATGCCAAACGATCCACATCAGGATCAACAACGATTCCAAGATGTGCCTTTTCCTCAACTACTAAATCGCAAATATCCTTAAGATGCTCTTTCAATGGTTCCGGATTATGAGGAAAATGTCCGTTTGGTTCGCAGTATAATTTTACAACTTCAACCCCCATTAATTCTAACAATTTCGGAATAATAATCCCTCCGGATGAATTCACACCGTCAACAACTACTTTAAATTTAGCCGCTTTCACTGCATCAACATCTACCAATTCCAAGTTTAATACTTCATCGATATGAATATCCATATAAGCATCATTTTCGATGATTTCACCCAAATTATCCACATCCGAAAAATCAAACGCTTCCGCTTCGGCTATTTGAAGAATCTTTTCTCCTTCAACACCATTAAGGAATTCTCCTTTTTCATTCAGCAATTTCAAGGCATTCCATTGTTTTGGATTGTGGGAAGCTGTCAAAATAATTCCACCATCGGCACTTTCTAAAGGAACAGCAATTTCAACCGTAGGCGTTGTAGAAAGCCCTAAATCAATCACATCAATTCCTAAACCTACTAAAGTATTGACTACCAAATTATGAATCATAGGTCCTGAAATTCTGGCATCACGCCCTACCACAACCTTTAAATTCTTATTATCCTTCCCATTAGTGTTTTTCAACCAGGTTCCATAAGCCGAAGCAAATTTCACTGCATCTACCGGAGTCAGGTTATCCCCTACTTTTCCGCCAATAGTTCCACGAATTCCTGATATCGATTTTATTAAAGTCATCCTCTTATTTTTAAAATTTTAAGTAATTTAATATAAATTGGACACAAATATAATAATTGACTGCTTACAAAAGTCATTTAGAATTCATATTTTAGACGAATGAATTTTCTAGCACACATCTACCTTTCGGGAGACAATGATTTTATTAAAATTGGCAATTTTATGGCCGATGGTATCCGTGGAAAACAATTTGAAAATTTCTCCGAAGAAATTCAAAAAGGAATTTTACTGCATAGAGCCATTGATACTTTTACCGATGCACATCCTGTTTTCAGAGAAAGCACAAAACGTTTGCACGAACGTTACCACCATTATGCAGGCGTAATTGTAGATATTTTTTACGATCATTTCTTAGCTAAAAACTGGACGAATTATTCGGAGGAAGATTTAGAAGAATATATAGCCCGTTTTTACCAATCAATGCGGATAAACCATGATTTACTTAGCGAAAGGGCTAAAGGAATTCTGCCGTATATGGAAACACAAAATTGGCTTTCGAGCTATCAAAGCATTGAGGGAATCCATGAGATTTTAACCCGAATGGATCGCCGAACCGGAAACGAATCCAACATGCGTTTTGCTTCAGAAGAACTAAAAGAGTACTATTCTCAATTTGAACAGGAATTCATCACTTTTTTCGAAGAACTGAGAACTTACAGTAAACAAAAATTAATGTCACTCTAAACATGTTTATAAATCAATTAGAAAATGCTTTCCAGGAAAATACTAATCCCGAAAACGCATTGCCAATGGCAAAATACATGAAAAATAAATTTCCTTTTTATGGTATTAAAACCAACGAAAGGAGAGAATTATTTAAAGAAATTTGGAAACAAAACAAACAAGAAGTTACTGAAAATACCAGAGCAATTGCTTCAGCGCTCTACGCAAAAGGGCAAAGGGAATTACACTATTGCGCCATTGAAATTCTAATAAAAGAACTCAAAGGAAATTACCAAAAAGACGATATTGAATTCATTGAGAAACTGATTATCACAAATTCCTGGTGGGATAGCGTGGACACAATTGCCAAATATATTTTAGGCCAATATTTAATTGAATTTCCTGATTGCATAGAAACAACTGTTGAGAAATTTTCTAATTCGAATAATATGTGGCTCAACCGAAGTGCTATTTTATTCCAATTGGGTTACAAAAAAGAAACCGATTTTGAATTACTAAAAACCATTTGCATTCAGCATCAATCTTCTACAGAATTTTTCATCCAAAAAGCCATTGGATGGGCTTTGCGAGAATATGCAAAAACAGATTCTGAAGCAGTTAAAAATTTTGTTTTGGTTAATAACTTAAAGCCTTTAAGCCGAAAAGAAGCACTCAAAAATTTAACCGATGCCTGAAATAATAGTAATTTAGCACTTTCAAAAAAACACAATAATGTTCAAAAAATATATTTCAAAATTAGAAAGTATAATTGGTTTAGCGCAATCGTTGTTAACTGAAAAACAATTTATTTTCCTTTCGAGTGTATTAGTGGGTATTAGCTCGGCCATTGCCGTAATTGTTTTAAAATCCTTTGCACACTGGGTATTTATTTTTGCTACCAATATTAATAAAATTCTAAAACTCAGTTTCATCAACAGTATTTTGCCCATTGCCGGACTTTTATTGACAGCTTTAGTCATTAAGCGTTTACTGGGAGGTACTATCGAAAAAGGGACTTCGCAAATTTTATATGGAGTTGCAAAAAAAGCGAGTATTATTCCCCGAAAACAAATGTATGCACAAATTGTAACCAGCTCCTTAACAGTAGGCTTAGGTGGTTCCGCCGGATTAGAAAGCCCAATTGTAATAACTGGTGCTGCCTTTGGTTCTAATTTTGCACAAAATTACAAACTAGGCTATAAAGACCGAACCTTACTTATAGGTTGTGGCGTAGCTGCAGGTATTGGTGCGGCTTTTAACGCCCCAATTGCAGGAGTTTTATTTGCCATTGAATTTTTATTGGTTGATGTTAGTATTTCAGCCTTTACTCCTATCATGATTGCCGCAGCAACCGGAGCTTTGGTTTCTGTAATTACTCTTGATGAAACCATTTTATTAAACGTAAAACAGCAAAAGGAATTTGATTACCATAACATCCCTTTTTATGTTTTACTTGGAGTTTGCACCGGATTTATATCGATTTATTACACCCGAAATTTCCAAAGAACCGAACATTTTTTCTCTCATCTCAGGTTAAATCCATACAAAAAAGCACTTTTAGGAGCTTCGATATTAGCCGTGCTTATTTTTATTTTCCCAACACTTTTTGGCGAAGGATACGAAAGCATCCGAACACTTGCCGATAACAATGCCGGGGAATTACTGGAAAACACCTTGTTTAGTTCATTTCAGAACAACAGATGGATTATTCTACTTTTTGTGGCTGCAACGATGATGATGAAAGTTTTTGCTACCTCCATTACTTTGGGCTCTGGAGGAAATGGAGGTAATTTTGCTCCTTCCCTTTTTATGGGTTCTTATGTAGGCTATGTTTTTGCAAAAGCGTTCAATCTAACAGGATTAACCCATTTACCTATCAGTAATTTTACAATGATAGGTATGGCCGGAATCTTGAGCGGATTGTTTCATGCACCGCTAACGGCCATTTTCCTTATAGCTGAAATCACAGGCGGTTACAGTCTCATGCTTCCATTAATGATTGTAGCTTCAATTAGTTTTGCGATTTCAAAAACATTCGAAAAACATTCGATGGATGTAAAAAGCTTAGTACAAAAAGGGCATGCTTTTACCAATAATAAAGACACTAATGTACTAGCAACATTAAATACCAATTCGATTATTCATACTGATTTTTTAACCCTTTCACCTGACGAAAACCTTGAAAAATTGGTCGATTTGATATCGCATTCCAATCAATCCGTTTTTGCAGTCGTTGACAAAGAACAACATTTATTAGGCGTAATTCATTTTAATGATATTCGCGAAATCATTTTTAATAAATACCGTGTAAAATACACTTTGGTCAAAGATATTATGACCCCACCAGCCGATATTATTTATCCATTTCATAGCATGGAAGTGGTTATGGACAAATTTGAAAAAACAAAAAGAACTTTTCTACCCGTTATCAAAGACGAAAAATACTTTGGTTTTATCTCAAAATCGGAAGCACTAGAAGCCTATCGGGCCAAATTAAAATCGATGACTATCGAATAAATTTGATATCATTTTAAGAAAGAAAAAACGCTAACTTCGGTTGGCGTTTTCTCTTTATTGTTTATATATTACAAAACTTCTGAAGTTTATAAGTAATTGTGTTTTATATCAAAAAAAATATTAGATTTGAGTTTAAATATTTTTAACATGAAAAAACACACACTTACCTACTTGTTCATTTTCTTTTATTCTTTTATTTATTCTCAAAATAAAAACACAACTTTTGATAGTAATGAATTTTTAAAGGAGTTATCAGATCAAGCTTGTCTTTGCATTGATTCTATTCCAACAAGAGATCTTAGAACGAAAATTATAGCTTCTAAAATCAATAGATGCATCGATAATGTGGTTGGAGTTTATCAATTAGGCTTAAGTCTTAAAAACATCAATCTTTCAGATAAAGACAAAAGTAAACAGCTAAACATTAACCTCAATACCGATAAAAATTCAGCTGAATACAAAAAAAACTACGCAACCATTGAAGAATACTTAATGGCTAATTGCAATGCTTTAAAAGAAACACTTGCCGTTAATGATGTTTTAAGAGAGAAATCGGTTTCTAAAAATGAAGAAGCAATGAAAGCTTATCATCTTGGAATTGCTGCTGCTAAAAAAGAAAACAACAAAGAAGCCATTGAGCATTACAAAAAAGCAATCGCTATAGACCCTGAATTTGCATTTGCTTATGACAACATGGGATTAGCATATCGCAAATTAGAAGATTATGACAATGCCTTTATCGCCTACCAAAAATCATTAGAAATTGATCCTAACGGAACCATGCCTCTGCAAAATATTGCAGTTGTTTATCAATATAAAAAAGAGTATCATAAGGCTATTGAAACTTATAAAAAACTAGCAGAATTAGATTCTAAAGATCCTGAAATTTATTATGGAATAGGAAATGTATATGCTTTTAGCCTTAATGATCTTGAAAATGGATTGGATAATTTATGCAAAGCTTACAATATATATTCTGATATGAAATCGCCTTATAGAACTGATGCACAAACTTTAATTCAAAGAATCTATGCTAACTTAAAAAAAGAAGGTAAAGAAGATAAATTTTTCGAAATTTTAAAAAATAACAATATCAACGTTAATAAATAACTATTAAAATTCAAAACCTCAATTAAGATCCTTGATTTAACAAAAACTTCTAAACTGTTGTATCGAAAGAACAAACCAAAATGGTAACTTTGCTTTTTTGCTAAAATTATGTTAGAAAAAGACAACACCATTGACGTTTTAGGCGCTAGAGTTCACAATCTTAAAAATATAGATATCTCCATTCCAAGGGAACAATTAGTTGTAATCACAGGTCTTTCCGGCTCCGGAAAATCATCTTTGGCATTCGACACTGTTTATGCTGAAGGACAACGTCGTTATGTGGAAACTTTCTCGGCTTATGCCCGACAGTTCCTGGGAGGTTTAGAACGTCCTGATGTGGATAAAATTGACGGACTTTCGCCTGTTATTGCCATCGAACAAAAAACAACATCTAAAAGTCCGCGTTCTACCGTGGGAACCATTACCGAAATTTACGATTTCCTGCGATTGCTTTATGCCCGTGGCGCCGATGCCTACAGCTACAATACGGGAGAAAAAATGGTTTCCTATTCTGACGAGCAAATCAAAGACCTGATTATACAGGATTTCACCAATAAACGCATCAATATCCTAGCTCCTGTCATTAGAGCCAGAAAAGGACATTATGGCGAATTATTTCAACAAATTACCAAACAAGGTTTCTTAAAAGTACGTGTTAATGGAGACATTCTGGATATTACTCCAGGAATGAAACTGGACCGTTACAAAACCCACGATATCGAAATTGTGGTTGACCGCATTGTAGTTGACCCAACACCGGATAACGAAAAACGCTTGAGCGAAAGCATCAATACCGCCATGCATCACGGCGAAAATGTATTAATGATTTTAGATCAGGATTCTAATGAAGTGCGTTATTTCAGTAGGAATTTAATGTGTCCAAGTACTGGAATATCCTATCAAAATCCGGAACCCAACTTATTTTCTTTCAATTCCCCTAAAGGAGCTTGCGAACATTGTAACGGACTGGGAACTGTTAACCAAATCAATGTCAAAAAGATTATTCCAAATCCTAAATTATCCATCAAAGCGGGTGGTTTTGCGCCATTGGGCGAATACAAATCATCCTGGATTTTTAAACAGTTGGAAATCATTGGACAGAAATATGATTTTAAAATTACCGATGCCATAGAAACCATTCCAGAAGAAGCGATGGAAATGATTTTGAACGGCGGTAAAGAAAAATTCACCATCAACTCTAAAGATCTGGGTGTTGCCCGTGATTACAAAATAGACTTTGAAGGGATTGCTCATTTTATTAAAAACCAGCACGACGAAAGCGGTTCAACAACTATTAAACGTTGGGCAAAAGATTTCATGGACGAAATACGCTGTCCCGTTTGCGAAGGTTCTCGTTTAAAAAAAGAAGCCCTATTCTTTAAAATAGACGAAAAAAACATTTCCGAATTGTGCGATATGGATATTTCTGATTTAACGAAATGGTTTCATAGTTTAAATTCACATTTGTCTGATAAACAACGCCGCATCGCTTCAGAAGTAATCAAAGAAATTAAGGATCGATTAGACTTCTTAATGAATGTAGGTTTGGATTATTTAGCTTTAAGTCGAAGCTCCAAATCACTTTCAGGTGGTGAAGCGCAACGCATTCGATTAGCTACTCAAATTGGTTCGCAATTAGTGGGTGTTCTTTATATTTTGGATGAACCAAGTATTGGTTTGCATCAAAGAGACAATGAAAAACTAATACATTCTCTCGAACAATTGCGTGATATTGGGAACTCGGTAATCGTAGTTGAACACGATAAAGACATGATTGAACGTGCCGATTATGTGATTGATATTGGTCCGAAAGCAGGAAAATATGGAGGAGAAATCATCAGCAAGGGAACTCCTGCCGAAACCCTGAAATCCAATACCATTACAGCACAATATCTTAATGGGAAAATGAAATTTGAAATTCCGAAAAAGCGTCGTGAAGGGAATGGAAAATCCTTGAAATTAAGCGGAGCTACAGGAAACAATCTAAAAAATGTTTCGATAGAAATTCCTCTGGGAAAAATGATTTGTGTGACCGGAGTTTCAGGAAGTGGAAAATCAACTTTAATTAACGAAACCCTTTATCCTATTTTGAATGCTTATTATTTCAACGGTGTAAAAAAACCACAGCCATACAAAAAAATTGAAGGACTGGAACATATCGACAAAGTAATTGATATTGACCAAAGCCCGATAGGAAGAACACCACGTTCTAATCCTGCAACTTATACTGATGTTTTTTCGGAAATCAGAAACTTGTTTACCATGACTTCCGAAAGTATGATTAGAGGTTACAAAGCTGGTCGTTTTAGCTTTAATGTCAAAGGCGGACGCTGCGAAACCTGTCAGGGATCTGGAGTGCGAACAATCGAAATGAACTTTTTACCCGATGTTTATGTCGAATGTGAAACTTGTCAGGGAAAACGCTTTAACCGCGAAACTTTGGAAATTAGATACAAAGGAAAATCTATTTCAGATGTACTGGATATGACTGTAGACGAAGCTGTTCCTTTTTTCGAAAATATTCCAAAAATTCACCGCAAAGTAAAAACCATTCAGGATGTAGGTTTAGGTTATATTACATTAGGACAGCAAAGTACTACTCTGTCCGGTGGTGAAGCACAACGCATCAAACTGGCGGGTGAATTGTCTAAAAAAGATACTGGAAATACTTTTTATATTCTGGACGAACCTACTACAGGTTTGCACTTTGAAGACATTCGGGTATTAATGGAAGTTATCAATAAATTAGTAGATAAAGGGAATACCATCCTGATTATCGAACATAATATGGACGTTATCAAACTAGCTGATTACATCATTGACATTGGTCCCGAAGGAGGAAAAGGTGGTGGAACTGTAGTTGCCAAAGGAACTCCCGAAGAAGTTATGAACAACAAGAAAAGTTATACCGCCAAGTTTTTGAAGAAAGAATTGGTTTAATTTACTTCCAAAGAAAGGAAAATTCAGTCTTTTTTAGAAAATAAATTGAGCTGCCCGTTTTTAACTGGCAGCTTTTTTTATCGTAAAAAGAGTATTAATTATTTATGTTTTATCTACAATTATTTTCAATATATTTGAAATTTAAATTCTATAAAACAATGTATATCAAACAATAAACGATTCAACAAACCAATTAACCATGAACAAAATTAAATCCTCTCTGTACTTATTTATTTTATTACAAAGCATTTTAGCATTAGGTCAGATACCTAAAGAAATCCCTTTATTTCCAAATGGAATAAAAGACAATCCAATTACTCATGAGCAAAAAGAAAGCTATGTCGATTCTCTTGTAAAACCAGGCTCTCTATCACAAAAAAATCGTGTTTTTAGCAATATCTCCGAACCTACCTATATGATTTTCCCGGCAGCCGAAACAAATAACAAAAACATAGCAACAATCATTTTCCCCGGTGGTGGTTTTGTTACTAATTGGGTTGACAAAGAAGGAACCGATTTAGCTTTATGGCTTTCCAGTCAAGGAATAACTTGTATGGTTGTGAAATATCGAACCAACAAAAAAGATGCAAATGGTAAGTTTATCATCCCGATGGAAAAAGTCTATTTTGAGGAACTTAAAAAGGATGTAAATGCGAGTGTAATGACAATGATAGGATTAGCCGATAAATTAAAATTTGACAAAGACAAAATAGGCATACTTGGTTTTTCAGCAGGTGGATTTATATCGGAATGGTTGACTTTTACAACGGTTAGCGAAAAAATGCCTTGGAAACCAGCTTTTGTCGGTTTAATTTATGCGGGAGATAAATTAAAATTACTTGAAAATATAAAAGACAAATCAACTTTACCTCCATTTTTTATGGCTATAGCCAGAGATGATAAAAAATGGACATTAAAGCGTGCTCTCCCATTTTTATCTGCTGTTGTTGAACAAGTCGATAAATCTGAATTACATGTTTACTCTAAAGGAGACCACGGATTTGGATTAGCTTATAACGAAGGACACTCGGTTGAAATGTGGAAAAACAGCTTTAACAACTGGCTATTAGATATTTACAAAAAATAAACAAAATTCAAACTGACAAAGCAGTGGCTAATAAATTGGGCTTACCTTTTTATTAGCCACTTTAGCTATTTTTTAGGAAAAATATAAAACTATTTTACACATTTTGTACGTAAAAAATCTTACTTTAGTAATAAAGCCACTCTAAGGCTTTTGAAAGTGATTAAAGCTCCAAATTAAAATAGTCCTAAAATGAATAAGAAGATGAGATTAGAAGATTTTGACAATGACGACGAAAAAATAATCCAGGATAGTTTGAAACAAAAAACATGGAATGAGATTCGTACCAATGACAGTTGGGCAATTTTCAAAATCATGTCGGAGTTTGTAAATGGTTATGAAAACATGGGGCGTATTGGTCCTTGTGTTTCTATTTTTGGATCGGCACGTACCAAACCTGAAGACAAATATTACCAACTTGCCGAGAAAATTGCGTTTAAAATCAGTAAAGCGGGTTATGGAGTCATTACAGGTGGTGGGCCAGGAATTATGGAAGCCGGAAACAAAGGCGCCCATTTGGGCGGAGGAACTTCGGTAGGTCTAAACATCGAATTGCCTTTTGAGCAACATTTCAACCCTTATATCGACCCTGATAAAAACTTGAATTTCGACTACTTTTTTGTTCGAAAAGTAATGTTTGTAAAGTACTCACAAGGTTTTGTGGTTATGCCGGGAGGCTTTGGTACTTTGGATGAAATGTTTGAAGCAATAACTTTAATCCAAACCAAAAAAATTGCCCGTTTTCCTATTATTCTGGTTGGAAGCAGCTATTGGTCGGGATTAATGGACTGGATAAAAGCGGTATTGGTAGAGCAAGAACAAACAGTGGGTGCTGATGATTTGAAATTAATTAAAATTGTAGACAACGAAGATGAAGTAGTCGAAGTTTTGGATACTTTCTACAAAAAGTACACCTTGAAACCCAACTTTTAAGGAGCTGTTATTTTACAGCTTTTTTTTATCTAATTCGCTTTCATAAAATAAAAAATGGATATCTAATTGTTCTTTAAACCCCTAACTACCGTTGAATACTATTATTAAAATTTCATTCTTCCTTGTTGTGGTTTTTACTTCCATAAATAGCAGTTTTGCGCAACACAGCAATCGGCTTTTTGTGGATGTAGATACCGAAACGCATGTGCTGAACATCAAGCAGGAAATAGATTATTTTAATACTTCGACTGATAGTATTTCGGAAATTGTTTTAAATGATTGGAACAACGCCTATTCTGAAGTAAAAACACCATTGGCAGAACGATTTTCAGATGAATTTTATCGCGGATTTCATTTGGCAAATGAAGAAGAAAGAGGAAAAACATCAAACATTAACATTGCTAGCAAAGAATATTTCTTTCTTCCCTGGAAAAGAACTGAAGAAAATCCTGATCTTGTTATAATAAGCCTACCTAAAAAACTGGCTCCAAATCAAAAAATCAGTCTTCAACTTAGCTATACTGTAAAAATCCCAAACAGTAAGTTTACCAAATTTGGTTATGATGACTTTGGCAATATGAATCTGAAAAATTGGTTTCTCACTCCTGCCCGTTATGAAAATCATGCTTTTGTAAAATACAGCAACGAAAATTTAGACGATATAGCCAATGCTATTTCTGATTTTGATATTGAAATGAAAGTCGCTAACGGATTTGAAGTCAATACTGATTTAGACACCACCGAAGAAATCAACAATGATGATTATTCCATTTACAGATTAAACGGAAAAAGCAGAGTAAATTTTAGTCTTTTTATAGAGTCCAGATCTAGTTTTACGAACTTTAAAAGCGAAAGTTTTGAAGTAATAACTAATTTAGATGGAGAGAAAGTAACACCTATAGCTCAAGCTGAAGCCATTGACTGCGTGGTTCGCTTTGTAAAAAACTTAATAGGTGAATATCCTTTTAAAAAAATTGTAATTTCTCAAACGGATTACGAAAGAAATCCTTTTTACGGTCTCAATCAGTTGCCTTCATTTATCAGACCTTTTACAGATGAATTTACATACGAATTAAAATTCTTAAAAACCTATCTTAACGTTTATCTTAACAATACTCTTTTTATTGATAATAGAAAAGAAAGTTGGGTTCATGATGGTATCCAGATATATACCATGATGAAATATATTGAACAAAATCACCCTAACACTAAGATGATGGGGAATGTTTCTAATTTCAAATTATTAAAAAGCTTCAATCTGACCAATTTAGATTTTAACGAGCAATACAGCTATTTTTATATGTTAATGGCCCGAAAAAATTTAGATCAGGCACTTGGCGCGCCTAAAAACACTTTAATTAAATTCAACGAACAAATTGCCAGTAAATATCGCGCTGGTTTAAGTTTACGCTTCTTAGATGATTATCTCGAAAACCAGGTTGTAACTAAAAGTATCCATGATTTTTACAGCAACAATAGAGCTAAACAAACAACAGCAATCGATTTTGAGAACAATCTGAAAGGGCAAACAAATAAAGATATCGATTGGTTTTTCAAAACAGTAATCTATTCCAGAAATCTTATCGATTATAAGTTTAGCAATGTTGTTAAAACCAATGATAGCATCTATTTTTCATTAAAAAACAAAACAGGAATTAATGTTCCTGTTCCTGTTTACGGAATAAACAAAGGGAAAATTGTATTTAAAAAATGGCTGGAACCCAAAACAAACGATAGTATTTTTAGGGTGGAAAGAAACAATGCCAGCAAGATTGTTTTGAACTATAAAAATGAAGTCCCTGAATACAATCTTAGAAACAACTGGAAATCATTAAAACCCTTTTTTCCTAACAACCGTCCTATAAAATTTGTATTCATGAAGGATTTAGAAGATCCTTATTACAATCAAATTTTATATGTCCCTACAATAGAATACAACTTATACGATGGGCTTATTTCAGGTATGCGCCTTCACAACAAAACAATATTAGACAAACCTTTTATTTTTGATATTAATCCAGCCTATTCAACCAATGCTAAAACGTTTTCAGGCTCTGGTTCTTTTTCTATCAATCAAAATTACAGAAACAGCAGATTATACAATGTAAGATACGCTATGTCAGGCTCCTATTTTCATTATGCTCCCGACGCTTCTTACACAAAACTGACTCCAAACGTACAGATAAAAATCAGAGAAGACGATTTTAGAGACAATAGAAAGCAACTTATTTCCTTACGTCAAATACTCGTAAAAAGGGAAAAGAGCGAAATTATTACAGAAAATACAACTGAAAATTATTCGGTTTTTAATGCCAAATATTTCAATACAAAAACAGAAGTTGCTAAACATTTCAACTTGATGGGTGACATTCAGTTTTCTGATAAATTTGGAAAACTTGCTGCACAAATTGAATACAGAAAACTCTTTGAAAGCAACCGCCAAATTAATTTTCGCTTTTATGCAGGGAGTTTTTTATACAACAACAGTAACTCTGATTTTTTCAGTTTTGCTTTAGACCGACCTAGCGATTATTTATTTGATTATGGCTACTATGGCCGATCAGAAAGTACCGGTTTTTATAGCCAACAATTGATTATAGCAGAAGGCGGATTTAAATCTAAATTAAAAACTCCTTACGCCAATCAATGGATTAGTACGATAAACGCAGGGTACACAATTTGGAACTGGATCGAAATGTATGGCGATGTGGGAGTCCTTAAAAACAAATATCAAAATCCAGCTTTTGTTTTCGATAGTGGTATTCGACTAAATTTAGTAACTGACTATTTTGAAATGTACCTACCTATCTATTCCTCAAATGGATGGGAAATAAGTCAAAACAATTACAATGAGAAAATCAGATTTGTTATCACACTTTCGCCTAAAATATTAATCAATTTATTTAATAGAAAGTGGTTCTAAACAAACTACTTAAAATTCCGCATTACACAATAATCAAATATTTATATTAAAATTTATTTTTTGTTAAAAAAACAAGATTTTTTTTGATGAAAAACATCAATTTACATCTGGTTTTTATTTTGTACGATTATGATAATAGCTAGTTTTTAAGTAAATTTGCGCCATGAATTATAATCTTTCAATTATGATAAAAGAAAAAAACAATACTACATTGACTTTTGAGGATTTCAAGACTGAAGTATTGAATGATTATAAGATAGCCATGACAAGTCGAGAGTGTAGTCTGTTAGGACGCCGAGAAGTATTGACTGGTAAAGCAAAATTCGGAATTTTTGGAGACGGAAAAGAAGTGCCACAAATAGCAATGGCAAAATTTTTCAAAAATGGAGATTTTCGCTCAGGTTATTATCGTGATCAAACTTTTATGATGGCTATTGGCGAATTCACAATAGCAAATTTCTTTGCTGGATTGTATGGTAATACTGATATCAAACAAGAACCCATGTCGGCTGGAAGGCAAATGGGAGGTCATTTTGTTACCCATAGTTTAAATGAAGATGGAAGTTGGAAAAACCTAACAAAACAAAAAAATTCCAGTTCCGATATTTCACCTACAGCAGCTCAAATGCCTCGTCTGTTAGGTTTGGCTCAAGCTTCTAAGGTTTACCGCGAAATAGATAATATTCCTAATCAACGTAATTTCTCTAACAACGGAACAGAAATTGCCTGGGGAACCATTGGCAATGCCAGCACATCTGAAGGAGTATTTTTTGAAACCATAAATGCTGCCGGAGTATTGCAAGTACCCATGTTAATCAGTATTTGGGATGACGAATATGGCATTTCAGTACATGCAAAACACCAAACTACAAAAGAAAATATTTCTGAAATCCTATCCGGTTTTCAACGCGATAAAGACAATAAAGGAATCGAGATACTAACCGTAAAAGGCTGGGATTATTCTGATTTGATTACAACTTACGAAAAAGCATCCAGAATAGCCAGGGAACAACATGTCCCTGTTTTAGTTCACGTAACTGAATTAACACAACCTCAAGGTCATTCAAGTTCAGGCTCTCATGAAAGATACAAAAGTACCGAGCGCCTTAACTGGGAAAAAGAATTTGACTGCCTCAGACAGATGCGATTGTGGATGATTGCCATAAATATTGCTTCTGCCGAAGAACTGGCTGAGATTGATGATGCCATAAGAAAAGAAGTTTTAGAAGGTAAAAAAGCTGCCTGGAATTCGTTTATAACTCCTATTGTTGAAGAAAAAGAAGAACTAGTTAGTTTATTGCAAAAGATAGCTGTTTCAAGTAAAAACAAGGATCAAATCCTGAGACATTCAAATACGCTTAAAGGAATTAAAGATCCTTTAAAAAAGGAAATCCTTGTTACAGCCAGGAAATCTTTACGTTTAGTTGTAAATGAAGATGTTGCTTCCGAATTGTCTCTTTGGATACAAAAATACACCCAGATAAATCAAGCTACTTTTAGCAACCACCTCTATTCAGAATCAAAAAATAATATCTTTTCTGTTAAAGAAGTACTGCCTACTTATCCTGTAGACGCACGAAAAGATACTGACGGAAGGATGATTATCCGTGATAACTTTGACGCCTTATTTGCTAAATATCCTGAAGTTCTCATTTTTGGAGAAGACTCAGGAAACATTGGTGACGTTAACCAAGGTCTAGAAGGAATGCAGGAAAAATACGGAGAAACCCGTGTTGCCGATGCCGGTATTCGTGAAGCGACCATTATCGGTCAAGGAATAGGACTTGCTTTGAGAGGACTACGCCCTATAGCCGAAATACAATACCTTGATTATCTACTTTATGCTATCCAGATTCTAAGCGACGATTTAGCTTCATTGCAATATCGAACGGTAGGGAAACAGAAAGCACCATTAATTATCAGAACACGTGGACACCGTTTAGAAGGCATTTGGCATTCTGGTTCTCCTATGGGGATGATTATTAATGCCATTAGAGGAATCCATGTTTTGGTTCCTAGAAACATGACTAAAGCTGCCGGTTTTTACAATACTTTGTTAGAATGTGACGAGCCTGCCTTAGTTGTCGAATGCTTAAACGGATACCGTTTAAAAGAAAAAATGCCTTTGAATTATGGCGAATTTAAAACTCCAATAGGTGTTGTAGAGACCATAAAAGAAGGTACCGATATCACGCTTGTTTCTTATGGTTCAACTCTTAGATTAGTAGAATTGGCTGCAAAAGAATTAGCAGAAACTGGTATTGATTGCGAAGTAATCGACATTCAATCACTACTGCCATTTGACATCAATCACGATATTGCTAAAAGTATCGAAAAAACCAATCGTCTTTTAGTAATTGATGAAGATGTTCCTGGTGGAGCTTCTGCTTATATTTTACAACAAATTATTGAGCAGCAAGACGCTTATAAATTTCTTGATAGCAAACCACAAACCTTATCAGCTAAGGAACACCGACCATCTTATGGAACCGATGGTGATTATTTTTCAAAACCTTCTATCGAAGATATTTACGAAAAAGTATACGGCATACTTTCTGAAGCTAATCCAGCTGTATATCCAAAATTATACTAAAAAATCCCATCTCGTTTCAAAAAAAAGAGATGGGATTCTATAAATCACAAAAAAGTCCCATTCCGATAGCTATCAGGACAGGACTTTTTTATTTAGGCTTTATTTTTAATTACCAATCGGAAACCTTCACCGTGAATATTTAAAATCTCAACATCTTCATCCAGTTTAAGATACTTTCTCAATTTAGCGATATAAACATCCATACTTCTTGAAGTAAAATAGTTGTCGTCTCTCCAGATTTTTGTTAAGGCCAACTCTCTTGGCATTAAATCATTTTCGTGAAGAATCAACATTTTCAATAATTCATTCTCTTTTGGAGACAATTTTACCGGTTCTTCACCCGCATAACTTAAGAATCTTAATTTTGAATTCAAATGAAATTTTCCAATTGTAAATTCAAAAGGAACTTGTTCTGCTTTTACATCAGAAGCTTTTCTTTGAATGATAGCTTTGATTTTCATCAATAGAACTTCTGAATCAAAAGGTTTATTTAAATAATCATCAGCTCCGGCTTTATACCCTTTTAAAACGTCCTCTTTCATTGATTTAGCTGTAAGAAAGATAATAGGCACCTCGGCATTTTTCTCTCTTATTTCTTTAGCTAATGTATAACCATCCTTGTAAGGCATCATTACATCCAGAATACATAAGTCATAAGAATCTTTTTTAAATTTCTCAAAACCTTCCATTCCGTTCTTTGCTAAAGTAACGTCAAAGTCATTCAACATTAAATAATCTTTTAGAACAGCTCCAAAATTTAAGTCGTCTTCTACTAAGAGAATTTTTTTATTTATATTTTCCATATTCTAATTTATTAGAGGTAATTTTATAATGAAGGTACTTCCTTTTCCCTTTTCGCTTTCTACAAATACTTGTCCGTTATGGTCTTCTACAATTCTTTTTACATAAGCTAAGCCCAGACCATGACCTTTTACATTATGCAAATCTCCTGTATGCTCTCTGTAAAATTTTTCAAAAACTCTCTTTTGAGCCACCTTACTCATTCCTAAACCTTGATCTTTAACCTTTATCAGAATCATATCCTTAATATTCTCGGTATAAATGTCAATTTTTGGCGTATCAGGTGAATATTTTATTGCATTTTCTAATATGTTTACAATCACATTTGTAAAATGCACTTCATTAATTAAAACAGTCGTTCTTACTGCTTCAAAATGTTTATTTATCTCTCCTCCTCTATCCTGCAAAATTAAATTTACATGGTCAATAGCATCATAAATCACTTCTTCAACATTACTGGAACCTTTCTCTATATCCAGTTCTTTTTTCTCTAATTTCGAGATTCGCAATACATTCTCCACCTGGGCATGCATTCGCTTATTTTCATCTCTAATCATCTGCAAATACCTGAAAACTTTCTCTTTGTCTTCAATTATTTTAGGGTTTTTTATCGCATCTAAAGCTAAATTAATAGTAGCGATAGGTGTTTTAAACTCATGCGTCATGTTGTTTATAAAATCGGTCTTAATCTCTGAAATCTGACGTTGACGAATTAATTGATTCAATGCACTTGTATAAGCAATTAAAATGATTAACGTAAATACTATTGATAAGATTGTAATGCTTACTAATTCTGAAAATAAAAATCTCTTTTTATGCGGAAAAGTAACTGATAATTTATACTTTTCATTTCCTTCATTATCGGCTAGAATTGGAATTGAATAAGTAGCATCTTTATCAAAATGAAATCCATCCGATTTAATTTTTGTTTGAATTCCGTTGCTAAAAATTCCAAATTCAAACTTAGTTTTCACTCCATGTTCAACAAGTTCTTTTTTCAAAAGATTTCTCAATTTTTCTTTTGAAATCCTTTCTTCGATAGGCAATGCCGAAGCATAATCTTTATATGAAATTTGCAATTGAGCTTTATTCAAAACATCCAGATTCCCTTCTTTTTTAAATATATCATCTGGAATTAAACTCTTGTTTAAAGCTGAATTATCAATAATATTGTTATTATTGTTATATACTTCAGTTTGTCTTTTAGAAGTAAAACTCCTAAAACCATCAGAATTAAATTTTTTACTAAACAAAGAACTATTAATGTCGTATTTTTCAGAACTAATACTATTTTTATAAATTATAGTTTTATTGGTTTTCGTATTTCTCTGAACGAATAAAATTTCCAGTAAATCTTCTTTTTGAGGAATCTTACCTGTACTGTCTTTTATATGGTTAATTTTATCATAAAAACTATACTCTTCCTGTTGTTCTAATTTATCCGCAACATTACTAATTACCTGAGTAACATGATACTTAAATTGTTCATCATTATTTTTAAATGAAGTATTAAACCAATATACCTGAACGAGTATTATCCCTATTAGAGATAAACTCATCAACAAAACAAGAAATCTAAAAAACAATTTATTCATCAAAACAAAATTAACTTTTTAACACTATAGTTGATAATGCATTAACCAAACATTAACATCTGTACCCACTATTGATT
The DNA here is from genome assembly GCF_004016525.1 of Flavobacterium sufflavum. Classification (GTDB taxonomy): domain Bacteria; phylum Bacteroidota; class Bacteroidia; order Flavobacteriales; family Flavobacteriaceae; genus Flavobacterium; species Flavobacterium sufflavum. The sequence continues at coordinate 49,069 of NZ_SACJ01000010.1, forward strand.
AATCGACAAAATTTTAAGAATTTCATCGATTTTAAGCTTAGCCAAGTCAATATCAATATTATCTACAACAAAATCACTTTTTAACACTCGTTGTTCGTCTGTCCATTGCGAATTAATTCTATTCAGTACCTGATCACGGCTTATTGTCTCTCTTTTTAAAATGCGTTCAATCCTGGTTTCTAAAGGCACTGTAATTGTTAAAATATAATCAAAATCGGTATATCTTCCACTTTCAAATAAAATTGCCGATTCATAAACAACAATAGGAGCTTTTTGATGCTGAGACAACCAGTTTTTATAGTCATTCCTAACAGCAGGATGCACAATGGCATTTAATGCTTTTAATCTATCAGGATTATCAAAGACAATTTCAGCCAGTTTAGCTCTGTTTAATTGATTTTCGTCAAAAACAGCCGTACCAAACTCTTGTTTTATAGCCTCAAGAATTTCTTGGGTTTGCATTACTTTTTTGCCCGCATCATCAGCTATATAGACAGGAATACCCAATGAAGCTAAATAATTAGCAATAGTAGTTTTACCACTTCCAATTCCTCCTGTTAAACCAATAACTTTTGGCATACTTATACTTTAAAAAACAATTGAGGAAAAGCTTCTTCCGGCTTTTTCTTCAAGATAATTATCTTAATGTAGGATTCTAAAAATCCTAAACCATAACCTGAAAATTGCTTCCAAACTGCAGTTACCGAAAGATAACCTATTTTAATACTTCTATTTTGAAAACTCGATATTAAAAATATTACAAAAAAGTAAACACAATACAATTGTGCTAAGAAATCATAAGTAAAAATCAACATCGCAATTGCAAGTGCTAAACCTATAATAAATAACGATGGAAAAAAGAACGTGAGTTTACTATATTGTGGATACCAACTATTCAAAATTGGTCGCGCTTTACCAAATTTATTTACCTGAATCGAAAATTTATCCCAATCAATTCTCCTTTTATGATATACGTAAGCTTTTGAAAAAAGTTTTGTTTCAAAACCTAAATTCCATAATCGAATAGACAAATCAGGATCTTCACCAGGATGAATATTCCCAAAACCATTAGAAGCTTCAAATGCTTTACGGGAAATCCCCATGTTAAAACTTCGAGGTTGAAATTTCCCTATTTTTTCCGAACCTCCTCTTATTCCTCCAGTAGTAAGAAAAGAAGTCATCGCAAAATTAATTGCCTTTTGAATATCCGAAAAACTATCTAATGCCCTATCCGGACCACCAAAACAATCTACATAATCTTCTTTTAATGCCTTATCTACTTCCGTCAAATATTCGGCTGGAATAATACAATCCGAATCAAATATGATAAAATAATCACCTTTGGCTTTTCTCATTCCATAGTTTCTGGAATCTCCTGGGCCTGAATTTTCTTTGAAATAATAAGAAATCGTCAATTTGCTTACATACTGATTGACAACATCTTCACATCTAATTATAGAACCATCTTCCACAATTACAATTTCAAAATCTTCTTTATAATCTGATTTTGATAAACTTTCTAAAAGTTCATCTACTTCGTCCGGACGATTATAAACGGGAATAATCAAAGAAAAATACATATTCTTAAAAGCGGTATTAATTATACAATATAAATGTAATATTTTAACAAAGATAACCTTTAATCAATAATGCGCCTTAATTTTAAATGCTTTTATACATTTAAAATTAAGACGCATTATCAATAATTATATTTTATTTTTATTCGAAATAAAATTAAGCGATACTTTCAACTTGAACCAATTCGTCAGCCTCTGCTTTATAATCTACTCCGGCTAAATCAAAACCGAATAAATTATAAAAATCTTTTCTGTATCCTTCTAAATCTCCTATTTCAGATAAATTTTCAGTAGTTGCCTGTTCCCACAATTGAGCCACCTGAGCCTGAATATCTTCACGCATTTCCCAGTCGTCAATTCTGATTCTACCTTTTTCATCTACTGGAACTTCAGCTCCTGTAAACAATCTTTGTTGGTATAAACGTTGAATTTGTTCAATACAACCTTCATGAACTCCTTCCGCTTTCATTATTTTATACAATAAAGAAATATACAACGGAATTACCGGAATTGCCGAACTCGCTTGAGTAACTAATGCTTTATTTACCGAAACATACGCTTTTCCGTTAATATCAGCTAAACTATCTGAAATTGTGAAAGCGGTAGCTTCTAAATGATCTTTTGCACGTCCGATTGTTCCTTTTCTATAAACCGCCTCAGTAACTGATGGCCCAATATAAGAATAAGCCACAGTTGTTGCGCCAGGAGCCAATAAATTCTCAGCTTTCAAAGCATCAATCCACATAGCCCAGTCTTCACCTCCCATAACGGCTATTGTATTTTCGATATCATCACCACTGCATGGTTCGATAGAAACTTCAGAAACTTTTCCTGTATGAAAATCTACTGTTTTGTTTGAAAAAGTAGCTCCAATAGGTTTTAAAACTGAACGATGTGTTACACCTGTATTTGGATTTGTACGAACAGGAGAAGCCAAACTGTAAATAATCAAATCCACCTGACCTAAATCGGCTTTTATTAAATCTAAAGTTTCTCTTTTTACTTCATTCGAAAAAGCATCTCCATTGATACTTTTTGCATACAAACCTGCTTTATGAGCCTCTTTTTCAAAAGCAGCAGAATTGTACCAACCTGGTGAAGCCGTTTTTCCAGCCAATGGTGGTTTTTCAAAAAACACTCCAATAGTTGCCGCATCAGAACCAAAAGCACTTGAAATTCTTGAAGCCAAACCAAAACCTGTAGAAGCACCGATTACCAATACTTTTTTAGCACCATCAATGGCTCCTTTTGATTTAACATACTCAATTTGATTTTTAACACTTTGCTCGCATCCCACCGGGTGTGCTGTCAAGCAAATAAATCCTCTCATTCTAGGTTCTATGATCATAGGGTATCAATATTATATTTTTATTTTTTTTAAGCGAATAAAACAATGACTTTATCAAGAAAAAGCTATCGTTTTTGGATGGCAAATATAGAGCATTTTTTTAGTTCAACAAGGCTTTTGCATGATTTAGAGCCGAATCTGAAACAATAGCTCCCGACAACATTTGCGCAATTTCAACAACGCGCTCTTCTTCTGACAGTAATTTTAATTCTGATTGGGTATCCTCTTCAATAGTTGATTTAAACACTTTAAAATGGGCTTCTCCTTTAGCGGCTATTTGCGGTAAATGGGTAATTGCAAAAATTTGCATTGTTCTACTCATTTCCTTCATAATTTCTCCCATTTTGATAGCAATTTCTCCGGAAACCCCGGTATCAATCTCATCAAAAATCAAGGTTGGTAATTTTGAATATTGTGCCAAAATAGCTTTTACAGCCAGCATAATTCGGGACATTTCTCCTCCTGAAGCTACTTTTTTCAACAATCCAAAATCAGTTCCTTTATTAGCCGAGAACAAAAACTGTAATTCGTCTTTTCCATTGGCAAAATAACTTTCGCCTTGAGTAACTTCTATATTAAAACGCGTATTTGGCATTCCCAAAGTCGCTAATATTTCAATCATTTTTTTAGATAAAACCGGAATAGCCTGAATTCTATTATCATGAATAGTAGTAGCTAAAGCATTTAATTTTGAAGCTTTTTCCTGAATAGCAGTATTCAAAAGAGCAATTTCTTCTTCAATATTTCCTAATTCAACAACTTCATTTTCTAATTTAGCCTGAATAGCCAGTAAGTCCTCTACCGTTGTTACCTGATGCTTTTTTTGCAAATTATAAATCAACTGTAACTTTTGATTAATTTGCTCTAATTGTTCCGGATCGTGAGTTATTTTTTCAGAACAACGATTCATTTCAGCCGAAATATCATCAAATTCAATAGTCAAACTATCTATTCTTTCCAGTAATTCTTTGTACTCAGTAGAAAAAGAAGCAATCTTTTGAATGGCTATTTTAATTTCTTTCAGATTATTTAAAACACCAAATTGCTCTTCATTGGCAATAGCCAAAGATTTATCTATAGCTTCTTTAATAATTTCAACATTATTAAGTTGCTCAAAAACACTTTCCAGCTCTTCTTGTTCACCCGATTTTAGTTGGGCTGCAAGCAATTCATTCAATAAAAAAGTATGGTATTCCTGTTCTTTATTGGATTCACTTTGTTTTTTGATAAGCGAATTTAATTGAGTCTTATCTGATTTATAACTTTTAAGAAGCGATTGATAATCGGTAATGATTTCCTGATTAGCAGCAATGGCGTCAATTATATCAAACTGCACATTTTCATCGGTAAGTTCTCTGGTTTGTTGCTGCGAATGAATATCAATCAAAAACAATCCTAAATCTTGCAATTCCTGAAGATTTACCGGACTATCATTAATAAAAGCACGCGATTTTCCCGAAGGCAAAATTTCTCTTCTAATGATCGTTTCGTCTTCGTAATCCAAATCATTGGCCTCAAAAAAAGCTGCTAAATTGTATTTCGAAATATCAAATTGGGCTTCAATAATACATTTTTCTTCCTTATTTTTTAAAGAAGTCAAATCGGCACGTTTTCCTAAAACTAGACCTAAAGCCCCTAAAATAATGGATTTTCCCGCACCAGTTTCTCCTGTAATAATCGAAAATCCTTTAGAAAAATCAATAGCTAATTTCTCAATTAAAGCATAGTTTTTTATTGATAGTGCAGTAATCATTAATTGTATTTATTATGAAAGTTGTGTGGAATAATTTTAAAAAGGCAATAATAACTAATATTTAAATCCTGCCCATTTTCCTGAATTCATAGGCGAAATTCTATTTAAATTATCCGCTAAATCTGTAATATTTATAGTAGGTCCACCTGAAAAAACAGATAGAATTTCGTCTGATTTTGCATCAAAAAAAACACGGGTCAAAAAAGCATTTGGTTTTGAATTATTCAATTTATTCAAAGCTATTAAAGAATTCTTTACCTTCTCCTTTGCCGATTTAGAATCAGCTGTCATTGCATCCAAGGCCTGGTGATAATCGAATAAGGTTTTTCTAATTTCAGCATAGGTAGGTGATAACAAATCGTTGATTAAAAAATAACGATTTTGGTTCCCATCAATCTGACTCCAGCCTTTATAAGCGCTTTGTTGTGCCACTGTTGCTATAGTTTGTGCTGTCTGATAATTTGGATCACCTGCTTTGAATTCAAAAGTGTCCTTGTCCATTCCAATAATTACATAACTGTAAAAAGAAATAACCGAAATAAGATTCGATTGAAAGGAATTAACATTAAAAGCTAAATTTTCAAATTCAGTATATGAAAAACTAAAATCCTTATCATTAATATTTAATACTGGTGTTTCATAAGACGAATCAAAAACAGGACGGGAAGATTGCACCTGAATTGTTGCGGTAAACTGATCGGAACTATGCGAAAGCAAGGTAATGTACATCGAACAATTGATCTTTTCCTGCTGTTTGTAATTTTGTGTAGTCCAATCGGTTTTATTGACAAACTCATTTAACGAAGTTTCCAACGTTTTATAAATCTGTTGATTAGGATTACCCATTTTTTGAGCATTAACCGTAACCGTACAATTCAATTGTTGTCCTTGAACAAAACCAAAGCTTAATACTAAAAAAAAGACAATTATCTTATTCATGAAAATGAGCTATTACTTTATTTAAAATATCATCAGCAACCGCTTCTTTGGATTTTAACTCCATCGGTTCGATCTTAAATTCCTTGTCGATAAAAGTAATTTTATTGGTCGATTTTTGAAAACCAGCCCCTTCATCCTGTAAAGAATTTAAAACAATCAAATCTAAGTTTTTTTTCTGAATTTTAGCCTTAGCATTCTCAATTTCATTTTCAGTTTCTAAGGCAAAGCCAATTAAAAACTGCTGTTTTTTATTTTCCCCCAATGAAGACAGGATATCTTTTGTTTTTTCGAGTTCGATGACAAAATTATCAGCCGCTTTTTTAATCTTTTGGTCAGCTACCATTTTAGGCCTGTAATCAGCTACCGCTGCTGCAGCAATTGCCACATCTACATCAGCATAATATTGATGACAGGCATCATACATCTCTTGCGCCGAAACAACTTTAACAACTTTTATCAAAGAATGATTCGCTACACAATACGTAGGACCAGTTACCAAAATAACCGAAGCACCTAAATTAGCGGCACTTTTAGCAATATCAAAACCCATTTTACCTGAAGAATGATTCCCAATAAAACGTACCGGATCAATTGCCTCATAAGTAGGTCCGGCTGTGATTAATATTTTTTTTCCTTTTAGGGGTAATTTGCTCTCTAAATCAGCTTCCAGAAAAGCAATAATATTTTCGGGTTCAGCCATTCTGCCTTCGCCTGACAAACCACTAGCTAACTCACCACTTTCGGCAGGAATTATGGTATTACCAAATTGTTCTAAGGCTTTAAAACTGGTAATTGTAGAAGGATGCTTGTACATATCCAAATCCATTGCAGGTGCAAAATAAACGGGACATTTTGCCGATAAATAGGTTGCAATAAGCAGATTATCACAAGTACCATTTGCCATCTTGGACAAGGTATTTGCGGTTGCGGGTGCAACAATCATTAAATCAGCCCAAAGACCTAATTCCACATGATTATTCCATTTTTCATCCTCATCATCCTGATTAAAGAAAGTGGAATAAACCGGATTTTTAGATAAGGTGGATAAAGTAAGTGGGGTTACAAAATCCTTAGAAGCAGGTGTCATTATCACTTGGACATGTGCACCTGCTTTTATAAAAAGTCGTACTAAAGACGCTGTTTTATAGGCGGCAATTCCGCCAGAAACTCCTAGCAAAATCTTTTTACCGCTTAAAACTGACATAGTATTTTATTTATTTGATTCTCTGTGATAAATTTTACCATCTAACCATTCCTGAACAGCTAAAGCGTGTGGTTTTGGTAATTTTTCATAGAATTTAGAAACCTCAATTTGCTCTTTATTTTCAAAAACTTCTTCAAGACTGTCATTATATGTAGCAAACTCTTCCAATTTCTCTGTCAATTCTTTTTTGATTTCAGAATTAATTTGGTTCGCTCTTTTAGCCATAATGGTAATTGCTTCATACACATTTCCAGTAGGTTGTTCAATAAGCGTTTTGTTGTACGTTATTGTATTTACTGGAGCATTCGTCTTTTTTAAATCCATGACTTTATTTATTTAGTATATTTTTGTAATTCTTGTTCAACACGAGCATACATATCGCTTGCCTGCTCTTTATATTTTGTATCTGCTTTAAATTTAATCAAATTTTGATACGAGATTTTAGCAACATTCAATCGTTCTTGCATTTTTGCAGGTACACTATTAATTCCTAACTGATAAGCTGAATCAAATTTATAAAACAACGCATCTTCTTTGAATTTAGTCCCCGGATAATCAGCAATAAAATTATCAAAAGCAACTAATGCCGATTTGAAATCAGAAATAGTATTATAACCTTTTGCGTTCTCGTATACTTTTTGTTCTATTTTTTCAGATAACAACTTAGTCAATCCATTTGCCTCTGCCAAATATTGTGAATTTGGATATCTATCAATAAAAGATTGCATTTTTTCAATGGCTTTAAAAGTATCTGCCTGATCTAAACTATATGTTGGCGATAAAATAGCATAACTTTTAGCTCCTAAAAACGCTCCTTCTTCCGCTTTTACACTTTTTGGATATCCTGAAACAAAACTTTCAAACTGATAAGCTGCCAAATGGTATTGTTTAGTCTTGTAATAAGACTGTGCATACATATAAAACAGTTTTTCTGCCTGAGGTTTCCCCCTGTATTCAGGAGCAATTTGCTCAAAAAGACGCAGTGCTTTAGTATATTTAGCCTGTGCATATAACGTATCGGCCATAGCAAATTTTTTCGAAACATCTTCGCTTTTTAATGCTTTTTGATATTCATTACATGAACTAAAAAGAGCAACAAGAAGCAATAAGGATACAATTTTCTTCATTTTTTTATTTTTGTCTTTAAAATACAGACCTTTTCAGCCTATAAAAAATCATACCGAAGTTTCGGTGGCAAATTTAGTTATTAATTTAGCGACTACAAAATATTTCTTAGCTTAAAAAATACTTGCAAAAGCCTTTATTTATCTATTTTCTTTACAAATTCGCTTATTCTATTTTGTAAATCTTCATCTACACTTACCAATGGCAAACGCACGGTATTATCAGCAATTCCCAAAGCCTGAAAAACTTGTTTGATTCCGGCAGGATTCCCCTGTTCAAAAATCATATCAATACAATCAAACAATAAATATTGTGATTTGAATGCTTCATCAACTTTGCGATTCAATCCTAAACGAATCATCTCTGAAAATTCTTTTGGAAAACCTTGCGCAATAACCGAAATCACACCAGAACCTCCTGCTAATACAGTTGCCAATGCAGTCATATCATCCCCAGAAATTACATGAAAATCTTTTGGTTTGTCTTTCAACAATTGCATTGCCTGAACAATATCGCCGGCTGCTTCTTTAATAGCAACAATGTTTTTGAAATCATTTGCTAAACGCAAAACTGTTTTTGGCAACATATTACTTGATGTTCTTCCAGGAACATTATAAACAATTACCGGAATTGGAGAAGCCTCAGCAACAGCTTTAAAATGCTGATAAATTCCTTCTTGCGAAGGTTTGTTGTAATATGGTGAAACAGAAAGAATTGCCACATAAGGAGACAAATCTCTTATTTTTAACTCCTCAACCACTTTCATAGTATTATTTCCACCCACACCTAAAACCAACGGCAAACGACCATTATTAGCCTCCACAACAGTTTGGATAACCAATTCTTTTTCGTCTTGGGTAAGCGTTGCGTTTTCTGCAGTTGTTCCTAAAATAACCAGATATTCAGTTCCTCCATCTACAGAAAAATTTACAATTCTTTTTAATGCTTCTGTATCAATTGAAAAATCTTCTTTGAAAGGAGTCACTAGAGCAACACCAGTTCCTATTAATGATTGCATGTTTTTAGATTATATTTTGTTTAATATTTTTAAATATCTGAATAATTCCTGAACAAAGACCTTATAATTCTCTGAGTTAGTATTAATCATCAAATTATTCAATCGTTTGTCTATCGCTGAAAAACCAACTTTAAATTTTGCCTTTGATTCATGAGTTGCAACAAGCAAAATAGCTTTATCAACATCATAGTAACTCACTAACAAATCAAAATCTTTAGCCAAAAAATTATTTACAGCTTCATTTTTAATTTGTGCTTTCCAATCTAAATACCCCGATTCTAATCTAGTAACCGAAGAACCCAAATTGTTTTTTAATTTACTTTTATAAAGCAATAATTCTATATTCCCTTCTACAACACCAGCCTCTACTAACTCCTTAATCAACAATTGTGTATGACTAAAATAGCTTTCATCCACTATTAAGCCCACTGTTTTTATATCACCAAAAAAAGAGCTACTCTTAACATTAAGCAAGCTATTTTTTAATTTTTTCTTTACCAAAAACTCTTTTAAGTAATTTAAAAACATAACTTATCTTTATTCGTAAACAAAATTAATTAATTAAGTCACACTATAAGGGGCAAATCTAAAAAAGTATAATGACGATTTAAAACTTTTTGTTAAATTCTTAACACTTATTTCTAAACACAAATAGCCTTTTTAAAGCCCATCCAACTATTCACTCTAATTTATCATATTCATAAAATCAATTTCAGAAATAATCGGAATATTCAACTTAGTTGCTTTGTCCAATTTTGCAGGTCCCATATTATCTCCCGCAACCACATAATCGGTTTTTGAAGAAATTGAACTTCCTACTTTCCCTCCATTATTTTCAATTGCATTTTTTATTTCGTCACGCGAAAACTGAGCAAATACCCCCGAAACCACAAAGGTTTTACCCGATAATTTATCGGTCGCATTTAGATTTACTTTTTCAACAATTTCAAATTGAACACCATAACTTTTTAAACGCTCAATAATCGTTTTATTTTCTTCATTCTCAAAAAAATCAACGACACTCTGTGCAATTCGCTCTCCTATTTCATCCACTAAAATCAAGTCCATCAAACTAGCCTTGCTTAAAGCATCAATATTTTTATAGTGTTTCGCTAACTTTTTAGCAACTGTTTCTCCCACATAACGAATACCCAGCGCATAAAGCACACTTTCAAAAGGAATAGCTGTCGATTTTTTAACTCCATTAACCAAATTCTCCGCCGATTTTTGCGCCATTCGCTCCAAAGGTAAAATTTGCTCTACTGTTAATTCATACAAATCGGCATAATTTTGAACCAAATGATTATTAAAAAGCAAAGCCACCGTTTCACCACCCAAACCTTCAATATCCATGGCTTTTCGCGAAATAAAATGTTGAATCCTACCAATAATCTGAGGTGGACAACCATAAAAATTAGGACAATAATGATTGGCTTCTCCTTCATTTCGAACCAATTCCGTTTGACATTCCGGACAATGCGTAATATATTTGGTAGCTATCGAATTTTCAGGACGTTTGGTCAAATCAACAGCAATAATCTTAGGGATAATCTCCCCTCCTTTTTCAACAAATACACTATCTCCTATTCGAATATCTAACTTTTCAATCTGATCGGCATTATGCAACGAAGCACGTTTTACGACAGTTCCCGCCAATTGTACCGGCTCTAAATTAGCCACCGGAGTAATTGCCCCTGTTCTCCCCACCTGATACGAAATCGAATTTAATCTCGTAGCAACCTGTTCAGCCTTAAACTTATATGCCATCGCCCAACGAGGCGATTTAGCCGTATAACCTAATTCTTCCTGGTAGTGCAAATTATTAACTTTCACCACAACACCATCGGTTTCATAAGGCAAATTATGACGGTGTGTATCCCAATAATCAATAAACTCAAAAACCTCCTGTAAACTATTCACTAATTTTGCCTCGTTAGGTACTTTAAAACCCCAATTACGAGCGGCAGTCAAACCGTCAAATTGAGAAGAAAAAGGTAGTTTTTCACCTGTAACAAAATACAACAAACACTCCAAAGGTCGCTTAGCAACCTCGGCACTATCTTGCAATTTCAAACTACCCGAAGCCGTGTTTCTTGGGTTAGAATAAGGTGTTTCGCCAATTTCAATCAACTCCTGATTCATTTTTTCGAAACCAGCAAAAGGCAAGATGATTTCACCTCGGATATCAAATTTATCAGGATGACTCTCCCCTTTTAAAGTCAACGGAATGGATTTAATGGTTTTAATATTATTCGTCACATCATCTCCCTGAAAACCATCTCCACGAGTCACTGCACGAACTAATTTTCCGTTTTCATAAGTGATACTAATTGATGCGCCGTCATATTTTAATTCACAGGTATATTGCAAATCAACATCACCCAACACTTTTTGAATTCGAACTTCCCAATCCTGTAAATCTTCTTTAGAATAAGAATTATCCAAAGAATACATTCGTTGCGTATGTGCTACCGTTTGAAAATTTTTAGTAATTGCACCTCCAACTCTTTGTGTTGGGGAATGCTCATCAAAATATTCCGGATGTGCCGCTTCTAAATCCTGAAGCTCTTTTAATTTTGTATCAAACTCAAAATCAGATATCGTCGCATTATCTAATACATAATAATTATAATTATGAAGATTGAGTTCTTCCCTTAATTTTTGAATCGTATTTAACACATCCATATAAAAAAAATTGGTCATTTTAGTTTCTGTAAACAGCCTACTAAAATAACCAATTTAAAAGAAACCCACATTAAAAAAACACTTTTTCCTAATTAAATATGATGGATTCCTGACAACCAAAATTTAAATATTATTCAGGAGAAATAATACTCAAATTACGACTCTATAATCGAATTTATTTGTTTAAATAATTGTCCGTCGCTTAAAAAAGCACCTTGCTGAATCAATGCAAAAACAGAAGCATTTCGCTCTTCGGTAAATACTTTTTTACCCACTTTCATTTCGATAGTTTCGGTAAACATATTGTCACTAAGCCATTGCAAACCTTCTTTTGTCAAAAAGTCAACCTCAACCACTAATGATTTCAAAACAATAGATTGCACATAAGTATCAAAAGCCTGAAAAAGGAAAATATGATTTTTAGAAAAATGTTCTAAATATTCTGCTTTCGCCAAAACACCTTCCCATATCAAATCAGAAAAAACATCTAATTCCTGTTCGGCTACTTCCGGTTTTTCTACTTTTATCTTATCCCATTCTGCTTTATCGATAGACTGGGTTGCTAAAAAGTTAGTGAATTCAGGATGTAACTCCTCAAACTGCTCTTTTGTTAGTCTTGTGTATTTCATGTAATTATTATTTTTTTTGCCACGAAGGCTCAAAGGCGTTATTTTTTTTAATCCTGTATCAATCCCTTATAAAAACTTTTCGATTTTATAAAATTTTCATTACTAAACTAAAATTCACACCTAAAACAAAAAACCTTTATGTCTTTGTGTCTTTGCGGCAAAATTTTGAACAAAAAAAATCCCGATCTCGTTTTTTAGAACGAGACGGGATTTTAAATATTGAGTTTAGAAATTAAGCTTTTTCAGCAACAATTTCATAAGCTAAGTCAACAATAACATCTCTGTGCAATCTTACAGTAGCTGAATATTTTCCAGTACGTTTAACAATTCCAGAAGTGATGAATTTTCTATCGATAGATTGTCCTGCTTTTTCTAAAGCTTCAACGATGTCAATATTTGTGATTGAACCAAATAATTTTTCACCACCTGCTTTAGCAGAAATTTTAATTTCAAGAGCTTTCAATGTTTCAGCCAATGCTTTAGCATCTGCAACGATTTTAGCTTCTTTGTGCGCTCTTTGTTTTAGGTTCTCAGCTAATACTTTCTTTGCAGAAGAAGTAGCTAATTGAGCAAATCCTTGTGGGATTAAGTAATTACGACCGTATCCGTTTTTTACAGTTACTACATCGTCTTTAAAACCTAAGTTTTGAACGTCTTTCTTTAAAATAAGTTCCATGTTGTTGTCCTTTGTTATAGAAGTTAGGTTTCATGTTTCAGAAAACCAACAACTGTTAATTTTTAATTATTTTAATAAATCGGCCACGTATGGCATTAAAGCTAAGTGACGAGCTCTTTTTACAGCTACAGACACTTTTCTTTGGTATTTCAATGAAGTACCTGTTAAACGACGAGGAAGAATTTTTCCTTGCTCATTAACAAATTTCAATAAGAAATCAGCATCTTTATAATCGATGTATTTGATTCCTGATTTTTTGAAACGACAATACTTTTTAGTTTTGTTAGTTTCTATATTTAAAGGAGTAAGATATCTGATATCTCCGTCTTTTTTTCCTGAAGCAGATTGTTGTAATGTTGCCATGATAATTAAGCTTTTTGAGATTTAAGTTTTGCTCTTCTTCTTTCAGCCCAAGAGATAGCATGTTTGTCAAGACTTACAGTTAAGAAACGCATAACTCTTTCGTCACGTCTAAATTCAGTTTCAAAAGCTAAAAGAACTTCTCCTGATACTTTGAATTCGAACAAATGGTAAAAACCAGATTTTTTGTTTTGGATTTCATAAGCCATTTTTTTAAGACCCCAATCCTCTTTAGCTACCATTTCTGCTCCTCTACTAGTAAGAAAATCTTCAAATTTGCTTACTGTTTCCTTTACCTGAACATCAGATAAAACGGGATTTAAAATGAAAACAGTTTCATAATGATTCATAAATATTTTATTTAATTTGTTAAATTGGCTGCAAAAGTAATCTTTTTATTCGAATAAAAAAACATAAAACAACTTTATTCGTTGTATTGCAAAAAAAACCGATTAAAATTAGTTTTTGTAAAAAAAGTACAATACATTTACTAAGCCAAATCTTAAAATACAAAAATTATGAAACTTAATTGTGTCGTAGTAGATGATAGTTCGATACAAAGAATGATCATCGCAAAGTTAGTAAATAATCACCCTAATCTACATTTGATAGGTGATTTTTCCAATGCAATTGAAGCCAAAAATTGCATGTCTGTGCATTCAGTAGATCTAATTTTTCTGGATATTGAAATGCCTGTAATAAGCGGTTTTGATTTCTTAGACGGACTAAAAACCAAACCTCAAATCATTTTTATTACATCAAAGGCTGAATATGCCTTAAAAGCTTTTGACTACGATGCAACTGATTATCTACAAAAACCTATAGCTGTAGATCGTTTTAGTGCTTCTGTTAAAAGAGCAATGGACTTACATTTACTCAAACAAGATAATAAGGAAGAAGAAGGAGAACACATTTTTATCAAAAGTAATTTGAAAAAATTGAAAATCTACACTTCAAGAATTAAATGGATTGAAGCCTTTGGAGATTACGTAAGAGTAGTTACTGAAGATGACAGCAATCTGGTTCTTTCGACGATGAAGTCATTTGAAAATGATTTATCTAAAAAAAAATTTGTTCGAGTTCACAAGTCATACATTATTAATATTGATAAGGTCGAACGCTTCAATAGTAAATTTGCCGAAATTGGAACAACTAAGATTCCTTTGAGCAGAAACAAAAAAGAAGACCTTGTAAAAGCATTGTCTTTTGCTTAAAATTACTTTTTAATAAAAGTCTACATTTAGAGATACTTTTATCGCTCTATATTGTGGAACAGCATCAAAACTATTCAATATTTTTTGGATAGTTTTTTTTGTGCTCAGAATTGACAAATCCTGAGGGATTTTTATCATAATGGTTCTGAGATATTCATTTCGAATTCTATTAATAGCCGGTTCTTCCGGTCCAAGAACAGGGATGCTTAAATGCTGGCTCAGGACCTGATACAACCACATAGATCCTTCTTTTAATTTATCAAATTCCCTATGTTTCAACGTAATTCGTATAATCCTGAAATATGGCGGATACTTATAAATTAAACGATCATACAATTGTTCTTTGTACATCCCTAAATAATCATTATTAGTAACCTGCTGTATGGTATTATGATCAGGATTAAAGGTTTGAATAATCACTTTCCCCTGTTTTTCTGAACGTCCGGAACGTCCCGCAACCTGGGTCATAGTTTGATAACTTCTTTCAAAAGCCCTAAAATCAGAATGATACAACATATTATCGGCATTCATGATTCCAACCAAACTCACATTGTCAAAATCCAATCCTTTGGCAAGCATTTGTGTTCCTACCATAATATCTATTTCGTGATTCTTGAAGCTATCGATGATTTTTTCGAAACCAAATTTTCCACGGGTTGTATCCTGATCCATTCTTCCAATTTTTCGCTCCGGAAACAACTGAGTTAATTCCTGCTGGATTTGCTCGGTACCAAAACCTTTGGTCGTTAAATCAATACTGGAACAACTATGGCAATTTGTAGGTTTAGCAATCGAATAACCACAATAATGGCATCGCAACTGATTTTTATGTTTGTGATAAGTCAGACTCACATCACATTGCTGGCATTGTGGCACATGTCCGCAAGTCATACATTCTAATAATGGAGAATACCCTCTTCTGTTTTGAAATAAAATAACCTGTTCTCCTAAAGACAAAGCCGTTGTAATTCCCTCAATCAAAACATCACTAAAATGTCCCGTCATTCGTTTGCGAAAATATTTGTCTTTTAAATCAACCAATTCGATTTCAGGCATCATCACATTTCCGTAACGCGCTTTAATTTCGACCAAACCATATTTAGCAATACTTGTATTATAATACGATTCAAGACTTGGCGTAGCCGAACCCAGCAAAACCTTAGCTTTGAAAAAACTAGCCAAAACTATCGAAGCATCCCGGGCGTGATACCTCGGCGCAGGATCTACTTGTTTAAAAGTCTGCTCATGCTCTTCGTCAACAATTATAAAACCTAAATTTGAAAACGGCAAAAACAAAGCCGACCTTGCTCCTATTACAATTTGTGCTTTCTCTGAATTTTGCAACACCTGATTCCAGACCTCAACCCGTTCATTATTATTATATTTGGAATGAAAAACCGCTACTTTATTCCCAAAATGCGCTTGCAATCTGGTTACTAATTGAGTAGTCAAAGCAATTTCGGGCAACAAGTACAAAACCTGTTTTCCGGTTGTCAGATAATCTTCAATCAATTTAATATAAATCTCTGTTTTCCCACTCGAAGTCACACCATGCAAAAGACAAACTTCCTTTTCCTCAAAACTGCTTTTAATTTCTTCAAAAGCTTTTTGCTGCGCCTGGCTTAGTTGTAATTGGCTATCATTAGACACTCCTGTGAAATTCACACGGTCATGTTGTAACAAATATTCTTCGAAAATTTCTTTATCAATTAATGCTTTGACCACCGCCGAAGTAGAATTAGATGCTTCTACTAATTTCTTTACCGAAATAGGCTTTTTCTTCTCGCTGGCGCTTAACTGAAAATAAGTCAGTACAATTTCTTTTTGCTTATTGGCATTTTTTAAAACCTCCAATAAATCATTCAATCCTTCACTGGAGTCATATTTAGAATGTAAGCGAATGTATCGGACCAATTTAGGCTTATAGTTTTCCTGCATTTCTTCCTGCAAAACCAGAACGTTTTTATCAATCAGTTTTTGAATTACAGGAAAAATATTTTTCTTATTCAAAATCCCAATGATGTCTTGCACTTTCAAAGAAGACTGCTGCTGCAAAGCCTGATAAATTAAGA
Organism: Flavobacterium sufflavum; assembly: GCF_004016525.1. GTDB lineage: Bacteria > Bacteroidota > Bacteroidia > Flavobacteriales > Flavobacteriaceae > Flavobacterium > Flavobacterium sufflavum. The sequence goes on from NZ_SACJ01000010.1 coordinate 65,669, forward strand.
ATTCATCATCCGTAAGCTGGCTTTCGTCAACAAAAACATCTGTTTTTTGTGAAATTAACGTTTCATTTTCCAGTAACAAAGCACTTGGCATAGCACCGCGATACACATCGCCAATAGCACACATATAATAGGATGCAATCCAATGCCAATGTTTAATTTGGTTTTCGGTAACTATTGGTTTTTCATCTAATATTTGATGAATTTCTTTGGCATCATATAAAGTAGGCTTGTTTTGATGCAAATCTATCGCTAAAGCCGTGTAAATTTTACTCTTACCAAAAGGAACCGCCAATCGCATTCCTTTTTGAATGTAATGATACTCAGCTTCAGAAACACTATAAGTAAAAGTTTTAGCAAGCGCCAACGGTAAAATTACTTCAACAAAATACATGATAAACAGACAAAAGGATTAAACGGCAAATATGAGGAAATTAAAAATCATTATTTAACTCTTTGCCAATATTGTGTTCGGCCTAATAATGAAATCCCTATATAACCACGAACTTTTAATTTATCATTACTAACGAGAGTGATAAAACACTGGTATAATTTTCCGTTTTTGGGATCCAATATCTTACCCGAATTGTATTCATTACCATCCTTGCTGAGACCTTTTATAACCGTTATTCCAAGAATAGGTTTATTGGTATCCTCTCCGGAACACTCTTTACAAAGATCATTTTTATGGACACTATCCAGAATCTCTATTACTTTACCATAAATCTTCCCTGATTTTTCGTAGATTTCAACTATTGATTTAGCTTTTCCCGTTTCATCGTCAATTGTTTTCCATTTCCCTAAAATACCTTTGTTCTGGGAATAAAAAGCACAACTAACAAACAACACCACTAAAGTTAAAATCTTTTTCATAATTTATTTTTGAATCTTGATAAAGCAAAACAAACTGCTCAATGTATCCTTTTTTGTCCTTTTAATTTGTTAATTACCTCGTTGAGTTCAAAACCAAGCAATAAAATCATGCAGTTAATCCAAATATAAAACATCACAATTAACAAAGTTCCTATAGAACCATAAAGCTCATTGTATTTTGAAAACCGAATGACCCAAACCCCAAAAAAATAGGAACTTATAATGGTTAAAACAGTTGTAAACACTGAACCTATCGAGATAAAAGATCTGTTTTCCTGATTTTTTGTTCCAAACTTAAACAGAATTGAAGTGGTCATTAAAATCATTAAAATCAAAAATGCATAACGCCCCATAACTATCAACGGAATTCTTTCGCTTAAAAAATCAGTTGCATTTAGTTTTTGGATAAATACTTCAAAAACAACAATGATAGCCACGGTAATAATCAATAAAAAAGCCAAAAGCAAAGACATACCAATTGCAACGAAATATTGATGAAAGAAACCTCTTTTAACCAAAACATGTTTGGAGTTTTCAAAACCTCCCAAAATAGCATTCAATCCATTGGCCATCAAAAAAACAGACAATATAAATCCTGAAGACACTAATCCGGAATGACTATTGTGAAGAATGTCATTAATTATATTCTTGATTGCATAAAAAGTATTAGGAGGAACACCATCGGCTACGAAATCCAGAAAATCATCCTGAAAACCTTCGATTGGGATAAATGGGATAAGGTTTAAAATAAACAACGCAAAAGGAAACAATGCCATAAAAAAGCTAAAAGCAATAGATCCTGCACGGTTTGACAGCGCAGCTTCGGTTATTCCAATAATGTACAATTCTAACAAATCATACAGGGATAATCCGCTAAGCCAATTGAGTTTTACCCTTTTTGACCAACGCACAAAATTTCGCAACAAAGGGATTTTCTGGAGCTTTACTTCTATTTCTACTGACATTAATACTAGCTTTTTTTATTGAAGACAATTATTCAATTGCTTTTAAACTCAAATCCATATTATAAATAGAATGTGTCAAAGCACCCGAAGAAATATAATTTACCCCACATTCAGCATAATAACGAATGGTGTCTTCGTTGATATTTCCTGATGATTCCGTCAAACTCGCATCACCAATAAAAGCAACTGCTTCCTTAGTCATTTCATAATCAAAATTATCCAGCAAAATTCTAAAAACACCACCAGCAGCCACAATTTCTTTTACCTCATCCAAATCTCTGGCTTCAACAATAATTTTCAAATCGCGATTCGTTTCTTTTAGATAGGCTTTGGTTTTGGCTATAGCCAATGTAATTCCGCCGGCAAAATCAATATGATTGTCTTTCAACATCACCATATCATACAAGGCAAAACGATGATTTTCTCCTCCTCCTATTTTCACAGCCCATTTTTCGGCCACGCGAAAACCAGGAGTCGTTTTACGGGTATCTAAAATTTTAGTATTTGTACCTTCAAGCAATTGCACATAACTATTTGTTTTAGTCGCAATAGCTGACATTCTTTGCATCGAATTCAAAACCATGCGCTCCGCCTTTAAAATAGACTGGGAACTTCCCGACACATGAAAAACTACATCTCCAAATTTTACAGGAGTTCCATCTTCTATAAACGTTTCTATTTCCAAATTAGAATCAACATAATTGAAAATCATTTTCGCAAATTCAACACCCGCAATTATCCCATCATCTTTCACCAAAAGCTTTGCTTTTCCCTGTGCAGATGCCGGAATACAGGCTAACGAACTGTGATCTCCATCGCCTACATCTTCTCGAATGGCATTTGCAATTAATAGTTGTAACTCGTTTTGAAATTGTGCTTCGCTAATCATTTTTACTCGAAATTTATAAGATGCTAAAGTAGGACATATTTTGTGGAATAGAAAATTTGTTTCCTATTCAGTTAAATTTATTCTGAAGCTAATTCTGTCAAAGATTTATGTTTTACATTTGGAAAAAATATTCCAATTTTGCCAACAAATACCATTCCAATGCACGAAACAACATCTGAAAACGATAAAATAATCGAATTAGTATCCCAATATATCGACCTTAGTGTTACTCCTTTTAACAAATCCGAAAGAACTGTTGTAAAAGTGGATAAACGCGACCCGATGTATGGAGGAAACGGAATTGTTTATTTACTACAAATGTTTGACGAAGGCGAATTAACTAACAACCGCATTGGTGCCTATATGGTTTTCTTCAACAAAGGGGATCAAGCGGGTTTTCACACTCATGGTACCCGAAATGAAGAAGAACTTTATATCGTAATGCACGGTGAAGGCGAATACACTGAAATGACAAAAAAAGACGGTATTATCAGAACTAAAACACTTAAAAAAGGAAGTATTACTGCTATGAGCGGCGAAGGTTTTCACTCCTTAACCAATACTACTGACGAAATTTTGATTGTTTTTGTTATTACTACCAATAATCCCAAATAAAAAACATTCAATCATTACACGAAGTTTCACCTGCTGGCAGACAGGTCTATGCTCTTTTTTTAATTTTGAAGCGGCAATTAAAGTTTAATATCTTTGCCCCTTCGAAAATCATCCTCAAAATGAACATCAAACTCATCGCCATAGGCAAAACGGATAATAAAGCACTACAAACCTTAATTGACGATTATACCAAACGTCTTTCTTTTTATATCAAATTTGATTTAGAAATCATTCCTGATATCAAGAATGTAAAAAACTTATCCGAAAGCCAACAAAAAGAAAAAGAAGGCGAATTGATTCTGTCTAAAATCAGCTCCACAGACCAACTTATTCTATTGGACGAAAATGGAAAAAACTTTTCCAGCGTAGGATTTTCGGAAGAATTACAAAAAAAAATGAATTCAGGAATCAAAACCCTGGTTTTTGTCATTGGTGGTCCTTATGGCTTTTCGGATACGGTTTATGCCAAAGCACAGGGAAAAATATCGCTTTCGCTAATGACTTTCTCCCACCAAATGGTTCGTTTATTTTTCATCGAACAATTGTATCGAGGTTTTACAATTTTAAGAAACGAACCCTATCATCATCAATAATGCTCAATCCTTTAAACCCTATTTTTAATAGCTTTAAACAGGGTTAAACTCTTGTTAAACACAACAACTTTCCTTAATTAAACTTCAAAATTAACTAACTTTAACTTATTAAAAATCATTAATTTAACACCGAAACGCGCTCTAAATAATAATCTTATTTTATTATTCAACAAACAACCTATTCTTTTTATTTGTTAGCACTCAGCTAACATTTTTGACTTTTCGCTTTTAAAAATTTATATCATGAAACTCTTGTATAAATTTTCAGCAATTTTAGTTTTTTTATTGGTTAGTATATCTTGTAATAGTGATGATTCAGGTAATTCATATCCTAATCCTAATCCAACTAATACCACTACCTTTAAAGCAACATTGAATGGCAGCAATGAAGTCCCTTCTAATAGTTCAGCGGCAACAGGAATGGCTACACTTGTTTTTTATAATGACACCAAAACATTTACACTCACAGGAACATATGATGCAATGACACCTAGTATTTCCCATATCCATGGTCCTGCAATGGTGGGAATAAATGCAGTTCCTATATTTGATTTAACTGTTACACCTACTTCAGGTTATAGCTATGGTACAATAGGGTATTCAGGATCAGCAACATTGTCAGCCGCACAAGAAATGGATCTTAAAAATAATCTTTACTATGTTAACATTCATAGTGCAGGAACTTACGCCGCTGGTGAAATAAGAGGACAACTTATTAAGCAATAATTTTTTACTTAGAATATAGAAAGCCTTACTATTTTATAAAACAGCAAGGCTTCTTTTATATTCAATAAAATTACTTTTTTACAATCTTTACCAATAACTGATTTCTATTGATTTTAAAAAATAAATTCCTTTGGAGAAATTGGATTTGTATTATATAAATCAAATTTTCGAACTAAAATCTTGTTCTGAATATACTCACCATAAGACATATTCTTATCAAATTGGATAACAATACGAGGTTTTAGTATAAACCGAACACTGAAAAACTCTTGTAACAAATCTATTTTTTTTACATATTTTCCATTCAATGAAACCAAGTCGGTGCCTTTTTTGAAATAAATAACAAAGTCATCTTTTTTAGGTTTTCCAATAGAATAATCCACTTTTGTAAAAGGAATAAAAGCCATGTTTTTCTTTATCGAATCGGCATAGGAATAATAATTCTCGGCCTTTTCATTCTTATGTGCTTTTTCTTTGCGTTTTTTATCTTGTAGCTTCATTACCTCCGGGATTACCAATCGCAAAGGCAATCGACTATCAATATTAAAAATCCAATTGGTCGTAATAATGCTGTTTTTTCGGTTTACTTCAGCCAAAGTATCTTTGTCTTTTATTCGAAAAAAAATATAAATTGGCGAATGATCTTGCACATCACTAATTACTGTTGTATTAGATTTTGGAAGTAAAATATCTTCTTTATTTCCGCACGCAAAAAAGAACAATACTATAATCAGACTAAAATATTTCATGCTTAAAAATTCAGTTTTTCATACAATTTTACACATTCTACAGCTGCTTTTACATCGTGTACTCTCAAAATGTGAGCACCTTTTGTCAAAGCAATCGTATTTAAAAAAGTGGTGCCATTTAAGGCCTCATCGGCAGTAATTCCCAGTGTTTTATGAATCATCGATTTTCTGGAAATCCCAATCAATATAGGCAATTCTAAACTGTGAAACAACTCAAGTTTTTGCATCACTTCATAATTTTGTGCTATTGTTTTGGCAAATCCAAAACCGGGATCAACTATTAAATCATTAATTCCTAAACTTCTGGCCTGGCTTATTTTTTCTGAAAAATAAAACAAAACTTCCTTTACTACATCTTCATACTCTGTCATGGTTTGCATGGTTTCAGGTGTGCCGCGCATGTGCATCATAATGTAGGGAACCTGATATTTAGCAATAACTTCTAACATTTTATCATCAAGATTTCCCGCCGAAATATCATTAATAATAGCCGCTCCGTTTTCGATACAGGCTTTGGCTACTTCACTTCTAAAAGTATCAATTGAAATTAAAATCCCTGGAAAATGCTTGATTAATAATTGTACAACTGGAACAATCCTATCCAACTCTTCTTCAACTGATACAAATTCGGCACTGGGTTTACTCGAATAGGCTCCAATATCAATAAAAGTAGCTCCTTCGGCTAGCATTTTTTCGACCTTGGCTAAAATCTCTTCTTCGCTCGAATACCTTCCACCATCAAAAAAAGAATTGGGCGTTATATTCAAAATCCCCATTACTTTAGGTTGGGATAAATCAATCAGCTGTCCTTTGCAGTTAATAGTCATTTTTTAATCTTTATTTTAAAGTTGAATCCTTTTCCCTACTTTTGAGAAAATTTTTAGACAAATATACATCAATAATGAAGAATACTTCTCAAGAATACGATAAGGTAATTGCAATTTGTCGTTCCTTATTTGCTAATAAAATGCAGGATTACGGCAGCGCTTGGCGCATTTTACGATTACCCTCTTTAACCGATCAAATATTCATTAAAGCACAAAGAATTCGCAGTTTACAAGAAAACGAAGTTCGCAAAGTAGACGAAGACGAATCGGGCGAATTCATCGGAATAATCAATTATTCGATAATGGCTTTAATCCAATTAGAACTGGGCGTTGTTGACCAACCCGATTTAAATGTGGAAAAAGCAACTGCTTTGTATGATGCCAAAGTAAAATTGACCAAAGATTTAATGGAAGCCAAAAACCATGACTACGGCGAAGCCTGGCGTGATATGCGTGTGAGTTCGTTGACCGATTTAATTTTGCAAAAACTACTTCGCGTAAAGCAAATTGAAGACAATAAAGGCAAAACAATAGTTTCTGAAGGAATTGATGCTAATTACCAGGATATGATTAACTACTCCGTTTTTGCCTTGATATTAATGGGATTTGCTAACAATCAATAATCTTTTATGAAAAATACAATCACTCAATTTTCAAGAATATTTGTTGGAACATTATTTATAATCTCCGGTTTAATCAAGCTAAATGACCCTGTAGGCTTCTCCTATAAACTAGCCGAATATTTTAGCGAACCTGTTTTTAACATTCCATTTTTAGTTCCTTTTAGCCTATCACTAGCTTTATTTTTAGTTATTGTAGAAGTACTTTTAGGAATCATGCTACTCATAGGTTATAAATCAAAATTCACGATTTGGAGTCTATTGTTAATGATCGTCTTTTTTACCTTCTTAACTTTTTATTCCGCTTATTATGATGTGGTAAAAGACTGTGGTTGTTTTGGAGACGCTTTGCACCTTACACCTTGGCAATCATTTACTAAAGATGTTGTTTTACTGTTCTTTATCCTTATCTTATTTGCAAACAAAAAACTGGTAAAACCTTTATTCAATAAAGGTCTTCAAAATTTGATTGCGGCTTTGGGTGTAGTAGCAGCTATTTTCATGGCCTATCATGTTCTAAATCATTTGCCAATAATTGATTTCCGCCCTTACAAAGTAGGAACAAATATCCAAAAAGGAATGGAAATCCCTGAAGGTGCACCAAAATCGGTAGTTGAAATGATTTTCATTTATAAGGTTAACGGTGTCAACAAAGAATTTACCGAAAAGGATTTGATGAATATTCCCGAAGGAGCCGAATTTGTCGATAGAAAAGATAAGATAATTAGCGAAGGTTACATCCCTCCTATCCATGATTTCACGATGACAAAAGACGGTTCGGACTACAAAGACGAATTACTCCAGGAACCTAAATTAATGATGGTGGTGGCTTATGATTTGACTTTAGCCGATGAAGACGGAATGAGAAAATTGCAGAAATTAAATCAGGAAGCTACTTCAAAAGGTTACAAAGTAATTGGTATGACTAATTCTTCAGTTGAAGAAATCGAAAAAGCACAAAAAAAATACAATCTAAAATTTGACTTTTACAGCTGCGATGCTACCGCCTTAAAAACGATAGAAAGAGCTAATCCAAGTATTGTAATTCTGGAAAAAGGAACTGTAAAACAAAAAGCTCATTATAACGATATTGGAAGTTTAAAATTGTAAAAAAGAAAGCTCATAAAGACTAAAATTAGCATTTATGGGCTTTTTTTATGCCTTAAAAAAGCTGAAAAAGATCCAAAAAAGCATTTTTAGAGGCTTATTTAAGGATATTCATTGGGAATCTAAAAAAATAATGGAGTCACTATTACGTTTTCATTTGTGTTTTTATAACTCTAATAGCTGTATTTGTTATTTTAATCGAGTTTCTTCAAAAAAATAAAAACTAGAAACAGCAATCAAATTGTTTATTTTAACTTTGTTTCCAATGAAAAAAACAAAAATAATAATTGCTTTTTTAATCGTTTTAACTACATTTTCTTGTACAAAATCGAATGAACAAAAAGCTTTATTTTCTAAAGAAGCATTATCAGAAACACTATTGACAACAACTGAAAATCAAATTGCTTTTCAGGATATTCTAAAAAAATACAAGGGGAAAACGGTGTTGATTAAATTTTGGGCTTCCTGGTGTGGTGACTGTGTGAAGGCAATGCCAAAAATAAAAGAATTACAGGCAAAGCATCCGGAAGTAGCTTATATGTTTATTTCAATGGATACAACTGCTGATAAATGGAAAGCGGGAATTGAAAAATACAATCTCAATGGCGCTAATTTTATGGCAAATGATCAAATGAATGGGATTTTTGCAAAAGCAGTTGATTTAGATTGGATTCCGAGATATCTTATCGTTGATAAAACGGGTAAAATTGTTTTGTATCGCGCCATAGAAACTGATTTTGAACAAATTAATTTGGCTTTAAATCAATTAAAAAAAGAATAAATATTACTTAACAAAAAATAAAATTCAAATATAACACTACTAAAATGAGAAAAAAAATTGTAGCAGGAAACTGGAAAATGCACAAAAATGCAGCACAAACTAGCGAATTATTAAGTGAATTAATTGCAAAAGTACCTGCAAATACTACAGCACAAGTAATTGTTGCGCCAACATTTGTAAACTTGGCTGCAGCTGTAAATCAATTAAAAGGAACTAACATTAGTGTTGCTGCACAAAACGTACACCAAACTGAAAGCGGTGCTTTTACAGGAGAAATCTCTGCTGATATGTTAACTGGAGTTGGAGTAAACACTGTAATTTTAGGACACTCTGAGCGTAGAGCTATTTTCAATGAAACTGACGCTTTAATTGCTGATAAAGTAAATACAGCTTTAAAACATGACATGACTGTTATTTTCTGTTTTGGTGAAGAATTAAAAGACCGTCAATCTAATCAACATTTCAACGTTGTTGAAAATCAATTAAAAGACGGATTATTCCAAATTGATGCTAAATCTTGGGATAAAGTTGTTTTGGCTTACGAACCAGTTTGGGCTATTGGAACAGGTGAAACTGCTTCACCAGAACAAGCACAAGAAATGCACGAATTCATCAGAGAAACAGTTCTTAAAGCTTTCGGAAAAGAGATTGCTGAAAATGTAACTATTCTTTACGGAGGTTCTGTAAAACCGGATAATGCTAAAGAAATTTTCTCTAAACCAGACGTAGACGGTGGTCTTATTGGTGGAGCTGCTTTAAAAGCAGATGATTTTGTTGCGATTGTAACAGCTATCTAATACCCAAAATATTTTTCTAAAAATCCTCAATTACTAAAGTGATTGGGGATTTTTTGATTAAAAATCTAATTGTCGAATACTACTCCGCTTAGAAATACGTTACCAAAAGACAGAATTTTAAAAACTCATGGAATCTAAAGAACTAATCAACAAATCAGCTAAGAAAATTTGGCAAAAATGGTCCATTGCAATCCGGATAACTCCATTAATCATTCTACTTGCGTTACTCAAAATTCTCACTCATTATTTGGGTTGGGAAGTATTAGAATTAAATGCCCTTTTTACCAGTTTAGTGGCCGGTACCATATTCCTTATCGGATTTTTAATCAGTGGTGTATTATCCGATTATAAAGAAAGTGAAAAATTACCCAGCGAAATTTCAGCTTCTATGAAATCATTAGTTGATGATACTTATACCATTTACAAAACCAAAAATACCTTAACAGCTCTTGAATTTATAGAATTTCAAAAAATGTTTTGTAACTCTCTTATAAATTGGTTTTACAAAAAAGAAAAAACGAAAGTTATTTTGAAAAAAATCAGCGAAATGAACCATTTTTTTATCGAACTTGACAAAGAAGGTGTTCAAGCGGGTTATATCATTAAAATGAAAAATGAGCAAAACAATCTTCGAAAAATGATTCTACGAATTGATACCATAAGAGACACTAACTTTGTTGATTCAGCTTATACAATCTTGGAAGCAATGGGATTTTTAATAGGATGCTGTCTTTTGATTATCAAAATAGAACCATTTTATGCTTCTCTATTTTTTACATTAGTGGTAACCTTCTTAATTGCTTATATGTTTCTGTTAATTAAAGATTTGGACAATCCATTTGATTATTCGAGTAATGGCGAAAGCGGAACTGAAGTTTCTTTGAAACCAATTCATGATCTTAGAAAGCTACTTATTGATTTCATATAAAAGGTCTTTTTTAAAATTATTGCTTATAATTCCCAGCCAAAATATTTAGTTATCTTTGCCAAAAAAATCAATATGTCAAACATTTATATCGCCTACCATTTTAGCATTGAACCGAAAGAATTGGGTTCTGAAATTTTAATTGCCGAATTAGGCGAACTAGCATTCGAGAGTTTTACTGAAACCGAAAAAGGAATTTCAGCTTTTGTTCAAAAAGATTTATGGGACGAAATGATTCTTGAAAACGTAAATATATTGCACTCAGAAGAATTTGAAATTGATTATAGCTATGAAGAAATCGATCAGGTAAACTGGAATGAAGAATGGGAAAAGAATTTTGAGCCTATTGATGTAGATGGAAGATGTCACGTAAGAGCTCCTTTTCACCCGAAAACGGATGCTGAATTTGACATTTTGATTGAACCAAAAATGAGTTTTGGAACCGGACATCATGAAACTACTCACATGATGATCCAACATTTGTTAGAAATAGATGTTACCGAAATGAAAACTCTGGATATGGGTTGCGGAACTGCAATTCTTGCCATTCTTGCCGAAATGAAAGGCGCTCAACCTATTGATGCTATCGATATTGACAACTGGTGTTATTTGAATTCTATTGAAAATGCCGAACGTAACAACTGTAAAAACATAAGCGTTTATGAAGGAGATGCTTCTTTATTAAAAGGCAAAAAATACGATTTGATAATTGCAAACATCAACAGAAATATTTTGTTGAATGACATGCAAACCTATGTTGATTGCTTAAATCCAAAAGGGACTTTATTATTAAGTGGTTTTTATACTGAAGACATTCCTTTTATTGATGCTTCCTGTACCGAAAAAGGCTTAACTTATGTTAAAAAATTCGAAAGAAACAATTGGGTTTCACTAAAATACGTAAATTAGTACTCTACTAATTATCAAACAATTAAAGAGTAAACAAAGATTACTATGAGTACTATAGAAAAAGTTAGAGAAAGAGTTAGCGTACAAGAAGTCACAGCTAAAAACAACGAAATTATTGTCTATAATGACGATGTTAATACTTTTGATCATGTAATTGAAACCCTAATGCGCGTTTGTGAACATACGGCTGAACAAGCTGAACAATGTTCGTTAATTGTTCATTATAATGGAAAATGTACTGTTAAAACAGGCCCAATTGACAAATTGAAACCGCAATGCACACAGCTTTTAGAAGCAGGTTTAAGTGCTGAAATAATCTAATTAAACTACAAAATTTACCCATAAAAAAAGCATTCGCCGCGACGAATGCTTTTTTTATGGAATAAACATATTATTAATGAGGTAGCTTGTCTTTTAGAACACCATAAATAAAAGTTCCTATCAAAGCTCCCAGAAGCACTAAAATTACAGTTGTAAAACCTGCTCCTATTAATATAAATATAGGTCCCGGACAAGAACCAACTAATGCCCATCCTAATCCAAAAATCACTCCGCCTAAAAGATAACGAACGGTTGAAGATTCCTTGTCCGGAATACAAATAGGAGCTCCTGAATAATCTTTTAAATTGTATTTTTTTATAATTTGGATTCCAATGATTCCTGTCAAAACAGCAACCATAATGATTCCATACATGTGAAAAGATTGAAATTGAAACATTTCATAAATTCGATACCAGGAAACGGCCTCCGATTTGGTCAATACAATTCCAAAAATAAATCCAACCAAAATAAATTTTACTAATTTCATATTTAAATATTTATTGTTTTTTATAGGTAATACCTATCTGCCGACAGGCAGGTGTAATTCGCATACAATCATTAGTTTTTTGCAACCAATTTCAGTTTATGCTCATTTCATAACTTATACAATTAAAGGTAAAATAAAATGAGCCATAATTAATCCGCCAATAAAAAATCCAATTACTGCTTTTAAAGAAGGAAGTTGCAAATTGCTCAATCCTGAAATAGCGTGTCCTGAAGTACATCCACCGGCATAACGGGAGCCAAAACCAATTAAAATCCCGCCAATAATCAAAATCAAGATTGCCTTAGGAGATTCGAAAACATCTTTCGAAAACAAGGCATCGGGCATTAGTTTCCCCTGCGGAGCATCAATATTCATCATTTGAAGCTCTGCTATTGTTTTAGGATTTATCGACACATTAGAAGCATCGCTTAAATAATGAGTAGCCACAAAACCACCCAGCATAGCTCCTGCTACTACGGCAAGATTCCAACGCTGTGATTTCCAATCAAAACTAAAAAAAGCTACCTTTTTCCCTGCTCCGGCTAAACTGCATAAGGTTCTTAAATTAGAAGACATTCCGAAATATTTTCCAAAATAAATCAAACTAAGCATTATTAAGCCAATTATAAAACCCGAAATATACCATGACCAGGTATGATAAATCAATTCCATACTTATTTATTTTTTATGCAAAGTTAAATAGTAAATTTTCAATTGAATGTGAGAAATGTTACATTCGATAAAATTAGCCTTCTTCCTTCAAAAAAAAGCAAATTAGTAGCTCAAAATTTGAAGTTCTCAATATCTTTGTGAGACAATTAAATGAACCTCTGTTTCGAAATTAATTCAATTTTATGAAATCACAGTTAATAACTAATTTACGTAAACAAATAAAAGAAAATAAAAAGCTTATGCTCTTTATAATCTCTAAAAAAATAATTATTGCAATAGTCTTACTATTCTTAAGCAGTTCTTGTATCAGTACCAAATCGACCTTGAAAAATGTAGATGATAATGCTCCTGTTCTTAAATTAACCAAAGACAATACTTTTACAATTACCGAATATAGCAAAAACAAAAAATACGGCTATAATAAAGATTACCCAATCAATCTTTTTTATTACAACACTAACAATGAGCAATTAAACGAAGAACGTTTTTTGAATGCTTTGGCAGGACCTAAAGGAGAAAAAATCAGTTATACTAAATTAGAAACCTGCTGTCCATTTCCAACTAAAAGAAGTGCCATGGGAGCCGGATTTCTAAATAGTTACGAAATTCACTGGGATGGTCAAAAAAAGCCTGTTGTTTTATATCTCAACATCTATGAAAAAGGCGTATTAATGTGCCCAATGGGATTGAGCATTAGAAAAAACGAATAGCTATACTCTGGAATATTTTTGCTTATAGCCATAATTTAATCCCCCATTAAAATCTTCTAAATCAAAAATCATAACTACCTTTGCAATCATTAAAAATCACCTATGAACATACAAAATATCCCCCAAATTAAGCATACTGAAAGTGGTAATTTCTTTTTACTTTCAGGACCTTGCGCCATCGAAGGAGAAGAAATGGCAATGCGTATTGCTGAAAAAATTGTTGGCATTACTGATAAACTACAAATTCCTTACGTTTTTAAAGGTTCGTTCAAAAAAGCAAATCGCTCAAGAATTGATAGTTTCTCGGGAATTGGAGACGAAAAAGCACTGAAAATTTTAAGAAAAATATCTGAAACTTTTCATGTTCCCACTGTAACTGATATCCACACTAACGAAGATGCGGATATGGCTGCTCAATATGTGGATGTTTTACAAATTCCTGCCTTTTTAGTGCGTCAAACCGATTTAGTTGTGGCTGCAGCCAATACCGGAAAAACAGTCAACTTGAAAAAAGGACAATTCATGAGTCCTGAAAGTATGAAACATGCAGTACAAAAGGTGTTGGATTGTAACAATCAAAACGTAATGGTTACTGATCGCGGAACTATGTTTGGTTACCAGGATATGATTGTTGATTTTAGAGGAATCCCTACTATGCAACAATACGCTTCAACGGTACTTGACGTTACGCATTCATTACAACAACCTAATCAAACAGCCGGTGTAACTGGTGGTCGTCCTGATATGATTGAAACTGTTGCCAAAGCTGGAATTGCTGTAGGTGTTGATGGGATTTTTATTGAAACACACTTCGATCCGGCAAATGCTAAAAGTGATGGAGCAAATATGTTACACTTAGATTATTTTGAAGATCTAATGACAAAACTTGTCGCTATTAGAAAAACCATTAATACATTCTAATTTTTAAACTTTAACAATCACTCCGTGAAAAATTTATTTACTGCTGCATTTGTAGCATTCTTATTCACAAACTGCCTTAGTGCCCAGGAAGAAATAAAATTACAAGACAAATACACTGCTCACAACAAAGGGAAATTCTTTATTTCCTGGGGTGGTAACAGAGAAAGTTATACCAAATCAGATGTGACTTTTTCTGGTAAAGATTACAACTTTACTGTCGATAATATGACTGCCCACGACAAACCAAAAGGATGGCATGTGGATTATATTAATCCTGGACGAATGACAATTCCGCAAACTAACTTTAGAATGGGTTATTTTATTAATGATCATTACAGTATTGCTGTTGGTTGGGATCACATGAAGTATGTAATGACGCAAAGTCAAACTGCTAACGTAACTGGCTACATTAATTTACCTACTGATGAATCTGGATCTTTTTACAACAGAGTTTATAATAATACACCTGTAGATATGTCTCAAAATGGTGCTCAAGAAGGTGGTTTTGAGAAAGGTTCTACTCAGCCAGGTATTCCTGCTTTTTTAATGTACGAACACACGGATGGTTTAAACTACGTCAATACAGAATTTTCAAGACATGACGATATTTCAAAATGGTTTGGTTTGCCTAATACGGATAAAGTTCAAATTAATTTAACTGAAGGCTTAGGTATAGGACTTTTATACCCTAAAACAAATGCAACTGTTTTAGGAAAAGAACGTCATGACGATTTTCATGTTTCCGGATATGGAACTTCGGTAAAAGCAGGTTTAAATTTCACCTTCTTTAAACACTTCTATATTCAAGGCGAATTAAAAGGTGGATACATCAACATGCAGGATATTCGTACCACTCAAAGCACTGATGATAAAGCCTCTCAGGATTTCTTCTTTTTACAAAGAATTATTGCTTTTGGTGGGATATTCAAAATATAAATTTGACCAATTACTATTATTACAAAAGAGACTTATTGACTAATAAGTCTCTTTTTTAACACCCAAACACAACATTCAATCTATTTTATGAGTATTTTAGTGCCTTGAAATGCTTATTTATTTTAGAAAACTTTCCCCCAAGTCTTTTTAAAAAACCTATTTATTATTATACGCACATTATTTTAATAAATAACTATGACAAAAAACAGAGAAAATGGCATCGCTCAAGACTTTGAAATTTTCAGCAACTTTGAAAAGTTTTTCGACTTATCTGAGGATTTGTTTTGTATTGCCGGATTTGATGGTTATTTTAAAAGGATAAACCCTTCGGTCTCTAAACTTCTAGAGTATTCAAATGAAGAATTACTGGCAAAACCCATCAATGATTTTGTTTACAACACAGATAAAGAAAGAACAAATTTAGCTCGAAACGAACTCAAGAATAAAATTCCTTTATTTAGTTTCGAAAACAGATACCTAACTAAAAGCGGACATATAGTTTGGCTTTTATGGACCTCAATACCTGTTGAAGAAGAAAAATTAATCTATGCAGTAGCTAAAAATATTACTCACAAAAAACAATTAGAATTAGAAAGAACATTACATCTCAAAAAACTTACTGAAATCAACAACGAGTTCAAACAACTTAGTTATTCGACAGCACACGATTTGAGATCGCCTGTCAATAATATGCTTGCTATTTTTGAACTTATGGATATTGAAAATATCAAAAGTAAGGAAACCTTAGAATACATCAATATTCTAAAAAGCACTACAGACACCTTAAAAGAAAATTTAAATCAATACATTCGAATTTTAAACACTAAAAATCAAAATGATTCTCAGTTAGAAGAAATTGATTTAAAAAGCTCTTTAGATGAAGTTTTGATTTCTATCAATTCCTTAATACTAAATTCAAGAGCCACTATCAATATCGATTTTTCTAAAGTAGACAAGATTCATTTTAATAAATCTTATTTAAAAAGCATTTTTTTAAATTTGATTACCAATGCTATAAAATACTCAAAAACAAACACCTTACCTATCATATCAATCTGTTCGGAGAAACGAAACAACATTACCCAATTAATTATTTCTGACAACGGAATAGGATTTGATCTCGACAAAGTGAAAGATAAAGTTTTTGGATTGTATCAAACATTCAACGAACACAGCGACAGTAACGGTATAGGACTCTATTTAGTTTACAACCATGTAACAAGCCTTGGTGGGCAAATTTCCCTTGAAAGCGAAGTTAACAAAGGAGCAAAATTTACAATAACATTCAATAATTAGAAAAATTCAGAACTAAACATAGTATGAATAAAAAAAGAGGAGCAGCTGCTCCTCTTTTTTTATATAGAAAAAACTTAAATAATTATTTTAAACTAAAACTTGATTTAGAAACCAATTCTCCTTTATCGAAAACATTTACATAATAAGTCCCTGGTTCAAAATTTTTCCCTGGTAAATTTTCTGAAACCTGAACTGTTTTATTTTCATATTTTACAGTACTTGTAAAACTATAAGTCAAATCTTTGCCATCAAAAACTTCGCTTTTCTTTTCACCTAAAACATTGTTTTTGCTATCAATTACCTGCACATAATAAGTCTTATCTCCTGATTGTGCAATTTCATTACCTGCAATAGTAAAACTAATTTTAAGCATATTAGTTCTTCTGGCCTTTTCGGTTGCAATTTCTTTTCCTGAACTTCTCACCTTATAAGCTGAACTCTGGATATTCAAAACCGTTAACTTAGAACCTTTTTCAACAACTTTAGCCAATTCGCTATTTTGCCCTACCAAAGCTTCGTTATTTTTCTTAGACTCTGTTAAAACTACTGCTGTACTATCACGTTGCGATGTTAACTTAGTATTTTGTTTTTTCAAACCATCATTTTCAGCCATCATGGCTTTCATTTTGTTTTGTAAAAAATTAAGCTGTGTCTTGAAAGCAGAAACATCTCCTTTTGATTTTTTTACTTCAGCCATTAAGCTTACTACTTTATCTCTTTCCTGAATTAATTCGTCAGACATTGAAGTATTCTCGGCAATCGCAGCATCATAAGTTGTTTTTAATTGCTCCAAATCTTTCAATACCGATTCTTTTTCTGTTTCAGTTGTTTTTAAAACAGTTTGTACTTTATCTGTATCCGAAGATAATTTGAAGATATAAACTAAACTCCCAATTAATAAAACTGCTAATACAGCAATAACTGCCTTTAGACTTGAACTACTTTGCTTGTTTTCCATTTTTTTAACGTTTTTTCAATTTTAATAATACCAAATTTAACAATATATATTTAACATATAACGTAACTAAGGAAATTATATTATTTTTGGGAAAAAATTTTCTTTCTTTATGGAAAAATTTCTACCATTTACGATAAATGATCTAGCTAAAGTCACTAACCATAGAAGTGGAGAAATAAAATTTGGAGAAAAGATGCTCACGGTTCCTGTTGGAGCTAATCCTATTTCATACATCAAAAATACCGAAGCCAAATATGTTTTACTAGGAATCCCTGAAGATATTGGAATCAGAGCCAATTTTGGAAGACCTGGAGCGGCTTCAGCCTGGAATGAAGCCATTAAAAGCATTGCTAACATTCAGCATAATCGTTTTTGTAAAGGAAACCAAATCATCGTTTTAGGACAAATCAATGTCATAGAAGAGATGAAAGAAGTAGAAAACCTGGACTTTCACAATATTGATGACCGGGTTAAACTAAGTCAACTAGTCCAAAAAATAGACAAAGATGTTTCGCATATTATCTTTAGTATCGTTAAGCTTGGTAAAATTCCAATTATCATTGGTGGCGGACACAACAATGCTTATGGAAACATAAAGGGTACGGCACTTGCCAAAGGAAAACCCATAAACGCTATCAACTTTGATGCACATTCAGATTTTAGAATTTTAGAAGGGCGCCACAGCGGTAATGGTTTTTCGTATGCTTATGAAGAAGGTTTTTTGAAAAAATATTTTGTCTTTGGACTACATGAAAATTACACTTCAAAAAGTGTTTTAGATATCATAAAAAAAATCGAAGACAGGGTTCGTTTTAACACCTATGACAGTATCAATATTCGAAAAGAAAAGAATTTCAATCAAGAAATGACTTATGCCTTAGAGTTCATCAAAACGGACTCTTTCGGCATTGAAGTCGATTTAGATGCCATTCCCAATATTGCCAGTAGCGCCATGACTCTAAGCGGTTTTTCGGTAGAAGAATTGCGCCAATTTGTTTCTTTTTTTGCTAAAAATAAAAACGCCAGTTATTTACACATTTGCGAAGGCGCACCTGACTTAGATGTAGACAAAAACAACCACCTAATAGGAAAACTCATTGGCTACCTCGTTACCGATTTTATAAAATCAAACTCCAATAAAAATCTTTAAAAAAGATAAGTTCCTTATTTATATCCACTGAATACAAGCAATAAATTAGCATCAAGAATAATAATACTATCTTTGCACCGCTTATCGCTGTAACTATTACAGGGTAATTAATATCAAACTTATGTTATTCGAAGATTTATCACTTTCAAAAAGTATCCAAAAAGCCGTATTTGAAGAAGGCTATACTAATCCTACTCCTATTCAGGAACAAGCTATCCCGCTAATATTAGCCGGAAATGATTTAATAGGTTGTGCACAAACAGGAACTGGAAAAACGGCAGCTTTTGCTATTCCAATAATCCATCAGTTGCACCGCATTGTAGGCTCTTCAAAAAAGCCAAAACAAATTCGCGCCTTAGTAGTTACACCTACAAGAGAATTGGCTGTACAAATAGGGCAAAGTTTTGATACTTATGCTAAATATACCAATCTTACACAATTGACCATTTTTGGTGGTGTTTCCCAAAATCCGCAAGTAGACACACTTAAAAATGGTGTTGATATTTTAATTGCCACACCGGGACGATTATTGGATTTACACAAACAAGGATTCATTGATTTAGACCATTTACATACCTTAGTTTTAGACGAAGCCGATCAAATGCTGGATATGGGATTTGTAAACGATGTAAAGAAAATTGTAAAGTTGACGCCTAAAAACAGACAAACTTTATTCTTCTCGGCTACCATGCCAATCGCCATCAGAGAATTAGCCGAGATGTTTTTGACTGATCCTGAAACAGTAACGGTTTCGCCTGTTTCGTCTACTGCCGAAAATGTAGAACAACGCATTTATTTTGTCGAAAAAGGCGAAAAAAGAAATCTTTTATACAGTTTGCTCCAAAACGAGAATCTTAGCGATGTATTGGTATTTTCAAGAACGAAACACGGAGCGGATAATGTGGTGAAAGCTTTACGCAAAAAGAATATCGCCGCCGAAGCCATTCACGGAGACAAATCGCAAAATGCAAGACAAAGAGTTCTGGATGCTTTTAAAAACAAAGAAGTAGGCGTTCTTGTAGCCACTGATATTGCTGCCCGCGGAATTGATATTGACCAATTACCTTATGTAATCAATTTTGATTTACCTAATATCCCTGAAACTTATGTACATCGTATAGGAAGAACAGGACGCGCCGGAAATGGCGGAATTGCCATCTCTTTTTGTAGTAAAGACGAACACGGCTACTGGAAAGACATTCAAAAATTAATCAAGGTAGATGTAAAAACTATTAGTGATCATCCTTATCCTTGGCATGCTGGGAGTCCAGACGCAAAAGAAGAAAAACCCAAAAATTCAAACAGAAGTGGCGCTGCTCACAAATCGAGAAAGTCTAGTGCTTCTAAACAAAATAAAAAACGTTGGTATTAACCAACGTTTTTTATTTTCCCTCTTTATAACATTAATCTTCATTTACATCTTCCCATTTCCCTACAACAGATGTCGCCAAAGCATTACCTAAAACATTGGTTGCAGTTCTGAACATGTCACAAAAATGATCAATTGGAAGAATCAACGCTATTCCTTCAACAGGAATATCAAACATTCCGCAAGTTGCCGCTACAATAACCAAACTCGCTCTGGGAACTCCGGCAATCCCTTTACTGGTAAGCATTAACACTAAGAGCATTACCATCTGCGTTCCTAAATCTAAATGGATTCCGTAAGCCTGGGCTATAAATAAACTGGCAAAAGTCATGTACATCATACTCCCATCGAGATTAAATGAATATCCCAACGGCAACATAAAAGAAACTATTTTATCTTTCACACCAAATCGTTCCAGTTCCTCTGTTAATTTAGGAAATACGGCTTCACTACTAGTGGTACCAAATGCAATAATCAAAGGACTAATGATATGCCTCAATAGTATTTTCATTCTTTTTTGAAGAAAAATAAAACCGATTAATAATAGAAAAGTCCATAATGATGCAATGCCTACCAAAAATGAACTGAAGTATTTCACATAAGTAATAATCAAATCATTCAGATCCTTTATAGCAAAAACTCCTGCAATAGCACCAAAAACCCCAAGCGGAGCAAATTTCATCACATAATTTACCATTTTCAAAATGATATGTGAAGTTTTATCCAATGCACTAATAACGGGTTTGGCAAAACTACCTATCGAAGCAGCAGCCAATCCAAAGAAAACAGAAAAAATAACAATTTGCAGAATTTCATTATTTCCCATAGCTTCAAAAATACTTTTGGGAATAATATGCTCAATAAAATTTTGAGCAGAGAAATGTTGTGTTTTTTCGGTTACCTCAGAAGCAGAAGCCACATCAACATTTGACAAATTAAGTCCAACACCCGGTTTTAAAACGTTAACCCAAAACATTCCTATCAACAGCGAAATAAAAGAAGCACTAAAAAACCACGCTAAAGCTTTACCGCCAATTCTCCCCACTGTTTTAATGTCGCCTAATTTTGCAATTCCTACCACCAAAGTTGTAAAAACCAAGGGGGAGATAATCATTTGTACCAAACGAATGAAAACTGTCGCCAGAATTTTGATTGTATCGCTAAACTCTTTGGCAAAAGCCACATCACAATTATTATGAACAACAATTCCTAAAGTTGCTCCAAATAGCATCGCAATGAGAATTTGGAAAGTAAGATTTTCTAAAAATGATGGTTTTGAAGTTTTGTTTTGCGTCATTTTATCTGGCTTTAAAGTTAAAATCCGGATAAAATGTACAAAAAAAAGGTGAGTATAATAAAAATTAATACTTCACCTTTTTAGAATTATTATATTGTTAAAAAACAATATGATTATTTCGATAATATCGTTTATTAATATGTTTTATTAATCAAATAAAAATCAGCCAATACAATTGCAGCCATCGCTTCAACAATAGGCACTGCGCGAGGCACAACACAAGGATCATGACGTCCTTTACCAGTCATCTCGGTAATATTTCCTTTATTGTCTAATGATTCTTGCTTTTGCATAATGGTAGCTACAGGCTTAAAAGCCACTCGGAAATAAATATCCATTCCGTTGCTTATTCCTCCCTGAATTCCTCCTGACAGATTGGTTTTTGTAGTACCATCAGCATTGTATAAATCATTATGCTGACTTCCTTTCATTTTAGAACCTTCAAAACCACTTCCAAATTCGAATCCTTTTACCGCATTGATAGAAAGCATTGCTTTTCCAAGCTCTGCATGTAATTTATCAAAAACAGGTTCTCCAAGTCCAACAGGCACATTTTGAATTACACAAGTAACCACACCTCCTACAGTATCTCCTTCTTTACGAATTTGCTTGATGTAATCTTCCATTGTCGCAGCCATAGCTTCGTCCGGACAACGCACCGGATTACTTTCTATTTTAGAAAAATCCAAATCTTGGTAAGGAGTTTCTAATGAAAGAGGACCTACAGCCGAAACATAAGCATTTATCTTAATTTCAGACAACATTTGTTTAGCAATAGCTCCCGCTACTACTCTACTTGCCGTTTCACGAGCCGAACTTCTTCCTCCTCCACGATAATCCCTGAAACCATATTTTTGATCATACACATAATCAGCATGACTAGGTCTGTAATTATCTTTTATATGCGAATAATCATCCGACTTTTGATTGGTATTTGGAATGATAAAACCAATAGGAGTTCCTGTAGTTTTTCCTTCAAAAATTCCAGATAAAAATTGTACATCATCCGGTTCTTTTCGTTGGGTAACTATAGCTGATTGTCCCGGTTTTCTTCTTGACATTTC
Source organism: Flavobacterium sufflavum (assembly GCF_004016525.1). Lineage (GTDB taxonomy): Bacteria > Bacteroidota > Bacteroidia > Flavobacteriales > Flavobacteriaceae > Flavobacterium > Flavobacterium sufflavum. The sequence continues at coordinate 88,223 of NZ_SACJ01000010.1, forward strand.
TAGTTGAATAGCATCAAAATCTAATGCAATTCCTGATGGGCAACCATCAATTATTCCTCCTAAAGCTTCACCATGTGATTCCCCAAAAGTAGTTATTCTAAATAGTGTTCCGTAGCTATTTCCTGCCATTATAATTAATTTTGAACAAAAGTACCATTTTAGTTTTAGCTTTAAAAATTAAAGATTTAAAGATTTCAATCTTAATCAAAAAATAGCAGCTTCGTTTACAAATAACACACTATTTATTAACCTTAACTTTAAGTTGAATTCATACTTACAGCGTTAATTTGCAAAACAACAAATTAGTAAATCAATTGAAAAAAAGAAAAGTTGAAGTAGTTGTAATCTCCGATGTTCACTTAGGAACTTATGGAAGTCATGCCAAAGAATTATACAATTATCTATCGTCTATAAAACCTGAAATTTTAGTATTGAATGGCGATATTATTGATATTTGGCAATTCAGAAAATCTTATTTCCCTAAATCTCATTTAAAAGTAATCCAGAAAATAATAAGCTTTGCTTCTAAGGGAACTAAAGTCTATTACATCACCGGAAATCACGATGAGATGCTTCGAAAATTTACCGAAATGAATATGGGGAATTTAGTCTTAGCCGATAAAGTGGTCTTAGAACTGGACGATAAAAAAGCCTGGATTTTCCACGGTGATGTTTTTGATGCATCAGTAAATCATGCCAAATGGATTGCTAAATTAGGAGGTTTAGGTTACGATTATTTGATTCTGATTAACCGTTTCTTTAATTGGTGTTTGAAAAAAATAGGCCAGGAACCTTATTCATTTTCTAAAAAAATTAAAGCCAGCGTTAAAAAAGCAGTGAAACATATTTCAGATTTTGAAGAAACCGCAACCGAATTAGCCATCGAAAACAAATACGATTATGTATTATGTGGTCATATTCACGAACCAAAAATAATCAAAAAAGAGAATAAAAACGGTTCAACGATCTATTTGAATTCCGGAGATTGGGTAGAAAATCTAACGGCTTTAGAATACAATAGAAAAAAATGGAAATTATTTCGTTACCAAGAATCAAAACACATAGAAACTGAAAATCTTGACGAAAAAGAAGAACTCTCTGGGGAACAGCTCATTGCCTCTATCATTCTTTCAAAATAAAGGGGTTTAAGCGCCTTATATTTGATAAAATGTGGGAATTATATAAAAATATATAATTATATAGTAAACTTTCCGTTTGATATAAGTTGTAGATTTGTAAACAACAAAACTTTATTTATGAAAAAAATCATTTTATCGGCTTTTATGCTAATGGGATTAGCATTTAGCACACAAGCACAAGAAATTTCAAAAAATGCCTTAGGTTTACGTTTAGGGGACAATGACGGTTTTGGGGGTGAGATTTCATACCAAAGAGGATTGTCGGACAACAACCGTTTAGAATTAGATTTAGGATGGAGAAACAACAACAATGTTGATGCTTTCAAATTAACAGGTATTTACCAATGGGTTTGGAACATTGACGGAAACTTCAACTGGTATGCCGGTGTTGGTGGAGGTTTAGGAAACTGGAACTACAAATACAACAACGTTAGTGATAGCGGAACTTTTGCTTTTGTAGCAGGTGACTTAGGTATTGAATATGGTTTTGATGAAGTGCCAATTCAACTATCTTTAGACATCAGACCTGAATTGTATTTCAACTCTAATGATAATTTTAGAAATGACAACTTTGGCCCGGACATCGCTTTAGGTATCAGATATCAATTCTAAATTCAAAAAAGAATTACACAAAAAATGCCACTATTTCTAGTGGCATTTTCTATTTTACGATGATTTCTTTTTTGGAATTGATTTTCACAACTGTATAAGGATAGGTAATACTTTGTGTAAGCATAGCTCCTGGATCAGGAGTGATTTCTTTTACTTTAATTACAATATTCTTATCAGTTTCCGTTACATTATCAACCTTTATTCCGTAACCTCCTGTGGGTTTTTCACCCATATTGAGTACTATAAAATTAGATTGCTGAACATCATTAGTGCTTATTTTACCTTTTAACTTTTCATCATTAAGCAACATTTTAATTTCCTTAGGTTCAGAAAGAATTTCATAGAAATTAATGTTAGCTCCACCATCATTTTGCTGTAATAAAACTTCATATAGTGGTTTGTTAGTACTTCCTTTCTGTGTTGTACTACAAGAAAAAAGCATTAAAACTACCGCTAATGAAAGGATACTCTTTTTCATTTTTTTACAAATGTCAATTAAGAATTTAATCATTATGAGGTTTATTCAAATGTTTGGCTTTTTTGGTATATTTCTTAATCGCTTTTTCGTAAATATCGATATACAAAGGCAAAATATGTTTAATATCGAATTTCTTAGCTACCGATAAAGCATTCTCCTTGAATTGAGCTAAAACAGTATCGTCTTTCAGGATTTTCAATGCGTTTTCGGCCATTTCATCAATATTACCTACCGTACTTAAATAACCTGAAACACCATCAAAATTTACTTCAGGCAATCCTCCTGAATTACTTGAAATAACCGGAACTCCCCAAGCCATAGCTTCCAGAGCTGCTAATCCGAAACTCTCGGTTTCTGATGGCAATAAAAACAAATCAGAATTACTTAAAATCTTATCAATTTCATTACTGTTTCCAAAGAAAATTACCTTGTCTAATATTCCTAATTCATGGCACAACAATTCCGCTTTTTCTTTTTCAGGCCCATCACCTACCATCAGTAATTTGGCGGGGATTTCTTGTTGAATTTTATAAAATATTTTAATAATATCCGGAATTCGTTTTACTTTTCTAAAATTACTGATATGGGTTATAATTCGTTCTTCATTTTTGGCAATAAGCGAACGCTGACAAGGCATGTTAAAGTCTTTTACATTCTTGTCTAATTCAATAAAGTTGGGAATAACATGAATGTCTCTCTTAATTTTAAATAATTTATAAGTATCGTCTTTTAAACTTTGAGATACCGAAGTCACCACATCTGATTTGTTGATGCTAAAACTAACCGCAGGCTTATAATGCGGATGATTCCCTACCAGAGTGATATCCGTACCGTGCAGCGTTGTAATCATAGGAATTTCGATTCCTTCATCTTTAAGCATTTGCTTGGCCATATAACCCGCATAAGCGTGAGGAATAGCATAATGTACGTGCAACAAATCTATTTTATAGAGTTTCACCATATCGACTAATTTACTCGACAAGGCTAATTCGTAAGGCTGATAATGAAACAAAGGATATTCAGGAACGTTTACTTCGTGATAATGCACATTAGGATTTAATAATGCCAAACGCACCGGTTGGCTATAAGTGATAAAGTGAACTTCATGTCCTAAACGAGCCAATTCTAAACCTAATTCCGTAGCGACAACACCACTTCCTCCAAAGGTTGGATAACAAACAATTGCTATTTTCATCTGTGATTTTTAATACGACTAAATTAATAAAAATAAGGATGTCTTTTCTTAAAAGAAAACTAAAACTGGCTTTCTATTTACTTTGTTGCTGTAGTATCTTCAATCGCTTCATAGATAACGGATTGAATATCTTCACGAATGTTTTCTTTAGATAATTTATTAGCCGATTCATTCGGATAGGTCCTATTGGACAGAAAAACATAAACAATTTCCTTATCCGGATCAGCCCAAGCCATTGTCCCTGTAAAACCAGTATGACCAAAACTGGTCATCGATGCACAACCGCAAGTAGGTCCTGAATCACCTAATTGTGGTTTATCAAACCCAATGCCTCTCCTATTACCTTGTGAGCAATAATAGCAGCTATTAAAATCGTTAAATGTCTTTTCAGAAAAGTATTGTTTTCCGCCATAATTTCCTTTTTGCAAATACAACTGCATCATTTTAGCTACATCCATACTATTCGAAAACACTCCTGCATGCCCGCCAACACCGCCTTGCATGGCAGCTCCCATATCATGCACATAACCCTGAACGGTTTGATGTCTAAAATAAGTATCCACTTCGGTAGGAACAATTCTGTTTTTATCCATTTTCCCTATCGGATTGTACATAGTATTATTTAATCCCAAAGGGTTAAAGAAATTTTCATAAGCCAGAACATCCAGTTTTTTCCCTGTTTCATGTTCCAAATAGGCTTTTAAAATCATAAAAGTAAAATCACTGTATTTATATTCTTTCCTTGGTAACAATTTACTGTCAACGATAATTTTTAAAATAGTATCCTGATAATCAGTTCTCAGATATAAGCTATCTGCAATTTTTATGGAGAAATTTTCGTTGCTTACTTTGCTGTAATATTTATCTAATGGATTTCCTTTTTTATCAATGGTATTTTTATAGAATGGATACCAAGGCTGCAATCGGGCGTAATGCGACAACAACTCTTTAAAATAAATATCTTTTTTATTCGAATTCTTAAAAATGGGCAACATCGAATCTAAGGTAGTTGCCATATTCAACTTTTTCTCATCATACGCTATCATTACATTAGGCAATGTCCCAATAATTTTAGACAACGAAGCCAAATCATAAATATCTGAATTGGATACTTTTATTTCTTTGTCATAGGTATGATAGCCAAATGATTTTTGATAAATCACTTTTCCTTTTCTGGCTACAAGAATTTGCATTCCGGGAGTCATTCTTCCATTGATAGCTCTTTCCGCAATCACATCTATTTTAGATAAAATTGCTGGATTCATTCCAACATTTTCCGGTGCAGCAAAGCCTAAAACATTTAGTTTTTCGGTTGTTAATCCAAAAATTTCTTTATTATCAGAAGAAGTAGTTACAGGCAACTTTCCTTTGGCAGCTATAGCTCCAAAAATCAATTCAGCCGAAACAACCTGGGCAACAGCACTATTTTGATATGAAACAATTAATCCTTCAACAACACTAAAATCCTTGATGGATAATAAAACAGAAGGTGATGCAAATACATCTAAAATAATCTGATTGTTTTGAGCTAAAAATGCAATTTTGTTTAATTCTTCTTCAGAAAATTTTTGGTCAGTCCATAAGGTATTCGAAGTATGATAACCAATAATTACGGTTGAAAATCCTTTTAATTTTGCCTGTAAACTGTTTAAGTCAGTATCATTAATTTCGGTTACTTCAGTATATTTTCTAAGTGTTTCCACAAAAGAATCATTGAAAGCATCACCTAATTCCACATAAGCAATCTTCTGATTTCCTATGTCTTTTATTGGTAAAACAGAATTAGCATTTTTTAAAACCGTAATTGTATTTTCACACCATTCATATTGCGTAGCTTCGGTTTTAGCTGCATTAAAATTTTCATACAACTGATTTAATGCATCATCAGACAAATGTTGCAATTGAAAATCATCAGTTACCACTTGGGTAGTTACGGGATTTTTAGAAACAGCTACTGCCTGCTTATTCCTTTTTGTTGTACTACAGGCAGCTACAAAAAAAAATAAGACATAAAGAAGCAAAATCCTGATGTCTATATTTTTCATAAAAGAATATTTTATTTTTAAAAGAAACGACTATGCCAGCTGTCTGCTGCAGGTACTTCCCAAGATTCATTGTATTCTTGAATATTGTTAATCAAATTATTGAAAACAATCGTATTTTCGGTAACCGCTTTGTCTTTTACCATCTTTTTGAAATCAATCAATGTTTTATGAGCAATATGTTCCCCTAATTTGAAAGTTACATTCATTTTATCCAATAAATCAACCTGATATTTTTGTTCTAATTTTTGAATAAAAGCAACCGAAGCATCAATAGAACAACCTGTAGCAGCCTGAACTTCCTGATTTACAGCAATAATTATAAAGCGATTGTATTTTAATTGATAAGAAGCTTCTAAACTGGTACCGTGTGCAGCCCAACCATTAAGAAACAATTCTAAGTCGGCTTCGATTTCAGAAAATTCGGCATCCGAAAATTTTCTATTCGATTGATAGATCCAAATTCTGGATTCTTCTGGTAAATTTTCAAATGGTACGTACATGATAAATTATTTTATTTTTATTAAACTCAAAATGAGGAAACCATACCAAATCCTAGTTGTTTTCCATCATAATAAGGGACAAATACTGATTTTCTATTTTTATGTTTTTTAGACGACAACAATCCGTTTACAGTAGGATACAACCAGTAAGCTGCTTTTGCGCTAAGAATTCCTATCCCTGCTCCTGCTACAACATCAGTTAACCAATGACGATTATTATAGATTCTAAAAGCTCCTGTTCCAGCTGCAACTGCATATCCTGCAATTCCATACCAAGGTGAAACGTCTTTGTATTCCTGATACATTAATTCAGCTCCCATAAAGGCTACTGCTGTATGTCCTGAAGGAAAGGAATCAAAACTGGAACCATCCGGTCTTTCTACCTTAGTTGTCTTTTTTAGAGTTCCTACGGTTATACCCATAATTAAACTGGAAGTGGCAAGAATGATTGTTTTGTCTCTAAGATTATTTTTTCCCTTGATTCCCAAAGCACTTAAACCATATAGAGATGCAACCGGTAAATACAGAGTAAAGTCATCTATAGTAAACTTCGAATCGATATTTTCATTAACCTCTTCCCTGATTTCTGAATTAACTGATTTTAAAAAATCACTTCCAAGACCTACCACTCCGTAAGTAATAAATACAGCCGGAATAATCAATTGTTTTTTATTGAAATGTAATTGTTCCTGAGCTTTTATTTCTAAAGTGTCTGCTTTTTTTTCATCAAAATTAATCTGAGCTTGCAAAGCAAAACTCATAAGTAATAGTAAGGAGAAAACAGATTTTTTTAAAATCATTTTTAGTTCTTTAATTAGAAACCAAATCTACAAATCCTGAGCATTAGCAATCAATTCGGCAATATCCATCACTTTTACTTCACCTTCTTTTTCTTTGTTCTTAATTCCATCCGTCATCATCGTATTACAAAATGGACATCCGGTAGCAATTATTTCCGATTGAGTCGCTAAAGCGTCTTCGGTTCTTTCGATGTTTATTTCTTTATTTCCTTTTTCGGCATCTTTAAACATCTGCGCTCCTCCAGCTCCACAACACAAACCATTAACTTTAGAACGTTTCATTTCAACCAACTCCACATCTAATTTTTCAATTAAATTACGAGGTGCTTCATATACTTTATTAGCTCTACCTAAATAACAAGGATCGTGAAAAGTAATTTTTTTGCCTTTAAACTGACCTCCTTCAATGCTTAATCTTCCATCATCCAATAAGGATTTTAAAAACTCAGTATGATGAACCACTTCATATTTCCCACCTAATTCAGGATATTCGTTTTTCAACGTATTAAAACAATGCGGACAAGCGGTAACAATCTTCTTTGCTTCATAAGCATTCAGCACTTCGATGTTCATCATGGCTTGCATTTGAAACAAAAACTCATTTCCTGCTCTTTTTGCCGGATCTCCAGTACAACTTTCTTCGGTACCTAGAACTGCAAACGAAACATTCGCACTATTTAGTATACGTACAAATGCTTTGGTAATTTTTTTGGCTCTATCATCAAAACTTCCTGCACAACCTACCCAAAATAAAACTTCTGGTTGTTTTCCTTGGGCCAGCATTTCTGCCATTGTAGGTACTATCAAATTTTCTGACATTGTTTTATCTATTTTTCAAAAAGCTTAAAAGCTAATTGTAAGTGTTATTCATTTTTTTAAAACTAAATCAAAAATGAGATTAGTTTTCGTTCTTCCAATTCAATCGATCCTGCTGATTGTAAGGCCAAGGCGCTCCATTGTTTTCTACATTAGTCATCATGGCATTCAAAGTGGTTGGCGCAGCACTTTGCTCCATTACTAAATAACGACGCATATCCATAATTATAGACAAAGGACTAATACTAACAGGACATTCCTCAACACAAGCATTACAAGAAGTACATGCCCAAAGTTCTTCGGGAGTGATATAATCATTCAACAATGACTTATTATCCGGTACAAAAACACCTTTATTGGCATCGATATTTCTACCCACTTCCTCCATTCTGTCGCGGGTATCCATCATAATTTTACGAGGAGACAATTTCTTTCCAGTAACATTAGCCGGACAAACTGATGTACATCTTCCACATTCGGTACAGGTATAAGCATTAAGCAATTGTACCCAATTTAAGTCTTGTATATCACTAGCTCCAAATTTTGCATGAACTTCTCCTTCCGGAGCTGCAGGAGCAGCAAATGGATCTACATTAGGATCCATCATCATTTTTACTTCTTTAGTAACAGAAGCTAAATTATCAAACTCTCCCAGCGGATTTAAATTAGCGAAATAAGTATTTGGGAAAGCCAATAAAATATGAAGGTGTTTTGAGAAGTACAAATAGTTCATAAATACTAAAATCCCAACTATGTGCAACCACCAAAACAGTTCATAAAACAAAGCTACCAAATTACTGTTAGTTCCATTAAATAAAGGTTCCAAAAACTGACTTACAGGAAAAGAACCTGCTTGTATAAAATGCGAATAACCTCCGGGAACATTTTGCAAATGCAAATCGGAAGCATTCATAAACAAAAACAAGAACATTAATATGGTTTCAGCATAAAGGATATAATTGGCATCCTTTTTAGGAAATCCATTCAAATCAGGATTTATAAAACGCTTTAATCTTACTATGTTTCTTCTCATCCAAAATACGGTTACCGCAACAATAACCAATAAGGCTAATATTTCGAAAGAAGCAATTAATACATTATAAAAACTACCTAAAAAGGGAGCAAAAATGCGGTGTGTACCAAATAATCCATCAATGATGATTTCCAGTAATTCGATATTGATAATTATAAAACCTGCATAAACAATGATGTGAAGCACACCGGCTATAGGTCTTCTAACCATTTTTGATTGCCCCAAAGCAATCATAGCCATGTTTTTCCATCTTTGATTTGGATTGTCTTTTCTATTTACATCAATACCTAAATTGATATTTCTGTAGATTTTTTTGATATTGGAAATGAAATAACCAAAACCAACAATTAAAACTATTGCAAATAATATATTATCTAAATAACTCATATCGTGTTATTTTTTAACTTTTGAAATGGTATCATTAGGTGCTTTATAAGGCTTGTTTTTCTTCCCAAAAAGAGAAACATTAACATATCTTGTAGGATACAAACGAACGTCTTGAAGCAGTAACTCTAACTCTTTTGAAGTTTTAGATAAATTATTATAAAACATATCGTCGTTTAATAACTTGCCCATACTTCCGTTTCCGGCTTCTAAACCAGTCATGATTCCGTTTACTTTTGCCAAAGTAGTATTTAAACTTTTAACCGTTTTTCCTAAATCGGCTTTGTTTAAAGAATCTGAGATTTTTGAAAAATTACTGGAAACCTTATTAAAATTAGAAACAGCCCCGTTAATTTGAGCTTTGTTATCTGCCAACATTGAGTTCACTCCGGCAGAAGCCTGATGGAACTGCTCCATTGTTTTGCTCAATTCAGCTAAACTTTTCTTTAAATCTTCCTGCGTTTTTTTATTAAGGACATTATTGATACCGGTGATAAGATTGTCGGCATTAACTAATACTTTTTCAATTTTATCCTGAAGTGGAACTAATTTTTTACTCAAAGATTCAGTCATTCCTAATCGCACATTTGCTTTTAGGTGATCTCCTTGTTCTACAATATTCTTGTCTGAAAAATTAGGCTCAATAGCAATTTGTTTTCCGCCTATGAATCCCGGCTCGTAGATGGTAGCAAGACTTGATTTTGCAATTGGAAAATCAGTTTTAATTTGCAATTCAACCAATAGTTTACCAGTATTAGGGTCAATACTGATTTTTTCTATTTTACCAATAACCAAACCGTTTAAAGTTACCGGAGCTGATGGTGCTAAACCTTCTACACTGTCATATTCTACATACAATGTGGTATAACTGTTAAAAAGGTCTTTTCCTTTTAAAAAACTATACCCCAAAATAAATAATAATATCGATGCAATTACTAAAATCGCAGTTTTAATCTCTCTAGTTAATTTCAAAATATAAGTATTTAGTGCAAATTTAGTATAAATATTAGAACTTGGCGTTATTTAATTGCGTCTTGAACATCGATTTTATTGCCTTTTTTATACGCAACTAAAAAAGCAGAATTAAAGCCTTTGGATTTTGCTTCATCTAAAAGTTTTTTGGACACCTCATAATCAGCGGTTTCCCCATAAAAATATTTATAATTTTCACCTGTAGGCTCCATAGACACATTTTTCAGGCCTTTGAATCTTTTAGAATCCAAGTCTAATTTTTTAGCCGTAACTGCAAGCTGAACTTTAAAAACAACATCTGATTTTACCTGGCTTTTAGGTTCATCAGAATCTGACTTTTCTTTAGCGGTATCTTCGGTTCTTTCAAGCATTCTTTGTGAAGGCTTTACATCCACATCTGATTCACCACCAAAATATTCGTTTTTATAACTAACAATCGCATTGGCAATAGCTCTGGCAATATCATTTTGACCTTCTTCAGAATCTAAGATATTCCCTTCCTCATAATTAGATATAAATCCAGTTTCAATCAAAACCCTTGGCATATAAGCTTTATGCAGTACCATAAAAGGAGCTTGTTTTACTCCACCCTGACGAATTTTTTTTCCTAATTTCTCAAAATTATCTTCAACTTTACTGGCTAACGAAATACTATTATCTAAATATTCTTCCTGCATTAATGTCATTCCAATCATTGACTCAGGAGAATTCGGATCAAAACCTTCATATTTACGTTTATAATCTTTTTCTAAGGTAATAACCGAGTTCTCTTTTTTAGCGGCTTCCAGGTTCGATGCAACTTTACTCAAACCCATTACATATGTTTCCGTTCCGTCAGCAGCTGTGTTTCTATTAGCATTACAATGGATAGAAACAAAAATATTAGCATTGGCTCTGTTGGCAATATTGGCTCTTTCGACCAAATCAATAAAAACATCCGTTTTACGGGTATATATAACCTCAATTTTAGGATTTTCTTCTAAAATTTTCCCCACTTTCAAAACCACAGCCAAGGCAATATTTTTTTCGATATGTCCATTATAATTAGCTCCAAAATCGTGCGCTCCATGACCTGCATCAAGAGTTACCTTAAAAACATCCGATTGACTGTATGCTGAGTTACAAACTACCATTACTAAAAACGATAATACCGTAGTTGCTTTTCTTATTTTATTTATTAATTCCAAAATCTTTTATTTTTTACTCATTAAATCCCTAAACAACTCATTGTTATTCCTAAAGCTATTCTTCATTATCATTAACAATAAACGCCTTTAAATACCCTACATTCCTGGCTTCTGACTGCAATTTTTTAGCTTCCTCAAAACTTGAAGTTCCTCCATACATGTATCTGTAAAGATTATTCAAAAATACATAGGATACATTTTTCAGACCTTTAAAATTACTCGGTTGTAATTTTATTTTTTTCGGACTTGCCAAAAGCTGTACTTTATAGATTAAATCAGCTGAATCAGTATTTTTTACTGATGCTTCACTATTTTTTTTCTTAGTTGAATCTTTTTTCTCTTTATAATCGTATTTTGATTCGTTTGCTTCAAAATTTTTGTTTTTATAATCTAAAATAGCATCGGCAATTTGTTCTGCCATTTTAGTTTGCCCTTCTTCTGAATCCAAAAAGCTTCCTTCCGCTTTATTAGATAAAAAACCTAATTCAATCAAAACACTAGGCATATAAGCCGCATCCAGCACCCATAAAGGCTGCTGCTTCACGCCTCTTGAACCTCTTTTTATTTTTTTTGTAAAATTACCCTGAATTCTTGACGCTAAAGCAATACTATTATTTAGATTTTCTTCCTGAATCATCGTCAATCCTATCAATGTTTCTGGTTTTTTAGGATCAAAACCCTGATATTTTGTCTTATAATCTTTCTCTAGCAAAATAACCGAATTTTCTTTTTTAGCTACTTCTAAATTCATGTCATGTCTGGACAACCCCATAACAAAAGTTTCTGTACCATTTGGCCCTTCATTTTTAACTGAATTGCAATGTATGGATACAAATAAATTTGCATTGGCTTTATTAGCAACTTTAGGTCTGTCAACTAATTCAATAAACACATCTGAAGTACGGGTGTATATGACTTTTACACCATGTGCTTTTTCTAAAAATTCTCCAACCTTTAAAACTGTTTTAAGCGCGATTTCTTTTTCCACAAAACCGTGATAAGAGTTCCCGGGATCTTTTCCTCCGTGACCCGCATCAAGAATGACTTTAAAAACCTTGTTATTCTGGGAAAAAACTGAACTAAATCCAAACAACATTAAAATTGCTATTAAAATAAAGTTCTTATAATTGGATTTCATTTTTAAAAGTTAATTTAATTAAAAACACTATGCTTAGAAATTTTGTATTTGACTATTTTTGACGAAAAATAATCTGTAAGTTTGACACTTCAAAAAACAAGCCATAATTTTACAAAAATAGCATTTATACCTTTGCATACAAACTTATTTCATATCGTTTTATTATCATTTTTCCTAACAATTGGGATGTCTAACATATACTCGCAAGATATCTCTAAAAAAACGAAAACCATCTCGGCTAAGCCATCAAAAAAAGAGGCTAAATCAAAAAAAGAAACTAAAACTACTGTTACTGATACTCTTAAAAAAGAAAATGACAGTATAAAAACAGACAGTATAAAACCTAAAAAAGCTTTTCTTGAAGGAAAGGTAAAATACAAAGCCGACAATTACGCTAAGATTGACCAAAAGAAGAAATTAATCACTTTATATGACAATGCAGAACTTTACTATCAGGATATCGAATTAAAATCAGGTAAAATCATATTGGATTACGAAAAAAATGAGGTTTACGCTGGTAGAATTAAAGATTCAACGGGGAAATTTACCCAATATCCAAACTTCAAACAAGGTTCCAATGTTATAGAACCCGATTCGATTCGTTTTAATTTTAAAACAAAAAAGGCGTTGATTTGGAATTCCAAAACTGATCAGGGTGAATTTAATGTAAAAGCAGCTATTACAAAAAAAGAAAATGATTCCGTTTACTTTTTAAAAGGTGCTCGTTTTACAACATCTACCAATAAAGAAAATCCAGAATATTATTTCCAAACCTCTAAAGTAAAATTTATTCCTGGTAAAAAAGTGATTACCGGATTAACACATCTGGTTATTGCCGACGTTCCTACTCCTATTGCCCTTCCCTTTGCTTTTTTCCCAATGAGTAAAGAAACAAGCGTATCAGGATTGATTTTACCTAGTTATAACGACTCTAACACTAGAGGATTTTCTTTGCAAAACGGAGGGTATTATTTTGCATTGAGCGATCATTATGACTTAACAGTACTGGGAGATTATTATACTAATGGTAGTTACGGAATGCGATTTGAATCTGCTTACGCTACTCGCTATAAATTTAGAGGAAATGTAAACTTTCGTTTTGAAAATCTTATCAACAGCGAGAGAGGATATCCTGACTATTCAAGGCAAAACATCTATAATATCCAATGGTCGCATTCGAGGGATTCCAAAGCAAATCCCAATTCGAGTTTCTCAGCATCCGTTAACTTAGGAAGTAGTAAATATTTCAAACAGTCTATCAACCAATCTAACAATGGTTCGACGCTGAACAACACCTTGAGTTCCTCGATTTCGTATTCTAAGACATTTAACATCGTACCACAAGCCAGATTGTCATTGTCTGCAACGCATTCGCAAAACACGCAAACCCAAAGTATCAACATGACCCTGCCTACGTTGCAATTTAGTTTGGATAGAATTTACCCATTTGTTGGAAAAGATGGGGTAAAAAAGGGATTCTTTAAAAACATCAATTTACAATACAATCTGAACGGTAGAAATTACATCAACACAACAGATTCTTTGTTTTTCAAACCTGGAATGTTTAAAGATGCACAAGTTGGTTTCCAACACAGTATTCCTTTAAGTACCAACTTTAAATTATTTAAATATTTTAGTGCTACAACATCGGTAAATTATGAAGAAATTTGGTATCTAAAAACCATCCGAAGAGGGTATGACAGCGACAAAAGTGCTGTAGTGGATCGAACAGTAAACGGATTTGATGCTTTTAGAACTTACAATTTATCGGCAAGTTTAGGAACTACCATTTATGGAACTTTCAATTTTGGTGACGATAAAAAAATACAGGCTATCAGACACGTCATGAGACCATCGATTTCTTATGGCTATACTCCTAGTTTTGAAAAATATTACGACACCTATTCCTCTGATGCAAGTGGAAGAATGGACAAACAATACACCCGTTTTGAAGGCGGTATGTTTGGAGCACCTGGACTAAGCAATTCTAACACCTTAGGAATAAGCATCAGCAACACCTTTGAAGCTAAAGTAAGAGATGCCGATTCTACAAAAACAGAACCTAAGAAAGTCATGTTGCTAAACAACCTGAATCTATCTACAAGCTACAATCTTGATGCCGATGGAGTTACTGCACTAGCCTGGTCTCCTGTAAGGGTAAGTACCGGAGCACAATTTTTCGAAAATAAATTGAATGCCAACTTTGCCACGACCTTAGATCCTTATGCTATTGATAATTCAGGACAAAGAATAAACAAGTACAATATTGACAATGGTGGAAGCTTATTCCGAATGACCAGTGCCAACATTACCTTAAACTATTCGCTCTCCAGCAAGGACAAGGACAATAAAAAAGATAAAAAAGACGATCAAACCACCAGGAATGGAGGTCGTGAAGACGATCTTTTTGGAAGAGCTACCGATTTAAATGACAACAGAAAGAGTCAGTTTGATGGTAGCGAGGAAAAAGGCGAAGACACTATTTCGGAGTTTTTCAATTCAAAAATACCATGGGATATGACTTTTGCCTATTCATTTACCTACGGAAACAACAATAGGGAAAAGCAAATCACAGGTAACTCTATCATGATATCCGCCAATACCGATTTAACTCCTAAATGGAAGGTAGGAGTTTCGACAGGATACGATTTTGTACAAAAAGGAGTAACTTACACTCAATTGCGTTTTGAACGTGATTTAGCAAGCTGGAGATTGAGTTTTAACTGGACTCCTTTTGGAACCAATGCGAACTGGAATTTCTTCATCGGAATTAAATCGGGTATCCTAAGCGATATCAAATGGGAAAAACGTAGTTATCCGAATCGTTAATATTTTTATTTACACAAAAACAACTTTGGTTTCATCTTAAATTTTAGTAACATGAAGAAAGTAATTTTTACAGAAAAAGCACCAGCTCCTATTGGACCTTACAACCAAGCCATACTTACAGGAAACACTTTATACACTTCAGGACAAATTGCTATCAATCCTGCTGACGGAACTTTAGTTACTAGCACTATTGAAGCCGAAACAACGCAGGTAATGAAAAACCTAGAAGCAGTTTTAGAAGCCGCAGGAATGACTTTCGAAAACGTGGTAAAATCGACGATTTTCATCATGAACATGAATGATTTTGGAAGTATCAATACCATTTACGGATCTTATTTTAACGAAAAAACCGCTCCAGCACGTGAAACGGTTCAAGTGGCATGCTTGCCAAAAAATGTAAATGTTGAGATATCAGTAATTGCTATACTCTAGTAGCAATTGCATCTAATAACAATTGTGCAGTAGCCTCATTTGTAGCTAAAGGCACATTATGGACATCACATACACGAACGAGCATATTAACATCTGGTTCGTGTGGGTGACTCGCCAAAGGATCTTTGAAAAAGAAAACCATGTGTGTTTTTCCTTCAGCAACCCTAGCCGCAATTTGCGCATCACCACCAATAGGTCCCGAAAGCATTTTCATTACCTTAAAACCTGCTTTTTCGGCTCTTCCTCCTGTAGTACCAGTAGCAATAAGCTCAATACTGTCTCTCAATAAAATGTCTTTATTTTTGTTTAAAAACTGAACCATATCAGCTTTTTTACCATCGTGTGAAATAATAGCAATTTCCATAATTCTTATTGATTAGCGACATGGTACGAAATCAAACCATCTATTGGTCTTCTCAATACGTTTCCTAATTGAAGATTGTATTTATCAAAAGCATGTTGTAATTCATCCTTTAAATAATAAGCAATAGAACCTACAAAATGCACAGGTACTTCTTTGCAATTATCATATTGCATTACATAATTTTTGACAAAAGATTTCATCCCTTTACGAATTATTTTTTGGCAAAATTCAGTATCCTTATGTTGAATTAAAAATTTAGCAAAAGTGGCTAAATAAGCATTAGGATTTTCTTCTTTATATAATTTACTTTTAATAAAATCAGGATCAACATTAAATTCTTTTTCAAATTCAACAACCAAATCCTTTGGCATTTTATTAAAATAGTATTTTCTAATCAATTCCTTTCCGTAAACATTTCCACTAGAATCATCCATAACGATATACCCTAATGATTGTACTTTTTGATGCAATAAAGTTCCATCAAAATAACTACAATTTGAACCTGTTCCTAAAATACAAACAATTGCTTTTTGATCTTTTGGAGTAGTTGCATAAACTGCTGCATAAGTATCTTCCTCAACTACAATTTGAGCATTAGGAAAATAATCCTGAAAAACTTCTTTCAAAGCAATTTTCATTCTATCAGTTCCACAACCTGCACCATAAAAATACAAATGTGTTGCTGCTTTTTTACTTTGTTGAATATCAAATCGGTCATCAAGTCTTTCAACAATTTGCTCTCCTTCTAAGATTTCCGGGTTCAATCCTAAAGTTTGGGTGGTAAATAATATTTTTCCGTGATCATCTATCGCAATCCAATCGGCCTTGGTAGAACCACTATCAACAATTAATTTCATTCGTTCTTTTTTTGGTGTGTTAGTTTTTGATTTTCATTAAACTTCAATTGAATTTAACGTTAATCGTTTAGTTTTAAAAATAAAAATCCCGTTAATTTTCATAACGGGATTTTAAATTTAGAGTTTTATTATTTTAATCCAGCAATATGAACTGATAAATCAATTAATTTACTAGAGTATCCATACTCATTATCGTACCAAGATACTAATTTGAAGAAAGTAGAGTTCAAACCAATACCTGCAGTAGCATCAATGATTGAAGTTCTTTTGTCAGAGATAAAATCTTGAGAAACAACAGCATCTTCAGTATATCCTAAGATACCTTTCAATTCGTTTTCTGAAGCTTTTTTCAAAACAGCCATAATTTCTTCATAAGAAGTTTCTTTAGCCACTTTTACAGTTAAATCTACTGTAGAAACGTCAGCAGTAGGAACACGGAAAGCCATACCTGTTAATTTTCCATTCAAAGAAGGAATTACTTTTCCAACAGCTTTTGCAGCTCCTGTAGAAGAAGGAATGATGTTTATAGCAGCAGCACGTCCACCTCTCCAGTCTTTTCTAGAAGGTCCGTCAGCAGTCATTTGAGTTGAAGTTGTAGCGTGAACAGTAGTCATTAAAGCCTCAACAATTCCAAAATTATCGTTGATTACTTTAGCTAAAGGAGCTAAACAGTTAGTAGTACAAGAAGCGTTAGAAACAACTAAATCAGAAGCTTTTGCAGTTTCGTGGTTTACTCCCATTACAAACATTGGAGCATCAGCAGAAGGAGCAGAAATAATTACTTTTTTAGCACCACCTTTGATATGCTCATTTGCAGTTTCGATAGTTGTGAAGATACCAGTACATTCAGCAACTACATCAACGTCAACTTCATTCCATTTCAAATCAGCTGGGTTTCTTTCAGCAGTGATACGGATGTTTCTTCCGTTTACGTATAATTTTCCTTCTTTTACTTCAACTGTTCCGTTAAATTGACCGTGAACAGAATCATATTTTAATAAGTAAGCTAAGTGATCTACATCTAACAAGTCGTTGATTGCAACTACTTCTACATTGTCTCTGTTGAAAGACTCTCTAAAAACAATTCTCCCGATTCTCCCGAAACCGTTTATTCCTAATTTTACTTTTGACATTTCTTTTCTTTATTTATTTATTGTTTATTATTCTAAGTTGAAAAATTTTCGCAAATTTAATGATTAATTCTGCTACAATTTTTATTAAGTTGTTATAATATCAGAAACCCTCAATAATTCTCTGTCAATTTCTGATTTCCCTTTTATAGCTTGTACTAATGGAGTAAGATTTACTGTATCGTTTTTCAATCCTACCATGAAATTTGAAACTCCGTCTAATAAAGACTCTACTGCTTTCACACCTAAACGGCTAGCCAAAACTCTATCAAAGCAAGAAGGTGAACCACCACGTTGCATGTGTCCTAATACCGATACACGAACATCGTATTCAGGTAAATTACTCTCTACATAATCCTTTAATTCGAATACATTTTTACCAATTTTATCGCCTTCAGCAATGACCACTATACTTGATGATTTTCCGGAAGCCTTACTTTTTTGAAGTGATTCTAAAAGTCTCTCTAATCCTAAATCTTCTTCAGGAATCAAAATTTCTTCTGCTCCAGCTCCAATTCCAGCATTCAAAGCGATATGCCCTGCATCTCTACCCATTACCTCAACAAAGAATAAACGGTTGTGAGAACTGGCTGTATCTCTAATTTTATCGATACAATCTACAACAGTATTTAAAGCTGTATCATATCCAAGTGTATGACTTGTCCCATAAATATCATTATCGATAGTACCAGGAATTCCCATTACCGGGAAATTATATTCTGAGTTAAACATCAAAGCTCCTGTAAAACTTCCATCTCCTCCGATAACTACCAAAGCTTCAATTCCTTCTTTAACTAAATTCTCATGAGCTTTTTTTCTTCCTTCAGGAGTTCTAAATTCAGCTGAACGTGCCGATTTTAAAATTGTTCCACCTTTATTAATAATATTATTTACGCTTCTAGGTCCCATTTCGATAAAGTCACCTTCAATCATTCCTTGGTAACCTCTATATATACCTACACATTCTATATTATGATAAGCACATGTACGAACAACTGAGCGTATTGCAGCATTCATTCCCGGGGAATCTCCACCAGAGGTAAGAACGCCTATTTTTTTTATTAGTTTTTGCATTGTTTTTAGTTTTGAAACGTAAAATTAAGAAACATTAATCACTTTAAAAGGGTCTGCCTTGTTATTTTAACTAATCGCCTTAAATTCAAACGTTTTCGTTAATAAGTTTCACAAAAAACAAAAAAACACAGTTTTTTTTTGACAGAAATCGATTTTTAGAGAATTTAACTAAGAATAACTTATTATTGACGTTTAAATAACATTTATACGAAACAAGTTCAAATTATAACAAAGTGCTTAAAAATCAAATCCAAACAAAGAGCATTCGATTTCACAAAATTAATCTTCGTCAGTTTTAACAGCCTCGGTATTATTTTTTATGTCTTCTTTTTTAGGCGATTTATTTTTGTTGAAATTAATATATTCAGGTGTTACATTAGAATCCTGGAAATATTCATTTGTAGTATCTACTCTCTGAATTTTGTACTTTTTAAATATTTTATTAACCAATTCCCTAAAGGTATCAAAATCTACTTCATAGGTAACCCCTAATCCTTGGGTGTAACCAATTCCTTGTCCAATATAATTAATATCGTTTTCTCTGTTAAACAGCCTCAAATTCATTGTTCCGTCCTGATTCACTCTGTACTGAACCTCAACATCCCCAACAACAGCCGATTCATTGATTCCTCCAAATGGAACCCCCACTTTTCCGTTAATCGTAATTCGCTCATTAACTTTGGAAGAAATAGTAGCCACTACTCTACCATCGGTTTCTTTACCAATCCTTTTGTCCGGAGAAATATAATTTAAACCTACCTTAAACTTATCACTATCTGTTTTTAGAATATCACCTAATAAACTGGAAGCCGTTTCGAACAAACTTCCTGAAAAATCAGATTGATTTACCCCTTCCGGACTTAAAAAACCTCCTGAAGAAAGTAAATACAAGGCCTGGGTTTGCCTAACATCTTTATCGTATAATTTATATTGAATTTCTGATTTCAAAACATTACTCACCGTTGGGAACTCAATATTAAAATCAGGATCCGGGCTGGCCAAATCTCCTTGAATTCCAATAATTACATTCACCGGCACCTTTCTGTTAAATGAAGAATTATCCAATAAAACTGCAGGATTGGCAATGGTTTTATAAACCGCCTGTAAATTAAGCTGTGCCCGCATTGGATTTCCTTCCCAGGAAATAGAACCTCCTTTTTTAACGTCAAACTTTTTATCAATTAATCCGCCGTATTTAAAATTATAGGTTCCTTCATAAGCCTGGAAATCTCCCCACATTTGAAATTTACCCAGAGTATTGATTTTAAACAACAACGAACCATAACCTCTACCGCGCATTCCATGACCTGAATTACGGTCTAAAATTACCTCTACTTCGGCATCAGGTGTGATATCCAAATCAAATTCCAATTCGAGTCCGTTGTATTTACGGCTATTTTCAACGATACCCATTTTTTTATTGTACTTTTCTTTAGGCGTTAAAAAATGGATAAATGAATTTTCGCCTACACTCTCAGCATAATTAATTGGAATTTTAACATCGGAACCTTTCTCTGATTTTGCATCAATTTTTATAAATAAGGAATTTGTAGGCCCTTTGATAGTAGCGTTTCCATTTATAAATGCAGTTCCATAATAAGCCGCATCTTCAGAATCCTTAGTATCTAAGACAACTAATTTTCTGGAAGCAATTGCAAAATCTAATTTCCAATCAGAAAAATTATTGTGCTCAATACTACCATTCAACAATCCTTTGGTATTAAATTTCGAATCGGTAATGGTATTATTTCTAAACAAAAACGTCTCATCAACCAAATCGACTACTGAACGATCACTCAATTGATAATCAACATTTAAATACGGAATAGTCATTCCTGCCTTGTCTACAAATAATCGACCACTGATTTTAGGTTTGTTTACATCACCCGTTACAATCGAATTTCCTGTTACAAAACCTCTGATATTAGACAAAACATCACCTCCCAGAGAACTGAAAACCCCAAGATTAAACCTATCCAATTTCAGTTTTAAATCCAGCATCGTCTTTTTATTAACGACTTCGAAACTTCCATTAGCATTAAAAGATTCTAAATTGTCATTTTGCAAATACGAATCAATAGTAAATTTTTCCAGATTTTGATCGCCTTCGATATTAAATCTTAAAACTCCTAAATCGGTTTTATTAATATTCAATTTGTCAACTACTATCGAAGCAGTAGGCTTATAGACTTGATTGTTTTGTTTAAAATGGATCGCACCATTTACATTTCCGTTAAAAACAAACTTACTACTTAAAGGTGTAATCTTATACAAATCGACATCTTTAAAACTGAGCTCAAAATCCTTATTCAGATTATCCTTGATTGTCCCATTCAGAGCCACCGATTGGTTTTCATGAGACAATACGATATTATCAAAATTGAAATTCTTAAAGGATTTATCAAAAACTATTTTATTATCAGGACTGTCTTTTTGATTGAGATACCATAAATTTTCTTTGAACTTCATCTCCGATTTACTTATACCCACCACATTATTATTGTCCTTATCAATAGTATGATACAAGTTCAGATTGAAATAATCCTCTCCTTTTTCGCCCCCTTTAAATTCCGAACGAAACAGTAATGTATCTTTTGTGGTAATATTAATCAAACTAAAATCACGCATTTTGTAATAAGGCGTTTTGATACTGTCTAATTCAACATAAGCATTAAATAATGGATTCTTATTATCGATAGACACCCTAATATTGTCGAAGGTATTTTTAGCATATACAATTTTAGGCGAATTGAAATTCATCTTAAATTCCTGATTATCCGATTTGATATTTCCTTTCAAAACCGTATTAGTCGCTAAGGCTATTTCGGGATATAAAATCTCAACTATCTTGCTGTAAACCGTGAAATTAAACTTTAAAAACTGTCCTTTATTTACTTTCTCTGGCTTAAAATTAGTGTACAAACTACCCAAAGAATTTCTTGTCAATTTTCCTAATTCTTTAAATTGAAAACGCCCTACTACTTTTCCATCGATAATATCAGGAGAATTTATAGTTAGCGTACGAATTCTATTTTCATCAAAAGTGGAATTGATATTGAAATCATCAAAAGTATAAGTGTCTTTTACATTTTGATAAGAAGTTTGCTTGATATATACATTACCCTGTAAATTTTCAATGGTGTTTCCTGTAACCTGCACCAAGACATCACCTTTAAAATTAGCAACACTGTCTTTTACTAATTTCAATTTATTCAAATTAGCATTAGCTACATTAATATGGAAATCGTATTTATTTTCTTTGGTACTTAAATCGACTAAACCATCAAATTCCATATTCAAATTAGGATCATCCACCGAAATTCGTCCTTTATAATAAGGCAATTTAAAATTACCGTTTACGGCAATATTATTATAAGTATAATTATTGTAATCCATTTTACTTATAAGTCCGTTCAATTGCGTATTTAAATATTTCTGGGTAAATCCTTTACCGTCAACATTAATATCCATAGTCACTTTGCCTAAATCATCACGATTTAAAAAAGTTCCTGCACTAAAACCTTCTAAAACTACATTTCCGGTATAAGCAGCCTTATCAATCACATCAATATTAGTCATTGAAAAAACCGACTGCACTCTTCCTATTTCAGACCTTAAATTCAAAGCAGCATCAATAGCAGTAGCTGTAAGTTGCGTGCTTCCTTCCATCCAAAAATCCCCCAAAGTCTTTAATTCTACAGGTAATTTTTTCCCAAGAACATTCGGGAGTATGGTTACCAGATTGTCGTAACTGGAATTGATTCTGCTAAAATTACCATCCATATAAAAACGTTGGTGCGCTTTTCCAAAAATATTTTTAAAACGAATATCTCCTTCAATTCTTGATTTCTTGGAATCAACTAAACGCAAACGACGTACATACAAATCGTTTAAAGTTCCTTTTACATCAGCTCTGTTGATATAAAAAAACTGATTAACCCCTAATTCATTATAAAAATGTCGGATATCATTTGTAGCAATTGCAGCCGAATGAATTTTTACGTCCCATTTTACTTTATCATTAAAACGGGCAAAATCCTTAATTTTATAATTAAGTGTAACTTCTCCTTTAATTTTAGATTCAGGGGTTTTTAAATCTAAATTTTCAAGTTTTATTTTTTTCTTGGTATAACTAAAAATAGCACTTAAATCCTCGACAAACAATCCTCTATGATCTAAAAAGGACAATTTATTGATATTGGTATTTACATCGGGACCATAAAGTTTAAAATCGGTCAATTCGATATTGACATTTTTAAAATCAACATCTTTAGGGTTAGCTCTATTATAATCAGTCAGTCTAAAATGTCCATGATTAATATAAGCCTTAGTAGAAGTTAGAAGAAAATGTTTTCCAGTATGCGGTTTTCCTGAATCGAAAGCATCAATGAAAACATCCATATTGGTTTTCTTCTCGTTTTTGTAGGTTTTCATATCAAACAAAACCCCATCCAAACGAATGGTTTTAAACAACAAATCGCCATGATTTAAAAAACCATTGAGATCAAAAATATTGGTGTTCAAAATTTTCGAATAAATCAAAGTATCCTTACGATGATCTAAAATCAGTACATTCTGGATTTTAACACCACCTAAAACCGACACCTTAACTTTATCAATATTGATATGGGTTCCAAAATCATTATTGATACGGTTCATTAAATACTTACCCACTTTAGTTTGGACTGCAGGCAATGATAACGCAATACCAAGCATCAACAAAAGGATGATGAAGCCAAGAATTATACCTGAAGTTATTTTAACCGTTTTTTTGATATGCTATGGTTTTATTACGAAATATTATTTTGCCCAAGGAAAGAGCGAAACCTTTAATAAAAATTCTTTAATTTTGGCTGCGCCGTAAAATTAAAAAAAATAAAATCGGTTTCTAAAGATAATTCAAAATTTGTGCCTTTTTATGCTAAATCCCGAGGTTTTTATTCTTGCTATTGAAAGTTCCTGCGATGATACCGCAGCAGCCGTTTTATGTAACGACAAAGTACTTTCAAATGTTGTGGCAAATCAATTAATTCACACACAATATGGCGGAGTTGTTCCCGAATTAGCTTCGCGTGCCCATCAGCAAAATATTGTTCCTGTAATTGATGCTGCCTTAAAAAAAGCCAATATCCAGAAAGAACAATTATCAGCCATTGCCTTTACCCAAGGTCCCGGTTTGATGGGGTCTTTGCTTGTGGGAAGTTCTTTTGCAAAATCAACAGCATTGGCTTTAGGAATTCCGCTTATTGCGGTAAACCACATGCACGCCCATATTTTAGCGCATTTTATTGACGAAGAAGGTTACGACAAACCCGAATTTCCTTTCCTGGCCTTAACCATTAGCGGAGGACATACCCAAATTGTAAAAGTCAACAATTTTTTTGATATGCAAATAATTGGCGAAACTACTGATGATGCCGTGGGAGAAGCTTTTGACAAAAGCGCTAAAATCCTTGGTCTTCCTTATCCTGGTGGTCCTTTAGTAGATAAATATGCCCAACTGGGAAATCCAAAAGCGTTTCCTTTTACCAAACCAAAAGTTCCCAGACTGGATTTTAGTTTTTCAGGTTTAAAAACGGCAATCTTATATTTCATTCAAAAAGAAAAACAAAAGAATCCGAATTTTATCGATGAAAACCTCAACGATATTTGCGCTTCCATTCAACATACTATTATCCAGATATTAATGGATAAATTGAAATTAGCGGTACAGGAAACTGGAATTAAACAAATTGCCATTGGTGGCGGTGTTTCGGCCAATTCCGGCATTAGAAATACCCTGAAAAAAGCCGAAGAAAAATACGGTTGGAAAACATTTGTCCCTAAATTTGAATACACCACCGATAATGCTGCCATGATAGGAATTGTAGGTTATCAAAAGTTCTTATCCCAAAATTTCGAAAATGCTTCAGTAGTTTCTAAAGCGCGAATTCAATTCTAAACTATGCAATTATTTTACAATCCAAATATTGACGAACAAACAGCATCCTTTTCTTTCGACAAAGAAGAAAGCAAACACATTATCAAAGTCTTGCGAAAAAAAGACGGCGATATTTTATTTGTAACTAATGGTTTGGGGTATATATTCGAATGCGAAATCACTTTAGCATCTGATAACAAATGCACGGTAAAAATTAATGCTGTAGAGAAAAAAGAAACACCTAAATTCCATTTGCACTTGGCCGTTGCACCAACAAAAATGAACGACCGCTACGAATGGTTTTTGGAAAAAGCTACCGAAATTGGTATCCAGGAAATCACGCCCATCATTTGTGATCGCTCCGAAAGAAAGGTAATCAACAAAGAACGATTTGACAAAATTATCCTGTCTGCATTGAAACAATGTAATGAAGCCTATCTGCCAAAATTGAACGAAGCAGTTAGTTTTAAAGAATTTGTAAATCAAAAAAACAAAGGCACATTATTAATTGCCCACTGCGAAGAAACCGATAAAAAAACATTGAAATCGGTTTTGAAAACTAACGAAGATATTACTTTGCTTATTGGTCCCGAAGGCGATTTTTCCGTTAAAGAAATCACATTGGCATTAGAAAACAATTATATTCCCGTTTCTTTAGGCAACACCAGATTAAGAACCGAAACAGCAGCCGTAGTAGCCTGCCATAGCGTGATGTTTTTTAATGAAGGATAGTCCTTAGTTTTTGAGTCCTTAGTCCTTAGTTTAGGATGAGTTTAATTACTAAGGACTAAAAAAACTAAGGACTAAGGACTAACCACTAAGGACTAAAAAAATGAAAAGAATACATCTTATTTTACTATTAATTTCTTTCACTTCTTTTTCCCAGGAAATTGCCTTGGTAAAATACAGCGGTGGTGGCGATTGGTATGCCAATCCTACTTCACTGCCTAATTTAATTCGCTTTTGCAACAGCCATATCAACACCACTATCAATTCAAAACCCGCCACGGTAGAACCCGGTAGTCCTGATTTATTTTCCTATCCCTTTACCCACATGACGGGACACGGGAATGTAGTTTTTAGTGCATCGGATGTGGTTAATCTTCAAAAATATTTAAACGGTGGTGGCTTTTTACATATTGATGACAATTATGGAATGGACCAATACATTCGAAAAGAAATTAAAAAAATATTCCCCGCTAAGGAATTAATTGAAATCCCTGCCAATCACGCCATTTTTCAAAAGCCTTATCTTTTTGCCAATGGTTTACCAAAAATACACGAACACGATGGCAAACGTCCACAGGCTTTTGGCATTTTCATAGACAATAGATTAGTGCTGCTATATACTTATGAATGTGATTTAGGCGATGGCTGGGAAGATCCCGAAGTACATAACGACCCTGCCGAAGTACGTGAAAAAGCATTAAAAATGGGTGCCAATATTATAAACTATATCTTTAACAACTAATCCAGGTGCAACTAAAACACGAAGAAAATCAGTTTAAACAAACTCAATTTCCTATTACGCTGGTTTGTGATAATATTTGTTTCCAACAAAATATTGGTTCGCTTTTCAGAATTGGAGAAGCTTTTGGAATTGAGAAAATTATTTTCGCCGGAAAAGACATCCCACTGAATCCTCGAAAAATAAATAAAACGTCAAGAAGTACCCATTTACACGTTCCTTACACTGTAATTGAAGAAAATGATGCTCTAATTAATTATTTACAAGAGAATAATTATGAAATAATTTCGTTAGAAATTGCTTCAAACAGCAAATCATTAAAAGAAGTAGTTTTGCCTGCCAATAAAAAAACAGCACTTATAATTGGCAGCGAAATTAATGGCATAAACGAAGCTCTTTTGAAAATTTCGAATCAAATTGTACATATCGATATGTTTGGTCAAAACAGCAGTATGAATGTGGTTCAGGCTGCAAGCATTGCGCTTTATGAATTTACTTCGAAAATGATTTGAGTTTTTTTATCTTTATATCCTAAAACACAGTTATGATTACATCAAAAACGATATCTAACGGAATCCTTCGCGCTTTATTAACCGTAATTGTTAGCGGTTTAGTTTTGTATTTTTTCTATCAAATCAGCACTGTACTTACTTATTTAGTGATATCGCTAATTCTTACCATGATAGGAAAACCTATTCTGAATTTCTTTAAAAAGCGACTAAAATTCAACGATGTCTTTGCCAGCATTGCTACGGTATCTATTTTTATATTGATTATTTTGGGATTTATTTTAATGTTTATTCCTTTAATCGCTTCACAAGGGCAAAATCTATCGCTGCTAAATACTGCGGAAATAGAAAAAAACATTGCTGAATTATTAAAACAAATCCAGATTTTTCTGGATTCTCACAATATTGATTCTGCCAAAGTATTGAAAGAAGCCAATATTTCTTCTAAAATCAACTTTACTTTTATTCCTGATTTTTTAAACAGTATTCTAGGAACAATCGGCAGTTTAGGTGTAGGATTGGGTTCGGTATTGTTTATTACTTTTTTCTTTTTAAAAGACAGGATTCTTTTTTTACGGGGCGCTAAAAAACTAATCCCTGACAGTCATGAAGAAAAATTTTTGAACTCTTTCGACAAAATCAACGATTTGCTTTCCCGCTATTTCATTGGATTATTGTTCCAATTATTCATCGTATTTCTGTTATATCTGATTGTTTTAATCATTTTCGGCATACCTAATGCGCTTATCATTGCTTTTTTATGTGCTGTTTTAAACATCATTCCATACATCGGACCTTTAATTGCATCGATACTGGCGGCTTTATTAACCATGTTGAGCCATTTAGGAAGCGATTTCCAAACTGAAATTTTACCTACAACTTTTTATGTATTGATAGGATTTTGGATTGTACAACTCATAGATAACAATCTTTCGCAACCCTTTATCTTTTCAAAAAGTGTCAGTTCCCATCCATTGGAAATATTTCTTGTAATTTTAATTGCCGGTTTTCTTTCGGGAATATTAGGGATGATTATTGCTGTTCCGCTGTACACCATCCTTAAGGTTATTGGAAAAGAATTCTTTCCCGAAAACAAAATTATTCAGTTGCTAACTAAAGATATTTAGGTTTGGATTTAAATATTTTACAACCACAAATTCAAGATTTTATTGATAAACAAATCGGGAACTCAATTTCGAAATTAGCCCTTCAAAAAAATCCATTTCCTGATGTGGAATGGATTAAAGTTTTAAATCAGATTGAAGCAAAATCAAAGGCTAAAGACAAATTACCTACTTGGTTTAACTGCAAAAATATTATTTATCCGAGTAAAATTTCGGTCGAACAAACCTCTTCCGAGCCAACTGCTTTATACAAAAGCAGTATCGTTTCGGGAGAATCCTTAATCGATCTTACCGGTGGTTTTGGTGTGGATGATTCTTTTTTTGCTGACAAAATCAAATCGGTAGTCCATTGCGAAATTAATCCTGAACTTTCGGCAATTGTAAAACACAATTTCGAACAGCTCAACATTAAAAATATCGAATGTCATGCTGGCGACAGTTTTGAAACCTTAAAAACTTTGAATCGAAAATGGGATTGGATTTACATTGATCCTTCGAGACGAAATGATGCCAAAGGCAAAGTTTTTATGCTCAAAGACTGTTTGCCCAATGTGCCTGAAAACCTTGATTTCTATTTCGAAAATTCGGATGCTATCTTAATCAAAACCGCACCTTTATTAGATATTTCGGCGGGATTGTCCGAATTGAAAAATGTAAAAAACATTCATATTGTAGCGCTGGAAAACGAAGTAAAGGAACTTTTATGGGAATTGCATAAAGATTATTTGGGCGAAATCACTTTAAAAACGGTCAATATCAACAAAGGAACTATTGACACATTTGAGTTTTTAATGAATCAGGAATCGGTGTTTCCTGCTTATAGTTTGCCTAAAAAGTATTTGTACGAACCCAATAGTGCCATCATGAAATCGGGCGGCTTTGATGAAGTTGCCATTAACTACAACATCAATAAATTACACAAACATTCGCATTTATATACTTCTGATAAAATCCTTTCATTTCCGGGTAGAATTTTCGAAATCACCGCTGCTTTTCCATACAATAAAATCGAAATGAAAAATTATTTGAGTGGAAAACAATCAAACATCACCACTCGTAATTTTCCCGAAACGGTGGAAAACATTCGAAAAAAATGGAAAATAAAAGAGGGCGGAAATCTTTATACTTTTTTCACCACCGATGTAAATAATTCCAAAATAGTATTAATTTGCGCCAAAATAAAATAATAATGAAAAAACTATTACTTACCGCCTTATTCTTTTTATCTCTAAACTCTTTTGCGCAAACACTTTGTGATTATGCTACTAATGTAAAAGACTCCGTAGGCTCTTACAAAGTCACCAAAGAATACCTGATTTCTGAGAAAATTTTCGCAGGAACTTCAAGCTATATTTTCTACACTTTGTCTTTAACTGATGGTTTACCTACACTTAATGTACAACTCATTCAAAAAAGCAAAGGTTTTATTAAAGCTAATTGTTTTGATAAAAACTCCAGATTGTATTTACAGCTAAACAACGGAAAAGTAATCACTCTGGTACATACCAATCTGGAATATTGTGGCAGCATGATTAGAGACGAAAAAGGTTTTGATAACCGCGTAATTGTTGGAAACTTCATGTTTATGAAAGGCACAATGGAAGACTTAAAAAGTTCTCCACTTTCATTGATGAGAATAAAATATTTAACCGATACCGAAGATTATATCGTCAAAAAACAATTGGTTTCGGAATTAACTGGAAAAACTTATCAACCTGAAACTTATTTCATTAATAATTTAAAATGTATCGAGAACTAAACCAATAGTCGATTATAATTTATCATAAAAAAGTCAACACTTTCAGAGTTTAATTAAAACCTAATAAACCGAAAATGTTGACTTTTTTATATATCTAAAACTAGTTACACTTCCATTTTTCATTGGAAACCACATCCATCAAAGCCGATTTCAAATTATAATGCCACCATTCTGAATCAAACGAATTAAAACCATTTTCTAGCATAATGCTTTTAAGTAACATTCGATTATCCTTTACTTTTTGGGATAAATTTTCATAGGCATGACTGGCTTCGATCCCGAAAAAATCAAATTTAGTTCCCATATCCAGTTCTCTTCCTCTTTTGTTTACCAAAGTAATATCTACCGCTCCTCCCCGATTATGAATGGAACCTTTGGCCGGATCAGCCACATATTCCGGATTAGGAACTATCTCCCACATCTTTTTTTGAATATCCAACGGACGGTAACAATCGAAAAGTTTAATTCGGTAGCCTTTTTTTATAAATTCCTGATTCGCCACAACTAAAGCTCTTACTGTTTTTAATCGCAAATAACATTCGGCACAATCATAAACTTTAGCTTTCAGGAAATTGTCATCGGTAGCATATTTCATGTCATACACAAAATCGGAACTGTAGTCTTTTAGATTTACAAAAGTAGTGTCGCCAATGGAAGAAGGAATTTCCTTTGAAGTTGAAATTGCCGTAATTTGTGATTTACAGGACAGAAATACAACTAAAAATAGAATTAAACTTATTTTTTTTAAGGTAATAATCATCGATGAGAATTTTAGGCTTAAAACAAATGTACAAAACTCTGTTTCAAAACATGGCTTAACTAAAAAAAGCTTGGAGACTAAATAAATGAAACACAAAAGACTTTTTATACATTTTTCATTAGGCTATTAAATTTAAAAATGTACTTTTATTTTTTGTTTCAAAAAAGCAACAATACTTTTACCCAAAAAATTAAAAACAACTTTAAAATGATTGTAGATTCATTAAACAATGCTGCGAAATACTATGGTTTACATCCTGCTTTCGAAAAGGCATTTCAATTTTTAAATGAAAACGACTTAGCTAATCTGGCTGATGGCGTAACCCAATATTCAGATGATTTAAAAATTATCGTTAATTCCGGAAACGGAAATTCAAAAGAACAAAGTTTAGTTCATTTTGAATGTCATGATAAAAATATCGACATCCAGGTTTGTGTGGCTGGTCCAGAGACTTATGCCTGGAAACCAAGAGAAAAATGTGTGAGCCCAAACGGTGACTACAGTGACGAAAAAGACGTTCGTTTTTTCTTTGACAAACCCGATATGTTTTTTGAATTAAATCCGGGACAATTTACTATCTTATTTCCAGAAGATGTTCATGCAGCTATGATTAGCAATGGAAAAATAAAAAAAATCGTCATCAAGGTTAAAATATAAAACCACAACTTATTAAAAACAATAAAACTACCTCTTCAGGTAGTTTTATTGTTTTATACCCCTCTTTATTCTCGTTTTTTTATTCCCAAAAAGATTACAAATCGCTCTTAAAAACACAGCTTTGTTAAAACTTCAGCCCAGTATTCTTAAAATATTAGGTTTGTCTCTGAAGAATCACTTTATTTGAGCCATCTATATAACTAATTTTCAGAACCATATTATGAAATCCTACTCAATACAAGAAATAAACGATGTCCTTCAAGGTATTATCTCCGGCAGCACATTACAAAACATCACTGCTGCTGAGCAACTTGAAGTTGCCACAAATTCTGAAATTTCTTTTATTGGAAATAAAAAATACGAAAAACTTTGGGCTACTTCTAAAGCCAGTGTTGCAGTTGTAAATGAAGACATTTCAATTGAACCTGGAGAAAACAGGGCTTTCATAAAAGTCAAAAATGCCGATTTGGCTATGTCGCAAATATTAGAACTTTTTGCCCCAGCACTACCTGAATTTCATGTTGATATTCATCCCAATGCAGTAGTTGACAAAACAGCTAGTATTGGTGCCGGGACAAAAATTGGCGCCGGAAGTTATGTGGGTCCCAATGTAAAAATTGGAGAAAACAGCACTATTTATCCTAATGTAACCATCCTTGATGAATCTACTATTGGAAAAAACACGGTAATTTGGTCAGGAACGGTGGTAAGAGAGCGTTGTCACATTGGTAACGGCTGTATTATTCATCCTAATGCAACCATTGGAGCGGATGGTTTTGGATTCCGTCCCTGTCCGGAAAAAGGCTTGGTTAAAATCCCTCAAATTGGAAATGTAATCATTGGAAACAATGTCGAAATTGGTGCCAATAGCTGTATCGATAGAGGTAAATTCAGCTCAACTGTTTTAGGTGATGGTTGTAAAATTGACAATTTAGTTCAAATAGGACATAACAGTAAGCTAGGACAGTTTTGTATTATGGCTGGAAACAGTGGATTAGCAGGTTCCGTTACTCTAGGAAACGGTGTTATCATTGGAGGAAGCGCTTCGATAAAAGACCACACTACTATTGGCGACGGCGCTGTTATTGGTGCAGGTTCAGGAGTTACTTGTGATATTCCTGCCGGAAAAACCATGTTAGGCTACCCTGCCGTTGAAGCTCGTGATGCGTTAAAACAATGGGCAATTCTAAAAAGACTCGTTAACGATTCTAAAAAATAATTTTTTTTATTTTTATTTTTTTACCGCAGATTCGCAAATTTAAACTTTTGTGAATCTGCGGTTCTTTTTTTATCACTAACCTAACACTTAAATAATATCATTTTTTAAACCATATAGTCATATCAGCTAAGTTTAGCATTTATTTTACTGCAAATTACACAGATTCACACAAATTAATAAAACTTATATTGGCTTAGCTTTTTACTTTAGATAAAATCAAAAAACTTAAATGACTTATATGGTAAAAAAAACAAAAAAACTTCAATTGGTTTTGTATTTTAGCCATCAATTTTCTTGCAATTACAAACACCATGGATTTAAACTTCAACAAAAACGAAGACCACAATAAACTTTTACTTTCTGATTTAAGACAAAAATTCTCTAAAATAAAATTAGGAGGAGGCGAAAAACGCATTCAAAAATTACATGCCGAAGGCAAAATGACTGCCCGTGAGCGCATTGACTATTTATTGGATGCCAATGCCGAAAGTATTGAAATTGGAGCACTCGTAGGTGGAGGAATGTACAAGGAACATGGCGGCTGTCCTTCGGGAGGTGTTGTGGTAAAAATTGGCTACATTAAAGGAAAACAATGTATTGTTGTTGCCAATGATGCTACTGTAAAAGCGGGTGCCTGGTTTCCTATCACGGCTAAGAAAAACTTGCGTGCACAGGAAATTGCAATGGAAAACAAAATTCCAATCATATATTTAGTAGACAGTGCAGGAGTTTATTTGCCTATGCAGGACGAAATTTTCCCTGATAAAGAACATTTTGGACGTATTTTTAGAAATAATGCCATCATGAGCAGCATGGGAATTACGCAAATTTCGGCTATTATGGGCAGTTGTGTTGCCGGAGGTGCTTATCTGCCTATCATGAGTGACGAAGCCATAATTGTTGATAAAACGGCGAGTATCTTTTTGGCTGGAAGCTATTTGGTAAAAGCAGCCATTGGCGAAAATATCGATAACGAAAGCCTGGGTGGAGCGACCACACATTGCGAAATCTCAGGAGTGACCGATTATAAAGCCAAAGACGACAAAGATGCTTTAGACAAAATAAAAAATATAGTTGACAAAATTGGTGACTACGACAAAGCGGGATTCAACCGCATCAAAACTGTAAAACCAGCCTTAGACGAAAAAGAAATATACGGCATATTACCAAAAGCCCGCACCGAACAATATGATATGATGGAAATCATCAATCGTATGGTAGATAATTCTGAATTTGAAGCTTACAAAGACGGTTACGGACAAACCATCATCACGGGTTATGCCCGCATTGACGGATGGGCAGTGGGGATTGTAGCCAACCAACGAAAAGTAATCAAAACAAAAAAAGGCGAAATGCAGTTTGGCGGTGTCATCTACTCCGATAGTGCCGATAAAGCCACACGCTTTATTGCCAACTGCAATCAGAAAAAAATCCCTTTGGTATTCCTGCAAGACGTTACCGGATTTATGGTGGGTTCCAAGTCGGAACAGGGCGGAATCATCAAAGACGGAGCTAAAATGGTCAATGCCGTGAGCAACTCGGTCGTTCCAAAATTTACCGTGATTGTTGGGAATTCCTATGGTGCCGGAAACTACGCCATGTGTGGTAAAGCCTATGATCCAAGATTAATTGTGGCCTGGCCAAGTGCCGAATTAGCCGTTATGGGTGGTACTCAAGCCGCGAAAGTATTGGCACAAATAGAAGCTTCTTCGATGAAAGCCAAAGGAGAAATCGTTGATGAAGCCAAAGAAGCCGAATTGTTTGCCAAAATAAAAGCGCGCTACTACGAACAAACCTCTCCCTATTATGCCGCTTCCCGCTTGTGGACTGATGCCATCATTGATCCATTAGACACCCGAAAATGGATTTCTATGGGTATCGAAGCCGCCAACCACGCTCCTATTGAAAAAGCATTCAATTTGGGTGTGATTCAGGTTTAGATTTTTCAATACACTAATTTTATTAGCCCACAGATATAACGGATAAAACTGATTCACACCGATTTCTCTTAAAACTTGAAGAATCTTGGTATGTTTTTATGAGCCTTTGTGATAGAGCTACAACTTTTAGCACACAGATGAAACAGAGTAAAACGGCTTATAACAGCTTGCGCTAGCATCCTAAAAAACAATCCAACATCCATAAATAAAAAAAGTTTCTAAAAAACTATTCGCTACGGTCTTCTAATTAATAATTTGTATTTTTAGTGCTAAACGGGTTTAAAGACAATCAATAGCCTCCATTATGGAAATTTTAGAACAAATCACAAACAAAGGATTAACAATTGCTAAAGCGAATGGTCTTTTAGACTTAGACGAAAATTACACAATCCCTTATGATGAAGACAAGCTGAGAACGTTTATAAAAACTCAAGTAGAAGATTTATCCAAATTCTCAACCTTGGAGCATTTCTTTAGCCAGGAAAATTTATTCATAAGAGCATTTGTATATACCTATGGAAAAGGATTTGAGTTTGCTCTTGCCTACATGATTGGGGAGCCCTTAGAAAGAATCGCTTATAATTTTGATGATTGTATGACCAGCAATGGATTGAAAGCATTACCCAATGAGATTAGAAAATTTGCCGAAAGCAAAATTTATATCATCAGAGAAATGTTTACTGAAATGTTTGAAATGATTAGAAATAAACAATCCCAACTTACAGAAGCTGGAATTGCATTCGAAGATTGCATTATCAAAATTTTGAATGAAGCCTTTTTTATCGGACAAAGAATAGCTGTTTCCATGGAATTAGATTCTAAAATGACTATTAAGTTAGATTCCGAAACTCAAGATTCTTTGTATGATTATGATAATTATGATAACAGATATTCATTATAAAAGACCAACCCACAAACATTCAAACCAAAAAACAACCAAAATGAACAAAATCCTATCTATCTTATTTTTTTCACTTTTAACCACTATTAGTTTTGCCCAAACCGAAAAAGCATTTTATAAAACAGCCGTAAACGACTTTGAAAAGAATTACAATTCAGATAATTATGAAGCTGTTTTTTCAGGATTTTCAGCCGAAATGCAAAACGCCTTACCTCTTGACAAAACAAAGGATTTCTTGTCCGGTTTAAAACAACAAGCCGGAAAAATTACCCAAAGAGAATTTCTAAAATACGAACAAAATTATGCTTCGTATAAAACCAATTTTGAAAGAGCCTTATTTACACTTAATATTTCGGTAGACAACAACTCTAAAATTAATGGTCTGTTTATAAAACCTTTTGAAAACAGTAGTTTACCAAAAATAGAACGGAATAAAACCAAACTCATTCTGCCTTTTAAAGAACAATGGACCGTGTTATGGGGCGGTGACACAAAAGAGTTGAACTATCATATTGAAAGCCAGGCTCAAAAAAATGCTTTCGATATGTTAATTACAAACGATAAGGGAAAATCATTTAAAACCGATGGGAAAACAAATGAGGACTATTACGCTTTTGGGAAAGATTTAATTGCTCCCTGTGATGGAGAAATTGTTCTGGTTGTTGATGGTGTAAAAGACAATATTCCCGGAGTTTTAAATCCCGTTTATATTCCTGGAAATACTGTAATTATTAAATCGGTAAATAATGAATTCTTGTTTTTTGCACATTTCAAACAACATTCAATCGTTGTCAAACAAGGGCAAAAAATCAAACAAGGACAGTTACTGGGATTATGTGGAAATTCCGGGAATTCCTCAGAACCTCATTTGCATTTTCATCTACAAAATGCTGAAGACATGAATGTAGCGACAGGAATTAAATGCTATTTTGATACTATCCAAGTCAACGGGCAAACTAAAACCGATTATTCCCCTGTACAAAAAGACAAAATTAATAACATCAAAAAGTAACTCTAAAAAATTAACCCGCAGCTATTCGCAAAAATAAATAAGGGAACATCAGCGGGGAAAATTAGTAAAAATAATCAGTCTCATATTTCTCGAAAAACCAAAGTAGAATTATGTCCGCCAAAGCCAAAAGCATTGCTCATAGCTGTATGTATGTTTTTTTGCAAAGGTTCATTGATTACGATTTGAATATTTTTAGGAATCTCGGAATCAAGATTTTCGATATTTATGGTGGGTGGAATTATATTTTCGTTGATTGATTGTATCGCCAAAATCGCTTCGATGGCTCCTGCCGCTCCCAGCAAATGTCCCGTCATCGATTTACTGGAACTTACCCACAAATTTTTTGAACCTTTGAACGTTTTGTCTACGGCTTTCAATTCGGCAATATCTCCAACAGGGGTTGAAGTAGCATGTAAATTCAAATAATCCAATTGCGAACTATTAAGTTTTGCTTCTTCAAGAGCTAGTTGCATCGCTTTCGCAGCACCCAAACCTTCAGGATGTGGCGATGTCATATGATAGGCATCCGCGGTCATTGCTGCTCCGGCTAATTCGGCATAAATTTTAGCACCACGTTTTTTGGCGTGTTCATATTCTTCCAAAATCAATGCTCCAGCTCCTTCTCCCATCACAAAACCATCACGGTCTCTATCGAACGGGCGACTGGCTGTGAGCGGATCATCATTTCTGGCTGACATCGCTTTCATAGAACAAAAACCGCCAACCGAAGCCGCAGTAATTGGTGCTTCTGAACCTCCCGTTACAAATACTTTGGCTTTGCCCAGACGGATGTAATTAAAGGCATCCATAATGGCAGTATTGGAAGTAGCACAGGCAGAAACCGTGGTATAATTGATACCCTGCAAACCAAATTTCATAGAAATCATTCCCGAAGCCATATTCACAATCAATCGGGGTACAAAAAACGGACTGAATCGTGGAATGTAATTTCCGCTTACATAATTTTCTACTTCAGATTCAAAAGTTTCCATTCCGCCTTGTCCTACTCCCCAGATGACTCCAATATCAAAAGGATCCATTGCAGCAATATCTAATCCTGAATCTTCCAAAGCCTGTGAGGCGCTGTACAACGCATATTGCGTAAACAAATCACTACGTTTTATTTCGTTTCGATCCAGGTATTTTTGAGGTTCAAAATCCTTTATTTCGGCAGCAATCTGCGTACGAAATTTTGAAGCATCAAAACGGCTAATAATACCCGCACTGCTTTTCCCTTCAAGGCTATTTTTCCAAAAAGTAGCCACATCATGTCCCAACGGATTAATGGTTCCCAAACCTGTAATTACAACTCGTTTCATTTTATTTTTTTTGAAATTAAAAGGTGTACTATTTTTTCAACAAATGGTGAAATAATTAAGATAGCCGGAATGACAATTAAATAAGCAATCAACCAGGATTTTAGCCAAATGGCTAAGTGCAAATGTGCCCAACCCAGATTTACCGTTATCAAAGTGAAGGAAATAATTCCCGTTGTAACGATGCCCATTATCAATGCAAATGTGATTTTCTGTTTCATAAGATCGTATTTTTAAATACTTGACTTCTGTATTATGAATTTATTTCCTGCACTCTTCTTTGGTTCATTAGTTGAAGCGCATCTTCCGGTGAAGACAGATACAAACGATATATATCTTCAGTTTGTCCCACTCTGATTTCATATTCATTCTGTTCCAGTCCTGCAACAAACTGTTCCGCAACTACAGTTGGTGAAATACCATTTTTACCTCCAATAGCGGCTGATAATTCAGTATCTACCAACGGTGGCATTAATTCAAAAACAGCCACTTTTGTTTCCTGTTTCAATGCCAGACGCAAGGATTGTGTATAAGAATGCAAAGCGGCTTTACTTGCCGAATAAGTAACCAGACTTCCCGGAACAAATGCTACAACAGAGGATACATTTACGATAGCAGCCGCTTCCTGTTTTTTCAACAACGGTAATAGTTTTTCATTTAATCGAATAACCGAAAGATAATTGGTAAGCATTTCATCTTCTGCTTTTTCATAAGCATTTACATTTTCGGCTGCAATGTCATATACCAAAGCACGACCGGCATTGTTGATTACTATATTGAGGTTTGGAAAATCGTTGTTGATTTGTTCTACCAGACGCTCCACATCTTTAGCATTGCTTACATCCGATAAAATGGCTGTTACGTTTTTCAGCTTTGCCGCTGCTTGATTGAGACGTTCTTCATTACGTCCTGTAATGATAACGTGGTTTCCTTTTTCAGATAATAATTTGGCAATTTCAAAGCCAATACCAGCGCTTCCTCCTGAAATTAAAACGGTGTTGTTTGTTGTTTTCATTGTAGTAATTGTTTTTAAAACATACCGATTGGTATATTTTTGATTAAAAAATTTTTATTGTACTATTTCTTCATTTATAATTTTAACTATCCTGTCTAAAGCCAGATACAAATTATCTGGTTTGTTTGCCATTTTAGAAAGTAAAATACCTCCTTCAATCAACATTATAAACGTATTAGCGTAATCGTTAGGATTAATTTCTTTATAAAACTCGTTATTTTCAATTCCTAATTCAATGATTTTTGCCACTTTTTTGGCCCAACTCACAAACGAATGCTGCACTGTGTTTTTCATATAAGGCAACGCATCATCAACTTCAGTAGCAGAATTAAGCAATGGGCATCCTCCTTTTTCGAAAATTGAAGACCAATTATTTCGATAAAAATCAATGAAGGCAATAAGTTGTTTATAAGCACTCGTTTCATCTGAAATAGCCGCATCTACTTTCTTAGCTAATTCTCCTGAACTATGTTTGAATACTGCAATAACAACCTCTTCTTTATTTTTAAAATTTCCATATATACTTCCTTTTGTAAGTCCGGTTGCAGCTGTAATATCAGACAAAGACGTTCCGGCATATCCATTTTTATTAAAAAGGGAAGCTGTTTTTTCTATGATGAATTGACGAGTTTGTTCTGCTTTTGACATTTTTAAAAAGATAATAACATAAATTTATAGGACAAAGATATAAAAAATACCGTTCGGTATATTTTTTTTTATATAAAATTATTTTATATCGCTCATAAAAACACCAAATTACTCACTTTGGCAAAAGAAAGCGTATATAGTCCGATTAATCAAAAATAAAGGATAAAAATACTTGTCTTATACTATTTTTAAGGCTTCAATTAATCCGTCAATATCTTCTTTAGTATTATAATGACTGAAAGAAATACGCAAACTTGGTTTTCTAACCAGCTCATCCGAAAGTATTTCGGCTAAGACATGAGAAGGTCTGATACTTCCACTCTGGCAAGCACTTCCCCTTGAAACAGCAATTCCCCGCATATCCAAATGAAACAAAATCATAGCAGTTTTTTCCTCAGAAAAAGGCAACAACACATTTACAATATTATAAAAACCATCGCTGGTTCCGTTGATTTGAAAACCCGGGAAATTATTCTCTAATTGCTCAATCAAATACGTTTTAACCTCAGTAATATGTTTTTTTTCCTGTTCTAAATTGGCATAAGAAACTTCCAAAGCCTTTGCCATTCCTGCAATTTGATGTACAGCTTCTGTTCCTGCTCGCAAACCTTTTTCTTGTTCGCCTCCATAAAAAAGCGGTTGCAAAGCCGAATTTTTTCTAACAAAAGCAAATCCCACTCCTTTAGGACCGTGAAATTTATGCGCACTGGCCAAAACAAAATCAACGGCTATTGACTGCAAATCCAGTTTCATTTTCCCCATCGATTGCACTGTATCCGAATGGAATAAAGCATTATATTGCTTGCAAATTACACCTACTCTTTCAAGGTCTAAAATTGTTCCAATTTCGTTATTAATATGCATCAAACTCACTAAAGTTTTTACATCTTGAGAAAGCAAAGTCGATAAATGAGTCAAATCGATGGCTCCATCGGGCAGCACATTTACATAATCTATCTGGATTGAAAATTCTCTTTGCAAGGCAGTAATAGCCAATAAAACCGCGTGATGTTCAATCTTACTGCTAATGATCCGTTTTACCTTCAAATCCTGAACCGCTGAGCGCAAAATCCAGTTGTTTGCCTCCGTTCCTCCTGAAGTAAAAATAATTTCCTGAGCACTTACATTCAATTGTTTGGCAATGGATTTACGGGAAAGTTCGAGGATATTTTTAGCATTTCGACCAAAACTATGCGTTGAAGAAGGATTTCCATAATCTTCCGTCATCACTTTTGTCATTTCTTGAATAACTTCAGGTCGGATTGCGGTAGTAGATGCGTTATCGAGGTATATTTTTTTCATTGCTGCAAAGTTATAAAATATCAATTATCAAAAGCCCAATAAGATTTGTCATTTTTTGCCTATTTTTGTCAAAATTTTTAAGATGAAAAGAGCTCTAAGCCTACTGTTTTTATTAGCATTATTAAATGCTTGCGATGATGGAAACCTGACTCAGGAAGATATTAGCTTTGACGAAGTGTCTACCCAAAGTTGTAGCACCAATAATATTCTCTATAAACTAAAAGAACAAGAAGCATTACTACTTAAAGTTCCGGAAAATACTTTTACTAGTGAACTTACTGCTGCTAACGATACTATTGAATTAGATATTAATACTACCACCAACAGGGTCGTGTATCGTTTTTACAACGGAACTGTAGCAACTGATAATATCTGTGAAACTATTGCTCCGGCAACTCCTGTTATTACTGACCAATGGACCGCTACTGATGGTAAAATACTAATTGTAACTACGACTAAAAAAGAAACTGATGCAACGACCAACAGGACTAAAATTACGGGATACAACCATAACATCACTTTTAAAAATGTAACTTTTGCGAAAACTAGTGGAACTCAGGTGTATGAAACCTTCCCTTTTGGCGATTACACTACATCGGCTACCAATTTACCTTTTAATTTTAATCAAACACTGGAAAAATGTAGTTCCTCTAATGAAGTTTATGATTACAATACGAGTGAAGCTTTAATACTAAAAATCGATCCTAGTTTGATTGTAAACCAAGCTACAGCTCTTAACAGCCCAAGAACAGGACTTATAGGAAGCAGTTCAAACGTACTTACTTATCGTTTGTTCACCGGAGGATTAGTAACTGCTGATTATTTTTGCAATACTACAACACCTAGCACCCCTACTGTTAGTCAGGAATGGACTGGTGTAGCGGGAGTAAGTGGCGTAAGTGGTATTATCGAAGTTACCACGACTACCAATGGCCCTAATACTTTTAAACACACGATTGTGCTTAAAAAAGTTTCTTTACAAAAAGGTATAAGCGATTTTACGCTTGGGGATAGTTATATTTTAGGAGACTTATTCACTACCAATTAAAGTATAATTAAATCCATAATTTTAAATACAAAGCGCTCATTTGAATATCCAAATGAGCGCTTTTTGTATGTTCTAAATCTTATTATTTTTTACTTTGCTTGATAAAAACCTCGGTAGCTCCCTGACCGTATTTTTGATAATTGGCTTCCTGAAAATCAATATTATCATAGCGTCCTAACAAGAAATCGAGCTCAGCTTTCAACACACCTTCACCCACACCATGAATAAAAACAATTTTAGGAATGCGATTTTTAATGGCAAATTCTATGTGCCTTTGTGCTGTTTCAGCCTGCAACGTCAAAATATCATAATTAGACATTCCGTTTTTATTTTTGACTAGTTTTTCAATATGTAAATCAAATTCCGGAACGCCAACTTCGTGCTTGTCTTTTTTCTCTTTTACAAAACTTCTTGGCTTTGGAATCGTTTTTTCCTTCTTAATTTCATCTATATTAATTCGTTTGATAGAATCCATTAGATTACTGCCATCATTTAGTTTAACCAACTCATTTGCCGAAAAATTCATTACAAAACCTTCTTCGGTTTCAATGGTAACCTCATTGCCTTTCACAGCCAGTACTACCCCATTGATAGCATCATCGAGTACTGCAACTTTATCTCCTTTACTAAACATCTTCTTCTTCTTTTTCTTGATTTTTACTAGGTGTTTTAGCACTTAATCGCATCATCCCAAACATGAAAACAGCCATTGCCACTACGGTAACATAAACATTTTTATCGGCTGATGTTTGCTCATAAAAAGCAACCGCAATTGCAACAAACATTATCGGGAAAACTATTTTTTTCATTTTTAATGGTATCAGATTTCAAAAGTAATAAATTTAAAATTGTTGTTTTAAGAAAGCAGATTCCAATTCGACAAAATATACTTCTAAAAGTATAAAATTCATTTTACAAAAAATAAAATTACAAATCGAAAGCGTGGCTGTTTCATGTCCTTTTATTCAAAATAGTTCAATATATTTGTTTAAAATTAGCAACACCATTAGAATCAAGCAGCATTCTTTCTATTAACAATCCAAAAGTCATGACAAAGGATCTAATTATAAAAAATATTGACTCTTTAAAAAGTCATCTATCCATAAATTACGGTATAAAAACTAAAATAGAAAAGTTCACCGAAAAATTATTCTATACTTTATTCGACACAAATGCTTCATTAACAGAAAGCATTGATGAACTTGAAGGTTTATTCAAAGATATTTCAAGAGTAGCCTGCAAAAAACCTGAAAGAACTTGTGAATCTATGTGGGATAGTTTTCTTCAGAAATTGCCCGCTGTGCTTGAAAAATTAAATCAGGACGCTGCCTATATTTTAGAAAACGACCCTGCATCTAATAGTATTGAAGAAGTCTATTTAGCTTATCCCGGTTTTTATGCTATTGCTATTTATCGTCTAAGTCATGAACTCTACAATCTGGATTTAATGCTTTTTTCGAGATTAATGAGTGAATATGCACATAAAACAACGGGAACCGATATTAATGCAGGAGCTCAAATTGATTCACCATTTTTTATTGACCATGCCACCGGAATTGTTATTGGAGAAACCACCGTTATTGAAAAAAACGTAAAAATATACCAGGGAGTTACCCTTGGAGCATTGAGCGTGAGCAAAGACATGAAAAACGCCAAACGACAC
Organism: Flavobacterium sufflavum; assembly: GCF_004016525.1. GTDB lineage: Bacteria > Bacteroidota > Bacteroidia > Flavobacteriales > Flavobacteriaceae > Flavobacterium > Flavobacterium sufflavum. Next base: position 131,469 of record NZ_SACJ01000010.1, read on the forward strand.
CCTACCGTAGAAAAAAATGTTTGTATTTATGCCAATGCGACTATTCTGGGAGGTGAAACCATTATCGGTAAAGACAGTATTGTAGGAGGAAATGCCTGGGTAACCAAGTCGGTTCCTGAAAAATCAATTGTCATGAACACCACAACTACCGAAGTAAAAGTAAAAGAAATTAAATAATATGAAACCTCAAAAATTAGTTGACTTAATAGGAAATACTCCACTTGTAGAAACAGTCAATTTAGTACAAAATAAAAACGTAAAATTACTTTTAAAGCTAGAAGGAAATAACCCTGGCGGCAGTGTCAAAGACAGAGCTGCTTATTATATGATTAAAGGCGCACTGGATCGCGGTGAAATCAAAAAAGGAGACAAATTAATTGAAGCTACCAGTGGAAACACAGGTATTGCTCTGGCCATGATTGCGCAATTACTAGGAATCGAAATTGAATTAATACTTCCTGAAGATTCTACCAAAGAGCGCACCCAAACCATGCGTGCCTATGGTGCAACTGTGATTTTGACTTCTGCCCAAGAAGGAATCATTGGCTCCAGAGATTATGCAGATAAAAAAGTAGCCGAAGGTGGTTACATCATGCTTAATCAATTCGCTAATGACGACAATTGGAAAGCACACTACAAAACCACAGGTCCTGAAATATGGAACGATACCGAAGGTACTGTAACCCATTTTGTATCAGCCATGGGGACTACAGGAACCATCATTGGAACTTCTACTTATTTAAAAGAAAAAAATCCGGCAGTACAAATTATTGGTGCCCAACCTTCGGAAGGCTCCCAAATTCCCGGAATCAGAAAATGGCCTATAGAATACCTGCCTAAAATTTTTAATCCTTCAAAAGTAGATCGTACCGTTGACGTAAGCGAAAAAGAAGCACGCGAAATGACTAAACGTTTAGCTTTAGAAGAAGGAATTTTTGCAGGAATGAGTAGTGGTGGTGCCGTTGCTGTAGCAGTTAAAATTGCCGAAGAATTAGAATCAGGTGTAATTGTAGCTGTTATCTGCGACAGAGGGGATCGTTATTTATCTTCTGATTTATTTGATTAAATTTTCAATTTATATTCATAAAAAAGGCTCGTTTTCTAATAAAAACGAGCCTTTTCAATTTAGAAAATATTTTAAACTAATGCAGCCGATGTGCTAATTGCGGTGTTGAATAACTTAGAAATCGGGCAATTATGTTCTGCTTTAGTAACCAATTCCTGAAAAACAGCATCCGAAATCCCTGCTATTTTAGCACTCACGGTTAATTTAGATTCTGTAATTGTACCCTCTACCAAATTGATAACGCATTTGGTTTCGATACTCTCTATATCAAATCCTGCTTCTGTAATATAAGCTGATAATTGCATCGTGAAACACCCAGAATGTGCCGCAGCAACCAATTCTTCAGGGTTTGTCCCTACTCCTTCTTCAAAACGGGAATGAAAGGAATATTGCGTATTTTCTAATGTTTTACTTTGGGTTGTAAGAACTCCTTTTCCTTCTTTTAGAGAACCTTTCCAGACTGCGGTCGCATTTCTTTTCATAGCTTTTTTAAATATTTAATTATACTTTTCGATTTTTTTTAACTTGCTCTAATTTAATGTTTTTTTGAGATAAAAACTTTCAGTATCTCCCTTTTTAACCAAAAATTAAAAAGCCAACCCGAATGGGTTGGCTTTTAATATAATTTAAAAATTACTATTGCTTCACTAATTTAATCGTTTTTCTATTATCACCTTGAGTAACAATTGCAACATAAACACTTAGTGGTAACTCCTCTCCAAAAACAATTGGTTCACCGTCATTTTTCTCAATAACTTTTATCAATTTACCTAACAAGTCAAATACTTGAACGGATACTTTTTCATTACTACCTCCTACCAGAGTTATAGTAAACTGGTTATTAGATGGATTTGGATAAGCGATTACGTCGAACAGAGTCGGTTTATTTCCTATTGATGCTTCTTGTGCAACTGTTTCTTCTGTTAATTCAACTTTTGAAAGACCTTCTTTAGCCGTTACACTTCCAAGACTGAATCCGCTACGTACAACGAGATTACCACCTACAAGAAGCGTCATTCCCGTATTGCTACCTGTCCATTTACTTGAGTAAAATAATATGCTACCATTATAAAGCGAAATGGCAATATCATCATTAGAACCTGGCTCACCTCTATCTGTCATATTAACCTGTAATGTGAGATTTCCTCCCAACGATATCGGTGACTGCGGGTTTGTAATATCTGTCAAATTGCATTTAGAAGTAAACACTGCTGTTTGAGCATTTGGATTAGCAATATTTACACCCAATGAAGTCATCGAGTTGGCTTTAATCTGGTAGACACGTAACACACCAGCTACTGTTCTGCGGAAGATGATATTCATATTACCCTGCAGGTTCTTATTGGATTTATTAAATTTAACATTAAATCCAAAGTTTGTTTTCTTACCTGCATCTGATGCATACTGACCCGCAGATTGTGTTGGTATGATATGTCCTCCACCTGTAATAAAATCTCCAACAGATTTATACACTGTTATTACGGTATTATCATCTTGGTGATTTCTTATATAGTATCCGCTAACTTCCATACCAATAGTATACTCAACATCAGTTGCTGAACCAATGTCAACCGGCCAGTTCAAAGTAACAATACCAGTCTTGGTATCAGAAGGATTTACCAATGCTATTGGGCTCAATACCCATCCGTATGCATCTGTGAGACCTGATACTACGATCGGAGTAGTTCCATCGAGGAATCTCACTTTTGCATTTCTAATGTCACCATAATTTACATCACCAGCTGCATCAAGAGTTGCAGTTATATCTTGTACTGTCGCACGAAGCTGTACTGTTGCAAGACCGCTTGATGAACTTTGTGTAGCAACCAACTGTGTACCTGTAAATGTTAACCGTGTATCTTCTTTTTCTACAACAATCTCAATAGTTGTCTCACCCCAATTATTGGCAGAATTTGAAGTACCATCATTCACTTTAACCTTTAGATAGTAGGTACCTGGAGACACCATCATATTACCCGTTAATGACCATGTCTTTGGACTACCCGAAACAGAAGTTTCTGTTAACATTAAATTGTTGGGCAATCCCGGTGAAAATCCAATATCCGTTGATTTTTTCCAACTAGTTAAAGCTGTAAGCTCATTATAAACATTATCTAAATCTGTTGCAGAAATTGTTACTGCAGAAATTGGATCACTATACTGAACATTTTGAGTTGCCGCATTATTTACTACAACAGGTGCGTCATTCACTGCTGTTACATTGATGTTGAAGGTTTGTGCTGCACTTGTATTTATATTAGGTGATACATTAGAACCATTATCACTCAATGTTACTGTCACAATCGCAATACCATTTGCATTTGCTGCCAATGTATATGATAATGTTCCGTTTGCTGCAATTGCCGGTTGTACCGAGAATAAACTGTTATTGTTATTGGTAACAGTGAAGCTCAGGGTCTGAGTCAGTTCTGGATCTCCATCATCTATACCTGTTGCCCAACTGGCTATTGATTGTGCCGGAGCATCTTCATTTACTGTCTGGTCTGCTCCTTTAGTAAACACCGGTACATCATTAACTGCCGTTACATTGATGTTGAAGGTTTGTGCTGCACTTGTATTTATATTAGGTGATACATTAGAACCATTATCACTCAATGCTACTGTTACAGCCGCAGTACCATTTGCATTTGCTGCCAATGTATATGATAATGTTCCGTTTGCTGCAATTGCCGGTTGTACCGAAAATAAACTGTTATTGTTATTGGTAACAGTGAAGCTCAGGGTCTGAGTCAATTCTGGATCTCCATCATCTATACCTGTTGCCCAAC
>NZ_SACJ01000011.1 GCF_004016525.1 Flavobacterium sufflavum
ATAATATTTTTTCCGCTCTGATTGCTTACAACTTTGCAGACAAAAAACCGTCTTTGAAAAATAATTTCCTAGACACAAAACAATTAGTACTTTTTCAATAAGTTTATATCGAACTCACGTTATTTAAGTAAATGGAAAAGCCCCGTGGAATTATTTTCACGGGGCTTTTTTTGCAATTATTTGAATTAAAAATTATAGTTTTCCGTTTTTTATTTCCTCCACAATTTCTGGATTTAACAGGGTTGTAGTGTCTCCAAAATTAGAATAATCCCCTTCGGCAATCTTACGAAGAATTCTTCGCATGATTTTTCCCGAACGGGTTTTTGGTAAACCGGCTACAAACTGAATCTTATCTAATTTTGCGATAGGTCCAATGTGATCTGAAATATGTTGGTTGATTTCTTTCGCCAGGTTTGCTTTATCACGTTTTTCACCTGTTTCTTTAAGAATCACAAAACCATACAGAGCATTTCCTTTAATGTCATGAGGGAAACCTACAATGGCACTTTCTGCAACTGCCGGATGTTCGTTGATGGCATCTTCAATTGGAGCTGTTCCTAAATTATGTCCTGAAACGATAATTACGTCGTCCACACGACCTGTGATTCTGTAATAACCTACTTCGTCACGTAAAGCCCCGTCACCACTGAAATATTTACCAGGGAAAGTAGAGAAATACGTTTCTTTATAACGCTTGTGATCTCCCCAAATAGTTCTGGCAATTCCTGGCCAAGGAAATTTAATACACAAACTTCCTACTACTTGATTGTCTTCAATTTCATTGCGTTTTTCGTCCATCAAAACGGCTTGAATACCTGGAAGAGGTAAGGTAGCATAAGTTGGTTTTGTTGGTGTTATGAAAGGAATAGGTGAGATAAGAATTCCTCCGGTTTCGGTTTGCCACCAGGTATCCACAACCGGGCAACGTTTTCCACCCACATGGTCATTGTACCAGTGCCAGGCTTCTTCGTTAATAGGTTCTCCTACTGAACCAATTACTTTTAGCGAACTTAAAGGGTATTTTTGTACATAATCTAAACTTTCTTTAGCCAAAGCTCTGATAGCTGTTGGTGCAGTATAGAATTGGTTTACTTTATGTTTTTCTATAATTTGCCAAAAACGACTGAAATCAGGGTAAGAAGGAACGCCTTCAAAAATAACAGTTGTAGCTCCATTCAATAATGGACCGTATAAAATGTACGAATGTCCAGTAATCCAGCCAATATCGGCAGTACACCAGAAAATATCGTTTTCTTCGTAGTTAAAAACATTTTGGAAAGTATAAGCAGTATAAACCATATAGCCTGCTGTGGTGTGTACCATTCCTTTTGGTTTTCCTGTTGAACCCGAAGTATAAAGGATAAACAAAGGATCTTCGGCATCCATGATTTCGGCAGTATTGTTATCTGAAGCTTTTTCTAAAAGAGGTGCTAACCATTGGTCGCGACCTTCTTTCATTTGGATATCAGTGTTAGTTCTTTCAACAACTAAAACAGTTTCAACTGAAGGGCAGTTAGCCAATGCTTCGTCTACAATTCCTTTTAAGTCAATTGTTTTGTTACCGCGATACCCACCGTCAGATGTAATAACCATTTTACATTCACTATCGTTGATTCTGGCAGCAACAGCCGATGCTGAAAATCCGGCAAAAACTACCGAGTGAATCGCTCCAATACGGGCGCAAGCAAGAGTTGTGATGGCTAATTCAGGAATCATAGGTAAATAAATACATACGCGATCTCCTTTTTTAATGCCCTGGCTCAATAAAACATTAGCCATTTTGCTTACACGTTGGTGTAATTCATTGTAAGTGATAGATAGTGAAGCTTCGTCAGGATTGTTAGGTTCAAAAACAATAGCGACTTTATCTCCTTTTTTAGCAAGGTGACGATCGATACAGTTTTTGGTAATGTTTACCTTGGCATCTACAAACCATTTTATTTCGGCTTCTGCCATGTTGAAATCAACTACTTTGTCCCATTCCTGATACCAGGTAAAGTTTTCTGAGGCAATTTTGTCCCAAAATTTCTTCGGGTCTTTGATTGATTTTTTGTACTCTTTGAAGTATTCTTCTAAATTGCTTATTTTGTAACGACTCATGATTTTTTGTATGTATTTAGTTTTGTTAGTTTATTAATTCTTGTGCTTGTTCAACGAGTTTTTTTAATGAAAAAGGTTTGGTGACATATAAATTAGCTCCTAGTGAAAGTCCTTTTTCTATGTCTTTTTCTTTGTTTTTTGCCGAAATGAAAATTACTTTACAATGTTCTAATCGAGGCTCTTTTTTTATTTGTTCCAATGTGCTGTAACCGTCAACCATAGGCATCATGACATCGAGAATAATGATGTCAGGCAGTTGGTTTTTTAAAATATCCAATGCTTCTTGTCCATCCCGAGCTATGAATACCTCAAAATTGTTCTTTTTGAAAGTGTATTCCAGTGACATTACAATATTAGGTTCGTCATCGACAATTAATATTTTCTTCATTTTTCAGTAGTATTGTAATTGGGTAATGTAAAAATAATGGTTGTTCCGTTATCTGATGAACTCTCAACCCATATTTTTCCTTTGTGATGTTCAATTATTTTTTTGCAAATAGCTAATCCTAAGCCGCTTCCAATTGGTTTTTTTACATTTTGATTTCTGGCCTGGTAAAATTTATCAAAGATGGCTTCAAACTCTTCGGGTTTTATTTCTTTTCCGTTGTTGTGAATGCTAACAGATATAAATTCACTGTCTTCGTTAATTTTGACGCTAATTTTTCCATCAGTATCAGCACAAAATTTTATGGCATTCGAAAATAAATTATGAAGTACCTGAATGATGCGTTCTTCGTCATAAAAGGCTTTTATCTCATGGGATTTTTTTTCAAATTCAACGCTTATATTTTTGTTTACAATTAATTGTTGAAGTGACTCTAACGTATTGTTGATGGTTTTGGAAATATTGTTTTTAGAAAGATAAATTTTTTGTTTTCCTGTTTCAAATTTTTCTAAATCCAATATTTTGTCAATCAAACGGTTAAGTCTATCCGATTCGGAAATGATATTTTGTAGAAATTTTTGACGAACATCGGCAGGAATGTTCTCATCGTCATGCAGAATTTCGGTAGCTGCTCTTATTGCTGTGATTGGCGTTCTTAGCTCGTGAGTTACCGTGTCTAGAAATTCATCTTTTTGAATGTCTTTATTAATGAGTTCCTGATTTGCAACCTGAAGTTGTTCAGATATTTTTTTTAATTCATTCGAACTTTCAGTCAGTTTTTTATTGATGACAATATTTTCTTTGGATTCTTCCAGAATACGCAATACTTCAGGCAGACTTATTTTGTCTTCTTTGGCAACACTGGCAATTACTATTTTGGCGGAAGCCGTACCAATGTGTCCCGTTAATAAATTTTCGGCAAATTTGATAAAACGGGCATCGGCAATCTTATTGTCCTTATCAATATTGTATTTTAAATTAAAAATCGTCAGCGCGCGTTTTGTTCTTTCGATACCAAGAAAACGTTCCAGAATTTTTTCAATATCCGAAATATTGGCTGTCCCTTTCCATACATACGCATTCTCATGATTGGTGATGTATTCATCGATGTCGACAAACATTTCGGCATAATTACGCTCTCTATAATTCCCGCTAAAACTTACCGAAACCGCAAGATAACTAAGAAAATTGACCAATAAACTCCAGAAAACCGCTTGCGGAATAGGATCTAAATAATCCAATCCAAAAAGTTGAAAAGGCTTTAATAACGCAATTCCCCACGGACCTTCTTGTACAAAGGTGCTTGCTGATTTTGTGGTTCCAAGGGCGTAAGGAATTAACAGGGTGTAAAAACAAATTAAAAATCCAAGGACAATTCCTGTTACAGCTCCTTTTTTAGAACCTCGTTTCCAGAATAAAGCACCGAAAAAGGCGGGCGCTAATTGAGCAATGATAACAAAGGAAACTAATCCAATTGAAACCAAAGTATAGTCTAAAACAAAAACGCGATAGATTATGTAAGCTAATATTATCAATGAAAAGATTCCTATTTTACGACTTAGAACAATTCTTTTGGTGTTTTTTTCTTGCGAAGTGTTTTCTAATGAACCAATAAAACCATAAGGAATCAAGAGGTTGTTACTAAGCATGGTTGCCAATGTTATTGAAGAAACAATAATCATCGAAATGGCTGCCGAGAATCCGCCCAAAAAAACTATTACAGTTAAGAAATTATTGTTGAGATGTTGCGGAATCAGTAGTGAATAGGTATCGGAATTAAGGCCTTGAGTTTCAAAAAGAATGTTTCCTCCCCAGGCTATTGGGAAAACAAAAATGTTAAAAAGCAATAAGTAGAGTGGGAGCAACCAAATAGCTGTTCGGATGTGTTTTTCCTGATTGTTTTCGACAATAGCGGTGTGAAATTGCCTTGGTAAAATAAAGATGGCAAACATAGAAATCAGACACAGGAAAAACCAGTTGAGTCCATTGTTTAAACCGCCAATTGTATTTTTTTTATCGAAATTTTCTAAGACTGATGCTTTAGTATAAATGTCTTCAAAACCGTCAAAAACAAAGTAAGTTACATAGATTCCGATAATCAAAAAGAATACTAATTTTAAAATAGATTCAATGGCTATGGCGGTCACTATTCCGCGTCTTTTTTCGGAAGCGTCCACATATTTATTCCCGTAGTAAGAAGCAAATAAGGCTAAGGCAATACAAATATAAGTAGTGTTGTCTGTGAAAATATTAGAACTCGCATGTGTTTTGGTTACAATATGAAAAGTATCTGAAATTGCTTTAAGTTGTAAAGCAATATAAGGTACGATTCCGAAAATAGAAATCAAAGTAACTAAAGCTCCTAATGAACGGCTGTTGCCGTAACGCAGGGAAATAAAATCGGCAATGCTGGTTATTTTATTGACCCGCGATATTCGAATAATTCTTTTAAGGATAATAATCCAGGTAGGAATGATAATTATTGGCCCCAGATAAATGGGTAAATAGTCTAATCCTGATTTAGCGGCTAATCCTATACTTCCGTAATAAGTCCATGCAGTACAGTAAACTGCTAATGAAAAGGAATAGATGTAAGGATTGTTAGTCCATTTAGAATGGCTTCTTTTTTCTGACCAATGAGCAATGTAAAAAAGCATTACTAAATAGATGGCTAAAATCAATAAAAGACCAAGGCTACTCATAATATTTTTTTACAATTAAGTAGGTTGTGCCAATTGAGAATAACCAAGCCGAAAAGAGATAGATGTAGATAATTGGAAAACCAAATAAGGGTTTTGAACTATCAAATAATAGAATAAGCGGAATGTTCAATGCTAAAATCATAAGCATTGAAAGGATAATTAATTTTTGTTCATGTCTTTTTTTCATTGAAATGAAAAATACAATAGCCTTAAATTAATAAAGCTATTGTATGTTATATAATTTTATAATGGTAATACCTGTCTACCTAATTTTTCATTAATTACAATTGCAGCTGCTTCATAAAAAGCGAAAAAGCCACATAAAATTCCTTCGTAACCTGCAATGGTATGAATTTCTTCACTTCCTGTAAAACTGGCTGCAGACAATAGTGCAAACAGAATAACAAGTGAGCCAAAAATAAGTTTTCCAATAGTGTTTCCATTTAATGTTCCTATGAAGAAAGCTAGTGTGAATAATCCCCACATTCCTAAATAGCATCCCATTGAAGCTCCGTCAGGTTTTGTGCCTCCTACTAAAGGAAGTAACCATAAGGCAACAAGAGACAACCAGAAGAAACCATATGAAGTAAATGCTGCCATGGCAAAACCATTTCCTTTTTTCCATTCCATAATTCCGGCAATAACCTGTTGTATTCCTCCAAAAAACATTCCCATTCCCATAATCATTGCATTAAGCTCAAAGAATCCTGCATTGTGAATATTTAATAAAATAGTTGTCATTCCGAAGCCAAAAAGTCCTAGTGGTGCTGGGTTGGCAGTAGTGTCTTTCAATATTTGTTCCATTTTGGTTTAAAAAAATTAAGGTTAATTAAGGTTAATTAAGGTTAAATAGAGCAGCAAATTCAGATTTTTTGTTTGTAAAAAAAAATAAGATATATATATGTGTTAATGCTATAGTTATTTTTTAAAACGTTCCCATTTTATAAGCATGAATTTATCTCCAAGTTCGGTGATAATCATTCCTGCTCCTGATATGGTTTCTTTGTTTTTTATATATTCTATTAGTTCTAAGTGGTTTAGAATTTTGTAAGTTGGGTGGTAGTTAGTGTTTACAGGCTTTTTTATATTGAAAGATTTTATCCAATTGCTAATGCTTACGTGCGAAACACCTATGATTCGTTCTATTTCCCTATAGCTCAAACCTTCCAGATAAAGTTGTAAAGCTTTGGTAACATAGTAGTCGTCTATTTTCTTTCCTATTTTGTTTACAGTAAAGAAATAGTTGCAGTTTTTGCATAAATACCTTTGTTTTTGGTTTATAACCCCGCTTTTCACTATTTTACTGTCTTGGCATTTTGGACATACTATTGTTTCCATGTATATAAAATTTGCATAAATATACTAAATTAGCAATTATGTTTTAATTAGCAACTATTTTTACTTTTAAAATGAATGGATTTTATAAGTAAACGACTTGGTTTTTGTGTGTAATAAAAGTAATGGCGGGTATTTTTATGCTAAATAAAAAAAAGTTGTAATTTAATGAGTATATAATAAAAAAAAGGTCCTTTATGTATGAAAGGGTTTTTTTAAATGTGATTTTGGTTAGTCATGTTAGTTTGGTGTGTAAGAGTTGCTATTTAAAATAGCAACTCTTATTTTAAAGTAAAAAGAAAGAGTGGGAGTTTTTTAAATGAATAGAAAAGAATAATAAATTTTTTGAATTTGAAAAATCAAATTTTAAATAACGATGTTGTTGATGACTGTGAGTTATGGGCGGAGATGAAGGCTGGAGATGAAAAAGCTTTTTCGACACTTTTCAAAAGATACTATAGTTATCTGATTCAGTATGGAAATTCGTTTTCTCCGCATTCTGAAAAAATTCAGGATTGTGTTCAGGATGTTTTTACAGATATATGGGTGTACAGAAACAGTCTTAGTGATACTGTAGTGGTAAAGGCTTATTTGTTGTCTTGTGTACGCAAGCGTATTGTGCGTTTACAACAAAGGGATAAGGTTTTTAACAAGGCAAAATCGGTAGATGCAATTGCTTTTTTGTTTGATTTTTCGGTAGAACACCAATTGATTTCCGATGAATTAACTGCTGGAAAAGTAGCTCATCTTAATAAATTGTTGAATGTTTTACCTGCCAGACAAAAAGAAGCTTTGTATTTAAGATATCATCACGGTTTGAATGTGGATCAAATTGCCGGGGTATTGAATGTTAATTACCAATCGGCTAATAATTTATTGCATCGCGCTTTGGTAAATATTCGTAAGGAATGGAAGGGAAATATGGCTTTGCTTTTAATGTTGTTAGCCCATTGGATTTAGATTAATAATAAAGTTACGAATTAGTGAGTATGTAAGTTGATGGCTGTCCTTTTAAGATAGCAGAAACACTTTTAAAAAAAATGAAAGAACGTAATCAATATAGAGAAATAGAAGATTTTTTGGCTGACGAGTCATTCCGATTGTGGATGAGGTCAAAAAAAGATTTAAGCGGTTGGGAAGAATGGACTTTAGAACATCCTAAACGTGCCAAATTGGTTGAGGAAGCCCGTTTGTGGTTGTTAGCGATGAAAGTTCCGGACAATAATATGTCTCAGGAAAAACTGAATGCTGCCTTGCAAAGCACCTGGATGAAAATTGAAAAAACAGAGCAGGAGAGCAAAATGGAGCTAAAGCTAATCCAATTGTGGAGTACTGCCTGGGTTAGAAAAATTGCTGCAGTTTTGGTTTTTGGATTGCTTTCAGTTTATGTTTATAATAATTATTTTGCTTCCAAAACGTATTATTCCAGTTATGATGAAATAGTGAATAACCTTGATGAAGATGGTTTGTTAGAACAAATTAATAATTCAAATAAACCACAAATAGTAACCTTGTCAGATGGAAGTTCGGTATTATTGCAACCTAAAAGTAAGTTGAGTTACCCTAAAATTTTCACAGGCAATGAGCGAAATGTGTATTTGTCAGGAGAGGCTTTTTTTGAAATTAGCAAAAATCCTAAAAAACCTTTTTTTGTTCATGCCAATGAGATTGTTACTAAGGTGGTAGGAACCAGTTTTCGAATAAAAGCCTATGCTAACCAATCTAATGTGGAAGTTTTAGTGCGAACAGGAAAGGTGAAAGTAAAGTCGGAAAAAGCCATCCGGAATTCATCTCAGGAAGAAATAGTATTGTTGCCTAATCAGGCGCTGCGTTTTACCCGAAAAGATCAAACTTTTGATAAAATTACTGATATTACTATGGATAAGTCTATTAGTAGTTCGGTAAAAAGTATCGAGCAGTTGAGTTTTGAATTTACCGATATACCAGTTAGTCAAATCTTTAAAACAATAGAACAGGCCTACTCTGTAGAAATAGATTTCCCACAACAGGAATTAGAAAAATGTCATTTAACTACTTCTTTAAGTGATCAGCCCTTGCCGGAAAAATTGAAGATTATTTGTAAAAGCATTGGGAATAATTCCAGTTATACAATGAATGGAAACCAAATAACCATTTTGTCTAAAGGATGTAATTAAAATCAAATAGTTTATGATATCAATAAAAAAGCGTCGATTGTTGTAGCAATCGACGCCTAAAGTTTTAAACTCACTCTGCAAAGTGGGTTTGAAATGTTTCTTAAATACCCTCAAAACAGTATTAATCAAAACAAACCAAAATTATGAAAAAAACCGTAGTAAAACAACGATTACTAATCCGATTCATGAAGATGACATTGTACCAATTTATATTAGCAGTTATTTTTTCGACTGTTACCATGGCAAACAGCTTAAACGGACAAGGGAAATTAGACACTAAAGTTACTGTTTCAATAACAGATATGAACTTAAATAAAGCATTGACTGAACTGGGTAAATCAGCCGACGTGAAGTTCTCTTATAATTCGAGAATGGTTCCTTTTGATCAAAAAGTGAGTGTTAAGGCTACTAATGAAGCCTTGTCGGTAGTGCTTTCGAAAATATTAAAACCACTTAATATTACTTATGCAGTGGTCAGTAATCAAATTATATTAGAAAAAGTTAACGAAAAAGAAAAGGATGCTAACGATAATTATTTGTTGATTTCTGAGCAACAACAAAAGACACTTAGTGGAGTTGTTGTTGATGCTAAGGGACTTTCGTTACCTGGCGCAAGTGTTCTTGTAAAAGGAACTAATAATAGTACTTCCACTGATATGGATGGAAAGTTTTCTATTAGAGTTGTTGATAATACAGCCGTAACTTTAGTGGTTTCTTTTATTGGTTTTGATACTGCCGAAATTCCAATCGGGAATAAAACCGATTTTAAAATTATTTTAAAAGAATCTTCACAGGCACTTAACGAAGTTGTGGTTGTGGGATATGGAACTCAAAAGCGTTCTGACATTACTGGTTCTGTTGCTTCTGTTCCTAAAGAACGTTTAGAGAACTTACCTGTTACAAATATTATGCAGGCTATACAAGGAACTACAGCCGGTTTGAAAATCTCTCAGAGTTCTTCTGTGCCTGGTAGTACAGCTTCCGTGCAAGTTAGAGGTGTTAATTCAATCAATGCAAATACAAGTCCTTTAATAGTTTTAGATGGAATCCCTTTCTTTGGAACTACCAATGATATTAATGCAAATGATATTAAATCTATTGAAGTCCTAAAAGATGCATCAGCAGTTGCAATTTATGGAACTAGGGGAAGTAATGGTGTTATTTTAATTACTAGTAAAAGAGGTAATGTAAATGGAAAACCTATTATTAAGTATAGTGGATATGTAGGTTATGAAGAAATATCCAATCCGTTAAAGCCAATGGGACCAGATGCTTATGTTAAAAAATATGCTGATTTTTTGACTGCAAATAAGCTTCCTCAAACTGCGGTATTACCAAATTCATCAGAAGTTGATAACTATAATGCTGGAATTACTACCGATTGGCTCAAAGAAGCTACTCAGTCTGGTCAAATTCAAGAACATAACTTAAGTATTTCTAGCGGTACAGATAAATTTCAATATTTTATTTCTGGTTCAAAATTGAAACAAGACGGCGTAGTGAAAGGTTACCAATTTCAAAAAACTAATTTTAGAATTAATATTGATTCTCAAATAACAGATTATTTAAAAATAGGAACATCAGCATTTTTTACTGAAAATAATTACGATGGAGGAAGATCTAATTTGTTAAATGCTACTGCTATGAGTCCATATTCTGTAGCTAAAAATGGAAACGGAAGTTATTTAATATTTCCAATGGCTCCAGAGTTATTGTTCCCCAACCCTCTTTTAGGATTAGCTACTGATAGGTTAAACAGAGGTAAAAATTTGACTGGATCTGGTTATGTAGAAATAATACCTCTAAAGGGATTGACTTATAAACTAAACGGGGCTTATACTTATAACTTAGGTCGATTTGCAAGTTATACTGGTAGACCAGCAAATGATAATAGTGGAACTGCCATTGTTTCTAATGATGAAACTACTAATTGGGTAATAGAAAATATATTAACCTATAATAAAGATTTTAATAAACATCATATAGATGTAACAGGATTGTACAGTGCTCAAAAAGTAGATTATTTTAAATCTGAAAGCCGTGCTGTGGGATTTATTAATGATGGATTATCGTATAATAATTTAAGTGCAGCTACAACAAAATCAAATTTTTCGAATGCAAATGGCTATTCCTTATTATCTCAGATGGGAAGAGTAAATTATTCTTATGACAGTCGATACTTGTTTACGGCTACTGCTAGAAGGGATGGTTACTCTGCTTTTGGAGCTAATACAAATAAATATGGTGTGTTTCCATCAGTTGCTTTGGGATGGAATATTAAAAATGAATCTTTCTTAAAAGATGTAAGTCTTGTAAATAATCTAAAATTAAGACTTTCTCATGGAGAAACAGGAAATCAGGCTATAGGCGTTAATCAAACAGCTACTACAGCCACCACCGTACAACAAGCTTTTGATGGAGTGGCTTTAACAGGGATTTTATATAATGATATTGGGAATGCTAATCTTAATTGGGAGAGTACAATATCGAGTAATATAGGCTTAGATTTTTCGTTTTTTGAAAACAGAATAGGAGGTTCTATTGAGTTGTATAGATCTAAGACAAAAGATATATTACTGCGGAGAAGCATTCCTAATATCACTGGATATACTACTATATGGGATAATTTAGGAAAAATGGAAAACAAGGGACTTGAAATTACTTTAAATACAGTAAATATTCGTACTGAAGATTTTTCATGGAAAACTGATTTTAATTTTTCTAAATACAAAAATGAATTGACTGATTTGTATGGAGATGGAAAAGATGATTTAGGGAATAATTGGTTTATCGGTAAGCCTTTGAGAGTGGCTTTTGATTATGAAAAAGAAGGAATATGGCAGGTAGGTGAAGAGGCTCAAATTGCTCTACAGGATCCTATAGCTAAGCCTGGAGATATTAAATTCAAAGATCAAAATGGAGATGGGAAAATTGATAATAATGATAAAGTTATTCTTGGGCAAAGAGATCCAAAATGGACTGGAGGAATGACTAATACCTTTCACTATAAAAACTTCAATCTTAGCATATTTATTGAAACTTCTCAAGGAGGTCTAAGAAGTAATAGAGACTTAACTTATGCTGATGAAGCAGGTAGAAGAAACTTACCAGAAGATTTTAGATATTGGACACCTGAAAATAAAGATAATTATTGGCCATCACTTTCTGCTTATAAAAATTATAGAGGCTATGGTTTTTGGGAAGATTACAGTTATATAAGAATTAAAGATGTACGATTAAGTTACCAATTTTCAAAAGAAAAGCTGGGGAAATACCTTGGAGGGGTGACTATATATACGGCTGTTAGAAACCTACATACATTTACCAAATGGTATGGTTGGGATCCAGAGAATAATTATGCATCTAGAGGTTCAGATGGTTGGGAAAACAATTATCCAGTTGTAAGATCTTTTTCATTTGGAGTTAACATCACACTTTAATATTATTTATTAAATTAAGAATTAGCATGAAAAAATATATAAATTTTATATCGAGTATAGTTAGTGTAATAGTACTAACCACAGCATGTAGTGATTCCTTTTTGGACGAAAAGGTTTTAGATAAATATGCTCCAGAATCATTAACAGATAAGTTAGGTTTTGAGTCATCAGTAATAGGACTTCATAATAGTTTAAGTACTTTATATACTACAGATCAAGATCAGACATTTATTGTTGCATCAGTGGTAGGGACAGATGAAGTATGGGCTCCTGCGGGTAGGTCAAATGGTATGGCACGTCCATTTTTTGATTATTCGCAACTTATTTCTACAGATAATGGGACAAGCAAAATATGGACTAATTTGTATAAAATTATCAATAATGCCAATATCATTGTTAAGTCCTCAGAAAGCGGAACAACCATAGGTATGAATCAGACTGAACTTGATGCTTTTAAAGCTGAAGCTTACTTTTTTAGAGCTTATTCTTATAATATGTTAGCTACTCTTTTTGGGGGAGTACCGTTAGTCATTGAACCAATAACTGGTGCTAAAACAGATTTTGTAAGGGCTCCCATTCAAGATGTAAATGATTTGATTGTGAGTGATTTATTGTTTGCTGTTGATCATTTGCCAAATGTTAAAAACTTAGTGCATAAAAGTAGAATTCATACAGCTGTTGCAAACCAGCTTTTGGCAGAAGTATATTTAAGATTAAATAAACCTGATTTAGCAGAAAAACAATGTGATGCTATTTTTAATAGTTTAAATTTTAAACTTATCACAGCTAGATTTGGAGTAAAAGCAAATCAACCAGGAGATCTTTTTTCTGACATGTTTTTATTTGGTAATCAAAGAAGAAGCCAAGGGAATACAGAGGTTATCTGGGTAATAGAGCAGGAAAATACTACGGATGTTCCAGGAGGAAGTTCAGGAAGTCCTCAGCAACGTAGAGCTTGGGTAGGAGCATATTATGACCTGCCAGGAATGGTTGTTGCGGATACTCTTGGAGGTAGGGGAATTGGTAGGATTAGATTGAATAATTGGGTTCTTTATCGATTGTATAAAGGGAATGATATGCGTAATTCTAAATATAATATTCATCGTCAACATTATTTTAATAATAAAGATGCGAAATATAGTACTGTATATGGAAAACCGATTCCTTATGGTCAGAATGCTACTTTTACATTGACAGATAATAGCCAATTGAAAATATTTGCTAGCGACACTATTTTTAAATATGCACCTTATACGCAAAAATGGGGACAATTAGATAGTAGGGATATTTTTGGATATGCTATGAGAAAAGACTTTATAATCATGAGATTGGCTGAAACTTATTTGTTAAGAGCTGAAGCTCGTTTAAAACAAAATAATTTTAAAGGTGCAGCAGATGATATTAATGTTTTAAGAAATAGAGCTAACGCATCTACAGTAAGCGAGAGTGATATGACTTTAGATTTTATTTTAGATGAAAGAGCAAGAGAATTAATAGGAGAAGAAAATAGACGAATGACGCTTGTTAGAACAGGAACACTCGTTCAAAGAGCTACTACTTTAACAGGAAAGGCTCCTCTTGCAGGAGGTGCAATTGAAACTACTAATGGTTTACAAAGTTTCCACGTTCTCTTGCCTATTCCTCAAAGTGAAATCAATCTTAACAAGGATGCTGTATTAGAGCAAAATCCTGGATATAATTAAGAATAACTAATTCAAGTATGTTTAATTGTAATATACTGAATTAATTAATCTAATTTAGATTAGCCCTATGTAATTATAATGAATTTTATAGGGCTTTTTTATCCTTAAAAGAAGCTTGGTTAAAAATACTATTTGATTTTTTAATCAATTATGATCTTATTGTAGGTGAAACAACAACTCAAAAAGTAGTGCAATTTAATACCTTCTTGAATAATTTGTTTAACAGATAAAAGATAAAAGAAGTCTTATCCCGAGTCATCTTAATAGTTTGTGATGTAGAAAATACTGATGTTCTTCAGGATAAAGAGCTGTCTAAAAACTAAGAAGTACTAATGATTAGTAAAGTTTTGAATTTAAAGATACTCATATGATACAAATTTTTAGAATAGTTGAACAGGCATATTTATTAGAAATTGATTTTTTTAACAGAGAAAATTCAAAGATTATTATCTGTAAACCTCTGTCCGTGAAACTAAAAATAATTTGTATCTCTTCTGGAAATAATTCCAATTATGTGATGTGCGGAAACCAAATAATTATTTGATCAAAATGGATGTAACTAAATTGAAATTGCCTATGTAATAAAAACAAATACATAAAACGTCTACATGCTGCAACATAGCCGATGTCTAAATTATTCATCCTCACTCTGCAAAGTGGGTTTGAAATGTTTCTTAAATACCCTCAAAATAGTATTAATAAAACAAACCAAAATTATGAAAAAAACCGTAGTAAAACAACGATTACTCATTCGAATCATGAAGATAACATTATTCCAATTTGTCTTGGCTCTTGTATTTTCAAGTGTCACTATGGCAAACAGTCTGAAAGGGCAAAACAAATTAGATACCAAATTAACTATTACAATTACGGATGTGAATTTGGACATTGCTTTGTCTAAAATTGAAAAAAAGTGCAATGTCAAATTTTCTTACAATTCGAGGATGACTCAATTAAACCAAAAGGTAAGTATAGATGCCAATGACGAGTCATTATCTGATATATTGGATAAAGTGTTAAAACCTTTTAATATTAATTATTCTGTAGTAAGCAATCAAATTGTGTTGCAAAAAGAAAGAGCTTCCGAAAATCAATCGGATGGAAAATTATTGAATGCTGTCGCAGCAGAAATTACTATTAAAGGTAAAATCACAGACGAACAGGGATCTCCTTTACCTGGCGCCACAGTACTTATAAAAAACACCAATAAAAGCACTACTACAGATTTTGACGGGAATTATACTATTACTGCTTCCGAAACTGATGTTCTGGTAATTTCCTATATTGGATATACGACTAAAGAAATAGTGGTTTCAGGTCAAAAAACGATCAATATAACTTTGAAAGAAGATATATCTAAACTGGAAGAAGTTGTTGTAGTTGGATATGGAGAACAAAAACGTAGTAAAATATCAGGTTCTGTTTCTGAGATTAATCAAAAAGCAATTGCTAGAAATCCATCACCGAATTTAAGTAACTCTTTAGTAGGACAAGCTACTGGTATAATTGCCACGCAACGTTCAGGTGAACCAGGAAAAGATGCTTCAAATATTTTTATCAGGGGTATTGGCACAACAGGAGATTCATCACCAATATATGTTATAGACGGTATAGTTCGTTCTTCTAGTGACTTTGCTCAAATAAACTCAAGTGAAATTCAATCTTTTTCTATATTAAAAGATGCCGCAAGTGCTGCAGTTTTTGGAATTCGTGCTGGTAACGGTGTAATTCTTGTTACAACCAAGAGAGGTGCTGAGGGAAAAATGCAAATCGATTTTTCCAGTAATATTGGAGTACAAGAGAGAACTCGAAATCCTGAATTTTTGAATTCCTATGAATTTGCATCGTTATATAATGAAGCATTAGCAAATGAAGGGAAAGCACCACTTTATTCGCAAGATGACCTTCAAAAGTATCTTACGCATTCTAGTCCGGATACACATCCTGATTCTGATTGGTTTTCTGTTTTAAAGAAAACGGCTATAATGCGTAATTATAACCTTTCTGCTACTGGTGGAACAGACAAAGTGCGTTATGCAACTTCGCTGGGGTATTTAAAACAAGAAGGGATTATTCCTTCAAACGACTTTAAAAGATATAATTTTAGATCTAACATAGATGCCAATGTTACAAAAACAACCAAACTATCGTTTGATCTTTCTGGTAGAGATGAACGAACTAATAATGTAGCATCAACAGAAGTGTTTAGATGGATGTCAGGAACACCACCAAATAGAGGTCCTATAAAATGGTCAAACGGAGAATATTCTAATGGTCCGTCATATTTAACTTTACCTGAAAACGGATATAGAAAAACAGGTGTACAGGCATTTAGAGGCCGAGTGGAATTAGAACAACAATTACCGTTTATCGAAGGCATGTCAATAAAAGCTATTGCTGCTTATGACAAAACTTTTACAGATAATAAGAACTGGACTTTTACTAGAACACCTTTTTATATTAGACTTAATGATGGAACTTTTGTAGAAGGAACTAGAGGTGCTAGTTCATTATTTCAAGATCATTTTGATGATCAGGCTGTTACTTTAGAAACCCATTTAAATTACAAAAAAGCTATTGGGGTAAATGAGATATCAGGGTTAATTTTATATACCCAGACAAAACAACTTTGGAATTCTATAGGGGCTTCTAGAGATGGTTATACCTTAGGGATTGATGAATTGAATTTTGGTGCTGCTGTAAACCGTAATAATAATGGCTATTCAGGAAGTAGTGGAAGACAAGGTGTTGTTGGAAGGGTTAACTGGTCTTATGACAACAAATATGTTCTTGAAGGTAGTTTTAGAGCTGATGGTTCGGAACAATTTGCTCCAGGTAAACGTTGGGGTTTTTTTCCATCTTTTTCAGCAGGTTACATAATTTCCGAAGAATCTTTCTTAAAAAATTCTACTATAGTTAATTATTTAAAACTTCGTGGTTCCTATGGGATATTAGGAAATGACCGTTTAGGTAATCAAAGATTCCTTTATTTACAGTCTTATAATGTAAATGGTTCAGCAGTTTTTGGTAATGCAAATGTCCAACCAACTATTGTTGAGGGGCGTTTGTCAAATCCTGATGTAACTTGGGAAACCGTTAAAAAACTTAATATTGGTGTAGATGCTACTCTTTGGAAAGGGAAACTAACCGCTACTATTGATTATTTTTTCGATAAAAGAAGTGATATTTTGGCAGATAGAAATCTTTCTGTTCCTAGTCTTCTTGGTGTTGGGTTACCTATTGAAAACTTAGCAAAAGTTAATAATAGAGGGATTGAATTAACCTTAGGGCATAAGAATACTATAACTGACGATTTACGCTATTCAATGAGTGCAAACTTCACTTATGCGAAAAACAAAATTGTTTTTATTGATGAAGCTGCATCTACAAATCCAAATATCAGAAGAACGGGATTACCCCTTGGTACTGCATTTGGATTCAAAGCTATTGGGTTGTTCCAAACTCAAGAAGAAGTAAATAGTGCACCTACACAAATTGGTAATACGGCACCAGGAGATATTCGTTACGAAGACATTAACAAAGATGGTAAAATAAACGATCTAGATAGGGTTGCTATTGGGAAATCTAATACTCCTGAAATTATCTTTGGTTATACAGGAAATTTGCAATATAAAGATTTTGAGTTTTCATTCTTATTACAAGGTGCTACCAATGTAAATCAATATTATGCAGGAGAAGGAGCATGGCCATTTTTTGTTGGCTCTGGAGCTTTGAAAGCAAATTTAGACCGTTGGACTCCAACAAATACTAATGCAAGTGAACCACGTGTACTAATCGATGTAAGCAATCTTAACCATGCTGAATCTTCATTTTGGATGAAAGATGCATCTTACCTACGTCTTAAAAATATAGAATTAGCATATAATATTCCTGTAGAGGTATTAAAGCTGCATTTTATACAAGGAATGCGTATTTATGTTAATGCAAATAATGTGGCTACATGGTCAAAGATAAAAAATTATGATCCAGAGAATGCAAATGGAAGAGGATGGGATTATCCTCAGTTTAGAATTTGGAACGCTGGAGTAAACTTTAAATTTTAAAAAAGCATTAAAATGAACAGAATAATTAAAAAATCATTATGGTTTGGATGCGTATTAATGTGCATCACAATATTATTAAGCTGTGAAAAAGATATTTTAGATCAAACACCTAAAGATTCTCTTACAGAAGAAACAGTTTGGACAGATCCACAAGGAGCAACACAGTTTATTAATGCTATTTATGGACAAATGCCATCGGGATTTGATCGTAATTATCAAGGATGGGGTAAGGGACTCTATTTATTAGACGGTGTTTCTGATGATGGTGACGTTTGTATGCCTTGGACACATTCAAATGAGATGCAAACAGGAAATTTTTTACCTTCAGGAACACCTTGGGGTGAAACATGGGGCGATTATTATAATTTGATTCGAAAAACAAATGTTGCTCTGGAGAATTTAGGAAGACTTGGAGATGAGTCTCTTAGAAATCGACTTATGGGAGAGGCTTATTTTTTAAGAGGATTTATTTATCATGAACTTTTAAGATTATATGGGATGAAAGCAACGGGAGTGGATCCAACAGGGGTGCCTCTTATAAATAAAAGCTTAACGTTGCAAGATGATTTTCAAATACCCCGATCTACTTATGATGAAGTAGTTGATTTTATTGTAAGTGATTTAGATAAGGCTGCTTCTATGCTTCCTAAAAAAGGACAAATTGAAGCAGGAAGAGCTACTTCGGGTGCTGCATACGCATTAGAAAGTCGTGTTTTGCTTTATGCTGAGCGTTGGTCGGCTGCTGCAGAAGCTGCCAATAAAGTGATAAATAAGGAGTATACCTTGTTTGCGGATTATAGAACCTTATTTCTAACTAAAAATAATCAAGAAATAATTTTTGCAAAGAAATTTCAAGCTCCAGATAAAACCCATTTTTGGGTAAATAACGGCTTTGATGTTATTAATACTCAACCATCTTTTAAAGGAGGTAGTGACGCTGGATGGGGAGGTAATGTTCCTACCCAAAATTTTGTTGATTGCTATGAAATGATTGACGGGAAATCCCAATCAACTTCTCCTTTATATAATGCAAGTAATCCTTATGTGAACCTTGATCCTCGTTTTGAAGCAACTGTAGTTCATAATGGGTCTACCTTCCGTGGACATGTTATGGAGTTATATGCTGGAGGTGCCGATATAACAGGAAAACCGGAGGATACAAAAACGGGTTATGCTCTTCGTAAGTTTCATGAAGAACAATATCCAATTTATTCTAAAAGTTGTGATCAAGATTGGATTTTTATCAGATATGCAGAAGTATTGTTAAATTATGCGGAGGCTAAAAACGAACAATCTGGACCAGATCAAACGGTTTATGATGCTATAAATGAGATAAGGGATAGAGTTGATATGCCTTTCTTACCAACCGGTCTTACAAAAGACCAAATGCGAATCAAAATTAGAAATGAACGTAGGGTAGAATTAGCCTTTGAAGAACATCGTTTTTTTGATATTCGCAGATGGAAAATCGCTGAAAATTTGCTTAACGGGCCTTTATATGGGGTGAAAATGACTAAGTCAGGAAATACTATTACATATACCCGTTATGCGTTTGAAACACGAAGTTTTCCTTCTAAATTATATGTGTTACCAATTCCGCAATCAGAGTTTGATAAAAATCCAGCAGCTAAACAAATTAATGGTTGGTAAATTGTACATTATAGAATAACGGTTAAAATGAGAGTTGCCCCCAAATAGTTTGATACTATTTGGGGGTATTTTTTTTAGTTTGTTTGATAGTCGAGATTTTTAGATATTAAAGCCTGAATTAATAAATGTTTTTTTTACATTTGTTAATTCCAATCAAAATTTTATAAAGAATAAAACCAATGAAAAATAAAATGAAACTGAAAATTGTTGCATTTATAATGAGTTTTGTAATGGTCTTACCGGCCTTTGCAAACAACAATAGAAAGTTAGCCCATCCGGGTTCAGTATATTTATTTGCCTATACACCGGAAAATTTATCGGGAAGAACAGGATTGCAATTTGCGTGGAGCGTCGATAGAAAAAATTGGCATTCGGTAGGGCAGAATTATAATTTTTTATATTCTGATTATGGAAGATGGGGTTCGCAAAAAAAGATGATAGCGCCTTATCTTTTTCAAGCTTCTGACGGAATGTGGCATTGCGTATGGAGTTTGAATGATAAAGATGGCACTTTTGCTCATGCTGCTTCTAAAGATTTGATTACATGGGGGCGTCAATCGTATCCTCCAGTCATGCAAGATAACAATTGTCTGAAACCGATAGTTTCTCAAAATAATGGGGTTTTTACGGTGTCATGGAAGAGTTCAGCTAATGCTGCAAATGGATTGTTTGCTGTAACCACAAGCAATTTTGTGAATTATGCTACTACAAAAACAATTCAGGAATCAGAGCGTGCCGATTTAAGAGAGGCTATTGCCATTGCCGGGATTGTTCAAAACGGAACTGTACACAAAGTTTCCTGGGATATGGTTAATGATTTGATTAAGAATGAACAATTGGTAGTTTATAAAAATCAATTAAATGGAGAAACTTCAAAAACTGACGCTAGTCGTTTTGCTTCGCTAAAAGCCTTAAATGCAACTATTACTGTAGAGGCTTCCCAAAGTAAAAAAATAAGTAACATGCTTACGGGGGTGTTTTTTGAAGATATCAATTATGCTGCCGATGGCGGATTGTATGCTGAGTTGATTCAGAATCGTGATTTTGAATATGCTTTGAGTGATAAAGAAGGTCGCGATAAATCATGGAATAGTACTAAAGCATGGAGTGTTTCCGGTAGTCAAAATACATTTAGTATTGATTCGCTTTCGCCAATTCATGAAAACAATAAGCATTATGCTGTTTTGAAAACAACTGAAATTGGAAAAGGATTCAGCAATGAAGGTTTTGATGGCATTGCTTTAAAAGTAGGGGAGAAATATGATTTTTCATTGTTTACTCGAAATTTGGCTGGAGCCAATACAAAACTACTCATCCGTTTAGTTGGTAAGAATGGAGAGAAATATGCCGAAACGACAATTAATTCGAATAGTGCAAATTGGAAAAAATACAGCACTGTTTTGGTTTCCAATAAAACAGTAGCCGATGCAAAATTGGAGATTGTGCCTCAAAATAAAGGAAATATCGCCTTAGATATAATTTCGTTATTTCCACAAAAAACATTCAAAGGACGTAAAAACGGTTTGCGTGCCGATTTGGCTCAAACTATTGCTGACATTCAGCCAAAATTCATGCGTTTCCCTGGTGGATGTGTGGCTCATGGTGATGGATTGGAAAATATTTATCATTGGAAAAATACTATCGGCCCATTAGAATCCAGAAAACCACAACGCAATCTTTGGGGTTATCATCAATCGATGGGATTGGGTTATTTTGAGTATTTTCAGTTTTGTGAAGATATGGGAGCAGTGCCTTTACCGGTAGTTTCGGCTGGAGTTCCATGTCAGAATTCAGGAACGGGAGGAGCAGGACAACAAGGTGGAATTCCGATGAGTGAGATGGATGAATATGTTCAGGATATTTTGGATTTAATCGAATATGCCAATGGAGATGTGAATACCAAATGGGGAAAGAAAAGAGCTGAAGCAGGACATTCAAAACCATTTAATCTTAAATATGTTGGGATAGGAAATGAAGATTTGATAACAGATATTTTTGAAGAGCGTTTTACAATGATTTTTAATGCTGTAAAAGCAAAACATCCCGAAATTACAGTTATTGGTACGGTTGGACCTTTTTATGAAGGAACAGATTATAACGAAGGTTGGGCTCTTGCCGATAAATTAAATATCCCAATGGTGGACGAACATTATTATGAATCGGTGGGTTGGTTTATCAATAATCAGGATTTTTATGATAAATACGATCGTTCGAAATCAAAAGTATATCTTGGAGAATATGCTGCTTTTTTACCGGGACGTCCTAATAATATCGAAACTGCTTTGGCGGAAGCCCTATATTTAACATCAATTGAACGCAATGGCGATGTGGTAAGTATGGCGTCTATTGCACCAATGCTTGCTAAAGAAGGGCATACACAATGGAATCCGGATATTATCTATTTTAATAATTCGGAAGTAAAACCAACGGTGGGTTATCAGGTCCAAAAAATGTACGGAAATAATGCAGGAGATGTTTATTTGCCAAATAACATTACCCTTTCGGACACCAATGAATCGGTTCGAAAACGTATCGGGGTTTCGGTAGTGCGCGATACTAAAAGCAATGATTTGATTTTGAAATTGGTTAATATCCTTCCTGTTGAGGTGAGTACGCAATTGAATTTGAAAAATTTAGGAGTAATAGCTTCACAGGCAAGTCGTACTTTATTAACTGGAACACCAGACAGCAAAACAGCTTTGCCAAAAACGGATAGCATTGCTATAAGTGAATCCTTTTCGGCGGTTATGCCTGCGTATTCGTTTACACTTATTCGTATGAAATCGAAATAATTTTCTTTTCTGTTGTCCTTAGCTTTCGCAGTCGAGCGTCAAATGTTTGAAGAATGCGTAAAAAGAAAAGTTGTTTGAGCGTTAGCGAGTTCTTTTCTTTTAGCATTCGAAAACTAATTTGACCGACGAGGAAGCGTAAGACTTGATTTTTTTGTTTCTTTTTTGATCAAGCAAAAAAGAAAATTAGTGAATCTAATTTTTCACTTTTAATGAAAAATGTAGTTGCTAGTTTGTCGAAGTGTTTGTTTATTGTTTTAAAGAGGTCTTCGACAGGCTCAGACTGACTAAGAAATATTTTCAATTAAGCTTGAAAGCTTTATAATAATTTAAGAAACAAACCAAGGAGGAGTTTGTTTTATAAACCAACCAAAAACAAAAGATATGATATTAAACAAAATGAAAAACAACTTGTGGTCAGTTGTTTTACTGACACTAAGCGCTACTTCTTATGGGCAGTCGGGACAATTGCAATCTTTTCCGTTAACTTCTGTTCGTTTGTTAGAAAGTCCTTTTCAAAAGGCGCAACAAACGGATATGAAATATATCTTGTCACTCGATGCCGATAGATTGTTGGCGCCTTATTTAAAAGAAGCTGGAATCACGCCTTTAAAAGACAATTATGGCAATTGGGAAAATACGGGATTGGATGGGCATATTGGCGGACATTATCTTTCGGCTTTGTCGGAGATGTATGCCGCAACCGGAAACCAACAAATAAAAGAACGTTTGGATTACATGTTGGATTGGTTGGAAAAATGCCAGTTGAAAAACGGGGATGGTTATGTAGGTGGTGTTCCGGGAAGTAAGGCGTTATGGGCAGATATTGCTAAAGGCAAGATTGATGCAGGTGGTTTTTCGTTAAACGGAAAATGGGTGCCTTGGTACAATGTTCATAAGGTTTACGCGGGTCTTGTGGATGCTTATAAGCTAACGGGGAATGAAAAAGCTAAAAAGATGCTAATCAAATTATCTGATTGGTGTTTGAAATTAGTGGCTAATCTTTCGGATGAGCAAATCCAATTGATGCTAAAAAGCGAGCATGGCGGAATGAACGAAGTTTTTGCTGATGTGGCTGCAATTACGGGCGATAAAAAATATTTGGTTTTGGCTGAGAAATTCTCGCACAAGACCATTTTAGATCCTTTGTTGAAAAATGAAGACAAGTTAAATGGCATTCATGCCAATACACAAATTCCTAAAGTTATCGGTTTTATGCGTGTTGCAGAAGTAGGTGGTGATGCAAAATGGGTTGATGCGGCTAACTTTTTTTGGAATACAGTAGTGGATAACAGAACCATTTCTATAGGAGGAAATAGTGTGAGAGAACATTTTAATCCTTCGAATGATTTTTCGTCGATGTTAGAATCTAGGGAAGGACCGGAAACCTGTAACAGTTACAATATGCTTAAATTGAGTAAGCATTTGTTTCTGGCACATCCTAAGGCAAAATACATGGATTATTACGAACGTACCACTTACAATCATATTTTATCATCGCAGCATCCTGATGGCGGTTTTGTGTATTTTACGCCTATCCGTCCGCGTCATTACCGTGTGTATTCGGAGCCACAGGAATCTTTTTGGTGTTGTGTGGGTTCGGGTTTAGAAAATCACGGAAAATATGGCGAAATGATTTACGCCCATGATGCGACCAATTTGTATGTGAATCTTTTTATTCCTTCTACTTTAGAATGGAAAGAAAAAGGTTTGAAGCTAACGCAAAATACAAAGTTTCCTTTCGAAGAGCAATCAGTCTTTACATTGGATTTGAAAAAAGCACAAAAATTTGCTGTAAAGTTTAGATATCCTTCCTGGATAACGAACGGAGAAATGAAAATTAAGGTAAATGGCAAAGAAGTAGCGATTGAAAAAGATGCGAATTCTTATGTTTCAATTAATCGAAAATGGAAATCGGGAGATGTGATTTCGGTGGTGCTGCCAATGCACAATACCGCAGAACAACTTCCGGATAAGTCAGCCTGGGTTTCTTTTGTACATGGACCAATTGTTTTAGCTGCTGTTACAGGTGAGACCGATTTAACAGGTTTAAGAGCTGATGGAAGCCGAATGGGACATATTGCCAGCGGGCCAATTTATCCAATTGAAGAAGCACCAATGTTGGTTTCTAATTCAAATGATTTGGCACAATCTTTAAAAGAGATAAAAGACAAACCTTTTAGTTATTCTGCTTCGGATATTATTTATCAGGATCAATTTAAGAATTTGCAATTAGTGCCTTTTTTCCAAATTCACGATGCGCGATACATGTTGTATTGGCCTTATACCACAAAGGAAAAGTTACCTGAGTTGCAGGCTGCAATGAAAGAAAGAGAAGATGCTAAAATGAAATTGGAAGCGCTAACAGTAGATTTAGTTACGGCTGGTGAACAACAACCGGAAAATGACCATAATTTTAAAGGTGAAAAAACCGACACCGGAATTTATAAGGAACGTCATTATAGAAACGGAACGGGATTCTTTAGTTATGATTTGAAAAATCCAAAACTGGAAGCACGTAAGTTGAGAATCACTTATTTTGGTTCGGATAAAAACAGAAATTTTGATGTTTATCTGAATTCCGTTTTAGTTGCTTCGATTGCGATGGATGGAAAAGAAGGGAATCAGTTTATTGATAAAATAATTGAAATTCCGGTTGAGGTTTTAAAATCGAATGCAAAGCAGTTAGAAGTGAAATTTCAGGCCAAACTGAATTCGTCGATTACGGGTATTTATGAAGTGCGTTTAATGAAATAGTTTTAGTTTTAAATAGTAATTTGTAGTAGAAATGACCTCCTGGGAACGGGAGGTTTTTTTTTGTTTTGAATGTAAATAATTCTGATTTAGCGGATAAGAGTGGAGTTTTTTTAATCTGTGGTAATTTCTAGAATCCGTTTAGTCTGTGTTCCAAATAATTTTTTATGAAAACTTATAAAAACAAAAAACCCGAACTCTAAGAATTCGGGTTTTGTGGTACCTCCAGGGATCGAACCAGGGACACATGGATTTTCAGTCCATTGCTCTACCATCTGAGCTAAGGTACCGTGCTTGTTGCGGGTGCAAATATAGAACCATTTTTAATATATCCAAAACATTTTTATGAAAAAATCTATTCGTACCTTCGCTACACCAAAAGTCAAAATATGATATTAACTATTGATGTGGGGAATACCCGAATTAAAGCGGCTGTTTTTGAGGGTGATACCGTTTTGGAAAGTTTTGTTTTTGATAAAATAGAGCTTGAAAAAAAGATTAAAAAAATTTTAGAAAGATTTAAAACAATAGCTCATTTGGTTGTTTCTTCGGTAGGAGATGTCGAAAAACAATCTTTTCTGGCATTCGAAACAGAGCTTAAAGTTTATTTTGTTTCAAATGAAGATTCTTTTCCGTTTTCCAATAATTATGGAACCCCAAAAACTTTAGGAATTGACCGTATGGTGCTTGCTGCGGGAGCTACTTTGTTATATCCAAATCAAAACAGATTGATAATCGATGCCGGAACCTGTGTTACTTATGACTTTGTTGATGAAAACAATGTGTATCAGGGCGGTGCCATTGCTCCGGGATTGCGATTAAGATATGAGTCTTTACATCAGTTTACGGCAAAGCTACCATTATTGGCTGTGCAGAGCCCTGAAGATTATATCGGGAAATCAACTACAGAATCCATTCATTCAGGTGTGGTCAATGGATTGGTCTATGAGATTGACGGTTTCATAGATGAATATAAGGCAGCTTGTACAAAAATTATCATAATTTTAACGGGTGGTGATGCAGATTTTTTGGCTAAACGATTAAAAAATACCATATTTGCCAATTCAAATTTCCTTTTGGAGAGTTTGAACCAAACATTTCAATATAAAATCAAAAATGATTAGAAAAATTATAACAAGCTTCTGTTTGCTTTTATCACTGGTATCTTTTGCTCAGGAGGGGACTGCGTCACCTTATTCTTTTTACGGAATTGGAGATGTACGATTTAAAGGAACGATTGAAAGTCGTTCTATGGCAGGGGTACAAGTAGAGCAGGATAGTATTCATATCAATTTAGATAATCCCGCGAGTTATTCTAATCTAAAATTAACCACTTTTACTGTTGGTGGAACTTATAATTTGACCACTTTAAAAAATGATTCTGGTTCTGAAAAAGCCAAGAGAACTACTTTTGACTATTTGGCTGTAGGATTACCTATGGGTAAATTAGGAGTGGGATTTGGTTTGATTCCTTATTCTTCTGTAGGTTATAAAACCGAAGAGCTTTCGGATGTATTATATGGGACAAATACCCGTAAATTTGGAACTGGTGGAGTAAGTAAAGCTTTTTTTGCAGCTTCTTATAAAATAGTTCCTAATTTTAGTGTAGGTGCTAATGTAGATTATAGTTTTGGTCGTATCGAGACTACTAATTTTCAATATCAAAATGGAGTGGTGTTCGGAAGCCGCGAGTTGAATAATGCCAGCTTGTCTGGAGTAAACTTTAATTTTGGTGCTTTGTACCAGGCAAAATTGAGCAAGAAGTTGAATCTTTACAGTAGCTTGAGTTATAAATTAGAAAGCAAGTTAGCATCGACTAGTACCCGAAATGTATCTGTAGTAAGTTATACTTCAGGATTTGATTTGGCTACGGTAGAATCATCAGATGAGGAGACAGATTCAGAAAAATTAACTTTACCTAGCGAATTGCGATTGGGTTTAGGGATTGGAGAATCTAAAAAATGGTTAGTTGGGGCACAAATTATTTCGGCAAGTAAAGGAGATTTGGTAAATACTTATAATGCGACGAATAATGTGTCTTATGAAAAAGCAATGAAATATAGTTTAGGGGGATATTTTATTCCTAATTATGGTTCTTTTTCAAATTATTTTAAAAGAATTGTTTATAGAGCGGGGATTAAGTATGAGCAAACAGGTTTAATTGTAAATTCTCAATCTATTAAAGACCGCGGTTTCAGTCTTGGACTTGGATTGCCTATCACGGGTAGTTTTTCTAATATAAACTTTGGTTTCGAATTAGGAAAGAGAGGGACTACTTCGGCGTCTTTAGTTCAGGAAAATTATGCTAAATTTAGCGTAGGACTTTCGCTTAATGACAGATGGTTTGTTAAAAGAAAGTTTGATTAATAATCGTCATAAGGGAAATTTGCTTAGTTTCACTTTGCTTGTTTAAAACTATGTTTTTACTAAAAAAAAATAAAATGTTTGCGGTAGTCACGGCCTTAGCTGTGACTCTGTTTTTTGGATGCGAGAGTAATTTTAAGAAAGTGCAGAAAATTAATTTTACCGAGTTTACCCCAACAGGAGATGCAGACAATGTTAATTTAAAATACACCGACTCGGGTTTGATAAAAGCAGTTTTGCTTAGCTCAAAAATGCTGGATTATGCCACTGTAGATTTTCCGTTTACAGAATTCCCAAAAGGAATCGACGTTACTTTGTATGATAAAAAAGCTAAGAAAACCCGCGTAACTTCAAATTATGCTGTTTCTTATAAGCAAACAAATATTATTGATTTGCAGGGGAAAGTAAAAATTGTTTCTCAGGACGGACAAATATTAGAGACGGAACAATTGTATTACGACCAGAAAAATGAATGGTTTTTTACCGAGAAAAAGTTTAAATTTACGAGTTTGAAAGGAGCTTCAAACGGTCAGGGAATCGATTTTAGCAAAGATTTTAAAGTAATTAATTCCCAAAGAATAACCGGCGAGGTAGAAACAGCCGAATAATTATCAATTTTACACACTATGAGTTTTTTAAAATACACTCCTTATCTTTATCTTCTTTTCGCTGTTTTTTTTGCTTACGATGCTATTACAAAATGGAATGATGTAAATGCAACGCCAGTTTTGAGTCTTTTAATAGCGGGCTTGGCAGTTTTTATGTTTTTCTTTAGAAGAAGATTTGCAAAAAAAATGCAGGATCGTAACCGTAAATCATAATTTATGGAAGTTAGTATTATCATACTATGTCTAATACTATCTGCTTTTTTTTCAGGGATGGAAATTGCATTCATCTCTTCTAATAAAATTTATCTTGAAATCGAGAAAAAACAAGATAGTTTTATTTCAAAAATACTTACTAAGCTTACTGAAAAACCGTCTAAGTTTATTGCTGCAATGCTTATTGGGAACAATATTGCAATAGTGGTTTATGGTTTTTTCATGGGAGATCTCGTTATGGAATGGGTAACTTCTTTGAATTATCATTTTTCAGATTTTCTGAGTTTGTTTATTCAAACTGTAATCTCAACAATGATTGTTTTGATTACAGCGGAGTTTTTCCCAAAGGTTTTCTTCCAAATTTATTCGAATAGCTTAATCAAGTTTTTTGCCGTTCCGGCTTATGGTTTCTATTTGTTGTTTTATTTTATTTCCACATTTTTAATTTGGGTTTCTGATTTTATTTTGAAGAAATTCTTCAGAACCGAAGGCGACCAAATTCAATTGTATTTTTCTAAGGTAGAATTAGGGAATTACATCACTGAGCAAATGAGTACGGTGGAGGATGATCAAGAGGTGGATTCGGAGATTCAGATTTTTCAAAATGCATTGGAGTTTTCGGGAGTAAAGGCAAGAGACGTCATGACACCGAGAACAGAAATTGTGGCGGTGGATTTGTATGATTCGGTTGAAGAACTTAAAGAATTATTCGTGGAAACGGGTTATTCTAAAATTGTGGTTTACGAGAATTCATTGGATGAAATTCTTGGTTATGTGCATTCCTTTGATTTGTTTAAAAAGCCCAAGCATATCAAATCGGTAGTTATTCCGGTTGAATACGTGCCTGAGACCATTTATATAAAAGAAGTCATGGATTTGCTTACTAAAAAGCGAAAAAGTGTAGCCGTAGTTTTGGATGAATACGGAGGAACTTCGGGTATCATTACAGTAGAAGATATTGTAGAGGAGCTTTTTGGTGAAATTGAAGATGAGCACGATTCGGACGAAGAATTAATCGAAAAAGAACTGGAAGATGGTGTGTATCTTTTTTCGACGCGTTTTGATGTGGAGTATTTAAATCAAACGTATAAACTGCAAATTCCAGAGAGTGATTCTTATGGAACTTTGGGTGGGTTTATTGTCGATTTTACAAAAGAGATTCCTCAAAAAGGCGATGTAATCACCATTGGGAGCTATCATTTCGTAATTGAAGAGGCGACAAATAAAAAAATTGAATTAGTAAAAATGACACTAAAAGAGTAATTTTTTTAGAAAATTGAAAAATCTTTTAAAATAAAACGTTACTTGTATTGTTATTAGCGAGATAATTGTATTTTCGCAAACTGAATATAAAATTAACGACAATAAAAATGGCAGTTTTATCAAAAATTAGACAACGATCCGCCTTAATGATTGCAGTAATTGCACTTGCTTTATTTGCATTCCTAATAGGTGATTTGTTCAAAAGTGGTACATTAAGCAGTACTTCAAAAGATGTGGGAAGCATCAATGGAAAAGATATTTCATTTGAGGATTTTAGACTTAAAGTAAGTGATGTTGAGAAAAGTGGTCAGGGGATCAGTTCTACGGCAGCGGCTAACAGAGTTTGGGAACAAGAAGTTTCTGTGGCTTTATTAACGTCTGAATTTGATAAATTAGGATTAAGAGTGGGTGAAAAACACATCATCGAAATCTTAAAAGCTGATCAAAATATTGGTCAAAATCCAATGTTCCTGAATGCTGCAGGGATGTTTGATTTGGCAAAATTTAAAGAATACTTTAAAGCAAATCCTGCACAGGCAGAATATTTGAAACAAAGAGAAAAAGATGCTGAGTTAAATGCAAAATACCAAATTTACAGCACATTAGTAAAAGCGGCTTCTTATACAACAAAGGCTGAAGGTAAATTGAAATATAAGATGGAAGCTGATAAGGCTAATTTCTCTTATGTTGGAGCTTTGTTTTCTTCAATCAAAGACAGTGATGTAAAAGTGACTGATGCTGAGATTTTAGAATATATGAAGAAAAACGAAAAGAAATACAAAGCTGAAGAGTCTCGTGCTTTAGAGTATGTTTTAATAGAAGACAAACCATCTAAAGAAGATGTTGCTGAGGTAAAATCAAAAATCAATGCTTTGTTATCAGGAAGTGTGGTTTACAATCAGGCAACCGGTAAAAATGATACTGTAGCAGGATTTAGAACTACTGCTAATGCAATTGAATTTGTAAACTCAAATTCAGATGTTCCTTATGATTCTACTTATGTACCTAAGAAAGATTTACCTGCTGTAGATGCTGAGCAATTATTTAATTTGGCTCCTGGTGCAGTTTATGGTCCTTATGTTTTTGGAAATTACTACTGTATTTCAAAATCTTTGGGTAAAAAATTAGGTGTAAATGCTAAGGCAAGTCATATCTTGATTAGTTATGAAGGAGCACAGGTTCCTAACCAAAGAGAAAAAAGAACTAAAGAAGAGGCTAAGGCTAAAGCTGAAGAAGTATTAGCTCAGGTTAATGCTAATCCGGATAGTTTCATGATGTTGGCATTCCAGTATTCTGATGATTCATCTGCACAGCAAGGTGGTGATTTAGGTTATTTTGGACCTGGTCAAATGGTGAAACCTTTTAGCGATTTTGTTTTCACTAATCCTATTGGAAAAATTGGTTTAGTAGAAACTCCTTTTGGATTCCATATCATTAAAGTTACTGATAAACAAGACGGAATTCGTTTGGCTACCGTAGCTCAAAAATTAGAGGCTTCAGAAGCTACTTCAGACAAAATCTTTACTCAGGCAACTAAATTCGAAATGGAAGCTGCTGATAAAGACTTCAATAAAGTGGCAAAAGAAATGAAATTGACTGTAACTCCTGCGGTTTCAGTAAAAGCAATGGATGAGACATTTGGGGCTTTAGGAAATCAAAGAAATATTGTAAGATGGGCATTTGAAGATGATACTAAAGTAGGTTCGGTAAAACGTTTTGAAGTAGCTAATTTAGGTCACGTAATTGCAAAAGTTAAAAATATTGACGATTCAGGACTAGCTCCAATTGATCAGGTAAGACCATTTATCGAAACTAAGTTAAAAAATGCTAAGAAAGCTGAAATACTTAAAGCTAAAATGAACGGAAGTTCTCTTGAAGCTATTGCTAAAGCTACAGGATCTAAAGTAGAGCAAGCAGCTAATGTTACTTTAGAAAATCCGGTATTGAATGGTGGTGTTGGTCAAGAGCCAAGAGTAGTAGGAAATGCATTTGCTTTAGCTGCTAACAAAATATCAGCTCCTATTGAAGGAAATACAGGTGTTTATGTAGTGAAAACTACAAGTATTGTTAAAGCTCCGGCAGTAAAAGATGTTGCTCCTTATGTTGCTAAATTAAAAGCACAATCGGCTGGAGATGTAAATAGAGTGTTGCCAGCTCTTAAAGATATTGCTGATATTAAAGACAATAGAAAACAATTTAATTACTAGTTTTATAGTATAGATTAATTTTAATTTCATAAAAAAGTCCCGAAATGAAAATTTCGGGACTTTTTTTATGTTTTTTGGGTATTATTCCAATATCATTTCCTTATAAGGTATAATTGTCGTAAAACCTTTAGAAGTAAAATAAGTTATAGGGTTCACTTCAGAAACCACCATGATAAAATCGCCTCCCCAAGCTCCCAGGCTTTTTATTTCGCCCATAAAATCAGAAAATAAATTTTCCTTTACGGTAGTTGTTTCTAAAATATAACTCATTGTAGCCTCATGTTTAGCAATGGCGTGAGCCAAAGCAGCACTGCTTTTAGCATGAATAATTTCCTGGGTTAGTTTGTCTATTTTAGAAATGTCTTTTTCTATCTCGCTGGATTTGTTGTTTTGGTATTTGGCTATAGCAGTTTTGCTGCTTTGTTTTTTATTCAAATACACAAAGTAAATGCTATCGGTAAAATTAGGATGAAAACTAATGGTCTCCACCTTTGGTTTGCCGTGTTTTAATTGGTATGTAATTGGTTTGTTATTTTGCGCACAGGCAATGTCATAACCGCTGCCGCCAAAACTATTATTCAGTAATTCAAACGCATTAATGTCTAACCATTGGGCGATATTATTGATAAGTGTTGAAGAAGTGCCTAATCCCCATTTTTTTGGAAAGCTTAACTCGGTACTTATTTTATATCCTTTTTCCTGATTTAGGAAGACAGGATTTAAAAAGTAAGCTTCGTTTAGAATCTGTATTAAAGTGTTTTTTATAGATTCAACTTCGTGATTTTTAGGCTCTTTTATTTCCGAAAAAAGAATTTCCTCTTCAAACCAGATACTTCCATCGGCATCATAACTGGTCCATTTTATTTCCTGATAGTCGCCTTCTTCAATAATTAGATTTTGACCAAATTTAGTAGGCAATGCAAATGCTTTAGCTCCGTCTAATACCAAATATTCAGCGGTAATTAGTAATTTTCCGTTGCTGTAAAATGTTTTTTTTGTATCCATTTTCGAATTGAATTAGAATTCGTTCTACTATATTTTTTGCCTTAAGTTTTCAATAAAGTTTACAACTCCACTATGTGATACCACATGATTTTTAAAGTGTTTTTGTATCAAATGACGTTCTTCAGTTGTAGCTTCAAATTGATTCAGGATATTGTTCAGGTGCATTTTCATGTGTCCGTCCTGAATTCCTGTTGTAGTCAATGAACGTAAAGCAGCAAAATTTTGTGCTAATCCCGCAACGACAACAATTTCCATTAATTCACTGGCTGATGGGTTTTCGAGCATTTCCAATGAAAGTTTAACCAAAGGATGTAAACTCGTTAATCCGCCAACAGTCCCTAAGGCTAAAGGAACTTCGAGCCAAAAGCTGAAAATACCGTTTTCTATTTTAGCATGAGACAAACTACTGTATTGACCGGCTTTGGCAGCATAAGCATGAACTCCGGCTTCTACGGCTCTAAAGTCATTTCCTGTAGCTAAGATTACGGCGTCAATACCGTTCATGATTCCTTTGTTGTGGGTTACGGCACGAAAGGGTTCTACTTCGGCAATTTGTACCGCTCGAACAAAACGCTCGGCAAATGCTTCCGGATTTGGGATGTGTTTTTCGGCCAGTTCTTCTAGAGGACAAGAAACTTCGGCTCGCACAACGCAATTAGGAACATAGTTCGAAAGAATACTCATCACCACTTCGATGTTTTTTTCTTCTTCGGTAAAGATTTCGTAAGCCTGTGCTTCTGATTTTAATATATTGGCAAATTGCTCTAAACAGGAGTTGATAAAATTAGCTCCCATGCTGTCTTTAGTCTCAAAAGTAGCATGAAGTTGGAAATAATTAGGCAACAATATCGTTTTGTCTTCCAGTGTAATGTCCAGAATTCCACCGCCGCGTAGTTGCATGTTTTTGGTAAGATTTTCTGTTTCCGAGAAAAACTTAGCTTTGGTTTGTACAAAAAATAATTCCAGTTTAGAAACATCTCCTTTGAAGATAAAATGTACCTGACCTATTTTTTCGGTATTGATAACTGTAGTTTTAAAACCGCCTCTGCTTGCCCAGAATTTAGCCGATTTAGAAGCAGCTGCCACCACAGAGCTTTCTTCGATAGCCATTGGAATAGTGTGGTATTTCCCGTTGATAAGGAAATTTGGCGCAACACCAAGTGGAATGTAGAAATTACTGATGGTGTTTTCTATAAATTCATCGTGTAGTTTTTGGAGTTTTTCGTCGCTATTCCAGTATTTTTTTAATAATTGGATGGCATTTTCCGGATTTGAAAAATAGGCTGAGGCTATCCAGTTTATTTTTTCTTCTTTTGATAATTTAGAGAATCCTGCTACGGCTTTGTTCATTTTCAATGGATTATAGTATAATGTGGCGCAAAGATACGTTTTCAGCTTTTTATTTGCCATTAATTTAGTGTCAATAAATGGGATTGTTGTTATTTTGTGAAACACATTTAAATCAATTAAATGTGAGATAATTGTGATTTTTTTATTAAAATTGGGATACTTTTATTTATACCTCCAAATTTATGAAGCATAAGTTGCTACCCTTCGTTTTGTTTTTGTTGACTCTTAGTGTTTTTGGACAACAAAAAATTTCTGTCGAATCGATCTATCGGGGAATGTTCCGAACTCAGGATATGGATGAGTTGCATTCGTTAAAAAAATCGAATCAATACACGGTTTTGAATTACAATCAGGCGGCACAGTCCACACAGATTGATTTGTTTGATTTTGAGACTTTGCAAAAAACAGCCACCATTATCGATACTAAAGACCATAAAGGCATGCCGGCGATTGATAGTTATACTTTCGATTCGAGTGAGAAAATGTTGTTACTGGCTTGTAACTCCAGTCAAATCTATCGTCATTCATTTACTGCTGATTATTATTTGTATGATATTTCGAAGAAAGAATTGGTACCATTATTCGATTTCCAAATTCAGGAACCTACTTTTTCTCCTGATGGGAAGAAGATTGCTTTTGCCAGAGAGAATAATTTATATGTTTATGATATAGAATCAAAAACAACAACGCAGATTACGACTGATGGAAAGAAAAATGCCATTATCAACGGAATTTGTGATTGGGTTTATGAAGAGGAATTTTCTTTTGTTCGCGCTTTTGATTGGTCAAAAGACAGTAAAAAAATAGCTTTCATTCGATTTGACGAGTTGGAAGTGCCTGAATTTTCTATGACTGTTTTCAATCAGCAGTTATATCCTGCGGTGGAAACTTTTAAATACCCAAAAGCTGGTGAGAAAAATTCGGAGGTGTCTTTACATATTTATGATGTTGCGTCTAAAGATTCTAAGACGGTGAATTTGAGCAATTATACTGATTTTTATATTGCCAGAATACAATGGACTAATGATGCCAATGTGTTGTCGGCTCAGGTTTTAAATCGTCATCAGGATAATTTAGACCTGCTTTTTATTGATGGGAATTCGGCAGCTAAAAATGTGGTTTTGAATGAAAAAGACAAGGCTTACATTGATGTTACCGATAATCTTACTTTTCTAAAAGACAATAGTTTTATTTGGACCAGCGAAAAAGATGGTTTTAATCATATTTACTATTATGATAAGACAGGAAAATTAAAGAATCAGGTGACCAAAGGGAACTGGGAAGTGACCAAATTTTATGGATTGGATGAGAAAACAAATACAGTTTTTTATCAGTCTACCGAAAATGGTTCGATCAACAGAGGAGTTTATAAAATAGGATTGAAAGGAACTAATAAAGTGGCTTTGTCTAATGAATTAGGAACTAATGAAGCAACTTTTAGTCCTAATTTCGATTATTATATCCGCACTTTTTCCAGCGTGATTCAGCCTACAACTTATACTTTGAATGAAGTGAAGTCGGGGAAAGAATTGAAAGTGATTGAGAATAATGCCGCTTTAGCAAACCGATTAAAAGAATATAATTTGCCAACAAAAGAGTTTTTTGTTTTAAAAACCGAGAAAGGAAACGAATTGAATGCCTGGATAATAAAACCGAAAAATTTTGATGCTTCTAAAAAATATCCGGTCTTTATGACACAATATTCAGGGCCGGCTTCGCAACAAGTGGCTAATCAATGGAATTCGATAGATGATTATTGGTGTTTAATGCTTTCACAACAAGGTTATATTGTGGCCTGTGTTGATGGTAGAGGAACCGGTTTTAAAGGTGCTGCATTTAAGAAAGTAACGCAATTGCAACTAGGAAAATACGAAGTGGAAGATCAGATTGATGCTGCAAAAGTTATTGGGAATTATCCTTATGTCGACAAATCCAGAATCGGGATCTTTGGTTGGTCTTACGGCGGATTTATGGCTTCCAATTGTCTTTTAAAAGGAAATGATATTTTTAAAATGGCTATTGCCGTGGCTCCCGTTACCAATTGGAGATTTTATGATTCGGTTTATACCGAAAGATACATGCATACACCGCAGGAAAATGCCAGTGGTTATGATGATAATTCGCCAATTAATTTTGCTGCTAAGCTAAAAGGAAAGTACCTTTTAATTCATGGAAGTGCCGATGATAATGTGCATGTTCAAAATTCGATGGAAATGATGAATGCCTTAATTAAAGCGAATAAACAATTTGATTCCCAAATTTATCCCGATTGCAATCATGGGATTTATGGTGGAATGACCCGAATTCAATTGTTTAATAAGATGACTAATTTTATAAAGGAAAATCTATAAATCAAATTAAGAAGTTTGAATTTTAGAAGTATATTTGGATTAGAATTTTTAATTCCCCAAAAAATACCATTAGAAATACCAACCCACTAACATCTCATTTATGAATCAGGATACTCAAGATAATTTTTTTAAAAGCTCCGTTTTAGGACATCCGGCGGGTTTATTTGTTCTTTTTTTTACTGAAATGTGGGAGCGTTTTTCGTTTTACGGAATGAGAGTGTTGTTGATTTTATTTTTAACTGCTCCAATTACAGGGATAAATCCGGGATGGGGTTGGGATGCTGAAAAAGCGGGGTCTTTATATGGGACCTATGCTTTGTTATTGTATATCACACCTATATATGGAGGGATTATAGCCGATAGATATATTGGGTACAATAGGGCAGTGGTAGTAGGCTCTATTATTATGACTTTAGGGCATGTTGCTATGTTTTTGGATACACCTTTTATGTTGTATGTTGGGTTGAGTTTATTGGTAATTGGAACTGGTTTTTTTAAACCCAATATGACTTCAATATTATCCGAAATATATAAAGGATTCCCAGAAAGAAAAGACAGTGCTTATACCATTTTTTATATGGGAGTTAATGCAGGAGCTTTTTTCGGGATGATGCTTTGCGGTTATTTAGCTGCTCATTTAGGATGGCGCTGGGGATTTGGTTTAGCAGGTGTTTTTATGCTATTAGGGACGTTACAGTTTTGGATGGCTAAACCATTATTTGGTGATGTTGGAAATGTTCCTTCAAAAGAAAAAAGAGAGGCAGCCATTGCAAAATCAAGACTTTCTAATGATGCTGAAGATACACCTAATCCTTTTGTAATTGTAGATTATGTTTTAATAGTTGTTTCAACAACAATTGGTTTGTTGTATGCTTTTAATGATCCGCTTTCAAAAATTGGTCATATTAATTTATTTCCTTTTCAAGTTGGCGAACTTGATGGTTCTATTTTTGTGGTACTTATTGGTTTAGCTTTGTTCTTATATTTGGTAATTTCAAGGTTGTTGCGTTATACAAAAATAGTACGTGATAGAATGATTGCTGTAATTGTATTTGCATTTTTTACTATTTTTTTCTGGATGTCTTTTGAGCAAGCAGCTTCTTCACTGGTTATTTTTGCCAGAGACAATGTGGATAGAACTTTAAAGGGAACTTCTTTAACTGTTTTTAATTCTATTAATACTTTATTAACCGTAGTTCCATTAATAATCATATCGTGGGTTTTGTTTTTATTGGCTAAAGAAACTTGGAAAAAGATAACAGTATCTAATATTGTATTAGCCATTACTTTTTTTATGGTTTGGGGTATTTCAATATGGATGCTGAATAACGAGTTTAGTAAAGAAGCCTCTGAAATTGATCCGAGTTGGTTTTCTATTTTGAATTCCTTTTTTATTATTGCCTTAGCATCGAATGTTTCTAAAATTTGGGAAAGTAAGTACAATCCGCCTGCTGCGGCCAAATATGGTTTAGGATTAATTATTATGGCTATTGGTTTTGGTTTATTAGCTTATGGTTCTTATGAGATAAGTACAGGTGTGAAAGTTTCGATGATTTGGTTGGTGCTGGCTTATTTGTTCCATACAATAGGGGAATTGTTTTTGTCTCCTGTAGGACTTTC
The DNA here is from genome assembly GCF_004016525.1 of Flavobacterium sufflavum. Lineage (GTDB taxonomy): Bacteria > Bacteroidota > Bacteroidia > Flavobacteriales > Flavobacteriaceae > Flavobacterium > Flavobacterium sufflavum. Next base: position 38,060 of record NZ_SACJ01000011.1, read on the forward strand.
TTACGTCTCTAAATTGGTACCGGCTCGAATGGTTGCTTTCATGTTTGGTATGTGGTATTTGGCCATTGCAATAGGTAGTAAATTGGCAGCAGTTTTGGGAGGACAAATCGAGAATATTACCAATACTTATTCATTATCTACTTTCTTTTTAATTTTTACAGTAGTGCCCACAGTTGCAGGGCTGTTAGTTATAGCATTGAATCCTCTTATGAAAAAGTTAATGCACGGTGTGAAATAGAATTTAGGTATTATATTTGTTGTTAATTACAGAAAAATAAAATCAAATGGGAAAAATATATTTAATCCTTGTTTTCTTTATCGGTCTTGTTTCAACGCAAGCTCAAGAACTAAAATGGCATACGGATGTTAAAGAAGCGATGGCTATTGGGAGCAAAGAACATAAACCTTTGTTGTTGTTTTTTACAGGAAGTGACTGGTGTGGATGGTGTATTCGTTTGCAAAAAGAAGTCTTAACGACACCAGAATTCAGGAAGTGGGCAAAAGAGAAAGTGATATTAGTGGAATTAGATTATCCTAGAGCTGTGCCGCAAACTCCGGCAATTAAACAACAAAATTACGAATTGCAAAATGCTTTTGGGGTTCAAGGTTATCCAACAGTTTGGTTTGCGACTGCTCAAATTAAAGATGGGAAACCAGCTTTTGGAGGCTTAGGGAAAACAGGATACGTTCCTGGTGGTCCAGTGGCCTGGTTAGAAGTGGCTAATGGAATTTTAAATCAAAAATAAAATTAGAAACAATTTAGTTTAATTTATAGAATCCCTTTTCGGCAGTAGCGTGAAAAGGGATTTTCTGTTTTTCACAACTCAGCTTCCATTGTTTTAAAATGTATTTGTAATTAGAACCATCTGCAATAACTAATTTTGGTTTTAAGGATAATAGCATTCGCTCCAGATTGATTTTTGGTGTTTGAGTAAGTAATACAATATCTGGATTTGCATTTTTTGGAAAAATACCAATGCTGTCCAAAATCAGAATTTTATTTCCCTTAAAATAAGCCGTGTGACTTAACGATTCCTGTTTTTGTATGTGGCTGAAATTACCAACTAAATAGGAATTCAGCATTTTGTTTTTTGCGGAAGCACTATCATTAGCGTAAAGACAAACTTCATTGCCGTGACGTTGAACGATTAGTGTCTTTCTTTTCGAATTAAAAACAATCCATTCTTCTTGATTTTGAATATGCCATTGGTTAAACAAAAAGGCCAATTGCAGTGTGATGATTGATATTAGAACAAAAACAAGTTTGTTGAAATGAGGTTTTTTTAGCCAAATAATGGTTGAAATAATCAGAACATAAGAAAAACTAAGCAGGACAAAGTTAAATGGAATGTCTTTGATGATAAATTGTTCGAAAGAGGCAATGGTATTGATGATTTTGTTTAACAATAGAATGCTCCATTCTAAAGGTTTTGTCAACCAAAAAGCTGTAAATCCCATTGCGGCAAATGACATAACAACAACGCCTAAAAACATGATTATGCTGAGTAGTGGAATGACCGCTAGATTAGTAATGAAAAACAATCCGGGAAATTGATGAAAGTAATACAGACTTAATGGCAAAGTGCCTATTTGAGCCGCAAATGAAACTGTCAGAATGTCCCAGCAGTATTTCAATATTTTGTTTTTTGGTTTCCAATAAGAAGCCAGAATGGGTTGGAACCAAACAATGAAAAATACGGCAAGATAGCTGAGTTGGAAACCGACATCAAATAGAAAATAGGCTTGAAAAAGTAAAATCAATAGTATTGAAACTAATAAGGTGTGGTAAATATTGACGCTTCTTCGAAGGTGCAATCCTATGGCAACAAAGGAAAACATCACAACTGAACGAACAATAGAAGGAGACAGTCCGGCTAGTAATGCAAAAAAGAATAAGCTTGTTAGCAGGATTGTTAGTTTTATAAATGAACCTTTTCGGGTATTTGGAATCGGTTTTAGTATGAAGTTTAAGAACAGAAAAATAAAACCTACATGCAAACCCGAAACTGATAAAATATGTACGGCTCCAGCATATTGATAGTCTTGTATTATTTCGGGAGAAATATCCTGCCGTTGTCCTAAAATTAAGGCTGTTGCAACTGCTAAAGCCGAGTTGTTAAAATGCGATTTTTCTAAATTATGGATAATCCGGGAATTGATTTTGGCAATGTAAAACCAAATGTCTTTTTGAGGTTCAGGACTTATTTTTATGTTTTCTGAATTGGCATATAGCTGTGCATAAATTTGTTTGCTGTTGAGATAGCTGCTGTAGTCAAATTGATTAGGATTGTCAGGCCTTTTGTTTTTCTGTAAATTCCCTTTAATGCTTACCATTGTTCCAATTCCAAAGGACTTGGAAGTTGTGTTTTTTGGGATATTTAATAGAATTCTTCCGCTGTAGTTTTTGTTGTCTATAGTTTGTACTAAGGCAATGTAGCGTTCATTGTACATGCTGTTTTTTAATTTTTCCCTAAGAATTAGCGTGATGTTGTGTTCTTTTTCAAAAGCAGCGTTGAAATTACTGTAATTATTTTTTTGAAAAGAATCGGTTTGGATAATCAAGCTACTCATCCCGATTAAAAAGGAAGCAAAATAGCTGAGTGTGGAAAAACAAAATTTAGTATTCTGATTAGTTTTTGACCCAAAAAATAAAACAGCTAATAATGCTAAGGAAATAAAAAGAAGCCCGAAAACTAATTTCGGATTGGGATGGATATAGAAAGCAATTAGGATTCCCAGCAGGAAAGCTAATGTGATTTTTGCCAAAGGAAATTCGAGTACTTTCATTATTCTAAAGTACGAATTTTCGGCAACAAAGTATTTTTTTAGGGTAAAATTCTGTTGAGTTGACTAAAGGTTTTTTCGTAATAAGCCTCTTTAGTTGAGGATATTATAACGCCTTTAGAAGTAGAAGAATGGATGAATTGCAGTTCATCATCTTTGGTTTCAACTACAATTCCCACATGATTGATTTGGCTTCGATTATTGGTTTTAAAAAAAATTAAATCGCCTTTATGAGCTTTCGAAATGTTTTTGCCTAAATCAATTCCCACTTTGGCTTGTTCTGCAGAGCTTCGGGGTAATTTAATATCAAATTGATTGAAGATTGTAAAAACTAAGCCCGAACAATCAAATCCCGATTTAGTGGTTCCTGCATACTTATAAGGTGCGCCAAGGTTTTTAGATGCCGATTCAATTATTTGTTCGGCAAGTTTATTGCTTCCGTTGGTTGATACCGCTGTAGATTTACAGGAAACAAAAAATAATGTTATTAGGACTAAGAATAGAAAATGTTTTAAAAGGGCTGTTCTACGCATTCAAATTGGCAATAATTAATTGAGCTGTTTTTTCGCTGGCTCCAGCTCCGCCTAATTTTTGTTCTAAAGCGTCGTATTTAGCCAAAAGATTTTTGCGGTATTCGGGATCCAGTATTTTATTTAACTCCTTTTTTATGGTTTTAGTATTGCAGTTATCTTGAATTAGTTCCGTAACCACTTCTTCATCCATAATTAGATTGACTAATGAGATGTATTTTAAGGTAATAATGCGTTTTGCAATTTGGTACGAAATCGAACTCCCTTTATAGCATACCACTTCAGGAATTTTAAAAAGAGCCGTTTCTAAAGTAGCTGTTCCAGAAGTGACTAAGGCTGCGTGAGCAATTTTTAATAAATCGTAGGTTTTATTGGAGATGAATTTAATGTTTTTATTGGTGATGAAAGTCTCGTAAAAAGCAAATTCCTGACTGGGAGCGCCAGCAATGACAAATTGATAATCAGGGAAATCATCAACTACGCTCAGCATTACCGAAAGCATTTTAGTAATTTCCTGTTTTCTACTTCCCGGAAGTAAGGCAATAATAGGTTTCTCGTCTAAATTATTTTCGGCTCTAAAAGTTACTGCTTCAATTGGTTTTAGATTTTGAATGGCATCAATCAATGGATGTCCCACAAATTCCACTGGATAATGATGTTTGTCTTCGTAGAATTTTTTTTCGAAAGGCAAAATCACATACATTTTGTCCACATCTCTTTTAATGGCTTTGATTCGGTTTTCTTTCCAGGCCCAAATTTGTGGTGAAATATAATAATGGGTTTTAATTCCAATTTCTTTAGCCCATTTGGCAATGCGCATATTAAAACCGGGATAATCAATAAAAATAATTACATCGGGCTGAAATTTGCCAATATCTTCTTTGCAAATTTTAATATTTCCTAAGATTGTTTTCAGGTTAAACAGCACTTCTACGAAACCCATGAAAGCCAAATCGCGGTAATGTTTGACCAAAGTACCGCCTACAGCCTGCATTAAATCACCACCCCAAAAACGGATTTCGGCATTGGGATCTTCTTTCAAAAGTGATTTCATTAAATTAGAACCATGTAAGTCACCTGATGCCTCTCCGGCTATAATGTAGTATTTCATTTTATACAGTTTCTTTTTTTATGCCAACCAAAATTAACCATTCCATATTGAGGAATCAAATAAAGCTAATTTTAATTTATTCGTTCCAGTTCCAGGTGTTGAGTTGTTTTGTGGCATGATATGCTGTTAAGTCAAATTGTACCGGAACAATAGAAATGTATCCGTTTTTCAATGCCCATTCATCGGTGTCTTCGCCCTGGTCCTGGTTTACAAATTCGCCCGACAACCAGTAATAATCACGTCCCTGTGGTGTTTTTCTCTTGTGGAATTTTTCCATCCAAAGTGCTTTGGCCTGACGACAAATTTTAATTCCTTTGATTTGCTCTTGTTCTAATTTTGGAAAATTAACATTCAAAACTACATCTTGCGGAAGTTTGTTTTTTAATGCTTCTAAAACTATTTTTCGAATGAAAGGTTTGATTTCTTCAAAATTGGCATTCCAGTCAAAGTCTAGAAGCGAAAAACCAATAGCTGGAATTCCTTCAATTCCAGCTTCAATTGCGGCACTCATTGTTCCCGAATAAATAACGTTTATCGAAGAATTAGAACCATGATTGATACCCGAAACACATAAATCAGGTTTCCTTTTCAGGACTTCGTTAGTGGCTATTTTTACACAATCAGCAGGAGTTCCTGAACAGCTGTAAATGGTAATTGTGTCGTTTTCTGTCGAAATTTTGTTGAGATACAAGGTCTCATTAGTGGTAATTGCATGTCCCATTCCGCTTTGTGGTTTGTCTGGGGCGACAACCACAATTTCTCCAATTTGAGCCATAACTTCAATTAAGGCCTTGATTCCTGGAGCAGCTACGCCATCGTCATTAGTAATCAGTATTAAGGGTTTGGTTTTATTCATGGCGAGTTTATTATGAGAAAAAAGGATTTTTCGAATTTATAAATAGATGAAATACTACTTTTTTTAAACAAAGTAAACAAATTTTATTTAGTTGCATGATTATTGTGATTAAGAAAAAAACAATTTTATATCTTTAACAAAAAATTATGCAGGGCTTGTCATTGTTGACTTGGTTTTTCCCGTAACTTAGTTTAAAAATTTTGGATGAATACTATTATTAGTCTTATGAAGAGAAATTATAAAATACTTCTTGCCGTTGTTTTTTTATCGGTAACACTGTTTGCATTTAAATTAAAGTCGGCTTCTGAGGCTGATCCTGATAAAGATAAATTACTTTTAGAATTATTGACTTTTGTACTTGAAAAAGGACATTATAATCCTGCCACTATTGATGATAATCTTTCTAAGGGAATTTACAAAGATTACATTCAGGCCTTAGATCCATCAAAGCGTTTCTTTTTACAATCGGATATTGATGAGTTTTCGAAGTATGAATTAGAGTTAGACGATGAGTTAATTAATAAAGATTTGACCTTTTTTAATTTGACTTATGAGCGTTTGATGCAAAGAATGAAGGAAAGTCAAGGCTTGTATAAAGAGATTTTAAAAACTCCTTTTGATTATACTGTAGATGAAAGTTTTAATACGGATTATGAAAAAGCACCTTATGCTAAAACTAATGCCGAATTAAAAGAACGTTGGAGAAAACAATTAAAATTGACAACTCTTTCTTCATTGACGGATCGTTTAAAAATGCAGGAAAACAAAGGGAAAGTTTCTAATGATGCGACTTCAATTCCGTTAAACCCTTTAGAAGAAGTTGAAGACAATGCAGTGGAAACAACTAAAAAAGAAGTTTCTAAGGAGGATAGTAAGCCAAAATCGTTTGAAGAATTAGAAAAAAGTACGCGTGAAAGTACTTCTAAATCTTTGGATGAATATTTTGGGTTTATGAAAGATTTAGATCGTAATGATTGGTTTTCGGTTTATATTAATTCTATTACAGCTCGTTTTGATCCTCATACTAATTATTTTGCGCCAGAAGAAAAAGAGCGTTTTGATGTAAGTATTAGCGGAACATTGGAAGGTATTGGTGCCCGTTTGCAAAAGAAAAACGAGTATACTGAAATTTCTGAATTGATTTCGGGAGGACCAGCCTGGAGAGGAAAACAATTAGAAGCTGGGGATTTGGTTATGAAAGTAGCCCAGGGAAATGCTGAGCCAGTTGATGTTGTAGGAATGCGTCTTGATGATGTAGTGAAGAAAATCAAAGGTCCAAAAGGTACTGAAGTACGTTTAACTATTAAAAAAGTTGATGGGACAATTAAAGTAATTTCAATTATCAGAGATATTGTTGAAATTGAAGAAACTTATGCTAAATCAAGTATCGTTAATAAAAACGGATTGAAATACGGAATCATTTATTTGCCTAAATTTTATATCAACTTTGAAAACAAAGACGGTAGAGACGCAGGTAAAGATATTGCTTTAGAAGTAGAGAGATTAAAACAGGCTAAGGTAGATGGAATTGTTTTAGACGTTCGTGATGATGGTGGTGGATCTTTGTCTACAGTTGTGGATATTGCGGGATTGTTTATTGAGCAAGGGCCAATTGTTCAGATTAAATCAGCTGGAAGAAAGAAAGAAGTTTTGTATGATAAGGACAAAAAAATAGAGTGGGACGGGCCTTTAGTAATTATGGTAAACAGTTTTTCTGCTTCTGCTTCAGAGATTTTAGCAGCGGCAATTCAAGACTATAAACGTGGAGTTATTATTGGTAGCAAACAGACCTATGGAAAAGGAACAGTTCAAAATGTAATCGATTTGAATCAGTTTGTACGTAGCAATGAATTAGGCGATTTAGGAGCGCTTAAAACAACTACTCAAAAATTTTATAGAATCAATGGTGGTTCTACACAATTAGAAGGTGTGAGCAGTGATGTGGTGATGCCGGATCGTTATTCTTATTTGAAAATGGGAGAACGCGATGTAGAAAATGCTATGCCTTGGGATAAAATAGATCCTGCTGATTATACAGTTTGGAAAAATAACGCCAATTTTGCTAAAGCTATTTTACAAAGTAAAGAACGTATTGCTGCTAATCCACAGTTTAAATTGATTGAGGAAAATGCAAAATGGATTGATACCAGAAGCGAGGAAAATGAATATAGTTTAAACATTGATAAGTTTAGAAAAGCTCAAACTGCGATTGAAGAGAAAGCTAAAAAATTCAAACCTATTTTTGATTATAAAAATGAATTGAAGTTTACTTCCTTGCCTTATGAAATGGAGCAAATAACTAAGGACAATGTTTTGAAAGAAAAGAGAGATCGTTGGCACGAAAGTTTGTCTAAAGATATTTATGTGGAAGAGGCGTTGAATGTTTTGGATGATTTGCAAACTAAAGTGAATTTGAAGAATACTGCACTTCCGGTAAGTAAATTAAAAAAAGAAAAGTTGGCTAAAACATTTTAGAAAACTTTTAGCGATAAAGGAAAACCGCTCTGGGAATTAATTTAATTTTCAGAGCGTTTTTTATTAAAATTAATCCAATGAATAGTAGAATTTTTTTGAGTACAATTGTTTTAGGAGTTGTTTTTTTGAGTTCGACAAATGTAGAAGTGCAAAATTCTGATTCGAATAAAACTAATAAAGATTTGAATTTCTATTTGCCTACATCGACTACTTCGCAAATTGTAAAGCATCGATATTATACTTTATCATATAACGAAAAAGCAGAACAGGCAGAGTGGGTGGCTTATGAGTTAAAGAAGGATTATATCAAAAGGAGCGATTTTAAACGTCCTTTTTTTATTGAAGATCCAAAGGTGACAACTCAATCAGCCGATTGGAGAAACTATAAAAAATCAGGTTATGATAAAGGGCATTTATGTCCGGCTGCCGATATGGAATTTAATATAAACGCTTATAACGATACTTTTTTTACTTCAAATATAAGTCCGCAAAATCGTGATTTTAACGGCGGTATTTGGAACAGATTAGAACAAAAAACTCGCTTTTGGGCTGTTAAGTATGATGGTCTGTTCGTGGTTACAGGTGGTGTTTTAAAAGGCAATTTGGAATCAATTGGTAAAGAAGATGTTCTTGTTCCGAAATACTTTTATAAAGTCTTGCTTAGCAACTCAAATGGGAATTACAAGATGATTGCTTTCTTGGTGCCCAATGAAAAAAGTAGCAAAGCCATTTTTGAATATGTAGTTTCCGTTGATAAATTAGAATCGATTACTGGAATTGATTTTTTTCCTAGGCTGGAAGATCGATTAGAAAATAGCTTAGAGAAGAATGTGAATTTGAATTCCTGGCTTTCAAAATAGATTTGTTAGCCAAGAAATAATTACCATTCGTTTACCTTATTAGCGTCCATTTTAAGGAATATAAAAAGTAAAATTGTAAATCCCCACAGACCGGAACCACCATACGAAAAGAAAGGCAACGGTACACCAATAGTCGGGAAAATTCCAATTACCATAGCGATATTTACAAAGAAGTGGATGAATAAAATTCCGGCGGTACAATAACCGTATACTCTACTGAATTTTGTTTTTTGTCTCTCTGCTAAAAAAATAATTCTTAGAAATAAGGTTACAAATAACCCAATTACAACTAATGAACCTATAAAGCCCCATTCTTCACCTACAGTGGTAAAGATATAATCGGTGTGCTGTTCAGGGACAAAACCTCCCTTAGTTTGTGTTCCTTCGAGAAAGCCTTTCCCAAATAACCCACCTGATCCAATGGCAATTTCAGATTGATTGGTGTTATAACCAATACCTTTTAAATCGACGGTTTTACCAAGTAAGATGTTAAAACGATCCCTGTGGTGTTGTTTAAAAACATTTTCGAAAACATAGTTTACTGACAAGACGAAACCTGAAATAAGTACAAATATAATACTGCTAGCTATAATGTTTCTATCGGCTAATCTTGACCTCCAATAAACAAGAAGTATGCCTATTAAAGCCATTAATATAACATATTGTGGTTCGAATATTAAGGTGAATACAAATAAGGTGATAGCTATAAATCCGGTCCAGATGTACCAGGCCGGTAAACCTTCGCGATACAAAACAATTAGGAAAATGGTATAGATTAATGCACTCCCGGGGTCATGAGGAATTATCAGCAATATAGGTAAGCCTAAGATAGCAAGAACCTGCATTTGCTTGTTGGTGTCTTTTAAATTGATCTGGCTATCACTTAAATATTTGGCAATTGCCAATGCTGTTGCTGTTTTTACAAATTCAGATGGCTGTAAACCAAAGGATCCAAATGAATACCAGTTAGTTTGTCCTTTAATTGTTTTACCAAAAACAAATAAACCTGCAAGTGATAGTAAACCTATGATATAAATAACACTGGCATATTTTTCATAAAATTTAGCATCGACAGATACGATTACGAAAATCAAAGGAATTGTTAATGCAATAAATATTAATTGCTTTTGAAAAGTGTCTTCAAGAGATGATAGAGACGAAGAATAGATATTCAACCATCCTAAAATCACCAAGGTGCTATAAATAATAACACATATCCAGTCAATATTTTTTTTTACACTTTGATTTTTCATCAGTAAATGAATCTCTTAATTAGTTTTTTTCTTAGTAGTATCTATTGCCGAATTTGTTTTAACTTCGTTGTATTTGCGTATCGAATCTTTTGGTGTGGTTTCAATAGTGCTAGCTTCTTTCATTCCGCCTAATTTAGCATATTCGTCCCTTAAGCTTTTTTCAAGAATTCTTTTTTCTAAATCAGTTCTGGTGATTTTTTTTCTCAAATATTTCTCAATCATCAAACTCGCTATTGGACCCGCTATCGAAGCTCCAAATCCTCCGTTTTCAACAAGAACTGCAATGGCAATTTTCGGATTGTCTTTTGGTGCAAATGCCACAAAGATAGAGTGATCTTCTAGTTGTACTTTTTTACCTCCGATTCTTGCAAAGTTTTCAGCCGTTCCTGTTTTTCCACAAATATCAATTCCATCAACTCTAAGTCCTCTTGCGGTTCCTAAGTTGTATACATCGAATAATCCGCTTATTATAGGGTCGAAATATTTTTTATCAATAGTTGCTTTGTGTTTAACTTTGAATTTTGGATCAATTTGTTCTCCTTTTATTTTCTTAATAATATGAGGAGTGTAATAATAACCTTTGTTAGCAATGGTGGCCATCATATTAGCAAGTTGAATTGGAGTTGCCAAAACTTCCCCTTGTCCAATAGCATTCGAAACAATGGCGGTGCTTCTCCATCCTCCGTTAGGATAAATACGTTTGTAGGTTTTTGAGGTCGGAATGCTTCCTTTTCTTCCTGTTGGTAAGTCATAGCCCATAAATTGGCCAAGACCAAAACTCTTAACGTGACTGCTCCAAACGTCAACTGCATAAGCAGGTTTTACATACTTATTAATGGTTCGCATATAAGCTGTTCCAAAATAAGCATTACAGGATTCGTATATTCCGCGATGCAATTGCAAAGCACCTCCATGACAGTGACATCTCATAAATCGTCCTCTGGCATAACTGAAACCATGGTGACAAAAAACGGTGGTTTGCTCATCGATGGCACCTTCTTGCAGGGCTACTAATCCGGTAAGTAGTTTAAATGGAGATCCTGGAGGGTATTCGGCTAATAAACCTCTGTCGTATAATGGTTTTGCAATCGAATCGTGATACAAAAGCGTATAGTTTTTAGAACGCTGTCTGCCTACCAAAATTCCCGGATCATAAGACGGAGCAGTAACTAATGCTAGAATTTCTCCTGTTTTTGGTTCTATAGCTACAATACCTCCTCTTTTGTTAACCATCAATTGTTCTCCATAGCGTTGGATTTCGGCATCAATGGTTAGATTGATGTCTTCTCCCTGTACGGAAATGGTATCGTATTTACCGTTTTTATAAGAGCCTATTTCACGGTTGTATTTGTCTTTTTGGAAATATTTAACTCCTTTTATTCCGCGTAAAATTTCTTCGTAGTATTCTTCGACTCCTTGTTTTCCTATTAAATCGCCACTTTTATAATATGGATTTTTTTCAATGATTTTGTCATTTACCTGAACTATAGAACCAAAGATATTAGCGCCAAAATCTACTTCGTAATCACGTAGTGAACGTTTTTGGACATAAAAACCTTCAAACTTTCTGATTTTTTCCTGAAAAGCGGCATATTCGCTTTTGTTTAATTGCGCTAAGAAAACTGAAGGCAGTCGCGGACTATAGATTTTAGCTTTGGCTATTTTTTTTAAAAAATCTTCTTTCGTAATATCTAATAACTGGCAAAATTCTAAGGTGTCTAAATTCTTTATATCCCTTGGAATGACCATGATGTCATAAGAAGCCTGGTTAGCTACTAAAAGTTTCCCGTTTCTATCGTAGATATAGCCTCTTTCAGGATATTCGTATTGTATTTTAATAGCGTTGTTTTCTGATTTTAATTTGAAAGTATCATTAATTACCTGCAAATAAAAAATCCGAATTAGTAGCAAGGATGCTGCAACAATAATGATAGAAGGCAGCAGAAGTTTTCTCATCGTTTGTTAGGCTTAATAAGATATATTATTATAATACAACTAATGATTGTGAATATGGTACTCAGTAAGGTTCTGATTAGAATATCGAAAATGAAAGTCACTTGAAAAGCTTCTAATATGAACAGCGTAAAATGATGTATTACAACTGCCAGAAGTATAAATGAAAATCGTTCGGGAGTTATGGATTCGTTTAGTTTTATGGTTTGGTATTCGTAACTGACACCAAATGCAAATTTAAATAGATAAGGTCTGTAATAGGCTAAAATTAAACAGGCTGTGGTATGGATTCCGCCAGAGTTGGAAAATAAATCCATAATCAAACCCAGTAAAAAACTACTTATTATTAAAGTTGGTTTATTGGAGTTTACAGGGTATAAAATGATAAAAAGAATATAAGGTAATGGCATTATAAAACCTAAAAAAGTCATGTTGTTGAATATGACTATTTGAAGGGTTAATAATAAAATAAACCTTAAAATATTGATGAAAAAAGTGCTACTCATCTTTTTTAATTTCTTTTTCTAAATTATTAACTTCGTCCCTGTCTTTGCTTTTAATGATGTAAACATGACCTAAATTAGTCATATCATTAAATAGTTTAATATTTAAAACGTAATAATTAGTTTCCTCTTCCTTGTAAACTTTGTCAACTGTTCCAATGTTTATTCCTTCAGGGAAAATTACCGATTGTCCTCCGGTTACAATTGTATCTCCTTTTCTAACTGAAGCCAGTCTGGGAACATCAACTAATTGAACATAACCAGTGCTTTTGCCATTCCAGGTTAATGAGCCAAAGTGATTTGATTTTTTGATTTTGGCATTAATCTGTGATTTAGTATTTAAGATACTTACAACAGTTGAGTATTTAGCAGAGGTTCTGTCAATAATACCAACAATACCTAAACTATTGATAACTCCCATATCTGGTTTAACCCCGTCGTTTGCGCCGGAGTTTAAAGTCAGGAAGTTTTCATGGGTATTATAAGAGTTGTGAATCACTTTTGATACTACAATGTCATCCGGGGCAACACCTTTAAGGTTCTGTGGTTTTTCTATAGTTGTGGTATCTTTAGTGTTGAAAAGGATGCTTTTAAGTCTGGCGTTTTCAAGTGCCAGAGCATCGTTTTCTGTTTTAAGATTTAAGTATTCGGTAAAGCTATTGATTTCTTCATAAACACCTCCTGTTAAGAAATTTGCAGAACTAATGATTCTGCTTTTATGAAAAGAATGAGACTGTATCGTAAGTGATAACGATATGCTTAATAACAGCAAAAACAGTATTCCAGTACTGTTTTTGAATATAAAATTAAATATTTGCTGCATTCTCTTGTTTGATTATTAATTTCAGGATATGCTAATAATGTATTTCAATGTTAATCTTATAAATTATTAAGCTATAAAATTACTTTAGAAATTTTATTTTATTAAAATACTTTTGAATTTTCCAATGTTTTTCAACGCCATTCCTGTTCCTCTAACTACTGCTCTTAATGGATCTTCTGCAATGTATACAGGTAAGTCAGTTTTTTGAGAAATACGTTTGTCTAATCCTCTAAGCATAGAACCTCCACCCGCAAGGTAAATCCCTGTGTTGTAGATGTCAGCAGCTAATTCAGGAGGGGTTTGAGACAAAGTTTCCATTACAGCATCTTCAATCCTTTGGATAGATTTGTCTAAAGCTTTAGCAATTTCTCTATAAGAAACATCCACTTGTTTTGGTTTTCCAGTTAACAAATCTCGACCTTGTACAGACATATCTTCTGGAGGAGTTTCTAAATCTTCAATGGCAGCACCAATTTGTATTTTTATTTTTTCAGCAGTACTTTCTCCAACAAATAAGTTATGTTGCGTACGCATATAGTAAACGATATCATTAGTGAAAACGTCACCGGCAATTTTTACTGATTTATCACATACAATCCCACCTAAAGCAATTACAGCAATTTCAGTAGTACCACCTCCGATGTCAACAATCATGTTTCCTTTAGGTTGCATGATGTCTATTCCAATACCGATTGCGGCTGCCATTGGCTCATGAATCAGGTAAACTTCTTTTCCGTTTACACGCTCACAAGATTCTTTTACGGCTCTCATCTCAACTTCGGTAATTCCGGAAGGAATACAAACCACCATTCTTAAAGCAGGAGTAAACATTCTTTTTTTCAATGCAGGGATACTGTTGATAAACATTTTTATCATTTGCTCTGATGCATCAAAATCAGCAATTACACCGTCTTTTAAAGGCCTTATCGTCTTAATGTTTTCATGCGTTTTACCTTGCATTAGGTTGGCTTCTTTACCAACAGCAATGATTTTTCCCGTTATTCGGTTTCTGGCAACGATTGACGGGCTATCAATAACTACCTTGTCATTGTGAATGATTAGTGTGTTTGCGGTACCAAGGTCTATCGCAATATCCTCGGTCATGAAATCAAAAAATCCCATAAGTTTTTTAAGGGTTTATAAGTTAAAAATTAGGAGCGTACAAAGTTAATCAAATTAATGTTTGAAATGACGCGTTCCTGTAAATACCATTGCCAAATTATTTTCGTTACAATAGTCAATGCTTAATTGGTCTTTAATTGAACCTCCTGGTTGAATAACCGCTGTGATCCCAGCCTCTTTTGCAAGAGCTACACAGTCTGGGAAAGGGAAGAAGGCATCACTTGCCATAGAAGCTCCAGTTAAATCAAATCCAAAATGTTTTGCTTTTTCAACAGCTTGTTGTAGAGCGTCTACTCTTGAAGTTTGACCTGTTCCAGATGAGATTAAAGTTCCGTTTTTAGCGAAAACAATTGTGTTAGATTTAGTGTTTTTACAAATTTTAGAAGCAAAAATTAAATCTTCGATTTCCTGTTCGGTTGGACTTGTAATGGTAACGGTAGTTAAATCTTTTTTATTGTCTGTGATGTTGTTTCTTTCTTGAATTAACAATCCGTTAAGACAAGTACGAACTTGTTTTTGTGGTAATTCAACATCATTTTGAACTAAAATAATTCTGTTTTTCTTTTCTTGTAAAATAGTTACAGCCTCAGCATCATAAGCCGGAGCAATTACAACCTCACAGAATAATTTGTTGATTTCTGCTGCTGTTGCTACATCAATTGTAGTATTCGAAATTAATACTCCTCCAAAGGCTGATGTAGGGTCGCAAGCTAATGCTGCTAAGTAAGCTTCGCTAATTGTTTTTCTTGAAGCTAATCCGCAAGCATTGTTGTGTTTTAATATGGCAAATGTAGGTCCGTCAGTTTTGAATTCGTTAATCAAATTAACTGCAGCATCTACATCTAATAAGTTGTTGTATGATAATTCTTTTCCGTGTAATTTTTGGAACATGGCGTCAAAATCTCCAAAGAAGAATCCTTTTTGGTGTGGGTTTTCTCCGTAACGCAATACCTGACCATTAGCAATACTTGCTTTATAGATAGTTTCGTCAGTATTAAAATAGCTGAAAATAGCTCCATCGTAATGAGAAGATACGTGGAAAGCTTTAGTAGCTAATAATTTTCTGTCTTCAAGAGTTGTTGCTCCGTTTTGTTTTGTAATCAAGTCTAAGAACAAGCTGTATTCATTCATTGAAGGCACAATTACAGTGTCTTTGAAATTTTTAGCAGCAGCACGGATTAATGAAATTCCACCGATGTCAATTTTTTCAATGATATCAGCTTCACTAGCTCCTGAAGCAACTGTTTTTTCGAATGGATACAAGTCAACTATAACTAAATCAATTTGTGGAATGTTGAATTCTTCCATTTGTTGCACATCACTTTCATTGTCCTGACGGTTTAGGATTCCTCCAAAAACTTTAGGGTGTAATGTTTTTACTCTTCCTCCAAGGATTGATGGGTAAGAAGTAACCTCTTCAACTGGTACTACAGGAATGCCTAAATTCTTTATAAAGTCTTCTGTTCCTCCTGTTGAATAAAGAGTAACATTTTGACTGTGTAAAAATTTAACAATAGGCTCAAGACCTTCTTTCGAAAAAACCGAAATTAATGCAGATTGAATTGTTTTAGATGTGCTCATGTATAGTTTTAATTATAAAATGCAAAAATAGTTTTTTAATGTGAAAATTAAGCTATCTGGAAAAGAGATAATTTGCATTTAGTTGTGCTTTTTTAAAATCATAGCAAAATAGCTGTGTTTTATGATGTTAAATGTCTTTTGTATTAGGTTTTTGAATAATATTTACAGAATTTTACCTTGTTAAAAATAGTTTTTATGCTGCTATATCTTCGATTGTTGAAAGAAAGTTTTGCTTTTGCGCTAAATGCACTGCGAAATAATAAGTTAAGAACGCTTCTTTCTTTGCTTGGGGTGACTATTGGAATCTTTTCTATTATAGCCGTATTGGCTGCCGTGGATTCATTAGACAGAAGAATTGCCAGTGACTTGAGTGGTCTGGACAAGAATACTATTTATTTAATGAAATTCTCTTTTGGGCCTTCAGATATTCCAAAATGGAAAAGAGAACAGTTCCCAAATGTGAAATATGATGAGTATATTTATCTGAAAGGCGCAATGACTAATACTGCCGAATTGGGTTATCAAATTTTCACCAAGATGGAAAATATTAAATACGATTCTAAGATTGTGAGCGATGTAAATATTGTTCCGGTTTCTCATGAATTTATAGATATTCAGGGACTTGAATTTGAAAAAGGACGATTTTATACTGAATCGGAGGCTAATTCAGCAACTAAGGTTATTGTGCTGGGAAATGATATTGCGACTAATTTATTTGAAGATGCTGATCCAATAGGAAAAGATGTGAGGCTTTATGGGCAGCGCTTTACTGTTATTGGGGTTCTCGCTAAAAAAGGAGCGGGACTTTTTGGTAATAGTAATGATTCGGCGGTATTTATTCCGGTTAATTTTGTCCGACAAAAGTTTGGAGACAATAATACTTCACTCACCAATGTGATTATTTTCAAGCCGGTTGATGGGGTGGATATGGAGGAGTATAAGGCTGAGATTTCGCAAAAACTCCGTGCTTATAGAGGAGTTAAAGCTGGAGAAATTGACAATTTTTTCATTAATGTTTTTTCTGGATTTACTGATTTGATAGATGGGATCATTGGCAGTATGAAGTTGGGAGGTTGGGTGATAAGTGGTTTTTCTCTTTTGGTAGGTGGTTTCGGAATTGCAAATATTATGTTTGTTTCGGTAAAAGAACGCACACATTTAATTGGAATCCAAAAATCATTAGGTGCTAAAAATAGATTCATCCTGTTTCAGTTTTTATTCGAAGCGATTATTTTGTCGGTTATCGGTGGGGCAATCGGTTTATTGTTGGTTTGGGGAATTGCCTTTGGTTTAACCAAAGCTTTGGATTTTGAATTTGTTTTAAGCTTGGGTAATATACTTTTAGGAACCGGATTAGCCGGAATTATAGGGTTGATTTCCGGTATTTTACCAGCTATTTCGGCTTCAAGACTAGATCCTGTAGAGGCAATTAGAACGGGGATGTGATTTTAGATTGCAGTCCCGATAGCTTCGGGATTAGATTTCAGAAAGCAGAATCTTTATTTGGGAATTAATCTTTGATTTGTTTTGAATATAAAAAATCCCATCTGCAATTATTTTAGCAAATGGGATTTTGTATTTATAGAAATTCGAAAATTATCTAATTTCGTTGTTTTGAATCAAATCAATATACAAGTTGATCTTGTCTTTTAATTCTTTTCTAGGCGTGATAAAGTCTAAGAAACCGTGTTCTAAAAGGAATTCTGCAGTTTGGAAACCTTCCGGTAAATCTTTACCTGTAGTATCTTTTACAACACGTGGTCCGGCAAATCCAATTAAGGCACCAGGTTCAGCGATGTTGATGTCTCCTAACATAGCGTAAGAAGCAGTTGTTCCTCCAGTAGTTGGGTCGGTACACAAAGAAATGTAAGGTAATTTCGCTTCAGATAATTGAGCTAGTTTTACAGATGTTTTGGCTAATTGCATTAAAGAATAAGCAGCTTCCATCATTCTGGCTCCTCCTGATTTTGATATCATCACAAAAGGTAATTTGTGTTTGATGGCATAATCAATACCTCTGGCGATTTTTTCACCTACTACAGCTCCCATAGAACCTCCGATAAAGGCAAAGTCCATACAACAAATTACTACATCTTTCCCTTTGGATTTTCCAACTCCGGTACGCACAGCGTCTTTCAGTTTGGTTTTTTCCATAACATCTTTTAAACGCTCCGAGTATTTCTTTGTATCCACAAAGTGCAAAGGATCTTTAGAAGTGATGTTTGGGTCTAATTCAGTAAACTCATTGTTGTCGAATAAGATTTGGAAATAAGTAGCACTACTTATTCTTACGTGAAAACCATCTTCAGGGCTTACAAATAAGTTACGTTCCAGCTCTTCGGCATCAATAATTTTTCCAGTAGGAGATTTGTACCAAAGTCCTTTTGGAACATCCATTTTCTGTTCGGTAGGAGTTGTGATTCCTTTTTCGTGTCTTTTAAACCAAGCCATTTTTTTAGATTTTAGATTTTAGACTTAAGATTTTAGATTTTAGACTTCAAGAAATCTAAAATCTAAAATCTGCAATCTAAAATTTATAGTGTATTTACGTTGTTCAAGTCAGCAAAAGCTTGCTCAAGTCTCGCATTGAAAGTAACTTCTCCTTCACGTAACCATTTTCTTGGATCGTAATATTTTTTGTTTGGAGCATCAGCACCAGTTGGGTTACCAATTTGAGTTTTTAAGTAATCAATGTTGTTTACCATGAAATCACGAATTCCTTCAGTGAAAGCAAATTGTAAGTCAGTATCAATGTTCATTTTGATTACACCGTAGCTAATTCCTTCTCTGATTTCCTCTAGAGTTGAACCTGATCCACCGTGGAAAACAAAATCAACCGGGTTGTGTCCAGTGTTGAATTTAGCTTGAACGAAATCTTGAGAGTTTTTTAAGATTTTTGGAGTCAATTTTACGTTTCCTGGTTTGTAAACCCCGTGAACGTTTCCAAAAGCAGCAGCAATAGTGAATTTAGGACTTACTTTAGATAATTCTTCGTAAGCATAAGCTACTTCTTCTGGTTGAGTGTATAATTTTGAGCTGTCTACATCAGAGTTGTCAACACCATCTTCCTCACCACCTGTAATTCCAAGTTCGATTTCTAATGTCATCCCTATTTTGCTCATTCTTTCTAAGTAAGTTTTGCAAATTTCGATGTTTTCTTCGATTGGCTCTTCTGATAAGTCAATCATGTGAGAACTGAATAATGATTTTCCAGTTGCAGCAAAATGCTCTTCAGATGCATCTAATAAACCATCAATCCAAGGCAATAATTTTTTTGCACAGTGGTCAGTATGTAAAATTACAGTTGCTCCGTAAGCTTCTGCTAAAGTGTGGATGCTTTTTGCTCCGGCAATCGCTCCGGCAATCGCTGCTTTTTCTCCCGCATTAGAAAGTCCTTTTCCCGCATTAAATTGTGCTCCTCCGTTTGAGAATTGGATAATAACCGGTGCGTTTAATTTTGCAGCTGTTTCAAGTACACCATTAATTGTGTCAGATCCTGTAACGTTTACAGCAGGAAGTGCAAATCCTTTTTCTTTGGCATAATTGAAAATTTCCTGTACTTGATCACCAGTTGCTACACCAGCTTTAATGTTGTGTCCCATTTTGTTTTTTGTTTTTAGTTAGATTTTTAGTTTTTAGATTAAGACCGCAAAAATAAGAATTTATTAGCATTAGAATGGATAATTTATCCCAAAATTTAAAACGGAGTGTCCAAAGTTGTATTCTCTAAACCATTTTTTGCCTGTTTCTTCGGCTGGATTATAGGTTTTAAAACCAAAATCAAAGCGAACTACAAAGAAGTTTAAATCATATCTAAGACCAAAACCAGAACCTAAAGCGATATCTTTTAAACTGGAAAAATTTTTAAATGTTGATTTTTCATCGGTTACATTATCAAAAACATTCCAGATGTTTCCGGCATCGGCAAATATGGCTCCTTTTAAATCGCCTAAAATTTTAAATCTGTATTCAGAGCTAAGGGCAATTTTCATGTTGGCTTCGTTAAAGTCATTGGTGGCGCCGCTACTTCCCGGTCCCAGGCTATAGGGTTGCCAGGCACGATTGTCATTAGAACCACCTGAGAAATAACTTCGGGAAAAAGGAATGTAATCAGAATTGCCAAAAGGAATTGCGATACCAAAAAACGTTCGTACTGCTAAGACTTTTTCGTGGTTTAAATCCCAATGTTTGATATAATCAAATTCGGTTTTGATATATTCAGAATATTCTAAATTAAAGAATTCATGGTGTCCGTTTTGATTTGTTTTTTGATTAGTTGCATTCGAAATTAAAGATAATACTGAACCTGCCGATTCTATTTTGGTTTTAAAAAGATAAAAAGTATTGTCGGCCAAATCGGTTTTGGTGGTTTTGCTAAAAGTAAAGTTGGTGGCCAGAATAAAATCGTTTTCAGTCAATCGGACTCTTCTTTCTTCGATACTTTTTACCGCATCATAGTCTTTTTCAGATATTGTTGGAGCGGTGTTTCTGGCCAATGCATCTTTGATGAAACCACTGGTCCCTGATTCTATTATTAAATCGTTATTGTCGTTAAAATAATCCGGATTGGTAATGTATGTTTTTCCAATTGCGTTTAGCGCATTGTATGACGAACCGTAAACATTGAAATAGTTTTCAGAATTTAAGTTACGTACAAATTGAATGTTTAAAAGGTCAAAACGCGCGGTGTTGTTTCTTTTAGGATTCCAATTATACGAAAAAGTTCCTGTGAAATTTTCTTTGTCCAATCCAATGTTTTTTTGCGTAGCATAACCAATACCTATTAAGGTAGATGGAATCATACTTTTTGGGATGATTTTTTCGGTAGAAAAAGGCAAAAATATTCTAGGGAAGTTCAGTTTGAAATCGACTCCATATTCTGATACGTTGAAAAATTGGTTGTTAGGGTTGGCTAAATCTTTGGAAGAACCAATGTTAGCACGGGTAGATATTTCTAATGTTTCGGCTCCATTGAAAATATTTCGAATAGTTAACGAAGGAGTGAAAGAAATTCCAATATCTTGAATGTTAGAGTGAGTAAGGTCAAAAGATGCCTGAAAACTGTACTTTTTTCTTGGTGTCAGATAAATTTTAGCAATTAGAGAATTGTTGAGCGTATCCTTTTTATCTATTTCATATTGAATGCTTGGTGGATTGAATATTTTAAGGTTACTAAGGTATCTTGAAGTCAACACAGTTTTGTAATCGGCAAATACTGAACCTTTAGAAATAAAAATGGCATCAGTTATCGCTTGCGGTCTGTATTTCAATTTCTCTCTACTATAGATATTGAAGTTTTGATAGGAAATACTGTCGGTGATGTTTTGTTTACTGGTATTAGGTGCGTAATCAGTGTAAATGTCTACACTGCTAATTTTATATAATTTAAATGTTTCGGTTTTTGTAGAATCTTTGTCCTGATAGCTGTAATCGCTAATGTTTACATTTACATTGGCTTTGTGTTTTTTTTCAATGGTATCTATATCAAAAACAATAGATGTGGGCTGGAAAAAATAAGCTCCGTGATTTCTAAAATAGCTTGCAATACGATTTTTTTCGTCTGAGAAATCTATTGTTTTGTATTGTTTTCCTGATTTAATTAGTGAGTTTTCCTTGCTGATATTATACAAAGAATCTAAGGCAGGAGAGCTAATAGTGGCTTTTATCGAATCTAAAAAATAAGCATTATGAGTGGTGATATTGTATTTTATTTTTCCTCTTTTTAAACTTACAGAATCGTGTTCATAGTCGGCTTCTACATTGAAAAAACCGTTGTTGAAATAATAATATTTAAGTCTTGAAAGTGATTTTTGTGTTTTAACAGAATCAATAATAACTGGGGGTTCTCCTGTTTTTTTTAAGAAATCATGAATTCCATGATACAAAAAAGATTGTCCCAGCCTGTCCACTTGTTTAGCAGAAAGCCATTTTGCCTGTCGTTCATATTTTCCCGGATGCTTGGTGAATTTAGCCTGATATGTTGAATCGGGATTTAGATTGGCTAAATTGTATAAATTCAGTCTTAAACGGTAGCCTAATATGCTGCTGTTTGGCTTTTGGTACAATTGATTATGAACGTCTTCGTTATTGATTTTTTTACCATTTACCAAAATTTGATTTTTAATAAGGAGTTGTTTGCCGTCCGGAACTCTTTTTTCGGCGTTACAGGCAGATATAATTATTCCTATTAGAATAAATAGTGATATTTTTGCTGAAATTTTTTTCAAGAGGTTTAAAATATTTAATTCAAAAGTACATATTTTTATGGTTAGTAAAAACCAAATAAAACTTATAACTAGTTTACAGCAAAAAAAGTATAGAATTAGCAATCAATTATTTTTTGCCGAAGGTGTAAAAGTGATTCAGGAACTTTTACAATCTAATTTTGAATTAGAACATTTGTACACGACACAATTTGATTTTGAAGAGGTTTCAAGTGTCAAAAAATCATTAATCCATGAGAATGATTTGAAAAAAATTAGCGCATTGGCAACTCCTAACAGTTGTTTGGCTGTTTTTAAAATTCCCCAAGAAAAAGAAATTATAAATTCAGGTTTGATTATCGCATTAGATGATATAAGGGATCCGGGTAATCTGGGGACTATTTTGCGTTTGTGTGATTGGTTTGGAATCAAACAAGTAGTTTGTTCTAAAGAAACGGTTGATATATATAATCCAAAAGTGGTTCAGGCAACTATGGGGTCTATTACCAGGGTTTGTGTAGCTTATGTTAATTTGGAGGAATATATTTCTCAAACTAAATTGCCTGTTTTCGGAACTTTTATGGATGGCGAAAATGTGTATAAAAGCAGTTTGTCTCAGGAAGGTGTGATTGTTATGGGAAATGAAGCCAATGGTATTTCGGAAGGAATTGAAAATTTAATCAAAAATAGAATTTCGATTCCTCGTTTTGGCGATTTGCAAAAAACAGAAAGTCTGAATGTGGCTACTGCAACAGCAATTATTTTGAGCGAATTTAAACGAAATCTGTCCTAAAATATTTTAATGAAAAGTAAAGTTAATAAAGACAGCTCTGCTTTTAAGTGATTCAATATTGCTAGTCCATGGACTATTAGGATCGTTGTCTCTAATGAGTTCGTCTTTAAGGCTAAAACAACCTCTTATGGATGGTGAGAATATGAAATATTCGGAGAAAAAATCAATTCCAAATCCTAATTCATAACTCGTACTCCATGGTTTTACCCTGAATTTTTGTTGCACATTATCGTCTATTGATTTTGAATTCCCCGATAAATTTAAGGTAGTTGATAATCCACCTACAAGATAAGGGCGAATATTTCCGGTGCGCAATGAGGAGAATTTTAATAGTAAAGGAAAATGGATGTAAGTGCTGTTTACGTCTCTGACGGCATCAATTTCTCTGGTGAAATTAGGATAATTCAGTGTTCTTTTAGTGTAATATAAACCCGGTTCAAAACGAAGGTTAATGTATTCCTGAAGTTTTAAATCGGCAACCACTCCCACATTAAAACCTGTAGATTTTTTTACCTGAATGTCAGGGCCTACGGTTTTATAATCTATTTTGAAATCGAATGAGTTAAAACCTAAATAGTATCCAAAATACACGCGTTGTTTTTGAAAATTCTCTAAATTGATAATAGGGTCTTTACTGAACATACTTTTAGACTGTGAATGACCTTTGAAACACAGTAGTAGTAAAATAAAGAAGACTATTTTTTTCATTTTAGAGTGGACTTAGGTTATTTTTTTGATGCAACATAAATGGTGGCTACCCCAAAAGTTTGTGGCATAGCTTTTACATCTATAAACCCAATTTTTCTTAAAATATTGTTTAGTGCTTCTCCATAAGGAAAGGCTGCTGCTGATTCAGACAAATAGCCGTAAGCAACATTGTCTTTCGAGAATAATTTGCCTATAATAGGAAGGATGTTGTTGCTGTAAAAATGATAACCTTGTTTGTAAGGTGTTTTGTCTGGTACCGAAGTTTCTAAAATAACAAAGGTTCCGTTTGGTTTTAGTACGCGCAATATTTCGGCTAATCCTTTTTCCAGGTTTTCAAAATTTCGAACCCCAAAAGCAACTGTGATGGCATCAAAATAATTGTCTTCAAAAGGGATGTTCTCAGAGTCACCTAAAATCATTTCTATCCTGTTAGATAGATTTTTTTGTGCAATCTTTTTTACTCCCACTTCCAGCATTCCTGCCGAGATGTCTAGCCCGGTAATTTTTTTAGCGCTGGTATTTGCCATTAAAATAGCTAAATCCCCTGTTCCTGTTGCAATGTCTAATATGGTTTCAGGATTTGTGTTGGTAACTATTTTTAAAACTTTCTTTCTCCATTTAACGTCAATGCCAAAAGAAATAACGCGGTTCAGATTGTCGTAGTTTCCGGAAATAGTATCAAACATCTTTGCTACTTGTTCTTTTTTACCTAATTCAGAGTCTTTATAAGGGGTGATATTTTTTGACATTTTTTAAATTTTGACAAATATACTATAATGGTGTTTAAGTTGAAACTGAAATTGATTTTCAATTATAATTAGGTGTTATTCTTCGTTGTAATTTTTTTACAAAAATCACTAAAAGTGGGTATTGTGATGTAGGATAATTATCCTGAAATTTACCAGATGAATTTATTTGCAATGAATAGTAAGGAATTAGTAGTTCAGATCAGATGGTTGTTTTTTGCGTTGGCATTATCATTTGTTCTTGTGATTTATTTTGATGGAGCTGTTTTGTTTAGAAACAGTGCTGTAGTCAAAGCGCAAAATACGTTCTTAGGATTAAATTTGTTTTTGGAAATTTTAATTTTCATTTCCTTTACTACCTTCGTGGTATTTGGTATTAAAGGTTTTTTCGAGATGTTCTCTCGAAAGATAGCAAATGTGATCATTTTCGTTTCGGGAGTGAGTTTGCTATTTGTAAATTTGGTGTTGGTATGTCAAATTATTTTTCAAGACTAGAACTATTTCCTGATTATTGCAATTAAAGACATTAAA
The DNA here is from genome assembly GCF_004016525.1 of Flavobacterium sufflavum. Lineage (GTDB taxonomy): Bacteria > Bacteroidota > Bacteroidia > Flavobacteriales > Flavobacteriaceae > Flavobacterium > Flavobacterium sufflavum. The sequence goes on from NZ_SACJ01000011.1 coordinate 62,892, forward strand.
AAAGCCATTCGTTTTGCGAATGGCTTTTTAGTTTATAATGAGATGGATAATTATAATCCAAATGCTGTTTTAATTTGGTCAACATAGTCTAATTTCTCCCATGTAAATAATTCTACAGTTACTGTTTTTTCGTCACCTCCCGGAGCCGAGAAAGTTTTGGTAACAACTTCAGGTGTACGTCCCATATGTCCGTAAGCAGCAGTTTCGCTGTAAATAGGATTTCTTAGTTTTAAACGTTGTTCGATAAAGTAAGGACGCATATCAAAAATAGCTTCTACTTTTTTAGCGATTTCACCATTTGTTAAGTTTACTTTTGAAGTTCCATAAGTTTCAATAAAGATACCCATCGGTTCAGCAACACCAATTGCATAAGAAACCTGAACTAAAATTTCGTCAGCAACACCGGCTGCAACTAAGTTTTTAGCAATATGACGAGTAGCATAAGCGGCACTTCTGTCTACTTTACTTGGATCTTTTCCTGAGAAAGCACCACCACCGTGAGCTCCTTTTCCTCCGTAAGTATCAACAATAATTTTTCTACCAGTAAGTCCGGTATCACCGTGAGGTCCACCAATTACAAATTTCCCTGTAGGGTTGATGTGGTAGTTAATTTTATCATTGAACAAGTGAGCGTGCTCTGGGTTTTTAGCAATAATTCTCGGAATCAAAATTTCAACAATATCCTTTTTGATTTTAGCAAGCATTGCAGCTTCTTCGTCAAAATCATCATGTTGTGTAGAAATTACAATCGCGTCAATACGTATTGGTGTGTTGTCATCGCTGTATTCTAAAGTAACTTGAGATTTAGCATCTGGGCGTAAATAAGTGATTTCTTTGTTTTCACGTCTTAAAGCAGCTAATTCTCTTAAAAGGCTATGTGATAAATCAAGTGCCAATGGCATATAATTTTCAGTTTCATTAGTAGCATAACCGAACATCATTCCCTGATCTCCTGCTCCTTGTTCTTCAGGGCTTTTTCTGTCAACACCTTGATTGATATCGGCTGATTGTTCGTGAATAGCAGAAAGAATTCCACAAGAATTAGCTTCAAACATGTATTCGCTTTTAGTGTATCCAATTTTTCGGATTACATCACGAGCAATTTGTTGAACATCTAAATAAGTATTCGATTTTACTTCTCCGGCTAAAATAACCTGACCGGTAGTTACTAAAGTTTCGCAAGCTACTTTTGAGTCAGCATCAAATGCCAGGAAGTTATCAATTAATGCGTCTGAAATTTGATCTGCAATTTTGTCTGGATGTCCTTCACTCACAGATTCTGACGTAAATAAATAAGCCATAATATATAATTTATAAAATTAAGCGAGGAAAAATAACTGCAAAAAAGGACTAAAGGAGAGTTTCTGCTTTAGCATTTTTTTTCTACTGAGAAGTTCTCAGTATTCATAATGAAGTTTTTTCATCATGAAGAGGTTGCAATCAGTTCAAATTTTTCCTCTTGTATTTTGAGCTGCAAAGGTATGAAACCATTTTTGAATTGTAAATTAATATCAACTAATTTTTTAATTAAAAATAAAAGTGATTATTTGAATTGGGAGGATCGAGAATTTGTCAGTGAAGTATAAAAAATGCAAAGGCAGTTGTGTTTGCATTCGAGATGATTTTTACGATACATTATAATGACTTTAATTTAAAGTACAGTTAACATTGGATTTGGGTTTCGGTTGTATCTTTGTATCATCAAATCAAAAGAGCGGAATGGAGTTAATTTTTTAAATTATCTTGGAGAAAAGGCTCTTATTTGATTTGTTTTTTAGTTGTAAGTTTAAAAATAATGTTAAAAAGCATAATTAACTGTTAATTAATGCTGTTAGCGGAAATTTTTTCAAAAATAATAATGGGTTGTAAATATTAATTTATATATTTGTGACTCTAAATAAAAAAGAAAATGAATTTTATTATTTGTAAGAAATCAATGGTCCAAGCAAAAGAAATCGGCAGGAGTGCGGTAGCTTAATTTTTTTATTCAAATAAGACTAAAATATAGCAAAAGCCTCCTGAGAAATCGGGAGGCTTTTTTGTTAGAAAACAAATAATTAAAATTTCAAAATACAAAGATTACAATGATTAATATTAAAAATAAACAGAATAAACATTTTACAGTCTCTATGTCTTGCGCAAAGTTACTAGTCTGTTGATATCCAAAAGTATCGTTTATATAATATAAACCCTTTTGGTAAATACTCCAAAAGGGTTTTTTTTATTCAGAAAGCATAATTTTTATAATAACAAACAACAAACAATAAGTCAAATTAAATTTAAACATCATGAACACAAAAAGAATGATTACCAGAGCATTGGAACTTATAAGGGATATAAGGACAAACAACATTGAAGAAAAAGAGAATAGAGTAGAATTAACAAACGCCAGATTTGGGATTAATTTGGATGCAAATTTCAAAGATCAAAAGAAAGCCGCTGATTCATTAACGTTTATGATGTATTCTAAAGAAAATGAAACACTGTTCATCTAAGTATAGTTTTGTAAATATCGGTTTCAAACGCAGGTGATTTCTGGATTTTGTGTTCAGTGATGACTTGCGTTTGTTTATTATGTAGTTGCTGATTTAAATCTGAATCAGCAAAATTTGTTTGTTTGAAAAAATAGTAGTTACTTTGTGCCTTTAAAGTTCATAAACGTATTGAAATGTTATAAAGAAAGCTCGAGGGAATAGACCCGATGAAAGCTTAGCAACCCTTTGCAAACGAAGAAGGTGCTACATTCTATCCGTCAGGCGGAAAAGATAACAACAATAAAGTTTACTTCTAGCTTTCTTTTTAATGTTTCCATAATCAATCCTAATTAAAGATTTGAAATTGGAAAATAAACCCAATCACATTATAATTCAAAATTTCACTACCGAAAGTGGTGCATTTTACCCTGTTTTAAATTTAAGTTACCAGCTTTTTGGTGCTGAATTGAATACAGCTCCTGTTGTTTTGGTTAATCACGCATTGACTGGAAATTCTCAGGTTATTGGTTCAACCGGATGGTGGAATGATTTAATTGGAGAAAATAAAACTATTGATACCAATAAATACAGCATTTTAGCTTTTAATGTTCCCGGAAATGGATATGATGGTGCCATTGTAGAAAACTATTTGGATTTTAATGCCAGAGATATTGCAAAACTTTTTATCGAGGGAGTTAATTTTCTTAAAATTCAACAATTATATGCTGTTATTGGAGGTTCTGTAGGTGGCGGAATTGCCTGGGAGATGCTTGCTTTAGAGCCTAAGTTGGCATTGCATTTAATTCCTATTGCGACCGATTGGAAATCGACTGATTGGTTGATTGCAAATTGTTTTCTGCAAGAGCAAATTTTAAAAAATTCGTCTAATCCAATTGAAGATGCCAGAATTCACGCCATGTTGTGTTATAGAACTCCGGAATCTTTCAAGATGAAATTTGATAGAACCATTAATGAAGAATTAGCTATATTTAATATTGAGAGTTGGTTATTGCATCATGGTAAGAAATTACAAAAACGCTTTCAGTTGGCTTCTTATAAAATGATGAATCAATTGCTTAAAACGATTGACGTAACCCGAAACAGTGATTCTTTTGAAGTTTTTGCCTCTAAAATACAAGCTACAATACACATCATAGGTATAAATTCAGATTTGTTTTTTACCGCAAGAGAGAATAAAGAAACCTACCAGGAGTTAAAAAAGTATAATGTCAATGTTTTTTATAACGAAATAGAATCCATTCACGGACACGATGCTTTCCTGATAGAATATGAACAATTAAACAACTTGCTTGCTCCTGTTTTTTAGTAGCAACACAAAATAGAATTAAATGAAAATATTAAAATTTGGAGGAAAGTCTTTATCGAATGGTGAAGGAATCAATAAAGTTGTTTCTATTATTGCAGATAAAGTAAACCAAGGAGAAGAAATCGCTATCGTTGTTTCGGCACGTGGGAATGCTACTGATGAATTAGAAGAAATATTAGTGGCTGCCTCTAAAAATGCCGATTATAAAACTTTACTTGAAGAATTTAAGAAATATCAGCAAGATGTATATTCGTCGGTAGATTTGTCTGAGGAATTTGCTGTTTTGGATAAATTATTCGAAGGGGTGAGCCTGATAGGCGATTATAGTTCTAAAATTAAAGATCAGATTCTTTCTATCGGAGAATTGCTTTCGGCTAAATTATTAACGGCAATTTTAATCGAAAAAGGAATCAACGCCCGATTTGCTGATTCGAGAATTTTCTTGAAAACGGATTCGAAATTTGGAGATGCACAACCGTTGGAGCAAATTTCGAAGAAAAATGTAATTCAGTATTTTAAAGAAAATGCAGGCTCAGTAGTTAATGTTGTAACGGGTTTTATTGGTTCTAACAATAATAATGTTACCACTACTTTAGGTCGTAACGGAAGTAATTATACCGCTTCTTTATTGGCTAATTATTTGAATGCTAAAGAACTTCAGAATTATACTCATGTCGATGGTATTTATACTGCTAATCCGGAGTTGGTTGCCGATGCTAAAAAAATAGATCATTTGACTTTTAATGAGGCGAATGAGTTGGCTAATTTTGGAGCAACTATTTTGCATGCTAAAACAATAATTCCTTTGTTAGAGAAAAATATTCCATTGCGAATATTGAATACTTTCAATCATGAAAACGAAGGAACTTTAATTACGGCAACTTCTAAAAATGCAGGAATTAAAACACTTTCGGTTTTAGAAGATGTAGCTTTAGTGAATCTTGAAGGTAGAGGTTTACTTGGGAAAACTGGAGTTGATGCCCGTATTTTTAAAGTAATGGGTGATAATAATATTAGTGTGAGTATTATTTCGCAAGGTTCTTCTGAAAGAGGAATCGGATTAGTAGTTGCGGAATCTCAGGCTACAAAAGCCATGATTGAATTAGAAAAAGAATTCGAAAATGATTTCTATTCTAAAGACGTTAATAAAATTTCGGTGACTGATGATGTTTCGGTAATTTCGATTATTGGACAGGATTTAAGTACTTTTTATAAGCCTTACACGGCTTTGATTAAAAACAAAATTGTTCCTATTCTTTTCAATAATACGGTTACTGGAAAAAATGTGAGTTTGGTTGTTAAAAAATCAGAGCTGAATAAAGCATTAAATGTTATTCATGGGGAGATTTTTGGAGTTTCTAAAAAAATCAACATTGCCGTTTTTGGTCATGGATTAGTAGGAGGAACTTTGATTAATCAAATTTTAGAATCGGCCGTTGCTATTGAGAAAAGAAAAGACATCAAATTGAATGTTTTTGCTATTGCAAATTCTAAAAGTGTTTTACTGAATAAAGACGGAGTAACGCCAAACTGGATTAACGAAATTCAAACTAACGGATTCTCTTATACTATTGATGATATTATTGCTTACGCAAATGAGCATCATTTAGAGAATTTAATTGCTGTGGATAATACGGCAAGTGCGACATTTGTTGAGAATTATATTCCTTTGGTTGAAAATGGTTTTGATTTAATTTCTTCGAATAAAGTAGCCAATACTTTGAGTTATGGTTTTTACAAACAATTGCGTAGTGTATTGGCCGAAAATCAAAAAAGTTATTTGTATGAAACCAATGTTGGTGCAGGTTTACCATTAATTGATACGATAAAATTATTGCATCTTTCGGGTGAAAATATCACTAAGATTAAGGGAGTTTTCTCAGGAACTTTGAGTTATTTATTCAATAATTTTTCTGCTAAAGATGTTCCGTTTAGTGACATTTTGAAAGAAGCGATTGATAATGGATATACCGAACCAGATCCAAGAGAGGATTTATGCGGAAATGATGTAGGTAGAAAATTATTGATTTTGGCAAGAGAATTGGATTTGCAAAATGAATTTGAAGAAATTGCAATTCAGAATTTAATTCCGGAGCATTTGCGTGAAGGAAATGCTGCTGATTTCTTGACTAAATTAAAAGAGTTCGATCCAATTTATGATAAGATAAAGAACGAGCAACAGGCAAATCACGTTTTGCGTTACATAGGTGAATTGTCCGGTGATTTACAAAATGATAAAGGAATATTAGAAGTAAAATTAGTTTCTGTCCCTTCAGATACAGCTTTAGGCGGATTAAAAGGTTCTGATTCTTTCTTCGAAATTTACACGGAATCTTACGGAGACAGACCAATTGTAATTCAAGGAGCTGGAGCTGGATCAGCGGTAACGGCAAGAGGGGTTTTTGGAGATATTTTGAGATTGTCGGATAAAGGATAGGGTCTAAGATTACAGATTTTAGAATTTAGATTTCAGATTGAATAATAAATAAAAGACATTAAAATGAAAATAACATTAGACAGAGTAAACGAAAACTTTCACTTTCAATTAAAAAATGAAAGAGGACATATAGTAAATGTTGATGCGCGTCCTGATTTTGGAGGAAATGATATGGGGCCAAGCCCAATGGAATTAGTATTGATGGGTGTTGCAGGTTGCAGCGGAATTGATATGATTTCGATTTTAAAAAAACAACGTCAGGAAATCACTTCTTTCAAAGCTGAGGTTGAAGGAGAGCGTGTGCAAGTAGGAGAAGCAAAACCATTTAAAGATATTCATGTGGTTTTTTCTTTGGAAGGAAATATCAAAGAAGATAAAGCGGCTAAAGCGGCACAATTGTCATTCGAAAAATATTGCTCGGTTTCTAAAACAGTGGAGCCTACAGCTACAATTCACTATAAAGTGATTTTGAACGGAGTAGAATTAGCTAAAAACTAAAAAGAATAACTTAAAATAATTAAGTCATATTGACTACAAAAGTTAGGAAAATAACTTTGAGAATCTCTGTGTTTTCTTTGCGAATCTTAGTGAAATGACTTTAAAAAAATAATACAAAATGGACGAACAAGAATTTGGTTTTGAAACTCAAGCCATACGTACACATATAGATAGAACACATTATCAAGAACATTCAACGCCTTTGTTTTTATCTTCAAGCTTTGTTTTTGAAGATGCCGAGGATATGAGAGCTTCTTTTACTGAGGAAAAAGAACGCAATATTTACAGTCGTTTTTCTAATCCTAACACGACTGAATTTGTAGATAAGGTTTGTGCTATGGAAGGTGCTCAGGCAGGTTATGCTTTTGCTACAGGAATGGCGGCAATCTATTCTACTTTTGCGGCTTTGTTGAGCTCAGGTGATCATATTGTTTCAGCTGGAAGTGTTTTTGGTTCTACACATGCGTTGTTTATGACTTATTTTCCAAAATGGAATATTACCACTTCTTATTTTGATATTAATCAGCCGGAAACGATTGAAAGTTTTATCAAACCAAATACTAAAATCTTGTATGCTGAAACACCAACAAATCCTGGTGTTGATGTAGTAGATTTGGAATTGTTAGGCCAAATTGCTAAAAAACACAATCTGATTTTGATAATCGATAACTGTTTTGCAACGCCTTACATTCAACAGCCTATTAAGTATGGAGCGCATATCGTTATCCACTCGGCAACAAAATTAATGGATGGTCAAGGACGTGTTTTAGGTGGAGTTGCTGTAGGTCAGGCTGATTTAATTCGCCAAATCTACCTTTTCTCAAGAAATACAGGTCCGGCTTTGTCTCCATTTAATGCCTGGGTATTGTCTAAAAGTATCGAGACTTTAGCGATTCGCGTGGAAAGACATTGTGAAAATGCACTGAAAGTAGCTGAATTTTTAGAAAGTCACCCTAATGTAAACAGTGTGAAATATCCTTTTCTGAAATCGCATCCTAAATATGAAGTAGCTAAAAAGCAAATGCTTTTAGGAGGTAATATTATTGCTTTTGAAATTAAAGGAGGTATTGATGCTGGTCGTGCTTTCTTGGATAAAATAAAATTATGTTCGCTTTCTGCTAATATTGGAGATGCCAAAACTATTGTGACGCATCCGGCTTCGACAACACACAGTAAATTGTCTGTTGAGGAGAAACTGGCAGTTGGTATTACTGAAGGTTTAGTACGTGTTTCTGTAGGTTTAGAAACTGTAAAAGATGTTATTGCCGATTTAGAGCAGGCGCTTTCTTAGTAAGATTGCATTATAGATATAAAGGGTTAGCAAAAAGGCTAGCCCTTTTTTGTTTGATTTTTTTAATTTAAAAATACACTTATACCTGCATTTGCGCCAAAAGCACTGGAGTTTGTTTTTAAGCCATTATCTTTGAATGAGTAATTAGCATAACCCAGTCCTAAATCGATGCTTACAGCTGGTGTAATCAAGAAAAGTAAGCCGCCATTAGCTGTCCAAACAAGACCTGTGTTTTTGTTTTCAGAGTAAGAAAATTGATCTCCAGAAGATGAATCGCTTGTGTAATTGCTTTTGTATTTTGTATTTGCTAGTCCTAAACCAGCACCAAAATAAGGTCTTGTTTTTCCTTTGGAAAAGAAATAAGTTGCATTTGGTACTATAGAAAGTGTTGTTTGTGTCTCTTTTATGTTTCCCGTAGTATATCCTCCCGTATTATTAGGGTCAAATATTTCTATTTGTTGTTTGGTTATTGTTGATTTGTAATCAAAGGCTAATCCAAGAGCTAGATTATTCACGATAAAATAGCCAACACTAGGTGAGATGCTGAATGTGTTTGTTTTTGGTCCGTCAGTAGTTTGTCTGTCGGATTTATATTTTGTCGTATTGGAAGTGAACCCTAAATTCGTTTGACCACTGATTATAAATGAGCCTTTTTCAGTTTGAGCTGAGATTATGCCAAAAAAGGCAAGAGATATTGTTAAAAATATTTTTTTCATTTTGGTATGGTTATAAGTTCAAGGTAAATATATGTAAGATTATTTTTAGCTTCAAAATAAAAGTAAGAAAATAGTATGATTTTTTTGATTTTTATCAGTTGTGACTAAATATTGAATTTATTCTGGTTATTTCGGCTTAAGGGATTGATATTGTAGAAGAATATTTTTGATTAACAATTTTTGATTGTAGATTTGTTTTTGTTAATCAAGTTGTCAAGTTGAGAATAATTAATTTAGTTATACTTAATTCAATAATTTAAAATCATTAAAAGTGCTTTCAAAGAAAACAAAATACGGAATTAAAGCTTTGACTTTTTTGGCTCGCCAAGAAGATCAAACGCCAGTTGCTATTGCTGATATTGCTAAAAGCGAAAATATTTCGATTAAGTTTCTGGAAAGTATTTTGTTGTTGCTTCGCAATTCAGGGTTTTTAGGTGCCAAAAAAGGAAAAGGCGGCGGTTATTATCTGATTAAAGATCCTAAAGAGATTAGTATGGCTAAAGTGTATCGTATTCTCGAAGGACCAATTGCTTTGCTGCCTTGTGCGAGTCATAATTTTTATGAAAAATGCGATGATTGCGAAGACGAAGCAACTTGTGCTGCACGCCGTTTGATGACTGAGATTAGGGATAATACCTTGATGGTTTTGGAAAATAACTCTTTAGCTGATATTGCTTTCTAGTGCTTTGAAGAATTATTGAAATTAAAAAGCCCCTTTCGTTGTTAATCCAACGAAAGGGGCTTTTTAATATGTGAAATGTCTATTATGAAAATTTAGAAGACTAGTTTGTATCCAACAAAAAACAACATTACTGCAATGGCATTTCTAAGGAATAAATCAGGTACTTTTCCGCTCAACATACTTCCGATATAAATTCCAGGAAGAGATCCCATTAATAACTGGCCTAGTAAAACTAAATCTAGATTACCCATTGAAGCATGTCCTAATCCTGCTACAAGTGTCAATGGAACTGCATGAGCAATTTCGGTTCCTACCAGTCTTGGAGTTGGTAAAAGTGGATAAAGAAAGAATAATGTTACTGTTCCTAAGGCTCCGGCACCTATCGAAGTAAGTGTTACAGTAGCTCCCAGTAAAACTCCAATGGCTATGGTTAGCATATTTTGAGTTTTACTTTGGCTATGGAATTTATCTCCAGCATGTTTTTGAGAAAAGTCAAGTAATTTCTTTTTGAACAAAATGGCTACCGAAGTAAATAATAATGCCCAGCCTAAACTGTATTTGATTACGGCATTGATAGCTGTAACATCAGCTTTTAAGTTGTGTAATATCCATAAAGTTATCAAAGCTGCAGGAACGCTTCCCAGAGAAAGCCAGCCTGTTATAGTCCAATTGATGTTGCTTTTTTTATGATGTACAAGGATACCACCTGTTTTTGTGAAAGCAGCGTATAATAAATCGGTACCAACAGCTTTTGTTGGGGGGATACCAAAATATAATAAAATAGGTGTCATCAGCGAACCTCCACCTACACCAGTCATACCAACTATGAAACCTACAAATAAACCTGCGACTATAAGTCCAATTTCGAAATCCATAAAATATTTTTTTTGCGCAAAGGTATAATTATTTTATAATAATCCTATGGATGTAGTAGAATTTATTTTTGAATTCATTTTTTCTTTCTAATAAGGATTGATTTAGGGGGCTTTACAAAAAGGTAAAATGTTGGGTAAAATAACCCTTGGAGTTTTCGAAATCTGATTTTAAGTAGTTTTTTACTGATTTTTAGATGTTTAGTAGTTTGGTTTTCCTTTTTTTAGATATAAAAACAATGAAATAAGTTTTGAAATTTAGAAATAAGTATTACTTTTGCATAGTAATCTACTAAACCGATAGGGTAATGGATTTTGTTTTTTAAAAGGATGGTTCTTTTGTGAGATAGAGGGATTAATTTAAAAGCTAAAAAGAATAAAATATGAGTACAGTTTTAAAAGAAAATGGTGTGGCTGTAAAGTCGGAGTTTAGTTTTAAAGAGCGATTATGGGTTGTTATTCCGGTCGCTTTGCTGTTTATGCTTGTTTGTGTTTTGGTTTACAGACATCACGATGAGTTTTCTTGGGATGGATTTATTGGAGGTTTTGACCGGGAGTTTTTAGTCTTTTTTGCAATTGGTATCTTTGCACAATTAGTGGATGGAACTTTAGGAATGGGATATGGGGCAACATCCAGTTCTTTTCTATTAGCCTACGGAATTCCACCGGCAATAAGTAGTGCCGGAGTACACGTAGCTGAAATGTTTACAACAGGTGCATCGGCTATTTCGCATCATAGATTTGGAAATATTAATAAAAAATTATTGAAAAATCTTTTAATACCGGGAGTTATAGGTTCTGTTACTGGAGCTTATTTGTTGTCGGATGTGATTGATGGTGATGTGATTAAGCCTTTTATTTCGGTCTATATGATGGTTTTGGCATTTGTTATTATCGCAAAAGCATTAAGGAAGAATATAACAAAAAAGAAGACAAAAAAGTTGGGATTTTTAGCTACCTTTGGCGGCTTTATGGATTCTGTTGGCGGTGGCGGTTGGGGACCAATTGTAACGTCAACATTATTAGGCCGAGGAAGGAATCCCCGTTACACTATTGGGTCGGTAAATGCAGCTGAATTTGCAGTTTCGTTTGCCAGTGGAATCACCTTTATGATTTTTGGCGGAGTACAAGGCTGGCAGGTTATAATCGGGTTGATTTTAGGAGGTGTAATTGCTGCGCCAATTGCCGCTTATTTGGTTAATAAAATTAGAAGAAAACCAATGATGATTTTTGTTGGAATTCTAATCATAATATTGAGTTTGAAAACTTTGTGGAAGTTTTTGTAAAATGATAAAAGAAATACTTTCCTTTTTTGGGAAAGTTTAGTTAAAAATAGAATAATGAGTGAAGCAATAGTAAAAACTTTATTAGACAAAACAGCCGGGTTCTCGATTGAGGAAACTTTGTTTTTTTTGGCTGATGAATACAAAGATAAAGTAGTTTTTTCTACGTCATTTGGTCAGGAAGATCAGGTGATTACTGATTTAATTAATAAGAGCAATGCGGCTGTAACCATATTTACATTGGATACAGGGCGTTTGTTTCAGGAAACCTATGATGTTTTTCATAGAACACAAAAGAAATATAAAACAGCTATAAAAGTATATTTCCCTGAAGCAAAAGCTGTGGAGGAATTATTGGAGAAAAAAGGACCTAATAGTTTCTTTGAGTCGGTTGAAAACAGAAAAGAATGTTGTTTTATTCGTAAGGTAGTGCCTCTTAAAAAAGCATTGGCCGGGAATAAAATTTGGATAACAGGTTTGAGAGCTGAGCAATCAGAAAACAGAAGCGATTTGCATTTGTTTGAATATGATGCTAATTTTGACATCGTAAAATTCAATCCGTTGTTGAGATGGACATTGGAAGAAGTACAAAAATATATTGACGATCATAATGTGCCACAAAACAGTTTGCACAAAAAAGGATTCGTAAGTATTGGTTGTGCCCCTTGTACCAGAGCCATTGTAGAAGGAGAAGATATTAGAGCAGGAAGATGGTATTGGGAACAAAGCCATAAAGAATGTGGTTTACACGGGAAATAATTAAGAAAAAAAGTTAATTCAATAGATTTAAATAAAAAAAATGAGTTCAGTTTTAAAAACAAATGCTTTAGAGAGCGAAGCGATTTACATATTCAGAGAAGTTATTTCTCAATTTGATAAGCCTGTGTTGCTTTTTTCAGGTGGTAAAGATTCGATTACTTTGGTGAGATTAGCGCAGAAAGCGTTTTTCCCTGCTAAGATTCCTTTTCCATTGTTGCACGTAGATACAGGACATAACTTTCCTGAGACTATCGAATTTAGAGATAAATTAGTTGCTGAATTAGGTTTAGAGTTAATCGTTCGTAATGTACAGGATGCTATTGATGAAGGAAAAGTAGTTGAAGAAACAGGTAAGTATTCTAGTAGAAATAGTTTGCAAACTACTACGCTTTTAGATGCTATTGACGAATTCAAATTTGATGCTTGTATTGGTGGAGCGCGTAGAGATGAGGAAAAAGCAAGAGCTAAGGAACGTATTTTTTCAGTTCGTGATGATTTTGGTCAATGGGATGAGAAAAACCAACGTCCTGAGTTATTTGATTTATTGAATGGAAAAATTGAAAATGGGCAAAACGTACGTGTGTTCCCAATTTCAAACTGGACAGAATTAGATGTTTGGAGTTATATCGAACAAGAACAAATTGAAATTCCATCTATTTATTTCTCTCACAAACGTAAAGTTTTTGTTAGAGATGGTATGATTTGGTCACATTCTCCTTTTGTTTACCAAGATGAAGATGAAGAGGTTGAAGAAAGAATTGTTCGTTTTAGAACTGTTGGAGATATGAGTTGTACTGCAGCGGTAGAATCTTATGCAGGAACAATTGCTGAGGTAGTAGGCGAAATCAGAGCTTCTACTATTTCTGAGCGTGGTGCACGTATTGACGACAAACGTTCGGAAGCAGCAATGGAGAAAAGAAAACAACAAGGATACTTTTAATAGTTTATGGTTTTTCGTTTATAGTTTATGGAAGAGTTTCATTTGCTATAAACTACAAACAACAAACTACAAACAATAAACAGGAAATATAGAATGGAAGTTTTAAAAATAGCAACAGCAGGAAGTGTAGATGACGGAAAGAGTACATTAATTGGAAGATTATTGTATGATACACAATCATTGACTACAGATAAATTAGAAGCAATTGAAAAAAGTAGTAAACAAAAAGGATATGATTATTTAGATTTCTCTTTGGCTACTGACGGATTAGTTGCAGAGCGTGAGCAGGGAATCACCATTGATGTGGCTCATATTTATTTTTCTACTGCTAAGAAAAGTTATATTATTGCCGATACTCCGGGACACGTAGAGTATACTCGTAACATGGTTACAGGAGCATCCACTTCTCAGGTGTCTATCATCTTGATTGACGCTCGTAAAGGAGTAATTGAGCAAACATACCGTCACTTTTTTATCAATAATTTATTGAGAGTAAAAGATGTGATTGTAGCAATTAACAAAATGGACTTAGTTGATTATTCAGAAGAAGTTTTCAATAAAATCAAAGCTGATTTCCAGGCATTGAATGCTAAGAGTTCATATAAAGAACAAAACGTAAGTTATATTCCATTGAGTGCCTTAACAGGAGATAATGTTGTGGAATCATTAGGGAAAATGCCTTGGTATAGCGGGCAAACTATCTTACAGCATTTAGAAGCTTTAGAGTCAAAAGATATTTATGACACTGGAAAAGCGCGTTTCCCGGTTCAAACTGTAATTCGTCCAAAAACCGAAGAATACCATGACTTCAGAGGTTATGCAGGGAAATTATACGGGAACAATATTAAAGTAGGAGATGCTGTAACAGTTCTTCCTTCTTTGACTGAATCTGTAGTGACTAAGATTCACTTTTTTGATGAACAATTTGATGAAGCAGCAGCAGGTTCTTCAATTACAATTGAGTTAGAAAATGACATCAATGTAACCAGAGGAGATATGATTGTAAAATCGAATGAATTGCCTAAAGTTGAGAAAGATATCACTACTACAGTTTGTTGGATGGATAGTAAAAAATTAGTTGCCGGAACTAAATATTTAATCCAACACAATACTAACAGAGTGTTGGCAAAAGTGGATAGTGTTAAAAATGTTATTGCAACTGATTATTCAGGAACAACTCCGGCATCTCAATTAGCAATTAATGAAATAGGAGAAGTAACTATCAAATTGAGTAAGCCATTGTATTTTGATGCTTACAATGATAACAAATCAAACGGAGCGTTTATTTTAATTGATGCTTCAACAAATACAACGGCAGGAGTAGGGTTTATTAGATAGTTAAAAGTTAATAGTTTGTGGTTAATGGTTTGTAGTTAGAGCTAACAACAAACGATAAACAATAAACACAAAACAGAAGATATGCAAAGTTTTAGAACAGAAATAGAGGATCCGATTGTCCAAAAAGAGATTATCGATTTAGAAAAAAAGATACACGCATTCCGTGGTGGAAAAATTGACGATGAGCGTTTTCGTAGTCTTCGTTTAGCACGTGGTATTTACGGTCAACGTCAGGAAGGTGTTCAGATGATTCGTATCAAATTACCTTATGGTAAAGTGACCAGCGAGCAATTGAAAAGAATTACTGAAGTTTCAGATAAATATTCAACTGGACGTTTACATATTACAACACGTCAGGATATCCAAATTCACTATGTGAGTTTAGATAGAACCCCTGAACTTTGGGCTGATTTGGCTAAAGACGATATTACTTTAAGAGAAGCTTGTGGTAATACTGTGCGTAATATTACTGGAAGTGAATTAGCAGGTGTTGATGTTGATGAGCCATTTGATGTAACTCCTTATGCTCACGGATTGTTTCAATATCTTTTGCGTAACCCAATCTGTCAGGAAATGGGACGTAAATTCAAAATTTCATTCTCTTCATCAGAGAAAGATTCTGCTTTGAGTTATTTACACGATTTAGGATTTATTCCTAAAATTGTTGATGGACAAAAAGGTTTCAAAGTAATGTTAGGTGGTGGATTAGGTTCTCAGCCTTCTCACGCCGAATTGCTTTCAGAATTTATTCCGGTTAACCAAATTATTCCAACAGCCGAAGGAGTAATCAGAATTTTTGACCGTTACGGTGAAAGAGCTAAACGTTTAAAAGCGCGTTTGAAATTCTTAATTAAAGATTTAGGTCGTGATGAATTCTTGCGTTTAGTTGACGAAGAGAAAAAAGCATTGCCTTTCCATAGTTATGAAATTGATACTACTGATTTTGAAGGTGCAATTACTGAACCTTTATTAGAAGTGCCAACTGTTACTATCGAAGATGTTGCTGCTTATGAAGCCTGGAAAAAATCAAATGTTATTGCTCAAAAACAAGCAGGTTATGTAGCTATTGGAGTAAAAGTTCTTTTAGGAGATTTTTATACTGATAAAGCTAGGTTATTAGCTGATTTAATTAAAAATTACGGAGCTAATGAATTACGTTTTTCATTACGTCAAAACATTGTAATTCGTAACATTAAAGAAGAAAATTTACCATTCTTCTACCAGGAGTTATCTAAATTAGAAATGGTTAGTTTAGGTTACGATACTATTGGAGATATCACGGCTTGTCCTGGTACTGATACTTGTAACTTAGGTATCGCAAGTAGTACAGGTATTGCTGACGAACTTGAAAGAGTATTAAAAGCAGAATACCCACAATTTGCCGACAATAAAGAAATTGCAATCAAAATTAGTGGTTGTATGAATGCTTGTGGACAACACAATATGGCAGAAATTGGTTTCCAGGGAATGTCAATCAATTCAGGAAAATTAGTAGCTCCTGCATTACAAGTATTGTTAGGTGGTGGAATTTTAGGAAACGGAAATGGTCGTTTTGCCGATAAAGTTATCAAAATCCCTAGCCGTCGTGGACCTGAAGCTTTGCGTTTAATCTTAAATGATTTTGAAGCAAATGCTAACGGAGCTAAATTCTTGGATTACTATGATGCTAACGGAGAGAAATATTTCTACGAATTCTTAAAACCATTAGCTGATGTTACTAATCTTACTGAAGCTGATTTTGTAGACTGGGGTAACGCTGACAACTATGTGAAAGCAGTAGGTGTTGGAGAATGTGCTGGTGTGGTAATTGACTTAGTAGCTACTTTGTTATTCGAAGCTAAAGACAAAATAACTTCTGCTCAGGAATTATTGGAAGAGCAAAAATGGTCAGATGCTATTTACTTAGCTTACGCAGGATTTGTTAATGGTGCTAAAGCATTGTTATTGGCTGAGAAAGAAAAAACAAATACACACGCAGGAATCATCGATTCTTTCGATACTGTTTTTGTTGAAGGAAACAAAATTGAATTAGGAACTACTTTTAGAGAGTTAGTATACCAAATCAATAAAAATGAGCCTTCTGAAGCTTTTGCAAAACAATACATTCAGGAAGCTGTTTCGTTTTTTGCCAAATTAGAAGCATACAGAGAGCAAGATTTAGCTAAAGCATAATTCAAAAAAAGATGAGTGAAATTAAAGATACAGCTGGCAACGATTCAAATAGCGAAGAGCGTAACGAATTGTATCCAATATTTTTAAAACTGCATAACCTTAGCGTGCTTATTGTAGGTGGAGGAAATGTGGGATTGGAAAAGCTATCTTTTTTGCTCAAATCGAGCCCTAATGCAAAAGTTGAGGTTGTTGCGCCGCGTTTTAATGATGAATTAGTCGCCTTGGCAGAAAAACATTCTTCTGTGAAATTGACTAATAAGAAATTCAGAAAAAAAATGCTGAAAAAGCGCAATATGGTAATCGCCTGTACAGATGATTTTAAGGTAAATAAGCGCGTATACGAATTGTCCCGAAAGAGATATTTGATATGCAATATTGCCGACACACCTGATTTATGCGATTACTATTTAGGTGGAATTGTGACCAAAGGAAATGTCAAAATTGCTATTTCGACCAATGGAAAATCACCTACAACAGCTAAGCGATTGAGAGAGTTTTTTGAGGAAGTAATACCGGAAGATATCAATCAGATGGTGCAGAACTTAAACGATTATCGCGATACTTTAAAAGGGGATTTTGAAGATAAAGTTAAAAAGATGAATGAGATCACTCAATCATTAAAAAATAAATAGAAAAATGTAATTCGTAAAAAAACGAATGATTTAAATCATATTTTACTTTTGATTTTTTTCGTTTCTTTGCAATTATTAAGAATGATTATAAATAAATAAAAAATGATAGAAACAGATATCCTTATAATAGGAGCCGGTCCAACTGGTTTATTTGCCGTTTTTGAAGCAGGTTTATTGAAATTAAAATGTCACATCTTAGATGCTTTGCCTCAGCCGGGTGGACAATTAGCCGAATTGTATCCAAAGAAACCTATCTATGATATTCCAGGGTTTCCAGAAGTATTGGCAGGGGATTTAGTAGATAACCTGATGGAGCAAATTAAACAATTCGAGCCAGGATTTACACTTGGTGAGCGTGCTGAAACTATCGTTAAGCAAGAAGATGGAACTTTTATTGTTACTTCTAACGAAGGAACTGAATTTCATGCTAAAGTAATTGCTATTGCTGGTGGATTAGGAAGTTTCGAACCTAGAAAACCTTTAATCGAGGATATCGAGTTTTACGAAAATAAAGGAGTAAAATATTTCATTAAAAACCCGGAAGAATTTAGAGACAAGCGTGTAGTTATTGCAGGTGGAGGAGATTCAGCTTTAGACTGGAGTATTTTCTTGTCTAATGTTGCTTCTGAAGTGACTTTGGTACACCGTCGTAATGAATTCCGTGGAGCTTTGGATTCTGTAGAAAAAGTACAGGAATTAAAAGATGCCGGAAAAATCCACATGATTACTCCTGCTGAGGTAGTTGGAATCAATGGAGCTGAGCACGTAGAATCTATTGATTTAGATGAAAACGGAGCGCACCGTAATATTCCTTGTGATTATTTCATTCCACTTTTTGGTTTGACACCAAAATTAGGACCTATCGGAAACTGGGGATTAGAAATCGAGAAAAACGCTATCAAAGTAAATAATGCTTTGGATTACCAAACTAACATTCCTGGAATCTTTGCTATTGGAGATATCAATACTTATCCAGGAAAATTAAAGTTGATTCTTTGTGGTTTCCACGAAGCGACTTTGATGTGTCAGGCGGCTTACCAAATCATCAATCCAGGAAAACGTTATGTGTTGAAATACACAACTGTATCAGGTGTTGACGGATTTGACGGAACTCGTAAAGAAGCACCAAAAGCAGTCGTAAAAGCGATAAACTAAAACACTCAGTTGTTTACAATTATAAATAGCCTTATCACTTGCAAGTGGTAAGGCTATTGCTTTACTTTGCATTTCCTAAAATATAAAATATCAGGAGCACAGCATTAGGTGTTTTTAAAGGAATTAGTTCCCGCCATTCGCTGTATCTTGTGGGGCATAAACGCCCGCCCCACAAGGATGTCGCTACTGTCGGGGCTAGAGAGTTACAGTAGTGATTTTAAGGAAACAAATAAAAAACAAAAGCTAGTGCCTTAGTGCCTTAGCGGCAAAAAAATAAGTTATGCCAAGCATTCAAGAAGAAATCAAAAAAAGAATACTCGTTCTCGATGGAGCCATGGGAACCATGTTGCAACGTTATAATTTTTCGGAAGAAGATTTTAGAGGCGAACGCTTCAAGGATTTTCCTCATTCTCTAAAAGGAAATAACGATTTGTTGTCACTGACCCAACCTAAAGCCATTGCCGAAGTGCATGCCGCTTATTTTGAGGCAGGAGCTGATATTGTGGAAACCAATACGTTCTCAGGAACAACCATCGGTATGGCCGATTATCACATGGAGGATTTGGTTTATGAATTGAACTACGAATCGGCAAAAATTGCCCGTCAGGTAGCCGATGAATTCACAGCCAAAAATCCAGAGAAACCGCGTTTTGTTGCGGGGTCTATCGGGCCAACAAACAGAACAGCAAGTATGTCTCCTGATGTGAATGATCCGGGATACAGAGCCGTAACTTTTGATGATTTGCGCATTGCTTACAAACAACAGGTAGAAGCTTTAATGGATGGTGGTTGTGATTTACTTTTAGTGGAAACTATTTTTGATACGCTAAATGCTAAAGCAGCACTTTTTGCTATTGAGGAAGTAAAAGACGAACGCAATATTGATATTCCAATCATGGTTTCAGGAACAATTACTGATGCTTCTGGAAGAACCCTTTCGGGACAAACGGTGGAAGCGTTCTTGATTTCGGTATCGCATATCCCGTTGTTGAGTGTAGGATTCAATTGTGCTTTAGGAGCCGATTTATTGAAACCGTATTTACAGACTTTGTCTCATAATACTTCTTTCAATATTTCAGCGCATCCTAATGCCGGATTGCCAAATGCCTTTGGAGAATATGATGAAACACCAGAGCAAATGCAGGCTTTTATTATAGAATATTTAGACGACAATTTAGTAAACATTATTGGTGGTTGTTGCGGAACAACCCCGGATCATATCCGTATGATTGCAGAAGCAGCGGCAAAATATAAGCCGAGAGTTTCAACGGCTAGTTTGTAATGACAAGGACAAAAAATAATACTCATAGAGAATTAAAGAAAAGGTGGGTCGATGTAAAGAAAGACTTATCTGAAGGTTCTGTTTTAGGTATAGAAGAGGTTTACAGTATTTATTTTGAAAGAATTGAAAATAGATATTTCAAACCGATCGAATTATTGAAAAGCCACGATGACAGTATTGATGGATATGGGTTTTCTATGGTTGCAATTTTGTGTTCTTTAATAGAATTTTTACAATCTACAATTGATGGAAAATTCCATCGAATATCGTATGAAGAGGAATTTAAAGTAAAATACCCAATACTTGATAGTGAGGGTTGTATACATTACTATGGAGGAGCAGGTCGTAATGAGTTTATTGATTTTTTAAAGGAGTTAAATACTAGTTTTAAAGATAATCCTACTTATTCGGAAGATTATGATACAGTTGCTAGAGAGTTTTATAGTTGTGTGAGATGTGCACTTTTACACGATGCCTGTACAAGTGGTTATTGGATTATAAGAGAGCAGAGTGACAAAGACTTGATTTTTGATATTTCAAATCCCGAAGAAAAGATTTTATATCGAAATAATTTTTATAAGAAGATTTATGAAAAAGTAAAAAACGATATGAGTGCAAATTTTATAAATAACATTGAATTTAGGAAAAATCTCTTAAAGAAAATGGATATTATTTTTGAAACTGCAAATTATAGTAAGAAAGAAGATATTCCTTTTTGGTGGAATTAATTTTTTTAATAAGGTTGTGATTTTGATTGTATTTACGAGCAAGATTCTCGCACAATCTTAGGGAGTTTAGACCTTTTGATTTATTATTTATTAAGCTTTTAAAATATGTTAATGAAATTAAAATTTTTGTATTTCTCACTAATTAGTTTGTTGTTTTGTTCAATGATACTAAGTTGTAATAATAAAGTTGAAGAGAAGTCAAAGAAAGATGAATTTCACCCCACGCTTTTTTTGACACTTTCGCCTTATATGTCAGATAATCAATTTTATAATGAATCTGAAAAATTAAATCAAAACAATAAATTAGAAAAAGGAAAGTTTGTCCTAAGATTAAATAATAAAAATTATTTTTTTAATGTTGATAAATACAAACATTCAATATCTCTTTCGTATTCTAAAAATGAAGAGGTGTTATTTAGTTCTCTTAGTTATGAACGGTCAGATGTTCTTAATAACAAATATGAACAAATATTAAACGATATTAAACCTGTTTATGACAAAAAGTATATCAAAAATGACAAACAGATTCCATTAGGTGGTTTTTATCCATTAGGGAATTTAAAATATACACTATACAAAGACGAAGATAAATACATTCTTTTCGGTTATAAACTTATAGTTAATAGAATTGGAAATGAAACCGAAAGACAAAAAGAATTGGATGAATTAAATAGAAAAATGGGTAGAAAGGGTAAATCGGATAACTCAATGTTTACTCGTCTTTCATCTGATCCAAAAATTACTTTTGGTATAAAAATAAAAATCGATTATTTTGAAAAAGATTATATAGATTCTTTATTAGTTAAAATTGATGAAGATATCAAGGATTCTAAATTAAAAGAACAAAATATTAAACAATTAAAAGAGAAAGAGAATCTGAAAAGGAACGAAAATATAAATAATATCTAGAATATATAGTTCAGGACGGGTTTTCAACAGATAGCGCGGATTTGCAATCCGTGCCCGCAAAGAGAATAAAAATATAATAGTCTAGTTTTGTCATTCCGAGGTACGAGGAATCACATAACGGATATAACATGATGAGATTCCTCCTTCGTTGGAATGACAAACTAGGTGAAGAGGTAGAGTTCCGTAGGAACGACTCATTTTGTAGCAACGGAATTTATTCCGTTGGAGGAAAACGAAATATTTGTAGCAACGGATTTCAATCCGTTGAAAAAAAATAAAATAATAAAATGGCAGCAGTAGAACCAAGAAGAAATTTAGTTTTATCGGGATTAGAACCTTTGATTATTACGCCCGAAAGCGTTTTTGTAAACATTGGAGAGCGTACTAATGTTACGGGATCTAGAAAATTTCTTCGATTAATCAAAGAGGAGAAATACGATGAAGCGTTGAGTATTGCTAAAGAGCAGGTAGAAGGAGGAGCGCAAATCATCGATATTAATATGGATGAGGGAATGCTGGATGGCGAATATGCGATGGTGAAATTCCTGAACCTGATTGCTGCCGAACCGGATATTGCCCGTGTGCCAATCATGATTGACAGTTCGAAATGGCATATTATCGAAGCGGGATTGAAAGTAGCACAAGGAAAATGTGTGGTAAACTCGATTTCGTTAAAAGAAGGCGAAGAGCAGTTTATCCATCACGCTAAATTAATCAAACGTTACGGAGCTGCTGCAATTATCATGGCTTTTGACGAAGTAGGTCAGGCAGATAATTACGATCGTAGAGTAGAAATTTGCCAGCGTTCGTATGATATTTTGGTGAATAAAGTAGGTTTCCCACCTCAGGATATTATTTTCGATTTGAATATATTTCCAGTGGCAACCGGTATGGAAGAACACCGCCTGAATGCTTTAGATTTCTTTAGAGGGACTAAATGGGTGAGAGAAAATTTACCGCACGCCCACATTAGTGGTGGGGTGAGTAACGTTTCGTTTTCTTTCCGTGGAAATGATACAGTAAGAGAGGCGATGCACTCGGTTTTCTTGTATCATGCTATTAAAGCTGGAATGACAATGGGGATTGTAAATCCAGAGATGTTGACAATTTATGACGATATTCCGAAGGATTTATTAGAGCATGTAGAAGATGTAATCTTAGACAGACGTGATGATGCTACTGAGCGTTTGTTGGATTTTGCCGAGAATGTAAAAGGCGGGCCAAAAACCAATGAAAAAGAAGTACAGGAATGGCGTTTTGGAACCGTACAAGAAAGAATCACGCATTCATTAGTAAAAGGAGTAGATGCTTTTATTGAAGAAGATGTGGAAGAAGCCAGATTAGCTGCTGCCAAACCAATTGAGGTTATCGAAATCAACTTGATGACTGGAATGAATGTCGTTGGGGATTTGTTTGGTTCAGGTAAAATGTTTTTGCCGCAGGTGGTAAAATCAGCACGTGTAATGAAAAAAGCCGTGGCTTATTTGTTGCCATTTATTGAAGCGGCTAAACAGGTAGGAGACAAAGAAGGAAACGGGAAAATATTGATGGCAACCGTAAAAGGTGATGTGCATGATATTGGAAAAAATATTGTTTCGGTGGTGTTGGCTTGTAATAATTATGAAATCATTGACCTTGGGGTGATGGTTCCTCCAGAGAAAATTATTGCGGCAGCATTGGAACACGAGGTAGATATTATTGGTTTGAGTGGTTTGATTACGCCTTCGCTGGACGAAATGGTGTTTTTGGCCAAAGAATTGGATAGAAGAAATCTGAAAATTCCTGTAATGATTGGTGGAGCAACCACTTCGCGTGCGCACACTGCCGTGAAAATTGCACCACAATATCGCGCTACTGCTATACATGTTAATGATGCTTCGAGAGCAGTAACTGTAGCTGGAAATTTATTAGATCAGAACAAGGAAGCCTATATGGCTGGAATTCGTGAAGAATACGATGCTTTTAGAGAATCGTTTTTGAATCGTTCGAGAGATAAAAATTTCTTAACGATTGAAGATGCCCGTAAGAATAAATTGCAGTTGGATTGGGCAAACTATACGCCAAAGAAACCTAATTTCATCGGAACAAAAAGTTTCGAAGTAGATTTGGATGTTTTGGTACCGTATATCGACTGGACACCGTTTTTTAGAACCTGGGAATTGTTTGGAAAATATCCGGCAATTTTGACCGATGAAGTGGTGGGCGAACAAGCGACTTCGGTTTTTGCGGATGCAAAAGAAATGTTGGAAGTGATTTTGAAAGAAAAGAAATTCACTGCTAAAGGAATCTACGGAATCTTTCCTGCGAACCAAGTGAACGATGATGATATTCAGTTGTATGATGAGAACGGAAAAGAATTAGAGAAATTCTTGACTTTGCGTCAGCAGGCACAAAAGACTAAAGGAGCACCAAATATTGCATTGGCTGATTTTATTGCGCCAAAAGACAATGGAGTAACTGATTATATGGGAGCTTTTTGTGTGACAACAGGTTTTGGAGTAGATGAATGGGCAGATGAATACAGAGATAATTTAGATGATTATAACTCGATTATGGTTAAGGCTTTAGGAGATCGTTTGGCTGAGGCTTTTGCTGAATATTTACACGAGCAAATCCGTAAAGAAATTTGGGGTTATGCTCCGGATGAAGCTTTAACAACTGAAGCGATGATTGAAGAGGTGTATGCCGGGATTCGTCCTGCGCCAGGATATCCAGCTTGTCCTGACCATTTAGAAAAACCAACCATTTGGAAATTGTTAAAAGTAGAAGAAGAAATTGGAGTAACTTTGACCGAAAGTATGGCAATGTGGCCGGCAGCGGCAGTATCGGGTTATTATTTTGCCAATCCTGAAAGTAGGTATTTCGGACTTGGAAAAATAAAAGAAGACCAGGTAATTGATTACGCTAAACGAAGAAGTATTTCAACAGACAAAGCCATGAGATGGTTGAGTCCTAATATAGCAGATTAAAAAAAAATAGTTTATGGTTGTTGGTTTAGCGTTTATGGTTTTGGAACCAAACGAATAACAACAAACAATAAACGATAAACAATAAACATGAAGGTAACACAGCATATAGCAAACGCCAAAGGGAAACCATTGTTTTCCTTCGAAATTGTCCCGCCTCAAAAAGGGAGTAATATCAATGAATTATACGTAAATATTGATCCATTAATGGAATTCAAACCGCCATTTATAGATGTAACGACTTCGAGAGAAGAGTATGTGTATATCGAAAAAGATGGACTTTTTGACCGTCGTATTACGCGTATGCGCCCGGGAACAGTTGGGATTTGTGCTTCAATCCAGCATAAATATGGTATAGATGCTATTCCGCATGTGTTGTGTGGTGGTTTCACTAAGGAAGAAACCGAATATTTGTTGGTAGATTGTCAGTATTTGAATATTGATAATTTAGTTGCGCTTCGTGGTGACCCAATGAAAGGGGAAAAGTATTTTGAACCTACTGTTGGTGGGAATCATTATGCGGTTGATTTGGTAAAGCAAATTAAAGCGATGAATGGAGGGAGGTTTTTGCATGGTGAATTACCAATTGCAAATGCACCTGATTTTTGTGTGGGTGTGGCTGGATATCCTGAAAAGCATATTGAAGCACCAAGCTTAGAAGCTGATTTGAAAAGACTGAAAGAAAAAGTAGATGCCGGTGCCGATTATATTGTAACGCAAATGTTTTTTGACAATCAACGTTATTTTAAATTTGTTGAAGCTGCCCGTGCTATAGGAATTACGGTGCCAATTATTCCGGGAATCAAACCGGTGGCGGTAAAGCGTCATTTGCAATTGTTACCACAAGTTTTTTGGTTAGACATGCCTGAAAGTTTAATTAGCTCGATTGAAAATGCAAAAGATAATGCGGCGGTTCGTCAGATTGGAGTAGAGTTTGCTGTTCAACAGTCTAAAGAGTTGATTGAGTTTGGAGTGCCTTGTGTGCATTATTATTCGATGGGTAAATCGGACAATATTTACAATATAGCGAGTCAGGTTTTTTAATTTTTTTGTTCACAAAAGTTTGAAATCATAGATTTATAGTTGAATGTTTTGTCATGATAAGTATAAAAAAAATCATTCGTTTTCGATATTTTTCAAAACAGCGCACTATTTGGTGCGCTGTTTTTGTTTGTAATTTATTGGTTTTGTCATCTTGTAGAAAGTATGAAGAAGAATTGGATATTCCTTTCACAGTAAATTCACAAGCAGGTGTGGCAATCACTTTTGATGATAATTATATTGATCAATGGTATGCGGTAGATCAAATTCTTAAACCGTATAATTGGAAAGCAACTTTTTTTGTTTCTCAATTTAATTCACTTTCGTATGAAGAATTAAATAAATTAAAGTTGCTGAAAAAACAAGGCAACGAAATAGGAGGACATGGTTGGATTCATTTAAAAGCAGCTCCTTTTGAAAAAAAGAATGGGGAAATAAACTACTTAGATGATGAAATTTTCCCGATGATAAGGTCAATGAATGAGAAATCGTTGGCAGTACATTCTTTTGCCTATCCTTATGGATCAAGGGATGCTATTACAGATACTATTTTGTTACATGAATTTAATATTATAAGGGGGACAACTTATGGTAGTGAGCCAGCTAGTGAACAAAGATGTTATTTTGATAATACTAGTAGGGTTCTATTTGGTTTAGGTATTGATAATAGTTATTCCCAATATAGTATTCCATATTTTTTGTCATTACTGGATTATGCTAAAAAGAATAATAAAATTGTGATTTTCTATGCACACAAGCCTGTTTTAAAAGCAAATAAAAAATATGAAACAGAGTATAAAACTTTAATAGAAATCTGTAGATACATTAAAGAACACAATATGAAATTCTATACGGTTTCTGAATTGTATCAAAAAGAGATTAATAAAAACTGAGATTAGGTTCTTTTTACCGCTTCTTTCCTTTAATTGACCTCAATTTTTGAATATTAATGTTCGTATGTTTTAGTTTTACAAAATTAAATCAGCGACATTTTGAAGGTTAATCATTCCGTTTTTATATTGTTTTTTGTGCTGTTTTCAGTTCAAATTCAAGCCCAGTTATGTACGGGGAGTTTAGGAGATCCTGTAGTAAAATTAGATTTTGGATCAGGAACAGCTTCGCATGGAAGTGCTTTGGGGTCGGGAATTACAAGTTATACTTATACCACTGCGGATTTTCCGAGTGATGGTTCTTATACAATTGAGAAAACCACAAATACTGCCGGAACCTGGTGGACAACTACGGATCATACAGGTGGAGGCTATATGATGGTGGTGAATGCGAGTTTTTCAACAACCGATTATTTCTACAAAAATACCGTTACAGGCTTGTGTCCCGGAACTACTTATGAATTTGCTGCCTGGATTATGAATCTGCTAAGAAGTCAGGATAATAGTCCGCCTAATATCACTTTTACGATTGAAGATACGAGTGGAACTATTTTAGGAACTTACAATACGGGAAATATAGGTTTGTCATCAAGTGCTGTATGGAAACAGTATGGTTTTTATTTTACTACACCGTCTGGAGTTTCAAATGTTGTTATTCGAATGCGAAACAATAAGGCTGGTGCTGCACCCGGGAACGATATTGCTTTGGATGATATTACTTTTAGGGCCTGTGGGCCAACTGTGATTTCTGCAATCCAAAATGAATCGACAACTAATTTAGAGGTTTGTGAGGGCGAATCAAGACAAATTACATTGTCGGGGTCGGTTTCATCTTCGGCTTATACAACTATAGGTTATCAATGGCAAAGCAGTGGTGATAATGGAGTAAGCTGGACTGATATTTCAGGGGCTAATTCGGCTGATTACACTTTTGTTTCGGGAGCATCGGGTACTTTTAAATACAGACTGGCAACTGCTGATATTTCGAATATTTCTTCTTCAAATTGCCGGATTTTTTCAAACGAAATCACCATCGTAGTGAAATCGGGTTCTGTAGCGCCAAATTTTACAACGGTTCAACCAACTTGTGATTTGCCTTCGGGAACTATTAGTATTGCTACAGCTGCCAATACAACTTACAGTATTGATGGAGTAAATTATCAGGCATCGGGTGTTTTTTCAGATTTGGCAGGTGGTGATTATAATGTGACGGCAAAATTAAATTCGGGTTGTGCTTCGAGTCCGGTTGTGGCGCATATTAATAGTGTTGCCACTTCGAGTGCTGTGCCAACCTATTCGATAATTCAACCGGTAATTTGTACTAATCCTTATGGAACGATTACTGTAACGAGTTTGAATGCAGAATACAGTTTTGATAATGGACAGACTTGGCAAAATACTAATGTAAAAACGGGATTGGTTCCGGGAGATTATTTAGTTAAGACCCGAAATAGCTCTTTGTGTGAAACTGCTGCTGCATCAGTAGAAATTATTGTGCCACCCGGTTATCCGCCTACGCCTACTGTTACTGTTGTACAACCCAATTGCATTGTTACTACTGGAACGATTACGATTTCAGATAGTGCTACGGCTTATAGTTTTGATGGAGGAGTTACTTGGGGGACGGTGAATTCTAAAAGTAATTTAGTTGCGGGGACTTACCAGGTTTTGATAAAAAATAATCTGGGTTGTAGTTCACTTGTTGCTAATGAAGTCGTGATACATCCGTATGTGAATATAGAACCGCTTCCTGCAGTTAGTTCTCCTCAGCTTTTTTGCGTTCAAGACAATAAAAAACTTAATGATATTGCAATTTCAGGTACGAATATCAAATGGTATGATACTCCCAGTTCTGGGAATTTGCTAAGTGGAACCACAGTTTTGACTAATAAAACGTATTATGCTTCGCAAACAATTTCCATTTGCGAAAGCGAAAGAATTCCTGTTCTTGTTGTTATTCAAGCTATAGCTGCGCCGACAGGGAATTCGGTTCAGAATTTTTGTTCTACGCAGAATGCTACAATTGGAGATTTAGGAGCTACTGGAACAGGCATAGTTTGGTATGATTTGGCTGCCAATGGTACTGTTCTAGCTGCTTCAACTCCATTGATTGATGGGGCAAAATATTATGCTACACAAACTCTGAATGGATGTGAAAGTGTCAACAGGCTTGCTGTTACTGTTTCTATAAGTACGCCGACGGTAATTGTGAATGATGTTGCTGCTTCTTTTTGTGATGATTTGAATGATGGGGTTGAAATAGTAGATTTAGTGTCTTATGACAGAGCGATTACTTTAGATACATCAACTCAAATTCGTTTTTATCCTTCTCTTGCCGATGCTCAAAATCAAAATAATGCAGCAGAAATTCTCGCAGCAAACAGCTATAATTTGCTAACGGGTGTAACGACTCTTTATGCCAGAGTTGATTCGAATGATAAATGTTATCAGGTGGTAAAAGTAGTGTTAACTTTGTTTTCGGAGCCTGTAATTTCAATTGGAGATGAGGTAACACTCTGTGAAAATTCAAATGTCATTATTGATGCAGGAGCTGGCTTTGATACTTATTTGTGGTCAACTATCGAAACAACACAATCCATAAATGTTTCAAAAGAGGGAGGTTATTCGGTAACAGTTACTAAAAATAATGGTGCTGTAGCTTGTTCTGTAACTAAAGACTTTGTGGTTGCTTTGTCTAATGTTGCTGTTATTAGTGGTATTGATATTGTCGATTGGACGGATAATCAAAATGCAATTACAGTAAATTTAGCATCAAGTAGTTTGGGGGGATATGAGTATTCATTAGATGGATTTAGCTATCAGGATTCTAATGTTTTTTATGGTTTGTTAAGTGGGACTTACACAGTTCGTGTTCGTGATAAAAACGGATGTGGTGAAGTAAGTCAAGTAGTGTATATTTTGAATTATCCAAAATTCTTTACTCCCAATGGAGATGGGTTTAATGATACCTGGGCGGTTAAGCTTTCGGAGACGGAGGCCGGTTTGAAAACAAGAATATTCGACAGATACGGTAAGTTTCTTAAAGAGTTTGCTAATACTTCTTCATGGGATGGAACCTATAATGGTCACCAACTGCCGTCAGACGATTATTGGTTTGAAGTTTTTAGAGGGAATAATAAAATTTACAGAGGCCATTTTGCGATGAAGAGATAATAAAAAAGCATCGTTTAAAATTATTTTAAACGAGCTTTTTTTGACTGCTATCTGAAATCTGCCGACTTATTTAGTAATCTCCCTAAATATAGCTTCCAGATTTTTATTCTTTTGATTGAGTTGTAGTGTTTTTAGTCCATTAGCATTGGCAAAGTCAAAAACAACAGAACGCATGTCTTTGTCGGTTTTAAAAACAAGTTCCCAGGTCATGTCATGCGTGTTTTTAAAAGAGATTAAATTTTCGATTTTAGCTATAGCCTGTTCCTCGATTTTGTAATCAAATTCGACTTCTATAATTTGTTCTTTTTCTTCAGAAATAAGATGGTCTAATTTTTTATCGGCAACTATTTTTCCGTTGTTGATTATAATCACGCGATCGCAAATAGCTTCTACTTCCTGCATGATATGTGTAGAAAGAAAAACAGTTTTGTCTTTTCCTGCATTTTTAATTACGTTACGTATTTCTAGTAATTGATTTGGATCTAATCCAGTGGTAGGTTCATCCAGAATCAATACATCAGGATTATGAAGAAGCGCGTTAGCTAGTCCTACACGTTGGCGGTAGCCTTTAGAGAGTTGGCTTATTTTTTTATGACTTTCGGTATTTAAAGCCGTTAATTGAATTACTTCTTCAATGCGGGATTTGGGTACTTTGTAAACATCGGCATTAAAAGCAAGGTATTCTCTAACGTATAAATCCAAATACAAAGGATT
This sequence comes from Flavobacterium sufflavum, assembly GCF_004016525.1. GTDB lineage: Bacteria > Bacteroidota > Bacteroidia > Flavobacteriales > Flavobacteriaceae > Flavobacterium > Flavobacterium sufflavum. The sequence continues at coordinate 93,172 of NZ_SACJ01000011.1, forward strand.
ATGCTCTGGCAAATAGCCAATAGAAAGTTGAACTGCCTTTGGATTAGAGTTTACATCTTTTTTGTTAACCAATGCTGTACCTTCATCGGCAGAAAGGTAGGTTGTCAATATTTTCATCAAGGTTGATTTTCCGGCTCCATTTGGCCCTAAAAAACCAACTATTTCTCCTTTTTGGATAGAAAATGATATGTTGTCCAATGCCTTTTGGTCACCATAACTTTTAGATATATTTTTTACCTCTATTGACATATTCTTTTATTTGTTGCAAAAGTAAACAGAAATTAGTTTGATTTATTATTTTAATATGGCAATGAGGGGGATTGAAATTTATATTTCAAAATTTGTAAGATTTGTTAGTTGTATTTGTATATTTGATAATTATTAATAAATTACAAATAAAACTTTGTACATGAAAAAAAATGCTGCTTTGGTGTTTTTCTTTTTTGTGCTTTTCTCTAAAGCACAAGATAAGATAGTTATTGAAAAAGAAAATATTGTTAGGATAGAAACAGTATTGGCTTCAGATGAAATGGAAGGAAGAGCTATTTTTACTCCTGGTGTAGAAAAAGCTTCTGCTTTTATTGAAAATGAGTTTAAAAATATTGGGCTTTCTTTTTATGGAGACTTACAGAGTTATCGACAAGAGTTTGATGTAAAAGGGAAAAAGGCAAATAATGTCGTTGGGGTACTTTTAGGTCGTTCGAAACCAGATGAGTATGTTGTTTTTTCTGCTCATTATGATCATTTGGGTTTGAAAAAAAATGGGAAAGATAAAGTGTATAATGGGGCTAATGATGATGCATCGGGAACTACTGCAGTAATAGCATTAGCTAAATATTTTAAAGAGAATAATCAAAACGAAAGAACGATTCTTTTTGTCGCTTTTACAGGAGAAGAAGTTGGCGGGTATGGGTCAAAATTTTTTTCAAATAGTATTAATGCGAAGCAGGTAGTTGCTATGTTTAACATTGAAATGATTGGTACAGAAAGTAAGTGGGGTAAAGATGCAGCTTATATTACGGGGTTTGAAAAATCTGATTTTGGAAAGATTTTACAGCAGAACTTAAAAAACTCTAATTTTAATTTCTATCCAGATCCATATCCTAGTCAACAACTATTTTATCGTTCTGATAATGCTAGGTTAGCTGCTTTAGGGGTGCCAGCGCATACAATATCGACTTCTAAAATGGATGTGGAACCTAATTATCATGAATTATCCGATGAGATAGAGACTTTGGATTTAAGTAATATGACTGAAATAATAAAAGCGATTGCCATTAGTTCGGGAACCATTATTAATGGATTAGACACACCTTCAAGAGTGATTGAATAAGTTCTTATTTTTGATAGAAAACCTAGTGAATTATTTATTTGGTTTCTATTGTTTTAAATTTGATTTTTGATTGTTTCGTGTTTAAAAAAACTAATTTTATTATAGAATATTTTTTTTGTACAAAATGCAAAATATTTTTTGCGGAATTAAAAATATATTCTACATTTGCAAAGTAAAAAAAAATATTTACAGATAATTCTATATTAAGATGTCAAATAACCGTTTCTATTTTAGCAATACTTTTTATTTCTTTAGCGAGAGATAAGGATTGTGCTATGGTAATTTGAAAATATAAGATAAACAAATAAAACTAATATACAATCCTGATGAAAATCAGGATTTTTTTTTTGAATAAATGGAAACAAAAATTGCGATACAAGGTATAGTAGGTTCTTTTCATCATCAGGTGGCTCAGGAATATTATGATCAGGATGTGGTTGTAGATGAGTGTTTGTCTTTTGACGAATTGGTAGATAGTCTTTTGTCAGGGAAATCAAGTCAGGCAGTGATGGCTATCGAAAATTCTATTGCAGGTCCTATTATCCCAAACTATGCGTTAATTGATAAGAATGATTTACATATTATCGGGGAGCATTATTTGAGAATCCATCAAAATTTGATGGCATTAAAAGGACAAAGTATTGCCGATATAAAAGAAGTTTATTCGCATCCAATGGCATTGTTGCAGTGTATGGATTTCTTGAAACAATATCCGCACATCAAATTGGTTGAAGACAAGGATACGGCTGAAACGGCTCGTAGAATTCAGGAAAATCAATTAAAAGGAGTTGCGGCAATTGCCAGTAAAGTGGCTGCTGAAATGTATGGTTTAGAGATTTTGGCTCCCGAAATTCAAACGATTAAAAATAACATGACTCGTTTTGTTATTATTAATAAAGAGAATTCATTTGTTCCGGAAAACGAAATAAACAGAGCTTCTTTAAAATTTGAATTAGACCATAAACGTGGAAGTTTAGCAGCGGTTTTGAATGTAATGAGCGATTGTAAAATGAATTTGACCAAAATTCAATCATTGCCAAAAATTGAAACACCTTGGAAATATTCTTTTTTCGTGGATGTTACTTTCGAAAAATATGAAGATTACGCCAAAGCAAAATCGTTATTAGAGATTATGGCAGAATATTTTAAAGTATTGGGAGAATATAGAAATACCAAGCCTTTAATAAATGAAGATTAAAAAAGAGTAAAAAATATAAGCAGATTGTCAATTCGAGCAAAGTCGAGAATAGTTCAAAAGCAAAGAATAAAATGATTACAACAGCAAATAGATTAAATACAGTTGAAGAATACTACTTTTCGTCAAAATTGAGAGAAGTGAGACAATTGGCATCAGAGGGAAAACCTATCATTAATATGGGAATTGGAAGCCCTGATTTGGCACCATCGAAAGCTGTTATTGATGCTGTTGCATTGGCTATTCAAGACGAAAATGCACATGGATATCAAAGTTATCAGGGATTGCCGGAATTGAGAAGTAGTATGGCTGCTTTCTATAAGAATAATTTTCAGGTAGAATTAAATCCAAATACGGAGATTTTACCATTGATGGGTTCGAAAGAAGGAATCATGCACATTTCATTGGCATTTTTGAACGAAGGAGATCAGGTTTTAATTCCTAATCCGGGATATCCAACCTATACTTCGGTTACGAATTTAGTAGGAGCAGAAGCTGTTTATTATGATTTGGCAGAAGCCAATAATTGGGAACCTGATTTTGCAGCTTTAGAAAAATTAGATTTATCTAAAGTAAAATTAATGTGGATAGGTTATCCGCACATGCCAACAGGAGCCAGAGGAAGTTTAGAGTTATTTGAAAATTTAGTGGCTTTCGCCAAAAAACACCAAATACTGTTAGTGAATGATAATCCATACAGTTTTGTTTTGAATGACAATCCGATGAGTTTGTTGCAGGTGGAAGGAGCTAAAGATGTGGCTTTAGAGTTGAATTCATTGAGTAAGACTTTTAACATGGCAGGATGGCGAGTAGGAATGGTTTCAGGAAATGCTGACCTTATCGATGCTGTTTTAAGAGTAAAAAGTAATATGGATAGCGGAATGTTTTTTGGAATTCAAAAAGGAGCTATCGAAGCATTAAAAAGTGATCAGTCATGGTTTGATTCCATGAATGAAATATATAAAAGACGCCGCGTTTTAACGGAGCAATTAGCCGAAAAATTAGGTTGTAAAGTTTATAAAGAAGGAGTAGGTTTATTTGTTTGGGCTAAATTGCCTGAGGGAATACAATCAGCAGAAAAGTTTATTGATCAGATATTGCACGAAAAATATATTTTTATTGCGCCGGGAACTATTTTCGGTTCTAATGGTGAAGGATATATTCGATTTGCATTATGTGTAAAGGAAGAAAAAGTACAGGAAGCAATAGATAGATTTTAACAAAATGAAAGTATTTGTAATAGGCATAGGTTTAATAGGTGGTTCGATGGTTTTGGACATCAAAGCACTTTATCCGGAGGCTACCATTTACGGAATAGACAATAACGAAAAACACTTGCAGCAAGCATTGGAGTTAGGTGTTATTGATGTTGCGGCTACAATGGAAGATTTGGCTGATGCTGATTTTGTAATTGTGTCGGTTCCTGTAAATGTTGCCATTAGTTTATTGCCTAAAGTACTGGATTTGGTTGGAGAAAATGCTATTGTTTTAGAAGTAGGTTCTACTAAGAACCCAATTTGTAAAGCGATAGCGAATCATCCTAAAAGAAGAAATTTTATTGCAACTCATCCTATTGCAGGAACGGAATTTTCAGGACCTTCGGCAGCATTGAGAGATTTGTTTAGAGATAAAACAAATATCATTTGCGAAGTGGAGAAAACGGCTTTTAAATTACAGGAAAAGGCATTGGAAGTGTTTAAAGCTATGGGAATGCGTATTCGTTATATGGATCCTAAATCGCATGATAAACACATTGCTTATGTTTCGCATTTATCGCACATCAGTTCCTTTATGTTAGGGAAAACGGTGATAAATAAAGAAAAAGACGAGCAGGATATTTTTGATATGGCAGGTTCCGGTTTTGAAAGCACGGTGCGTTTAGCTAAAAGTTCACCAGCGATGTGGACGCCTATTTTCGAGCAAAATAAAGCTCAGGTATTGGAATCATTAGAAGAATATATTTCTAATTTGACCCAGTTTAGGAATTTATTGGCGCAGGATGATTACAATGCAATATATGAGGAAATGGCGAGTGTGAATAAAATCAGGGAAATATTAAACGGAATAAGCGTTAAAAAATAGAGTAAAAAAGAATAATTATATACAACACAAATAAAAAGAAATAAATTTTAAAAGATGGAAAACGCAAAAGAAATGAGAAATTGGTTGGATGCATTCAAATTAGATCATCCATTTGTGATAGCAGGACCTTGTAGTGCTGAAACTGAAGAGCAAGTATTGAAAATTGCTCACGAATTGAAAAATTCAGATGTAAGCGTATTTAGAGCAGGAATTTGGAAACCAAGAACTCGTCCGGGAGGATTTGAAGGAATTGGAGAAATAGGACTAAAATGGTTGAAAAAAGCTAAAGAAGAAACAGGATTGTTGATGGGAACTGAGGTTGCTACTGCTGCTCACTGTAAATTAGCTTTAGAATATGATATTGATGTATTATGGGTTGGAGCTCGTACAACAGCTAATCCATTTGCAGTTCAGGAAATTGCTGATACATTGGCTGGAACTGATAAAATTGTATTGGTTAAAAACCCGGTAAACCCTGATATGGCTTTATGGTTAGGTGGTGTGGAACGTTTACACATGGCTGGTATCAAGAATTTAGGAGTAATTCACAGAGGTTTCTCTACTTACGAGAAAACTAAATACAGAAATATTCCAGAATGGCAAATTGCTATCGAATTGCAAAATAAATTCCCTGATTTACCATTAATCATCGATCCATCTCACATTACAGGAAATCGTAACATGATTCTTGAAGTAACTCAAGAAGCTTTAGATTTGAACTATGATGGTATGATTATCGAAACGCATATTGATCCGGATAATGCTTGGTCTGATGCTGCTCAACAAGTTACTCCAGATGCGTTGAAACAAATCTTGAAAGACTTGAAAATTAGAAAAGTAAGCGGAGATACTCCTGATTTTGAAAATAAAATGTCTAAATTAAGAGCTAATATCGATGTTTTAGATGCTAATTTATTAGAGCTTTTAGGAAAAAGAATGAAAGTAGCTGACGAAATTGGTCAAGTGAAAAAAGAAAACAATGTAGCTGTGTTGCAACACAACCGTTGGAATGAAATCCAAGAGAAAATGGTTGCTGAAGGTGGTAAAAAAGGATTGTCTGAAGAATTTATCACTAAATTATTCAAATCAATTCACCAAGAAAGTATTGAGCACCAAGAGAAAATTATCAACGGATAATTGACTTGAAATATAAAATGGAAATCCCTTTGACTTTTTTAGTTAAAGGGATTTTTTATTTACTGCGAATATTAAAAACCTCAAACTTTACACTTTGAACTTGAAACAAAATTTTATCTTTGCCCCATGACAGGAATCGTTTATAAATCAACAGGGAGCTGGTACACGGTAAAATCCGATGAAGGAAATTTTGTGGACTGCAGAATAAAAGGAAAGTTTAGGATGAAAGGTATTAAAAGTACCAATCCTATTGCTGTAGGCGACCGCGTTGATTTTGAATTAGAAGAATCAAATGCTCAAGTAACGGGTGTAATTAATACCATTCAGGACAGGAAAAATTATATTGTTCGAAAATCGGTTAATCTTTCGAAACAAACCCATATTATCGCTTCTAATATTGATATTGTTTTTTTGTTGGTTACCATTAACAATCCTCCAACTACCACAAGTTTTATTGATCGTTTTTTAGTGACTGCCGAGGCTTATGGAATTGAAGCAATTTTGGTCTTTAATAAAATCGATACTTTTGATGAAGCTGCCTTAGACGAGCAGTTGTTCCTGCAATATACTTATGAAAAAATTGGTTACCAATGTTTGCGTGTTTCTGCACAAGAGCGTAAAGGTTTGGATAAACTGACTGATTTGATGAAAGATAAGGTAAGTATGTTTTCGGGGCATTCCGGAGTTGGAAAATCGACTTTGGTTAATGCTATTGAACCAACTTTAAATTTAAAAACGAAACAAATATCTGATTCTCATTCGCAAGGACAACATACTACTACTTTTGCCGAAATGTTTGATCTTTCTTTTGGAGCCAAAATTATTGATACACCCGGAATTCGTGGTTTTGGTGTGGTAGATATGGAAAAAGAAGAAATTAGCGGTTATTTTCCGGAGTTCTTTAAGTTGAAAGATAAATGTAAGTTTAATAATTGCCTGCACAAGGAAGAACCTAAATGTGCCATAAAAGAAGCTTTGGAAAAAGAAGAAATTTCATGGTCTCGTTATAATAGTTATCTTAAATTATTAGAGGGTGATGATGAACACTATCGCACCGATATTTATGATGATGATAGAAAGAATAGCGATAAATCGAGAGGTTAATGAGAGTTGTAATTCAAAGAGTTTCGTCGGCATCGGTTACTATAGATAATATAATAGTAGCTTCAATAGAAAAAGGTTTATTGGTTCTTGTTGGTATTGAAGATGCCGATATGCAAGAAGATATTGATTGGTTAGTTGCTAAAATTGCTAAAATCCGCATTTTTGGTGATGAAAATAATGTTATGAATTTATCGGTTCAAGATATTGATGGCGATATTATTGTAGTGAGTCAGTTTACACTTCATGCTGGCACTAAAAAAGGAAACAGACCTTCGTACATAAAAGCGTCCAAACCTGAAATTGCTATTCCACTTTATGAAAATTTTGTTCGAAAATTAGAAACAGAAATTGGTAAAAAAGTTCAAACCGGTGAATTTGGTGCCGATATGAAAGTAGCACTGCTTAATGATGGTCCTGTAACGATAGTGATGGATAGCAAAAGCAAAGAATAGTTTTTTTTAATATTATTTTGTTTCTTAGAACATATAGTGTTGTCGATTTTTTTATTCTGTTTTATTTTCTAAATTTGAGGATACTGATATTAATGATTCCTACAAGTTTTGATAACTCAACAAACCACGAATTTTGGCAAAAATAAACCACAATAATTACTTAGATGTTGTTGATAATGTATGGACTTCTGCGAAAGAAAAAGGGATTATGCATATTAATTCTGAAGAACAAAGTTTTAATGGTGAAAAATTTATTATCAAAGGCAGAGATTTAATCAATTTTGGAACCTGTGGTTATTTGGGCTTAGAAATGCATCCTGATTTAATATTCAATTCAATGGAATTGACCAAGAAATTTGGTACGCAATTATCCATGTCCAGGGCATACATTCGTCCCACTTACATTCAGGAGTTAGAGGAGTTGATGTCTCAAATATTTGATGGCAATAAAGTTATCTGTTATACTTCAACTTCAAATGCTCATATTTCTGTTATCGCTACAATTATTAAATCGGATGATTTAATAATACTAGATCAACAAGTCCACTTTAGCGTGCAATTTCCTTGTAAAAACATGAAATTACAAGGGACAGAAGTAAAAATGGTCAGGCATTCTAATTATGAAATGTTAGAGGAAATGATTCGCGAAAACTACAATAAATACAAGCGTATTTGGTATATGGCGGATGGTGTTTATTCGATGCATGGTGATTTACCGGATACCACTATTTTAAAAAAATTGCTTGATAAATACCCAAAGTTACATTTGTATTTTGATGACGCACATGGAATGGGTTGGGATGGAAAAAATGGAGCAGGTTATATCTATAATCGATTGGGAGTTAGTGAGCGTATTGTTATAATATCAACACTTGCCAAAGGTTTTGGCTGTGTTGGAGGAACGGCCATTTTTGCGGATCCCGAAATGTATCGAAGAACAGATATCTTTGGAGGGCCATTAAGTTATTCTCATCCATTGTCTCCGGCTAATGTAGGAGCAGCAATAGCTTCTGCAAAAATTCATCTTTCTAATGATATTTATAAATATCAATCAGAATTAAAAGAATTGATGAATTATATGAATATGAGATTGAAAGAAAAAAATCTCACGAATATTTCATCGCCTGATTCCCCTATTTATTTTATTGGAAGTGGTTTGAATAAGGTAACCCGTAATTTTGTTCATCGAATTCTAGAAGAAGGGATTTATGTAAACACGGCTACATTTCCTGTGGTTCCTAACGATAAATCAGGCTTGCGATTTACATTGACGTGTCACAATACCAAAGCCGATATTGACTTATTTACCGATGCAATGGCTTATCATTTACCCAAGGCTATTGAAGAAGAAGGAGATAGTGTTGAAAGAGTGTATGCGGAGTTTGGATATCATTTCCAAAAAAATGAAAATAATTCATTAGTTGAATCAACAAATAATTCGAACTTAGTTGTCGAAGAATATACAACAATACATGACATAAATGCTGCGGATTGGGATTTGATGTTTAAGGATAGAGGAAACATCACCCATTCTGGAATGCAGGCTATGGAAGAAATATTTTCCAATAATGAAAAACCGGAAGAGAACTGGAGTTTTCATTATATTATAGTAAAAGACAAAGTTGGTAAAATAGTATTGGCAACATTTTTTACAGGAGCCATTTATAAGGATGATATGTTGGCACAAGAAAATGTATCAAAACAAATAGAAGAAGTGCGTAAAAGCATTCCTTATTATTTATGTTCAAAAACATTGGCGATGGGTTCTCTGTTTTGTGAGGGTGATTTTATTTATCTGGACGTTGAACATCCTGAATGGAGAAATTCGGTAAATCATCTATTTGATTATGTTTCCAAAGTAAAAAAAGATATCAATGCAACAGTAGTTATTTTTAGAGATTTTGAAGAGGGAAATGCGTTAAGCCAAATCATAGAGGATGAAGGTTATGCGAAAATTCGAATGCCAAACACTAATGTTATCAAGAATCCTAAGTGGGAAACCACCGATGAATTAATGGAATTAATAAAATCCAGAAAAAAACGAGATAATATTAAGCAACATGCTATCAGGCATCTGGATAAGTTTGATATTAAAATTAAAAATCAAATAACAGATGAGGAGGCAACTCAATATTTTGATTTGTTTGAAAACGTCAAAAATGCCAATTACTCATTTAACTTTTTTCAATATCCCCAAAAAATGGCCAAAGTTCTTTCTAAATACGAAGAATGGGAATTTATTGAAATTAGCCTAAAAGAAAATAATCAGGTAGTTGCCGTTATCTTTGGTCATATTGGTGATGATCACTATTGTCCTTTAATCGTTGGATTGGATTATGATTATATTGATACGCATCATATATATAAGCAAGCCATGTTTCAAATGGTGAAAAGAGGAAACGATCTAAATAAAAAAGTTACTTATTTAGGCTTGACAGCTGATTTTGAAAAGCAAAAATATTTAGCTTTGACAATTCCTACATGGGCTTATCTAAAAGTAGATGAAACCTATAATCTGGAATTAATTGAATCGTATTCAAATATTTAAAAAAAATGGAAATGGTGGAAAATGAATATGCGCGATTTTGGTTTGAAAATGGAGTGTTAATTAATGAGCTTAAAGAACCTATTGAAATTGATTTAAAAATTATGTCTAAATTAATAGAATTAAGGCATGAAATTTCGAATAATAAGAATCAATATTGGTGTATGGATGGTACAAAAATAGTTTCCCTCAATAAAGAAGCAAGAGATTATGCGGAAAAATATGGTCAAGATTTTATTTATGCTAATGCAATGATGGTGAATTCACATGTTACAAAGTTTATATTTAATATGTATGTGAAATTAAAATCACCTGGTTTTCCTTTTCAGGTATTTACCGATAGAGAAAAAGCAGTAGAATGGTTGTTGGAAATAAAGTCAAAAAATAAAAATAAATGAATATGAAAGAAGTGGAAAATGATTTTATTAAATTTTGGATAGAAGATGGTATTCTGTTTTCTCAATTTAAAAAAATAACTAATGGTAATTTAGAGAACATAAAGGCCATAATTGATTTACGCCATGAGATATCCGATGGTAAGAAGCAGTATTGGTGTTATGATTTTAATGGAATTAAATCCTATGAGAAGGATGCCCGCGATTATGCTGATCAATATGGGCAGGATTATTTATATGTCTGTGCGGTAGTTTTAAATTCTCATATAACTAAATTTATTCTCAATACATTTATGATGTTGAAAAATCCCGTAGTTCCTTTAAAAGGTTTTACTAAAAAAGAAGATGCGGTTAATTGGCTAAACGAATTAAAGAGAAAAAACGAACAGCTTTAATCAATCTGAATTTAGTTATAATGAATGAAATCATACTAATTTAATTGACAGAAAAAAATAATGGATAGCAACATATGAAAGTAAATTCGGTTAGAAACTACTATATAGAGTTTTGGTTAGAGAATGGAATTTTGTTTTCAAGATTTCAGGAGGGGGTGGAAATTGATATTGAAAGGATGAAAGGAGTGGTCAGTCTTAGAGAAGAAATTTCAGGTGGAGAAAATCAATATTGGTTATATGATTTAGGAAATGTGAAATACATTACTAAAGAAGCTCGCGATTATGCCGATAAATACGGTCAAAATTATTTGAAATCGGTTGCTGTATTGGTGAATTCGCATATAACAAAGTATATTTATAATACTTATATTAAATTAAAAAAGCCCATTATGCCTTTTCTGGTTTTTACCAATAAAGAGAAAGCTTTAGAATGGCTGTTAGAGATAAAAGAAAAAGATATGAAATAAGTGTAGGAATAATTTTTTAATTTAACAATAACTCAATTTGTTTTTAAAAGATATTTCTTATATTTATTTTTTAATACGTAATAATTGTTTTACTTTTTCGTTAAGTTAGAGAAAAAGTTAATACCATTCAATTTGAACCTAAAAGAATCAAATGTCTAAACTAGAAAAAATATTAGCCTTAGTGCGTTCTATAAACCAAGATGAGTTTCAGGAGCAATTAACTCATGGAGATAGTTTAGATGATGTTTATGAAGAATTACTGTTTTTAGCCGAAAAAATTGAGTCTAAAAAGAAAAGAACAGGAATTATTGTCGAACATATATCTAATTGTTTTGCGGGAGATTTTTTTAACTATCTGCCTATTTCAGAAGCTAATGACGAATTAGATGTTTTTTGTATGGGTTTCAATACTTATATTGAAGAATTGAAATCGGCTATGGTTTCTAAGAAATTAGTAGAAACTATCAATGAAAAATTAGTAGAAGAGAAAGATCGTTCAGAGCAATTGGCTATAGCAAGAGATCAATTCTTGTCAAATATGAGTCATGAAATTCGCACGCCTCTTAATGGGATTTTAGGGTTTACTGATTTGTTGTTGAAGGATTCGTCTTTGGATCCGGAAAGGACTAAACAATTAGAATACATTAAGATGTCCGGGGATATTTTACGCGTAATTATCAATGATATTTTAGACTTAGCAAAAATAGAATCGGGACAATTTACCTTATCTAATAAACCTTTTAATTTAGTTCAGCTTACCCGGTTAGTACATGATACTTTTTTGATTAAAATAGAAGAACAGGAAATTGATTTTAAAATTGATATTGATAAAAAAGTGCCTTTGGTTTTAAATGGTGATTCAGTTAGAATTTCTCAGATATTTTTTAATTTAATTAGTAATTCAGTCAAATTTACTCCTGCCAAAGGGAAGATTAGATTGAAAATTAAATTTCAGGAAGAGGAAGATGAATTTTATATCATTAAAATTATAGTAAAGGATTCAGGGATAGGAATTCCGCCTGATAAATTAAAAGGTATTTTTAATCCTTTTGTTCAGGTTAGTAATGACACTTCTAGAAAATATGGTGGTACAGGATTAGGATTGACCATTATTAAGAAGATTGTCAATATTATGAATGGAGAGATTGATGTTAAAAGCAAATTAAATGTTGGGACTAAATTTACTATAACGCTCCCTTTTCCTAAAAATGATTATAATTTTTCGGCATCAAAATCCTTTCTTGAAAAAGAAAACAAGAATGTTGCCGCAGTTGATGTAGACAAAACAATTAAAGTATTATTGGCTGAAGATAATCGCATCAATCAACTTTTAGTGCAAAAAATATTGTCCAATTTTAATTTTGATTGTGTGGCGGTTGACAATGGAAAGTTAGCTGTTGAGAAGGTTATTCAGGAAGATTTTGATGTGGTTGTAATGGATTTGATGATGCCAATCATGAATGGTTACGAAGCTACTTCTGCAATTCGAAGTTTGAAAGATCATACTAAAAAAAATATTCCCATTATTGCATTGTCAGCCGTGGTAACTGGCTCTGTTACCGAAGCATGTAAAGCTGTGGGAATAGATAGATACATTTCTAAGCCTTTTGAGTCTGAAGAGTTGTATGAAGCAATTATGGAGTTAGTTGCAAAGAATAATTAATCAGTTTTTGTTATCTGATTTCTGTTTAATACTTAATTAATCTACAGCTGTTATAATTTTTTTCTTTTTTGAAAATAGTATGATGATAGCTGTTTTCTCCAGTCCTTTTGATTATCTCTTAATGAGTATTTCTTGTTAAAAAAAATATAAATTTTTATTTGTATTTTGTATGATTTGTTTTATTTTTGAGAACCAAGAATAATTAAAAAACCAAAAATAGTATCATAAATACCTTGTGGATATTTATGGTTTTTTCTTTTCCTCACTTTGGTAATTATTAATATTCTCAAAATCTTTTATGAAAATCAGAATTCTTCAATTTGCAATATTTTTAATGTTTTTTGGCTTTAAACTTCAGGCACAAAAAAATGAATTTCCTGTTTCACTTATTGCTGACAGTTTAAAAGAAAATGCCAATGCTGTTGTTCGATTGAACCAAATAGATGTCATTATTTCTTCGCAAAGAAGCATGAATGTTAAAACTAAAAGGGTTATTACTGTTTTCAATGAAAATGGTTTGTCTGCTGTAGATGCTTTTGAAAATTATGACAAAACAACTTCAGTTAAGAATGTTGAAGTACGAGTAATTGATCCTCTGGGAAACGAGATTAAGAAAATAAAAAGGAAAGATTTTAAAGATGTGAGTGCTATAAGCGGCAGCACTCTTTTTTCGGATGCCAGGTATATTTATCTGGATTATACTCCTACACAATATCCTTTTACTGTAATTTATGACAGTGAAGTAGAAAATTCAAATACTGCCTTTATACCTGGTTGGTTTCCTGTTAAGGATTATCTTGTGGGAGTGGAACAGAGTATTTTAAATGTTACTTATCCAAATAATCTTGGCTTCAAGAAAAAAGAATTTAATTTTAAGGGTTTTAATATTCAGAAAACAACTGATACTTCTACACAGTTGAGTTATAAAGCTACTGGGATTTTAGCTCAAAAACAAGAGCCTTATTGCGCTGTTTCCGTTATTTTCCCCAGATTGTTGATGGGCTTAGAAAGTTTTAATCTAGAAGGAGAAGACGGAACTGCAAAATCTTGGAATGAATTTGGGAAATGGTATTATGACGAAATTTTGAAAGGAACTACTCAATTATCTCCTGAAACAGTTGCTAAAATAAAAACTCTTGTAGGAAATGAAACAGATCCAATAAAAAAAGCTAAGTTGATTTATGACTATGTTCAGAAAAAAACAAGATATGTTAGTATTCAGGTAGGTATAGGAGGATGGAAACCTATGCTGGCCGATGATGTTGATCGATTGGGTTATGGAGATTGCAAGGCATTAACAAATTATACCAGAGCGCTTTTGGATGTCGTTGGTGTGCCTTCCTATAACACGATTCTTTATGGAGATCCTTATAAAAGGAATATTGAAACCGATTTTGTTTCTATACAAGGAAATCACATGATTTTAGCAATACCTAATGGGAATGATTATATATGGTTAGAGTGTACAAGTCAGGATGATCCTTTTGGGTATCAGGGTAAATTTACCGATGATAGGACTGTATTAGTTATAAAACCAACCGGTGGAGAAATAGTCCAAACTAAAATTTATGAGGATAAAGGTAATTTGCAAAATAGTAAAGGAGCTTATAGTATTGATGAGCAAGGCAATTTATCAGGAAGGATAACAATTGCTTCAGAAGGTTCTCAATACAGTAACAAAGCTAGCTTAGAAAATAGTCAGCCTAATGAAAAGGAAACACATTATAAAGAATATTGGAGTAATATCAATAATTTAAAATTGGCTAAAATTAATTTCTCTAATGATAAAGAAAAAATAGCCTTTGTAGAGAGTTTAGATGTAAATGCGAATAATTATGCCTCTATTTCGGGGGCAAAAATGATTTTTCCTCTTAATGCTTACAATCAATTTTCGGGTTCCGTAAAGCGAATTAGAAACCGTAAAAATCCATTCGAGATTCAGCGTGGATACGTAGATGTTGATGAGGTAGAAGTTGTATTGCCATTTGGTTTTGCAATCGAATTTCTTCCATCCAATTTTGAATCGAATTCTAAGTTTGGGGATTATAAGACTGAAATCATAAAAAAAGATGCCACTCATTTAGTTTATAAAAGAACTTTATATATCCACAAAGGATTTTATCCTAATACTGAATATGACCAATACCGTCTTTTTATGGAACAAGTTTCCAGAAATGACAATGCCAAAATTATTTTAACCAAAATCTAAACCAAATGAGATTCAAATTTTTAATAGCTGCCATTATACTGTTTTCAGTAGTTTTTAGTTCTAAAGCACAAGATTTTCGATTAGGAAAAGTTTCAATCGAAGAATTAAATGAAAAAGTACATCCTAAAGATTCATCAGCAGTTGCGGCAGTGCTTTTTGAAAAAGCAGAGAATAGATTGATTTACAATCAAGGGAGTGGTTTTGAAATAGAATTAGTGGTTAAAGCAAGAATTAAAATTTATAAAAAAGAAGGTTATAAATGGGCTAATAAAGCATTTCGTTATTATTTGGTTAATAATATGAGAGAAAAGATTTCGTTTTCTGAGGCTGTAACGTATAATTTGGTTGATGGTAAAATAGAGAAAACAAAACTTAAGAATGATGGAGAGTTTGATGAGGTGATAAATAAATATTGGGGACAAAAAAAGATAACTATGCCTAATGTAAAAGAAGGTTCGATTATTGAATATGAATATTCTTTGCATTCGCCTAATATTGGAAATCCCAGGGATTGGTATTTTCAGTCTGATATTCCTGTGAATCGTTCAGAATATATTAATTATGTGCCTGAGTATTTTGTTTTTAACACTAATGTAAAAGGATTTATAAGGCCTGAAATAACGGTTGCAAAATCAAACAAAATGTTAACCATTAATTCTAAAGAACGAGTTGTTTCGAGAATGGGGGCTGCAACTACTAATTTTAATAGCGATAATATAAATTACATCGAAACCAGAACAACTTATTTGGCTGAAAATATGCCAGCAATTAAAGAGGAGGCATTTGTAAATAATGTTAGAAATTATACTACCAGTTTAGAGCAGGAATTATCAATGACTAAGTTCCCTAATGCTATGCCTAAAATGTATTCAACAGACTGGGATGCTGTAGTAAAAACTATATATGAGTATGATGATTTTGGTCCTGAATTAAATAAAACAGGTTATTTTGAAGATGATTTGAAAGCTGTTATTGCGGGATTAAACACTCAGGATGAAAAAATTAATGCCATTTTAAAATTTGTAAAATCGACAGTAAAATGGAATGATTACTACGGTTATTCCTGTAATGATGGGGTAAGGAAAGCCTATAAGGATAAAACGGGAAATATTGCTGAAATAAATTTAATGCTTACTGCAATGTTGCGTTACGCAGGTTTAAATGCGAATCCGGTTTTAGTGAGTACACGATCTAATGGGATTTCTTTTTTTCCTAACAGAACCGCTTTTAATTACGTTATTGCAGCAATAGAAAATGGAAATGATGTGATTTTGTTGGATGCTTCAGACCCTTTTTCTACACCAGATGTTTTGCCTTTTAGAACTTTAAATTGGTTAGGAAGATTGATACGTAAAGACGGAACTTCTATGCCGGTGGATTTAATGCCTAAAAAAGCATCTGTAGAACTTAAAACAATGCTCTATTCAGTTAATGATAAAGGTGAAGTTTTAGGAAAGTTAAGGAATCAAAAGACAGCCCATAATGCTATGTTGTTTAGAGGAGAAATTAAAGATATTAAAGAGGATGCTTATCTTGAAAAATTAGAAAATACCAATAGTAAAATTGAGATAAAAGAATATTCTCTGCAAAATGAAAAAGATTTTAACTTACCAGTGATAGAGTCTTATTCTTTTGTGGGGAATAATTTAAGCGAGTTGATAGGAGGGAAAATTTATATTAATCCAATGTTGTTTTTTGCCCGAAAACAAAATCCGTTTAAACAGGAAAATAGAGAATATCCTGTAGATTATGGTTTTCCTTTTCAGGATAAATATGCAATAAATATTCAAATACCAGAGGGGTTCAAAGTGGAGAATTTACCTCAATCGATAACATTAACAATGAATGGGGATTTAGGTGTGTTTAAGTATTTGGCTAATTTACAAGGAAATACTATTCAGATTTCAGTTTCAAATCAAATCAATTCTTCTATAGTTCTTTCTCAAGATTATGTAGCTTTAAAATCATATTATCAAAAAATGATTGAAAAACAGAATGAGAAAATTGTTATTGTGAAAATTTAAAATTTATGAAATTAAAATCAATTATCTCGTTCAGTCTTTTTTTGATATTTACTTTAAGTGTTCAATCTCAAAAGTTTGATTTAGGAAAGGTATCAATATCTGAACTTCAGGAGAAAGTACATCCTAAGGACTCGTCAGCTGTTGCAGCCGTATTGTTTAAAAAAGGCAGGACTTATTTTAATTATGATATTAAGAAAGGTTTTTTTGCTAATCATGAAATCAAAATAAGAATTAAAATCTATAAAAAAGAGGGCTTGGAGTGGGCTAATTTTGAAATTCCATATTATATTGGATATCAGAATTTGAATGATGAAACGGTTCGCTTTGCTGATGGAATTACTTATAATATTGAAAATGGAAGTATAGTAAAAACTAAATTAAATAGTGAAGGTACTTTTAAAGGGAATGTGAATGAAAATTGGAAAAAAGCAACTATAACGATGCCAAACGTAAAAGTAGGATCTGTTATAGAACTTAAATATACAATTACATCGGAGAATTTAACTAAGTTTCCCGTATTTCAAATTCAATATCCTATTCCTGCAAATCATGTAGAATATTGCAGTGAAATACCAGAATATTTTATTTACAAACAACTTCTTACGGGTTATGTCAATGTGAAATCAAATTCGAAGTTAGAGCAGACTTCACAAACTTATGATAATGAGTATAGACAAACAAATTCAATTATTTACCAGCAAATAAAATCTACATTTGAGGTGGATGATGTGCCTGCGTTAGTCAAAGAAAGCTATGTGGATAATATGAATAATTATAAATCTTCTTTACAATATGAATTAGAGGCAACAAGATATCCTAATCAACCAGTGAAAGATTATTCTCAAACCTGGGATGGTGTTGCTAAAATTATTTATGAAGAAAAGAGTTTCGGTAAAGAGTTACAGGAGCGATTATATCTTGTAGAAGATTTAAGAGCTATTTTTAATCGAGAAGATAAAACACTTTCGGAATTAGATAAAATGACAACTGTTTTTAAGTTTATCCAGCAAAAAATGAATTGGAACGGAGATTTTGGCTATTATACCGAAAAGGGAGTGAAACAAGCTTATCTTGATAAGACAGGTAATGTAGCCGAAATCAATTTTAATTTAATTAATATGTTGAATTTGGCAGGGATTTCGGCTAATCCGGTATTAGTCAGTACGCGAGAACATGGTGTTCCTGTTTTTCCAAACAGAACCGTTTTTAATTATGTTATTGCCGCAGTTGAAATTAATGGAGAGAAAATCTTATTAGATGCGACCAATAAATTTACTACATCTAATGTTTTGCCACTAAGCGTATTGAATTGGAATGGAAGACTTATTAGACAAGACGGGACTTCTGAAGAAATTAAACTGGTACCTAGTAAACCATCTAAGGAGAATTATAATTTAAGTGTTGCTGTGGCTAAAGATGGAAATATATCTGGTAAATATTTGGTGCAAAAAACAGATTATGAGGCGCTTGTTTTTAGGGAAAGAGAGGCGAATATGAAAAATGAGAACTATCTGGAAAAAAAAGAAAATGAATTTAACGGGATTGAGATCAGCGACTATGCTATTGAAAATAAGAATACCGATTTGTCAAAAGCTGTCGTTGAAAGATTTACTTTTGCAAGCAATAATCATTGCGAAATTATAGGTGGTAAGATGTTTATAAATCCGCTATTGTTTTTTACGATGAATAAGAATCCTTTTGTTCAGGAAAAAAGAAAAATGCCTATTTATTTTGGCTATCCGAGACAAGAAAAATACAATTTGAATTTTGAAATTCCTGAAGGTTATCAGGTGGAATCTATTCCTAAACCGATGAAGATTGCAACTGAAGACAAATCGCTGGTTTTTTCAGTAAATAGTATGGTCAATGAAAATCGTATTCAAATAACGGTTGCAAAAGAAGTAAATACAGGAATGGCTGCAGCAGATCTTTATGATGGTTTAAAAGACTTCTATCAAAAAATGATTGAAATGCAACATGAAAAAATAGTACTTAAAAAAATATAATAATGAATTTAAAAAACGCCCAATTAGACGTAGATACCTGGATAAAAGAACATGGTGTTCGTTATTTTAATGAATTGACAAATATGGCTCAGCTTACCGAAGAAGTAGGAGAGGTAGCCCGTATTATTGCGCGTCGTTATGGAGAGCAATCAGAAAAAGAGAGTGATAAAAATAAAGATTTAGGTGAAGAACTAGCCGATGTGGTTTTTGTAGTTTTGTGTTTGGCAAATCAAACAGGAATCGATTTGCAGGCAGCTTTTGATAAAAAAATGGATTTAAAATCAGTTCGTGATAAAGACCGTCATAAAAACAACGAAAAATTAAAATAATTATCAGTTGTGAATTATGAATTGTGAATTGTGAGTGGTAAATTGCGCCCTCAAATTATTTAAGTTAAAGCTCATAGGCAATAACTAATAATTCACAACTAATAATTTAAAAAATGAATTTACTACTACAAACAACACATTCTAATTTAAATGCTCAAATAGCGGTTACAGGATCTAAAAGCGAAACTAACAGATTGTTATTATTGCAGGCTTTGTTTCCTAATATTACTTTGGCTAATACCTCTAACTCTGATGATAGCGAAGTAATGCAAATGGCATTGAGCGGAAATGAAGAAGTGGTAGATATTCATCATGCCGGGACAGCAATGCGTTTTCTTACGGCTTATTTTGCTGTAAAAGAAGGTCGCGAAGTGGTTTTAACCGGATCCAGCCGTATGCAGGAACGTCCTGTGAAAATTTTAGTTGAAGCATTACGCCAATTAGGAGCAGATATCACTTTCTTGAAAGAAGAAGGTTATCCGCCTATTCGAATTAAAGGACAAAAAATTACCGAATCTAAGGTAACCATGGCTGCTAATGTGAGTAGTCAGTATATTTCAGCCTTATTATTGGTTGCTCCAAAATTAGAAAACGGTATCGAATTGATATTGGAAGGAGAAATCACTTCAATTCCTTATATCAAAATGACCTTAGCGTTGTTGAATGACTTGGATATCCAAACCAGTTTTGAAGGAAATATAATTAAGGTGTTGCCAAAACAAGATGTTGAATCTAAAGTAATGACTGTAGAGTCTGACTGGAGTTCAGCTTCTTACTTTTTTAGTTTAGCTGCATTGTCTGATGAGGCTAATATATCATTAACCAGCTACAAACAATCAAGCTTACAAGGAGATTCAGCTTTAGTTTCTATATATAAAGAAATGGGAGTTGAAACCCAATTCAACGCTGATACGATTACCTTAACTAAAACTAAAAAATTCAAATACACAGATGTTACTTTCGATTTGAATAATACCCCGGATATTGCTCAAACCATAGTGGTTACTTGTCTTGGTTTAGGAATTGGTTGTCATCTTACAGGTCTTCATACTTTGAAAATTAAAGAAACTGATAGATTGGAAGCCTTGCGAATTGAATTAAGCAAACTCGGTGCAAATATTTCTGTTACTAATGATAGCCTGACTCTTGTGGCTACTTCAGAAATTAATTCGAATATAAAAATCGGAACCTATAACGACCACCGAATGGCAATGGCTTTTGCTCCATTAGCATTAAAAGTGCCAATAATTATCGAAAATGCCGATGTAGTTTCTAAATCTTATCCCGATTTTTGGGATGATATGGAAAAATTAGGCTATAAAGTTTCGGATTTAGTTGGTTAATAGTTCTTGTTAGACGCCTAAAGTGCTGGTTATTTGTGGTTTTGTTGTTTTAATTCTAAATTAAACAGCAAAACACTTGACAACGCCTATCTCACAATCGTATATTTGCAACCGAAAGATTTTTAGTTGTTTTTGAAACTAAAATCTAAAACATACAATTTAATACCTATATATGAAATTATCACATTTTCAATTTGATTTACCTAAAGAACTTCTTGCAGAATTTCCTGCAGAGAACAGAGATGAAGCTCGTTTAATGGTTATTGATCGTAAAAAACAAACTATCGAACACAAAATGTTCAAAGATGTTATCGATTATTTTGACGATGGAGATGTAATGATTTTAAATAATACTAAAGTTTTTCCTGCTCGTTTATACGGAAATAAAGAAAAAACCGGAGCAAGAATCGAAGTGTTTTTGCTTAGAGAATTAAATGCTGAACAACGTCTTTGGGATGTTTTAGTTGATCCGGCCCGTAAAATCAGAATCGGGAATAAATTATATTTCGGTGATGACGATTCATTAGTAGCTGAGGTTATTGATAATACTACTTCTCGCGGAAGAACTTTACGTTTCCTTTACGATGGTTCTTACGAAGAATTCAGAAATAAACTGACTGAACTTGGAGAAACTCCAATTCCTAAATATATCAATAGAGAGGTAACTCCGGAAGATGCTGAGCGTTACCAGACTATTTATGCTAAAGAAGAAGGTGCTGTAGCTGCTCCAACAGCGGGTTTACACTTCTCTAAACATTTATTGAAACGTTTGGAAATAAAAGGAGTGAAATTTGCTGAGGTTACTCTTCACGTAGGTTTAGGGACTTTTAACCCTGTTGAGGTCGAAGATTTGTCTAAACATAAAATGGATTCTGAGGAATTAAAAATCACTCAGGAAGCCTGCGATATCGTTAACGAAGCTAAAGGGAAAAGAAAACGTGTTTGTGCTGTAGGAACTACTTCTATGCGTGCTATTGAAAGTTCAGTTTCTTCTGCAAATACATTGAATCCTTACGAAGGATGGACTAATAAGTTTATCTTCCCTCCACATGATTTTAGTGTGGCTAACTGTATGATTACAAATTTCCATACGCCAAAATCAACTTTGTTAATGATGATTTCAGCATTCTGTGGACACGATTTGATGAAAAAAGCTTATGAAGAAGCTATCAAAGAAAAATATAAATTCTATTCTTACGGTGATGCAATGTTAATCCTTTAATCACCCAAAAGGTTAATTCAATAAAAGAAACTCGTCAGTAATGGCGAGTTTTTTTGTTTTTGTTCGAAATCAGTTCGTAATTAATTCAGTTGATGCCCCGATTTTGTTATGATAACTGTGTTTTTAATTTTCATCTAAGCCTTTGTGATTTAGTTTTTTCTTTTTTAAGTATTTTTACAAAACAAAATCCAAACCAAATTATGATTTTCGAAAACACTAGGGCTTTTGCCCAACAGCTCGACTCTCAGGATAGCTTAAATAAATACAGGGACGAATTTCATTTTCCAAAAGTGAATGATAAGGAGGTGATTTATTTTACTGGAAATTCATTGGGTTTGCAGCCTAAGAGAGCTAAGGCTTATGTTGATGAAATAATGAATGATTGGGCTAATCTGGCTGTCGAAGGACATTTTTATGCCGAGAAACCCTGGTGGGATTATCAGGAACGTTTTGCAAAACCATTGAGCAAGATTGTGGGGGCAAAACCGTTGGAAGTTACCGT
The DNA here is from genome assembly GCF_004016525.1 of Flavobacterium sufflavum. Lineage (GTDB taxonomy): Bacteria > Bacteroidota > Bacteroidia > Flavobacteriales > Flavobacteriaceae > Flavobacterium > Flavobacterium sufflavum. The sequence continues at coordinate 115,575 of NZ_SACJ01000011.1, forward strand.
TATGAATACGCTTACGGTGAATCTTCATTTATTGATGGTTTCTTTTTACCGACCTACAAAAAATAGATTTAAGATTATTTGCGAAGAAAAAGCTTTTCCTTCTGACCAATATATGTTTCAAAGCCAGGTCAATTTTCATGGTTTAAAACCCGAAGAAGTAATTGTTGAGGTCAAAAGACGTGAAGGCAAACACAACATTCGAACAGAAGATGTTATTTCCAAAATTAAAGAAGTAGGAGACGAATTGGCTTTGGTCTTAATAGGCGGAGTGAATTATTACACAGGACAGGTTTTTGATATGAAAACTATTACTGCTGCCGGACACGAAGTAGGAGCTTATGTAGGTTGGGATTTAGCACACGCTGCCGGAAATATTAAATTAGAATTACACGATTGGAATGTCGATTTTGCCGCTTGGTGTAGTTATAAATACATGAATTCCGGGCCGGGAAACGCTTCGGGATGTTTTGTGCACGAAAAACATCATGATAATCAGGAGTTGCCAAGATTTGCAGGATGGTGGGGACACAATAAAGAACGCCGATTTAAAATGGAAGCTGTTTTCGATCCTATTCAGGGAGCCGATGGTTGGCAAATTAGCAATTTACCTGTTTTGTCTTTAGCTCCTTATCTGGCTTCGGTAGAAATGTTTGACGAAATAGGAATGGATGCGTTGATTGAGAAAAGAGATAGAATCACGGCTTATTTAGAATTTATTCTTCATGAAATTGACAAGGAAGTAACAAGCAGTTTCGAAATTATTACACCTTCAAATCCTTCGGAAAGAGCCTGCCAGTTATCTGTTTTTCTTCATGGAGAAGGACGTAGTTTATTTGATTATCTTATGAAAAATGGGGTGATTACTGACTGGAGAGAACCCAATGTAATTCGGCTGGCGCCAGTTCCACTTTATTGTTCTTTTGAAGATATGTACAGTTTTGGACAAATATTAAAAAGAGGAATATTGGAAAAATAACTAAACCACTATGCAGTTAAAGTGCTTAAAGTCTGCAAGACTAAAATACTAGAAAAAAATACCGCAAATTCGCAAATCATTTAGATTCTGTTTTTTGGTTTTAATTTGCGAATTTGCGGTAAATATTTTAGTAGCTGAAAAAAGGAATAAGTGAAATAGTTTTAAACTATTTTTTGGTGTTATGCCATTTCTAATTTTGGAATTTCAATGTTAAATAATTCGTTTTTGTAAGTATTAAGCTGATTTAAAGCTTCGTTTTTGATGGTTTCAAAATTAGGAACACTAACAAATAATTTTTGATAATATTCGATTCCTTCTAAAAGATTGTTTTTAAATGATTCCAGTTTTTTGGTTTTTGCAGCATTGATTTCTTCAGTAATGGATTGGATATCATTTTTTAAATAATCGATATACATTTTCAATTCTTTTACAAAGAGATTAGGACGGCTTGTATTTCTTAGAATCGTTGCGCTTCCGTAAATATGCTGAATCATTTTTGCAAGTGAAACTTCCTGGTCAAAATAAGCAATATTAGGACCCGGACAAATCACTACGCCTTGATCTTGCCCTTTTATTTTGATGTTGTTTTCTAAATAGGAAGCATTGGCCAGGCCTACGCAAAGGCATGATTTTTCGGTAATGTGTTGCTTTGCTTTTTCGTAATTTTCAATTGAAATCGTATTTCTTTTCTCTTCTAATTCCTCGAGTTTTCCATCCTGATATTTTTTTGAGGCAGTACAAATTCCTTTGCCTTCAGCATCTTTGTTGAGTGCCAGAAACTTTTTTGGACAAGAGCTTCCTGCTTTGTTTTCCTGAATTCGCTTTTGTTTTAATTTTTCATTCGTAGTTCCTCTTAAAGTATTGAAAGGAACTCCCAATGGTGAAATATGACTTAAATACAAATCTTCTTCCTTGGCATTAATTAATAAGTTGCGGGTTGCCTGGTCTACAGAAGTGGCTTCCGGAACCAATAAAAAAGGCGAACCCCAGCCTACAGAATCCACTTGGTAATAATCCAATAAAAAATTGTGTTCTTCCGAAGTACCTACACCACCCTGAACCGTAATTTTTAAATCCAAAGGTGATTCTGGAATTGTCATTCCTTTTTGTTCTAAGGCTTTAATCATTAATTCATGAGCCGATTGAACAAGTTGCTCTTTCTTTTCTCTGAATTCTTCCATGATTGGGCCTAGTAAAAGTCCGTCAGTTGAAAAGGCATGTCCTCCGCAATTTAATCCTGATTCGATACGGTATTCAGAAACCCACAATCCTTTTTTAGCTAAAAAATTTCCCTGAATCATTGCCGATCGGAAGTCGCTTACTTTTAAGGTGATTTTCTTTTTCAGTTGGTTGTTTTCGTCAGGATAAAAGTCGGCGAAGTTTTCAAAATAACTGTACAATCTTGGATTCATTCCGGCTGAAAGAACAACAGATGAGTTTACTGTACTTTCAGCAAAACCTCTAAGTGCAGCGTGGGCATCATTGAAAATTACAGGCAATTGTTCGTCTTTATTGAAATTATCCTTGTCTAATTTGGTCATTATATTGACATCAATGGCACCAGCCGATAAGTGTTTTTCGATATAGTTTTTGATGTTTTCTTTCCAATGAAATCCTTCGTCAATAAGGTTTTGAAGGCCTTTTTTAATTTCAGATTTGTTAGGTAAAAGGTCAATGTAGTTTTCTAAAGCTTCTTTGCTTTCGACTAACTCATTTTTGAAATTCTCAAACTTTTCTTTTACAATTTTGTCTACTAAATTCAAATAAGAAGTAATCCGTTTGGCTCTGTAGTCGGCTACTTTTTGAGATATTTCTTGGTATGGAAGATTGAATTTTTGATGATAAAAAGCATTCATTTTCTCTATCAGTTCGTCATCTGCAATCGAAATCACCGAAGAAATTCCATATTGAGCTACACGAATAGGACTGTCTATCGTGTAAGCCAACCCCATAACTGGGATGTGGAAGCTATGTAATGTTTTTAGATTTTTTGTCATGTTGATACATTCATTATAATTTGTGCAAAGTTTGTAAAATACATTTGTTTAAAAACTGATAAATATCATGTGCGGTTTGTTACGGGGAAAAACAGGAGTTTTGAATGCTGTTCAAATAATAAATCAGTAATTTTGATTAACCTTTATAAGATAAAAATGCAAACTCCTAAAAAAATAGCGATAGTAGGTTCAGGCTTAGTGGGGTCACTATTAGCTATTTATTTAAAAAAAGCAGGGCATGTTGTTCATATCTATGACAGAAGTCCGGATATTAGAAAAATACAATTTTCAGGGCGTTCTATTAATTTGGCGATGTCTAATCGCGGATGGAAAGCACTGGATGGAGTAGGAGTGGGTGATGCAGTGCGCGAAATTGCTATTCCAATGGATAAGCGGGCAATTCATCTTGTGAATAGTCTTAAATTTCAGAATTACGGTCAAGAAGGAGAATCTATATATTCGATTTCCAGAGGGACTTTGAATCGAAAGATGATTGATCTTGCCGAACAAGCCGGAGCAGAATTTTTCTTTGAGCATAAAGTTTGGGACGTGACTTTGGCAACTGCAACTTTACATATTGGTGAGACAGAAAGGGGAGAGTGGGAAGAGAGAAAATATAATATGGTATTTGGCGCCGATGGTGCTTTTTCAAGAATTCGCCATCGTATGCAACGTCAGAGTATGTTTAATTATTCGCAAGAGTTCTTAAATATTGGATATAAAGAATTGAATATTCCGGCAAATGTTGATGGTTCTCATAAGTTAGATAAGAATTCATTTCATATTTGGCCGCGAGGCGAATACATGTTAATTGCTTTGCCTAACCTTGACGGCAGTTTTACCTGTACTTTGTTTATGCCTTTTGAGGGTGAGAATTCGTTTGATTCATTGGTCGATAGAAAAGAAGTGGAAGCTTTTTTCGAAAAAAACTTTCCGGATTCTATCGAAGTGATTCCGGATTTAGCCGAAGATTTTTTTAAAAATCCTACCAGTACTTTGGTGACTATGAAATGTTTCCCGTGGACTTATACTGATAAAGTGGCTTTAATAGGTGATGCTTGTCATGCCATTGTTCCTTTTTATGGGCAGGGAATGAATGCCGGTTTTGAAGACATAACCGTACTTTATGAGATGATTTTGAAATATGGGGAAGATTGGGAAGCTATTTTTTCAGAATATCAAAAATCCCGTAAACCTAATGCTGATGCCATTGCAGAACTTTCGTATCGGAATTTTATGGAGATGAGTTCTAAAACCGCAGATGATAAATTTTTGATGCAAAAGAAAATTGAGAAATGGTTTTCAAGAAAGCATCCTGATAAATGGGTACCTTTATATAGTCGAGTAACTTTTAGTGATCGTCCCTATGTGGAAGCTTTGGCTATTGGTGATTTTCAAAATGCAATTATGGAAGAAGTTTTAAAAATGGATAACATTGATGCAATTTGGGATTCTCCCGAAGTCGAAAATAAGATTTTAGAATTATTGCAATGTTAGTAGCAATCTCAATTTCAAAAAAAACAACAGCAATGTCAAGTTTTGAAATTAAATTTTGACATTGCTGTTGTTATTGATTTTTGTCATTGAAATTGATTTACTTTTTCAGGAATTTAGAAAGAATTCCAAAAGCACCACGAATAAAAGTAGCACTTGTAAGTACTTTTAAAACTGATTTACCTACAACCTCGGTAGTGCTTGGTCCTTGACTGGAAGTTCTGGTTTGAGTCGCTTTACTTTCTTCTTCTTTGGTATTTTCTTCTTCGATAGCAGTAATTTTTTTATTCAACATTTCATAGGCACTTTCGCGATCAATATTTTCGCTATATTTTTTTACCAATTTAGATTTGTTGTTGATTTCCTGAATTTCGCTTTCGGTTAAAATGTCCATTCTGCTCATTGGTGCCCGAAGCATAGTGGCTGCTAATGGAGTAGGAGTTCCTTTTTCGCTCAATGCAGTTACCAGGGCTTCTCCAATTCCAAGACTTGTTAACAGTTCGCTGGTGTTATAGAATTCAGAGCTTGGGTAATTATCAGCTGTTTGTTTTATGGCTTGTCTGTCATTGGCAGTAAAGGCTCTCAGGGCATGTTGGATTTTTAAGCCTAATTGAGCCAGGATTCCGCTGGGAACATCCATTGGGTTTTGAGTGATAAAGTAAATTCCAATTCCTTTAGAACGGATTAATTTTACAATAGTTTCAATTTGTTCCAATAGCGCTTTGCTGGCTTCTTTAAAAATTAAATGGGCTTCGTCAATAAAGATGACTAATTCAGGTTGGTCAGCATCGCCCTTTTCAGGCATTTGCTGGTAGATTTCTGCCAGTAGGCTTAACATGAAAGTGGAGAATAATTTGGGTTTGTCCTGAATGTCTGTTAAACGAAGGATGTTTACGTATCCCTTTCCGTTTTCATCAATTCGCATTAAATCCTCAATATCAAAAGACATTTCTCCAAAAAACAATTCGCCACCCTGTTGTTCTAATTCGATAATTTTTCTCAGAATAATCCCTGTTGTTGAAGTCGAAATTTTGCCATAACTCTCCGTGATTTCATCTTTACCTTCTTCGGTAATGTAATTAATGACTTTTTTGAAATCTTTAAGGTCAAGTAAAGGCATTTTATTGTCGTCACAATATTTGAATATAATAGCAACAACACCTGCCTGGGTATCGTTTAAGTCTAATATTCGGGAGAACAATACTGGGCCAAATTCAGATACAGTTGCTCTCAAGCGCACGCCATTTTGTTCGGATAGACTTAGTAATTCTACCGGGAAACTCGCCGTTTTATATGGAATGTTGATTTTGCTGTGTCTTTCGGTGATAAAAGATTTTTCTTCTCCTTCTTTAGCAATACCGCTAAAATCTCCTTTGATATCCATCATTAATACAGGAATTCCAAAAGATGATAATTGTTCGGATAAGACTTGGATAGTTTTCGTTTTTCCGGTTCCTGTTGCTCCAGCAATTAGTCCATGTCTGTTTAATGTCTTTAAAGGGATTTTTATTTGAGCATTATTTAAGGCTTCTCCATTTAAAATTGCTCCTCCAAGTAGGATGCTTTCTCCTTTAGATTGGTATCCTTCATTGATGTTTTGTATAAAATTCTCGGTGTTGCTCATGATAGATTATTGTTGTTTTTAGGTTGTGTTATAGCGTTTTTGATGTTTCTGGGAGTTGTTTATTTAGTATTTACTGTAATTTTAAGCCTTTTTTTTTGTTAAATGTTGAAAAAAAATAATTTTATATTATGAATTTGAATGTTGAAATATTACTGTATATAATCACAAATTAATAATTTTTTTTGTCAATATCTTCGAATTTCTTTGCAGAAATTGATAAAAAAACAAAGCTTGTGTTTTTTTTATATTATTTTCTAATTGATTAATTTTAATATAACGAAAAAAAATTTTTTTATTTGAACGAAACATATAAATTTGCGGGACTACAAGTTAATTATAACTAGAAAATAAATTATTTAAAACTATTAAAATTTAAAAAAAAATGGCAAACGTTAAAAAAGAAAGCAGTTCAAAAGGAGGAGGAATGGTTTCAGGAATCATTATTTTATTATGTGTGGCGGTAGGAACTGTGATTTGGAAATTTATCATGGGATCACCAGCTAACTTTGAGGGTGGAAATCCAGAAACAGGACACCCAATTAATACTTTAGGTCAGGTTTACAAAGGAGGATTTATAGTTCCAGTTTTATTAGGGATGTTATTAATGGTAATTACTTTCTCTATTGAGAGATTCTTCGTGATTTCTAAAGCAGCTGGAAAAGGTAACTTAGACGCTTTTATGGCTAATGTACAAGCAAGTATTAAAGGTGGTCACATTGAAGATGCTATTGCTGCTTGTGACAAACAACAAGGTTCAGTTGCAAATGCAATTAAATCAGCATTAGTGAAATATCAAGATGTTAAAAAAGAAGGATTCAACAGTGAAGAAGCTTCTGAAACTATTCATAAAGAAATCGAAGAGGTAACTTCTCTTGAAATGCCAATGTTGGAGAAAAACATGACTATTATTTCTTCATTAGTATCTTTAGGAACTCTTGGAGGATTATTAGGAACAGTATCTGGTATGATTAAAGCGTTTGGTGCGTTAGCTTCTGCTGGAACTCCTGACCAAGCTGCTCTTGCAACAGGTATCTCTGAGGCACTTATCAATACTGCAACAGGTATCTCTACTTCTATCTTAGCTATTGTTGCTTACAACTTCTTTACTGCAAAAATTGACGATTTAACTTACTCTATTGATGAGGCAGGTACTACAATCGTTAATACTTACAGAAAATTCAGAGGAAGTTTGAAACAATAATCATTTTTGATATCATATTTATATCAAAATAAAAAACAAAAAGAATGGCTAAAATAAAAATGAAAAAGAAGTCGACATCGACAGATATGACGGCGATGTGTGACGTTGCGTTTCTTTTGCTTACCTTCTTTATTTTGACAGCTACAGCTAAAGTTCCTGAGGCATTGCCTGTGGATACACCAGCATCTACTGTACAAACAAAATTACCTGAGTCTGATTTAGCAACATTAACTGTTGGTAAAAAAGATGGAAAAGATAGAGTTTTCTTTGACTTGAAAGGTAGAGATGTTCGTAAGAGAACCCTTGAATTAATGGGGGATAAGTTTGGTGTTACTTTTTCTGAAGAAGATAAAGAAAAGTTCGCTTTGATGACTGATTTTGGTGTGCCAATTCAAAATCTTAAGCAAATAATTGACATGAAGGCTTCTGATCGTGTGAAAGCAGATCAACCTGGTATTCCAATGGACTCATTGAATAATCAAGTAAAAGAGTGGGTTTATAATGCTCGTATTGCTAACAATGAATTTAATAATGCAAAAGGTAGCAAGCAAGAATTACAAATTGCCATTAAGGGAGATGCTAAAGAAGAGTATCCGGTTATTAAAAAAGTAATGGATATTTTGCAAGATCAACATATCAATTCTTTTAGTTTGGTAACAGGATTAAGAGGGAAAGATTTTTAATTAAAAAAAATATACTAAAATGGCTGAATTAAATACCGGCGACAGTGGTGGTGGTAAAGGCGGCAAGGTAAGAAGTAAAAAGCAAAATTCGAAGGTAGATTTAACTGCCATGGTGGATTTAGCGTTCTTGCTTATCACTTTCTTTATGCTTACTACTTCGTTGTCAAAACCTCAATCGATGAGTTTGGGGTTGCCAGATAAAGATCCTAAGGATAAAACTGAGGATATGAAGGTTGATGAGAATCGTACGATGACTGTATTGTTAGGTGAGAAAGATAAGATGTTTTTTTACATGGGGTTAGTTAATAATCCTATGGCTCCAAAACTTATCGCTTACGGTAAAGACGGAATTCGCAAGGAATTACTGAAAAGGAAAAAAGATGTTGCTGCATATACTGCTGCAAAAGGAAAGCCTGAACAGGGTATGATTGTTATTATTAAGCCTGGTAAAAAATCAACTTACAAAAATGTGGTTGATATTTTAGATGAAATGGCTATATCTTCAATTCCTACATATACAATCGTTAATGATTTTTTACCTGAGGAACAAAAATTGTTAGAAGGAAAATAAGAGCAATCTTGTTTTCTTAATAACCTAATAATTAAGAAAAATGAAATTAGATATATTAAAAAACCAATGGGTTGAAATTGTTTTCGAAGGTCGTAACAAACTCTATGGTGCTTATGATTTAAGAAAATCTAACCGTAAGACTACTGTTAAAGCGCTGCTTATTGGTGCTTTCTTTTTTAGTTTGGCAGTTAGTGCTCCTCTTATTATCAGTTTGATTCCTAAAGGAAGTGAAGAAGATAATTCTCTTAAAGAGGTTAAACTTACTAATGTAAAGTTACCTCCAAAGAAAGTAGAGCCGCCTAAATTGAATGCGCCACCTCCTCCACCACCTCCTCCAGCAGTAGATCAGGTGAAATTTGTTAAACCGGTGGTTGCAAAGGCAGAAGATGTGGTTGAAGAACCACCAAAGATTGAGGAAATTAAAGATAAAAAAACAGGTACTGAAACTATTAAAGGAGATCCTGATGCAGTATTAACTGTAGCGCCTGCTGGAACTGGTCCTAAAACGAGCCAAGTTGTTGAAGAGGTAGATGATCAGGTTTATAGTACTGCAGGTATTGAGGTTAAACCTGATTTTCCTGGAGGTATTGAAAAATTCCTTGGGTTCGTAGGTAAAAACTACCGTGTTCCTGAAGAAGAAGGGTTAAAAGGAAAGGTTTATGTTTCTTTTGTTGTTGAAAAAGATGGTTCGTTAACAGATATTAAAGTATTAAGAGATATCGGTTATGGAACAGGAAAAGAAGCGATAAGAGTTTTACAAAAATCACCTAAATGGAATCCAGGTATTCAAAATGGAAAACCAGTTAGGGTACAATATTCTTTGCCAATTTCTATTCAAAGCCAAGAATAATGTTTGAAAAAATTATTACAAATATTAAGAAGAAATCGCTTAAAGAGCGATTTCTTCTCGTTATAGCCGTTTTGTTTTTTTTGATTTATTTGATTTTGGGTTTAATGGTTTTGTTTATGACAAATTTACCAATGAATATGCCAACGAATTACAGAATCGCTTTTGGGGTACTTTTGATAGTGTATGCTATTATTCGTTGTGTGCGAATCATTAATGATAATAAGGAAGAGTCATGAAAAAAATAATATTGTTATTGTCTGTATCTTTTGTTTTTGTAATTGGATCACTTGTTTCATGTAAACAATCGGATTCGCAAAGTAATAAAGAAACTATACTTAAGGGTAAAACAACTTTATTGGTTGATGAGACTGTCAAGCCATTAATTGAGGATCAAATAGCGGTTTTTGAGAGTACTTATAATAAAGCTAAGATTGTCCTTGAAGCTAAGTCAGAAAAGGAAGCAATGCAGGCATTTCTTAAAGATACTTCCAGGATAGTTGTTTTGTCAAGAGAATTAAGTACCGATGAAACAAAGATTTTTGAGCAATTAAAGATTAAACCTAGAACTACAAAAGTTGCAACAGATGCAATTGCTTTAATTTCGAATAAAAAAGATTTGGATACATTAATAGCGATGCAAGATGTTGTTGCATTTTTGAAAGGAAGTATGCAAACAAAGATTAAAGGTTTGGTTTTTGATAATCCTAATTCAAGCACTGTTCGTTATATGACTGCTTTAGCCGGAGTAAAGGAAGTTCCTCAAAATGGGGTTTATTCTTTTAAGTCAAATGAAGAAGTAGTGAAATTTGTTTCTGAAAACGATGGGATGATTGGGGTTGTTGGTGTGAATTGGTTATTTCAGCCTACGGTAAAGATTAAAGATTATTTAACTAATATTAACGTTTTAAGCGTAAAAGGATTAAATAAAAATTCTTATTTTGCACCTACACAAAATAATCTGGCAGAAGGGACTTATCCTTTGGCACGTGATTTGTTTATTATCAATTGTCAGGGATATTCAGGTTTAGGAATGGGATTTGCTTCATTCTTAGCCGGGGAAATTGGACAAAGAATAGTGTTGAAATCAGGTATGTTGCCTACAACTATGCCGGGTAGAAAGATTCTTATTATAGACAAAGAGAATTAGAAATAAGGAAACGATTAATGGAAATGAATAAATTAAATAAAGTTACAATGAACAAATTTAAATTTTTAAGTGTTGCAGTTTTTGCTTCAGTTTCTGCCTTACAGGCACAAAATATTGATGAAGTAAAAAAACAGATTGATGCAGAACAATTTCAAAAAGCAAAAACATCTTTAAAATCAATTATAAAAGCCGACCCATCTGCGGGTAAAGCTTATTTTCTTTTAGGAAATATTTATTTGAATCAGAGTGTAATCGATTCGGCTAAGATTGTTTTTAATGATGGATTAAAAGCTAAAGATGCACCTCATTTTAATAATATTGGATTAGGTCAAATTGATTTAGAGAATAATGATGCTACTGCTGCAAAAGCTAAGTTTGAATTAGCTAAAAGCCAGGCACGTAAAAAGGATTTTGATGAATATATTTATATAGCTAAGGCGTATATGGATAATTCTCATCCTGATTATAAAGCGGCTCTTGCAACTTTAGCTGTTGCTAAAGAGAAAAACCCAACTGAACCACAAGTTCTTTTAGCTTTGGGAGATGCTTTTTATGGAGATAAAAATCAAAATGAAGCTTTCTCAGCTTACCGTAATGCTTTTCAGGCAGACAATACTTTGATTAGAGCTAAAATGCAATTGGGAGTATTGTTAAAGGGTGCAAAAGCTTATCAGGAAGCGGTAGCTGCATACAATGAAGTAATTGCTTTAAGTCCTAATTATGGTCCGGTTTATAGAGAGTTAGCTCAAACGTATTACTACTGGGCACTTAATGTTCCTGGACGTTACGACCAATACATTAAACAAGCATTGACTTATTATGAAAAATACATGTCGCTTACTGATTATTCATTGGCTTCCCGTATGCGTCATGCTGATTTCTTGATTTTGGCTAAGGATTACAAGGCTTTAGAGATTGAGGCTAATAAAATGAAAGAATTGGATAATGTAAATCCAAGAATTTATAGATATTTAGGGTATGCTGCTTTTGAAAATGGTAATTATGATGCTGCCATTTCTTCTTTACAGAGCTTTGTAAATAATCCGTCAAATAAAGTAATTCCTTTGGATTATTTATATTTAGGTCAAGCCAAAATTAGAAAAGGAACTAATGCTGATGGAACGGCCGTTGATGCTGCTTTGTATGCTGAGGGTATAGCATTTATTAACAAAGGAGTTGAGCTTGAGCCTTCTGTAGCAGATGGTTTAGGAGATTTAGGGAAAAAGTTCTATGAGAAAAAAATGTTTAAAGAAGCTGCAGCTATTTTAGAAATTGCAACATCTTATAAAGAGAGTAAATCATTTTTAATTGATAATTTCTATTTAGGAAATTCTATTTATTTTGCTAATGCAGGGAAACCGGTAGCAGAAAGAGATATGATTGCATTGAAAAAAGCTGATATTGCTTATGGACATGTGATAGAAGCTTCTCCTGAAACTGTAGATGCTTATATTTCTCGTGCAAGAACAAATAGTTTATTAGAGGATGATCAGGCGATGATTAAATATTACCAAGAATATATTGATCATATTACTGCTAAAGGTCCTGAAGAATTAGCTAAGCCTACTGTGAAAACAAAGTTAGTTGAGGCTTATAATACTATGGCTGCAGGATATGCAAACTTTGACAAGCCAAAAGCAATTGAGCATTTTAATAAAACGCTTGCTTTGGATCCGGCTAATAAATATGCTACTCAATCATTGAAAACACTTCAATAATTTTATTTTAAAATAGGAAAGCCGGTAGAAATACTGGCTTTTTTTATGCACATTTGTTAAGCTATTGATAAATTAAGTAATCTCTTTACAAATTCGTTATCTTTGCACCCTAAATTATAAAAATGCTATCAAAAGAAATTCAATTAGAAGTGAACAAAGGTGCTATGTTGCCTTTGATGGAGGAATTTTATACCATTCAGGGAGAAGGATTTCATACAGGAACAGCGGCTTATTTTATTAGAATCGGTGGTTGCGATGTTGGTTGTCATTGGTGTGATGTTAAGGAAAGTTGGAATGCCGAATTGCATCCTCCTACCAGTATTGATCACATAGTTGATAATGTCAGTAAATATGCCGATACCGTTGTCGTAACTGGTGGAGAGCCTTTAAGCTGGGATATGTCTTTGTTGACTTCTAGATTGAAAGATAAAAATTTGAAAGTACACATTGAAACTTCTGGAGCATATCCGCTTTCGGGAACTTGGGATTGGATTTGTCTTTCGCCTAAGAAAAATAAATTACCAACTGAAACCGTTTATAGCGCTGCTCATGAATTGAAGGTGATAATTCACAATAAGCATGATTTTATTTTTGCAGAAGAACAAGCGGAATTAGTAAACGATAAGGCTATATTGTTTTTGCAACCGGAGTGGAGTAAAAAGGAAGAAATGACTCCGTTGATTGTAGAGTATGTAATGAATAATCCAAAATGGAGAGTGTCATTGCAAACACATAAATATTTGAATATTCCGTAAAACAAAAAAGCCAAATAGATTTTTATTTGGCTTTTTTGTTTTTTTATAAGTTTAATCGAGCTAAGTAGTCATAATGCTCACCTTCTAAAATTAATTCACATTGCAATCCATTGTCATTTGCAGCATTTTGAAGTGTGTTGTAATCAAGATAAAGCCATGGAAATGAATCTTCTTTTTCTCCTTTATAACTAACGGTAAATTCTAATTCGCCATAATAAGCATTCGCTGGAACTTCATATGCCCCGTCTTCATCTTCGTCAAACATGTAAATGATGTCCGAACTGTCAATCAAAATTTGTCCTCCGGGATTTAATAAGGATTTTAATTTTTGAAGAAACTTAGGAGTATTTTTTAAAGTGCCAAAAATACCTGTGCCATTCATAAGTAATAAAATAGTATCGTACTTTTCATTTTCTAAAGTCAGGATGTCTTGGACCAAAGCTTTTTTTATACCGCGTAGTTGACAGGCTTTGATAGCATTTGCTGAAATGTCAATTGCGGTTACGTCTAAATTTCTTTCGTTTTGTAAATACAAACTATGGCTCCCTGCGCCGGCACCAACATCCAGTGTTTTTCCTTTGGCTAATTGCAATGCTTTTTGTTCTATAGTAGGCATTGCTTCGAAATTTCGAAATAAATAAGAAACACTCATTTCGTCTTCTTCCGAAATAGTGGTTTCAGTAATTAAATCTTCTGGAGAATTATTCGTTTGATAGTCAAGAATGGCTTTGCCAAATAGGTCTTTCATAATAGTTTTATTGGGTAATGTGGTAAATTGTTTGCCGATTTGAGTAATTTTGGGGCGTTGTTTTTAAATAAACGGAAAATCAAATTTGCAAATGCTCAAACCATCTTTAAACGATCTCGGAAAACTAGCCAAAGATAAGCAACTTGAAAACAAAAAGTATTTTGATAAGCTTAAAAAGAAAACACCAAAGAATTTAGATTGTGTAATGCAAGATTTACATGATGCTGAATTTAAGAAAACGGATTGTTTAGAATGTGCTAACTGTTGTAAAACTACTGGTCCGTTATTTACTTCTGCCGATATTGAACGAATTTCAAAACATCTAAGGCAAAAACCACAGCAGTTTATTGAGCAATATCTTCGCATAGATGAAGATAAAGATTATGTTCTGCAAACTGTTCCTTGTTCTTTTCTGGATTCGGATAATACTTGTTTTATTTATGATGTGCGTCCAAAAGCCTGTCGGGAATTCCCGCATACCGATAGAAAGAAGTTTCAGCAAATAACCGATATTACTTTAAAGAACATACCAATTTGTCCGGCGGCTTATAATATTGTAGAGGAAATGAAAAAGAAAATGCCTCTTTAATATTTATATTGTTAACGCTGGATCTGGTATATAATATGGTTGGATTAGTGAATGGCTAAGAATAAAGCTGTATTTTTGGACATCAATTTTGAAAACAGATCACTTGAATTTAGAATATTTCATTGCCAAAAGACTCATTACAGCTAAAGATAATAAAAGTAGCATATCTGCGCCTATTATAAAAATTGCAATTTCGGCTATTGCTATCGGAATGATCATGATGATTGTGTCGGTGGCTACAGGAATTGGGCTTCAGCAAAAGATTCGGGAAAAAATTTCCGCATTCAACGGACATATTATTATTGCTAATTTTGATAATAATCAATCTGATGCTACTTTGGTTCCGGTTTCTAAAAACCAAAAGTTTTATCCTAAATTTAGTTCAGTGCCCGAAGTGAGCCATATCCAGGCTGTTGCCAGTAAGGCGGGAATTATAAGAACTGCCGAAGCTTTTGAAGGAATTGTTTTTAAAGGAGTGGGGACAGACTACAAATGGGATAATATAAAGGAGTATCTGGTTTCGGGTAGATTGCCTAATTTATCTGCGAGTCTGAATTCGGAAGTGTTGATTTCTCAGTTTCTGGCTAATAGGTTAAAGCTTAAAGTAGGCGATGAGTTCAATACCTTCTTTATGAAAGAAGGGCAAAATAAATTACCTAATATAAGGAGGTTTAAAATCGTTGGAATTTTTAATTCAGGTTTTCAGGAATTTGATGCGACTTATGTATTGGGAGATATACGACATATTCAGCTAATTAATAAATGGAAGTCAGATCAGGTTGGTGCTTTTGAGGTTTTTGTAAATGATTTTGATAATATCAAGACTGTTGGAGGACAGGTTTACGAGCATACCGGTTCAACTTTGGATTCGCAGACGATAGTTGAAAAATACAGTTATATTTTTGAATGGCTTCAATTGTTTGATTTTAATATTGTGGTCATACTTATTGTAATGATATTAGTGGCGACAATCAATATGGTTGTGGCATTGTTGGTTTTGATTTTAGAGCGAACACAAATGATAGGAATTTTAAAAGCAATAGGTGCTAGTAACTGGGCAATCCGAAAAATGTTTTTGTATAATGCTTCTTATTTAATATTCCGAGGCTTGTTTTGGGGGAATCTAATAGGTGTTGCGATTCTCTTAATTCAAAAGTATTTTGGAGTAGTTGAACTTAATCCGGAGAATTACTATGTAAATCAAGCGCCGGTTTATATAAATGTCGTTTATATTATACTATTAAATGTATTAACGGTTGGGGTTTGTTTTCTGGTTTTGCTGATTCCTTCTTATATTATTACTAAAATAACCCCGGTAAAAGCAATTCGATTCGATTAATTAAGTGTTGATTTATTGTGTAAAGAGACTAAAACGGTATTTTATAACTGTTTTAGTCTTTTTTTATTAGTAGCTATTTCCCGCTATTCTCTACAATCTTTCTTGTCAAACCCTGGCAAGAAAGGATTTTCGTTGCTGTCGGGGCTAGGGAAAAGGCTAGAAAAGATGATTTTGTTCTTGAAAACGGCTAAAATCTTTCCTTGTTGTTATGTGGTAGAGTCTAATTAATCACTGTAAAAAGGCAAAATAAACTTCGAGTCTTTAAAATGCTTGAAAATCACGTAATTTAAACTTCATGTTATCAGTAGATTAAAAAATAGTTTCAAAATACTTTCGAAAAGCTATTGTAGAAACGAATAAAGGTTCTACTTTTGCACCCGCAACAACGCATACGTTCTTTAAAATACTGACAAACATTAAATCGGAATTAGAGATTTATTTCTTTAAAAAA
>NZ_SACJ01000012.1 GCF_004016525.1 Flavobacterium sufflavum
AATAATATTTTTTCCGCTCTGATTGCTTACAACTTTGCAGACAAAAAACCGTCTTTGAAAAATAATTTCCTAGACACAAAACAATTAGTACTTTTTCAATAAGTTTATATCGAACTCACGTTAATTAGAATTAGGAGCAGCACGATTGGATTTTCAAGAACGAATCCTCCTGCTGTCCGCTATATCTTTTTATTTTGTTCCCTGAACTTGTCGAAGGGAACAAAATAAAAAGGATGCCGCTACCATCAGGGCTAGTAATCACGAGTCATTTTCATAACAACAACCCCACATCATTCAGTCATTGCGAGGAACGAAGCAATCACATTAGCTAGGAAATAATTATTTATAAGATAAATTTTATATATTTGAGTAATTATAAATTAGTTAAAATTGAAACCATCTATACATATTGAGAGATAAACTCAATGACTGAGGGCAAAACTGAGCATATAAAGAACATATGAAGAAGTTGTAATTATATTATGAAAAATCCTAAAAAACAAAATCAGCATAAATTACCACAAGTTTATTTGAGGGAATTTGGTTATGATTTTAAAGGTCAAAAAAAAGTTTCAGTATTAAAGGTTGGAGAGAAATTTACAAGACAAAAAAGTATTGAAAGTTTTTTATCAGAAACTAATGTTTTTAAAATAAAGAGTATAAATCCTGAACTTGAAAACATTTTTGAAGAACTAAATGGATTACTTGAAAATGAATACTTAAATTTCATATCAGACTTAGATAATAATCACAGTTTGTCTGATAAATCATACGCTGTACTTCTACAATTAATCCCAAACTTACTTTGTAGAACTGATGAAATACGTGACTTAATATCTTATTTATTAAATTCAGATGCGAAAATAAATTTTTTAAAAATAATATGTATACATAGAGCTCAAAATATAGAAGATTTAATTGAAAAAGATTTCTATAAAATAATGGTAGTGCAATCCGTTAATGATAATGTGATTAATAGAGCACTAATTTTTCTAATGGAGCATATTTTCAGACGTATTGCACATTATGATATTGTTATTCTACAATCACAGGAAGACAAACCTTGGTTTACGACAGATAACCCAATAATTTTTGAAAATAGAATGGAAAATTTTGAAATTATGCTAAATGAAAGTGAAATTTATTTCCCCTTAAGTCCAAAATATTTAATTTATCTGCATCACAGAGAATCTAAAGACAAAGTAAATGAATTACGACAGCTAGAAAAAAACAAAATTCATCTTGTTAATGACAAACAAAATGTCAATTTACAATATAAGATTATGAAAAATGCAATTGAGTATGTCATAATTGAAGGAGAATTTAAGTATACTATTGGTGAAAATATAGATGATATAAAATAAATACGTTCAATTTGGTTCTCGTTTGTAACGAGAACCTACTTACTTTTAAAAACAAAATAGAGCGTTTGCAACGCGGCTAATTAAAAGAGAATTTTCAACCAAATTTTATCTAAATGAAAAACAAATATTATTTTATCGCTGCAATCCTGATATGTTTCAGTAATATTTCATTTGCACAAACGCAATCAGAAATGAATGTAACAGCAAATGCAAAATATAAAAAAGCTGATGCCGAACTGAATAAGGTTTACAAACAATTGATGGCAATTCTTGATCCAAATGAAAAGCCATTGCTGATTCAAGCTGAAAAAGATTGGGTTAAATATAGAGATTCGCATTGTAAGTTTGATACTTCACAATATGAAGGTGGAAGTATACAACCTTTAATATATTCAACTTGTTTAGAAGAACTAACAAGGAAAAGAATTGCAGAAATTAAAGCAAGTATAAAAGAGAGAAATTTATAATCTCAATCAGTTTCTCGTTTGCAACTCGATTTATTAAGAAAAGTAACTTAACCATATATTATGAAACCAAAATTTAAACTTTTTTGTATTTTAATCATTTCACTATGCTTTTACAATTGTTCAGCTAAACTGGAAAAACCCGAGTTTGTTGATAATGGAAAAACTGTTGACAGCTTAAAAAAAGCATATAATTGCGAAAACATTGATTTTGAGAATTGGGAAGACAAAAAAGTAACCGACTCCTGTTTGACTGTTCGTTTAATAAACAGCTCTAAAGTTCCATCAGCTGAATATTCGAACCCCGACAAAGAAAACTTGCCATTAAAAGAAATTGCTTCAGCAATAAAAAAATCATTAGTAAAACCACAAAACTACAAGTTATTTCATGTGATTTTTATCGAAAAGGTTGGTGATGTAGAAGCTTACTCTCTAGGTGAGGAAATACAAAGTAAAAATTTATAATTCCTCTGGTTCTCGTTTGCAACGAGAACCTACTTACTTTTGAAAACAAAATATAGCATTTGCAACCTATTAAAAAGAGCTCCTTGATGAAATTTTTTCTCCGTTAAGATGACAAGTTTGCGGAAATAGGTTAGGGAACATTTTTACCCATACTTTCAGTCCAGATGGCAAACCAGTCTTCTTTTTCCAATTCGAGTTCTACGGCTTTCATTAAAGACTGGATTCGGGCAATATTTACCGTTCCTGCAATAGGGATAGCTTTTGCAGGATGTTTTAAAATCCAGGAAAGCAGGATTGTATCGGAGCCTAAATGGTATTTGGAAACTAAAGTGGCCAATAATTTTTTCAAACGATGGGTTTGCGGAATGTCTTCCCTAAAGACACATCCCAATGGATTCCACGACATAGGACGTATGTTATGCATTTGCATATAGTCTAAACTTCCGTCCAGCATGGGTTCGAAATTAGTTGCCGAAAACTGAATTTGATTGTAGCTCACTTCTGTTTTTTGGCGAATCAATTCGGTTTGTGATGTTGTAAAGTTAGAAAGTCCAAAGTCAATAATTTTTCCTTCACTTTTCAACTTTGTAACTGCTTCGGCAATTTCGTCAGCTTGCATCAAAGGGCTGGGTCTGTGTAACAGAAAAACATCCAAATAATCGGTTTTTAAATTCTTTAATGATTGCTCGGCAGACTGTACGATATGTGATTTGGAATAATCATAATGCTTGATTTTATTTTGTCTGTTCTTTACAACCATCTGGATGCCACATTTAGAAATCAATTGCAGTTTTTCACGTGGGATTTTACTCGAGGCTAAAGCTTTTCCAAAATCAGCTTCGGTGGTATAATTGCCATAGATATCTGCGTGATCAAAAGTGGAGATTTTATTTTCTAAACAGATTTGAATCATGTTTTCCATTTCTTTCGTTACAAGGTTTTTACCCCAAACACCCCAGTTCATGGTACCGGCAATAATAGGTGATACGATTGTTTTACTCATGGCTATTTATATAGTGTTAAATTTTGTTATTCGTTAAATTCAGAATGTAATATTTAAAGTTCTTTAAAATATAAATACGATTACTATTTGTCCTTAAAATTAAGGGTTTTGTATAAGTTTTAATCATTTTTTTACATCGTTTCTTAAAAAATAATAAATTGCACTTCTCTCTGGTTCTGCTTATTTTTGAAAACAGGAGATAGCGTTTGCTACGCAGCTAATTGAAATCTAAATTCTATGGAAGCAAAATCGATTGATAAAAAGACCTTTCAATTAATTGAAAACGAACAATTGCTAGGAGAATTAGTTTATGCGGATTTATTTTATTCAAAAGCTGAAATTAAACTGCCCAATTCAGAAACATATCAAATCAAGCCTATTGGTATTTTTAGAACAACTACTGTAGTGACAAAAAAAGGAGCAGAAATAGCCAACCTAAAAATGAATTGGCGTGGACAAATGCTAATTGCTTTTCAAGACGGACAGGAATATGTGCTAAAAGGAAAAGGGATGTTTTATAGCAAATATGTCATTGTAAATAAAGAGCAGGAAATACTAATAGAATTCGATCCAAAGTTCAATTGGAAAAAGTTTCGTTATAATTACAATATCACATACAACAAAATACCAGAAGATATTTTATTGATTTTACTGGGTATTTATACTTCAAATTATATCATTAACGCTACATCAGCAACTATGTAGAAACGGTTTTAAAAAAGAATAATGCGAAAATTGATAATTTACATAGCAACAAGTTTAGACGGTTACATTGCAAAACCAAATGACGACCTTAGTTTTTTAAAATTAGTGGAAAAAGAAGGGGAAGACTATGGCTATGCTGAATTTACCGCTACTATTGATACTATAATTCTGGGTAGAAAAACATACGATTGGGTACTCAAAGAGATAGGTTCTTCTCATTATGACAATGGAGACCGGAATGTTTACGTTATCACAAGAACCCAAAAGGCAAGTGTTGGAAAAACAACATTCTATACAGGAGAATTAAACGAATTGGTACAACAATTAAAATCCCAAAACGGAAAAAATATTTATTGTGACGGTGGTGCCGAAATAATAAACGAACTTTTAAAAATGGACTTGATTGACGAGATGATAATTTCTGTTATTCCTGTACTGCTGGGCAACGGAACAAGATTATTCAAAGATGGCAGGCCTGAGCAATTGCTGGAACTACTAAGTACAAAAACATTTGAAACTGGTCTGATTCAAATGCATTTCAAGAGAAAGAAAGAATAAAGAAAAACCCTGAAATTGCTCAAAAAGAGTCAATTTCAGGGTTTGTTTCTTCTGATTTTTATAAAAAATAATTGTTTTATAATTTTCTGGTAGATGTCCAGGTTCCGGTTTCATGTTCTGTATTAACCCAGTTTCCTGAAACAGAATTTCCACTTACAGTACCTGTGATTGTAGCTTCTCCGGGAACTTCAGCTGTAATAATGTTGTTAGTTATTGTACCTACAATAAATGGTAAAACCTGACCATCTTTTGGAAGAACAACTCCTGTAACCTTATTTCCGTAAATAATTAAATTCCAGGTACCACCAATAGTACCACCTTCAGTAAAAGTACCCACATAGCAATAAACCTGAACATCAGACTCTTCTTTTCCAACACTAATTGTAGCATTTGGATGACCACTTATATGGACATTATAAATAGTAGGGCTAGTTCCATTGGCATTCACAGAAAAATCAAAATAATCATTGTTGTGATTAAACGTAATGTCTGTATTTGCACCTTCGGTCACAACATCTGTGGAAGTATAAACATAGGATACACCGTCAATTACCAAAGTTGCCGACAAGGTAGTTCCATTGTTTTTCAAATTGATCGTAACAGTTCCTGTTGATCCTACAAAAACACCTTTGTAAATCCCATAATTTTTGCTGTCGTAGCTAGCTGATGCAGTTGGGCTGTTTGACAAACTGTTGTCATCGTTGTCATCTTTAGAGCAAGAAAGAAGTAATGTACTTACAAGTAAGCTGAGTAATAGTTTTTTCATATTTTTCTCCTTTAATGATTAATAATTCTTACGAAGGTATATTTTTTGGAATAATTTAACAAGAAAAGTCGATGAACTGCAGCAAAATTTTAAAGCTACTGTTTTGTTGGATTTCCTGAAGCTTTTAGAATAGTTAATCAGAGTAAATCATTTTTTGGACAAAGACTGATTTCTAAATATTTGTGTTTTAGTGAAAAAGTGTTTTTAAAGGGGCTTTTTCAATAATTTGCATTTTTATTAGGTTTTTGTTTCGTTATTTTGATTAAATTGCGTCGATTTATGATTTATTTTTTCCAGAGAATAGATTGAGATTTAATATATTTATCAAAAATATAAAAAGGGATGAGCTACTATAAAATAGATAATTTAGAACAATATTTTAAGCATTACAATAAGTCAATTCGTGAACCAAGAAAATTTTGGGGAAAAATAGCCGAAGAAAATTTCACATGGTACCAACCATGGGATAAAGTGGTTGATTTTAACATGGCAGAAGCCAATGTTCAATGGTTTTCGGGTGCTAAAGTAAACATTGCCAAAAACTGTATTGACAGACACCTTAATAAAAGAGGAGATAAGACTGCTATTATTTTTGAACCAAATAATCCGGACGAAGAAGCATTACATATAACATATAATGAATTACACCAAAGAGTGTGTAAGATGGCTAATGTATTGCGTGAGCAAGGAGTTAAAAAAGGTGATCGTGTGTGTATCTATTTGCCAATGATTCCTGAATTGGCTGTATCTATTCTGGCTTGTGCCCGAATTGGAGCTATACACTCAGTAGTTTTTGCCGGATTTTCATCTAAAGCCTTAGCTACCAGAATTGTTGATAGCGAAAGTAAAATGGTGATTACTTCTGATGGAGGTTTCCGTGGAAATAAAACAATTGAACTAAAAGAAATTGTTGATGAAGCATTATTAAACTGTCCATCAGTAAGTACAGTTTTAGTTGCCAAAAGAACTAATACAGCTGTCAATATGAAAGAAGGTAGAGATATCTGGTTGCAACCTTTATTAGATGAAGCTTCTGATAATAGTGTGGCCGAGATAATGGATGCCGAAGACCCTTTGTTTATTCTTTACACTTCGGGTTCTACAGGGAATCCTAAAGGAATGGTGCATACTACAGCGGGTTATATGGTTTTTACAGCCTATACTTTCAAAAATGTTTTCAGCTATGAAGAGAATGATATTTTCTGGTGTACTGCCGATATTGGTTGGATAACAGGTCATTCTTATATTTTATATGGTCCTTTGTTAAATGGGGCTACCACTGTAATATTCGAAGGAATTCCTTCTTATCCTGATCACAGCCGTTTTTGGGAAGTAATTGAAAAACATAGAGTAAGTCAGTTTTATACGGCGCCAACAGCTATTAGAGCCTTGGCAAAAGAAAAATTGGAATATGTTCAAAAATTTCCTTTTAAAAGTTTAAAAGTAATCGGGTCAGTAGGGGAACCAATTAACGAAGAGGCTTGGCACTGGTTTAATGATCACGTGGGAGGTAAAAAATGTCCTCTTGTTGATACCTGGTGGCAAACAGAAACCGGAGGAATTATGATTTCGCCGTTGGCTTTCATCACACCTACAAAACCTACTTATGCTACTTTCCCATTACCTGGAATCCAGGCTGTTTTGATGGATGATAAAAGAAACGAAATCGAAGGCAATCAGGTAGTAGGAAGTTTGTGTATTAAGTTTCCTTGGCCGGGAATGGCAAGAACCATCTGGAACGATCACCAACGTTATGTAGATACTTATTTTTCTCAATATCCTGGAAAATTCTTTACAGGAGACGGTGCCTTACGTGACGAAGTAGGTTATTATAGAATCACAGGTCGTGTGGATGATGTTATCATTGTTTCAGGTCATAATTTAGGTACGGCTCCAATTGAAGATGCTATCAATGAGCATCCTGCAGTTGCGGAGAGTGCTATAGTAGGATTTCCACATGATGTAAAAGGAAATGCTTTGTATGGCTATGTGATATTGAAAGAAACAGGTGAAATTAGAAATAAAGAAAATCTTTTTATCGAAATCAACCAACACATAAGCGATCACGTAGGTCCAATTGCAAAATTAGACAAGATTCAATTTGTTTCGGGATTGCCAAAAACACGTTCCGGAAAAATTATGCGTAGAATTCTTAGAAAAATTGCTTCCGGAGATTTCTCTGATTATGGGGATACGACTACTTTGTTGAATCCGGAGATCATTGAAGAGATTCAAAACGAAAAGAAATAACACAAACTAAATATAAGTAACCAAACTGGAAAAGCTGTTTCATTATGAAGCAGCTTTTTTTGTATCAAAAAAGTTTTTTTTGAAAGAAATAGCCTAAATTAGTAATGCCATGAAAAAAGATAAAGCGATACTAATTGTAGGTGGAGGATTAGCGGGGCTTACCGCTGCTATTCATTTATCTAAAATTGGCTTGAAAGTTATTTTGATTGAAAAGAATGAATTCCCAAAACATAAGGTTTGTGGGGAATACATTTCAAATGAAGTACTATCGTATTTGAATTGGTTAAATGTAGATTGTGAAGATTTAAAACCGACACATTTTACTAGATTTCAATTTTCTTTTCTGGATGGGAAAACATTAGATAATAATTTACCTCTTGGAGGTTTTGGTGTCAGCAGGTATTTATTGGATGATTTTTTATGCAAAAAAGCAATAGAAAATGGATGCGAAATCATTCAGGATTCAGTTGAAAGTATTTCTTTTTCAGAAAATCAATTTACGCTGACTACTGCTGAAAATGCTGTTTTTAAATCTGAAATTCTAATTGGGGCTTTTGGTAAACGCTCTAATATTGATCAAAAGTTAGAAAGAGCTTTTATTCATAAAAAAGCGCCCTGGCTAGCGGTAAAAGCCCATTATTCAGGTGTTTTTCCAAATGATTTAGTGGGGCTTTATCATTTTGAAGGAGGTTATTGCGGGGTTTCTAAGGTAGAGAATGAAAGAATTAATATTTGTTATTTAGCTGATTATAAAACATTCAAACAGTATAAAAATATTGAAGAATATCAAATGAATGTAGTTTCAAAAAATCCTTATTTAAAGTCGATTTTGAATAATTGTGTACAACTATTTGAAAAACCTTTAACGATTAGCCAAATTTCTTTTGATAAAAAAAAAGCAGTAGAAAATCACATCCTGATGATTGGCGATACCGCTGGATTAATCCATCCGTTATGCGGTAATGGAATGGCAATGGCCATCCACAGTGCAAAAATAGTATCGGAATTGATTGGGAACTATTTTAATAACGAAATTAAATCGAGACAGGAATTAGAAACCAAATACCAAAAGGACTGGAATCGTAATTTTAAAAACAGATTAAGAATGGGACGCTTACTGGCTGCTGTTTTACAGAAGCAAAAATTAGCGGCTCTAATTATGCGAATCATAATTAAATTCCCGTTTTTATTAGCTGTAATAATAAGACAGACGCACGGCAAACCCATTTACATCGATCCAAAATGTTAATCAGCACTAAACATAGAACAGAGTTGCCTGAAATCATGGATGATTTTACCCTGGAAGGGGAAATTTTGCGTGATGCTTTGGATAAAATTGCCAAAATAAATCAACTTTTGGGAGGAAACAAGCTAACTTTACTAGGAGTCAAAACCTTGTTAAAAAATGTTGCTGTTGATACTGAAATTACAATTGTAGATGTAGGTTGCGGCAATGGCGATATGTTGAGAACTCTGGCTGATTACGGTTTTAAAAACAATTTTAAATTAAAACTTATTGGTATCGATGCTAATAGTTTTACGATAAATCATGCAGTTAATTTATCAAAAAAATATTCGAATATAAGCTATCGATGTGAGAACATATTTAATGAAGCTTTTACTGAATTAAAATACGATATTATACTGTCAACCTTGGTATTACATCATTTTAAAGAAGATGAAATTATTGAAATATTGACCGTGTTTTATACTAATGCACGCCTTGGAATTGTGATTAATGATTTACAAAGAAGTTTAATTGCTTATCGACTATTTCAGTTGATATGCTTTGTTTTCCAATTGAGTGAAATGACTAAAAAAGACGGATTAATTTCGATTCTAAGAGGTTTCAAAAAAGAGGATTTAATTCGGTTTTCTGAGAAATTAAATTTTAAAAAATATACCATTGAGTGGAAATGGGCTTTTCGTTACCAATGGATTATATCAAAAATATGAGCGTAAGAATACATACAGTTGCAAAACAACTACCTAAATTTTCAAGGACTACTGCTGAAATTATTCCATTTTTGGATATTTGGCTTCAGGGTCAGGAGGAACGTTTTATTCGAAAAGTAAAAAAAATATTTGAAGGGGCAGCGGTAGACAAACGCTATTCTATCATGGATCCAATTGAAGTGTTTACGAATACTTCTTTTGAAGAAAAGAACAACATTTATGTCCGTGAGGTCATTGATTTAGGTGAAAAAGTACTGGAAAAAGCATTGGCAAAATCCAAATGGAAACCGGAAGATTTGGATTATATCATAACCGTGAGCTGTACCGGGATTATGATTCCTTCGCTGGATGCTTATTTGATAAATAAATTGAATTTAAGACAGGATATTATACGACTTCCTGTAACCGAAATGGGCTGTGCAGCAGGAATTTCTGGAATTATTTATGCTAAAAATTTCTTGAAGGCTAATCCAGGGAAACGTGCAGCAGTAATTGCGGTTGAAAGCCCAACGGCGACCTTTCAATTGGATGATTTTTCGATGGCAAATATTATCAGTGCTGCCATATTTGGTGATGGTGCTGCCTGTGTTTTGCTTTCTTCACATGAAGACGATAACGGCCCGGAAATACTTGCCGAAGAAATGTATCATTTTTATGATAATGAGCACATGATGGGATTTAAACTGACTAATTCAGGCTTGCAAATGGTTTTAGATGTGGAAGTTCCTGATACAATTGCCTCTCATTTTCCTGATATTATTCATCCTTTTTTAGCAAAAAACAACTTAAAAATAGCCGATATAGACCATTTGATATTTCATCCCGGAGGAAAAAAAATAGTGCAAACCGTTGAAGATTTATTCTCGAATTTGGGTAAAAATATAGAGGATACAAAAGAAGTCTTGCGTTTATACGGAAATATGTCCAGCGCTACTGTATTGTATGTTTTAGAACGATTTATGGATTCTAATCCACAAAAAGATTCAATAGGACTAATGCTTAGTTTTGGCCCCGGATTTTCGGCTCAACGGGTTTTATTGCGGTTTTAAAATAAAAATAGAACAATGACGAATCAAAATATTTTATCCAAATTACCGTATTCCAAACCCTTTTTATTTGTTGATGAAATCATCCGTATTGATGAGAATGGAGTGGAAGGCAGTTACACTTTTGACGAAAATTTAGATTTTTACAAAGGTCATTTTAAAGACAAGCCTGTTACCCCGGGCGTAATTTTGACCGAAGTGATGGGGCAAATAGGAGTGGTGTGTCTGGGGATATTTTTGTTAAATGATACAATTAAAAAAGATACTGCAATAGCCTTAACATCAACAAATATTGAATTTTTAAAAGTGGTTTTACCTAACGAGAAAGTAACGGTGATTTCGGAAAAAATCTATTTCAGATTTGGAAAACTAAAATGCAAAGTGATGATGAAAAACACAAAAGAAGAAATAGTTTGCAGAGGTGAAATCGCAGGAATGATGATTTAATTAATTGATTATTGCCATTGAAATTGATATTGAATATATGAATAAACGTGTCGTAATAACAGGATTGGGCATTGTAGCTCCAAATGGAGTAGGACTTGATGCATTTACAAACGCCATTAAAAATGGAATTTCGGGTGTTAAAAAAGACGCTGAGTTAGAGCGATTACAGTTTTCCTGTCAAATTTCGGCCAAGCCTGAAGTTTCAACTGAATTAGCATTGCACTATTTTTCAGAATTAGAACTTAGAAATTTTAATTCCTCGGGAATTTTATATGGTGTTATTGCAGGAATGGATGCCTGGAAAGATGCGGGATTATCGATAGAAAACAATGATGAACCGGATTGGGATAGCGGAACTATTTTCGGAACGGGAACATCAGGAATTGATAAATTTCGCGAAAGCATTTATAAAATTGATGAATTACAAACACGCAAATTAGGCAGTACGGCTGTAGCTCAAACTATGAACAGCGGAATTAGCGCTTATCTGGGTGGAAAACTGGGATTAGGAAATCAAGTGACAACTAATTCATCGGCCTGTACCACTGGAACCGAAAGCATTTTGATGGCATACGACCGTATTAAATCAGGGCAGGCTAAAAGGATTCTGGCAGGAAGCACCAGTGATTCAGGGCCTTATATTTGGGCAGGATTTGACGCTATGCGGGTATGTACTTTTAAACACAATGAAACTCCCGAACAGGGTTCCCGACCTATGAGTGCCACTGCATCCGGATTTGTACCCGGAAGTGGAGCAGGAGCCATGGTACTGGAAGATTTAGAAACAGCCCTGGCTCGCGGAGCTAGAATTTATGCCGAAGTTTTAGGAGGAAATGTAAATTCAGGAGGACAACGCGGTGAAGGAAGTATGACCGCACCAAATCCAATTGCAGTAAAAAAATGCATTACGACTGCCATTGCAAATGCAAAAATCAGTGCTGATGATATCGATGCTATAAACGGTCATTTAACAGCTACTTCCAAAGACAGTTTGGAAATACAGAATTGGAGTGAAGCCTTGAATCGAAAAGGGAACAATTTTCCGTATATTAATTCGTTGAAATCTATGGTAGGACATTGTTTATCGGCTGCGGGCAGTGTTGAAAGTGTTGCTACGGTCTTGCAATTGCATCAGGGATTTATTTTCCCGAATACGAATTGTGAAGACTTACATCCGGAAATTAATAGTTTAATTGATGCGTCCAGAATTCCGCAACAATTAATTGAAACAGAATTAAATATTATTGCCAAAGCCAGTTTTGGTTTTGGAGATGTGAATGGATGTGTTATCTTTAAGAAATTTAAAGATTGAAATAAAAGACAAATTATGAATAAACAAGAAATAATTGGGCATTTAAAAGCTATTGTACAACCGTATATTCAGGATCAGACAGCCTTTGAATCATTGACGGAAGACACTGATTTTATCAACGATCTAAAGATAAATTCGGCCAATCTGGTGGATGTGATTCTAGATATTGAAGAAAAATTTGATATTATAATCGATAATCAAGCAATGGAAAAAATGATTAATGTTAAGGCTGCAATAGAAATTATTGAAATGCATTTGGCTGAAAAATAAGTATTGATTAATTTTTAGTCTGTTCGAGGTATATTTTTTATTCTAAAAAACAATATAAAATGACGTTTTATACTTGTATTCTATGTGTAAATTAAATATTGCTATTGTTTTGAGGTTTTAATGTCCTTAACTTCCGCAGTCGAGTGTCAAATGTTTGAAGAATGCGTAAAAAGAAAAGCTGTTTGAGCGTAGCGAGTTCTTTTCTTTTAGCATTCGAAAACTAATTTGACCGACGAGGAAGTGCAAGACTTGATTTTTTTGTTTCTTTTTTGATCAAGCAAAAAAGAAAATTAGTAAACCATAATTTCACATTTAATAAAAACGTCATTGGTTTGGATGGGACTATATCTAAAACAAGAAAAATTTCATTAAAAAAGGTTCTCGTTACAAATTTTCTGAAAAAGCTATTGCGTTTTCTGAAAATTCACTCGAACTGACGAGAAGTTGTAACGTCTTCGTAGCAAATTGAAAAATGATAGGAAACGATATCGTAGATTTGGCTTTAGCCCGAAAAGAAAGCAATTGGAAGCGAAAAGGTTTTTTGGATAAAATATTTAACCATGACGAACAATTGCTTGTCGCCAATACCGAAAACCCTGAAGTTATGGTTTGGAATTTATGGTCCAGAAAAGAAGCTGCTTATAAAGTTTACAATCGGGAAATAGGAATTCGGGGATTTATTCCGATGCAATTAATTTGTTTTTATGAAAATGAAATTAAAGGTACTGTTTCTTGTAATGGTCGTATTTATTATACGGAAACTATTGTTACAAAAGATTTTATCTACACTATCGCAACAGCCAAACCGGATCTTTTCAGTCAAATAAAAAAAATAAATTCAGATTGTAAAATCATTAAAACAAATGGAATTCCTTTTGTAATTGATGCTCAGACGGCTATTTTATCTCCCGTTTCCATTACGCATCATGGCCGATTTTGGGAGGGAATAACATTATAAAAATTCCTCTTATACTTTACTTTAATCCCAATTTAAACTTCAACTTTAAGAATAATAAAGCTATTTTGTATGCTTTTTCAGTGGCTGAATCAGCTGGTGTTTGTTTTATTTTATAATAATCAGTAAGTTCATCTAAAGACAATTCTTTATCATCGGTAATCTCATTCAATTTTCGATGCATAATGTCAATATCTAAAGCTTCGTTACGCAATTTTCCACACTCTAATCTTTCTAAAGTAGCGTTAATCATGGCAACACTTGATTCGATTTGATGCCCTACAAGGATTCCATTCCCCAAATATTCGATAAAAGTTTTTAAAGCCTCAGGTTCTGATAATTTGAGCAATCTGCTTTCGATAATGTATTCATTGGAAAGATGATTGTCATGTAAAAAGCGATATTGCAGCAATATGGTTTCAAAGCTGTCTTTAATCAAAATAGTGTCATTCACTACTGCAAAAGCGCTAATGTAAGTGATGACGTCCTTTTCAAGTGAATCCCCGGTGGCTTCAGTTGATAAAATCACATATCGGTTTGATTTTTTAGCAAATTTAGCCAAGTAATCTTTCCAGAAATCCGGATATTCTTTATTAATATGTTTTAGCCAGTCTAACATAGATTTATGAGAATTGAGTCAGTTGAAACTTATCTTTAATTAATTCTTCCAATTCTTTCATTGGATACAGGGCATTCTTCAATTTTTCCCTGTCATTTTTTGATAGCTCCTCTAAGTTAATATATTGTCCTGAATTTTCATTTTTTAAACCTTCCAAAGTTCTGATTCTGGTTAAAAATAAATAGGCTTCGGCGCAATTCAGATAAATTTCGGAATGCTTTGGATCGGCAATAGCCAATTGTTTAAATCGGGTATAAGTGTTGTTGATTCCTTTGATTTCATGACTCAAGGTAAAGAGTCTGGCGCCATCAATTAAAGGCATCAATGCTCTGGTTTTAATATCAAACTTGTCTTTGTGGATTCCTTCCTCTTCGACTATGAATTTTTTGAAAAAGCTTAAAGGAGAATTTTTTCTCAAGGCGTCATTTCCTAAGAAATCAAAAAACAAATTATTGTTATAGGCATTTTCAGAGATGATATTATTGATAGCGTTTTCAATTTTTAATTCTCCAATAACCAACTCACAATCAAAGAAAATACTACTTAGGTTATCTGAATTTTCTCTTGTAGCATTCATCCAGTTATTGTATTGTTTCAACCAGTCAGTCAGTGATTTACACCACATCATATTGCTACCCATGTGGCCGTTTGGACACAATTCATAACCTATTTTTTCCAGGGTTGCCGTTGTCTTTTTTCCAAGTTTCAAGAAGTAATCTTTTACCTCGATATATTTATCCTGAGCAACATCTTCAAAGACTAAAATGCTGTCCTGATCTGTTAGCAAAAGCTGCTCTTTACGGCCCTGACTACCTATACTCAACCAGGCAAAACGGGCAGGAGGGGAACCTAAATCTAAAATGGATAACTCAACTGCTCGTTTTAAAATTGCAAAATTAATTTCACTCGCAATATTAGTAATATGTGTTAACGGGATGTTTTTTTGAATCGAAGACTGGATTAAATTAGTCAATCGAGCACGAATTTCCTTAAGCTCATTTGAAGACAAGGAACGTTTTACCTCTTTGATTAACACTCCCGGATTACTTGCCTGAGCCGCAATTAAATCGTGTTCAGAAATAACTCCTTTAATAACCGATTTATCAGTTCCGTCAACCGTCACACATAAATGCGTAACATTGTTTTTAAGCATTAGCAATTGGGCTTCGGCCAAAGAAACATTTTCTAAAACAGTAACTACCGGAGAAGACATAATATTGCTTACCGGGATACTTACCGGATAACGACCTGTAGCTATTTTTGAAGCTAAATCAGCATGAGTTACAATTCCGATAGGGCCGTTTTTTTCAAAAATAATAACGTTATTCTTTAACGATTCAGCCATTAATTGGGCAACTTCCTGAGCTGTATTGTCAGAAGTAGCCAATAGTGGAGTAGTATTATACGCTAAAGTCTGGAAAAATTGTACTTCCGATTGTTTTTCGGTATAAAAACCGTCAGAGGCTATATTTCCTTGGGTTGAGCGGTCTTCGGGTAAATTGCTGGCGAAATTTTCCAAAAGAAAGTTCAAAACCTCTGAATTATTTGCCAATAAAGGTTTGAAAACAGCAATAGGAATGGCGTATACTAAACTTTCTTCTCTAGCTTTAGCCGTTGTTTTGTATTTGTTTTTGGCAAAAAACGGGCGTAAGCCAAAAATAGTTCCCTGATGACATTTATTAATGATACTTTCTTCGGCATCAGCAATCACTGAAATATTGATAACACCGGAAGCTACAACATAAAAACTGTCGTGTAAAGCATCATTAATTTTGAATAAAGTTTGCTTTTTTTCTAAATTAATCACACGAATATTGTTAGCAATTTCAGCTAATTGTTCAGATGTTAGCTGATTAAAAGGTGCGTAATTTTTTAAAAAATCTGCAATTTGTCCTGCAATTATATTCATGTGTTTTCAATAAATTAGTGCTGTAAAAATAATAAATAAATGAGTTAAAATTCATTTCATTTTTATCTAAAGTTGTTGTTTAACAAAAATGTTTTTTGTAGTATTTATTATAATTATACTTAAATTAAATAGAACAGTGGAATTTGATTAATATTATATGAAAAGGAGTCTTTTTCTACAAACGAAATATTCTATTTTACATAATATAAATTATAGTTCAAATTGTATAACTCGAAAAATATACTTTTGGTTATTTTCCAATGTCATTTCTTCTTTTTAAGTCAATCTTATAATAAACACAAAAACCGACACAAATCATTGATTTACATCGGTTTTTTAGCTGTTTTTAAAATATTAGTTTAATCAGTAACAAGTATATTTTTTGTTTTTTTATGTTTTACAGAAAGTTTATAAGTTGAATATCCATAATGAGTCACAACGGTCAAACAAATCAATGGCAAAATGAATGAAAAATTTACTTCGGGAATAAATCCTAAAATTTGTACATCTGAAAATCCTGATCCGCCCCAATCCAAAATACTTCCTTGTAGCACAGGCATTAACGCACCACCAACAATAGCCATCACCAATCCGGCAGAACCAATTTTAGCTTCGTCGCCCATGTCTTTCAATGCAATCCCGTAAATGGTTGGAAACATAATCGACATAAAAACAGAAATACTTATCAACGAAATCAATCCAGGCATCCCTTGAAATAAAATTGCGCCCAATGCACATAAAACACCTCCAATACCAAAAAACATCAATATTTTAGAAGGATTAACACTTTTCATCAAAGCGGTCCCAATCCATCTTCCTAATAAAAATAAAATCATGGCTGTGATATTGTAATAAGTCGCCGTTAATTCTAATCCGAATGTTTTATTGATATTATCCACGTATTGAAAAATAAATGTCCAGCACATAATTTGTGCACCAACATAAAAAGCCTGTGCAATAACACCATGTTTGTAATTTTTATTTGCTAATAATTTCTGGAAAGATTCTCCTATAGACATTTTGTCTTCATGAGCTGTTTTTGGCATTTTTGTCAAACAAATAATAACTAAAATAACCAATACAAAAAGCCCCAATCCGATATACGGAATACTGATAATTCCTAAGTCGTTTTCTCTAATACCGGCCAACTCATTTGAAGTTAAGGTTTTAAAAGCTTCCGGTGTATAATCGTCTGATTTTATTTCTTTGATAACTAAAAACTGAGCCATTACTAATCCTGTTATGGCACCAACCGGATTAAACGCCTGGGCTAAATTCAAACGTTGCGTAGCCGTTTCTTTATTCCCCAAAAATAAAATTAACGGATTAGAAGTTGTTTCTAAAAACGCTAATCCACAAGTGATTACCCATAAAGATACCAGAAAGAAATTATAACTTTGATAATGTGCCGCCGGATAAAACAAGAAAGCTCCCGTTGCATACAATAGTAATCCTAATATTATTCCTGATTTATAACTGTATTTTCTAATGAACAAAGCTGCCGGTAATGCCATAAAGAAATAACCAAAATAGAAAGCAAATTGTACCAATGAAGCTTGCATATTAGTGAGTTCAGGCATTACTTTTTTGAAAGTGGAAACCATTGGAGTCGTCAAATCATTGGCAATTCCCCACAATGCAAACAATATGGTGATGATAACAAACTGAAAAACGTATTCTTTACTGATTACGGGTATTTTTTTAGATAAATTCATGATTTTATTGGTTTTTGGTTATTTAATTAAGAACTTAAACGGTTTCATATTGAGACGATTTTTGACTAAAACCACACAAAAATTCGTCGATTTCTGATTGCGAAATGATTGGGTTTGCCCCTTCATTTTGTGCCACAATCGCCCCTATTGCACTGGCAAAATTGATGGCATATTGAGGATCTTCGCCACTAAGAAGCATTGTAATCAAGGAAGCCAAGAAAGAATCGCCTGAGCCTACCGTGTCCACAACATTTACTTTGAATCCACAATTGTGATAAAAAGTATCATTACAATAAAAAACTGCTCCATGAGACCCCAGAGTAACACAAACAATAGCAGTATTGGTTTCCTTGGCAATGAATTTTATATTTTGCTCTAATGACTTTTTATTCGAATGTAAATCTTCGCAAATTTCATTCAATTCATCATCATTGAATTTGATAAAATCGGCAGCATGTAATAATTCTAAAATATTTTTCTTTGTATAATGTGGCGATCTCAAATTCACATCAAATATTTTGTATTTGGCTACTTTCAAAAGTTCGTCCAGTGTATTTCTAGACACCGAATCTCTGGAAGACAAACTGCCATAAACAAAAAAATCAGCTTCTGCGACGATAGTAGTACTTATATTTGAAGGCTCAATTTTATCCCAGGCCGAAGGATAATGAATGTCATAAGAAGCATTTCCTTTTTCATTCAAAATAACATTGACTATTCCCGTTGGATAATTTTCTTTTACCTGAACGGCTGTAGTGTTTATCCCAACATCACTTAAATAATCAATCAATTTTACTCCATTGCTGTCGTTACCAATAGCACTAATCATGGCAACTTCAATACCTAGTGAACTCAATCTTGATGCAACATTTAGCGGCGCTCCTCCAATTTTTTTATGCTCCAGAAAAACATCAAAAAGGATTTCTCCAAAACACACTCCAGTTAGTTTCTTTTTCATTTTTTTATCTTTTTTAGTTAGGTTTTATTTGTATTCTGTTGGATTATCATACCATTTTGCGACCATCTTTTTCATAAATAACAAACTGCCTTTGGCCAATTCTTCCGAATTGTATTTAGAGGGTCTCCATAACGAAGTTGGTCCTATTAATTCGGTTATTTCAGATGAAAAATTCTCAAGAACCAATGGACCTTGGTAGTTAATTTCAGCTAAAGCTTTAAATAAATCATCCCAATGTACATTGCCTTCACCGGTCATTCCTCTATCGGATTCTGTAATATGCAGGTGATTTAAATTGTTTCCTGCCCGAATAATAGGATCATAAAAATTACGTTCTTCAATATTCATGTGAAAAGTGTCCAAATGCAATCCGATATTAGTCGTACCAATGCTTTCAATCATATTTAAAACTTCCTCAGCTGCTGTAAATACATAACTTTCGTAACGGTTAATGGGTTCGATTCCTAAGTTTATGTTTCGTTCTTTAGCATAAGCCGCAACTTCGGTAAATACTTGTTGGACAATTAATTTTTCATCCTTCGTACATGGATTTCCGGTAAATGTTCCAATAGCTGAATGTAAAACACCTCCCAAAAAATCACCATTCATTTCCGCCACTTTATCCAATGCCGATTTGATTATGGTTACAGCCTGTTCCGGATAAAAAGGAATGTGCGCATTTGCTGGTAAATTCAAGCTGCAACGTCCTGAAATACCGTATTGATCCAGTTGTTTTTGAGTGGTTTTAGCATCAAAATCCAATGAAGTTGGCAAGTTGATTTCGAGCATATCAAAACCATATTCTGCAGTTTTTTTTATAGCATATTCTCCTCCATCAGGAGTCCAGCCAGGTATAAATGATAAAATGGAAGTTCCGAAAATTGGCATAATTATTATTTATTTTAATTAAAGTGTGTTTTTAAGTAGTACTTATTAATCTTTTGTAAATTAGATTATAATGTGTTTTTAAAAAAGCCACCATTCTGTTTTTACCCCAATATAAGACCCCCAGCGTTTTTGATTAATTTGTAAAAAAGGAGAATAATTATGGCCTTTTGCGTAATCATTGTATCGGGCTACAGTGGCAACCAATCGAATATGAGGACGGCTCCACGGATCACGCTGCCCCAGCGGAACAATAGTTGGTGCTAAAGAGAATTTCCACATACTGGCTTCGGGATTGTCACCGTCTTTTCTAACGGCATAATGCACTTCCTGAATTAGGTGAAACCAATTGGTCACATAATAAAAGTTTCTTAAGCCAACAATAAAATCGGTTTTTCGATTATAGAGTTGGTTTCCATTGAAATATTCATCGGTGTTGGTACTTGATGATCCTCCTTTACTTTTGGTAAAAACTCCATAACCATTAATGCTAAATTTATTGGAGAGGTTCAATAAAAAATGCTCCACCATCGTAAAAGAATAGGCATTAGTGTATTTTCCATCGGCATCAGGCGCTCCATAAGTAGCCCAGGTAAAGGTGTTTCCGTTATCGCCACCATTAGCAATTCCAGAGCCGTAACGTGCTGAAATTTGGTTAAACGAACCTGGTTTCAATGTTTTAAACGGACTATTGTATTTGATTCCGGCTACCCATCCGTTGTCAGAAGGGAAGTTTTTAGAAGCTGCTGCCGAGTTTTTAGAAACATAATGAAACTCCCCTAAAAGTTTCATTACACTATTATTTTGAAAATAAATGCTGTGTTCACCTATCCAAACCATGCGTTGACGAATTGCTGGATTTGTTGCTCCGGCTACAGTAACCTGATAATTATATGGATAAACACCTGTAGAATCTGTTGAGGCAGGCATCAACATGGTTAATTCGGTGTTTTTATATTTCACCCCAAATCCTTGTGCCGAATGATCATCAAAGTAAAAATAATCACTAATATGAATGTCATCATATCTGCGAAAACGCGAACCCGCCCAGGCTGACCATTTGCTTCCCATGATATTTGTTGCTTCTACAAAAGCTTCCGGAAGGATAAAAGTTAATCCGTTATTAGAACGGCTGCTCACATTCCCTACAAACTGTCCGCTAGCCGAATACATTCCTAAACGGACTTGAAAAGTTACATTAGTGCTGTCTTTTCCAATTCTTTTAGGCATAAAATGAATTGCCGGTAATAAATCCACATAATCATTTTGCTCCATACGCCCACCTAAAGAACCTTGACCGGATAAATTCAACGGTTTCCACATATTTCCTTCCCCATTTGGCGAAAGCCCAACTCCTATTCTACCGGTTGTTCCTAAAGAAAAATTTGGATTTGTAATCACAACCTGGGCTTTTGTACTGATTGCAATACTGCACAATACTAAAATCCAAAGGGCTTTTTTATTTCTGTAATGGGAACCGAATTTATAAATCATTTTTATTCTTAGTGATTACTTTAGTAGGCATGATTATTAAGCGTCTTTTTGACTATTATTTTTCAAATGTATTGTTTTATTTTAATTAACAACAAAAAAAGAGTGATTTTTTTTCAGATAAAGCAGAATTAACTAAAATAAATTACGGATAAACAGCTATTTATACCAGATAAATATTGACTTTGGCTTAATTACTTAATAAAACGTTATAAATACGTTTAATTTTATTTTATAAAGTAATTTCGGTATGAAAGAATCGAAATTAATATTGTAATAGGCAACGTTTGGACTATATTTTATTTATGTTTGGGATAAATTGTTAAATTTGTTTGCTCCACAAAATCGATGGAATTAAACCCTAAAACATGAAAGCCGAAATAATTCCAAATATATCTGTAGACTGTGTCATTTTTGGATTTGACAATACCACAAAATCATTGAATGTATTATTAATCGAACGTGTTTTAAAACTGGAAAATGCTGCCCCTCCTGTCGTTAATGATTATGTACTCCGAGGATTCCATACTTATGAAAACGAGACCATAGACGACACGGCTAACAGGGTTTTGAAAGAGTTGACGGGTTTGGATAATTGGTACAAAAAACAATTCAAGGTTTTTGGTGATCCAAATCGTTTGAAAAATGAAAAAGACATAATTTGGGCCGAAAGCGAACATTTCAGTGAAAGAACCATCACCATTGCCTATTATATTTTATTACCAACGGATGTAGTCCAAAGAGCAAACAAATACAATCCGCAATGGTTTCCGGTAAATCAGCTGCCAGAATTGGGTTTTGACCATGAAAAAATCATTGCCGAAGCCTATGCCGATTTAAAAGAAGATGCCTTGTCTAAACCTATTGTTTTTGAATTACTTGCCGATAAGTTTACTATTAAAGACTTGCAGGATGCCTATGAGGCTATTTTGGGAGTTGAAATTGACAACAGGAATTTTAGACGAAAATTAATTACCAAAAAATACATCATTGCTTTGGATGAAAAACAAGTGGGGGTTTCTAAAAAACCGTCCCAATTGTATATGTTTAGCAAAGATGTGTATCAAAAAATCTATAAGGAGAGTTATTTGATTAATATTTAAATTTTCTTTTAGCCACAGACCTGTCTGCCGACAGGCAGGTTGCACGGATTTTCACGGATTACTTTTTTCCACAATCTTGTCATTGCGAGGAACGAAGCAATCTCAACAAGTTATTTTTAAATAAGCCGCATTACAAATGCTTTATTCTCTTTTAAAAAGTAAGCTGGTACTCGATGCAAACGAGCCCAGTTCGGGATGTTTACTCTATAAATATAGGAAAAATCTATAATTATATTATTTTATTTGTTAGATTTGAAAAGTAAAAAATTACTCATAGAACTGATTTATGACTAAATAAAAATAAAAATGGCAAAACAACAAACTCCTACGACCCCAAAACCTTCACAAAATCCACCATCAAGACCAACTATAAAACCGGGGCCAAGTTCGCCATCACCACGTAGAGGGCTAGAAGAACAAAAAGGAATGCCTAGACCTCCTAAAAAGTAATTGAAAAGTAAATAAGTAATAAGATTAACCCAAGAAACATAGCACCCATACTGAAATAATTCAAAATATTAGTAAGCTTAGAATATTTTTCAGAACAAATATCATATTGATTGGCTTCTTCTTTTAGAAGCTTTCTTTTACACTTTTTTAGGTTTTTATTATTTGCGTCAATTAATGATTCACACATTAAGTAATCCTGTTGATTGGATTTAAAACCAAAATGCTGAGAAAGAAAATTAAGAATGATACCCAACAGAAAAATTCCTCCTGCGATTTTAATCAAATAATCACAAGGCATTTTTTTTTCATTTAGAAATTTAATAGTTTCAAGGCAGACATATATCCCTGCTCCACAAAATGATACAATTAACAAATCAATTCGTTGAATACTATAAAACATTCCATCCCAAGATTGTTTTTTGCGTTCTATAATTTTTTCCATTAAATTTTTTTATAAAAATAAGATATTTTTAATAAACCATGACATTAGTAGATTTAATAAAAGATTGTCTAGACACAACCAAAGAGCGTCTTAAAACACCCATTTCAGGAGCTTTTTTGTGGTCGTTTTTAATATTTAATTGGCGACCTGTTTTTTTATTGCTGTTTTCAAATGAAACAATTGAGAATAAAATAATTGTAATTAATCATGAATATTGCACTTTTTGGGCACTGTTTTTTCCAGTTTTATTTGCAATTCTTTATACAATTTTAGTTCCTAAATTAATGTTAGAAATAGATAAGGATTTAGCTGAAACTAAGAAAAGTCGAATTGATAAAATATATGAGTCTAGGTCTCATACAATGGAAAAGAAAATTAAAATTGCGGAACAGGATTATACTTTAAAAAATGCTTTGTCAGGAAATAAAAAAATAGATGAACTTTTGGGACAAATTGACTCAATGAAAACCTCGAATGAAGTAATTAAGCAGGCAGACGAACTGAGAATAGTTGACTTAAGCTCAAAATTAAAAGAGGCTAATGATTTAAATGCTCAATTAAACGAAGATATAGCAAAATTGCAAACTAGAATTCAAAGTTCTTTTGAAGATAGGCAAAATTTTGTCGACTTAAGTGAAGACATTGAAGCAGGACTTTATAATTTGAATCCAGATTTACATAGTAAAATCGTAGATTTATCTCGATTATTAACTTTTGAGGATTATCAGTTAATGAGAGCAGTAAAAGTAGATACAAATGGGTTTATTAGTTTTGATTATAATTCAGTAATAGATAGTTTAAGTTTAAATCGTTTAATCGATTGTGAAATTTTAATTAATACCAAAGTAAAAAATAGAAATATTTTAAAATTCTCTGAAAACGGAAAAATTCTTTATAAAATAATTAATGGAAAACATGAAAATTAATTATTAATGCTAACTGATATAGATTACAAAAATCAATAAATTTTTAGGTAAATAATTCATAACTACAAATTTAAGGTACTAAGAAAGCCTTAATTTACAGTATGATAATTAATAATATAGTTATAAAATGGAAATTTGATTACAAAATGTGTCCGGAGGAACAGTAATTTTAAAAACAATACAAATCAGGTTTTAAATCAAGATTGACTAGATACTCTCTAAAGTATAAATTGAACAACTTTATTCAAAATAATCTATTTCTTATTCCTAAAAATATTAACATAAAAAAACCGATACATTTGCTCGTATCGGTTTTCTGTTTTCTAGAAATACAATAAAATAGTTTTAGTTTTCTATTGAGTTATCATTTTTTTCCGAATACATCACCTCGTTTATTTTGTTGATATAAACATTTCTAACAATCACAGTACCGGCAATAAAATCATGTGCAGCTCTTTTTCTGTCATTAGTCAGTAAAACGATGAATTCACCATAAATCCAAATATTGCTTGCCCATACATGTATCATAAAAGGAGTTTTAGCAAGAGACATTAAGTATTCTGATCGCTTAAGCCAATCCAAGCTTTTAAAAACAGTTTCATCTGCTTTCAATAAGCAGATAATCATTGTTATAA
This sequence comes from Flavobacterium sufflavum, assembly GCF_004016525.1. GTDB lineage: Bacteria > Bacteroidota > Bacteroidia > Flavobacteriales > Flavobacteriaceae > Flavobacterium > Flavobacterium sufflavum. The sequence goes on from NZ_SACJ01000012.1 coordinate 24,695, forward strand.
TGCTGAAAATAGTTAGTGCTAATAAAACTGAATGCCTCAAAATAGCTTCTTTCCAACCAATTGGTTTGCCATTCATTTTTATAATTTTTATACCCGCAATTAATTTTCCAGGAGTTCCTCCATATTTCTTTGGAAGATAAATATTATACCAAATTCCAAATAATAAATTGGGGATTATTGTATAAAAATACATGTTTACTGAAAGTCCGTTTACATATAAAATTATAAAAATTATTGGCAACATAATTATTCCATCTAAAAGCATAGAACCTAATCTCACCCAAAATCCAGCATAAATGTTATTATCAATTCCCGGAATTGTAATAGGTATTTGTGTGTCGTTCATTTTGTTTAATTTTTGTTTATAGCTGAAGTTTGATTTTAAATCCTTCAGTTTTGGTTAAAAAGTCAGTTATTCTTTTCAAATATAACAACTTTATCTAAAGTAATCTATTTCCTATTCTAAAAAATAATTCCATAAAAAAACCGATACAATAGCTGTATCGGTTTCTATTAAGATTTGAAAAAATATTAACTCTCTTTTAATTTTTTATCAGGTCTGATAATCATTCGCAATGAATTGTCTTTAGAGAAATAAGCAATCATCCAGTTGTAGAATGTTTTTATTTTATTTCTATAAGTAATCAACGAAATCAGGTGAATGAACAACCAAATCATCCAGGCAAATGTCCCTTTAAAGTGCATTTTAGGTTTTGGTAAATCAACCACAGCCTTCGCTTTTCCAATGATTGCCATCGATCCTTTATCAACATATTTAAAAGGAACTAATGCTTTTTGTTGCATTTCGTTTTTAAAGTTTTTAGCTAAATTAATCCCTTGTTGAATAGCAACTTGTGCTACCTGAGGATGTCCATGAGGAAAACTTTCGTCATTAAACTGAATACAGGTATCTCCAATAGCATAGATATTTTCGGTGCGGTCAATTTTATTAAATGCATCTGTTGTCAATCGTTTTCCACGACCGTAACTTTCAGCAGGAATTCCTTTAAACTCACGTGCAGTGACTCCGGCTGCCCAAATTAAGTTTTTAGTTTGGATTGTTTCTCCATTGGAAAAATGAACCGTATCATCAACATAATCCACTACATTATTGTTCAATTTTACAACAACACCTAAATCGGTAAGCGCTTTATATGTATCTTCCTGAGATTCTTTACTCATAGGAGTCAGCAAAGCAGGTGCACCATCCACTAAATAAATATTACTTGCAGTAGTACCAAATTCAGGATACTCTTTTAAGAAGATATTTTTACGCATTTCGGCAAACATTCCTGAAATCTCCACTCCTGTAGGTCCTCCTCCGGCAACTACAATAGTCAATAGTTTTCTACGTTTACGGATGTCTTTTGTAATAGCCGCTTTTTCCAGGTTTTTAAGCAAAGTATTACGCATTACAATGGCATCGTTCAGCGTTTTCATTGGAATGGCGTTCTTTTTTACGTTTTCCATGCCAAAATAACTCGTCTCAGCTCCAGTTGCAAAAACAAGTTTGTCATATTGTAATTCGCCATTGCTTAAGATTACCTTGTTCTCAGCAGGCACTACTTCCATTAATTCTCCTAAACGAAATTGCAGATTCTTTTTCCCTGCGAAGAATTTTCTAAACGGATAACTAATACTTGATGGCTCTAAATAAGCCGTAGCTACCTGATAAATAAGTGGTGGAAAAAAATTGTAGTTGTTTTTATCAACCAGGGTTACGTGCACTCCGTCTTGATTCAATAATTCTTTTGCCAGATTCATTCCTGCAAAACCGCCTCCGATTATTACGATTTCCATATTTTACAATTTTAAAAAGTATCTCTTTTGTTAGTCACCAAAAGAGATTTTGAGTGTTTTTATTTTTTTTGTTTTAGTTTTTTTACTGGTTTTTCTACAACTTGGTTTTTATTTTGTAATAAATGGTTGGCTAGTATTTTTTCAATTAATTCATCCTTGGTTAAATGATGAAAAATGGTTTTTATCTTCGTTTTTAATTCGGCATCAACCTCATGGTTGGGCTTGGTTTTAAAAATTTGTTTTGCCCAAAGCAAGGTGTTATTGTCTTCAATACTGGCAACTGAAGGTTTTGCAAATAGTTTGAATTGGATACCTAATTCCTTTTCAAAATCAGCAATTTCTACTTCTTCTTCGGCTTGTAAAACGGTTAATGACAATCCGTTTGCCCCTGCCCTGGCGGTTCTACCACTTCTATGAACATAATTTTCATAAGTATCAGGCAAGTGATAATTGACTACATAAGCAATTTCTTTTACGTCAATTCCTCTGGCAGCCAAATCAGTAGCGACTAATATATTGATGTGTCCTTCGCGGAATTGTTCCATAATTCGGTCACGAATTCCCTGAGACAAACTTCCGTGCAATGCCCCGGACGAAAAACGATTGATAGCTAAGTTTTTAGCCAATTTATTTACAGCTGCTTTTGTTTTGCAAAAAATAATTCCACGTTGTCCTTCTCTGGAATTCAAAAAGTGCATTAAAACGTCTAATTTCTCAATAGGATCAACAATAATATATTGGTGATCAATACTTTGATTTCCTGAAGTTTCCATATTGGCACTTATTTGCACCACATTTTTATGCAAATAGTTCTGAATCAGCTGTTTTATAGTTCCTGGCATAGTAGCCGAAAACAAAAAAGTACGGTGATTTTTAGGCAATTCGGCAACAATTTCGTCTAAGCTTTCTTTTAGAATGCTTACCATTTCATCGGCTTCATCCAATACTAAAAATGAAGTTTCTTTTAGACTGATGGCTTTTCGTTGCAACAAATCAATTAAACGTCCCGGAGTCGCTACGACAACATGAGTGGGATTGCTTAATCGTTCGATTTGTGGTTTTATTGGAATTCCTCCGCAAACAGCAGCAATTGAAACTGCCGGTAGATTTTGAGCAAAAGCTTCTAAATTTTTAAAAACCTGTTGTCCTAATTCTCTGGTTGGAACTAGTATTACGGCTTGTACATTTGGCTTTGAGCTATCAATTAATTGTAAAATTGGCAGACCAAAAGCGGCAGTTTTTCCCGTTCCCGTTTTTGCTAATCCTACCAAATCGGTTTGATTTGCTAAAAGCAACGGAATCACTTGTTCTTGAATGGCTGTAGGCACAACAAGATTCAATTGGGTTAAGTTTTGTACTAAAGCTGTCGAAATTCCTAAATCTGAGAATTGTTTGGACATTGTTTTGTTTTATTATTTGTATGAAAAACAGTTTTCCTAGCCCCGATGGCAGTGAAAATCCTTTTACTTTTTTCTTTAAAAAGTAAAAGATTGCAACGAAAGCAGGTTCCGATAGCTATCGGAATAGCTCCTTATTTTAATCTTCATCATCAGGTTCGTTCATGATTCTTTCACGATACTTTTTCCCTAATAACAAGGTTAATTTTTGTTTGTAATCATCTACAAGCCATTCGCGGTAGTTTTTACTGCATTGGCTTAAGCATTTTGCGTAACGTTTGATACGGCATTCGATATCATCATCTAATTCTTTAGATAATAATTTGGCTTCTTGTAAAGTTTCGGTGTTGTACACACACATCGTAGCGTGCTGATCCAGCGATTTATCAAGAACAACCTTAGAACGTAAATTTTGTTTTATAGCCAATTTATGTTCTTCGTCAACATCAAAAGTAACATCTTCAGTATTGCTGAATTTAGCTCTTAATTCTGGCGGCATGGTGTATTTAAAATACAACTCAATTTCAGCATCGTCACGTAAATTTTCCAAATAAAATTCAGGTGATTTGAAGATGTGCTGCCAGTTTACAGGCTCACTCCAAAGTCCAAAACGCGCCGCATTATTACCTAAATCGATAACGGTAAACTCATCTTTATGAGGCAATTTTCTCGAACCACGTCCAATCATTTGATAATATAATGTCAATGATTTTGTGGCACGGTTTAATATAATGGTTTCTACTGTAGGTTCATCAAAACCAGTTGTCAAGATCCCTACCGAAGTAAGAATAGCGTCTTTAGTATGCTTGAACCAATGTAAAATTTCTTTTCTTTCTTCGTTGCTGCTGGTGTTGTCCAGATGGCGGATTTCATAACCTGCTTCTCTAAAGGTTTCATATACATATAAGGAAGTATTGATACCATTATTGAAAATCAAGGTCTTTTTACCTAAAGATCTTTCGGTGTAGGCATGCAATAATTTTTCCTGCATTAATGTATTGGTATACAAATCATCGGATGATTTTACGGTATAATCTCCGTTGATACCCACCTTAAGCGAAGTCAATCCCACATCATAGCTATAGGTAGTGGCTTTAGCCAAAAATCCATTTTCAATTAATGAACTAATAGTATCTCCCACTATTAACTCATCGTAGCTTTGGTTCATTGGCAATTTTATATTAGAACTCAACGGCGTAGCAGTTACTCCTAATATAAAAGCATTGGCAAATGAATTTAATAATTTTCTGAACGAATTATAATGCGCCTCATCAATAATAACCAAACCTATATTATCCAGAATCAATTTCTCGTCATTGATACGGTTTTTAAGGGTTTCTACCATGGCCACAAAACAAGAATATTCGTTTTGATCCGGTAAATCTTTTACTTTAGAATTGATGATTTTATTTTTAACGCCAAAACCTTTTAACATCTTAGAAGTCTGCTTACACAACTCAATTCGGTGTGTTAAAACAACAACTTTTTTATCGTGTTTAGATAGGTAACGACGAACAATTTCTGAGAATATTACTGTTTTTCCACCACCTGTAGGCAATTGATACAGTAGATGGTGTTTTTCAGGACCATTATCGATGCGCTCAAAAATGGCATCAATATCACCCTTTTGGTAGGCATAAAGTTCTTTTTTTTCTTCTTTTTCTATTTCTATCGTACTTTCGAACATTGCTTTTTGTTGAATTTTTGCAAAAATACGTCTAAAAAACAGTTATCTTGTTATATTTAATTTAAATTATTAACTCTATATGAAATAATTTGATTTACAAGGGACTTATTCACTAATTTGCTCCATTATTAGCAAGAAATCGCTTCTATTTTTCCATTTTTGTTCTATAATCTCTTCGTAAATTGCTTTTATTCGACTTTTAAATTCACTCAAAATGCCATTTGCGATTAAAAATTGAACGGCCTGCTCAAAAGAATTGTGCATACTTTTATAAAATGCTTCTTGTTTTATTGGATTTTCAGCCGAAAAAGTCTGTGCAATTTCAATGGTATACAACATCACATCGGCAATTACAAAAGAATCGACACCTAAAGTAATAAAGTGTTTAATGATTTTTTGAGCTACTGAACGACGCATCTTAGGTTTTCTCCTTTTTCCGCTGGTAGAAACGGGAAAATATTCATTGGAGATTTTGAGTTTCGCTTCCTGCAGTCGTTTTTCTTCTTTTGGGTTAAAAACAAAATCATAATATTCCTTTACAGCAGTAAATTTTTCATACAGCTCGATAAGTTGCTCCTGAAGTTGTTCTTTATCGAGTTCGCCCAAATATTTTTTTAAATCTCTTTTACTCATTATGAAAAATTTATGATTACAAAAGTAAATTACTTTGCGTTTTAACACCAATAAAATCAATGATTTTACTTAATTTTGGCGCGTAAATATTTAAAATAATATCCATGCTCAAAATTTTTAAAATCACTGCTGTCCTTGAGGGAATATCCTATTTAGTTTTATTCTCAAATATGCTTTTTATAAAACCTAACAATTTCGAATTGTACCACTCACTATTGTATCCTATAGGAATGAGCCACGGAATTCTGTTTATAGGCTATATTGTTTTGGCATTTTTATTGAAAAACGCACAAAATTGGAATCTGAAAGATTTTGGAATTATTTTAATTGCTTCTTTGTTGCCGTTTGGTACTTTTTACGTAGAAAAGAAATACTGCAAAAATCTGATTTTAGCAAAATAATAAAATCGGACTATAAAAAAACAACCGCCAATTTGTAAACTAATTTAAAATCTACAAATTGGCGGTTAATTTTTAAGACCTATTAATTTACTCCAAACGGTCTTTTACAAATTCAATCTCGGTTTTTCCATGCGCTTTTGGTTTTCCATCCTCACCCAGATTAACCATTACCGTTTTATCTATAGTAATAATCGTTTCTCGTGTCATCATATTGCGGACTTCACATTCTAATGTAATAGAAGTATTTCCAAAACGAACCACATCTATTCCTATTTCGATAATATCTCCTTGTTTTGCTGAACTTTTAAAATTAATTTCAGACATATATTTAGTGACCACCTTGGAATTTTCAAATTGAATAATGGTGTATAAAGCCAATTCTTCGTCTATCCAGGCCAATAGTTTTCCTCCAAATAAAGTTCCGTTAGGATTGAGGTCTTCGGGCTTTACCCATTTTCTGGTATGAAATCGCATATTTTAAAATTATTTATGCTAAAATAGAACTTCCTTGATAATTTTTTTCCTATTTTTAAGAAAAAAAGATGAGCCAGAGAGATAGTTTTTTAAGTGAATTCAGAGGCGAGGCTATCGGGAGTGTTAGTTCGCAATCTTCAGCAGATGAAATTTTTCAAAATGAAGTTTTGAGACCCATATTAAAACTACAGAATGATTTATTCATTGCTTCTTTTCATAATTATATCAGCAAATACAAACGGGATTTTTATTCGTTAAGCGTAGAAAAAAAATTAGCTACAATTGAAAATGCAATTCAAAAAGACATCAAGTTCAGGAATGCTTTAAAAGGAATGATTATCGCCTTGTTTACTGTTGATGAATATTTGCAGTACATACAAAACTCATCAAGTTTGAACAAGCGGATGATGAATATGCTCATTGAAAGATTAAAAAATCAAGTCCAACTATTTGAAAAAAGTCTGGTCGAATAAAGCTCTAAATCTTTTTAAGCTAAAATTTAGCTTCTTCAAAAATTAATTTCAATCCCTATACAGATTAATTTTTAAAGAGTCAGGTTTTTGTTGGTCTATGCTGTAATTGATTTTAACCAACATGCTTGATTTTCCGTTCTTATATTATGTTATCAAATTGGTTTAAAACAATGTGTTTTAGGGCAAAAAAAATTAAATTTTATTAACAATAGCTGAGAGAGTATTATTTTTTCGTTAAAAGTAAAATACTACATTTTTTGGTATTGTTTATTTCATTATAATTGTTAAAACCAAAATTTATGCAAGAAAACTATTTCAAGTGGTATTCACCAAATTTGAGTAGAGATACAGAAATGCTCGTTTTTGGACATTCAGGTTATCCTGTGGTCTTATTTCCTACTTCTATGGGAAGTTTTCATGAAAATAAAGACATGGGATTGATCGAATCGGCAAGGTGGTATCTCGAACAAGGATTAATACAAATTTATTGTCCCGATAGTATCGATAAGGACAGTTTTTACAACAAACACATTCATCCTGTACATCGTATAGAAAATCACGATTGGTACGACAAAATGATTTGTCACGAGGTGGTAGAAAAGGTAAGACATAATACTCCTTCGGGAAAAGTAGTTATGGCGGGTTGCAGCTTTGGTGGTTATCATGCGGCCAATTTTGCTTTTAGACATCCCGGTTATGTGAGTCATTTGTTTAGCATGAGTGGTATTTTTAATATCAAAAGTTATTTAGATGGTTTTCATAACGACACCGTTTTTTATCACACTCCCGATGATTATTTAGAAGGATTGAACGATTATGAATTGTGGAATATGGACATTGCCCTGGGAACTTCTAACTGGGATATTTGTTTTGATGCCAATTTAAAAATGAGCAAATTATTAGCTCATAAAAACATGGAGCATTGGCTCGATATCAGACAAGACAAGCAACACGATTGGCCACTTTGGAAAGAAATGTTTCCTCATTATTTGTCCCGAATCAATTTTTTCTGAAACTAGCTTACAGCATTATATAAAAAAAGAAACAATACATAAAATATGAAAAAGATTGGAATTTTATTTGGAATGGAAGACACCTTTCCACAGGCTTTTATTGATAGAGTAAATTCAAAAAACGAAAAAGAAATTATAGCCGAAGCGGTTTCTATTGATAAGGTTATCCAAAACAAAGGCGGTGAATATGCTGTAATTATAGATAGAATTTCGCAAGATGTCCCTTTTTACCGCGCCTTTCTTAAAAATGCTGCCTTAACAGGAACGAATGTTATTAATAATCCTTTTTGGTGGAGTGCCGACGATAAATTTTTCAATAATGCCTTGGCTGATACACTTGGAGTTCCACTGCCTAATACGGTAATTCTTCCATCGGCCGAACATCCTACGGATACGACCTCTAATTCCTTTAGAAACTTGACATTTCCATTGGACTGGGAAGGAATTTTTGACTATGTAAAATTCCCGGCTTATATGAAACCCTATGCTGGTGGCGGATGGAAAAATGTATATCGACTGGAAAATAAAGAAGAGTTTTGGGAAAAGCACAGGGAAACAGGACAATTAGTAATGTTGTTGCAAGAGGAAATTGTTTTTACTGAATATTTCAGGGTTTATTGTCTCGGTGGTAAAGCGGTTAAAATTATGCAATACGAACCTAGAAATCAGCCACATTTGCGTTATGTACTTGACGGACCAGCTGTAGATAAAAAGTTATTAGCCACTATCAAAGACTATACTATTCGTCTTTGTAAAGGTTTGGGATACGATTTTAATACCGTGGAATTTGCTGTTCGTGATGGGATTCCGTATGCCATCGATTTTGGAAATCCTGCTCCCGATGCCGATATCAATTCGGTAGGAGCTGAAAATTTTGAATGGGTTGTTGAAGAAGCCGCTAAAATGGCGATTGCAGCTGCAAAAAAACAAAAACCGGGAAAAATTAACCTAACCTGGGGAACATTTATAAAAGATGCTGTTGGATTAAAATAAATAATTGGAATAATTTAAATGAAGAAATTGCCTGTTTTTACACTGGGTATTGAAGAGGAATACCAAATTATAGATCCCGAAACCAGAGATCTACGCTCCCATTTGTCAAAAATTGTTGATGGAGCTAAAATATTATTGAATGAACAGGTAAAAGCCGAAATGCACCAATCGGTTGTGGAAGTAGGAACTAATATCTGTAAAAATGTTAAAGAAGCCGAATGCGAAATTAAATTCTTAAGGACTAAAATTGTCGAATTAGCCGATAAACAAGGTCTTATTGTGGGTGGAGCAGGAACGCATCCGTTTTCAAAATGGCAGGATCAACCCATAACAGACGATCCCCGTTATCACAACATTATTAACGAATTACAGGATGCAGCCCGTTCTAATTTGATTTTTGGGATGCACTGTCATGTGGGAATTGAAAATCGCGAAATTGGCTTACAATTAATCAATCAGGCTTGTTATTTTTTACCTCATATTTTTGCTTTATCTACCAATTCCCCTTTTTGGGAATGCAGACAAACGGGTTATAAATCATATCGAACAAAGGTTTTTGATAAATTCCCAAGAACTGGTTTGCCTGAATATTTTGATTCCTTATCTTCTTATGATAACTTTTTAGAGACTTTGGTAAAAACCAATTGTATTGATAATCCAAAGAAAATTTGGTGGGATTTGCGTTTGCATCCTTTCTATGATACAATAGAATTTCGCATTTGCGATATGAGTTTAACGGTTGAAGAAACCATGTGTATTGTTTCTATAATTCAGGCGGTTGTAGCCAAATTATATCGAATAAATTCGCAGAACATGAGTTTCAATATTTACCGATTGGCATTGATCAAAGAGAATAAATTTCGTGCAGCGCGCTATGGAATTGAAGGACAAATGATTGATTTTGGACTTCAAAAAGAAGTTGAAACAAGAATGCTGATCTTGGAATTGCTTGATTTTATTGAAGATGTTGTGGATGAATTAGGCAGTAGAGAGCACATTAATTTTGCTCACCAAATCCTGAAAAATGGTACCGGAGCCGATAAACAATTAGCTGTTTTTGAAAAAACAAAAGATCTGACTAAAGTGGTTGATTTTATAACTTCAGAATTTACTAAAGGCTTATAAAATAATAACTTATCTTTGGATAATTATTTTAAAAAGTTGGACTAATGAAAAAGAAAAGCATAACCGTAGCAATATTAGACATGTACAATGGCGAGCCTAATCAGGGAATGCGATGTATTATTGATGTTGTTAACCGATTTACGCCTTTTGTGTGTTTTAAAATATTTGATGTAAGAGGAAAATGTGAGCTACCGGAAATTGACCAATTTGATATCTATATATCTTCAGGAGGTCCCGGAAATCCATTGGAAGGCGACGGAATTTGGGATAAAAAATATTATGCTTTTATTGATGCTATAGTAAAATGGAACAATGAAAATCCGATAAAAAAACACGTTCTGTTTATCTGTCATTCTTATCAAATGGCTTGTAAACATTTTGGTTTGGCCGAAATTACCAAAAGACATGATACCTCATTTGGTGTAATGACCATTCACAAAACCAAAGATGGTCTCAAAGATTTGTTATTCGAAGGTTTATCTGATCCATTTTATGCTATCGACTCCAGAGATTATCAGGTAGTTCAACCAAAATTGAGTGTTTTTGCTAAAAAAGGAGCCAAAATCATTTCTCTGGAAAAAATAAGAGATCATGTACAATACGAAAGAGCTATCATGGCTGTGCGTTTTACGGATCATTTAGTAGGAACACAATTTCATCCCGAAGCCGATCCAATCAGTTTTCTTTCGCATCTAAGAAATAAGGAAGTAAAAGACAAAATAAGAAAAATGAAGGGCAAAAGAAAGTTTAGAAACATGCTCGAAGATTTAGTAGATGATGATAAAATATATCGAACTAATGAGACTTTGATTCCAAATTTCCTTCGTTCTGCCATTACCGACCTGATGAAATCTAAAAAAATCATGTCCAATTAATCAATAATAATATTTAGGATCACAGAGCTGTCTGCCGACATGCAGATTAAGCAGATTAAAGAAATTATCGCGAATTGCGATTAAAAAAAATCTTTTTATTTATCCAATTAATACTATCTGTGTTCCACTTTTTTAATAATTAAGTCTATATGATTTCTAAATATCGAAAATTATTTAACGAGCAATTTACTGCAGAAAAATACCAGGCTTTAAAAGAAGACATCGCTTCCGATTTTGATTACACTCCTACTTTCAGATTAGGAGAAACCCCTTTTTTTATTTCCAACGAATTAAAAGAACAACTTATCGAAGGCTGTAATGACGTTATAGCTTTAATTCAACAAGAAAACTTTAAAGAACTTACAGATAAAGCATTAGAATTAAACAAAAAAGTTCCTAATGAAGACAATCACAGTACTTTTATAGCTATTGATTTTGGAATTTGTGAAGAAGACGGAGCAATTATTCCTAAATTAATTGAAGTACAAGGTTTCCCCTCTTTGTTTAATTATCAAATTAATTTATACGAAAAATTCCAAAAGCAATATACTTTTTTAAAGGAGTTGACACCATTTTTAAACGGCCTGACACCGCAGGAATATCTTGAAAATTTGAAAGCTGTTTTTTGCAACAATCATCCCGATGAAAATGTTGTGCTGTTGGAAATAGAACCCGAAAAACAAAACACCACAATTGATTTTTATTATTGCAAAAGAGACCTTGGATTATCCATTGTTTGCGTTACTGAAGTAATCAAAAAAGGGAATCAATTGTTTTATAAAAATGAAAAAGGCGAAGAAATCCAAATAAAACGCATTTACAACAGAGTCATTTTTGACGAACTGAACCTACGCACCGATTTAAAATTGAATTTCAGTTTCTCTGACGAATTAGATGTAGAATGGGCGGGTCATCCCAATTGGTTTTTCCGAATCAGTAAGTTTATTTTGCCTTTGCTAAAAGGAAAATATTTTATTGAAACCACCTTGCTAAGTGAGTTAAAAGAAATTCCTGAAGACTTAGAAAATTATGTTTTAAAACCACTTTTCTCTTTCTCTGGTTCGGGTGTAATTTTTCATGTAAAAAAAGAAGACATCGAAGCTGTTGTGGACAAAGAACTATATATTCTTCAGAAAAAAGTCAATTATTTACCTATTGTACAATCGCCTGACGGAAAAGTGAAAGCCGAAGTGAGAATGCTTTGTACCTGGAAAAAAGAGGATGCGGCTCCTACTCTACTTTGTAATTTAGTGCGTTTGAGCCGTGGTGAAATGATTGGTGTGAAATACAATCAGGACAAAGACTGGGTTGGCGGAACTATTGGTTTATTTGAACGATAAACCAATTGTCAGATTTTTAATTGATATGCTAATTGAATTTTTATGATACTTTTTAAAATCCATTGAATGAAATTACGTTTTGATAATTCAACTTAACAGTCTCATAGTTATTTAATTTCCAATTACATCACTAAGTTTCGTTTCTAATTCTTTCATATTTATTTCGCCCGAATTTTTCCATTTTCCAATTATAATTCCGGCCTTATCAATTAAAACATAATGAGGAATGGCACTTACAAAATAATTAACATCTACAGAATGTTTCTTTTGGGGCAAATCATTGGTACAGATATTTAAATCACTTTCAATGCATACTTGTTTCCAAATATTTGTTTTATGCTTTAATACAGTATTTTTCCATTTTTCTTTATCAGTATCTCTGGAAATACTTATAATTTCAAAATCTTTCTGGCTAAATCGTCCGTATATCTTTTTCAAATATTTCTGATCTACTATGCAGGGAGCGCACCAACTAGCCCAAAAATCTAGTAAAATATACTTTTTACCTCTAAAATCATTTAAGCTCAATTCTTTTCCATTTATATCTATAACGCTAAAATCAGGTGCAACACTTCCTACTTTACTTTGTTTAAAATACTTCAGCTTTTCAGTCATTTTTTTCCCTTCTTCGCTGGCTTTTACTTCTTCTGAGAAATTGTGAAATATTTCTTCATATTTATCATAAAGACCTAATCCTTCCTGAGTTTGTACTTTGTTTAATAGCAATTTTAGACAAGAAAGAGAATTAGGGTGCAACTTAGCAAAATCCAGATCTTTTAGCGCTTCTTCTCTTAAACTCATATCATATATGTCCCATAAATAAGTGAGTTTTTTATTTAGTTTTTCTTTTGCAATGAGATCAGAAGCTTTTTCAATCTCCAAATCACAAACTTTAATAAGAGCACCAACTGAATCTTGTGCTTTTTTCAGGTCCTTATGAAGAGCAATTATTTGTTTTTGGATCACAATTTCTTGCTCCTGAGTTTGACAATTTATGTTTAATGAAACAAAAATTGCTAAAATTAGTGTGAGTTTTTTTATATGCATTTTACTGTTTTTGTAATCTATTTATATTTATTATCTAGCAATTCGTTTTTAAGAAATCCAAATAGTAACTTAAATAAGTTCTTGGAAAATAATTTTTATTTATGAAAAGTATTTAGTAGTCCCTTAAAATTCTTTCGGTCCAAAACCATATGGGATACTTGGGCAAAATTTAAGGAATCTACTTTTCTAAAACTACAACAATATCAACATTCATTGTCCATTGCTTTTTTATATTATTATCCATAAAATCGGGTAAATGGTTCAAAGTCAAATTTATTTTCATATCTACATCTACTCCAAGATGTTTTAGGATAGAGTTCTTTCTTTCCTGAAAACCCCATGTTTGGTCCAATAAAGGCAAATGATTGCTTTGGATTTATATATTTTGCATTTATTAATTCAACACCTTTACAAACACCATTTTCAGGAAAATTTATTTGTAAAGAATCTAAATCAATTTTTAATAAATACGTTTTGTTTTCCAGTTCTATAATGATGTTTTTATTATAAATTTCGGTATCTGGTCTCCCTTTTTTATCGTTATAATTATAAAATTTAATATTATAAGCCGCTAAATAGTCAACCTTGTACTTTTTGTTTACTAAATAACCCTTAGTTTTTTTTAAATCTAAACTTATAGATTTTATTTTACCTTTTTTTTTATATGGATTTTCTATAAAAGTACAATTTTCTGTTCCAAATTGAAATCCCATAATTACTTCATTTTCACGTTTCGTTTTCAAAACCTTTTCCCAAGTATATTCTGTTTTTTTATTCTTAATTATAACCTCCTTTAATTGTTCAATTTTAGGACTTAAATAAAAAACAGTTTCATATATTTTTTGATTATTAAAATCCGACAGAAGTATACTTTTGTTTTTATAGCCAATTGCAGAAATTGATAAATTGTCTTTAGGGTTAGTAATATTTATTTTAAACCTTCCTTGTGTGTCAGAAAAAACACCAAAACGAGTACTGATAAAAGTTATGTTTACACCATCTATAGCCTTATGCGTAATACTATCAAGAATTTGCCCCGACAGAATTTGTGCATCCGAATAGTTAAAAAATAAACTTAGTATTATAATGAGAAATCTTATCATAAAGTTATTTTTAAAAGCATGGAATGATTTAATATTCCATGCTTTTTGATTTTACCGATTCTTACTCAAGAATAAAACATTCTTTTCTAGAAAACTCACTTTCCGCTTTTTAAAATTAATTTTTAATTAGTTCTATTATTCTATTTTCTCTATCCACATTGACAGAATAATTCTGCTTATTTAAAGTTTCTAAAACCAAATTTATTTTTGATTTTTCTATTTTCTTTTTATCAATTATTAACGTTATTGAAGTTGTATCAATCGAATTATAAATTGATTTTAAATCATTATTAGTTTGATAACTGGCATTCAAATTAGTTCCTTTTATATTATTTTTTCTTATTTTTTTATCCGCATTACAAGAATTAAATAAGATCAAAAAGAGGAACCCAAAGATTGTTATTTTTTTCATTTCAATTGAATTTTATAAAATTTGTAAGACCAAAACAATAGCTAAAACAAGTAAGATTTTTTTTAAAAATATACAAAAAAAATCATCTTTTACAAAATTAAAGAAAAAACTTATTTTAAAATTTTATTATTTTTTTATAACTATCGAATTATTTAAAAACTAATTTTATAATTCTCAGGATTTAACTACTAAAAAAACACCCTCAATTCTACAAATTAATCAATATTAATTTGTAGAATTGAGGGTGTTTAATAAAGCTATATAAATTTAGATTTTTTTCAAATTTTATTCAAATGACTTTCTCATTCTAACTTTCTGTCACCTGAACTTGTCGAAGTACTTACTTGTTATTTCAAGAGGTATATTGTAAGCTTAAACTTATATAAAAAATAATTCAAATAGAGTTCTTAATCTTTTCAGTCTAAAACTTATTTTTTCCAGAATTTTTTAAATAAAACAGGACAAACTTTTTCCATTGTTTTAGGATCATCAACATTCCAGTTGAATTCTAACAATGGATAATTTTCATCGGTTGTTTTAAAATTTTCGTAGTCAATATAAGTTTCAGCTTCTTTATTGGTAAGGTTTTTAAAAGCATTATTTGCTACATACCAAAAACCTTCAAAATCATAAGCATGTGGTTCATTCCCAACCAAATTAACTAAGTAATCCGGGTTTTCCTGTGTTTTATAATAGGCTTCTTTACCTCTTGAAATCAACCAACATCTGAAATAATCAAAACCATCATCTGCAACTCCATTACTGATTATATAATTAGCACACCATAAATTAGAAGTATAGGAGTCAAACATGAGTTTGTCAGTTCTCAAACGAAAACCAATTATTTCCTTTGGAGAAAGTTTCTCTAAAGCCGAAGAAAGAAAAAGCTCCTGATCTTCCTGGTTTGTAGTTTCTTTTAATGAGTTTTCAATAATTTTCCAATAACTTTCTTCGTCTAACATTTCACTTGATGGTGCAAAATGAATCGAATCCAGATTGATTTTTGGAGCCGCTTCGATAGAATCAGTACTTGCTTGCAGCGTATCTATGTTGGGCTTAGTATTTTGACCATAATTAATACCAGATAGTACCAGAAAAAAAGACAGGAAGAAGTTATATTGTCTCATGTTTTTAGAATATTCGATTAGACAGTGCTGAATAACTTGATAAAATTAGTCTATTTTATTTTGTAATATTGATTCCGGATACATAAAAATTAGCATCAATAATCAATTTTGGATTTTCCTCAGTATTTACTTCATTTTTCCAAGTTGTTTGGGGTTGTATCCACTTTTCAACACCGTTAATGCTAACTTTTATAGGTATATTAAACCCGGAAACACAATTTGTCCAATGGTAAAAAAACTGATGGTCTTTAAAATAATATTCTAATGTTGGAATCCTAATATCTCTCAAATATTGATTAAAAAACGGATTCAAATCCATTGCTGTTTGTTCACTTAGGTAATCCTCTATTTGTTTTGTAGTCACTGTTTGATGGTAAAAAGTAGTGTTTAAACCTCTCAAAATAGCTCTCCATTTGCTGTCATTATTTACGATTTGGCGCAAAGTATGTAGCATATTTCCACCTTTTGGATACATATCGTCTGAACCTTTGTCGTTTACATCATACTTTCCAATAATTGGAAAATGATTAGCAATACCTTTTCTTGTCCCAATAACATATTCAGATCCGGCTTTTTTGCCATAATAGTATTCCACAAAAAGACTTTCGGCATAATTAGTAAAACTCTCATGAATCCACATATCAGCAATGTCTTTGTAAGTTATATTATTAGCAAACCATTCATGTCCCGATTCGTGAACAATAATAAAATCGAATTTTAGCCCCCAGCCTGTACCGCTCATGTCATGCCCCAAATAACCATTTTGAAAACCATTTCCATAAGTTACAGAACTTTGATGTTCCATACCTAAATAAGGAACTTCAACCAACTTGTAACCGTCTTCATAAAAAGGATAAGGTCCAAACCAGTATTCGAAAGCTTTTAACATTCTGGGAACTTCCTTGAATTGTTTTTTGGCTTTCGCCAAATCGGCTCTCAAGACATAATAACTACAATCTAAAATTCCTTTTTCTCCTTTATACTTTTCTGAAAAAGAAACATAATCACCAATGTTGATATTTACTCCATAATTATTGATAGGATTGGAAACATACCAATTATAAGTTTTGGTACCGTTTTTTTGTTTTTTGACACTAAGCAAACGGCCATTGGAAACATCCATCAAATCTGACGGAACATTTACACTAATGTACATATCGTCCACTTCGTCATACATGTGGTCTTTATTAGGCCACCAGATACTGGCTCCAATTCCCTGACAGGAAGAAGCAATAAATGGCTTTCCATTTTGGTCTTTTTTCCAGGTAATTCCACCGTCCCATGGTGGACTGATGGCTACCCTAGGTTTCCCTTCATAAAAAACAGTTAACTCTTTTATTGTACCGATTTTTTGCGAAGAAAGTAAATCAACAAAATAAGCATTGCCTTCTCTACGGTATTTTAATTCTAATCCGTCCTGGGTAATTTTGCTGATTTCTAAAGGATTTTGCAAATCAATTTGCATTACATTGTATTCCTGTAATACTTTATATTTAATTACATTAAAACCTGTAATTGTGCTATCTAAAGGATTTACTTTTATATCTAGGCGATATTGTTTTAAATCCCACCAAGATCTTTCTTTAGTAATACTTCCACGCAAACTATCCTGTCTATCAAACAAAACTTTTTTTGTATTATAAAATGATTGAGCTTTTATTGGATTCGAAAAAATGAATAAAACAAAAATGATAAATGAAAGAATTCGCATAAATTTTAAGTCTTTGGGTAAACTTTTTTAAAGGAAATAAATTAATAATTTAGTGCAAATTAGTCACTTTATTTTGTTCCACAACCACAGTATAATCGGCAATTAGACGGTCTACATAATTGTTTAGTAATTCCAGAACTCTTTCGCTTTTATCCGATTTTACAATTAATCCCGCATGGTAATCCAGTGGAACCCTAAAACAAACTTCAGGATCTGAGAAAGAAGATAAATCAGGATGTTGAAATTTAGATAAAGTCAAAACAATGCCGGCATATTCTTTTTTTACTTTTGGCAAATTGTATTCTTTTTCGTTGACCAAAGCATCTTCAATTGTAGCCCATTCTTTCCAAAGATTAATATTAGAAGCCGCTTCGACCATTTCGGCAATATGAGCGCCACCTACGCGAGAGGAAGTTTCCAGAAAATAGATTTTTCCGTCTTCTTTGCATTTTATAAATTCTGTATGAGCAGCACCATTTTTTAAACCAAAGCTTTTCAGAACTTGTTCGTTTACTTTTTTGATTTCGGTATCATCTTCTGAGTCATAAGGAATATTCGAACTTCTAAAAACGCCACCACCTTGCGAAATTTCCATTGGCGTAGCCAAATATTTTGAAGTTAGGCTAAATAGAATTTTTCGGTCTACAAGCAAGCTGTCACAATGGTAAACATCGCCAGGTTTAAATTGTTCCAATAAATATTTAAAACGGTTATTACCCATTTCGGTAATGTGAATCCACAAAGTTTCTTTGTCAAAAACCTTAATGATTCCTGAGACAGAAGCTTCTGAACGCGGTTTTAAAACCCAGGGAGGCGAAACAGTATCGGCAAAAGTGTTGATGTCATGGTCATTGAACAAAGAACAAAATACAGGAATAGAGATTCCGCAACTTTTAGCTCTCATGCGCATCGCTAATTTATCCCTAAAATAACGTCCTGTAGTTTGCCCCATTCCGTCAATGCGAAGATTTTCTCTGAGATAAGTCGCTTTTTCAACATCGAAATCATCTAATGCTACTATGCCGTCAATCGTATTCGATTTCATCAAATTGCCAACACCTAATAATAAATGCTCTAAATTCCATTCGGTATCCGAACCTTGCATATAGAAAATTTCGTCTATATACTCATGAGGCCAGGGCTTATCTCTTAGTTTTTCACTAGTTACAAGATAGACCGTATTACCTAGTTTTTTTAACTGAATTAAAAAATCAGTTCCTTTAAAATAATTTGAAATACAAACGAAGCTTTTAGCACTTTCCATAAAGTCATAAATTTTCTATGAATTTAGTTAATAAATGTACACCATAAGCAGTTGCATGTTTACTTTTTGCAAATTCATCATCACCAAAGGCAACTCCGGCAATATCCAGGTGCGCCCAGGCAGCATGTTCCTTAGTGAAAAACTCTAAAAACTTGGCTGCACTGATGGCTCCGGCTACTGGTTTTCCACTGAAATTCTTAACATCGGCAATATCACTTTCGATATCTTTTTTATAATCATTCCATAATGGCAAAGGCCATAAACGTTCTCCAATAGACTCACCCACTTCCTGCATTGTTTTAGAAATAGCTTCGTTATTGGTGAACAAAGCACCACATTCGTATCCAAAAGTAGCTACACTACTTCCTGTAAGCGTGGCAATGTCTACAATATATTCTGGATTGAAATTTTTAATTAAATAGGACAATCCATCGGCTAAAACCAAACGCCCTTCGGCATCGGTATCGATAATTTCAATCGAATTTCCACTATAGCTATGAATGACATCACTAGGTAAAAAAGACTTGCTATCGACTGAATTTTCTGCGCAAGGAACAATCGCAGTCACTTTTATAGGTAATTGTAAATCGGCAATTAATTGCATTGCTCCAAAAACAGCAGCTCCGCCAGCCATATCACATTTCATGTGTACCATTCCTGTCGTTTTGATATTCAATCCTCCTGTATCAAATGTGATTCCTTTACCCACTAAACCAACATGCTTTAAATTAGGAACAGCGTCTTTAGGACTGTAATTCATAATTACAAATTGAGCTTCATTTTCGCTGCCTTTCCCAACAGCTACAAAAGCACCTAAATTTTCTTTTTTGGCAGCTTCTAATCCTAATATTTTGACATCAAAACCAAACTTCTTTCCTTTTTCTTGCGCCCATTGCGCCAAATATTTCGGAGTAACTGTATTGGGAGGTAAATCAACAAGAGCAAAAGTTTCCAGTTGCGCCCGTGCAATTTTTATAGCCTTACTAATTGATTCAGAATAATCTTTGCCAGATAAATGTTTGAGTTCAAACTCCGCATTTAAAAACGGATGTATTTCCTTTTTTTTATAATGCCCTAGATTATAAGTTCCTAAATATAATCCGGAAATAGCAGCTTCTACTTGCTCTTCAGTAAAAACTTCCGGTAAAAATAAAGACACATTATTGCTAAATGTGTCTTTTTCTTTAAATGTAATTTTTCTGAATATTGTTTTTAACGACTTATAATCAATCGTTTTTCCCAGTCCAATAAAAATATAGATTGTATCGTTTTTTTCGACTAAATAATGGGTGTCTTTTTTTCCTGAAAAAACCTTTGGAGCTACTTCCACTCCATCAAATTGGATAGGAGCCAAATTCTTAGCAGCGGTTTCAAAAACGGGAATTAAAACGGTTCCTGAAAAGTTTTCTAAACTATCAATCTTTGTTGTTTTCATTTAATTGTCTTTAGTATTAAAAAAGAGCCATTCTATTGCTTTAGGAAACTCATCACTCCAATAGGTTTCATTATGTTTCCCTAATTTATTGATACTTAAATTAATTTTCATTTTATCATCAACAAATTCGCTTTCCAGTATTCTATTTTTAAAAGTTTCCACATGTTCAATCATGGTTTCACTTTCATCACCTCCTGCATATAAATAGATTTTAGTGTCTCCAAAATCCTTATCATTTTTAATTTTCATTTTAGGGGCAACCCAAAGTGAAGGTGAAAAAATCATCAATTTACCAAAAACTTCGGGATATCTCAAACCAGAAAAAATACTCACTAAAGCCCCCATTGAGCTACCACCGATTCCGGTAAATTCTCTTTCTGTTTTGGTTCTGAAATTACTATCCACATAGGGTTTTAGTGTTTCAACTAAAAATTTAATGTATTTTTTACCCTGTCCTTTTCCTAAAACAGTTTTCCCAACATTGTATTCTCTTACCCGGTCTTCCTCGGCATGTTCAACTGCAATAACGATAATTTTACCTACTTTATACTCTGACATTACCGCTAATTTTTTGTCAATTTCCCAATTGCCATATTCAGCATTTTCATTGAATAAGTTCTGAGCATCCTGCAAATACATTACCGGATAATTTTCGTTAGAAAAATCATAATCATGAGGTAAAAGCGCCCAAACTTTACGTGTAGTATTCAATTGCGGAATTTCAAATTCATCCGAAATCAATTGAATTTGAGGCAAAAAATTAGGTTTAAAAGGCAACCAATTTTTTCTCCAACGAAAAACATGCTCCTTTTGAATACCGGTATGCTTAGAGGTAGAACGATTTTCTGTTCGTTCTTCATTAGCACCAATCTCTACCGCACTCCAGTCTCCTTTAGTAAATTTGTACAATAAGGTTTCCGGATAATCAAAATCATGAGTGAATTTGTAATGATACAATCCGGCACCTACTTTTTCCATTACAAATTCTTTGTCCTGGGTAAGCCAATTATTAAAATTACCGGATATATATACCGGACGTGAATCGTCTTCGTCAGTGGTTAATATAATATGAAGTCCTGTTTTTATTTTGGTAGCCATTAAGTCTTCTGAAAAATGAGTTTGATCAAAAATCATAAGTTGTTTTGTAATGATTAATTTCTTTGGTAAATATAACGGATTGCTTTTTTTTGAAAAAGGAAAAACGAGTCTAGAGATGAATTTTATTCTCTAATAGACTCGTTTTTATATAAATTAACACAAAAAAAGGTTGTTATTTCTGACGACTTTTTAAAACCTTAATAACATCGTCGAGTTTATATCCTTTAGCTTGTAACAAAATCAAATAATGAAATAATAAATCGGCACTTTCACTCAAGAATAAATCATCATTGGTATCTTTAGCTTCAATCACTACTTCTACCGCTTCTTCTCCAACTTTTTGAGCAATTTTATTGATTCCTTTTGCGAAAAGAGAAGCTACATAACTTTGCTCTGAATCGGCATTCTCTCTTCTTGAAAGAATAGTACTTTCTAATTCTGAAATAAAACCATAGCTGCTCTCGTTAGGAGTTTGCCAGCAGGTATCAGTACCGGTGTGACAAGTTGGTCCTACAGGATTGGCTTGCACCAAAAGTGTATCACCATCGCAATCATTTTTAATATCAACTAAGTTTAAAAAATGACCGCTTTCTTCTCCTTTAGTCCAAAGACGTTGCTTAGAACGGCTGAAAAAAGTTACTTTTCCTGTTTCAATTGTTTTTTGATAAGCCTCGTCGTTCATATAGCCTAACATCAAAACATTTTTAGTTTCGCTATCTTGAATAATGGCAGGAATTAATCCGTGTGCACTTTTTGAAAAATCTATTTCCATTTTATTTTAGATTTTAGAATTCAGATTTTAGATTCTGACTTCTATATTATTATTTTTTAATTCGTTTTTCAAAGTTTTGATTTCAATTTCCTTGAAATGAAAAACACTTGCTGCCAATGCTGCATCGGCTTTTCCTTTAGCGAAACTATCTACAAAATGTTGAATGTTTCCGGCTCCACCCGAAGCTATAATTGGAATATTGACTAAACCTGATAATTTAGCCAAAGCTTCATTAGCAAATCCGTTTTTAGTTCCGTCATTATCCATTGAGGTAAAAAGGATTTCTCCTGCTCCTCTCTGTTCTACTTCCTGTGCCCAGTCAAAAAGATTCAATTCTGTAGGTACTTTTCCACCTACTAAATGAACAATCCATTGTCCGTCAATTTGCTTGGCATCAATAGCTACCACCACACATTGGCTTCCAAATTTCTGCGCCAAATCATTAATCAACTGCGGATTTTTTACCGCCGATGAATTAATAGAAACTTTATCCGCACCATTTTGCAACAGCACCTCTACATCTGAAACTGCCGAGATTCCTCCACCTACTGTAAACGGAATATTAATTGTTGCGGCTACTTTTCGAACCAAATCAACCAAAGTTCGTCTTCTTTCCTCAGTTGCCGAAATATCTAAAAACACCAATTCATCCGCACCTTCGTCCGAATAAATTTTAGCTAATTCCACCGGATCTCCTGCATCTCGCAAATCTACGAAATTAACGCCTTTTACAGTACGTCCGTTTTTGATATCGAGGCAAGGAATTATTCTTTTAGTAAGCATTGTTTGTTGTTTATGGTTTTTAGTTTATTGTTTTTACTACAAACAACAAACTATAAACTAATTATATAATTCTCTAACTGTTTCAAAGAAATTCTTCCTTCGTAAATTGCTTTACCAATGATTGTTCCTTCGCAACCAATTTCAGCTAATTTAGGTAATTCATCAAAAGTAGAAATTCCTCCTGAAGCGATTAATTTTAATCCGTTAGCAGCTGCCAAAATCTTAGCATACAAATCAAAACTTGGACCTTCCAGCATACCATCTTTAGCAATATCAGTACAAATTACGTACTCAATTCCTTTGGATTGATAATTTTGGATAAACGGAACTAAATCTTCATTAGAATCTTCTAACCAACCAGAAACTGCAACTTTTTCGTTATTAGCATCAGCTCCTAAAATAATTTTATCAGCACCGTATTCAGCAATCCATTTTTCGAAAATAGCACGGTTTTTTACCGCAATACTTCCTCCTGTAATTTGGTTAGCTCCACTTTCGAAAGCAATTTTCAAATCAGAATCGGCTTTTAATCCACCTCCAAAATCAATTTTCAATTTGGTTTGTGAAGCAATTTGTTCCAATATTTTATAATTGACAATTTTGCTTGATTTGGCTCCGTCTAAATCCACCAAATGCAAATATTCGATTCCGTGTGCTTCAAATTCTTTAGCAACCTCTAGCGGATTTTCGTTGTATATAATTTTGGTATTGTAATCCCCTTTAGATAAGCGAACACATTTTCCGTCGATGATGTCTATGGCTGGTATTATTCTCATTTTTTTGTCATTGCGAGGAACGAAGCAATCTCATTCCACTGATTTTCTAAAATTGAAATTGATTTTTGATATTGTTATTGAAATTTTAAAGTTTCAAGAAATTCCCAAGGATTTGCTCTCCCACATCCCCACTTTTCTCCGGGTGGAATTGCGTTCCGTAAAAATTATCATTCTCTAATGCCGATGAATAAGGTAATTCATAATCGGTAGTAGCAATGGTTTCATCACAAATAGGCGCATAAAAACTATGTACTAAATACATGTATTCTTTTTCAGTGATATCCTTGAACAATTCTGATTTTAGATTGTAAATGGTATTCCAACCCATTTGTGGCACTTTTACTTTTGGGGTGAACTTAATCACATCCACGTCAAAAATACCTAAACCAGTCGTATTTCCTTCTTCAGTATGTTTACACATCAATTGCATACCAAGACAAATTCCTAAAACAGGTTGTGTCAAAGTTGGAATCAAAGTATCCAATCCGCTTTCCTTTAGCATTTTCATGGCATAACTCGCCTCACCCACACCTGGAAAAATTACCTTGTCCGCTGCTTTGATTTCTTCAGGATTATTGGTTAACACAGCAGTAAAACCAAGCCTTTCTATAGCAAATAGAATACTTTGAATGTTTCCTGCTCCGTAATTTATGATAACTATTTTCATTACTTTAAGTTAGAAAACTGAAGTTAGAAATTAGAAGTTTCAAACTTCCCTCTTCTGACTTCCAGCTTTATTTTACAACATTCCTTTCGTTGAAGGCAAAATCATTTTTTCGGTATCGCGTTTTACAGCTACTTTTATCGCTTTCGCAAAAGCTTTAAAGATGGCTTCAATCTTGTGATGCTCATTATCACCTTCTGCTTTGATATTTATGTTAGCTTTCGCTCCATCAGAAAATGATTTAAAGAAGTGGAAAAACATCTCTGTTGGCATTTTACCCACCATTTCGCGTTTGAATTCGGTTTCCCAAATCAACCAGTTTCTTCCACCAAAATCGATAGCCACCTGTGCCAAACAATCGTCCATTGGCAAACAGAAACCGTAACGTTCAATACCTAATTTATTTCCTAAGGCTTTCGCATACACTTCGCCTAAAGCAATTGCAGTATCTTCTATTGTGTGGTGTTCATCAACTTCTAAATCTCCTTTTACTTTGATATCCAGGTCCATTTGTCCGTGACGCGAAATCTGATCTAACATATGGTCGAAGAAAGCGATTCCTGTATCGATATTGCTTTTTCCGGTTCCGTCCAGGTTTAACTTGATGTAAATATCAGTTTCGTGCGTTTTTCTGGTAATCGAAGCCGTACGTTCTTCTAATTTCAAGAACTCATATATTTGTTTCCAATCAGTAGATTGTAGCACTATTGTAGCATCTAATTCTTCTCTTTTAGCACTGATTTCTTCACTTCCTGCACCATCGGTCGTATTCATAAAGATGGCTTTTGCTCCTAGATTTTTAGCCAATTCCACATCGGTAAGTCGGTCACCAAGAACAAATGAGTTTGCCAAATCGTAATTTGGATTGTCAATGTATTTGGTTAACATGCCTGTACGTGGCTTGCGTGTAGGTGCATTATCTTCCGGAAAAGAACGATCGATGAAAATATCGTCAAAAAGCACTCCTTCGTTTTGAAACGCTTTCAGGATAAAATCCTGTGTTGGCCAAAAGGTGTCTTCAGGAAAACTAGCTGTTCCTAAACCGTCCTGATTGGTTACCATTGCTAATTCATAATCCAATTCGTTAGCAATTTTAGCCAAATATTGAAACGCTTTCGGATAAAACTCTAATTTCTCCAAGCTGTCTAATTGGTATCCTTCCGGTTCTAAAACAATCGTTCCATCACGATCTATAAAAAGTACTTTTTTCATTATATTTTCTAAATTATATCTTCTATTTTGATTAAAGACATTTTGTGTCTTCAACTAATATCTCCATTTTCTTTTTAGCAGTATTTTCGGTCACTTCTTCACAATAAATATTATTTATAAAAAGCCCCGTTTCAAAAACAAGTTGTACATAAGTTATTTTTCCTGGTTCTACTACAACTTCAAATTTTTCCGCTTTTTCTTTAGATTTTGTTCCTCCAAATTGTACAGAACATTCATGTTTTCCTACAGGAACTTCATGAATTGAGTATTTTTTATTATTCAATCTACAAACAAATTCTCCATCAATAAAAGCTTTAAATGCAACTGCAGAGCCTTGAAAACCTGTAGATCTCAAAAAATAAATTTTACCAGTTTCTAATGTTTCTTTTTCTTGTGCAGTTGTAAATGAAGTAACTATTATGGTGACTAAAAAAGTAAAAATTATTCTTTTCATTTTATTGTTGTTGTATGTTAATTCAATTCTGTTAATGCAGACATCAACTTCTTATTCTCCTCTTCCGTTCCAATGGTAAAACGCAAGCAGTTTTCACATAAAGGCTGCGTAGTTCTGTTTCTGATTACGATTCCTTTAGCTATTAATTCATCATAACGTTTGTTGGCATCATCCACTTTTACCAGAATAAAATTAGCCTCCGTTGGATAGATTTTCTCAACAAAAGATACTTTGTCCAAAACTTGCAATAAAGCTTCTCTTTGTGCTATAATTGAGGCGATTTCGTTGTCAATTTTTGATTGATCTTTTAATCTTCCCAAAGCTCTTTGTTGTGTCAATTCGTTTACGTTATACGGTGGTTTTATTTTATTCAAAACCGCAATCACTTCAGGCGAACCGTAACAAATCCCTAAACGAATTCCTGCCAGACCATAAGCTTTAGACAAGGTTTGTGTAATGATTAAATTAGGATATTGATCTAATTTGGCTAACCAACTTGCCTTATCTGAAAAGTCAATATAAGCTTCGTCAATTATCACAAAACCATTGAATTTTTCTAATAATGTTGTTACACTTTCTTCGGTAAAGGAATTCCCGGTTGGGTTATTTGGCGAACACAAAAAGATCATTTTAGTGTTTGCTGTCACCGCTTCTAAAATAGCTTCCACTCTTGGTTGGAAACTTTCAGAAAGTAAAATTTCTTTGTGTTCTACATTGTTGATATTCGCCAAAACACCATACATTCCGTAAGTAGGCGGCAACGAAATCACATTGTCTTCTTTTGGTTCACAAAAAGCTCTGAACAACAAATCCAATACTTCATCACTTCCGTTTCCTAACAAAATTTGCTTTGGACTCAATCCTTTATTTTTAGCCAAAACCACTTTTACACTCATTTGTTGTGGGTCTGGATAACGGTTTACTCCGTTCTCATACGGATTTTCATTGGCATCCAAAAATACCATCTGAGCCGTATCAAAATCTTCAAATTCATCTCTCGCCGACGAATACGGTTTTAAAACCTTAACGTTATCACGGACAAGAGTATTTATATCAAAATTTTTCATTTTTTTTATTTCAAAAAGAGTACAGAATAAAGAAAATTGAATATAGACTTGCTAAACAAAATCTCAATTAATATTCTTTCTCTTTTCTATTCTCTATGTTCTATTTTCTATTATACTTTTTCTATCTGAGCTAATCTCAAAGTAACTGCATTTTTGTGCGCTTGCAATCCTTCAGCCTCTGCCATGATTTCAATTGCTTTTCCTATATTTTGAATTCCTGTTTCTGAGATTTTTTGGAAAGTCATTGATTTCATGAAACTATCCAGATTCACACCACTGTAATTCTTGGCATAACCATTCGTCGGCAAGGTATGATTGGTTCCTGAAGCATAATCTCCGGCACTTTCCGGTGTATAATTCCCTATGAAAACCGAACCTGCATTCTGGATTCCATCTACATAAAAATCATTATTGGCAGTACAAACAATAAAGTGTTCCGGCCCGTATTCGTTGATTAAATCCAATGCAATAGCATCATTCTCAATAAAAATCAATTTGGAATTAGCTATGGCTTTTTCGGCAATGGCTTTACGAGGTAATACTTCTAATTGAGATTGAATTTCGTTTTCAACAGCATCCATCATTTCTTTGGAAATTGAAACTAAAATTACCTGACTATCCGTTCCGTGTTCAGCTTGCGATAATAAATCAGAAGCTACAAAAGCAGGAACAGCCGTATCATCAGCCACAACCAATAATTCAGATGGTCCGGCAGGCATGTCAATCGCCACACCAAATTGGGTTGCCAATTGTTTAGCTACAGTCACATATTGGTTTCCAGGTCCAAAAATTTTATATACTTTAGGAATCGCTTGGGTTCCAAAAGTCATTCCTGCAATAGCCTGGATTCCTCCTACTTTGATAATTTTAGTTACTCCACATAAGTTGGCAGCGTACAAAATCGCAGGATTGATATTTCCGTTTTTATCAGGTGGAGAGCATAAAACAATTTCGTTACAACCAGCAATTTTAGCAGGAACAGCCAGCATTAATACTGTAGAGAATAAAGGAGCTGTTCCTCCTGGAATGTATAAACCAACTTTTTGAATTGGTCTTTTTTCCTGCCAGCATTGCACGCCTGGAGCAGTTTCAACTGAAACGCGTGATGTTTTTTGCGCCTGGTGAAACTTTTCTACATTAGCTTTCGCCAAAGCAATTGCTTCTTTCAATTCATTTGGCAAACTCGCAACAGCAGCATCGATTTCGGTAGCCGTTACTTCGATGTTATCAAAACTTACACCATCAAACTGCTTTGTATAGTTGGAAACAGCTACATCTCCGTCTTTTTGAACAGCAGCAAAAATTTCTTTTACCGTTTGTTCTATATCGTTTACCGTTTTAGTTGGTCTTTCTAAAATAGAAGCCCAAGTATCGGGTGTTGGATTATATATCTTATTCATTTTTATTCAATTGAATAAATTCCAATCTGATGAAATTTGGAATTTTGGATTTTCACTATTGGAATTTTTAAATTTAAAGTACCATTTTCTCAATTGGGCAAACCAAAATTCCTTCAGCACCAGCTGCTTTCAATTGATCAATTACTTCCCAAAAAGTATCTTTGTCAATTACGGTGTGAACACTACTCCAACCTTCTTGAGCCAATGGCATTACTGTGGCACTTTTCAATACTGGAAGAATACTGCTTACAGCCTCGATTTTATCGTTAGGCACATTCATCAAAATATATTTTGATTTTCTAGCTCTTAAAACCGATTCGATTCTGAATTTTAATGTATCAATGATTTTTTGAGATTCAGCAGAAACTTTTGGAGAAACAGCCAAAACAGCTTCACTTTTAAAGATTACTTCTACCTCTTTCAAATTATTTTTAAACAAGGTACTTCCGCTGGAAACGATATCTACAATTGCATCAGCCAGTCCAATATTTGGTGCAATTTCTACCGAACCTGAAATTTGGTGGATATCAACGGTTACTCCTTTTGAATTACAATAATCAATTACCGTATTTGGGTAAGAAGTCGCAACACGCAAACCGTTCAAATCCTGAATAGAATTGTATTGAAACGCCTTAGGTACAGCAATAGAAACTTTACATTTAGAAAAACCTAATTTTTGGATTACTTCAATGTTTTTTCCTTTTTCAACCAATAAATTGTCTCCTACAATAGCAATATCCACAACTCCATCAATCAAATATTGAGGAATATCGGAGTTTCTTAAATACAAAACTTCCAATGGAAAATTTGATGCTTCAGCCTTTAACTGATCAATACCATTGTTGATAGAAATTCCTGCATCTTTTAAGATTTGGATACTATCTTCGTTTAATCTACCTGATTTTTGAATTGCAATTTTTAGCGTACTCATTGTTTTGTTTTTTTTATGTTTTATTGAATGTGTTTGAGTACAAAGGACTTAACACACAATGAAAAACCCGTTTGATGTACTCAAACGGGTTTATTAATATGATGACTTACACGCATACCATTAACACATCGCTTGAGAGCAATAATGTGAATGATGATGATGCAATTGATTTGATAACATTATGATTTTGTATTAATCTTAATTTTGTGATGCAAATATAAGTTATAAAATAGTTACAACCAAATTTTTAATTTAACTAAATGTTTCAAAAATATTAAAAAATCAGTACTCATTGTTTTCTGATTTTGGACTTGCAGCATTACTATTTTGATTCACTGCTTCAGAACGAATTTCGGTATGACGAATTTCTCCTCCCGAAGTTCCTACTTTTGTTGACAAAAACACAGCTACGGCAGCAATAGCAACTATTGCGTAAGAAAAGAATGTGGCTTTAGGATGATTTCTAATATTAGTAATCAAGCCTATCACCGAAACCACTCCCAATAAATACAAAACAATAGCAAATTTCTCGGCTAATTCTTCATGATTATGAATAATTTCATGCCCAATAGTTGGCATATCTTCCACTATTTCTTCCGCCCCTTCACCGGTTGACATAGAAAAAACCGTGAAAACAGCGGCTATTATAAATAAAAAATAAGCGGTATTTTTAATCGAAATACTTCTAAAATAAACACCTCCAATCAAAATTATTAATCCTAAAATAGTTCCAACAATCGGGAAATGATTAACCAACATGTGTAAATGGGCGTCGTTCATAATATTTGTTTTAATTGGTTTCCTACTCTAAAAATAAAATATTTAATATTATCTGGCAAACAAAACTCCTGTTAATCGAGTTAATTTTATCTAGTTTTCAGCTTTTCATTATTATATAAAACTGAAATGAATTTTCATTTGACAAAACGATGTTAACTAGTCTTAATTATTGTGTTAAAATACCTAATTTTGCGAAAAATAAATTTAAAATATGTTCCCCACAAAAAAACTAGCACCGTTTTACAATCTTACTTTTTTTTATATAGCTATCAGTATCATTCTTAGAATTGTACTCATTTTTCATCCTATCACTCAATCTTCTTTTTCAGGTTTAGAAATTGCAAAGATTTTTTCACTGGGTCTAATTTCTGATTTACTCGTTTTTATTGTAGCCAGTGGATTCTTGTGGTTGTATCTTATTTTTATTTCTAATGCCAAATATCAAAAGCCTTACGGATACATTCATCTGGGAATATTAGTAGCTTTACTAATCTATATCGCTTCAGGAAAAACCATCCTTTCTGAGTACGGAGGAGCTTTACCAACAATAGGATTAATATTTGTAGGGATTAAAACCCTGTTGTTTTCATTATTACTTTTTTTACCTAAAAAAAGAGATAAAATCAGGTATTGGCTTTTTGCTTTTGTGATGTTTCTATATGTTGTTTTAATCCTTCAAAATGCAATTAGTGAGTACTTTTTCTGGAACGAATTTGGAGTAAAATACAACTTTATTGCTGTTAATTATCTGGTTTACACCAATGAAGTTATTGGGAACATCATGGAATCTTATCCTGTAATCCCTATTTTTTCATGCTTGTTTATCATTGCTGGAATCATCACTTATTTTATCATTAAAAGATCCAAGATTTACATTGAAAAAATCCCTTCTGTTTTTGAAAAAATCCAAATCTCATTTATTTATTTTCTTTTGTTTGGACTTGCACTTTGGAGTATCCCGAAGTTAGCAAAGACTGAAAATGCTCCTAATGTATTTACCAATGAATTGCAGGCAAATGGTATTTATCGCTTTTACCTGGCTTTCATGAATAGCGAATTGGATTATTTTAAATTCTACAAAACCTTACCCGAAAACGAAGCTTATGCTTTGTTAAACAAGCAAATTCCTAATATACAAGGATTTTCTACAACCCGAAACATTCAATCAGACAGTGCCGAAATACATAAGAATGTTGTGTTGATAACAATCGAAAGTTATAGCGCCGATTTCATGAAAATGTACGGTAACAAGGATAATATCACACCATTTTTAGACGATTTAGCGACTAAAAGTTTAGTGTTTACCAATTTATACGCTTCAGGAAACAGAACCGTTCGTGGATTAGAAGCTGTTACTTTATGCCTTCCTCCTACTGCCGGAGAAAGTGTGGTGAAACGAAAAGACAACAAAAACAAATTCTCTACAGGAAGCATTTTTAAATCCAAAGGATACAATGTAAAATACCTTTACGGAGGAGATGCATTTTTTGATAATATGCAGGATTTCTTTACCGGAAACGGCTATGGTATTGTCGATAAAAAAACCTTCAAACCTGAAGAAATTACTTTTTCTAATATTTGGGGAGTTTGTGATGAAGACATGGTGAATAAAGCAATCAAAACCATGAATACTGAAGCACAATCAGGGAAGCCATTTTTTAATCATTGGATGACGGTGAGTAACCACAGGCCTTTTACTTATCCTAATGGGAAAATAGATATTCCCGGAGACTCAAAATCAAGAGAGGGCGGTGTAAAATATACCGATTATGCAATGAAGAAATTCTTTGAAATGACCGAAAAACAGCCTTGGTTTAAAAACACAATCTTTGTAATTATTGCAGACCACTGTGCTTCCAGCGCCGGAAAAACACAACTTCCTTTGGACAAATATAGAATTCCTGCTATGATTTATGCACCTGGATTTGTTAAACCACAGCATTATACGCAATTAATGTCTCAAATTGATATTATGCCTACTGCTTTAGGATTATTGAACTTTAATTACCAATCGAAATTTTTCGGGCAAGATGTGCTGAAAGCAGATTATAAACCAAGAGCTTTAATTGCTACTTATCAGGATTTAGGATTGATTAAAGACAATGTTTTAACTATTCTTTCCCCTAAACAACAAGTAAAACAATACGCACTTACATTAGACCCAAAAGAAGGAATTGAAGCTGATTTTCAGTTGTATTACACCCAAAAACTTCTGAAAAACGAAAGAACTGATTTAGTAAATGATGCGATTTCGTTTTATCAAACTGCTTCTGACATTTTGAAGAAAAAGAAATATCAAAAACAATAAATTAGTTCAAATATAAAATTGTCAATAAAGCCATTGAAGCAATGAATGCCCATAACAAAATTCCTTGTATCAATGGTTTTATTCCAACGGCAAGTAATACCGAACTGCTGAGTCCTGAACCAATAAAAAACAAAGTAACTGTTAATCCAATTTTAGCAACAGCAACAATATAAGGAGTAGCAATTGCCACTTGAGGAACATAAGTATTTGCAATCATAGCCAGAATAAAAAATCCTATGAAATAAGGGATTTTTATTCTGCTTGCTTTGTTTTTAAACAGGAAACTTGTCAATAAAACAACTGGAATAATCCATAAAGCACGAGCTAATTTTACGGTAGTTGCAATCACCAAAGCTTCAGCACCATATTTATTAGCCGCTCCCACAACCGAACTGGTATCATGAATAGCTAAGGCGCACCACAACCCAAAATCTTCCTGAGATAAGTTTAACCAATGCCCAAT
Organism: Flavobacterium sufflavum; assembly: GCF_004016525.1. Taxonomy (GTDB): domain Bacteria; phylum Bacteroidota; class Bacteroidia; order Flavobacteriales; family Flavobacteriaceae; genus Flavobacterium; species Flavobacterium sufflavum. The sequence continues at coordinate 57,713 of NZ_SACJ01000012.1, forward strand.
AGTTGGAAACAAAAACAAGGCAATAGAATTTAAAATAAAAATAACTCCTAAAGCTACTGAAGTCTGTTTCTCATCCGATTGAATAACCGGAGTAATTGCTGCGATGGCACTTCCACCACAAATGGCAGTTCCGCACGAAATTAAATGCGAAGTTTTTTTATCGGTATTGAGCCATTTTCCTAAAATTCTTCCCAGAAAAACAGTACTAAATATTGTGGCAACCGTGAGTATAAAACTTTCTTTGCTAGACAATAAAGCATTAGTAACATTCATTCCAAAACCCAAACCTACAACGGAAACCTGAAGTAAAACACGAATGATTTTATGGTTTAAATGCAACCAGGGATGTCCTGAAATATTAGCAACAAGCAAACCCAATAATAATGCAATAGGCGGAGTAATTATTCCTGTCAAACAAACCAATAGCAAACTGACAAAAATCACCTGCTGCGTTCTGCTGTGTTTTTCTAAATTAAAGATTCCGTTTTCAGGGAAAATTTTGGATTGTTTTTTCAAGAGAAATCTTTTTATTAAAATTTAAAATTGCCTACAACAAACCGTTGTATTTTCGAACAAACCATTCAATTGCAAAAAAGCTGCAAATAAACACCAACAGCCATTTCCAGTCAATCAAAGGAGAACGTTTGATGTTGTTTTTTTCAATCGTTTTATAATTCTCATCGGCTAAAAGCGATTGGATTAAAGTATCTATTTGATTCGGATAATAAACTTTTCCCTGTGTCAAAGTAGCTAGTTGATTCAAACGGTCCAAATCAGGATTTACAAATTGCTTTTCGATATCAAAATCTAAAATTTCAAAATGACTTGAATACGCAGCATTTGAATTCAATTCTTTCACTGTAAACTGATAATTTCCGGCAGCTAATCCGTCAAGATTTACCTTGTAGGCATTGTTTCCTTTTAGTAAATCGTAATTTTTAGTTTGCTTAGTTTTAGAATTAACTAGCGCAATTGTCAAATGTGCTTTTTCATCAAATTCATAATTCTTATTGAAATATTGAGCTGTGATTTCGATAGCATCTCCTGAATTGTAAAAACTTTCGTGATTGACCACCAAAGATTTTTTAGCATTATTTGTTGCTAAAAACTGAATAATTTTATCAATAAAAACATCATATTTTTCAAAAGATTCGTTTGTAATATGACTTTCTAAACGCCATTTCCAACTGTTCTCTCCTAAAAGAAAAGCCAAACGATTTCCCTGATTTTCGCTAAAAGCAAGCAAGGGTGCCTGAATGTCAATATTCCTGATTTTTGAAGAAAGTAAAACAGAGGTGTTTCCATTTACCTTGATTTTTCCATACGGATTTTGCAAAGGAGGAAAATTTTCGAAACCAATATTATCAATAGCAAAAAGATTAAATTGCAAATTATATTCAGCCAGATAATCTTCTTTTTGAGAAGTCATTTTAAATTCTAAATTACTTTGCTGTTGATTTAAAAATTCAAAATCAGTATGTGTTCCGGTAATAAAAAAAGAATTAATTCGGGCTGATTTATTAGCATCAAAAACTGATTTGAATTCAGATGTAGGTTGATAAAAAACCAAAACATTGTAATCTCTTAATTCATTGACTTGTTTTGGGTTAACTACAGTTGCTTTACGTTGTGCATTAGATTCAATTGCTCGTTTTAAAGCAGCAATATCAGGATGGTTTATTGATGAAATTATGGCAACATTGGTCTTTTGATCTATAATTTCTACAGCAAAATTTTTATGGTTATTATAGCTATTTTTTTCTTTTTCATTCGAAACCAAACTCGCTTTATACAACTGCGTCCCTATTTTATTTGCAGGCAACAAAAGAGAAATAACGGCTGTATTTTTAGCTGCTGAAAAAGAAACTTTCTGTTTACTTAAAACTGAATTTCCTTGCGAAATCTGAAAATTGGCAGCGGTGTTTTTTGTGCCTGAATATTGCAAAAACACTTCTACTGGAAATTTATTCTTTAGAAAAGCATATTTATTGACGTTCAGCTGATTAATTTTTAAATCAAAAACGGTAGTTGTATCTCCTAAAACTATTGGAAAAACTTTATTGGAAGCATCAAAACTATACACATAATCATTGCCTGAAGTTTGGTTTCCATCACTAATAAGCACCGTAGGAAACAAGCTGTTTTTGTTAATTGCTTTTAAATCTTTAGCAGCTACATCCAGATTAGTTTGGGAACCTTTGAAATTTAATTTTTCCAAAAGAGAAAACTCCGAGTCAAATTGATACGATTGAATATTGAATTTTTCATTCAATTCTTTATTGTTTTTTAGCTTCAAATACAATTCAGAAGCTGTTTTTTCAACTTTTAAAAAAGATATGGAACTGGAATTATCAACCACCACAGCAAGCGGAGGCTTAATTATTTCTGTATTATTGGTTGTAATTATTGGATTTACCAACAATAATAATATTCCAAAAATGCTCAAAAAACGCAAAAAAGCCAAAAATAAATTGATCTTTAATTTATTTTTGGCTTTGTAATAATATTGAAAATAAGACAACCCAACTGCTATTAATAATGAAAGTAATAATAATAGAATGGTGTTTGTTGTCATATTTTTTTAGTAATCAGTGGTCAGTTTTTTTTAGTGATCAGACAAGTTTTAGCGGTCAATTTTCAATATTCACTGAATACTAAAAATCTGAACACTGAACACTTCTTATGTAAGCATTCCTCCGCAAACATTCAATACTTGTCCTGTAACATAAGCACTCATATCTGAAGCTAAGAATAAACAAGCATTTGCAACATCTTCAGTAGTTCCACCGCGTTTCAATGGAATTCCTTCTCTCCATCCTTTTACAACATCTTCGCTTAATTTAGCAGTCATTTCAGTTTCAATAAATCCTGGAGCAATAGCATTGCAACGAATATTACGAGAACCTAATTCTAAAGCTACTGACTTTGTAAATCCAATAGCGCCAGCCTTAGAAGCTGCATAATTAGTTTGTCCTGCATTTCCGGAAACTCCTACTACAGAACTAATATTGATGATTGAACCTGCACGTTTTTTCAAAAATGTTTTTTGAATGGCTTTAGTCATATTGAAAACCGATTTCAAATTCACATCAATTACCTGGTCAAAATCAGCCTCTGACATACGCATTAACAGATTGTCTTTTGTAATTCCGGCATTATTGATAAGAATATCAACTGTACCAAAATCAGCTAAAATAGTATCTACTAAAGTTTGTGCTTCATTAAAATCGGCAGCATTGGATTTATAACCTTTAGCTTTAACACCTAAAGCGTTCAATTCATTTTCCAACACTTGAGCTGATTCAGCAGATGAGCTGTATGTAAAAGCCACATTAGCACCGTTTTTTGCAAAAACTTCAGCAATTCCTCTTCCAATTCCGCGACTTGCGCCTGTTATAATAGCTACTTTTCCTTCGAGTAATTTCATATTATGATAATAAGTTTATTTTCTAAATTGAGGTACAAATATAAACGATTTAGATGTTTTATAAAATTTATGCTATAAAAAAAGCCTTACCGAAGTAAAGCTCTTAATAATAATATTTTATTGCACTGAAAATGAATTAGAAAGCTACATTCCATCTTGGCAATTTTGCATTTTTACTTAAAAAATTTTGCAAAATCTGAGCTTCAACAAAAGTAGGAATCACTTTAGTATCATCGTTAAATGTTTCGTACCAAACTACTTCTAAACGGCTAATTTCTTCTTTTTTCATTTGTGCAGGCCAAGAATATTTTCTTCCTGTTTTTGCAAATTGGTGACCGTTTACAATTTTGTCATACAATCCGCCATTTTTAGTTTTCAAAGTACCATCATTTTGTACTGTTCCTGTAGAGCCTACCATGATTAATTCTTTTTCATCGGCAACATCAAAAACTAAAAATACCCCAGAACCTTCAGAGGCATTACAAACTTCTTCTAAGCTATCTTCGATTGTTAATGAAAATTGATTTTTAACTTCGAATCCTTCTAATTCCTTATACATAGTATTTTCTTTTGAATTGATTTTTCAAAAAGCATAAAGAAAAGCACGCTTTTTAGAAACCAATTATTAATTTTTAATTTGTTTTAAGTAAAATTAGCACTCCTAATTTTAATCGAGTGCAAATGTATTTCTTTAATTCTGTTTTATACTAAAAAAGCCCCACAAATGTGAGGCTTAATTTATTTAAAATTCGGTTTTATAGATTATCCTAAAACTTCTTTTACTTTTTTACCAATTTCAGCTGGTGAATCAACAACGTGGATTCCGTTGTCTCTCATAATTTGTTTTTTAGCAGCAGCAGTATCGTCAGAACCTCCAACAATAGCACCAGCATGTCCCATAGTTCTACCAGCAGGAGCAGTTTCTCCAGCGATGAAACCAATTACAGGCTTACGGTTACCGTCAGCTTTGATCCATTTAGCAGCATCAGCTTCTAATTGACCTCCAATTTCACCAATCATGATGATAGCTTCAGTTTCTGGATCGTTCATTAACAATTCAACTGCTTCTTTAGTAGTTGTTCCAATGATTGGGTCTCCACCAATACCGATAGCGGTAGTGATTCCTAAACCTTGTTTTACAACTTGGTCAGCAGCCTCATAAGTTAAAGTTCCTGATTTAGAAACGATACCTACAGTTCCTTTTTTGAAAACGAAACCTGGCATGATACCTACTTTAGCTTCACCCGGAGTGATAACACCTGGACAGTTAGGTCCAATTAATCTAGCGTTTCTTTCTTTAGCGTAGTTGTTAGCGTTAATCATATCAGCAACAGGAATACCTTCAGTAATTGCAATGATTACTTTAATTCCGGCATCAGCAGCTTCCATAATAGCATCAGCAGCAAAAGCTGGTGGTACAAAAATAATAGAAGTATCAGCTCCTGCTTGCTCAACTGCATCTTTAACAGTGTTAAAAACAGGAAGATCTAAGTGAGTTGATCCTCCTTTTCCCGGAGTTACACCACCTACAACGTTAGTACCATATTCAATCATTTGAGAAGCATGGAAAGTACCTTCGCTTCCTGTAAATCCTTGTACAATTATTTTGGAATCTTTGTTAACTAAAACACTCATGGTATATATTTTATATGATTTTTAAATTTGTGATGCAAAAATAAGGTTTTCGAAATTATTCTGAGCGGTTTTCTTATCAAAAAAAAGATTGATATTCCACCCATTTTGTTAGCTTACACACAAACTATTGACTTTTTAAACAAAATCGATAATTTACAGTAACTTTTTTTATTGTTTTAATTTATCAAGAATTTCTGGAATTTTTTTGATATTGGCTAATTGCTTTAATTTTTCTCTGGATTCCTGAATAGGTGTTCCAAAATAAGTTTTCCCTCCTTCTACTGATTTAGTCACTCCGGTTTGTCCCATAACAACAGCTTTTCCTCCAATTGTAATTCCGCTGGTTGTACCAACTTGTCCCCAAAGTGTAACTTCGTCTTCAATGATTACACAACCTGCAATTCCGGTTTGAGAAGCTATTAAACATTTTTTTCCAATCACAGTATCATGACCTACATGAACCTGATTGTCAATTTTTGTTCCTTCGCCAATGGTAGTATCACCAGTAACACCTTTATCAATAGTACAAAGAGCTCCAATACCAACATTGTTTTTAATGACAACGCGACCTCCTGAAAGCAATTGATCAAAACCATCAGGACGTTTTTTATAATAAAAAGCATCTGCTCCAAGAACTGTCCCTGCATGGATAATCACATTATCTCCTATTATTGTATGATCATAAATAGAAACATTAGAATGAATCAAACAATTTTTCCCAATGACAACTCCATTTCCAATAAAAGAATTAGGCTGGATTATAGTTCCTTCACCAATAACAGCAGTTAGCGAAATAGCAACTCCTGAAAACTGAAAAGGTTTGAAATAATGAGTTAGTTTGTTGAAATCGCGGAATGGATCATCAGAAATAAGAAGTGCTTTTCCTTCAGGACAATCCACTTCTTTGTTAATCAAAACAATTGTAGCTGCCGAGTTTAGTGCTTTGTCGTAGTATTTAGGATGATCTACAAAAACAATATCTCCTTTTTCTACCACATGAATTTCGTTCATGCCCAAAACTTCAAAATCTTCATTACCTACAAATTCACAATTAAGTAAATTTGCGATTTCTTTTAAAGAATATGCTCTTGTAAATTTCATATATTTAGTATTCAGCCTGCCTTTAGGTAGGCAGGTGTTCAGTTTTCAGTGTCCAGTCTGATTTTCAAACTGGAACACCAAACTCTGTAAACTATTCTTTAACACGCTCCATATAAGAACCTGAAGCGGTATCAATTTTGATTTTATCACCTTCATTAATAAACAAAGGTACGTTAACTGTAGCTCCTGTTTCAACAGTTGCCGATTTAGTAGCATTTGTTGCTGTGTTACCTTTTACACCAGGCTCAGCATAAGTTACTTCAAGAATAATTGAAGCCGGCATATCTACTGATAATGGCAAGTCAGTTTCAGTATTAATCTGAACCATTACATTAGTTCCTTCTTTCAATAAATCCGGAGCGTCAAGAATGCTTTTGTTCAAGGTGATTTGCTCAAAAGTTTCATTATTCATGAAATGAAATTGATCTCCTTCGGCATATAGATATTGGTAAGTATGTGTTTCTACACGTACATCTTCAATTTTATGTCCAGCCGAAAATGTATTATCCAATACTTTTCCAGTAGTTAAACTTTTCAATTTTGTTCTTACAAAAGCAGGTCCTTTTCCTGGTTTAACATGTAAAAATTCGATAATTTTATAAATATCGTGATTGTATTTAATACAAAGTCCGTTTCTAATATCTGATGTAGATGCCATTGTTTTAATTTTTGATTTAAGATTTCTGATTGTAGGTTTAAATCCAAATCAGTCTTCTATATTTATTTTTTAATGTTTGTTATTCTATAATATTAAATGAATTCAGGTTAGAAATCTAAACTCTAAAATTAGTAGTTTCCTGAATATCCTTTCATAATACCACGAGATGAATTTCTAATAAAATCGATAATTTCATCTCTTTCAGGAGTTGCTTCCATTTCGGCTTCGATAATCCCTAAAGCCTGAGTGGTATTGTAATTCTTTTGATATAAAATTCTGTAAATATCCTGAATCTCTCTTATTTTTTCGGTTGCAAAACCTCTTCTTCTTAATCCAACAGAATTTATACCTACATAAGACAATGGTTCTTTGGCCGCTTTAGTATAAGGAGGAACATCTTTACGGATTAATGAACCACCTGAAACCATAGCGTGATCTCCAATATTGATAAACTGATGCACGGCAGCCAAACCACCTAATACGGCGTGTTTACCCACAATTACGTGACCACCTAAAAGAACACCATTTACAATAATAGCATTATCTCCTACTACACAATCGTGAGCAATATGAGCCGCTGCCATTATTAAACAATTATTTCCAATAACAGTTTGCCCTGAAGCACTTGTACCTCTATTAATTGTTACACATTCTCTAATAGTACAGTTGTCACCAATAATTGCCAATGAATCTTCGCCACCAAATTTTAAATCTTGAGGAACTGCCGAGATAACAGCTCCAGGAAAAATATTGCAATTTTTTCCAATTCTTGCACCTTCCATGATGGTTACATTTGAACCGATCCAAGTACCATCACCAATTACCACATTGTTGTGAATGGTTGTAAAAGGTTCAATAACCACATTTTTGGCGATTTTTGCGCCAGGATGAACATATGCTAATGGTTGATTCATCTATTTTTTGTTTTTATAATTAATTACCTTAATTACTATTAAAAAAGCCTTTTATAGTAACAGGGAGGGAACTGTTTCTATCTATTGTTGTTTTTTTGCAATTTGAGCCATTAATTCAGCTTCAGCAACTAATCTTCCATTAGCATAAGCATTAGCTTGCATGTGGCAAATCCCTCTTCTAATAGGAGTTATCAAATCACACTTAAATATTAAGGTGTCTCCAGGTAATACTTTATGTTTGAATTTTACATTATCCATTTTCATGAAATAAGTCAAATAATTCTCAGGATCCGGAACAGTGCTTAATACTAAAATACCGCCTGTTTGTGCCATTGCTTCTACAATTAAAACACCTGGCATAACCGGGGCATCAGGAAAATGTCCTACGAAAAAACTTTCATTCATAGTAACATTTTTCATACCTACAACATGATTTTCAGACATTTCGATGATTCTGTCAATCAACAAAAATGGAGGTCTATGAGGTAATACCGACATGATTTTATGAATATCCATCAATGGTTCTTGATGTAAATCATAAGATGGAACAAAATTTCTTTGTTCGATTTTAATCATCTTAGCCATTTTTTTAGCAAATTGTGTGTTTACAAAATGCCCTGGCTTATTAGCTATAATTTTTCCTTGAATTTTTGTTCCAATTAAGGCCAAATCTCCAATTACATCAAGCAATTTGTGTCTTGCAGCCTCATTTGGATAGTGTAAAGTAAGGTTATCTAAAATACCATTTGGTTTTACATTGATTGTGTCTTTACCAAAAGCCACTTTTAAATTTTCCATTGTTGTAGTAGAAATTTCTTTGTCTACATAAACAATTGCATTATTTAAATCACCACCTTTAATCAAACCATTATCTAAAAGAGACTCTAATTCGTGTAAAAAGCTAAAAGTTCTTGATGATGCAATTTCAGTTTTAAAATCGCTTATACTTTTAAGAGTTGCATTTTGTGTACCTAATATTTTAGTACCAAAATCAACCATTGTAGTTACACTATAATGGTCACTAGGCATTACCAGAATTTCGCTACCGCTAGCTTCATCAGTAAAAGAAATAACTTCTTTTACTACATAAACATTACGTTTAGCATCTTGTTCTTCAACACCTGCTTTTTCTAAAGCTTCAACAAAATATTTTGAGGAACCATCCATAATAGGAAGTTCTGAAGCGTTTAGTTCAATGATAACATTATCTAAATCACAACCTACTAAAGCTGCCAAAACATGCTCAGGAGTTTGAATTTTAACGCCTAATTTTTCTAAATTTGTTCCTCTTTGAGTGTTTACAACATAATTTGCATCTGCCTCAATTACCGGATGTCCTTCAAGATCCAACCTAACAAAAGTAAAACCATTATTTGCAGGAGCAGGCTTAAAAGTCATTTTAACTTCCTTACCAGTGTGTAACCCAACTCCCGTTAACGAGATTTCTGTTTTGATGGTTTTCTGTTTAACCATTGTTTCCATTTTTTTGGTTTAATATTTGTTTTTTTAATTCGTCAATTTCTGCAATTATTTTAGGGAAATTTTTAAAATGCACATAGGATTTACTAAAGTCATTATAACCAAATGTAGGGCTACCCTGTAAAACTTCGTCATCTTTGATATTCCTTGCCACCCCTGATTGTGCCTGGATTCTAACATTATTTCCAATTATCAGATGTCCTGATATTCCTACCTGTCCGCCAATCATTCCGTTTGTACCTATTTTAGTAGAACCGGCAATTCCGGTTTGTGCGGCTATAACTGTGTTTTCGCCTATTTCAACATTATGGGCAACCTGAATTTGATTGTCTAATTTTACACCTTTTCTAATTCTTGTAGAACCTAATGTGGCTCTGTCAATTGTGGTACAAGCCCCTATTTCTACATCATCTTCAATAATCACATTCCCTATTTGAGGGATTTTCTTGTATGTCCCATCCTGATTAGGTGCAAATCCAAAACCGTCTGAACCAATTACCGTTCCTGCGTGAATAGTACAATTATTACCTATTATAGTTTCAGAATAAATCTTGGCACCCGCAAAAATAGTCACATTATTACGAATGACAACATTATCCCCAATAAAACAATTAGGATAAATTTTTACATTATCTCCAATGACCACATTAGTACCAACATAGCTAAAACTACCTAAATATAAATTTTCACCATATTTTACGTCTTCAGAAAGTACTGTATGAGATTCAATGCCTACTTTAGCGGCTTTTCTCGCCTGATCGTAAAATTCTAACAATTTGGAAAAAGCCATATAAGCATCGTCAACCTTGATCAAAGTGGTTTTCAAATCTGATTCAGGGACAAAAGTTTTGTTTACAATGGTTATTGTAGCCTCGGTAGTGTAGATATAATTATTGTATTTAGGATTAGATAAAAAAGTTAGCGAACCTACTTTTCCCTCTTCTATTTTAGATAGCTCGTGTACTTCAGCCAGAGGATTCCCCACGACTTCACCTTCTAAAACACCCGCTATTTGTTCTGCTGTAAATTTCATTCCGACAAAAATATAAAAAAATAGATTTTAAATGTGGATTTCTGCTAGTTGTTTTGGGAAACAAATATAATACTTGGTTACCGATTTTGATAAAGATTTCAAATTCAATTGATCTGATGACTCTATAACATCCTCGACTGTACGGTCTTTTTTCAAGATTCGTATGGGTTCAGCTTCCTTATCGTAAGCCTGATTTTTTATTTTTCCTTTAAAAATAAAATAATTTGCATCGGCTATACTGATATCGTTTTCTAATGCAAAACGTTCTTTTAGCGGATTCAAATCATCAATAGCAACTTTTTCACTAGTTAATTGAATTTTCAATAAATCCCTGTTGATAATCATTTTGCTCAAAGAAGACAAAATAAAATCATCGTGTGTTTGCCAGGATTTTAATGCGCTAATTATATCAAAGTCATCTAATTGAGAAAACAAATCCAAAGTGGTAGTATCGAATGATTCTAATATAACTTTATTTTGCATAAAAAATTGTAATGGCTCACTACAAGGCAAAATAAATCCTTTTAAAGTCAGTTCTTTAGCACGTTTTAAGATTTTTGTCAAAATCAATTCGCCCACTAAACTGGTTTTATGTAAATAGGCCTGCCAGTACATCAATCGGCGGGACATTAAAAATTTTTCAACCGAGTAAATTCCTTTTTCTTCTATAACTAAAAAGTCATCTTCAACATTCATCATCTGAATTAAACGTTCTGAATTCACATTTCCTTCGGCCACACCCGAATAAAAACTATCGCGTTTTAAGTAATCCATTCTATCCATATCCAATTGACTTGAAATCAATTGCAACATGAATTTTCGATGATAATCCCCTTCAAATATTTTAATTGCCAGACTCAATTTTCCTTTAAACTCCACATTCAATTGTCGCATGAACAACAGCGAAATTTCCTCGTGATGCACATTTTCCACAATACTCTTTTCCATAGCATGTGAAAATGGCCCATGACCAATGTCGTGTAACAAAATTGCAATATAAAGTGCGTTTTCTTCTTCTTCTGAAATAGAAACTTCCTTAAAACGCAAGACATCCACCGCTTTTTGCATCAAATGCATACAGCCCAAAGCATGATGAAAACGAGTATGATTCGCTCCCGGATAGACTAAATATGATAAACCCATTTGCGTAATTCGACGCAAACGTTGAAAATAAGGATGCTGTATTAAGTCGTATATTAAGGCGTTAGGTATGGTAATGAACCCGTAAATAGGGTCGTTGAAGATTTTTAGTTTATTGATTTGACTCACTACAACTTGAATTTTAGGTTGACAAATATAAGTAAATTAGATTTTAAAAACAGAAAAATTACTAATTGAGGTTTGCCACTCTTAAACAAAAAGGAGTATTTCCACCACTCCTTTTACATCTTTTTTTAGAGCTTTCTAATCCAAATGTTTCTGAATTGATTTTTAGAATCATGATCTTGAAGCGAGATGACATCATCACTATGAGACGCCGGATAATTATGCAAACCTATATAAAGTGTCAAGCCATTTATTGTTACATTATTTTGTATCAAAACACCATTTAAAAGTACTGTAATTCTGGCTGGATTATCAATTTTACCATCTGATTTGAATCGTGGCGCAGTATAAATCACATCATAAATATTCCATTCTAATGGCGTTTTCACTGCATTTACCAATGGTGGATGATCTTTATAAATACTTCCCGCCTGACCATTACTGTAAGTTCTATTATTATAAGAATCTAATATTTGTAATTCATATCTGTTTTGGAAAAACACACCACTGTTCCCTCTAGCCTGCCCTCTATCTAAAACTTCATCCGGTGTACTCCATTCCAAGTGCAACTGACAATCTCCAAAAGCCATTTTAGTTTGGATTCCACCTGAACCAGGAACAACTTCCATGTAGTCTCCGTCAACAATTTTCCATGCTGCAGGTTTGTTGACATCTTTTTTGCTCACCCATTGATTTAAATTTTTACCGTCAAATAAAATAATCGCATCCGAAGGTGCATTGCCAAGGGTTTTAGCAGGCGTAATTATTTTTACTTCCGGTTCCCAAATTTCAGTCATTTCAGGTTTCATTGGCATTGGGGAAACTTCCGGCGGTGTGTTCACAAATTTATGTTGTGCCACAGCTACAGTAGCAGAAAATAAGGCTATCATTAAAAAAGACTGCTGTAAAAATTTATATTTCATGGTTAAATATTTTTGGTTTGTTAAAGGTGTTATCAATATTAAGCATTTTTTTAGGAACTAACTTTTAATTAAAATGAACTATTTGATAGTTGCTTTAGATTTTACAATAAAACATTTTAGCTCTATTGTAAATTCAATAAAAACAGCTTGTTAAAAAAATTAACATAAAATTAAGTTCGGTTAGTTCGGTAATCACCGAACCAATTGTAAATTTGCAAAAAAATATCATGGATTTTAATACAGAAAGAGAAGAAATCATTGAATTGTACGGAAATCATTTTGAGAAACTATACAATATTCCTCCTCTAGCGGCAAGAATTTTAGGTACACTAATAATTGACGGATGTAAGACAGGATTGACATTTGAATCTTTAGTCGAAAAATTAAGTGCCAGCAAAAGTTCTATTTCTACCAATTTGAACTTACTCTTAAAAATGGACAAAATATCATATTTTACCAAAGCTGGAGATCGAAAAAAATATTTCAAACCAGCTAATTTAAGTGAACGATTAGCCAATTTTCATAAATTAATTGATTCTGAAATGGTCATTATTGATCGAATGATTGATTACCGGGAAGCAACGGCCTCTTGCCCTGAAGAAAAATGCAATTTAGAAAATGTAAAAGCTTACAGAACTCACCTTATCGAAGTTGGAAAAGTGTTTACCAAGACAACCAACGAGTTTAAACAAATAGAAATCAATAATAATAACAATAAATAATCCATCACAATGAAAAAACTTTCATTAACCATTATAAGTTTAGTACTATTAGTAGCTTGTGGAAAAAAAGAAGAACAGGCAGCTCCTCCTGTAATGCCTTACAAGGTGGTTGAAATAACAAAATCCAATACCACTTTATTGGCTGAATATCCTGCTACTTTAGAAGGAATTACAGATATCGATATTCGTGCAAAAGTGGATGGATATATTGAAAAAATATATGTTCAGGAAGGTCAGGAAGTAAAAAAAGGACAACTGCTTTTTAAATTAGAGACACAAACGGCAAACCAGGAAGCTGCTGCAGCAAAAGCCAAAGTAGCCGCCGCCCAAGTGGAGGTAAATCGTTTGAAGCCATTAGTAGAGCGTAATATCATTAGTGATGTACAATTAGAAACGGCTAAAGCTAATTTGGCAAGTGCCAAAAGTACTTACCAAAGTATTGTTGAGAAAATAAATTATGCATCTATCAAAAGCCCTGTAAACGGAATTGTTGGGACTTTGCCATTAAGACTAGGAAGTTATGTAAGCAGCCAGACAGCCGAACCTTTGACCCGTATTTCAGATGTGAGTACTATTTATGCTTATTTTTCAATGAATGAAAAACAACAGCTGGATATTACAATGAATGCCGAAGGGAAAACATTTCAGGAAAAAATTGCTAAAATGCCTGGTGTCAACTTAATCTTAAGTAATGGAATGGAATATGAACAAAAAGGAAAAATTGAAACTTTTAGCGGACAGGCCAATACACAAACCGGTTCTTTTAATGTAAGAGCCAGTTTTCCAAATGCCAATAAAATATTACGTTCCGGAGGAAGCGGAAGCATTCAGATTCCAACCCATTTAAGCGATGTTATCTTAGTTCCTCAAAATGCCACTTTAGAGATGCAGGATAAGCGTATTGTACTTATTGTAGATAAAGACAATAAGGTAAAAGCTGTTCCTGTTGAAGTGCGAGCTGTACCGGGAGGACAATTTTTTGTGGTGGATAAAGGATTAAACGTAAAAGATAAAATTCTTATTGAAGGTGTGGGGATAATCTCTGAAGGAACAGCTATAAAGCCGGAACTGGTTGATTATGCTAGTATTATTAAACCTGAAAAGAAACAAATTAACTAACAACTGAACAAATAATAGCTTATGTTTTCAAAATTCATTGACAGACCCGTTTTGTCAACGGTAATTTCTATTATCATTGTCATATTGGGTATATTAGGGTTAGTTGCACTTCCCGTTTCGCAATATCCCGAAATAGCGCCTCCTACAGTAACCGTTTCTGCTAATTATCAGGGAGCCAGTGCCGAGGTAGTGATGAACTCGGTAGTAATTCCTTTGGAAGAGCAAATTAACGGTGTGGAAGACATGACTTACATGACTTCAACCTCAAACAATGATGGTTCAGCATCGATAAACATTTATTTTAAATTAGGAACCAATCCTGATTTAGCTGCCGTGAATGTACAAAACCGTGTCGCACGTGCCACCTCATTATTACCACAGGAAGTTACCAAAGCCGGAGTTACCACATCAAAAAAACAAAGTGATAACATCTTGATTTTATCCTTGTATAGTAAAAATCCGGATTATGATATTACGTTTCTTCAAAACTATGCCAATATTAATATTTTACCAAAAATTAAGCGTGTAGCCGGTGTTGGTGACGCTATGATATTTGGTCAAAGGGATTATTCTATGCGTATTTGGTTGAAACCGGATGTCATGGGAGCTTATGGTTTGGTACCTTCAGATATTACAGCCTTACTTGCCGAACAAAATATTGAGGCAGCACCAGGACAATTGGGTGAAAGCAGTGACCAGTCTTTTCAATATACCTTAAAATACAAAGGACGTTTACAAAGCACGAAAGAATTTGAAGAAATTATCGTTCGTTCAACCCCAAACGGCGAAGTGCTAAAATTAGGTGATGTAGCCCGAATTGAGCTTGGAGCGGTCAATTATGCAAGTAAATCATTTACAAATGGGAACCAATCTGTTGCTATTGCCATTGCGCAAACAGCGGGTTCAAATGCTCAGGAAGTAATTGAAGGCTCTTTGAAAGTAATGGACCAATCGGAGGTTAATTTTCCTAAAGGAGTAAAATACACTACCTTAATTAATGCTAATGATTTTCTGGAAGAATCAATTTCTAAAGTAATTCACACCTTAATTGAAGCATTCTTACTGGTTTTCGTTGTGGTTTTCATCTTTTTACAGGATTGGAGATCTACACTTATTCCGGCTATCTCAGTGCCTGTCGCTATCGTAGGAACTTTCTTTTTCCTAAGTTTATTTGGTTTTACTATTAACTTATTGACCTTATTTGCATTGGTACTTGCTGTTGGAATTGTAGTTGATGATGCCATTGTGGTTGTGGAAGCAGTTCATGCCAAAATGGAAGCCGGGGAACATGATCCTAAAAAAGCGGCACATAGTGCCATGAACGATATCAGTAGTGCAATTATTTCTATCACCCTGGTAATGTCGGCGGTATTTATTCCGGTTTCGTTTATTAGTGGTTCGGCAGGAGTTTTCTACAAACAATTTGGATTGACATTAGCCATTTCTATTGTATTGTCAGCAATTAATGCCTTGACACTTTCACCAGCCTTGTGTGCTATTTTCTTAAAAGAGCATGGGACAAATAAGAAAAAAGGATTTTTAGAACGTTTTTACGCTGCTTTTAATGCAGGATTTGAAACCACAACTAAAAAATACAAGAAATCGGTTGAGTTTTTTATCAAGCGAAGATGGTTGGCTTTTGCAGGAATTGCTCTTTTTGCCGGATTATTTATTTTATTAACCAATATTACTCCAAAAGCTTTTGTTCCCAGTGAAGACACAGGAGCCATTCTTTCGGATGTTTCATTGGCACCTGGAACTTCATTAAAAAGAACGGAAGAGGTATTAATCCAAATCGAAAATCAAGTAAAAGACCTTCCTGAAATTCAAGAAGTACTTCGTATTTCCGGTCGTAGTTTGATTAGTGGTACCGGTAGTAACTACGGAATGGTAATCGTAAAATTAAAACCTTGGGCTGAACGTAAAGAAGCCAATCAGGAAGTTAACGCTATCATTCAGGAATTATTCAAACGCGCCGCTACTGTAAAAGATGCTAAAGTATTGTTTTTTGCACGCCCTACCTTAGTTGGTTTTGGTTATTCCAATGGTTTTGAAATGCAATTACAGGATCAAAAAGGAGGAACAGTTCAAGAATTAAGTAAAGTGAATAACCAGTTCCTGGAGGCTTTAAACAGTCGTCCTGAAATTAAATATGCAGCAACTTCATTTTCTGCAAATTATCCTCAATATCGAATTGATTTAAACGTAGCTGCTATTAAAAAAGCAGGACTTACGGTTACTGATATTTTAGGAACCATGCAAGGGTATTATGGAGGGGTTTATGCTTCAAACTTCAATAAATTCGGGAAACAATTCCGTGTGGTTTATCAATCGGAACCACAATTCAGAAGTGATCCTGAATCCTTGAATAATGTATTGGTTCGAAATAATAGTGGTCAAATGGCTCCTATTTCACAATTTGTAAAACTGGAAAAAGTATTTGGACCACAAGCAATTGAACGCTTTAACTTATTTACTTCCGTTAAGATTACGGGAGCTCCAAAAGACGGATATAGCTCAGGTGACGCCATTAAAGCCGTTCAGGAAGTTGCCAGCCAAAAACTACCATTAGGCTATGGTTATGAATTTTCGGGAATGACCCGTGAGGAAATTAATGCCGGCGGACAAACCGTGTTTATTTTCTTATTGTGTTTAGTATTTGTTTATTTCTTATTGGCAGCCCAATACGAAAGTTACATTTTACCTTTCGCTGTATTGTTTTCATTGCCAATTGGGTTAGCAGGTTCTTATATTTTTGCTTATCTATTAGGAGTAAGTAATAATATTTACCTCCAAATCACTTTAATCATGCTTATTGGATTATTAGCAAAGAATGCCATTTTGATAGTGGAATTCTCCGCCGATGCCAGAAGAAAAGGTTATAGTGTTACTCAGGCAGCCATGCAGGGAGCGGTAGCTCGTTTACGACCTATTTTGATGACCTCTTTTGCATTTATCTTAGGATTATTACCATTAATGTTAGCCAAAGGTGCTGGAGCTGTAGGAAACAAAGCCATTGGAACAGGAGCTATTGGAGGTATGTTAATTGGTACTGTTTTAGGAGTTTTTATAATTCCGGTATTGTTTATTGTTTTCCAAAATTTACAGGAAAAAATTTCGACAAAACCACTACCTACTCCAATTGATGAGTCAGATGTTCAATCTTTAGAAGAAGAAAATGAAAAATAAAAGATATAAAATTGCCTTATTGGCAATAACAGCAATCCTATTGCAATCGTGTTTTATAGCCAAAGATTACAAGCGTCCGGATGTAAAAACAGAAAATTTATACCGCTCCGAAAAAGCATCGACAGATACTCTTTCTTTGGCGAATGTAAGTTGGGACAAGATTTTTACCGATCCAATTTTACAAGGCTATATCAAAAAAGGATTGGAAAGTAATTATGATGTTCGCATTGCCATGCAAAATTTAGCCGCTGCACAAGCCACTATGTTGCAGGGAAAAGCAGGCTACTTCCCTACTCTGACAGCCACCGCCGACTGGACGCATCAGGAATTATCCCAGAACAGCCAAATGGGTTCTATTGTTCAAAACAGAAGTACTAATCAGTATCAATTGACTGGAACTTTAAGTTGGGAAGCGGATATTTGGGGTAAAATTCGAAGTAACAAACGCGGTACTAAAGCGGCTTATTTACAAACCAATGCTGCCAATCAAGCTATCAAAACACAATTGATTGCCAGTATTGCATCAACTTATTACCAATTATTAGCTGTAGATGAGCAAATTAAAGTAGCGGAAGAAA
This sequence comes from Flavobacterium sufflavum, assembly GCF_004016525.1. Classification (GTDB taxonomy): domain Bacteria; phylum Bacteroidota; class Bacteroidia; order Flavobacteriales; family Flavobacteriaceae; genus Flavobacterium; species Flavobacterium sufflavum. The sequence goes on from NZ_SACJ01000012.1 coordinate 75,757, forward strand.
CTTTAATCAATAGAAACAAAAGTATCGAAACCATCAAAGCCTTGAAAAAATCAGGAACGGTAACCGAAGTTGGTGTAAAACAAACTGAGGCACAAAAATATACTACCGAATTGATTATTGCCGATTTGAAAAACAACCGAATTTTATTGGAAAATACCCTGAGTGTTCTTTTAGGTCAGGCGCCAGCAAAAATTGAACGCAGCAGTTTTGAGGCTCAAAAATTACAACCTACCATTACGTTGGGAGTTCCTGCAAGTTTGCTTCACAACAGACCTGATGTTATTGCTGCCGAATACAATTTGATTAACAATTTTGAGATGACTAATGTTGCTAAAAGTAGTTTTTACCCATCGTTTAAAATTACGGCTACCAGCGGACTGCAAAGCATTGATTTAAAAGAATGGTTCAGTGCCAATTCTATTTTTGCTAATATTGTAACGGGTTTGACACAGCCTATTTTCAATCAAAGACAGCTTAAAACCAAATATGAAATTGCAAAAGCCAATCAGGAAAAAGCCTATTTGCAATTTGAGCAATCGCTTTTAACAGCAGGAAAAGAAGTTTCGGATGCATTAGCTCAATACAACAACGAAACTTACAAAATCACGGTTCGTGAGAAACAAGTAGATGCACTTAAAAAAGCCGCTAGTTTTTCAGATGAATTATTGACCTATGGACTAGCCAATTATTTAGAGGTTTTGACTTCTAAAAATGATGCTTTGAACGCCCAATTAAATTTGGTAGATAACAAATACCAACAATACAAAGCCATTATTCAATTATACAGAGCCTTAGGTGGTGGCTGGCAATAAGCTTAATTCTTATACCGGAATTAAATTAGGTTATATATTCAAAAAGCCATTAAGTACTGAACTTAATGGCTTTTTTGTGATTATTTTTCAAATTATTTATAAGCAATTGCAGCACTTGTTGGACCCGTCAAAGCTAATAATGAAGTTGATTTAAAACCTATTTGCGTGGCCCATTTATTAAAATCATCAAATGTATAATCAAAACCATCTCCTGTTTCAATCAACATGTTTAAACTCATCATTAAGCCAAAAGAATTTTGTTTTCTTTCGTTGTCAATTACTGATTCAATAGCAATGAAAACGCCACCATCAGGTAGGGCATCATAAGCTTTTTGCATCAACATTAATTTATTTTCTTCATTCCAATCATGTAAAATATTCCCCATAGTCACCACATCCGCTTTAGGAAAAGAATCGGCAAAAAAATCTCCACTAACGGCTTTTACCTGATTCGAAACTTCAAATTTTTGAATGGTCTCCTTTGCCATAGCTTCTACTGCCGGTAAATCAAAAGTAGTACAACTCATATTCGAATTGTGTTTTGCAACCATCGTAGACAAAATCCCTGCAGAACCTCCTACATCTAAGAAAGTTTTGTGTTTCGAAAAATCAAACTTTTGTGCCAAAGCCATAAAATTCCCAATTTGGATTCCCGTCATAGCATTGACAAAACCTTTTAACAATTCGGGATCTTTATATAAATTCACAAAAATAGGCTCATTTCCATTTTTGGACTCATTTTGAACCAATCCTGTTTTTAAACCGTCTTCCAGATTGCCCCAAAAACCATAAAGACGATCGTTCATCATCTCCAGCATTCCGCCTACATAAGTTGTCTTAGCTTTATCTAAAAACAGTTCCGTATCCAGACTATTAGAATATTTTGCAGTTTCCAATAGTCCATCGCGTTTCAAAAAGCCAAAGCTAAATAAGGCATCTAAAAAATCAAATAAATGCCTATCGGTGCAATTCAATTTCAGCAGGCTTTTAATTTCCTTAGCTGACAAACTTCCTTCTTTAGCCAAATGAGTAAATAATTCAAATTTTACTGCTGAGAGTAAAATTTTTGAAGCCCAAAATCCAGAACCAATTTGCATAATACTTGCCGGAGATGGCTGATTTGTTTGATTTTCCATTTTGAAATATTTTAAATTTAGAACTACACAACTAACTACAAGTCAATTATATAAAAGTAAACATAATCTATTTCATAAGAAAGCAAATAATACAATTTAATCGGTTTATACTTTATAAAACAAATCAAATGAATGTTAGCAAATAACCTAAAAAAGCCCCACCAATAACAATAAAAGCACTATTTACTTTTTTATAATTAAAAGCGATAAAAACACTCACCAGCGCAATAAAAACAGTACGCCAATCAGTGATGGTATCTCTTCCCATTTGGATACAAATCGAAATAATTATAGCAACTGAAGACACATTAACCGCATCTAGAAATACCGAAAAAAGTTTCAAATTTCTCATTTTGTTAACCAAAGGATTCAGCAAGCCTACAAAAATAAAAGAAGGTAAAAATACCGCCAAAGTAGCCACCATAGCTCCCGAAATCCCATTGATTTGATAACCCACAAAAGTCACCGATGAAAAAACCGGTCCCGGAGTAAATTGTCCCACAGCAATGGCATCAATCAATTCGGTGCGGCTAAGCAAACCTTTGGCGACCAATTCGGCATCCAAAAAAGCAAATAAAACATAGCCACTTCCATACAAAATAGCTCCTATTTTAAAGAATATCAAAAATAAATTCCAATTACTGGCTGCTACCAAAGTAGTTTTAGAAACAGGCAAAAGACCAAGCGGAATCCAATTGCTTTTTATCAAACTTCTGCTTTTTATGGAAAACCAAAATAAGGATAAAAATCCGGCTCCAAAAAGCAAGGCGATTTCGTTAAAATGCAATAATGAAAGTGCTAAAACTATAACACCAATAATTCCTAATGAAATGGTTTTACAGGATTTTTTTGCCAATGGTAAAATCGCTCCCAGAATAATGGCAATAATTGCAGGTTTAATACCGTATAAAAAGGGTTGCATTTCTGGTAATTGCCCGTATTCTTTATAAAGCCAGGCAAAAAATCCGGTCAAGATTACCGCGGGCAGAATAAAACAAAGTCCAGCCACTATTAAGCCCTTCACTCCTGCTCTTTCATGGCCAATGTGAATCGCCATTTCGGTGCTGTTAGGTCCCGGAATTAAGTAAGTAGCCCCTAATAAATCCAGAAAATGCTGTTCGTCGAGCCATTTTCGTTTTACGACCACTTCGTTTTGCATCATCGCTAAATGTACCGCAGGGCCGCCAAATCCGATAATTCCTAATTTTAGAAAAAGTTGGGCAAGTTCTTTTAAACGTTCTTTTTCATTCATTATGACTGCTATTTTTCATACTTAATTTAGAAGCCAAAATAAACTATTCTTTTAAAAAAGTAATATTAAATTTTGAACACAGATTGAAGAAATCCGTTTTAATTTTTAAAAATTTCTTTAATCTGTATTCTAAAAAAATAGAAGATTATTTCAGTCTAACAGGAATCCAGATTTCCTCTTCCGAATTAGGATCACCTTTCTTGTATTTACTACCTAAAATTTCAAAATGTGGTCTATCATCCACAATGTAAGCCGAATTAGGAAACCAGGTGCCAAAAATAGATTCAAAAAAGGCCGGGGCATCACTCCCATCACCTTTATAATCAAAAACGGCATACCAACCACCCGGAATCACTAAAGAATTCATATTTGCAGGAATACTGTCAAAATCAGTCACTTCAACCGCTGCCCATTTTTCAAACGCAGTTTCAGGGTTAAATTTATTCCAAAAACCTTCCGGAAATTGCTGTACCGAAAACAAATCAGTACTTACTGTATTTGTAATTTCCTTTTTTATAGGCATAAAACTTTGCCATAACAAAACAGGATTGTAAGCCGCATAATTCATGTTTTGCTTACAACCAATTAGCTTTTTCTCTGTAAGTGTGGTGATTCTAGGTTTCATTTTTTATTAGGTTTGGTGTTTATTTTTTTTTTTTTTTTCATCAGCTTGAAAAATTTGAAAGGAATTTTTATAAAACGCCAACTTCAAGTTCGTCGAGATAAATAAAATCAGGTGACTTAACTCCTGCTTCTTCTCTAATTTGCACTAGTTTAGGAGACTCAAAAAAGTTCTTCGCATCTTGATGTGAAGTCCATTTAGAAAAATGTACAATTTTATTAGAATCCTTCTCGTAATTTAAAACTTGATAGGACAATTCACCTGCCTCTTTCCTTATTTTTGAAGCAGAATCAAATACTTTTTTCCAAGCACTATAATCAGCAACTTCATGTATAATTAGTACGTATTTCATAATTTATTTCTTGGCGTTTTCTTTTCTCTTTGCTATAAATTGTTCTTTATTCGCAACGAGATGATTTTTCAAACCTATTAATCCGTTAATTACCTTTTCATAATTTTCAGGACTCTCTTTTATAGAATAAAATTGATAATCACTTTGCTTACTATAATCAATAGTTGCTTCAACAATTTTAATATAGTTTTCTATATTTTCGCCTAATTTATAATTTATTTCTTGCCCTAAAACGTTAGTTAAAGAAGCAAATATTGCTTTATCTCCATCTGGTTTTGTATCTGGATGAGCTAAAATGTAATACCTATATCTTAACTGACCAACATAAAACAATAAAGCCGATTCATTTACATTGCCATTTTTATAATATTTCCGTGCTTCTTCAAAAAAAGATACTGGATGTGTTTTCTCAAGCGTGGCTATTTTAGTTATTACTTTCTGATTAAACAACTCAGGATGAAAAGCTTTATTTTCTTGAGCAAACAAAGAATTCGTAATAATAAATACAGTTATAACTACTATTTTTTTCATGTTTTTTATTTAAATTTCAATAAGTAAATGTAGGATAATTTCGTAAATACAAAACATAAGAGTTATCAATAATACTAAAATTAATTATTAGCTCTCTGTTTTTCTATATTCTGTTATCTAATTTCTATATTCTTTCTGCAAACTGCCTTCTGCTTTCTGAATACTACGTACTCGTTCAATACAACTAAGGACTAATTACTAAGCACCAAGGACTTTTTATCAAAAACAGAAGAAAGAAATTTTATCATAATATTAGGAACTTGGAGTATATAAAAACTGTAATTTGCACAATGAACTGGAGTTTTTAACGTTCCAATAGACTATTCATTCGATTACTATTTATATAAATATGGACAAGATAAAAATACTTTGGGTTGACGATGAGATTGATTATCTAAAACCACACATCCTTTTTTTAGAGAAAAAAAATTACGAAGTTACTACCTGTAATAATGGGCTTGACGCTATTGAAATATTTGAAAACGAGAACTTTGATATTGTTTTCTTAGACGAAAATATGCCCGGAATGAGCGGCTTGGAAACCCTTTCGGAGATGAAAGAGAAAAAGAGCGCTATTCCGATGATTATGATTACCAAAAGTGAGGAAGAATACATCATGGAGGAAGCCATTGGCGCTAAAATTGCCGATTACCTTATTAAACCCGTGAATCCAAACCAAATTTTACTGAGTTTAAAGAAAAATTTGGACAATTCGAAGCTGATTTCTCAAAAGACCACTTTGGATTACCAAAAGGAATTCCGAAAAATTGCGATGGAAATGGGCATGGTAAACAGCTACGAAGATTGGATCGAATTGTATAAAAAACTATTGTTTTGGGAACTACAACTAGAAGATATCAACGATCAGGGTATGATTGAAATCCTGGAATCTCAAAAAGTAGAAGCCAACTCGCAATTTGGGAAATTTATTGAGCGTAATTACGAAGATTGGTTTGAGCCTAAAGCCGATAAACCCATTCAGTCACACACTCTATTCAAGGAATTAGTGGTTCCTGAACTTAAGAAAAAAGAAAGACCTGTATTGTTTGTGGTCATTGATAATTTGCGTTACGACCAATGGAAATCCTTTGAAAGCGTGGTGTCTGATTATTACAAACTGGAAAAAGAAGTGCCCTACTACTCTATTTTACCTACCGCAACCCAATATGCCAGAAATGCTATTTTCTCAGGTTTATTGCCGGTAGAAATGGAGAAAAAACATCCTGATCTTTGGAAAAACGATCCTGATGAAGGCGGAAAAAACTTATTTGAAGCCGAATTTCTTGAAGCTCAATTAAAGCGTTTGAGTTTGAATATTAAATCGGATTATTTCAAGATTACCAATATGGCTTCGGGCAAAAAACTCCTTGAGAATTTCAGGGCCTTAAAAGACAACGATTTAGTTGCTGTAGTCTATAATTTTGTAGATATGCTTTCGCACGCAAAAACTGAAATGGATGTGGTAAAAGAACTCGCTCCTGACGACAAGGCTTATCGTTCGCTAACCTTGAGTTGGTTCAAGAATTCGCCATTGTTAGAGATTATTCAGCAGGCACAAAAACTGGGTTTCAAATTGATTCTAACTACCGATCACGGAACCATCAACGTCAAAAATCCATCAAAAGTAGTAGGTGATAAAAACACCAGTTTGAATTTGCGTTACAAAACCGGTCGCAGTCTTACCTATGAAAGCAAAGATGTTTATGCAGTAAAAGACCCAAAAAAAATTGGCTTACCTGCTATTAATATGAGTAGTTCTTATATTTTTGCAAAAAATGATTTGTTTTTGGCTTATGTCAATAATTACAATCATTATGTGAGTTATTATAAAAATACCTATCAGCATGGCGGAATTTCTCTCGAAGAAATGATTATTCCATGTTTGATATTTAATCCTAAATAGTGATTTAGTTCTTAGTCCCAAGTCCCTTAGCATCTATGCTAAAAACTAGGGACTAAGGACTAGGTACTAATAAACTAAGAATATGGAAATCACTTTTTCATTAGACGAAATAGGCAATGTTGCCGAATTGATTGTAGCGGCTCAACCGAATAAGATTTTGCTTTTTAACGGTGAAATGGGTGCCGGAAAAACTACTTTTATCAAGCAATTATGTAAAACTCTGGGGGTAACAGCAGCTACAAGTAGCCCTAGTTTCTCTTTAGTTAATGAATACGAAACATCAGACAATCAAGTTGTTTACCATTTTGATTTTTATCGTTTGAAGAATGAAACAGAAGCTTTAGATATGGGCGTGGATGATTATTTGTATTCCGGAAATTGGTGTTTTATCGAATGGGCCGAAAATATTGCTAATCTTATTCCTGAAACACATTCGACAATTACCATTGAAGCACTTCCTGATGGAAAACGTTTTTTGAAATTGAACTAGATTACTTAAAAAAAATAAATATTATTAGTTGATTTTCAGTGTTTTATAGTTTTGTTTTTGAGAGTGAATTCCGAAAATACTTCTAAATTATTTCTATAAAAACTTGAAAAATACAACTTAATGTTAATAATTAAACTCAATTGTATTTTTATCAAAAAAGAAAGCTTATTTTTTTAATCTTTTTGTGTAATTTTACTTTTTAATTGTACCAAAAACGATGTCAATATCAATAACTCCATTCACAAAACAACAGTTATTACCTCAAGAAGAGAAGCTGGAAGTAGCTAAAAAAAAGGGCGAACTATTTATTGGTATTCCTAAAGAAACTAGCTATCAAGAACGTCGCATTTGTCTAACACCAGATGCAGTCAGTTCGTTAATATGTCATGGACATCGAGTGATGATTGAATCGGGTGCCGGGGAAAGCGCCAGTTACTCAGACAGAGAATATTCTGAAATAGGTGCTGAAATGACTAAAGACACCCAAAAAGTCTTCGGTTGTCCAATAATTTTAAAGGTAGAACCTCCTACAGTTGCCGAAATCAAAATGATGAACAATCAGGCGATACTTATTTCGGCAATCCAATTAAAAACCAAAAAAAAAGAATATTTCGAAGCTTTAACTAAAAAGAAAATTACTGCACTTGCTTTTGAATACATTAAAGATGTCGATGATACTTACCCTATTGTCAAATCTTTAAGTGAGATTGCAGGCACGGCTTCTATATTGATTGCTGCCGAGTTAATGATTGCTAATTCTCATGGAAAAGGACTCCTTTTTGGTAATATTACCGGAGTTCCTCCTACCGAAGTTGTTATTATTGGTGCTGGAACGGCAGGAGAATTTGCGGCAAGAACCGCTATTGGTTTAGGTGCTAATATCAAAGTTTTTGATAATTCAATTACCAAATTAAGACGACTACAAAATAGTTTAAATCAACGCATTTTTACTTCGACGATACAACCTAAAGCTTTAATGAAGGCGCTGAGACGTTGTGATGTTGCCATTGGGGCCATACGCGGTCTGGAACGTTGCCCGGTAGTGGTTACCGAAACTATGGTGGAACACATGAAAAAAGGAGCTGTAATTGTGGACGTAAGCATTGATACCGGTGGTTGTTTTGAGACTTCTGAGGTCACTACGCACGAAAAACCAACGTTTATAAAAAGTAATATCCTACATTATTGTGTTCCTAATATCCCTTCCCGCTATTCTAAGACAGCCTCGCTTTCTATTAGCAATATTATCACACCTTATTTATTGAAAATTGCTGAAGATGGCGGACTCGAAAGTGCTATTCGTTGTGACAAAGGCTTGAAAAATGGTATTTATACTTACCATGGAATTCTTACCAACAGAGCTATTGGTGACTGGTTTGATTTACCTAACAACGACATCAATTTAATTGTGTTTTAAGTAAACTTTCAATTACCTTTGCCCAAAAAATAAATTCATGAAGTTTGTACAACGTTTTGCCTATTATCTTATAGGCTTAGTAATAGGCTGCTTTTTTGTAGCTCTTGTTTTTAGTGGAAAAGATACCCGCTGTAATTATTTTCCCAATGCCAGGGTTTTAAACGACATAAGAAACAAACCTTTTGAATATTCTGCAAAAGCATCTCAGGCTTTGGCAGAAAAATGGGTTGACACCTCCGATGTTAGGAAAACATTAGAATTTGGCGATGTTGATTTTGATAAAAGTGATACTGATTTTGGTAAAAAAGCAAAACTTTACGTAATTGAAGGAAAAACAGCTAAAAATATCGAAATAATTCTGACTGTAAAAAACGAAGAGAATAAAGCTACTTTAGAGAATATTATAAAAAAATAATTTTAGCTTCTTAATATCATAAAAAGCCATTTGAATTTCTTTTTGAAATTTAAATGGCTTTCTTTTTTATAACATCTCAACAAAATAATAAAACAAGTAAATAACCTACAAAAACAAATAATTTATTTTATATTTGAGAAAATATTTCAAAACCTCTACTGGGAATACCAAGTATTTATAAACCAACTAACCAACCTTAATAAATTGATCATGAAAAAAATTACATTATTAACAATAGGATTTTTTCTACTTCTTCTTACTTCATTCACAACCCAAAAACTACCTTCTGAATTTCAAGAAAAATTACTCAAAGCTAAGATGAACTTTGAAACTCCTAAAAACTTTAAAGAAGTACCAATTATCTCTAACAATCAAATGAATTATGATTATGCTATCAAACATGTAGAAAAAGACTTTGAAGTTAGATTTGCGCTACATCCATTAGTAGATAGGTTAAAAGACTATAATGAAAAAGAAAAAAATAAACAACCTGGCGAAATAAACAGGAGCCCAAATAAACTTTATCAGGGTTCTTTCGTTGCAATTGCTTTCAATATTTCTGGAGGTAAAATACTTAAAGGCTCTTCTATCTTCCCGCCAGAAGCAATTAAAGCTGAATTTAATGCTGATTGGGGAGCGATGACAATGGTTGAAGCTGGAAAGGAATTTGGACAAGACTATAAATACTGTGTAATGGTAGCCATACACAAAGATGATGTTGCAGATGCCTATTATTTTTATTTAGCAAATGACCAACAAACAATAAAAGAACAAATGCAACCCGTTTTTCATTCTCTAAAATTCAATTAACAATTTTAAACAGGCTTTAAAAACTATAAAATCCAATCAATTTCTGATTTATTATTCGCTTTCAAATATTGATTGGTTTGGCTAAAATGCTTGTTCCCAAACCATTTCCCCTGATTAGCACTCATAGGCGACGGATGTCCTGATTCTAAAACCAAGTGTTTGTTTCTATCTATTTTGCTTCCTTTTTTTTGTGCAAATGAGCCCCAAAGTAAAAATACGACATGCTCTTTTTTTTCTGAAATTTTCTGAATCACCGCATCGGTAAACAAATTCCATTTTAAGTGTTTATGACTATTAGGCTTGTCTTTTCGGACTGTAAGTGCCGCATTCAACAATAAAACGCCTTGTTTGGCCCAATGTTCTAAATTTCCAGTTGTCGGAAAAAAAATAGAATCCAAATCTTCATTTATCTCCCGAAAAATATTGCGTAATGAAGGCGGAATTTTCACCCCGTCATTAACCGAAAAACACAAACCATTTGCTTCTCCATCGCCATGATAAGGATCCTGACCAATAATGACCACTTTCAAATTAGATAAATCACAATAATTAAAAGCCGAAAAAATCAAGTCTTTTGGTGGAAAACACACAAACTCCTGATATTCTTTTTCTACCTCCTGCAATAAATCATTAAAATATGTTTTTTGTAATTCTTCAGATAAAATGGTTTGCCAATCAGGATTTAAGGAAATTTGCATCTTTATTTTAAATTTGTTCCGCAAAGATACACAGAGTAAACACAAAGACACACCAAGATAGTTTTACAATTAAGTAAATCTTTATGAATCATAGCGAAATCTTTAAAAATCTTCGTGAAAGAATCTCTACTATTACCTATTTTTGCATAAAAAGAAGCACGCACAAAGAATGATATCCATCACCGAAAAAACATTACAAGACCTACAATTTCCAACGATTCTCGAAACCATTTCAGAGATATGCAATACCGAAATTGGAAAAGAAAAAGCACTCCAAATTACTCCTTTTAGAGATAAAGAAAGTCTGATGCAAGCTTTGTTACAAACCTCTGAGTATGTTTCTTCTTTTCAAAATAATAATGCGATTCCTAATCATGGTTTTGATGCGATAACACACGAAATAAAATTCCTGGCAATTGAAGACAGTTTCCTTGAAGTAGGTAGTTTTAGAAAAATTGCTACGCTTTCTTCAACGGTAAATTTCTTATTGAATTTCATGAGAAAATTTGATGATTACTATCCAAATATCAATGCCAGAGCTTCACGCGTTGAGCTCACTAAAGAAATTGTAACTCTTATTGATACTGTTGTCGATAAATATGGCGAAATAAAAGACAATGCTTCTCCTGTTTTGTCAGATATCCGTAGAAATATGAATTTGGTTCGCGGCAAGGTTAATCAGAGTTTTGGTGTTGCTCTGACTCAATACAATGGTTTAGGATATTTAGATGATATTAAGGAAAGTTTTGTGCAAAACCGCCGTGTTTTAGCCGTATTATCAATGTATCGTCGAAAAGTAAGAGGAACCATTTTAGGAAGTTCGAAAACAGGAAGTATAGCTTATATCGAACCTGAAATGACGCTGAAATATTCAAGAGAATTAAGCAATTTAGAATACGAAGAAAAAGAAGAAATCACACGTATTTTAAAGCAATTATCGAATGCTATTCGTCCATTTTTACCTTTATTAAAAGAATATCAGGACTTTTTAAGTGATGTTGATGTAATTGCTGCCAAAGCAAAATATGCTGAAAGAATCAACGGAATTTTGCCAAACATAACAGAGGAACGTCGTTTGTATTTTAGAGACGCCTTCCATCCTATTTTATATTTGACTAACAAACAAAAAAAGGAAGTCACTTACCCACAAACAATAGAATTACAGCAAGAAAACCGGATTATTGTCATTTCGGGACCTAATGCAGGAGGAAAAACCATTTCGTTAAAAACGGTGGGATTACTCCAATTAATGCTACAATCAGGAATGTTGATTCCGGTTCACGAACGTTCAGAAACTTTTTTATTTGACAGAATCCTGACCGATATCGGAGATAATCAATCTATTGAAAATCATCTGAGCACCTACAGTTACCGACTAAAGAACATGAACTACTTCCTGAAGAAGTGTAACCGTAAAACCATGTTCCTGATTGACGAATTTGGTACTGGTTCTGACCCAGAATTAGGTGGTGCGCTGGCTGAAATTTTCCTGGAAGAATTCTACCATCGGGAAGCTTTTGGAATTATTACAACACATTACGCTAATTTAAAAATCCTAGCTAACGAACTGCCTTTTGCTACCAATGCTAACATGATGTTTGATGAAAAATCATTGGAGCCCATGTATAAATTGGCTTTAGGACAGGCAGGAAGTTCATTTACCTTTGAAGTTGCTCAGAAAAACGGAATTCCCTTTGGCTTAATCAATCGCGCCAAAAAGAAAATCGAAGTAGGCAAAGTACGTTTTGACAAAACCATTGCAACCTTACAAAAAGAGCGTTCTAAACTCGAAAAAACTTCTCAGAACCTAAAAGAAGAAGAAATAAGAGCACGTGAAGAAGGTAAAAAGATGGAAAACATCAATGTAAAAATTAAGCAAAAACTGGAAAGCTATCAGGAATTGTATGACAGCAATCAGAAAACAATTTATATTGGCCAAAAAATAGAAGATATTGCCGAGAAATATTTCAACAATAAGAATAAAAAAGAGTTGATTGGCGAGTTTTTGAAAATAGTTGAAATCGAAAATTCGAAACGCAAAAAAGCCACTCCAAAAGAAACTAAAGCTATCGAGGCTAAGAAAAAAGAAGTCATCGAAGAAGTTAAAGTTCAGGTTGAGGAAATTAGAAAAGAAAAGAAAGAGAAAAAACTTAAACCTGTTATTGAAAAACCAAGACCTATCCTAAAAGTGGGTGATCGTGTACGCATGCAAGACGGAAAAGCTGTTGGAAGTATTGATGCTATTGAAAAAAACAAAGCAATTGTTAATTATGGTATTTTTACTTCTAAAGTGAGTTTGGATGAATTAGACTTGGTGGAAGCGGTTAAGAAGTAATCAGTTTGCAGTCCCCAAAGTCATTGCGAGGAACGAAGCAATCACACTAACACAAGTAAATGCAGTATACAAAAATACTCTCTCAATTTTGTCATTTCGACAAAGGAGAAAACTCCGTTAGATATTCCTCAAACTAAATAAAAAAATGAATGGATTGTGGAGCTACCAGATGAGATTCCTCCTTCGTCGGAATGACAAACTAAACCAAAAATCAAATCTGTAACCTGATCAAAAAATGCAAAAACTACCCATCCTCTTTGATGGTGTTTGCAATTTGTGCGATTCGGCAGTGCAGTTTATCATTAAACACGATAAAAAAGATGTATTTAGTTTCGTGGCTTTACAGTCTGATTTAGGAAAGGAAATTTGTAGTTACATTGGTGTCGATCCAAAAATAAGCGATAGCATCATCTTGTACGAACCCGGAATTGCTTATTACCATAAATCAGAAGCGGCTTTTAAAATAGCATCTCAATTGGGCGGTTTCTATGAATTTCTGGCAATTTTCAATGTTTTTCCAAAGAAAATTAACGACTCTATTTACGATTATATCGCTAAGAACCGCTATAAATGGTATGGTAAAAAAGACCTGTGCATGATTCCTACACCTGAATTGAAAGCAAAATTTTTAAACTAAGACTGAGTGTTTTTTCTGCGATTTCGTTCTTTAATAATCATTTCCAGCTCGCGGCTCGTTTGTCCGGTAACAGCAGTATTTTCCTGGGCACGACGAATTAAATAAGGAACCACTTCTTTGACTGGTCCAAAAGGAAGGTATTTAGCAACATTATATCCATTTGCTGCCAAATTAAAACTCATAGTATCACTCATGCCATACAATTGCCCAAACCAAATTCGGACATTATTAGTTGCAATATTTTTTTGCTGCATTAATTCCATCAAATAATAAGCACTGGTTTCGTTGTGTGTGCCTGCAAAAAGAGAAAAAACATCTAAATTATCAGTAATAAAACGCAAAGCAGCGTCATAACTTTCATCTGTTTTTTGCTTAGTCGAACAAATAGGCGACGCATAATTGTTTTCTTCGGCACGTTCATTTTCTTTTTCCATATAGGCACCGCGAACTAATTTAATTCCTATAAAAAATCCTTCTGCTTTAGCTTTTTGATGCATTTCCTTCAAATAATCCATTCGATCCCAACGGTACATTTGCAGGGTATTAAAAACAATGGTTTTTTCTTTATTGTATTTGTGCATCATTTCCAGAATCAATTTGTCAGCGGCTGTTTGCATCCAACTTTCCTCGGCATCAATCAAAATAGAAACATTTTTTTGATAAGCTTCTTTGCAAACCCAATCAAAACGCCCCACTACTCTATTCCATTCATCTTGTTCTGAATCAGTTAAAATTTCCTGATTTCCAATTTTTTCATACAAATCAATCCGTCCAAAACTCGTTGGTTTAAAAACACTAAAAGGAATTGCCTGACGTTCTTTGTCAAATTCAATGATTTTTAACACTTTTTGGAGCGCATTATCAAACTCGCTTTCGTTAGCTTTTCCTTCAACAGCATAATCCAAAACAGCCGAAACGCCTTTAGTATCAAGAATATCAACCACTTTAAGGCAATCTTCCTCATTTATTCCTCCGCAAAATTGATTAAAGATGGTTTTTCGAATTACATTTTCGACAGGTAAATTTAATCGCAAGGCCAAACCGATAATTTTGGTTCCTATTTTGACCAATGGTTTTAGAGCCATCATTTTAAAAAGAAAATAAGACGCATTCAATTGGCTATTGCTTTTCAAAGCAAATGCGATTTGGGTATTATCGAATATCTTTTTCATTTTTTTTGCTATTTAAAACAAATATAGCCAGAGTTATGGACATTAATTACTAGAAATTACCTTATTTTGCATTTCAAAATAATTAATGACAATGCAGACAATTCAAGCCAATAACTACCCAATCTATTTTAACGAAAAAGCATACGAAGCTTTAAATCTTCATATAAGTAACAACAAATATTCTAACATCTTTATTATTGTAGATAGTAATACAAATGAGTTTTGTTTACCAAAATTACTACCTAATATTGAAACTGATTTAAATGTAGAAATTATCGAGTTTGAAGCAGGTGAAGAAAATAAGAATATTGAGACCTGTGTTGAAATTTGGAAAATACTTACTGAACTTGGAGGAGACAGAAAAAGTCTTGTACTTAATTTAGGTGGTGGAGTTGTTACTGATCTTGGTGGTTTTGTAGCATCAACATTTAAACGTGGTGTTGATTTTATCCACATTCCTACGACTTTGCTTTCTATGGTTGATGCTTCGGTAGGTGGAAAAAACGGAGTAGATTTAGGAAATTTAAAAAACCAGATAGGTGTTATCAATGTGCCTAACATGGTTCTTATTGATACACAATTTCTAGAAACCGTTCCTCAAAACGAAATGCGTTCGGGTCTTGCCGAAATGTTGAAACACGGTTTGATTTACGATAAAAAATACTGGGAAGAATTTCTGGATATTTCAACAATTGATTTTGACTCTCTTGACCAATTAATCTACAGATCAGTCGAAATTAAAAATGAGATTGTAAAGCAAGATCCAACCGAGAAAAACATTCGAAAAGCTTTGAATTTTGGACATACTTTAGGTCATGCCATTGAAGGATATTTTCTTGAAAGCGAAACTAAAACAACCTTACTTCACGGAGAAGCTATTGCTGTGGGAATGATTCTTGAAAGCTACATCTCTTTACACAAAGGATTAATTTCTAAAGAAGAATATACTCAAATCAAGCACGTACTTAAGTCAATCTATGAAGATATTGTTTTTGAAAAAGAAGACATCGATCCTATCCTAGAGTTGTTAATTCACGATAAAAAAAATGAATATGGAAGTATTCAATTTGCATTAATCGAAGGTATCGGAAAAATAAAAATCAATCAAGCTGTTGAGAATGAATTAATTCTTGAAGCCTTTGAAGATTATAAATCTTAACTATTTTTTTTATAAAAAAGGATTGCATCACTTATATATTATTTTTTACATTTGCCGCAATGAAAAAAGTTCAAAAACAAAGAAATTATAACACAGACCAGAGCGTTAACAATAGTTCTTTCTTAAGAATATTGAAGCGTTTTAATTTGGTTATAAGTTCATTTAATTTTGATGTTTTTCAATACTTAAAAGCAGAAAACGAAAAGTTGCAAATTATATATGCAAACATTAGGGTTTGAATTATAGCTTAATTTATCTTAATTAATCTATAACACACAAAACTCTAAAAGCAAAATGAATACAAAATATTCTGATCTAATCAATCAAACATACTATTTCCCTCAGGAAGAATTCAAACTCAACAAAGACAATCTTCATTTTCACAATATCGATTTGATGAAATTGGTTGAAAAGTATGGCACTCCTTTAAAATTTACTTATTTACCTCAAATTTCTAACAACATCAACAAAGCCAAAAGCTGGTTTCGTAAAGCGATGGAGAAAAACAAATATGAGGGAAAATACTATTACTGTTATTGCACGAAAAGTTCTCATTTTGAATTCGTTATGAATGAAGCTTTCAAAAATAATATTCATGTTGAAACTTCATCTGCATTTGACATTAATATTGTTGAGAACCTTTTAGAAAATGGTAAAATCAACAAAAGCACTTATATTTTATGTAACGGTTTCAAAAGAGATCAATACATCGAAAATATTGCCCGTTTAATCAATAACGGACATAAAAATACTATTCCAATTATTGACAACTATGAAGAATTAGATTTACTTCAATCGGAAATCAAAGGAAAATTCAAAATCGGTATCCGTATTGCTGCCGAGGAAGAACCTAAATTCGAGTTCTATACTTCAAGATTAGGGATTGGTTACAAAAACATTGTTTCTTTTTACAAAAAACAAATCCAGGAAAACGATAAATTGGAGTTGAAAATGCTTCACTTTTTTATCAATACCGGAATCAACGATACCGCTTATTACTGGAACGAATTGGTAAAGTGTATCAAAGTATATATCGCTCTTAAAAGAGAATGTCCTACTCTGGACGGTTTGAATATCGGAGGAGGTTTTCCAATAAAAAACTCTTTGGCATTCGAATACGATTATCAATACATGATTGACGAAATCATCAATCAGATTAAAATTGCCTGTGACGAAGCCGAAGTAGATGTCCCTCATATTTTTACAGAATTTGGATCATTTACTGTAGGTGAAAGTGGCGGAGCAATTTATCAGGTTCTTTATCAAAAACAACAAAACGACAGAGAAAAGTGGAATATGATTGATTCTTCATTCATCACTACTTTACCGGATACCTGGGCTATAAATAAGCGTTTTATCATGTTAGCCGTAAACCGTTGGAACGACACCTACGAAAGAGTATTATTAGGTGGCCTTACTTGTGACAGCGATGACTACTACAACTCTGAGCAAAACATGAACGCCATTTATTTACCAAAATACAACAAAGAAAAACCACTTTATATCGGATTTTTTAATACTGGTGCTTATCAGGAAACCATTGGAGGATACGGAGGATTGCATCACTGCTTAATCCCGCAACCTAAGCATATCCTAATAGATAGAGACGAAAATGGTATTTTGGCTACAGAAGTATTTTCGGAGCAACAAACCTCTGAAGATGTATTAAAAATATTAGGTTACAAATAAAAAATAATTAACAAAACACACAATTAGTAGATTTATAATTTCATTATATTTGAGCCGTTTTAGATTCAAATACACATAAATTTACAAAATATTTAAAACCCTTAAAATGAGTAAAGGACCGATCAGTCAGTTTATTGAAAAGCATTATCTACATTTCAATTCTGCATCTTTAGTCGATGCCGCAAAAGCTTACGAACAACAATTAGCCAATGGTGCTAAAATGATGGTAAGTATGGCTGGAGCAATGAGTACAGCAGAAATTGGAAAAATCTTCGCCGAAATCATACGTCAGGATAAAGTTCAGATTATCTCCTGTACAGGTGCAAACCTTGAAGAAGACATCATGAACCTGGTAGCACATTCTCACTATGAAAGAGTGCCTAACTACCGTGATTTAACGCCTGAAGACGAATGGGCTTTATTAGAAAGAGGATTGAACCGTGTGACTGATACTTGTATTCCTGAACACGAAGCTTTCCGTAGATTACAAAAACACATCTACAAAATATGGAAAGATGCTGATGATAAAGGAGAGCGTTATTTTCCTCATGAATTCATGTACAAAATGTTACTTTCGGGAGTATTAGAAGAATATTACGAAATTGACTTAAAAGACAGCTGGATGTATGCTGCTGCTGAGAAAAATTTACCTATTATTGTTCCTGGATGGGAAGATAGTACAATGGGGAATATTTTTGCTTCTTATGTTATCAAGGGAGACCTTAAAGCTTCAACAATGAAATCAGGTATTGAATACATGACTTTTTTAGCTGATTGGTACCCAAAGAATAGTGAAAATGGTATTGGTTTTTTCCAAATTGGTGGTGGTATCGCTGGAGACTTCCCTATTTGTGTTGTTCCAATGTTGTATCAGGATATGGAAATGCACAACATTCCGTTCTGGAGTTATTTCTGCCAAATTTCAGATTCTACAACCAGTTATGGTTCGTACTCTGGAGCAGTTCCAAACGAAAAAATCACTTGGGGTAAATTAGATATCACAACTCCTAAGTTTATTATTGAATCAGATGCTACTATTGTAGCACCATTAATTTTTGCTTATTTATTAGATTTATAATACCATTTTTATGAGAAGAATTATTGTTGAGTATGCTAAACTGACAAATGAAATTTTAAACTTATTGGTTGAGAAATTTCCTGATGGATATGACGATGAAGATATTATTCGTTTTAAAAATGCTAAAAACGAATTAATAGAAGCAGTTGAAGTCCGCACTGAAGACACAATCTACTTAGTAAAAGTAAGTACTAAACTTGCTGATAGAATAGAAAATTTTGACGAAGATGATGAAGAAATAGATGATGTTATCGAACCAATCGCACCAATTAAAGGTTTAGATTTGGATGACGACATTAGTGATGATGACGATGATGATGACGATACTGACAAACCAGATTTAGACGACGATGATGAAGATTCAGATGACAAAGGTGGTTCAGATGATGACGATGACGAAGATGATGAAGACTAATTCATAAAAACACAAAAGGAACTCAAAAAAGAGTTCCTTTTTTAATTTCCAAAAACACAATTCGAAATTCGAACTCTAAAAATGATTACTTCCCAAATATTACATACTACACTTAAAGAAAATTTTGGATTTGAAAAATTCAGAAGCAATCAGGAAGAAATTATAAATACTATTTTAAACGGTAATGATACTTTAGCCATCATGCCTACAGGTGGTGGAAAATCCATTTGTTTTCAATTGCCAGCATTATTGTTTCCCGGAATTACCATCGTGATTTCGCCACTTATTGCGTTAATGAAAGATCAGGTAGACAGTTTAAAAGCCAATGGAATTGCGGCTTGCTTTATTAACAGCACTCAAACAGAAACTGAACAACAGCAACATATTGAAAACCTAAAAAACAACAAAGTAAAACTGGTTTACATTGCACCCGAAAGTTTATCCTACCTAGATAACGCTTTTAGTGTACTTACCATAAGCTTGATTGCTATTGACGAAGCGCATTGTATTTCGTCATGGGGACATGATTTTAGACCTGCTTATACCAATTTAGGCTATCTTAAAAACCGCTTCCCTTCTACCCCAATCCTTGCTTTAACTGCAACTGCTGATAAAGCTACACGTCAAGATATTAGCAACCAATTAAACTTACGAAAACCCACTGTTTTCATTTCTTCTTTTGATCGAAAAAATCTAAGTTTAGAAGTTCGTCCAGCTTTAGACAGAGTAAAGCAAATTATTGACTTTATCGAATCAAAACCAAACGATTCCGGTATTATTTATTGTCTCAGCCGAAAAACAACCGAAGATCTTGCCGAAAAACTCAGCAAAATAGGAATCAATGCTAAAGCCTATCACGCTGGTTTAGACAGTGAACTTCGTTCAAAAACTCAAGACGAATTTATTAACGACCAATGTCAGGTGATTTGCGCCACCATTGCATTTGGAATGGGAATTGACAAGTCTAATGTGCGCTGGGTGATTCATTACAACCTACCTAAAAATATTGAAGGTTATTACCAGGAAATTGGTCGTGCAGGTCGTGATGGATTGGCTTCTGAAACTATTTTATTCGAAAGTTATGGCGATTTGATTCAGTTGCAAAAATTTGCTTCGCAGGGACAAAATGCCGAAATCCAATTGGCAAAACTCGAAAGAATGAAACAATATACTGATGCACTGAGCTGTCGCAGAAAAATATTGCTTTCTTATTTTAGCGAGATTGTTACCGAAAACTGTGGCAATTGCGATATCTGCAAAAATCCACCCGCCTTTTTTGATGGAACCATTATTGCTCAAAAAGCACTTTCGGCTATTATCAGACTTCAGGAATCTGAACCATTAGCTGTAATTGTTGATTTTTTACGAGGCTCTAAAAACGCCTATATTTACGAGAAAGAATACCAAAACTTAAAAACATATGGCGTAGGCATTGAAACCTCCTGGCACGATTGGAATCAATACCTGATTCAATTAATTAATCTTGGGTATTGCGAAATTGCTTTTCACCAACAAAACAAAATTAAACTTACTCCTTTGGCTAGAAAAGTACTATTCGAAAACGAAAAAGTACAACTCAACACCGTACAAAAAGCAAATACCAGTAAAACTGAAACCAAGGAAACTAAAACAAAAGTAGTAGCCAATTCATTGTTTGAAAGCTTACGCAAGTTGCGTTATGAAATTGCAAAAGAAGAAGATGTGCCAGCTTATGTTATTTTTAGCGATGCTGCTTTACGCCAAATGGAAATCAATCGTCCAATGAGTGAAGAAGAATTGATTGCGATTGACGGTGTTGGAAAAGCCAAATTAGAAAAGTATGGCGATGCCTTTATTAAAACCATTATTGCTTTTCAAAAAGACAAAAAAGTAAAATCTAAAAAAGAGTCCAGCACCTACAAAGAAACTTTAGCTTTGTACCAAGAAGGTTTTTCTACCGAAGAAATTGCTGCAAAACGAAAATTAGGATTAAGTACAATTATGTCTCATTTGGCAAAATTATATTCTGATGGAACTTCAATTGATTTACACCAATTTATTTCAAAAGAAGAAGTGAATTTAATAGCAGCTGCCCGTTTAAAACTAGAAAAACCCGCTGCTTTAAAACCTTATTTTGATTATTTCGAAGAAAAAATAGGCTATGAAAAAATTCGAATTGGTTTAGCAATCATTGAAAAAGAAGAAGCTAATACTTAAAACTATGATTTACTCCTTCCCTCCTTTTGTCAACACCGAAACCGAAATTCTAATTCTGGGAACCATGCCCGGAATTGCTTCGTTAGAAAAACAGGAATATTATGCGCATCCACGCAATCATTTCTGGAAAATAATTTACACTATATTTGATAAATTACCTGTTGCTACCGTTTTCGAAGAAAAAATAAAAGTATTACAAACTAACAAAATTGGAATTTGGGATGTTCTGGAAAATTGCGAACGCAAAGGAAGTTTAGATATTCACATCAAAAATCATAAGCCAAATGATTTTGAAGACTTATTCAAACAATACCCAAAAATCAAAAGAATCATCTTTAACGGAAAAGAGAGTCACCGTTATTTTATTAAGAATTTCGGGCAAATAAAAGGCATTACTTATTATGTAATGCCTTCTACAAGTCCCGCTAATACGATGTCTTTTGAAAACAAGTTGAAAATTTGGTCTACTTGTTTTTATTAGTTTACAGGTATCTTTCCTGAAAAACTTTTTGATGGTGCTTTTGATGTCCAATGATAATAAAACCTATTGCCCGCACTGAAAGTTCATGATTAGAAGCAGTCCCAATTCTTCTTAATTGTTCTTCTGAAAAACTCTTAAAAAGTACCAAAGTACTTTGACGAACAATTGACAATTCAGTCAATAAACTCTGCAAATGTCTGTCGTTAGCATTTGTATTTAAAGCAAAAGCATTTTCATCAAATCCCGGTAATGGTGTTTTGTCATTTCTCGAAATTCGCAAAGCCCGATAAGCAAAAACACGTTCGGTATCGATGATATGCTGGATAATTTCTTTGATAGTCCATTTGCCCAAAGCATAGCGATAATCAAATTTATCCATTGGAATATCCTGAACAAAACGAATAAAATCATGAAGACTTATTTCTAAGTCTTCATATAAATCTCCATCTCCTGCCGCTTTTACATAAGTAGCATTAAATATGGAATATTCGTTTTCCGGGATATCAGTGCTTTTCATAATCAAAGATTAAGCTGAGTTTCTACTTGCGTTAGTGTTTCCAAATAAAGAACGCATTACGATTTTCTCGTACACTTTGATCAATTTATCATTTGGAACACTTTCTTTATTCAATTCGTTAATTCGCAATAAAGCATATTGTTGAATAGTCAATAATGGCAATACGATACGCTCTCTAATTTGAATTGAAGCCATTCCATCAGGATAATTTTCCATCAGTTGTTTATGACCGGCAATTTTCAACAATAATCTTTTGGTTTCCAAAAATTCATCGTAGATGTTTTGCCAAAACTCTCCAAATTCAGGATCGTTTTTCATGTAAGCCGTTAATGGGAAGAATGATTTTGCCAATGACATCATACTATTCTCTAACAAAGTCTTGAAAAACATTGAACTATTGTATAAATCCTGAACCTTATCCCATTGATTTGTATCCTCAAAATATTTCAAAGCAGTTCCAACACCATAAAATCCAGGAACATTTTGCTTTAACTGACTCCAAGAACCTACAAACGGAATCGCTCTTAAATCTTTAAAATCTAGTTTTTCAGATTTACTTCTTTTAGAAGGACGGCTTCCAATATTAGTTTTTGCATAATATTTCAACGTACTCATTTTCTCCAAGTACGGAATGAATTTATCATGATTTTTGAAACTTAAATATTTCTTATATCCTAAATCAGATAATTGATTTAAAATCGCTTGATCTTCATCTGATAATTTATTCAAATCCTTATTAAATACCTGATTTGTAACCCCGGCACTTAACAAGTTTTCCAAATTATGACGACAAGAATCTAAAGTACCAAAATTAGAACTAATAGTTTGTCCTTGAACTGTCACTTGAATTTCTTTGTTTTCGATATTTGGTCCTAAAGAAGCATAGAATTTATGTGTTTTCCCTCCTCCACGAGCTGGCGGTCCACCACGTCCATCAAAGAAAATAACTTTTATGCCATATTTTCTAGACATAGCAGTAAGCTGTTCCTTAGCCTTATAAATACTCCAGTTAGCCATTAAATAACCACCATCTTTTGTACCATCAGAGAATCCAAGCATGATAGTCTGTTTCATTCCTCTGCTTGCAACATGTGCAGCATAAACCGGATTAGTATACAATTGCTCCATTACATTATGTGCATTTTGCAAATCGTCTACTGATTCGAATAAAGGCACAATATCAACCGAAGGATGTTCCCAATTGTTCAATCTAAACAAAGCAAATGCTTCTAAAACATTCACCGCATTTTCGTTATTACTGATAATATAACGGTTAGCTCCTAACTCACCATTGCTTTCCTGAATTTGTTGAATTGCACGTATAGACTCAAGAGTCGATTGTGTCATTTCATTTTTAAAATCAACAGGATTTAAATCGCCTTTTGCATTTGCTAAAACTTCAATTTTTTCTGTTTCTGATAATTCGTAATAGTTTTTAGGAAAAACATCTTTACCATTTTCTAAATAATAATCGAATACATCTTTAAATACAGCATCATGGATTTTACTGTTTTGACGAATGTCTAAAGTAGCAAAATGGAAACCGAACAAATTAATTTTAATAAGCAAAGCTTCTAATTCATCAAGATACAAAGACTGATGTTGCTCAATAATAATGGTTTTTATTTTGTTTAACTGTGATTTGAATTCATCTAAAGTGATGTAGATTTCACCTCTTGAATAAAAAACAGAACGGTATAATTTGTTTTCAAGTTCAGCAACTAAAACATCCACTCCCGGGAAAGTTAATTTTCTTTTTAAGTTTCTCATTTCGAAATAGTAACATTTCAAAATAGAAGTTCTTAAACGCTCGGCAACTTTTAAGGTAATATCTGTAGTTACAAATGGATTTCCATCTCTGTCTCCTCCTGGCCAAAATCCAAGTTGGATAATAGGATTTTTAATTCCCTCAGGAGAAATATTAGTTTCCAGATAATGCATCATATCACCAGCGGTGTCATAAAATACATTTTCTAAATACCAAATCAAACTTACTGCCTCGTCAAAAGGATTAGGTTTTTCATTTTTGATAAATGGTGTCTTACCTAATTGTGCTAAAAGTTGTTTGATTTGAAGTAAGTTATTATCACGAATTGCCTGAGTCAAATCGTTGATAATCCCTAAAACAGCACCAGGATAAAACTGTGTAGGATGCGCTGTTAAAACCGTTCTTACATTAAAATTTTCTAAAAACTCAACTAATTCCTCATTTTTTCCTCTAGCATCCGCTTTTTCTTTGATATCTCTCAAAGAACCACGTCCCTCCATGTTATTTACAATAGGAAATGCAGCGTCTTCTATAGCATCAAACAACACAATTTGACGTTCGATATACTGGATAAAACGAAACATTAAATCGATTTTATCAGCCTCTACATCAGTATGTAAATATTTTTTTGAGAAAAACTCAAATATTTCCTTTGGTGTTTCCATTTTTCTAAAACCTGTTTCACAAACTTCTGTGAACAAAGGCAGTAAAGCACCTGTGTTGTCTATAGAATCAAAAGGTAAAGTAATGAAAACGCTGTTGTAAATATTGTATTTAGAAAGAACATTTTGTTTAAAACGTTCAATTTTAGGGAGCGTATACATAAATTATGTTGAATTATTTTGTTAATTATGTTGTGTTGTTGTTTTTTAAAAAAAATAACCCCAAGAGTCAACTTGAGGTAATATTTTTTAAAATAACATTCAAGTTCTTAGATTACATATTTTTGAAGATAGTATGCATCAAACGCTTTTTGTCGTTTATGCTTTCCTCAAGAGAAATCATTGTTTCAGTTCTGTAAACACCATCGATATCGTCAATCATAAAGATAACATCCTTAGCATGTTTAGTGTCTTTTGCTCTGATTTTACAGAAAATATTAAATTTTCCTGTAGTAACAGAAGCAACAGTAACAAATGGAATCTCATTAATGCGTTGTAAAACAAACTTAGTTTGAGAAGTGTTATTCAAGAAAACACCAACATAAGCAATAAAAGAATAGCCTAATTTATCATAATCAAGAACCAATGATGATCCCATTATGATTCCAGCATCCTCCATCTTCTTTACTCTAACATGCACTGTTCCAGCAGAAATCAATAATTTTTTTGCAATATCCGTAAACGGAACTCTCGTATTGTCAATCAACATGTCTAATATCTGATGATCTACTTCATCTAAACGGAACTTACTCATATTTCTCTAATTATATTATTAATTGTCATTTTAAGGCATAAAAATATACATAAAAATGATAAAGTCGTACAAAAAATTACTTTTTTATCAATCCATTAACAAATTTAAGTTTTTTATCTAAACAAAAATTTGCTTTTTGATCTAGTTTTGGAATATTTCCTTCCTCATCTTCATAAGCAGCCCCCTGAGCATCATATACTTCATGACCGAAAAACCCCTCTAATTCATCAAGCCTTGCAATATAAGCGTTAAAATGGATTGCTCCATCAACCAACTCTTCCTTATACTGTGCAGCAAAATTCGTTATTTTTTCATTACCGTCATAATTTATTTTAATCTTTTTGTATATAAAATCATAAAAAACGACTTTATTTTGAGGAATATTCAAATAATCCTCCGTTCTATTAACTTCTATAACGTTTTCGTTAAGTATTGTGAAACTCGAAACCAAAGCCATAAAAACATATTTTCGGGTAATTTCTCTTTGATAATCCCCCGGAAAATGTCCGGCCTCAAACAAAATAGTCGGCACTCCTAAATACTGAAAGGTATCTCCAATACAATTAATATTAAACGAATCATCAAATCGCCCAATTTGACCAGGAATAAATTCCTGTAAAACCGCATTCATGCCTGCAATCAAATTAATTGCTTTTTGCCTGGAATCATTTATCTCTCTTTCTTCATTATAAGAAGGCGCTAAAAACGACACAGTTGCTGGTTTTCCAGTATCCGCAACACCAAAAATAGTACGCTGATCATGAAGATTATAACAAAAATCAGGTTTAAACTCCTCAAAAACCGCTCGCAAAATCTTACTTTCTGGCTGAGTAAGATCTTGAGAATCCCTGTTTAAATCAATTTCATTGGCATTTGCACGAGTATACAAAGTCGCTCCATCTGGATTCAACATTGGCAAACAGCAAAAAGTAAAGTTAGCCAAAAACGCTTTAGCTAAATCTGAACCGCTATGTAACACATTTAAAAAATCAAATAATGCTTTTGTAGTGGTACTTTCGTTACCATGCATTTGTGACCAAAGGTAAATTTTAGTTTTTCCGATACCAATAATATACTTATAAATTGGTCTTCCCTGAACCGATTCTCCAATAACCGAAAGTTGATTATCTGTATTAATTCTTTTCAAAATAGGCTCAATAGACTCTAATGTCAAATACCTACCTTCAATCGTTTTTTCCTTGTTATCAAGAAACAACTGCTCTAAATTCATAATCTAATATATTTGATTTACAAAAGTAAACATCTTTATTTTTACATTTGTAAACTGTTTTAAATGCGGATTTTTTATAATTGTAAACACAGTATTCAATCTTTTCGATTCTGCTAACCTCTTGATTATTAACAAATGTTATTTTTATATTTAAAGTAATTCAATTATTTTGTTTTCAGATGATTAACATATTTTACTTAAACCAGATTAACTAGTAAAAACCCCCTGATATTGCTAGTTTACAACTGTAATTTTGCTAATTTGAATATTTTTGATTACATTTGTAAATACAGGATTCTAAACTGTAATTTACAATGGTAAACACTGACGATTTTATAAAAAGACTTGAAATTATACTCGATTATTACAGCATCAATGCTTCTGCATTTGCCGATAAAATTGGTGTGCAACGCTCTAGTTTATCTCATCTCCTTTCGGGAAGAAATAAACCAAGTCTGGATTTTATCCTCAAAATTCTGGATGTGTATCCTGAAGTAGATTTGTATTGGATTTTAAACGGTAAAGGTAATTTTCCTAAAAACAATTCAACAACAACTGAATCAGAACCAACAACCAACTCCACTTCCATTCCTTTATCAATAAATCCAAGCCCTGCTATTGCTGAAGATTTATTTTCGAAAAGTATTGTTGAAGAAACAAAAACTACTTCACCCAAACATTCAAATGAAATGATTAAAAATTTATTTGAAGAAGATATTGAAAAAATAGTGTTTTTCTATAAAGACGGCACTTTTAAAACCTTTAATCCAAATCAAAAAAAATAGCCCTAAATGCTTTTTTATTCACATTTAGGGCTATTCAAACAAATAAAACCAATTATTATTTTCTTATAACAAAAATTGAGGTTACGCCAGCTTCTGACCTTACAGTCAAAGGTGTAGCGTCAGCAGATACTGTTGCTTTAGCAAAGCTCAAAACCTTTCCTCCTCCATTTAATCGCTCTGCCACATAAGTCGTATTGGTGACGTAATCATACCCCACATCTACTGGATTTCCTAATTGCGAATTAGGTCCATAAATTCTAATTTGGTTGCTCATAGCAATCGTTCCCATATTAGCTGTTGAAGCAAAAAGACTCATGAAGTTTTTAATGAACACCAATCCTCCATCAGAATCAGATGCTGCACTACCTACATCAGTAAGAATCATTAAATCATCCTTGGCTGAATACGTAATTCCGTGAGTACGAATAATTCCTTCTATAGTCACTCGTTTAGTAGCTGTTACAGCTCCAGAAGCATTGCCCATAAAATTTTTAAACTGAACAATATCGCCAGTTAAATCTACAACCGCATACAAATCGTTTCCTTCCATGTGAATTCCCCATAATTTAAAATTAGTAGTATAGGAATTCAAAAGGGTAAAACCAGTCGATGTTTTTTGGTAAACCAATAATTTATTAACCAAGCCATTTGAAGCCAACTGATCCTGTGCCACTACAATTTTATCTCCTGAAACAGCAGTTTCTCTCGCATTTGTAAAATCAAGATTGGAACCACTCAATGATAATGTTAACGATGTTGAACCTGAAGAAGCTGCAGTTTTTACCCCTGAATAAGATTCTAGCCTGTTATTGGTTCGTGAAGCTACAATAATATTATCAGCACTTGGATCATACGAAATACCTTCTGCATCTAAAGACGAAATTGTAAAAGAAGAAACCATAGCAGATGGTTCTAATAAATTGATATAAGTTACTTTACCAGAAGTATTACTTGAAGTAACCATTGTCAGTTCGGGATTACTCATTGAATTATCATCATTAGAACATGATGTCATTGCCAAAGCTATAATAGCACAAGAGATAAATAAATTTTTCATAACTATAAGTTTTAAATGTTACCCTATTTACGATAAAACAAATCCCTTGGTTTTAGAAAATCAATATTTTTTTAAAATTATTTTTTGTAAGTATAATTGACAGGTATTTTTAGTTTTAATATCTGGTTTTTCAGAATATAAAAGCTATTTTTGAAAAAAAGCCATTCATGATTAAACGATTACTTAGCTATTTCTACCCTATAAAAATTTATAGCCAAAAATCGGCTTTGAGCCAATCTATAGAAATTACCTGGGCTAATGGTGATTTAGTTATGGATTCCCAAAACACTAATTATTCATACGGAAGTTTACAACGCATTTTGAAGCTAGGTTTGAAAAATATTGGCTTCGCCAAAATTAAAAAGATGGAATCCATTTTAATACTTGGTGTTGCCGGAGGAAGTGTCATCAAAACTTTAATCGATGACATTCATTTTACAGGAAAAATTACAGGAGTTGAAATTGATGCCGAAATTATAAAAATAGCAAATCAATATTTTAAATTGGATAAAATTCCGCAACTCAACATAGTAATTGATGATGCTTTTGAATTTGTTTTGAAAACCAAAGAAAATTACGATTTAATTATTGTTGATATTTTTCAGGATACCAAAATGCCTAATTTTTTATTTGAAACTTTTTTTATCGACAGAATTTGCTTTTTATTAAAAAATAAAGGTTTCATACTTTTTAATACGATGCTTTTAAATAAAAAAGAAAATCTTCGAAATTATAAATTGATCAGCGAATTCAAAAAAGAGAATTTCACAATCAAATCAATTCCAAGAGTCGAAAAACACAATGAATTAATTGTTATCGAAAAACTGGTCTAAGAATTACACAATCTTTCTGGCTTTTTCCAAATCTTCTTTAGTATCGATACCAATTCCCGCATGAGTAGTTTCGACCATTTTGATTTGTTTGCCAAATTCCAAATAACGCAATTGTTCCAATTTCTCAGAAGCTTCCAAAGATTTCATTGGTAAATGATAAAAATCCAATAAGGCTTGTTTTCTAAAAGCATACACCCCGATGTGTTTCATATAACGCACACCTACATTTTGCTCTCTTGGATACGGAATTACCGAACGTGAAAAATACAAGGCAAAATTATTCTGATTCACCACCACTTTCACATTGTTAGGATTATTGATTTCTTCCTCGTCTTTGATTTCATACATTAACGAAGCCAAATCGACTTTTTTATCCAAATCATTCTTGAAAACTTCAATTACCTCTTTTAAAGGTTCGGCATTGATGAAAGGTTCGTCTCCCTGAACATTGATAACAATATCCACATCCAGATTTTCTACCGCTTCAGCAATTCGGTCACTCCCCGATTCATGTTCCTTGATACTCATAATGGCTTTTCCGCCATGAGTAACAATTTCGTCAAAAATTAAATTGGAATCCGTAACTACAAAAACATCATCAAACAACTTTGTGTTTACTGCGGCTTGATACGTTCTTAAAATGACTGTTTTTCCTCCAAGATCCTGCATTAATTTGGCGTGAAATCTTGTTGAGGCGTAACGGGCGGGAATGACTGCTATTATTTTCATGTTATGACTGTTTGCCACAAAGGCACTAAGGCGCAAAGATATATTTTTTATTTTTTGTTGATTCAAAAAATAAAAATCGAATCACAAATAAATATATTAATTCTTATAATATCCTAAATAAGGTAGATTTACTTCAATAATTTTATTAAGAAAAATTTATTTTTTCCCAATACCATATGTGTTTTTCAACCAAATACCAATTCTCTTATTTTCAATATTTTTAAAAACATTATCCATACCTCGGACTATTATATATAGACCACCTCCTAATTTTACATAAACTTCTATATCTAAAACTCTTGATTGATTATTCATATTTTCAAATAATGAAATTATTGTTAGTAAACCAACAATAATCTCTAAAATACCATAACCCAATCTATAATTTTCTCTATATAAAAATAGGAGAAATCCAAATAACAAAGAAATTCCGACGAGGCTAATAGTAGAAATATTATTTTTAAGATATTGAAGGTTTTGAACATTTTCAAGAAAAAAACAAAAAGTACTAAAAAAACCTAAAAAATAAAAAATAGGACGAATCTGATTTATCAATTTGAGTGAATTTTTCACTTGTCTTTCTAATTTTTCAATATTTTTTTTATAATCTATATCATCCATTTTTTTATTTTTTTTATTTAAAAACAAAACAACTTTACACAATCTTCACCGAAGTCATACTCAAAGAACCTCCTAGTAATTTGTCATTAAACAAACTCAGTTCTTCTTGTTTTTCTTTTAGTCCCAAAGTATAAATCAAAGGCAAATAATGTTCCGGTGTAGGAATGGCAAGTTGCAAAGCTTGTCCATGTTTTTCATAATCAATCAGGGCTTGGAAATTACCGTCTAATAAATAAGAATTCACTTTTTCCCTGGCTTCTATGGCCCAATCAAAACCATAATTGTCTATGTCCATATTATAAAAATCAACCAAGCGTAAATTGTGTACAATATTTCCACTACCTATAATAAGGATGCCTTTATGTCGCAAAGCACTTAATTTTTGTGCCAACTCAAAATGGTATTGTGGCGATTTTGAATAATCAATACTCAACTGAATCACCGGAACATTCGCTTCGGGATACAAATGTTTAATTACACTCCAGGCACCGTGATCCAAACCCCATTCGTGATCGAGTTCTACTTCGGTTGGCAATAATAATTCTTTGGTAGCAATGGCTAAATCGGGATTACCTTGGGCAGGATATTGTACCGCAAACAATTCTTTAGGAAAACCACCAAAGTCGTGAATGGTTCTTGGCATTTCCATCGCGGTGACTTTAGTTCCTTTGGTAAACCAATGTGCTGAAATACACAAAATGGCATTTGGCTGCGGCAACGTTTTAGCCATATTTCTAAAACCCGCCACAAACTGATTTTCTTCAATCGCATTCATCGGGCTTCCATGTCCTAAAAATAACACCGGCATTTTTTCGGTATTCGAAAAAGTGCTTGAAATTTTATGTAGGTCGTTTAGTGTGTTCATGACTCCTTAATTATTATAGGTATTAAATATAAACATCTTTTTCTTCTTAAAATTTATTTTATAAAAAAACGGACTTTCCTAGTCCGTTTTTAAATTTAAGTTTGTCCTTATATATTATAGGTATACTTGTTTTAAAAAATCACTTAGACTTGCTGGTTTTCTACCTAATAATTTTTCTAAATCACTCGATTCGGTATGGAACTCTCCTTGTTTTATGGCTTCCCCAAAACCTACAAACATTCCGATGTATTCTCCGGGAACACCCGCATTTTTCAAAACATCTGAATATACTTCAGCACTTGGACTGGCATAATTCACCGTTGAATTGGTAATTTCACTCAAGGCATCCGCTACGTTTTTCATCGAATAATTTTCTACATTATTCATGGCGTATTCTTTATTTTCGTGTTCACCAGAAATCAATACATTGGCAGCTGCTTCGGCTAAATCATTTCTCGAAACATAAGCGGCCTGACCTTCTCCTGCAGGAAAAAAGATTCCCTGTTCCAGTACTTTTTCTCCTAAAAACATCGGCAGTACATCCAAATATAAATTATTTCTAAAAATAGTATAATTGATTCCACTTGCTTTGATAGCATTGTCTGTATCAATATGCGATTGGGCTAAAAATGCAATCGGAGAAGTTTCAGTCTCATTCTTACGTTCAAAACTCGTATATAAAATATGTTTGACTCCAGCTTCTTTTGCCGCTTTAACCGCATTCAATTGTTGCTTGCTTCGGTTAACCAAATCAGTTCCTGAAACCAACAACAATTTATCTATCCCCTGAAATGCTGCCAGCAAAGAATCGTAATTATCATAATCCCCTATTCTCAGGTTAATTCCTTTTTGCTTTAAGTCAGATGCTTTTGCTTCATCTCTAACCAAAGCCGAAATATCAGCCGCAGCAATTCCTTTATTCAATAAAAAATCGATTGTTAATCTTCCGAAATTTCCCGTAGCCCCAGTAACTAAAATTTTTGCACTCATTATTTTTAAGATTTTATGATTAATTATTATTCAAAGTTAACTACATTTGCTATACAAAATATACTAAAGTACTAAAATATATCGATATACTTTTGTATAGTGACAACAAAATCAACAGATTATGAAAAGCACAATCAGTTTCAAAGAAGCCAAAGCATGCCCGATTCAGTTTGTATTAGCCGTTAATGATACTTTAAATGTAATTAGTGGTAAATGGAAGTTACCTATTATAGGTTCGTTATTATTTGAGAAAAGACGTTTTACAGATATTCAACGAAATATCCCGAAAATCACTCCCCGGATGTTATCCAAAGAATTGAAAGATTTAGAAATAAATGGAATGGTCAAACGTACCGTTTATGACACCACTCCAATTATGGTTGAATACGAGTTGACCGAATCAGGAAAATTATTGAGTGATGTATTGGACAAAATGCTGGAATGGGGTTTGCAACATAGAGAAGCAACGATTGCTAAAAATTAATCGACAAAACTTTCGTCTTTAAATCCTATCAGATATAATTTATTTTTGGCACGGGTCATGGCGGTGTACAACCAGCGGATGTAATCCCGGTCAATTCCGTTAGGCAAATAAGGTTGTTCAATAAAAACCGTGTTCCACTGCCCACCTTGCGATTTGTGACAAGTGATGGCATAAGAAAATTTTACCTGAAGTCCGTTGAAATATTCGTTGGCTTTTACTTTTTGGAATTGCTTGAATTTGGTTTCACCTTCGTAATCTTTTAAGACTTCCTGATACAATCGGTTTGATTCTTCGTAGGTCAATGATGGCGATTCACTTTTTATCGTATCCAACAACAAAACAGTTTCAAACGGAATCTGATTGGGATAATCAACCATTCGAATTTTTACTTTGGCAAACTTAAATCCGTACAATTCGACAATTTTAAAAATCTCTAAAATTTCGATAATATCACCATTGGCAATAAAACCGGCTTCATCAGATTCTTTCAACCAAAAATAGTTGTTCTTAACCACCATCAAAAAATCTCCCGTAGACAATTCACTTTCTTTATCCAATATTTTAGATCTGATTTGCTCATTATATTGATTCGCCCTTTTATTCGAACGAACAATAAAGGCGGTATCTTCGATACTATAATTACTGTAAGCCGAATTGATTGCATCTTGAATATCATATCCATCTACCAAACGAACAATATCTTTGAATTTTCGAACATTAAACTGAAAATCGGTAATGAAGGAATCTTTCAATAATTCCCGAAGTTCAGTAGCATTATGCAAAATTCCGGAACTTTCTTCCTGACGCATGACTTCGTCGAGTTCAATATAATCTACTTCCTTATTATAGTTCATACTTAATGTACGAATGTCTAATGCGGGACTGATATCTAAATTTACAGGAGGCAACTGGGCGGTATCTCCCAAAAGAATCATCTTACAATTGGTTCCTGAATACACATACGAAATCAAATCGTCAAGCAAGGAACCATTGGCATACATCTTTGAATCGGAATCCACATCTGAAATCATCGAAGCTTCATCGACTATAAAAACAGTATTTTTATGTTTATTCTGTTGCAATGTAAAAGACAGGCCACCACCCGAATTTTTCTTAGGAAAATAAATTTTCTTATGAATGGTAAAAGCAGGTTTGTTCGAATAATTAGCAATTACTTTAGCTGCACGACCTGTTGGAGCCAACAAAACATATTTTTTATTAATCTCTAAAAGGTTATTTACAATTGTTGAAATGACTGTAGTTTTCCCGGTTCCAGCATATCCTTTCAAAACAAAAATGCTGTCATTAGTTGTTTCTGTCAAAAAGATGGCAATCTTCTGAAAAAAAATATCCTGATTGTAAGTGGGAGAAAACGGGAATTTCTTTTTTAAAAGACTGTAAAACTGGGAGGAAATCATGTATTGTATTTTAACTTCAAAGATAGTTTTTTAGCACGCAGATTTAGCAGATTTTTACAGATAAATGTTTCTAAACTGAAAATACTTTTTAAACCATATAAGTCATTTAAGTTTTTTGAAATATTACAAAAAGAAAAGCTAAAAGCATAAAGTAAATATAAGTTTTTCTAATTTGTGTAATTTGTGGTTATAAAAAACTTAGCGAATCTTTGCGATTCCTTCGAGACTCTTTGTGGTAAAATTTTCGGCAACTACATTATATTGAAATTGATTTTTGACATTGTTATTGCTATTTAAATTTGTAAGTTTGCCATTCAGAAAAAATCTTCATTAATGGACATTACCGAAAAGAAATATAAAAAACTCTCCATTCAGGTTTCCTTGACCGGACTTTCTTTTTGCTGTTTTGACACTCTTAACAATACCGTTTCTTCATTCAAGGAAATCCATTTTGACCATTTTGACAAAAATTTAAAAATAGAAGATTTGTTTGCGAATGCTTTTGCAGAACATCCTGAACTGAATGAACAATATGATGACGTTATTGTCATTCACAACAACAATCTATCAACTTTTGTTCCGGCTCCACTTTTTGACGAAAATTATCTGGGAAGCTATTTGCAATACAATACTAAAGTTTTTGAAACTGATTTTTTTGCTTTCGACGAAATCAGCAATTACGAAATCAATGCCGTTTATATTCCGTATGTGAATATGAATAATTTCTTCATAGACAAATTTGGTTCTTTCGAATACAAACATGCTAACAGTATTTTGGTCACTAAATTATTAGATGCTTCTAAAAATGTTGACACTAAAAAAATGATGGTTCATTTTAGTTCCACTCATTTTGAAATTGTAGTGATTCAAAATCAAAAGTTGTTACTTTTTAATTCTTTTGAATACCAAACTCCCGAAGATTTTATTTATTACATTTTGTTCACTGCCGAACAACTGAATCTAAATCCAGAAAATTTTCCTTTGGAATTAATTGGGAACATTACTACCGAAAGTCCTTTTTTTAAAATGGCTTACAAATACATCCGTAATGTTTCACTACTTGATGTGGAAGATTTACGATGGAACAATTATTTTTCTGAGGCCGAAAACAGAAATCATTTTATACTTTTCAACTCATGAGAATCATTTCAGGAAAATACAAAGGAAGACGCATTAGCCCACCAAAAGGTTTACCTGTTCGACCTACAACCGATATGTCCAAAGAAGCTTTGTTCAATGTTTTAAACAATCATTTTAGTTTTGACAGTTTAAAAGTGTTGGACTTATTTGCCGGAACTGGAAATATCAGTTACGAATTTGCTTCTCGCGGAAGTTCACCTATTACTTCTGTTGATGGCGATTTTGGTTGTGTAAAGTTTATCAAACAAACGGCTACCGAATATGATTTTCCTATTGCTGCGACCAAAAGTGATGTCTTTAAATTTCTCGAAAAATGCAATGCTTCGTTTGATATTGTTTTTGCCGATCCTCCTTATGGATTAGACCAGGCTACTTTTGAAAAAGTGGTGTTACTTGTTTTCGAAAGAAACATTCTTAACCAGGATGGAATGATGGTTATTGAACATTCTAAATATACTAAGTTAGACCACTTGCCTAATTTCTCTTTTCAAAAAAGTTATGGCGGTTCGATTTTTAGTTTTTTCGAATTTGAATCGGAACAAGAATTAGAAGGTGATTCTTTAGAAAATGATGGCGAAGAAGAATAATTAAGAATTCAAACCTGAAGATAGTTTATCAAAAACCAACTGATAGGTTGGCGTCTCCACTTCATATTTTGCTCCTTCTTTAATTACAAATTCAGTTAAAGAAACTAATTCTGATTTATGTCCAGCTAAAATATCGCGGTGCATTGACGAAGTAGCATCTTGAGGTGATTTTTGTAATTTTTGAATGGTTTGCAAAATAATGTCATTCGGAATAGCCAAACCTTTTACGGCAGCTACCAAAGTAATTTCATTTAGTAAAGCAACATAGAATTTTCTATTCGATTCCGAATTGACAATTTCACCAATATTTTGATTGAGATAAGAAGTCGCCGAAGCCAAAGGGGATATAAAAATGAATTTCTCCCAAACAGTTTCCTCAATAGTATCCGATAAATGACTTTGAATTCCCGCATTTTCAAAAATAGATTGCAGTGCATTCAATTTAGAAAGTGGAGCCGTCATAGAACCAAAGAATAATTTTTCAAAATGTCCTAACTTTCTAATTACACCCGGAGATTTTATATAGGAAACAATATAAGCACAACCTTGTAAAACTTCGTTATCCGAAAAAAGGGTCTGAATGCGTTCGGGAGCATCTACACCATTATATAAAGGTAGAATGACAGTACTTTTTTTGATACATTTTTGGATAGAAAGCAAACTTTCTTCGATATCATAGGTTTTGGTTGCACAAATGAGATAATCTAATTTACCAATAACTTCAGGATCATTAGAAACTAATTTTGGAAAAGCAACAAATTCACTTTCATCTGAAATGACTTTTAATCCATTTGCAGCAATTGCTTTTTGAGTTTCTGCACGAGCAATAAATACAATCTCGATTGATTCAGATTCAGCATAGGCTTTAGCTAAAAGTCCGCCGAAATAACCACCTACTCCACCCAATCCTAAAATTCCAATTCTTATTTGCATAATACAATATCAATTAAAAAAATAACCATTAAGAAATTTAGAAAATTAAGCCTTTTGACTTAATGAAACTTAATTTCTTAATGGTTTTATTTTTGTTTTAAATAAAAAACAGACCTATAAGCCGGATTCTGTATTCGCCGAGGCGAACCCTTATCATTTATCTAGCCTTGTTGTTACCAACAAGATCAAGCTACCTACCCTTCAGCAACGGACGAGAAATCCTTTTTATCCCGATAGCTATCGGGAGCTGATATACTTGGTATTTCACCGCATAGAGTTTACCTGGTTTCACTACAGCATTACCTGTACATACTTTCTGTTGCACTTGTCCTATCTCGTCCCGAAAGACGAAATGACGGGTGTTACCCGCTATGCTTCTCTGTGGTGTCCGGACTTTCCTCTCTCCGCCAAGGCGAACAGCGATAAGGCGGTCTGTGCGGCAAAAGTACAATAATTAAACCATGGTAACAAGTCTGGCAAAACTACTTTAACAAGCATTTTGCAACACATTAAAAATAAAATGGTTATATTTAAGTATGTTTTAACCTTTAAAATATTTAACATCATGGACACTATATATCACTACGATTCAGTTTCAAAAGCCTTGGACGAATTGAACGAAAATGGATTTAATTACGATTTCAATCAACATGAAGATGATATTCTGAAAAATCCCGACAATTATGAAATCAGACATATCTATCGTTATGAAGGAGAATCCAATCCTGACGACGAAGCGATTGTTTTTGGTATCCAATCAAAGTCAGGAAAAAAAGGAGTTTATGTGGCCGGATTTGCTGCCAATTCGATAAACGAAACCGCTCAACTTTTATTAAACATCAGTATAAAAGCCCGAAGAAAATAGAAAAACGAATCTATTCTTTTTATTTGGAATTCGGAATTTGGTTTTTGGTTTTTCAAATCCTATATTTGCTTTCGAATTACAATTTCTATGGAACAATTTATAGTATCAGCCCGTAAATACCGCCCACAAACATTTAATGATGTTGTAGGACAAAAGGCAATTACTAATACATTGCTCAACGCCATAGATAACAACCATTTAGCTTCGGCACTCTTATTTACAGGACCACGTGGTGTTGGAAAAACTACTTGTGCCAGAATTCTGGCTCGAAAAATCAATCAGCCTGGTTATGATGATCCTAACGAAGACTTTGCTTTTAATGTTTTCGAATTAGATGCTGCATCAAACAACTCTGTTGACGATATTCGTAATTTAATTGACCAGGTTCGTATTCCGCCACAAACCGGAAAATACAAAGTCTATATTATAGATGAGGTACACATGTTGTCATCGGCAGCTTTTAATGCTTTTTTGAAAACATTAGAAGAACCACCAAAACATGCCATTTTTATTTTGGCTACGACCGAAAAACACAAAATCATTCCAACGATTTTATCGCGTTGTCAAATATTTGATTTCAAAAGAATTACCGTAAAAGATGCTAAAGAACATTTAGCCGAAGTAGCACAAAGTCAAGGGATTGTTTTTGAAGATGATGCTTTACACATTATTGCTCAAAAAGCTGATGGTGCTATGCGTGATGCTTTGTCTATTTTTGACAGAGTGGTTTCTTATTGTGGAAGCAATTTGACCCGTCAGGCCGTTACCGAAAACCTGAATGTTCTGGATTATGAAACTTACATTAGTGTAACCGATTTAATCTTAGAGAATAAAATTCCTGATTTATTGATGGCTTTCAATGATATTCTTTCAAAAGGATTCGATGCGCATCATTTTGTAGCCGGATTAGCTTCACACTTTAGAGATTTATTGGTAAGCAAAACACCTTCCACCTTAAGCTTATTAGAAGCGGGTGAACAGGCTCAAAAAATGTATGGCGTTCAGGCTCAAAAATGCTCTCAGGAATTTCTTTTACAAGGAATTGCAATTGCCAATGAATGTGATTTAAAATACAAATTAAGTCAAAATCAGCGTTTACTTGTAGAACTTTGCCTGATGCAATTAGCCTCTATCACTTTTGATGGAGAAAAAAAAAAGCTGAGTCCTTTATAATTCCACCTACTTATTTTAGAAGAAATGATTATTCAATAGTAGATCAATCTAAAGCTATAGAAAAAGCAGTTTCTGCTCCTGCAATTCCTCAAAAAGAAGTTGCAACTGAAACTCCAGCTGCTGTAATTCCTAAAAAAACTGAACCAACAGGACCACAATTTTCTGCATTATCATTATCCAGTATTCGTGCCAAAAAAGCATTAGAAGACAACAAAAAAGTTGTAGTAAGAGAAACCGTTGATTTGCCAACTGAAGCTTTTACGGAAACAGAAATGCTTCTGCAATGGACAAATTACGCTAAAAGACTAGGTGACAAAGGTTTCAGAATTATGGAATCTTTATTACTTATTAACGATCCTGTTTTAAACGGAACAACCATTAACATCGAATTACCAAATGAAGGTTCCAAATTGGATTTCGAGAAAGAAATGAATGCTCTTTTAGGACATCTTAGAGGACATCTTCACAATCATAATATCAATATTGAAGTGATTGTAAACGAAAATGTGTCCATTAAAAAAGCTTTAAACGATCAGGACAGATACAATCGTTTACATGAAATTAATCCAAATATTGATCTGTTAAGAACAACATTTGGATTAGATTTAAATGCTTAATTTTTCAGTTTTTTTCCCTATCTAAAATCTTGCTTTCTATTCGGGTGTCTGGAATTAACCACATTAAGGCAACTGTTAAATAAATTGCCAATGAAATCCATTGATAGAAAAAGGAGAAAATAATAGCCACAAGATACAACCCCTGAGATAATTTCCCTTTTGAATCTTTACCAACAGCCTTTGCTAAAAAAGATTTTTCTCCATCATAACATATAATCGAGTTTTGTAAAACCACAAATGCAATTGCCGACATAAAAAGTACAATTCCATAAACTGTTACAGTAGCTTTCGCAAAATCATGCTCACCCATCCAGGCAGTAGAAGCCGGAATTAAAGACAACCAAAAGAGCAAATGAAGATTTGCCCATAGAATTCTTCCATTGACTCTTGTAGCACTATGTAATAAATGATGGTGATTGTTCCAATAGATTCCCACATAAATAAAACTCAATACATAACTGATAAATACCGGAAAAAGGGTTAGCAAATCGGTAAAATGTTCTCCTTCTGGAACTTTTAATTCTAAAACCATAATGGTAATGATGATGGCTAAAACCCCATCACTAAAGGCTTCTAATCTAGTTTTATTCATAAATTAATTATATTTTACCAAAATACATGGCCTTAACAATACCATCTGAAAGTCCAATTTTAGGAACATAGATGTTTCTGGCTCCACTCCATTTCATCGCATTAAGATAAATACGAACAGCAGGAATAATTACGTCGGCACGATCAGGATTCAAACCTAATTCAGAAATTCTTTGATTGTATGTTAACGAATTTAAAAATGCATATTGGGAATTGATATACAAATAAGACAATGGCTTATCCTGCATTTTTCCGGACATTTTAAATAATTTATTGATATTTCCTCCCGAACCTATT
The DNA here is from genome assembly GCF_004016525.1 of Flavobacterium sufflavum. Classification (GTDB taxonomy): domain Bacteria; phylum Bacteroidota; class Bacteroidia; order Flavobacteriales; family Flavobacteriaceae; genus Flavobacterium; species Flavobacterium sufflavum. The sequence goes on from NZ_SACJ01000012.1 coordinate 116,274, forward strand.
AAGGAAACTTCGTCAAAATCGGTAGTATTGATTTTAATCCACTTTTCAATTTCTTCCCATACCACATCGCAAACCATTTCATTCAATAAACGAACGGTGCCTACTTTGAACGATCTTGAGTTTACTATTTTACCATCAGAAAACAAGGTAAATTCAGTACTACCACCACCTACATCTACAAATAAATAGGTTTTATCCGTTTTTAACAAATGATGTAAATCAGTCGATGCTATGATGGCAGCTTCTTTTTTACCATCTATAATTTCAATTTTTATATCGGCTTTTTTCTTAATTAGTGCTACTACTTCTTTACCGTTATAAGCCTCACGCATGGCCGAAGTTGCAAAAGCTTTGTATGATTCCACTTTGTGTACCTTCATCAAAAGATTAAACGCTTTCATCGCATCAACCATTCGATCTGAATTTTCAGCCGAAATTTCTCCTACGGTAAAGGCATCCTGACCTAAACGGATTGGCACACGTACCAGAGCACTTTTATTAAATTGGGTTTCTTTTCCTTCTTGCTCAACAATATTGACAACTAATAAACGCATGGCATTAGATCCAATATCGATGGCGGCGTATTTTTTAATTTTAATCATTATTCCTTAATATATATTTTTATCGTTTTGTTTAAAGAATAATTTCTTCTAACAACCCCACTTTTCTTTGATAATACTTGTAAGTTTCAATTTGTGCCCTAAATATATTTTTCCCGTCATTGCTACGGTATAGGTTATCCAATTTATAAGAATGAAAACGTGCTTTTACGTTTCCTTTCCACGCTATATCAAAGTTATCAATCAATTCGTTTTTAATATCCTGATCATATATAGGACAGGTTACTTCGACTCTTCCGTCTAGATTTCGAGTCATAAAATCGGCTGAAGAAATATAAACTTCGGTTTGACCACCATTTCCAAAAATATAAATACGCGAATGTTCCAGGTAATTATCAACAATACTTATGGCTTCAATATTTTCGCTCATCCCTTTTATTCCCGGAATCAAAGAACAAATTCCTCTGACTTCCAATTGGATTTTAACCCCAGCATTGCTGGCTTCATACAATTTATCTATCATATGAAAATCAGACAAACTATTCATTTTTAATTTCATATAAGCAACCCGACCTGCAAGCGCATGAGAAATTTCCCTGTCAATAAATTTGTAAAATCTGGAACGTGTGTAATGAGGTGAAACAATCAAATGTTTGTATCGATGCGACCTATAATTGATATTAAAAAAGTCGAAAATTTTTGAAATATCCTTCAGAATTTGTTGATGCGCAGTAAAAAGGGTCACATCAGTATAAATTTTGGCGGTAGCTTCATTGAAATTTCCTGTGGAAATAAAACCATAACGTCTTGTTTTTCCGTTTTCATTTCTTTCGATTACACATATCTTACTGTGTACTTTTAATCCTTTGATACCAAAAATAAGATCAATTCCTTCAGTTTGCATTTGTTCAGCATACGAAATATTAGAAGCTTCATCAAATCGGGCTTGCAATTCTATTTGAACCGTTACTTGTTTTCCATTTTTGGCAGCATTGATTAATGAGCTAATGATTTGAGAATTTTTAGCTAATCGGTATAAGGTTATTTTTATTGAAGTCACTTTTGGGTCCAAAGCAGCCTCTCTTAAAAATTTAGTTAGATAAGAAAACGACTGATAAGGAGCATGTAAAAGGTAATCTTTTTTATTGATTTTTTCTAAAAGACTACCTTCCTGATTAAGTCCTGGTATAGGTAATGGTATGTTTTTTTTGTAAAGTAAATCATATCTTCCCAAGTTTGGAAACTCCATATAATCTCTCCTGTTATGGTATCTTCCTCCCGGAATTATACTATCAGTAGAAACAATTTTCATTTTATCCAAGAAAAACTGCAAAGTATCTTCTTCAATTAATTGGTCATAAATAAAACGTACCGGCTCACCTATTCGTCTCTCTTTTACACTGGTAGATATTTTTTCAAGCATACTTTTGCTCATATCACTATCAATATCTAATTGAGCATCTCTACTAATTTTAATCATGTGAGCAGCAATACTTTCACAATCAAAAATATTGAAGATACTTTTTAAATTGTGTCGAATTACATCATCAATAAGAATCACATAATTCTTATTATCATAAGATGGTAAAACAACAAAACGATTGATTGTTTTGGGAATTTCTATTATAGCATAATGAACAGCCGCATTTTTTTTCATTACTAATTTCACGGCCAGATAACCAATATTGTCTTTCAACAAAGGGAATTCGGCTAAATCATTTAAGATAATAGTAACTAGTTCAGGACTTAAAGTCTGAATAAAGAAATCTTTTAAGAAAATTTCCTGTTCAGTCGAAATCTCATTTTCGTTAATAATAAAGATATTTTCAGTTTGCAGTTTAGATTCAATATCTCTAAGAATGGCTAAACTTTCGGTCTGATGCTTTATTACTATTTCGGTAATATCTTTTACCAATTGTTGTGCCGATATCCCTCCTAATATTTTTTCTCCTGTTTTACCTGACAGGCTCAATCTACGAACAGCTGCAAATCGAACTCTAAAAAACTCATCTAAATTATTGGAGAAAATCCCTAAAAATCGTAATCTATCTAATAATGGTACCGAATCGTCGGCGGCTTCTTGAAGTACTCTGGCGTTAAATGCTAACCAACTTTTCTCTCTATCAATATACTTTTGATCAAACATTTTTTATTTTAAATCTTTTGGAATTATTATTTTTTTGGTTTTTCCTTTATTTATTTCTCCCCAATTATCAGTTTCAAATTGTAACGAAACAAAACCACTTGTAGGAACATTATCAATAAATACGTCACCAAATTTATTAACAAAATTTGTAATGGCAGCATTATGTCCAAAAAGAATTACACTGTCAAATGTATTAGCACATGATTTAACAACAGTTTCCAATTGCCTTTCATCAAAAGTGTACAAATCGTCTTTATAAACGATATTCTCTATTGGATATAAAATATTTTGTGCAAAAATAACTGCTGTATCCGAGGCTCTTTTGGCTGGACTACTCCATATGATATATTTTTTAGGAATGTGTTTGTGAATATTTAAGGAGACTAAATGGGCATCTTGCAACCCACGTTGATCTAAAGGTCTATCAATATCTTTTAATGGCATATCCCAATTCGATTTTGCATGCCTGATTAATACTAAATTTTTCATGGAAAACGAATTTAAGTGAAATTAAATCTAAAACTGAAATCGAACTTACAATTTACAAAAGAAAAGCGAAAGATTCTGATTTTATTTTTTCCTTTTTTACTTCTATACCTTTTTCTTATTTCCTGCAAGATAAATATCAATACTTTTTTATCAGAATTCAAATTCATCTAAATTTTATAACAATATTTCTTATGTTAAAAAAAAGTAATTAAAAACCTATAAAAATGCATTTTATCTGATTTTTTATACACTTTGTCGATATTTTTTTTGGTAGATTAAAAAAAACAATCTAAGTTTGATTAAGATTTTAACATATATTTATAATAATTGAATCAAAAAAATAATTTTATCAAATCAACCTACTAATTCATAGTTCAAATTAAAATATAAAATCAAGTTCATTGTAATTTCAAAAAAGCTTTGTTAACTCATGAAATTGTTGGCAAAAAAGTCTTTTAACGAGTTTTTTGGTTGTTGGTAGAGAAAAAACAACATATCGAAATATTTGTCTGTATTTTCGCCAAAAATTAAATTTGGCTAATTCAGCTTTATCAGAACTAAAAACTCAGCCCCAAAAAAAGCATCATTTAATCTCACAATTAAGCTTAAATAATGCCTATCATAAATTAAAAATTAATTGTATGAAAACAAAATTACTTTTTTTATTTACCTTCTTTTTGTTTGTTGGTAATATTTATTCTCAATTTAGTAGCGATTACCCCGATTTAAGACTGGATGGCTTTAACTGTACAGCAAATAATGTATCTGTAGAAAACGTATATCTAAGTGCAGAAGTTAACGGAATTCCTCTCGAAAATTTTGTACCAACCTGTACTCCAGGAGTAGACAAATACAATGTTACCATCTGGATGAATTACACACAAAATCAAGCAAATGACGTTAGTACAACCCGATTATTTGCAACTTTATCAATTGGAGGAGTATCTACCGAAATTAATAAATATATTGGGACTTTACCTTCTACTAAAAACAAACCTGCAGGTAAGATACAAATAACCACTATTCCTATCGAATGGACTTGTGGACAATCTCTATCTTTCACTAATATTTTAGTTGTATGGGAAGCTAAAAACATAGTAGACGGAACAACTCCTTATACGGCCAGTAACTACACTAAGTCCCAATGTGAATTTGGTCAATCTACTATTTTTGGAGCACCATTAGCTGTTCAGTTTACCTACAAAGCTTGTAAAGTAGGAATTAATAATACAGTAAACTTCACATCTACAACAAATGGTGGGACTGCTCCATATACTTATGCTTGGGATTTCGATAATAATGGCATTACAGATTCTAGTTTAGCCAATCCAACATATATTTACACTACATCGAATAACACAGCTAAATTAAAAGTTACTGATTTTAAAGGAGTCTCAAATACATATTCAGTAATCATCAATACTCCTTTAGAACTTACTCTAACAGGATCCTCCACAAATACTTCTTGCAATGGCGGAAATACAGGTTCTGTTTCTGTCACGGCTACAGGTGGAACTGGAACATATACCTACTCTTGGAAGAATGCATCAAATACAGTTGTAGGAACTACTTCTACAGTTAGCAACTTAGCTGCCGGAACATATACTGTTACAGTTACCGATACTAATTCATGTACTTCTACTACCAATGTAATTGTTTCGCCATCAAGCATACCGACTGCCCCAACTTCTGGTGGCAATCAAATCGTTTGTGCAACTTCACCTATTCAAACTCTTACTGCTACTGCTACATCTACCGGAACCATTACTTGGTATACTGATTCAACTGGTGGAACTGCGGTTGCAAACCCGACTCTTAATACGGTAGGAACCGTCACTTATTATGCTCAGGCTTCAAACGGAACTTGTTCAAGTACTACTAGAACGCCGGTTACTTTGACGATTAATCCATTACCAACGATAAACATTACAGGTACTTTAACGGCTTGTTTAACTACAACGTTAACTGCTAATACAAACGCTGTTTCTCCAAGTTATGTATGGTATAAAAACGATGCTATCATCAATGGTCAAACAACAAATACTCTAGTTGTTACTACCAACGGAGATTATAAAGTAAAGGTAAAAAATGGAATAACTTTATGTGAGCAGACATCTGCTCCTTCTACAGTTAGTGTTGAAGATAAGACTGCTCCTGTTAAACCTACTTTAGTTGATGTAACTATCAACGGATGTAGCGGAACTCCGGTAGCGCCAACCACTACTGATGCTTGTGCCGGAACAATCACTGGAACAACAACTACAGTATTCCCTATCTCAACTCAGGGGACAACGGTAGTAACATGGACTTTCAATGACGGTAATGGAAACACTGAAACAGCTACTCAAAATGTAATTGTTGACGATGTTACTAAACCGGCAAAACCAATTCTGGCTGATGTAAATGGTGAATGTTCGGCTACGGCGACAG
>NZ_SACJ01000013.1 GCF_004016525.1 Flavobacterium sufflavum
CTCGGATGGTGAAATTGGTAGACACGCTGGACTTAAAATCCAGTGAACAGCAATGTTCGTGCGGGTTCAAGTCCCGCTCTGAGTACTAAAAGCTTCAATTGGCTATGCTGATTGAAGCTTTTTTTTTTTTTTGATTTAACTAAGGATTTGTGTTTGCGTTAGGGATGGAAGCGGCATCCTTTTGTGAGTGTAAAGACATTGTGGACTAAAATAAACGCACCCGAACAAAAGATACAGCGCACAGCCCGACCTCGTTGCTGAAGAAAACCGAATGTTTTACCAAAAAGTTCCGCAACGAGGGAACGCCAGAATAAATATAATTTTTATTTAAATGTGTTTCCAACCCCTAAATCGGTTCGGTTGATTTTTTGTATTGTGCCGTCTTCGTTAAAAAATAGGTTTTCAGCACATACCTGACGTTGTTTTTCTCCACATTCGGAGTTGTTTTCTAACCATCTGTGATAAAATAACACCCATTTTCCTTTGTATTCTACAATAGAATGATGATTATTACTTTCGCCTTCTTCATTCATAATAACTCCTTGGTATTTCCAAGGTCCTTTAGGAGATTTGGCAGTATAATAAGTTAGAATTCTGTTTTCTTCAGGCATCGTATAATAGTAAATTCCGTTTCTCTTGAAAATCCAAGGTCCTTCTCTTTTAGGTTTATAACCGCCCATATCCATTTTATACATTTCGCCTTTTACGCTGAGTAAATCGTCATTCATTTCGGCAACTAAATAATCTCCACCGCCATTAAAATAGATATAGCCTTTACCATCGTCATCTATAAAAAGACAAGGATCATTGGCATAAGGAGTTTTCCATAAGGGTTTGCCAATGGCGTCTTTGAAAGGACCTATGGGAGAATCGCTGACTGCAATTCCAATTCCCATCCATTTGGTACTGTTTTTTGGATTTACCCGATCTTTAAAACCTGTTCCAACAGGAAAGCAAAAATAATATTTACCATTTTTATAAGCACAGTCCGGTGCCCAGGCAAAATTGTCAGCCCAGCTAAGGTCTTTGATAGAAAAAATGGCTCCGTGGTCAGTCCAATTGACTAAATCACTGGATGAAAAAGCATGCCAGTCTTTCATAAAGAAATCGGTTTGACATTCTTCGTCATGCGAGGTGTAAACATATATTTTTCCATCTTTCCATACGTGGGCTGAAGGATCGGCAGTGAGTATTTTGCTGCCAAAGTTGAGTGGGTTTTGAGAATAATTATAGTTTGTACTTAAAATAGAAAATAGTAGTGGTGCTAAAATTGATAATCCTGTTTTTTTATTCATGGTTTGTGGTTGGTTTTTGTTTCTAGAATAATTTAGGGATTTGTAAATATAAAATATTTAGAACAAAAAAACCTTGCTTTGGTTAAGCAAGGTTTTGAAAATGAACTTATTTTGATTTATTTGGTTTTGACCAAAGTATATTTTTCTGAACTAGGTTTAGCAAATTGTGTCCCTGAAATTTGAGTGATTAAACTATTATTAGCTGTTTTTTTATAACTGATTTTTTGAGGATAATCGTTTTTTAGGTTTTCAAAAATCAATTCGTTTTCAACGTCTTCTTTCAGTTGAAAACGAATGGGTTTATCATCGTTTTGTCCCTGTATAGTTGTAGTGTAAGTTAGTGTTTCTCCTTTTTGTTGTAGAATAATAGATTCGTTGTGAATGGTGTCTTTATCTTTTATAAAAAGTGATTTGGCTTTAAATGTACTGTCGTTTACTTTTTCCCAGTTTTCAGAAAGCGTGCCAAGATTGGTTTTGTTTTCCCAATTTCCGATAAGCCAATCGGCTTTTTTTATTAAATCTTTTTCAGCAGTAGCGTTTTTTTGACAGGCCGAAGCGATCAAGAGGAGTGACAGTAATGAAGCTATTTTTTGCATAATTAAATTGAAGTGATTTTGTATCAAATTCAGAGTAAAATTAGTAAAAATACCAATAGGATTTCAGAATGTTATTTAGCTATTTTTAACATTCTATACCCGTTTAAAAGGCTTATTTTTGCACTCCAAATTGAAAGGGACACAAATTAATGATTTCAGATTATTTTAATAATTTACGTCAATCGCCTAAAGGGTATCGATTGGCAACAACCGTATTTTTCTTCATTTCCGGTTTTGGATATTCCTCATGGGCATCTCGAATTCCTGCTATTAAGGCACAATTGCATTTATCGGAAGCTGAATTTGGAGCTGTTTTATTTGCTTTTCCAATTGGATTAATGTTGACGATGCCATTTACAAGGAGGATTCTGAACTTATTTAGTAGTCGTTATTGTATGTTACTGGGAGCTATTTTGTTTAATATAGTTTTAGCATTACCTGGCTTTGCGGCATATGTATGGCAGTTGGTTCTTATTCTTTTGATTTTTGGAGGTTCACGAAATATTTTGAACTTATCGATGAATGCGCAAGCGTTAGAAGTGCAACGATTGTATCCTAAATCGATTATGACCACTTTTCATGCTATTTGGAGTTTGGCCGGATTTGCAGGTGCCGGTTTGGGCTATGTTATGGTAACACAGCATATTGATCCATCCTACCATTTACTGGGCATTGGTGTGGCTATGCTAGCGGTGGTGAGTTGTTTTTATCCGTTAACTATAGAGAGTGAACCTTCAAAGGAGCAAAGTAAGTTTTTTTCGATGCCCGATAAGAATCTGTTGAAGTTTGCCATTATTTGTTTTGTATCGATGGCTTGCGAAAACACTATGTACGATTGGAGTGGAATTTATTTTCAGAATGTATTACATGCTTCTCAGAAGATTACAACTGCGGCTTTTGTCTTTTTTATGACAGCAGTTACTCTGGGGCGTTTTTTAGGGGATTATGTAGTGATGCGTTTTGGAATCAAAAAGATATTGTTTTACAGTGCCGTAATGATTAGCGTTGGATTTTTAATTTGTTTTCTTTTACCTTTTATTATTCCAACTATTATAGGTTTTGTGTTGATAGGAATCGGAGTTTCTTGTACTGTCCCATTAGTATTTAGCATAGCAGGAAGGTCTAAAAGTTTGAGTAGCGGTTCGGCATTGACTTCGATATCTACTATTGGATATCTTGGTTTTTTAGTGGTTCCGCCGATGGTTGGGTTTATTTCGGAAGCTTTGAGTATGAAATGGGCTTTTTTAATTATGGCTTTTTTAGGTGGAATTATGATTTTTATGGTAAATAAAATTTCGGAAGAGAATTAATTTTTATTAAAATGGATTTTTAGCGCTGAGCTATCAGTCGACAGCAGGTCCCGATAGCTATCGGGATAGCTCCTGAAAAAATCTGAAATATGGATTCTTAAATGTGCAATCTTTTTTGTATTTTTGCACTCCAATTATAAGGACTACAACTATGTTAGACAGACTTCAAATAGTAAAACAACGTTTTGACGAGATTTCGGATTTAATTATCCAACCGGATGTTATTGCCGATCAAAAACGTTATGTGCAGTTGAATAAAGAATATAAAGATCTTAAGGCTTTGGCTGAAAAAAGAGATGAATATGTTCTTTTGATGGCTAATATTGACGAAGCAAACGAAATTATTGCTGACGGAAGTGATGCAGACATGACCGAAATGGCTAAAATGCAATTGGATGAAGCTAAAGAAAGATTGCCTATTCTTGAGGAAGAAATTAAATTTATGTTGATTCCTAAAGATCCTGAAGACGCTAAAAATGTTATGGTGGAAGTTCGTGCCGGAACTGGTGGAGATGAAGCGAGTATTTTTGCAGGAGATTTGTTTAGAATGTATACTAAATATTGTGAAAGCCGTGGTTGGAGAACATCGGTTGTGGATATGAACGAGGGTACTTCAGGTGGATTTAAAGAGATTATTTTTGAAGTAACAGGTGAGGATGTTTATGGAACTTTGAAGTTTGAAGCTGGAGTTCACCGTGTACAACGTGTTCCTCAAACAGAAACGCAAGGACGTGTACATACATCGGCTGCGACGGTTATGGTTTTACCGGAGGCTGAGGAGTTTGATGTTCAAATTGATATGAATGATGTACGTGTGGATTTTTTCTGTTCGTCAGGACCTGGAGGACAATCGGTAAATACGACTAAATCGGCGGTGCGTTTGACACACATTCCTACCGGATTAGTGGCGCAATGTCAGGATCAGAAATCACAACACAAGAATAAAGATAAGGCTTTAAATGTATTGCGTTCTCGTTTATATGAAATGGAATTAGCTAAAAAAGAAGCTGAAGATGCTACTAAAAGAACTTCTCAGGTAAGTTCCGGAGACCGTTCGGCAAAAATCAGAACTTATAATTATGCCCAAGGTCGTGTAACTGATCATAGAATTGGATTGACTTTGTATGATTTAGGAAATATCATGAATGGTGATATTCAGAAGATTGTAGATGAGTTACAGCTAGTTAACAATACAGAAAAACTAAAAGAAGCCAGCGAAGTTTTCTAATGGTTAACTTAAGATTATTTGTTAAGAAAAACATAATTTTTTTAATGATATTAATAAGAAAAAGCACTTAATTTGCGTTATCAAATTAAGTGCTTTTTTTTTTGCCCCCAATTTATTAACTAAATGATATTAATTATGAAAAAGAGAGTTTTTCTTTCGTTGTTTGCTTTTGCAAGTTTTTGCTCGGCAAATGCCCAGTCTTATTTAGGATATATTCCTGATAATTATGCTGGAGTTCAAGGTGTTTTGTATAATCCTGCATCTATAGCTGATTCTCGTTTTAAAGCAGATATTAATTTGTTCTCCATAAGTTCTTCTGTAGGAAATGATTTGTATGGAGTAAAGATTTTTGACGTTTTTAAAAGCGGATATGATTTTGATTTAGAAGCTAAAAAGAATTTTAGCAATGCCAATAATGCTGTATTCAATATAGACGCTATGGGACCATCGTTTATGTTTAATATTGCTCCAAAGCATACCTTAGCAGTATTTACAAGAGCCAGAGCTTTTCTTAATGTTATTGATGTAAACGGAAAAGTAATTAATGATATAACTAAAGATAATTCTACAAGTTTTCCTTCTGCTACAGTAGGAAGTGCGAACGCAGTGGGTAATTCATGGGGTGAGTTAGGTATTTCTTATGCTGCAGTTTTATACCAAAAAGGGCAGCATTTCTTAAAAGGAGGTATTACAGCAAAGTATTTACAAGGAGTTGCTAATTACCATTTGCAAGCTACTGGAGTTACAATGGCATACAATGAAAATCTAATTTTACCACAAAATAGTACATATACTACTACTGGTTCAGTTGTTTATGGTTCAAGTCAGGATTTTGCAGCTAATTCAGATTTAGATATTGATTCAAAATCAAAAGGTTTTGGAGTAGATTTAGGATTAGTTTACGAATGGAGACCTGAATATACTGCTGATAGAGCGGATATTAATGATTTAAAAGAAGTAAATAAATACAAACTGCGTTTTGGTTTGTCTCTTACCGATTTAGGTTCTGTGAAATATGATAAAGGTGTGCGAAATAATTATAATTTGAATAAGACAATTACTCAAGCTAATTATGATAGTGCAGACAACTTTGATGAATTTTTGAAAAATAATTACCCTAATACTGTAGTAAATGGTGATGTAAAGTCATATTTACCAACGGCTTTACATGCTGATGTAGACTGGAATATCCATAATAAATTCTATTTGAATACGAATGTTGATTTAGGTGTAGTAAGCAAAACAAAATTAAACCAAAACAGTATTGCTAACCGTGTGAGTATAACTCCTCGTTACGAATCAAAATGGTTTAGCGCATATGTGCCATTGTCTTATATGGATTACAGTAAACAGGCTCAAGTAGGTTTGGGGCTAAGAACAGGAGTGTTTTTTATTGGATCTGGTTCAATCATTTCAAATGTTGTTTCAAAAAGTTCAAGAGCTGCTGATTTTCATTTAGGAATGAAAATCCCTTTTTATCAAAAAAAGGCAAAAGATCAAGACGGAGACGGTATCTTGGATAAAGATGATGCATGTCCGGAAGTTGCCGGTCCTGTTGAAAATAAAGGATGTCCATGGGGAGATAAAGACAATGATGGTATATTAGATAAAGACGATAAATGTCCAGATGTTGCAGGTCCTGCTGCAAATAAAGGATGTCCATGGGGAGATAAAGACAAAGATGGTGTTTTAGACAAGGATGATAAATGTCCGGATGTTGCTGGTCCAGCTGAAAACGCAGGTTGTCCATGGGGAGACAAAGATAACGATGGTGTTTTAGATAAAGAAGACAAATGTCCTACTGTTGCCGGTCCAAAAGAAAACGCAGGTTGTCCTTGGTTAGATACTGATGGAGATGGTGTTTTAGATAAGGATGATAAATGTCCTAAAGTAAAAGGAACTCTTGCTAATGGAGGTTGTCCGGAAGTAACTAAAGAAGTAATTAAAAAATTAAACGATTATTCTAAATCTGTTTTATTTGATTCTTCTAAAGCTACAATTAAAGCGGAATCAAACAGTAAATTAGAAGAAATTGTAAAAGTGATGAACGAATACAATAATGCTAATTTTAAATTAGAAGGTCATACTGATAGTACAGGTAGTGCGGCTAAAAATCTTCAATTATCAAAAGACAGAGCTGCAGCAGTTAAAAATTATTTGATTGCTAAAGGTATTAGTGCTGACAGACTTTCATCAGAAGGTTATGGTATTACTAAGCCAATTGCTTCTAATAAAACAGTAGCAGGAAGAACTGAAAACCGTAGAGTAGAAATTATTCTGGTAAAATAGTTCAGTTATTTGAGATAAAAAAATGAGACTTTCGGGTCTCATTTTTGTTAAAATACTATTTAAAAAAGCTTCCTTTTTCAAATGAATAGAGGAAGCTTTTTTGTTGTTTTAAAGTTTGAATCCGTAAGCAAGTCTCAAAGCAACTTGACCTAATCCGTTATCGGGAGTGTTATTTCTCAATGTTGGGAAATCAGGCAGGTATTCGTAGCGTACACTTACATCTATATATTTTGTGGCATAACCAATACTGGGACTTAATAATAAAGAGGTTTTGTTGTAACCATTAGTTACAGGGAAAGCGGCACCGGCTTCTCCCATCAAATAGAATTTGTCTTTTAAAACAAAAGCTTTAAAACCTAGTTTGGCAGGGATATATCCTAAATCGTTATCATCTCCTTTCGCAAAAAGATTACTAAATCCAGTGGTTGCGGTAAGAGAATATCTTTTTGATAAATCATATTGTAAACGAACATCACCTCCTACATTTAAATTATAAGGGTCTTCAAAAGGATATCCAACTGATGCACCAATTCCCAGTTTAAATTTTTGTTCGTAGGTATCACCAGAGATATCTTGAGCCATAGCTTTTGTTGTACCTAAAATTACTAAAGCCAGTATTGCTAAAATTTTGATTGCATTTTTCATAATTATCGTATTTTGGGGTCTACTTTTTTTTGAAAATGATTACCGTTTAGAATGAAACAAGCTAATTTCTCGTAGTTGTTTCATTTTCTATTTTTGCTTTTCCATTGTGAAAAAATTCATGGGCATTATGAGAAACCGATTCGTATTTCTTATCTATTTTTTGAATCAGCTTATCAAAGTCTTCTTTCATGTGGTCTTTGAATTCTCTTGATTTGTCTTTAATTTTTCTTCTGGTTTTTCTTCCACTTTGTGGTGCAAATAAGATGCCTAAGGCAGCTCCTGTTACTAATCCACCAATTAATCCTAATACTACTTTGTTCGTTTTCATGATTGTATTTATTTAAAGGTTATTAATTAAAGTTGTTTTCCACTAATAATTCGCATGAGTACAGCAATGATTGCAATTATCAATAAGATGTGTATCAGGCTTCCAATGCTGTAAATGAAAAATCCTAAAGCCCAAAATATTACTAATAATATGGCCGCTAGATAGAGTATATTTCCCATGATTATATTTTTTAGATTAAATATTTAGAGTTTGAAACTAATAGATTTGGGAGTAGTTTTAGACTATATTGCAAAGTTGCAACATGTTTATATTAAATGTGTTACATGATAATTTGATACTTTTATACAATTTCCATTTTAGCTTATGAATACAAAAAAAAAACACCTTGAGAAAGGTGTTTTGCTAATTTTTAAGCTGTATGTAAAAGAAAGTTTATCCTTGCGTTTTTAGTTCTTTTTGAATAACGGATATGTTATTTTGAATGTTTGTAATGCTTTCTGTAGCTAATACTTTCAAAGCAATATTTTGAGTAGTTATAGCTATGTTTTTGTAATATTCTAATTCGGCAAGGAGTAAATCAGTGGTTTTTTTTAGATACAAATAGGTGTTGGCTTCACTTATAAAAAGCTTTAAAGGTTTAGTGTCATATAATGTACTGGGGATGATGATGAAGTTGTCTTTTGCAATTTTTTTAATTTTATTTTTAAGTTCAATATGATCGCTTTCGATTTTTTGAAAAACAGTTCTGGTACTGTTTTCCATTTCTCTTTCTCTTGCTTTTTGCGTAATGGCAACTACCTTAAGATTTGATTCGGCAATTTCAATCAAGACTTGGGCATCTACTTTAGTATTAATAATACTTTTTTTGTCTTTATTTTTTTTCTCACAGGATGTTAAAATCAAGCAACTGATGGAAAACAGTATAAAGAATAAAATAGTTTTATATCTTTTTATAGTGCTCATTAGGTTTGTTTTATGCGAAATTAAATAAAATAACATCTGTTTTGGTTATATGATTTTTTAATAATATTATATAATTGCAATTGGCTAAACGGGTAAATAAATTTCAAATTCAGCTCCTTCGTTTGGTTTTCCTTTTGCAAAAATGTAGCCTTTATGGTTTTCGACTATTTTTTTACAAATAGCCAGACCAACTCCAGTTCCGGGATATTCCTTTTTGCCGTGTAATCTGTTGAAAAGTTGAAATATTTTTTCGGCATATTGCTGTTCAAATCCCAATCCGTTGTCTTTGAAACTAATTTTTACATATTCTTTTTTCGAATCGTCTTTTAATTTAGGTACTTTAAATGCTTTTACTTTTTTAGAAGTGATGTTGACAATTGCCGTTTCATCGGTTTTTGAATACTTTAATGAATTGCTTATGATATTAATAAAGAGTTGCTCCAACTGGAACTGGATTCCCTGAACGTGATGTAATTTTTCAAAATTAATAACTGCTTTCTTCTCGGCTATATTTTCCGAAAGTTCACTTATGGCATTTGAGGCAACATGGTTTAAATCGATATTTTCGAATGCTTTTTCAGAACGATTTGTTCTGGAATATTGTAATAAATCATCAATTAAAATACGCATTCGGTTAGAAGCTTCCTGAATTTTTTCGAAATAGCCTTTTGCTGATTCAGATAAGGTGTCTTTTTCTTTGTCTTCAATTCGGGAGATAAATGTTTGAATTTTTCGAAGTGGCTCCTGTAAATCATGACTGGCTACATGATTGAACTCCATCAATTCTTTATTGTTTTGTTCTAATTCTTTGTTTCTTAGTTCAATTAACTGGGTTTTATTGTAATCTTCGGTAATATCCTGAGTGGTACCAATCATGTTTTTATTACCCAGTTTATCGACAAAAACTTTAGCAGTAGTCCTGAAATGGCGTATTTCGAGCGTATCTTTTTTAATTATTCGATAACGTATCAGTGGAAAGCTTTCTTTTTCTTCTATTTGCTGAAAAGCATCAGTAAGAATTTCTTTGTCGTCAGGGTGAATGTTATCTAATAAATTTTCTAAAGTAGGATGGAATGATTGTGGTTTGCATCCCAGTAAACGAAATTTATTATCAGAATAACTAAAGCTTTTGTCTTTGATATTTAATAACCAACTGCCGTATTTTCCAAGTATTTCCGCCTGTTTACTCGATTCGTCAAATATTTTTAATCGGATATTTTGATTGATCAGATCGTTGTAGTTTTTAATAATTCGCGTGTAGCCTAAGCCTAAAATCAAAATTGAAATTAAGAAGGTTGAAAATACAATTAAAGGTGTATTGGAATTATTGTATTTATAGAGTTTGTCTTTGGAACTCAATAATTTGTTTTCGGTACTGAGCATATTATTGACCTCAGTTCTCAGGGAATCCATGATAATTTTTCCATTTCTGAAATCATCATTAAATTCTTTTTTGCTGGAGAAATTGTTTTTGAAATATGAAAAACGTTTGTCTACCAAATCATAAACTTTTTTTAGCTGTTCCTGTTTTGTGGAATCCGATTTTATGGTAGTATTTAATGCCTGAAAGGTGTTGTTTACGTTTTTTCGTGCGTTGATAAAAGGCTCTAAATAAAGTGAATCATTTGTAATAACGTAGCCCCGGTGTCCGGTTTCGGCATCTTTTATGTATGAAATAAGTTGGCCTAATTCTATAGAAATTTCATAGGTGTTCATTATCGAATCACTTATTTCATCTAATTCTTTAATGTGTCTGTAGGTTATAGACGCTAAAAAAATTAAGATAAAAAAAGCAATTAGAAAGACAGATCTTATAAATCCTATTGAATCGAATAACTTAGATTTAAACATAATTACATGCGTAATAAAAAATTATCTTTATTCAGTCCTGAAGTGATATACTGCCAGTTTAGAGTCACCACTTCGGATAAAATTTCTTTAAGTTTTCCAAAATTGTTTGGTTTTTTAATATAAATATTAGCTCCTAAAACAAAGGTATTTTCGATATCTTCCTCGGAAGAAGAAGTGGAATAAATTGCAATTACAATATCTTTAAACTTAGAATCGGCTTTAATTTCTTTTAAACATTCTATACCCGATTTTAGAGGCATATTTAAATCTAAGAAAATAATATTGGGCAAAACAGTTTCGGCTGCGTTAAGGAAATTCATCAGGGCAACACCATCATTTACGGTATTGACAACCGTGTTAATTTTTAATTCCTCAAAAGCATCGGTAAAAAACATTCTGTCGTCTTCGTCATCATCCGCAAGGGTAATTAAGATGAAATCTTTTTGCATAGTTGTTTCCTGAATTTAGTTTATATTTTGATTCGCAATCTCGTTGCGTTTTTTTAGTATTCTTTGAAATGCCGAAGGTGTAATCCCCGTTATATTTTTAAATTGGGAACTCAAATGCGCCACACTCGAATAATTGAGTTTAAAAGCAATTTCGGTCAAGGTTAAATTATGATGGGTGATGAGTTTTTTTACGTATTCGATTTTTTGAATAATGATAAAATTTTCAATCGAAGTATAGGTTACTTCAGAAAACAAATTGGAAAGATAACCATAACTAAGATCGAGTTTTTCGGCTAAATAAACCGAACTTTTAACCGAAGGAACTTCGTCATTAAAAATCATTTCTATGATAGTTTCTTTGATTTTTTCAACGATGATGTTTTTTTGATTTTCGATAATCTCAAATCCATATTCGTTTAAAATAGAAGTTATTTTTTGATAAGTATCGGCATCAATATTCTCTAAAAATAGAATTTCATTCGTATTAATCAGATTGTATTTGATGTTGAATGCATCTAATTTTTCCTCTAAAATTTTTTTAGCAAGAAAGAGACTGTCTATTTTTAAAAATAATTTCAAGGTGGACAATTTTAGGGTTTTAGTAAAAGTAATAAATAGCTTTATTAATTGTAATAAATTTTAAAGTTAGTTTACTTTAATGCGCACTCAATTATAGAATTTTCAGAGAAACTTATACAATTCTTATATTAATTACAATTGGCTTTGTAACTTTGCGCTTTGTAAATAAAAATAAATGACTACACAGCAGTTAATTGAACAAATCAAGTTAAAAAAATCCTTCTTATGTGTGGGATTGGACGTAGATTTAAATAAAATTCCAGAATACTTTTTAGAACAGGAAGATCCTATTTTTGAATTCAATAAAGCAATAATCGATGCAACCCACGATTTGGCTGTTGCTTATAAACCCAATACAGCTTTTTTCGAAGCTTATGGTATTAAAGGATGGATTTCTTTGCAAAAAACAATTAACTATATCAACGAAAATTATCCAGTAATTTTTACCATTGCCGATGCTAAACGTGGCGATATTGGGAATACTTCTTCAATGTATGCCAAAGCATTTTTTGAAGATTTAAACTTTGATAGTATTACCGTTGCGCCATATATGGGTAAAGATTCTGTAGAACCTTTTTTAGCTTTCGAAGATAAGCATACCATTATGTTAGCACTTACATCTAACGAAGGTGCTTTTGATTTTCAAACTCTTGATGTTGACGGAAAAGAATTGTACAAACGCGTTTTAGAAACTTCTAAAACATGGAAAAACAGTGAGAATCTAATGTATGTGGTAGGAGCTACAAAAGCGGAGTATTTTACCGAAATCAGGAAAATTGTTCCCGATAGTTTCCTATTAGTTCCAGGTGTTGGTGCGCAAGGAGGAAGTTTATCAGAAGTTTGTAAATACGGAATGAATGACAATGTAGGATTGTTAATCAATTCATCAAGAGGAATTATTTATGCTTCTAAAGAGACTGATTTTGCCGAAAAAGCAAGAGCAGAAGCTTTGAAAATGCAGGAGGAAATGGCAGAAATACTGCAATCTAAATAATAAATTAGTTTCTAAGTTATATATAGAACCATTAAAGAGTCTCACTTTTTAATGGTTTTTTTAATTCAAATTTTAAATCGAATCAGTTGAAACAATTATCATTAATCGACGATATTGGAACTTTGCATACTTTTGATAAAGTGCCACAGCGCATTATTTCCTTAGTGCCTTCGCAAACCGAATTGTTAGTCGGTTTAGGATTGGAATCCTATATTGTTGGAATTACTAAATTTTGTGTGCATCCAAAGGATTTGCGATCTGAAAAGCAAATTGTTGGTGGGACAAAAAAGGTAGATTATGATAAGATTAGAACCTTAGCTCCCGATATCATTATTTGTAATAAAGAAGAAAACACCTTGGAAATGGTGGAAACGCTTCACACAATATGTACGGTTTGGGTAACTGATATTGTTACAGTCGAGGATAATTTTAAGATGATAAGTGATTTTGGAAATCTCTTTGATTGTGTGGCTGAAGCCGAAAATTGGAATAGGAAATTGGCTTTTGCCTTGAGCGATTTTAAAAATTTTATCCAAAACAAAACCGTAAAAAAAGTAGCTTATTTTATTTGGAAAAATCCTTATATGGTGGCTGGTTCAGGTAATTTTATAAATGAATTGCTGCAATTAAATCATTTTGAAAATGCGTTTGCAAACCAACAAAGATATCCTGAAATTGAACTTCAGAACCTAAATGTAAATGACGATTTGGATTTTGTATTTCTGTCCTCAGAGCCTTATCCTTTTAAAGAAAAAGATGCTTTAGAAATGACATGTTTTACTAATTCCGCAAAATGTATTTTAGTAGATGGCGAAATGTTTTCCTGGTACGGCAGCCGATTGTTAAAGGCTTTCGATTATTTTAAAGAATTACATCAAAAGTTATAATTCACATTCTTCTAAAACTAACTCTTCTTCTTGATTTTTAGTTGAAGCTGTTTTATTTTGTTTTATCTCAGTAAGAATTTTAAATTCTTCTTGTAATTTTTCAATTTCACTCGTCTCTTTCAAAAGTCCATTCATAGCAGTAAATTTTTCGCAAAGTTACATTAACAGAACATTAAATTCCTAGTTTTTTATGTTAAGTTTAGCATTTTGCCTATCAATATAGGTTGGGATTTAAAAGAATAATAGCTGAAATACATCAGTAAAAACGCTGGTTTCAGGAAGTTTAGCTTGTTTTTTTAGAAGTTTAAAAAAAATGCTTTTACTTTTATTGCTAATAAATAAAAATAAGAAAGGCCTTAAATAAAGAAGTGCTAGTATTCAAAAAATACTAGCACTTGTTTAACTAACCAAAACCAAATATAATAAATAACCAGTTTATTACACTGCAAAGATGCTACATAACAAAGGAAATTGTTGTTAAGGTTTTGTTATTACTTTGTTGGTTATAAGTTAAGTTTTAAACGCTTGTTTAATAAAATTAACAGCCGTTTAAGAGAAAATAACTGTTTTGTTATTGTAAACCATAGTTTTACGTTCGGCATGCAGTTTTACGGCTCTTGCCAATACACTGCGCTCTAAGTCGCGACCTTTAACAATAAAATCTTCTATGGAGTGACTGTGCGAAACTCTGGTGATGTCTTGTTCAATAATTGGTCCTTCGTCTAGCTCTTCGGTTACATAATGACTGGTAGCACCAATAATTTTTACTCCACGGGCAAAAGCCGAATGATACGGTTTTGCTCCGGGAAATGCCGGTAAAAACGAGTGATGGATATTGATGATTCTGTTTTTATACAACTCAATAAGTTTTGGAGTGATAATTTGCATGTATCGGGCCAATACAATAAAATTGATGTCGTATTCTTTCAATAAGGCTATTTGTTGTTTTTCGCCTTCTTCTTTGATGTTTTTAGTAAAAGGAACATAATGAAAAGGAATGTCAAAGCGTTCGGCTACTCCTTTTAAATCTTCATGATTACTAATAATTAGCGGAATTTCCAGAGGCAATTCTCCGGCACTGTAACGTCCTAAAAGGTCATAAAGGCAGTGGTCATATTTAGAAATAAAAAGCGCCATTCTGGGTTTGTATTCCTGGGTGTAAATTTCCCAGGACATATTGAATTTATCGGCCAGATTGGTTTGAAAATCTCTTTTTATCAATTCTAAATCCCAGTTTTGCGTATTAAATTCACATTCTAAACGCATGAAAAATACATTTTCATTTTCGTCTACATGCTGATCCAGATAAATGATGTTTCCTTCGATTCCTGCAATATAATTGGTCACCGAAGCGATAATTCCTTTTTGATCCTCACAATGGATGAGTATTGTTATTTTTTGCATTTTATAATTGTTTCATGTTTTCAATTACTTGTCAGGATTTTATAATTGTATCCCGGAAAGTGTATTGAAATCAATTTTTTATTGTAGTTCTTAAGGATTCAAAACTAAACTTATTTTTTAATAAAACAAATGCGGTTTCACCAGTTTGTTTAGGTGCTTAACACTTTTTATTTTTTGTCCTGTAGCGCAAAAACTTTTAGTAACAATGGCGATGTTCTGGCACTGATATTAGTTCGAATGTTTTTTTCTTCAACGGCTACCATTTTAAAAACACCCTTCATGGCTTGATTGGTAACATAGTCAGTCAGGTCAGGATTTACCTTGCTTACTAACGGAATACTGTTGTATTTAGTGATAATGTTTTGCCAAACTTTGTCGGTACCAACTTTAGAAAAAGAGCTTTTTATAACAGGATTGAATTTTCCATATAAAGAAGTGGTTGTGCTGTTTTGCAGGTAGGTTGTTGCTGAACTTTCATTTCCCATCAAAATCCCTCTTGCATCGGAAAAAGACATGTTTCTTACCGCATCAACAAAAATAGGCGTGGCTTCTTTTACCGCATCTTCGGCAGCGCGATTCAATACTTTTAATCCTTCATCGGCTAAGGAACTTAGTCCAACTCTTCTCAATCCGGTGTCAACCTTTCTTAATTCTTCAGGTAATAGGATTTTTACAGCTTCATTTTTATAAAAACCATCTGTAGCAGTCAATTTGCTTACTTGTTTTGAGATTCCGTTATTCAAGGCTTCTTTTAATCCTCCCGAAATATCAATCATTCCGGTAGTTCCGGTTTGTGGCATTTGACTTAAAACCTGTTGCATTTCGGCACAACTAAATAGACAGAAGCAGACAAAGAATAGAACGATTTTTTTCATAACTTTATGTGTGTTTGATTTTTGACCAAAGATACACAAACATAGTTTTGTTTTGAAAAAATGGAGCAATCCTTAATGGCTACTGCGAAAGTTCTAAATTGTTATACTAATTTGTGATTCATAGTAGGAAAAATGAAAATAATAGCACTTGAATTATTAACTGCCGATATCGAAGGAACAACTGCTTTTTATCATAAAAAAATGGGGTTAGCTATTCTTTCGACCAATAAATCAAGTGTTTCATTTGCCGCCGGTTCAACAAAACTTACTTTCAGATATTCAAAAAATACCCGGGCAGTTTATCATTTTGCTTTTGATATCCCTAATAATAAGCTCTTTGAGGCATTTGATTACATGGAAAAAGAAGTAGCAATATTAGATGTAATTCCTCCCGAAAAAATTGCCGATTTTTATAATTGGGACGCCAAATCTTTTTATTTCTATGATAATAATGGAAATGTTGTAGAATTCATAGCGCGTTATTGTTTAAATAATGAATCTGATGCAGCATTTGATGGTGCTTCGATAGTCTCGGTAAGCGAAATAGGTTTTGTCGCTAAAGATGTTTCCGTTTTCAGCGAGGAATTGTTTGCAAAGTATACTCTTTCGGTATTTTCGAAACAACCCAAACTCGAGAAGTTTGTTGTTTTAGGAACTGATACTGGGCTTTTTATTCTTTCGGCCGAAAACCGTAATTGGTATCCTACTGATACAAAATGCCAATCGTTCGGGACAAAAGTGGTTTTTGAGAATAATGGATTAATTAAAGAATTGGAAGTAATTTAATATTTGTACTAATGAAAATCTATCGTCCTAAACATAAGGTAAGAATTGTAACTGCAGCGGCTCTTTTTGACGGTCACGATGCAGCAATTAATATTATGCGCAGAATTATGCAGGCTAGTGGGGTGGAAGTAATTCATTTGGGACATAATAGAAGTGCAGCTGAAATAGTAAATACGGCCATCCAGGAAGATGTTAATGCCATTGCAATTACCTCTTATCAAGGAGGACATATTGAGTTTTTTAAATACATTTTTGATTTGCTTCAGCAAAAAGGGGCAACTCATATTAAGATATTTGGCGGTGGTGGAGGCGTTATTTTACCTTCGGAAATTGCCGAATTGCAGGCTTATGGAATTACAGCGATTTATTCTCCTGATGATGGCAGAAAGATGGGATTGCAGGGAATGATTAATGATTTGCTCGAACGTTGTGATGTTATTTCCCCAGTCCCCGAAGGGGAAGCTTTACATATTAAGGATAGACTATTAGAAAAAGATGTAAATACAATAGCTGGATTAATTTCGTTAGCAGAAAATAATCCTGATGAATTTCATAAAGTATTTACTCCTCTTTTGAAGGAGGGAGGGATGCCTGTTCTTGGAATTACAGGAACGGGCGGTGCCGGGAAATCTTCTTTGATGGATGAGTTTGTTCGTCGTTTTTTGATTGATTTTCCGGACAAAACCATAGGGATAATTTCCATAGATCCATCCAAACGGAAAACTGGAGGAGCCTTACTGGGTGATAGAATCCGGATGAATGCGATTAATAATTCCAGGGTTTACATGCGCTCATTGGCTACCCGGGAATCCAATAGGGCTGTGTCAAAATTCATTCAGGATGCTATTCAGGTTTTAAAAGCGGCACAATATGATATTATTATTGTGGAAACTTCAGGAATTGGCCAGTCTGATACTGAGATTGTGGATTATGCCGATGTGACTTTGTATGTGATGACACCGGAATTTGGTGCTGCTAGCCAACTTGAAAAAATCGATATGCTTGATTTTGCCGATGTGGTGGCGATCAATAAATTTGACAAACGTGGAGCTCTCGATGCGCTGCGGGATGTGAAAAAACAATTTCAGCGCAATCATAATCTTTGGGATGCTAATGCAGATAATCTTCCTGTTTTTGGTACCATCGCATCACAGTTTAATGATTCGGGGATGAATAGATTGTATCAGGCGGTTATGCATACAATAGCCGAAAAAACAAAAGCCAATTTACATTCGACTTTTGAAGCTAAATCTGAGATTAGTGAGAAAGTTTATGTGATTCCCTCTCAAAGAACACGTTATCTTTCTGAAATTGTCGAAACGATTCGGGATTATGATCAAAACACAAAAAGCCAACAGGAAATTGCTCAAAAATTATATGGGATTTTTAAAACATTGGAGAGCGTTTGTGGTAAGGTACCGCTTATCAATAAATCGGGAATCGATGATGATTCTGTTTTTCCGTCTGCTTTAGTGGAACACAATGACCAACGAATTTTTATAAATCTTTTATTGAATCAGTTTGATAAACTTAAAAAGGATTTAGAGCTACAGAATTGGGAAATTATTTCCGGCTGGAATGAAAAAGTAAATAAATACAAAAATCTACTGTACACTTTTAAGGTTAGGGATAAAGAAATAAGCAGGACAACCCACACAGAGTCCTTATCTCATATTCAAATCCCCAAAGTTGTGTTGCCTAAATACGAGGCTTGGGGAGATATTTTAAAGTGGTCTTTACAGGAAAATGTACCGGGAGAATTTCCTTTTACAGCCGGATTGTATCCTTTTAAAAGAGAAGGTGAAGATCCGTCCCGAATGTTTGCCGGAGAGGGTGGGCCTGAAAGAACGAATAGGCGTTTTCATTATTTGAGTTCGGGATTTTCAGCTAAACGCTTATCTACTGCTTTTGACAGTGTGACCTTATATGGTAACGATCCTGATATACGTCCCGATATTTATGGGAAAATAGGAAATGCAGGAGTTGCAGTTTGCAGTTTGGACGATGCTAAAAAATTATATTCCGGTTTTGATTTGCTTCATCCTATGACTTCTGTAAGCATGACTATTAATGGGCCGGCTCCCATTTTATTAGGTTTTTTTATGAACGCAGCAATCGATCAACAGTGCGAAATTTATATTAAAGCCAATAAATTAGAGGAAGAGGTTGAAGAGAAAATCAATCGCATTTTTGAACAACAAGGGATTGAAAGACCGCGTTATCAGGGTGATTTGCCGGAAGGGAATAATGGATTGGGACTGATGCTTTTGGGAGTAACGGGAGATGCTGTTTTGCCTTTGGAAGTGTATAACGAAATAAAAGCAAGGACTTTGTCACAAGTGCGTGGAACTGTTCAGGCTGATATTTTGAAAGAAGATCAGGCGCAAAATACCTGTATTTTTTCAACTGAATTTGCCTTGCGATTGATGGGTGACGTACAGGAGTATTTTATAACTCATGATATCCGAAATTTTTATTCGGTTTCAATTTCAGGTTATCATATTGCCGAAGCCGGAGCCAACCCCATTACCCAATTGGCTTTCACCTTAGCCAATGGATTTACCTATGTAGAATACTTTTTGAATCGCGGAATGGATATCAATGACTTTGGTCCTAATTTGTCTTTTTTCTTTTCCAATGGATTGGATCCCGAATATGCTGTAATTGGCAGGGTGGCGCGCAGAATTTGGGCGAAAGCCATGAAAAATAAATACCATGCCAATGAACGGGTTCAGATGTTGAAATACCACATTCAAACATCAGGTCGTTCTCTTCATGCTCAGGAAGTTGATTTTAATGATATTCGAACTACTTTGCAGGCTTTATATGCCATTTATGACAATTGCAATTCTTTGCACACCAATGCTTACGATGAAGCCATCACTACACCTACCGAAGAATCGGTACGCAGGGCAATGGCAATACAACTCATTATTAATAAAGAATTTGGATTAACTAAAAATGAAAATCCAATACAGGGTTCGTTTTTAATCGAAGCCTTGACTGATTGGGTAGAAGCTGCAGTTATGGAGGAATTCGATAAAATTTCTGAGCGGGGAGGAGTTTTGGGGGCAATGGAAACCATGTATCAGCGATCTAAAATTCAGGAAGAAAGCCTGTATTATGAAAATTTGAAACATACAGGAGAACTGCCTATAATGGGAGTAAATACTTTTTTAAATACTAAAGGTTCACCAACAATTATTCCGGCAGAAGTTATTAGGGCTACTGAGGAAGAAAAGCAATACCAAATTAAAATGTTGAACAATTTACAGCAAGTAAATCAAGACAAAGTAAAAGAGCAGCTGCAGGCAATTAAAAAGGCAGCTATCAATAATGAGAATTTATTTGGCTATTTGATGGAAGCTACTAAAATATGCTCTTTAGGACAAATTACCTCGGCTTTGTTTGAGATAGGAGGAGAATACAGACGGAATATGTAATACTAGTTAAAATTGTAAATTCCCAATATTTAATTGTCCTTAGCTTCCGCAATCGAGAGTCAAATGTTTGAAGAATACGTAGAAAGAAAAGCTGTTTGAGCGCAGCGAGTTCTTTTCTTTCAGTATTCGAAAACTAATTTGACCGACGAGGAAGCGAAAGACTTGAAATCGAAGATTCATGAATACCGAAAAACAATAAGAACGCATGAATATTTTTTTGTTTCTTTTTTGATCAAGCAAAAAAGAAAATTAATAATCTCTTAATTTTGCTTTGTTTTTTAATAGGATTTAAATATGCAATCGCATTCTTTTTTGATTGTCTTTTACCTAAATTTACTTTGAAAATTAATCAGAGAACTAAATGGCTTTTTTAAATAAAATCAACTTGCATGCCGTATTGGATAGAAATACGGGATTTGGAACCAATGCAAATAGTTATGGAGGGCGTTTTGTAAATAAAGACGGTACGGCAAATATTGAAAAAAGAGGAATGCACTTTTTGCACCGTATTAGTTGGTATCACACCATGATTGATATGCCAGCTTGGAAATTCATGTTAGTTATTCTTTCTTTTTATATTGGAATAAATTTGGTTTTTGCGATGATTTATTTCGGAATTGGAATAGAACACCTTGACGGTATTCCAATGACTGATAGTTATTGGGCTAAGTTTGGTCAGGCATATTTTTTTAGTGCGCAAACTTTTACCACTGTGGGTTATGGTCATATAAGTCCTGTGGGGTTTTTAACGAGTTTGTTGGCTGCTGCCGAAGCTTTGATAGGATTGTTGAGTTTTGCTATTGCCACGGGATTGTTTTTTGGGCGATTCAGTAAGCCTACTGCTTTTTTGAAATTTTCTCACAATGCACTTATTGCTCCTTATGGAGAAAATACAGGATTGATGATCCGTTTGAGTCCTTTTAAAAATACCAATTTTACCGATGCAGAAGCCAAAATGACTTTAGGGATGAGTGTTGAAGAGGATGGGGTGAAAGTAAATAAGTTTTATTCTTTAGAGTTGGAACTGGAAAGAATCAATGCTTTAACCTTAAGTTGGACTTTAGTGCATCCTATAACCGAAAATAGTCCTTTATATCAGTTTGTGAAAGAGGATTTTAATACTATAACAGGAGAGATTTTTGTATACGTAAAAACATTCGATGATATGTTTTCAAATACCGTAGCCACCCGTACTTCTTATACTTTTGATGAGGTGGTTTATGGAGCCAGGTTTAAACCAATGTATCAAAGAAGTGACGATAATACTAAAACTATTTTGGATTTAGACAAACTAAATCATTACGAGGAATTTGATCTTTAATATGTTATAAGCTTCTTGATTGGTTTTTGTTATAAAAACGTATATTTGTTTAACTTTATGTTTGAATAAATGAACAGTGTAAAAAGTGTTTTTAGTATCAAAGACCTTGAAAATCTTTCGGGAATTAAGGCTCATACCATTCGTATTTGGGAAAAAAGATATCAGGTTCTTGAACCCATGCGTACCGATACCAATATAAGATTGTATGATTTAGTCAGTTTACAAAAATTGCTAAACATTACTTTTTTGCATGAGTATGGTTATAAAATTTCTAAAATAGCTACTTATTCCGAGAGTGAAATTCAAACACTTGTAAAGCAAATTGTATCTTCTAAAAATTCAAAAAATCACGCGATTAATGCTTTTAAAATGGCGATGATGAATTTTGATCAGGAATTATTTCTCAATACTTATAATTGGCTAGAAGAGGAGAAATCATTTAAAGAAATCTTTCATCAGGTGTTTTTACCGCTTTTGGATGAAATTGGTTTGTTGTGGCAAACCGACACAATTTCCCCGGCTCACGAGCATTTTATCAGTTATTTGATAAGGCAAAAAATCATTTTAAATTCGGAAAAGCTTCAGTATGTAAAGCCTGTTAAAAAAGATAAGGTTTTTGTTTTATCTCTTCCGTTGAACGAAATTCATGAATTAGGATTAATGTATTTGCATTATGAAATCCTTTTAAGTGGTTATAAAAGTATTTATTTAGGCGAAAGCATGCCTATCCATAATTTAAAAGATTTAAAAAAACATTTTAGCTCCATTGTTTATGTTTCTTGTTTGACAGTGAAGCCAGACAGAGATGAAGTGAACGAATATGTTCAGGAAATGGCAGATGAATTATTAGATGAAACAACTGAATTGTGGTTCACAGGAAGATTAGTCTCTTTGATTAATTCGGAGGTACTTTTAAGTAAAGTCGCTGTTTTTAATTCAATCCCGGAATTAACATCCCGGCTATAATTTTTTGTTTAATATTTTTGTATATTTGTTAAACAAATGAAAAAGAAAATTACAATAATAGGTTCAGGATTTTCAGCGTTGTCTGCGGCTTGCTATTTGGCCCAAAGTGGTCACGAGGTTTTGGTTTTTGAAAAAAACGAAACCATAGGAGGCAGGGCGAGACAACTCAAAAAAGACGGTTTTACATTTGATATGGGACCGAGTTGGTATTGGATGCCCGATGTTTTTGAGCGGTTTTTTGCCGATTTTGGAAAGAAAACTACCGATTATTATGAGCTAATAAAATTGTCACCGGCTTATCGCGTTTATTTTGGAATCAACGAATTCATAGGTATAGCCGATAATCTGGACGAAATTGTGTCGACATTTGAAGCTGTCGAAAAAGGAAGTGGCAAAGTGCTTAGGGAATTTATAGCGGAAGCCAAAAGCAATTATGATATTGCTATTAAGGATTTGGTGTATCGCCCGGGAGTTTCTCCGTTAGAATTAGTTACCGTAGAAACGACTAAGAAGATTGGGCAATTTTTTAGTAACATCAGTCGGGATGTTCGCAAGAAATTCAAGAATGAACGATTAATTCAAATATTAGAATTTCCCGTTTTGTTCCTTGGAGCCAAACCATCCGATACGCCGTCGTTCTATAGTTTTATGAATTATGCCGACTTTGGACTCGGAACCTGGCATCCTAAAACCGGAATGTTTGATGTGGTTCGTGCCATGGAAAGTTTAGCGAGAGAATTAGGAGTTCAGCTTTTTGTCAATTCGAATATCGAAAAAATAATTGTCGAAAATAAAACCGCCAAAGCTATCGTTGTCAATGGGGAGAGAATCGAATCCGATTTGGTTTTAAGTGGTGCCGATTATCATCATACCGAAACCTTATTAGACAAAGAACAGAGAATGTATTCGGAGCAATATTGGGAGTCTCGTGTTTTTGCACCTTCATCCTTGTTGTTTTATGTCGGGTTCAATAAAAAAATCGAAAACATTTCGCATCACGCCTTGTTTTTTGATACCGATTTTTACCAACACGCAAAGGACATTTATGACGAACCACAATGGCCTGCAGAACCTTTGTTTTATGCTAATTTTCCATCTCTGACTGATAAAACGGCAGCTCCGGAGGGAATGGAATCGGGGTTTTTCTTAGTGCCATTAGCGCCTGGAATCAATGATTCAGAAGCATTACGTTCAGCATATTTTGAGAAAATAATACAGCGTTTTGAAACCATTACGCAACAAAATATCAAGGAGAATATTATATTTAAGCAATCCTTTTGCAAGAACGATTTTGTTGAACAATACAATTCATATAAAGGAAATGCTTACGGAATGGCAAATACTTTATTACAAACTGCTTTTTTAAGGCCGAAACTAAAAAGCAAAAAAGTTCGTAATTTGTATTTTACAGGACAACTAACCGTTCCGGGACCGGGAGTTCCTCCGGCATTGATTTCTGGAAAGTTAGTATCCAATTTGATAGACAAACAATTTCTAAAAGTATAGTTATGAAGCAATTATTTGACGATGTTTCCTTCAAATGCAGTAAGTTAGTTACTAAGGACTACAGTACTTCATTTTCATTGGCGGTATATATGCTTTCGCCAAGTATCAGGGATGCCATTTACAGTATCTATGGTTTTGTGCGTTTTGCTGACGAAATTGTGGATTCTTTTCATGGTTATGACAAAGAAAATCTAATCAATGATTTTGAAACCGATTATTACAAGGCATACCATTCGGGAATCAGTTTGAATCCTATTTTGAATTCGTTCCAGCAAACTGTCAAGAAATACAATATTTCAGACGATTTGATTCAGGCTTTCCTGAAAAGCATGAAAATGGATTTAATCAAATTAGATTACAATTCTAAAGCCGAATACGAAGAATACATTTACGGCTCAGCTGATGTAGTAGGTTTGATGTGTTTGAAAGTTTTTGTTAGAGGAAATAATCAAAAATATGAACAGTTGAAAGACGAAGCCATGCGATTGGGTTCTGCTTTCCAGAAAGTAAATTTCCTTCGCGATTTAAGAGATGATAATTTGATTCTGAATCGAAATTATTTTCCCGGAGTCGATTTGAATTCTTTTGATGAAAACGCAAAAAAAATAATCATCAACGAAATCAACGAAGATTTTAAAATTGCCTACCAAGGAATTGTAAAATTACCCATCGAAGCTAAATTTGGCGTTTACACCGCTTATGTATATTACAAAAAGTTGCTTAAAAAATTAGAAAACACACCTTGCAAGGAAATTGGAAACACCAGAATTCGGGTTTCTAATTATACTAAAGCCACACTTTTAGCCCAGTCTTTCGTCACCTATAAGTTGCGATTGGTGGAATAAACAAATGATTTAAACCCTAAAAAATGATTTCATTTTTAATTACAATAGCAGTTTTTATGCTGATGGAATGTGTTACCTGGCTCACGCATAAATACGTGATGCACGGTTTAATGTGGTACTTTCACGCCGATCATCACCAGCCTAAATACGAGCATGTTTTTGAGCGCAACGACATCTTTTTTGTCATTTTTGCCATTCCCAGCATCGTCCTGTTTTATTATGGAACTGAGAGCGGAATCAATTATTTGTTTTTCATTGGATTGGGAATCACCATCTATGGTTTTTGTTATTTTATGATCCACGATGTCTTGATTCATCAGCGTTTCAAGTGGTTCAAGAACACCAAAAATAAATACCTGATAGGTTTACGCAAAGCGCATAAAGTGCATCACAAACACTTAGGAAAAGAAGAAGGCGAATGTTTCGGTATGTTGTTCGTGCCTTTTAAATATTATAAAATGTAGCATGATTTGGGCGTGACCTCTTTGAAAAACAAGAAAAATGTTTTTTCAAAGAGGTCGGGCTTTTCACTCCCGCTTTTAAAAACTAGACAAAAAAAGTCTAGTTTTTAAAGAGCTCCGTTACAATCCCTCACGCAAACACACTTTGTCTAAAAAACAAAATCATGAAAGTCTATAAAAAAGAAACCGTTCAACATGTTAATGCCAGTATCGAGGAATGTTGGGAATTTTTC
This sequence comes from Flavobacterium sufflavum, assembly GCF_004016525.1. Classification (GTDB taxonomy): domain Bacteria; phylum Bacteroidota; class Bacteroidia; order Flavobacteriales; family Flavobacteriaceae; genus Flavobacterium; species Flavobacterium sufflavum. The sequence goes on from NZ_SACJ01000013.1 coordinate 25,216, forward strand.
TCCAGTCCACGCAATTTGCAAAAAATAACTCCACAAACGATGGGATTTCAAATCACCGATTTTGATGGTAAAAACATGTATGCCGGACAGATTATTCAGTACAAAGTGTCTCCTTTTTTGGGAATCAAATTGCCTTGGGTTACTGAGATTACTATGGTAAAGGAGCAATCTTATTTTGTAGACATACAGCTTTTCGGTCCTTATGCCCTATGGCATCACAAACATTTTTTTGAACCAACAGAAAACGGTGTAAAAATGACCGATTTAGTGCATTATGCGTTGCCATTGGGGTTTATTGGACGCATTGTGAATGCCTTAATTGTGAAAAACAAACTCAAGGGAATATTTGAATACAGAGTGAAAAAAGTAAACGAAATTTTTAATTCAAAGTAATGGCTAAAACAGCAGTTTCTTTTTTTTGGTTCAGACGTGATTTACGACTCGAAGATAATGTGGGTTTATACTATGCTTTAAAATCAGATTATCCCGTAATTCCATTGTTTATTTTTGATGAATCCATTCTGGACAGTTTGCCTAAAGAAGATGCCAGAGTCACTTTTATACACGAATCTTTAGCAAAAATAAATACCCAATTAAATGGAATTGGCAGTTCTTTATTAATTAAAAAGGGACAAACATTGGAAGTTTGGAAAAACCTTATTGCCGAATTTGATGTTAAAGAAGTCTTTTTCAATAAGGATTACGAACCTTTTGCAATCCAACGCGACGAAGCCATTTGTCAATTATTAGAAACCAATAAAAGCATTACGTATTCTTTTAAAGATCAAGTTCTATTCGAAGAAAACGAAATCACAAAATCTGATGGTTTGCCATATACGGTTTATACGCCTTATAAAAATAAGTGGCTTGAAAAGTATTATCAAAATCTACCAATTCTAGAATTTGATGCGTCTGAATTATATTTTAATTTTTATAAAAGTCAGTTTGTTTTTCCTTCATTGGAACAAATTGGTTTTGTGGAAAGTAGTATAAAAGTGAAGCCCTATACTTTTGATGCTTTGGCAAATTATCATGACACCCGCGATTTTCCAGCGGTAGATTCCACTTCGTATCTTTCACCTCATTTGCGTTTTGGAACGGTGAGTATTCGAAAAATGATTCATTTTGCAGCAAAAACAAATGCGGTTTTTTTAAGCGAATTGATTTGGAGAGAGTTTTTCATGCAAATTCTCTATCATTTTCCTAAAGTAGTGACACAGAATTTCAAATCGGCTTATGATGGAATCCAGTGGCGTAATAACGAAGAAGATTTCAAACGCTGGTGTACCGGAACAACCGGTTATCCGATGGTTGATGCGGGAATGCGTCAGCTGAATGAAACGGGTTATATGCACAATCGTGTTCGTATGGTTGTGGCAAGTTTTTTGTGCAAGCATTTATTAATTCAATGGCAATGGGGAGAAGCTTATTTTGCCGAAAAATTATTGGATTATGATTTGTCAGCTAATGTTGGAAACTGGCAATGGGCGGCTGGAACAGGCTGTGATGCTGCACCTTATTTCCGTGTTTTCAATCCCGATATTCAATTGAAAAAGTTTGACGAAAAAGGAATTTACATCCGCAAGTGGATTCCGGAATTCGATTTGGGTTATGGAGAACCAATGGTCGATCATGCTTTTGCCAGAGACAGAGCTATTGCAACGTATAAGGCAGGAATTTTGAAGTAGTTTAAAAATATAAAACCATTAAGAAATTAAGTTTCATTTAGTTTTTGTGACTTAATTTTTTAATACTTAAAACTTAGATGATTTTTTTGTTTTTATTTTATTGTAAATCAAATTGTTGTTTTTTGTAGGTTTCAATTGACCTTAGCTTTCGCAGTCGAGTGTCAAATGTTTGAAGAATACGCAAAAAGAAAAGCTGTTTGAGCGTAGCGAGTTCTTTTCTTTTAGTATTCGAAAACTAATTTGACCGACGAGAAAGCGTAAGACTTGATTTTTTTGTTTCTTTTTTGATCAAGCAAAAAAGAAAATTTGTAAACCAGAATTTTACTTTTAATAAAAAAGTCATTGGTAACAAAGGAGGGACGACAAAAATGAGTTTATTTTATCAATCTTCGCAACATACCACTAAAAATAAACCCATGAAATGGCAAAACAGAATACCAATACAATTTTCCCCAAATCCCTCTTGGTCTAAATGTCGCCGATTGATAAAGAGTGTTTCCAATGATTTTGAATTCGAGCCAGGCTTCACCGGGCAATTTCATTTCGGCAAAAAGTACTAATTTTCCATTTTCTTTATCGGCATATAAAACCCTCCAAAAATCCAATACATCGCCAGAATGAATGCTGTGTTTGTTGGTTCGTCCTCGTCTTAATCCTACGCCACCAAATAATTTATCAATAAAACCTCTGATATTCCACAACCAGTCGCCATAATACCAACCGCTTTCTCCACCAATGGACCAGATGCGTTCAATGGTAAAATCCCGATTCACAATTTCCATTTTTCGTCTATCGATGAAACAATCCTTTTTAGGGACTTTTAGGAATTCCGAAATATTGTTTTTAAACCGTCCGCTGACTAAGGAATCTTTCCAGCTCGATGCAACCTGATCTTCCTCGACTTTTATCAAAGCCCTTGACAAAGCCTGCTCGTAAGTCATGGGTTGAACTTGTAGCAACTCATTGATTTTTGAATCCCTGCAAATTACTTCCACTTTCATACTGCTCACCAAAGCGGTGGCGAGTTTATAAGAAGTTGAGGTTACAAAATACAACCAATAAGAAGATAATTTGGGTGTCATCACAGGAATTGTAAAAATCCATCGTTTTAGGTTTTTAGCTTTGGCAAAACCCAGTAACATTTCTTTGTACGTCAGAATATCAGGGCCACCAATATCAAAACTCTGATGATAAGTTAGGGGATTCAACAAGGATTTGGTCAGGAATTCCAAAACATCAGTTATGGCAATGGGCTGGCATTTGGTATTGAGCCATTTTGGGGTAATCATTAAAGGCAGTTTAGTAACTAAATCCCGTATGATTTCAAAAGAAGCACTACCGGATCCTACTATAATTCCGGCTCTTAAGGCTGTTAAAGCAAAAGTTCCTGTGCCTAAAATATTTTCTACATTTTTTCTGGAAGATAGATGTTTGGAAAGTGTGTTGTCGTTTACAATTCCGGTGAGATAAATAACTTGTTTTGTATTGGTTTGATTGACTCTTTTTACAAAATTGGCTGCAGAAATACTTTCTAATTCGTCATAATTATCCGAAGAGCTAGACATGGAATGAATCAGATAATAAGCCGCATCGATGTCGTTCGGTATAGTGTTTAAACTTTCCATATTTAGGAAATCAATTTCTATAGCGCTGACGTTATTTTCAAATTCTTTCGGGCAATAAAACCGGTTTTTGTCTCTTACACAACAAATTATTTCGTGTCCCTGCGCTACCAAAATAGGCAGGAGCCGTTTTCCGATGTAACCTGTTGCACCTGTTAAGAGAACTTTCATTTTTATTAAATCTTAAAAGTTACTATTCCGTAATCCATTTCAAAAATTTGTCCCGATATAGATTTAGCCTTTTCTGAAATTAAAAAATCAGCCATGTCGGCAACTTCTTCCGGTTTCAAATAGCCTTTCATGGGATGCCGTTCTATCATGTTTTCTTTCATTCGATCATTTCTCAGAATATTAGCTGAAAGCGAAGTTTCGGTAATCGTGGGAGCAATGGCATTGATACGTACTACAGAAGCCAATTCTGCTCCCAACGATTTCACCAGTCCTTCCACACCCGATTTTGCGGTTGCAATACTCGCATGAAAAGGCATTCCTAATTTGGCAGCCACGGTGCTAAACAGCACAATGGATGGTTCATCTCCTTTTTTTAAAGTAGGTAAGTATTTCTGAATGGCTTTTACAGCACCAATAACATTTATTTCAAAATCATTTCTAAAATCGTCAATGCTTAAATTCCCGATAGGTTTCAAGTTGATAGAACCGGGACAATAGATAAGCGAATCTATGTTTTCGATTTCAGGAAGGGAATCATTTAATACATCAACCGCGAAATGTTTAAGGTTAGGATGTGAAACATCGGGCGCGGTTCTGCTGATATTATAAACACAATTAGTTTCCAATTGCTGCAATAAAATAGCACTTCCAATTCCTTTACTACCTCCAATGATGACGATGTTTTTCATGTTTCAAATCTTTTTTGAATTATCTTTTCGAAATTTTATTATTGTTAATTTGTCTTTGTCTGCTGCATTTAAAACGGCCATCACTAAAAATCCTCAGTTTTTCATGTTTTGTTTTGCGGCCTTGTACTCTTTCGCGCTACATTCTAAAACTTGAAGGTTTCATTTCGTTACGCATCAGGTCAATGACTTCTTGTTCTTTTATTCCAAATTGTAATCGAATCGCATCAAAAGTCGTTCGGTCTTCCCAGGCCATTTCTATGATGCGGTCTTTGTCTAAATCAGTAAGTTCTTTTTTAATAGTCACGATATTTTTTGTTTTATTTTAAATTAAAATTGATTTTTGACATTGCAATTCCAATTGACATTGAATCATTATTCGCTGTCGCCAATATCAGCCATAGTGTGTAATCTTAGTATGCGGGCACTTTCCTCTTTTACCAATGGATCCTTTTTCATTTTTCATAAAAAATCACTGGCAAATTTTCGAGTTCGTTCCATATCTACAATTGGTTTAGGATAGTTGACTCCTATTTCGAATTCATTAAATTTTTGGTCTAAATAGGTCATTTTATAGGGTTCGTGAACCAATGCTGTTGGCAAATGGCGTAATTCAGGCACCCATTTTTTTATAAATTCACCATCAGGATCGTGCTCGTAACTGTTTTTTATAGGATTGTAAATGCGTAACATATTGATTCCGGTTTCGCCGGCCTGCATTTGCAACTGCGGAAAATGAATTCCGGGTTCAAAATCCAAGAACATTTGTGATAAATGTTGTGTTGCTTCCTGCCAGGGCTGCCATAAATTATGTGTAAAAAAGGAAACTAACATGGCACGCATCCTAAAGTTTAAATACCCAGTTTCATTCAGGCAGCGCATTGAAGCATCGATTAATGGAAAGCCTGTTTGTCCCGTTTTCCAAGCTTCTATATAAGCTGGATTGATTTTCTTTTTCAACGAATGAAAGCCTTTATTGATGCTTTCAAATTCCATGATTTCTTCCATTTCAAATTTTTGGATAAAATGTGCCTGCCAAGTCAGTCTGGATACAAAAGAATCGATTTGTTTTTTATGGTTACACGTCAATCTGAATGTTGCTGCTTTTTGCAAAACCTGCCTGGATGATAGATTCCCCCAGGTAATGTAAGGTGATAATCTGCTGCAACTTCTTCGAGCCAATAAAGGTTTAGAAATATGCGAACTATAATTGTGATAGCGTTCGTCAAAAAAGTTTTGTAAATATTTGCCAGCCATCGTGCTGCCACCTTTTTGGAAAACAGTATCCGAAATAGTTTCTAAAATGATCTTTTCTAATCCTTTTTCGAGTTCGATTATTGCTGCTGAAGGGAGAAAATGGTTTGCTTTCGAATCAAAAATAAATTGAGGCTCATTCATGTATTTTTCCCATTTTGCAACCCAGTCTGCTCTGTTCTTTAATCCTCTGAAAATACCGTTATTGATGTTTTCGACCCAATTGATTTGATTGTTTTTACAAAAGCGTTTGAAGGTTTTGTCTCTTTCATAAGTGATTTTTAAACCAGTTTCCTGATGCGAAAAAAGACTGTCTATTTTATAAATTTCTTGAAGTGTATTGAAAACAGCAGCTACTTCTGAATATACCGCTAAAACATGAGTATTTGATTTCTTCAGTTGTTTGTTGATGTCAATGAGCGATTGTTTGATAAAATCCCAGTGTCTCTGGCTATAATGCGGATCATTTTCTAAAGATTTTTCAAATACGTAGAGCAACAACGTTGGTGTGCCTGTTTGCGTAGCATTAAAAATCGCTTCGTTATCCTGTAAACGAAGGTCTCTTTTCAACCAAACCACATTTATTTGTTTCTTTTGCATTTTTCACTACAATATTTGACTTCATCCCAAACTTTTTCCCATTTTTTCCGCCAATTAAAAGGTCGCTTGCAAACCAAACATATTTTTGACGGAAGATTTTCTTTTTTCACTAGTTGTATTTTTCAAAAGCGTTCACCACAATTTTTGCTTTCAAATCAAACATTAAATTGTACAAGCCAAAAAACGTTCGGTTCATGTAGATAAAATGTTTGGAACCTCGATTGCCATTCATTTTTTTGAGATTGGTGTCTTTAGAAAAACGTTCGCCCAATTGTGCTATGTTTTCAAAGAATACTTCATCCGAAAAATCGAAGGTTTCCGTTTGAAAAGGTTTTGTAAAAAGCGATAACAAATCATAGAACATTTGCGTGAAATAGGCAATTTCTTCTTTGCTGTCGTCGGTTCTAAGAATTTCCAATTCGAATAATTTTTCTCTAAAAAGTTTCTGGTTATCAATCACTTCTTTGTTGACTAACTCAAAATACGGAATGTAGAAAGCATTTGGAATTTGTTTCATGCATCCAAAATCAAGGGCAACCAATTCGTTTCTATCATTAATCAGGAAATTCCCGGGATGTGGATCGGCATGGACTTTTTTCAAAATGTGAATTTGATACATGTAAAAGTCCCATAAAGCCTGACCTATTTTATTGGTAATTTCAGAACCTGAATTTTTGAATTCCGATAAATGAACGCCAGTCATCCAATCCATCGTGATGATTTTCTCTGAAGAATATTCAGGATAATACTCAGGAAAAACCAGATTGTCAATCTTTTTGCAAGCATCCACTACTTCCTGGCTTTGTTTGAGTTCCAATAAATAATTGGTTTCCTCAATTAGTTTGTCTTCGACTTCTTTGAAATATTTATCAGAATCTTTTCCTTGCAGATTAAACATTCGAATTGCAATGGGTTTTACCAAAGCCAAATCAGATGAAATGCTATTGGCAACACCGGGATATTGGATTTTTACTGCTAGTTTTTTGTTGTTTTTTACCGCCAAATGCACCTGACCAATACTCGCCGCATTCACCGAATTAGGATTGAACTCGTCAAAAATTTCATAAGGCGTTTTTCCAAAATTATTCTTGAAGGTTTTCAATACCAAAGGAGCCGAAAGGGGAGGAACTGAAAATTGAGACAAAGAAAATTTCTCTACATAAGCCTGTGGTAAGAAATTCTTATCCATACTTAGCATTTGGGCTACTTTGAGTGCACTTCCTTTCAAACTTTTCAGTCCGTCATAAATATCTTCCGCATTGTCTTCATTGAGTTTATCACGACTCAAATCAGAATTCACCATTTTTTCTCCGTAATATTTCAGGTAATTCACGCCAACTTTAGCTCCAGTTTGTACTAGTTTTGTTGCTCGTTCAATTTTTGATGTTGGGATATAGTCTATTGTTTTCATTATTTAGCTTGTATTTTTTCTTTAAAAATAAATTTCCCAAAATCGATTAAACTGTTGATAGGAGCAACATTCAGTAATTCGAAACTTAATTTCACTGATTTTTCGATAAAAATGTCTGTTTTCTCAAAAGAAGCAGAGCCGTCTTCCAACCAAAATTTTAAGGTGAATAAAAACTGAATCCAGGCACTTTCTTGAATCGCTTTATCTTGAAAGTTTTGAATTTTTTCTTGTTGAATTCTGAATTCATCTGTAGTTATATCTCCAATGAAGTTTTTGAAATTGGTTCGCAATCCCGAAAGTAGTAACAAGCTTTTTAACTGATTTTTGCCTTCATTCAAACTCATGCTTACATAACTTCTATTGGCAGCCAATAATTCGAAAAAAGTAAAATAAAAACTCAGCAGTTTACTTTTCATATCGTATGACTCGTAATTATTGTCTTTTTGCAATAATTCGATGGTTTTTTCAAAAAACTGATTGTAGATTTCTTTTTCAATGGATTCAAGATTTCCAAAGAAATTATAAAATTCGGTCTCTTCAAAGCCATTTAATTTTGCGAATAGATATACTGATTTAGGTTTCTCACTATGTTCTAAGACAAAATTCATATACATTGAGACAATAGATTCTTTTGTTATTTTAGTTTTCTTAGTTGCCATGTTTCCATTTTTTTATTAGAATATAAAGATACTGAATTGTTTAACGATTATATGTTAATGTTAAACAAAATATCTTCGTATCTTTGAATGAGATGTAAAATGTATGGTAATGAAAAAAAATGTTTTGATAACGGGAGGAACGGGATTTGTGGGAAGACATTTAACAGATTTGTTGGTGGCAAATGGTTTTTCGGTTTCTATTTTGAGCAGAAGTAAAAGAGCCAACACTGAAAATATCTTTTATTATATCTGGGATGTAGAAAAGCAGTTTATTGAGGAAGAAGCCATTCAAAAGGCCGATTATGTGATTCATTTGGCCGGGGCTAACATTGGAGAAAAACGTTGGACTAATAAACGCAAAACAGAAATTCTATCCAGTAGGGAACTTTCAGCCCAATTAATATATAATTCATTAGTAAAATACAATAAGAATTTAGAAGCTTTTGTTTCGGCTTCGGCTGTGGGTATTTATGGAGCAATGAACGGTCGTGCAATTTGCAATGAAGAAATGCAACCGGCAAATGATTTTTTAGGACTGACTTGTCAAAAATGGGAAGCCGCAGCGAATCAATTTGAAAAACTGGGAATCCGCACGGTTAAAATCCGTACCGGTCTGGTTTTAGGGAAAGAGGATGGTTTTTTGAAAAAATTAGTTCCAATTTTCAAATTAAGACTAGGTTCTGCTTTGGGTTCGGGAAAACAATATATGCCTTGGATTCATATTGACGATTTGTGTCGAATTTATCTGGAAGCATTGAAAAACCCTTTGATGACGGGAGCTTATAATGCCGCGATTACTGATGACACAACCAATGAGTTGTTTTCTAAAAGATTGGCTAAGTTGTATGGTTATACTGTGTGGTTACCTAATGTACCTTCGTTCCTGATAAAAATAGCATTGGGTGAAATGGCTAAGTTAGCGCTAACAGGCAGAAGGGTTTCTTCGGAAAAAATAACAAAACTGGGTTTTCGATTTCAATTTCAAAAATTAGAAGAAGCACTTAAAGATTGTTTTTCAGGTGAATAATGCTTTTTTATTTCAATAAAAATGTTGCTTTCACATGAACGGTTTCTGCAATTTTTTGACGGACTATTTTAGGAATTTGGATATTGAAATCAGCTGGTGTGAGATCAAAATCAGAAACTAATTCAATGTCTTCTCCGCTTTTTTTAACAATTGCAAAAACGGATATGTCTTTTGAAACTCCGTGTAATTCGAGTTTACCGTTTAGCTCTAGTTTTGTGCCGTTTTTATTAATATTGTTTAAATTGAAATTCTTTATAATCCCTTTAAAAATGGCTTTCGGGTATTTACTGCTTTCAATGTAATTTTCATTGAAATGCTCTTCCATCAGAGCTACTTTGAATCGAAATCCTTTCATCAGCGCAAGACTGGCAATTTCTCCGGTTTTAATATTCAAAATACAACTGACCGATTCATTGACAGCTTTCACTTCTTCAAAAGAAGGAACTGAAGCTTCAAAAACGATTTGTCCTGTTTTGGTGATTTTTTTGTCTTGTGAAAAAACAGCTGTTTTTCCTAAAAAAAGGACTGCGGTAAAAAGGAATATAAGTCTCATTTGTATTACTCTAAAAAACCATTATTTTGCCAGGTGGTAAACTTATCAATTGTGGCTTGTGGTAAACGGGTTCCATCTTTTGGCATCATACCAGAAGTACCTTGAGCTTGTGAAATCCTACTGATTAACCCATTGTTTTGTACAGCAGCTTTTACCCTTGCATAGGTGTCTAATGAAATAGGAGCCCCATTTGTAGGTGTGCTACCATGGCAGGAAATACAATTGTTTAATATTACAGAACTAATTGTGTTGGTATAAGTAATTGTTGTTGGGTTTGGATTCGGATTTGGGTTGGGGTTTGGATTCGGATTGCTGTCAGAATCGCCACCACTGGAGCAACTGTTCAGGAACAATGCTAAAGCTATTAGGGAGAAAAATTGTAGTGTTTTCATTTTGTCTTGAATTTAAAAAATTACACATAAATTTACGAAATAATAAAATAAATATGTTAAATTTAGATGAAATTTCTCTATAAACACGTTTTATTATGAAAAAAATAATTTTGGTGGTTTTGTTTTTACTGCTTCTTGTTGGAGGTTATTTTTACGTATATAAAGAACATCGGGATATTGCTAAAGAAGAAGTGAGTTATGATATTGCTGTGCCGGTTTTATTTTCAGAATACCAATCCAACGAATCAGCAGCCAATACAAAATATCTGGATAAGACCATTGAGGTTAGTGGGAAAGTGAGTTCCTTAAATATGGAAACCAAATCAATAGTGCTGGATGAAAAACTTTTCGCTACATTCTTGGATAAAATACCTAGTACAATAAAACCCAATTCCCAGATAAAAATAAAAGGACGTCTTATAGGCTATGATTCCCTTTTGGAAGAAATAAAAATGGATCAATGTATAATACTAAATTAATTTGCTATGAGTATAAACAAACTATTTATTGCTTTATTTTTTCCGTTGTGCCTTTTTGCACAAGATGATTTGTTAAAGGAAATCGATGCTAAAAAAAACGATGGAGAGGTTTCAGCTGCGTTCAAGTCCATCAAAATTGTAAATTTTGAATCGACTAAGTTAGTTGGTAAAAGAGATTTGTATTTCATAGTCTCTCATCGATTTGATTATATAAAACATGGCTTTGATGATTTTTTTGGAATGGACGATGCGGTTACCCAAATTAAGTTTGCTTACGGGCTGAGTGATAGAATTACTGTTCAGGCGGCAAGAAGCGGATTTCAGAAAACCTATGATGTGGGAGTGAAATACTTGTTTATCAATCAAAAAACAGATGGTTTTCCTGTGACAATAGCAGGATTTGGGAGTGTTGCCATAAATTCTGAGATGAAAAAAGTGAATTTTCCATCGTTGCAATTTGCTGACCGTTTGAGTTTTGTAACCCAATTGTTGATTTCAAGGAAAGTCAGTGACAGATTATCATTAGAACTGATGCCTACTTTTTTTCATGAAAATACAGTTAGTGATATATTGGATGAGAATAATGTGGCTATTGTGCCTAATCCGCAAGATAAAAGCCAGTTTGTAATTGGAGTAGGTGGAAGGTATAAATTAGGTAAGAGATGGTCTTTAAATATGGATTATGGGGCTCATCTTAATAGAGCCAGTCAGTCCATTTATAAAAATCCGTTGTCAATAGGAGTTGATATAGAAACAGGCGGACATGTGTTTCAATTACACTTTACAAATGCAAGGGCAATGCATGAATCCGGCTTTTTGGGACAAACTACGGGCGATTGGAGTAAAAGCGAAATATCCTTTGGATTCAATCTGGTGCGTGTGTTTTAGAATTGTCTATTGTGAAATTGACAGAAGTTTTGTTTAGATAAAATTATTGGAGTAAAGCGTCCAATTTGACATTGACATTTTTAGATATTTTACTACGGACTATAAACGGAATATCAATTTTAAAATCATCAGTGTTTAGGGAAAAACCAGACTGAATTGCAATTGCATTTGTCGGTGTTTTAGATATTGTGGCAAGTACCCGGATGTTTCTGGTTACGCCATGAATATTAATTTTTCCTTTGAGGTAATATTCGTCAGGAGTGGAATTGAGTTTTTTAATCGAAAATTTTTCAATTTCACCTTTGAATGTTGCTTTTGGATATTTTTTGCTTTCCATATAGTTGGCATTAAAATGATCTTCCATTAGACTTCTTTCAAAATGAAAATCCTTGATTATAACTATAAAAGTAATATGGCCTTTTTTGGTATTTAATAAGGAAAAGAGTTGGTTGTTTTTAGCTTCAACAGCCTCATAAAAAGGTACAGAAGCTTCAAAAGAAATATTGCCATTAGTTGCTATTAATTTATCCTGGGCAACTATTGGAATACTGAAAAACAATAAAAATGAGAGTAGAAAATTTTTCATGGCAGCATCATTTTTCTACTTAAAGTTAGAAAAAAAAGTAAAAAAATCCTAATAAAACAGCTGCTAAGATTAGGTAGAATAACGGTTTTTAATGCTTTTTGTCTAGGATAAAAGCATTTGTTCAGGAATTGATTTTATAATTGTAAAAAACAAGAAAAAAGCCGTTTTCATAATCCATGATTTAATGAAAACAGCTGTTGATTTTATCAATTAATTAGGTGGTTATCGTCTTTTTTAGCAGCCCGGGCTAAAATGCTTTCAGGAAGTGCTTTTTTTGCTTTGGCTCCCATTTTTTTCAGCTTTTCAACTCTGGTAATCAGGTTTCCGCTTCCGTCCACCAGTTTATTCATGGCACCGCTGTATTCTATTTTAGTTTCATCTATTTTCTTTCCTATTCTGATTAAATCGGCCACAAAACCTTCAAATTTGTCATATAAGGCTCCTGCCTGACGCGCAATTTCAAAAGCGTTTTCCTGTTGCTTTTGGTTGGTCCACATGCTGTCAATGGTTCGCAAAGTGGCTAATAAGGTTGCCGGAGTTACAATAACAATGTTTTTTTCGAATGCTTTGTTGTACAATCCGGTATCTTCGTTAAGCGCTATTGCAAATGCGGGTTCGATAGGGATAAAAAGCAATACAAAATCAGGGCTTTCTATTTGGTACAAATCCTGATAATTCTTGTTCCCTAATTGCTCCACATGGCGTTTGATAGAATTGACATGTTCTTTTAAATAGCTGTTTTTTAAATCCTCATCGTCTTCATTGATGTATTTCTCGTAAGCTGTCAAAGAAACTTTAGAATCTACAATCATTTTTTTGCCGTCAGGCAGATTAATTACAACATCAGGAAAAACACGATTTCCATCTTCGGTAGTGAAACTTTGCTGTACTTCGTATTCGCGTCCTTTTTCTAATCCTGATTTTTCTAAAACGCGTTCCAGCACTAATTCGCCCCAGTTCCCCTGCATTTTACTGTCGCCTTTTAAAGCTTTAGTCAGGTTTAGGGTTTCCTTGCTCATTTGAATATTCATTTCGCGTAAGCCCAGAATTTGTTGACGTAAAGCCGCATGATAATCAATACTTTCTTTGTGGGTGTCTTCAACTTTCTTTTCGAATAACTGAATTTTATCTTGCAAAGGAGACAAGATGTTTTTCATGTTTTCCTTATTCTGCTCGGTAAACTTATTTGATTTTTCGTCTAAAATTTTATTGGCCAGATTTTCGAATTCCTTGGTGAATTTTTCCTGTAATTTCTCCACCTCGTCTTTTTGCTCTTTGTTGCGTTCCCAAAGATTTTCAAAATCTACTTCTTTTTTCGAAAGTTGGATTGCCAGACTGTCTTTTTCGTTTCTGATGGCTTCTTTTTCCTGATTGCTGTTTTCCAATTGTTTTTCGAATTGCATTTTGTCATTCGAAAATTGTTCTTTCAATTGATTGATTTGCGAAGTAAGTGCAATTAATTTTTCTTCTAAACTTGTCTTTTCGGACTGAAAACGGGCAGAAAAAATCAATTTTCCAATGAAAATACCAATGGCAAGTGCAATAATAAATGACAATAAAAAAGGAAGCAAATTTAACATAGCTAAAGTTTATGATGTAGAGTAAGCAAAAATAGAGATTAATGCCGATTTTAAGTGTTTTTTATTCGAACGGAATTATTTTTTTTAGTTTTTTCACGCAACCTTTTTCTGTATGACAACTCTAGTTACTATTAAGCAACTGCTATTATGAGAAAAGTTAAGATTCTTTTTTGGGGCGTTTTTGCACTCTTTCTTACTTTCTGTTCTTTGGTCAATGACGGAAAGAATACTCAAAATGTGGATGCCATTGTTGGTACCTGGAATTGGCAGCAATCCAGTGGAGGAATTAGCGGAAACGATATTGTAACTCCCGAAAGTACAGGAGTGAATAAAAAATTAGTTTTTAATACCAATAAAAAAGTCACTGTTTTTACGAATGATGTTGAAACAGGAAGTTATACTTATACAATAAAAATGGGAAACAGTATTTTTGATAATAAACAACATTATTTGCTGACTTTTAATGAGATGTGTTATGTGATTCAGTATATAGACAGCCAGCATTTGAGCATTCAGGATAATTTTGCCGATGGTTATGTTTTAACTTATACAAAGTAATTTTAAGTTGTGAATGTTTAAATTTGTTAACGTTAAACTGTTTTTAAGAGTTATTTTTTGAAAGAACCAATAGACCATTACATCCGGAAGTGTATCGAAAATGATAGAGGAGGGCAACAGTATATTTATCAGTTGTTTGCTCCTGTATTATATGGTCTTTGCATTAAATACATGAAGAATGAAGCTGATGCTCAAGATGTTTTTCAGGAGGCATTTGTGATTGCTTTTCAAAAAATGAGTCAATATCGATTTGAAGGCAGTTTTGAAGGCTGGTTGAAACGTATTTTTATTAATAAGTTGATAGAAACATTGAATAAAAGAAAAAGAGAAACTCCTTTTTTAGATGTGCTTTATCAGGAAGATTTTGTTGATGAAGACCAGGAAATAGATTCTTTTTCGATACCTCAGGAAAAATTGTTAGAATTCATTCAGCATCTGCCCGATCAATACCGTCTGGTTTTTAACTTGTATTTTTTCGAAAAAATGAAACACAAAGAAATTGCCAGTTTGTTGAATATTTCAGAGGGAACTTCTAAGTCCAATTTGAACAGGGCAAAAAGTAATTTACAAAAGAAGATATTGACATTAATGGCTTCGAAAGATGTTTAAAAATAGACTATGAAAAAAGATGATATAGAAAAACTAATTTCTTCTTTGGAAGATTTTTCTAAAATCCCTCCTGATGATTTATGGAAAGGGATTGAGGAAAAATTAGATAATCCGAAATCGAAAAAAGGATTCCCTTTGTGGTGGGCTATTGCAGCAAGTTTCGTTGTTGGATTAGGACTTTTGGCTACTTTTAACTCTAATCCCGATGTTCATTCGATAAAAGTTCCTGTGGAGAATGAAAACGGATTGGTTAACGAATCAAGATCTGGTGATAGTTTAGAAAATGAAAGTGCTAAAAGTAAAATTGGAACAGAGAAAAAAGTTTTAGACAGTAGGCTTTCAAATTCAAATGCTGCTGATGAAAATCAAAAAGAAGATAAGAATAGAACAACAACAACAACAACAACAACAACAACAACAACAACAACAACAACAACAACAACAACAAAACCTACAATTTTTAATTCGAATAATCAAAAAGTATCCCATTCAAAAAAAGAAGCTGTAGCAGTAATTGCAAACAAAAACATTCCGGTTTTAATTGCTAAAAATGAAAGTGTAGCACAATCAAGAGAAATTAAAAATGAAGAAAACGGAGCTTTTTTACAAAAGAATCCAATTGCTGAACAGAATAAAACCGCAGCAGAAAAAACAGTTGATGATGATAAATTAAAAGAGAATTCGGCTGCAGCTGATTTGAAAGAAAATGCTCTGGCTGCGATAGAAAAAGAACAGAACAAGAAAGAGAAAATTGCTTTAGTAGAAGATAAATGGTCGATGCAAGTGTTTGCAGGAATTAATAATTCACAGAATGTAAAAAAACAAAAATCCCTGGGGAATACTATTGAATCCCAAAAAGGATATAATTATGGTGTAAAAGCAAATTATAAACTCAATCGCCGATGGGCAGTAAGTACTGGTTTGAAAATAAGTGAACTGGGGCAGCAAGTCGCTAATGTTTCTTATATTAATTCGGCTAAAAATTTGGTTAACATTTCTAAATTTCCTTTGGCACAACCTCAGGTAAAAGGAGCGATTACTACTAATTCAGATTATTTATTCATGCCTAATAATAGAGAGAAGTATGCGATGGCGATGGCCAATACTTTTTATCAAAAAGGAAATTTGTCTCAAAAAGTACAGTATTTGGAAATGCCTATGGAGGTTTCTTATGCCGTTTTAAATAAAGGAAAAGCACGTATTAACATGAATACCGGAGGATTTGTGGGAAGAGCGATTTCGAATGAAGTTTTGCTTGACGACAGTTCGATAGGAAAAAATCAGGATGTTAATGAGGTGGTTTTTGGAACGGTATTGAGCAGTACTTTACAATACGAATTGTTTAAAAAAACGAAGGTTTTTGTAGAACCGGGAATGAATTATTACACGCAGCCCGTTCAGAATCAAAATTTCAATCAATTTCAGCTGATTTTTAATTTTGGTTTGAATGTGTCTTTTTAATTCGAATCGAAATGCTTTAATACAGCTTCTATTTGTGTATTTTTGCGCAAATTTCACCTTTTAGTATGTCGCATCAGCATTTTATTCTTTATAAACCTTATGGGTATTTGAGTCAGTTTATTTACGAATTGAAACGCAAAAAGAAGCTGTTGGGTGAATTGTATGCTTTCCCGGAAGGAACAATGGCTATAGGGCGTTTAGACGAAGATTCAGAAGGCTTATTGTTGCTTACCACCGATGGAAAAGTGAGTGAGGAAATTCGTTCCAGAAAAGTCGACAAAGAATATTATGTTCAGGTGGATGGAATCATTACTCAAGAAGCCATTGACAGCATAAAAAAAGGAGTCGAAATAGGTTTTAACGGAACCAAATACATTACCAAACCTTGTGAAGCCCGATTGATTACTGAAATTCCTAACTTTGGAGCGAGAGGGAAAAAAATCCGGGACGAACGTCATGGGCCTACTTCCTGGGCTTCGATAACGGTCAATGAAGGAAAGTTTCGCCAAGTGCGAAAAATGACCGCAGCTGTTGGTTTCCCTACTTTACGATTGGTGCGTGTTCGAATAGGAAATGTACATTTGAATGACTTACAATCAGGAGAAGTAATTGAGGTTGGAAATTTCGAGGGAAAAGGCAATGTCAAAAGTCAATAACAATATCAAATTTTAAAATATAATGCTCAACATCGTTTTAGTAGAACCTGAAATCCCTAATAATACTGGAAATATTGGTCGTTTGTGTGTAGGCACCGAAAGCCGTTTGCACCTGATTCATCCGTTTGGATTTGTAATCAACGATAAAAATTTGAAACGTTCCGGTTTGGATTATTGGGTGCATCTTGATGTTACCGAATATCAAAATGTAGATGAATGGATGGCTCAGATTCCAGATAAATCGCGTGTTTTCCTGATGAGTTCCCATGCCGAGAGATCTTATTTGGAAAATGAATTTCAGGATGGAGATTGGTTGGTTTTTGGTAAGGAAAGTGTTGGTTTGAGTTCAGAATTTCTTGAATTATTCGATAAAAAGAATCAATTAACAATCCCGATGTCGTCTTTAATAAGAAGTTTTAATATTGCTAATTCGGTGGCTTTTGTGGTGGGAGAAGCGAAGCGACAGATTGCAGTAAATAGTGTTCAGTAATCAGTTTTTAGTGATCAGTTTTCAATACTAAGGACTAACAACTGAGGACTCTTTGCGAAAAACTTTGTGTTCTTTGTGGTTAAACTTAACTAATCACAAACTTTCCTTTTGTAGCATCAAAAACAATATGTTCGTCTTTGAACAACGTATTGAAACTTCCTTTTGAAATTAAATTACAAGGTTCATCTTGAACCACAGTTTCTGGGGTCATAATAATCATTTCGTCACTCAATTGAATGGCCATATCAATATCGTGGGTAGAAAACAGAATACATTTTTGGGTTTCCTGAGTGAGTTTTTTCAAGAGTTTAAATAAGGCTACTTTATGTAGTAAATCCAAATGTGTGGTAGGTTCATCCAAAATAATGAGTGGTGTATCCTGTGCCAATGCTCTTGCTACCAATACTTTTTGTAATTGTCCATCACTGATTTCGTAATGCCTTTTGGAAGCCAAATGTTCAATTTGCGTAAGCTTTAAAGCGTGGTCAACTTTTTCAATGTCTTCATCAGCTAAGGTGCCAATCCAGTTGGTATAAGGTTGTCTGCCTAAAGCGACCAATTCAAAAACCGTTAAGTTGCTTGGGGGTAATTTTTCGGTTAAGACAACGCTTAAATTTTTGGCTAAAGCCAAAGCATTCATTTCGTGAATGTTTTTTCCGTTCAAGAAAACAGTTCCGCTAATCGTTTTTTGAATTCCTGTAATGGTGCGTAATAAAGTCGATTTTCCAATACCATTTGCACCAACCAAAGCTATGAGTTTTCCCTTTTCTAAGGTCAAATCAATATTAGAAGCAACAATAGTCTGCTCTTTTTTATGAGTATAGCCAATGCTTATTTTAGATGCTTGTAAGATGGTTTCGGTATTGTTCATTTTTTACTATTCGGCTAATGAAAATTGAGAATCGTATAAATTTTTATAATAACCGGATTCTTTGTTAATCAATTCTTGATGTGTTCCTTCTTCTACAATTAATCCTTTGTCCATAACCACAATTTTATCAGCATTGACAATAGTTGCCAGTCGATGGGCAATAACAATCGAAGTTCTTCCTTTAGTAATGGTTTCGGTAGCGCGCTGAATCAATTCTTCTGAATACGTATCGATTGATGAGGTCGCTTCGTCAAGGATAAGAATACTCGGATTACTCACATAGGCTCTTAAAAAAGCAATCAGTTGGCGTTGTCCAGAAGACAACATCACACCGCGTTCTTTTACGTCAAAATCATAATTATCGGGTAAGCTCATAATAAAATTATGAACCCCTATTTTTTTGGCAGCAGCATAAACATCTTCTCTGCTAATCTCAGGATTGTTGAGTGTGATATTATTATAAATGGTATCGGCAAATAAGAATACATCCTGCAACACAATTGCAATTTGCTTTCTAAGCGAACTCAAGGTGTAGTTTTCTATATTCTCGTTATCAATACAAATGGTACCACTTTTTATTTCGTAAAAACGATTCAATAAGTTGATAATGGTTGATTTTCCTGCTCCTGTTGAACCTACAATAGCTATGGTTTCGCCTGATTTTACGCTTAAATCAATACCTTTAATTACTTCTTCATTTTCGATATAACTGAAACGAACGTCTTTAAATTGAATGTTTCCGTCAAAAACTGGCGCTTCAATTTTTCCGGTATCCTGAATTTGATCCTGGGTATCAATAATTTCAAAAACACGATTGGCGGCAATCATCCCCAGTTGCATCTCGTTGAATTTATCCGCAATTTGGCGTAAAGGGTTAAATAACATTCCGATGAACATGGTGTATGAAAATAAATCTCCAAAAGTGGTGAAGTTATCGCCATTCAGGATTTTGATTCCTCCATACAATACAATAAATCCAAGTGTCAGCGACGAAATAATATCGGCAATAGGGAAAAAGATGGAGTTGTAAAGAATGGTTTTTATCCAGGCATTTTGATGCTTTTCGTTAATAACTTTAAATTTCTCCGATTCAATTTCCTCTCTGTTGAACAATTGCACAATCTTCATTCCGGTAACTCGTTCCTGAACAAAAGTGTTCATGTTGGCAATTTGCGTTCGTACTTCTTCAAAGGCAACCTGCATTTTGCGTTGGAAAATTCGGGTAATAAAAACCAGTATTGGCATGGCAACAATCACAATCCAAGTCAGTTTCCAGTTCATGTAAAACATAAAAAGAAGAACCACCACCATTTTCATCAAGTCACTGATAATCATGAATAAACCCTGGCTGAAAATACGCGCAATCGACTCAATATCAGATACCGAGCGGGTTACGAGTTGTCCCACAGGAACTAAATCAAAATATTTCATTCGGAAACTCAAAATGTGTTTGAATAATTTAAGACGAATGTCTTTTACAATATCCTGACCGAGCCAGTTTGCCCAATACACAAAATAAAACTGAGAAAAAACCTCCAGTAAAAGCACGATTCCCATCAAACTGATGTAAAACAAAAGTCCTTGAGCATCATGGGTTTTAATGTAGCCATCTACCGTTTGTTTTAGTAAATACGGGCGTAAGGCTGCAAAAATGGATAATGAAATGGCAAAAATTACTACGCCATTAAAGCGCCATTGGTACGGCTTCGTATATTGTAATATTCGTTTGAATAATCGGGTATCAAATGCTTTTGCTTTCATTTTTTTATTTTAGTCCTTTAGTCCTTAGTTTTTAGTACCTAGTCCTTAGTTTTAAATTCTAAAAAACTAAGGACTAGGTACTAAGTACTAATTATCTAAATAAGGATATTCAATTTTAGTCAAATACAATCCGTGTGCCGGTACCGAAAAACCGGCTTTGTCCCTACTTTTACTTTCGATAATAGTGTTAAAATCGGCTAATGTTATTTTGCCTAAGCCAATATTTACCAGCGTTCCTACAATAGAGCGCACCATATTTCTCAAAAATCGATTGGCCGAAATGGTAAAAATAAGTTTGTTTCCTTGCTGTTTAGCTCCGCTCTGTTCGGCTCCGCCTCGAGTCCAATACGCTTCAAAAATAGTACAATCAAATGTATTTACATCTGTATTGACCTTAGAGAAACATTGAAAATCAGTATGGTTGAATAACAGTTTTGCGGCTTCATTCATTAAATCCACATCTAAACTTTGATGAAAATACCAACTTTGCTCCTGTAAAAAAGCATCTTTAAAAACATTGATATGGTATTCATAGGTTCTTTTAGTGGCATCAAAACGGCAATGCGCATCATCGGCAACAGGGAAAATTTCATAAATTACAATATCTTTAGGAAGATAGGAATTGAGTTTGTGTACTAATTTTGGAATATCAAAAGTGTTTTCGAAATCAAAATGAGCATACATTTCCTTTGCATGAACACCAGTATCAGTGCGTCCTGCGCCCATTAAATTAATGTCAGAATTCAATAAGACCGAGAAGGCTTTGTTAAGCGTTTCCTGTACTGAAGCGGCATTAGGCTGAATTTGCCAACCATGATATGGAGTACCGTTGTAAGCTAATTTTATAAAATATCTCAAGTTTTTAATCTCAAAGTTTCAGAATTTCAAAGGTACAAAAAAGTAACTAAGGTACTGAGTCGCTAAGATACTAAGTTTTTGTTAAGAGATTCCTGATGACGCATTTGATAATGATGTTTTGAATCATTAAAAAAAGCGTTGAAATTGTATCTATTTGAAGCTTTCAAAAACTTAGTATCTTAGCATCCTGGAATCTTAGACTCTAAAAAAAAAAATGAAAAACATCCTTTTACTTTCGGATACGCACAGCCATATTGACGATGCTATTTTAAAATATGTAAAACAAGCCGATGAGGTTTGGCATGCCGGAGATATCGGCGATTTGGAAGTAACAGATGCCATTAAAAAATTAAAACCTTTACGCGCCGTTTATGGTAATATCGATGACGCTCAGGCGCGTTTAGAATTTCCGTTGCACAATCGGTTTATGTGCGAAGAGGTTTCGGTTTGGATTACCCATATTGGCGGTTATCCCGGAAAATACAATCCTAATATAAAAGCTGAAATGACGGCTAATCCTCCAAAATTATTCATTTGTGGACATTCGCATATTTTAAAAGTGATGTTTGATAAAAAGCATAATCTTTTACACATGAATCCCGGTGCTTGTGGGAAAAGTGGTTTTCATCAGGTTCGCACCATGTTGCGATTTGTAATTGAAGGCGATAAAATCAAAGATTTGGAAATTATAGAAATTGAAAAAAGAGTCTGATTAAACCGTTGGTTTTGCTTTGTATTCAATTGGAGCTATAATTTTAACGGAGGTTCCTTCATTGGGTTTCGAAATGATTTTTATTTTTCCGTCCATCGTATTGATTCGGGCTTTGATTTGGTTTAAACCAAAACCTTCTATGGTATTATATTGTTTGATTTCAAATCCTTTTCCGTTGTCTTTTACAAGAATATGTAGTTGATTGTCTATTTCTTTTAAGCTTAGTTTAGCTTCGCTGGCATCGCTATGTTTGGTTATGTTGTTTAATAATTCGCTGATAATAAAATACATTTTCATTTCGTAATCTTCATTGTAACGGGTTTCGGAGGTAACATTACTGGAATAATCAAAATGAATGTTGGAATTGGAATTTATTTCGCATAAATCGTTTAGGGCATAAAATAATCCAAAACGAGCTAATAATGAAGGTAAAAGTTGATGCGATAAGTCCCGTATTTTATAATGTGTTTGTATTAAAATGGCTTTGGTTTTTGTTATTTCTTCATTGTTAGTTTGGTTTTTTGTAGAAAAAATAGTCAGGTGCATTGCTGCCGAAGAAAGTAAGGCACTGATGTTATCGTGTAAAAAGGAAGCAATTTTTTTGCGTTCCATTTCCTGGCCGTTTATCGAAGCCGTAATTATATTTTCCTGAATTTTACTCTCGATGTCTTTGAGTTTGTTTGTCTGTTTTAATTGGTTATTTTGAAAATACAAATACGAAAAAACAATAATTAGAATCAATATGGATATAATGATGATACTGATAATCTTGTTTTTAGATTGTTTTTCTAATAAGAGCTGATGACTTGTTTTGTATTCTGTTTTGATGTTGTCAATTTCTCTTTTGTATTCGTCAATTTCAAGGTTGATACCTACAACGTTGATTTTTTTTAATTTTTCTTCATTGTTGATTTTAGCTGTCAGTTCGTTGTAAGTGTTCAGATGCTGATAGGCTTTTTTAAAGCTTTTTGTCTTGAATAAAAATTTAGAATATTCCTGATGAGCAAATGATAAATCAGATTCTTCACTTCCTTTTTGGCCTAATTTAATGGCTTTTTCAAAGTAAGAATTGGCTTTTCTGTTGTTGTTAATATGAGAATAATACATGCCGTTGAGCATATTTAGTGCTACGGCAGTTGTTTCATCTCCATGTTTTTTATGGTATTTATTGATGTAGTTTAAATAGGGTGAGCCTAAATCGTATTTGCTTATGTCAAAATACGCCCAGGTAATGTTGAGTTTGGTAAGGAGGATTTCGGAAGAATCGGCAATTTTTGTGCTGTATTCAAGCGATTTTTTATAATAATAAATTCCTTTTGCGTATTCTTTTTTGTCAAAACAATAAATGTTTCCCAGATTGTTGTTTAGCCAGTTTTTAAGGTGGTTGTTATTGGTTCTGTTAGCGTAAATAACTCCTTTTTTATAATAAAATAATGCCTTTTCAAACTCGGCTAATTGATCAAAATTAGCCGCAATAGTATTGTAGCACATTGCAATAAGATTGTCATCTTTTAAAATTAAGGCCTGGCTTAGAGCCTGACGAGAAAGGATTAATGATTTCTCGAAATTCTCAGCCTTCATTAATTGCGTTGCTTCCTGAGTTAGAATGCTAGTTTGCTTTTTTAGTGAATCTTTTGTTTGTGAAAATAAAAGATTTGTTGTGCCTAAAAAAAGTATAAATAACAAGCTATAAATGCGTTTGTAAGGCATAATGGGAGTTGAGATGGCTTAAGGTTTTATTAGGTTGTTTTTCAAGGCAAACTTAACTAGACTAATCATGTTTTTTGCCTTCAGTTTCTTCATGATATTCTTTCGATGGGTTTCTACTGTGTTTGTACTGATAAACAATTGATCTGAAATTTCTTTTCCACTATATTCTAAGGCAATTAAAGTAATGATTTCTATTTCACGTTCTGTTAATTGGTATTCGGGATCGAGTTTACTTTTGCTTAATTTAGAATGGTTTTTTGTAACCGTAGAAAATATTTTTTCCCTCACCTGATTGCAGAAATACTCTTCGCCTTTATTAACAGCCTGTATGGCTTCGACAATGTTTTCACAGGCACATTGTTTAGTCAAATAGCCACTGGCACCTAATTTCATGACTTCCTGAACTATTTTAACATCGTCATAAGCCGAAAGTATAATCACCTTGCAAGGATATCCTTTTTTAGCAAATTCTTTAAGCACTTCGATACCGTCTTTTTCAGGCATACTGATGTCCAGGACTAAAATATCGGTAGAATTGTTAGTCACTTCCTCATAAAGAGTTGTCCCTTTTAATGAAGATCCAATTACTTGAAAGTTTTCAATAGTATTTAATAATGTGCGCATGCCATTAATTAACACCTGATGATCGTCGGCTAAATGAATTCTTATTGGAGTTTCCATGTTGTATTTCTAATGAATCAAATGTATTAAAAAAAGAGCACAAAAAAACCCGAATTTTACATTCGGGTTTCCTTCGCACTAATAAATTAAAATTTATAGGTTTACCTCAATCTGTCCACAGATTTTACAAGATCTTCATCCTTTTTGATCGCTTTATTAGCTAAAACTAATGCTACGATAGCTACAATAGGCAGGAACATCCCAATACCTTTCTCAGAAACGGCAGGCGTTTCTCCAGATAAATTTAGTGAACGATATAAAAACAATCCTAATAAAATCAAATTTAATATTATATTCAATCTGTTAATAACAAATTGATTTTGTCTTTTCTTATAGGATAAAATACTCAGTACCGAAAGTGTTGTACTTAGTCCAAACAAAATGATATAAACCTGACTTTGCATAAACAAAAATGATTTGCCATTACTTAATATCCATAATGGGAAAACAAAAGGCAAAACACCTGTGATAACAAAGGCTATAAGCAAATATATTGTTTGAATTCGTTGTATCATTAGTATCGATATTGTTCTACAAAAATATATTTTCTTTTTATAAAATACTATTGTATGATTAAATTTTATTCGTATTATTGCAATACAATACCGTAAGCACTTCATACTGCGGTGAATTCAAAATAAAAAAACTACCTATCTTTTTTAAGGAATCCCCATTAATTAAACTCATAGAACATTCATGTTTGATATTTCGGCATTAAAAGAAATGAAGCTTTCTGAGCTTCAACAAATAGCTAAAGCTGCTAAAACAATAAAAATAAACGGTGTAAAAAAAGAAGCCTTAATCACGAGTATTTTGGATTATCAAACAACTTTGGCAGCAACTGAAGTTAAAGAACCAGTAAAATCTGAGGATGCTGACGATAAACCTAAAAGAGTGCGTATTGCTCCGGTAAAAAAACAGGCTGCTCCCAAAAAGACAGTTGAGGCTTCTTCAAAAAGTCAAGAACCATCAATTGAAAATAATACTGAAAAACTTGATTTTCCGGTAGAAGAAGTAGCAGAAGCTGAGGTAAATGAACCAAAAGGGGAGGCGGAACAAGAAGTTGTTGCTGCTGAAAAAGCTAAGGTGGTAAAATTTAATAAAGCCACTTACGAAAAGAAAATTGCTTTAAAAAAGAATAAAGAGCAAAAAGAAACAGTAAATGAAAATCCTGTTGTTGAAACAAAACAAGAAGATTCAGCTACTGAAACTGAGGTTATTGCTCCTGCTGCTCCTCAAAAAAAAATAAATCCGAATCAAAATAAGCAAAACCAAAATCCTAATCAGAATCCAAATCAACAGAACCAGAATCCTAATTTTAAAAACAAGAAAAATAATTTTAGAGACTCTGATTTTGAATTTGATGGAATCATAGAAAGTGAAGGTGTATTAGAAATGATGCCTGATGGTTACGGATTCTTGCGTTCTTCTGATTATAATTATTTAGCTTCACCGGATGATATTTATTTATCTACTTCACAAATTAGATTATTTGGTTTAAAAACAGGAGATACGGTAAAAGGAGTGGTAAGACCTCCAAAAGAAGGAGAGAAATTTTTTCCTTTGGTTCGCGTTCTTAAAATAAACGGACACGATCCGCAAGTAGTTAGAGATCGAATTTCATTTGAGCATTTAACTCCGGTTTTTCCATCAGAAAAATTCAAACTAGCCGAAAGACAAAGTACTATTTCTACACGAATTATCGATCTGTTTTCTCCAATAGGGAAAGGACAACGTGGTATGATTGTAGCCCAGCCTAAAACGGGTAAAACCATGTTGTTGAAGGAAATAGCCAATGCTATTGCAGCAAATCATCCCGAAGTATATCTTATTGTTTTATTGATTGACGAACGTCCGGAAGAGGTGACTGATATGCAACGTTCTGTACGTGGAGAAGTAATTGCTTCAACATTTGACAGAGAGCCACAAGAGCACGTTAAAATTGCTAATATTGTTCTTGAAAAATCAAAACGTTTAGTAGAATGTGGTCATGATGTAGTGATTTTGTTAGACTCTATCACGCGTTTGGCAAGAGCTTACAATACAGTACAACCTGCTTCAGGAAAAGTATTGAGTGGAGGTGTAGATGCGAATGCTTTGCAAAAACCAAAACGTTTCTTTGGAGCTGCCCGTAATGTAGAAAAAGGAGGTTCTTTGAGTATTATTGCTACAGCTTTGACTGAAACAGGTTCAAAAATGGATGAGGTAATTTTCGAAGAGTTCAAAGGAACAGGTAATATGGAATTGCAATTAGATAGAAAAATTGCCAACAAACGTATCTTCCCGGCTATTGATTTGACTTCTTCAAGCACCAGAAGAGACGACTTGCTTCTGGATAAAGATACACTGCAAAGAATGTGGATTATGAGAAAATACCTTGCTGATATGAATCCAATTGAAGCTATGGAATTTATCAATGATCGTTTCAAGAAAACCAGAAATAATGAAGAGTTCTTGATTTCTATGAACGACTAGTTTTTAGATTGCAGTTCTCAGAAAACAGAAGGCAGTTTTCGAAATATTTACATAAAAAAAGGGATTTTTAAACTGAAAATCCCTTTTTTTATGTCTGTTTGCAATCTAAATACTGCTTTCTGAAGATTGCCTTCTGCTGACTGAAATCTAAACTTTTCTTTCCAACAAAGCCATATAAAATCCATCAAAACCAGACTCTGAGGCCAAAATTTTATGGTCTTTTATAAAAGTGAATTGTTTTCCAATATCAGTGGTTAAAAAGCGCTCCACTTGTTCCTGGTTTTCTGATGGAAGAATAGAGCAGGTTGCATAAACCAGTTTTCCACCCGGTTTTACAATTTTAGAATAGCTTTCTAAAACTTCCGATTGTACTTTACGAATATTATCAATAAACTCAGGCTTTAATTTCCACTTAGCATCAGGATTTCTTTTCAAAACACCTAATCCGCTACAAGGAGCGTCAATCAAAACGCGATCGGCTTTTTCATGTAGTTTTTTGATGACTTTGGTTGTATCGATAATTCGGTATTCGATATTGAAAGCACTGTTTCTTTTTGCTCTTAGTTTTAATTGCTTTAGTTTACTTTCGTATAAATCCATAGCAATCAATTGCCCTTTATTTTGCATTAAAGAAGCAATATGTAAAGTTTTTCCACCTGCTCCAGCGCAAGTATCCACCACGCGCATTCCTGGTTTTACGTCCAGAAAAGCGGCTACTAATTGCGAATTGGCATCCTGAACTTCAAATAAACCTTGTTTAAAAGCATCGGTCATGAAAACATTAGCGCGTTCTTTTAAAACCAGGGCATCTGGCTGGTCTTTTAGATATTCGGTTTCGATATCTAAATCCATTAAAATAGCCCTTAGATTTTCTTTAGTAGTTTTAAGTGTATTGGTTCTTAGAATTACTTTAGCAGGTTGGTTTTGAGCTGTGATTTCTTTAGCCCAAACTTTTTCGCCTAATTCTTTTACTCCTAATTCGTCCATCCAATCTGGAATAGATTCCTTGATGGCTCTGGTTTTAGAAAGTTCATCAAAACGTCCTTTGATTTTTCGCTCAGGAGTTCCTTCCAGTTGACGCCAATCAGGAATTGGGTATCCTCTTAAAACAGCCCAAACAGCAAACATTCTCCAAATATTATCCCTGCCAAAAGGTTCTCTTACTTCGGCAATCTCTGCGTATAATCTTTTCCAACGAACAATTTCGTATATGGTTTCAGCGACAAATTTCCTATCAGAACTTCCCCAACGCTTGTCTTTTTTTAGTGCTCTTGCTACTACTTTATCGGCGTATTCTCCTTCGTTGAATATTGCATTTAGAGAATCGATGGTAGTATATACTAAGTTTCTGTGTAATCTCATTTTAATTATTTGAGCTGCAAAGGTACTACTAAATGATTTGAAAGTTAAATTAAAATTTCAATTCTGTAAAAATGATTTTAATCTTATTTAAGGTTGTTGTAAAGTAGTTTTAAGAAGACTAGTTTACTGAGATTATTTTGAAAAAAAAATACCGCAAATTCGCAAATTCTTTTAATATTAACTGTCCTTTGAAATTTGCGAATTTGTGGTAAAAATGGTAGATGTTTTATTTTTAAAGCGTAGTTGTCATTTTAGTTTTTCTTTAAAAAAGTCAATTGTTCTTGTCCAGGCTAAAGTAGCGGCTTTTTCATCATAGCGTGGCGTTGTATTATTGTGAAATCCATGATTGACATTTGGGTAAATATAAGCCACGTTCGGAACTTTGTTTTTGTTTAAAATAGCTTCAAAGGCTGGCCAGCCTTCGTTTACTCTGGTATCTAAACCAGCGTATTGTAATAACAAAGGCGTTTTTATTTGAGCGGCTTCTTCTGCTGTGGGTTGTCCACCATAAAAAGGAACAGCAGCATTTAATGTTGGGATTTTAACCGCCATCAAATTAGTAATCCATCCACCAAAACAAAAACCAACCACTCCAATGTGACCGTTGCAATCAGGATGTGTTTTTAAATAATAGTAAGCAGCAATAAAATCTTCCAGCATTTCGTATCGGTCTCTTTTTTTCTGCATTTCTCTACCATCATCATCATTTCCGGGATAACCACCTAATGGAGTCAAAGCGTCTGGCGCCAAGCTGATAAAACCTTCAATTGCAGTTCTTCGTCCTACATCTTCTATATAGGGGTTTAAACCGCGGTTTTCGTGAACTACAATTACTCCGGGTAGTTTTTTATTGCTTTGGTTGGGTTTAGAAAGTAATCCTTTAATTTTCCCTCCTCCTTTTGGGGAATCATAAGTAATATAATTTGATTCTATTCTTGGATCATCAGGCTGAATGGTGATTGAATTGACATAATCGGGAGTGATAAAACTCAGTAAAGAAGGCAGGGTTAAAGTTCCTACTGCAAATACTGAAAGTTTTTCAATAAACTGTCTTCTTTCAATTTTGTTATGAGCATAATCATCGTACAGGTCAAATATTTCTTGACTAATGTCTTCTTTGGTTATTTTTTTCATGTTTGGTTGAATTAATTTCAAGATAGCTTATACCGTTTGTTATTTCAAAATAGTCCAATAAAAATTGGCCTAAATGAAATATACAACGGCATTATACCATAACGATCAAAATAAATGGTATTTATATTTGGTATTAAATGTAATTATTTTTTTGAAAGTTTTAAAACAAAAAAAAGCTCCCGAAGGAGCTTTTAGAAAAAACCGGAAAGGTTCTTATAATTTGTATTTTAAACTTGCCATTACTTGACGAGGAGCAATTGGGTTCACACTGTAGTTTTCGTGTACGGTGTAATTCAACTCGTTAGTGATATTTGATACTTTACACAAGATTGAGAATTTCTTCCATTCGTAACCAACAGATGCATCAACTGTAGTATAGCCATCAATTGGAATATCACGGTCTCTAATAGTTATTTTGTAATCATTTGGATCAGTAGTAGTTGTGATAGCAGCCCATTGGTAGTCATCGTTCCATCCACCAATTCGTTTTCCAATGTAATTTCCAATAGCTCCAAAAGAAAGTCCTTTTAATGCTCCACTAGGTAATTTGTAGAAAAAGCTAAGGTTAGCAGTTGTTGCAGGTGTTCTTGCTACACGATCTCCTACAATGAAGCTTCCGTGAGTTCCTGACGTTTTAGTATAACGCATATCGTTATAACTGTAACCTGCATTAATGCTTAATCCTTCAAGAGGTTTTGCTGTAACGTCTACTTCAACACCTTTACTTTTTGTTGCTCCACCCAGAAGTTTTATATTTGAGTTTGCGTTAACAGTAACACCATCTGCTAAATATGGAGCAGTTTGTGCTAAATTACTGTTTTTGATTTGGTAAACAGTTACATTTGTACTTAAAATTCCTCTCCAGAAATCTTTTTTGATACCTGCTTCATATTGGTCTATGATAGATGCTTCTATTGTTTTTCCATCAACAGTAAGTCCTGTGTTTGGTGTAAATGAGCTAGAATAACTTGCAAATAAAGACATATCTTTTGTTGGCTGGAATATTAAACCAATTTTTGGAGAAAATGCATTGTCTAAACGTTTTGGATCTACAGTTGGAGTCGCTTTTTCTGGATTTCCAGCGCCTGTAGCTGTTTCTTTGTATGTAGAAAGCTCAGATTCCTGCCAAGACCAACGAATACCGGCAAGGACTTTAAATTGTTCGGTAATCGATATTAAATCCTGAAAATAAACTCCAAAACGATTCGTTTCTGTTTTTGCAATTTGTGTTGCTCTGCCTGTTGTAGGAATATCATTTCTTTGTGTTGTAGGATCAAAAGCGAATAGGTTTATTGTGTCATATAGTGTTGGCCCGTAAACAGGTTTACCATCTTTGGTACCTGTTTGAACATATTTTTCATTAAATGTATAAGTATATGCTGTAGCTAATGAATTTTCCCAATCTACACCTGTAAAGATTTGGTGTTTTACAGATCCAGTATTAAAAGTCCCTTGTAAACTCAATTGGTCTCCAAATATTTGTTCTAAGTTTTTATTTTGAACTAATCCTCTGTTCCAGAAACCTGGAATTGGGTATGTTGCTGCGTTATCTAAATCTGAAAGTTGAGCAGTTGATAATTGAGTTCTTTTGTAATTTTGGAATGAACTATTGAAACTTAATTTCCAGTTTTTGTTAAAATCATGGTTTACTAATACCGAAGCACTAGCTGATTTTGTATTTCCATTAGACCAAAGTGAGCCAAAATAAGTATTACGAGGAATATCTAAAATGGTTTTACCAATAATTCCGGTACCAAAATCAGGAGTCCAATTGGCTGTTAAGTAATCTCCCTGAACAGTGATGTGAGTTTTGTCGGTTACATTAAAAAGGAATGAGGGATTTACATAAAGACGCTCGTTTTTAACTACATCTCTAAAACTTTTTGAGTTTTCATAAGATCCTGTAAAACGGTAGGCTATTGACTTGTTTAAAGGACCATAGAAGTCAACAGATGGCTTGTAATAATCATAACTTCCGGCTTGCATTGTAATTTCTCCGCCTTTAGCAAATTGAGGGGTTTTAGTTACTAAATTTAAAATTCCTCCCGGTGCAACGTTTCCGAATAATAAGGCTGAGCCTCCTTTTAAGAATTCTACTCTTTCTAAACCGGAAACTTCTGGAATTGAACCTGCGTTATAACGAAATCCGTTTTTGAACATATTATTGGCAGACATATCGTATCCTCTTGAGAAAAATGATTCCTGCGCACCACCACGAGCCGAACCTACATAAACACCATTAGCGTTTTTAATAACTTCACTTAAACGAATCGCTTGTTGTTGACTGATAATTTCATTACCTATTACTTGAACGCTTTGTGGTAAATCCATAGGTTTGATACCTGATCTTGAAGCCGAAACTGGTTTTTGTGGTTTGTTTCCGGTAACAACAATTTCTTTAAGAATTTGTCCTTTTTTATTTTTGATAGTGTCAAAAGGATTTTCGTTGATTTCTTTTGAATTATTATAATTAGATACTGAAGCTACTTCCTGAGCTTGAGAGGCAAGAGAAAATAATAATGCTATTGAGGGTAGTAAAATGCGTTTCATTTTGTTTTGCTTATTTGGATTTATTTAAAATAACAATGCAAATGTATAACCTGAAATTGATTTTACAAAGGGTTATTTAGAATAAATAAAAACAAATATTAACAAATTACTTGTAAGTTGTTTGAAATTTATTTAACAGGATTTTTTTAATTGGATATAAAAACTTATAAAATGACTTGTTTTGTTTTTAATTTACTGTTTATTAGTTTTTTATGAAATCAAAGTTGTTTTCGATGTGTTTTTTCGTTTTATGAGAAGTAAAGCCAGTTAGTGTCTTTAGAGTTAATCTTAGAAGTAAATTATTTTTTAGGTTTATTTGCTTTTGGCGGATTAAGGTAGTTTTTAAAGAAGCTATAAAGCGTATTTAAGCTGGAAGCCGTTTGCGGAATAGCATGTCCTTTACCATAATTGATTAAAGTAGAGGTTGGAACTCCTAAATGGTCCAATTTACTTTTTAGATGTGTAATTTGATCTTGATAGTAATGATCATCATCAGTATTGTAAAAGAATAGAGTAGGAGCTGTTGCTTTGGTCTCAACTAAATAAGAAGAACCCATCGATTCCCATAATTCTCTGTTTTCGTCTAATGGACCCCAAACCCAAGGACATCTCAATTCTAAATTTTTATCTCCATCATCTGGAGTATTATATATAAGTGTGTAATCAAAAACGCCAGGGCCTAATGTTGCAGCCTGTACATCATCAGAAATACCAATATGGAAACCGGCATTTTCCAAGGCATTAACTTTTTTATCTCCAATAGCCATCGAGCCTGCGGTTGAACCTCTGGAAAATCCATAAATGCCTATTTTGCCCGAAAGGCCCATTTGCTTACCCAAAAAACGCAAGGTTCGGATAGCTGATTTTACTTTTTGTGCAGCATCCGGATTGGTTTGAAATGATTTATAGGCGTCATTGGCGCCGTTCACAGGTTTTCCTTTTGACCAGGGACAGTACTTAGGATGGTCGGCAATTGCCCAAGCCATTCCATTAGCGGGAGCGCCTTCGAGAAAAGAATCATTAAAACCCGCAAAAGAATAAGCAAGGTTTAGTCTTTGGTCTTTATATGCATCAGTAAGCTTTCCTTTGCTTTGATCGTAATTGGCATAGCTGTTACTATAAGAAAAAGATAGAATTACAGGCACTTTAGCAACAGTATTGGCCGGATAAATAATATCCATGTGCAAAGAATCACCAACGATGTATTGTTCAGGTGTATTGTAGACTTTAGGATTGTCAACAAAATAGCTTACATTTCGTGCAATACGATAGCCTTCAAATAAGACATAGGACTTGTATTGAGAGCAGTTTTTATAACCGCAAAAATTCCCGGCCGCTATAGAATCATTGATTGCTATGATGTCTTCGTTTATTTTTAGTGCTTTGGCATTACTATTTTTGGAATAATTAAGTTCAATCACTCTATAACCTTGGGATAATAACCAATTCACATCTTTTTTAATGCTATTTCGACCAATTTTTTTAAGAGTAAGATTTTCTAAATATACTACTGTCAGATAATTTCCGGCGTAATCTTTTATAGGTTTTTCCGATTCTGTCGCTTTGAATTCAATTGTGCCAGCTGTAACTTGACTGGTCCATTTTCCGGAAGCAGCCCATGAACTTAAAGTTACCGATAAGCTCAGTAAGAGGATAAAGAAATATTTTCTTGATGAGAAAGTTAAAAAAGAGATGGAATTGTATTTCATTGTATTCTTGTTTCGAACAAAGAGTTTCTAATAGTAGGATAATTGTAAAAGTACAAATACAAAAGTAAGTTTTGTATTCTTTGTTTTCTGTTTTTTTAGATAACAATTTCCTGATGTAGACTCAATGTTTAATTTGTATTTTTGTTTTCTATACCTAAATTATTATGAAAAAAATATTTTTACTATTTACTGTAATTGCAATTTTTAATGCTAATGCGCAACAAAGGCCTAAGTTGGTTGTTGGGATTGTTGTTGACCAAATGAAGATGGAATATCTCTATCGTTTTTCGGATGATTTTTCGGCTAATGGTTTTCGTCGATTGATGAATGATGGTTATGTATTTCATAATACACATTACAACTATATGCCAACTTATACAGCACCGGGTCATGCATCAATTTATACAGGAACTACACCTGCTGTTCATGGAATTGTTGGGAATAGCTGGTTTGATAAAAATATTGGAAAATCCAGATATTGTACTGATGATACTTCGGTTTCTATTTTAGGAACAGGAGATTCAGGTGAAGGGAAAATGTCTCCTGTAAATTTGGAAAGTACCACAATTACTGACGAATTGCGTATGGCTACTAATTTTAAAGGAAAAGTTATTGGTATTAGTGTTAAAGATCGTGGTGCGATACTACCGGCCGGGCATTTTGCTAATTGGGCATTTTGGCTGAGCGATTCCGGAAATTTTATATCCAGTACTTTTTATGGAAAACAATTGCCTAATTGGGTTTCTGAATTTAATGCGAAGAAAAATTACGTAACCTACTTAAATAAAGATTGGACTTTGCTTAAGCCCGAATCGGTTTATGATAAGAGTTTAGCCGATGATAATCCGTATGAAGGGCTTTTGTATGGAAGTAAAAAACCGGTTTTTCCATATAACTTAAAAGAAATGTATGCCAGTAAAGGAGCAAAGGTGATAAAATCAACTCCTTTTGGGAATGATTTTTTAGCTGATTTTGCTAAAGAAGCTATCGCTAATGAAGGTTTGGGAGAAGATGCTGTTACTGATTTTCTAGCGGTAAGTTTTTCTTCAACGGATTATGTTGGACATTTAACAGGACCACGTTCGAGAGAAATTCAGGATACTTATTTGCGTTTGGATAATACGATTGCTGATTTTCTGGCTTATTTAGATAAAAAAGTGGGTAAGGATAATTATCTATTGTTTTTAACTGCTGATCATGCTGCTGCCGAAAATGTGAGTTTTTTAAAAGATAATAAATATGCGTTAGATGTTGTAGGTCATAAAGAATTGTCTACTCAGTTGCGTGAATTTTCTAAGACTAATTTTGGTTCCGATTTGATATTGAATTATTCGAATTACAATCTGTTTTTCGATAAAAAACAAATTCAGGAAAAAGGGCTTTCTTTGGATAAGGTAAAATTGGCCTTTAAGGATTTTCTGATGAAGCTGCCACAGGTAAAAAGGGTTTATACTGAGGAAGAGATTTTGGCAGGAACAACAGCAGATTATTTTTTAACTTTTGTTACCAAAGGTTATGATTCAAAGCAAAATGGAGAATTGGTTATTCTTGACAAAGCAGGTTATATTGAACATGAGGGAACAGGAACTTCTCATGGAACTCCTTATAGTTATGATACCCATGTGCCATTGTTGTTTTATGGCTGGAATATTAAAAAAGGAGAATCTTTTGATAAAAAAGTAATTACCCAGATTGCACCGACAATTGCCCAGAAAATTAAAGTTACTTTCCCGAACGGTACAGAATCCAATGTGTTGACAGAAGTTTTAGATAAATAAATGGCATAAAAAAAGGGACTTATTAAAAGTCCCTTTTTTATGGTTTAATTTTTATTATTTTCCTACTGCAACAGTAGCAGGTAATGGAATTTGATTTTTTAATAAATCTTCAAATGTTTCGTGTGCTCTAATTAAGTGTCCTTCTCCATTAATCCACAATACTTCAGCTGGTTTGTATCTTGAATTGTAGTTAGAAGACATAGAATAGCAATAAGCTCCTGCGTTTCTGAAACAAAGGATATCACCTTCGGCAATTTCCTGAATTCTACGGTTGCTTGCAAAAGTATCTGTTTCGCAAATATATCCTACTACAGAGTAAAAACGCTCTTTTCCTTTTGGATTCGAAATGTTTTCAATATGGTGCTGTGAACCATAAAACATTGGACGGATTAAATGGTTGAATCCAGAATCAATTCCTGCAAAAACAGTAGAAGTAGTTTGTTTTACTACGTTTACTTTTGCTAAGAAGAAACCAGCTTCACTTACTAAAAATTTCCCTGGTTCAAAAATAAGCGTTAAATCTTTGCCGTATTCAGCACAGAAAGCGTTGAATCTTTTAGATAATTTTTTACCTAATTCTTCAATATCTGTTTCGATATCGTCTTTTTTGTAAGGAACTTTGAATCCACTTCCAAAATCTAAGAATTCAAGATTTTTGAAATTTCTTGCAGCATCAAATAAGATTTCAGCAGCATAAAGGAATACTTCGATATCTAAAATATCAGAACCTGTGTGCATGTGAATACCTGCAATATTCATATTTGTGTTTTCAACAATACGCACTAAATGTGGTAATTGGTGAACTGAAATACCAAATTTACTATCAATGTGTCCTACCGAAATGTTTTCGTTTCCACCCGCCATAACGTGAGGGTTGATACGGATACAAACCGGAACATGTGGGTGTTTAGCACCAAATTGCTCAAGGATAGACAGGTTGTCAATATTGATTTGAACACCTAAAGCGTGTACTTCTTCAATTTCTTCAAGAGAAACACCGTTAGGCGTGAAAAATATTTGATCTGGAGAATATCCTGCATGAAGTCCTAGTTGAACTTCCTGAATAGAAACAGCATCCAAACAAGATCCCAAATCTCTCAACAATTGAAGAATGGCAACGTTAGACAATGCTTTCATCGCATAATTGATACGCAATTTTTCTACTTTAGAAAAAGCTTTAGTTAATCTTTCGTATTGTGATTTTATTTTCTCGGCATCATATACATATAATGGACTGCCAAATTGATCTGCTAATTGAAGTAAGTCTTTTGATTGCATTGCTGTAATTTTTACACAAATTTATTATTCTTTATTGATACTACAATAGATAAATATATTTCTAACAAATTCTAACAATAAGTTATATAATAAACCTTATGTGAGTTTTTTAATGTTTTTTATCACATTGTGTTGTCTGTTAGGTGAAATGTTTGAAAAACAAAAAAGGCTATCTGAAATTTCTTTCTGATAGCCTTTTCTTGAGTTTATTAAGTACTACAATGGAGGTAAATCTCCACCTTCTTTAGTAGGAAGGTTTGTAGTTCCCATTAAGTATAAATCTACTTCTCTGGCAGCCTCACGACCTTCAGAAATAGCCCAAACAATTAATGATTGTCCTCTTCTCATATCTCCCGCAGTAAATACGTTTGGAACATTTGTTTGGTAATTGTTAGCTTTATAATTACTTCTGAAATCAGTTTCAAGACCTAATTGTTCAGCTAAAGTTTTCTCAGGACCTGTAAATCCTAGAGCTAATAAAGCTAAGTCACATGGCCAGATTTTTTCAGAACCTTCAATCTCGATTAATTGAGGAGCTTGTCCTGGAACCATTTTCCACTCTACGTTTACAGTTTTAAGAGCTGTCAATTTACCATTTGCATCTTTGATGAATTCTTTGGTATTGATTAACCAGTTTCTTTCAACACCTTCTTTGTGAGAAGAAGAAGTTTTTAACTGTAATGGCCAGTAAGGCCATGGAGTTGATTCGCTTCTTCCAACTGGTGGTTTTGGCATAATCTCAAAGTTAGTTACTGATTTTGCACCGTGACGGTTTGATGTACCCACACAGTCAGAACCTGTATCTCCACCACCAATTACGATTACATCTTTTCCGGTAGCTAAAACTTGATTTTCGATTTTTTCTCCAAAAACAACTTTAGTTTGTTGAGTCAAGAAATCCATTGCCTGAACTACACCATCAGCATCAGCACCTGGAGTAGGTAAGCTTCTTCTTTGAGTAGCTCCACCACAAAGTACGATAGAATCAAATGCTTTTAAATCGTTGATATCATAGTTTACCCCAACATTAGTGTTTACTTTGAAAGTAATTCCTTCTGCTTCAAGGATAGCTACACGACGGTCGATAATTTCTTTTTCTAATTTGAAATTAGGAATTCCGTAACGCAATAATCCACCGATTGCATTGTCTCTTTCAAAAACAGTAACAGTGTGACCTGCTCTGTTTAATTGTTGCGCAGCTGCTAAACCTGCAGGTCCTGAACCAACAACAGCAACAGTTTTTCCTGTTCTTGTTTTTGGTGGTTGTGGTTTAATCCATCCTTCCTGAAAGGCACGTTCTACAATATTTTTTTCTATATTTTCAATAGATATTGGTTCTGCAATAATTCCCAATACACATGCTTTTTCACATGGAGCAGGACACAAACGTCCTGTAAATTCAGGGAAATTATTTGTTGAATGTAGTATCCAAGAGGCTTTTTGCCATTCACCCTGGTGTACCATGTGGTTGAAATCAGGGATTAAATTCCCTAATGGACATCCACTGTGGCAAAATGGAATACCACAATCCATACAACGAGATCCTTGTTTGGTAATTTCAGCTTCACTCAAAGGAACTGTAAATTCTTTATAATGTCCTACACGATCTTGTACTGCTGTGTATGATTCATCTTTTCTTTCGAATTCTTTAAAACCTGTTACTTTTCCCATTGTATTATGCTGTTAATTCTTCTACCATTTGTACCTCAGTTTCCAAACGCTTTAATGCTTTTTTGTATTCTGTAGGCATTACTTTTACAAAATTTTCTAAGCTTGTATTCCAATCATTCAATAATTCGATACCTTTTGTACTTTGTGTGTACTCTACGTGTCTTTCTATTAAATTTTTCAATTCATCAGCTTCGTTTCCTTCAATTGTTTCAAACTCGATGGTTTCAGTGTTACATAAACCATTTTTGAATTTGTGTTCAGGATCGTAGATGTAAGCGATACCACCACTCATACCTGCAGCAAAGTTTCTTCCTGTTTTACCCAGAACGACTACTTTTCCACCAGTCATGTACTCACAACCGTGATCACCCACACCTTCAACTACTGCAATAGCACCTGAGTTACGAACTGCGAAACGCTCTCCTGCGATACCATTGATGTAAGCTTGTCCTTCGATTGCTCCAAATAAACAAACGTTACCTACAATGATGTTTTCAGAGGCAACAAAAGTTGCTTTAGCTGGTTTCTTGATGATTAATTTAGCTCCAGATAATCCTTTTCCTAAATAGTCATTTGTATTTCCTTCAACAGTAAAAGTCAATCCGTGTGCACTAAATGCTCCTAAACTTTGTCCTGCAGAACCTGTGAAATGAATATTTAAAGTGTCTTCCGGTAGACCTAAGTGACCATATATTTTAGAAATCTCGTTACTAACAATAGCTCCCACTGAACGGTCGGTATTTTTAATAGGATATTCTAAAGACATTTTTTCTTTTCTGTATAAAGCACGGTGAGAGTCTTTCAAGATTTGGAAATCCATTACGTTGTCTAATCCGTGGTCTTGTTTTTCAGTATTACGAACCGTCATGTATTTGTATTGATCCGGTCTGTGTAAGATAGAAGATAAATCTAATCCTCTTGCTTTATAATGTGTGATTGCTTTGTTAGAATTGATTTTGTGTGTTTGACCAATCATTTCCTCTAAAGTTCTGAATCCAAGTTGAGCCATGATACCTCTTAATTCTTCTGCAACATAGTAGAAGAAGTTGATAACGTGCTCAGGAGTTCCTTTAAAGTTTTTACGCAATTCTTTATCTTGAGTAGCAATACCTACAGGGCAAGTATTCAAGTGACATTTACGCATCATGATACATCCTGAAGCTACAAGTGGAGCAGTAGCAAAACCAAATTCTTCAGCACCTAATAAAGCAGCGATAGCTACGTCACGTCCGGTTTTTAACTGTCCGTCACATTCTACAACAATACGGCTTCTTAGGTTGTTTAATACTAAAGTTTGTTGTGCTTCAGCCAATCCAAGTTCCCAAGGAAGACCTGCGTGTTTCAATGACGTTAATGGAGAAGCTCCAGTACCACCATCGTAACCTGCAATTAATACAACGTCAGCCTTTGCTTTAGCAACACCCGCTGCAATTGTTCCAACACCAACTTCAGAAACCAGTTTCACGTTGATACGTGCTTCTCTGTTAGCGTTTTTCAAGTCAAAGATTAATTGAGCTAAATCCTCGATTGAGTAAATATCGTGGTGAGGCGGTGGCGAAATCAATCCTACAAAAGGAGTTGAGTTACGAGCCGATGCAATCCAAGGCAATACTTTTTCACCTGGTAATTGTCCACCTTCTCCAGGTTTTGCACCTTGAGCCATTTTAATTTGAATCTCTTTTGCACTAGATAAGTAGTGAGAAGTTACTCCAAAACGTCCGGAAGCTACTTGTTTGATAGCCGAGTTACGACTGTCACCGTTTACATCCGGTTGGAAACGAGTTCTGTCTTCTCCACCTTCACCTGAATTAGATTTTCCTCCAATACGGTTCATAGCGATAGCTAAGTTCTCGTGTGCTTCTCTAGAAATAGATCCGTAAGACATC
This sequence comes from Flavobacterium sufflavum, assembly GCF_004016525.1. Classification (GTDB taxonomy): domain Bacteria; phylum Bacteroidota; class Bacteroidia; order Flavobacteriales; family Flavobacteriaceae; genus Flavobacterium; species Flavobacterium sufflavum. Next base: position 65,022 of record NZ_SACJ01000013.1, read on the forward strand.
GCTCCGGTTTTGAAACGTTTTACGATATCAGTCCATGGTTCTACTTCGTCTAATGGGATTGGATCTAAGTTGTCAAATTCAAATAAACCACGGATAGTCATTAAACTTGTAGCCTGATCGTTTACTGTTTTAGCATATACATCATAACTAGCTTGATCACTTAAACGTACTGCTTGTTGCAATTTAGCAATAGTAGTAGGATTGAACATGTGTCTTTCCCCGTTACGTCTCCATCTGTATTCACCCCCAATGTTTAATCCTAAACGGTTTGGAATTAATACATCCGGGTAAGCATAGTCATATCTTTCGCTGATTTCTTTTTCAATTTCATACAATCCAATACCTTCAATTCTTGAAGCAGTGTAAGGGAAGTATTTTTGAACAAATTTAGAGTTGAAACCAACAATTTCGAAAATTTGAGAACCTCTGTATGAGTGTAAAGTAGAGATTCCAATTTTGTTCATGATTTTTAAAAGACCTGAACCAATCGCTTTGTTGAAGTTGTCAACCGCTTTTTGCTCGCTAATTCCAGTTATGAATCCTTCTTGTACTTGAACACGAATGATTTCGTTAACCATATAAGGGTTGATAGCACTTGCTCCGTAACCAAATAAAGTAGCAAAATGGTGTGGTTCACGTGGTTCAGCTGATTCGATGATGATATCGAAGTAAGAACGCTTGCGTAAACGGTTCATTTGGTGGTGAACATAAGAACAAGCTAATAAAGCAGGGATTGGAGCAAATTCTTTATTTACACCTCTATCAGATAAGATAATGATGTTAGTTCCTCTGTCAACTGCTTTGCTGATTTGAGTGATAATGTCTTCTAAAGCATTTTCTAAACCATTTAAACCTTTTTCTTTTTTGTATAAGATTTCAATAGTTTCAGCTTTGAAATGATCGATATCAATATTTCTGATTTTTTCTAAGTCATCGTTAGAAATAACCGGATTTTGAATTCTTAATTTTCTACATTGTTTACTTGAAATATCAAAGATGTTTCTGTCTTGTCCCAATGCTAAACTGATATCAGTTACAATTTCTTCACGGATACCATCCAAAGGTGGGTTAGTTACCTGAGCAAATAATTGTTTGAAATAGTTAGGAATTAATTGTGGTCTGTCAGATAAAACAGCAAGAGGAGTATCGATACCCATTGAACCCAAAGCTTCTTTTCCAGCTTGAGCCATTGGCGTAATCATATCCTGAATATCCTCTAATGTATAGTTGAATAAACGCTCTCTTGTTTTTAAATCGATAGTTTCAATTGGACAAGCCTTAGTTGTAGTAGGAACGTCTTTAAGGTTCAAGCGGTATTGTTTCAACCATTCCTGGTAAGGTCTTTCAGAAACAATTTTGCTTTTGATTTCCTCATCATTGATGATACGTCCTTCGTTCATGTCTACCAAGAACATTTTTCCTGGCTCTAATCTACCGTGGCTTTCTACATCTTCCGGATCAACAGTTACAACACCAATTTCTGATGCCATAATCAATTTACCACTTTTAGTTACAGTATAACGAGAAGGTCTTAAACCATTACGGTCTAATAAAGCTCCTACGTAATCTCCGTCAGAGAAAGGTACAGAAGCTGGTCCATCCCATGGCTCCATGATACAAGCATTGTATTCGTAGAATGCTTTTCTCTCATCAGACATGGTTTTGTGTTTTTCCCATGCTTCAGGAATCATCATCATCATTACTTCAGGTAATGAACGTCCAGTGTGTGTCAATAATTCAACAACCATATCCATAGAGGCTGAATCTGATTTTCCTGGCAAGATGATAGGGAATAATTTTTCGATTTGCGGTCCAAAGACATCACTTTTCATGATTTCTTCACGAACACGCATTCTGCTTACGTTACCTCTTAAAGTATTGATTTCACCATTTTGACACATGTATCTAAAAGGTTGAGACAATTCCCAGGTAGGCATTGTATTAGTAGAGAAACGTTGGTGTACTAACGCCAAACGAGTTACTAAATCTGTTTGTTGTAAGTCAGTATAATATGGCCCAATATCTTCAGGCATAATGATACCTTTATATATTAAGGTAGTAGTAGATAAACTAGGTACATAAAAATAACCACTTTGAGATACTTTAGAATTTGCAATAGCATGCTCTGTGATTTTACGTGCAGCATATAACTTAGCCTTGAAAGTAGTTTCGTCAATAGCTTCGCTTTTACCAACAAATATTTGTTCAATAGTAGGTTCAGAAGCAGCGGCGATTTCACCTAATTGCGTAGAATCTACAGGGACTTCTCTCCATCCAAGAACAGTAAGTCCTTGTGCTTTAATTTCTTTTTCAAATATGTCTTTACAAAAAACGTATTGATTTTGGATTTTAGGTAAAAATACCATCCCAACAGCATACTCACGTGCAGCAGGTAATTTGAAATCACAAACTCTATTGAAGTATTCGTGAGGAATGTCAATCAAAAGTCCAGCTCCATCTCCCGTTTTTCCGTCAGCACTTACACCACCACGGTGTTCTAGTTTTACTAGAATTTCTAGTGCGTCGTGAATAATTTGATTTGTTTTCTCACCTTTAAGGTTGCAGATAAAACCAGCTCCACAGTTTTCATGCTCGAATTCTGGCAAATAAAGGCCTTGTTCTTTAACTTTCATGCTTGATAATTTTTTTTACAAAAATAGATATTTCATTAAATATAATCCATCGATTTGGAGTATTATGAGCTACTTTTACAGGAATAATAGAAAAATGTATTATTAATAATAATAATTGCATTATTTAAGCTAAGTATTAACAAATCGTTAATATAACTTCGTTTTTAAGGTGTTATTTTGACAATTATTTCTGATTTTTTTAAATTCAATATTATAAAATTAAAGATAAAAACGTCTGCTCGCTCATTTTTTTGACGGAAAATCTTTTTTTTGATGAAAAAAAAACTGCAAAACCATCTTTTTTTAACTTTATTTATAAGATATTTTAAATCACTAAAAAGATTTTACTTTTAAGTTCGTTTTAGCTACTTTTGTCGGACTTATTTTCTGAAATACAATCAGATTCAGACAAATTCTATATTATGAACATACACGAATATCAAGGAAAAGAGATTTTAGCTAGCTATGGAGTTCGCGTTCAACGCGGAATCGTTGCTAATAGTCCAGTTGAAGCAGTAGCTGCTGCAAAACAATTAACTACCGAAACGGGAACGAGTTGGTATGTTGTAAAAGCCCAAATTCACGCTGGTGGACGTGGTAAAGGAGGCGGGGTTAAACTTGCTAAGGGAATTGACAAAGTGGAAGGAATTGCAAGCGAAATTATCGGTATGCAATTAGTGACTCCTCAAACTTCTGCTGAGGGGAAAAAAGTACACAAAGTTTTAATTGCTGAAGATGTTTATTATCCAGGTGAATCTGAAACTTCTGAGTTTTATGTTTCTGTTTTATTGAACAGAGCTACAGGTCGCAATATGATCATGTATTCTACTGAAGGTGGAATGGATATTGAAGAAGTGGCTGAGCATACACCTCATTTAATTTTTACTGAAGAGATTGATCCTACTGTAGGATTACAAGGTTTCCAGGCAAGAAGAATTGCTTTTAACTTAGGTCTTTCAGGGAATGCTTTTAAAGAAATGGTTAAATTCATCGATTCATTATACAATGCTTACATTGGTTCTGATGCTTCTATGTTTGAAATCAACCCGGTATTAAAAACATCTGATAATAAAATTTTAGCTGTTGATGCTAAAGTGAATATTGATGACAACGCATTATATAGACAAAAAGCTTATGCTGAAATGCGTGATATTCTTGAAGAAAATCCAATTGAAGTTGAAGCTAAAGAAGTAGGACTGAACTATGTGGATCTTGACGGTACTGTAGGATGTATGGTAAATGGTGCAGGTCTTGCTATGGCAACAATGGATTTGATTAAATATGCTGGTTTTGAGCCTGCAAACTTCCTTGACGTAGGAGGAACTGCTGATGCAAAACGTGTTGAAACAGCTTTCCGTATTATCTTGAAAGATCCAAACGTAAAAGCTATCTTGATTAACATTTTTGGAGGAATCGTTCGTTGTGACCGTGTTGCTCAAGGTGTTGTTGATGCTTACAAAAACATGGGAGACGCTATTAAAGTGCCAATCATTGTTCGTTTGCAAGGTACAAATGCTGAAATTGCTAAAGAATTAATTGATAGTTCAGGTATGCCAATTTTATCTGCAGTTCAATTCCAGGAAGCTGCTGATCAAGTTCAAGCTGCACTTTCTACAGTTGTTTCTTAATTAAGAAATTTAGTTATATAAAATCCTGTTTCGTTGTAAAAAACGAGACAGGATTTTTTGTTTATAGCTAGTTCTGGTTTGTTATCATTCTTTATATTAATTTAGTATTAACTGGATAATTGATGCTTTTTTTTAGTGATTATGCCTTTTTTGTGCGATAAATGAAATTTTAGCTATTCTTTTTTATAAAGCTCTTATTTTTTGTTTCAATAGTTTTTGTACTTCGTAAAAGCTGTAAAATGGCTTCTTTTATGTTTAGGTTAAGTAATTGTTTTTGTGGTTTTTATGTTGGAATCTCGTTGTAATTTTGACCTGTAATTAAAAAACAAAGAAATCATGAAAAAATTATTTTTATCTGTTATTGTTACTTTATTGATGGGTACAGCTTTTGCTGCGGATAAGTCTCCAAATACAGCAAAAAATTTTGATGAGACTTATAGAGAATTGACCAAGTTATTGAACACATATCCTAATTTAGGAGGATTAGACCAGGACGTTCTGGTAAAAGTGAGAATTGCAATCAATGAGAATCATGAAATTGTAGTGATGAGCACTGATACTACTAACGAAGATTTGAATTATTACATCAAGAACACCTTAAACTATCAAAAGCTGTTAGCTGATGAATTGAAAGTTGGAAAAGGGCTTGTTTTCCTGGTTAAGTTTACTAAGTAGTTTAAAGTACATTAAAACAAAAAAATCCCAATTTCGTTTTAAGCGAGATTGGGATTTTGTGTTTTATTTACCAAAAGAATTTAAATATTTTATACTTAAGATTTTTTGTTTTTTCCATTGTTGAACTTCACTTTTTCTACAACCTGGATTTTAGGAGCAGCTTTTTTAAAAGAAGGCTTTTTCTTGAAATCTGTTTTAGCTTTTGGAGAACTTTTAGGTTCTTCTTTTGTTTTAACCGGAATTTCAGCTTTGTGTTTCGCTAAAACATCCTTCGGGTTTTTAGGATTTTCTTTTGTACCACGCAAATGAATAACCAATCCATTTAAAAAATTGCGCAATACCTGGTCTCCACATTCTACATAATTAGGGTGTTTTTCGTCACGGAAAAAAGCACCTAATTCTGATTTTGAAATTCTGAAATCTACCAATTCCAATATTTCCACAATTTGGTCATCACGAAGCATTAAGGCAACGCGTAATTTTTTAAAGATATCGTTGTTTGTCATTTTTGTATTTTTTACAAAGGTACGTTATTCTGGCATTAGCTACTCATCTTTGCTTTGGTATTGATTGAGGATTTTAGCTATTTTGTCTAAATCCTTCTTTTTATGGTTGGCTGTGATGATAATTCTATTGAGGTAATTATCTTCGGAAGTGTATTTAAAATTGGTAATGATGATTTTATTCGAAGCCAAAACGCTATTGATATTTTCTATTTTGGGGTAAATAACAGGGTAGTTTTTGTCAAAAAGAATATTCCTATTTGGGAGTAATTTCGAATTAAGATAGTTGGTATTTTTCTTTAATTTTTTGTGTTGACTTACATACAATTCTTCAGCATCGGCGAGGGTTTTTACAAAAGCGGGATTCATTCCGGCACTCGAAACAAAAGTGTCGTTTAATTTAATCTGATTCATAAAATCAATGTCACTCGCTATAACTCCTCCTGATAATCCCATGGCTTTACCTAAAGAAGAAACCATGATTTTGCGTTTGACATTAGGCTGATTTATAGTTGAAAAAATACCATTGCCATTTGTGCCCAAAATCCCCAGTGAATGGGATTCGTCGATAACAAGAGTTATTTCCTTGTGATTGGGGATTTGTTCTAACGCAGAAAAATCTGCGGTTGTGACAGTATTCGAGGCAACAGCATCGCTTAGGATTGTAATTTTTTCTGGTTTGTCATCTAATAAACGAGGATTTAATTCCTCATTTATATAAAACGGAAGACTATCACCATTACTAATAGCAACATGATTGTCCGGAAAATGATAGAAAACAGCTGTTTCTGACTTTAAGGCTTCAAGAACCAATCGTCCGGCTAACATTCCGGAAGAAACGGTAACAGCAGCATCGGCCTGAATGAATTTAGCCAAAAAAAATTCTCCTTTTTCGTAAGCAATTAATTTGATATTCGCATTTCGGGAACTTCCATAAGCAGTTCCCCAACGGGCAATATTTTTGAAGAGTATTTTTTGAAATTTTTTATTTGGCGGTAAGCCTAAATAAGCTGTACCGCCAAAATATAAATATTTTTCATCGTCGATTTTTAAGACCCGATCAGGGAATTTAGTTACTTTCATTAATTGTTATTTTAAAATAACTCCGGTTCCATTCAATGTAGAATAGCCAATTTTTCCATTATTTATTTGTACTCCGCTGGCAATGTCTTCCGTTAAAAGTAAGGCACCATCCATGTCAACATAATCCAATTGTGGTAATAAATGTGCAATAGCCGAAATTCCAACAGAAGATTCGGTCATGCAGCCCACCATGGTTTTTAATCCCAGTTTCTTGGCTTGTTGAATCATTCTTCGGGCAGGAGTTAAACCGCCGCATTTTACCAGTTTGATATTGATTCCATGAAAATGATTGTAACATTTTGCAACATCTTGCTCGATAATACAGCTTTCGTCAGCAATGATTGGTAAAACAGAATGTTTAAAAATAAATTCATGTCCTTTCCAGTCATCGGCTTTTAGCGGTTGTTCCAGGAATTCGACCCCTAATTTTTTAAGTTCGATAGCATTGTTAAGGGTTTCTTCAATTCCCCATCCGCAATTGGCATCAATTCTAAAAATAGCATCGGTATGTTCTCTTAAAGCTTTTACTATGGCAATGTCTTCACTGGTTCCTAATTTTATTTTATAGATAGGCCAGGGCAGTTCCTTCATTTTAGCCACCATTTTATCGATAGTGTCAATTCCGATGGTATAATTAGTCAAAGGGTTTCTTTCGGTGTTGTAATCCCAAAGTTCATGCAGTTTTTTACCTTTTTTTCGGGCATACAAATCGGTATAGGCCATATCCAGCGCACAGAGTGCAAACATATCGTGTTTCAGGAAAGGATATACTTTTGCCCAAAATTCTTCAGGGGTTTCATCAACAGAAGACTCTATTAAGGAACGTATTGCTTCTAAATCCTGTTTCATCATTGGTACACTAATGTTGTAATAGGGATTTGAAGTAGCTTCACCGTATCCTGAGAATCCGCCATTTTTTAATTGTACAATTAAGGAAGGCTGAATATCAATTGATTCTCTAGAGATTGTAAAGGTGTGCTTTAATTGTAGCTCGTATTCTCTTATAATCAATTCCATAATAGTCTCGTTTTATGATAAAATTAAGCTATATAAATGAAAAAAAAATGCCGGAAATGCAGAATTTTGATTTTCGGATTTTTTTAATCTCATTTTGCAGATATCATAAAAAAGGATATCGATAAAAGCGGTTTGTGTAAAAAGTGGTTTTCGCTTCTAAGTATTTGTGTCAAGAAAAGTTATTTTTATGTTATTTTTTGCTTCTATATGTTGGAAAAAAAATATGATTTTCCGATTAAATTGTTTAATTCCCGATGTTTCTTTGGGGTTTTATCATAAAAAATGATAATTTAGCTAAAATTATTTACGATATGGAAGCTTACGAAGAGAAGAAGAAATTGCTTTTAGATATGATTGCCTTTGCGACAGTTGATGGTCAATTGAGTAAAAAAGGCTATGATTTTTTATTTTTAATAGCTAATGAATTAAATTTTGAAAAAGGTGGATTTATTGATTTGTTGAGTCATGAATTGCCAACATTACCGGATAACATGAAGCTGAATCGAATTAAGCAATTTTACCAGTTGCTTCTCTTTTTTCAGAACGATGGTGTTTTATACAAACAGGATCCGGATTTAATTGTACATATTGCAATTAGTATGGGACTAGATACCGATGCCATTAAGGTGTTAATCAAAAAGGTAAAAAACGCTCCTAATACTATTATTCCAGAGGATGCTTTATGGAAAATTTTTCAGGAAGAGTAGACTGTTAAACCAGTTGTTCCTGTAATTTTTTTATTTCATCCCTTAATTTGGCCGCTTGCATAAAGTCCAGTTCTTTAGCGGCTTTTTCCATTGATTTGCGCTTTTCACGAATGCGTTTTTCAATTTCTTCTTTCGATAAATATTCGTTTACGGCTTCGGCGGCAGTATTTAAAGTATGTCCCAATTCGTATTCTACCAAAGGATTTTTGGTAAAAGCACTATCAATTTTCTTATTCAATGCCTGCGGAACAATATTGTTAGCAGTATTGAAATTAATCTGTTTGGTTCTGCGATAATTGGTTTCGTCAATTGTTTTTTGCATGCTGTCGGTGATTTTATCGGCATACATAATGGCTTTCCCGTTTAGGTTTCTCGCCGCACGACCAATGGTTTGTGTCAATGAACGATGTGAACGCAAGAAACCTTCTTTATCCGCATCCAAAATGGCTACCAGCGAAACTTCGGGTAAATCCAATCCTTCACGTAATAAGTTTACTCCAATCAGTACATCGAATAAACCTTTACGTAAATCCTGCATGATTTCGATACGCTCCAAAGTGTCCACATCCGAATGAATATAACGACAACGAATAGAAACCTTAGCCAAATATTTGGCTAATTCTTCCGCCATTCTTTTGGTTAAAGTGGTGACTAAAACGCGTTCGTCCAGTTCGCAACGTTGTTGGATTTCTTCAATCAAATCATCAATTTGATTCAAACTTGGCCGGATTTCGATAATAGGATCCAATAATCCCGTTGGACGAATTACCTGTTCCACCACAACACCTTCGGTTTTTTGTAATTCATAATCAGCCGGTGTTGCCGAAACATAAATCACCTGATTTTGCATCGCTTCAAATTCGTCAAATTTCAACGGGCGGTTGTCCATCGCTGCGGGAAGTCTAAAGCCGTATTCGACCAAATTTTCTTTTCGGCTTCTGTCGCCTCCGTACATGGCATGAACCTGGGAAAGCGTTACGTGACTTTCGTCAACGACCATCAAATAATCTTTTGGGAAATAATCCAACAAACAGAATGGTCGTGTTCCGGCCTGTCTGCCATCGAGGTAACGGGAATAATTTTCGATTCCCGAACAATAACCCAATTCCCGAATCATTTCAAGGTCAAAATTGGTTCTTTCTTCCAGTCTTTTGGCTTCAAGATGTTTGCCTATTTCTTTAAAATAATCGACTTGTTTGACCAAATCCTGTTGGATTTCCCAAATAGCACCTTGCAACACATCAGGAGAAGTCACAAACATATTAGCAGGATAGATAGTCAGTTTTTCGAATCGTTCAATCACTTTTGAAGTTTGTACATCAAAGCTTTCAATTTCTTCGATTTCGTCACCAAAAAAGTGAATGCGATAGGCATCATCTGCATAACTTGGGAAAACTTCCACCGTATCACCTTTAATTCTGAAATTTCCAGGATTAAAATCGGCTTCGGTTCTGGAATATAAACTTTGTACTAAAGAGTGCAGTAATTTGGTTCTGGAGATTTCCTGATCTCTTTCGATAGCAATAACATTTTTTTGAAATTCCACGGGATTCCCGATACCGTAAAGGCAAGAAACCGAAGCTACCACCAGAATGTCTCTTCGTCCTGAAAGCAGTGAAGAAGTGGTGCTTAAACGCATCTTTTCGAGCTCTTCGTTGATAGATAAATCTTTTTCGATGAAAACCCCTGTAACAGGCATAAAAGCTTCAGGCTGGTAATAATCGTAATAAGAAACAAAGTATTCTACTGCATTATTAGGGAAAAATTGTTTGAATTCAGAATACAACTGGGCTGCCAGGGTTTTGTTGTGTGCCAAAACCAACGTAGGTCTTTGCACTTCCTGAATGACATTGGCCACCGTAAACGTTTTTCCCGATCCTGTAACTCCTAACAGTGTTTGGAATTTATCACCATCAATGATGCCTTGGGCTAATTTTTCAATAGCCTGTGGTTGGTCTCCCTTAGGTTGGTAATCGGATACGACTTGGAAATTCATCTATTTATATTGCTGAGTGGCAAAGGTACAAAGGAATTCAGGAAAAAAAAGTTTAGAAAAACTTAAAACTTTCAGGAGTTCTTTGAGATTAATGCTAAAGGATTGCTGTTTTAATTTAGTTCCTTTCCAAGCCCCAGCTATACTCATTTCCTGCTTATCTCCCCAAAATATAAAACATAAGTTAAGTTGTTTTTTCGCATGTTTTAACTACGTATGTATACTTAATTTTGGTCGAGTAATAATTCAAAAATTGTAATATGAAAAAAACAATACTTAGATTATCATTAGTTGCGCTATTATCAATCTCTGTTTTAAGTTTTAAAAGCCCCCAAAAAACTAATGCAATTTTAATTAATCCGGAGACCTACCCTCCAAAGACCAAAAAATTAAATTTAGAAAAACCCGATGTCATTTTAGGTTTTATAAAATTAACCGATATGGCACCATTGGCTATAGCCAAACATAAAGGTTTTTTTGAAGATGAGGGTTTAAATGTGACCTTGGAAGTACAGGCTAACTGGAGGGATATTTTTGACAAGGTTGTCGATAGCCAAATTGATGGAGCCCAAATGCTGGCAGGGCAACCCATTGCAGCAGCAGTTGGTTGTGGAAGACAGGCCGAGTTGGTGACTCCATTTTCTATGGATTTAAATGGAAATGCGATTACGGTTTCCTATGATGTTTGGAATAAAATTGTTGGTTACTTGCCACGTGAATACGGAGTGCCGGTGCATCCAATACCTGCTAGCGCTTTGTTGCCGGCTATTAGTTTATATAAGAAATTCAATAACCCTTTTACAATGGGGATTGTTTCGCCTTATTCCGGTCATAATTATCAGTTGCGCTATTGGTTGGCTGCGGGAGGAATAAATCCGGGTTTTTATAATAGTGCTAATACGCAAGTAGCCACTGCCGGGCAAGTGTTGTTATCAGTAATTGCCCCACCACAAATGCCTAGTTCTCTTCAATCTGGAGTTATTACCGGCTATTGTGTAGGGGAGCCTTGGAATCAACAGGCAGTAGATCAAGGGATAGGAGTACCCATTATTGCCAGTAAGGATATTTGGAAAAATCATCCTGAGAAAGTATTTGTGATGACCCGTGCATTTGTCAAGAAAAATCCAAATACGGCAATTGCCATTACAAAGGCATTAATTAAAGCCGGAAAATGGTTGGATGATCCTGAGAATAGAAAAGAAGCCACCCGAATATTATCTAAATCAGCTTATGTGGATGGTGAAAAAAGGGTAATCGATAATTCGATGTTGGGAACATTTGAGTTTGAAAAAGGAGATATCAGGTCTTTGCCGGATTTTAATGTTTTTTTTAGATACAATGCTACTTATCCTTATTATTCTGATGGAATTTGGTTTTTAACCCAGATGAGACGCTGGGGGCAAATTGCAGAATCAAAGCCGGCAGACTGGTATGATTATAAAATCAGGGAAGTTTATAAACCTGAGATTTGGAATGCGGCTGCTAAACTATTGGTGGATGAAGGATTTTTGACTAAGACCGATATTCCGGAAACAGACGGATATAGACCGCCAACCAAGGATTTTATAGATAATATGTATTACGATGGTAAAAAGCCTATTGAATATATCAACGGTTTTAAAATTGGGAATAAAAATTAATTGTTTCTTAGAGCCTTTTATTTCTTTTTTAAAGGATGAAACTTAGACCTATAGTTTTAAAAAAAAAATACACCCGACAGCTTTCTAAAGGCTGTCGGGTGTTATAAAAATGATTAAAATCAAAAATCATTACCGTTAAGTTTGAGGTGTGCTTGTGAGGTTATTTTTTAATCATCCAAACCTTTTCCGTCCAGAATTTTATCCATATATTTTTCAATTCGGGCTTCGCGGGTTTTGGATTGTTTAGCCGAGGAGAAATATAACAGATAGGCTTTTTGACGCCCCGGTGTCAGGGCATAGAAAGCTTTGTTTAATTCGGGCATATCGTCTAAAATGGTTTTGAATTCTTCCGGCATATTGAATTCTTCGGTGGTTTTCATCACTACTTTTAGTCCTGCTTTTTCTATGGCAATGGCTTTGTTGATGTATTCCTTAATTACCGATTCCAGTTTCTCAATTTCTTCCACATTTTTGAACCTTATTTGGCGTCTGTCCTGAACATTTTCGGTTTGCTGAATGAGGATTCCTTTTTCGTCTTTCATTAGTACGCCTTTAAAGAAAAGTAAGGCGCAATAGTCTTTGAAACCGTGGATTAATACAATGTTGGCATTATCAAGAGTGTAGCAGGGATGCATCCATTTAAAATCTTCAGTTAAGTTGCATTCGAGTATAATTTCTCTCAGCAGTGTCATTTCATCCTGCCACTTTTTTGCTTTGCTTAAAAATTGCTCTACTTTGGGATTCATGGGATTTTTAAATAAAAATTGTTTTTAATAGCTGGTTTGGTTGGGCACGGATTGCAAATCCGAGCTGTCGGTTTTTTTTATTCTTCAATTACAAACATTTTCTTCTTTTTTAAGTCTGCTGAGTTTATATCTGAAAAATTAAGTTTGTTTTCTTTGGTTATAATAATTAAATGATAATTATTTGACTTTGAAAACTGAATTTTTGCAATTCCCTTTTCATTAGTTGTTGCTTTATATATTTCATAACTTTCTCTTAAACCAAATAATGGTTGCCTATATATTCTAACTTCAATAGTATCTCCAAATTTCGGATTTTTTAGTTTATCGACAATTTTGATTTGAGCAAAGGTTAAATTCTTATTTTCAAATTTAGTTGGATAAGTTTCTTTTAAATTAAATGAACATACCAAAAAGAGAAGTGTTGGAAGTGATATTATTAAATGTATGTTTTTTTGACTTTTGATTTTTAAATGATTTTTTGTCAAAACGATACATACTATAACAGACACAATTATAAAGAAAATAGTTGGAAAAAGCGATTTAGAAAAAAGTCCAAGAAACCAAAGTAAATAAATAAAACATAAAGTAAAACTAGAAACAAAAAATCCCAATAACAAACTTAAAAATATGTCCCCTTTATAATATCTCATTAAGAAAATAGTATTAGTAGAGCCAAAACAAAATACTAATACATTATCAGCTTTTCCAATTAAGAGAATTGTTAAATATATTATTGGAAGTATTGTAATTATGTACAATATTGTCAAAATGATATATGGTAATAGTTTCTGATTTTCTCTCATATTTCTCAAAATATCCTCGAACTCGTTTATACTAGCTGTACGATAGTCTCAATAATCCTATTATGTTAGGATTGAAGCCATAGAAAAGCTTATTAACTTTCGCTAATATATAGTTTTTATACAAATGAAGTAAGAAATTTTAATTAAAAAACAGCCTTTTCCGCCTCGAATTTCCAGTTTTTTTGTTGGGTTTCGGTAAGAAAAGTCCAAGCAAGGATGCGGCTGATTTTTTGTCCTTGCGCCATATCGATGGTTTTTATTTGGGCAGCGTTTACTTTGTTTAAGATTTTGTAAAGGCTTTTAAGATGCGATTGTTTAGAAACCAGGGTTGTAAACCACAGACATTGCATAGGGTAGCGGGCGCTTTCGTAAATCATTTGGGTAATAAAGGCTAGTTCGCCACCTTCGCACCACAATTCGGTGTTTTGACCGCCAAAATTCAAAACGGCTTTGCTTACTTTTTTATCGTTTAAATTATTGACTTTTCTAAGGCTGCCGTTGTTCGCTTCTTCGGCTGATTTATGAAAAGGAGGATTGCAAATCGTGAAGGCAAATTTATCTTGGGGCGTGATGATATTTTTAAAAATAAAACGGGATTCCAGTTGTTGTTGCAGACTGATAACATCAATCAGTTTTTCATTGGCTTCGATGATTTCGCTGCAATTGTCTAAGGCTTTTTCGTCAATGTCAGTGCCTACAAAACTCCAATTGTAAACTGAATTTCCAATGATAGGGTAAATACAATTGGCTCCAACACCAATGTCAAGACCTTCAACTTCGGCTCCTGTTGGGATAATACCGTTGTTGCTTTCAGCCAGTAAATCAGCTATGTGATGGATGTAATCGGCTCTGCCGGGAATAGGTGGGCAAAGATAATCTTGGGGAATATCCCAGTTTTGAATGTCGTAATAGCTAATTAATAATGCCTTGTTCAAGGTTTTTACCGCTTGAGGATTACTGAAATCGATTGTTTGCTTCGCCTGTTCGCTATCGCTCGAGTCTATTTGGTGTTCGTTAATGAAAACAAAGGGTTTTAATTCAGGACAATTTTCGATTAGTAAATTAAAATCATAACGTAATCGATGTTGGTTTCTTGGATGTAAACTGGTTTTCTCAGTAATTGCTTTAGACATTTTATTTTTAATTTCGCTGCAAAGGTACTGTTTTCAAATTTGTTTATAGCTAATACTTAGTTATTTGGGAGTTAATTTATTGCAGTTTTTTTGCAATGCAGATTTAAGAAATTGTAATGATTTTATAAATTTCTCTAATCAGTGTTGCTTTTTATTTTATGCATTGATTAATCCATGCATTCCATCAGTAATAAATCGCCTTCGTTGTGCTCAATAATGACCAAACCATCCTGTACCACATGATTGCTGCTGCCTGTGCGATAACCAATAGTCAGGCTGTCATCTTTTAAAGGATAGAATAGATTTTCAGAATGAATTCCGCTGACATGTCCTATCGGGATTAACGAAATAGGCGTATTGGCAGTGTACCATTTTTCGAATTTTTTTGGTAACAAAAATACTTTCGAATGGTCGTCTAAGATTACAATTTTCAATTTGTCACGATAACGAACAATATTGGTCAGATTGGTAATGGTGTGATCGGCTCTTCTTCCGGTTGCCCATACCACGTTTGCCGCAGGAATATTGCGTTCAATTAAATAATCAAATGCTTTTTCTAAATCGGTTTTGTCCTGGTCGGGAGTATGTACAATTTCCAGTGGGTATTGTTTTTCTTTGTAATAGTTAGCATCGAAATCGCGGTCAAAATCACCTAATAAAACATCAACTTTAATGTCCAGTTCCATCACGCGTTCTATGGCAGAATCCAATACAATTACCAGCGGTGACCATTCGAGTAATTGTCCTAATAATTCGGGATTACAGGCAGCTCCATTAGCAATGATTAAAGCAGGTTCTTGATCGTCGCGAACAATATGATGTGATGACAAGGGAATGAAGATTTTAGATTAACGATTTCAGTACTGAGTTACAAAGATAGCTAATTGTTTTCGAATGTTTTTTGGCTTTGATTCATGGCTTTTTTAGCCACGGATTACAAAGATAAAAGGATTTAAATCACACCGACTTTTAGTTTGCTAATTAAAAAATTATTGAACTACATAACGGCGCATATCGGATTCTCCAAGAGCAAAATAACCCAAAGGATAATTTTTTGGATTGGTACTGTTGCTGATATTTCCTCTCACGGTGGCAGGAGGAGTCTGGAATGGTCCGCCAGAATTATTACCCATGATACCAATTAAAATATTCATGTAATTGTAATATTGTTTGGATATTCCAAAGTGTGTGAGTTCAATAACATCGCCTTTTTTTAAATCGTCTTTTTGTGAGAGACTGAAAAATTCGTTCCCCTGAAAGAATTTATCGTCATCAACATTGTAATCTACAGAGGCCTGATTAGAATATTCGTAGCGATACAGATAGTAATTGTTTACAGTGGCAGGGTCATTAAAATAAGCCTTAATTTCAATATCTTTTCCTGTAAAACCGCCTTCGTTGTTTTGTTCAATTCGGGTAATTGGCGCCAGTGCCTGAAATATTTCTGTTGCGGTATAGGTTTCGCCATTGTTAATGATTTTCAAGGTGTAGGTTTCGCCAATTTCCGGTACAAAATTAGTACAGCCATACTCTCCTGTGTTTGGAATTTCTACAAAATTAAAAACGGTATTGTCGCTGTTTGCAATAGAAACTTTGGCTCCTGTTACAATAGGAACTTCGGTGTCATAATAAGCAGTGGTTGTGGTTAATTTTATTTTTTGCGCATTTCCAGAGCTGCCTTTGATCCAGCCAATGTTAGCTTCGACAACTAATAGGGGAGCAGCGGTGTCTAAATCTACGTTGACTACTTCTTCGCAGCTACTAAAAAGGCTGATTAAGATTAGCAAAAGGGGAAATAATATCTTTTTTTTCATAATAGTATCTTTTTCGAAAGGAAATCTTTTAGAATTTAAAATTATAACTCACCGCAGGAACGATTCCAAAAATGGATGTTTTTACGGCTTCATTTGCTGCAGTATCCTCATTTTGTCTAAAATTGATTGAAGCTGCATTCTGGCGGTTGTATAAGTTGTAAATACTGAAAACCCATTCGCCTTTCCAGTTTCGGTTTTTATTTCTAGTAGGTGTTAAAGTAGCTGATATATCCAGATGATGGTAGGCTGGCAATCTGTTTCTGTTGCGTAAACCGTAACTGGGAACATCTACGCCTAAATAATTGTATTTACCATCAGGATAAGTCACCGGTTGCCCCGATTGCAGAGCGAAATTGGCTCCAAAATCCCATTTGTCATTCAAATGATAAGCAGAAGTTATCGCTAAATTATGGGTTTTATCATAAGCTGAATTATACCATTCTCCGTAATTAATGCCTGTTTCTTCGGGAATTCTGCCCGGGGTTTGTTGCTCTGATTTTGATAAGGTGTACGAAATCCAACCGTTTAATCTCCCTTCGTTTTTCTTTAGCATCAATTCCAGACCGTAGGAGCGCATTCTACCGTTTAGAACAACTTGTTCGATAGCTTCATTTGCAATCAAATCGGCACCATCGATGTAATCCATGCGGTTTTGGATTTTCTTGTAATAGGTTTCTATTTCCAATGAATAATCCCCGTTGCGGATGTTTTTGAAGTAACCAAGGGCTATCTGGTCGGCAATTTGAGGTTTTATATAATTGTCACTCGGCATCCAAACATCCAAAGGAGTAGGAGAAGAGGTGTTAGAAATCAATTGCAGGTATTGCAACATTCGGTTGTAACTGGCTTTTATGGCCTGGTCTTCATTCAGTTGGTAGGAAACTGCAAATCGCGGTTCGAAATTGTCAAAGCTTTTGATGGTTTTGTTTTTGCTGTAATATTTGGTGCTTGTAGGAGTTGCTTTTTCGTAAATCTGAAAAACCGGATTGAAGATTACCGGATTGTTATTTTCGTAAAAGTTGATGGTCGAATTTCCTAAACGATAAAACATGCTGTAGCGCAAACCATAGGCAACAGTAAGTTTTTTGTTTAGTTTATTTTCAGCTTCGATGTAAAGCGAAGGTTCAAAAGCATATTTTCGGTCTAATTGGTCAGGGTTTATTCCCGAACCGGCTTCAGATGGCTTGATAGTTCCGGGATTGAAATTGTAATAAATGGCATTGGCACCATAATTCAATTTGAAATTATCGGAAATATAATTCTTGAAATCGTATTTGATATTGTAATTTTTGATGCCCGAATCCCAATTGAAACCAATAAAATCCAAGTCTAAACCGTAATAGTAATCGCTGTAAATAAGGGAAAGATTCGAAAATAATTTATCAGAAAATAAATGATTCCAACGTAAATTTAAAGTTGAATTCCCGTAGATATTGCTGAAACTTTTGTTGATGGCAAAAACATCACGACCAAAATAACCCGACAAATAAATATTGTTGTTATCGTTGATTTTATAACTCAATTTGGTGTTCAAATCATAAAAATAAGCCGAGTTGTTTTTTTGATCTTCGGACAATTTTAAAAATAAATGTGCATAAGAAGCTCTTCCGCCAATTAAAAAAGAACCTCTGTCTTTGACAATTGGACCTTCGGCAAGAAGACGACTGGAAATCAATCCGATTCCGCCATTCATGTGAAATTCGTTACTGTTTCCGTCTTTTTGATAAATATCTAAAACCGAAGAAGCTCTTCCTCCAAAACGAGCCGGAATTCCGCCTTTGTACAATTTCAAATCCTTGATAGCATCCGGATTAAAAACGGAGAAAAATCCAAAAACATGCGAAGAATTGTAAATAGTGGCTTCGTCCAAAAGAATTAAATTCTGGTCGGCTCCACCACCGCGGACATTAAATCCCGAGGCGCCTTCACCGGCATTAGTAACCCCAGGCAATAGTAAAATCGATTTTATAACGTCTACTTCTCCTAAAACAACAGGCATTTTTTTTATGGCTGAAATGGAGAGTTTGTTCACACTCATTTCAGGTGTTCGGGTATTAGCGCGACCTTTAGTATCACTTACAACTACCTCATTCAGCATTTCTCCGTTTTCGGTAAGCGCCCAGTTCATTTTACTGCTTTTTGTCAGCGAAATGTTTTTTTGGATGCTTTGGTAACCAATATAACTAATGCTTAGATTTTGATCTCCTTTTGGAACACTTATCGAATAAAAACCATATTCGTTAGTGGTGGTTCCTATTTTTAAGTCGGGGAAATAGAGGTTGACACCAATTAAGGTTTCGTTGTTTTTGGCATCGGTGATAATTCCGCTTAAGGTGAATTTGTCTTGGGCAAAAGTAGTTATGCTAATGAATAGAACGATAAAAAGAAAAAAACTTTTTTTTGTAATCATTTTAGGGGATTTGAATTGCAAATGTCAATTAATAATACAGAAAAGTCAACGGAATAACTGTTAATTTATTGTTTGTTATTACGTGCGGATAGTTGTTGTTAGATCAGTTAAATTTCTGAAACTTCTAATACAGGACTTGGTTCCGGTTCCGGATTTTTTTTCAAATGCCGGCTCACACGACTCAATAACAGAATCGAAAGCAATGATATTCCAATTATTATTAAGCCTAAGGTGTTGTAATGTTCCAATGGACTGAAATTGTCTTTTTGAACCACAATTGTTCCTGCAAAGGCTGCGGCAATTCCGCCAGAAATTTGCTGTAATGAAGAGTTGATACTCATAAAAGCGCCACGGTCTTCTTTGGCAGGAATTGATGTTACTAAGGCTGTAGAAGGAACCATTCGGCTCATTACACCCATCATCATCAAAACGTTGATAATTCCAACTAACCAAAAAGGAGTTTCGGCAAGATTGGTATAAACGGCAACGGTTAGAATTGTCCAAATGGAAGCGACAGTGAAAATTTTGAACTTATCGATTTTGTCACTCAGTTTTCCAATAATTGGCATAATGATTAAAGTAGATAAACCCGCAATCATAAAAAGAAGTGGTAGTTGTTCTTCGGTTATTTTCAAATTGTTAATGGCAAAAGCACTACCAAAAGGCATCAGCATAAAACCTCCAACCGAAAGAATTGCTGTTGCAGAAAATCCAATGCGGTATTCACGTTTGGTAACAGTATGAATTAAATGTTTAAAAGCAGAATTCTCTTTTTGTATGGCAAGATGTTCCGTAAGTGGTTTTAATTTTACTGCAATTAAAATAGCGATGATTAAAGCCATGGCTGCTACCCATAAAAAAGGCGCATGCCAGTCCCAGGCAGTTGCAATATAAAGACCTAACGGAATTCCGAAGATTTGGCTTGCGCCAAAAGCCATTTGGATAAAACCCATTACGCGACCGCGCTGTTGCATCGAAAATAAATCGGTTACAATAGCCATAGAAATCGAACCTATTACTCCGCCAAACAATCCTGTGATAATTCTGGCTGCTACGAGTAAAGGATAAGAAGTAACTACTCCGCATAGAATGGTTCCTAAAATAAATCCAGTGTAAAAGAATAGAAGTAATTTTTTTCTGTCGAATTTATCGGCAAAACCTGCCGTGAGTAATCCTGAAATTCCGGCACTAAAGGCATAAGCCGAAACCACCAAACCAAAATGAGTTGGTTTTAGTTGCATGGTTTTCATTAAAATATCACCTAATGGCGACATGACCATAAAGTCTAAAATTACTGTAAATTGAGTAATCGCCAGAATGAAAACAGCAAATTTTTGATAAGAAGTAAACGAAGGTGTTTGTTGAGAAGTATTTTCCATTTATTTATTCTGTTAATTCAGAACATTTAAAATCCTGTTCTGTTATCATTTTTATTATTTGTGAAGCATTTAGGGTTCTGCTTTCTATTCGCAATACCGAATCAATGTCCTCTAAATCGATATTCCATTGTTCAATTTCGGGGTTGGAATTTAAAACCTTGCTTATAATCATTTTGTCCTTTTCAGTTTTGATATTGGTTTCAAAAATCAAAATGTTGTTAAAATCAGTTTCCATAAGTTGTAATTTTACGGTGTTAATGCTTTTAGGACTAATTCAAATGTTTCGTCGATTGTTTTTTTGTTGAGTTTAAAAGGGCCTCCTCCAAAGTTTTTGCCATCTCTTTCGAATCGCAATAAGGAATATAATGGGCCATAAGCCACGCTCCAGAATATTTCTTTTGAAATAGGAATTAATTCTTTTTTCTCCACTGAATTTCTGAAAAAAGAACCCATGGTAATTTTGAAATCCAATAAGCTTTTTTCTAAAATGTATTCGCCATAACTGGAGTGGGTGAGTAGTTCCCAGCAATTTACTTCAAGTGGTTTGCTTTGTGCAAAACGGATTCTGTTTTCCCATTGCTTGTATAAACCTTCTTTGAATGACATTGAAGGAGAGAAATCTTTAGACATTTCGTCAAAGAAGTTTTTTCCGATTTCAATTCCAATTTTCTTTATCAAATCTTCTTTGTCCGAATAATAAATGTACAAGGTAGCTACCGATATATTACTTTCTTTAGCCAGGCGGTTCATGCTGAAACCTTCTATGCCTTTTTCTACAAGAAGTGCAATGGCTTTTTGTTTAACGATTTCTTCTTTATTGCTGTCTCTTGTTCTCATTCTTTTTTGAATTATACGACAAAAGTATTAATTATAAATGAATGTTCGTTTATTTATGATGAAAAATATTTTATAACATTTTGATTTTAGTCGTCTCTTCGAGTGATTTTAAATAGTAATGCGATAGCTTTACTATTTAAAATTGTATCGAGAAGCTCCTAGTGGTATGGTTCTCGATACATTTTATTAAAAAAAAGCTGTCGCATTTTTTAATAAAACACTCGAACAGACGAGAGTAAATCCTTAACTTAAGTATGTGTTATTTTAATTTAAAAAAAATAAAGAGCAAAAAAAAAAGACAACCCTTTCGAGTTGTCTTTTGAATATTGGTATAAAAACGATTAAGCTGTTTTTAATACTGAAATTTTATCTAAAATAGTGTTCAATGTTGTACTTGGACGCATTGCTTTGCTTACTAAAGCAGGATTTGGTTGGTAGTAACCACCAATTTCCTGAGCTTTTCCTTGAGCGCCAATTAATTCCGCATCAATTTTAGCTTCGTTTTCAGTAAGTTCTTTTGCAATTGGAGCAAAGATAGCTTGTAATTCAGCATCTTTAGTTTGGTTTGCCAATGCCTGAGCCCAGTATAAAGCTAAGTAAAAGTGAGAACCACGGTTGTCAATTTGACCTACTTTTCTAGCTGGAGATTTATCGTTTTTCAAGAAAGCATCGTTTGCCTGATCTAAAGTTTCAGATAAAACAATTGCTTTTTCATTGTTCAAAGTTTGTCCTAAATGCTCTAATGAAGCACCTAAAGCTAAAAATTCTCCTAATGAATCCCAACGTAAATAGCCTTCAGTTACAAATTGCTCAACGTGTTTAGGAGCTGATCCACCTGCACCGGTTTCGAATAATCCACCACCATTCATTAATGGAACGATAGATAACATTTTTGCAGAAGTTCCAACTTCTAAAATTGGGAATAAGTCAGTAAGGTAATCACGTAATACGTTTCCTGTTACTGAGATAGTATCTAAACCTTTGATGATTCTTTCTAATGTGAATTCAGTTGCAGCAATTGGGTTTAAGATACGAATATCTAATCCAGCTGTATCGTAATCTTTCAAGTAAGTATTTACTTTTTCGATTAATTGTCTGTCGTGCGCTCTGTTTTCGTCTAACCAGAAAACAGCAGGAGTTGCAGATAAACGTGCTCTGTTTACAGCCAGTTTTACCCAGTCCTGAATAGGAGCGTCTTTAGCCTGACACATTCTGAAAATATCATTTGCTTCAACAGCTTGTTCCATTAAAACATTTCCGTTTACATCCACTACACGAACAACTCCGTTAGCTGATAATTGGAAAGTTTTGTCATGAGATCCGTATTCTTCTGCTTTTTGTGCCATCAAACCTACGTTTGGAACAGATCCCATAGTTGTTGGGTCAAAAGCACCGTGTTTTTTACAGAAATCAATTGTAGCAGTATATACACCAGCGTAACAACGGTCTGGGATAATTGCGATAGTATCTTGTGATTTTCCTTCTTTGTTCCACATTTGACCAGAAGTACGAATCATTGCCGGCATAGAAGCATCAACAATTACGTCAGATGGTACGTGAAGGTTAGTGATTCCTTTGTCTGAATTTACCATAGCCAGAGCTGGGCCATTTTCAATTGCCTGGTCGATAGCAGCTTTTACTTCAGCTTCTTGTGTGTTACCTGCAATTTTTGCATATACGTCACCTAAGCCATTTTTAGTGTTTACTCCTAATTCAGCAAATAAGGCAGCATATTTTTCGAAAACAGCTGCGAAATATACTTCAACGATAGCTCCAAAGATGATTGGGTCAGAAACCTTCATCATTGTAGCTTTTAAGTGAACAGAAAGTAAAACTCCTTGTGCTTTAGCCTCAGCAATTGTTTTAGCAACAAAAGATTTCAAAGCGTTTAAGTGCATTACTGAACTATCGATAATTTCACCGGCTTTCAATGGAGTACTTGCTTTAAGAACAGTAGCTGTACCGTCTTGTGCAACGAATTCGATTTTTACATCAGTAGCTTCAGCTACAGTAAGTGATTGCTCACTTCCGTAAAAATCTCCGCTTTCCATAGAAGCAACTGCTGTTTTAGAATCAGCAGACCAAGCTCCCATTGAATGTGGGTTTGCTTTAGCGTAATTTTTTACTGCTTTTGGTGCTCTACGGTCAGAGTTTCCTTCACGTAAAACAGGGTTTACAGCTGATCCTAATATTTTAGCATATTTAGCTTTGATTGCTGCATCAGCGTCGTTTTGTGGAGCCTCAGGATAATCAGGGACTTTGTATCCGTGAGCTTGCAATTCAGCGATAGCTCCTTTTAATTGAGGAACAGAT
This sequence comes from Flavobacterium sufflavum, assembly GCF_004016525.1. GTDB lineage: Bacteria > Bacteroidota > Bacteroidia > Flavobacteriales > Flavobacteriaceae > Flavobacterium > Flavobacterium sufflavum. The sequence continues at coordinate 88,336 of NZ_SACJ01000013.1, forward strand.
GCAGAAACGTTTGGTAATTTGATGATGTTTGCTTCTGGAGCAGTAGCTAGTTTTCCTAATTCAGCCAAAGAGTCTTTTACTTTTTGTTCCTCAGTTAAAAACTCAGGGAAATTAGCAAGGATACGGGCAGCAACAGAAATATCTTCTGTTTCAATTTCGATTCCGGCTGTAGCAGTAAAAGCTTCAACAATAGGTAAAAACGAATAAGTAGCTAACAAAGGTGCTTCGTCAGTTAATGTGTAAACAATCTTTGATTTTTGTGTCATTTTTTTTATTTTATAATCGTAACTCTTCGGCGAAGAATGTGAAATGTATTGTTTGCTTTGAATAAAGCGGTGCAAAGATATGTAAATCAGACTAAAATACAGCCCCGTTTGTTATAGAAATAGCTGAATTATGGGATAACTAACGACAAGGCTTTAAAATGTTATTTTTTTAGAGAATGGCTGTTTATTTGAGAATGTTGTTCTTTTTGAATAAAGTCAAAAAAAAAGTCCCGACAGCGTCGGGACTTTTATGATAAAGAGACAATAAATTATCTTCTTTTGTCTTTGATTTTTGCTTTCTTACCAGTAAGTTCTCTGAAGTAGAAAATTCTAGCTCTACGTACAGCACCTTTCTTATTGATTTCAATTTTTTGCAAAGCTGGTAAGTTGATAGGGAAGATACGCTCAACACCTACAGCACCAGACATTTTACGAATTGTAAAAGTTTCAGTACTTCCAGTACCTCTTCTTTGAATTACAACTCCTTTAAAGAACTGAGTTCTAGTTTTTTCACCCTCTTTAATTTCGTAGTAAACTGTGATTGTATCTCCAGCTCCGAATTCAGGGAAATCTTTTCTTGTAACAAATTCGCTATTAACGAAATCTACTAAATTTGCCATTTTAATTGCTAATTATGGTTTAAAATCGAATCAACATTCACGGGTATCGCCAGAGGTTGATTAAATGTGGGTGCAAAAGTAGTTAAAAAAATTAAATTCCAATAAAATAAATTCCAAATTCCAATAAAAAAAATATCTGTGCTAAACAAATTGTATAGTCAAATCTGTAAAATTGGAATTTGGAATTTTAAAAAATTGGGATTTATTCTAATAAATCCGGACGTCTGTTTTTAGTGTGTTCAAATGCCATGTCTTCACGCCATTTGTCAATTTTAGCAAAATTCCCGCTGGTTAAAACTTCCGGAACTTTCCATCCTTTGTAATCGGCTGGACGGGTATATATTGGTCCTGACAATAAACCATCCTGAAAACTATCGGTCAAAGCTGAGGTTTCGTCACTCAAAACACCAGGGATTAATCGGATTAAGGTATCAGATAAAACTAATGCGCCTAATTCTCCTCCGCTTAAAACATAATCACCAATAGAAATTTCTTTGGTAATAAAATGATCTCGTACTCTTTGATCTACTCCTTTATAATGTCCGCACAGAATAATGATGTTTTCATACATTGACATGGTATTGGCCATTTTTTGGTTCAAAGTTTCCCCGTCAGGCGACATATAAATAATCTCGTCGTAGTCTCTCTGTGTTTTTAAATGGGTAATACAATCGTCAATAGGTTGTACTGTCATTACCATTCCTGCTCCGCCGCCATAAGGATAATCATCCACGCTTTTTTGTCTGTTAGTGGTGTAATCTCTTAAGTTGTGGATATGAACTTCTACTAGACCTTTGTCAATGGCGCGTTTCATAATCGAAGCCTCAAAGGGACTGCGTAGCAATTCAGGTAAAACAGTAATAATGTCAATTCGCATGATTGTATATCTAAGTTTTGGATGGGACAAAGGTACAAAGTTTTTTTCAGGAGCTAATTAATCAGGCTAGGGATTGGTGAAAACAGCTTTTTCTTATAAATGTTATTTTTTATATAAAAGTGAGTGTTTCAGATAGTTGTGTCGTTTTTTGAATTAAAAAAAAACGATACATTTGTGCTGTTATTTGTTTGATATATAGGTTGTTGTGTTTTTTTTTGTGAAAGAAATTCAATTAAAAAAGCTGAATAACTTTTGCTAAGTCTAAAAAAGTAGAGGGAAAATGAAAAGAGTGATTTTAGGGATGCTTACAATTGGATTGCTTTGTAGTTTCGGATTTATATCAAAAAATGATAAAACGGCTTCAAGCATAATCCGATTATTAAATACTACTATCGAAGAAAGAATTGCCGAACAAGTAGCCGGTATAAAAGAACTGCTGAAAACAAATCCTAAATTTAATGATGAAATCGCTTTTCTGCTTGACATGAGAATTATGTCAGGGAAAAATCGTTTTTTTGTTTACGACCTAAAAAACGACAGAATTATTGATCAGGGCTTGGTAGCTCATGGTATTGGTTCCGGCTTGTATGGAGAATTAAAATTCAGCAATGAGAATTATTCGTACTGCACTTCATTAGGGAAATATTATATAGGTAAAAGTTATACCGGCGAATATGGGAAATCGTATAGACTGCATGGATTTGAAGAGACAAATAGTAATGCGTTTTCAAGAAGTATTGTATTGCATAAATATGAAAAAGTGCCTTATGAAGAGCAGAATAATATAATATGTAATAGTTTAGGCTGTCCCATGGTAAATGAAACCTATTATAAAAGAATTGAAAAATTAATAGATGCTTCCAAAGGCAATATTATTCTGGATATTTATTATTGATTTTTTTTTTTTTGAATTCGGTACAGCTTATTTCTGTATTAAATTTTCTGTTTTGCACATTGGCACATTCTCTAATTTAATTTGTAAATTTGCGCTTCAATAAAAAATTATAAACAATGGAAAACGGTATATACGCTAAATTTAATACCTCAAAAGGGTCTATTTTAGTGAAATTAACACACGATTTAACACCTGGAACGGTTGGAAACTTTGTAGCCTTGGCTGAAGGAAACTTAGAAAACAAAGTAAAGCCTCAAGGGACAAAATATTATGATGGATTAACTTTTCACAGAGTAATTCCTGATTTTATGATTCAGGGAGGTTGTCCTCTAGGGTCAGGAACAGGAGATCCAGGATATAAATTTGATGATGAATTTCATCCAAGTTTAAAACATGATAGACCGGGAGTTTTAGCTATGGCTAATGCAGGACCTGGAACTAACGGTTCTCAATTTTACATTACTCACGTACCAACTTCTTGGTTAGATGGAAAACACACTGTTTTTGGTCAAGTAATTGAAGGGCAGGATGTTGTTGATGCAGTTGCTCAAGGCGATGCTTTAGAAACATTGGAAATTGTTAGAGTAGGAGAAGAAGCTCAAAAATGGAATGCAGTTGAAGCTTTCCGTTCATTTGAAGGAAACCGTAAAAAACGTCTTGAAGCTGAAAAAGCTGCTGCTGAAGAAGCAATGGAAAAATTAGCTGCCGGATTTGAAAAAACAGAAAGTGGTTTGCGTTACCAATTTATCCAAAGAGGAGAAGGTAAAAAAGCTGAAAACGGAAAAACAGTTTCTGTTCACTACACAGGGCAATTACCTGACGGAAAAGTTTTTGATAGCTCTTACCCACGTAAAAAACCAATCGAATTTCCATTAGGAAGAGGAAATGTAATCGAAGGATGGGACGAAGGTATTGCTTTGTTACAAGTAGGTGATAAAGCTCGTTTTGTGATTCCTGCTCACTTAGGATACGGATCTCGCGGTGCCGGAGGTGTAATTCCACCAAACGCTACTTTGATTTTTGACGTTGAATTGATGGACGTTAAATAATTTTAGATTTAAGAATTTAGAACGCAGATTTTAGATTCCGGTTTTGATTTAAATAACAAAAAGTGGTTTTCTAACTGGGAAACCACTTTTTTTATATCTAAATTCTATTTTCTAAATTCTGCATTCTGAAAACTGCCTTCTGCTTAAACCGTTTTCCACTTGATATTACAGCCAATACTCGGTTTCTGGTTTGGATTAATGCTTCGGTTGTATAAAACGCCATCTATGGCACCACGCAAATCACTACCACTTAACGGAATTCCGTTTCCGGGACGGCTATCGTCCAGTTGCCCGCGATAGACTAATTTGTCTTGTTGGTCAAACAAATAAAAATCAGGAGTGCAAGCCGCATCATAAGCTTTGGCAACTTCCTGTGTTTCATCATATAAATAAGGGAATTCAAAATTATTTTCGAAAGCATATTCCGTCATTAATTCAGGGGCGTCTTGCGGATAATTTACCACATCATTACTGGAAATAGCAATGATGCCAATTCCCTGAACTCTATAATCATTGGCAATTCGAACCACTTCTCTTATTACATGATGCACAAAAGGACAATGATTGCAAATAAAAAATACCAATGTGCCTTTGTTTCCTTTTAAATCAGCAAAAGAAAAGTATTCTGTATTGGATTTGGTGTCTTTTAAATAAAATTCGGGAGCTATAGTTCCTAATTCGAGCATGTTTGACGGAGTTCGTGCCATTGTTTTGTGATTTGTTTCCAGAGTTTAAAGTTACTAAAATTGCTGGCTATTTAAATAGTATAAACTAATTTTGAATTAGTAATGATTTGAAAAATTTAGAATTGATTTATGGAGAATAATTTGACTTGGGCTGAATTTGAAAAAGTAGCCATGTATGTTGGAACAATAATAGAGGTGAAAGATTTTCCTGAAGCCAGAAAACCGGCATTCCAACTGACGATTGATTTTGGCGAAGCCATAGGAATCAGGAAAACTTCGGCTCAAATCACTAAACGATATTCCAAAGAGGAACTTTTGAATAGGCAGATTGTTGCTGTAGTCAATTTTCCTAAAAAGCAAATCGGGAAATTTATGAGCGAATGTCTTGTTTTAGGTGCGGTAGGTCAGGAAGGAGATGTTATCCTATTGGCTCCTGATTTCAGGATTGAAAACGGTTTGCGAATAGGATAACTGATTTTTCTTTTATTTTTCTATTGGTAAATCGTGGTCTTGTCCCCATTCGGTCCAGGAACCATCATAAACTGCTTTTGGGTTGTTTGACGAAATTAATTCGTAAGCAATTAAATCAATACAGGCTGTAATTCCGGAACCGCAAGAGAAATATAACGGTTGGTCTTGATGTGGCAGGATCTGTCTTAGTTCTTCTTTAGGTAAAAAATGACCGTCTTTTAAAACTTTGGAAAAAGGCAGGTTTACGGAATTAGGGATGTGTCCGCTTCTTAAGCCTTCTCGTGGTTCTTCAGTTTCGGCATTAAATCTGTCAGCAGAACGAGCGTCAATTACAATGGCTTCTTTTGAAGTGGTGTTGTGTAAAATCTGAAATTTGTTTTTAAACATTTCAGCTTTAAAATAGGCTTCAAAATCTCCTTCTTTAAATGATTTTGGGGCAACTTTTTCAGTAGCAAAGTCTTCTTTTATCCAGGCAGGAAATCCTCCGTCTAAAACCCAGACATTTTCATGTCCCATACTTTTGAATAAATACCATGCTCTTGGACTCGAATAGATTCCTTTGGTGTCATAAACTACAATTTTACTGTGTTTGCTGATTCCTATTTTTCTTGCTTCGGCAGCAAAAGCTTCTGGTTTTGGTAAGGTATTAGGTAATGAGGTTGAAGTATCGCTAAATTTATTTTTAATATCAAAAGTTCGGGCTCCAATGATTTGCAAATCATGAGGAGGAGTGTCTAAAACTGCATCCAGAATTATTAATTCAGGATTGTTGATGTTTTCTTGAAGCCAGTTTACAGATACAATTGGAATTTTCATAAGGATGTTTTTTTTATTGTTAATTGAAAAAAGCTATACTAAGATACAAAATTGGAAGTTAACTTGTTTTGTTTTTCTATAATGCAAAAAGTCCAAAAACCGAATGATTTTTGGACTTAAAGTATTATTGTTGTGATTTCTTTGAGCTTAAATATCGTCAAAATCAATATCTGTAAAATTTGAAGTTTCAGGAATTGCTCCATCAGCAGTTATTCTTTCAGTAGCATATTCTTTTTTGAAATCTTTTTGATGCCTTTCAGAGATTACTTCTTCTCCTTTGTGGTTTAAAACATAAGATGTCATTTCTTCAAGGATTTCGGTGAAAGCAGCAAAATCTTCTTTGTATAAATATATTTTGTGTTTTTTGAAATGAAACGAACCGTCTTCTTCTGTGAATTTTTTACTTTCGGTAATGGTAATATAATAATCATCCGCTTTTGTAGCTCTCACATCGAAGAAATAGGTTCTTCTTCCTGCACGTAAAACTTTAGAAAAGATTTCTTCTTTTTCTAACATGTCATTTTCTCTCATAATCCGTTCTATACAATAATATGGTTGTTAATTGAAACCAAAAATGATAAAAATATATTTATTAAGCAACATTTAAAGTAATTCTTTTTCAGAAAGTTGTTTTAAATAGAGCGATGCATAATAACCTTCCTGATTTATTAACTGGTTATGAGAACCTTGTTGAATAATTTTTCCATTTTCCAGAATCAGGATTCTATCGGCATTTTTTGCCGAAGAGACACGATGGCTTACAATTATGGTTGTTTTGTCTTTACAAATGGCGTTTAGGTTGTTTAAAATAGCCTCTTCGGTTTCGGTATCTACTGCAGATAAACAGTCGTCAAATAATAAAATAGGAGGGTTTTTGATAATGGCTCTGGCTATGGAAACACGCTGTTTTTGTCCTCCCGAAAGAGTAATTCCTCTTTCGCCAAGAATAGTGTCATATTGCTTGTTGAAACCCATAATGTTGTCGTGTACTACAGCATTTTTGGCGGCAGCCATAACCTCTTCGATTTCGGCATCCTCTTTACCAAACTTGATGTTATTTTTAATGCTGTCTGAAAACAAGAAAGCATCCTGAGGTACAATTCCAATACTGTTTCGTAAATCAAATAAGTTCAAACGGCTAATTTCTTGTTCGTCAATTTTCACCGTACCTTGAGTTACGTCGTACATACGGGAAATTAAAGATAAAATAGTCGATTTTCCCGAGCCAGTTTTTCCAAGTATTGCCAGTGTTTCTCCTTTGTGTACGGTAAACGAAATATCCTGAAGTGCATTGATGTTAGTGTCTTCGTAAGTATAACTCACATTTTCGAATGTGATGGTGCCTTCTATTGTAGATTTTTCAGTATTGTTGTTGTTGATTTCTGGTTCTATTTTTAGAAACTCGTTTAGTCTTTTTTGGGACGCTTCGGCTTCCTGAACCATCGAAGAAACCCAGCCCAATGAAGCCACTGGCCAGGTAAGCATGTTGATGTACAGGATGAATTCGGCAATAGTACCGATGCTTTTGATGCTTCCTTGAATGTACATTATTCCTCCAAAATAAATTACAACTAAGTTACTGATGCCAATAAGAGCTAGCATTAAAGGGCCAAATAAGGATTGGACTTTGGCTAAATCCATGCTTTTGCTTTTACTTTCTAAAGCAAGTGCGTGCATGTTGTCCTGATGTTGGTTTTCTAACGAATAGGCTTTTATCACGCGAACTCCCGAGAATATTTCTTGTGTGAAACTGGAAACTTTAGATAAATATTGCTGAAAAGTGGTGCTTCGGGTGTTGATTTCGGTACTTAATTTAAAAATAGCATAGGATAAAAGAGGCAATGGTAAAAGCGTGTATAAGGTAAGTAATGGCGATACCCTGTACATGAATATGATTACGATGGCAAAACGAATGATGGTGTTGATGGTGTACATAACAGCCGGCCCAACATACATTCTTACTTTTGAAATATCCTCGCTTATGCGATTCATCAAATCCCCGGTACGATTCTTTTTGTAGAAGTTTTGAGAAAGATTTTCGTACTGTCTGAAGACTTCATTTTTTAAGTCAAATTCAACATGACGTGACATCACAATCAGGGTTTGACGCATTAAAAAAGTAAGGAATCCTGCAATGATGGTGGTTGCGATAATGAGTAAAATGTTATTCACTAATTGATCCTGGATAACCGAATTGGATATGGTTTTGTTTTTGGCAAATTCTTCAATTGAAGCAAAGGATTTGCTAATTAATTTAGGCGTAAAAAGTGAAAATATTTGGGCAACAATGGTAAATACAATTCCTAAGATAAAACGGTATTTGTATTTGATGAAATATTTATTGAGATAGAGTAATTCTTTCATTTCTAGACTAAGCTGAATTTTATAAAAAACAAAGATATAGCTTTAAAAGCAATAATTGTTAGCCATCCATGAGCTGTTAAGTCTCATTTAACGTTTCATTAATGAAATTAACTCGTGAGTTTGTCCTGCTTTTTATGGGTTTAAATTTTATTTTAAAAAAGGAAATCCTTATTTTTGCAGACTAATTTTATAAAAGTTCTTACAAGGTGGTAAATAGACGACACATTCGCGTTAAAGTTATGCAAACCATTTATGCGATGCATCAAAATGGCTCTGATAACCTGGAAAAGGAAGAAAAATTCCTTTTTTACAGTATCGATAATATTCAAGATTTATACCTTACAATGATTTCTTCTTTGTTGGAAATATGTAAAAAAGAAACTCAATTTTTGCATTTATCCAGTCAGAAACATTTAGCTACCGCAGCTGAACGTAATCCTAACGAAAAATTCATTAAGAACAGCATTTTCGAAATTCTTGCCGAAAACAATTCTTTAAGCATTGCTTTAGAAACCAGAAAAATTGATGCCTGGCATTTGCATGAGGATTATATAGCCTTGTTATTGACTGCTATAAAAGAGAGTTCTTACTATCAAACTTACATGAGTAATCCAACACGCTCATTTGAAGAAGACCGACAATTGATTGTGGATTTATTTACTGAAGTAATTGTTCCAAATGAGAAATTATACGAATTCTTAGAAGATGATAAGTTGACTTGGATTGATGATATTCCGATGGTAAACACGCAAATCATCAAACAATTGAAAGCAATGAAACCTATCGAAAATGATAATTTCAAAGTGCCAAAATTGTACAAAGACAATGAAGACAAAGATTTTGTTAAAGATTTGTTCCGTAAAACAGTGTTGAACGAAGCTGAATTAGCGAAAGAATTTGTTGATAAAACACCTAACTGGGATAGTGATAGAATTGCTGAAGTGGATACCATTATTTTAAAAATGGCTATTTGCGAATTTTTGAAATTCCCATCTATTCCTGTGAAAGTAACCTTGAACGAATATCTGGAATTAGCCAAAGAATATTCTACTCCTAAAAGTAGCATTTTCATCAACGGAATTTTAGATAATCTGGTTAAAGAATTAGAATCCAGTAAAAAAATGATTAAAGCCGGTCGCGGTTTAATGTAATATTTATAAATTAAAAAATGAAATTATGCAAGATTTAATGAAAATCGCTCCTTATTTGCTAATGTTTGTAGTTCTGTATTTCTTTATGATCAGACCACAACAAAAAAGAGCAAAACAAGAAAAAGAATTTGAAGCTAGTTTAAAAGTAGGTGATAAAATTATTACTAAAAGTGGTCTTCACGGTAAAGTAGTTGAATTAGCCGATACTACTGTTGTTATTGAAACTATGGCTGGAAAATTGAAAATGGAGCGTTCTGCTATTTCTATGGAAATGAGTGCTGCATTGGCAAAAAAATAAGAACGACTGAATTTATACGTCAAAAAAGTCCCGTTATCGGGACTTTTTTTATGGATTTAATTTAAGGTTTTAGTCAGTTCGAGTGTTTTTGAATATAAATGCGATAGCTTTTGTATCCAAAAATGTATCGAGAACTTTTATGTTTACATTGCTTCTCGATACGTTTTTGGCTATTGGAAATTTGTCTTTATTACCACTTTTTACAAGCCAAAAATCGAAGTGACGTTGTAGTTTGCAATTGGTATGACTATTTCTTCTTTGCTTTTGTTGGTTCTAAACCAAAGTTGGGTAAAGCCGTAAGCTCTGCAATTTTTACAATCACTTCCACTGCTTTTTGCATGCTTTCTACAGGAACATATTCGTATTTTCCGTGAAAATTGTGTCCGCCAGCAAAAATATTCGGGCAAGGCAATCCCATATAGGATAATTGCGAACCATCAGTTCCACCGCGAATGGGTTTGATAATGGGTTTGATGTTTAATTCTTTCATCGCTTTTTCGGCAATGTCTACAATATGTTTTACAGGAAGTACTTTTTCCTTCATGTTGTAATATTGATCTTTGATTTCGGCAACAACGATGTCTTCTCCAAATTGTTTCGCAAATTTCTTGTTGATTTTGCTCGCTATTTTTTGAATTTTCTCTTTTCTCTTTTCGAATTTTTTCTGGTTGTGGTCTCTGATAATTAATTCCACGACTGTTTCTTCGATACTTCCGTTAAAGTGATGCACATGATAAAAACCCTGATAACCTTTAGTTCTTTCAGGAACTTCATCGGCTGGTAATTCGCTGATGAAAGTATTGGCAACTAACATAGAATTAATCATTTTTCCTTTGGCATAACCGGGATGAACACTTTTTCCTTTGAAAGTGATTTTGGCTCCGGCCGCATTAAAATTTTCATATTCTAATTCGCCTATCTGGCTTCCATCCATCGTATAAGCCCATTGCGCGCCAAATTTCTCCACGTCAAAAAAGTGTGCCCCGCGGCCAATTTCTTCGTCAGGAGTGAATCCAACTCTTATTTTTCCGTGTTTTATTTCCGGATTTTTGATAAGGAATTCCATGGCGGTAATAATTTCGGTAATTCCGGCTTTGTCATCAGCACCAAGGAGTGTGGTTCCGTCAGTTGTAATTAAGGTTTGTCCTTTGTATTGCAATAAATCTTTGAAATAGTTAGGCGATAAAACGATGTTTTGTTCCGCATTCAGCACAATGTCTTTTCCGTCATAATTGCTTACGATTTGAGGTTTTACATTGGTTCCGCTAAAATCAGGCGAGGTGTCAAAATGAGAAACAAATCCTATTGTAGGCACTTCGTGTTCAACATTACTTGGTAAAGTCGCCATGATGTAAGCTTTGTCATCAATAGTAACGTCTTGCATTCCAATGGTTTTTAGTTCTTCGACTAATTTATTGGCTAAAACCCATTGTTTTTCGCTACTTGGAGTCGTTTCCGAATTCGGATTGGATTCGGTATCTATGGTTACATAACTGATAAAACGATCAATGATATCTTGCATAAAGTGTTATTTTATTTGGGTTGCAAAGATAGGTTTAATTTAAAGTATAGTCCAGCTATACTTATTCTATCTTTTCTAAGATTCTGATTATTTTATCTAATTTATCGACTTCAATAGAGTTGAGTTTTTTTGCCAAAGCTTCGATTTCAAGTTTTGCTTCTTTATTGGTATTGTAATCTTCCTGAGCCTGGATGCGATCTCTTTCGTTTTGACGGTTTTGAGCCATCATAATTATTGGAGCAGCATAAGCTGCCTGAGTAGAAAATACCAGATTGAGCAGGATAAAAGGATAGGCGTCCCAATGTTTGAAATAAGCAACAAGGTTTAATCCCATCCAGATGATTACAAATACTGTTTGAAGAATTATGAAACGCCAGGAACCCATTCCTTTGGCTACTGCGTCTGCTACTCGGCCGCCAAATGGTAAGCTTTCATAATGTTGTTGATGCCAGTTTTTATTCATATTCATGTTCATGTTGTATGTAGTTTATTTTTATTTAAAAGTAAGGAAAGTTTGTTTTAAAAAAAACCGCAAATTCATCAATTAATTATTCTGCTTTCAAGCAGTCAGTAATTGGTAAATTTGCGATTAATTCAGGGTTTGTAAAGATTTAATTTCTCAATTTGCTTAGTTTTTCTTCTGCTTTATTGAGATCTTCGTTGAGTTTATTAATTTTAATTTGTTGTTTACTGATTTTGATATTTTCTTTTTCAATTTCTGTTGAACTTATTTTTCCTTTGGATTTTTTAGAATCGAATTTTTTCTTATTGTTAGCTAAGCTTTTTTCTTCATTAGAAATCTTGGTTTTTAACTTGCTAACCGATTTTTCGCCTGAAAGAATTTTGTCCTGCTGTTTTTCGAATGCTTTTTGTTTTTTCTCAAAATCTTTTTGTTCTTGTTCGGTTCTCTTAGCTTCTTTTAATGCTTTTTTCTCCTCTTTCATTTTAGCATTAAGCATTTTGGACTCTTTCTTTAATGCTTCTTTTTCAGAATCACTGGCTACTGTGGTGGTAACTTGCGGAACAACTTTTATAACCGTGTCTTTAACCGTAGTTACTGTAGTTATGGTAGTTTTTGTAGCTAATTTTATAGTATCATTTTGGGTATTCTGAGCTAGAAAAAATTGAAAACTCGAAAGCATTACGATAGTGAAAATTGATTTTAGTTTCATGATGATGCGTTTTAAGTTGATAAAAAGTAGGTTGTAGATTGATTTGTTCTTTACAATATAAGAAAAATCATTGAAAAAAAGTGATTTTTTGGGAAATGAAAAAGAGAAAACAGAATGGTTTGAGTGTAATTTATTGTTGTTTAATAGTTTAAAGTGTTTTTTTTTAGTTTTTTGTGCTTTATTTAACTAATGTTTATTTGGGTATTTCTTTTTTGGCTGTAGCCAAATCAAAACGGAAGCCATAATTTTTTTAGAAATATTTAATTATCCATCAGATAATTCTATTTTTGCACCACAAATTAAAATCCTATGTATAAACAGCTTATCCGACCGCTATTTTTTTGTTTTGATCCTGAAAAAATACATCACTTTACCTTTTCGTTAGTTCGTATTACTTCTAAAATTCCTGGTTTCTCAGCCATTTATAAGTCGCTTTATTTAGTAGATGACAAAAGATTAGAAACGGAAGTTTTTGGATTGAAGTTTAAAAATCCTGTGGGCTTGGCTGCCGGTTTTGATAAGGATGCCAAATTATACAAGGAGTTGTCAAATTTTGGTTTTGGTTTCATAGAAATAGGAACTTTAACACCAAAAGGGCAGGAAGGTAATCCAAAAACACGTTTGTTTCGTCTTAGAGAAGATTCGGCAATTATCAACCGAATGGGATTTAATAACGGCGGTGTTATGGAAGCGGTTGAAAGACTGAAATCAAATCCCGGAGTTTTAATTGGTGGAAATATTGGTAAAAATAAAGTAACGCCAAACGAAGAAGCTACTTCAGATTATGAAATTTGTTTTGATGCTTTATACGATTATGTGGATTATTTTGTAGTAAATGTGAGTTCACCTAATACGCCAAATTTACGTGCTTTGCAGGATAAAGAACCGTTGACACAGTTGTTGCAAACTTTGCAAAATAAAAATTTGGCTAAGCCAAAACAAAAACCAATCTTACTTAAAATTGCTCCCGATTTGACTGATGAGCAATTATTGGATATTATTGATATTGTAAAAGATACCCAAATTGCGGGTGTAATTGCAACTAATACGACTATTTCCCGCGAAGGTTTACAATCGGAAAACAAGACCGAAATGGGAGGCTTGTCAGGAAAACCGTTGACGAAACGTTCTACTGAGGTGATTCGTTTTCTTTCACAAAAAAGCAATAAGGCTTTCCCGATTATTGGGGTAGGAGGAATCCATTCTGCCGATGATGCTATCGAAAAATTAGAAGCAGGGGCCAGTTTGGTACAATTGTACACAGGTTTTATTTATGAAGGACCAGCTTTGGTAAAAGCCATCAATAAAAAGATTTTAAATCGTTTGTAAAATTTCGCAAAGATTCACAAAGAAAACACTAAGAATCGCTAAGTTTTTTCATCTTAGCTTTTTATTTCTTAGCGAATCTTTGCGTAATAGCTTAATAAAATATAAAAGCGTAATTCTTCAACAGAGTTGCGCTTTTTTGTTGGTTCTAAATTTTGCCACTTTGCAAGTTTTAGTATCTTTGAAATCTATGGAACCAATAAAAATTATAGAATGTCCGCGCGATGCCATGCAAGGCATTAAAACATTTATTCCTACTGAAAGGAAAGTGGCGTACATTCAATCTTTATTGCGAGTAGGATTTGATACCATTGATTTTGGAAGTTTTGTTTCGCCTAGAGCTGTTCCGCAAATGCAGGATACCGCAGCAGTTTTAGACCGATTGGATTTGTCAAAAACCAGAAGTAAATTATTGGCCATTATTGCTAATACCAAAGGAGCTGAAACAGCAGCTCAATTTGAACCCATTCACTATCTCGGTTTCCCATTTTCGATTTCGGAAAATTTTCAAATGCGAAATACGCACAAAACCATAGCCGAGTCGATTATTAGTTTACAAGAAATTCTGGAAATTGCCGATAAGAGTAATAAGGAAGTTGTTGCTTATTTATCTATGGGTTTTGGGAATCCTTACGGAGATCCGTGGAATGTGGATATTGTAAGTGAATGGACCGAAAAATTGGCTGCAATGGGCGTGAAAATACTTTCGCTTTCAGATACGATCGGGAGTTCTACGCCAGAAGTTATAAAATATTTATTTTCGAATTTAATTCCTAAGTATCCCCAAATCGAGTTTGGTGCTCATTTGCATACCACTTATGATAAATGGTTTGAAAAAATTGAAGCGGCACATCAGGCGGGTTGTCGAAGATATGATGGGGCTATTCAGGGGTTTGGAGGTTGTCCAATGGCTAAAGACGAATTGACGGGTAATATGCCTACCGAAAAATTGTTGTCTTATTTTACGGCAAATAAAGAAAATTTAAAGTTGAATCCTTTGAGTTTTGAAAGTGCTTATAATGAAGCGTCTAAGTTGTTTGGAACGTTTTATTAGTTAGCTATATTTATAATAATGATAATCTAATTTCGTTTTAAGCTTAATGAAATTAAAAGTAACCTAATGAAAAGTTATTACTTAAATAGAATCTGTTTAGCACTTATTTTAATGTGCTCTTTTTCCTGTACCAGTGATTTAGATTTTAATCAGGCCAATGATTTAAAACTGACACCGGTAATTGTTGGGAATTTTAGTCATTTTGATATTCCTGCACCAGCCTTTATTGCCCCGGATGGTTCTGAATATGATTTAGCATTTGACGATGAGGAGTTTGATGTTTTTAGAGATAAGTATTTTAAGAGTTATTTGCAAAGAGCTGATTTTTATTTTGAAATAAATAATACTATTAACCGCGCTTTTAAATTTACTATTGTTTTATCAGATTCCAATAATAACCCATTGACTACCATAAAATTTGATATACCGGCCTATTCAGGTTCTGCTAATACAATTACAAGAACTGAAATTTTTCAAAATGCAAGATTAGATTTATTGAAGAGAGCCACAAAAATGGGATTCTTAATTGAGAAGGCTCCAGGGCCAGCTTTGAATCAAAATAGTCCGGGAAGTTTAGTATTGCGCTCTAGTGCTACCGTTTATTTGACAATATAATGAGGAAAGGATTTTTATTTTTGTTAGTTTTTATTTCGATCAGTTGCTTTTCTCAAAATAAGCAAATATTGTATAATCTCACTTCGGTTCCTCAGTCGTTAATGACTAATCCGGGAGCCGATTTCAAGTATAGATATTATTTTGGAGTTCCATTACTTTCGGGTATGTCCTTTAAAGTGGGTTCGAGCGGTTTTTCTACTTATGATTTATTTGCCAATAATGGAGTCGATTTTAATCAGAAGTTGCGAAATGCAGTGTATTCAACCACCCGACACGATCATTTAGCCATAAACGAGCAAATCGAGATTTTTAATGGTGGAATTAAACTAGGGGATTGGCTTGAAGACAAAGGTTATCTGTCTTTTGGAATTTATCAGGAATTTGATTTCTGGAGCTATATGCCTAAGGATGTGGCTATTTTAGCCTTAGATGGTAATCAAAATTACATAGGCAAATCATTTGATTTATCTGATTTGAGTGCGAAAGCCGAAATGTTATCAGTATTGCATGTGGGGTATCATAAAAATGTTTCCGAAAAACTGATAGTAGGAGCAAGGGGAAAAATTTATTTTAGTGGATTCAATGCCACTTCGACCAGAAATTCAGGATACATAGTTACACGACCATCTAATACAACGATGTACGAACAAATTATCAGTTCAGATTTAGAATTAAGAACTTCCGGAATTTCAAAATATACAGCCGATAATTACAATGGCGATGTAGCGACTGATGTTAGAAAACAATTGTTGTTTGGCGGTGATTTGGGCTTGGGATTTGATTTAGGATTTACCTATTATCCTAAAAAAAACACCCAGATTACAGCCAGTATTCTTGATGTTGGTTTTATAAGGCACACTAAGGATGTGGAAAATTTCACTTATAAAGGTTATTACCAATACGAAGGTATCAATCCTGGTTTTACTAATGTTAATAATCCCGGAAGTGTTTATAGTGATTTTCAAGATGCGGTTAAGTCAGATACACTGTATAACAAATACACCACTTGGCGCCCAATTAAATTAAATGCTTCTTATCAATATTCGTATGGAACTTCCAGTGACGAAGATTGTGCATGTACAGCAACCGAAAAACGCTATAAAAATGCTGTAGGAGCACAGCTGTTTGTAATGAGTACGCCAAGATTGCCTATTACCGCTTTGACAGGTTTTTATCAAAGAAATTTTTCAGACAAATTGCAACTTAAGGCAACCTATACACTTGATTCGTATTCGTATACCAATATTGGACTGGGAATGTCGGCAAATTTAGGGCTATTCAATATGTACTTTATGGCAGACAATCTGTTAGCATACCGCGATGTGTCTAAGGCAAGAAGTCTTTCGTTCCAATTTGGATTTAATTTCATTTTCAAAGACAGCAACGAACCACCGTATTGATATGATTTTCAGAAGGAGCTAATCCAGCTATCCATTGCAAGCACTCCATTAAAAATTCTATTTTTCTAAGTTTTTAAAAGAGCTTCCGTTGGTCGCTTTTTAAAAACAAAAAAATTAGGTTTTTAATCTTCGTGCCTTTCCATTACTATCTGGGCTATTCAGAGACATTGGTATAAAGAGGGATTGGATTCCAAAACAGCATCTTAAATTAATTGGATTTCTAATTATATTAAATCAAAATAATTTGCTATATTTGCACGCAATTCAACTAGAAATTGCAACATGATAGCACACAACTCCAAGATTATCGGCGAAGGTTTAACTTACGATGATGTATTATTAGTTCCTAATTACTCCCATGTGCTTCCTCGCGAAGTGAGTATCAAAACAAAATTTTCAAGAAACATTACACTTAACGTTCCTATTGTATCTGCAGCTATGGATACAGTAACCGAAAGTTCTATGGCAATTGCTATGGCTCAAGAAGGAGGAATTGGTGTTTTACATAAAAATATGACTATTGAGCAGCAAGCTGCTAAAGTAAGAAAAGTAAAACGTGCCGAATCAGGTATGATTATCGATCCGGTTACTTTACCTCTTAATGCTACTGTTGCTGATGCAAAATCGGCAATGAAAGAATTCGGTATTGGTGGAATTCCAGTTGTTGATGAAAATCAAAAATTAAAAGGAATTGTTACTAACCGCGATTTGCGTTTCGAAAAAAACAGTACCCGACCTATTGTAGAGGTTATGACTAAGGATAACTTGGTTACTGTTGCCGAAGGAACTTCGCTAGAACAAGCAGAAGTGGTTTTGCAAGGACATAAAATCGAAAAACTTCCTGTAATAGACAAAGACAATAAATTAGTGGGTTTAATCACATTTAGAGATATTACTAAATTGAATCAAAAACCAAATGCTAATAAAGATAAATACGGACGTTTGCGTGTAGCTGCTGCTTTAGGAGTTACAGCCGATGCGGTTGAAAGAGCTACAGCTTTAGTAAACGCCGGTGTTGACGCTGTAATTATCGATACGGCTCACGGACACACTAAAGGAGTGGTTGATGTTTTAAAATTAGTTAAAGATAAATTCCCGGATTTAGATGTTATCGTTGGAAATATCGCTACACCGGAAGCGGCTCAATATTTAGTTCAAAACGGAGCTGACGGAGTAAAAGTAGGAATTGGACCTGGTTCTATTTGTACTACCCGTATTGTAGCTGGTGTTGGATTCCCACAGTTTTCTGCGGTTTTAGAAGTAGCAGCTGCTATCAAAGGTTCAGGTGTTCCTGTAATTGCCGATGGTGGAATTCGTTACACAGGAGATATTCCTAAAGCTATTGCTGCAGGTGCTGATTGTGTGATGTTAGGTTCACTTTTAGCAGGAACTAAAGAATCTCCTGGAGAAACTATTATTTTTGAAGGAAGAAAATTCAAATCATACAGAGGAATGGGATCGGTTGAAGCGATGCAAACAGGTTCTAAAGACCGTTATTTCCAGGATGTGGAAGATGATGTTAAGAAATTGGTTCCGGAAGGAATTGTAGGTCGAGTGCCTTACAAAGGAGAATTAAACGAAAGCATGTTACAGTTCGTTGGTGGACTTCGAGCCGGAATGGGGTACTGTGGTGCTAAAGATATTGCTACTTTGCAGGAAACAGGACGTTTTGTACGTTTGACTTCAAGCGGTATTTCTGAAAGTCATCCTCATAATGTTACGATTACTAAAGAAGCTCCTAATTATTCAAGATAATTTCAAGCTTAATTCATAGAAAAAGGCTGTTTAAAGTATAAAACTTTGAACAGCCTTTTTTGATTTGAATAATTATTGATGAAATTAATTTTGGGTTGCAATCTTTAAATCCTCTTGCATTTTATTCCAGGTTTTTGTGTTTAGAATTTTTGCGTAAGTGGTATTCTTTTTTTTGTAATACTCAGCGATATACTTGGCTCTTTCTTTAGATTCAGGATGTGTGTTTATCCATGTCAGATATTTTATTGTTTCCTTTTCTGTATCGGATAGTTTATAGAGGAAATTAGCAAAAGCTTCTGGATTTATTTTTGTTTTGATAAGATAATCAACGGCTTTAATATCGGCTTCTTTTTCCAGTCCTCTGTCAAAAGCGGTAGAGGATAGTGTTTTTAATGTTTCCTGGATTACTTCCGTATTTCTATTTCCAGTGGTTGTTGAAATTAAAACTGAAATCCCTACTTCTTTAATTAATTTTTTTAAAACATGATTGAGTTCGATATGCGCAATTTCGTGACAAATTACACCGCTAAGTTCTTCTGGACTGTCTGAATTTGCCAGTAAAGCAGTATAAATAATTAAATGTCCATTAGGCAAAGCAAAAGCGTTGATTTCATCCTTTTCGATGATATGAACCTTGATCGATTTTCTGTCAATTTTATTGGCTACGCATATTTCGTTTACAATAGTATCCACGGTAGCAATTACAGAAGGTGTTTTATTTTCTTTCTCCGTTTTTTTGATGATATCCCAAAAAAGAGTTCCTAGTTTTTCTTCTGTTTTATCGGTAACTTTTTCGGTATTAAAAATTGAAACCCAATCAATTTGCGCTAAAGCAAACCAAGTAGAGAAAAACAATAGTACTCCAATAAAACTTTGTATTATAAGCTTTTTCATTATTTTGATTTGCAAATTAAATTGGTCAGATTACCATAAAACCACCATTCTACGTGGATGCCTTTTCTGGTTTGAATTGCGGTATATATTGTTGCAATAAATTCGGTTAAGTTAAAAATGAGCGCCGTAATTAAATAAGCAATGTATTTACTGGAAATTGTCTCTTCTGTAAAAATGATGGATACTGTCCACCAAAATCCAAAACTGTTTATAAAAAGAATTGAGAATTGGGAAAGTAAAGCCTGTGTACAATGCCAGCGTACAAAATAGGTTCCTTTGCGATTGCCGACAAAAAAAATAAATGTTGCAATAAGGTTTATGATGGGTAAAGGCAAGCCAACTATAAGAGCTATTAATGACATTAAATAACTATTTGAGGCTTTTTCTGCCTCGTGTTCGCTAGGTTCATAACTGAATGAAGTGGTGTTTGTCATAGCTCTTTAGTAATGTTCCAAATCCAGTTAATAATTACTATAAAAATTAAGGGTATTGCGTATACTGGTTTTCTCAAATAGTACTCCATTTTTTCATAAAACTCAAAAAGCGTTTTTCTCTTAGTAATAATGTCATAAACCATCCAAAGCGGTGATACTAGCAAAATTATTGTGATAAGATATCCCAACGGATTAATTAATAAGGCTTCAGTAAAATGCCCTTTTGTTAAAGAAATGATGGAACGGGTTGAACCGCAAGAAGGGCAGGGTATATTTAACGTATGTTTTATAAAACAAGCTTCAACTGATGGATCAGTTTGGCTTTGTGTAGCAACATAATACAGCCAAATATACCCTGCTAAACAGCCAATAAAAATTATGGAGTATAATTTATTTCTGTTTAAAGTCATTAATACAGAAATTGTTGCAATTTTTGCATGTTTTTTTCTCTAGTAGCTTCTTGTATCATGAACCAGTCAATAATTGCCCAAATTCCAAAACCACCACAGGTTAATAATTTCCCAACTCCAAGACCAGTATCGCCAATCATGAAACGGTCTATGCCTAATGAACCAGCTAAAATGGAAATAATTAAACTAGTTGTAGGATCTTTTAATTGAAGAGTTGAAATCATTGGCCATTTGGAATCATCTAAAACAATTAGTCTTTCTCTGATTGAATTAATGTGATGACTTTCAAAAAATTTAGCATTAGTCATGATAAACATATCTACTTTTTGTGCTTCCATTTATTTTTTGTTTTTTCTGGATGTCTACTACTCTTGTGGCTTTTCGTTTACTCCCCGTTTTTATAGTTGGTTTCTGGTCTCCATTATATTGTATAAGATTCTTTATTCATGTAAAACACAAAAGTATTATACATAAAAATCTTACTAAGGATTCCAAATATAGTAAAATATTTTTGATGTAATAAGAAAAGTTTTATGCTTATGTTTACTCTTTGATTTTCTAGTTTTAAAAAAGAAATGCAACAACTAAGCCGATAATGATAAGTATGCTAAAGCTAAAAAGAATTGGTTTTCGAATGGTTTTTTTAGAAAGGGTGATACTATAAATCATTTTCAGAAGATTGTTGCTTGTTACAGCATTGATAACGGCTGTGGTTAAAATACCATTAGTAATACTCCATTTACTTTGAAAAATATTGATAATAAAAGGGTCAATATCGGTAATACCAACTACAAAAGATAAAATCTTTATCCCCGAGGTTCCGTATTGTTTGTTGACAAAACTTGTAAGTAAGGCAAATACAATAAAGAGAATCCCAAAGACCAGAGAGGTTTTAAATTCAAGTGGGTTAGACATCGAGCTGATTTCCTGTTTTGTTTCAGTTTTATTAGTTTTTTTTTGGTCTAACCAAAGAAAATATAATGCAAAGAGAGTGGTCACTACTACAAAAAAGCCAAAACTGGGTGCCAGTTGCATTGCTATAGGTTTGTTAAACAACAACGCGAGGATGAATATGCGTATAAACATCATCGTTGTGGCTAAGATTATTGCGGCTGTTATTTTATAATCTTCCTCTAATTCTTTACTTTTTTTAGCTAATATAAAGGTGGTGACTGTACTGCTATAAAGCCCTCCTAAGATGCCGGTGAGTACAATTCCTGATTTTGGAAAAACGAATTTTTTAAGCAAATAACTGAAATAAGAAATTCCGGAAACAGCTACTATGGCCAGCCAAAATTTATAGGGTGAAATAGTGATGTTTTCCGAAAAGCTTTCGTTAGGAAGTAATGGAAGAATAACGCCAGCAATTACTAAGAATTCGGCCAAAGTAATGAATTCGTTATCATCTATTTTTTTTGAAAAATCAAATAAGGCTTCTTTGATTTCGACTAATATTAAAACGGAAACTACTATCAAAATCACTAGCCAATCGGGTTGAGTGTAGATAATAGGAGTGAGGCAAAAAGTTATAAGCGCTACAATAATTGAAGTTAGACTGAATTTTTTTTGGTGAAAACCTCTGATGAAATAAAATATAGCAAGAAAGATACTCAAAACGAATCCACCACCCAGAAACGGAATTAATGTTGCAGGTGACAGGCTGTAAAGTATAAAGCCAAGTATGCCTATAAGCGTAAAAGCACGATCGGTGCCAAAACGGCTTCCTATGTTTGAATCTAAAAATTGTCTCCTTTGTTCCAGTCCAATTAATAATGAAAAAAGAACAACCAGGACAAATTTGATTAAATCCGGTGGCAATAGATCTATAAATTCATTTGATTCTTTCATCTTAACTCAGCTTTTTAGAAATCAATTTTTCTATTTCTCAGGAAGCATTTTCGTTTACTTCAAAGATTCCAAAAACATTGTTGTCTAAGTCAATAAAATAGCCCTGATAGCATCGATTAGGGATGGCAAATTTTGGCATCGCTATTTTTCCGCCGTTGTCTAGTATCTTATTGGCCGTTTCATCAAAGTTGCTAACCTGAATGGAACTAGTAAAGGCATTTGTTCCGCATTCGGGAGGAGGTATCTTTGCGGGTCGCTGCAAAAGTCCGCCATTGATGCTGTTAGTTTCAATCCGATAGTATTCTATGGGAATTTGTTTTTCTCTGATAAACGTCCATTCGAATACATTTTTATAAAATTCAATTTCTCTGTCAGGTTTTGAAGACTGAATTTCAAAATAGCCTATGGTGTTCATTGTACTAAATTATTTTTTTTCCTGAAAATTAAACATCCAGCGAATTCCAAATTTATCCAGACAACACCCCCATAAAGCGCTCCAAAATTGATCGCTCAATGGTACAATATCTGAACCGCCTTCGGCTAAAAGATGAAACAATCTTTCAGTTTCTTCTCTGGAATCGGGTTCAAGATTTATGGTTATATTGTTACCAATTTTCAAAGTATGTCCCATGCTTTCTAATGCATCTGTTCCCATAATTCGTACTCCTCCCAGAATTGGTAAACTAACATGCATAACAGCATTCAAATCTTTTTCGGATAGAGGAGGCATTCCTTCATGTGGAGGAGCGTCTTTCATATACATAATTGAACCTTCATAATCAGTTTTAAATACTGATTTGTAAAAATTAAAGGCTTCTTCGGTGTTGCCCATAAAGTTGAGGTAAATTGATACGCTTGCCATTTTGAATTTAATTTAAAGTTTATATTTTATTATTTTTCAAATCATTTTTTTTAGTTCTTCTTCTAATCGGTCGAAGTTTTCTTCATTTTTATCGATTACGAACTTTCTAATTTTATTGCATTCTTCAGGAGTATCGAAAATTTGTTTGAATACTACCTTTGTTTTTTCAGTAGCTATTTCTTCAAATGTTACAACTACTTGAAAAAGGGGCTTTGAATGGCGTTTCCATGCAATAAGAGCAGGTTTTTCTATTTTGATGAATTCACATTCGTTTGGATAATTCCCTTTGTCAGGTCCGTGCATAATAAAACTCCATTTTCCGCCTACTATAAAATCAAATTCATTAAAGGTGTTTGTAAAACCGTTAGGTCCCCACCAATTTTTTAAATGCTCAGGTTCAGACCAGGCACGATAAACAAGTTCTCTGGCGGTTTCTAAAACTCTGGAAGTTACAATTTCACAGTCAGGTGTTACATTGATAATTTCTGTTGTCATTTGTTAGATGTTTTTATGAGATTGTTTAGTAATGATACTCTTTTTTGCAGATTTAAAAGCAGTATCCAAAACACTAAGTATATAAATTTACAAAAAAAATAATAGCTATTTTAGTAAGTTATTGATTATTTAAAAAGGCTGTCTTAAAGTTTTTACTTCCAGACAGCCTTTGTGTTTTTTATTATTTCTCGTTAAATAATCTGTTCTTATTTAAGTACGTGTGTTGCTAAGACATTGTGCACATCATATACATTTACTGATTTGTTGAATTGTTTTTTGATGCTGGGAATTTGTTCGCTAGAAACCCAAATTTTTAATTCAGCATCTAAATCAAAGGTTCCGGCTGTTTCAATACTAAATCTCGAAATGCTTTTATAAGAAATCGATTTGTATTCAATTTTACTGCCTGTCAAGCCTTGTTTGTCAACCAGAATTAGCCTTTTGTTGGTGAAAATGAAGGTATCTCTAATTAACTTAAATCCTAATTCAATTTCTTCTCCGTCAATTAATAATTTCCCGTAATCTTTTTGTAATTCTTCCTGGCTAACAGTTCCTGCGTTTCCAAGTAATGCTGAAAATAATCCCATATTTATTTTATTTCTGATTGTTAGTATTTAATTTATTTTTTCTCTTTTAGCTCTTAGTCTTAATGGAGTTTAATGTTCATTTTTCAGTATAAATTTCTGTTAACTTTGTCTAAAATGTCTTTAATCTTCCAATCTTGGATTGTCCAAGTTTTTTTGTCTTTCGAGGGAATGAAAGTTAGCATGGTTTTGATTGTTTCGGATTTATGTTTTAATGATTCTGAATATTGTATAAAAACATGACAGATCGTTTTTTCATCCCAATATTCTATTTCTGAACTTAAAATTTTATCAACTTTGAAACTTGTTAATTGATTAAAATATTTATTTACATCAACTTTTATTTTATCAATTAAAACTGAACCAGAGAGATTACCTTGACCAGTTTTGTTATAAAAACTCTGTATTTCAATTAACATAGTGTTATCCCACATATCACTTCCTTTTTCATACTTTCTGTTCATATACATTTCCGTTAAATATTCTTTCGATAGTTTTTCTAAAGTATTTTTTATTTCTTTTTCTGTTTGACAGAAACCAAAATTGAAAAAAAATAAAATTAAAAATGTAATTGTCTTTTGCATAGATTAGGAAACACTTTACTTATTATCTTCAAATATAATAAAATAACGTGAGTTCGATATAAACTTATTGAAAAAGTACTAATTGTTTTGTGTCTAGGAAATTATTTTTCA
Organism: Flavobacterium sufflavum; assembly: GCF_004016525.1. Lineage (GTDB taxonomy): Bacteria > Bacteroidota > Bacteroidia > Flavobacteriales > Flavobacteriaceae > Flavobacterium > Flavobacterium sufflavum. Next base: position 112,895 of record NZ_SACJ01000013.1, read on the forward strand.
AAGACGGTTTTTTGTCTGCAAAGTTGTAAGCAATCAGAGCGGAAAAAATATTATTG
>NZ_SACJ01000014.1 GCF_004016525.1 Flavobacterium sufflavum
GTTTGGCGGTAAACCGTTCCAAATGGAAAATTGCATATGCAGATAGTGAAGAGGTTTCGGTAGGAAATTATTCGGCTGAAAAAATATTCGACCAGCAGGAATCTACTTTTTGGTCAACTGCCTGGACAGTTTCAAAAACGCCACATCCGCATCAGCTAGTGGTAAATATGGATGATAATGTGAAAATTAAAGGTTTTAGATATTTACCCCGCACCGATAAAAGCACTAATGGTAATGTAAAATCCTATCGTTTTTATATTAAACCGAATTTGTTTTCAATTAATTAACAAATAATATTGATTCAAATTAAAAAAATAGTCAACTAACATGATTTTGTATTAAACAAACTCCTGGTAAAAACTTTAAATAGAAATAAATACAATTTAAACAAACTGTACAAAAACTTTTTTCTTTGTAATAAAAAAACCACTAAATTTAAAACGCATTGCGTTAAGTATGACAACAAACATCACAACTAATATGAAGTACTTTTTCCTAATAAAATTATTTTTAATAACTCCCGTATTACTTGCTCAAGAATTAATTACTTACGAGGCTCCGACTGGCGTAAAATATACAGCACACAACGATGATTTTACCGTAAAGGTTCGAAAACCCGGCGGTGAATGGATGGATTTATTTGAATATAACGTTCAGGTAGATTTAGACAATGTGCAAAATGCGTCGATGGTTTCCTTCGACTTTTCAGGGAAAGTGGAAGTTGCAGTGCGAAAAAATAATGGAAATATAAACAAAGCTCAAATCAGACCATTATCCTATAAAATTTCTCCTGAAGTAAATGGAAATGTAATCACTTTTACATTGGATCAACCACGCAAACTATCATTAGAAATAGATGGTGACAAATTGCATAATTTACATCTTTTTGCCAATCCAATCCTAAAAGGAAAACCAGATCCAAAAGATCCCAACGTAATTTATTTTGGCCCTGGGGTTCATCAACCTAAAGATTTACCGGGAGATGTTTTTCATATTCCTTCGGGTAAAACAGTTTATATTGACGGCGGTGCCGTTATCAAAGCTAAATTAATGATAGACCATGCACAGGATATAAAAATCATTGGACATGGTATTATTTTCCAACCGGAAAGAGGTGTTGAAATCCGTCATTCTAAAAATATAAGCATTGATGGTCCAATTTTCATCAATTCGAGTCATTATACCATCTATGGAGGACAAACTAACAATCTGACTATTCGCAATATTAAATCATTCAGCTGTAAAGGTTGGAGTGACGGTATTGATTTGATGTCCTGTTCCGATGTGCTTATAGATGATGTTTTCATGCGTAATTCAGATGACTGCATTGCTATCTATGGACATCGATGGGAGTTTTACGGCAATGCCCAGAATTACCAGATTAAAAATTCTACTCTTTGGGCTGATATTGCACATCCTACTAATATTGGCTTACATGGTAACGCCGAAGCTGGAGGTGATCTTATAGAAAACATCACTTTCAGCAATATTGACATTCTGGAACAGGATGAAGACGACCTTAATTACCAAGGATGCTTAGCTATCAGCGCCAGCGACAACAATTTAGTTCGCAACGTTACTTATGAGAATATCAGAATCGAAGATATTCAAGAAGGGCAACTCTTCAATTTCAGAGTGTATTTCAACGAAAAATATAGTGGCGCACCGGGCAAAGGAATAGAAAACCTGTTATTAAAAAACATCCAATACAACGGTAATTCAGCCAACCCATCTGTAATTAGTGGTTACAATAAAGAACGTCCTATAAAAGGGATTCAAATTGAGAATCTAAAAATCAATGGAAAATTGATTCAAAATAGCAATGAAGCTAATATCCAAATTAGAGATTTTTCAGAGGATATAAAATTTACAAAAAAATAATCCAATAAAAATGAAGAAAATATCATTCTTAATCCTTTTCTGTTTCTTCTATAATAGTATTGCTGCGCAACAGCATAACTATTTATTACATACTGATGCCAATATTTTGCGCTTGAAAGAACAAATAAAAAAGAATCAGGACGTAGAAAAAGCTTGGGAAAACCAATTACAAAAAGCAGAAGACTTATTAAAAAAAGAGCAATCCGGAACTCCCGATTTACAAGAATTAGGATTAGCTTATCGAATGACAAATGACAGACGTTTTGCCGAAAGAATTAAAAGCACTTTGTTAAATGCCATAGGACAAAAAACCTGGGAAGGAAAAGAATTACTACAACGTACTCCTGCCTGGAAAGGCGGTTTAGGAACAGCCCACACGAGTTTCTATATGGCTATTGGTTTTGACTGTGCTTATAATTACTTGACCCCAGCTGAAAGAAAACAAATTGCTCAGGGTATCGTCAAATTAGGAATCAAACCGGCTATGGATGACTGGCTTAATCCGGAAAGCAACATCCATACCTTTGATACCATGGGGCACAATTGGTGGAGTGCTTGTGTAGATATGGCTGGATTTGCTGCACTGGCAGTAATCCATGAAATACCAGAGGCTAAAAAATGGGCAAACGAAATTTCAGCAACGGCAACCGAATGGATTAATTTTTCCGGAAATGTGATGGAGAACAAACCTCTGACTTTTGGTCGCGATGGTGGTTTTTACGAAAGTATCAACTATGCCAACTTTGGATTTTCCCAATATTTACTTTTCCGTTATGCTTTTCAAAATGTTTTACCCGAAATGAAACAACCCGAAATATCAGTTATGGAAAAAATGGCTGATTTTTTCATTCATACCACTTACTACACTGCCACAGGTCCTTTATCTGTTAACTTTGGGGATGGTAGTACAAAACGAAACGGAAATGCCTGTGTTCTCTTACTTTGGAATTTAGGGTATCATAAAGATAATTATGCCTGGTATTTACAAAAAACGATGAGCGGTTCTGATAAAGAAGGATTGGAACTTGGAAGCCCGCAAGGTTTAATTTTAAATCCGGATTTAACCGATTATAAAAACATCAAATCTCCGGACTTAAAGGAATCAAAACTTTTTTCTGATCTTGGTTGGGCTACTTTGCGTGATTCATGGAGCGACAATGCCACTATGTTAGCTGTAAAAAGTGGTTTTACCTGGAATCATGCCCATGCTGATGCGGGTTCGTTTATCTTATTCCACAAAGGAAAATACCTAATCATTGACTCTGGGAATTCTTCTTACGGACGACCTGAATACAGCGAATATTACTGTCAAAGTGAAGCGCACAATGTAGCTCTTTTTAACGGAAAAGCCCAAAGTAAAAAAGACGCTTATTTTGGAGTAAAAAATGAAGGACACCTTTATAATTTGCTTGAAACTGACAAAATGAAATACATTTTTTCTGATGCTACGGGACCTACTTCCCAATGGTTTTCCCGTAACTTCCGTCACTTTTTATGGGTGGGTGATGTCATTCTTGTATTAGACGATTTAGAATCTTATAACTCTGGAAAATTCGAATGGTTATTGCATTACAATGGTGTTTCAAAACGCAGCGGATTGGATTTATCTATCAAAGAAGATAATGCAGAAGTTCTCGTTCGTTCGTTATACCCAGAAACATTTCCTGATGGTGGACTGCCTCATGATTTCCCTGAAAAAATGCGTCTCGAAGAGAAATCGGGATTAAAAGATCATGAACCGGATGTCAAACAACCGTATTGGTCTATCAGTCATTTTGAGGAAACAAACCGCACCAAATTTATTTCGGCAATTACCTTAAAAAATGACGACAATAAAGACAAATTAACTGTAATTGAACGATTTGAAGGAAAAGATTTTCTAGGTGTTCGCATTACACAAAATGGCGAAACAACAGAGATTTATTTAAACCTTTTAGCTGACGGCCGAATCAAACATCGCAACAGTCTTAATGTTATGAATGGTTGGGATACCGATTCCTATTTAATGGCACTAACTTTTCCAGAAGGCACAGATAGAAGTAATCCAAAAAACATAAAACGTCTTTTTATTTCGGATGGAAGTTATTTGCGTAAAGAAGGGAAGCCGTTAATTCATGCTCTTTCTAAATTCTTTACCATAGTTGATTTTGATGATAAAACACCTAGTCTACAATTTCAAGGACAGGATGGAGTAACTATTTCATTAGCTTCTAAAAATACTAATACAGTAATCGTTAATGGTAAAAAGCTAGAAATGAATTACGATTCGGAAACCAAACTTTCAAAATTTGTAGTGAAACAATAAAAAATGATTTTTAATAAAGATTTCAAAACTCATAAATCAAAAAGTAGTAAACTATAACCTAAACTTTACTTATCATATTAAAAGAGGCTATCCGAAAAGACTGGATATGCAAATAAAAATTACAGTCTAGGTTTGATAGCACAGTACTCATGCTGTGAAGATCATATGCAGTATAAGTGGTTCCTAATGGACCTGCTAAAAATCTGCTAAAACATATTGAGAGACAGCACCAATACCTGACCCAATATAGTTTGTTGTACCTCTTACAGGGGTAGATGCTACATAATTATTAACTATATCTACAGGTTCTCCTCTAACTACATAAGCGGTTACATTTTTTGAATTATCTAAATTCAATCTTGTATCGTTATTGATTGTACTGTCATGTAATCCTGCAGGATTGTATATGGTAGCGGGTAATCCCGTAGCCAGCGCATTGGCATTGGCTTCCTTTGCATTTTTAACAGATGTTTTATATTGTTACAAAGCATAGCCTAAACCTTGTTGGAAATCATTTTTCCAGTCTGTAAGTGATACTGTTCCTCAGTTCATAAATACATTTATTAAAAATGTACTAACAAATAGGTAACTATCTATATCTTTAAAAAAACAAAAAACCACATCTTTTTTCGATGTAGTTTTCTGTTTTTAAACTCTTACCTGTAGTTCCGACTTAAGTTTCTCGTAAATCGTGCTTTTTATTATGGTTGTTTTCTTTTCTTGCCTATAACAACGATGCCATTTGGCGTTTGTTTAACGGTTTCAAAAAAACGATCTCCGTTTTCAATATAACTACGGATATAATTTGGTGAGCGTTTTAACATATCTACGAAGTGATCCAATCGATTTTCTCCAATCATGATATTACTATTACCATTTTTTATAATATTTTCATGAATTTCTACATTGTCACCTACTTTGTAAACACCATCCTTGTCTAAAACATAATAATTAAAAAAAGTGGGGGCATCATATACTTGTACAAAAACATCAGATTTTATTTTATTATTTTTATATCTGTTATTTTTTGGAATTTCAAATTTAAGTATATCAATTTTATTAAATTCCATATTAGGACTTTCCTTTTCAAATTCATAGGCTAATACCGCAAGATACTGTTTTTTTGTTTTTTTATCTGTAAAATAAATTTCTCCATAACAATATACGTATGGTAAAGGGAAATCTTCTAATTTTAATTTTTTAAATTTAATTTCATACTCTTTTAATTTCGTTTCCGATAAAGATTTAGAAGGAAGTAAAAATGAATTAGCTTCTGCCACATAATTTTTAAAGGATAAAGGATAGTTGTTTGCGCAATACCCCCAATACCAAGAAGGTAAATAATTAGCTTCAATAGGTTGATGTGCAATCATTGTATAAGGGCTTTCATAATACACCACTTTGTTTATTTTGATATTATCTAATTTATCATAAGATTTTATTATTATAGAATTTGAAGATGATTGTCCAATAGCAAATATTGGCAGAAAAATAAGGGCATTGAATAATGTTATGATTAATTTTTTCATATTGTGAATATTTAAATTAAGATTTGAAAGGTTTTAGCTTTTTTGGTAAAGTAATACTGGCGTTAACGGAAAATCTTCTCCTTCCCAAATTTTATATGTCCCTGATATAAATGTACATGTTTCATTAGCAGTACCTATATTAATCTTAGCGGACACACTATAAGGTGCTGAAATTTTTCCCAATTTTAGGGTAGGAGTCAAAAGAACACCAGAGAAGTCGGTATTGGTCATTAGTGTACCACTATATTTAAAAGCTTCTGCTACGATTGATCCTTTAGCTTCACCACATAAATGTTCAGGATCACCTATAATAGCCATTACTGATCCTGATACTGCATTGAATCCTATTTCAATTCCTCCTTGAATCTCTGCTTTAGCAGCTGTTGAATCATCTAAAGCCCCTTTTATATCAATGGATCCAGTTGCTGAACCTAAATTTAATTCAGCAAACATATTTATGGCACCAATTGAATATATTGGAATTCTTATGGTAGGCATTGTTTGTGTTAAAGTTCCTTTTAAATCAAATGACGTTGCATTACCATATTTAGTGCCATCGGCATACATATCCACATTTTTGCTTTCTATGGTTCCTGATAAAGTTAAGAATTTTGAACTTTCACTAATCTTACTTCCACTTGTTTTTGATTCTACGAAAGCTTTAATGTTTTCAGCCATATCATTTATTTTTGTTTTTACACCATCAATTTTAGAAGCATAACTAATCTTATTTTCATTCACAATTTGAATGTTTCCTGTTGCTCCAATACCGCTTGATGCACATGATGCAATAACAGAAGTTGAATTTGTACCCGAATAAGTAGCTGACGAATTATTACCAGTAACGCCGTTACCTGACCATGTTACGTCTCCACCAAAAGAAGTTGTCATATCCATACTTGCTTGTCTTGCCGAACCACTATTTACCATTACCAGTGTTTGTCCGTTACTAACGGTTCTATTTGGATTGTTAGAATCAGTGATTGAAAAAGAACCTTCTAATAGGGGCACATTTTGAAAATAACAATATGCAGGGTAGTTACTGCAAATATCATTCAAAACAAAAGGATTAGTATAATCAAGGTTATAATAAATGTATTTTATAGGATCATGATAATAATTAAAAACAACTACTTCATGTAGTTGAGTAGTCAAAGCTAATGTTGCATTTAGGTCCGCATCACTCATGGCTATTAGTAAAGTCATATCAGCTGTGTTTGTAGTACCATCACCATTATAATCTATAAAGTCATTATTTGGATTACTATCATTGTTTACATCATTAATGTAAGTTTGAGTGTCAGTATAAGCCTTGATTTCAACGCCAGCATCTTCAAATTGCTGTAAAATGGCCGTTGTTTGAGCGTCAAGTCCCAAGTCTTGCCAATCTTGCGCAACACTGCTTTGCCCCATCAATAAACATAATAACGTAAAGGCTAATATATAATATTTCTTCATAGTTCTTATTTTTTAATTAAAATTGAAGTTTTTACTTCGGTACCGTAGGTCAGGTGTAAGAGATAGTACCCAGACGGAGCATTAAGGCTTATGGTTTTGTTTTGAGCACCTGGATTTAGATTGTTCCATTGGGTTGTAAACAACATTTGCCCTGATAGACTGTGTACACTTGCAGTAACATTAGTACTTTCAGTTAAATCAAAACTCAATTCAAAACTGCTGCTAAACGGGTTAGGGTACACCACTACTTTAGAGAGTATTTCGCTTGCAACGGTAACGGTAGTTTGGGCTTGTTTTTTTTCTAAAATCAGGTACATGGGCTTTTCGTTCTCCCGTTCCCTGATGTTAAAGAGTTGGAGGTTGCCCACTAGATACAAGGATTCCTCGGTTTGCAATAGTTGCAGTTTAGCCTCCTTAAATTCATAGGTATTAAGGCTTCCTTTATAAAAATGCTCTGTACGCTTTATTTTAGAATCATGAAACACAATGGCATCGTCCTGAATTTTGGCGGTAAAGACAGCTGTGTCGCCTTCGATTTCTCTCCACTCGCCGGCGAGTTGCTTGCCATCTTGCTGGAGGTCTATTTGCAGTGGGGTTTTGCTGATGATGTTCTGACCGCTCCAGTCGTAACGCAACAAATATCCTGTATAATTGCCCGAAATATTGGCAGTAATCGGGGCTTGTTTTACTTTCTTGAAAGTTTCAGGTGCCACAGTTTCGGTAATGCTAATTACCTCAGGGATAGTTATAGAAACGGTTTTTTCCTGATTAGGGTTGGCGTTTTCGGGTTCAGGATCTGCTAATTCTTTTTCAGAATCTTTGAATCCCAATGCCGCCGATTTGTTGAGCCAGTATTTTGCTTTTTCTGTGTCTATTGCTACACCATAACCGTTTCGGTAGCACAAACCGAGCATATACATCGCCACGGGATTTCTTTTTTCGGCAGCCAACTCAAATAATTCAATTGCTTTGGCATAATCTTGTGGGAAGCCAAAGCCTTTGTAATGCAGGTAGCCTAAGGAATAGAGGCAAGCAGCGTTGCCTTTGTCTGCTCCTTGTTGGAATATGCTTATTGCTAATGGATAATTTTGTGCAGTTCCCTTGCCTTTCATCACCATTCCGCCCCAGGTATTCCATGCAGTATCATAACCTCCTTTTGCCGCTTTTTCGAAACAAACTATAGCTTTTTCCTGGTTTTGGGTTGCGCCAACACCCTCTTTATACAATAATCCTAAATTGTACCAGGCTTTGGCATAGCCATTTTCGGCTGCTTTCTCGAGCCAGTTGATCCCTTGCTGCTCATCTACTGCCACGCCTATTCCTTTGCTGTAAAGTAAGCCAAGTCCATTCATGGCTTCGGCATTACCTGCGGCTGCCTGTTGTTGGTAAGTAGCCAGTGCAGCTGTGGGATTATAATAGCTGCTGCCTTCTATGAGTTGCAATCTGGCGGTCAATAATGCCTTTTTAGCCTCTGGGGATTCTTGCGAATAGCCCAACATGCTGCCTAGGAGTAGCAATAGGCATACCCCTTTTTGTGTAGTTTTTTTCATTGATTTGTATTTAAAGATTAATTATTTAAGTGATTTTTAACCACAAAGCTCACAAAGTATTTGTAAATTTTACTAAGGTTTTTCTTACTTTATAAAAGGTTTATGGCGCGCAGATTAATCAGATTCCAGCAGATTTTGTTTATTCCAATTCTCCAGTTTCGTCTCCCTCCCCTTTACTTCGTCTGTTCGAGTTGGCTTACAATTTGCGATAGAAAATTGTAAGCCAGTATTGAGAACTCTTGTACAGACAAGGCTTCTCGATACAATTTCAAATAATAAAGCTTCGCATTATCATTTAAAACCACTCGAAGTGACAACTAAAAAGCTTAACTTAATGACATTGGTCGCCCGTAAAGAGAGGTTTGGGATTCTACCAAGTCAGGACGCTTTTAGCGGTTGTGTTTTTAGATTTACTTTGAGCTATTAGGGCATCGAGTTGTTTTAACAATTCGGGTTTTTCCTTTTCAACATCCCGCACAAAAAAAATGACATCCTGAGTGTGATCAATCATTCCCCTCTCCCGGGCTACCAGGTATTTCAATTGATAAACGGATAATTCTGTTAGTGTTTTATCTTTATCTAAACCTGTAGTTAAACCTTCTACCTGCAGTTGCTCCCAATTTCTAGAAGCAATCCTTTTAGCTTCTTTTAAGTTTTTATTCAATAACCATTTCTTTACTTGATCTGTAGTAAGAATTTTGGTTACATCATCATATTCTGATGGAACTGCTTTGGGAACTATAGCAGTAGATTCTTTCTCTTTATTTTCAAACTTAATCCGTTCAAGCTGACTGTATTTAAACAAAAGAGTATCTATCTGTTTTTTAGTTAGTTCCAATTCTTTCTCGCATTTAATTACCGAGGAATATTTATTGTCTGCATAATTACCATCAGATAATATATTAACATGAATCAAAAGAAAAGGTTCTTCAAGCGCTATTTTGTTAGTCCATAAATCTCTTTGAGCTTTATCATATCGTTCTGCTTTTTTGTCTAAAAAACCATTTTTGACAAAATGGTACATCAAAATTTTAACAAATTCGGTTTTGTCATTTTCATTGGCTACCAATTTGAGTTTTATAATTTTATCCCAGTCATTTTTAGCATCTTCCATCGATTGCTCTTTGTAAATTATCCTGTGCAGTAATATAAATTGATCTTTAGAAAGGATTTGGAATAACTTATCATCGTAAACCCAAATCGTTTCTTTAGCAGACATTTTTGAATCCTCCCCTAAAGAGAAGTTTTGTTTACGTATTTCACTGATTTGTGCGGCATCTAATTTTAACTCTTTCGCAAATTTTAAAGCTGCCAAAAAACGATTGTCTTTATTCATTTCATATTCATAACTCTCTAATTGATCCTTAGATAAAATGGGCTTCAAAAAATTAATGTCAATGGTATAACAGGATTTTAACATAGAAGCTGGCTTGCCATTGGTCAGGCTAATATTGGCCAAACGATCTTTCTCAAGAAGTTTGTTCCCTATTTGAATTTGTTTGTCTTCAGTCAGATTTATTTTTGAAACCACATCCTCTATTTTATAAATAATGTATGCAGGAAATCGTTTACTCAGGTTTTGACTTAGTTGTGCCTGACTTATAACAGGCAGACACAGAATTATCAGGAATAATATTTTTGTTTTCATCATTAATTTAGTTATTGAAATTGATTTTTCTCCACCTTATCCACCTGGTATAAAGGGATTCTACCAGGTCAGGGCATTTTTTACAGCTGTATTTTTAGATTTAGTCTGGTTTATGAAATCAAGCTGTTTTAATAATTCGGGTCTTTTCTTTTCGACATTCCACTTCATCAAAGCAGCTTCGTGGGTATTATAGATTATTTCCCTTTCTCGGGCAATAAGATATTCCAATTGATAAGCAGCCAGAACTTTAACAGTAGCATTCATTTCTAAATTATTGGCAAGGCCTTCTTTTTTTAATTTTTCCCATAAAGCCTTTGCATCATTATTTGAAAATTCCCGATTTTTAAATGCCAGCCATTTCTCTACTTGTTCTTTGGTTAGTATATGAACAATATTTTCATATTCTGTAGGAGAAGTCGCGGTAGATTTTCTTACTTTATTTTCAAAACGTGCACGTTCAATTTGGATGTATTTAGACAAAAGGCTGTCTATTTGAATTTTCGTTAATCCTAATTCCTTTTCAAATTTGAGAACAGTAGTATATCGATTGTTTTTATAAATTCCATTGGTAAATATATTGGCTCGTATTAAAACAGGGGGCTCTTTTAGTACTAAGTTTTTTGTTATTTCTTCTATCTTATTATTATCATATTTTTCGGCCTTTTCATCCAGAATACTATTTTTAATCACGTGATAATTAAAAATTTTAGTGAATTCGGTTTTCTCATTTTTCTCATCTAACAGTTTGAGTTGTTTTATTTTTATCCAGTCCTTTTGGGCATCTTCTATTGATTGCTTTTTATATATTGTCTGGAGGAGAAAAACGTATTGTTCTTTTGATAAAATCTTACTGAGCTTAGTGTTATAAAACCCAAAAGTTTTTTTTGCCGTCATGGGAGCAACATTGCCTAAGGAGTCATTTTGATTACGTATTTCACTTATCTGAGTTTTACTTAATTTTAATTGAGTAGCAAATTTTAAGGCTACTAAAAAACGATTGTCTTTATCTATAAGATACTTATAGTCGTCAATTTCTTCTGCTGACAAAATGGGTTTCAAAAAATTAGCATCAATGGTATAATAGGATTTTAATTTAGAAACAGCTTCGCCATTGATAAGGCTGGTATTGGCCAAACGATCTTTCTCCAGAAGTTTTTCAGCAATTTGAATTTGTTTGGCTTCGGTCAAATTTATTTTTGAAACTACATTCTCTACTTCATAGACAATATGTGCAGGAAATCGCTTGCTTAAGTTTTGGCTTAGTTGCGCCTGACTCATATAAGTTAAGCAGAGACAAACGCATAATAATAGTGTTTTAATCATCTTTTTTATATTTAATATTGTTATTGACATTGACATTGAAAGTTTTTATTTTATTTTATTCATTTCAACTCTCCATTTTAGGCTCCCTCTTCGCCATGTCGATAGTTTCCGGGTGGGGATTAAAACCAGGTTCTTTCATTAGTATCATCTATTATAAAAGGACGTTCTAATCCTTTGCTATCACTAGCCAGGAATAACAGTAAAGCATTTTTAGGCACCTTGGTAAATAACATCGATTCTACAGCACTGGTTACTCCTCTGGTTTCAATAAGTTTCCAACCGTTATTCCAGTAGAATAGTTTATAAATTACACCCAATTTAAATCGCAGGTATCCATCCTTTTCGGCAATTACCACATCTCTGGTTTGTGTAAGATCAGGAAGTAATACCTTAGGTTCTTCATTTTTATTTCCAACAATAACAGGAGCTCCTGCAGGGATAAATTTTCCATTACTGTAATATTGCGGCAACAAAACAGTTCCCTTACAAATGGAGCTAAAAAGAGTCTGTCCATTTTCTACCTTTCCCCACCAAAAAGGTCTCCAGCTTAGTCCGTTAAAAGTGGTTGCAAATACAATTTTGGAAGCAGTCGTTGAAGTATATAATGGGCATTTTACATCAGTAGTTCCCCAATAGTCTTTGGTTACATCGATATAATTTTGTTGTTGTAAAAAACCAACAGGAATATTGTTTTTATCTTCAAAGCTGGCTAAAGTTTGTGGCTGTTTAGAATAAGTCATCCTAAGGACTTTAGCAGGCTCTCTCTCTAAATTTTCGTTAAAATATTTCGAACCAAAATCACAATTAAATACTTTCATTGAATTATCAAAAAAGCTATTCATAAAGTGACCTCCTGTGGATGTAGCCCAAAAAGGAATTACATTTACTGCTGCAGGTATTCCCTGAGAACGCAGCGTAAACACTCCCAAATCAGCAAGGTCAGGGCAAGGTCCCTCCTTTCTAAATAGTAATTGTAAAGCCCCAAGTCTTGGTAAGGGTTCTTTACGAGGGGCATTCCAAGTATTAGTAAACCAAAAGATATAATCATCTTTGAGAGAATACATTACCGTTTTAAATCCTTTTGAAGGAATTTGTTCGTTTATCCACTTGAATTTATCAGCATAAACTGCACGCCAATTTTGCAAAGGCTCCTCACTCACCCTATAAGGCAAAATGTATTCGCAAAAGTCATCAAAAGAGATATTCTTTATCGCAGAAGAATGCCAGGCCACGAAAGCTTTTTCCATATTTTGTATTAAATAATCAGCTGTTATCACTTCGATATCTTTATAAATAATGGGTTTGGGTTTCAATCCCGGATTTTTTTCCTTGATAGCCTCAAAAGCTGTTTTGGCTTGTTCAAAATCAGGATAATCTAATTCGTTATAGGTTATTTTTTTACCAGTAACATTTTCCCAGTAATAATCGGATGAGGAGTGAATATCCATATTAGCAATCAAAAACTGCATGGCTTTTATTTTCAAGGAATCACCGGTTTTGTTGCTGTACTGCAATGCTTTTTCCAGTTCAGATCTATTGGTACCTGCTTTTTTCAGAGCTGCTTCTACTGCTACAGGATGTTGAGCTTGCAGGAATAATGGAAAGAATAGAAAAAGGTATTTAATGGAGTGTAACATGTTTTATTAATATTTAAAAAATTGAAGATTGAATTTGTTATGATCATTGAAATTGTTGGTTGTTTGTTTTTTGTGAGCTAAGTTCCTTCAGCAAACCCCGACAGATGTTTTTATATCGTTCCACTTTTTCAGATGGAATTTTTGGTTTCATTTGGATAATTTCCTGAGCCAGAAAAATAGCTTTAGAGAAGTTTTTATTCTTAAAATAAGTTTCCAGTAACAGCATCCGATATAAAAATTTGGAAGGATATAAGGCAATCAATGTTTCGTATTGTTGAATTACTTTTGGATATTGATGTAGTTTTTCATAACAAATTCCTGCTCCCATATAAAATTCTGGTAAGGTGCTCAATGCCTTTGCCTTTTTGAAACAAATTATTGCTTCTTGAAATTTTTGTGCTTTAAAGTAGATATGACCATAGTTATCCCAATAATGGCTGTCTTCTTTTAGATAGGGTTCTAAATCAGGCATAATTTGAAGGGATTGCTCATAATGTCCAGCTTCTTTTAGGAGTTTTGCTTCTTTGTTTTTTCTGTCTGCCGTAGCCATTCCTAAAAGCAGGTATAACAAATACACACTAATAGCAATAATTACAGTTTTAGAAGCAATAGAAAAGGCTTTGCTTCTTCTGACAAATGAAAGGAATCGGGGAATTTCTATCGGGTTTAATGTGCTGCAAACAATAGCGGCATAAATGATTAACAAACACATTATAGGCACAATCTGAATGGTAGAATTAACCATCGACATCCCTATAAAAGATACAACTCCTGCATAAGCTAAATGGAATACACTGTTTTTTGCTTGAGAAACAGCTTCAGTATTCAGTTTTTTTTGTTCTGTTCTGTTTTTTTGCTTTACAGCAAAAAGAAGCGAACCAAAAAAAAGTGAAATCAATATTAAACCAATAATTCCCCCTTCGACTACATTTTGAATTAACTCATTATGAGGCATAATTACAGGACCTGCATTGGCTACTTCTTCGGCAGTTGCTTTATCATTTTGAATATAATTGGCCTGGTATAAATTGTATTCTTTTTCAAAAGAGCCATAGCCATAACCTGTTACCGGTCTTTCAAATGCCATAATTGCAGATACCTTCCAAATAAATTTTCTCCCATCAGCCGAATCTTTTTTGGCGTTATACAATTGGGAACTTAATGGAATAATAATCAACAAACCCAGAATCAGTAATGCTTTAGCGGAAGTGTTGTTTTTCTTGTTTTTGACCCAATTAATAAATTGATATTCTAAACCATAGAAAACAATGATTGATAAAACAGTGCCAATAAAAGCGGCTCTGCATTTGAGTAATAATAAGGAGATTAGCACAGAAAGAAAACCAGTCAGTACTATTTTTTTGTATTTATCCTGAAATAAATTCAAGAACACAGGAACTGTCAAGGCTAAAAAGATGGCAGTAACATTAGGATTATTCCAACTACCTGTAACAGCAAAGAGTTTGCTTTGACTTTTGAATCCTCCAAAAAACTGTCCAATGCAATACATTGATTCCCCCATTGCAATTCCAGCAATGCTGACAAAAAATAGTTTGAATTTGAAGTTTGGAGAACTAAAAAGTGTGGTTGCTTTAAGAAGCAAAAAATAAAGAGCAACACTATAAATCGTAAAAACGAGTGTTCCAGTATTGGTGAAATAATGTATTAGGACATAGAAACAGCATAATCCAAATAAAAGAAGAGGTATTTTAAATGTAACAGTCCGATTATTAGTTATTTGAAAATGATATGGAGTAATTGCAAAAAACAAAACAGTTATACAGAACCCATAATAAGCGGCAGAAGTGGAACTATAAAAATATTCGGTATTGACTAGTCCTGCTATAATGATAATGACAAGTAAAATCCTTGATAAATTGGACAATAGAATAGTTGTTTTGAACATTATTTTCAATTTGCTTGTTATGATTAAAATTTAACAGGATTTTTAAACTGTTAGCAAATTATAATTTTATTTCAGCACAACTGTTCTGAACTGTTTGTTAAAAACACACTTTAAACAGATAAAAACACACAAAACACTATTTAACAACTAGTTATACAATTAAATAAATAAGAAAAATATGTAATTTAATCTGATTCTTAGTTTTAGGTTTAGTGAGCTCTTTCTGGAATTGAGAATTGTTATTCAAAATCTGGAATGTAAAAAACGAACTACACAGGTTTTCAGTAAAAGAATCAAAAAACGGAAAAATAATCCGTCAGGAACATACCAACTAAAACTATTAAATAAAATTTATAAACAACCTAATAAGGAGTAACTAATCGTTAGTTAAAAAACAGGAAATCGAGATGATTTCCTGTTTTTTTGTACTGATTCTAATTTTCATAAAATAAGACTTCAAATCAGGTAACTTTTTTTGAAGATTGTCTTTTCCTTTAGCTAAATCAGTATTAAAACAATAGCTCTCAATTTCATATTCACTTAAAAAATTAACAATAAATTACACTTAAAATTACATTAAGCGTTTTTTTATTATTAAAAAACAACAAAAAACACAATTACATCAGTATGGTTCAGAACAGTTAGGTCATTTTAATACAATATTTTTGTTTGAATTCAATATAGTATTGATATATAGTTTCTTAAAATAAAAAAAAGAACCAATTTTAAAGAAAGACATACTATAACGACAAATTGTATTTAACCTCAAAACCATATTTAAATGAAAAAAACCTACTCCATTTTTATTTTTGGAACTTTGTTGCTGATTCTCGGATTTACCCAGCGGATTTTAGCACAACAAACATTCGTACATCCGGGTATCCCTTTTACCCTGGCTGATTTGAATCAGTTGAAAGCGAACATTACCCAAGAGCCCTGGCTTTCGGCTTACAATGCATTTAAGAATGACAGCCATTCCAAACTAAGTTACACTCCTGGTACACCACAGGCAACCGTAAGCCGTGCTCCAAACCTGAACAATGAACAATGGAAAAGCGATATGCTTGCTATACATAACCTAGCATTTATGTGGTGGTTTACCGGTGATACTGCTTATGCCCAAAAAGCAACCAGCATACTTGATGGATGGGCTGTAACCAATACTGTATGGGAAGGTAACGAATCCATGCTGGACATTGGAGACTATGCCCAATACTGGGCCACAGGTGCCGAAATACTAAGATATACTTATCCCGGCTGGACTCAGGCAAATACAGACCATGTAGAAAACTATTTTTCTCAGGTGTTATTCCCTACTTCCTGGGTACCTTATCCATTACGCGACCAGAACAAAGGAGCTCTTCAACTTAAAATCGCGCTTGGCGCAGCCATATTTTGCAACGATGTTACCAAATTTAATCAAGCCATTGAAGTTTACAGAATGGACGCTGGTGGAGGTATGCGTAACTCACTGCCTAACGGTGAAGTTGGAGACACAGGCCGTGATGACCACTGGCGTGTGCAGGCTGCAGCTCTGGCCTGGGGTGCAGAAGTTGCCTACAAACAAAATGTAGACATGTTTGCCGAATTGGACAATCGAGTATTGGCTATCGGAGAACTGTATCATAAATATGCCTTTGACGGAGCTACAATGACCTATGTTCCCTTTGGAGGTTATGCCAGTTATTGGACTAATTGGGGAATTCAGCCCGGAGCTAGAGCTGGAGACATGACCAATCTTATCTACAGTGCCTATAATGTGCGTAAAGGAATAGCAACCCCTCAAACCGACAGGATGAGGGCTGCTTTGGGCGGTGCCGGTGGTGATTTCTTGTATCTAAAATCCTCGGATACTTCTACCGCAGTTAGTTTGTCTCCCGTGTATTATCCTGCCGATCATGTGCAACCAGTGAGCAACTTGACCAATATAGATATCGGCAATACCGGACTGGCAGGCAGCGCTTCATGCAGTAATGGGATTTGGACTCTTAAAGGTGCTGGAACTTCTACCAGTACTGCTTTTAGTTTTAATTTCAAAAAAGTTAGTGGTGATACCGGTCTGGTAGTAAAAGTGGATAATATGTCGCTAACTACCGGAGGTTCTGGAGTCATGTTACGCGAATCTCTAGCGCCCGGTTCTGCATTCTGGGATATTTATCTTGGCGCTAACGGCGGAGTCGGTAAGCATTGGCAGCCCAAAGCCCCCTGGTGGTTAAAAATTGAACGTGTAGGCACCCGCATATTCACCTATCATTCGCAGGATGGTATAAATTGGACTAATCTTAGTTGCTGGTATTCTGCCACTGGTTTCCCAACTAATTTGTATGCAGGGTTTTATACCATCTCTAATAATACATCGGCGCAGAATACTGCAACATTTAGTAATGTAGCCTATAGTCAAACTGCCCCAACGGGATCACCAGAGATTAGCAGTGCTACCACGACTACAGCTACCCTAGGTGCGTCTTTCAGTTATAGCATCATTGCCAGTGCCAGTCCATCTTCTTACAGTGCCAGCGGATTGCCTGCAGGATTAAGCATCAATACGTCTACCGGGGTTATTTCCGGCACTCCAACGGCAATAGGGCAATCAGTGGTTACTTTGGGTACTACTAATGCCAGCGGAACAGGCACAGCCACTTTGATTTTAAATATAAACAACAACACAGCTCCTGCAGCTCCGTCAGGAGTAACTGCGGCTGTAAATAACGTTACCCGTATCAGTATTTCATGGCCTGCGGTAACTAACGCCAGCAGCTACACGGTTAAAAGATCCCTTTCTTCCAGCGGTCCATTTACTGCTATACAAACAGGCATCATCGGAACATCGTTTATTGATGCAAGTCCACAGCCAGAGGTTAGCAATTACTATGTGGTAACTGCCCTGGCAGGAACTTTAGAAAGTGGTAACTCCAATGTAGTTTCCGCCTCGGTACCACCTGCCGTGCCATCTATGCCTATTGTAGTTAATAATAGTAACTCAATTGGTTTGAGCTGGAATACAGCTTCTGGGGCAGTTACCTATAAAGTAAAACGAGGAACCGTAAGCGGAGGCCCATACACAACCTTGGCAACTGTTTCAACTACCAGTTATACAGATACCAACGTTAGCAGTGGAAGTCCTTATTATTATGTAGTATCTTCTATGGGTAATACCCTTGAAAGCGCTAATTCAACCGAAGCATTTGGCGTACCCGGAGCCAGTACCAGAACCTGGAATCCTACTCCAGTTAGCACGAATCTGAATTTGGCTGCCAACTGGCTTGAAAATGCCCTCCCGGTAAACCCGGCAATTTTGACACTGGGCGCAACCAGCGATTCAATTGTAGTGAACGATATCAACGGTTTGGTAGCTTCAAGAATTCAATTTGCATCAGATGCAAATGCCTATACTATTTCAGGTAATTCTTTAACGCTTAAGAACGATCTGATTAACAACTCATCATCAAGCCAAACTTTAACTACTCCCCTAATACTAACAGACCCGTTAAATATTAATACAGCAACCAATAATGTAGTTTTAAATGGAGGAATTAGTGGCACTGGGGTAGTAACAAAATCAGGAGCATCTAATTTGTACATCATAGGAAATAATAACTCTTATTCGGGAAATACAATAATTAAGAGCGGTATTCTTGCCGCAGCCGGCTTGGGTACTGGAACACCAAGCACCCCTACCGCCGGACCTTTAGGAATTGGTAAAATCATTTTGAACGGAGGTTCGCTACAGGCTACTGCCGGAGGCGATTTAAACCTGTATAACGACATAGAAGTGCTGCTTGGAAACAGAAGCTATATGTATGAAGATGTTAATTCCATAACGCTTCGTGGAAAATTATTAGGTAGTGGAACCGTAGAACATGACGGAAATGATTATGCCGGCCTTAATCTCTTGGGCGACAACAGCGAATTTACAGGAACTTTCATCTCTAAATTGAGAAGTGGTAAACAAAGGATACGCTTTGGAATTCCCAATTCCGGAAGTGCAAAGGCAACCTGGTTATTAGATGCCAATGGGATTGATTGCCAAGGTATAGGCTTTGCAAGCGGGACATTAAATTTTGGTGCCCTTAACGGACGTGGTTATATTCGTGCTGACGGGGGCGGTGCACCAGTTATCAGCATTGGTGCCCTGAATACGTATTCCAGCTATGGCGGAACCATTAACGGTAATGGCACCAATCTGACCGTTGAAAAGGTAGGTACAGGTACTTTAGAAATGTGGGGAAATCAAGCCTACAGCGGAACTACTACCGTGAAAAAAGGAAAATTGTTAATAAACAATAATGGAACCAGTGGCGTTTTTATTAGTCCAATAATTGTAGAAGAAGGTGCTTTGGGAGGCTTCGGTTTAACTCAGGCTTCGGCAACTCTTGGAACTGGTAGCGGTGCAGGTGCCATATTAGAACCCGGTTTTTTAACCATTGGTACCTTAAGTGTTGGTGCTCTTACATTAAAAGCAGATGCTACTTATACCCCAGAAATAAATTTGGGTACAGCTATTGGAGATCAAATTAAAGCCACGAGTGTAACTCTAACAAACAGTCCTCTTTTAACTCCAATTAGCATTGCCGGAACCTTGCCTTTCGGAACCTATTATACCATAATTAACAATACAGGAACAGGAGCAATAACTGGAACATTTAATGGCTTACCAGAATGGGCTTCGATTACAGTAGGCGGTTATAGCTTCATCATTACCTATGTAGGAGGTGATGGAAACGATGTGGTTTTAATGGACGCACGTGCCATAGGCCAAACCTACTATAAATTTAATGAGGCAAGCGGAACTCAGGCAACAGACACCTGGGGAACTAATCACGCTACTTTGCAGGCAACAGCAACGCGTGATACCGGTCGTGGAGGATCTGCGCTTAAGCTGGATGGTACTTCTACCTCTTATGCTACCTTGCCAACAGGTATTGTAAGTACGCTAACCGACTTTACCATATCTACCTGGGTAAAAATGGATGTTAAATCTAACTGGATGCGGGTATTCGACTTCGGTACCGGCACCAGCAAGTATATGTTTTTATCCATCCAGGCAGGAGGCGCCAATGTGATGCGTTATGCTATTAAAAATGGAGGATCAGAGCAACAGCTGAGCTTTACTTATACCCTGCCATTGAATACCTGGACGCATTTTGCTATTACCCAATCTGGAAATACCTGTAGTATGTATATTAATGGGGCTTTAGTTGCTACCAATACCGGCGTAACTATCAAGCCTTCTACGATAGGAAGCACTACTTTAAATTATCTGGGTAAATCGCAGTTTAGCGATCCTTTGTTTAAAGGTTCTATTGATGAGTTTAAGATCTTCAACAGGGCTTTAAGTGCATCTGAAATTGCTGCTAGTCACTTAAGCCAAACCATAACTTTGGCTGCTACTGCACAAAAAGCAATGGGAGATGCTGATTTTGAACCTGCTACCGTTTCTTCAGCTCTTCCGGTAACCTACAGCAGTTCGAATGAGTCGGTTGCAAGCATCGTTAATGGTAAGGTTCATATTCTAGCTGCCGGAACTGCAACCATTACTGCTACACAGGATGGAAATGAAATTTACTGGCAAGCCCCATCACAAACACAAGTTTTAACAATTGTTAAGAAAGATCAAACTATTAGTTTTGCCGCAATTGGAACGAAAACAATTGGAGACGCAGATTTTGATCCTTCTGCTACCGCTTCTTCAGGCCTTGCAGTAGCCTACAGCAGTTCGGATGAATCCGTTGCAAGCATCGTTAATGGTAAAGTTCATATTCTTGCTGCCGGAACTGCAACTATTACTGCTTCGCAGGCTGGAGATAATGTTTACGCAGCAGCCCCATCACAAACGCAAGTTTTAACGGTTGTTAAACAAGCGCAGACAATTAGTTTTGCCGCAATTGGAACGAAAACAATTGGAGACGCAGATTTTAATCCTTCTGCTACCGCTTCTTCAGGCCTTGCGGTAATATACACGAGTTCGGATGAATCCGTTGCAAGTATCGTTAATGGTAACATTCATATCCTTGCTGCCGGAACTGCAACTATTACTGCTACACAGGCTGGGGATAATATTTATGCAGCAGCTCCATCACAAACACAGGTTTTAACGGTTGTTAAACAATCACAAACAATTAATTTTGCCGCAATTGAAACCAAACTACTTGGAGATGCCGATTTTGATCCTTTAGCTACCGCTTCTTCAGGCCTTACAGTAAACTACACCAGTTCCAATGGATCAGTCGCAAGTATAGTAAATGGTAAAATTCATATTCTTGGCACCGGAACTGCAACAATTACTGCTTCGCAAGCCGGAAATAATACTTATGCAGCAGCTCCATCACAAACACAGGTTTTAGCGGTTGTCATCACCAATAATACTGCACCGACTGCTGTAATGGGCACTCCGTTTACCTATACCATTACCAATAATTCATCATTAAATAATTTAACGGCAACTGGACTGCCTGCCGGTTTAAGTTTAAATACCAGTACTGGTGTAATATCTGGTATTCCTACTGAATATGGTACTTTTTCTGTGGCTTTAACCTCTTCCAACGGCAGCATTTCTGGTTCACAAAATATTACTGTGACAGTATATACTATTGTAAACAATCTTATAGTTGCTTCAGGTGATGCTAAAAATATCATTGAATGGGATGCTATCCAGAATTTCAGTTACAATATTAAACGCTCCACTACTTCAGGTGGAACTTATACAAGCATCGGAACCACTTCCGGTACCACATTTACGGATACCAATGTAAGTAATGGAAGTACGTATTACTATGTAATTTCTGTCAACAATTCGCTTGGCGAAAACCCTAATAGTGCGGAAGTAACAGCAACACCCAATACCGGGCAAATTACTTACCTGAAATTTGATGAGGCAAGTGGAACGAGAGCTATTGACAGTTGGGGAGCAAGCCATGCTACTTTACAGGCAACAGCAACCCGAGATGCCGGCCTTTCGGGCACAGCGCTTAAGCTGGACGGCACTTCAACCTCTTATGCCACTTTGCCAACCGGTATTGTAAGTACGCTAAACGACTTTACCATATCCACATGGGTAAGAATGGATGTTAAAGCTAACTGGATGAGGGTATTTGACTTTGGTACAGGAACGAGTAAATATATGTTTTTAACCATTCAGGCCGGAACTGCTAATATTATGCGTTATGCCATTAAGAATGGAGGATCGGAGCAACAGGTTAGCTTTACTTATACTCTGCCGTTGAATACCTGGACGCATTTTGCCATTACACAATCCGGAAATACTTGTACTTTGTATATCAATGGAACTGCCGTTGCTTCTAATACTGGTGTTACTATTAAGCCATCAACTATTGGTAGTACTAACTTGAATTATCTGGGAAAATCACAGTTTAATGACAATATGTTTAAAGGATCTATTGATAAATTTAAAATATATAGTAGGGCATTAAGTGCAACAGAAATAGTTGCAGAACAAAATCAGCTTACTCAAAAAAAGGACAATAACACTATTAAAGATGACTTATCAACAAACAATGATGTGATAATAAAAAATACTGTTATTTATCCTAACCCCGTGGTGAATAATCGATTTTCTATTGCAACCAATACTGAATTAATTGGAAAAGAAGTACAAGTAAAATTAGTTGATTTTGCAGGACGAACTGTTTACTTAAAATCAATTAAAAATAATACTGGCACTATCGATGTGGTTTTAAATCAGCCTCTAGTTAATGGTATTTATATCTTAATTTTGAATAATCAATATTCTGCTAAAGTTTTTATAAAATAATAAACTCAGCATTACCTTAAACAAAAGCCGTTTCAAGAGCATGATAATCTTGAAACGGCTTATTTATTTAATTTAAATATCTTCTTGAAAAATTCTGATTTCCTTAATTATCCTCTTTCTTAACTACAGCTTCTCTATTATAAAAAACATATTAAAAACTATTTCCAAACACAATAATATTTTTCAAATTAACAATCAATTACATATAAAATTACATTAAATATTTTTTTATTATTAAAAAACAACAAAAAAACACAATTACATCAGCATGGTTCAGAACAGTTAAATGGTTTTAAAGCAATAATTTTGTTTGGTTACTAAAGACAAGATTGACACATAGTCTTTTAAAAATATAAACATAAAAAAAAATTGCCTATGACAGAATAAGAAATATAAAACCTAAACAAACTTGCCATTATGTTAATACAATATCAAGAGCAAGCATACTTAAAAGAATACAATTGAATCCAACACTACTATTTTGTATTTCTCTAAACGATCCTAAAATACAGCCTCCTATCTTTTTTCTTTATATAAAAAAAGACCTAAGGTTAAGTTGTATAAATACCACAAAAAATTATATCTAAAAACAAATCAATGAAAAAATTTTACTCCCTTTTCATGTATGGAATTTTGTTTCTGATTCTCTGTTTTACCCAGCAGATTTCAGCACAACAAACGTTTGTACATCCGGGTATTGCCTTTAATCAGGCAGATCTGGATCAGCTAAAGGTTAACATTACAAAAGAACCCTGGCTTTCAGCTTATAATACTTTTAAGAATGATAGTCATTCACAATTAAGTTATGTTGGATCACCGCAGGCAACAGTAAGCCGTGCCCCAAACTTAAATAACACCACATGGATAAATGATATGATTGCTGTTCACAATCTGGCATTTATGTATGTTTTTACCGGTAATGTGGCTTACGCCCAAAAAGCTACCAGCATACTTGATGGCTGGGCAGTAACCAATACCAGCTGGGGCGGCAATGAATCTATGCTGGATATTGGCGATTATGCCCAGCACTGGTCTATTGGTGCAGAAATACTTCGTTATACTTATCCAGGATGGACTCAGGCCAATACGGATCACGTAGAAAAGTATTTTTCCGAAGTATTATTTCCTACTTCATGGGTACCTTATCCATTACGCGACCAGAACAAAGGAGCACTTCAACTTAAAATTGCTCTGGGGGCATCCATTTTTTGTAATGATGCCACTAAATTCAATCAGGCGATTGAAGTTTACAGAATGGATGCCGGAGGAGGTATGCGCAACTCACTGCCTAATGGAGAAGTGGGAGATACTGGCCGCGACGACCACTGGCGTGTACAAGCTGCAGCTTTGGCCTGGGGTGCTGAAGTTGCCTACAAACAAAACATAGATATGTTTTCCGAGTTGGACAATCGAGTATTGGCTATCGGCGAATTATACCATAAATATGCCTTTGACGGAGCTTCAATGACCTACATCCCCTTTGGAGGTTATGCCAGTTATTGGACCAGCTGGGGAATTCAACCCGGAGCAAGAGCAGGCGACATGACCAATCTAATCTATAGTGCTTATAATGTACGTAAAGGAATCCCAACCCCTGAAACCGACAGGATGCGAGCTGCTTTGGGTGGTGCAGGTGGCGATTTTTTATATTTAAAATCTTCGGATACTTCTACAGCGGTTAGTTTGCCACCTGTTTATTATCCTGCCGATCACGTGCAGCCGGTAAGTAACCTGACCAATATAGATATCGGTAATACAGGAATGGCAAGCAGTGCTTCGTTCAATAATGGAATATGGACGCTTAAAGCCGCCGGAACTTCCACTAGCACTGCTTTTAGTTTCAATTTCAAAAAAGTTAGTGGTGATGCCGGTCTGGTAGTAAAAGTGGACAATATGTCGCTCACTACAGGAGGCTGCGGTGTGATGTTACGTGAATCACTGGCGCCCGGTTCTGCATACTGGGATCTTTTTCTTAACGCTACAGGCGGTGCCGGAAGACATTGGCAACCCAAAGCTCCCTGGTGGTTAAAAATTGAACGTGTTAACACCCGTATATTTGTATATCATTCGCAGGATGGTGTTCACTGGACTAATGATGGTTGCTGGTATTCACCTACTGGTTTCCCAACTAATTTGTATGCGGGATTTTATACCCTTTCTAATAATACATCAGCACAAAATACTGCTACATTCAGCAATGTAGCCTATAGTCAAACCGCACCAACCGGATCTCCAGAAATTAGCAGTGCTACCACAGCCACAGCTACCATTGGTTCGCCTTTCACTTACAGCATCATA
The DNA here is from genome assembly GCF_004016525.1 of Flavobacterium sufflavum. Classification (GTDB taxonomy): domain Bacteria; phylum Bacteroidota; class Bacteroidia; order Flavobacteriales; family Flavobacteriaceae; genus Flavobacterium; species Flavobacterium sufflavum. Next base: position 25,307 of record NZ_SACJ01000014.1, read on the forward strand.
GCCAATGCCTCTCCATCATCTTACAGTGCCAGCGGTTTGCCTGCAGGACTTAGTATTGATACAGCTACCGGAATTATTTCAGGTACAGCTACGGAGTTAGGACAAAGCGAAGTTACCATAACAGCTACCAATGCCAATGGAACAGGCGCAGCCACTTTAATCCTTAAAGTGATTAATAGTGAAGCACCTGCAGCTCCAACTTCAGCAATAGCATCGATTATTAATACTACACAAATTAAACTTAACTGGACAGCTTCAGCTAATGCTACCAGTTATTCCGTGAAACGTTCGCTAACACCGGGTGGTCCCTATACAACTATCCAGACAGGTATTACGGGAACCACTTTTACAGATGTAAGTCCTACACCTGAAGTGAATAACTATTATGTAATTACGGCTCTTACAGGAGAGCAAGAAAGCGGGATTTCTAATGAAGTTTTTGAGTCAGTTCCTCCTGCAATTCCGGGACGTCCTGTATCAACTAATCATAATGACCGTATCAGCCTAACATGGGATACTGCTTTAGGCGCTTCTTCATACAAAGTAAAACGTGGTACCGTAAGTGGTGGTCCTTATACAACGATTGCAACTGTTAGCACTAACAGCTATGAGGACACAAATGTTACCAGTGGTAATCCCTATTACTATGTGGTTTCTTCTTTAGGAGCTACACAGGAAAGTGGCAATTCTGCAGAAGCCTTTGGTGTACCGGGCGCAAATTCTTCGGTATGGAGTCCAACGCCTCTTAGCAATTCATTTAATCTGGCAACTAACTGGGTTGAAAATACTCTTCCGGTAAACCCTGCCATATTAACCTTCAAGGCAACTACTGATTCAATTGTAAACAACGATATAAATGACCTGATAGTTTCAAGACTTCAATTCGAATCCGAAGCTGATGCCTATACTATTTCAGGGAATGGTTTAAATCTAAAGAATGATCTTGTAAACAATTCATCAAGTACTCAAACTTTAACTACTCCACTACTGTTAACTGACCAACTTAATGTTAATACAGTTGGTAATACAGCTTTAGAGGGTATGATAAGTGGTACCGGTTCCTTAATGAAATCCGGATCAGGTATTTTATACATCAATGGAAGCAATAGCACTTATTCAGGAAACACAATTATTAGGAGCGGTACTGTAACTGCATCGGGATTAGGAACAGGAACTCCAAGTAATCCTACAGCAGGTCCTTTCGGAGTTGGCAAGATCCAACTCAATGGCGGAAAACTGCAGGCTCCACCAACAGCCGAGCTCAAATTGTATAATGACATAGAAGTGCTGCCTGAAAACAGAAGTTTTATGTATGAAGATGTTTATGCAATAACTCTTTACGGAAAACTATTAGGTAGTGGAACACTGGAACATGACGGAAATGATTATGCCGGACTTAATCTCCTAGGCGATAATAGTCAATTTACAGGAACTTTTATCTCTAAACTGAGAAGTGGTAAACAAAGGATACGTTTCGGAATTCCGCAGTCAGGAAGTGCAAACGCAACCTGGTTGTTGGATGCCAATGGGATTGATTGTCAGGGCATCGGTTTTGCAACTGGAACGCTAAACTTTGGTGCTCTTAACGGTCGTGGTTATATCCGTGCCGATGGGGGCGGTGCGCCAGTCATCAGTATTGGTGCCCTCAATACGTATTCCAGTTATGGCGGGACCATTAACGGTAATGGCACTAATCTAAGCGTTGAAAAGGTAGGTACAGGCACTTTAGAAATGTGGGGAAACCAGGCCTACACCGGAACTACTACTGTAAAAAAAGGAAAATTATTGATAAACAATAATGGAACAACTGGGGTATTTGTTAGTCCAATAATTATAGAAGAAGGTGCACTGGGAGGTTTCGGACAAACTCAGTCATCAGCAACTCTTGGAACTGGTAGCGGAGTAGGTGCTATATTAGAACCTGGATTTTTAAAAGTTGGTACTTTAAGTGTTGGTGCTCTTTCTTTAAAAGCGGATGCTACCTATACTCCGGAAATTAATCTGGGTACAGCTACTGGTGATCAAATTAAAGCCACTAGTGTAAACTTACTTAACAATACTGTTTTAGCTCCAATCAGCATTGCGGGTACATTGACTACAGGAACAAATTATACAATAATAGACAATACAGGAACACTTGCTATTAATGGTACTTTTAAAAATTTACCTGAAATGTCTCTTGTAAAAATAGGTGGTTATGATTTCCGTATTACTTACATAGGAGGTACGGGTAACGATGTGGTACTACTAGATGACCGTACTGTAACTGTTGCAATTACAAGTACGTTAGAGCAAACTACACTTATTGGAAAACCGTTCTCTTATACTATTACAGCTATCAAATCACCAACCAGCTTTAACGCTACTGGATTACCTGTTGGTTTAAGCATAGATACTACTACTGGTATAATTTCAGGAACTCCAACAGTACAAGGAATTTTTTCTGTTACACTTACTGCTTCAAATGAAACTGCATCTAATACTAAAATTTTATCATTAAAAGTATTAAATACTGTAGTTGATGGTCTAATAGTAGCGGCTGGTGATGCTAAAAACATCATCGAATGGAACCCTATTTTGGACTTTAGCTATAATGTAAAACGTTCGACAACTTCAGGAGGACCTTATACTACTGTTGGAACTGTTACGGGATCAAAATTTACTGATACTAATATCACTAACGGAACTGCTTATTATTATGTAGTGTCTTCAATTGACAGTACGGGCGAAAATCCTAACAGTACTGAAGTAAAAGCAACTCCAAATATCGGGCAAGTTACTTACTTGAAATTTGACGAATTAACTGGAACACGTAGCATTGATAGTTGGGGTGCCAATCACGGTACATTAAACACTACTGCAAGTCGCAGTGAGGGCAGAAATGGACAAGCCCTAAAACTAGACGGAACCGCTACTTCTTATGCTACCCTTCCAGCCGATATAGTAAGTACATTATCCGATTATACTATATCCTCATGGGTAAAAATGGATGCTTTGGCGAACTGGATGCGTGTATTTGACTTTGGAACAGGAACATCTAAGTACATGTTTTTATCCGTACAAACAGGAACCGCAGGTCAGGTTCGTTTTGCAGTTAAAAACGGAGGCTCATCAGATGTGGGTATAACGTATAATTACGCCGTCCCTCTAAATACCTGGACACATTTTGCAATTACACAGTCAGGTAATACCTGTAGCATGTACATTAACGGGGCATTAGTTGCCACTACCAGCCTTTCAATTTACCCTTCAACAATAGGCAGTATGAACCAGAATTATCTGGGTAAATCTCAATGGGCCGACCCTATGTTTAAAGGTGCAATTGATGAATTTAAGATATATAGCAGAGCTTTAAGTGCATCCGAAATTGCAGGAGCTTATCAAAACCAAACCATAACACTGAATTCAATTGCGCAAAAAACATTTGGGGATGACGATTTTGATCCTGCTGCAACCACTACTTCAGGTCTTCCGGTAACGTACAGCAGTTCAAATGAATCTGTGGCAACCATTGTAAACGGTAAAGTTCATGTTGTTTCTACCGGATCTACAACTATCACTGCTTCTCAAGCAGGAAATAGCGTATACTGGCCGGCAGCATCACAATCAAAAGTTTTAACAGTTGTTATTACAAATGATACGCAACTTACTACTTTAATTGGCAAACCATTTACTTATACCATTAGTAACAAAACACTAAGTAATTTTACTGCAACTGGTTTACCTGCTGGTTTAAGCGTTGACAGTGTTACAGGAATAATATCTGGTACTCCAACACAATTTGGTACTTTTTCAGTAACCTTAACTGCTACTAACGGTAGCAATACAGGTTCACAAATAATAACTTTAACAGTACAAAATAATGTAGTAAGCAATGTTATCGTGGCGTCTGGTGATGCTAAAAACACCATCGAATGGGATGCTATCCAGAATTTCAACTATAACATAAAACGTTCTACTACTTCTGGTGGACCTTATACTACTATTGGAAATACTGCGGGTACAAAATTTACCGATACAGCTGTTACTAATGGAACTTCTTATTACTATGTAGTTTCTTCTGTTGACGGTACTACAGAAAATTCTTCGAGTACAGAAGTAGTTGCAACGCCAAATCTTGGTCAAGTTACTTACCTGAAATTTGACGAAACAAATGGAACTCGAGGTATCGACAGCTGGGGAGCTAACCATGGAACATTGGCAGCCACAGCGACTAGAGATACAGGCAAATACAGCCAGTCTCTTAAACTGGATGGAACAGCCAATGCTTATGCTACGTTGCCAACTGGAATTGTCAGCACACTAAATGATTTTACCATTTCAACATGGGTAAGAATGGATGCGAAGGCAGCCTGGATGCGTGTATTTGATTTTGGTATCAGCGCTACATCACCTGTCAAGTATATGTTTTTGACAATTCAGGCAGGGACTAACCTTATGCGTTATGCTATTAGAAACGGTGGTTCAGAACAACAAGTAACTGCTACCTATACCCTACCGCTGAACACTTGGACTCATTTTGCAATTACACAGTCAGGAAGCACCTGTCGTATGTACATTAATGGAGCTTTGGTAGCTACTAATACTGGTGTAACAATTAAACCGTCTACAATAGGTAGTACCAATCAAAACTATTTGGGTAAATCACAGTTTAATGACAATATGTACAAAGGTTCAATTGATGATTTTAAGATTTATAGTAAAGCATTAAGTGCTACAGAAATTGCTGAAACTGCTAAGTTAAACCAGTCCATTACCCTTGCATCAACTTTACAAAAAGAAATGGGTACTGCTGATTTTTCTCCAGCAACAGCAACTTCAGGACTGGCAATTAGTTATACCAGTTCAGATAATGCTGTAGCGAGTATCGTAGATGGAAAAGTGCATATTGTTGCTCCTGGAACCTCAACTATTACCGCTTCGCAGGCAGGAAATACAGATTACAATGCTGCACAAACGCTAACACAAGTTTTGACAGTAGTAAAAAAAGGACAGACTATTGATTTTGCTGCAATTCCAGCTAAATTGATTAGCGATGCTGATTTTGATGCTGGAGCTGTTGCCTCTTCAGGACTTCCTGTAACATATAGCAGCTCAAACACGGCTGTAGCAACAATTGTGGATAACAAAATTCATATTATAGCCGCAGGTTCTGCTGTAATCACAGCATCACAAGCGGGAAATGACAGCTACAATGCTGCAACTTCAGTTGCAAAACCGCTAACCGTTAATAAGACGTATTATTTAGATACCGATCATGATGGTTTTGGTTCAACTACCAGTGCTTTATTTTCAGTAAATATTGTTCCTGAAGGTTATGCTATCAACAATACTGATTGTAATGATAGCGATGCGACTGTTCATCAGCCAATTCAATATTATGTTGATGCCGACAAGGATGGATTTGGATCAACTACAACAGCAATGTTATGTTCGTCAGTAGCCACTGAAGGTTATACTACCAACAACACCGATTGTAATGATATCGATGCTACTGTTCATCAGCCAATTCAATATTATGTAGATGCCGACAAGGATGGATTTGGATCAACTACAACAGCAATGTTATGTTCGTCAGTAGCCACTGAAGGTTATACTACCAACAATACCGATTGTAATGATAATGATGCGACTGTTCATCAGCCAATTCAATATTATGTAGATGCCGACAAGGATGGATTTGGATCAACTACAACAGCAATGTTATGTTCGTCAGTAGCCACTGAAGGTTATGCTACAAACAATACCGATTGTAATGATAATGATGCGACTGTTCATCAACCAATTCAGTACTATGTAGATGCCGACAAGGATGGATTTGGATCAACTACAACAGTAATGTTATGTTCGTCAGTAGCCACTGAAGGTTATGCTACCAACAATACCGATTGTAATGATAATGACGCGACTGTTCATCAGCCAATTCAGTACTATGTAGATGCAGACAAAGACGGTTTTGGATCGACTACAACAGCAATGTTATGTTCATCTACTGCTCCTGAAGGTTATGCTACAAATAATTTTGACTGCGATGATAGTAAATTGTTATATGCCGATAATGATGGTGATGGCTTCGGTGCAGGTAATTCTGTAGCTTGTGGGGTAGCTAACAACACAGATTGTGATGACACTAATGCAGTTCAATTAACGGCAACTATTCCAAATGTGTATGCTCTTAATGCTGCTGTTGATGATAAAAACACTATTTATATTGGATATGGACCAACATCATTAAGTATTAGCGCAACTCCAGCAGGAGGAACAGCTCCATATTCTTATAAGTGGAATACCAACCATACAACAAAATCCATTGTAGCTTCAGCAGCTGGCACCTATACGGTGGTAGTGACTGACTCTAAAGGTTGTCAGACTACAGCATCTATTGTGGTTAACACTTTAAATGTACAATGTGGTAACTCTGGTGACAAAGTTATGATCTGCCATAATGGACAGGAAATTTGTGTGAGTACTAATTCGGTACAATCGCATTTGAATCATGGCGATAAACTGGGTTCTTGCAGTTATTTGTCAAGCAAAGAAACTGAAAAAGTTTTAATTAGTGATGAAAATGCTACTGAAAATATCAGCGTTTATCCTAATCCTGTTACCAGTGTATTGAATGTAAAAGTGAATGAAGTCCAAAGCGGTGCTACACTTGAACTTTATAATTCGATAGGAATGAAAGTACTGTCTCAAACTTTGAAAAGTACTACAGAAGTAATGTATTTAGATCAATTGCCTTCCGGAATGTATATCCTGAATATCAAAAATGGAAATATAATTACCGTGAAGAATATCATCAAAAAATAAGTTATTTTTCTAAAAACTGAAACCGTCTCTTGTGTAAAACTTGAGGCGGTTTTTTTGTTTTTGCTAATATGGTCAAAAAAGTTGGTGATTTTTCATTTGTAACATCAGCTGGAATAGTTTCTAAAGCTACTTTATTAAGTTTTTCTTCATTTATTCCTATAATGATTACTTTAGCACATACTAATTTGGCAATTTCTAGACCAATTCCAGAACCTCCTTGTACGCTCTTTTTAATTGCGCAATAATATTTTACTATTTGCCGAATTGATTATTCCAAAAGCAATTTTTGGAAAAAATCTGTTAATAACATATAATAATTTTGTATCACCCACCCGTATTGTAAATTTATCCTTTTTAAGACCGGAAATGAGAGCATTGACTAACTTTTCAGGAGTCATTTTTTTATCCTTTCTGCTTGCCGTCATTTCTGTTGCCACTACTGGTGGTAATAGTTCAAATACTTTTACGTTGCTATTTAGAACTTGTAGATGTACTCTTAATGTTTCTGTATAAAACCTCAATGCTACTTTTGATGCCGAATAAGTTGCTTCTAATATTGATGGAACATAACTTAAAATTGAAGTTGTGTTGATGATTGCACCTTCTTTTCTTGATTTCAACATATCTAAAAAAAGATTATTAAGACGAATTACTCCCAAGTAGTTTACATTGATTTCATTTTCTGCGTTCTGAATGTGCTTGTCATTAGTCAACCCAAGGTTAATAGGGTCACTTAATACCCCTGCATTATTGTATAAAATGTCAATTCCGCCCAATTCTTTCACTTGTTTATAAAGTTGAATCACATCGTCAGCCTTTGACACATCACTTTTAATAGTGGTAATGTTTGGGTATTTCTTTTTTACTTCATCAAGTCTTACTTGATTTCTACCTGTAATTATTACCTTGGCACCATTAGCCAAGAATTGCTTAACAGATTCTAATCCAATTCCAGCTGTTCCGCCAGTAATTAATATTGTTTTCCCTTTTAATTCCATTTTTATTTCCTTTTTAATTTATTATTTAACTTTTTCCCAAAGCGGTTCTTCCTAGTAAAGATATACCTATGTAACCTCTAATATTAAGCTTTCCTTTTTCTAACTTCATTGTACAACTATACGTTTTACCACTGTAAGTATCATAAATTTCGCCGCCATCCCAAACACCATCATTGTACTCAAAATCTTTAAGCATTATCAAGTCTTTTAGATTACGTGACCGAAGTTTTTCATTTTTGTTTTTCACATCTTTTTTAGAGGTTTTCCCATCAGCTTCATACATTGTTTTGCCCCAAATCAATTTTCTGAAATATTTATCCCCAGACTTGTAAATTTCAATTTTCACATCTTTTTCTTCGCTCAACCAAGTACCTACTATTTTATCTGAAGGAGCGTTTTGTGCTGTAGCATGAGAAATTGTTAGGATTAACAGCGTTAATGCTAAATATATTTTTTCATATATTTTATTTTTAAAATCTATTTTTTAACCAACATTTTCAAGATAAGACATTGCCATTTAAACAAATAAATGACAATGCTTTCTTTAACTTAAATATTCACTACAATTTTACCAACAGTTCTACCTTTTTCTAAATACAGATGGGCCTCACCCATTTCATCAAAAGAAAATATTTTTGAAACGTGTGATTTTAGTATTCCTTTTTCCATTAACTGTGCAATTTGCAACATATTATCAGCCGATGACTGTACAAGTAAAAATGATAAATTCACATCTTTTGATTTTGCTTTTTCAAGTTCTTCATTAGAGATATTGCTATTTGCAATTGAAACAATTGTTCCACTTTGTTTTGTTATATCTAATGATTTTAAAATAGTATCGCCTCCAATGGTATCTAACACAAAATCAACGTCTGAAACTATGTCCTGAAAATTTTCTGTTGTATAATCTATATGTTTATCTGCTCCATTTTGCAAAACAAATTCTTTGTTTTTTGCTGATGAAGTACCTATTACATAAGCTCCAAAATGTTTAGCAATTTGTGTGGCATAGTGTCCAACACCGCCCGACGCTGCGTGAATTAACACTTTGTCTCCTTTTTTTACATTACCTTTTTCTACCAAAGTTTGCCAAGCCGTAAGTGCTGCAAGTGTAGCCGATGCTGCTTCTTGATGAGAAACATTTCTAGGTTTTAAGGTTAAATGTGCTGATGGTACTGCAACAAATTCAGCATAAGCATTTCCTTTTCCCGGGAAATTTGCCATTCCAAAAACAGCATCACCAACTTTGAAATCGGTTACGGCATCACCAACTTCAACTATTGTTCCTGACAAATCCCAACCTATAACTGCAGGTCTATCTGCACCGAGAATCCAATTTAATGCCCCATCATTTGATCTTACTTTATAATCAACTGGGTTGACACTTAATGAAATTGTTTTTACCAAAACTTCATTATCCTTAATTGTTGGTTTTACAATATCTACAAATTGTAAATTATCAACACTGCCTGCTTCATTTAATATTATTGCTTTCATTTTTGTTTTTAAGATTACTTTGTTTTTAGATTATTTTACTTTTATAACCACCTTGCCTTTGGTTCTACCCGATTCTACATAAGCCATTGCATCGTTGGTTTGTTCAAATGGAAATACTTTGTCAATAACTGGTTTTATAACACCTGACTCTATGAGCTGGGTAATTTGTTCTAATTGGCTTCCTTCTGCTCTCATAAACAAGAACTTGAAAGTAGTATTTAGTTTCTTTGCTTTTTTCTTTGCACCGGAACTTATCAATGTTGTTACTAATTTTAAATACCAGGGCAAACCAATTTCTTCTGAAAACTCTGGAGTAGGTGGTCCCACCAGTGAGATCAATTGTCCGCCGTATTTTAAAATGCGTAATGATTTTTCAAGTATTTTGGGGTCACGATTGCTATGCAACACCAAATCGTAATCTTTAAGTTTGGTTTCAAAATCTTCTGTTTTATAGTCAATTACTAAATCTGCACCAAGTCTTTTTACTAAATCTATATTAGTTGTACTTGTAGTTGTTGCCACAAAAGCTCCCAGATGTTTAGCCAGTTGGATAGCAAAAGTACCCACACCTCCGGAACCAGCCTGAATGAAAACTTTTTGTCCTTCTCTTAGCTTTCCAATTTCAACAAGAGCCTGCCAGGAAGTTAATCCAACTAATGGAATGGAAGCTGCTTCTTCCATAGTAAGATTTTTAGGTTTTATAGCTAAGTCAGATTCATTGACAGCAATGTATTCAGCAAAAGTGCCTATCCTGTAATCTCCTACTCTTGAATAGACTTCATCACCAATCTTAAAATTCTTAACACCAGAACCAACTTTAACAACAGTTCCAGCCATATCGTGACCGTTTATGATTGGTGTCTTGTACGGCAAAAAGAGTTTGAATTCTCCCAGCTTTATCATGGAATCTAAAAGATTGACAGCTGCTGCTTGTATTTGAACCAAAACCTCATTTTCTTTCGCAATTGGTTCCGCTACTTCGGTAAGTTGTAATTTTTCTTTTTTACTGTATTTTTTTATTATAAATGCTTTCATCTTATTTTATTTTAAAAACTATTTAATTTTTTGAGAACATTTTTTTCTAAAATTCCATAGGCAAAGTGTTGTAAATTGATCAGGGTAGATGTACCTTTTCCAACAATGTTTCTAAATTTAGGATTTTTTGCTTGGACTACTTTAAGCACTTTTTCTGCTACCATTTTAGGATCTTCGGCTTGCTCTACTAAATCGTTAGTAAATTTTTCAATTTTTCCTCTTAATGAATTGTAATCTTCAATTTGTGCAATCGGGGAAGATGAATTATCTGCAATGCTTGTTTTAAAAGCAGCGGGTTCAATCATGGCTACACTAATATTAAACTCATTCAATTCATAACGCAATGATTTGAAATACCCTTCTAATGCGTGTTTGGAAGCTGCATAATAAGCAGCATTAGGGAATGAAACAAGCCCAATAATTGAACCCACAGTAATTATTTTACCAAATTTTTGTTTTCTAAAATGCGGTAATACAGCGTTAGTTACCTTGATAGTTCCCCAAAAGTTGGTTTCTAATTGTTTCCTTCCTAACGCTATAGGTATTTCTTCTGCAATACCCGACACTAAAAAGCCTGCGTTATTTATGAGAATATCTAACCGACTTATTTCCTTAAAAATTCTTTCAGAAAAAGTGTTTATTGATTCTTCTGAATCAAGATCTAAAGCTATCATTTTGAATGGTAATGATGTATACTTTTCAGGGTTTCTGCTTGTACCAATTACGTTGTACCCTTTTTTATGCAGCTCGTTTGCAATTAGTAAACCAAAACCTGATGATGCACCTGTTATTAAAATTGTTTGTTTCATAATTATTTTATTTTATAAATTAGTTTTTAGACTTTTTGGTATATTTCATAAGCTATTTCACTGATTTTTCTGTTTTATTCTAATTCATTATAAATAAACCAAAAAGTATATTTTAAGCCAAAAAAAATTAAACTGAATAATTCTCTAATTCGGCTTTCAGACTTTTTATCAATCCCTGCATAGGTTTTGCAGTGTTCATAATGCGGCACATAACAACTGCTCCTTCAATTGCAGCAACAGCCTTGAAAGCATAAATTTCAGGTATCAGGTCATTAGAAAACTCCCCATTTTGAATACCTTGTTTTAAAATTTCAACAAACATATTTTGGCCTTGTCTAAATACTTCGGCTATTTTTTCCTTAACACGAGGAAAATTATCGTCCGATTCAACGGCCATATTAATTAAAGGACAGCCTCCTTTAATATGAGTTTCTATTGGGTCTTTATAAAAATCAAAATAGTTAAAAATTTTACCTTTAGCTGTTTTCTCTTTACTGATCATTGAAACTAATTTTTTAGAATTATTTTCAATCATATAATCAATAACCTGCAAGGAGAGATCTTCTTTGTTTTCAAAATGGCCATAAAGACAGCCTTTTGTTAATTTTGTAGCATCAAGGACATCATCAATATTTGCTCCTGAAATTCCCTTTTGATTATAAATTGGAGCCGCGGTTTCAATAATAAATTGTTTTGTTCTTTCAGCTTTTGTCAACATCGTACTATTATTTTACAGGACAAAAATATACTAAAAAGTCTATTTTGTAAAATATTTTAATCTTTTTATAAATATTTTAACTTTATACTAATGCTTTTTTTCGAAGAAAATAAATTTCGCATCAATTTTATTTGGTTTTGTAGTTTGTAAAATACCCCTTTTATAAAGAAGCATAATAGAGTAAAATTCAGCAATGAAGCAGAAATCTTTCAAGGTTTATTGAAAAATCGGAATCTTTTGAAACAGAAAAAGGCTGCCTTTTTTGGACAACCTCTCTAAATTTATCTAAAAAAATGATTACTATTTTGTTTTCGAAAAAATAATTCCTTCAACATGTTCCCCTACAAAGAAATTTGCCATATCAGACGTCTTAAACCATTTAGGCTTATTTGGCATATCGTCGTAGATTACAACACCATTGATAGTAAGATTTTCAAAAACCACATCTTTCACTTTTCTGTTGCTGTCATAGCCCGCAATTATAGATGTTCCGGCATTCACACCATTGTAAGTAATATCTTTGAAAAGAACATTTTCCACTCCCCTACCTGGTGACGTACAATATTTGCTGTTAAAAAATACTCGGATATTTACAAGTTGTCCCTGTCTGAAATCTTCAATTCTGATATTCTCAAATTTTACATTTCTAATCAGGTTGCTGTCTCCTGCATTTAGACTCATACAACCCTGGTAATCAAGTTGTCGTTCTTTGTGATCCAATATATCTATGTTTTTATAGGTCAGATTTTCAAGAATTTCCGGATTGGGCGTGCTACCGTGTGTTCCTATCAAAATAGGATGACCTACATCTGCCCAAAGTGTGGAATTTTGCATAGTAATATTAACACAGCCACCTTTAAAACCACCTCTGGTTCCGTACACAGTGGTACAATCGTCGGAATTTCTGTTAAACGAGCGGTCAATGAGAACATTAGTACTGGATATAACATTCATTCCATCGCCCCACCCAAAATAACTGATTACCTTTACATTTCGAATAGTAACATTATCCGATCCTCCGGTGAAACACTGGGTACTAAATAGTCCTTCGACCTCAACATTTTTAGAGTTGGCTATAGAAATGCCTCCTTTTATGGACTGATCGACCATACCGCTACCAAACACTTTTACATTTTGGACATTTTCAATCCTAATCTTCCCCATAATAATAGCACCGCCGTCTACATATACTGTTGATCCAGAAGGAACCATCAGTTTACCGTCTGGTATGTTATGAATCCCTGGACCAAAATAAATCAGTTTTTTATCCTTTTTATCTGGCACATAAGTACTTATAGGATTCGCAAAAAGATGCAGATTGTGCATAATATCTCCATTAACCTCTATTGACAAATTGGATGGCTTATTTAACTTAAACGTCAAAGTATTTCCGTTTACATCATGCTTAATTCCATAAGATAAAGGTCGTATTCTGGAAGTATTGATAAGTCCGTGGTTAAAAGTGACAGAAACTTCTACTTCACCCGAAAAGTCAAAATAACTCATTGACGCATTCTGCACATTATGACCGTTGTCTTTTACTTCGTCTACCTTAATCGAATGTTCCGCTAAATCCTGCCATTTTCCACCCGGGACACGAACCTTGACCGAAAAATCTGTGTTTTGTAATGCATCTTTCGGAGCAGTATAGGTAATTAGGTTATTTTGTACTTCAACTCCAGCATACAGCATATTTCCTAAAAACAGCAATAGACCAAAATGAAATAGTTTTTTAATGTTCTTCATAATACTTTAGCAAATTATATAAATTTAAATTAATTAAGGTTCGCTTTTCTATTGCTGCTTAAAAACCGTTTCCTGCAATTCTTCCAAAGTTTTTCCTTTGGTTTCAGGCATCATAAACATCACAAAAAGCAACTGGAAAACCATCATTACGGCAAAGATTAAAAACACCGTTCCTGCCCCGATGGTCGAGAATAAAAACGGTACCATCGACGGTATAATCGCTGCCAATACCCAGTGTGTGGAAGAACCAAATGCCTGTCCGCTGGCTCTAAGATGATTCGGGAAAATTTCAGAAATGAAAACCCAGATAACCGCTCCCTGTCCGATAGCATGTGAGGCGATGAACATAAATAAGAAAATAGGAACTGCCATTCCCTGCCATTTTAAGAAAAAGGCAACTGAAACCAAACCAAGCGAAATAATGTAACCTACAGAACCAATGTACATCAATACCTTACGTCCTAAAACATCAATCAAAAACACTCCTAAAAGAGTAAAAACCAAATTGGTTAAACCAATTCCGATACTGCTCATCAGGGCTGCACTCTCTTCTAATCCTGCTTCGGCAAAAATCCTTGGGGCATAATACAGAAACGCATTAATACCGGATAACTGATTGAAAAGCGCAATCAAAAAGGCTAATATCAAAGGGAATCTATACTTCTTTAAAAAGATGGTTTCTCCTTTTACATGATTATCTTCACCTACATGAAACTCCGCCATCAATTCCTCAATTTCAGCGTCAGGATTAATTTGTTGCAATACTTTCTTTGCTTCCTCATTTCTGGATTTAGACAACAGCCATCTTGGGCTTTCCGGAATTGCAAAAACGATTATCATATAAAAAAAAGACGGAAAAGCCATTACCCCAATCATCCAGCGCCAGGCATTTTCTCCAACGTCTCTCAATAAATAATTAGATAAAAATGCTATTAAAATTCCCAGTACAATATTAAACTGGTACAAGGAAACCAAGCGTCCTCTGTCTTTTGCAGGTGCAATCTCAGAAACATAAGCAGGTGCCGCTATGGTAGAAGCTCCAATTCCTAAACCTCCTAAGAATCTAAAAAAAGCAAAAACATAAGGATCATTGGCTAAAGATGAACCAATCGCTGAAACCAGAAACAAAACCCCAATCCAGATTAATGTTTTCTTTCTTCCTAAGGCATTGGTAGGAATTCCTCCAAAAATAGCTCCAATCACAGTACCCCATAATGCCATTGCCATAACTACCGAACCGTGAAAAACATCAGAAGTATGCCATAGCTCCTGTAATTTTTTATCGGCACCCGAAATCACAACGGTATCAAAACCAAATAAGAAACCGGCCAGAGCTGCCGTAATAGACCATAAAAGTATTTTATTCATAATGTTTGTTTATTTTTTAGACAGTAAAAAAATCCTGTTTATAGATTAGTTGTTATTATTTTTTAGCAACAATTGCTTTATTACTTTGAAGCGGAGCTAAAATATCTTTCCCTGATTTCAATTTTTTCAAACGTACTAAAGCTTCCACATAATAATAATCGGCATAAATAATCGAATAATCTATTTCGCTTTTGTTAGGATAATGTCCTGTTGAATGCAATAAAAAAGAAGGATTAGCATTACCGCTTTGGTATCTTGAACTTGATAATTCGGCTAGCATGGCTTCAGCCTTATCCAAATAAGTTTTGGCCAATGCTTTATCTTTTGTATAGGTTGATAATTCTATCAATCCCGAAGCGACAAGTGCAGCAGCAGAAGCATCTCTAGGTTCTTTAGTTAAATTTGGTGCATCAAAATCCCAATACGGAATCAAATCTTTAGGCAAACGGTCTAAATATACTTTGGTCACTTTGTGGGCAAAATCCAAAAATTTAGGATCCTTGGTTTCTCTATACACCATCGTATAACCATAAATGGCCCAACCCTGACCTCTGGCCCACATACTGTTATCAGCATATCCCTGATGCGTCATTCCTTTTATTTTTTTACCGGTAACTGTATCATACACCACCACATGATACACAGAGTAATCTTTTTTGAAATGATTGTTCATCGTCGTTTCGGCATGTTTTACAGCCATATCGTATAAGGATTTACTGCCTCCCATTTTTGACGCTTCAAACAACATTTCCAAATTAATCATATTGTCTATGATGGTATTGTGAGGCCAATTCTTCTCTTTCACCATTCCCGGCCAGGACAAAATGGTTCCTACCTTAGGATTGAACAAAGTAGCCAAAGTATCGGCTGTTTTCAGAATAATATTTTTATAATCTTTATCTTGGGTCAATCTCAATCCATTTCCAAAA
Source organism: Flavobacterium sufflavum (assembly GCF_004016525.1). GTDB lineage: Bacteria > Bacteroidota > Bacteroidia > Flavobacteriales > Flavobacteriaceae > Flavobacterium > Flavobacterium sufflavum. The sequence goes on from NZ_SACJ01000014.1 coordinate 41,217, forward strand.
CTGCAATATACCTGAAAACCTAAATCATGGTCAGTTGCCGAACGAATCGATAAAGGAGTCAGAAAACGGGAATACTTATCCGCCTGTTTTTTTAAAACAGAGTCTCCGGTATATTCATATAAATACCATAATGTCCCTGGCCAAAATCCACTTGTCCAATCCTCATAACCTACATAATTCCATGTCTTGGCACCCGGAGCAATATTTCTGGGAATTGCCAAACTATCTGGTGCAGCTGCAAGAGTCTTGTTAGCTTGTGTAACACAATAGGCTAAGTTTTTATCAATATCAAACGCTTTTGGTTTCTTGTTTTGGCAACTGGCCATTGCAATTGTCATTGTCATGGCAAAAATTAATATCTTTTTCATCTTACTGATTTATTGTTATTCTATATTTTTGATTTCTATCTGTTCCGTTTATTTCTTTTTACTGATATCCCAATAAATGCTATATCGCTCCCTGTGAATCTTATAAATAGGTGCTAATTCAATTCCTTCATTAACCAATTTAAAATTTAGAGGCTGCTCCTGTATTGGTTTTATATACGTATTAATATTCCCTGATTTCACATCCAATTTGTTGCTTAAACCTGCAGGAACATGATAATCAAAAGTGTAATAATCATTGTATAATTTCGTATTCGTAAACGGTGCCGGAGCTTGCATTCCTTCGGTTCCCATTCTACCGGCAAGTACAATCGGGCCATAGGTAAATGCCACTACATTGGAATTATCAGCAGTAGGATTGCTCTTAAGCTCCATTGGCATCATTAATTCAATACGATCACCATTATTCCATTTTCTTTCTATTGGGATATAACCGTTTGCCGCTTTTTTGACTTTTATCGGATTACCATTAATTTTTATGCTAACACCTGATGTTGCCCACTCCGGATAACGGATATTGATGGTCATTTTTACAGCAGTGGCTGTGTTTATTGTAAAACTTGTTTTGGATTCTTCAGGAAAAAGAGTCTCTTGTTTTATTTTTAATCCTTTTTCTTTCCAATTCAATTCTGACGGAATAAATAAGTTTACATAAAGCTCATTTGCATTGTAGTAATAAATAAACTCTCCATATTTTGCCTGATTTTCAAAACTGGAACCCACACAACACCAAAATGAATCCTCCTTTGTACTGTACACTTTATGCGCCCCAGTCATCATTGGTAGGAAATAAGCAACATTCCCGGACACGGTATCCTGTTGTCCCAGAATATGGTTGTACAATGCTTTTTCATAATAATCGGCATACTTTGAATTGGGTTCGTAAGCAAACAAATGACGGGTCAACTTCAACATATTGTACACATTACAGGATTCTCCCGTATATCCTGTTAAATGTTCTGAGATGTGATCCGGTTTAAAAAACTTCTCTTTATCGCTGTTGCTTCCCGTGATGAAAGAATGATGACTGACTACGGTGTTCCAAAAGAAATCGGCAGTTTTTTTATACTTATCATTCCCTTCCAATTCATAACCTCTTGAAATCCCGATTAATTTTGGGATATAAGTATTGGCATGTTTTTTATCCAGAATATCCTCTCCTATCGTCAATGGCTCAAGAACTGCCTCATGATAAAAGAACTCAGCCAAAAATTTATGTTCGGGATTGACAGTCAGCGCATATAAATTATAATAGGAATCATTCATCCCGCCAAACTCATTCTTCAACATCTGTTTGCGTTGATCATCTGTCAAAGTTTTTATTTTCTGATAAGCCCAAGCCGCCATACCATTAGCAATCTCAAGAGCTTTTGCATTATTGCAATACAAATACTGGTCAATCAAACCCGAAATAATCTTGTGTTGGGTGTACCAAGGTGCCCAAACACTTTTTCCTGCAATGGCTCTGTCAATTAAATTTTGTGGAAAAGCACTTAAATAACCTCCCTGATTTAACACTTTTTGTACCTCAGCCAAGCCATTTACAATACTGTCTGATTTTACTTTATACACCTCATCCCCAGTTGTAGCATACAGCAAGGATAAACCCGACATAATGTGTCCAGCGGTATGACCTCTTAAATCACAATCCAAAGATTCCCAGCCACCCAGTTTTTTGGTTACAAAATAGCCTCCTTCGTTTCCACTATACACTCCTGCATTGGTTCTGAAACTATGCAGCAAACTGTTTACTTTCAAAGAAAGAATCCAATTGCTTTCTCTTTTCATGTTTTCTTTAAAAGGACTGTCTAACAATTTAACCGCTGAAAGATCAAAACCATACAGCTTAATCGGAGCCTTATCCAAGACCTTCAATTTATCAACATGCTGTCCCGGATAATGGGATTGCCCTATACTTACTATCGAAAATGACATCACCATTGCCAATATCGTATTAGAAACTATTTTCGGGCTTTTACTATTTTTCATTTTTATTTTTTTATTTTGATACTTTAAACCAATCAAAATCGGCATAACTTCCCATTCTGACATTCGCTTCACTTACAGAGAAAATTCCCATTTTAGCACTGATCCATAAATCTTTTTGTGCTTTAAAACTTTCCCCTATCGTTTGAAAATGAATCCCGTCTTCACTGTAACTGAAGTAGCAGCTGGCATCAGGGGCTTTTACCTGCATTCTTAAAAAGACCTCATTTTTTTGGAGTTTTTTCTTTTCAATAACTTTTTCCGGTTTTCCATTGATGGCATCCATACATGTTACCTGCTTAATCCAAAAATGACCATCTTCAAAACTAATTCCGGTATAGGCATACGACTGTCCCATCATTAATAATCCTGCAGTTTTACCGTTGGTTTCCCATTCGATATTCAACTTTACTTTAGTAGTGGTCGTGAAATTTTCTGCCGGTAATTTTTGTAACAATAAATACGGAGCGTCCCATAAATTGGGTAACTCTTTTTTACTCATGCAAAAAAGCCTCAGATAATCAGTCCCCGGAATCTGGGCACTCCACTTAATCGACGGATTTCCGTACCATTGCCATTGGATGCCATATTTTCCATCATTAAAATCATCGTTTTCCTGTGGCGTTTGAATGGGATATTGCTTCCCAACAACAGGCTTTTTCAAATGCAATAGCGGTTCGCCAATTCCGTTTCCGTCCAAATCTTTTCCCATTACAGGCCAATCTTTTTCCCAACGCATCGGTTCTAAAAACAAAACCCTTCCATACACCTCTTTATCCTGAAAATGAAAAAACCAGGAATCTCCATTGGGTGTCGTTACCCAAGCCCCTTGATGCGGACCATTAATTTTTGTACTTCCCTGCTCTAATACTACTTTTTCTTCATAGGGACCATAAATGTTTTTAGAACGTAATACCAACTGCCATCCTGTAGCCACTCCCCCTGCAGGAGCAAAAACATAGTAGTAACCATCCTTTTTATACAATTTTGGTCCTTCCAGCGTATGATGTTTTTCATGGCCGTCAAAAACATGTTTTCCCTCATCAATAACCTTAGTCCCCTCGCTATTCATTTGATTGATGGTCAACAGGCTGTTAATTCCGGCACGGCTTCCCGCCCATCCGTGAATCAAATAGGTCTTTTCTCCATCCCATAACGGGCAAGGATCTATAATTCCTTTACCTTCCATCACCAGAACAGGAGCTTCCCAGACACCGGCAATATTTTTGGTTTTCACCATATACACCCCAAAATCAGGATCACCCCAATAGATATAAAATTCATTGTTGTGGTATCTGATTACCGGAGCCCACACCCCTTTGCTGTGTTGGGGTACATCAAAAACCTTTTCCGGAACTACTTTATTAATCGCATAATTAATAATCGTCCAATTCACCAAATCCTTAGAATGTAATATTGGTAAACCCGGAGCGCAATTAAAACTACTGGCAGTCATATAATAATCATCTCCTACGCGAATCACATCGGGATCGGAATAATCGGCATGCAAAATTGGATTGATAAAAGTGCCATCCCCCTGATCGGATTTCCAAACCTCAGACGCATAGTTTTCTATTTTGTTCTCTTGAAGGATACGAGTATTATTTTTTTTATCAATAGAACTGCATCCATTGATAATCAAAATACCTATACCCAGAAAGAAACTTTTATTCTTCATTATTCGCATTTTATTTAATTATAACCAATAATGGATTTTGAATGATTTGTGCTTGTCTTTCCAACATCTTATCCCAATCTTGAACGGTTTGTACCTGAGCACTTCCTGTCCAAGCAAAACCTACGTAATAAGTCAATGTGTTATTTTTAGGTGCTGTTACCACCAGAATCTGGCTTTGGTCAGCCGCTTTAGATCGATGATCTAGTGCTGATTTTACAACTTTGGGATCAATCACAATCCCTTCACCCACGAAAGAATCGTCGATAGGTTCCCAATAACGGAAAACCCCCTTTTGGGTATTTATCGCTACGATTCCTTTTTCTTTATGAAGCGTGATTCCTAAAGTATAATTCGGGATTGCACTGCTCGAACTTATTTTATTTTCAAATTTTGAAAAATTCGAGCCCAAATCAAGAGAGATTCTTTTGGTTTCGGTAACTCCGTATTTACTCCAGGGAGCATAATCCAATTCAAAAATGGTACGTAAAGGCCCTTTTGCAATGACACGGTATTTGGTGTAATTTTTAGAGATATGCAAACTGTCCTTTTCCCAAATCCCTGTCCCGCCGGTACCCCTGCTACTTCCCACATGGTACGGATCATATCCTTCACCATGTTCGATATGGTAATAACCCGGTGCTGTTACATTCTTAGCATACCAGGAATCAATAATCGAATAATTTACTTTTTTCAGCCAAAGATCAATCCCACTTGAAAGCGTACCGCCTTCTTTTCCTTCTTCTACCAGGCGTTGCGCTTCAGGTCCATAGGTACGAAAAGCCACCCTGTCATTTTCCCAGGCAAAATCATCAATTCTCTCCGGTACAAAACGGGCATAGGTTGTATTGGAACTCTTTGGTGTTTTAAGTTTAGAATCTGTAAAAAGAGTATAGCTTACTTTTGATTTTGCAGGAACAGCCGCCTTAAACAGCAACTCATCTGGAGTGCCATCCAGATTATTATCAATCAATTGGGTTACTACTAATTTCCCACTTGCATCTTTCACCAATAGCGCACTAAAATCTTTAATTTCAGAAAGACTTTTATTGGCATTCAAACGAATACTTACGACTTCATTTCGGTCGAAATGAAGCTTGTTTTCGACCACTATCTTTTTACTTACTTTATTTTCGCTGTCAAAACTGGAAAACAAAACCAAGATTCCTAAAAAACTCGCTATTTGGATTAAACTAAATTTCATTTTCTATTTAATTTCTATTATTCAAAAACTGCTATTTCTTTACTTCAGTAATCCAAATCGCAGCTCCACCGGAAGCTTTTAAGTCTAATTTTATCTTAGAACTTTTTTTAACAACCACATCTTTTAAGGCAACTTTTGTTTTGGTAGTCACTTTTTCATCATCAGAATAGATTCTGGCGTTGTATTTTTTATTAGCATCCAAAAAGTCAAAATTCAGTTCCAAAGTACGCGCCTCATTATTCGTAATACTTCCCACAAACCAATCCTTTCCTGATTTTCTCGCGGTAGTGATATATTTCCCAATTTCACCGTTCAACACTTTGGTATCATCCCAAACCGTAGGCACTTTATCAAAAAAATCTATTTCAGGTTCACCATTATAAGCCGACGGTTGATCGTACCAATACATAAACTGAATTGGACTGTAATAAACCACAGCTAATGCTAATTGATGCGCATGCGTATTTTTAATCGCTTTAGAATAATAGGCTATTGTATAATCGGCTGGCCCAGCTAAAAATCGGGTAAATGGCAAAATGGTATTATGATTCGCATCAGGCATTTCTTCGTTTCCACGAATTCCTTCCTGAGTCATTAAATTAGGGTAAGTACGACTGAAACCGGTTGGTCTATACTCATCATGTATGTCTACCATCATACCATATTCGGCACATTTTTTTACCGCTTCATGTAACCATGTGGTCCAATGTTGATTTCCAACTTGCACAAAACCAAATTTTATCCCTTTGATTCCCCACTTTTTATATAATGGTAAAATCGTATCTAATTGCTGAATCAATGCACGCTGATTAACATATACCCAAAGCCCAATCCCTTTTGAAGCAGCATAAGCAGACAGTTCAGGAACATTAAGATCTTTTGTTGCTGAAGTTTTAGTAGCATCTGAACTCATTTTCATTTCAGGGCCGTACCAACTAGCATCCAAATGAATATATTGCAATCCTCTTTCAGCTGCAAAATCAACACATTTTTTAGCATCAGCCTGGGTTAGTTTTGCCACGCGTATCACTTTTCCAGGCTTAATCCAAGACACGCCTTTTAATTGACTTTCAGGATTTAAATTCAAAATAATAGTCTTATTCGCAATTAGGTCTGTTTCTTTATCTGCAGCCATAATTACTCGCCAAGGAGTTGAATAGGCGGGAATTACATCAACACTGCTGTAAAGTGTAGCCTGAAGTGTATTCGGTTTAGTCTTGTTCAGACTAAATTTCATTCGAGCATAATCAGTCATTTGTGCTTCGGCAAGAGCCACAGTTAATCCATTACTCAGCTTCATTGTTAACGGACGTTCGCTTTGTCCTTTCCAATCTTTTAATGGCAACAAAGAATAAGGTCCCTGAGCCCATGGTTCATAATATGCCAAAGTTCCTTCGGGCATTGTAAATTGAGTTTGTTCCCCTACTATATGAAGAAACAATCCGTTGGTTGGCTCCGGAAAATGATACCGTACGGCAATTCCTTCATTGTAAGCACGAACTACTACATTCATAAAGTATCCCTTGCTTTTATCATATCCATCTGTAGCTACTTTTTTTGTCTCGTCTCCTTTACTAAAAGACAATGTCATTTCATTATAGTTATTACGAATAAATTCGTTTTCCCCATATACAGGTTTCCAAGTTTGATCCACACTATTTATCTGAAAGTCTTTAAATTTCAAATTTTCTCCCCATACTTTACAAGTATCATTAGGCACGGCAAGAGCAGACTCAAAAGTTTGATTTTCTATCAACACCCCTAATTCAGACTCCAGTACCACTGTTTTCCCCTTATAAGAAAGAGTATAGTACATCTGTTTTTCATTATCAGTGATTTTCTTTTGATAAAAACTAAACTCATAACTCCCGTCTGGCGACTTTAATTTCTGAACAGTTTCCTGTATTAAAGCCTGTTTCTGAGCCATTAGCACACAAGAAAACAACAGACATATAATACAAAACTTACTGATTTTCATGTTATTAAAATTATTAATCATAAAAAAATCCTATTGATACTTAAAACTTACTTTTGAAAATGAAAACTTCGTTCAAGCGGTGTAGTGAATTGAAATTGATTTTTAATACATTGTAATCTTTAATTTATAGACTTCTTAGTGAAAAAGATAAGAATAGGCTAACAAGTCTATTCTAAACTAAATAATAAAGTACCAAAACCAAGTGAATCAAATCCTCCACTGTTTCCTCCATAATCTCCTCCTCCTCCTTCAGGTTGAACTGATTTCGCACCTAAGCCTGTATAATACATACTTGTAGCAGGAAGTTTTTTTATTTTAGCATAATGATTGTAAATCATTGCCCACATTGGGCGTCCACCTCCCCTACCTGAAGATCCAATAGTTGGTAATTCTGTCATTTTAATTCCACATCCTGTCCAAGGATCTCCTTCATGCCAGCTATAAACCGTATATGGAACTTCCAAATAAGTTACATTGTATTTAGCCACATACTCACTTGCTTTCAAAACGATATTATCTCTAAAACCCCATAAATCATCTCCTTGATTCCAAGCAAGTTGGCAAATAGTTGTTAACAATGCTAAAGATAAAGTACAGTGTCCTTGATCTCTTCCACTTTCTTGCATTTGTGCCATATTGGAATTAGGACTTGGAAACGGTTCAAATATGGTAACAAAATTATTTCCACATCCTTTCCCTTTCTGATAATAATCAATTACATAATTGTAAATGCTTCTATCGTTATTTAAGATTCCAATAGCCATTGCAGAAGCCATATTACACAAATCCCAGTTGGACCAGGCATGCTGAGGATGACAACCAAAATGAGTCGACAACCAGCTATAATTTAAATTATAAAATACCGTACGCATCCATTCTTTATATTTTGTAAAATCAGTTGCAGTCCAACCTGAATAATTTCTCAACTGTTCACCAGCTATTGCAAATTGATAGCCATAAATCCCAGCTGCCAATGCTGCATTTGAATCCCCAGAAATTCTGGTACAAGTTGAAGCCCAAGCATTCAAAATATTAATAGCAGCCTGTGCGTATTGAGCATCACCTGTTAACTTCCATCGAAGTCCTAATTGGTATGCAGCTGCCGCATCATTCATCGCACGAGAATAATTGTCTGGATCTGGCTCTTCTGCACTGTTTCCACCACGAACTAATTTTACTGTTGGATTGGCGGTATAAGTTAATTGTGCATGGGAATTTGCAATTAACTTATTATATCCAGAAACCCATGGTTCTTGATTTGCATCAATTTTTGCTTTTATACTTACAAAATCAGCATCTTTAACATAGCCATCATGTTTCATGGGTACAGAAGGATCTAATGTTTTAATCTCGGCAACTGTTACAACTGGTGGTGGAGTAGTAGTACCCGAATCAGTCCCATCATTTGATGAACAACTTGTAAAAATAGTTACTCCTGCAACCACATAATAGATACAGTTCATTTTTAATATTTTCATATTTTTATATTTTTATATTTTTATTCTGGTAAACTAAAAGAAAAAGATACCACATCATAGATAACATCATTATTACCATTGCCATGCTTATTCATATCGTCAGACCTTCATTATAAAGCCTGATTTGAAGATCCATAATGTAATTAGAAGAAGCTTTTTGTTCAAATGTTAGAACAATTTCGTTGTATTTTTCCTTGATAATTTTTCGTTCGCCATAAGGCGGAATCCAAGAAGTGTCGATACTCTTGTTTTTGGTTTCTTTTAAAACCAATCCATCCATCCATCCAATCGCCTGTTGACACTTTTTTAATGGCCAAAGCCCACTCTGAGGCACGATTGTCTAATTTTATGTCCAATCCTGAATTGAGAATAACTGTTTTTCCTTTATAATTCAAATGATAGCTAAGACTGTTTGCCCCTGAAGCATCCTGCTTTTGTTGTATAACAAACTCATAATTTTTATCAGGGGAAGACAGTTGTTTTTCAAACGTTTGATTTAAAGTTGAGTTTTGAGCAAACATCTCAATGCTAATAAAAACCAATAAAAATACTGTTAAAATTATTTTTTTGCTGTAAAACATTCTTTGTTTAATTTAAAAAATAAAAACACTGAGTGTAAATAACTTAAATGATCCGCCCAACAATGGTTTTAAAAAAGGGCTACACAAATAATTAAAAAATATTTTTAGAATATAAACAAGGGGATTATCTATTTAATCCCCTTGTTTTAAAATATACAGTAAATTAATTCTTAACTAACTTCATCCCACCCACAATAAAATAATCGGCTTTAGTAGCAGCTCCTGCCATATTAACTAAAAACCCTATAGATACTTTTTGAGAAGTAGCTACTGTAAAGTCAAATTTTGCAGTTATTGGATTTGTTGCTCCAGTTGCACTATTTGGAGCTGTTGCTCCTACAGGAGTACTATTCCAGGTACCAACATAACCTAAAGCAGTATTTAAATTCGCCAACGAAGGCAACCCATCTCCAGTAGCTGCTACACAATAAACAGAAGATGTTGGATGATTTTCTGAATAATAAGTAAATGATACTGTATAACTACCAGCTGGCAAGGCCATTGATGTTTGTTGATATACCTTTCCATCGACAACCGGTGTATCACCCCAAGTTTCAAAACAAAGACGATTTCCACCATCTTTAGAAAATCCACCAACTTTTACCGATGAAGCATTGGTTTTATTTTTAGCACCTGCATTAGTTATCCAAGGTGCTCCTAATGTACCCCATCTATTAGCAGAATATGCATCTGTATTACTAACAAATCCACCTCCGGAAACAAAATTCCCAGTATTACTTAGAAAATATGGGGTTATATCACCCGCTGCTGTTGGGTTAATGATGGCAGGAGTTCCCTGAACAGTTAATCCTCCCATAGTAATTGAAACAAAACCAGTAGCATAATTTGCTGGTGCTGTCACAGTAATTTTATTATCTGCAATGTTTTGTATCGTTGCTGCAGTTCCATTAAAACTTACCGCTACTTTTGATGCGTCTGTACCAAAATTAATACCATTGATAGTTACGATATCAACTCCGGGAAAGGCAACGGTATTAATCGCATTACTTGAAACAACTGATGTAATTGCCGGAGCAGGCAAAACGGTAAATTCTGCAAAAGAATCATTAAGATGTTTCCATACTTGTAAACTTACTTTTCCACTAATTGCTGCAGCAGGCACCTGAACTACAATTTTAGTATCCTCACAGGAAACTACATTAGTAGCCAAAATACCTCCAAAATATACTTTTACAGCACCTTTTAAAGTCCCAAAATCAGTTCCTGTAATGGTTACATTAATACCAGGGTATCCAGAAGTATGGCTTATTCCTGTTGCCGTTTGTTCAGGGTACTCCTGAATTCTAAAGTTTGGACCTTCTTCACAGGCAGTAAAAAAAGTAAAACAAATAACCATCATGAATCCTCTGATGAGGATACTATTATTTTTAAATATTTTCATAATTCTTGTTGTTTAAAATTTATCTATTATATGAAATAATTATAATATTATTTTTAATCTCTGGTATACAAAAGTGTTCCAAATCCTAATTGGTCAAACCCTCCGCTATTAGGACCATAATCACCACCTCCACCTTCCGGTAAAGAGCTTATTAAACCCATTTTAGTATATTTTGTAAGACTTTCTGAGATGTTTTTAATTTTTGTATAATGAAAATATGGCGCAGACCACATAGGACGAAATGATCCTCGAGCAGCGTCACTAATTTGGGTATGTGTTTCCACTCCCCCACAAGCACTCCAGGCATCTTTATAATTCCTAGTGTACTCGAAAAACGGGACATTTAGCCTTGCTATATTATATTTTGCCGCATATTCACAAGCTTTTAAGAAGCGGTTATTATCCAATCCGTAAAAATCATCTCCCTGATTCCATGTTAACTGGCAAATCTGTCCCATTAATGCAATGCACAATGTTGCATGCCCTTGATCTCGTCCACTTTCCTGAAGCTGAGCCAAGCCCGCGTCATCTCCATCAAAAACATGGTTTATGGCTTTATACCAATTTCCATTGCCATTACCTTTCTGTAAATAATTAATGGCATAATTATAAATAGTTCTATCATCTGTTAAAATACCTATAGCCAATACAGAGTTCAAGTTAGCCAAATCCCAATTAGCCCAATAATGAGATTGGCAAGTACCCCAATGGGTTTCTAAAAAGGCCTTATTCAAATTATAGAAAACATCTTTCATCCATTTTTGGTATGCCGCAAAATCAGTTGGATTCCAACCCGGATAACCTCTCAGCATTTCTCCCGCAATGGCAAATTGAGAACCGTATATCCCTGCAGCCAAAGCGGTATTGGAATCTCCACTAATACGTGTACAAGTGGTTGCCCAGGCATTAAGGATATTGACTGCTGTTTGTGCATAAATAGCATCTCCACTTATCCTCCATCTTAATGTCAGTTGATAAGCTGCAGCCGCATCATTCATAGCACGACTATAATTGTCTGGCAGAGGTTCTTCAGCCGAACTTCCTCCTCTTATTAATGTTGCAACAGGACTGGCGGTATAAGTTGATTGTGCGTGCGAATTGGCTATTAATTTATTCCATCCAGACGTCCATGGCTCTGCTTGTACTGCAATTTTAGCTCTTATCCTTGCATAGTCTTCTTCGGTATGAAGCGCACCAATATGCTTCATGGGAACAGAAGGGTCCAAAGTATTAATAGCCAGCACGATTGGGGTTGGGGTTGGGGTTGGGGTATCTCCCCCACTCGAAGGGCTTGAACACGCAATCACCAGACCAAATACACCTAAAATTAGTGTTGGCGCAACTAACCGGTAAAAATTAAATTGTTCCTTTTTCATAATTACTATTTTTATAAACAAACCTTACAGGTATAAAACCTGCAAGGTCTATCAAATTTCAGTTTACTAGTACCCAGGATTTTGAAGTAACTTATTATTCAACAACATTTGGCTTTGAGGAATAGGGTACAAATAATGTTTTTTAGTCACCGTATGGTTTAATTTACTATCAATTACCACACAATTCAACACCCCTTTTGGAGTTTCTACTGTCTCTTCACCAAACACATAGGTGTTTGCTTTATAAGCAGCTGTAGGATTACCGGAAGCGTCTTTAAAAGGGGTTGTGTAAGAAGCACTACCCACTACTCTCCCCAAACGGGATGGATTTAAAGATTCTTCTAAAATACCCCAACGCTTCAAATCATCAAAACGTTTGCCTTCACGATATAGCTCAACAGCACGCTCTCTCCTTATTTCTTGTTTCATATCTAAGCCATTGGCTGAAGCCAGCGCATTAGTCAAGTAAGCTACCTTTGCACGGTCTCTTAATTTATTAATTGAGGCATTCAATTGCGTGTCCGTAATGCTTCCGTTTAGTTCGTACAATGCTTCTGCATACATTAAGTACACTTCTGCCAATCGAATAATAGGCCAGTTGGCTGATTCGGTATTATCTAATCTACGAGTACCAAAACCATACACGGCATATTTCGAGTTACCGTAACCACTAAATCCTAAGCTCCCAAAATCTAAAGTAACAGAGGTTGGTGCCGTAGTTGCACTATATAAATAGTTTAACAAACGTAAATCTCTGGCTTGAAATTCAGAGGTTGTTGTTTGATACCCCTGAAACAAAGTTGATTTAGCTGCCGGTAATCCATCAGTACATACTGCCATATCGACAAATTTACGGCTTGGATAGAGTTGCCAGGATGTCCAACTTATATTTTTTCTGGACTGTTTAAGTGTATAATCATACACGCTGTATAGAATAAATTCCTTATTTGTAGATTTATCATAACCTCCTGGGTTAGATCCTGCATCCTCAAGATTGAACAAATACCAAGAACTTAAATTAGTCATTTTGGAATCAGCATTCTTATTCCACAGTTCGTACCCCCCATTATCCATGATTTCTTTACACATTGCTGCGGCATCTGTCAGGTAAATATTTATGTTGGCAGGATTGTATCCTGTTGTTCCAGCACCAATTGCTGTACCATCTCCATCAGCCTGTTGACCTACATATTTTTCCCAGGTGGCTTCGTATAGTTCGGCTTGTGCTTTTAAGGCCATAGCTGCCCATTTGCTTATCCTGCCTTTATCAGTAGCTACCAAATTCTGTTCGGTTGGAAGATTTGAAATGGCTTTATCTAAATCACTTAAAATTTGCGCAACTACCTCATATCGGCTGTTTCGAGGCGCAAATAACTCAGGAGAATTAGTATCCAAAACTGTTGTTACCAAAGGTACACCTCCAAAAGTTTTTAGTAAATTAAAATAAGCATAAGCACGAAAAAAATGAGCTTCACCCACATACTGGCTGATACTTCCTTCTCCTGTATATTCATTTGCTTTAGCTAATAAAATATTACAAACACGAATCCCAGAATAATCCCAATTAGTACTGGCTGTTGCAATTGTTCCTTGTCCTAAAGCCGTACCATTTCCATTGGCATTAGCCGACAAATCTGAACCATTATCCATGTTTCCAAAATCCCATCCTTGTAATTGTCCGTAAAAACCAGTAGTATATGCTTTAAAATCACTAGGTTTTTTGAAATAAACTGCATCTGTAAATTGTCCTTCTGGATTTAAATCAATAAATTCATCCTGACAACCCGACAAGCCTAAAAAAAGACCTCCTAGAACTATATAATTCAATATTTTTTTCATCATTTTTTAATTTAAGTTATTAGAAACCAACATTTAACCCAAAAGACCAAGTACGACCAAAAGGGTATCCTGCATTATCACCATCCGTTGCATTTTCACCTGCTTCAGGATCAAATCCATCTTTAATAGATGATGCTTCCCATAAATCATTACCAGAGAAATAAAACCTTACTTTATCTAACTTCATACGTTTTATTAAGCTTTCCGGTAGTGAATACCCTACTACTAATGTTTTTAGTCGAATGTAACGGCTATTCTGTAACATAAAATCATTATTGCCATAATTCCATCCCGCACGTGTAGGATTGACTGTCAATCGTGGATACATTGCATTAGGATTTTCTTCTGTCCAGGTTTTTCCCAAAAAGGTTGGATTCTGGTTCGTAAACAATGCCCTGAATGGATAAGCCATATATCCCGAACGCATGATATTTTGCTCCAGATGACCTTGAAAAAAAGTATTTATATCAAACCCCTTCCAGGATGCTCCCATGTTAATACCATAAGTATAATGTGGTGTACCATCTCCCATATAAACCAATGAGCTATTCTTATTCCCATTAGCTGTAATATTCCCTGTTCCTGCAACATCCACTCTTTTTGTATCCCCGGGACGTAAAGCAACAGCCTGATTGTTTTTTGGCAAACCTGCCAAAAGATCACTACCACCATAGGCTTGGTAATAGGCATCTACATCAGCCTGATCTTTAAAATAGCCATCCGTCTTGAATAAAAATATAGGTTTCCAAGGAAGTCCATTTACAATTCCATTTGTACCTGCCCCATAGCTATCAGCACCTTCTACGCCACTTACCATAGTTTTTGCATCACCCATATTAAAGGATACATTATAACTAAAATCTTTCACATTGTCTTTCCAGCCTATAACAAATTCCCATCCTTTAGTATTGAAATTACCGCTATTGGTTTTAGGTGGACTTCCGCCCAATACAGATGGATAAGTAACACCAATCAACATCCCTATATTTTCTTTCTCATAAAGGTCGAAAGTAGTCGTCAAACGATTATTTAAAAAACCAAGGTCGATACCCACGTTTTTTTGTGTCACTCGCTCCCAAGTACGTGTTTTACTGATCAAAGCACTATTATAAGATGCTGTTTGTTGTGAAGCTGGCTGACCTAAAACTGTAGAACCAATACCTACAAGAGAAAGGTAGTCAAATGCTCCTAATCCTTTTGCCTCATTACCTGTAGATGCAATACTTCCTCTAATTTTACCAAAATTGAGAATATTGCTAATAGGGCTTAAAAATTTCTCTTTGGTAAATACCCAACCTAATTGAGCCGATCCAAAGTTTTTAAACTTGTAACCTTCTGCAAAACGGGAATTACCGTCCCTTCTTCCTGTCAATTCGGCAATGTATTTTTCATCATAATTATAATTTAATCGGGTTAGATAGGAATAACGACCGTTAAGATCTTTATAACCACCATTTGTTTGTGTAGTAGTAGCTGCCAAACTAATATCATAAACACCCAAATCTTCAAATCCAACTCGTGATGCACCTATGCCTTGAGCAGTCCATTTTTCAGCACTCACGCCACCCATAACCGAAACATTATGTTTCTCTTTAAAGGTTTTATCATAACGTAATAATGCCTGATAATAATGATAAAATTTCGACTCAGCACTAGCTTCATAAACATTGTTTATTCCATCAGTTTGATAAGCATTCCCTTTAGGATTCCCATACCAATCATATAATCTTACAGGTACCACATATCTTTCATGAGTAAATCGCTCATTTTGAATAGAAGCTAATCCTTCTGCTGATATTCCGTTCCATATTTTATAAGTAGCTTTTAAATCAATACGACCTGTTAATTGTTTTTTAACATATCTACCTCCATCGGCTGAAGTTGCAGCAGCATTTTTAATAGCCCCACCATCAATCCCATTAAAAGGAGCAAACCATTGACCATAAGGATTTTTTGCTGGATAGAATGGCATATCTGTGGAATAAAGGATATTTCCTAACCCTTTAGAAGGCTGACCTGTATTGGTATTAGTAATACTGATACTCGATTCTAATTTTAATCTTTCCGATAAATTGTAGTCATAATTAAAACGGGCATTTAACTGCTTCTGACCATCATAAGCTGTCGCTAAATTACCCTGATTATCGGCTACCCCTAAAGATAAGCGATAACTCGATTTATCACCTCCACCAGAAACACTCAGGTTATGCTGGTAAGAATAACGGGTAGAAAACATTTCTTCAATACGGTTTGCATTAAAGATGAAGAAATCTGTACCAAAAAGATCATATTTACCTTCAACCCCCTTCTGCATATTTAACAGATTATCTTTATTTCCCCAAATCCACCAGTTAGGTGTAGTCTCTTCTTTGTTGGCCTCTAACCACATTGTAGCATATTCTTGCATAGTAGGTGAATAACCAACCAAACCATTAGTAACAAAACGAAGATTGGTACTAAAGTTCACTTTCACTTTTCCTTTACCCCTTTTAGTTGTTACCAAAACAACCCCATTAGATGCACGGGAACCATAAATAGCAGCTGAACCATCTTTTAAAACTGAGATACTTTCTATATCATCAGGATTCATATTCTGAAAAGATTGCGCATTTAATACAGGTACCCCATCCACAATAATCAATGGTTCAGACCCATTGACAGAAGAAGCACCACGGATAACAAAATTAAGTCCTTCATTACCTGGTCGGGCAGAACTTCTGGTGACCACTAAACCTGGTGTTTGTCCTTGCAATGCCAAACCAACGTTTGTAACCGCACGGTCTTCAAATACTTTAGAACTTACTACCTCTACTGCACCTGTTAATGTTGCCTTTTTCTGAGTACCGTACCCTACAACAACAACTTCATTTAATGTAGAAACATCAGCTGCCATAGTTACATTAATAACTTTTTGAACACCTACTTTAATTTCCTGGGTTTTTAAACCAATACCGCTAAATACTAATACCGCATCAGTTGACGAAACCTTTATAACATATCCTCCATCAAAATCAGTACTAACAGCACCTTTAACTCCTTTTATGGAAACGTTAACTCCGGGAATCCCCATCTTATCTTCGGCAGAAATTACTTTCCCCGTTATCGTAATATTTTGCTGCACACTTTCCAACCTAGCAACATTCAAACTTAGATTAACAGAACTATCAGAATTTGCAGCGTATACTTCCCCTACCACACTACTTCCTAATAATAACGCTAACAAAGTTGGTTTTGATAAAAATTTCAGCTTATGCTGAATAATTTTCGGTTTGTTCATAAAACAATTCATTTTGGTTAATAATTAATTTAGTTTTTAGTTTTAAATGCTATACTGTACATCGTTAGCATTATTCTATAATAAATAAGACACTTAATCCATCTTATTGTGTTTCAACAAACATTATTAAAACTTTATAGTGACTTTCTAATAATCACATTTAAGGGTTCTAAAAGTTGTTCACTCTCGTTATTCAAAATAGTATCAGCTAACTGATATCCTATTTTTTCAAAAACATGGCTTATTACTGTAATTCCACCAGCCAACAATTCTTTTAATGGATTATCGTCATAGGATAGCAATCCTATATCTTTTCCGAGAACAAAATCAGTGCAGTTAATTTTTTTTATCAGATTTACCAAACTTTCATCATTATCAAAATTGACATATACTGTATTTCTCTCCAGCTTTTCATTATTCAAATCTTCTACTATTCTAAATTTATAATGATATTGATGACAAAATTTCGCTAAGGAATCCCTAATTTCATTCGGTATCTTATTGTTCTTAGGCAAAACCAATTTAATCCCTTTATATTTTCTAAAATAACATTCTAATTCTTCTAATACCTGAAAAAAATCGGATTCTAAATTCTGATAAACACAAGCTATTTCATCTCCTAATTGTTCAGAATTACCTTCAAGTAATATCAACTTATCCACAGCTACTTCATTTTTGATAAAATCGATATAATCCTTATCCTCAAAATTTGTAGCCAAAACATAATGGGTATATTCTTTTGTGTTATTATCCAGGATGTGGTTTTTAAATTGATTATAATCGTTTTGATAAATGTATACATCAATATTTGCTCTATCTTGAAGTGCTTCAGCAAAAGCATCATAAATTTTTTTCATTTGGGGACTCAAACTATTCAACAACAAAAAAACTTTAGGCTTATACTTATTGGTTATTGACTTTATATAATAACCTTTTCCGGGAATCGAATCTATTATATCATTCTCCTTTAGGAAAGTATAGGCTCTTACCACTGTATCTCTTGAAATATTACAATCAATCGCTAATTCATTAACCGAAGGCAATTTGTCATTTAATTTCAACGAACCTATTGTTGTAGCACTTAAAACAGAATTAATAATCTGTCTGTGTTTGCGAACTCTTGAATAATCGCTTATTGATAGTATATCTTTAAAACTGTTATAATTTCTCATACGATTCACACATTAAAACTTTATTAACTTCTTTAATCCAAATTTGTATTTGACATCATCAGCTTAACTTTTAACTTTTTAGTCTACAACTACCAATCTTGTAAATCAGTAGTTGTAAGAACTAAAAATCACTAACCAAACACACATTAACCATTCATGCACAATCTTGTACAATTACAACAATACTAGGTAGGTATAAAATGGACTGTTTTTGATAAACAGCCGCCGATTCTTTTAATCAACAACTGATAGGGCAAAAACTACAAGCCAACCAAAAATTGTAATTATTTAAATTCAATCCATTTTTTCAAATACCTACTTTTAAAAATTGACAACAAATAATAAATTAACCTTAGATTAACATTTTACTCGATTATCAACATATCAAAATTACCTAGAATGTCTTTTTTAAGTGATAAATTATCATTCATTCTATATAAATTATTGCCCATTTTTAAATTATACATACAAAAAAGTAAGTATTTTTCACGATACTGTATTTTTACTGAAAAAATATTCCGTTTTACACATTAACAAAAACCCAAGAACACATTAACTTAATTTTATAAAACTCAATCAAAAAACACCGTTGTCGATATACTCATAATCTAAAATGTTTTATTCAACAACACTCAATATATAGCTGAATCCGCTCTTTATTCTCTATACAATTACAATAAAACACCCTGCCTGTACTCTTCAATAATTCTGATAACTAACAAAAAAAAAGTGGTTGGAATTTCTTCCAACCACTACTATTAAAACCAATTTATTTTATCTAAAATATCAGAGACTATTATCTAATACATCTTAATTTCCCATAAACCTGGTGTACCCAATAAAATTGTTAATTTAAGGAAACGTGTTTTCCCAATTTTATTAATTATCTGAGGAGATTGAATTATTTCGGATACAGGAATATTTACTGTTTGCCATTCTTTTCCATCCTCTGACTTCTCAATTTTAAATGTATGCCCCAGAGTAGATTTTAAGAAAAAGAGCTCCAAACTCTTCACTCGTTTTATATTTCCTAAATCAATTTGGTACCAAGGCTGCTTATCTTTTGTATCACACATCCAGAAAGTTCCGTTTGAACCGTCAATAGCATTTTCTGGTTTAAAATTCATTTTACGTTCAACATTTGCTAATTCTGATTCAACAAATTTTGGAGGAATTGTAATTAACTTCTCAATTACCGTATCGATAGTTGTTTTAATAATGGTATCTCTTCTTACACTTGAAGCTGTAACTATGACGGAACGAATAAGTTTCTTTTTGTTCAAATTAGGCATTTCTAAAATACCAGTAGTCGTTACCTCAACAGGCCTAATAGTTCCATCAGCATTAAATTGCAAACGGTTAACAAAAACCTGACGCGTTGTGTTTCCCTGACCGTATTCCAGATAGAAAAATAAATAATCGTCTGTCTTTGGAATATGTAGCACATTACCATGACCTGGTCCCCAAACCCCTTTCTCAATATTCGACTTAAATATCATGTCCTGATCTGGGGCAACAAATGGACCTAATGGACCTGTTTTGCTCATCATATAAGCATAAACATAATTAGCTCCGCCAGATAAAGTGTATAAATAATAATAAATACCGTTTCGTTTAAACAAGAAAGGGCCTTCTGAATAACCAGTCCTTTTCGTTGGAATAGATACTTCCGGACCTTCAATTGTTTTCCAATCTTTACTTAATTTAGCAGCTTTTCTACGACGCCAGTAAATATAGGCCTGACCATCGTCATCTACAAAAGGATCGCCATCTATATCTGCAAAAACAGGTTGAGTCTCTTCTTTTTCTTTTTCCGGCTCATTAAAGAAAATCCCTTTTCCATTAGTAAATTCAAAAGGACCTTCCGGACTTTTTGATGTTAAATGGTAGGTACCCAATTTATTATCCGGCTTTAGAATTGTAGGATACAAATGGTACAATTTATCTTTTTTGATTACAGCACCAGGAGCCCAATACCTGAAATAACCAGTTTTCTTTTTTCCTTCAGGACCAAAAGTATGAGCCTTTTGCCAATCAAAACCTTTAAAAAGTACTCCTTTATAACTCCAATTCACAAGGTCTTTAGATTTCCACACAACAGGTGGTCCCATTTCTAGCAAACCATGGTCAATATCCGACGTTCCATACAAATAGTAGGTCCCATCAAAATAAGATATGGAGGGATCGGCAACATAATCCGGGATAACCGGCTGGGGTAAAGGCTGATTTTGCTGTGCTTCAACCTGACAACCAACAATAAATAAGCAAAATAGCCCTAAATTCTTTAAAATAGTATTATTCATAATTGTAATTTTATTTAACTCTTAATTCCTGTCTATGACATAAATTTGTGTGCACTTCTATATGTTTTTTTTATCTCATCCAAAAGAAGAGATACTAAAAACGCTATTCAAACGAAATTAGGAATCCCCTATTACAAGACAACTCCTGCATTTTATTTATTTCCTTTTGTTAATTGCCTGCTTATCCAGTTTCACATATACAGGTTTATCTCTGTCTACCGAGATTATTCCATTTTTATATTCCAATTCTGCAACCTGAATTACACTACGACGTGTTTGAACATTGTCAGCATATTTTTTGGTAATCCTGCCTGGATGAGTGAAATAATATACAAAAGCCCTGTCGCCCGAAACTACTACATCCGCATGACCGCCAATAGCCTGATCGTCTTTTCCTTTTCCCGGAAGTTCTAAAATTCTTTCACCTTCTTGCTTTGTCCAAGTAGTTGCATCATCTGACGAATAAAAACTCATACCCGCCCAATTATCAACCATCATCCAATACTTCCCTTTCCAACGAAATACTTTTGGCCCTTCTCCACGTTCTTCTATAACTTTCCCTTTTAAATCCCAATTTTCAAGATCTTTACTATCTGCATAATAAATCGTTTTACTATCTTTTTCATTATTATACCAAAGTCGCCACGTACCATTTGGCAATTGATATACTGTTGCATCAATAACATTATTATTAACCAATTTCAATGTTGATTTATAATCCCAGTTTAAAAGATTTTTACTTGTAAGATGAATGATTTCACGGGGATGATTCCAACTGGCAAAAACCCCGGGAACATAAGTCAGATACATGTGATACACCCCTTTATGTTCAAACACATCGGGTGCCCAATGAGTATACTCCTTGTTTGGACGATACTTAATGTTCGCCGTATCCCGATACTTCCAATTAGCACCGCCATCGGTTGATTCAGCAATCCCAATTCGTGTTCCATGTACCCATTTAGATCCCTCTTGAGTCATATCTGTCGCACGACGATTGGTATAAAACATAAACCATTTTTTTTCTTTTTTATTCCAAATAATTACAGGATCAGCCGCACCGTCATAAATTGGATCACTAAATACAGGTTTATTAGCTAATTTTCCCTTATTTTTTTCCTGACCAAAAGCAACAACAGATACCAGAATACTACAAAGTATTAGGAGCATACTTTTTGCTTTTGCTTTCATAATAACTTGTTTTATTAAACTCATTTTATTTATAAATTATTTACAACCCGTTGGGTGAAATTATCAAAAACAATTTCACCCAACGGGTTATTTATATAAAAATCAAACAGTAACAATTAAATACTTTATGGAAGCAATGGCTTTATAAGAAAACTGAACTCATAATTCCCATATGGCATCAGATACTGATCCAGAGGTTTTGCTCCCCAACTATCCAGACCACCAACTCCCATCTGTTTCAAATCAATATTTAATTGCGTTTGTGGACGCGGATCAACATCTGTTGCATGGCGTTGATTTCGTTCATCTCCACTGTCTAAGTCACTGTCAAAATAATGTTTCGCACTTATGCTCAAAGGCTGCACTCCTCTTATTTCAAGACCTGCTCCTTTAACATTACTTATTTTAAGCCATCTCAAATCTGTTTTATTAGCCGTTTCCTGAGGCGTAACATAAGGAAAATATTGATCTTTTACCGATTGTTTGTAAATCCCTAAATGTGCGCTAAAATTACGATCGATATAGTTTTCATGCGGACCACGTCCGTAATATTCAACAGATTCGAAACCTTGAGGTAAAACCCATTGCATCCCAAAGCGTGGAAGCATTTCAACTTTCTTACTGCTGTCTGTTACCGATAATTTCTCATTTACAAGGATTTCACCAGAAGCATTAATTAAATATTCGATATTAAGATTAGCAAAAACCTGAGGAAGCTCATACTTGACTTTTACAACGATACCATTTTTTTGAGTTTCGGATGAGATTTCTTTCAGCACAGGGTTTAATCCTGCACTCTTCCAATCTTTCAGTTTTGTTTGAAATTTTGCTCCAAAATCATTGTCGCTTGGTGCTCTCCAAAAATTTGGCCTGAACAAATAATTTTGATCAAGTAAAACCACTCCTCCAACAACATATTTTTTAAACATTCCTGTTTTCTTATCAAATGCAATAGAAACCTTATCGGAACTGACATTTAATTCATCCGAAGTCTCGTTTTTAGAGATATTACCTTTATTCGACAAGGTGACATCATTTTTGTATTCTCCGCCTAGTTTTAATTGTTCAATTGCAATAATGTGTCCAGCTGGTTTTAAAGGCTCTTCCGATTTAAGACTATAAGTTAGATTTAAAAATGCCTCACCATTATTTAATTTCCTAATTGGCAGTGTAATCGACGTTGAATCCTGAGGATTAACACTCAATGACAATACATCACCCTGTTGAACCGTCTTACCATCTACTATTACATCCCAATGCAATTTAACATTATCAAGGTTGGTAAAGAATTTTTCATTGTAAATACTCAAACTTTTAGTTTCCTTCATTTTGGTGTGAATATCCTGATACACTTTTTTCATTTCCCAGGCATGCGGATAAGGAGTTCGGTTAGCGTAAAAAATTCCTTTTGCAGCAAAATTCCACTTGGTAGCTGCTTCTTTAGGTTCATAATCCCCTCCATAAGTATATACTGTATCACCTTTGGCATTTACACGCTCGAAACACTGATCTACAAAATCCCAGATAAAACCTCCCTGAAAATGCTTTTTATTGCCGCGTATCAAATCCCAATAATCTTTAAAATTCCCTAAAGAATTCCCCATAGCATGAGCATATTCACACATAATCATAGGTCTTTGAGGCGTTGGATTTGCCTTTACATAATTTAGCATCATATCAAAAGTGGGATACATTGGATTTATAATATCCGAATTCCAATCCCAGGTCAATGTTTTATAATCAATCCAGGCTCCTTCATACTGAATAGGTCTGCTTTTATCGCGTTCTTTCAGCCAGAGATTACAGGAATAAAAATTATATCCGTTCCCGGCTTCATTTCCTGTACTCCAGATTACAATGGATGGTTGGTTTTTGTCTCGTTCTACCATTCGTTGCACTCTCATCAGGTGTGCATTTACCCACGTTGGTTTATTGGCAAGCGTTTTAGTAACATTAAATCCCATCCCATGAGATTCAATATTTGCTTCACCCACTACATAAAGTCCATATTGATTACAAAGCTCCAGCCAGATTTCACTATTTGGGTAATGAGAGGTACGGACAGCATTAATATTAAACTGTTTCATAAGCTTAATATCACGAATCATGGCTTCTCTTGAAATTACGTGACCAGAAATAGGATCAGATTCATGACGGTTTACCCCTTTTATCAATACCGGTTTTCCATTCACTAGAAACAAGCCGTTTTTAATTTCAACTTTTCTAAATCCTGTCACTTGAGGAATAACTTCCAGAATATTTCCGGCCGCATCTTTAATCTTTACTACTGCCTGATAAAGATTAGGAGCTTCTGCGCTCCATAATTTCGGAGCATTTATTTCAAGTTTTGCAGAAGCATTAACCGAATTATCAAATGCCAAACTTTTCGAACTAATCAACTTTTGCCCATCTCTAAGTTCGAATACTGCGATAAGCGGGGCAACGGGCTTTTTATTTAATTTTAATTTTACGTCCAAAGTGGCATTTTTATAAGCTGCATCCAAATCAGGAGTGATTTCAACATCATATAAATGAACCGGATTTCTTGCCATCAAATAACAATCACGATCAATACCACTAAGACGCCACATATCCTGATCTTCCAAATAGTTACCATCACACCAACGCATTATCTTCATCACTATCAGATTTTTTCCCTTGGTTAAAAAAGAAGTAATATCAAATTCCGAAGGAAGCTTACTGTCTTCGCCATAACCAATGTATTTGCCATTAACCCAAACCGAAAGGTTTGATTTTGCCGCTCCAACATGTAATACCACCTCTTTTCCATTCCAGGATGGATCAATCATAACCTCCCTGCGATAAACAGCCGTAGGATTATAATCCATCGGAACAATAGGAGGCTGCTTACCGTTCTTTAATAAGTAAGTAAATTCGAAACCATTTGTAGTGTATATAGGAAAACCATATCCATTTAATTCCCAGTTTGCAGGAACATTAAATGATTTCCATGAATTATCATTATAATCTTTGGTTTCAAATCCTTTAGGTATTCCATCGGGATTTTCAGCCCAGAAAAATTTCCATGCCCCGTTGAGACTGGAATAATTGGAAGACTGTTTCCAATCATTCTTTAATGCTGCCGCATCCGATTCATAAACAAAATAAGAGGCGTGCATTGGAAGCCTGTTTTCTTCATTTTTGGTTTCGTCAAGCCACATTGCTTTTTGTGCTTTTGAAGCCCCACTTGTCAGTAAAACTAAGACAAGGGTAAACATTTTAAAAAAATCACTCATAACTATTTTCATATTTATATTTTAAACAAGCCAACTAAACCTGTTTTTATCAATTTTTATTTATTTTAATTTTTTAAATCGCAACACCGAAAAAGAATAGGCCGGAATTTCTTTATCAGCCACCTCAGACAACGAAATGCTATTAGTCACAGGAAGAAGCTGTTTGTCTTCAGGACGACCACTCAAACAAGTATAAGAAACTTTAGTTTCCAAATTATCTAAAGAACTCAAATCCAGTTTAGTCTTAACTGATACAGGAAGCAAATTAACAATCTTAACTATATAATCTCCAGAAGCTTTATCGTGAACTACAGAAACATTGATACGTTTCTTTACAGCTTCAGATCTATCAGATAAGTCTAATGTAGTAGGAATATAAGTGTCTCCTCCATTTTGCCCAAACATTTTTTGCATATAATAACCCACTGTTGGTTTTACCTCTGTATTATTAAAATAAATCATATCGGGATTCCACTGGGTGAAATTCTCTTTAGCCAATAATGGAGCATATGAAGTCATGGCCACCACATCACCGTTGCGTTCTATATTTGATAAATGTAATGCCTCTGCCAATGCCGACTCTAAGTTAGGACCTCCCTTAGCACGAGCGGCATATTCTCCCAAATATACCTTAGCTTTATTTCTATCGTAGCTATCGTAAAAATCTTGATTATTAATATACCAACCTACAGACTGATACCCATGCTCATCCACCATTGACAAACCCAGTTTGTCTGCTATTTGCCAACCTTCTTCATAATCAGTACCATCCAACATAGGCCCAGTTGTTCCTATTACGGTAATTTGTGGATATTTCTCTTTGATAGCTTTGTAAATCATCGTAAATCGTTCTTCGAATACATCAGTGATCATGTCCTCATTACCCACACCAATGTATTTCAAATTGAATGGTTTTGGATGTCCTGCTTCAGCACGTATCTTACCCCATTTGGTATTTACTCCTCCATTAGCCCATTCGATTAAATCTAAAACTTCTTGCACATATTCACCCATTTGCTCCATTGGTATTCCGCCTTGTTGTCCTCCATGTGAGTTTTGACAAGGTATTCCGGCAGCAACCACAGGTAAAGGGAGTACACCTATATCTTCACAGAACTGAAAATATTCGAAATAGCCCAATCCTACAGTTTGATGATAATTCCAGATGTTTCTTTGTGGTACACGAGCTTCCAATGGCCCAATAGTATTTTTCCATCGATACATATTTTCCAATCCATCTCCATGAGACAAGCAACCTCCCGGAAAACGCATAAATTTTGGTTTTAGGTCGGCAATGGTCTGTGCCAAATCTGATCTCAATCCGTTTTTGCGTCCTTTGAACGTCTTTTGTGGAAACAATGAAATCATATCCATCGCAACCGTTCCCTGAAAACGAGGATGAATCTCTAATTTAGCATCAGCAACCGTTTGAGAAGCTGTTAAAACAATTTCTTGTTTCTTCCAGTTTGTAGAAGTACAATTTAATGTCTTTTCCCCACATACCTTACCGTCTTTATCCACTAAACGAATCAGAACCTGCCCTCCTTTTCCTTCTTGTATTTTAGTGAAGAATGAAAAATTATACTTGTCGCCAGCTTTTAAAGGTATTCCTTCAAAACCTTCATTAACCAAAGTTGCATCAAATCCATCTAATTTTAACTTCACATAATGCTTATTGTTAGGATGTACTGGTGAAATGCTGTCAATTGTCCAAAAAGCCCCTTTTCCTTTCAATTCCCAAGCTTTACTACTATTCCAGTTTTTATCTTTTCCTTCTTTGTCGGTCAAAGAATATTCAAAATCACGATTCTGAATCAATTCTGCATAAAGTCCACCGTCGGCAGCGTAATTTAAATCTTCAAAAAACACCCCAATCAACATATCACTTATAGATTTGCTTTCAGCACTATTTAGGTTCACTTTAGCTTCTAACGGTTTCAAAGAAGCAAAACGAGTAGCATCATCATAAGTAGATTCTCCATTCAATATCCCTTTGTAGGCGACCATTTGTTGTGCTTTCATTAATCCATCAACAACACTCCACTTCACTTTATGTATTGTTCCAGTAGCATTTTCTCCATTGATATTTATAGTGTTACGCAGATTTGCATTTGTTCTCGAAGTAATTTCTTTTACTCCCGAAAAACTTTTAAAATCCTCTGTAGTAACTGAATATATTTTCTCTTTTCCACTTAGTTTACCTATCCATGTTACATCATAACTATTTCCTCTTTTAACCGCCTCAATGGATAGACAATTATCATTCAACAACATCTTATTATATGATTGCCTTTTCCACTTTACTAAATCTTCCGAAGCAACATGTGCCACTATCCCCTCCTTTTCGTTCACTGTCCAGAAGCAATGCCAAATTCCTTGTTCATCTCTCAATAAAAAAGGTTGTATCAGGGTTTTTTCTCTGCCATAATCACTCTTCAGATACCTGTATTCGGATCCAACAGTATGCCATATTTTCTTATCCGTACTCCAAGCAAACATCAAACCGTTAAATCTTTTTCCTTCCTGTTTTGTATAAGCAAATAAATAAACAGAATCCGGTTCTTTAGCCCATACAAATGAACTGAACTGTCCTATCAAAAAAATCAACAAGAACATTAAAATCCTTTTCTTGCTATTCGCTTTTTTATTATCGCTAATTATTAAATCTTTTACTTTTTTCATTTTAAATCGTTGGTTTAACGTTTTTCTCCTTTAAATGATTTTTATGCTTTAAATCCACTACTTGTTATAGAAACATAATATTATTTACCTTCTTTTTTATATCATATTGCCGAGTCTCTGAACGAACAGACCCGGCAATATTGAATTTTGAGCGTAAATACTTAATGAGTAAACCTATAATAGTACTATCCTAAAAATTATTATTTTCCATGATTCTCACCTAACTCAAATTTAGATTGAAATATCTGTGTTATTTGAAGTCTAACTTAAGTTTCCACTTTTCAGCAAGCTTTTCTGCTTCTTCCTTTGTCAAATGAATTACTGCTGCATGTTTTGGAGAAATAAAATTTGTAGTTTTCATCACTCCTTCGTTGAAATGACCAAGGTCTTTGAAGTTTTCAAAATCAGAAGTTTCACTGAAACCAAAATTATGAGGATCAATACCATAGATATCATACATCAACACCCATTTATCTTCACCAATTCGTTTCCATACATTTGGTGCTTCACACGGCTTAGGCTCAGGGTCATACCATCTTGCATCAAATTCATAATCACCATTTATCCTGTTAGAAACTGCCTGCTTAATACCTGGAGTTCCATCATGGGACACATAAAACATTCTATACTTCCCATTCACTTTTGTAATATCAGCGTCAATTGCTGATACATTAGGATCTGCATATTCAAATAATAATTGTGGTCTAGATTCTAATTTATCAAAATCATCATTGATATAGGCATAGTATAACTTATTAGCTTCATTTTGGAAACGCATCGTAAAGTATATCATTAATTTTCCTTTATTTTCATCATAGATAACTTCAGGTGCCCAGGCACAACCAATTTCACTAAATTCTGCAGAAAATTCATTGAGATAAATATTCTTGCGCTTCCAGTTAATCAAATCCCAGGATTTCATTAATACCAAACCTTTATTGTTTCCCCAACCGTATTTTGCTTTGTCACGCTCCCACTCGGTATCGCGAAAACCATCTCTTTTTGCAAGTACGTGAAGATCAGTCATAGCTAAATAAAATGCACCATCAGGACCACGGTAAATGTGTGGATCACGGATTCCTTTTTGACTGGCTATAGTATCACCCGTAATGATTGGTTTACCGTCATTTAATGCTGTAAAACTGTATCCGTCAGGACTTAGAGCCATATACAAACTATGTGTCTCGTCTTTATGAAAAACCATCAAATAAGCACTCATGTCTTTCTCTGTAGGAGTAGCATTTGCATAACGAAAATCTTTGAAGATGCTTTTTCCTTTTCCAAAAGAAATCAAACCTGATCTCAAGGCATAAAATCCTTTGTAATTATTATGATGCATTTTAGAAACATCAATATCCTTGGCTACAACAGTCCATTTAATTCCATCTTTACTCGCTGAGAAAGTACAATTGTTTCCTTTGTTCAATATTTTTAAGAAAAAATGTTTTCCAAATTTATTTGGTATTTTAGTGTTGTGTTCCGCATCTTTATAAACGGTGAAATTTTTACCGTCTGAAACAATCCCTGAAAAAGCTTTCTCATTATAAAACAGAATCAATCCTGCCTGATTGTCTTTATCAAACTGAACCTCAACCTGAGTGACATAAGATTTATCAGTTGGAGTAATCAATAATTTTCGTGCATTATCCGGAGAATCTCCATTTGCTTTTACCGTAAGTGATTTATTTTTTAATGTTAGAGCCTCAGGCGCATACTCTTTCCAAAATGTCCATTGTAAACCTAATTCTGAACCTTTAAAGTCGTCAGACAATTCAAGTCCTTGTTTTGTTGTTTTATTGGTTACAATTGGATTTGCTTTTTTTATAGTACGATACCAGCCATCTGAAGTCCATTCAATAGGCTCAATTAATGTTTGACGACCCAAAGTATGGTAACCATTAGCGTAAGCGTGATACACAATCCACCAATTTCCGTTTACATCATCTATTATTGTACCATGCCCTTTTGACCACCAATTGTCTCTATCACTATAAGTATGCACAATTGGGTTATACGGAGAATTTTCCCAAGGACCTGTTGGATTCTTAGAACGTGCTACAACAACCATATGACTTGTTGCCGGACCTGCTGTTCCTCCCTCAGCTGAAGTCATATAGTAATAGCCATCTTTATAGGTTAATTTAGGAGATTCTAAACACATACATTCTGTTTTCCAACCTTTGGGATATACCCATCCGTCATAAACTGATTTAAGTTCTCCAATAGTACTCAAACCATCATCCGAAAGACGAATCACTTTTCCCTCATTAACATATAAAAAACGTTGTCCATCCTTCCCTACCACATGTCCAGGATCAATCCCAGGAACTTTTAAATCAATTGGTTTACTCCATGGTCCTTTAATATCATTAGCCCAAACTACCCAGTTTGTTTGTGCTGCTGGATAATAAAGATAAAATTTACCGTTATGTTTTACAAGATCAGGTGCCATAGCCGAACCCTCATACTCTGGTATTACACGGGTAATAGGTTCCCAATTAACCAAATCCTGAGAATGCCAAATCAAAAAACCCGGCTTATAATAAAATGGAGAATGTGTCATGTAATAATCCTTTCCATCACGTAAAATCGTTGGATCAGGATAATCCCCAGACAAAATAGCTTTGGGATATTCCTGAGCTATTATTGTTGAAGTACAACAAAATAAAAAAGATAATAAAAGAAAAAGAGATTTAATTTTGGTCATATTTTAGTTAGTTATTTATTAAGAATTCAAAAATATTGGGGTAATCATTAAAACAACCGATACCCTCTTGTAAGACAATCATTTTCAAAAAGTCTTCTTTAACAAAAAACATCTTTTTACTTTGACTCATTAAAATCATGACTTTTTAGCATTAAAAAACATCAAATAGATTTAAATGATTATATTTTTCAGAAGCAAATTATTATTAATGTTAAATATACACTTATTTTAAATGTCTAATAAACAAAATTAGCCAGAACCGTTAATTTTGGAGATAAATTATCATTCATTATTTATAAATCATAGACCAATTACAGCATTAACTCACTAAAAACAAGGCTTTTTTTGTGATACTATATTTTTAAGTAAAAAATAATTTCATTTTACAGATTATCAAGAATAAATAATTAAAAATCATAAATTGATTATTTTGGAAAATTGACCGTACAAATCTTTTCACCAATACATATTTAAAAATTAGCCAGGTTCAAAATTCAATCTGAACCTAGCTTACTTTATTTAGTAGTTTCTATTTAGTAACTGGATTTATTCTTACTTAGATCTATTTTAAAACATTATCTAATGTAATCCAGTGTACATCCAAAAAAACACTTTATTTTACATTAGGAATTGGAGCCCAATAATAGGTATGATTTGTATCATCTGGATGATTGATTAAAGGTACTTCAGATGGATCACGATCAATAAGAGCTTTTGCAACAGTTTCAGTTCTAATAAGATCAAACCATCTTGCTGCAGGTTCTCCTCCTGTAAATTCCCAACCTCTTTCAGCTACAACTGCAGCCTTAAAATCAGTTTGAGACAAGCCAGATGTAAGATTAGCTAAACCAGCTCGAGTTCTTACTTCATTGATTGCTGCATAAGCAGTTGTCTCTGGACTTGCAGACATGGCTTTTGCTTCGGCGTAGGTAAGTAATACTTCAGCATAGCGTATAACAGGAACAGTCATACTTCCCCACCAATTTGCAGCTGTGTGAGTTGTTTTATTGTAACTATCATCAAAACGGTATTTCAAAAAATAAGGATGTTTACGCAAATTTTTAGTGTAATCTCCAGGAGTATTAGGATTTCCATTTAAAAAATACACTTTTTGATAGGTTGCATCTTTTCTAGGTCCTGAAGGAAACTTATTGTAAAAGGCAATTTCTCCATACCCATCACTCCAACCACCTTCATCTTCAGGAGCATAAGAATTTGGACCGGTCATACTACCATTTTCAAAATTAAAAACAGGTAAATTATTATTGTAATAACATCCGTAAACGGTCTCATGATTATACTTATTTTGTATATCAAACAAGTCAGCACTATTAGTTTCTAATTTATAGCCCCATGTTCCTTTATTATCAATAACTTCTTTAGCTTTTGCAGCAGCCAATGCATATTTATCGGTTTGTTTAAGTGGCCATCCCGCCATTGTAAGATAAACATTTGCTAACAATGCTTTAGCCGATCCACTGGTAGGATAAATATCAACACCGTTTTGAACTCTAACACCACTCCAATGTGCAGGTAACATAATCTCTGCCTTTTTTAAATCTTCAACAATCAAGGCATAAACATCAGTAGGTTGAGAATTTGGTAAATCAGTATACACTTTTGATTCAGTTGGCAGAGGCACTGCACCCCAAACTCTGGTCAAAAAGAAATAACTAAGTGCGCGACTAAAATAAGCATATCCGGCAGTATTGTTTCTTTCAACTTCACTAGCTTGTACTGCATTTTGATAATTTGCAATCAAGGCATTAGCCGATTTAATAGTGGCATAGAAATTATTCCACCATGCAGTCATCCTGTCATTAGATGATGTAGCATTAAAGGTGTCGAAGTCTGAAAAATTAAATTTATTACCTGCTCTTTGAACAGAGAAATCATCTGCACCATAACAAGTTGCAATACCAGATGACGTATTAAATGCACCATTAATCTTAAGACTCAATGCAATAGTTGCCATATCCAGGTCACTACTTGTTTTGTAAAAATTCAAAGGGGTAATACTCCCCTTTGGAGTTTCGTCTAAATAACTGTTGTCACAGGATGAAAAACCAATCATCACTACGATTAAATATATATATAGTTTCATTTTTTTAGTTTTAATTAAGTTGAATTTTCTACAATCCAATGTTTAGTGATAAAGTGACTGTTTTTGGAGATGGATATGCTCCCAAATCGATTCCCGCATCGGCATCACTACTTGATGAAGTTGAAGATGCTTCAGGATCAAATCCTTTGTATTTAGTAAAAGTCAAAAAGTTTTGTGCACTAATTGATATTTTAGCTGATGATACATTAACCACACTTTTTGGTATAGAATATGACAAACTAATATTTTTAACTCTTACATAGCTTGCATCTTGAAGAAAACGAGTTGATTCAATAATATTTCTATTTGTGGTACTTCCCGGATTAGCCCAAACTGCATTTGTATTTTGAGGTGTCCAATAATTAGATACTTCGTTCAAAGTAGGATAAGCAACATCTGATGTTGGTACTGCAGTTGCAGCATAGGTAGCATTAAACATTTTGTTTCCATGTGCTCCTTGAATAAATATATTCAATTCGAAATTTTTATAACTAAAGTTGTTAGTAAATCCCCATTGATATTTAGGTGTTGCCGAACCTGAAATCACTTTATCCTCATCTCCAATTGAATTATTTCCACTTACATCAGTATAACGGTTATCCCCAGCTTTGAAACCAAGTGTAGGATCGTCATTTTTATAAATACCAGTCCATGGTATTAGGTAAAATGAACCTAAAGGTTCCCCTTTTTTAATAGCTTGAATCGGACTTGAAATTAAACCATTAATTGGTCCTCTCAATACTATAGACTCATCACCTAAACTCATTACTTTATTTTGATTGGTCGAAAAGTTACCACCTAATGACCATTTGAAATTTTCAGATTGAATAGCATCAAAATCAACAGCCATTTCAAAACCTCTATTATTTACTTTTCCTACGTTTTTCAAGAATGTACCACCACCACTGTAATTTGGGATATTGGTAAATAACAACAAATCGCGAGTATCTTTATTATAATAATCAGCAGTAAAATTTAATCGGTTATTTAATAAACTAACATCAATACCCACATCTACTTGACTCGTTGTTTCCCATTTTACATCCGGAGTTGCGGGATTACCTATGGAATACCCTAAATATCCAGTAGGCGTACCATATGAATAGGTAAAAGGATTAAGTAATCCAAGAGTACTATATGGAGGTACAGATTGATTTCCTGTAATTCCCCATCCCGCTCTTAGTTTTAGAGTTGAAAAAACATCCATATCTTTTATAAATGACTCTTCAGAAAGCTTCCATCCTAAACCAACGGATGGAAAATTACTCCATTTATTTTTTCCTTGAAATTTAGAAGAACCATCTCTTCTCATCGTTGCAGTTAAAAGATATTTACTATCATAGGCATATTCCAAACGTCCCATATAAGATAGTATGCCCCAATTTGTATAATTAGAAGAAATACCCTGGCTAGCATTTAATGATAGATTATCATATCCATTGATAGTAGATGACAGACCAGAACCGCTGGCACCAAATCCAGAAGTTTTATTTGAAGTATTCTCATAAACAGCTGTAACTGTTAGGTCATGAACAGTATTAAATGTTTTATGAAACGTAAGTATATCACTATTTTGAAAAGTATAAGCTTCTCTATAGCTTTGACCCGATCCCATATTACCAGGGCTAATCCATTGATTGTTCAAGAATGCACCTTTAGAAATTTTCATATCTAAACCTGTATTGACTGTAAAAGTCAACCAATCGGTAATTTTGTATTTTAATTTACCATTAAAAATACCCACATTTGAAAAATCATTACTATTTCTTTCTTTAAGTATCATATAAGGATTTTGCCAAATTGGGGATACCGCTCTAACATTATATAAACCATTGGCATCATCATCATATATTGGTTCTGTTGGAGCCCAAGTCATTCCTGACATCACGGGATTCCCTTTATCTCCAATATCAGTATTGTTTTTAGAATTAATTCTGCTAACAAACATTCCAAGATCTAAATTGAAACGCTCACTCAATTTTATTCCTAAATTAGAACGAAGTCCAAATTTATTTTGATTTGAATTTAAAAGTAAACCTTCTTGATCTGTGTAAAATCCAGAAATAAAGTACTTAGTATTGTCGGTTCCTCCGGATACTGTAACTTGATGGTTTTGTGTTACTGCATTAGCAAAAATCTTATTTTGCATATCAGTTGTTTTATTTGCAAATGAATCAGGATTTGGAAATACAGTAGTACCTGCAGCAACATTGGCTACTTTAGCATAAGTTACTGCATCCATCAAATCATATTTCTTCATAGGGCTGTTAAAACTAACAAAAGAAGAATATTGAATTTTTGTTTTTCCGGTTTTTCCAGATTTAGTAGTAATTAATATTACACCATTAGCCCCTCTTGATCCGTAAATAGCTGTCCCTGAAGCATCCTTTAAAATTTCCATGGAACTAATATCATTTATATTAACATCCTGAAAACCGGAACTACTTAAAGCAATACCATCTACAACATATAAAGGTTCATTCCCTGCATTAACAGAATTTGCACCTCTAATACGGACTTTTATACCTCCTCCAGGAGCACCCGAATTATTGTTTACAGCCACACCGGCAACACGACCTTGTATAGCAGCTGCAGAATTTAGAACAGGTTGGTCTTTATAACTATCCGAAGACAATGTTGTCACAGCTCCAGTTAAGTCTTTACGTTTTTTGGATCCGTAACCAACTACCACCACATCTTCTAATTTACTTGTTTCTTGTAGCAGGACAATTTTTAAGTTTTCCGATTTAGAAACTTTTACTTCTTGGGTGGCAAAACCGATATAAGAAATGACTAATGTACTTTCGCTATCTGCGGTTTTTAATTCAAAATTACCGTCAAAATCTGTAGTCGTTGCTTTTTTTGTGTTTTTAACAAGTATTGTAACTCCAGGTAAAGGAGCTCCTTTTTCGTCAGTAATTTTACCTTTAATTATATTTTGCTGTATCGACAAATTAGTTGATTCTTTTGCCTTTTCAACTTTAGGAATTAAAGAAATTGTTTTTCCTTCAATAATCCATGTAATTGAAGTTTCTGCAAAAGCTTGTTCCAGCACCTTCTCAATCGGGGCACTTACAACATTAATAGAAATTGGCTTAACATTTTTTAAGATAGCCATGTCATAGAAAAAAACATAATTAGTTTGACTTTTCATGACCGATATTACTTTCTTAAACGGAACATTCTTTCCTGAGAAAGTAATCGTTTGTGAGGACACTGCTGCTGAAACTTGGAAAGTCAGCGCGATAACTAATATGGATGTTAATTTCATAACTTTCCAGGCGTTAGTAGTTAGCCAATGATTTTTCGGCTTGGTTTTTGGTAATAATTTCATACTTTTGGTAATGGTTTTTGGTTAATAATAAATTCTCCTTGCTTGGTTTATCTATCTGTTTTCCATAACTGTTCCTTTTTATTTTAGGAACAAGCCAGCAATGCTTCCAACATCTGCTGGCTTTTTTTATTAATAACAAATACATATTTTATAAAAAAGGGTTTCCCCGTTCTAATCTAATTATGGCATCACTCTTAAAACATTTCCATCGATTTTAAAATGTACCTTATTCTTTTCTAAAATTTTTAATACTTGTGATAACTGTAAATTCCTTTGTATTTCTCCTTCAAATGTTCTTTCAGGTATTCCTTTTTCAAATACAACATCCACGTCATACCAGCGACTTAGTTGTCGTAAAACCATTTGAAGACTGGCATTCTCAAAATAGAATACGCCATTTTTCCATCCCATTACTTCTTCTAAATTTACATTATCATTTACGACAATAGCACCTAGTTTTTGTTTTTGTGCTTGCTGCCCAGGTTTCAATAGTACTTTTTTGCCTTTCTCAGTTAATAACACACTTCCTTCTAAAAGGGTGGTATTTACGGTAGCTTCATCATCATACGCATTTACATTAAAATGAGTTCCTAATACGTTTACCTGCATATCATTTACTGAAACCCTAAAAGGTCTCTTTTTGTCTTTGGCTACTTCAAAATAAGCTTCTCCAGTTAGGGTTACTTTTCTTTCGTTTGCCGCAAAAGAAGTTGGAAAAGTAATTGACGAAGATGCATTAAGCCATACTTTCGTACCATCTGATAATTCCAGGTTATACTGTCGTGCTCTGGGAGTGGTCATCGTATTGTATACTACTTGAGTACCACTACCTGCCTTATATACAACACCACCATTTTTTTTTAAAACAGCCGTATTATTTTGATTGGCTAACAATCCATTCCCTGCGCTATCCAAAACAATTTTGGAACCATCAGAAAGCGTTAGTATCGCTCCCGTTTTTCCAGGCTCTTTATCATTACTTTCTTTTGAAGCTACCATCACAGGAGATTGATCTCTTTTTTGAAAAAGAGCAAAAGTTCCAATACCAATGGCTACTAAAACACTTGCAGCTACCGCTATTTTTCTCCAGTTAAATAACCTTATAACAGACGACTCTTTTGTTTTTGAAGAAGCATCCATTTTCTTCCTAAGTTCTTCGATAAACTTTTTAGTTACATCAGGACTAACGGTAGGAATTTCTACAGAGTCATAATTTTCTCGAAGAATCGCATTCAGTTCCTCCGAATATTGGGGATTATCCAACATCGAGAGTAGCATTGTTTTACCTTCAGAAGTAATCTCTCCTGAAATAAACTGCTCCATAAGTTCATTAAATACTTCTTTCTGATACATAATATAAGGTTTTGGGGCGACCTAATTCAGGTCTCTAAATATAAAGACGCGATTAGATTACCAAAGTGGCAATGAAAAATGAAAAAATTATGAAAAAAATTTTAACCCTAAAGAAATTAGCGTTAATAAATTGATATTATAATGCTTATGAAGGTAATTTCTAAGAAAATTTAAAGCCTGTACCAAGTGCCAACGAACAGTTCTTGTCGCAATACCCAATTCTTTACTAATATAATCGGCATCCCTACCTTCCATGCGGCTTAACAGGAAAACAGAGCGTCTGGGTTCTTGCAAAAGCGCAGCCCCTTCATTTATAATTTTGACCAATTCCTGAAACTCATATTGCTCGTCTGGTTTTAAAAATAGCTCTTGTAACTTTTCTCCTTTTAGCGAATCCGTTTCTATTAATTTTTTCCGTATATGGCTAATAATTAAATTGCGACTCGCAATAAAAAGGTAGTTTTCAAAACTGTTTACTTCAGATAGTTTTTTTCGTTTTTCCCAAATCTGAATAAAAACATCTTGTGTTAATTCCTCGGCAACCGGATATGATTTCACAAAACTGAGAGCATGTTGAAGCACCTTTTGCCAATATTTTTCAACTAGCAAAGTATAAGACGATTCATCGCCTGCCGAAATACTCAATAAAAGAGCAGATTCATTTAAAGATATCGAATTAGAGTTCATATTATATGATCGGCAATTAGTTTTAATGCAATACGATTAGAGCAAACATAGCTAAAATAAATAAAAGTATAGAAGTTAAGAATGGGATTTGTTAAATCATTCGTATAATTGATTTCTTTTATCTTTATTAAAAATTCCATCCTAAGTCTATCCTTTAAATAAAAAATAAACTTCGGATTGATAAAATTGAAAGTATGATTTTTATATCTATTATTTCTCTTCCTGACTTTGCTCCACAAATTGGGTTGGTGTCATTCCGAAAAGTTCTTTGAAGGTTTTGGTAAAATAAGCAGAAGAATTAAAACCGCACATATGTGTTAATTCTTTAACCGAATATTTTTGGGTCAACAATAATTCGGATGCATATTTTAAACGAATGGTTCGGATAAAATTACTCGGATTTTGTCCTGTGATTGAACTGA
The DNA here is from genome assembly GCF_004016525.1 of Flavobacterium sufflavum. Lineage (GTDB taxonomy): Bacteria > Bacteroidota > Bacteroidia > Flavobacteriales > Flavobacteriaceae > Flavobacterium > Flavobacterium sufflavum. Next base: position 79,611 of record NZ_SACJ01000014.1, read on the forward strand.
TTTTTCTATAAAACTGAGATCGGCCAATTCCTAATGATTTTATGATATCTTCTAAACTAAAATCAGGATCGGAGATATTATCCATCACAATTTTAGTTGTTTTATCTAAAAATGCTTCATCAATAGAATTGGTCGTTATTTCGCTCGAAGGCAGAATCGTTCCTATAGAAGCAAATCTTTCCTTAGCTCTTTTTCGGGCTTCCAAAAGATTTTTAATTCTAGCTTTTAAAACATTAATATTAAATGGTTTTGATAAATATTCATCGGCTCCTGTATCATAACCCTCAATTCGATCTTCTTCCAAACTTCTTGCTGTCAACAAAATAATAGGAATATGACTGGTTTCAATATCATTTTTAGCCTGGCGACACATTTCAAAACCATCCATTTCAGGCATCATCACATCACTGATAACAATATCAGGATAATATTTCTTAATCATTTTTAACCCCAGAAGTCCATTAGCAGCCTCTTTAACCTGAAACTGATAACTCAATTCACTTTTTAAATGATTACGCAATTCTTTATTGTCCTCAACAATAAGCACAACAGGACGATTACTTTTATCAGTAGTAACCGCTTCATCATCTACATCTTCATTAGATATCGCAATTTCATATTCGGCAGAAGTGATAGAAACCTTATCAATTTTATAATTACCGGATTCGTATAAATCAGATTGATTTTTCTCTACAGGAAGATCAGCCGGTAATCGCACAATAAAAGTAGAACCAACCTGATATTCACTTTCAACCAGAATTTCTCCTTGATGCAACTCGACCAAACTTTTAATAAAATTCAGTCCAATTCCAGTTCCTGATTTAGAACTATCAGCGTGAAAAAAGCGTTGAAAAACCTCATTTAGTTGTTCTTTCTTTAATCCTATACCTGTGTCTGCTACTTTGATTTCAACATCTCTTTCTACTGTTTTTCTTTTAAAAAACCTCAAATAAGTATACTCCTTCTCAAGCATTACTTCATTTATAGACAAAGTTACTTCGCCACCTTTATCTGTAAATTTAAGTGCATTAGAAAGTAAATTAGTCAATATCTTTTCGATTTTATCAGGATCAAACATGCCATACAATTGTTTTTTAGGCGCATTAAAAACAAAATCTATTCCTTTGGCTTTCGCCAAATCTTCAAACAACAGAAAAATATCTTTACTGAATTTCACGATATTCATTCGGGAAATTTCCAAAGGTTTTTTACCCAAATCCATTTTTCTTAAATCCAGTAATTGGTTAACAAGATGCAAAAGTCTACGACTACTTCTTTGGATAATCAATGCCGATTTCTTGACTTCTTCAGGATCGTTAAACGAAGACAAAATTTTATCAACGGGATTTAGAATTAATGTCAAAGGCGTTCTAAATTCGTGAGAAACGTTGATAAAGAAGTTTAATTTCATTTGGTCCAACTCCTGTTCTTTTTCTTCCCTAACCTTTTTAGTATAAAAATAAATCGAATAGGACAGAATAAAAGCAAAAGCCAAAAGATAAAAAGTATAGGCCCACCAGGTTTTCCATGGCGGCGATTGTACTTTAATTAAAATAGACGTTTTTCTTGCCTGATCCCATTGTCCATCTACCGAGGCAATAACTTCAAACGTATAAGTACCTGGTTCCAAATTAGAATAATTAGCTACCCTGCTAATATCGGCATTGATGAAATTTTCATCCAGCCCATCCATTCTATAAGCATACTTTACCCTTTCCGGATTTTGATAATGCAGGGCTACAAAACCAAATGAAATATAACCTTCATCATACCTTAAATTAATTTCTTTAGTCGCTGCAATAGATTGGTTCAACAAAATCCTTCCATTGATGGTATCTCCGGCATCAATCTTTTTATTAAACAATCGAATTTCTGAAATAACCGGAGAAACAATACCCGATTTAAGAGAAATATCTTTTGGATTAAAAATATTGAATCCATTAATTCCGCCCACAATAATACGCCCATCATGTGTTTTAGCAATAGACTTACTCTGAAACTCAGTCCCTTGTAATCCGTCGTGCAGATTAAAATTTTTAAAGGTTCTCGTTTTAGGATTCAGTAAAGACAATCCACTCTTAGTACTGATCCACAAATTATGATTATTATCTTCCTGAATCCCTACCACCAAATTATTTGGAAGTCCATTCAATGACGAATAAGAATGTTTCAATTTCAAGTTAGCATCCAGCTCATACAGGCCAATATCAGTTCCAAGCCATATATTCCTTCTATAATCTTCGATAATATAATTGACCCTGTTTCCTTGAATATTTTTTATTTTAATCTCCGAAAAGTTTATTTTTTTCGGAATCGTCATCTTAACCGCATTAAGAGAAGTAACACACAAACCTTGGGAAGTTCCTACAAACAAGCGATTTTTAGAATCAATAAAAAGTGAAAAAACAAAATTACTAATCAAACTGTGAGCATCACCCGGAATATTCTTGTACTGATAAAACTTTTCGTTAACGGGATCAAACAAATTTAAACCTGCCGTAGATGTTCCTAACCACAATCGGTTTTTGGTATCTTTTTCGGCACACCAAACTGTGTTTTGTCCAATAGAAAAAGGATCATTCTTATTGAATTTATACGATTTAACAATTCCCTCATCAGTATAAAACTTATTCAAACCTCCATCCCAGGTACAAACCCACAAAACATTATTATCCCCTTCTAAGAGATACACAATTTTGTCCGAACTTAAGGAATTAGGATTGCCCGGATTGGCTCTAAAATGTTTGAAAGTCGCTGTTTTTTCATCAAAAAGATTCAATCCTCCCCCATCAGTTCCTATCCAAATTCTTTTTTTACTATCCTGTAATACCGATTGGGCTATTTTAGCACTCAAACCTGTTCCGTTTCCCGGCTGGTAAAAATAATGTCCAAAAGAAGCTTTAGCAACAGCCAATTTACTTACCCCTGCATTATAAGATGCAATCCAAAAAATACCATTATTATCTTCTAAGACTTTAGAAGGCTGGTTGTTTGACAACGAAAAAGGATCGCTTGGATTTTGTTTCAAATGTTGTAACAATCCTTTCTTTTTATCCAGCAAATAAATTCCGTCTCCATCGGTAGCTACCCATATCACTCCTTTTCTATCCTGATAAAGATCGAAAATAGGAATGCTTTTAGCTACAGGAGCTATTTTCTTAAATTTATTTTGGTATCTATTATATAAAAAGAGATGTGACAAATCGTTACCAATCCAAAAATCACCATCCTTGTCAATCAGGAATTGTTTCGGTAAATGATTCAGATATTGATTGTTTTCAAAGTCAATTGAAAATCGGGTAAAATTATTCGTCTTATAATTATAACGATTCAGATTATTGGATTTTGTTCCTATCCAAATATTTCCTTGAAGGTCTTTTAAAACATTAGTAACATCATTGTTATCTATAGTATTTTTATTTTTTGCATTATGCGTGTATTGAACAAATTTTAATTTAGAATAATTGGAATCTATATTATTATCCAAAGACAATTTGATTAACCCATTTTTAGAAGCAACCCATAATGAATTTGTTTTTTTGTCAAATAACAATCCATTAATTACTTCTCTAAAAGTACCATCGGCTGACTTGGTCTGATACAAATTAATTTTATAGAATTTATCCGTGCTTTTATCAAAAACATTCAATCCATTATCGGTTCCTACCCATAAATTCCCCTTACTATCTTCAGTAATAGCGTTTATTCTATTGTTGCTTATAGAGTATGGATTATTTAGGATTGTTCGATAAACTTGAAATTCATAACCATTATACTTATTTAAACCGTCAATAGTTCCCAGCCATACAAAACCTTCCCTATCCTGAAAAATATCCAAACAAGTACTGCTTGAAAGCCCTTTTGAGGTATCAAAATTCTCGAATTTTAAATTTGAATACTGAGCTTGAACATAACAAGTAAACAATACAAATAAGAACCCAATTTTATTTTTTATTTTCATTCTATTTTTTTCCTAAAACATTAAATAATTTCTAGGATTACAGTTAATATTATCAAAATTAAGTAATTTAAAAAGGAAAACACTAGCTTAAATATTCTTTTTTTAAGTTTGTTTTTTGATATTTTATTTGTGTGTAAGAAAAGAAAGCTGAATTTTCATTTTACAAGTCAAAAACACATCTTCATAAAAAAATTAGAGCAAAAAACAATACTGTCTTTTACTCTAATTTAAAAATGATTCTTCATTTTAGAAATAATTTAAACATCTTTTTATCTTCCAAAATCATCCTGCAAGCGTACAATATCTTCTTCATCAGAAGGATTATTAGAATCTGTATGTTGCCAAATTTCAGCTACAATTCCCCATGAATCCAAACCAATCAAACGATGACGTTCCCCTTTATCCATTTGTATAAAAGCCCCCTGATTAAGCTGTTGTAGTTCTCCTTCCTCATCACTAGCACTTGTTTTTACTCCAACCGAACCCGAAAGAATTGTCCAAATTTCAGCCCTTCTAAAATGATACTGCCAGGACAAACGCTTATTAGGTGCAACAACCAAAATCTTCGGACTCAATTTATTGGTAATCTGAATTTCAGACATTTCAAGATGCGGAAAAAATTTGGCTGCAAAAGCTTGTGCCTGCTTTTCATCAATTACAAAAAAACCTCCCCAAGGACGGCTTTGATCCTGTTGGACTATAGTAAAATTTTCATCTTTCAGGAAAGAAGCAATCTGTTCAAAAACTGTATCTTTTTCTAATTCGTTAGATAAATTAAATTCCATTCTATTCTTTGTTTTCGTTTAGTGTTTATACATCAATATTAAAAGGGATAAAATTATTCATTTAAAACAGACTAACCGTTCTGAACTATACTGAGTTCAGAAAATATTAAAAAATGACTGATGGCACACATAACATTTACAGTAATAAAAAAGGGAGAATAAACTTAGTTCATTCTCCCTTTTTATTACTTCGGCAATTTCTCCTCCTTATTCTCCTTTAGTTTTGGAGAACCAAAATAGAAGTACAAACTGCGTTTAATTGGTTTATGAATTGAATTCAATTCACTATTAGGGCCAAATCCTCTAACATTTGAATCATTAACTCCCATTTTTGATCCTATAGGTGGAATTCCATCAAGGAAAGAAATATCTCCAACTGGTAACTTAGGGTGAGGCTTATTAGCATTGATGCCATAAAAATCAAATAAACGCACAAACATGTCTTCGTCAGAAGAAGCAACGGTAAACTTCCCTTCCAATGTACTCAATTCCATCCAGACTATTTCAGAAAAATAACCTTTAAACTCCGGGTAAATCCATGGTGCAGTTCCTGTTTGAGTATTGTTATAACGATTTTCATAAACATCGAAAGTAACTCCCTCTAAACGGTTTTTCCACACACGACTAGGCCCTTTACCCAACCATTTAGCCCCCATAACCAATCCTTCCGGATAACTAAAAGTGATTCCTGCAAAAGGAAATTCTCCATCGAGCGTATATTGATAATCCATTTCCAACCATCCTGTAGGTTGCATTTTCCAACGCACATAATTCAGGTTCCCTGTATAGCTTGCTTCAATTACATAAGCTTCTCCTTCTTTAAAGTGTTTTAATCCTGTAAAGCTGGATGTACCACTTACCAAAACAGGTCCGTCTTTGAATGAAATTGCCGAACCATTATCATTCTTAACCCCTGACAATTCACCCGTTTTTTCATCAAAACTTACTGAAATAGCATTAGCTGTCAATGTCAAAATGTTTCTTTCTTCCTTAACTGCAACCGTTTTTGGGGCTTCTGCTGTTAAAATAGGTTTTAATAAATCTGCATTCGATTTTATCTTCCAAACCCAACGGTATATTTCTTCTTTATCAGGCCCATAAGCGCTTAAAGCCAGAGCATCGCTGTTTTTCCAATCAGCCGGAAGCTCCAGTTTTAAAACTCCTTTAGCAACAGCTGCAATATTTGGTCCAACAAAATTTCCTTTTTTTACAATTGTATGCCCTGTTTCATCCTCCTGTTTCCCATTAAAATTGATTAATTCCCACTGGAAGTTACACTCATTTAAATTGGTAAAATGATAACAGTTTTCTACCGGAATTTCTCCTTTAAAACCTTCAGGCAATTCCTTAAGCGTGATATGAACCGGCGAATAAATCTCTTTAATTACATTAAAACTACCTTCTTTTTCTCTGTGAGGCCCTACAATTCCGTCGGCGGCGTTATTCCCATTTACATCAATCATATTGTTTAAATCGGTTCGCATGATACCTTCATCGGCAAAATCCCAGATGAAACCTCCCGCCCCTTTTTTGGAATTCCAATGCAATTCCCACATATCCGCTAAACCGGCTCCGGCACCACCGTCTTGCATGGCATGTAAAAACTCGGTTGGCATATAAATATTGGCATCTGCAACAAGCTTTTGAGTACTGTAATAATCTTCATAATGATTACAATCGATACCATTAATGGCATTTCCAGGTTTATGGTGTGCATGGATTACGGTACGATTGGATAAATCGTATTTTCCAAAATCATCATCAAAATCAAAATTATGTCCACCTTCGTTTCCATTACTCCAGAAAATAATTGAAGGATGATTTGCATCACGAACAACCATTTCTTTCACTAAAGGCTCGCCAACTTTAGTGCTGTACGCTTTTTGCCAACCAGCCAATTCGTCTATTACATAAAGTCCCAAGGAATCACAAACTCTAAGGAAGTTTTTATCCGGAGGATAATGCGAACAACGCACCGCATTCATGTTCATTTCCTTAATCAATTTCACGTCAATTAAATCGGCTTCAGGATAAGTGGCACGCCCATACTCAGGCCAAAACACGTGTCTATTAACTCCTTTAATTTTTATTTTGGTACCATTCAAATAAATTCCATCCTCTTTTCGAACTTCAATAGTTCTGAATCCAAACTTATCTGAAGTTTCATAAATTTTGTCGGTACCTTTTTTAAGGGAAACTTTTACACTATATAAATTAGGACTTTCAGCCGACCAAAGTTTTGGTTTCTTAACTGTAGTTTTAAGATTAATAACTGAATCTGTCGCAGTGGTTTTGGCGGTTGTAGTTCCTACTACTGAACCTTTGGCATCCATAATTTCGGCAAGAACATCGTATCCATCTAATTTGTTGTTCAAATGAACATTCATATTGAAAGAACCTGTTGCCTTAGCATCAATAGAAGTCCAGGCGATGTTTTCTTTTGGCAAAGCTTCTAGATATACCGGTCTAAAAATCCCTCCAAAAATCCAGAAATCAGCCAAACGTTCTGCTCCATTTACCGATTTATCAGCAGACATTTTGCTTACCAACACTTCCAATAAATTCTTTTGACCCAATTTTAATTTATCTTCAATATTGTATTTAAATCGATAAAAAGATCCCTGATGCACAGCTCCAACTAACTTTCCGTTAATTTTCACTTCGGTATCGGTCATTGAACCTTCAAAAACAACATTTACTTCCTTATTGATCCATGAAGCTGGAACCTCAAATTCATATTTGTAAAATCCTTTTTCATCATGGTAGTGGAAATTTTTTCCATTGGTAACATTATCTCTTCCATAATTGTAACCTCCAAAACCTTGTTGTTCCCAATGCCCCGGCACCTGAATAGTAGTCCATTTACCGCTATTGCAACCAGCAGTTACCCAAAAGTCCCAGGTTTTAGTATGTTTTACATCGGTTCCTGAGAGGTACTGAATTTCTTTTTTTACCGGAGATTGTGTCTGCCCATTCATCACTAAAAAAAAGCAAAGAGACAAGGCATATAATATGTTTTTTAATTTCATTTTTATCTAATTAGCATCTGTTTTATTTCGTTTTTGAAGCATCTGAAAACTTTGCAAGTTGACCATTTATAGTTACATTTTGCAGTTCCATATTTTTAACGTGATTGACTTTAAAAGACTTTTTTACTCCTTTAAAATTACAGTTCACAATTTTTAAATTGGTCACAGGAGATTCTGCATAAGCATCGACAAAAACAGCGTATTCACCTCCTTTTTCAACATTCATGTTCTCAATCCAAATATTTCTGATTACAGGCATAAAATTTCCTGGATTTTCATAAAACATGTTGAAATGAATCGCCGATTCGCCATAACTTCCTACGCTAATATCTTTTAAAAATATGTTTTCGATAATACCACCACGAGAGGATGAAGTTTTAACACGCAGTACTCTATCCAGATTTTTACTGTCCATTTTACAGTTAATAGCGTAAATATTTTTAGCTCCTCCTGCAATTTCACTACCAATTACAATTCCGCCATGCCCATTTTTCATTTCACAACCTTCAATAATGTGGTTCTCGGCAGGTTTCTTGTTTCCTCTACCATCCTCATCACGTCCTGATTTAATTGCGATACAGTCATCACCGGTATTTAAATAACAATCTTTAATGAGTACATTTTTACAGGCATCAGGATCGCAACCGTCAGTATTAGGTCCTTCTGAATCTATTCTGACCTTTTCTATGGTAATATTTTCACACATTACCGGACTTAAAAACCACATTGGCGAATCGATTAAGGTAACACCAGAAATCAATAGATTTTTACAGTTATAAGGCTGAATCATATAAGGTCTTAAATAATGACCTTCCCCAAAAACACGTTTTCTGGGATCTACATTTTTTTTCATCATTAGATGCAAACTATCTCTAGCCAGCAATTGATTAGGTATGCCTTCTTTCCATCCGTATTGTTTACGACCTTTCCACGGCCACCAATGTTTTTTATCGGCATTCCCATTAATGGTTCCACTGCCCGTAATGGCAATATTTTTTTCATTATAAGCATAGATTTGTGGCGAATAATTCATGCAATCCATTCCTTCCCAACGAGTCAATACAATAGGGTAATCTTTTGGATTTTGAGAAAAAAGAATTGTTGAACCCACTTTCAAATGAAGGTTTACGTTGCTCTTCAAGTAAATAGGTCCCGTAAGGAAATTTCCCGAAGGAACAACTACTTTACCTCCTCCAGCGGCATTACAAGCTTCGATTGCCTTTTTAAAAGCCTCCGTATTCATTGTTACACCATCAGCTTTAGCCCCAAAATCTATAATATTAAATTCCTGATTTTTAAATTTAGGCGCTATAATTAGCTTGCGAATCTGCTCCATTTCCTTTAAAGGCTGGCTCGAAGAAGTCCACACTTTTGGTTCTTCCTTGGCTGTTAATGCTAACAGCAAAACAGCCAGAGCAAGCAATGGAAGTTTTACCGTGAATAGTTTTTTTAAGTTCATCTTATTCAGCTTAGTTTTTATAAAATTAATCTATTCTTATTTAATATCAATTCGGCTTAAAGCCAAGCCTGTATCTAAAATATAAACACGAATTTTAGCCGCTCCTTTTTTTTCAATTTTAAGCGGAATTTGTTTTTCAAAATAACCTCTTACCACGCTGGCAGACCAATTCTTGTCTTCTTTTGAATTATCCGTATCTATAAACTGCGGTGTTTGCTCATTAACTACAATAGCAAGATTTAGATTTCGTTCCTTATTGATTGCCTTATTAGGAAGTGTTTTTAGCGACAATTGGTATTGGCCGGCTTTTAAATTCACGTTATATTCCACATAAGGAGCTTTAGCATAATCACTAGTTGCAAATGATTTTCCAGTAAAAGGATAACGGGAAATGCTTTTTCCGTCTAAACCTAAACCTTGTACCGTAATAATTTTTTCAGAAGGAATTTCTTGTTTGCTTTTAAAATCGGAAGCATTTATAGAAACTAATTTAAATGTACTTGCAGCATCAATAGGAGTCAGGTTAAGATACCTTTTGTCATACTCTTGTGGTTTTCGAAGTGATTCACTTAAAATTTCAGGATTTGCAATTTTAGGCATCCCATAAGTAGCAAGATTTCTTGGAGCATGAGTAATAATACCATCCCATTTTCCATTTTCAATTTCTTTATTATAGTGATGCGTTAAATCGATAATTTGTTCTAAAGCGTTTTTCGATTTTTGCGAATATTCCAAAGCCAACTTTCCATCGGTTGCTGGCACTTCCAGACTCATTTGAGCATAGAAGAATTTCTGATTCATCAGTGCAGCTCCTTTTACAGGATATTCCATCAATTGGAAAAAAGCATCCTGAAGCAATTTTGGAACACGACTTTTTACCGTGTTTACTTTTTCAATCAGATTTGCGTAAGCTGCTAATCTTTTTGTTTTAGATTCATTGTCAAATTGCAAAATCCCCATGTGTTCGGGTTTTCCACTTTGCGCTAATTGATAGTATTCATTTTTAATTGAAGCTATTTCGGGAGCTAAGGCTGCACCAAAAGTTTTTTCTGCCCAATATCGAGCATATTGCGTTGCATTTTCCGGAGTCCATTTTTTAGTGTCCCAAGCCATATCCAAAAAGAATTCTATCTCCATTTCGGCGGGTTTAATATCGCCCACATTGACTACCCAAAATTTATCGGCTCCAAATTGATAGGCTTTTGTCATTTCATAAGCCATCAAAGAAGGGGAATTTGAAGATAACCAAGTATAGTCATGTGGTCCACCCAAATAAGAAAGGTGGTAATAAATTCCACTGGAGCCACTTCGTTTTTGTTCTGAAGGATTTGATAACTGTCGAATATAACCGTAATTGTCATCTGTCCAAACCAAAGTTACATCATCAGGCACTTTTAAACCAGCAGTATATAAACTCAAAACCTCTTTATACGGACAGAAAATTTGAAGTGCATTCGTATCTGCACCAAAATATTTTTTAAATATTTTTCTTTGATCGGTCATTATGGTGTCTAACAAAGCTATTTTACCTTCTTTAGTTGTTGGCCCCACAATACTTCCATCGCGTACCCCTCTCATACCAATGGTGTACATGGATTCATAGTTTTTGGCAGCATTAACACGATCGTCCCAATATTTAGTTACTTCTGCTTTATTGGTGTCATAACGGTATTCATTTGGTTTATGACCGTATTCTTTTTCATAATTCTTTTGCCATTCAAATGTATTACTACGTAACATCATGTCACAATGGGTCGAACCTATTACAATACCATATCGGTCAGCCACTACAGGATTTTGTGGATAATACCAGAATGCTTTCGTCTCATCATGCATGGCAGGCCAAATTAAGTTGGCTCTCAATCGAAGTAATAATTCAAAAACTTTGGCATAGGTTTTAGGTCCAATATCCTTGATGTCCTTGTCCATATTTTTGGCAGCCCAGGGATTTAAACCCCAATCCTCGTCATTGATAAAAATCCCTCTGTATTTAACCGAAGGTTCTTTTTGTACCAATGTTCCCGGTAAAACATACAATGATTTTCTTGGCGTTGGTTTCACATCAGCCCACCAAACCCAAGGAGAAACGCCCGCCTGTTTCGAAATTTCAAACAAACCATAAGCTGTTCCTCTTCGGTCGCTACCTGCAACAACTAATGCTTGCTTGACACCGGCAATAGGAGCGTTAATAGTTGTAATAGTATAGGATTCCCATTTATTTTTAACAGAAGAAACATCCAATTTCCCGGATTTAATTAACTCATCAATAAGTTGAGACTTTCCAATGGTTCCTGCTATTATCAGGTATTCTTCATTAGTGCTTTTATTTACAACTTGAGGCGTAACACCGCTGATGAGTCCAATATCCGAAGCAAGGGCATTGGCAACAATAGTAACTACCTCAGCATCGTCTTTATCTGTAAGTATCGAAGGAACAATCCCTTTTTCGACTAATGGAAAAGCATCTGCTTTAGCTTGTGGAACTATCGTTAATTTATTTTGAGCCTGTACTTCAGAACATCCAATAATAAAGAACAAGACGATAGTAATTTGAAATACTAATTTTCGATTCATATTTTCTTTTTAAAACCTATTTATAAAACTTTTCAGTATACTTTTTTACAAATCTTTTGCCCATTTCCCTTTGACTTTCACCATCAAAATGAACTTTATCTCCTTTGTCTTTCAAATCGGAAGTTTCAACTATGTCGGCATATTTGTCTTCTTGAATATATTTATAATTGGCTTTATTTATTTCAACCCACAATTCAGGTTCTTTTGAAAAAGAGCCTATTTCGCCAATTAATATTGGTAATTTTTCATTGCCAATGTCTTTTCTAAAAGAAGCGAACAGGGTTTTTAGATTTTGGTCGCGATTTGAGATTCCATCTTTATTAGCATCTGATTCTCCCTGATGCCACAATACTGCTTTTATAGTTCCATATCGTTTACCTAATTCCAATTTTTCTTTAAAGTTTGAATACAGATTAATTTTTCTGTGAGGTAAATCTTTGATCCATTTCTCAATTGGACTACCTCCCACTGCAGTTGGCAGCAATAGTATAACTACATCTTTGGGAATACTTTTCAACAATTCATTTGCAAAAGACATTCCACAATCTAACCCTCTATAATCTGGAGTACTAAAATGAATTGGCTCTTTGGCAAGAACCAATTCATTATTACTATTTATAGTTAAAATTCTATTATTAGCAATGGTGTCCTGAGGTTCAACTAAACCACGTCCTTCCATATTCGATTGACCAGCCATCATAAAAACCCATACCTTCGATTTATTGGGAATAGTAACAACTTTTTCTTCCTTGTGCGGAAAATTCTTGGTTCTTTCTTCATTTGTTTTTTGAGCAAATGCAAAAAAACAATTTAGGAACAACAATAACAGACTGTATTTTTTAAAGCTTATTTTCATCATTTTTATTTTAAAAAATTAATTTCCATCTGGTTTTACCACTTCTTTAAGCGGACTTAAAGGCCAATAAAAATCTTCAAAAGCTCCCGGTTTTGCAGGATCTATTTCAGGTACAGTAGCTAAAATTGAATTGGCTAATTTTAAACGATTATCTCTAATTCCTTTAACAACTAATTTAGCAATCTCATAAGCTCCATAAGGTCTAAAGTGCGTATTGTCTGCTAATGGTTTGTCTTTACCTGGAAACATATTACCCGGAAAATGAACGAATGCTTTAATAGATTCTTTTTCGCCCAAAGCTTCATACATGGTTTTTGACATGGCATTCAAATCAATCATGGCAAGATTTTGTTCTTTTGCTGTTACTCTAACTGCTTCAGGATATTCACCTAAAGTTTCAACAATCTTACCATTCTCATCAAACTTTCTTCTTTGAACAGAAGTTACCAACACAGGAATTCCTCCTTTTTTCTTTATTTCCTCTATTACAGCTTCAAGCTGTTTTTTGTAGTTTTTAAATGCTCCATCATTTTCTCCTTTTTGTTTTTGGTCATTGTGCCCAAATTCTACAAAAACATAATCACCGGCTTTCAACAAACTATACACTTTATCAAATCGGTGCTGGGCAATCGAACTACTCAAAGTTTCACCTGACTCAGCATAATTAGCAACTGCAATTTCACCTGACTTAAAAAATGCAGGAATCATTTGCCCCCAAGAAGCCCATGGCTCATTAGACTGGTCTACCACTGTAGAATCTCCTGTTAGAAAAACTGTAGTAACCGAACTGTTTTCAGGATAAATTTCAATAGCATTTACCTTTGGGCTTGAACCATTAAACTCTAACGTTAGCTTATCATCCCATTGATAATTATCTTTTTCTCTTGGCTTAAGACTTACTTTTTTATATTTTCCACCTCTAATGATACTGTCACGAATATGAAGCGTAAACTCAACAACCTTGTGTTTTCCATTTTCTGTTTGTAATCTATTGACCATCATTCGACGATTCTCGGCTCTGATTACCGTTTCTGAAGCTGCCAAATCATCTCCTAATGTTACTTTAACATGATAGTTCCCCTCCGGTAACTTAACCGAAAAATAAAAAGGCTTGTCTGATGTAAGATAGCCATCAGTCAAAGGCTGTTTTCCTTCTTTTGAATTAGCTGTTGCTGTCGTTGCAAAATCAATTCCATACCCCTTTTCAGGAGTATATGTTGTTTCCGGTACTACTTTGACGTAACCAGCCTCGGTTTTTCCTTTTCCAAAATCGAACTTAAAGCTAATGGAGTCTTCTTTCCCCCTAGTCTTTTTTTGTGCAAAGGTTAAAGTTGAAGTTGCAAAAAATAATGTGGTAATAAAAAATAGAAATAACTGTTTTATCATCAAATTGAATTTAAAAATTGGTTCATTAAATAGTATTTGGTTCATCATCACAAATCTGTTTGTCTGTTCTCGAAATGAGTAATTACAAACTGTACTTTGATTTAATACGAAATTAGCATAAATAAGCCTTTGTAAAATCGGCTGAATGATTCCAAAAATCAGCCAAATGATACATTTTATTTGTTTAAAAAAATGCAATTGATTAATTTACAAAACATTACTAATTCCAACGGATTAAAATCCGTCGCTACAAAATAAACCGTTCCTCATTCCAACGGATTGAAATCAGTCGCTACAAAATAAACCGTTCCTACGGAACTATAATCGATATTACATAAAAGAGCCGTAGGCTCGGAACATATTATAGCAACGGATTTTAATCTGTTGATCCCAACGAAGCATAAAAAAGAGTTCCGTAGGAACGATTCATATAAAATTGATTTTATAACGAAGTCAAATTATTAGATAATCTTGAACCGTTTTTTTTAAGAAAGCTATTTTTTCCCTTGCTGGCTGTATTTTTTTGGTGTAAGCCCAAACTGTTTCTGAAACACACGACCAAAACTTGTCGAATCGGTGTAACCTACCATAAAGGCAATTTCACCCACAGCAAACTTTCCTTCCAGAAGCATTTCGGCAGCTTTGTTTAAGCGGATAGTAGTAATAAATTCCTGTGCAGACTGGTTAGTAAGCGCCTTGATTTTTCGGTAAAGCTGTGTACGCCCCAAAAACATTTCAGAAGCCAGCCATTCGACATCAAAATTTTCATTGGAAAGATTGGCGTCGATCAAAGCTGTGGCTTTACTTAAAAAGGCTTTATCTGCAGCATTAGTTCCCAACACAAGTGGGTTGAAACCTGTTGTTTTATTAAATAATTCCCGAAGTTTTCGTCTCGATTCGATAAGATTTTTAATGCGAACAAGTAACATAGCCGAACTAAAAGGTTTCGAAATATAAGCATCTGCCCCCGTTTCATAACCTTCCATTTGATATTGTTCCGATTGCTGAGCCGTAAGCAATATTACAGGAATGTGACTGGTTTTCTCATTAGTTTTTAGTTTTCGACAAAGATCCAAACCGTTAAGTTCAGGCATCATAATGTCGCTGATAATTAAATCAGGAATGGTATCCAAAGCCATTGCTAAACCTTGCAGGCCGTTTGCCGCTTCAATGACTTTATAATCCCCGCTTAAATTCATCCGGATATAATTTCGGATTTCGTCATTATCCTCCACCACCAAAACAATGGCAGCGTCTGATTGGGATTTCTTTTCTTCAGTTTCCAAAATCACTTCTTCAGCATCTTCCCTTGATTGAAAATCTACAATGCTTTCTGTTGATTCCAAATTTGGGTTTGTTGCTGTAAGATTAGCCAATGTTACCGTAAAACAGGTTTCTTTATAAGGTACACTGCTAACCGTAATGTTCCCTTTGTGTAACATTACAAGCTCTTTGGTAAGTGATAAACCTACACCAGTCCCGACAATATCAGCTCTATCGTTATCCTCAACCTGATAAAAGGATTCAAAAATCTTGTCCAGTTTTTCAGCAGGAATTCCCATACCATTATCTGTTACTGATAGTATAATGTGTTCCTGATTTTCTGCAGAAGCACTTAAACTGATGACAATTCCTCCTCCCTCGGAAGTAAACTTGAAGGCATTGGAAATCAGGTTGTAGAGTATTTTTTCTAGACCGTCAGCATCAAAACCAAATTGTAGTTCGTTAAGATCTGTTTCCAGTCGGTAATCAATATTCTTTTGCTGTGCCTGAAACTCAAAAGCCGCCATTACATTGCGAACAAAAGCTACAATGTCTCCCTTATGTACTTTTAGGTTTAGATTTCCAGATTCTAATTTTCGGAAATCTAAAAATTGATTAATTAAAACGAGTAATCGTGCTGCATTTCGATGCATCACACCATAATATTCCTTTGCCTTATCGTTGGATAATTTTCCTGACAATAGCGATTCCAACGGATCAATAATCAGGGTTAAAGGCGTACGGAATTCGTGGGAAACATTCGTAAAAAAACGGGATTTCAATGCGTCCAATTCTTGTGCTTTTTCTGCTTTCAAACTTTCAATCAATATCCTGCGGTTATACTCTTGTTTCGCCTTAAAAATACGGTACAAAAAGTATCCAATCGCTCCCAATACTATTAAATAAAAAGAATAAGCCCACCAAGTTCTCCACCAGGGCGGCAATACCATAATTTGGAGTGTTCTCGGTTTTAGATTCCAAACCCCGTCACTATTGGCTGCTTTTACCTTGAACGTATAAGTTCCCGATGGAAGATTGGCATAGGTAGCAATCCTTCTTGAGGCATCGGTATAAATCCAGTCTTTATCCAGTCCTTCCAGTTGATAAGCATATCGACTTTTTGACGGACTGGAATAATCCAATGCTGCAAATTCTATTGAAAAACTTTTATCCTCATAACCTAAAGTAATCGTTTTGGTCAGATTCAAAGCTTGAGATAAAATAACTTCTCCATTGATTTCTTCCCCGATTTTTACTGTTTTGTTTAAAACCTCGAAATCTGTTAATGCCACTGTAGGTGGATTAAGATTGTCGATAATTTCCTCTGGGCGAAATGAAACAAAACCATCTATCCCCCCAAAAAACAATTCTCCGGTACTGGGTTCGATACATCCCGAGCCATCCATGAACTCATAATCCTGATGACTTCCCCTGACTGAATAATTCCGAATTTGATTCGTTCTCGTATTGAGCTTTGACAAACCTTTTTTGTGTCCAATCCAAATATTTCCCTGTCTGTCAGACAAAACTTTTGCAATATATTGATCAGAAAGTCCATCTGCAGTAGTGTATAATTTTACGTTTTGCGTTTTGGGATTGATTTTACAAAGCCCATTTGCCGTTCCCGCCCAAATATTTCCCTGCACATCTTCGGCAACCGAGTACACCCGCTCATCGGGAAGTTTAGGATTAATACCGTCTTCTCTATAAGCAATAGTATCTGTCCATTGCTGCGTTCGGGGATTGCGTTTTAATTCAATAAGTCCCGAATATTCGCTGCCTATCCACAAATTCTTTTTCGAATCAAAAAACAGGCAACCTGCGGCCGAACTTGTAAAATATTTTTGAAGGGATTGCTTTTCAAACTTATTGGTCTGTTTATCATATCTTAAAATGCCGTTATAAGTCCCAAACCAAAGAAAATGGTCAACCGGATCTTCAGCAATTGCGAAAAAACGATTCACTTGCGAACTACTTCCTTCCTTTTCCCTGAAATAGTTTATTATTTTTTTACTTCGAATATCATATTTATCCAATCCTGAACGATTCCCAATCCAGATATCGCCATGACTGTCTTTAAAAATCGATCGAATACTTTTACCCGAAAGTTCATTAACAAAATAGGTTTCTGCTTTAGTTTTACGGTTGATGAATAGTAAACCATTATCATGGGTTCCCAACCAAATTCCGTTTTTATCAGCCAACATTGTTCGAATTGGCGTATTCACAGCACTTTTATGTTTTAAAGCTGAAAAACTATGAAATTTTTTCGCATTCAGGTCGGCCTTATTCACGCCACCCGTAGCTGTTCCAAGCCATAAAATTTTCGAATCATCAAGATAAACACAGTTTACGTTATTATCGTTGAGTCCGCCTTCACTATTGGCATTCGTTTGAAATACAATATGTTCTTTTGTTTGTGATGGCTCGAATGAACCAATATGCGACTTCAAAAAATTGGTATATTTTTTAAATACCAATAAACTGCGCAGTCGGTTAGTAGAATCGCGAATCATCTGTGGTACCTGATTTACTTTAAATCGGGTAAAGTTGTCGGTTTTGTAATTATAGCGACAGATAAAGGAATTAAAAGTTTCAATCCACAAAATACCTTTAGCATCCTTGTATATATAATGGATTCTGTTATTGCCTATGGATGTAGTATCTCCGGGAATGGTTTGGTACAATTTGAATTTATTCCCATCATAACGGCAAAGCCCGTTCCAGGTGCCGAACCACATAAAGCCATATTTATCCTTAACAATTGTTCTTACGGTACTCTGAGGCAAACCGTCTTTTACGGTAAGGTATTCAAAATTCAGCTTCTGTCCTACAGCATATTCTCCCGAAAACAGGAGTATCAGAAAAAGAACTATTTTAAAAAATACACGCATATAAAGCAAATGATAAGCATTAATTAAGAACACTAATTAATCGGTAAACTTAGTAAAAAACCCTCAAAACTTATCATCGACTATTCAAAAGCTGCAATGCAATCGACGCTGCTAAAGTATAATCCATAAATTCCACTTTTTATCCCTACCATGTTGGTCGCATTGGCATTTTTTGTAATTTAACCAGCACGAATCAGTATTGGCTACAACTTATTAAATCAACATTTCAGGCTCTATTTTTCTATTTCATCAAACTATAGAGCCAATGAAATAATATTTAGATGCTACAATAAATTATTTTCTTATGAACTCTTCTGACCTAAAAAAACTGCAAGCTCCTCTAAAAGAACAATATCAAACAGATCCTGATTCTGCAATCATAACCTTAAAAGCACAGGGAAATATTGGTGAAGGAATCTCCTGTAAAGTTGAAACAGGCCGTGCTCTTGTTGAAGCCGGTTTACATCCTGCAACCGGAGGGAATGGGATTCTGGCCTGCTCTGGCGATATGCTACTGGAAGCCCTTGTTGCCTGCGCTGGTGTTACTATATCGGCCGTTGCGATAGCCATAGGAATCGAAATAAAAAGCGGTTCTATTCATGCAGAAGGCGATTTGGATTTTAAAGGAACACTGGGCGTTTCAAAAGATGTTCCTGTTGGTTTTAAAACAATAAGATTAAATTTCAAAATCGATTCGAATGCAACTCCCGAACAAATGGAGAGTCTCAAAAAACTTACTGAACGCTATTGTGTGGTATACCAAACCATTACTAATGGCACCAACATTCAAACCAATTACAACTAAAAAATTCAACTACATTTCAGTCAAAAATCTTTCAAAATATAATGAACTTCAAACAACTTCTGATTCTCTTTTTCTCCATTTCAATTCATGCCCAAAATACCGACAACAAAGAATTCGACATTCTGAACCAATCAAAACAATGGCAGTTACAATTTCAGGATAATGGAACAAAAGACTGGCAAACGAAATGGTTTCTGGACGGACTCGAAGCTAACATCAAAAATACCAAAGCAGGAATGATCTTTAATACAGGAACCACCGCAGGAACTGATGCCGGTCATGCTGTATTATGGACTAAGGAATCCTTTAAAGGAAATGTGAAAATGGAATTCAACTTTTGCCGAAAAGATTCCGCTACCAAATGGGCTATTATTTTATACCTTCAGGCAACAGGTACAGGCATAGCTCCTTATGTTGAAGATATTTCAAAGTGGAATAATTTAAGAGAAATTCCGGCTATGAAAACTTATTTTACTAATATGAAAGCCCTGCATATCAGCTATTCTTCCTTTGAAAACGACAATAACGACAGCGAAAAAGATTACATCAGAGTTCGCCAATATCCTGTAGTTAAAGGACAAAACTTTAATACTACAACCGAAATCCCTAATGCTTTTTTTGAAACCGGACTTTTCAAAACGGATGAAACCTATAAAATTACAGTTATCAAAACCTATGAAAAGTTATTCTTTAAAGTGGTTGGGAAAAACAGTTCCAAACTTTTTTCCTGGAATCTAAAAAATCATCCTAAACTTTTTGAAGGTAGAATTGGCTTAAGACAAATGGCAACACGCTCAGCCTTGTATAAAGATATTTCGATTTACACGATGAAATAATTAAATTCCTGCTTCTTTTAATTTGTCGGCGAGTCTTTTATTTTCTTCTTCTAGTTTTGCAATATAATCTTGCTGCGGTTGCAGGGCAATTTTAATTTCGGCAGCCGTATAGCGAGGTGTAATATGTTGTGGACAGTTCCAATCATAGGCTTCAATATGAAAAACCATCATCCTTTCTGGGCGAAATTTATAATTTTCTAAATCAAGAGTTGCTAGTAATTCGGGATTATCTTTGAGTTCTATAATTTCGGTTTTGGCATATATTTTCAATCTGGATTGTGTAGGATAATCGACCATTATTAAAGCAACATTATTGTTTGTTGCTATATTCCCAACCGTTATGTATTGCTTATTTCCTGTAAAATCAATAAATCCAATTCGGTGCTCATCTAAAACTTTCACAAAACCTTTTGGGCCTCCACGATGCTGAACGTAGGGAAAATTATTGGCTCCAAAAGAAGCCAAATAAAAACTATCCCGATTAGCAATAAACCTCATTTCATTTTCTGACAAACCATCAATAACGTTGAGCTTCTCCATCCGTTCGTAGCTATTACGGCTGCCATGTTCCGTTTGTAAAGCTTTTACAGCATCAGTAAAAGCAATTTGATGAAAATTTTGAGCCATCTTAAATTATTTAAATTTTCTGTCTTTTTCCTCGATTGCTAAATCATTAATACTAGCAAAACGTTTCTGCATCAAGCCATTTTCGTCAAATTCCCAATTTTCATTTCCATAAGCACGAAACCATTTTCCTTCGCTATTTTGGAATTCATATTCAAAACGAACTGCTATTTTATTTTCCAGAAAAGCCCATAACTCTTTTTTTAGTTTATAATGCTTTTCTTCTTGCCATTTCTTTGTTAGAAACGCCTCTACTTCTTGCCTTCCATTGATAAAACTACTCCTATTACGCCATTCGGTATCAATTGTGTAGGCTTTAGCAACACGCACTGGATCTTGACTGTTCCAGGCATCTTCAGCCATTTGAACTTTTTGCAAAGCAGTTTCTAAAGTAAATGGTGGCAGCGGAAATCTTTTTTCTTCAGTATTCATATAATTGTATTTTATCTTATAAATGTAAATAAAAATGTTTAGCCATTTGAAACAGACTTTGATCTTGCAAATTGATTGTCATTATTTTACTTAGCAAAGATAAGACACAACTAAAACAGATAAATTGGATAATAAACGTAAGTTCATGGACAATTTTCCCACGTAAAAATTCGTCGTTTACCCTGACAATTAAGTGAGAAAATTACACTTTATAATTAAAAAGGCTTAGATTTGTAATTACTATTTACTAACCTTTTTTTTATTATGAACCATAAAATTACTGCATTGTACCAACAATGCTTTCTGGCATTGCTGCTCTTATTAGGCACAACGACCTTTGCTCAAAAAATGGAGCAATTTTTCCCTTCCAAAGATTTAACCTCCGTGGGGGTATATTATTATCCTGAACATTGGGATCCTGCACAATGGGAGCGCGATTTCCAAAACATGGAAAAAATGGGATTTGAGTTTACTCATTTTGGGGAATTTGCCTGGGCGCAACTCGAACCCGAAGAAGGAAAATATGATTTCAAATGGCTCGATAAATCCTTAGAACTGGCTAAAAAATACCATCTCAAAGTAATTCTTTGTACTTCAACCGCCACACCTCCGGTTTGGTTGGTTCGCAAGCATCCTGATGTTTTAGCAACTATGGAAGACGGTACTAAAATGGATCATGGTACACGCCAGCATGCCACATTCTCCAGCAACTATTATCGTTCTTATTCGATGAAAATGATTGCCGAATTAGCCAAAAGATATGGTAATGATAAAAATGTAATTGGCTGGCAAGTAGATAATGAACCACGCCGTTTCCTGGATTATGGACAAGATGCGCCGCAACGATTCCGCAATTGGCTGAAAGAAAAATACAAAACTATCGATGTTCTTAACGAAGCCTGGGGAAACAATTTCTGGAGCGGAACTTACAGCAGCTTTGACGAAATTAATATTCCGAAACATGCTATTTGGGGAATGAACTTGCATTCGCAATTAGATCACTATCGTTTTGCAGATGATGAAACCGCTACTTTCCTGGACGAACAGGCTAAAGAAATCCGTAAATATTCGAATCCAAATCAATGGGTCACTTCTAATTACATTCCGATGTACGATGTGGGTTATGTTGGAGCCAGTAAAGAACTGGACTTTGTTTCTTACACCCGCTATATGGTTTATGGCGGCGATTTAGGCATTGGGCCTAAAGGCTATCGCGTAGGCGATTACTCCCGTATTGCTATGGCAAATGATTTTTTCCGTCCTATGAAAGGAGCTTATGGTGTCATGGAACTACAGCCTGGACAGGTAAACTGGGGAAGCATTAATCCTCAGCCCCTACCGGGAGCGATACGCATGTGGTTATGGCATGTTTTTGCCGGCGGAAGTAAATTTACCTGTACCTATCGTTTTCGTGCGCCTTTGTACGGCTATGAACAATACCACTACGGAATTGTAGGCACCGATGGAGTTACCCCAACTCCAGGCGGACTGGAATTCAGCCAGTTTATCAAAGACATCAATACGTTGCGAAAAAAACAAAATCCTAAAGCCCAGTTACCTAAGGAATATTTGCAACGCAAAACCGGAATTCTATTCAATAGCGATAACGTGATGGGAATTGATTTGAATAAACAAACCAACCAATGGAATACCTTTAATCATTTTACAAAATATTACAAAGCTGTCAAATCTTTTGGTGCTCCGGTGGATTTTGTTCGTGATACGACTGATTTTACAAAATACCCTGTATTAGTTGTTCCTGCCTACCAAATGATCGATCAGCAAATGATTGATAAATTGACTGCTTATGCTCAAAACGGAGGAAACTTGGTATTGAGCTGTCGCTCGGGAATTCAAAATAGAAAAGGGCATCTTTGGGAAGCTAAATTCTATGAACCGATGTGGAAATTAATTGGCTCCGAAATAGAATCTTATGATTTATTGATGCCACAATCACCGGACAAAATTAAATTCAACAATCAGGATTTTGAATGGACATCCTGGGGCGATTTATTAAAACCAAACAAGGGAACCGATATCTGGGGAACTTTCCAGGGCGATTTCTATGCCGGAACTCCCGCTGTAATTTCGCGTAAATTAGGTAAAGGAACCGTAACTTACATTGGTGTTGATTCTAAAAAAGGAGATTTAGAGAAACAAGTTTTGACCAAATTATACCAACAACAAAATATCCCGATTGAAAATTATCCGGAAGGAATAATGGTAGAATACCGCGATGGTTTTGGGATTGCAGTAAACTATTCAGATAAAATATATGAAATGAAACTTCCCGCAAATGCTGAAATTATCATTGGAACAAAATCCATGAAAACCGCTGATGTGTTAGTTTGGAAACAGTAAAATTATGGCACGCAGATTAAACGGATTTTTTATTGATTAATCTTAAAATATCAATTGGAACGGGCTTTAGCCCGTTTAAAAATTAAAGCTTCCAAAAGGCTTTAGCTAAAATCTAAATCAAGATTTGGCTAAAGCTTTTTTTGTAAGATTTATTTATACATTAGCAAAAAATAAACGCTGACGTTTATCAGACAAAGCCACCCAAATACAGGTGTATAAGTCTGACAACGTCAGTAGTTATATACAAGCTAGCTGTGATTTTACCGAAACTCTGTTCCAAACCTCACAGAAAAACAATTTGAACTTTACAGAAAAACAATATCATTAAAGCTGTTTTAATTTTGTCAAATAATTTTAAAATATAATAAAAATGGCAAAGACAGTAATTATCACAGGTGGAACAACAGGTATTGGCAAAGCAACAGCTCTACATTTTGCAAAAAATGGATACAATGTTGTTATTACAAGTAGAAATGCGAACAAAGAAACGGAAGTTTTGGAAGAATTTAAAAAAGAAGGTGCAGAGGTAACTTTCTTTCCTTTAGATGTAACGCGTGAAGAACAAGTTAAAAACGTAATTGACAAAACGGTTGAAAAATTTGGAAAATTAGATTCTATCGTAAACAATTCAGGAGTTTCTTTAGGAAATGCTTTATTGGCTGATACAGAATCGGACGAACTGAAACAAATGCTGGAAACTAATGTAATGGGTGTTTATTACGGAATGAAACACGCCATTAATGCAATGTTGAAAACAGGTGGCGGAACTATCGTAAACCTTGCTTCCATAGCAGGTTTGAATGGATTAGTAAGCACGGCTCAATACAACGCTTCTAAACACGCCGTTGTTGGTTTAACCAAAGGTGGTGCATTGGATTACGCTACCAAAAATATTCGTATAAATGCAGTTGCACCAGGAGCAATTAAAACCGATATTTTGAAAAATGCAATTGCTTCGGGAACTTATGATGTTTCGGGAATTGAAGCATTGCACCCAATGAAACGTTTAGGTGAACCGGAAGATATTGCAAAAGGAATTTTCTTTTTGGCTTCAGACGAAAATCCTTTTATGACGGGAACTGTATTGAGTATTGACGGTGGCTATAATGCAAAATAATCAAAATAAATAAATCCCTAAATTGGCTGTCTAAAAAGAGACAGCCTTTTCTATTTAAAAAATTAATAAAAATGGATATAATGCAAAACACTATAAATTGGTATAACGGAGAAATATTTGAGGGAAAATTTATCCTCGGATTTGGATTTTTCTTAATCTTAACGGCTTTACTATTTTACTTTTTAGGGAATACGCCAACCGCAAAAGCATTGCTGATTCCAATGTTGGTTATAGGTATATTTTTTTCTATAACAGGTGCAAATATGATTCGTTCCAACGGAAAACAAAAGCAAGAAATTGCGAAAAAATATGAGCAAAACCCAAAAGAATTTATAAATGCCGAAATTAAACGTGTAGATGATTTTCAATATTTATACCCAATGTCTATCGCTATTAGTTTGGCTTGTTTTCTCATAGCCATTGCCCTGCTTTATCTTACACAAAATGTCCATTTAAAAGCAATCGCCATTTCATTAATCTTATTTGGGATGGCTTTTGCGGTAATCGATTATTTTTCAAAAGAAAGAGCGACAATTTATTACGAACAATTAAAATCATAATTCTGAAATAATGATTGAAGATAGAATCCGAATTAATATTTTGTTTTCTTGCACATCGCAAGAGAAAAAAAAT
This sequence comes from Flavobacterium sufflavum, assembly GCF_004016525.1. Taxonomy (GTDB): domain Bacteria; phylum Bacteroidota; class Bacteroidia; order Flavobacteriales; family Flavobacteriaceae; genus Flavobacterium; species Flavobacterium sufflavum. Next base: position 104,626 of record NZ_SACJ01000014.1, read on the forward strand.
TTTGATCCTTTTGTTCAAGACCACGCTTTAGTCTGTGTTCTAAACGGAAAAATGATAATTAACGACGGCATAGAAACCTTTCAGTATAACAAAGGCGATATTGGTTTTGTATCAAAAAATCAATTAGTAAAAACCCAAAAAATCCCTCAAGACAATAAACCCTTTATGAGTATCAGCATTTTTTTACCCAAAGAAACGTTGTATAATTATTCAAAAGAACACCATATTTTACCAAAAGGAAATTATTTAGGAAAACCTAATTTTATATTTCAACCCGACCCATTTTTAAAAGGTTTTTTCAATTCTATGCTTCCTTATTTTGAAAATCAAGAGGCACTCACCAATAATTTAGCGACTATTAAAACTTTTGAGATTATTGAACTTTTGCTTCGGTATACCACAATTCAAAATTTACTTTTCAATTTTGAAGACGATTTTAAAATTGACTTGGAAGCGTATATGAACAAAAATTATATGCACAATATTCCGTTGGCGCAATTTGCAAAACTCACAGGTAGGAGTATTTCAACATTTAAAAGAGATTTCCAAGAAATTTTCAATCAAACCCCTAACAAATGGCTTATCAAAAAGCGATTAGATTTAGCCCACTTTTTAATATCAAAACAAGGCAAAAAGCCCAATGAAATTTATGACGATGTAGGTTTTATAAATTTCTCTCATTTTTCAAGAAGTTTCAAAGCAGAATTTGGAATAAACCCTTCAGAAATAGAAAAAAACCACAGCTAACAAGGGTTTTGCAATAGTGGGGCGAAACTGCAAAGTTCAACGGTAGTTCTTCGGTTCAACTTTTGTGCAAAATTGAAGATTTGTGCTTCGATTGCCCCACCATCGCAAAGCCCCGAAACGTTAGCATTTTTAAATTATTTCTGTTGTAATCAGTTAAAAATCCGTTTAATCTGTGTACCATTTTTACTCCAAACTCAAAAAAGCTTCACCAAGATTTTCAATAATATCCGAAGCAATAAACGATTGAAAACCCATTTTAGGCAAGGCAATATCAGCCGTTAATCCGTGTAGATAGACTCCTAAAATAGCTGCCTGAATGGGTTCGTAAGACTGTGCCAATAAACTCGTTATGATTCCCGTTAACACATCGCCACTTCCGGCAGTGGCCAAAGCCGGATTCCCGCTTGTATTTTTATAAATGCTTTCTCCATCGATAATATGTGTTGGAGCACCTTTCATTACTACAATCAAATTATATTGCAATGAAAAAGAAATGGTTTTCTCAAATTTCTCTTCTTCCGAATTCCATTCCCCTATCAATCGTTCTAATTCCTTGGGATGAGGCGTGAGTATGGTTTTTGGCTGTAACAATAAAAACCATGCTTTATTTTTTGATAAAATATTCAAAGCATCGGCATCAATAACCAAAGGAATTTTATTGGTTTTAAGGAATTTCAAAAAAGTCTTTTGAGTCAGTTCGTCCTGCCCTATTCCCGGACCAATCCCGATAGCATCAGGCTTAAGATCAAAACTGATATTGGAGATACACCTTTTCTTCACATCGGTCAAAACCATCACTTCGGGAATGGCAATTTGAACTATTTCATAACCACATTTAGGAACAAAAGCAGTCACTAAGCCACAGCCCGCTTTCAGAGCTGCTTTCGAAGATAAACACACAGCCCCTATTTTGCCATAGCTTCCACCAATAATCAACACATGTCCCTGAATCCCTTTATGCGTATCTACAGCAATAGTTTTATAATGCTTTAAGATTTCTTTTTGGTCAATAGAAATAGACTTCATCATAAATTCTGCTTTTGAATATTTCCCTAATTTACCATTATTTTGACTGAAAATTAATCCGTTTTAAAAATTTAATTTAACTTAGATATGCCAAATTATTTATTCCTTAAACAACATAACTGACTGTAAATCATACTTGACCTTTTTTTAGCCACTGATTACACAGATTAACACAGATTAAACCAAATAGAACTAAGTTTAAAAATCTTTCTAATCTTTTTAATCTGTGGCTTTAAAATAAATTTAGTCCGCTTAGCGGACAGTCATATAACATAAAATGTTTTTGTCATGGAAATTAAAATCGAGGCTGTCCAAATTGCAGAAGTTTTTAATATTAAAAAATTCCGCTCTGATTATAATTTAATCGCTAATTCAGGTTCTACCTCTGAAGTTTTCTATGTCATTCCCGAAAACAACCGTTATCTGTATCTTTTTGATTATGGTGTAATTGTATTTGCTAACTATGATCAAAAATCCAAAAAGGATTTTATAAATTTCATTAAAAGCTACGCTACCTCCTTGGTTCGCTTTAAATTATCCGAAGAATATCTGATTGTAACCAATGAAAATTTAAATAAGATAATTGTCGAAAATGCTTTTGTTTCAGTTCCTAAAATCGATAATTCATTGCTGAAAATTGTCATGCTCAACATTGGACAATCAGTAGCCCTTGAGCATTATGAAATTCTTAGCGATACAATGATTAACTCCTCAAAAGAGTATATTTTGCAATTAGAAACCAATGGTAAACTAAATGTTTCCAAAAATAATTTGCTCAAACACATTGGAAAAGTACTCAATGTAAAAAATAGTATTATCGATAATTTGTATATCCTGGACGATCCTAACTTAGTTTGGGACAACGAAGAACTCAACTTACTGAACAGACATTTAAAAATAAATTTTGATATTAACTCACGCTTTAAAGGACTCGATTATCGCCTTCAAATTGTGGAAGACAATCTGACTATTTTTACAAATATTTTAAATGTCAAAGAAAGTAATCGATTAGAATGGATTATTATTCTGCTTATTCTTTCAGAAATAATAATTAACCTTATTTTCCATTAAAATACCCTTTGGATGAAATTGTTTTTGATTGTGTCCTTAGCTTCCGCAGTCGAGTGTCAAATGTTTGAAGAATACGTAAAAAGAAAAGCTGTTTGAGCGTAGCGAGTTTCTTTTCTTTTAGTATTCGAAAACTAATTTGACCGACGAGGAAGCGTAAGACTTGATTTTTTTGTTTCTTTTTTGATCAAGCAAAAAAGAAAATTAGTAAACCATAATTTCACATTTAACAAAACGTCATTGATAATGATTCCGTTTTTGGACGGGATTGTATCTAGAACAAGAAAAATTATCATCAAAAAAGGTTCTCTATACATTTTTTGCTTCACTTCATTACGCAAAAAACACTCGAACTGACGTTTTTGATAATTTCACCCAACGGTTAAAATTAAGCACTCCTATCCGCTAAACTTTGACTCACACGCCCTTTGTTACTCAAAATAAAAGCAATAAATTAGCGCCATCAAAATTTACACAAAAATCATAATGAAAAATACTGCGCTAACGCACATACACGAAGCTTTAGGAGCAAAAATGCTGCCTTTTGCCGGATACAATATGCCTATAACTTATGAAGGGATAAACGCTGAACATGAAACGGTTCGTACTGCTGTTGGTGTTTTTGATGTATCGCACATGGGAGAATTTTTACTTTCCGGACCAAATGCTTTGGCGTTGATCCAAAAAGTAACTTCAAATGATGCTGCTACATTAACAGACGGAAGAGTTCAATATTCTTGTTTACCTAATAATGAGGGAGGAATCGTTGATGATTTATTGGTTTATAAAATCAAAGACGAGCAGTATTTATTAGTGGTTAACGCATCCAATATTGATAAGGACTGGGACTGGATTTCGGCTCACAATGATTTAGGCGTTGAAATGAAAAATCTTTCTGACGACTATTCTCTATTGGCAATCCAGGGACCAAAAGCAATTGAAGCTTTACAATCTTTGACTTCAGTAGATTTATCTTCGATAAAATACTATCATTTTGAAGTGGGTGATTTTGCAGGAATCGAAAATGTAATTATTTCGGCTACAGGATATACCGGTGCTGGAGGTTTTGAGATTTATTGTAAAAATGAAGAAGTAGAACAAATTTGGAACAAGGTTTTCGAAGCCGGAGCTGCCTTTGGAATTCAACCAATTGGTTTAGCTGCCCGTGATACTTTGCGCCTTGAAATGGGATTCTGTCTTTACGGAAACGACATCAACGACACTACTTCGCCTATAGAAGCAGGATTAGGTTGGATTACAAAATTCAACAAGGAATTCAGCAATTCGGATAATTTAAAAAAACAAAAAGAAGCTGGAGTAACTAAAAAATTGGTTGGTTTTGAAATGCAGGAACGTGCCGTGCCAAGACACGATTACGAAATTGTTGACCAATCAGGAAATCCAATCGGAATTGTAACTTCAGGAACCATGTCACCTTCTTTGAACAAAGGAATCGGAATGGGATATGTAACTATTGACAATAGCTCAGTTGACAGCGAAATCTTTATTCGAATCAGAAAAAAAGATGTTCCTGCTAAAGTGGTAAAAATGCCATTTTATAAAAACTAATACCAAACATAAATACAATACAGTCCAATCGTTGTGGTATAATGCCGTTGTATATTTCATTTGGACCAATTTTTATTGGTCCAAATGAAATAACAAACGGTATAAAACTTTAAAAAAAACAGAATATTTGTAATTTTGCATCGTTAAAAAAATAATCAAAAATGGGAAGAGCATTCGAATTTAGAAAAGGAAGAAAAATGAAACGTTGGGCTGCAATGGCCAAAACATTCACTAGAATTGGTAAGGACATCGTAATGGCCGTAAAAGAAGGCGGACCAAATCCTGATGCTAACTCTAGATTGAGAGCGGTTATGCAAAATGCTAAGGCTGCCAATATGCCTAAAGACAACGTAGAACGCGCCATTAAAAATGCAACTAACAAAGATACTGCCAACTATAAAGAAATTTTATTCGAAGGATATGCTCCTCACGGAATCGCCATCCTGATTGAAACTGCTTCTGACAACAACAACAGAACGGTGGCTAATATTCGTAGTTATTTCAACAAATGCAACGGTACTTTGGGAACTCAGGGTTCAGTAGAATTCATGTTTGACCATACTTGTAACTTCAGAATTCCAAAAGAAGGTTTGGATGCAGAAGAATTAGAATTAGAATTGATTGATTTTGGTGCCGAAGAAGTTTTCGAAGACGAAGACGGAATCTTAATCTATGCGCCTTTCAACAGCTTTGGAACTATCCAAAAAGAGTTAGAAAGCAGAAATATCGAAATCCTTTCTTCTGGTTTCGAAAGAATTCCTCAAATCACTAAACAACTGACTCCTGCTCAGGTTGCCGATGTTGAGAAACTAATCGAGAAAATCGAAGAAGACGATGACGTGATGAACGTTTATCACACTATGGAAGAACAAGAAGAAGCTTAAATCTTCAACAAAATACAATATTAAAGAGAGTTTAGCTTCAGGTTAAACTCTCTTTTTTTTGGGCGTTACCTTGTTGCGGAACTTTTCAGCAAAACACACTATTTTCTTCAGCAACAAGGTCGGGCTGTACGCTATATCTTTTGTTCGAGTACTAAATAATTAATCCAGAATGATTTTGCTCTCACAAAAGGATGCCGCTTCCATCCCTAACGCAAACCGCAAATAAATTATAAAAACTATTTAATTTGTTTCCATGACTTATAAAACAAAGGAGATTCATAAGACAACATACAAATCCAGCCTACTAAACAGGCCAAAGCAATACCTTTAATACCAAAATGAGGAGCCAAAAAATAAGCTGCTATCACTCTTCCAAACATCTGGATTAAAGTAGAATTCAAAGTAATTTTCATTTTCCCCAGTCCTCTAAAATAGCCCTGTACAACATTAGTAATCCCTGGTAATAAATAAAGTAAAACCATTAATTTTAAATATTGTTCACCTGCATCAACCACTTCTAATCCTTGTTTCCCCATAAATAATGAAATTAATTGTCTAGAAAACAACAACACGATTATAGAAGCTAATACCGAATAAACTACCACCATATTAAGTCCTGTTAAAAAACCTTTACGAATACGCTCAAAATTTCCTTTTCCATTATTCTGCGCCAGAAAACCTGTGGTACCATGAGCAATATTCTGTTGAACAATCGTCACAAAATCATCTATTCTATTTACCGCATTAAATGCAGCTATAGCAACGACGCCTAAAGGATTCACCGCTCCCTGAATCAAAAACTTCCCTAAATGCAACGTAATTTGTTGCATAGCCGCAACAGAACTATAACTAACAATTGTTCGAAACAAACTGTAATCAAATACAAAATCGGCTTTATAAAATCGTAAAGTAGGTATATAAAAGCGGACATATAACACACAAAACAAAGCGGCTATAGCTTCAGCAATGACAGTTCCTAATGCTGAACCAACAACTCCCATTTTCCAAACTGCAACAAAAAGTAAATCCATAATAACATTAAGCACAGCAGAAGCAATCAGGAAATAAAGCGAAGCTTTAGAATTACCCATACTCCGCAAAGTAGCTGCATAAATATTATATATAAAAGTAAAAACAAGTCCCACAAAAATGATTTGAAGGTAAGAAGTAGCATCATCTAAGATTTCTATAGGAGTATTTAAAAATCGGAGTATCTGTCGGGAAAAAAGAACTCCAAGCATTATCAATAAGAATGTGAAAATACCTCCCGAAATTAATGAAGTTGAAATTACACGTTTTAATTTAGCATAATTTTGTTCTCCAAAACAATGCCCCATCAAAACAGACATTCCCAAACAAATTCCAATGATTAAAAAAAGAAGTACATTCATAACCGGACCAGCAGCTCCCAATGCTGCCAATGCACCGGCACCTACAAAACGTCCAACGATAATAGAATCGACAGCATTATAGGTTAACACAAAAAAATTACCAATTATTAATGGCAGCGTAAAATGAATAATTTGTGGGACAATGGGTCCCCGAGTCATATCTACCAGCTTTTCTTTATCCATTCTTTATAAAATATTCATTGGCACTTCAAAAATACGTATAAAACAAAAAACCCCGTTTCGTTAGAAACAGGGTTTTCAAAGAAAGGCGACGACATACTCTCCCACATAACTGCAGTACCATCTGCGCAGGCGGGCTTAACTACTCTGTTCGGGATGGGAAGAGGT
>NZ_SACJ01000015.1 GCF_004016525.1 Flavobacterium sufflavum
CAAACTTTTTTAAACCTTTTTTTTAAAGAAATAAATCTCTAATTCCGATTTAATGTTTGTCAGTATTTTAAAGAACGTATGCGTTGTTGCGGGTGCAAAAGTAGAACCTTTATTCGTTTCTACAATAACTTTTCGAAACTATTTTGAAAGTATTTTTCAACACTCTGAAAACGTGGTTTTTATTTTTTAGCTTTTTTAGCGTTTGTAAGATTTTAAACAAACCAATACTGTTTTTAAACACAAACCTGTCTGCCGACAGGCAGAGAACACTAAGGAGACACAAAGCCCACAAAGGTTTTTCTAACAAACTATACTATTACATATATAGGACATATCACTATTTCAAGCACAACCCCTAGCCCCGATAGTAGTGAAAATCCTTTTGCGCCAACGTTCGATACAAAAGATTGAAACGGATAACGGGAAATAGCTTCAAAAAATCACTCTTATATATATATATATATATGCATAAAATCAACTCATTCAAAAACATAAAAAAACCCATCTCGTTTGGAACGAGATAGACTCAATAGATTAAAACAAATTCTGTTTCCTAAATTATCTAGTAAAAAACACGAAAAGCTATAAAACGCAAAAAACCCACTGAAAACAGTGGGTTTCTTAAGTGATCGCAGAAGGATTCGAACCTTCGACCGCCTGCTTAGAAGGCAGGTGCTCTATCCAGCTGAGCTATGCGACCATTTTTTTTAACTTAACGATAAAGTCTTGTCGGGGTGGCAGGATTCGAACCTGCGGCCTCCTGCTCCCAAAGCAGGCGCGATAACCGGGCTACGCTACACCCCGAGGCAAAATTAAGCGGAGAGACAGGGACTCGAACCCTGGCGACGATTACTCGTCGACAGATTAGCAATCTGCTCCATTACCGCTCTGGCACCTCTCCAAGCTCAAAGAACGTGTCTTGTTTTGCGGTTGCAAATGTAACACATCATCTCGTTTCTCACAACTATTTTCGCAGTTTTTTTATTATTTTTTTTTATAAAATCCTAAAAACTCTAACAATCAAATACATAGATTCAAATAAAATTAAAACTAATTTTCAAAAAAGAGAATCAACAAATGAAAATCTAAATTTTATACAAAAAAGAGTAAATTTGCTACAAGTATACATTTAAACATTATTTAAATTTAAGTCATGAGTAAAAGAGTCGTTATCGTTTCTGCCGTTAGAACACCTATCGGAAGTTTTATGGGAGCATTGTCAAATATTTCAGCCCCTAAACTTGGTGCCGCAGCAATAAAAGGCGCTTTAGATAAAATTAATCTAGACCCTGCTCTAATTGACGAAGTACTTATGGGTAATGTTATCCAGGCCGGTGTTGGACAAGCCCCCGCTCGTCAGGCTGCTATTTATGCCGGATTAAACACTACTGTTCCCTGTACTACCATAAATAAAGTTTGTGCTTCAGGAATGAAATCGGTCATGATGGCCGCTCAGGCTATTCAAGCTGGTGATGCTGAAATTATTGTGGCTGGTGGGATGGAAAACATGAGTTTAATTCCACATTATACCCATTTAAGAAACGGAACCAAATTTGGCCCAACCACTCTTATCGACGGAATGCAAAAAGACGGACTAATGGATGCCTACGACAATCAGGCGATGGGTGTTTACGCAGACCTATGTGCTACAGAATATAAAATTAGCAGAGAAGAACAGGATAATTATGCTATCGAATCTTACAAACGTTCGGCTGAAGCCTGGGAATCTGGGAAATTTAATAATGAAGTAGTTCCTGTTACAGTTCCTCAACGCAAAGGAGACACTATAATCGTTTCTAAAGACGAAGAATTCACTAATGTCAAATTAGATAAAATCCCTACTTTAAACCCTGTTTTTTCAAAAGATGGTACCATAACCGCAGCCAATGCTTCCACAATAAATGATGGAGCCGCCGCTTTAATATTAATGAGTGAAGAAAAAGCAGCCGAATTAAAACTAAAACCCCTAGCTTATATTAAAAGCTATGCCGATGCTGCACAAGAACCAAAATGGTTTACCACAAGTCCTGCTAAAGCCCTACCTAAAGCCTTGGAGAAAGCAGGAATCACAATCAACGATGTTGATTTTTTCGAATTCAATGAAGCCTTTTCAGTTGTTAGTTTGGCCAACATCAAAATTCTTGGTCTAGACAGCAAAAAAGTTAACGTCAACGGAGGAGCTGTTGCCCTAGGTCACCCTTTAGGCTGTTCTGGTGCCCGAATCATTGTAAGCTTACTAAATGTTTTGGAACAGAATAATGCAAAGATTGGAGCTGCTGCAATATGCAACGGAGGTGGCGGTGCTTCAGCAATTGTTATTGAAAGAATCTAAAAAAATATAATTAATGTTTGGAATCTGTAATTTAGCTATTATCCCACTTCGATTTGAGCCAAGTGACAAAAGTGAAATTGTTTCTCAAGTCTTATTTGGCGAACATTTTAAAATATTAGAAAAACACAAACAATGGTCCCGTATTAAATTACAATATGATGGCTATGAAGGCTGGGTAGATTCTAAACAATATCAAGAGATCTCCGAATCTAATTACGAACAATTATCCAAAGAAACCCTGATATTAAATTCGGATTTAATCGAATACATTACAGGACCTTCAAATACATTAATTCCTATTCCCTTGGGAGCCTCATTATCATTTTTGAACAATAATGAAATCAATACTCAGAATTATGAGTTTGAAGGCACAAAGGTAAACGGCATTAAAGACAAAAAAAACATAATCAGCACCTCTTACCTATACTTAAATGCCCCTTATTTATGGGGAGGAAAAACACCTTTTGGAATTGACTGTTCCGGTTTTACGCAAATGGTTTACAAATTGAATGGCTACAAACTTTTAAGAGATGCTTCGCAACAAGCTACACAGGGAGAAGCTTTGAGTTTTATTGAAGAAAGCGAGCCCGGTGATTTGGCTTTTTTTGATAACGAAGAAGGCAACATCATCCATGTAGGCATTATCATGGAAAACAATTACATCATTCACGCCAGTGGCAAAGTTAGAATCGATCGCATTGATCATTTGGGTATTTTTAATGCCGAAACCAATAAACACACCCACAAACTCAGAGTCATAAAAAAAATCATCTAAAAAAAACCTCTTTAAATATTTAAAGAGGTTTTTTTTAGCACTTATCTCAAGCTTATTTTTTCATTTTAGCTTTCAAAGCATTTTTCTCAGCAGTCATTTCTAATGCACCATAAACTCCTGAAAGCGTTTTAGCCACATCCATATTCTCCGGATCCAACTCATAAGCTTTTTGCAAATAAGGCAAAGTACTTCTAAACAAATCTTCTCTTTTCTTTTTCAATACTTCATAACGTTTTGTATCCTTATCAGAAGTACCTAATTTATTCATTTCTTCAATCAGCACTTTCTCATTTTGTAATTTTAAAACAGCTAAATTGATATAAGCATTTATATAATCAGGTTTGATTTCAACCGCTCTTTTATAATATTTCTCAGCCTCTGCATTATCATTTGCATTAGCAGAAATAACACCTAAATTATAAACCAATCCTGCATCATTAGGATTTTTTGCCAACACTTCGGTAATAATCTGTTTGTATTTATCGAAATCTTTAGTTTGCAAATACAAATTAGCCTCTGTTAACATCAATGAAGAATCATCAGGATTAGCTGTTCTGGCATCAGCAACCGCTTTTTTAGCTTCAGCAATTTGTCCTTTATCCACTAAAATAAGAGCCATGTTTTTGTAAATCTCTCCTCTTTTAGAAGGAATCTCTTCAGTTCTTGGCTTTTCATGAGTTCCTAATTTTACTGATCTGTCTCTTTCAGCAGCAGAAGCAAATCCAACCTCCTGACCATTTACCTTACTTGTAGCTAAATATTCTGTCCCTTTTCCTGAATAATTCAAACGTTTCAATTCATTATACAACTCCAGTGCTTTGTCATAATCTTTAGCACTTACATAAGTTGAAGCTGCATAATATAAATTGATTGTATCTTTTTTATCCAATTGATAAGCTTCATATAATTTTTTAGCTCCATCTAAATTATTATTGGCTTTAGTAGCCTCAACTCCACTATTGATCAATAAGTTTTTAATCATAGTAATCGAAGTCGCCGCTTGCGCAGAATACTTTAATTTTCCTGATTCTTTTTCGGCAGCAATCAGGCTTTTATATGCATCTGCTGCCAAAGTCATATTAGCATCCTTATCGATTTTTTTATTAACTAAATCCATGTGAGCATTTCCTTTTAAAAAGAAATACTGTGCTTTTTCTTCAGCCGAAGCATTAGTTATTACCGACTCAGCTCCTTTTAAAATTGTCAACACTTCGGCCATATCGCCCTTTTTCACTGCTTTCTCAGCAGCTTTCAATTCATCTTTCTGAGCAAAAGTAGCTACCGACAACACTAAAGCCGATGCCAACATTACATATTTACCTTTCATAAAATTTATTTTTTAATTTTTAATACTTTTTAATCACAATTTAAGCCTCATCATCGTCTTCAGAATCATCCTCTTCTTCGTCAAGAGTTTCTTCTTCATCGTCTTCATCATCTTCTACAGCTCCATCATCTTCAAGAACTTCCAAAACAGGTTTCACTCTTTCGATGGTCGCATCCTCAATAACATTTCCATCTTCATCAACTACTACCTGTTCTTCATCGTCTTTCATTACTTTGGCAACAGCTGCAATAGAATCATTTCCTTTCAGGTTAATCAGCTTAACACCTTGGGTTGCACGTCCCATTACACGTAAATCTTCAATAGCCATTCTAATGGTTAATCCTGATTTATTGATAATCATTAAATCATCGGCATCAGTAACAGCGCTTATCGAAATTAATTTTCCTGTTTTTTCTGTGATATTAAGTGTCTTAACTCCTTTTCCTCCACGATTGGTAATTCTATAAACATCTTCTCCATCTTCATCAACTAACTTAGTACGTTTTCCATATCCATTTTCAGTTACAACTAAAATTTGCGAATCGCTAATATCGTTCTTATCAACAGTAACCATACCAATTACTTCATCAGTATCATCTTTTAAAGTAATTCCACGTACTCCGGAAGCTGTTCTTCCCATCGGACGGGTTTTAGTTTCTTCAAAACGAACTAACTTACCAGACTTAACCGCCAGGATAATTTGGCTTTCACCATTAGTCAACTCAGCACCTAATAATTCATCACCTTCTTTAATTGTAATTGCAGCAACACCATTCACTCTAGGTTTAGAATATTTCTCTAAAGATGTTTTCTTAACCTGACCTTGCTTAGTTACCATAACTAAGTTATGCTTTTTAATATAGTCCTGATCTTTTAAATCCTGAGTACAGATGAAAGCTTTCACTTTATCATCATTCTCAATATTGATAAGATTCTGAATCGCTCTACCTTTAGCCGTTTTACTTCCTTCTGGGATTTCATAAACACGCATCCAGAAACATTTTCCTTTTTGCGTAAAGAACATCATATATTGATGATTTGTTGCCACAAACATGTGCTCTAAGAAATCCTGATCTCTTGTTCCTGCACTTTTTTGTCCTACCCCTCCTCTATTTTGAGTTTTATATTCTGTAAGATTGGTACGTTTGATATAGCCCGCATGCGAAATAGTGATTACCACATTCTCATCGGCAATTAAATCCTCGATACTTACATCACCTCCTGAATATTCAATTTGAGAACGACGAGCATCACCATACTTATCACGTATTTCAACTAATTCTTCTTTAATCAACTCGATTCGCAAATTAACATCTTCTAATAAAGCTTTCAAATGCTCAATTAACTTCATTAATTCATCAAACTCTGCTCTTAATTTATCCTGCTCCAGACCTGTCAATTGACGCAAACGCATTTCAACAATAGCTCTCGCCTGAATATCCGACAAATTAAATCTTTCAATTAATTTCTCACGGGCTTCTTCGGTATTTTTAGAACCACGGATTAAAGCAATTACTTCATCAATATTATCCGAAGCAATAATTAAACCTTCTAAAATATGTGCTCTTTCCTCTGCTTTACGCAATTCAAATCGAGTTCTACGGATAACCACATCATGACGGTGATCTACAAAATAATGAATCAAATCTTTCAAATTCAACATTTGCGGACGACCATTAACCAAGGCAATATTGTTTACACTGAAAGAAGATTGCAGTTGGGTATACTTATATAAGGTATTCAACACCACATTTGGCGTAGCATCGCGTTTCAAAATATAAACGATACGCATACCATTTCTATCCGATTCGTCACGGATATTAACGATACCTTCTATCTTTTTCTCGTTAACTAAATCAGCAGTACGCTTAATCATATCTGCCTTATTCACCTGGTATGGAATTTCGCTAACTACGATACATTCCCTACCATCAACTTCTTCAAAACCAACTTTGGCACGCATTACGACACGTCCTCTACCTGTTTTGAAAGCTTCACGCACCCCCTCATAACCATATATCACACCTCCGGTAGGAAAATCAGGAGCTTTGATATACGTCATTAATTCATCAACTTCTATATCATTATTGTCTATATAAGCCAGCGTACCATTAATTACCTCTGTTAAGTTATGTGGTGGCATATTAGTAGCCATACCTACCGCAATTCCTGTTGCTCCGTTAACTAATAAAGTAGGAACACGTGTTGGCATTACTTTTGGTTCATATAAAGTATCGTCAAAGTTCAATTGGAAATCAACTGTTTCTTTTTCGATATCTGCCATTATTTCTTCTGAGATTTTGCGCATTCTGGCCTCAGTATAACGCATCGCTGCCGGACTATCCCCATCTACAGAACCAAAGTTACCCTGACCGTCAACTAATAAATAACGCATGCTCCATTCCTGAGCCATACGAACCATGGCATCATAAACAGATGTATCTCCGTGTGGGTGATACTTTCCTAAAACTTCACCGACAATTCTCGCCGATTTTTTGTGAGCAGATCTTGAAGTTACTCCTAAATCATACATTCCATAAAGTACTCTTCGATGTACAGGTTTCAAACCATCTCTAACATCCGGAAGCGCTCTTGATACAATAACCGACATTGAATAGTCAATGTAAGCTGATTTCATTTCATCTTCAATGTTAATAGGAATTAACTTTTCTCCTTCTGACATAAGTTGTTATATTAAATAATTATATTCATTTCAAAACGTGCCAATATACGGATTTCTGAAATTTTTAAAAGCTTTTCAATACACTTATTTCAATGATTTATTAACAACTTAACAGTTGCTTTTGTTTAATAATTTAAAGCCAAATCCAAGCTTTTCTGCCTTTTTTTTTGTCTATTAGCTGACATAAGTACTTAGGTACGGTTTTTGTTTTTCAATTAGTAATTCACTAAATTTACACATACTAGAAATAAATATTATGGATGATAATTTTTCACCAAGAGTAAAAGATGTTATTACCTACAGTAAAGAAGAGGCTTTACGACTAGGTCATGACTTCATTGGGACTGAACACTTAATGCTTGGTATCCTTAGAGATGGTAATGGTAAAGCAATACAGATATTAAACAGTTTATCTATAGACCTCGATCATTTACGCAGAAAGGTAGAAATCCTAAGCCCTGCAATCCCTGGAATTGATAGTAATTTAGAAAAGAAAAACCTGCATCTGACTCGTCAGGCGGAGCGTGCGCTGAAAACTACGTTCCTGGAAGCCAAAGTTTTTCAGAGTCCCTCAGTTAGTACAGCTCATTTATTACTATGCATATTAAGAAACGAAAACGATCCTACAACCAAGCTACTCAATAAACTAAAAATAGATTATGATGTAGCCAAAGAACAATATTTAAATATGACACCAAGCGAAGAAGAATTCTTAGAAAACTTACCAAGAGCTACAGACTCTTACAATGACGATTTAGGACAAGATGACAGTTTAAAAGAAGGTAACTTCAACAATCCTGCAAATAAGTCTAACAAGAAATCTAAAACCCCTGTTTTGGACAACTTCGGTAGAGACTTAACCGAAATGGCAGAAGAAGGAAAACTGGATCCTGTTGTAGGACGCGAAAAAGAAATAGAACGTGTTTGTCAAATTCTAAGTCGTCGCAAAAAAAACAACCCATTGTTAATTGGTGAACCGGGAGTTGGAAAATCAGCTATTGCCGAAGGTTTAGCATTGCGTATTATCCAAAAGAAAGTATCCCGTATTCTTTTCAATAAACGTGTTGTTACCTTAGATTTAGCAAGCTTAGTTGCCGGTACTAAATACCGCGGACAGTTTGAAGAACGCATGAAAGCCGTGATGAACGAATTAGAAAAAAATGACGACATCATCCTTTTCATTGACGAAATTCACACTATCGTAGGAGCTGGTGGCGCTACTGGATCATTAGATGCTTCCAATATGTTTAAACCTGCTTTAGCCAGAGGTGAAATCCAATGTATTGGTGCAACAACATTAGATGAGTACAGACAGTATATCGAAAAAGATGGTGCTTTAGAAAGACGTTTTCAAAAAATTATTGTAGAACCTACTACTGTAGAAGAAACAATTACCATTTTGAACAATGTTAAAAACAAATACGAAGATCACCACAATGTTACTTACACTCCAGAAGCTATTGAAGCCTGTGTGAAATTAACAAACAGATATATGTCGGAACGTTTTTTACCGGACAAAGCTATCGATGCTATGGACGAAGCTGGTTCTCGCGTACACATTACTAACATTGAAGTTCCTAAAAAAATACTTGATTTAGAACGTCAATTAGAAGAAATTAGAGAATTAAAAAATGCTGTCGTTAAAAAACAGAAATACGAAGAAGCTGCTAAACTTCGCGATGATGAAAAACGTATCGAGAAAGATTTAGCAATCGCTCAGGAACAATGGGAAGAAGATGCTAAAAGCAACCGAATTCAGGTAACTGAAGACAATGTTGCTGATGTGGTTTCTATGATGACCGGAATTCCGGTAAATCGTATTGCACAAACAGAAAGCAATAAATTAGCTAAATTACCAGACCTTATCGAAAGTAAAGTTATTGGTCAAAAAGAAGCTGTGATTAAAATTGCCCGTTCAATCCAAAGAAACCGTGCCGGATTAAAAGATCCTAATCGTCCTATTGGTTCTTTCATTTTCTTAGGACAAACAGGAGTTGGAAAAACACAATTAGCCAAAGTTTTAGCTAAAGAATTATTCGATTCTGAAGATGCTCTGGTACGAATTGACATGAGCGAATACATGGAAAAATTTGCCATTTCCCGTTTAATTGGTGCGCCTCCAGGATACGTAGGTTACGAAGAAGGTGGACAATTAACCGAGAAAGTACGCAGAAAACCGTATGCTGTTGTTCTTTTAGACGAAATTGAAAAAGCACATCCGGACGTATTCAACATGTTATTACAAGTACTTGATGACGGTTATTTAACAGATAGTTTAGGTCGAAAAATTGATTTCAAAAACACTATTATTATCATGACTTCTAACGTAGGAGCAAGACAATTAAAAGATTTTGGTCAGGGAGTAGGTTTTGGAACTGCTGCCAAAGTAGCACAGGCTGATGACAATTCGAAAAGCATTATTGAAAACGCTTTGAAGAAAACATTTGCTCCTGAATTCTTAAACAGAATTGACGATGTAATTGTGTTTAACGCTTTAGAAAAAACCGATATTGATTTAATTATCGAAATCGAATTGAAAAAATTATATGCAAGAATAGCTGAATTAGGATACAATTTAAATCTTTCTGATAAAGCCAAAGCGTTTATTGCTGAAAAAGGTTTTGATAAACAATTTGGAGCAAGACCTTTAAAAAGAGCGATTCAAAAATATGTTGAAGACACACTTGCCGAAGAAATTATTACTTCAAAAATTACAGCTGGCGACGAAATCTTCATGGATATCGAAGATGGTTCTCAAGAACTAACTGTAAAAATTCACAAAACAGGAGAGGCTACCAATTTATAATCCAAGCCCTTCTCAACACCACATAAACCCGTTACGTTTTCATAACCTAACGGGTTTATTCTTTTAACACAATTCTCTTTTATTTAAAGAACAAATAACTACATTTGGCGTTTAACAAAACAGTCTAAAATTCAATAAAAAATCACAATGAATAAAGTTGTCGTAGGTAGCGAAGAATGGTGTTCTTTCCCTGAATTAGGAATCCCAACAATAAAAGCCAGAGTCGATTCAGGAGCAAAAACCTCTGCCCTGCACGCTATCAATATTGCGCCATTTATCAAACACGATTCCAATTGGGTTAAATTCGACATTAACCCTATCCAAAACAACTCTAAGACAATTATTCATTGCGAAGCACCTCTGATAGACAAAAGAATCGTAAAAAGCTCCAGCGGATTCCGAGAACAACGTTATGTCATTCAAACCAATCTTAAAATTGGAGATGCTACCTGGCCTATAGAAGTAACCCTAACCAATAGAGACACTATGGGTTTCAGAATGCTGTTAGGTCGCGAAGCCATGAGCGGAAGAGTTCTGGTTGATCCGGAGCAACAATTCCTCTTAGGACAACCTACCAATGACAGCCTGAAGGAAATCTACAAAAATTCAGAAAAAGCACCTAGCGGATTACGCATTGGCCTCCTGGCCAGCAATCCCGAACTATACAGTAACAAAAGAATCATGGAGGCCGGAGAAATGCGAGGTCATGAAATGCATTTCTTAAACATCAAGGAATGCTACATCAAACTGGACGCTAAAAAACCTGAAATTCATTATCGTGGTGGAAAAATCCTGAATGAATTTGACGCTATCATCCCTAGAATCCGACCAAGTATTACCTTTTACGGCTGTGCTTTAACACGTCAGTTTGAAGCTTTAAACGTATTTTGTTTAAACTCTTCAACTGCCATTACACAGTCCAGAGACAAACTATTTTCACTACAATTATTACTTCATAGCGGCATTGGAATTCCTACTACAGGATTTGCCAATTCGCCTTTGGATACTGACGATTTAATAAAAATGGTCGGAGGCTCCCCTTTAATAATTAAACTATTAGAAGGGACTCAAGGAAAAGGAGTCGTATTAGCCGAAACCAAGAAAGCTGCCGAAAGTGTTATTAACGCTTTCAAAAGTTTAAATGCCAATATTCTGGTTCAGGAATTCATCAAGGAAGCTAACGGAAAAGACATTCGTTGTTTTGTGATTGATGGTAAAGTGGTAGCATCCATTCAGCGTGAAGCAATGCCCGGTGAATTCAGGGCTAATATTCATCTTGGAGGAACCGCTTCCATTATAAAAGCTACTTCCGAAGAGAAAAAAATAGCCATTAAAGCGGCTAAAGCAATGGATTTAAAAGTTGCCGGCGTAGATATTATTCGTTCTACAAAAGGACCTTTATTACTTGAAGTAAATTCTTCTCCTGGTCTTGAAGGAATAGAAACAGCAACCAACAAAGACATTGCCGGCGAAATGATTAAGGCTATCGAAAAAAATTTCAAATTAGACGCTGCAAATCCTAAATCGAAAGAACAATAAACAATATGGATAACAGGGCTAAAACAAGCCCTGTATAATTCAGTTTTGACAATTTTTCTTTAAAAACAACTACCCCTACAATACTTCCGAGCAAGATCACTCCCATATTCATTCCGGCAAAAACTGTCGATGGATTTGTCGAGAAAACTTGGTGCGCTTTTAAATAAAACAATATATTTCCGAAGTTAAAACAACCAACCAAAAAACCTAAAAACAGATTGTTGACTGCGAAGGATTTCTTTTCAACTATCATTTCGTACAGCACCACACAAAACATAAAAAAGAAAGCAATACTAAAAATTACAAACAGGGAAGTTGTATAAGGCACCGCTGTAAAAGCAGCTACTTTTTTAAACAGAATATCAATAATACCAAAACCCAGAAACACCAAAACAGGATACTTTAAATCCGATTTGGTAGTGTCGGCAGTTTTATTCAACACACAAAACAAAGCCGAAAAACCAATTGCAATTCCGATTAATTTAGTAATCGAAAACACTTCCTTAAAAAGCAACCAAGCCGCTACAATAGACACAAACAAGGACAATCTTTGAGCCGCATCAGTCTTTACAATTCCAATACTTTTGATAGAAGCAATCAAAAACAGGAAAACTACAGGCAACAAAATCCCCAAACTCAAATACAGAGAAAAAGGAGTTTCAGCACTAATGTTTTTTACATCAGGAGAAAAAACAACATAACAAAGTAATAAGGCAAAAATGTAATTGAATAATACTATTTGCTTTGCATTGGCTGACCATTTTCGGGCTATTTTAAAAATCACTCCTACCGAAACACTACATACAATACTCAATAACAAATACAACATAAAAACTAACTTTAAAGCTCAAAAACACAAAAGCCATCCGACGCGTCAGATGGCTTTCTATATTTTATAATCTAATTTTACAAGAAAATATTTAAAATGTAATAACAAATTGCTGCTAAAAATGCTGAAACAGGAATAGTCAATACCCAGGCCCATAACAAACTTACAGTCACCCCCCAACGAACAGCCGAAACACGTTTGGTCAAACCAACTCCGATAATCGATCCTGTAATGGTATGTGTTGTACTTACCGGCACTTTAAAATGTTCTGTAAAATAAAGTGTCAAAGCACCTGCCGTTTCAGCCGCAACCCCTTCAAAAGAAGTTACTTTGGTAATCTTGGAACCCATTGTTTTTACAATTTTCCAACCACCACTTAATGTTCCAACAGCAATAGCAGTATAACAAGCTAAAGGAATCCATTCCGGCATTGTTCCTTTTATTCCTTTATCATCATCCGGAAGAACTACTTGTAACCAATCTGGAAGACTTACAATGTCAACACCACTGGTTTTAATATAAACCGCTACTGCAGCCGCAATAATACCCATTACTTTTTGCGAATCGTTTCCTCCGTGACCTAAACTAAAAGCTGCCGAAGATAATAATTGCATTTTTTTCAAAACTGCTTCAGATTTGTGTAAATTTAAACTACTAAATACTAAAGCAAATATTGAAATTGACAATATGATAAAAGCTACCAAAAACCATTTAATATTGTGTGATTCAAAAACTACACTCCAAAAATGAGATTCGAAACGAGGTTTTTCGATATCAGCAAAAGAAACTAACTCACCATTAACGAACCAGATAGTTGCAATCATTAATGCTACTGTAAATATCTTAGGGCCAATTTTTTTTCGCGAAGCATTCAATAACCAAATCGATATAAAATAAGAAGCTAACACTCCTAATAAAGGTGCCAAAACAATAAAAGCAATAATGATAACAACCCCCGAAGGCATCCCACCGTCTTTTCCTGCTTTGTACCAGCTTACAATATCATACCAATGCTTAGTATGTTCTACTCCATCTTCAATAATAGTATAATCTGAAAATCCGTGTATTGCAATCGCATGAGCAATCGCTGCTCCTGCAAAACCTCCAATTAAAGTATGTGATGAACTGGAAGGTATCCCTTGCCACCAGGTAATTAAATTCCAAACGATGGCCGCAACAACTCCCGCAAGAATTACGGTTAAATTAATTTGGCTGGCATCAGCAGTTTTTGCGACTGTATTAGCCACTCCTAAACCAAAAACCCAATAGGCCAGAAAATTAAAAAAAGCAGCCCAAACAACTGCCTGAAAAGGAGTCAATACTTTTGTAGCAACTACCGTTGCAATAGCATTAGCAGCATCATGAAAACCGTTTATGTAGTCAAAAATAAGTGCTAAAACTATAATTGTGATAAGTAAAGTCATACGTGATTACTTCAAAAGAATAATTAAATTTAAGAATGTTTAACCGAAATAGATTCTAAAACGCTCGCTACACTCTTACATTTGTCAGTAGCCGATTCCAAAATAGATAATACTTCTTTGTATTTAATGATGCTCTTAGCGTCAGTTTCGTTTTCAAAAATTTCAAAAACAGCTTTATTATAAACATTATCCGATTTGTTTTCTAACTTAGAAATCTTAGCACAAGCCGCTTTAATTTTGTGTGCGTTTTTAAAATCTCTCAATTCTTTTACCGCAATTTCGATATTCTGACAAGCTTCAAGGTTAATCTCTGTCAATTTTCGAATTGATTTAGTAATCTTATCTACCTGATACAAGCGCATGATACTTGAAGCACCGTGCAAACGATCAGCAACATTATCAATAGAAGTTACCAATGAATGAATATCTTCACGGTCAAATGGAGTAATAAAGTTTTTACTCAACTCTAAATTTGTCTGACGTGTAATATCTTCTCCTTTTTGCTCTAATTCATCAATTTTATGAAAAAGAACTTCTCTTTCTTTTAAAGGAAGGTTTACAGCTTCGTGTAAATTAGAAGCCAACTCAATCAAATTGCTAGAAGCTTCTTCAAAAAGTGGAAAGAATTTTTTATCCTTTGGTACTAAAAATTGGAAAATACTGTTTATTGACATTTTTTGCTTTATTTTTTAGATAGCAAAAATACTTTTTTTTATTTCATGTTAAAGTTATTTCAAAAATTAATACTCCTAAAATCTTAAAATTTCATGCTCTCGTCAGTTCGAATGTTTTTTACGCAATGATAACTAAGCGAAAAAACATATCAAAAACGTCCGTTCGAGTGAGTTTTCAGAAAATGCGAACAGCTTTTTCTAAAAATTTGTATCGAGAACCCTTTTTAAGCATTTCATTAACAGCATTAAATCAAAGACGTGACTTCTTTTCAAACTTCTACTCATTAATCCCAAAGTTTCAAAACACATTCTTAACCTATTATTTTTCACAAAAAACAAGCTATTTCAAAAAATTTAAAGCCGAATCGCTATAATTAAAGACAGTAAAAACATATATTTGCTCTTTTTTTAAAATTATTCACAAAAACCAAATAAAGGTTTTTGCTTTTTATAAAAAACTGTATTTTTGGGAACTATTATGACAAACAACAGAACTACATATCACTCTTCGATAAAAACTCAAATTTGGGTTTCAGTTTCTGTTACAACTACTACTACCCCTTAGGGGTATTCATCATTACATATAATCCTGATTGATACATACTTTTTTATTAGAAGAAAGGTGTTGGGTGTATATAAAATATTGCATTTTTAAAATAAAACAAACAAAATGAAAGTATTAAAATTTGGCGGAACTTCGGTAGCCAATGCAAAAAATATAAAACTAGTTTTAGATATTGTTCTCAACAAAGCTAAAAAGGACAAACTAATTGTTGTTGTTTCTGCCCTTAGCAAAGTAACTGATTTATTGCAATTAGCAGCTTCAAAAGCCGCTTCAAATGATGAAACATACAAAGACATCGTTGCTGAAATCGAGAAAAAACACTTAGACGCTTTAAAAGAATTAATTCCTGTAAGCGAACAAAGCAGTTTATTAAGCCACATTAAAAGAATCATCAACCACCTTGAAACTATTTTAGATGGTTGTTTCCTTCTTGGCGAATTATCTGCAAGAACATCTGATACTATTTTAAGTTTTGGCGAATTACTTTCATCCTACATCATTGCCGAATCTTTAAAGCAAAACCTTAAAAACAGCAGTTACAAAGATAGCCGTGAGTTGATTAAGACCAACAACAATTACGGAAAAGCAGCCGTAAACTTTGAAGTAACTAACTTATTAACTACTACATTTTTTAGTTCGAATGACTCTCAGGTAGTGGTTATGCCTGGATTTATAGCTTCTTCTTTAGACGAAATCAATACAACTTTAGGTCGTGGTGGATCAGATTACACTGCAGCTATTATGGCTGGAGCTTTAAATGCTACTGAACTGGAAATCTGGACTGACGTAAACGGAATGTTTACTGCTAATCCTAAAATTGTAAAACAAGCCCAGCCTATTGCATCTATCTCCTATCAGGAAGCGATGGAGTTATCGCATTTTGGAGCTAAGGTTTTATACCCGCCAACAATCCAACCGGTATTAAGAAAGAATATTCCAATTCATATCAAAAACACTTTCGAACCGGAAGCTGAAGGAACTTACATTTCTGATGTTTCTACTTCGAATGGAAATCCGGCAAGAGGAATCAGTCATATTGACAATATTACTTTGATTACACTGGAAGGTCCTGGGATGATAGGTGTTTCGGGTTCATCAAAAAGACTTTTCGAAGTTTTATCGAATGAAAGCATCAACGTAATTTTCATCACTCAGGCTTCTTCTGAGCATTCTATTTGCATCGGAATCTTAAATAGTGACGCCGAAGTTGCCGAAAATGCCATCAACAAAGCATTCGAAATCGAAATTGCACAAAACAAAATCGACCCATGCATTGTTGAGAAAAACCTTTGCATCATTGCATTGGTAGGTGAAAACATGAAAAACCACCAGGGACTAAGCGGAAGAATGTTTAGTACTTTGGGTAAAAATAACGTGAACATCAGAGCGATTGCCCAAGGTGCTTCCGAAAGAAATATCTCGGCAGTAATTAACGAAAGAGACGTTAAAAAAGCCCTGAACACTTTACACGAAAACTTCTTTGAGGAAAACACCAAACAGCTGAATTTATTCGTAATGGGGGTTGGAAATGTAGGTGAGAAATTCATCGAGCAAATCCACCAACAAAAGAAATTCTTAAAAGAAAATCTTAAAATCAATGTTCGCGTAATTGCCTTGTCTAATTCAAGAAAAATGCACTTTGATGACGATGCCATTGATTTAGACTCATGGCAAACAGCTCTTGACAACGGAGAAACAGCTAACAAAGAATTATTTCTGGAAAAAGTAGCTGCGTTAAATTTACGTAACTCTATTTTTGTAGATATTACTGCCAATGCTGATGTGGCTGCTACTTACGAACACTTTTTAAGACAAAGTGTTGGTGTGGTAACTTGTAACAAAATTGCCTGTGCTTCGGCTTATGACAATTACAAAAATTTGAAAAAATTATCAAGACAATACAATGCCCCTTTCTTATTTGAAACCAATGTGGGTGCAGGATTGCCAATTATCGATACCGTTAAAAACTTAATCGCTTCAGGTGATAAAGTGCATAAAATCCAGGCGGTTTTATCAGGAAGTTTGAACTTTATCTTTAACAATTTTGACGAAAACAACTCGTTCCATGATGTAGTTAAAGAAGCAGGAGTTCAAGGATTTACAGAACCTGATCCAAAGATTGACTTAAGTGGAATTGACGTTGCCAGAAAAATTCTGATTTTAATTCGCGAAAGCGGTTATAAAATGGAAATTGAAGATATTGAAAACCAGGCTTTCTTACCAAAGGAATGCATGGACACTAAAAACAACGAGGAGTTTTTCAAATCGTTAATTACCTACAACAGTCATTTTGAAGGTATTTTGGCAGAAGCAAAACAAAAAGACAGCAGATTGAAATTTGTGGCTCAATTTGAAAATGGAAAAGCAAGCGTAGGTTTGCAATTCATCCCAAAAGACCATCCTTTCTACAACTTAGAAGGAAAAGACAATATTGTTTTATTCTTCACTGACCGTTACGTAGACCAACCTTTATTGATAAAAGGTGCCGGTGCCGGAGCAGCGGTTACAGCTTCGGGAATTTTTGCCGATGTAATTAGAATAGGAAACGTATAATGTAGTTTAAAGTTTTTAGTTGATGGTTGATAGCTAAAATCAACCGACAACCAACAACTGACAACCAACAACATAAATTTATGAATGAAGTAAAAGTATTTTGCCCTGCAACTATTGCCAACCTTTCCTGCGGATTTGATGTCCTAGGATTGTGTTTAGACAATGTAGGTGACGAAATGATTGTTCGAAAAACAACTGAAAAAGGCGTTCGCATCAGCAAAATTGAAGGTGCTAATTTACCTTTGGAAGCCGAGAAAAACGTTGCGGGAGTAGCTTTATTAGCAATGCTGGAAGAAGTAGATGCCGATTTTGGTTTCGAAATCGAAATTTACAAACACATCAAAGCCGGAAGCGGTATTGGTAGTTCGGCTGCCAGTTCAGCGGGAGCAGTTTTTGCTGCCAACGAATTATTAGGCAATCCGTTCTCCAGAAAAGAATTAGTGAAATTTGCAATGCAAGGCGAAAAATTGGCTTCAGGAAATGCCCATGCCGATAACGTTGCTCCTGCCCTTTTAGGCGGATTCACGTTGGTTAGAAGTTCAAATCCTTTGGATATTATCAAAATTGATAGCCCTGACGAATTGTTTGCAACGGTAATTCACCCGCAAATTGAATTGAAAACATCGGATGCCCGTTCGGTATTAAAACAAACCGTTTCCCTAAAAAGTGCTATTACCCAATGGGGAAATGTGGGAGGATTAGTTGCCGGATTGTACACTCAAGATTACGATTTAATTGGACGTTCACTGCATGACGAAATTGTAGAACCGTTACGCAGCGTATTAATCCCTGGTTTTGACTTAATCAAACAATCGGCTTTAGAAAACGGAGCTTTAGGTTCAGGAATTTCAGGTTCCGGTCCTTCTATTTTTGCATTAAGCAGAGGAAAAGAAACCGCCGAAAAAATTGCCAAAGGCATGAGTGTGGTTTACGATACGATGAATTTACCTTATGAAATTCATGTGTGTAAAGTAAATGATACCGGAATGAAAGTAATTTAGTCCCTAGTACTTAGTCCTTAGCCTTTAGTAAAAAACTAAGGACTAAGGACTAACTGCTAAGGACTCATAAAAAATAAATCTAAGGACTAAGTACTAATAAACTAAGGACTATTATAAAAAAATGAAATATTACAGTTTAAACCATAACGCACCAAAAGTTTCTTTTCAGGAAGCCGTAATACAAGGATTAGCAGCCGATAAAGGATTGTATTTTCCGGAAAGCATCACTGCGCTTCCACAATCTTTTTTTGACAATATTGAGAATTTAAGTCATGAGGAAATTGCTTTTGAAGCGATTCAGCAATTTGTTGGTGACGAAATCCCAACAGAAACCCTAAAACAAATCATTGCCGAGACTTTATGTTTTGACTTTCCTGTGGTTCCTGTAGAAAACGGAATCTATTCTCTGGAATTATTCCACGGGCCTACTATGGCGTTTAAGGATGTTGGAGCGCGTTTTATGTCGCGTTGTCTGGGTTATTTTAACAAAGACAAAAAAGACAATACCAATACTGTTTTGGTAGCTACTTCCGGAGATACCGGAGGAGCTGTTGCCAGTGGTTTCCTTGGCGTACAAGGAGTTGAAGTGGTGATTCTTTATCCTTCAGGAAAAGTAAGCGACATTCAGGAAAGACAATTAACTACGCTGGGACAAAACATCAAAGCACTGGAAGTGGATGGTGTTTTTGACGATTGCCAGGATATGGTGAAGAAAGCATTCTTAGATGAAAGTCTGGCACATAAAAACCTGACTTCGGCGAACTCGATTAATATTGCACGCTGGTTGCCACAGATGTTTTATTTCTTCTTTGCTTACAAAGCCCTGAAGTCACAAAACAAACCTTTAGTTTTCTCTTGCCCAAGTGGGAATTTCGGTAATATCTGCGCGGGTATTATCGCCAAGAAATTAGGATTAAACATTGAGCATTTTGTTGCCTCAACTAATGTTAATGATACTGTTCCAAGATTTTTAACTAACGGGATTTACGATCCAAAACCATCTATTGCAACCATTTCAAATGCGATGGACGTAGGTAACCCAAGTAACTTTATCCGTATTCAGGAAATGTATGGAAACGATTTGGAACAATTTAAAAAAGATTTCTCTTCTTATACTTATACTGACGAAGAAACTTTAGTAGCCATGAAAAACATATACAACACCGATGGTTACATTGCCGAACCACACGGAGCCGTAGGTTATTTAGGTTTGAAAAAAGAATTGGAAAATTACCCGAACGCTATTGGGGTTTTCTTAGAAACTGCTCATCCTATCAAATTTTTAGATGTGGTAGAACCGGCTTTAGGAGTAACATTGCCTATTCCAACTCAAATTGAAAGCGTACTGAACAAAGAAAAAGTAAGTACTAAAATCAAAACTTATGACGAATTGAAAGCCTTTTTAGGATAAGATTCAAAATACAGATATACAAACGGCTATAGAGAAATCTTTAGCCGTTTTTTTGTGGTTTTTTATTTACATTTAATTAGTTTTATGTAAGTAAAATTACTATGTTTGAAAAAATCAATTAGAAATTAGTTTTTCTAAAAAAATAATAAAGGATTTAAATGACATACACTTTTAGAAATACTGAAAAAAATAATGAAAAAGCTTCAGTTTTTGAGACTAAATCACTTTTATATTTGATTGGTCAAAGAAAAGACAAAAAGGAAATTTTCCACGTCACATTTGATTGTTTTAATGATGTTAGTGGTTTAAACCAGAATTTTGATAAAATTTGGGATGTCCAATCTAAGAATGAAAAAAACTTAACACCAAAGAAAATTGGTAAATACTTCTATACTTTATTTGATAATTATATTTCTGGATTTTCTTTTCATGAATTCATTTTCTTTACTCAGGAATTAAATGAAATATATAAAATAAATACAAAGTTAAGAGAATATAATTATAAAAATTTTGAGCAAAAAACAGCATCAAGAATTACAAATGGGTTAAACGAAGAAATTATTCGAGTTAAGGGGAATTCAAAATCATATCAAACAGAAATTAATGCATTTCTTGATAAAGTAATTATAATCGAAGATTCGAAGACAGAACTTGAGTATATTAAATCCATAACCAAATTCAAAAATAAGGATGTAAAACCCATTGATTTTTACAATAACTTTTTTAAAGAATTAAGGGATTTACAATCCAGTAAAAAAAATTCATGTATTGAAGACCAAACAATAATAAATGTCAGTGATGTTATTAATCTTCAAAGACATTTATCTTCAAAAGATATTGAAACACTTATAATAAGCAGAATAATTGGATGTGAAGTTTTTAAATTTAAATCGATTCCAAAACCTTTTTTTAATGTAATAAAACATTTGGATATTGAAGACCTTGAAGATTTATTACAGGATTGTAATTCAAATCTTTCACTAGCTTTTTTCAATAAAAATTCAAATAGACCTTTTTGGAATACATGTGAAAAAATATTAGAATTTTTGGAGACAAACCTAACTCAAGATGTTGAATTTGTTTTTACAAATGTATTTAATCCATATACTCAAAAAATAAGTTATTTAAATGAAATAACAATAAAATATCTAATATCAATTATAATAGAAGGAAAACAATGATTATAAAAACCGTAGCATTAGGCAATAAAAATGAAGCTTTTATAGAAAATAAATTTTCCGACAAAACAAATATTATATTCAGCAATGAAAATAACAGAGGTAAAACCCTTGTCATGCAGGGAATTTTACATTCTATAGGTTATGACTCAATATTTCCGACAGGATTCATAGCAAAAAATTATTTTTTCTATTCAGAAATAATAATTAACGATAAAACATTCGAATTTTTAAGAAAAGGAAACTCAATAATCGTTTTAAACAATGAAGATTCTATTTTATTTAATAGTATCACTGAATTTAAGTATTATTTTGACAAAGAAATTATCAAACTGCCAGAAATTGTAAAAGATGGTCAATTAAAAAAAGTTGATTTAAGTCTACTGTATGAATTATTTTTTTTAGGACAAGATAAAAGAAATACTTCTAATTTAATCTCAAAAGGGCAAAATAATAAGGTTGATTTTTTAAACATGATCTATTCTATAGTTGGTGTAAAAGAAGCTATTATAGATTCCTCTGAAATTGAAAATTTAAAAAATCAAAAAAACAACTTAAAAATTGAGATTAAAAACGAACAGAAAAAAATATCAATCTTAAAAAGAAATCCCGATTTAGCTGTTCAAATCAGCTCCACAGGAAATATAGAAGAATATAAAAAACAAGCTCTCGAATTAAAAGACTTAAACAATAAAATCACAGAAATAAAAAAGAAAAGAAATAGAGAAGAAAACAGAAAAATTAAATTAGAATCTCTATTCTTTGAATTAAACTCTCTTAATAGAAATCTCAATGAGGGTAAAGTTCGTTGTGCAGATTGCGGTAGTAAACAAATAATATTTACAAACGAAGATTTTGATTTTGATGTAAGTAATGATTTTGTAAGACAAAAAATCCTAAACTCAATTAAAGAAAATATCCAAATTAAAAAAGAAATTATTCGAGAGTTCAATATTTCTATCGAATCTGAACAGGAAAACATCATAAATCTACTAGCAAATATTAAAGAACCTGAAGCAAAAAATTATATTCTTTTCGAGGATGATATTAATAATTCTACAGATATTGATAAAAAGGTAAGAGACTTAGAATATAAATTAGAAGAAATTGAAAATCAAATAAGTTCTAATACTACTAGGGCAACAACTAACATTTCAATGAAAAGTGATACAAAGAAAAGAATCCTCGATTCAATGAAAGAGTATTACGAATATCTCGGCGAAAATGGAAGATTAGAATTTGATGATGTGTTTACTAAAGTTGGTGAAACCTATTCAGGAAGTGAAACCCAAGAATATTATTTTTGTAAACTATTAGCCATAAATAATATTTTAAATCATGACTATCCTATAATAATTGATTCATTCAGAGAAGGTGAATTATCAACATCAAAAGAGGAAAAAATGATAACTCAATATAAAAAACTTGAAAAACAAGTTATTTTAACTTCTACTCTAAAAAAAGAGGAATATAATTCAAATAAATATTTCCTTATTGATGGTATTAATGTTATTGATTATTCAAACATCCCTGATAGTAAATTATTAAGTGAAAATTATTTATCCGATTTTAAAGAAATATTGAATAAATTTAATTTACAATAATTTTATAACCCCCGATAGTGCGGATTTTTAATCCGTGCCCACAAAGATGAACAAATAGAAATACTTTGTAGAGTTACTGGATGAGATTGCTTCGCCAGTTCGCTATCACTCGTGTCCTCATTCTTCGGAATGACAAGCTTGCGAGTAATCCTTCCCTAATAAAATAAAAAACAAAACATGAAAAAGAACTTAATTTTAATAATTGGATTTTGCTGCTTTACAATGATGTCCTTTACAATGAATGATATTATTGATTTTCTATCAACAGGCACTGAATTGAATTTCAATAACGAAAAGTATGAGTTAGCCTGGAGTTCCCATCCTAATGCTACTTATTTCAAACAAGAATACCTTCGAAAATCAGACAAACTGGAAAAATATGAAAAAATGCTTATGGTGGAAGCCATAAAAACCACTTTGAATCCTGAAAATGTGAGCCAAATGAAAATCAACGAGCTTACTAACATAAAAAAGGTCAATCCGATAGTCAGTTTCAAACAAGTACAAGTATCCAATCAAAACGACAAAATCATTTCGTTTACTATTAGTGGAGGAAATATTCTGGAATGGAATGTGTACAGGTACCAGCAACAGCAAGCGGGAAAGGAGAACATGATTATTCTATATGCCTATTCTTACAGAAACTACGCTTCAACCAAAGAAGACGTGACAAAGTTTATGGACTATGTCAAGAATAATGAGAACAAAATGATTGAAACGATTACTAAAACCAACATACCAAAAGTTAAAATAAATCAATCATAAAAAACAGCCTAAGCTATTTTAGACAATTAACTTTTTATAAACAGTCAATCGCTATAAATAAGTTATATTTGGGTTCTATTTTCATACAATTTTGAGACCTCTTTTTAACTTCTTTTTATTCACATACTATACTTTAGGTATCATTTGTTTGCCAATGGGGGATTTTTCAACCTTGGTACATTTACCTGAAATGTATAGTCATTGCAAAGAAACGGAAGATCCTGATTTGAATATTTGTGATTTTATAGGGGAACATCTGATGAATTTAGACGGAATTTTTGAAGCTCATGAAAGTGAAAAAGATGACGATAAACCCCATCAAACTGTAGACTTCGTATCACTAAATCAAGTAACACAATTAGCACAGAAAATAACTTTTTTTGAATTTAAGAACAATAATCCTTTTGTTGCTTCCTACCAAATAGAAGCCATTGAATTCAAAAATCAGATTTATTTATACAATCCTAATTTTTCTATTTTCCGCCCTCCGATAGTTTAATTCTTAATTTGTATTTTTAGATATAATTCTCAAGATTATATCCATTACTTATTTGAATTAAACAACCATGCAAAAGACAAATTTTTATATTGCTTTACTGCTTATTGCAGTAGGCTCAAACCTTCATGCTCAAGAATTAATTTCAAAGGACACTATTGTTTTTGTAAAAGATAAAAATCTAAAATTCAATTACAAACAATTAATACTTCCGGTTAGTTTGATGAGTTATGGTATCATTGGCATTAAAAGTGATGCTCTGCAATCCATTAATTCTGAAATTAAAGAAGAGGTTGAAGAAAATATCGATAGGAAGATAACCATTGATGATTTTTCCCAATATGCCCCGGCTGTAGCTGTTTATGCGCTTAACAATATTGGAATAAAAGGAAAAAACAACCTGAGAGACCGTTCCATTATATTGGCAACCTCCTATTTGATTATGTCGGCAACCGTTTTACCTTTAAAATCCATAACCAAAGTTGAACGCCCTGACGGAAGTTCAAACAACTCTTTTCCTTCCGGACATACAGCAACCGCATTTGCCGGAGCTGAATTTTTATGGCAGGAATACAAAGATGTTTCCATTTGGTATGGAATTTCGGGTTATCTGGTGGCGGCGGGAACCGGAGCTTTCCGCATATACAACGATCGTCATTGGCTGACTGATGTGGTCATGGGGGCTGGTATAGGAATCCTTTCTACCAAAATTGCCTATTGGACATTTCCTTACATCAATACCTTATTAAAAAAGAAAAACAAAAACAATATTGGAATCATTTCGCCCTTTTATAATGGCTCCCAGCTGGGAGTTGGAATGATTTTGAATGTAAAATAATAAAAACTCATGAAAATAAAATTTTTAAATATACTCCTCCTTTTTTACTTACTCACAACCCAATTATGGGCACAAAGCAAGCAAGTAACGGTCTCGGGACTTGTCAAAGAGAATAAAACCAACACCGCTTTATCCTTTGCCAATGTGGTTTTGAAAACCGCCAGTCAAAAAACATTTGTAGCGGGAACTATCACAAACGAAAGTGGCCGGTTTAATTTGGCGAATATTAAATCAGGAAAATACATTCTCGAAATTTCCTCATTAGGATATGCAACACACGAACAGCAACTATACATTGGTAATTTATCTGATTATTTAGACTTAAAAGTAATCGAATTGACCGAAAATGTAAATTCACTGGATGAAGTGGTTGTTAATGCCCCAACTTCGACCATTAACTCTAAAATGGATAAAAAAACCTTCTCTATTGCTGACAATATTACACAATCGGGAAGCTCTGTTTTACAAGCCATGCAAAACCTCCCAAGTGTAACAGTACAAGACGGTAAGGTTCAACTGAGAGGAAGTGATAAAGTAATGGTTTTGATTGATGGCAAACAAACGGCCTTAACGGGTTTTGGCAGTCAAAGCGGTTTGGATAATATTCCGGCATCGGCCATTGAAAAAATCGAAATCATCAACAATCCTTCTTCAAAATATGATGCCAATGGAAATGCGGGTATCATCAATATCATTTATAAAAAAAATAAAAAAGAAGGTTTTAATGGTAAAGCTGGGCTAACAACAGGCTTGGGTTCGCTATGGATTCGAAAAGAAAACCTGCCTACGATACGTCCGCAATATACTTTGACGCCAAAAATCAATCCATCACTTTCATTGAATTACCGCAAAAACAAAATCAATGCTTTTTTTCAGGGCGATTATTTATATACCGAAACCTTGAACAAAAACGAATTTGTTACCCGATATTACGACAATGGCGACATTATTAATTCCCAGTTAAAGCGAAACCGGAACACGCATTTTACTACAATAAAATCAGGTTTCGATTGGACTATCGACGACCAAAATACCTTAACCATTTCGGGATTATTTGGCAGCGAAAAAATCATTGACCGAGGGGATCAGCCTTTTTTTAATGCTGATTTATCAGAAAGAAGAAGGTTGTGGCAATTTTTGGAAGACGAATTAAAAACAACGGTAATGGCAACGGCAGCTTTCCAACACAAATTTAAAGAACCGGGTCGTTTGTTGAATGTGGGCTTTAATTATACTTTTCACAGAGAAGATGAAAAATATTATTACGACAACATTCTCACTAATTCCTCGGGAACTGATGCCTTCAAATTGTTATCAGACGAAAAAGTCTATGATTTGAATTTTGATTATATCGAACCCCTGAAACAAGGCCGTATCGAAACAGGAATCAAATTACGTAAAAGAGACATTCCTACCAATATGGACTTCAAACCCGGACAAAATTCGGTTATAGATGCTAATGCAGGCGGACCTGCTACCTACAAAGAACTCATCCCTGCCATCTATGGAAATTATGTTTTTGAAAATCAAAAATGGGAAGCCGAATTAGGTTTACGCGTTGAATATGTCGATTTGAATTACGAGGTAAATCCAAATCACAACACCTATAAAAGTGATGGTTACAACTATACACAACCATTTCCTAATATGCGCCTGGCTTATAAATTTAATGAGGATAATAAATTATCGATCTTTTTTAACCGAAGAGTCGACAGACCTAATGAAGTTGATATTCGAATTTTTCCAAAATATGATGATGCCGAAATTATCAAAGTGGGGAATCCAATGCTGAAACCTCAATTTACTAATTCATTGGAATTGGGTTATAAAAAAAATTGGGAAAAAGGAAATTTGTACACCGCCCTTTACCATCGCTTTGCAGATGCGACCATTACCCGAATCTCCAGTACTGTTCCGGGGAGTGAAATTATTTATGCTACTTTTCAAAACGTAAACAAAAGCTACAATTCAGGTATCGAAATGGTATTATCCCAGGACGTTAGTAAACTGTATTCTTTTAATGTCAACATGAATACCTATCGCAACCAGATTGATGCTTTTACGGTAGAAAATAAATATCCTACTTCGCATTTATTTTCTGCTCCAAAAGAAGTTATCGTTTCCGGAAATCTAAAATGGAATAACAGTTTTCATTTTGCTAAAAAAATAGACGCACAATTAACCGCAATTTATTTAGCCCCTGATATTATTCCGCAAGGGAAAATAAAATCACGTTTTTCGGTAGATTTTGGAATCAAAAAAACGGTTCAAAATGGCAAAGGGGAATTCTTTATCAACGCAACTGATTTACTCAACACAATGGTTCCTAAAAAAGAAATTCAGGGAGCCGGTTTTCACTACAGTAGTAATGACTATTATGAAACCCAAGTGATCCGTTTAGGATACAATTATAAATTTTAAGCCCACACTAATCAAGCAAAAATCCTCTAACACAATTGTTTTAGAGGATTTTTTTTTTTGATATCTTAGCCTATTGATTTTTGTATCGAATACCTGCCTAAATAAAAAAACAGCTCAAAGGTTTTAGAAAAACTAATCTTAGATGCAACCTAAATCACCATTATGATTACATTTAACAAAAACTATTTTGGCTTCGCTGTTTTGATTTTCTGCGTCGAAATTATGATTGCGCTTTTTGTCAATGATAATTTTGTCAGACCCTATTTTGGAGATGTTTTGGTTGTTATTTTAATCTATTGCTTTTTAAAATCCTTTCTTAAATTATCGGTTTTAGTTACTGCTTTAGCTGTATTGGCTTTCTCTTTTGCAATTGAATTTCTTCAATTTTTAAATATTGTTGAAAAGCTAGGTTTAGAAAAATCAAAAATTGCAAGAACGGTTATTGGAACTTCATTCGCATGGACTGATTTATTGGCTTATATTGTTGGAATTGCTATCGTACTGCTAACAGAAAAATATTGGCTTAAAAAAGAACTAAAAGCAGCAGCTAAAAATTGTTAAATTCCGCTGCTGCTTTTATTTTAATGTTTTTTATCAATCAAAATTGTGCTGTTAAATCCCCTATCTTATTTATCAACGCAATCAACAGTTAAAAATTTATATTTCACACGATCAAAATCTATCGGTGCGCCTTTAGCAAAATAAGAACGTCCTAAATAGGTTTCTATTTTTCCATTACCTAAAATTAGGGTATCTCCTCGCTTTAATAATGCCAATGGGTTTTTGAATTTTGCGTTTTCATTTTTTCCCTGAATAAAAGTATAGTCAGCAAATAAGGTATCTCCGTGGAATTCCCCTTCTATCACCCCCACTTTTTCCGACATAGCATACATTTTCATCACCAAATTCCCCGATACTTTGCCCCCCTTTAAAGTATTTAGTTTTAAATCAATAGTATCTGTTTCATACAATGCTTTATAACAATTTATGCTTACTGGCTTTTCGGCCTTGGCAGGAGCAGTTTTAGCATCATTGGCTTTTTGATCATTTTTACAGCTTTGAAATCCAATGCAAGTCAGCAGTAAACAAAATAGACCTAAGTTTTTCATAGAAATAATATTTTAATTAATAATTGTGGGAATAGCCGTTACTAAATTACGCATAAATATATAGCCTTTGCAAGCCAAATCCATAAAACAGCAATGATTTTTAAACAAAAAATTATTTTTATAAGGAATACAAAATAAAAGAATCACGTAACAAACTAAATATCCAGCTCTTCACTTATAAAAATCAAAAATGCTATTACACCAGAACGATTGAACTAAAATAGAATCAGTACTTGGTATAATTTCATTTTAACCTATATTTGAAAACCTAAAAATTTAGAATATGTTTTCAATAGATCAAATCAAAGCAGCACATGAAAAAGTAAAATCGGGTGCTGATTTCCCCAATTACATTCAGGACTTAATTAATCTAGGCGTAAAAGGCTATGATACCATCGTGGCTGACGGTCGCGTTTCTTACTATGGCGACAACGACTTTACCGCAAATACCGATAAAAAATACGATGCCCTGACTATTGCTGCTGTGGCTAACAAAGAACGTTTTATCGAATTTCTGGTAATGCACCAAGACGGTCAAACCGACTATTATACCTTTTGCCAACATGCAGCCCAATGTGGTATTACCAAATGGCGTGTAGACATTATCGAAATGACTTGTACCTATTATGATAGTGCCGAAAGCCCTATTCTTATAGAGAAAATCCCGGAATAACAATATTCGATATCGTGTTAACAACTAGAACACAGATCATTTTCACTTATTCTATTGTAACGTCCTTAGCTTCCGCAGTCGAGTGTCAAATGTTTGAAGAATGCTTAAAAAGAAAAGCTGTTTGAGCGTAGCGAGTTATTTTCTTTTAGCATTCGAAAACTAATTTGACCGACGAGGAAGCGCAAGACTTGATTTTTTTGTTTCTTTTTTGATCAAGCAAAAAAGAAATATTTACTCTTAATAAAACCAATCTATATAGATTACAACGATTAAACCAAAAAAACCAACCATGAAAAAAATTTTCATTACACTTTTTATGATTTGGAATTGTAGCAATTATGCACAAACCCATTCGATAAAAAATTCGCCTAAACTCACTGAAGCTACACCAAGCAGTGTAGGAATGTCCAGCGAACGATTGGCACGAATTGACAATATGTTAAACAAAGCCGTCACCGATTCGGAAATTCCGGGTGCCATAGCCTTAGTCGCTCGTAAGGGAAAAATTGTGTATCTAAAAGCTTTTGGAATGGCTGACAATGCCACTTCAAAAACCTTAAAAACCGACGCCATTTTCAGAATTGCCTCCCAAACCAAAGCCATTACTACTACAGCCGTAATGATGCTTTGGGAAGAAGGGAAATTCAAACTCGATGATCCTATTGCAAAATACATCCCTGAATTTAAAAACGCCCAAGTTTTAGACTCTGTGTATCCCGATGGAAAATACACCACTAAACCGGCTAAAAGGGAAATTACTGTTCGTGATTTAATCACGCATACTTCCGGAATTGGTTACGGACAAATTGATAGCGATCCTCGTTTTAAAAAAATCTATCAGGACGCCGGCGTAACCGATTTGTTTACAACCGATAAAATCACCATTGCCGAAAGTGTCAAAAAACTAGCAAAACTACCTCTACACCACAATCCGGGAGAGAAATTCACTTATAGCGAAGGTTTGGATGTCATTGGCTATTTTATCGAAATCATGTCAGGAATGCCGATGGATGAATTTTACAAAACCCACATTTTTGAACCATTGGGAATGACAGATACTTATTTCTATTTGCCGGAATCAAAATCTAACCGATTAGTAAGTGTTCAAACCAAGGAAAATGGTAATTGGATTCCGTTTCCAAATACGTTCTATGATACCAATTATCCAAAATCAGGAGCTAAAAGCTTTTTCTCAGGTGGTGCCGGTCTTTCAAGCACCGCAAAAGACTATGCCACTTTCCTGCAAATGTTCCTGAATAAAGGCGAACTAAACGGAATTCGTTTATTGAGTCGCACCACAGTCCAATTCATGTTGGCAAACCAAATTGGTGATGTTTGGGGTAAAAGCGATGCCTACCACGGCCTGGGTTTTAGAGTTTTAAACCAGATGGGCGAAGATATGGGCGGTCAAGGCAGTGCAGGAACTTTCAATTGGGGCGGTTATTTCAATACGCAATATTTTGCCGACCCAAAAGAGGAACTGATTGGTATTATCTTAAAACAAACTCAAAAAACGAGTGATAATACAGGCTGGAAATTCCAACTATTGGCAGAACAAGCCATTGATGATTAATCCATTCGAGAAAAAACAGCAGTTTCAACCATAAGAAACCGCTGTTTTTTCTTCTTTATCAAAAGGAATAAAATCAGCTGAAACAGGATTACAATCTACTTTCATAAAAGTACAATTCACTTCACCAAAAAAACTGGCAACAGCCACTTCGCTGGCATCTTTACCATTGGCTATTTTTACCAATCCATTAGCAACACTTAATTTAGTTGGATCAAAAAACAGCCACTTCCCTCCCACATAAGCTTCAAAACAAGCATGAAAATCAGGTGGATTCAACGCATAAGCATAACCCGTAAAATAACGTGCCGGTATGTCCAAAGCACGACATAAAGCAATTGCAAGATGAGCAAAATCTTTACAAACACCTTCTTTTAAAGCCAAAACATCACAAGCTGATCTACTGGAATCACTTGTTCCCGCTTTGTATTCTATGGAGTTAAAAACCCATTCATTTATTGCTTTTGCCTTAGTAAACTCATTCGGTAAATGCCCAAATTGCTGATGAGCAAAATCCAACAATTTATCCGATTCACAATACCTGCTTGGTGAAATAAAAGGCAATACTTCGTTATCTAAATCAATAATTGGAACAGATTTCGACAACTTTTCAGCAGCGATTACCTCATGGAAAACGTCAATTTCAGCTTCATAACTAATTGTAAAATTAGTTCCTTGTTCTACCTTCATTTTAATAAAACGGGTTTCTGAATTGGTTAATACAAATTCTTGATACTTAATCTCGGGAGTAATGGTAAGGGACTCCGAAATAATTACTTGAGTTGGCGAATTGGCAACCTGAATATTAAAAATAAAGGTCGTTGTAGAAAAAACTTCATAGGATAAAAAACTGCTCACTTTAAATCTCATCTTGTAAAGATATTAATTCTCAACCAGATAGTATCACAAAAACAAACTCCATAAATTGCATTTATCAAAAAACTATAAAGAGTCCTTTTCTTTCTTTTTAGCTTATTTTTTTTAAATTTACGAGAACATTCATTTTTTGAAAACATTCTCGACTTCGCTCGAATTGACAATGGATTCGTCTATATAACTAAATTTAAAATAGAATATGACCTCTTTCAGTAAACAATTATCTTTTCGTTGGGCCGATATTGATCCAAATTTTCACGTTCGTCACAGTGTTTATTACGATTGTGCAGCCCAACATCGTGTAGAAATATTAGAAAGTTTAGGTTTGACCATGAAAGCATTTCAAACACAGCATTTTGGTCCTGTTCTTTTTAGGGAAGAATGTGTTTTTAGAAAAGAAATTAAACTTAGCGACAGTATTTTTATCCATACCAAAGTAGCCAAAATGAGAGCCGATGCTTCCCGTTGGTCTATTGAACATGAATTTCGCACCGAAGAAAACCAACTTTGTGCTACTTTAACCGTTGATGGTGCCTGGATGGATACCAAATTGCGTAAATTAGTCAATCCTGTTCCCGAAATTGCCATTCAGGCATTAGCCAATATTCCTAAATGTGAGGATTTTATGGAATCTTAAAAAAGAAAAAACAACGATTTTGACTCATTTTCAATAGCGAAAAACCTATGGAACGTAAAATAGGGATTGTATTATCCGGTGGAGGTGCCCGAGGCATAGCTCATTTAGGGCTATTAAAAGCCTTGGAAGAATTTGGCATTGTTCCTACTCATATTTCAGGTACCAGTGCGGGAGCGATAGCCGGGGCTTTTTATGCGGCGGGTTATAAGGTAAATGAAATTTTAGGTATTTTAAAAAAAGGGCAAATCTTTAGTTTTTCCAATCTATTAATGAAAAGACAGGGTTTATTTGCGATGAAAGGCTTTCACGATATCTATTTGGAATGTTTTCCAACAAACAGTTTTGACGATTTAAAGATTCCGTTATATGTTGCTGCAACCGACATTCTAAAGGGAGAATTAGTCTATTTCTCTTCCGGAAATTTATCCCAGGCCTTAATGGCTTCCTCTTGCATGCCTTTGTTGTTTCAACCTGTAAACTACAACAACACCCTTTATGTTGACGGAGGTGTAATCAACAACTTCCCCATCGAACCCTTGATGGGACAATGCGACACCATTATTGGCAGTTATGTCAATTCCATCAAAAAAGAAGTCGATAAAGTAAGCATGAATAACATTCTGGACCGCTGTTTTCATTTGGCTATGAAAAGTTCGGTCGAAATAAAAACCCACAGTTGCAACTTGTATTTTGAACCGGCTAACATGAGTCAGTACAGCCTTTATAACTTAAAAAATGCCGATGAAATTTTTGAATACAGCTATCAGTATGCACTTACTATGGAAGATCAAATAAAAGCCCTAAATATTTAGTTATAAATTAGAACCCAATTTTCAACCGCTAATTGCTTCGCCTTTCCGATAGCTATCGGAACGCTATCCTCGGGTCGCAAATTATTTTAATAATCTGTGCTAATTTCTCCAATCTGCGGTCTGGATTCTGGATTCTATTTTCTTCAATCTGTTGTCTGTATTCTGCTTTCTGCCTTCTGTTATCTTTTATTATCTTTACAGCCAATAAAAACAGACCCATTTTCATGACTACTGCCACTCATTGGAACATCTTATTATCGAATCAAATCAATAAAAAAGACTTTATAGAAAGCATTCTTTCCGGAAAAGCCAACGCTGAATTAGCTCCTTTTAAAACCTTAAAAGGAATCCTGTTCTCTGATTTAGCCATTGACCATTTTATCCAGAAAGAATTTCAATACCTTGAATTGACTGCGGTAGATTCGAATAGAAAGTTAAGCACCTTTTCGTCAGGACAGCGTAAAAAGAAGTTTCTTAAATATTGTATTGACCAAAATCCTGATTTTATCATTTTTGATAATCCAATGGATCATTTAGACCAAGCTTCCCGTGTAGAATTGTCAAAATCACTGGAAGAAATGGCTGCTAAAATCAAAATTATCCTGCTTGTCAACCGCACTGCCGATTTACTGCCTTTTATTTCGAATAACAGACAAATAAATTCAGATGCTTTTGTACTGGAAAACATTAGCCACGAAGCACACGAAAATAAAATTATAACTCAATCCGGGATTCCGCATCCCGCTCATGCTATAGAATACAACCAAAAAGTACTGATTCAGATGAATAATGTATCGGTAAGTTATGAAGAACGTCCTATTGTAAACAACATCAACTGGACAATTCAACAAGGCGAATTCTGGCAGCTTATAGGCCCTAATGGTTCCGG
This sequence comes from Flavobacterium sufflavum, assembly GCF_004016525.1. Classification (GTDB taxonomy): domain Bacteria; phylum Bacteroidota; class Bacteroidia; order Flavobacteriales; family Flavobacteriaceae; genus Flavobacterium; species Flavobacterium sufflavum. Next base: position 33,788 of record NZ_SACJ01000015.1, read on the forward strand.
AAAAAGTACGCTTTTGTCATTAATAAATGGTGACAGTACTAAAGGTTATGGTCAGGATTTACATTTATTTGGTCGCAAAAAAGGAAGTGGAGAAAGCGTTTGGGACATCAAAAAAAACATCGGTTATTTTGCTACCAATATGACCAGTTTATTCACAAGAAATCACACACTGGAACAAATGATTTTGTCCGGATTTTTTGATTCTATCGGATTGTACGACCTGCCTACTACCTTGCAAAAAAAGATTGCCGATCAATGGTTGGAATTAATAGGGATGAAACACCTTAAAAACCAAATGTTCAAACGCCTTTCGGTAGGACAACAAAGGCTAGCCATGATTGTGCGTTCGGTTTTAAAACATCCGCCTTTGGTTATTTTAGATGAACCTGTTGAAGGTCTGGACGATGAAAATGTAGCGATGGTTTGTCAACTCATCAATTTGCTAAAACAGGAATCGAATATGACCATTGTATATGTTTCGCATCGCATTGAACCTAATTTGGCTCCCAATTCTGTTTTTGAATTAATTCCGTCAAGCGAAGGTTCTGTTGGAGTTATAAAATAACGTAGTTCAATAGCAATGTCAAAAATCAATATCAATCCGATTTATGCAAATAAGTCGGATTTTTTTATGGATGTACTCTACTTCATCAGTTGTTTTTTGAAATTGAAATTTAAGATTATTTGTAAATATTTATTTATATATTTGACAGCTATCATACATATAAACGAGTTATACAACATTATTAAACCCTGCTTTTCAATGGACAAATTTCTTAAAATTCAACTTCTACTTTTAGTATTAGTTTTCTCAAATTGTACTCAAAAAAGTTCATCAAAAAGAGGAACAGTAACCGAAGTTGAAAAAGTGATTCCGAAAGCAAATATTGAGGAATTAGAAATGGAAGTTAATAATGGAGGTTTTAATCAATACTTCATAAATTCAAGCGGTCAAAACTGTTATGAAACTTTGAAAGCGTTAAAGAAAAATGGAAAAGTCAAAACAGCCAAACTTCTAGAAAATGCAATCAACATAATCAATCCTAATCACATACCAGAAAAAGAGTTTGTGGAAAAGTTACGAAAAAATGAAGTTGAAGAATTGTATGATGAAAAGATAGACGCTGAATTAAATAAACTCGATACAGAATTTTATAAATATGCTAACGGAAGTTTGACCGAGCAATAACGTTGTATAACAGCGGTTTGCAGCCATGACTGGTTTGAATTTTCAGCTGGAAAATCTAAAGACGAAAATTGCATATCTTTACAATTAAACATTAAAAATGCCGCCACGGCTGCAAGCCGCGGAACGTTGTAGGCTATTTTCGAGCGACAGAAAACTGAAAGATGAAAGAAGATTACATAAAAAGAATTAACAACATATTGATATTTATTGATGTGAATTTAGACCAAGAACTGAATTTAGAAACCATCGCAAATATTGGATTTTATTCACCATTTCATTTGCACAGAATTTTCAAAGCAATTACAAACGAAACAATTAACGAATACATTACTCGTAAAAGAATTGAAAAAACTGCATCAATACTTTTGCATAAACGAGAAATTTCAATTTCTGAACTTTCTTTGCAATATGGATTTAACAGTAATTCATCATTTACAAGAACTTTCAAAAAATTTTACGGAATAAGTCCAACAGAATTCAGAAAATCAAATCCATATAAATTTAGCAAGATTGGAAAAGTGGAAAGCAAGAATGGAGAAGAAAGAGGAATATTAGAGGAATATATTTGCAACATTAATAATCATAAAAATTGGATTAAAATGAAAGCAAAAATTGAAATTAAAGAAATGCCAAAATTAGATTTAGCATTTATTACGCAAATCGGGCACAATGGAATGGAAAACACTTATGCCAAATTAATTAAGTGGGCAACTCCAAAAAGACTTTTAGAAAATGAAAACTTAAAAGTTGTTACAATTTATCTCGATAGTTTCAAAATAACTGAACCTGATAAAGTTAGAATGAGTGCTTGTATTTCGTTAAAAGAAAAAGTTGAAGTTAGTGGAGAAATTGGCTTAACAACAATTGAAAAGGGAAAATTTATTGTTGGACATTTTGAAATTGGAATAAATGAGTTTGAAAAATCTTGGAGTAGTCTTTTCATTTGGATGAGCGAAAACGGATATAAGAAAGCCGACCGAAATCCATATGAAATTTATAATAACAATTTCAATGAACATCCAGAAAAAATTAGCATCGTAGATTTCTGTATTCCAATTGAATAAAAAATAAACGTTTCAAAAAAAACAGCCTACAACCGCCGTTTGGCAATATGGCGGGTTTAGGCTTAATTTAAAGATAGTTTTGTATTTGTGTAATTTGTCATTAACCGAAAGTTTAGACTTTCTTAATCCGCCATATCGCCAAGCGGCCAAACGATGAGCCATTTATGATAAAAATTACGATAAAACAACATACGTTTTCCTTTGGAAGCCAATACAAAATCTTCATCGATAAAAAAGAAGAATTCTACGCTGAAACTGATTTGTTCTCAAGATCAATAATTAATATTTACAAGCCTGATGAACTTAAACCAAATTTTAGAACTTTCAAATGTCTTTATTTCAATTACCCAAAATATAAAATTGAAGTTCCAAGTGGCGAACGATTTAAGTTGGAATCAAAAAATTTTTGGAAAACTAAATATCAATTAAAAAAAGGGACCGACATTTATGACTTGTATTGCCATAAAGAGAGAAAAGTTTCCATTTTTCACAACGATATCCAAATTGCTTATTGGGAAAAAGAAGCCATTAGTTATCTTGCGGGAGACTACTATGAAATTGTTGCAAATAGAAATTCCGAAAAGGAGCTATTAATCGCATTTTGTTTAATTTTAGATAATATTCATTCCAAAGGAATTGGAACAATTTTTAATGTAGATTTCGGATTGATTTTCAAAGAACAAAAAAGTTTTAATGGAAAGTGGAAACCAAAGTAAACGGCTCATAACAGCTACTAGAGCAGCTCTAGGTAATCAACTATATTTACATTAAAATCAATAAAATATCTTAGCAAGTAACCAACACTGAACATTAAGATTAAATTATGAGAAAGATAATTGCTGCAATCAATATGACGGTTGACGGATTTTGCGATCATACAGCAATAATCCCGGATGAAGAAATACATCAACATTATACTGAGCTGTTAAATAACGCCGGCGTGATTCTATATGGAAGGATAACCTATCAGCTAATGGAGTTTTGGCAGCCTTTTATAAAAAATCCTTCAGGTGAAAAATCAATGGATGACTTTGCAATAGCGATAGACAAAATTCCGAAAATTGTCTTTTCACACACACTGAAAAACACAGAATGGGAAAGCGCAAAGCTGGCAAATCGAGACCTTGAAGAAGAAGTTTTAGAACTAAAAAAACAATCGGGTAAAGACATTTTCGTTGGCAGCAGGAGTTTAATTATACAGCTAATTAAACTTAATTTGATTGATGAATTCCAACTCTGTGTTCATCCTGTCGTTGCAGGAAGCGGTTTGCCCTTATTTGAAAATATAAACGACAGAATCCTTCTTCAACTTGTAAAAACCAAAACCTTTGATTCGGGAGCCATCATCCTTTATTATGAGCCTGCTGGAAAATAAACAGCAAACAAGACTGGCTGTTAAGCGAAATGTTCTGATTTAATTTTTCTTAACTGGGAATTGAGTTGAAATTTTACCTACATTTAAAACTAATTAATAAAAATCCGTTACTGTGCCAAGTGGCGGAAAGTAAGATGTAATTTTAAATAACATTTGTAGAATATATCAAAGATGATTACAATTGACAACTATTTAGACAATCATTACATACACAGAAGCAATTGGTTAAGGGCTGCAGTATTAGGCGCAAATGACGGAATTATATCTATTTCAAGTCTTGCAATAGGTGTTTCTGCTGCTAGTTCTACAAGGGAACCAATTATTTTAGCAACTGTAGCAGGTCTTGTAGCAGGAGCACTATCAATGGCTGCCGGTGAATATGTTTCGGTAAGTTCTCAAACGGATATTGAAAAAGCAGATATTGAACGAGAAACCCAGGAACTTAAAGATACGCCGGAAGAAGAGTTAAAAATATTGGCTGAAATCTTTGAAAGAAGAGGCATGAAAAAAGAAACTGCAATGCAAGCAGCAATTGAGTTGACTGAGAAAGATGCCTTGGGAACACATATTAGGGAAGAATTAGGTATCAATGAGATCAGTCAGGCTAACCCTATTCAAGCTGCCTTAGCTTCAGGAGCATCATTTGCAGTAGGTGGCTTTTTACCGCTCTTAGTTGTACTCTTAGCAGCCGTAAAAAGTCTAGAGTATTGGCTTTATGGTTTTACAATTTTATTTTTAATTGTTTTAGGGACAATATCGGCAAAAACTGGCGGTTCCAGTATCATTAAAGCTATTCTAAGAATTACGATTTGGGGTACAATTGCTATGGGATTATCAGCTTTTGTTGGATATTTATTCGGTGTAAAAGTTTAATTGACTTCCAATTTTATTTTTATTGTCGTCGTAAGACTTTCAAAAACTCAAAATCATACAACCTAACATTTTTTCAAAGTTTTCACAAAAATGTTTAATTTCTGCTCCAGCCGCTTTTCTTTGGTCAGGCAAAATCTTTTTTGCATAACTTCGTTTTCCAAAAGCTAAATAAAACCAAGTTATTAGTAAACCAGAAAAAAATGATAAACCAAGAAGAAAAATTTAAACGAACCATCGGTGTATTTGGCTTATCTGCCAATATTATGAATGTTATTATTGGCGCCGGAATTTTTGCTCTTCCCGCCATTGTCGCTGCATCCATGGGGGCTTCCAGCATTATTGCCTATATTTTTTGTGGAATATTGATGGCACTTATCATGCTTTGTTTTGCCGAAGCTGCCAGCAAAGTAACCCAAACAGGAGGCGTCTACTCTTATATTGAAACTGCTTTTGGTCCTTACGCCGGTTTCATAGCCGGGATTTTTACTGTAGGCGGAACCCTTCTTGCCGATGCCGCCGTTTCTAATGCCCTGGTTAATGTTTTGGGTTCGGCTCATCCTCTGTTTAAAGAAGAATGGCTGCGTTTATTATTTTTAACTACCGTCTTTTTTGGCCTGGCTTTTATTAATGTCATTGGTGTAAAACAAGGTATTGGACTGGTAAAAATCAACACCATCGCTAAACTGATTCCATTGTTATTACTGGTTATTTTTGGATGGGAATCGGTAGCGACAAGCAACCTGACAATAGAAAGTTTCCCCGACATCCAACAACTGGGCAAAACGTCTCTGGTCTTATTTTTTGCGTTTCAGGGTTGCGAATCGGGAATTGTGGTTTCCGGTGAAGTCATTAATCCTAAACGCACGATTCCAAAAGCCATTTTCATCAGTATCTCGGCAGTTGTGGTGCTTTATATGCTGATTCAAACAGTAGCGCAGGGAGTTCTGGGAAATCAGTTACCGCAATTTACCGCTACCCCACTTGCTGCTACCGCAAATGTTGTTTTTGGGCCAATCGGTTTTGTAATTCTGACTGTGGGAGCTGCCATATCGATGTTCGGATTTTTGAGTGGTGATATTTTAAATAATCCCCGAACGCTTTATGCACTGGCTCGTGACAGAGTAATCCCGATTGAGGCTTTGGCTAAAATTCATTCTTCTTTTGCCACTCCTTACCTATCGATTATTGTTTATGCTTTTCTGGGATTTTTAATTGCCGCAACGGGCAGTTTTGAAAGTCTGGTGGTTATTGCAAGCAGTTCCATATTGATTGTTTATTTAGGAGTTGTATTTTCGGTAATCAAATTGCGTTATACCCAAAAATCAAATCCGGACGAATTTACTATTCCCGGAGGATTAAGTGTCCCAATTCTTTCCATCACTATCATTCTTTATTTTTTATCGAATTTGACTCAAAATGAAATCATTGGAACGCTCATTGCAATTGGCGTACTATCTGTCATTTATGCTTTAATTCGCTTTTCAAAAATTAAAAAATAAATCACTCACTTTTAATATATCAAAGCAGGTTTAGCATTCTAAACCTGCTTTGTTGTTTCTGGTAGTCATAGTATCCTGCCTGAAATGCAGGATGAATATTTGCTCTTAATTTTCATATCTTCGTTTCTTCCAAAATTTAAATGCTTTAATAAGCTAAAAATTAAAAGGCATTCTTTTTGTGGAGACCAACTTTATTAACCTTTATTAAGAAAAATGAAAAAAATCTGTTTATTCATTCTTGCTTTATTAGCAATTACTCCAAAAACATTTTCGCAAAAAAACAATAAAGATCTTTTTCCTGATGGAACTAAAATTCCTGCCTGGTTTTTAGACGCATCAAAAATAAATCCGAGCGATTTAGGCAAATTTTATTCTGTTACCGATTATGGAACGCTAAACGACAGTACTCTTGTACAAACTGCTGCCATCCAAAAAACAATTGACGAAGCTTACCGTAATGGCGGTGGAGTTGTTGTAATTCCAAAAGGAACTTTCATGAGTGGTGCTTTATTTTTTAGACCAAACACTCATTTACATGTTTCAGAAGGAGCAATTTTAAAAGGTTCTAACAATATTGATGATTATCCTAAAATGCCTTCCAGAATTGAAGGTCAAAGCATCGAATATTTCACGGCTTTAGTCAATGCTTATGGTGTTAACGGCTTTACCATTACCGGAAAAGGAACTATCGACGGAAACGGATTGAAATACTGGGAAGCTTTTTGGCAAAGAAGAAAAGAAAATCCAAACTGTACCAATCTTGAAGTTTCCAGACCGCGTTTAGTATTCATTTGGAAATGTGACAATGTTCAGGTGCAGGACGTTAAACTACACAATTCAGGTTTCTGGACCAGTCATTATTACCAATGTAACAATGTAAAAATTCTTGATTTACACATTTTCTCTCCACACGAACCGGTAAAAGCACCAAGTACAGATGCTATCGATATTGATGTATGTACTAATATGCTAATTAAAGGTTGCTATATGGCTGTAAATGATGATGCTATTGCTTTAAAAGGTGGAAAAGGACCGTGGGCTGATAAAGATGCTAGTAATGGTGGAAACGAAAATATTATTATTGAAAACTGTGATTTTGGATTCTGTCACGGAGCTTTAACTTCTGGTAGTGAAGCCATTCACAACAAAAATATTATTGTTCGCAACTGTACTGTTAACAATGCGGTACGTCTTTTATGGTTGAAAATGCGTCCCGATACTCCTCAAAAATACGAATACATTACTGTTGAAAACATTACAGGCTATGCTAAAAGCATGATTTATGTAAAACCCTGGACTCAATTTTTTGATTTAAAAGGACGAAAAGATGCACCGGTATCTTATTGCGATAATATTACCATGAGAAACATAGACATCAAATGTGATGTTTTCTACGATATGAAAGTTACCGATCGTGATAAATTAACCAACTTTACTTTTGAAAACTTAAAAATTGAAGCTAAAAATGATGCAATTGATAAAAGTATCATCAAAGGCTTAAAACTTAAAAACGTAGTTGTTAATAATAAAGTAATTAAATAATTACTACAACATAACTATTCTAATCACCAAAGGGTATAATTTAAATCATTATGCCCTTTTATTTTTTTAAACCTTTTTCTATGAAGCTACTCTCCTATTTCTCATTATTCCTTGGCTTGCTGACGATAAGCCTAAGAGCCCAAAATACCCCGGCTCCGATTAAATTAGTAAACATTGTCCTGACTGCAAATCACCCTGACTGGAATTACAGACTCAACGAAGCAGCAACCATAAAAGTAAGTGTCCTTAAACATGGTTCACCCGTTGAAAATGTAGAAATAGAATACCAATACGGTCCTGAACAATTAACTCCAGAGAAGAAAGGAACACTTAAATTAGAAAACGGTGTTGGCGAAATCAACATTGGAACTATGAACACTCCCGGCTTTCGCCAGCTGAAAGTAGAAGCCAAGATTGACGGCTATGTATACAAGGACGAAATAAAAGCCGGCTATGCTCCTTTTGAAATTCAGCCAACTGTAAGTATGCCAAAAGATTTTGATAATTTTTGGAAAAAAGCAATTGCCGAAAATAATAAAATTCCATTAGATGCTGTAGTAACTCACAAACCTGAATTTTCTACGGCTACAGTAGATGTGTACTTGGTGCGTCTGCAAAATTACCAATTGGGTCATTATCTTTATGGCTATTTAAGTAAACCCAAAGACAATAAACCACACCCGGTTTTATTGAATCCTCCGGGAGCAGGTGTTAAAAAAATAACTCCCATAACTTCTTTTGCCGAACAGGGATTCATCAGCCTAACAACTGAAATTCACGGTATTTCGCCTGAAATGGATGAAAAAGATTTCCAAAAAGAAAGAGAAAAACTAAAAGATTATTGGGCAATAAACCTGGACAACAAAGACAATTATTATTATAAAAGTGTATATTTAGGCTGTGTGCGCGCTATTGATTTCCTGAGCAGTCTTCCTGAATTTGACAAGAAAAATGTAGTGGTAACCGGAGGCAGTCAGGGAGGTGCATTGACTATTGTTACTGCCGGTATTGACAAAAGAGTCAATTATATTAGCTCATTTTATCCTGCTTTAAGCGACAACTCTGGCTATTTAAACAACAGAGCCGGAGGCTGGCCAGCTATGTTTAGTGACAAAAACAACAGTCCTGAGAAAATAAAGACGATGGAATATTATGATATAGTAAATTTTGCAAAAAAAATCACCATTCCGGGATTTTATTCCACAGGATATAACGACAATACCTGTCCTCCTACTTCTACCCTTTCGGCATTTAATTCAGTAAAAGCGCCTAAAGAAATTGTGATTACCCCTATTTCGGCACATTGGCGATTTAAAGAAACCGATGATAAATCAATGAAGTGGTTGAAAGAAAAATGTGGAATAGAATAAAACAACAAACTTAACCTCAAAAAAAATGACCAAAAAAACCACTATTCTTTTATCGTTACTACTTAGTTATTCGTTTTCTGTCTATTGCCAGCAAAACGAAAGCAATGTAAATTATAAAAGTATTATCAAATCAAAAATCTATAAGGATTATAAAGGTATGTATCGCAAAGGGAGTGGATCATTAATCTACCCTTTTCTTACCCCTGGCAGCAATCAATACGACAATGTATTATGGGACTGGGATTCATGGCTAAGTAATATTGCACTTCGTCAAATTCTTACCGATATCGGTACCGCAAAAGACAAACAAGAAGCACTAAAATACGAACAGGGTTGTGTGCTCAATTTTTTACATTATGGGGATTGGGACGGCTACTTGCCTATTGTTATTTGGGAAGATTCAAAACCACGCGATATTCGACCTGAAAACATCTACGATGTTAATATGCACAAACCTGTTTTAGCACAACATGCAGCATTTATAACAAAAAACATAAGAGGTAATGCCGAATGGCTGAGGGAAAAATTCTTTCACCTTCAGGCATTTGTCAATAGTTACAAAGCCCATCATCGAAACCAGGCAACAGGACTTTATTATTGGCAAAATGATGTAGCCATCGGTGTTGATAATGACCCAAGCACTTTTTTCAGACCTAACAAAAGTTCGGCTTCCATCTATCTCAATTGTTTAATGTACAAAGAATTGCAGGCTATGGTATATCTTGCCAAACAATTAAATCAAACAGCCATAGGAGACGAATTTGCCAATGATGCAGTTGCCCTAAAAGCAGCCATTCAAAAAAATTGTTGGGATGAACGTGATGGTTTCTTTTATAGTGTTGATTTGAATTTAAAACCAATAGATAACCATCAGGACAATACTTTAGGTAAGTCATTTATAATTCATAGTGGCTATCCCCGAGATTATGATTGTTTAATTCAGCGCATAGGGAGTTGGAGTGGATTTTTAGCACTTTGGTCTGGTATTGCAACTCCTGAACAAGCTGACAGAATCGTTAAGGAACATTATCTGAACGCTAAAACTTTTAATGCTCCTACAGGTGTAAGGACACTTTCTAAAATGGAAAAAATGTACAGTGTAAGAGCAAGTGCTAATCCATCCAATTGGAGAGGTCCTATTTGGGGAATATCAAACTATATGGTTTTTAAAGGATTAGAAAAATACGGATACAAAAAAGAGGCTAAAGAGTTAGCTGAAAAAACAATTAGTTTATTTGGTAAGGATTTTGAAAAAAATGGTGCACTACACGAATATTACGAACCCGAAACCGGAGAACCCTTATTGAACAAAGGCTTTCAAAACTGGAATTATCTTGTTATAAACATGATTGCATGGTTAGATGGTCAAACAGTCGTAGAAGAATTTTAGCCAATATATCTTAAGCAAATTCTTTTTTCTACATTTCATCCAAATTTGTTTTACTACTTTTGCATTTCATAAAACTACGACTATGTCAACAGCGAAAAAAGACTATAAAAAAATTACAACAAAGTCCTTAATTGATATGAAAGCACAAGGAGAAAAAATCTCCATGTTGACTGCTTATGATTATACAATGGCTAAGATTGTTGATTCTGCAGGTATCGATGTCATTCTTGTGGGAGATTCGGCTTCTAATGTTATGGCTGGACACGAAACCACTTTGCCTATTACCTTAGACCAGATGATTTATCACGCTTCTTCTGTAGTAAGAGGTGCCGACAGAGCTTTAGTTGTAGTCGATTTACCTTTTGGTAGTTACCAATCGGATCCAAAAGAAGCCTTGCGCTCTGCCATTCGAATAATGAAAGAAAGTGGCGGACATGCAGTAAAATTAGAGGGAGGCAAAGAAATCAAAGAATCCATCAAAAAAATATTGAACGCAGGAATTCCTGTAATGGGACATTTAGGTTTAACACCGCAATCTATCTATAAATTTGGAACTTACACCGTAAGGGCCAAAGAAGAACAAGAAGCCCTGAAGTTGATTGAAGATGCCAAACTGCTGGAAAAACTAGGTTGTTTTTCCTTAGTTTTAGAAAAAATTCCGGCAAAATTAGCCCAGCAAATTGCCGAAAGCATTTCGATTCCTGTAATAGGTATTGGCGCCGGTTCAGGCGTTGACGGTCAGGTATTGGTTATCCACGATATGCTGGGAATGAACAACGAATTTAGCCCTAGATTTTTACGCAGATACATGAATTTATACGAGGGAATGACTTCGGCTATTAGTCAATATGTAGACGATGTGAAATCGAAAGACTTTCCTAACGAGAGAGAGCAATATTAACTATTCCTCGAACTCCTTAAAGTAATACTTCTTTTAATGCTCGAAATGCCGCTCCTCTTTATAATGAAGATAACGCTGTTTCGAGCATTGATCTTTTTAAAATAAAACACAATTATTCTAAAAAGACAACAATTATAAAACCGCTATTTTTGTACTCAAATAAAGCCATTAATGAAAGAACTTTCAAATAAAAATAACCTTCAGGTTTTGCATGAAGACAATCATATTATTGTAATCAATAAACGTGTGGGAGATATTGTCCAGGGCGATAAAACGGGAGACAAACCACTAAGCGAAATTGTTAAAGAATACATCAAAGACAAGTACAATAAACCGGGCGAAGTTTTTCTGGGAGTTGTTCATCGTTTAGATCGTCCCACAACCGGAATTGTGGTTTTTGCCAGAACCAGCAAGGCTTTAACAAGACTTAACGATTTATTTAAAAACAGAGAAACCCAAAAAACTTATTGGGCAGTTGTAAAAAATAAACCTGCGCAAAACGAAGCCAAATTAATTCATTACATCAAAAGAAACGAGAAAAACAATACTTCCAAAGCCCATTTAAAAGAAGTTCCTGAAAGTAAAATGGCAAGTTTAGACTACCAAATCATCAAAGAACTCAATAATTATTTTGCTCTGGAAATCAATTTGCATACAGGAAGACATCACCAAATCAGAGCGCAATTAGCCGCAATAGGCTGTCCCATAAAAGGGGATTTAAAATATGGTTTTGACCGAAGCAATCCCGATGGAGGAATTCATTTGCACGCCCGAAAATTAGTTTTCATCCACCCTGTTTCTAAAGAAATCCTTACCATTATTGCTCCTACGCCAAACGATGCTATCTGGAACGCAGTATAATTTATTTTTCGGACAGATTAAAAAAATAAATATCTTAGATTTATACCTTTTTAAAAACAGATAATATATCATTATTCAAGCCATTATGAAATCAAAAAAAGACCGAATTCAAGACTTAAAAAACAATGGATATTCTTTAGAATTTGAAGCTGTTTTCAATCTTGCTTTTGAAAATTATAAAAAAATAGCACTATATGCCGGTTTATTATTTTTAGTTTCCACTATATTTTTCATAGCTGCGAGTTTTTTGATTATAGCCTTCACTTATGGTCTGGCTAATTTCCAGGCACTAATGAAACCTGAAAATTTTGAACCAAAAAACTTATCCGATAATTTTTTATTGGCTTACGTTGGCTGTGTCACTTTCTTCAGCTGTTTGGTTAGTCCTTATTTTGCCGGATTTATCAAAATGGCACATTGCGCTGAAATAGACGAAGAATTTCATGTTTCTACTGTTTTCGAATACTATAAATTCTCTTATTTCATAGAATTATTTTTAGCCACACTAATCATTTCAATCCTAAGCCTAGGATTTACTTCAATTCTTGACAAAACAGGAATTCCTATTTTAGGATTTCTGGCTTCTTTGAGTGTTTCATTCTTAAGTATACTTGCAGTTCCATTAATTATCTTCGATAAATTTAATGCTATAGAAGCCATAACTACCAGTGCCAGCTTGGTTTCAAGACAGCCCCTACTCCTTTTGGGACTTATGGTTATTGCTTACTTAGCCATGCTAACAGGTTTTTTCTTTTTCCTTATTGGATTTTTCTTCACCTTTCCTTTTATGTCTTCTATGAATTATGCTATCTACAGAAGCATTATTGGATTTGAAGAATAAAAGTAAACAGCTGAAATCTTTTCAACAAAAGCATTACGTTTTTCTTTTAATTATTGTTATTTTTAACAAAATTTCAACAACCATTTGTTAAAAAAATACGATTTTAATTATTAAAATATGATACTACTCTATACTTTTTTATTAAAAACCTTTACAGAAAGTATTGTTAGTCTTAGTAGTGGTCATAATTTTACTGTGATTAAAATGTTTGATATCATGGATCAGTTACCTATTGATAAAAACCTTTATCGAACTGTTGTGCCATTTGTCTTTTTAATTATTTTTTTGTTGATTTATAAATTCCAAAGGATTAAATATGCCTTGGGGAATAAATTCATCCGGAACTTTAGTCCTCAAAATTCAGAAAACAAAGAATATCAGCTTTATTTTCTCATCTTAGGAATCATTATTTTAATCTTAGAAATAACCTTTGAGTTTTTCAAGTTAAGGCCTAAAAGTATGCTATTTATCAATGTTAGCATTTCTTTGATCTTAATAGGAATTGCTTATGCCAGTACCAAATCAGATTTTGTTTTTCGCAATATAAAAAAGATATTCCGTATCATTTTTGTTCTTACTTTTTTTAATGTCTGTCGGAATTTAATTCACTTAACAGATGATAATATCCCTTTTTTAAGTTTTCTTTTATTTGTTTATTTCTCATACAATATTTTAAAACCATCAAAATTCTATTGGCTTTTTGTTGTATTCACTTTTAGTTATCTTATTAGTGCTTCATTATTAAAACTGGCACCTTTAAACAGGCTCACCGTAATTTTTAATTACACTTTAGTAGTGGTTTTTATCAATTATATTCGTCACATGTCGATTCAAAATGTAAACGACAAATTCCAGTTTTACAATCAAATTATCAATAAAGGAAATTCGCTGATTATGGCAAAAAACAAAAGCAATAAAATTGTTTTTTGCAGCGAAAACGTAAAAAGTATTTTAGGCTATGACATCAAAGAAATCATGGGTTTTGGCTATTATAATCTAACCGAAAATCCTGAAATAACTTCAAAAGAATCTTTTGAAAGTCAGATAAATGACAAAATATTTATTCGAAAATTAAGATGTAAAAACGGGGACATCAAGTTTATTCAATGGAATAACAAACAATTTTCTGATGATTTAATTATTGGAATAGGACAAGACATAAGTAATGAAGTCCAAATTCAAAATCAATACCGAAATTTAATTGAAAATGCTCAAGATTTCATTTATGAAATTGATTTAGAAGGCAAAATTGTTTTTGTAAACAATTATACACTAAAAACCCTGGGCTATGCTGAAACCGAAATATTGAATCAGCACTACTCTAACTTTATCAGAGAAGATTATACAACAATCCTAAATACCTTTTACAATAATAGTATTCAAGAAAATGGCTTGGAATTTCCATTACTGGAACTCCCTATTTTGAAAAAAAACGGCGAAATACTATGGGTAACCCAAAAAGTTATGTTTAGCCACAACGATTTAGGCAAAATTAAAGGATTCTCCAGTATTTCCAGAGACATTACTTTTTTCAAAAATATTGAAATTGAAAAGCAAAAAAGAGAACAAAAAAATAAAAAGTACAATGAAAATTTAAAACAATTTAATGCTAAAAGTTATTCAATACAAGAAACCTTAGAGACAAAATTAAAATCAATACTCGAAAATACTACTAAAACAATCGAAGCCAATAGAGTGAGTTATTGGGAATATTTTGAAGACACCATTAAATGTCTCCAACTCTATGATTTAAAAACAAATGAATTTACAAATGGCTGTCAATTAACTAAAGAGCTTTATCCTAATTATTTTCAATCCATAGAAAACAAAACGCCATTAGTCGCTTCTGATGTTAAAAACAATCCCATAACAAGAGAATTATATGCTGACTATCTTGAAGAAAACAATATTTTTTCTATGATAGACACTCCGGTTTTTATAAACGGGGAACTCATAGGTATTCTTTGCATAGAAGTGACCGATGCTAACAAACAATGGGATAATGAAGATATTAATTTTGCCAGAGCAATCGCTGACAGTATTACCATTGCTTTTGAATCTAAAAGAAGACTCGAAGTAGAACAAAAATTAACTTACAAAAGTGATTTGCTTTCGGCAATGAGTTTATGTACGGAACGATTTTTAAATGTAAAAAACATTGACAATGTGTTCTCTGATGTACTGATTATTATTGGAAAAGCAACAAATTCATATCGTAGTTTTTATTACCAAAATGACAGCACCAATCAAACCATTAGTCAAAAATACCGTTGGACAAATGGTAATGATACTTTAACCGAATTAAATCCCAACTATCAAAATTTACCTTATTCTTTTTTTGGTGAATTTAACCCTGACAAAATAGAAAACAAAGTTTACCCAGTTGTCGTTTCAAACATAAAAGACCCTTTATTAAAGAAAAAACTTGAAGCACTGGATGCTGCTTCGTTAATACTTTTTCCTGTTTTTGTTAAAAATAAATTTCATGGTGTCCTTGGCTTAAATGATTTGAATGAAGGTAGAATTTGGGCTGATGATGAAGTCCAAATTTTGCAAACTTTAACCATGAATATTGGCTCTTCTATAGAGCGAATAGAAAACGAGATTGCCATTAACGAAAGTGAAGAAAAATTCAGGTTATTAGCCAATAATATCCCCGGAACAGTCTACTTATCTGAAAACGATGAAGATTATACCAAAATATATCTTAACGATGAAATTGAAAAACTCACAGGTTATCCAAAAGAGGATTTCCTTGAAAAAAGAATCCGATTCAAAGATTTAATTCATCCTGATGATTTAGAAAAAACACTTATAAAATCGAGTGCCAAATTATCAAAACTGCAAGCCTTTCATTTGACCTATCGCATCATAAACAAAAAAGGAGACATGGTTTGGATAGATGAATTTATAGATACCGTTGTTAAAAACGGAGAAATTAAATACATCGAAGGTATCATGCTGGACATCAGTAAACGTAAGGAAGCCGAAAAAGCTATTAAAGCCAAGGAATATGCCGAAACAGCCAATAAAGCCAAATCGGAATTTTTAGCTAATATGAGTCACGAAATCAGAACTCCTCTCAATGGAATAATTGGTTTTACCGATTTGTTGATGAAAACCGAACTGAATCATATTCAGGAAAAACACATGATTACAGTTAATCAGTCGGCTCATACTCTACTGGAAATTGTAAATGACATTTTAGATTTTTCAAAAATAGAAGCCGGCAAGCTTGAATTGCATATTGAAAAACAAAAAATAAAAGAATTACTAACCCAAGTAGTAGACTTAATTCATTTTGAAGCCAATCAAAAAAACTTAAAATTAGAGCTAAATATTGCCGAAGACGTTCCTAATTATTTCTGGATTGACATTGTGAGAATCAAACAAGTATTGATCAATCTGTTATCTAATGCGGTTAAATTTACAGAAAAAGGTACCGTTAAATTAAATATCTCTGTAAAACAAAAATCAAGCGATACACAAACTGTAATACGCTTTTCAGTAATTGATACCGGTATCGGAATTTTAGAACAAAATCAAAGAAAAATATTCAAGGCCTTCTCCCAGGAAGACAGTTCGACTACCAAAAAATTTGGAGGAACCGGTCTTGGATTGACTATTTCAAACAAACTTTTGAATCTGATGAACAGTCACTTAAAGTTAAAAAGCGAAATAGGAAAAGGAAGTTGTTTTTATTTTGATTTAGATTTAAAAACAAACAATCAAACATTAGAGACAAAACCTTCTAAACAACTTACAACAACTGTAGAAAACACAAACTTTCTTGAGGCAAATCCTAATTTACAAAACTCAAAGATTTTACTTGTTGAAGACAACAAAATAAACATGCTTTTGCTAAAAACCATCATAAAAAACACAATTCCTGAAGCTAGTATTTTTGAGGCTTCAAATGGTCTTGAGGCTATTGCTCAATTTGAAAACAGTCTTCCTGATATTATTTTTATGGATATTCAAATGCCAATAATGAATGGTTATGAAGCTACAGAGGAAATTAGAAAACTAACATTAGGAAAAAATGTTCCTATTATAGCCATTACTGCCGGAACAGAAAAAGAAGAAAGAAACAAATGCATCGAAATGGATATGAATGATTATATTTCGAAACCAATTGTAAAAGGAATCATCGAAAAAACACTGACAAAATGGATTAAATAATAATCAACTAAAAAACAATACTATGAAATGGATTGGTAGAAGACAAAGTGGCAATGTTGAAGACCGCAGAGGAATGTCCTCTGGAGGAAAAACAGTTATTGGCGGTGGAGTCCTTGCGATTATCATTTTATTAATAAAAGTTTTTGGAGGTGATAATGCCCAAATGATTACTCCTGTGCTGGAACAATTAAATCAAGGACAAAACCAACAACCAACTGAACAAAGAGATTTAACTAAAAAAGAACTCGAAGAACAAGCCTTTGTAAAAACGATACTTGCTGACAATGAAGATGTATGGTCTAAAATTTTTGAAGAAAATAATTTGGAATACAAAAAGCCAAATGTGGTTTTGTTTAGTGGAGAAGTTCAAACAGGCTGCGGCAATGCTTCTTCCGATTCCGGTCCTTTTTATTGTCCCGCCGACCAAAAAGTCTATATGGATTTGACTTTTTTTGAAGAACTAAAAACCCGATTTGGAGCACAAGGAGGTGATTTTGCCACTGCTTATGTAATTGCTCACGAAATAGGTCATCATGTACAGACCTTATTAGGAACTTCGGATAAAATGAGACAAATGCAACGAGGCAAAACTAAGGCTGAAGCCAATAAATTATCGGTTGCCTTAGAACTACAGGCTGATTTTTATGCCGGAGTTTGGACGCATTACAACCAGCAAATGAACAATATGCTGGAAGAAGGTGATATTGACGAAGCGCTAAGCGCTGCCCATGCTGTAGGAGACGATGCAATTCAAGCTAAAATGCAAGGTCATATTGTTCCTGAATCTTTCACACATGGAACCTCTAAACAACGTAAATATTGGTTTATGAAAGGTTATGAATCAGGAGATATTAAACAAGGAAATACTTTTGAAGAACTAGGTTTCTAAACAAAACTACTTATTATAAACAAAAAAACAGGGATTGCTGATAATAGCAATCCCTGTTTTTTTTATGTGCTGTCCCGTCCTGAAATAACGATACACAAAAAACATCGTATGGAAGAAACCTCTAATTATCTAAAGCATACTCAACTGTCCTTAGCTTCCGCAGTCGAGTGTCAAATGTTTGAAGAATATGTAAAAAGAAAAGCTGTTTGAGCGTAGCGAGTTTCTTTTCTTTTAGACTCGAACCGAAGGCGAATAGAGCGAAGCTAATTCGAAAACTAATTTGACCGACGAGGAAGTGTAAGACTTGATTTTTTTGTTTCTTTTTTGATCAAGCAAAAAAGAAAATTGGTAAATCTAATTCTTTACTTTTTATAAAAATTTCATTGCTAGGCTTATAAAATCAAAAAAAGCTTAGTTAAACAAGTTAACTAAGCTTTTCTATTATTTAGACTGAAATATTGATTACAAGTACTCTCCGTGTTGAGAAATATCCAATCCTAATTCTTCTTTGTCTTCACTAACTCTTAAAGGAGTAATTTTATTAACAATGAAAAATAATAAATAAGAAACAGTGAATGCAAAAATAGAAACTACAATAAGTGCTTTTAATTGAGTTAAAAATAAAGTAGCGTCTCCAAAGATTAAACCTTCATTGTCACCAACAATTGGATTTACAGATTTTGAAGCAAAAACACCAGTTAACAACATACCTACCATACCTCCAACTCCGTGACAAGCAAATACATCTAAAGCATCATCAATTTTACCTTTAGGGAATTTAGACACCATATAATTACTTACAAAACTAGCGATAAGACCAATTGCAATTGCATGAGGAATACTAACAAATCCAGCAGCAGGTGTAATAGCTACTAAACCTACTACAGCACCAATACAAGCACCCATTGCAGAAAGTTTGTGTCCAAGAATTTTATCAAGGAAAACCCATCCCATTGCAGCAGCAGCAGCAGCAACTGTTGTAGTTCCTAAAGCTTGTGCAGCTAAACTACCCGCTCCAACAGCAGATCCCGCATTGAAACCAAACCATCCAAACCAAAGTAAACCAGTACCTAATAATACATAAGTAATACGGGCAGGTGAAACTTGTTGTATTTTTCTTTTTCCTAAGAACATAGCTCCAGCTAAAGCAGCCCATCCGGCACTCATGTGTACTACTGTACCTCCGGCAAAATCTAATACTCCCATTTTAAAGAACATTCCATCAGGATGCCAAGTCATGTGACATAATGGAGCGTAAATAAATATTATGAATAAAACCATAAAAAGAAGATATGCCCAAAAACGAACACGTTCAGCAAAAGCTCCGGTAATTAACGCAGGAGTGATGATTGCAAATTTTGCCTGAAATAAAGCAAATAAAATGAAAGGAATAGTTGGAGCCAATTCCCATGCTGTATTAGCGCTTACTCCTTGAAAGAATAAGTTAGTAGACGGATCTCCAATTAAACCATTGATTGAAGGACCAAAACATAATCCAAATCCAATAACAACCCATAAAACAGTTACTATAATCATGGCAATAAAACTTTGTAGTACCGTGCTAATAACGTTTTTCTTACCAACCATACCTCCGTAAAAGAAACCTAATCCCGGAGTCATTAATAATACAAATGCAGTAGCTACGATCATCCAGGCTGTATCTCCTGTATCTATTTTTAATTTCACAACATGGGCACCAAGTGTTGCCGAATCAGGAAAAAGATTCATTGAAAAAATAGATAATACTAGAATTGCGATTAGAATCACACTTAAAATAATTTTTCTCATTGTTATTTGGTTTAAAATTTTATCAAAAATATAAAATCATTAACACCCCCCCTAAAAAACACCAACAAATGTTCAAACTTTTACCATTAATTCAATTTACCCCCTAAAAATTTACGGGTACTAACCTCAAAATATGCAAAAAATAACGATTTGTTAAATTCAAACACTGCGTTTTTTTGAATTTTTATCAAAAACTTAAATTTCAACAGCTTTTTATTAAAGTGAATTCTTACTGTATTTTATTTTTCGCAATAGAAAAACCATTTAACCAATTATTTTATCGATATAATCCAAATTTCAAGAAAAAAGCTCATCAAATATTTAATAAAAACACCTAAACAAAAAGCAAGACTATTTAACAAACCATTTAAATTATAACATATCAAGAACTTAGGTACTAAAATTAGTAATAAAAATTATTATTTGCATCATATTATTCTCCTTTTCGATAAAAAAATTAGTAGTATTTCTTTTAAAATCAGTAATTAATGTTAAAAATTAATGTTCGATTTAACAATCTTAAAATCTATTTATTTTTTATTAAAAGTTCGAACCAAACTAATCTTGTATTTCAAAATTCATTATTTTTAATAAAAAATATCCTATATGCTAGTAAAAGTCTATGGAAGTGCCGTTTTTGGAGTAGAAGCAACTACAATTACAGTGGAAGTCAACATTGACAAAGGGGTCGGCTATCATTTAGTAGGACTTCCTGATAATGCCATAAAAGAAAGTAGTTATCGGATTGCAGCTGCTTTAAAAAACAATGGTTATATGTTACCCGGCAAAAAAATAACCATCAACATGGCTCCCGCCGATTTACGCAAAGAAGGTTCCGCTTATGACCTTACCCTAACTTTAGGTATTCTAGTTGCCTCAGGACAAATTAAAGGAGAGGAAATTGACCAATACATCATCATGGGAGAATTATCTCTTGATGGAAGCCTCCAGCCCATTCGCGGTGCTTTGCCCATTGCGATTAAGGCTAAAGAAGAAGGTTTTAAAGGGTTCTTTCTTCCAAAACAAAACGTAAAAGAAGCTGCCATAGTAAAAGGACTCGATGTGTATGGAATTGAAAACGTACAGGAAATAATTGATTTCTTTGAAGGAAAAGGAAATCTGGAACCAACAAAAATCGACACTCGCGCCGAATTCTATAAAGATTTGGATTTTCCCGAATTTGATTTTTCCGATGTTAAAGGTCAGGACAGCATTAAAAGATGCATGGAAATTGCCGCGGCTGGCGGACACAATATAATTTTAATTGGTCCTCCGGGTGCAGGAAAAACAATGCTCGCCAAGCGATTACCAAGTATTCTCCCGCCAATGACCTTACATGAAGCCTTAGAAACCACTAAAATTCATAGTGTAGCCGGAAAATTAAAAGAAGTAGGATTAATGAATCAACGGCCGTTCCGTTCACCACACCATACAATTTCGAATGTGGCATTAGTTGGAGGCGGTAGTTATCCACAACCAGGCGAAATATCTATGGCACACAATGGCGTTCTATTTTTAGACGAATTACCCGAATTCAAACGAGATGTTTTAGAAGTGATGCGTCAACCACTGGAAGATAGAGAAGTAACTATTTCAAGAGCCAAATTCACGGTTACCTATCCTTCTTCTTTTATGTTGGTAGCGAGCATGAACCCAAGTCCAAGTGGATTTTTTAATGATCCAAGTACTGCGCAAACCGCTTCTCCTTATGAAATGCAACGCTATTTAAGTAAAATTTCAGGTCCTTTATTAGACAGAATTGACATTCATATTGAAGTTACTCCTGTTCCTTTCGAAAAATTATCCGACAATCAAAAAACGGAAAACAGTATGACGATTCGAAAAAGAGTAACCGCAGCGCGCGAAATTCAATCGACTCGATTTGAAAAAATGGACAATATTCATTACAATGCACAAATGAGCACCAAACACATCCGGGAATATTGTGTTCTGGACGAAGATTCAAAATCATTATTGAAAAATGCTATGGAACGATTGAATCTTTCGGCCCGGGCCTACGACCGAATTTTAAAAGTAGCACGCACCATCGCTGATTTAGAAGCTTCCGAAGATGTAATTTCTAATCACATTGCCGAAGCCATTCAATACAGAAGTTTGGATCGTGATGGGTGGTTGGGGTAGTTTCAAACCAAATCGTAATTTTTCACTGGATCCAAACGTCCTTAGCTTCCGCAGTCGAGAGTCAAATGTTTGAAGAATACGTAAAAAGAAAATCTGTTTGAGCGTAGCGAGTTATTTTCTTTTAGTATTCGAAAACTAATTTGACCGACGAGAAAGCGTAAGACTTGATTTTTTTGTTTCTTTTTTGATCAAGCAAAAAAGAAAATTATTAAGCCATAATTTCTGATTTTGAACAAAAAACAACTTTGATTAGTTTATTTTTTTACAACGAAACAATTACAGTCTACAACTTTTATTTAAACTTCGCAATTCCAGCTTTTAACCAATTATAATACTCTTCAACTCCTACATAACTAATTGTTGGCTGCTCATTATTTAAACTATTGCCCTCTAAATCTGTTAACACATATAAAGGCTGCGTATTGGTTTTGTATTTAGATATCATAAAATCAGTCCACTTATCCCCTATGGTTTCAATTTCAGCACCCGTTGTTGGAGAAATAAACTGTTGTAATTTTGGTAATTCCCTTTTATCATCCACATAAAGCGAAATCAAAACGATTTGATCTTTCAAAATAGACAATACCTTAGGATCTGACCAAACGTTATTTTCCATTTTGCGACAATTTACACAAGCATAGCCTGTAAAATCAAGCATTATGGGTTTATTTACTTTTTTGGCGTAAGCCAAACCATTTTGATAATTATCAAAAACTACCAAACCATGAGGCCCTATTTTTGCACCTTCCGGTAAATCAATTTTAGACTCTCTTTTCCCAGCAACATTTAATCCCATTGGACTTTCACTGTATTCCATCGGTGGCGGAAAAGCATTGATTATTTTCAAAGGTGCTCCCCAAAGTCCCGGAATTAAATAAATAGTAAAGGTCAAAGCCAATAATCCCATTAATAATCTTCCAACAGAAATACTTGACGTTGGACTATCATGCGGCAACGTTATTTTTCCAAATAAGTAGAATGCCAAAGCTCCGAAAACAGCAATCCAAATAGCGATGAAAACTTCTCTTTCTAATATATGCAACTGCAAAACCAAATCGGCATTCGATAAAAATTTAAAGGCTAAAGCCAATTCTAAGAATCCTAAAACTACTTTTACAGTATTCAACCAGCCTCCTGATTTTGGTAAAGATTGCAACCAACCTGGGAAAAAAGCAAATAACATAAAAGGCAAGGCCAATGCCAAAGAAAAACCAAACATCCCAACAATTGGTGCCAAACCACCATTAGAAGCAGCTTCAACTAACAAACTTCCTACGATAGGTCCTGTGCAAGAAAACGAAACAATAGCCAAGGCCAATGCCATAAACACAATTCCCAATATTCCACCTCTATCAGCCTGATTATCTACTTTATTTGCCCAGGAATTAGGCAATACAATTTCGAAAGCACCTAAAAAAGAAATCGCAAAAATGACCAATAAAACAAAAAATGCCAGATTAAACCAAACATTAGTCGACAAAGCATTCAATGCGTCAGCACCAAAAACAGCCGTAACAATCGAACCTAACAGAACATAAATAACAATAATCGAAATTCCGTAAACAACAGCATTTCGTATTCCTCTGGCACGTGTTTTACTCTGTTTGGTAAAAAAACTAACCGTCATTGGAATCATAGGAAAAACACATGGTGTCAGCAAAGCGGTAAACCCAAACAAGAAAGCAACAAAAAAGATAGACCAAACACTTCTTGGAGCAGTTTCGGGAGTCTTTGGCAAAGCTGCTTTTTCAGGAGCAATCACAATATCGCTTGCACCAAGACTGGGAGTTAACGTATCTGTTTTTGTACTATCAGTAAGCTTTGTATTTTGAACTGATTCATTCAGAAGATTCTCTTTTTGATTTGAAGTAACGGCAGCAATTGCAGAAGCAGGAATTTGTAATGTAAATTTCTTAGACTGATTAATACACACTTCTTTACAGGCTTGGTAGTTAAGTTCTACTTCAACCTTACTTAGCTTTAGATTTATAAGTTTAATCTCTTGCTGTATCTGTGCTTTCCCTTCAAAAAAGGTTTCGTTTACCTCAAAAATATCATTGTAAGCCGTCTTAGTTTTACTTTCTTTGGCTTTGCCAATTAAACTATAATTTCCTGACTGATTTTTAAAAACAAGCTGCATTGGCAACGGACCTCCATCTGGAGTAAACTGAGAATACATGTGCCACTCTTTTTCAATCACCGCGTTAAAAGTCAGTACAAAAATACCTTCTGACTTTTGTTCTATCTTGGTTGTCCATTTAACAGGATCTAAAATTTGAGATTTTACATTGGTGAAAACCAAAAAAGCGGTAAGGATAAATAATAGTTTCTTCATTATTGCAATGCTATTTTTAATATGTTTTTTGTGGAATTATCGATTCTAAATCGTTCATCTTGTCGAATGCCAACCACCCAGACAATTTGATCTGCCGACCATAAAACCCAACAATTTTCTTTTTCTAATAAAGATAATTTTTCGTCTTTAAAAAGCTTACTTAACTTTTTAGACTTCCCATTCATCCCAAAAGGTTGAAAAGAATCGCCTTCTTTCCATTTTTTTAATATCAAAGGATAGGCCAATTTATCTTCGTCAACAAATATAATTGAATTTGAAGCATCTGAAATGTCGGCTGCTTCGCAAAAAGTAAGATTTAAGGGAATATTAACAGCCGGAGTATTTTTTTCAATAAAATACACCTCATCATCAACTTCCTGAAAAATCGGACTCAAAATCAACACCTTTCGATCTTTCAACAATCGATAATCAGCGGAGAAAACCTGCTTGCCCGATTGACTTTCCACTAAACCATAAACATCGTCCCAGGCCGTAAAACCAAATTCATGCAACCATTGGTACAAATACGATTTATAATTGGGCAATCTTAGCAATTGATTCAAGTCAAAAATAATCGTTTCACCTTCTTCCCTCACCACTTGCTGGTACACCATAACAGCAGCATCTTCAACCAATTCCTGAGATTCGTTTAGATACGATTGTGTTTTCTGAAAGGATTCCATAAACTGCGGATTCAATTCTTTCAACAAAGGAACCAGATGATGCCTGATTTTATTGCGTAAATATTTATCCGAAGCATTGCTGCTATCCTCCCGCCACTGAATACTGTTTTCCTTGGCATATTCAACAATTTCTTCCCTTGTAAAAGACAAAAGCGGACGTACAACTTTATCATTTTGAGCCGGAATACCAACCAATCCTTCCAAACCAGTCCCTCGACTCAGGTTAATTAAAAAAGTTTCAATATTATCATCGGCATGATGTGCTGTTAAAATGTAATCGTAATTCTCTGTTTCTAAAAGTTCATAAAACCAATTGTAGCGCAATTCACGAGCCGCAATTTGGGTCGAAAGCTTGTAATCATTTGCAAAAGCTTCGGTATCAAACTGGGTCAAAAAAAACGGAATTCCATTAGCATTAGCGTATTCCTGAACAAAATTCTGATCACCAAAACTTTCCAATCCACGCAATTGAAAGTTACAGTGTGCCAAAACAATAGAATACTTTAATTCACTAAATAAATGAGCTAAAACCATACTGTCAATTCCGCCACTTGTAGCCAGAAGCAATTTGCTGTTTTCCAGAAAAGGAAAGTTTTGATCGATATGTTTTTTGAACTTATTAAGCATAAACTAAAAATTAGAATTTATTTTAAAACTTCAAACATTGCCTTGGCTTTCAATAAACATTCTTCGTATTCTTTTTCAGGAACCGATAGCGAAGTGATAGCACTTCCTACCGAAAAAGACAAATATTGATTTTGCTGATTGTACAAAATACTTCGAATAACAACATTAAAATCAAAATCACCTTCAGGAGTAAAATACCCCACGGCACCGCTATACAAACCTCTTTTGGTTTCTTCGAGTTCTTCAATAATTTTCATTACCGAAATCTTAGGCGCACCCGTCATACTTCCCATAGGAAAAGTATATTTTAAAGCATCAACCACAGTGTATTGCGGATCTAGTTTTGAAGTGATAGTTGAAATCATTTGATGCACTTGTAAAAAGGAATAAATCCCACACAATTCTGTTACCTGAACCGAACCTTTTTGAGCCGTATGCGATAAATCATTCCGAACCAAATCGGTTATCATAATATTTTCGGCACGTTCTTTAGCGTCGGCAGCTAATTTATTTTTCGATTCTTCATCTTCAATTGGGTCTAGAAATCGTTTGGCCGTTCCTTTTATAGGCTGAGAAATGAGCAACTCCCCTTCTTTTTTTAAATAGCGTTCTGGCGATGCCGACAATAAAAATTGCTTGTAATTCTTAAAAAAAACGGCAAAAGGCGGTTTCGAAATTTCATTCAGCTTTAAAAAAGTCTCCAGAGGATCTATCAGAGCATTTTCGGCATAGAATTCCATGCAAAAATTAGCCTCATACAAATCTCCATGATGAATGTGTTCCAGCATTTTTGACACTTTCTCCTGATAAGCTTCTGCTGAAATTCGTTGTTGAATTTGCACATTGGTTTCCAAAATTTCAAAATCGGTTACAATGGATTTTATTTCTTCCCAATCGGCTTCAAATTCATCATCACAGAAATTCAAATAGCGAATTTCGATTTCGTTTCCTTTGGCTAAAAAAAGCTTTTTAGGCTGAAAGAAAAACAAATCAGGAAATTCCAATCCATCAAAATTATTAGATACCAAAGCCTCGGTATCATTTTTTAAATCATAAGACAAATAACCAAAAATCCAATCCTGTATGGATTGCTGGTATTGTTTTAAATCTTCAAAAGCATTAAAATAATCGGTTTTTATCGAAGTAAAAGCATCAACAGCCAGAATCCAATCGTAACTGGAATACTCTTGTTGGTATTGGTTACCATCCATAAAAGCTACTTCTCGAAATTGTTGTGACCACAATAAAAGCTGCTTTTTGATATCGACCAGATGCGTTATGTCTTGTTTAAAGGATGTTCTCAAAGTAAAATTTTAAAAGGTAAAATTACAATAAAAAAAATAGCTTCTCTAGTAGAAATTTCACAAAACCAGCTCATAGTTAAATAAATATTAAAAAAGATTTTTCTTACCAAAACCTCTTATATTTGATATGGAATTCAGGCCTGAAATTTCGAGAACAATCAATCAAAAAATCATCCATTCTAAAAGAAAGAACTATGAACAAAATTGTAAAAAGTAGCTTCCTGCTATTTACTTTTACGACATTATTAGTTAGCTGTAAAAAAAGTGAGGCACCAGAAGAACAAGTAACAAATGATATTGCAACAGAAGCAGCTGTTTCTTCTTCTGCCGCAGTAGAAAAAAAAGACAGTACTCGGAAATTCGTGCGTAAAGCCGACTTAAAATTCAAAGTGAAAAATGTTACCCAAACTACCTACGCTATTGAAAACATCACCAATAAATTTGATGGATTTGTTACTTACACCAACTTACAAAGTAATATTATCGATCAATTTGAAACAAAAATAAGCCAAGACAGTACGCTGGAATCCATTCGATACAATATAGAAAACAACATCACTATTCGAGTACCTAACAAACGTTTAGATACGATTATAAAATGCATCGCTAAACAAATAGATTTTCTAAATTATCGCGTCATAAAAGCGGATGATGTTTCACTAAAAATGCTTTCGAACCAACTCGCACAAGAAAGAAGCGCTAACAAAGAAAAAAGAGTCGAAAAAGCGATTGATACCAAAGGCAAAAAAATTAACGACGTTATGGATGCTGAAAATAATTTGGCAAACCAAAAAGAACAAAAAGACGCAGCCAAATTAGAAAACCTGTCTATGCAGGATCAAGTTAATTTTAGTACGCTGACCATCCAAATCTACCAACGCGAATCGATAAAACAAGAAATGATTGCCAATACCAAAGATTACAATCATTACAAACCCAACATTGGAATACGCCTACTCGATTCTCTAAAAACAGGTTGGAATGTTTTACTTGATATTATTGTATTTGTATTTCAAATTTGGTGGTTACTATTAATAGGCTTTGGTGGATTCTTTCTTTATAAAAAGTATTATAAAACAGAATAGCTTACAACTATAATCTCCCCTTCTAAACTAATACTTATAATCCAATTTAGATAAGAAAATAAAGGCTAAAACAACCTAATTTCACTCCATTTGCTATAACAACCGATTAATTGACTATTAAATTAACAATTTATCAAATAATAATTATCCTATATCAGAAAAATCAGTTCTTTTTTTTGTAAATTTACTATAAGATACAAAAACATACAGCGATTATTAAGCGTTGTATAGTTTAAAAAATAATTGTTTTTCTGATTTAGACGGTTATCTAGAGGGAGTTTTTACTACGAATGAAAGTGCTGAACCGCAACAGAATTTTGTGATTTGTTAACCAATAAAACCTATATATCATGAAAATCGCGACTCTAATTATTCGTACTTTAATGGGAGCTATATTCCTTTGTACTTCTATAAGCTATTTTGTTCTCTCAAATCCGGAACCCGTTTCAACAGGTGATTTCAAAGCATTTCAAGTAGGACTTATTGCTTCAACTTATTTGATGCCATTAGCTAAAACAGTGGAATTTTTATGTGGTTTATCCTTTGTGTCAGGAAAATTCACCACCTTGGCCAATATTATCATTTTCCCTGTAATTATCAATATTCTATTAATCAATTATTTTTTAAACCCACACGACCTACCTATAGCTATTGCTGTTTTTGCAGGCAACGTATTTTTAATTTATAGCCACTGGCATAATTATGAAGGATTATTTAAAATGAATGGTTAAAAACAAAGCACAAAAAACCCGTTTCAGTTTTGAAACGGGTTTTTTTTATATAAAATGCGAACTGATTTTTAAACGTGTATCGCTCTGTTTTCAGTTGCTGCTAATGCTGCTTCTTTTACCGCTTCCGCAAATGTAGGATGCGCATGAGACATTCTTGAAATATCTTCAGCAGAAGCTTTGTATTCCATTGCTACTACAGCTTCGGCAATTAAATCAGCTGTTCTTGCACCAATCATATGAACACCAAGAACTTCATCCGTTTTAGCATCAGCCAAGATTTTCACAAAACCATCTAAATCAGCACTTGCTCTTGCACGTCCTAAAGCTTTAAATGGGAAACTTCCTGATTTGTAAGCTACTCCAGCCGCTTTCAATTGCTCTTCTGTTTGTCCAACAGCCGCAACTTCTGGCCAGGTATAAACCACTCCAGGAATTAAGTTATAATCAATATGTGGTTTTTGACCCGCTAATATTTCAGCAACCATAGTTCCTTCTTCTTCCGCTTTATGAGCTAACATTGCACCACGTACTACGTCACCAATTGCGTAAATATTAGAAGCCGAAGTTTGTAAATGATCGTTTACTTCAACTTGTCCTCTTTCAGAAATTTTAACTCCTGCATTTTCAGCGTTCAATCCATCTGTGTAAGGACGACGACCAACAGAAACTAATGAATAATCTCCTTCCAAAGTAATTACTTCACCTTTTGCATTTTCTGCTTTCACAGTAACCACATCACCAGCTCTTTCCACTGATTGTACTTTGTGAGAAGTATAGAATTTCATTCCTTGTTTTTTCAAGACTTTTGTCAATTCTTTAGACAAAGCACCATCCATTCCCGGAATAATTCTGTCCATGAATTCTACAACCGAAACCTGAGCACCAAGACGTAAATACACCTGACCTAATTCGATTCCGATAACTCCACCACCAATGATTACAAGGTGTTTTGGCACTTCTTTTAAACTTAAAGCTTCAGTAGAAGTGATGATTCTTTCTTTATCAATTGAGATAAAAGGCAAAGAAGATGGCTTAGAACCTGTTGCTATAATAGTATGTTTAGCTTCGATAGTTTCAGAAGTTCCATCAGCTTTTGCAACAGCAACATGAGTAGCATCAACAAAAGAACCTAAACCATTAAAAACAGTAATATTATTTTTATCCATCAAGTAGTTGATTCCACCAGAAGTTTGATCTACAACCGCCGTTTTACGAGCAATCATTTTTTCTAAATTAACTTTTACCTCTCCAGAAACCTCGATTCCGTGATCTGCAAAATGAGCAATTTCAGCATAATGATGAGAAGAAGACAATAATGCTTTTGAAGGAATACATCCTACATTAAGACAAGTTCCTCCAAGTGTGGAATATTTTTCGATAATAGCTGTTTTGAAGCCTAGTTGCGCACAACGAATCGCTGATACATATCCTCCAGGTCCAGAACCTATAACGACTACGTCAAATGAATTCATAGTATATTGTTTTTATTATTTTTTTTAAAATCTCGAAGAGCAAAAATAGGGAATTAACTTTTGTTTAAAGTTTAAAAAATGAGATATTTTGTTAGGTTTTTATATTCAATTAGACTCTTTTTGACGTTTTAAGTAGATATAAATCATACAACTGTTAAATAAAAAATTTGTCATTCTCCTTGGTTACTCAAAGCTAAATAAATTACAATTGAATTCTCAAAAGCCAAACAACTCTCTCTAAACTTTTCTTATCAAGCACATTAGAAACGAATCAATATCATTTCAATGAATTTTATAGTCAAACAAAATTCCCCATTAAAAAGACTATTTTCCTTCTACATAATCTTGCAGATAACTAAATCTGGAAGTTAACTTTCCTTTTTCGGTAATTTTTGCTCTTTGTAAAATTCCATCTTTATCACCATTAAAAAAAGCTGGAATCACATTTTCAAGAAACATTTCCCCAAAACCTTCGCTGGCATCTTTTGGTAATTCGCAAGGCAAATTATCAACCGCCATCACTACAATAGCAGCAGGATGAAAAACATCTACTTCCTTATTTTCTATTGGCAAATAACCATATAAGGGCTCCTCGATAGTAGAAGAACGCAATGTACAGGCTATTGGTCCATTGATATCACAAGAAATATCGGCAACCACTTTTATTTTGCAGTCTTTAGATTGCAACATTTCCCTAGTCAGAATTTGAGGTGCTTCATTAGCATGAAAATGCGCTGTAATTACAATATCCGATACTTTGGTAAAACGCTCAAAATTGCTTTCATATTCCTGCGGATTCTTGAAAAAGTCGGCTATTTCCAAAACAGCTCCATCTTTTCTTTTATTATATTCTAAAACATCTATTTGAGTGTAAACAGGCTGAGTATAATTCTTAGTCAAATAATTATCCACCGTAACCGACTTTACTTTAATCGCGTCCAATATTTCTTTTACGCCGCTACCTACTTTTCCTGTACCAGTAACTACAAATTTTATAGGAGGCAAAACGATTCTTTTTAAATGACGGATTAATTCCTCTTTTCCCGATAACGTTTCGGCTTTGGGCAATTTAAACAATTCGAATTTTATTCCGAATGCGCGAATACTGCTATAAGCGCCAACCATTCCTGCATAGTATCCAAAACCAATGAGACGATGGTTATTCCCATTCACAATGGTTTCATGATCATAGAAATTAACACTTTTGGCTAATAACCCCTGCAATAAAGCTCTGTTATGCGGTTGCTTTTTTATTGTATGCGAAAAAAAGAAATAAGACTTATCAGGAATTAAATTTTCCACCGGAACTTCTTTCACCCCAAACAACACATCGCAATCGCTAATATCATCAACTACCTCGATCCCTAAATTTTGATATTCCGCATCACTAAACACTCTAACGTCTGAACTTTCAACTTTAACGCTAACTTCAGGATAAAGTGTTTTTAATTTTACTAATTCATTAGGCGAAAACACCACCCTTCTATCGGCTGGGCTTTTTCGTTCTTTTAATATTCCAAATTTCATATTTTGATATTCCTTTAATTTCAAGCGATTAAAACAGTATTTTACTACATAAAAAACAAGAATTTTAATTATTTCTTCGTTGTAGTTTTTAAAACATTACTCCATCGAAATCATTAAAAGCTGAAAGACAAAAACATAGAAAAAACTCTCTTAAAAACTTTCAAAAAAATCTGTTAACGTTAAAAAAAACGAGAAACAAAAGCGTTTGATTCTATATATTTGCCAATATAGCCCAATGAAGATGATTTTTATAAAAAAGACAAATATACTACAATTACTCACGCTTACTTTAGTTTTGGGTTCTTGTAATCTAAAGAATAAAGAAGGAATACTTTCTGACAGCAAATTACCGAAGGATACCCTGCCACACATGGAACCTGCAACTAAGAAGTTACCCCGATTAACAACACAATACATCAACTCTAAAAAAAATGCCATCGAGCATTTTTACAATAGAAACTGGCCTAACAATAGTATGAACGGTAGTTTTCTTGTGGCTCAAAATGGCCAAATTATCTTTGAAAAATACGAAGGTATGGCTAATTTTAGAGACGAAAGACCTATTACTGCTACTACCCCACTGCATTTGGCATCGGTAAGTAAGGTATTAACTGCAACGGCTGTTTTAAAATTAATCGACGCTAAGAAAATTGGTTTAGATCAAAAAGTAAATAGCATTTTACGTACTTTCCCTTTTCCTGAAGTAACCGTTAAAATGCTTTTAAATCACCGCAGCGGAATGCGCAATTATGCTTATTTCACAGATAAAAAAGATGGTGTTTGGGATCGTCATAATATTTTGTCTAACAAAGACATTATAAATTTGATGGCTACAAAAGACATTGGTCTTGAAGCCAGAACCAATACCCGTTTTGCCTATTGCAATACTAATTATGCCGTTTTGGCACTTGTTATCGAAAAAGCAACTGGTCTTAGCTACAAGAAAGCGATGGAACGCATGATTTTTAAACCATTGGGCATGAATCATACTTTTGTTTTTGACTACGAAAAAAATAAGGATACAATAGTTCCTTCTTATAAAGGCAACAAGGTCGAAATAGGCAAAGATTATCTAGATGCCATTTATGGAGACAAAAACATCTATTCGACACCTCGAGATTTATTAAAGTTTGACCTTGCCCGAAATGCACCTGGTTTTTTAAGTCCTAATTTATTAAAACTGGTATATACTCCTTTTAGTAACGAACGTAAAGGCGAAAAGAATTACGGTCTTGGAATAAGAATGATCAATTGGGAAACAGGACAAAATTTCTATTTTCACAACGGATGGTGGCATGGTAACACCTCTTCTTATGTGACATTATTAAAAGAGCATGTCACAATTATTGCCTTATCGAATAAATTTACTACAAAGACTTATCAGGTTAGAAAACTGGCTCCTTTGTTTGGAGATTACCCATTCAAATTGGGCAAAGACGAAAAAGAGGAATAATTTTTGCTTTAACAATAGTATTCGAACACAAATATTAAAACAGAAAATTGTATATTCGCGCACTCAAAAATGTTTGAGGGACATTATAAAACTGGGGTCGACTGGTTTTGACAGCAAGTCGAATTGAACAGTAAGCACGTCGAGCATTGAGACCTTGCTCGTAAATATAAGATCTCGAACTTTTACACGGCGAAAATACTTACGCTTTAGCTGCATAATCCGAATTATAGTACGATTACGCCACGTCCCTACAAGGTAGGGAAGCTGGATTCTCCTTGAAAGCCTTGGTTTGTGGCGTTCAGTTCAGGGGAACCGTAAAAATAAACCTAGATTTCCATGAGCTTCGGGTGGTTTTCGAAAATTAAGAAGATAAGTAGTATGTGGCTGTTTCTGGCCTAGCATCCTATCGAAAATTCAATCAGGAAATAAGCGTGTAGAAAGCTCTTTAGTTGCTTGTTTGGACCCGGGTTCGATTCCCGGCGACTCCACAGAAAGCCTTGTAATCAATTGACTCACAAGGCTTTTTATTTTCAGTTGACAATTCAGTTGACAATGTTTTTATTTTAAATCTACAGTTATTCCTAAAATTAAAACACCCAATAGAAGCAATTTTACGTACCAATCGGTTCTAATTTTTAATTTCAAATTGTCAATTTAAGCTTTTCTATTTGCTTATTAGTTATGATGATACAGAAATAATGATTTCAAATATAAAACACAGTTATTTATTTTTACCGCCTTAACAGTAAATACTAGTTTTTTATTCGAAAAATAATCAATAAATTAGGTTTTATAATTAATTTTACCGCTATAACAGTAAAATAATAAAGTTTTCCCCTTTTTACTCTTTAGATATCATTAAATTACTTATTTTTACTGCTTAAACAGTAAAAAGTGAATAATTTAAACTTAGGTGCTTTAATTAAAGACCATCGAAAAAAAGCCGGACTTACTCAACTTGAGTTAGCCAACTTGGCAGGTGTAGGTAAAACAACTGTTTTTGATATTGAAAAAAATAAAGAAACAGTTCGTTTAAACAATCTATTTGCTGTACTCCGAGTGCTGAATATTAAAATAGAATTCAAAAGTCCTCTAACTAAATAATCATGAGAAGAGCAATCATATTGGTACACGGAAAAAGAGCTGGAATTTTAACAGAAATTGCAGCAAACGACTATCATTTTGAGTATGATGAAAATTATGAAGGTGATGCAGTTTCACTAACGATGCCAATAAGTCAAAAAAAATATCGATACAAATCATTTCCTCCATTTTTTGAAGGTTTATTACCTGAAGGTGTAATGTTAGAAGGATTGTTGCGGATTGTGAAAATTGACAAAAAAGATTATTTCTCTCAACTAATAGCAACAGGAAATGATCTAGTGGGAGCAATAACGGTTAAATTGATGGAAGATGAATAGATGTCCTATCACTTATGAATTATGTGGAACAGATAAGTACAGTAAAAAAGGACTTCGAATGATAGCTCCTAAATTGACTCACTTAAATGATTTACCCTATACCGCAGCTGAACTTCGTCAGGAAGCCGCTAATAGAGCCAAAAAGCTATCTATTCAGGGAGTGCAACCAAAGCTTAGTGCGGCTATATCAATAGTGGATCAAGAATTTAAAATTGTGGATCAATTTGGAACGTACATTATAAAACCACAAAATGACTTATTTCCAGAATTACCAGAAAATGAAGATGTAACTATGCGAATGGCCAAGGTTTTTGGTTTAGAAGTTCCTTTTCATGGGATGGTATATGCTAAGGATGGTAGTTTATCTTATTTCATTAAGCGTTTTGATCGTTACGGCAAAGGAAATAAGTTAGCAACAGAAGATTTTGCTCAATTAACAGGAAATACAAGAGATACAAAATATCGTTTTACGATGGAAAAGCTCATTCCTGTAATTGATGAATTTTGTTCTTTTCCAGCTATTGAAAAAGCAGACTTTTTCAAAAGGATACTTTTTTGTTACGTTACAGGAAACGAGGACATGCATTTGAAAAATTTTTCCTTGATTACCAAAAATAGCAAAACAACGCTTACTCCTGTATATGATTTCTTAAATTCTACCATAGCAATTAAAAATCCTGAAGAAGAAATAGCACTTACTTTAAAAGGAAAGAAAAGTAATTTGAAAGCTTCTGATTTTATAGATTACTATGCAAAAGATAGATTGCAACTCAATGAAAAAATAGTTGAAATAATTTTGCAAGAAATGTGGCAAGCAATTCCAAAATGGAAAGAACTACTTGAAATCTCTTTTCTGTCAGAGGATATGAAAGGAAAGTATTTGAATTTATTGGAAACCAAAACGCAAATATTCAAGTAATCTAGGTTAAAAAAATGCGGTGATTAAGTCGTTTATTTATCGCGTTTTTTATTAACACACTTTTAAGCAGATCCTTTTGCAATGAGATAAGCATTTTTCATAGTTTTGAATTACGTTCAAAACTATGAAAAATGCTTATAAAACATTATTTATAAAAGAAAGTTTTTACAAATAAAAACCAGCTGATTTTACTCTGCCGGTTTGTAAAAGTATTAAATTTGAAAGGTCAACCTTTGGTACATCTAAGTATATAGGCATCTTATTACAATAACATTCTTTCAGTAATTGTTTTATTTGAGGAAGTTTCAATTCCGGTAACTTCAGCATACTTTACATTTGGTAACCAAAAAGAACCTCCTTCAATGCGCACAAATATTTTTTCTACCTGGATTTTTTTCTGATTTACATTTACAAAAACATGATATTTTTGATCTGAATCTATCTTTTTCAAGGTTAAGGGTAACTTTTTATACGATACAAATTGAAGCTCAAACTCCTCATTATTTACCGTTTTACTTTCTATTCCGTATGCAAATTTGCGTTGTACATAACTAAAATCTTTTTTTTCTCCTTTCTCAGCATATCGAATCCAATAGGCTTTTATAGGATTGCTTTTGTTTATTTTTCCATTTTCCTGGTAGTTTATGGCATAAATAGCCGTGTTTGTATTTGGGTCACGCTGAATGTAAAACAGCATATTATCTACATTTTTAGGCGTTGGAAAATGTAATGGCGATGGATTTTTAGATTGCGCCAATAAATTTTGTGAAATTATATTTACTAAGATCGTTGTAAAAATTAGTGATCTTGTAAAATTTTTAAATAGTAATTTATTCATAACTAAATATTTTATAGACTAATTTGATTCGATTACATCTGGTTTTTTGTTTACTCTAAAAACCCAATATTTAATCAATGGATAATTAAATCCATAAGAAACAAACAAGTCTGTGATTAATCTTCCGATTCTATAATCAATTTGAAAGAATTTTTGAAAAATAAGCGTACCAGATGATTTTAAGGAAATACTTCCTAGTACTACCAACGCAAATTTAAAAAGCTGACTATTGATGTGGCTGCTATAATCCGATTGATTTTTAAATACCCAAAATCTATTGATACTGAAATTGATAATAGCCCCAACGGTTCCAGAGATTAGAATAGAAAAGGTAAAATGCAATTTAAATACTTCTGTCAATAGAATCATTAAGCCATAATCGGTAATGCCTCCTAAAAATGCTGCAACTTGTGCTTGTAGAAAAGTGAAAATAGATTTCTTTTTGAACATATCATTCTTGGCTTTTATCTTTTAAATCGCCTAACTTTAAAAGTTTTAAGCTATCTATAATATTGATTATAAATAACACGATAGTGATTAAGCCAGCCAAATAGGTAATTGATCCATGAAATAAAACTTCTAAAATTAAAATTAAAGCAATAATAAATCGAAGTTCTGTTGGACCAACAAATCCAGAATCTATACTGTATTCATTTGTAATTTTGTAGCGCAGCTGACTGATAATAATAGACCAGCCATACAATGCGACAAAAGCAAAGGCTACTATTTGTGTGCCATTTTTAGCATAAATGTAGTAGCCAAAGCCTATAAGTACAATACCAATCCAATCAGCAATAATATCGAGTGCAAAACCATACCAACGGCGTGGAATATTTCTATAATAAGCCAGTCTTCCATCTAACGAATCGCCTAACCAATTTATAGCCAATCCGATAATACCCAAAAGCAAATACCAATTTGTTAAATAAGTACCTAAAAAAAAAGCAAAAAAAACTAATCCCGAACCAAGTGTACCAATTAAAGTAAGTAAGTTTGGCGAAATGAATTTAGGCACTTTTGGAAGCAAAAATACAATCGTTAACTGTTCTGCTCTTTTTAAAATATTAGTTCGCTTACGATCTGAAAATGTCCTTTGTACAATTGCACTATAACCTGCTGTCTGTGTTTCTGTTCCCATTAATAGCCCAATTCTAGTTTTATAATTTTCAACTTTATTTTTCTTCGAATATTTTTAAGAAAATCTGTGGTACTTTTTAGTTTACCTGATCTAACCAGATAACTATATGCGATGATAAACAGCATGATTACTTAACAATTCCAGCAAAACGCTGATAGAAAACCGTTGGACTATTCTCATCTTTAGGAGCATATTTTCCTGCTATAATTGGAATATAAATAACTCTCCTTCTGCTTTCTTCGCCACGAATAGATGATTCTGCAACTCTGTGCCACAAACGGCCATCGTGAACGGTTAAATCTCCAGCTTCTGGAATGATGGAAACTTCCTCCGGATCGGGTTTATTATCTAAAAAGTACTTTTTACGGAAAAGCATTTGATAAATACTTTGCTTGTGAGTACCCGGAATGATTTTAAGCCCGCCGTTTTCGGGTTTTAAAGTACTTAAGTGGATACCCACATTTAGCATCGGATTTAATTTTGCACCATAAAAAATATCTCTTAAACCATCTGTGTGCCAGCCCATTTTAGTAAACTTACTTTCAGGCCCATTGATATAATGATTGAAAACCATTCCATCTTTTTCTTCAGTGCCTAATCTTGCGCCATCGCCTGCCAATGGTAATAAACCATTAAATCTTGGATCAAGCAGAAGACCGCTTAAGGTTTGATGATGTTGATTGATAAAAGCAAAACGTTGTACAATGGAAGAGCCATCTAAATCTTTTCCATATTTAATTGGAACACCGTTTACTTTTTGAAGGTCATTGTCAATCCATTTTTGCTGTACTTGTTTCGAGGCATCAATGATGGATGAAACAGTTTCCGGATTTATAAATTTTTTGAAATGGATAAAGCCATATTCGTTAAAAAAGTCAATTTGCTCAGCAGTTAATTGCTCAGTAAGGGTAAAGGTTTTATAAGAAGATACCATGATAATATATATTTAATAAATGAAATAATAGAGTTTGTAATTTTATCTAAAAGACAGCAACAACAGCAACAACACATTAGCATGTTTGCGTGCATTCGACCTTTAGGAAAATTAAACATATTTCTTTTATTAGACATATTCTATAGAATTAGTAGATATTTATACAAATGTAATATAATTTCTCTTTTGCAAAGAATATTTTTTTTATTTTTTTTTTTGAAAAAATTAAATTTTATAAATCCCAGCTGCAGTTTTTTCGATAAATGCCTTTGGTAATATACGGTTGGCATAAACCGAAATGATATTTGTAAAACCTGGAATAACTTCTGATTTTTTGCTAAACATGGCTTTCACTGCCATTTTTGCAACTTCATCAGGCTGCATATTAAACTTTTCAGCCATTTTGCTAAAAGCATTTAAACCAGCTCTTGCAGCAAAACCAGTATCAACCGGGCCTGGACTAAAACAGCTTACTGAAATTGAAGTTTGGGCAAGTTCGAAACGCAAGGCACGCGTAAACAATAAAACAAAAGCTTTCGTAGCTGAATAAACAGCCAGGGTAGGTACAGCCTGATATGCAGCAGTACTGGATATGTTTAAAATGTAGGCTTGTTTTTCTTGTGAAAGTATGGGTACTAATAAATGGGAAAGTTCAACCACTACATTCATGTTAAGTTGCATCATGCCAAGCTGATCGGTTAGAGAAGACTGACTAAAATCGCCCCACACACCATAACCAGCATTGTTAACTAAAAAGCCAACTGGATAGTTATTCATTTTTATCCAATCTATTACTTTTAGCGATGCTCCATTTGTCGAAAGATCAATCGATAAAATAGCAGCACTGATGCCGTATTTAACCTGAATATCATCAGATAGTGCTTTTAATTCCTCATCACTTCTTGCAACAAGCAATAGTGGATAACCCTGTTTAGCCAATTCATAAGCAATAGATTTTCCAATGCCTTTGCTGGCGCCGGTAATTAAGGCAAACGGTTTAGTTTTTTCGCTCATTTTATTAATTTAATCATCAAATATAAAGATTAATTATATACTAAAACTATAGAGTTACTGTTTTTTATAAAATGCTTTAAAATGAATGAAATTTTGCAACCTTTGAGACTACTCTGTTTTAGTTTTTCAAATCTAAACCAACTGCGATGTAACCAAATATCCATTCACAATTTCAAGAAGGTGATCTCCCTATTCAACAGCACTCCCTATTCTCCAATTCCCTCTTTCTCAAAAACTATTCTTTCGATATCATACCAACTTAGAAACAATTATACATAAAAATGACGATGTTCGATTGTAATCCCTTCCACTCCACAGAAAAGCCTATAAAATCAATATTTACAGGCTTTTTTATCTAAAAAAACTCAATGAAATAAAAGAAAATTGAGTTAGAATCTCCTATTTTCATCTTCAATCAATTTCAAATAGCTCTCTTTGAAAATATTAACTTCCAATCATTTTTAAACTCTTTTTAAAGCACCTCATTCTAATAGTATTTCATATTTTCGTAAAACTTTAAAAAAGGCTAAAAAGCTCTTTTTACGTAATTTATAAACTTTTATGAAACAAAATTATCAAACTATATTATACTCTATTTTAGGACTGTTCTGTTATTTTATTTGCTGTAGTCAGGAAAATTATAAGTTCGAACATTTTTTGGTTGAAAATGGGCTTCCTCACAATATTATTAACCATATCATACAAGATAAAAAAGGTTTTATATGGTTTGCTACAACCAACGGTCTAAGTAAATACAACGGTTATAGTTTTCAAAATTACAAAACACAGCTAACCGATAAGGTGTTAATGAAAAACAACCGAATAGATTGGATTACAGAAGATAGCCGTGGAAGAATATGGATGAAAGCTCTTGCTTATAATAACAAAGCCTATTGTTTTGATCCTATAACAGAATCTTTTTGGGGAACTGAATTAATTCCAAATTTTTCTGAAAACAATTTTGATATTACCCAAATCAAACCCCATAAATCAGGATTAGTTTGGTTACTTTCTAATAAAGATGGCTGTATTGTTATAACCAATAGTGCTTATTCAAGTAAAATTTACAATACTAAAAATCGTAATTTAAACACAAATGTTGTCAATAACGTTTTTGAAGATACACAAAAAAACTCATGGTTATTGACTGATAAAGGCGTTGCATGTGTACCCCTAAATAAAATCAATCAAAAACCACAATATTTGACAAGACAAAACGAAAAAACAACTTCCTTTTATTCGGCAATAGAATTTAAAGATGAAATTTGGTTTGGGGGATCAAACGGAACTCTGATTAAATATACCAAGGGAACTAAAAATTACAGAACTCAAAAACTGGAACTTGACGCCAACATTGTAAAAATTGAAAAATTGGATAATGAATTGGTACTTGTAGTAACCGAACAAAAAGGATTTTGTACTATTAATATTTTTACAGGACAGATTACAAAATATGACTCATCTAATTTACCTGGTCTAAAAACTAAAGGTTTAAATGTATTAAGCCTGATTAAAAAAAATATGCTTTGGTTTGTTAATGATAATGATTCAGGAATTAATTTATTTAATTTTAAAACCCAAAAATTAAAATATTTCCCGGCATCTAATACTAAAGCATCATCTTCACAATTTTTTGTAAAACCTATTGTTTTAACTGATGCAAAAGGTGAAATTTGGGTACAACCAAATGGAGGTGGCTTCTCAAAATACGATGAAATTAATAATCGATTAATTCCTTTTAATACTACTTCATTATTTCCAAAAGGAAATTTCAGTAATAATTTTCACACTGCAATGTTTGATAAACAAGGAAACTTGTGGTATAATGTTCAAACATCAGGAATTGTAAAAGTAGTTTTTAATAAAAATAATTTCAAATTATTAAAAGTAAACAACCCCTCATTTTCTTCAGAAACTAAAGACGTAAGGTCCATCTTCCAAGATAGTCGCAAAAACATTTGGGTAGCCAACAAACAAAACCAAATTACAATCCTGGATAAAAATCTAAATAAGATTGGTTATTTGTCTCCAAACGGACAATTACAAAACAATGCTACATGGAATAAACCTGTCTACAGCATTATTCAGGATTCACAATCTAATATTTGGATAGGAACCCGTGGGGATGGTCTTTATAAATTCGTACCACAAACCCAGCCATACACTTACAGTGTAACTCATTACAAAAATGAAGTTTCTAATCCTTACAGTATCAGTGACAATAATATATACTCCATTTTTGAAGATCAATTCAATAAAATATGGATAGGAACCCTAAATGGTTTAAACTTAATTTCGAGTCAAAACCAAAATTTGAAATTTATTAATCATAATAATAAATGGAAAAAATTACTTATAAAAAAACACAATAAAATAAGGTGCATTAATCAGGATTCAAATGGATTAATGTACATAGGAACCACTTCTGGTCTGGTAGTTTT
Source organism: Flavobacterium sufflavum (assembly GCF_004016525.1). Lineage (GTDB taxonomy): Bacteria > Bacteroidota > Bacteroidia > Flavobacteriales > Flavobacteriaceae > Flavobacterium > Flavobacterium sufflavum. The sequence goes on from NZ_SACJ01000015.1 coordinate 75,616, forward strand.
TAATCCAAAAAAAAATCTTGAGAACTCCAGGATTTATGAAATAACTAATCAAAATCCTAATTGCTTAAATAGTAATGATATCATTGATTTTTGCATAACTAAAAACAGAGGTGTTTTTATTGCAACTGCAGACGGCGGAATAAGTAAAGTTCTCACAAAAGATAAAAATGGATTTCCGGAAACCTTTAAAAATTATACCCCAAAAGAAGGATTAGCATCCAATAATATACTTTCTATCGTAGAAGACAATGATAATAATATCTGGATTACCACAGATTACATATTGACCCGTTTTAATCCAAATGACGAACATTTTGAAATATATTCAGAAGTTAAACCTGTAATGTCATATGGTAATTTTACAGAAGCCACTAAAATAAAATTAGATAGCGGAGAATTATTTTTTGGTTATTCAGAAGGACTTTTACATTTTTCCCCGGATCAAATCAAATCTAACAATTTCAAACCTTATCTTGCATTTACAAATTTCCAACTCTTTAATCAAAACGACAACAACCATAAGTTATTTCCTTTATCTATTGACAGCAATAACACTCTCGAATTAGATCATAATCAAAACTTTTTTAATATAGAATTTGCAGCCTTAGATTATATAAGTCCTGAGAATATTAAATATGCTTATAAATTAGATGGATTCGATGAAAATTGGAATTACGTAAACAATCAAAGGACTGCTTTTTATACCAATGTGCCAAAGGGAAGCTACACCTTTAAAGTAAAATCGACTAACAGTCAGGGAAATTGGGTTGAAAACGAAAGAACTTTAAATATAACGGTCAATCCTTCAATATGGAATACAACTCTGGCCTATATCTTTTACGCACTGTTAATTATAGGCTGCATAATGCTGATTAATTATGCCGTAATTACTATTTACAGACTAAAAACAAATGCCCAATTAGAAAAAGACATTTTCAATATGAAACAAAAGTTTTTTATTGATATTTCACATGAATTACGTACTCCATTGACTTTAATAACTGGCCCCATCGAATATTTATTAAACGATAACAGAACTCCTGAAGTTGTAAAAAAACAACTGTCCTATGTATCCCAAAGTACCTCCCGTTTACAAAGACTAGTAAATCAGATTTTAGACTTTAGAAAAATACAGGATCAAAAACTGCAAATATCTGAACTCAATCTGACGGAATTCACCAGTGATATTTTTAATAATTTTATTGATACTTCACAAGAAAGAAATATCAACTATAACTTAGAAATTATACGTGAAGACATCAAACTATGGGCAGACAAAAATGCATTAGAAAAAATTATCATGAACCTTTTATCCAATGCTTTTAAATACACTCCCGATGAAAAATCTATTACGGTTCGGGTAACTAAAAACAATAAACAAATTATTTTACAGGTAATTGACGAAGGAATTGGAATCTCTGAAGATTATCAAAACAGTATATTTAACCGTTTTGCCTCTTTCAACAAAAACAATAACAATCCCAGTACCGGAATTGGATTATCCATGGTAAAAGAGCTTGTTGAGAAACATCATGGAGAAATTAATTTCATAAGTAAAACCAATGTTGGCAGTACTTTTTCTATCTATTTTAAATTAGGCAATAGTCATTTTGGTAACGATGTAGAAATAGTGAAAAATGAGACTACAGAAACTAACGAATACAAACCAATAAAAACTCCAGTTGATACTTTAGCTAATGAAGAATTAAATAATAATGACGAAAAGATAAAAGTATTAGTAGTTGAAGATGATCTTAAGCTGCGAACATTCCTCAAAAATGTTCTGGAAGATGAATATAAAGTAATCGAGGCCGAAGATGGAGAAATAGGTTATCAAAAAATACTGGAAAATACTCCTGACTTTATTATTAGTGATATTATGATGCCTAAACTCAATGGTGTCGACCTTCTAAAAAAAATCAGAAATAATATCGAAACAAGTCACGTACCAGTAATATTATTAACAGCTAAAACCACTATAGAAAGTAAACTGGAAGGACTTTCATATGGTGCTGACGATTATATAACCAAACCGTTTAGTGTTTCCTACTTAAAAGTAAGAATTACAAACCTTCTGGAGCAACGAAAAAGATTGCAAAACATTTTTGATTCGTATCAAAAAAATAATGCCGTGGAAAACGATTCAAAAGAATACGATCCTAAACCTTATTTAATTACTGACCAAGACGAAGAAATCATGCAAAAAATTATGCTTAGCATCGAGGAAAATATGGATAACAATGATTTCTCTGTTGAAGATTTAGGAGCTGTTGCAGGACTTAATCGCACCACCTTCTTTTACAAAATAAAAAGTCTCACCGGACTTTCTCCTGTTGAATTTATTCGTGATGTACGAATTAAAAGGGCAGCACAATTATTAATAAGCAGTCAATTATTAATTAAAGAAATCGCCTATATGACCGGATTTTCGGATATCAAATATTTTACAAAATCCTTTAAAAACAAATATAACTTAACCCCAACTGAATACCGTCAAAAGAATAAAAACTAAGCAAAACCTAGTTTTACTATACAAAAAAAGAAGTCAAATGACTTCTTTTTTTGTATTTACTCTGAGAGTATATTTATTTAATTTTTAGTCATTCTAAACCAATCTACATTTACATAACCTGCATTATTAATAGTACCTTCCCTTAAAGCAACATAACCTATTTTTGAACCAATCCAGGTTCCTTCTGAAGCCGTAAACTCAACACCTGCTTTTACGTATGTTTTATCATCATAACTGTAATAAAACTGGCACTTCCCTCCTTTTTGAACTTTAACCCTGAAATAAAGAGTACCACTTTTCAAGTCGGCTAATTCAGTACTTGTTTCAGCATTTTCTTTATCAGCTTTATTCCCTGATAACTGTAGCAACTTCAATTGTCCTTTAATTTGTTTAACAGCTAAAGAGCTATAGCTTCTTCCCATAACTACAAAACCAAATTCTTCATTATCAAAATTGGGTTTAAATTCAAATTTAGTTGTCGCAGTAAACTCTTCTGCCGGAAATTTTTGAGCCAATATATTTGGCACTTGCCATAAACTTTTAAAATCATTAGGCTTAGGAATACAATTAAATCTATAATATCCCATTCCTGCTGAAGGATAGCCCCATACCAATTGCTTGTTGGCATGCCATTGCCACTGTAGTCCTTGAATAGGTGTATTAAACTCATCTGAATCTGGAGGAGTTGCTATTGAATAAGTAGCTCCTACATTGGGCTTTTTATATTCAGAAACAGGTTCACCAATACCATTATGATCATTATCTACACCCATAACCGGCCAGTTTTCTTTCCATGACATTGGATTCAAATGCACCACACGACCGTACGCTCCCTGATCCTGAAAATGCAAAAACCAGTCTTCTCCTGTTACCGTATCTACCCAAGCCCCCTGATGTGGTCCGTTAATGGAAGTTGAACCTTGTTCTAAAACCACTTTTTCTTCATAGGGACCCAAAATATTTTTGGAACGCAAAATCAATTGCCAGCCAGTTGATACTCCACCTGCAGGTGCAAACACATAATAATAACCATTTCGCTTATAAAATTTTGGTCCTTCTACTGTTGTATGTTTTTCATGACCATCAAATAGTATAATATCATCATCATTTGCCTGTGTAGCTACTGCATTCATAGAACATAACATCAGAACACTTTTTGTACCCGCCCTACTACCGGCTAGTGCGTAACCCAAATAGGCTTTGCCATCTTCATCCCAAAATGGAGCCGGGTCTATAATTCCTTTGTTTGATTTAACCAAAACAGGCTCACTCCATTTTCCTCGAGGATTTTTAGTTTTTGTCATGTAAATCCCAAAATCCGGATCCGGATAAAATATATAAAATTCTCCTTTATGGTAACGAATACAAGGTGCCCAAACACCATTACCATGTTGGATTTTATCATAAACTTCAAATGGAGGTTGTTTGGGTAAAGCGTAATTGACCAATGACCAATTCACCAAATCATTAGAATGTAAAATGGGTAGACCAGGAATACAATTAAAAGACGAAGCAGTCATATAATAATCCTTACCTACTCTGCAAACATCTGGATCTGAATAATCCGCATACAGAACAGGATTTTTATAATTCCCATTTCCTAAATCAGAAACCCAAACCTCTGAAACATTTTTTTTATCGTTTTGAGCATATAAACTTCCAATAATGGAAATAATCAATAAGGATGTAATTTTTATTTTTCTCACTTTTATACTATTTTAATTTTTATTCTGATTCTTTATAAAATTTTTTCCCATAATCAAACTCAGACGCAACATATTACTTCAATAAATTCAATAATAACTGTTGCCCTACAACATTTGCTTTATTCTTAGCCGACACGTTAAAGGTTTTCATAGAAGCATTTTCACCATCTCCTTCAGCTTTTTTAACTACTTCATTTTCTTTTATACAACTAAAAATATCCAGCGCACAAAGAATGATTTTCCCTCTTCCATGCGGGATTACACTTAGAGCAGAATAAACCTCTTGTTTGTGATCAGAAACACATCCAACAATTGTCTCTCCATTAAACATTCTAAGCCCTAATCTATTTTTGTTATAAGTTGCAAAACATTGGTATTCCCAATTGAAAACGCAAGATTGCGGCAAACTATCGAACCATTTAGTCTCTTTGACAAAATAATTCCCACCATACCAGGAAGTTCCTAATGCTTTGAAACCTCTGTAATCAGCAGCTTCTTTTTTAGCAAAATATGTTGCCCAGGTATCTGTATCATTAACAACTACAATTGTATTTCCGTTATTAACCCATTCTAAAAGGTCTGTAACCAATGGATTTCCTGTTTGCTGCGGTTTAAAAGCTCCAATTACCAGACAATTCCCTGATGGAGTTCCACTTTTATAATTTTTGAAATTAATTTTTTCAGAATCAAAATATTTACCAATAACACCTGTAGTATCAGCCACCATAATATTAGAAGCCAATTTTTCTTTGTTCAATTTTACCGCAAACAATTCGTCACTTCCTGTTGCAATAACAGTATTGTCTTTCGAGACTAATTCGGCAGAAATCTTTGTATAACCTTCCGTTTCTGGCGAAAAATTATTTCCGGCAGACAACAATTCACCATACTTAATTCCACCACTTACTGTTACAGGAATTGTTTTTGTCCAAACCGTTTGTTTCTTATTATTTGTTGCTTTAACCTTTAAATTGTAGACTCCTTTAATGTCTTTTTCGTTCACAATAAAAAAATCTATCGTAGTCGTATCTTTTACAGACAAAACCTTATGATTCAATTTTACGGCCACATACAAAGGCTTGTTATAACGCGCAATCAAATCGGCATCGCCTTTTAGATTTCGATAATTATCCACAATACCGGAATGGTTTTCCAGCTTCATGCTTTCCCAGCCATTTACAGCATAACCATCAATTGTATTACTGATTCGTACGTTTTCAATGGTTCTTCCCTGATAATAAAAAGCTACGTTGCCCATTTGTCTCGTCAGACTATCTACGTTAGGAAATGATTTCTCGAAATCATTTTTCTTCAGGAAATTATCATAAGCATCATACCATTTTAAATAATCGTCACTTTCCCATCCAATATCTTTGCCTCTTTTCAGAATCTCATCTCTTATTAACTGCAATCTTGGTGGTGTACCTATTGCTCCCTCTTCTCCATAATAAATGATTTCATCTTTATGATCTGTGAACAACTTCGCATAACTTTTAGGACTATTATATAAATTATCGTGATACACACCCGGCCCTCCGGCATGATGCTGATCAAACCAACCATAACTATAAAACTGATTGTTATATGGTAACAGATGTAGTTTAAAACGGGGATCTGCACCCATTTTTATTGGTCCGTTACTGGAATTGTAAGTCATTATCCTTGTTGGATCTAGTTTGTGTCCTGTCTGCATTTGCACGCTGTCTTTTTGTTGAGGCTCCGCCCCTCTTTCATTGTGCATATTGTAAATTACCAATGAAGGATGGCTTCGGTCACGCTTTATCATTCTAAAGAACTTTTCATCGCGTGCTGCAAAATAAAAATCAGCCTGTTTCTTTTCCAATTCATTTTTAGGATTGAATTGGTTAGCAGGAAACTGATTTCCTCCGGGCTCCTGAAAATAAAGTAAACCCATTTCGTCAGCATAATCCAAAACATTAGTTTGACCAATGGTACGGTGGAAATTCAGCATATTCAGACCAATAGCTTTGGCATCTGCGATTTGTTTTTTGGCCAGTTCATCGCTTGGTGCAATTCCGTTTACCGGCCAGAAACCCCAGGATATTGCTGTTCTAACAACAATGCGTTTGTTGTTTAGATAAAACTGCTTGTCCCCATCAATATCTTTGACTTCAAACCAACGGAAACCAAACTTTTTCTCAACTACATCTTTTACGACATTATCCTTTTTAAGCGAAGCTTTCAGCACATACAGATTAGGATTATCAACATCCCAAAGTTTTGCATTATCGATTTTAACAGTAAAAGATTGCGAGGCATTATCTCCACGAACTGCTTCAATTGGATAGCTTTTTGACCAAACTGATGTACCCGTTTTTCTTTCGCTTATTTCCAACAAAACAATCCCTTTAAAAGTTGCCGATGTATTGTTAGTCAACGAAATATCAGCATCAACTTCATTAAGAGATGGTTTGTTTTTGATAAAAACATCATTTACAAAAACATTATCCGTTGCCACAAGACTCACTTTTCCGGTAATTCCGCCAAAACCATGTGTTGGGTTAGTACGATAATTTCCCCACATATAATTGGAACTATCTCTCCAGTCAAAATTTCCATTAGGATCGGTAATTCTAACCGCTATTGAATTTGATTTTCCAACAGTTACATAATTGGTAATATCAACATCAAAAGGAGTTCCGTTAATCAAATCATAGCCTGCTAACTTTTGGTTTACAAATACTTCTGCCCTGAAACGAACACTTTCGAAATGCAAAACAATTCGCTTTCCTTTCATTGATGCAGGTACATTCATTTGGGTCGAAAACCAGGAAACTCCAAGATAATTACCTGAAACTCCAAAAGTATTTTTATTGAGACCCCAATGAAATTCTTCCACCGTAGCCGGAAGATGCACTGTCTTACTACCTCCTTTTGTCAATGCCTGCCAACCGCCAGTAGGTAAATTAATTGGTGTTTTTTTTACATCAACAGGAGGTGTGAATAAAACATCATTTTGCCATTTTGCCACTGGATCTAACCAAAGTTGCCAATTATTATTTGATATATCCTGTATAATACGTTCTTGGGCAAATGAAGTTTTGGCCGATAAAACAACCAGCAAAATTGCTACTATAATTTTAAAATTCTTAGAATTACTTTTCATAAATCTCAATCGTTACTCTTTTGTCTTTTTATTTGGCTATTTTGCTTTAAAAACATAGGTTTTTCCGGCAACTGTATTAAAATCATATAGCTTAGTTTCAGGAAGTGTATAGCCTTTTAAAGCTGCTTTCCCTGAAATTAACGGTTCTTTTATGCTTTCTACTTTGTAAAAAGGATTCGTATTTTCTCCTTTGGCTTCAGCCAATTTAAACTCACTCGCTAACTTAACATCTGATGCCAGACGCAATCGGCAATTTCCTCCTAAAGCAGATTTTATGGTTAATTGTTTCAATTTACCTTTTTCCCATTCCATACCTACTTCAAAACCACCTCTGGCTTTTAAACCGCTAACTTTTCCACTTTTAAAATCGTCCGGCAAAGCAGGAAGCAAATAAATAGCACCATCATAACTTTGTAATAACATATCAGTAATTCCTGCTGTGCACCCAAAATTCCCATCAATTTGAAAAGGTGGATGAGCATCAAAAAGATTTGGATAAGTTCCTCCCGATTCTCCTTTACTTTCCAGCGGTGCCGGACTTAATTGGTCTTTTATCAGTTTAAAAGCCCTGTTTCCGTCTAATAATCGAGCCCACCAATTTACTTTCCAGCCCATAGACCATCCAGTTGAAACATCCCCTCTTGATATCAAAGTATTTTTAGCAGCTTCAATTAATTGCGGTGTCCTGAATGGTGAAATTTGTCCAGATGGAAACAAGCCGTACAAATGAGAAATATGTCTATGATGATCATTTGGTTTGTCTAAATCATGAAGCCATTCCTGCAATTGCGAATACTGTCCTACTTGCATTGGCGGCAATCTTTTTAGTGCCACTGCAACCGAATCTGCAAAGACTTTATCTGTTTCTAAAATTTTAGACGCATTGATAATGTTGTTGAAAACATCAAAAACCAACTGATTGTCCATTGTTGTTCCTGCAGAAACACCCACACTACTCTCATAAGTATTTTCAGGAGACATTGATGGAGCAACAACTAACCATTTATGTTCCAGTTCTTCCTGAAGTACATCCAAATAAAATTGGGCTGCACCTTTTAAAACCGGGTAATATTCCTTTAAAAATGCTTTATCACCAGTGTAGAGATAATGTTGCCACAAATGTTGGGTAAGCCAGGCTCCTCCCATTGGCCAAAGTCCGTAAAATCCGCCATCAACCACTCCTGTCATACGCCATAAATCGGTATTATGATGCATATTCCAGCCTCGGGCGTGATACATTTCAGAAGCACTCTCTTTTCCTGTTTCGGCTAAATCTTTTAGCATACTAAATAACGGCTGGTGCATTTCGCTCAGATTGGTTATTTCGGCAGGCCAATAATTCATTTCGGTATTAATATTTACCGTGTATTTACTGTCCCATGCAGGATTCAACTTATGATTCCAAATTCCCTGAAGATTCGCCGGCTGATTGCCTGGCTGCGAACTCGAAATCAATAAATACCTTCCAAACTGAAAATAAAGCCCCACCAATTGCGGATCATAGGAATTAGCAAATTCTTTAATCCTTACATCAGTAGTTTTATTCGATTGAGGGGAATCTCCTAAAAACAATGATACACTGTTAAAATACTTTTGGTATGCAGCAACGTGATTTTGGTATGAATCAGCATAACTTTTCTTAGAAGCTTTAGCTAAAATTGCAGAGGCTTTTTCAGTTGGATTTACCGAAAGGTCCTTATAATTTTTAAAATTAGTCGCAATCGAAATACGGATAATCACCTCATCGGCATCGTTGATGGTAAGCTTATCGGTTGCAGCTATTAATTTTCCGCCTTTTAAAGTACAGGCTGCTTCTCCAACAAATTTTACTTTCCCTGTTTTATTATCTGTATCTCCCGTTGTTCCTTCAAAAAACAATTTACCATCCTGAGTTTTAAAATTGCTAACTATTTGCGGACTTGTAGCTGACAATGAAAAACTAATACTTTTTTTCTTATCAGCAGTTAATTTCACAATAATAACATTATCTGAAAAAGACGCAAAAAATTCTCGTTTGTACGTTATTCCGTTTGCTTTATAACTCACAGACGAAACCGCTTTTTCTATATCCAAATCTCTTTTGTAATCCGTATAATTTTCATGCCCCGAAAATTCAATCCATAAACTCCCAACTGTCTGATAAGGCATTCCGTAATTCAAATCTTTTGGAGCCTGTCTCGGGAAAGTTTTATTGGCTAAATCCTGAGCTTCTTTATTTCTCCCTGCAAAAAGTAATTTCCTTATTTCTTCAATATTCGAATAGACATTTTTGGGTACATTATTCCCTGGTTCACCAGCCCAAACGGTTTCTTCATTTAATTGCAGTTCTTCTTTTTGAGGATTCCCAAAAACCATAGCTCCTAAACGACCATTACCAAGTGGCAAAGCTTCATTCCAATTAGTTGATGGTTTATCGTATTGCAATTTTAACTTCTGTTGGGCATTCCCTTGAAAAACAGTTATGGACACCAATAAACAACTGGCAATAATTTTAATTCTATTCATTCTTAATTTTATATTTATGATTCTATTTAATGCCTTTTACTCACAGCAAGTAAAAGACAAATAAATACTATATGATTATGCTTTTATTTTTTAAATTATAAAACTGGAGTCCAATCTTTAAAAATAGCACTTAGAGTATACTGATTTGTAAATTGTTCTAGTGTCAATAAATGCGACCAATTTACACGGGAGGTGGTATTTCCACCTGCCCCTGTCGATAAATATTCACCATAAAAAGTTGTTGACTGAGCGTCTACTTTTCCCCAATTATGCCAACCTTCGGCTTTAATATGCCCAGCCATTTCGCATTGAATAAAAACTGTTTTAGCATCGTTTCTCCATGGTCGCCCTAAATAATAACTGCTATTTCCTGAATTTGTAGTCAATTTACAATTCAGAAAAACAAGACCATAAGGATTTTTTTCATTGGTACTTGCTGCTGTTAGATAGGAACCTCCTTGTTTTGCAAAAATTTCACATTGATCAAAAACTGCCGTTGAAGCTCCAAAAATAAAATCCACTGCTCCTTCGATATAGCAATTTTTATAATACTGTCTACTTGTGGTACTACGCGGGTAAAGCGTATCCTGAAAACCTAGAAATTTACAATTATCAAAAATTATCTTATCACCATCAATCCTTACAGCTACTGCCTGACCTACGGGTCCAGATGAGTTTTCGAAAGTGATGTTTTTAGCTTTAAAATTATCTGCTGTCACAATAAAACTAGCCGATCCGGATGTTCCAATATCCTGTCCTGAACTATTTTTCTTGGAAGCATAATCATCATAAGTAAGAATAACATTTTCTTTACTTTCTCCAATTAAGCTAATGTTATTCTTATCCTTGATTACTTCCAATTTCTCTTTATAAACACCATTCTTTATTAAAATTCTGGTCTCCTTTGTTTTAAGAGATACTATCGAATTAAGAGCTTCCTGAACCGTTTTATAGTCACCACTTCCGTCTTGAGCGACTACTATATCGTATTTAATTTTTTCTATTTGGATTTCACCTTTTCGGAAATCATTAGCTGCTTCAACAAAAAAACTGTTCATTAAAAACACAGCAGCCATTAAAAAATTTAAAACCATTATTTTATTTTTATTTATCATTAGTACTATTTATTTCTGAGTAAAATACAACAATTAATACTAAACATCTCATACTAATTTTGAATTAATTCTATTTTTGAAAAAGAGGGGAATCCTTAAAAAATTCCCCTCTCCTATAGACTAAATTATTAATAATTAAAACCATCTTTTATCACCGGCAACACCTGTCCCGGCAAATCCAACACCTTCTTTAATATGGAAGTTTTTATTAGCGGGATCTACAAATAAACCATAAATATTTAATGGCACCACAGCTATACTGGCAAAAGGCCTTACATCTACAATCAAATCATTAGTTTTATAGCTACCTGCATAAGAAATAGGAATATTACTGTAAGTTCCGTTTGTATCGTTTATTTTGGCTCCTCCATTAGGTCCTCCAATGATAAGATTTTGGATAGAAACCTGAGATGGCTTGGCGTTATCAAACAACCAAAGGTGCCCCATTGCCGTAGTAATATTGACACAGGTAATATTCTTGAAATTAACTTTGGTAGCGATACGAACATCAGCAAATCGGGTACTGATTTCTGTAAAAGTACAATTGGTAGCATTGATTGAATTAACCACACCTCCTGCTCCCACATTAAATACTCCATAACCTCCGGTATTTGAAATCCAGGTATTGTTTACATTAATATCCTTTATAACAGCTGCTCCACTAACTCTGACAATTGAATTGATATTAGACACATTACAACCTTCAACAGTAATATTGTTCACTATTTTTGCTGCAAGATCAATGAAGAAATTCCCTGAAGATGTAGTAGACAAATATTGAATTATAATGTCTTTTACCTGAGTTTTAACATTAAATCTTGCATTACTCAAAACTGGCAATTCACCGTTTGCCCCTGTAGATCCGGTAAAAGCAATATTATTAACCCCTGTAGGTACTACTATTTCACCACCTATTGCATAGGTTTTCCCTACTTCAAACTCAACTGTAATATCAGTAGCTCCACCTGACACCAGATTAGTTAAAGCTGTATTGATACTTGTTGCAGTATCCGTTGGTAAAACTTTATACACCGTGCTACCTGCAAATCCTGTTGTTGTTATATTCAGAGTACCACGGTTATTTGTACCATTAAAAATCTTAGCTATATACTTGGTTCCGATACTTAAATTATCGAAAGTAATCTCTCCTAACGTTTTTTGCGCATCTGTTAAAGTAACATCTTTTATTAACTGCATATCAGCGTTATATAAAACAATATTGGTTACACGAGGATTAACCGTCCATTGTAGTTTTATAGTATTTGTTGTTGGCAAATAATTAGTAAAAATCTGTTCCGGAGGAGTTTCAAAATAAATCTGGCTATAACCCGATTCCATACCGGTTGTTTCATCAACACTTTTCATTCTGACAGAATATCCGGTAGTTCCGTCCAAATCAGTGAACATTTCTCTATATTCAACCTTAGTCAAATTAGAGGAAGGAGCAAAAGGAACTAAACTACTTGCTGAAAGCTCAACCGTTTTTACGATTTCCTTAAATTCCAAATTGTCTTTACTGAATTCAAAAACATATTTAGTTGCCGAAATGGATTTAGTGAACTTCAGTTCAACCGAAGTAGATTGAAGTTTTGACACTTCAAATATCAATGATCTAAAAAGCCTGTCATTTCCTGACTCAACCTCCCAATTATTATAGTCTTTTTCGCAACTCACCATAAAACAGGAGAGTATGGAAACCACAAAAATTATTATACTGTTTTTCATTTAAATTAATTTTAAAAGTTTAATAGCCATATGAATTAGTCAGGAAACCTTTTGACTCAAATATATCCTCATAATAGATAGAGAAAAATTGTCTGTAATTGCAGTTCTTATTTCCCATGGTATATTGAGCCAGATTAGCTTGAATCTCACCTCCATTTGCCATAGAGCTAAGAAAACTAGAATAGTCGTATGCCTTATTAATTCCGGTAGCTGCCAATAACACTTTTGTAGGATTATCTAAATAAGTCCTGCTGGTTCCACTAGTTGGTTTTACAATACTCTTAGTAAACCAGGAAGCTGACTGATACTCCGTTCCGGGACTGGCTCCCAGATTAGTATAAAAATTGATTGACTTTTGGTCAATATATTCGGTATCTTTAAACTTATAATAAATAGTTTGTGGGAAATCCGAAGGCTGATAGGTTTTATCAAAAATGGTTACAGGCACTTTATTATCAAGCATTAAACAAAGTGTTTTCTTCATCGTTTCAATTTTTTCATATAATAATCCCCAACGGCACAAATCACCTTTACGAATAGATTCGCAACCAAATTCCCAAGCGCGTTCGTTAACAATAGCATTGAAAAAATTAGGATCATATTGTTTAATTTTTGCAGAACCGGCACCAAAAGCACGTTCTCTTACTTTTTCTAAAGCCTGACGAGGAGACATTCCTGCTGTAGTATTTACCGCATCCGGACTAGTCAACTGACTTTGAGCTTCGGCAAACATTAAATAAATATCTGAATAGCGCATCAAAATCCAGTTTACCCCAGTAGCTATACGGGAATTAGCTGTTTTATGCAAAGCCAAATAAGAAGGTGACATCCAGTAAATACGCCATTTTGCGAAACTAACATTTAAAGCATCTGTTTTCATAGTTTCTTTATTGGCACTACCGTAACTTGTCCAGGTTAAAGTAACATCACGACGACTATCATCACGGTCAAACGAATAAAAATAATAAGCCTGAGAAGCCACATAACTTCCTCCAAATCCTCTTGAACCGTATTTAGTATTACTTGCCACTTCATAGCCCATCAGAGAACCAATATCCCCATTATTCCCTAAACCAAAGGCAACTTCAAAAAGATTTTCGTTGTAAGTATTCTGCTGTAAATTACATACTGTTTTCCATATATTTTCATAACTAGGATCCAGCGCATGCGGATGTGCCGAGCTTCCTAAAATTTCAGCTGTTTGCTGAGCTGCTATTTGATAATAATCTCTCCAGTTTTTAACTCTACCCACATAATAACCGTTTTCTTCCTGTATAGTCGGATGATGCTCAACATCAGCATTAGGAAATAAATTACCGTCACGCAAAGACCATCCTCCGGCATAAAGAGCAACTTTTGCCAAAAGTCCTTTTGCGAAAGCTTTAGAAATACGCTCTGAGGTTGAATATTCAGCATTCGATTTAAGCCATGGCAAATAATTTATAGCCTCAGTCAAATCTTCTACCAGACCTGCATAAATAATATCTCTACTGGTTTTTCCCATATACACATTTGTAAGATCCGATTTAGATGCTTCTCTCTTAAATGGTACATCTCCCCAGAATTTCACTAATTCAGAATAAGCCATTGCTCTAAGAGTCAATGCTTCTCCTAATAAGGGTTTCATCTCAGCAGCTCTGGTCTCAAATATTGGTGAATTCCTGATTCCGTCCACAGCCGTTGAGGCTAATTCAGCAAACTCATACAAGGTTTGCCATTTTGTAGTCGTATTATAAGGATCATCATAAAAATTACCGGCACCCGAATCACTACTGGTCGAATTATAACCTGTGGTAGAAAAACCTGAATTGGTTTCAATATCCGAAACTCCCTGCCAGTTTACCGATAACTTTTGACCATAAATATAGGTATCGGTCATCTTTCCGTAAATTCCCATAATGGCGGCTTTAGCCATAGATGGTGTTTTAAAAACGGTTTCAGAACTTAATTTGGAAGGTGAACTTGTTTCCAAAAAATCATCACTACAGGAGAACAATCCCAAAGCAACAATAATGAAAGAATAGTATATTATTTTTTTCATAATCTTAATTAATTAAAATGTTACGTTTGCTCCAAATAAAAATGTTCTGGCTTTTGGATAGGCTGACCAGTCCAATCCCGGAGTTAATGGAGAACTGCCTGTACTTACCTCAGGATCCTGACCTGAATATTTTGTCCAAACTTTTAAATTATTTCCGGTTACATAGCATCGGATTTTTTGAACAAATTTGCCCTTAGCAATACTTTCAGGAAGCGTGTAACCCAATGTTAAATTCCCAAGTCTTAAAAAAGAACCGTCTTCTATCGCCCAATCGGTAATTATTGTAGAATTAGATAAGGGATGCCATATTGTAGCATTCTGATTAATCTCTTGTAACAACTGCGGATTAGCATCATTACCAAACATAATATTGTTTCCTGTAGCCGGATCAATGGTTGTAAAACGATTTTCTAAACTCATAATCGTACTTGCATTATTATAGCGCTTAGAACCGCTGAAAGTAGTATTGTCAATTTTATTGGCATTGTAAATATCATTGCCATACGACCAGTTGAACATTGCCGACAAATCAAATCCTTTATACGAAGTATTAATTGAAAACCCTCCTGTATGTTTTGGTTGCGCTCTACCAATAACTCTACGGTCTTCATCCGGATTGATAACTGTACCTGTACCACTTAATTTTTTAAGTTTCATATGTCCCGGTCCAAAATAATTCCCTGAAGTGGTAATAACTTTAGAAGCATCTACTACTCCCGGATTTAAAATCCATTTCTTTTGCGTAGTATCATAGGTAAAATCATCAAAACTGTAAAATCCATCCGAAACATAGCCATACATTAATCCCACAGGTTGCCCTACTCTGGCTCTATAATCATCGCGGCCTACGTTTGGAGCCCAGTTGGATGCCGCAATCATTTCACTGGAACTGTCCAGACTTTTTACTATATTTTTATTGAATGCTATATTAAAATTAGCTGACAATTTGAATTGATCACCGTCAACAATATCTCCTGACAAAGCAAACTCAAGCCCTTTATTAGAAGTGCTACCTATATTTTGGTATTGTGAAGTATATCCTGAATTAGCAGGTAATGCCACTGCCAGAATCAAATCCTTAGTATCTATCTGATAAGCATCAATGGTCAAATTCAATCTTTGATTAAAAAATCCTAAATCAAGACCTAAGTTAGTTGAAACTGTAGTTTCCCAGGTCAGGTTTTCATTTTTTAAAGTGGTCGAAGGTTTTAAAGTACTCTGAGCATTATTACCAATATAAATCAATCGGTTAGCAGATGATTCAAAAGTATAATCTTGTCGCCAGTAGGATCCTACTCGGGCATTCCCAACTTCTCCATAACTTAAACGGAACTTTGCATTGGATAGCCAGTCTTTAGTTTTACTCATAAATTTCTCATCCGATAATCGCCAGGCAAAAGCAGCTCCAGGAAAGAAACCCCATCTGTTTTTTGGAGCAAATACATTTTTACCATCTAATCTTGAAGTAACACTAAAAATATACTTATTCAATAAAGTATAATTGATACGTCCAAAATAAGAGGCTGTTCTTGAAGGTTCATTGATAGTGGTATAAGTTGGTAAAGGAGTACCATAATTCCACATGGCCAATACATCTTTTGCATTAAAATCTCCAGGGAAAAATTTTGACTGTATTAAGGTTTCACTAGTGTGCGAATCACGTGCTTCCTGTCCTAATAAAACATTCAATCGATGATTCGAATTACTAAAACTTCCATCGTAACTTATTGTATTTTGCATAGACCAGTCCACACCTTTCACATCCTGACGTTTAGCAACTGGCTGACCTCCATTAGCACTGGCTTCACCTGTATTTTTTAACCAGATATTATCAGTAAAATTTCTGTTTACAGCATAACTACCCTGAGAAACAATAGTTATTCCTTTAAATGGTTTATAAGTTAATCCTCCATTCATGGTAAGATTAAGATTGTTTTGCTCCTTATACTCGTTTGAAATATTATAAATAGGATCATTCAAGCTACTTAAAGCCTCAGCAGAAGTGATATTGTCAGTGTTCCCCAATAGAGCAGCCGGATCCAGATAAGTTAAACTTCTAACAGGAGCATATTTAATTCCGTCTCTTAATTTACTTCCACTGGAAACACTAGGTCCGGAAATGATTGTATTTGAAAATCTGGAGTTAAAATCTAAACGAAATTTGGAACTAATCTCTTTATTCAATTTAAAACTCAGATAGTCTCTTTTATAAGAAGAATTTATCATAATAAAATCTTCAAAATCATGAGTATAATTAACTTTATACTGCAATTTTTGATCTCCTCCTGACAAACCTAAATCAGTATGGGTTTGAAAACCTGTATTACCATATAGTTTTTCCTGCCAGTCGAATCCTTTTTTTGATTTGTAAATATCAACATCACTCCACAAACCATAGGCAGAATAAAAACTGGTTCCGGAAACACTTGATCCCGGATCAATCTCTTTTTGAAAATATACATATTCATAAGGAGATAAAACATCTGTCAGATTATAAGTCTTTTTTAAACCTGTATAGGCATTTGCAGTAATCTCAACTTTTCCTTTTTTTCCTGACTTGGTTGTTATAAGCACTACTCCATTAGCTCCCTGAGAACCATAGATAGCTGCCGATGAAGCATCCTTAAGTACATCGAAAGTTTCAATGTCGCCAGGAGGAATATCATTAATATTGTTTACCTGAAAACCATCGACTATAAACAAAGGGTTATTATCCTGAGTGATTGAACTTCCACCTCTTATACGTACATTAATTCGGGCATCCGGGGCTCCTTCGGTAATAGTAACATTCACTCCGGCTAATCTACCTGCAATAGCCTGTAAAGCATTGGTAGCCGGAATATCCTTTAAATCTTTCATACTTACTGAAGCTACCGAGCCCGTTAAATCTTTTCGTTTGGCTGTACCATATCCAATTACAACAACCTCATCCAGTTTACTAGAGGCTTCACGCATGAGTACATTTACTATTTTCTTTCCTGAAACCTCAACTTCCTGAGTTTCCATTCCGATATAGGTAAAGACTAAAACGGCATTTGACGAAACATCAGGGAGTAGAAAATTCCCGTCTAAATCAGTTACTGTTCCTTTTTTAGTGCCCTTAACAAGAACAGACACCCCCGGAATTCCAATTCCTTTATCATCAGTAACTTTTCCTGAAATTTTTGTTTGTTGGGTCTGAACAGCTAAAACAACTTTCTTTTTCTTAAGACTTACCGAAATAGCATTATTCAATTCGCTGGTAGTTTTCCCATAAACAATAGGTGAAAATGAAAAAGCTACCATAACTAATAAGGCAAAATGCTTCTTTTCAATAAAAGCATTGCCAGAGCCAAAGTTTTTCCTTGACAAATAATTTTTCATACATTTTTTGGTTTAGTTAGTTAATAATAGTTTAGATCGTAATGATCTTTGGTTTTTTCCACAACTCCTAAAAGAGGGATTGTGAAAAAAGTTCATCATAAATTCATAATTTATTTGAGCATAATACATTGATTAAAACATTTAACAAAAATTTTATATTCAATAAAAAAACTGTCATAATTTTAGAAAAATCACAACAAATTCGATAAACAAAACTAATTCTTAAGAAGTCGGACAAGAGGGTCAAAACACAAAATGATGGGGGGCATATCACACAAAGCCTTTATTTTCGGCACTTTTCAAAATACACACCGAAAAAAAGTTCCTGTAAAACTAAATTTCATGCTACAATCAACTTTTAGCTTTACTGATAGAAATACCGCAAAAAAAAAAAAAGAGCTATAAACCTAAATTCATAGCTCTTTTGTTCCAACCACAATTAAAATATTCAACCCAAATTATTCAACCGCATAAAACGTGTACGTACTCCCTTTCGAAGTTTTTACATCATATTCCAATACACTTAAAATACCTGTTCCTAAAAAAGTAGCACTATCAGAAATAACAGGTTTTTCAACAGGTTGATACTTAAAAAAACGATTGCTGTTATCTCCTTTGGCAATATTCAATCCTTCACCTTTTAATTTCGAATAGCTTCTCAATCGAAGATTTCCCCCTAAATTTGACTTTATCGTAACGGCAACAATTTTCCCTTTGTTCCATTCCATACTTTCAATTTCAAAACCACCGCGAGCTCTCAAGCCTTTTACTATTCCTTTCTTCCAAACATCCGGTAATGCCGGTAATAAGCTAACTGCTCCATCATGACTTTGCAATAACATTTCGGCAATTCCTGCAGTACAACCAAAATTTCCATCAATTTGAAAAGGAGGATGAGCATCAAACATATTTGTATAAGTCCCACCATCCGGATCTTTTATGGTTGTATTGGCCGGTTTTAAATTAAGCTGATTGGTTATTAATTTATAAGCATGATTTCCATCTAAATAACGAGCCCATAAACAAACTTTCCATCCCATTGACCACCCACGACTTGCATCTCCTCTGTCAATAAGAGAATTCCTCGAAGCTTCAAAAAGCTTAGGTGTTTTAAAGGCTGAAATCTCTCTTCCCGGAAAAATACCCCACAAATGTGATAAATGGCGGTGAGCATCATTTTTACGATCCCAATCTTCAAGCCATTCTTGTAATTGGCTATATTTCCCAATATGCATAGGAGGTAATTGTTCACGGATTTTTTTTAGTTCCTTTACCAATTCCTTATCTGTATTTAAAATCTCGGCAGCATCTATAGTGTTGGAAAGTAAATCAAAAACCATTTGATTATCCATGGTAACTCCCGAAAACACATTACAACGTTCACTCCCCTTTGTTCCATCTGCCTTTACTATTTCATACGATTGAAGTCCGGGAGTATGTTCTGGAGAAATTGAAGGTGAAACTACCAGATATCCTGTCTTTTTATCTTTTATTAAAAAATCCTGATAAAATTCGCAGGCACTTTTCATTATTGGATATACCTCTTGTAAATAAGCTGTATCTCCTGAGAAAAGAAACTTTTCCCATAAATGGGAGCTAAACCACGCATTGCATGTAGGCCATATACCTGCAGTTGCATCTACAGCTCCAGTAGAACGCCACAAATCAGTATTATGATGCAATGTCCAGCCTCTGGCACCATACATTTCTGAAGCTGATTGTTTTCCTGTTTCACTTACCTCCTTAATTAATTTAATAAAAGGATCATGACATTCGCTTAAGTTAGTAACTTCGGCAGGCCAATAATTCATCTCAACATTAATATTGGTTGTATATTTACTATCCCAAGCCGGATATTGCCCTGCATTAGGATTCCATATACCTTGTAAATTAGCTGGTTGAGAACCCGGCTGAGAAGAACTAATTAATAAATAACGACCAAACTGAAAATATGTGGACACTAAATTAGGGTCATCAGCTTTAGAGAACTCTGAAATCCTTTGATCTGTGGGTTTAGTCATTTGAGGTGATTTTCCCAAATCTAATTGTACTCTATTAAACTGCTTCTGATAAGCCACAATATGATCTTCCTTAGCCTTTTGATACGTTTTCGAAAATTTAAATAAATAATCCTTGGCACGTTTTTCGGCATCTCCGGAAATGTCTTTATAGTTCTTAAAATTAGTAGCAACTGAAATATAAATTATAGCCTCATCAGCATTTTTAACTGTTATTGAGTTTCCTTCTTTTTCCTGAATTCCTCCTTTAATTTCTACCTTAATTTGGGCATTAAAATTTAACAGATTTGGAATGTTTTCTTCTTTATCTCTGGCACATTTACCGTTTACGACAAGCAATTTACTTTGGTTATCAGGTACAACAGAAGTTACTGTTACCATATTAGTCTTTAATGGTCCTGCAAATGATGTATTAAAACTAATGGCTCCCTTTTTATCGGCTGTAAGACGAATTATGATAAGTTGATCAGGAAAAGAGGTAAACACTTCTCGTTGGAAACGAACACCATCAACTTTATATTTTGTGGTGGCAATAGCAGTTTTCAAATCCAGTTCTCTATAAAAGTCTTCAAATTTTTCATGACCCGGAACATTTAAAACCAGATTCCCAATAGACTGATATACTTGCCCATGAGAAGTAATTTTCCGATCGGCTATAATATCACTTAAAGCTAATTTTTGAGCTTCAATATAATTGCCTTTCTGAATAAAATCCTGAATGGTTTTTAAACTTTTTTTAGCGTTAGGATTTGTATTTTGATACGGACTTCCTGACCAAAAAGTATCTTCATTAACTTGAATGGTATCTGATTGTGGAACTCCATATACCATGGCACCAAGCCTTCCATTTCCCAATGGCATAGCATCTGTCCATGCTTTTGAAGGTTTATTATACCATAAAGTTAGATCTTTTTGGGCATAAGAATTTCCAAAAATCATAATGCTCAAAATTATTAAGAATTGTTTTTTCATAAATCTTATTTCTAAATCTTATCCTCTTTTGGATTCCAATTATCTGTTCCTTTTAATACATTTTCTACTGAAAACAAAGTTGCTTCAGATGAAGTTATCTCTTTCAAACCTGCCCATTTAGAACGTTTAGAAATATCTGCTCCCTCTCCTCTATTTTTATATTCATACAAATGCAAATCTTTACTTGTAGAAGCATAATCCATATTCCAAATTGTAGGCCAACCTAAAGGATTTATTTCTTTTCCCATATAACAATTTATCCATGCTACTTTAGGGTAATTATGCCAGGGACGCCCTAAGCTAACTGTTTGATTATCGTCATTATTTCTAGGACTATTCGTGGAAAAACTAAGCTTACAATTATAAAAAACAAATCCATAAACCTGCCCTTTGGGAGTACTAGGTGCTGTAATCCACCCACCGCCGAAACTTTTGATTTCACAAGAATCAAAATATCCAATTCCTCCACCATAGATGTAATCTGTTCTTCCTAAAACAAGACAGTTTTTAAAATAACTTCTTGTTCCATCTTTACCTAATAACATAGTGTCCTGGTATCCTAAAAAATTACAACTAACGAATACATTTCTATCTGAAGTGACAAAAATTGCTAATGCTTGTCCTACCGCACCCGCTGTATTTTGAAATGTTATATTTTCAGCTCTAAAACCATCCCCTTGAATGGAAATAGTTGCAGATGTTCTAATTGTTTGTCCAGTCCATTTTGCCACATCTTCGGCAGGACATTTATTATTTAATCCTTCTTTACAATCGTAGATATGATAACTTATAATCGTTTTTTCACGGTTCTCTCCTTTTAGAGTAATGTTTTCTTTATCAGTCGGAACTAAGATTTTCTCTGTATTGTATAAACCATTTTTTATATAAATGACTGTTTGCTTTTTCTGATTAGCTGGAACCGAATTAATAGCCTCTTGAATACTTATATAATCCCCACTTCCATCAAGAGCAACAACAATTCTGTCTTTAGAATTACCATAAACTAATAAGGGAGTTAAACTCCCAATAACTGCTATTAAAATAAATTTGTAAATTGTTTTCATATGTAATATTTATTGGTTTTTTATAATTTTTATAATAATTCAAGCCATTAAAATGGCTGTTAAATTATTTTCTCAATTGAGTAAATATTTAATTAGACTAAAAACGGTAAACTTTGATTTGCTTTGGTAGGAAACCCGTGTCATATATTAAACTACAAAAGAAAGACCTTTAACAAACAACAGCGTGGGCAATTCACATTGTATGGGGGGACATTTTACAAATAATGGATTATTTTAACTGAATTATAAACTATCAAAAAAGCTAAAAAAGAAATAAGATGTTCGATTGTAATCCCATCAAATACACAAAAACCGAAAATCAATGATTTTCGGTTTTCTTTTTTATCTAAAAAACTTAATGAAATAAAAGGGAATTAATTTAAAATCTCTTAATTCTATTTTCAAGTCACTTTAAAAACCTTTCTTTCAAAATATCTTTTTTAAGACACCTTACCTCGTGGGTCATCAATATGAATTTTAGAAACATCATAACGTACCCCTTGACGGTCGAGTATCTGTACATTTTTTACAACTGTAGTTAAAGCCGTTAAAAATGTTTCTGAATTTTCGTGACGTTCGTATGCTTCCTCATCTGCCCAACCTTCCAAAAGATGGAAAGTATTTTCATCAGTAAGATCCTGTGAAAAGGCATAATAAATACAGCCTTCTAATTTATTTGCGGCAATCATTTCCGGCACAACAGCATCAATAAAAGTTTGTCTGTCATTGGGATGAACCCGGTAATAAGCACTCACTGTAATAGTTGTCGTTTGAGTCTTATCATGATTTGTTGAAGTCCCTGTTTTTATTAAATTTTTCATACTATTTATTGTTATTGTTAATCAATCTTTAATCATACTTGGAAATTAACCGATAGATTCCAGGAATAGTTTTGATTTATCTTTTATCGTCAACAAAAACATATAAGCGGTTAACTTTTCCATTTTCAAAAATAAAAAGATCCATTCCTGTTGTAGCATCAGGCTCTTCAAACGAGCCATTTTGCCAATAAAGTCGCGCAACATTATGATTGACATCAATTGCCTTGATATGAGAAAATCTGGAATTTGGATTTTTTTTATGTAATCCTTCAATAAATCCGTTGATGTCGGTATGACCTATTGCAATGAAGTGACTATCTACCATTTCAATAGTATCAGCATAGACTTTTTTCATCAAAGCTTCGCGCTTTTTTACATCTTTTTCATTCCAGATTGCAAGATGTGTTTCTACTAAAGAACGAATTGCTGATTCAGATATAGTTTCCGTATTGTTTTTCGATAAATTGAATTCACCAAGAGAATTTTTGGGCGACCATAAAAGTGTAGCAGGTTTGTTTTTTTCGTAGCCTTTACCATTGGGATAGGATACCAATTCCATTTTAGAGCCCCAAGGTGTTAAAAAATACACCCAACTTTCGCCTTCTGTATCTCCAGATGGCATCAAGAACGGCTCGCCAAGAAACTGAACGCCTTTACTTTTCAAATATTCAACACTTTGCTTAATATTATCAGTATAAAAAGCGATATGACTTGCTCCGATGTCATCTCCACCAGGATGTTTAGTACTGCCTTTATTCTCTTTGTATTCGAATAATTCAATGTTGGCACCTGTACCCGCTTTTACCATTTTTATTGTAACCGGACCTGTTCCGGCCTGCAAATGATTTGTCTTTTTCCAGTTGTCATCCAACGGAATTGGTCCTAATGTGGTCACTGGAGAAAATCCCAGTACATCTGTAAAAAATCCTATAGCCTGATTCATATCCGGGACATTTACCCCTATGTGGTCTATACCTACTATATTCGCTCTATTTTGTGCCTCTGTCTTTTCAGAAGTTGAAAAGAACAAAACTAAATTCAGTAAAGCAATTGCAGAGGTTTGTAATTTCTGATTTGATTTATTATTTGTTTTCATGACTTAATTATATTGTATATTATTTTAAAATTGTTAAAAAGAATTAATTACTATAAGCTGCCAACCATTTAGCTTTAATAGTTGCACGTGCCTCAATAAATTCTTTATCTGTTCCCTGAGCAATGGCATCAAGCGGAAAGCGAAGAGGTCGTTCTCCTTTTTTCATTGTAACCAATTCCAGTATTCCATCAGCAATAGTTTGAGGATTCATATCATACTGAGCCATCTTACCAAAAAGTGAAGCTCCTAATGCATTAAATTTTTCTGTAGCAGCATTACCATATTGTTCTATGATTTCCTGTTTATCAGCATGGATACCGGCTTTTGAACCATTGTTCATTTCTGTAGGATATACACCAGGCTGTATACTTACGTTTTCAATTCCGTAATCAGCAAGCTCGTCTTGTAAGCCTTCAGTAATACTTTCCACTACCAATTTTGAAGATATGTAAGGAATCATAAAAGGAAGTGTATGACCACTTGCACCAGTAGTGATGTTGATGATAAGACCATTTTTTTCTTTTCGCATTGAAGGAAGCACAGCCTGATAAGTACGAAGTACACCGTAAACATTTACATCAAACATTTTACTAACCTGATCGATTGAATATCCCTCTAATAAACCAAAACCACTTACGGCAGCATTATTGATTAATACGTCAATTTTACCGTATTTGCTAATTACCTTTTCAAAGGCCTGATTAACTGAAGTATCATCTGTAATGTCAATATCTACTACTTCAATGTTTGAAAGTTGGGAGAGTTCTTTGGCTACTTCAGCATTTTTATCTTTTGTATTGCGCATTCCTGCAATTACCGAATGACCTGCATTAGCTAATGTAATAGCAGTAAGTTTACCAAAGCCTGTACTTGTACCTGTAATGAAAATTGTTTTTGACATGATTTCTAATTTTATAATGTTTATATTGTTTCTTTTGAACATTACAAAGTTGCGCAGAATGCAAAACCTGGGCATTGATTAGAAATAAGTAAAAACTTGATATAGATCAAGTGTTTTGAATATGGCATAAAAAAAGGAGCTTAAAAGCTCCTTGATATTATTAATTATTTTTTTGCTGTTTGTTTCCGTATTCGACTTAGTGTTTCTGGTGTCATCCCCAGATAAGAAGCAATCATAGTCTGAGGAATTCTTGAAGCAAATCCGGGATATTTAGTTATAAAATTAAGGTACTTTTCTTCCGCTGTTAAACTAAGCGAGGCCTGAATTCGGTTTTGTGCAGCTATAAAGCTTTTTTGTAAAATTGTATTAACCATATTATTAAAGGCAGGAATCTCTCTGCACAAAAACTCAAAATTATCATGTGTAAATAATATTAATTCACTGTCTTCAATGGCATCTATATTAAATCGGGATGGCTGTTGAAACATTAAACTTTCCCTGTCCCCTGTCCACCACTTTTCGATGCTAAAACTATTCACATGTTCACTCCCTTTTTCATCAACAGAATAAGTCCGTAAGCAACCGCTTGTGATAAAAGCATCATACTTCCAAATATCACCCTCCTGTAGCAAGTATTGTCTTTTACGCAGTTTTTTAATAATTGCAAATGATTGTATAAGTTCTGATTCTGCCTTTGTCAGAATCGTCTTTTCGTCAAGATATTTTTGAAATATTTCATACATAGGTTGTAAAATTATATAAAAATTCTTGAATTATAATTAGTATTATTCCATCGATTAAAAATGGTAAGATTCAATTATCAACTTTAATCTTAACGAAACCATTTGATAGCTAATAAAACAAAAGGAGTTAAAATATCGAAAAACAATATTTTAACTCCTTCTTATTTTAAAAATTATAGACTGTTTGATTAAATAAATTTCATTCTACAGCTACAATTTTATTTACTTCACCTTATTCTGATTTGAATTGGGTTTCAATTCATCAGGGCTGTCTTTGGTATAAGTCTTAAATTGTTCTTTTGAAGGACTTACAAAAATATCCTGTATCACATCAATACTTAATTGGTTTTTAGGATTGAATTGATTTGAATTCATATAATTCTGAAGTGAGAAAAACAATTCTCTCGAAGCAGGTTTATCTTGAACATCCGGTCCTAAATTAGCACTACTTACTATAATTTTTCCTTTTCCTACTTGTGCTTCAAATACTAAAGCCAGTCTGCGATTCATAAACCAGGTATCAATAGGTTGAATTAGCGGACGAAAATCAGCCGGGAAATCTTCCAAATTCATTACCTGGGCACGGTTTTGAATATCCCACCACTGTAAATCACTGTGAAAACTCGTTGGAAAATCTGCAAAAGCAGGACTCTTATCCTGAATTAGCATTCCTGTAACATGAGGAGGACGCATTTTAAACCAGGACGTATTCCAGAAAACAGGAAGAAAATGCATTTCTACTTCTTTTCCTTTCACCACTTTCGCTGCAGCGTTCAAGAATACTTTACCTCCATTATTTAGTACTTCTTTGGCCTTATCATCTAGCACTGTAGTGTAATAAATAGAAGACGATATTTCAGGTTTTCTATTTGGATAAACCCAAAAATTCCAATCGTTGGCAAAAGCAGTACCATTGACTTTCACTTCCAGATTCAATTTTGAAGCAATTTTAATATCAGCTAATGGAAAACTAAGATTTCCAACTAAAATGCCATTTCCGTTTTCGTATGTTTTTGGATCAAAATTTCCCGAAGAAAGTACATCTTCTTTTTCGTTTTTAATCGTCCAACTGATTACCGCATTTTGTAATGGCGTTTTCCCTGAATGGAACAGCGCTATTTCGGCTTTGAAAGTTTCTCCGTTATTGTATACAAACTTTGAAATCTTTGCCAAAGGAACCGTTGAATTACAAAAACGAGAATACTCTTGTGATGTTACATATCCTTTTTCCTGAAAGAAAGCATCCAACACTCCTACCAAAGCTGTTCCCTGACCAGGAAAATCCTGTAAGCCTAATGCCTGAAAACCTGCATAACCGGGTGTTCTCAACATTTTTTCGATTTCGTTTTTATAGCATAAAACCTGTAATTTTCCGGAAGCATTCAAAAAGTCTTTGCTTTGATCACCCATATTGTGATCTGCTAAATCCTGACGGAACATTTCAAAATTTTTGGCTCTGTAAACACCTTTGTATTTCTTAATCTCTTCGAAATTTGGAAAAACACAATACTGACCAATTTCGTGAGACACAAAAGGAACTTTAAAAGGTTCAATTCCGGAGCTAAAGTCAGATTCTGTTTCCGGCATTTTTTCCCATTTCAAACCTCTTACACCGCCACGAGCCTGATATTCTACATTTGGAACTACAGGCCAGCTTCCTCCTACCGACATTCCGGTATACACTCTTCGATTATCCTTTGCTTTCCAGAAATCAACAAATTCGTTAAGGTATTTCACCTGATTTCCTGCCGGTTCATTTCCTGCCGACAACATCGTAAACGAAGCATAATTACCGTACTCCTTTGCCATTCGGGTAGTTTCGTCATACAAAAATTGATCTACTGGCTGACCCAATCCTATTTTTGGACCATGATTAGGCCAGCTAGGACCTTCGGGTTGCAAATAAAGCCCTACTTTATCGGCTGCAATAAAAGCCGCTTCTGGCGGACACCACGAATGAAAACGTACGTGATTAAAACCATAAGACTTTATTTTTTTTAATATAATTTCCCAAGCCTCGACAGTGGTTGCCGGATATCCCGTTAACGGAAATTCACAATTATGAACTGTTCCTCTCAAGAAAACTGGATTACCATTGATCAAAAATCGGTTTCCTACTATTTTGAATTCACGCATTCCAAACTGAACTTTTTTAGAAGCATTTATTCCTTTGGAAATCAATTGTACATCTAAATTATACAAAGCAGGATCAAATTCGTCCCAAGTCAGCATTCCTTTTCCAAAAGGCAATTCGAGTTGAATTGTTTTGTCTCCCTGTTTAGATACCGAAAGCGTAGTTGAAACCTCCTGGGTTTGGTCTGAAACCTTAGAGTTGAAACTTTTTGCAGCTATTGTAATCTTTCCGTTAAAATTATTTGCAGTGCTATTATTGACCGTAATCTTCACACGGGCTTTTCTGTTTTTTACATCAGGATAAATCTGAACATCGTCTATATAAACTGGAGAAATAGCTTCCAACGCAATTTTGCCGATGATTCCATTCCAGTTTCCCTGGGTATGATCAGTGATACTGTGTGAATCGGGTCCAACATTTATTTTTTTAATACTATTATCAATTCGAATAGAAATACGCTGTTTTCCTGTAGAAAGATACGGACTCAAATCATAAACATGCGGTGCTACCAACGAATTTTGCAAACCCACTTCCCTGTCGTTTACCCAAACTCTGGTTTCAATATGTGCTCTTTCCAAATGAAGTAAAATTCGCTTGCCTTTCCAATTCGCCGGAATATTCACTCCTTTCTGATACCAGGCTGCTCCCACATAATGCTTGACTGGAGTCAGCCAAAACGGAATATGTATGTTTCCCGGTTGGCGGTATTTTTCGAATCTTGGAATAAAATAAAAAGAACTGTCATAAATAGATCCTGTCCACTTGGTTTTCAAAGTGATTTCATCTCCCTTTAAGAATTCCGCCATAGAACCTGGCAAATGAATCTTATCAGAAAGATTACGATTGTACCACTTTTGGGCAATTCCTTCATCTTTTCGGTCAATTTCAAAATGCCAATTGCCTTCCAAATGAATCACCTCATCCTTAGGCTTAGCATTAAAACTGCTTAAAGAGAATAAGATTGCAAAAAGTAAACAGACGTAACTGTATTTTTTCATTAGATTATAATTTTATTTTTTAATAGAAAACAAATTCGGTTTAATATAAAAACGATAGGATTTTACATTACCATTAGTGCTTTTATCGGTGCGGGGTAAATATCTAAAACCTTTTATTTTTACATTATCATCCATATTTACCACTAGCTGATGCGGATGTGGCGTTTTTGAAACCGTCCAGGCAGTTGACCAAAAAGTAGATTCCTGCTGGTCGAATATTTTTTCAGCCGAATAATTTCCTACCGAAACCTCTTCACTATCTGCATATGCAATTTTCCATTTGGAACGGTTTACCGCCAAAC
>NZ_SACJ01000016.1 GCF_004016525.1 Flavobacterium sufflavum
AAGCAGGTACAGGTTCGGCTCTATCATGGACTGGTTTAAATGCAGGAACAAACTATAATGTGGTTTCTACAGGTGCTGCTCCAACGAATTGTCCGGGTTCAAGCAATAGTGTGAATATTGTTGAGGTTGCTAATCCAGTTGCTCTTGTATTAACCGGAAGTTCTATTTGTGCTTCTAATCCAGGCACAGGCACAGTTAGTTCTAGTACTTCACAATCAGGAGTAAGCTATCAGTTAAGAATAGGTACGACTAACGTACAAGCACCACAAGCAGGTACAGGTGCTGCTCTTACATGGACAGGTCTAAATGCAGGTGCAGCTTATAATGTGGTTTCTACAGGTGCCGCTCCAACCAACTGTCCAGGTTCAAGTAACAGTGTCAATATAACTGAGATTGCTAATCCAGTGGCTCTAGTCTTGACAGGAAGTTCAATTTGTGCTTCTGCACAAGGAACAGGAACGGTAAGTTCTAGTACTTCACAATCAGGAGTGAGTTATCAGTTAAGAATAGGTACGACTAATGTTCAGGCTCCAAAAGGAGGTACAGGTTCGGCTCTATCATGGACTGGTCTAAATGCAGGAACAAACTACAATGTTGTTTCTACAGGTGCCGCTCCAACAAACTGTCCGGGTTCAAGCAATAGTGTGGATGTCGCTACTGAAGTTTGTGGTGGTCCATTATGTACTTATACTCAAGGTTATTATGGTAATGATAGAGGTAAATCATGTGCGCCTGATCCTAATAATCCTGGCGAATTTAAGCTATATACCACCCAAGAACTTATAGCAAGAGCTTTAGGATCTTATCCTGGAATTCCAGGAACAATGGTAATAGGTTCAGGGTTAAATAATGTGAAACTTAGTAACACTCAGGCAGATATATTGGCTATAATAGACAAATTACCTGGAGGAGGAGGAGGTAGTTATGCATTAACAGGTAGTTACTTTATAAGTGATCCATTTTTCCCAGCCAGCTATTTGACTAAAAAAGGAACTCTTAATAATACTTTATTGGCTCAAACGATCACTTTAGGTCTTAATATAGGCATTAATGGAGCTCTTAGTGATTTTGAATTACAAGCTGGTGTGTTAGTTACCGCGGATGCTGAAGGAGGTTGTGGATCTGATATTGCAAAAACTCGTCAATGTATTTATGATGAATTTGGTAATTTTGTTAAGGTTATTAATGACTACCATTATTATGAAATTCCAAGTAATGTGATTACTGAATTAAATGGTAATGCAACTGTGCAAGGATTATTTGCATTGGCAAATAAAGCTTTAGGAGGAGATCTAGTTGGTGTGCCTCTTGAGACTATAGCAGATGTGGTTGATAAAATCAATAATGCTTTTGATGGTTGTAAAATCTTTATAGGTTATGATGTGCCAAGATGTAACGGGGATACTTCTTCTATTACTGCTTCTGTGACTACAGCAAAAATAGCTGAAACTGCCGGTTTTATATCTTATCCAGTTCCGATTGATGGTCAATTGTTAGTTCAATGTACTTTTGGTTATACTTCTGATGTGACAATTGAAGTGTTTGATAGTAAAAATCAATTGGTTTATACTAAAGCACAAGCCAAATGTTCTAATGGTACGGTAATTACATTAGACTATAATTTTAATAGCGAACAACAACAGATTTTCTATATAAGATTGACTACTAGTCAAGGATCTACAACTCATGATGTAATATCCGCGGCTAAATAGCTTAAATAGTAAATCTAATTTAATGGAGCACCCGTTTTATAGCGGGTGCTTTTTTATTGGTAGTAGTTTTATAATTGATGTAAAGTAGAAATCTTGATTAAAAATAAACTTTGGCACAATTAATGAATAACTGATTTTAAACCTTAACCATTTAAATTTATTACCATGAAAAAAATAATCACACTTTTCGCATTTGTTAGCTTTTTAGCTATTTCTAGTTGTACTACTGAGGATAACTTTCAAGAAGATAATGATACTATTCCCGAAGCTTTCGAAATAAAGAATGTTAATTTAGCTAAGGTGGCTAATAATGAGTATAATTTTAAAAGTACTTTTCAGTATGAGATTGGAGGGAATTTATATGATGATGAAACTGTTTTGATTTATCGATTAACAACTTTGATTAATTCGACTACTCCGGTTTGGCAATTAATTCCAAGAACTATTTATTTTGATAATGGACAGGAATTGGATTATGATTATGATTTTAGTAAAGTAGATTTTATAATTACTGCCAGAGGAACTTATAATTTGTTAGATACACCCGGATATATCAATAATCAGACTTTTAGAGTAGTAATTGTTCCTTCGGTTTTAGCAGCTTCTATGGATACCAGTAATTATAATGAAGTAATGAATACTTTGAAAATTAGTGAAAGTCAGGTTCAAAAAGTAAAATTGTAAGCTTAATAGAAATATAAAAAAAAGGAAATCTCTTGATTTCCTTTTTTTGTTTTTATGCTTTTTGGCTTCGTTTTTCCTTTTGTATTGAAGCAATAATTCCTGATAATAGAGCAACTGCAATAAATGATAAGGAAGCCCATTCCGGCAGATTGATAAAATCGTGTAACAACATTTTTAGTCCTACAAAGCTTAATATGGCAATCAGGCTGTACTCCAGATAACTGAATTTTTCGAGCATATTGGCTAAAAAGAAATACATAGAACGTAATCCTAAGATGGCAAAAATATTCGAACTAAATACAAGAAAAGGATCTGAAGTTATCGCTAAAATAGCCGGTACACTATCTAGTGCAAAAATGACATCCATTACTTCAATAAGAATTAAGGTAACAAATAAAGGAGTGGCGGTATTGATGTTTTTAATTTTTATAAAAAAATGCTCACCGTCAATTTTTGTTGTAATAGGTGTTAGTTTTCTTAAGAATTTGTATATCATTGAATTATGAGGGTCGTATTCGTGATCCTCTTTTGTAAAGAACATTTTGATGGCTGTGTAAATTAAAAACGCACCAAATAAATAAGCTGTCCAAGCGAATTTGTTGATGATCAAGACGCCAAAATAGATCATAAGACCTCTGAAAATAATAGCACCAATGATTCCCCAAAATAATACGCGGTGTTGGTATTTTTTAGGAATTCTGAAAGAAGAAAAGATAATCGCAATTACAAAAATGTTATCGATACTAAGGGAGAGTTCGATTAGATAACCCGTAATGAATTTCATTGAAGCTACCAGAGGTTTTAATTTGTCTGGATTTTCGACATAATTATTTTGGTATAGCCAATAGACTACTGCCGAAAACAGGAAAGATAATGAAACCCAAATTCCAGTCCATTTCCCGGCTTCTTTTGAGCTGATTTCATGTGGGGTTTTGTTGAGAATTCCTAAGTCTAAAGCCAGAAATAATAAAATAGCACTTATAAAGCAAATCCAAACTATCATGGTGTCAGTTTTGTGTTTTTACAAAGATACTTTTTTGTGTTTTACTTTTAATAAAGGAATTTGACTTATGACATAAAAAAAAGTGCTTTCATTTCTGAAAGCACTTTTGAATTGTATAAAAAGGAATTACAATGCAGATTTAACTGTTTTGATAATTCTTGCAGCGATTTTGTATGGGTCACCGTTTGAAGCTGGTCTTCTGTCTTCTAACCATCCTTTCCATCCTTTTTGAACAGTCATTAAAGGAATACGGATAGAACATCCTCTGTCAGATACTCCGTAAGAGAAGTCATTGATAGAAGCAGTTTCATGTTTACCAGTTAAACGTTGCTCGTTGTAAGCTCCGTAAACAGCAATGTGCTCTTTAGTTACAGGACGGAAAGCCTCACAGATTCTTTCGTAAATTTCCTGAGAACCACATGTTCTTAATACTTCGTTAGAGAAGTTAGCGTGCATACCTGAACCATTCCAGTCAGTATCACCTAGTGGTTTTGGGTGGTATTCAATATAGTAACCATATTTCTCAGTCAAACGGTCTAATAAGTAACGAGCAACCCAGATTTCGTCTCCAGCTTTTTTAGCTCCTTTAGCGAATAATTGGAATTCCCATTGTCCACAAGCAACCTCTTGGTTGATTCCTTCAAAGTTGATTCCTGCAGCGATACATAAATCAGCGTGCTCTTCAACTAAATTTCTTCCGTGTGTGTTTTTTCCACCTACTGAACAGTAGTACATCCCTTGTGGTGCAGGGTATCCTCCTACAGGGAAACCTAATGGTAATAAAGTTTTAGTATCCATGATGAAATACTCTTGTTCGAAACCAAACCAGAAATCTCCATCATCGTCGATAGTAGCTCTTCCGTTTGATGAGTGAGGAGTACCGTCAGCATTCATAACTTCAGTCATTACTAACCATCCGTTGATACGAGTTGGATCTGGATAGATAGCAACTGGTACTAATAAACAATCAGAAGATCCACCTTCAGCTTGTCTTGTAGATGAACCATCAAAAGACCAGTTTCCGATTTCTTCTAAAGTTCCTTTAAAATTTTCGTGCTCTTCAACTTTAGTTTTACTTCTAAGATTTTGAGTTGGTTCGTATCCATCTAACCAAAGGTACTCTAACTTTATTTTTGCCATAATAATATAAATTAATTTTCTTGATTTAAATTGAGTTGCAAATATAGAATATTTTTTTTAGTGCTGAAAACCTTGGGGTGTCTTTTGTTTGAATGGATGTTATTTTTCACATTACTATATTTTGGTAGGGGGTATATTTAAAAAATAGCAATTTTGGAGCTAAATAAAATATAATTTGATAATGGCTTAGCGGGCTATTTTAGTGTAAGATTCTTTATCTTTGTGTTTTTAAATTATAAACATTGATTATTAACAGTTTAAAAAATACCTTAATAATGTCAACAATACGTTTTCAGGCGCTAAGAGAGGCTTCAAATAGAAAAGCAATTCATTTTGAAGAGGCAAATAGAAAATCAACCATTTTTGGTTCGAATGTGTTTAATGAAAAAGCAATGAAGCAATATTTGACTTCAGATGCTTATAAAGCTGTGCAGGGAGCAATCCAACACGGTACTAAAATAGATAGAAAACTGGCTGATTATATTGCCATGGGTATGAAAGAGTGGGCTTTAACTAAGGGAGTTACACATTATACGCATTGGTTTCAACCACTTACAGGAACTACTGCTGAAAAGCATGACGCTTTTTTTGAAACTTCTTATGATGGAAGTGATCCGGTAGAGAAATTTGGAGGTGCCCAGTTAGTGCAACAAGAACCAGATGCGTCCAGTTTTCCTAACGGAGGTATTAGAAATACTTTTGAAGCCAGAGGCTATACAGCCTGGGATCCAACTTCACCGGCTTTTATTTACGGTACTACTTTGTGTATTCCTACTGTTTTTATTTCTTATACAGGAGAAGCTCTAGATAATAAAATTCCTTTGTTAAGAGCTTTGGCTGTTATGGATGAAGCGGCTACTGAGGTTTGTCGTTATTTTGATAAAAATGTAAAAAAAGTTACAGCAACCTTAGGTTGGGAACAAGAATATTTTTTGGTAGATAAGGCTTTGGCTCATTCCCGTCCTGATTTGATGATGACAGGAAGAACTTTGCTAGGACACACTTCTGCAAAGGGGCAACAATTAGATGATCATTATTTTGGTTCTATTCCTACTCGTGCGTTGACTTATATGCGTGATTTGGAACAAGAATGTATGTTGCTTGGAATTCCGGTTAAAACCCGTCATAATGAGGTGGCGCCTAATCAATTTGAATTGGCACCGATTTTTGAAGAAACTAATTTAGCAGTGGATCATAACTGTCTTCTGATGGATATTATGCAAAAAGTCGCCGAACGTCATGACTTTAAAGTGTTGCTACATGAAAAACCTTTTAAAGGAGTGAATGGTTCCGGGAAGCACAATAACTGGTCATTGGCAACTGATACCGGAGTGAATCTTTTGAGTCCAAGTAAAACGCCAATGAGTAATTTGCAGTTCCTGACTTTCTTTATCAATACCATCAAAGCGGTAAATGATTACGAAGAATTGTTGCGTGCTTCAATTGCAACGGCTAGTAATGACCATCGTTTAGGAGCAAATGAAGCGCCACCGGCAATTATTTCTGTATTTATTGGAGAACAATTAACGAAGGTTTTGGCCGAATTAGAAAGTGTAACCACAGGTAAATTATCGCCAGAAGAAAAAACCGATTTGAAATTAAATGTAGTTGGGAAAATTCCAGAGGTAATTTTAGATAATACCGATAGAAACAGAACTTCTCCATTTGCGTTTACAGGAAATAAATTTGAGTTCAGAGCAGTAGGTTCTTCGGCAAACTGCTCGAATGCGATGACAACTTTAAATACTATTGTTGCTAAGCAATTAAGAGATTTTAAAGTAGAAGTGGATGCTTTGATTGATTCAAAAGCAATGAAAAAAGACGATGCAATTTTTAATGTCTTGAGAGAATATATCAAGGTTTCTAAAGATATTCTTTTTGAAGGTGACGGTTATAGCGAAGCTTGGGAAAAAGAAGCTAAGAAAAGAGGATTGAGTAATTTTAAAACAACACCTGAAGCCCTAAAAGCGAGAGCATCAAAACAAGCGCTTGATTTGTTTTCTGAATTAGGAATTATGAATCATGTGGAAGTAGAAGCACGCTACGAAATTGAATTGGAGGAGTACACTAAGAAAATCCAAATTGAAAGCAGGGTTTTAGGAGATATTTCGAAAAATCATGTTATCCCAACAGCCATTCGTTATCAAAACACTTTGATTGAAAATGTAAAAGGTTTGAAAGATATTTTTGGAAAAGAATTTGAATCGATTGCTAAAGAGCAAATTGGTTTGATAAAAGAAATTTCTACTCATATCGAAGGTATTAATGCAAAAGTAGAGGAGATGCGTAACGAAAGAAAAAATGCGAATGCTCTTGATAACGCTCAAAAAACAGCAGAAGCTTATTGTAATAAAGTAAAACCTTATTTTGAAATCATTAGAAATCACTGTGATAAATTAGAGTTGTTAGTTGATAATGAATTATGGACACTAACTAAATACAGAGAATTATTGTTTACTAAGTAATTAAGATATAGTTTATTGTAGAAAATGCCTATTCGTTTTGGATAGGCATTTTTTAATTTGTTGTTAAGGATTTGTTTTTTTTGTGAAACTGATTTCATTGATAATGTGATTCATTCAGAAGTCGTTGGGTCAATAATTGTGGATACTTTGCTTACCGAATTCGCCGGAAATCCGCCTAGTTTGGCATGCTCGCGAACCATTTCTTCATTCTTGGCAATGTAAACACAATAGATTTTGTCTGTTGTTACAAAACTGTTTACCCATTGGATTTCAGGTCCCATTTTGTTCAATACCTCGCAGGAAGTTTGTGAAATACCTTTGAGCTGTTCTGCGTTAAGGTTGCCTGCGCCAGGTAAGTCTCTTTCAATTACATATTTTGGCATCTTTTAAAAATTTAGTTTCCTACTCTTTTGGCTTTTCGGAATAGCCCCGTTTTTTATCGTGGTCGCTGGTTTCCACTTTATTGTGTTTTGAAATCTGATTTTTTTATATATCGAATTGGTTTTTAGTATTCTATATTAAATTTAGTGAAATAAAATGGGATTCTGAATAATGATTGCAGATTTTAGAAAACGCATAGAAGAATGGGACGGGATAAACCCAAAAAAATAATTATCTTTGCCGCAAAACCAAGTTGCTCCATTGCAACTACACAATTACAATTCATGAGTTCAGATACTTCAAAAAGATATGCGCAACGTGGTGTTTCGGCATCCAAAGAAGATGTACATAATGCTATAAAAAATATAGATAAAGGATTGTTTCCTCAGGCATTTTGTAAAATTGTCCCTGATTATCTAACCCAAGACGATGATTATTGTCTTATTATGCACGCCGATGGAGCGGGAACTAAATCCTCATTGGCTTACATGTATTGGAAAGAAACAGGGGATATTTCGGTTTGGAAAGGAATTGCCCAGGATGCATTAATCATGAATATTGACGATTTATTATGTGTAGGAGCAACGGATAATATTTTACTTTCTTCAACAATTGGAAGAAATAAAAACCTAATTCCTGCCGAAGTAATTTCGGCAATTATCAACGGAACTGAAGAATTAATTCAAGAGTTGGCTTCTTTTGGAGTGAGTATTCATTCTACTGGTGGAGAAACTGCCGATGTAGGTGATATCGTTCGAACAATTATTGTTGATTCTACTGTTACGGCTCGAATGAAACGTTCTAAGGTAATTGATAATGCAAATATTAAAGCAGGTGATGTAATCGTTGGATTGGAATCTTTCGGTCAGGCTTCTTATGAAAAAAGCTATAATGGCGGAATGGGAAGTAACGGATTAACATCGGCTCGTCATGATGTTTTTGGGAAATATTTGGCAACAAAATATCCTGAAAGTTACGATGCTGCAGTTCCTGAAGAATTAATTTATTCAGGTCAGGTACAATTGACCGATGCGGTGGAGAATTCTCCAATTGATGCCGGACAATTAGTGCTTTCGCCAACACGTACTTATGCACCAATTATCAAGAAAATTTTAGATCAATATTCTTCGAATGAAATTCACGGAATGGTGCACTGTAGTGGTGGAGCGCAAACTAAGATTTTACATTTTGTAGATAATTTACATATTATAAAAGACAATTTATTTGCAGTTCCTCCATTGTTCAAATTAATTCAGGAACAATCAAAAACGGATTGGAAAGAAATGTATCAGGTTTTCAACTGTGGACATCGTATGGAAATTTATGTTCCTGAAGCCGTTGCACAGGATATTATTGCTATTTCAAAATCGTTCAATGTTAATGCGCAAATTGTAGGTCGTGTTGAAGCTGCTGATACTAAGAAATTGACTATTTCCAGCGAATACGGTACTTTCGAATATTAATATAGGCTAGAAGCTAATCCCGCTATCGCTATATCTTTATCTTTTTAAAGAAAAAATATAAAGGATGTCGCTACTATCGGGGCTAAAAAATAAAAAGATGTACGAATTACTTTTTTGGAATTATTTAGAAGGTGTTTATTTAAACCATCAAGAGGTTTATGAAGCTATCGATGAGCAAGAAACTATCGAGGGTTTAGAAGAACTTCCTGTTGCGGTTATTATCAACCGAATTGCTTCGGTGTTTTCTAAATGGGAAAGAGTAGATGAGAACAGTTGGAAAAATAATGATGGAGTAGGTGCTTTTCAAGTGAAAACAACTCCTCAAACCGTTCAAATAGATTGTTACGGAACAGAAGGCAAAACAATGGATGTTTTAGTAGGTGTCATGGAAGAATTCAAATGTCCACTTTATGATCCACAAATTCCTGCCCGTTACGACGAAATGTACGAGGAAGAATAAAAAGAATACAAAAGCGTTAAGTTTTAAAACTTAACGCTTTTTTTATGCTATTCTAATGGTTTTTTCTTGTCTTTGTCTCCTTCTTTCTCTTCGTTTTTAAAACCAATGAGTTTGCGGTATTTGGTTTCTGTTTCTTCGAGTTCTTCTTCCATTTTTTTGTATTTGCTAATGTCTTTAATGGTTATAACGGCAGCTACAATATTGTTGTCCTGGTCGATTAAAGGACGGCCGCTAATGAGAACTCTTCTTTTTTCGCGCGAAGCAGGATCCCAAAGCACCACATCTACATCATCGGTTACTTCTCCATTGAAGGCGCGTTCCATAGGTAAATTTTGAGCAGGAAAGATGGTTTTTTCGTCTGGAAAGTAGAGCTCGAAATGAGTGGTGAGATCCATCGAAATTTTATCGTCTTCTTCAATTCCAAAAATATCATTGGCCATATAATTAGCAAGAATAACCTTTTTGTCGGCATTGGCTACAATAACACCTTCGCCAATGTTTTCTACAATCACACGTAGTTTTTCTTCGTTTTCATAGAGTTCATCAACGGCTTTTTGTTGTTCTAGTCCTAATTCAACGGTTTCGGTAATATCGCGGGCTGCTGAATAGATGATTCCTTCTTTCAGATCAATATTACTGTTCCAGTCCAGCCATCGGTAAGAACCGTCTTTATGGCGGACTCTGTTTTTAAAACTAATCACAGTTTTTCCTTTTAGTATTTCGGTTAATACTTGGTCAGAAGTAGTGCGGTCATCAGGATGGGTAAGATCCATGAATTTGATTTCATCCATGTCCTTTTGTGTGTAGCCTAAGGTATTGGTAAAAGCAGCATTTATTTTAATAAAATGGTCGTTTTTGGCCACGGTAAAAATGTCGAAAGACATATTAAAGAAAGCATCTGTTGCTTTTAGGGAATCTTCGAGTTTTTTCCTTTCGGTTATATCGGTTGATATGCCTCCGATGGCATAAATCCTTCCTGTGGAATCATACAAAGGGAATTTAACTGCTATATAGGTATGAGCGCCGTCTTTTTGCTGAATATTTTCTTCTGATTTTAGTTCGACTAATTTCTTAGCTACTTCTAAATCCGAACTTCGATAGCTTTCGGCAATTTCTTTAGGTAGAAAATCAAGATCGGTTTTACCAATAATTCGTTCGTTAGTTGTTCCAAATAATTCGCCAAAATTCTTGTTGATTAATAAATATTCGCCATTTAGTTTTTTTATGAAAATAGGATTTGAAGTGTTGTCAATAATAGATTGCAGTAGTTGTTTGTTTTCTTCTAATAGTTTTTGGGCTGCTTCTTTAGCTTTTAATTGGCTTCTAATGATAAAATAAACCACAATTAACAGCAGAATAGAAAGTGCAAACAAACCTATTTCGATGGCTTCGAGTTTTGCATCTATTGTAATATCCCGTTCTGAATTTATTCGGGCTAAAAAAATCCACGCAGCTGCAATGACAATTACAACATTAATGATAAATCCTAGAAATATTTTTTTTCCAAAAGAGATATTCATGGTTTTCTTATTTTGATTGAAGACTCTAAAAGACTGTTTTTGATTTTTTGCAATAGGAAAGTTAGTGAATAATGTCTTGATTGTTAGTCTTATTCTTCTTTTTTTCTGCTGAAAGTGTTGAAAAATAGTTTTTAAGCTTTGGTATTTTCAAATCGCATTAGATTCAAACTAAACAAAACTACTATTAAGGTTACACCCACATCGGCAGCAATGGCTAAGACTAAATTGCTGTATCCAAAAAAGGCAAGGAGAATAAAAACAAGTTTGGTAGCTACAGCACCAATGGTGTTGATTTTTATTTGTTTGATGGTTTTTTTGCTTAATCGAATTAGAAATGGAATTAATGAAAGTTGATCGTTCATTAAAGCAATATTCGCAGTTTCTATGGCGGTGTCGCTGCCTGCTGCTCCCATGGCTATTCCTACGGTGCTTAAGGCTAGTGCAGGAGCGTCATTTATTCCGTCGCCTACCATAGCTACTTTGTCATATTGTTGTAAAAGAGCCTTCATTTCTTCTGATTTTTCTTCAGGTAGTAAACCACCAAATACCTTTGTGATGCCTACTTGTCTTGCGACATAATGGGCTGCTTTTTCGCTGTCGCCTGTTAGCATAATCACGGCTATGTTTTGTTCCTGTAATTCTTGTATTGCAGAGAAACTATCTGGTTTGATTTTGTCTGTAAGACCAATAATTCCTGCTACGCCTTTACCAAAACTCACCAATACACTTGTTTTTCCTTCGGTAGCTAATTGTGCTTCTATTGCTTCTACTTCTTCGGTAATATCGTGGTATTCTCTAATGAATTCCAGTTTGCCCACAAGTACGGTATCTACTTGGCAAATTTCACATCTTGCAGTAGCTCCTTTACCGATGATACTTTTAAAATCCCTGGCAGTATGAGGCTCAAAACCTTCATTTTTAGTTGCAGTGATTATGGCTTGGGCCAAAGGATGTTCAGAGAATAATTCGGCTCCGGCGGCACAAGAGAGTAATTCTTTTCGGCTGGTTCCTATCAGCGGAAAAACATCTGAAACCACAGGGGTTCCATAGGTAATGGTTCTGGTTTTGTCTACGGCAATTGCTTTAATTTCGGCTAAGGCTTCAATGTATTTTCCGCCTTTTATCAAAGCGCCTTTTGAAGAAGCATTACCAATAGCGGCATAAATGGCAACAGGAGTTGAAATAACTAAAGCACAGGGACAGGCAATAACTAATAGTGTAATGGCTTGTTTTAACCAATGATTAAAATCCTGATCCATCACAAAAACGGGAAACACAAAAATTATGATGACTAATCCAATGATTATAGGAGTATATAATTTAGAAAACCGCTGGATGAATTTTTGGGTTTCACTTTTGGCTGCTCCAGCTTCAAATGTAAGTTGGATAATTTTAGCAAAAGTGGTATCGTTTGCCAGTTTGGTGGTTATTATTTCGATAAAACCATTGGTGTTG
Organism: Flavobacterium sufflavum; assembly: GCF_004016525.1. GTDB lineage: Bacteria > Bacteroidota > Bacteroidia > Flavobacteriales > Flavobacteriaceae > Flavobacterium > Flavobacterium sufflavum. Next base: position 12,284 of record NZ_SACJ01000016.1, read on the forward strand.
AGCGTGCCGGCAAATACAGTGTCGCCTGCTTGTTTTTCTTTTGCAATAGGTTCGCCGGTAATAGCCGATTCGTCAATTATACTTTCTCCAAAAGTAATTTTTCCGTCCAGAGGAATAATATTGCCGGTTTTGACCTGGATGACAGTGCCAATTTCAATTTCGTTAATAGAAACTTCTTTATTTAGTTTTTTTACAAATGCTGTTTTGGGTACGCTTTGAATTAATTCGTCCAGCGCCGATTTTGAATTTTCCAGTCCAATGTCTTCTAAGCGTTCGCCTAAAACATAAAGAACAATTACAACTGCTGCTTCGGGATATTCGCCTAAATATAAGGCTGCAGTAACCGCAATGGTCATTAGTAAATTGATGCTGCTAAAGTTGAGTTTAACAATAGCCTGAAGTCCGTTAAGGATAACCTCATGCCCAATGATAATAATGAAAAGAGTAAAAATAAATGGTGCATAAGGCATTGGCAAATGAATTCCTAAAAGCGATAGTATTTCTAAAACGATTACGACACCAACTGATAAGAGCAGGAAAATAAACTTTTTATCTTTGAAAGGTAGGTTCATAAGAATTAATTTTTTTTTCGAAAACCAATTTAGACAGGGCATGGTATTTTCGATTTTTTAAAGCAAAATTGTTGTTATCATTAAAGTAACATTACATATTAAATTTACTGAAAAATTATCTTATCCAGTTTGGCTTTAGTAAAATCTTAAGATTATAAACGACTAAAGATGCCCGAGATGTGAAAAAGTTTGCGAACTTTGCGCAAAAATTAGAGATATGAAATCGCCACTAAGAATAAGTTTGCGAAAGCAAACACTGCTAAGTAAAAAGGCGATAACATACCTGCCTGTCGGCAGACAGGTCTGATCGCTAAAAAATAAATTTTACATATATGAAAATAAACCTTAAAAACGGAATTGATAAACTCATTTTCGGTATGAAACAAAAAGATGTTGAAGCCGTTTATGGAAAGCCAGATAGAAATTATAAAGACGAAGATGAGAATGTTATTTTTGTGTATAATAAGTTCAAAATGCGTTTGACTTTTTACAAAGAGGAAGATTTTAAAATGGGTTATATTGTAGCCTCTAGTGCCGATTTGGAATTGTTTGGCAATAAATTGATTGGAAGAAATATCAAAGATGTTAAAAAAGATTTAGCTCAAAAAAGCATTACTAAATTCACACAGGAAGAATTTGATACTTTTGAAAACTATTTTAACGAAGACAATTGGTTATTGTTTCAAACAGAGTTTGAAGAGGTAGTGAAACTTGAAGTAGGAGCTATCATCAATGATAAAGATGAATTTGACTGGAAGTTTGGAAAAAAATAGCTTGCTGTTTAAAAAATATTAAAAGCCCTTTCATTCTTTGGAGTGAAAGGGCTTTTGTTTTAGTTATTATAGCTATGTTTTTCGAGTTCAATTTTTGATAAATCGACTAAGTTTAAAAATGACTTAGCATATTTATTGGCAATTGGTTCTAAAATTTCTTCTACGTTCAAGTTTCTGTTTTTCTTGACAAGCTTTGTTAGATTAATACTTACTTGTCTTTGAAAACTCCTGAATTCACGGTTAAATTTAGGATAGTCTTCAGGTTTTAAGCTGTTCTTCTTTTCGTTAAACGAGGTTTTTTCAATTAGATTTGCTTTATGAATTAAGAATAGCTTCTCACATTCTTCAGAAAAAAAATCTTGAATTCTCATATTTTCTTTTTTTTAATAAGGCTTTTAAAATGTTTAGTGAAAATAGAAAAAGAATTTTTATCAATGAAAAAGGGCTTGGCTTTTTTTTCTTTTTTTTGAGTGTGTTTGATTTTTTTTGTTTCCACGGTCTTAATTTTTTCTTTTTCTTTCTTTTTTTCCAAATGTTTAAACCAACCACCATTTTTAGCAATATCTTTTCCGAAATCGGTTAAAATACATTTGTTGCTTTCTATTCTGATTAGGTTTTCGTTTTCCATGAGTTGGAAAAGTTCCATTATTTTTCCAAGTTTTTTACCGTTTTTATCTTTAAATTCCGAGAATTTCAAAGATTGGCTTTTGGACTGAAATATAAGTTCCAGATTGATGTCTATTATTTCATTAATTTGATGAAACATATAATTTATAAATTTTCGATTTATAATATATTTTAGCAGTTTTCAGTATTGAGCCAAGTTGAGGAATAATACTCATCTCTGAAATACTCAGAATATTTTGTCAAATATATAAAAATAAGTTTGTTTAAATAAGAAAAGTTGTATTTTTTAATTTGTTTTGCTATTGAAAAAGCTTACAATCGAATTTTGATAGTGTTGAGTAACTTTAATTTTGACTAAGCCGTTTTTTACAAAAAAAAAAATCCGACTGGTTTTACACCAATCGGATTCCTAATCAGGAATTCTTGATTTTATTTTGTTGCTGTTTGTTTGTCGAAAATTTCAAGTTCGAAAATCAAAGTAGCATTTGGAGGAATCACTCCACCTGCACCGCTTTCTCCATAAGCTAATTTAGCAGGAATGAAAGCAATCATTTTGTCTCCAAAAGAAAGTAAGTTTATGGCTTCTAAGAACCCTGGAATCATACCGTCTTTTTTACCTATTTCAAACGGGAAAGGATTGTAACCACCTTGCATGGCGCGCATTTCGTTGTATTTGTCATAGTTTTTAGCTATTTCTTCACGGCTGCTGTCAAATAAGTTTCCGTCTTCAAAAAAGCCTGAGTAATGAAAATAAACGGTAGTTCCTGCAGCTGGTTTTGCACCAGTTCCTTTTTGCGTTATTTTATACATTAATCCAGAAGGAGTAGTGGTTGCATTAACTTTTTGATTGTTGAAATAAGTTACTTTTTCAGTGTTTAAAGCCGCGATTTTTTCTTTTTGAATTTTTTCAGCTGCTGCCTTTGCTTCTGCTTCTTTTCTTTCTTCTTCGGCTTTGTTGTTGAAATAGTTAGCAAATACTTTTTGGGCATTGAATTTTTTTGCCAAAGATCCTTTTTGAACGATAGTGATGTTTTTAATTACATCATCCTGGGCAATGCTGTTCACTACATCCATTCCCTGAACTACATGTCCAAAGATGGTGTGTTTTCCGTTTAACCAAGGCGTGTCTTTGTGAGTAATAAAAAACTGACTTGCATTGGTTTTTGGACCTGAATTAGCCATAGCCAAAATTCCGCCTTTGTCAAATTTTAACTCAGGAATGAATTCGTCTTTAAAAGAATAACCTGTTCCGCCAGCTCCAGTTCCTTGTGGATCACCACCCTGAATCATGAAATCCTGAATAACGCGGTGGAATTTCAAACCATCAAAAAATGGTTTCCCTTTCAATTTGCTGTCGGTTACAAATTCGTTTTTACCTTGGGCAAGGCTGATGAAATTGGCAACAGTAACGGGAGTTTTTTCGAATTCCAATTGTAAAACAATGGCTCCTTTGTTAGTGTTAATAGTTGCAAAAATGCCCTCTTCTTTTATAGGAGCTGTTTTTTTTACTACTTTTTTTGAAGTTTCTTGAGCCTGAACTGAGATTAAGGCAAAGAATGCTAAAAATAATATTCTAAATTTCATTGGGTTGTGTTTTTCTAATAGTTGTAAAATTATTGGACTTTGATTAATTCGATTTCGAAAATAAGGTTAGTGTGGGGCGGAATTATATTTCCTGCACCTCCAGAGCCATAGGCTAAATAAGAAGGTATAAATAAAATGGCTTTGTCTCCAAAAGACATTTTTTCAAGACCTTCAGTAAATCCGGGAATTATACCATCTCTTTTTCCTACTTGAAAAGGGACTGGTTGGTAAGCGTTTTGAGCAGCACGTTGCGGATCCAGTTTCCCAAAAGCTTTTGCTACACCTTCGACAGTCGTATCATAAAGTTCTCCATATTCTGAAAAGACAGCATAATTGACGTTAACTTTAGTTCCGCTTGCCGGTTTTTTACCATTTCCTTTTTGAGTGATGATGTATTTTAATCCAGAAACGGTTTTGGTTGCTTTTTCTTTTAAAGCTCCAAAATAGTTGATTTTATCTACAATTGTTTTTCCGTATTTTTTATCATACATTCTCTCTTTTTGCGCTTCAATATCTCTTAGGACTTTTTGGTTTTTAGATTCGATAACAAAATAATCATCGAATATTTTTACTGCATTGAATTTCTTAGCAGCTTCTCCTTTTCGAATAATAATAATCGATTTAACAACATCGTCCTGATTAATATTATTGACTACTTCCATGCCATTGCCAATTACATGACCAAAAATGGTGTGTTTTCCGTTCAGCCAGGGAGTAGGATTGCGCGTGATAAAAAATTGACTGCTGTTTGAGTCAGGACCATTATTGGCCATAGCCAAAACACCTTCTTTGTCGAAAAACTGATCGTTAAATTCGTCTTTAAATTTATAGCCCGAATTGCCTGTTCCTGTTCCTTCGGGATCTCCGGTTTGAATTACGAATCCTTTGATAACACGGTAAAATTTCATGCCGTCATAAAAAGGGCGTCCTTTTACGTAATCAGCAGTAACAAAATTATTGTTTCCTTCGGCCAGTGTAACAAAATTAGCTACTGTAATAGGTGCTTTTTTGTAATCCAGTTCTAAATAAATGATTCCTTGATTGGTTTCAATTTTAGCATACAAACCATCTGCGAAATAATCGCTTTCATTTCTACAAGAATAAAAACAGCTGATAAGAAGTACTACAAATAGAATGCTTTTTTTCATTGTTGCTATTTATTGTTTTATTGTTCCAGAGTATCTTGAGTTGTTGGTTTTGCTTTTGAAACTGCTTTTTTAGGCTTTTTTATGCTGTCGGCTGAAGCCAAATTATTTTCTATATTTTGTTCCAATTCTTTTTTGTAAACTGACTCAGGCTTGAAATCATTTAAAGTTACAGTGCAAATTAAAGGTTGGTTAACGCCAATTTTTTTGTTGTCACCATGATAGCCGTAGGCAATGTGTGAAGGAAAATAAAAGTTTAATTTTTCACTTTTATGCATCAATTTGATTCCGTCCCTTAATCCCATCATGATGTCTTGTTTGTCTACGCGGTACACCTGTGGTCTTAGCTCTACTTCCGAATAAATAATTGCACCTTTTAGGTCTTTTAATTCGTAGTTAAAAAAAGCAACATCGCCCTTTTTAGGAGTTAAGGTGTCAATGTCATTTTTGATTTCATAAGAATACCAATAGCCTTTAGTCGAAGCAATGTAGCTGATTTTGGGATTTTTTTTCATCAAAGCCTTGATTTGATCTTCTTCAGAGGCAATGAGTTTTTTATTTCTTGCAATTGATTTTTTCATAAAAACACCTGAAGCTCTGGAAATCGGGCGTCGGGCGTCCTGATGCTGTTTGCAGGCGGTAAAACCTAGGCATAAGAAGCAACTTAGAATAATAAATTGGATAGCTTTCATGGTGTTACAGCGTTAGTTTATTTACTAAATTTTCAAATTTATCTATGGTTTCTTCCATCGATACTTCCGATTTTCCTCCGGCAGCATTGCGGTGTCCACCTCCGTTAAAATGCTCTCTTGCAAATTCATTTACATCAAAATCACCTTGTGAACGGAAAGAAATTTTAATGATTTTTTCGTCTTTATTTTCGATAAAAATGGCAGTAAATTGGATTCCCTTGATGCTTAAACCATAATTAACAATGCCTTCAGTATCTCCTTTTTCGTAGTTAAAATTATTTAACTCCTCCTGACTTAACTTAGTGTACGAGGTTTTATGTTCGGCTAATACTTTTAAATTTTGCAAAGCCCTCCCTAATAATTGCAATCGGTTATAAGAGCTGTTGTCAAAAAGTAAATTAGGGATTTTAGTGTTTTCTACCCCTAAATCAATCAACTCGGCTACAATTCGATGGGTGTTCCCGGTAGTATTTGGGAATTTAAATGAGCCTGAATCGGTTAAAATACCAGTATAAATGCAGGTTCCTATGATTTTGTCAATTTGGTCTTTTTGATTTAAAAAAGAAATAAAATTATAGACCATTTCGCAGGTAGAACCAAAAGAAGTATTCGAATAAGTATAGGCTGCATAATCATCCGGCTTTTGATGATGGTCAATCATAATGTAAGTGGTGTCGAGTACTTCGAGTACTTTTTCCATTTCGCCTACACGGTGAAAAGCATTGAAATCAAGAGTGAAAACAATGTCGGCTTGTTCTAATATTTTGGTGCAATTTTCTTTGTCTGTTTCAAAAACATGAACCATTTCAGAGCCAGGAAGCCAAGCTAAAAACTCAGGGAATTCGTTTGGAGAAATAACCGTTGCTTCGTGGTTGTTTTTTCTTAAAAAATGGTATAATCCTAAGGTAGACCCCATGGCATCACCATCAGGATTTCTATGTGGAATAATGGCAATTTTTTTTGGAGTAGCCAATAAAGATTGTATCGCTTGTATGTCTTGTATTTTCATAGGTTGCGAATTTACATTTTTTTAGTGTAATCTATGAAATCATTTAAAAATTAACTTCTTTTTAAAGTTTAAAAATCATCGAGTTTGTTTCTTTTGAATTTTTCATACAAATGATATTTTACTCCCTTTACAGTCTGCGCATGATAAATACCTACTGAACCCGAAGAGAGATAGGCAATGAAACAGGAAATTGCGATAAAAACAGCGCTTTCGATCCCAAATAGTTCGATTCCCATAACGGTACAAGCAACAGGAGTGTGAGTAGCTCCCGAAAACACAGCTACAAATCCCATTCCAGCCAAAAGAGCAATGGGTAAGGGGATAAAAAGGGATAAGGCACTGCCTAAGGTTGCACCAACGAAGAATAAAGGAGTTACCTCGCCGCCTTTGAAACCTGCACCTAAGGTAAATCCGGTGAATAGTATTTTGAGGAGAAAATCGTAGTATTCGCTTGGTTTGTTAAAGGCTTCTACGATGGTGGGAATTCCTAATCCCATGAATTTAGCAGAGCCAAAGTAATAGAAAATTAAGGCTAAGATAATTCCGCCTATATACGGACGTAATGGCGGGTAAGTGATAGTTTTTGAAAATACAGCACTCCAAAGGTGAGCGCTTCTTGAAAAAAGCATAGCTGCTAAACCAAATAAAACGCTGGCAGGAATTATCCAAAGTAAATTTTTCAGGTTCATTTCCGGAATAAGCGGGATGCTATAATGGGTGTGATGGACAGCCCAAAGTTCTACGGTGTAGTAAGCAAAAAAGGCAACTACAAAAGAAAGAATACTGCTTTTTAGACTGATTTTGCAACAGTAAAGTACTTCTAAAGCAAAGATGGCACCTGCAAGTGGTGTTCCGAAAACAGAAGCAAAACCGGCACTGATCCCTAAAATAATCAGTGTTTTTCTATCGGTTGTATCGAGCTGGAATATTCGGCTGAATTGGTCGGCAATGGCGCCTCCCATTTGTACAGCAGTTCCTTCACGACCTGCTGAACCTCCAAAAAGATGCGTAATGATGGTTCCTAAAAGTACAAAAGGAGCCATTTTTAACGAAATTATTTTTTTAGGAGTTTCGTATTCTTCTAATAAAAGGTTGTTTCCTTTAACTACGTCTTTGCCGTAATAATGATATAGGAATCCTATCAATAGTCCACCGAGAGGTAAAAACCAAACAAGCCAGCTGTTTTGTGTTCTAAGCTGTGCTGCCCATTCTAAAGCGACTAATAAAAATGCAGAAGCCGAACCGGAAAAAAAGCCAATCAATGCACAGATTAAAATCCATTTGAGAGAGAGTAGTATTGTCTTTTTTAAGTTCATTGGTCTTTGCAGTGTAAAGTATTCGAGCGCAACAAAAGCAGTTTTAGTTTTCTAATTGCTTTTATTGCGCTCGAAGAGTAATTTTAGAAATTTAATTATTCAGCTAATACAGCAGTCAATTCAATTTCAACTAAGTATTCAGGAGCTACTAATTGGTTGATTCCGTAGAAACCAGTTGTAGGCTTGATGTCTTTGAAAAAAGTAGCATGAGCTGTAGCAACTGCTTCAAATGTGCTTACATCAGTAGTGAAAATACGAGTACGGATTACATCTTTCATACTTGCGTTTAAATCTTCAAGTACTTTTTCAACTCTTTCTAAAATATTTAAAGTTTGTGCGTGAGCGTCATCAGCTTTTACTTTGTCGCCATCAACAATTGCAACAGTTCCTGAAACTTCGATGATGTTTCCAATACGAACTGCACGACAATATCCCATTTTGTCTTCCCATGGCGATCCTGTTAAGATGTTTTCTCTTTTCATTTTGATGTATTTAATTAGTTTATAGAGGAATACACCTCTGGTTAAAGTTTAGAATATTTTGTGCAATTTATAAAAAATAGTAAAATAAAAAACACTGATTTTGATAAACTCAAATTGTATTATGGTGTTTTTGATTACCTTTAGATATAATAAATGAAAAACTTTATTGTTATCTATTTGGAATGGTTTGGTAAAAATCGTTTTTTTGAATGTAGTTTTTTAATTAAATATATATAATGATGAGTCAATATTTTAGTTTTAAAGGTCAGGTTTTAATTTTGGGTTTGATGTTGGGAACACTGTCAACAGCTTATTCTCAGGAAGAGTTTGGAGGGAAGTTTAAAGTTGTTAAAGCTGCCCCAATAAAAAAGGAGGTTAAGGTAAAAGAAGTTAAAGAGAAAGATGTGAAAGTATCTAAGGCTGATTTTAATAAAATTAAATCCTATGTGATAAGTGATATTGGGGAAAATAAATATGAAGTCCCTAAAAAAGAAGAAACTGATCCTGAAAAGTTAGCTAAGAGAGATCAGGATTTAGGAGTGGTTAAAACTGCTTCGGGAACTGCTAAGGTTAGATATAGAGATGCCGCTTATGTTGACGGGGATAAGGTGCGTGTGTATTTGAATTATGTAATTGTTGAACCTGAGGTACTTTTAAATGGAGAAACTCAAGGGTTTGATATTACATTGCAAAAAGGAGTGAATCGTATTGATTTTGAAGCTATCAATGAAGGTTATGCTGCTCCAAATACAGCCGAATTTAAAATTTATGATGATAAAGGAACGGTGATTTCGTCTAATCAATGGAACATTGCTCAGGGCTTTAAGGCTACCATCATAGTAGAGAAAGAATAGATTTTGGGCTTTTAACAGCATTCTTTTTGGTTAAAATTTCTTTAATGTTCCATGTTGATTTTGTTTTATAAATACAAAGCTTGGTATATTTGTTGATAGTTAGGAGATTATTAATGAACCAAAGTAAGTATATTATGAAGCAAGTCTTGTTGTTTTTTATGATGTGTTTTGCCATTAGCAGCTATGCTCAAAATGAGTTTAGTACTAAGTTTAAAGCAATTTCACCATTGAAAATTCCTGCGACTCCTAAAAAAACAGTTCCTTTAGCTACAGAGGCTCCGGTTATTAAAGCACCAAATCTTTTTAAAAAACCCGATGTTGTTTTGCCTTCAAGTTCCAAATACCAAATAGGGGAAGCAAAACAAATTTCGATGGAACAAACGAATGATTTTGTAAATCCGGGAGACAGGATTAGGGATAAAATGACTAAGGATTTAGATAAAACTTTGGTTCGGGAAGGTTTGAAAGAAGACGACCGACTTTTGGTGAAAATTGATAAAAACTTTGGAGAAATCCGAACCAAATCTAAATACTTTACCGTTCAATATCGCGATTTTATTTATGTCGACGGCGATTTGATTAAAGCAACAATCAATAATCAAATGATAGGTGGAATCATGGAGCTGTATTCAAGTTACGGTCAATTTGTTTTTAATCTGAGTGAGGGTATAAATACTTTTGAGATGGAGGCTTTTAGCAAAGGAACATCAGGAGGAAATACTTGTGAGTTTAAAATCTACGACGACAAAGGAGTTTTGGTACGTTCTGAGTTTTGGGATAACTGGGATAAAGGCGTTAAGGGGAAATTTGTTATTGTAAAAGAGTAAGAAAGAGGTGTGTTGATTAAGCTGTTTTTTGTGAAATTAAAAGAGTGAAAATAGAAAATAAAAAAAATAAAAAATTTCAAAAATCCACTTTTGCAATCCAAATTTAAAAAGTAATTTTGCGCCCATGCAACACAACGTACTTATTTTAGATTTCGGTTCGCAATACACTCAGCTGATTGCGCGTAGAGTTCGCGAATTAAATATATTCTGCGAAATTTTCCCATACAATAATATTCCATCAGATTTGTCAAGCTACAAGGCTGTGATTTTAGGAGGAAGTCCATTTTCTGTTCGTGCAGAAGATGCTCCACATCCTGATTTATCTCAAATTAGAGGAAAATTACCAATGCTTGCTGTGTGTTATGGTGCGCAATATTTATCTCATTTTAGCGGAGGTGAAGTTGCTGCTTCAAACACCAGAGAATATGGTAGAGCAAACTTGTCTTATATTAAAGAAGATGAAGTTTTCTTTGAAGGAGTTTCTCTAAACAGTCAGGTTTGGATGAGTCATAGTGATAGTATTAAGGCTTTACCGGCTAATGGTGTGAAGTTAGCAAGTACACATGATGTGGAATTTGCAGCTTACAAAATTGAAGGTGAGACCACTTATGCTATCCAATACCACCCGGAAGTGTATCATTCTACTGATGGGAAACAAATGTTAGAGAATTTTTTAGTAAAAATTGCTCACGTTCCTCAAAATTTTACGCCAAATGCCTTTGTTGAGGAAATTGTAGCTGAAATGAAAGAGAAAATCGGAAACGATAAAGTTGTTTTAGGTCTTTCAGGAGGTGTGGATTCAACTGTGGCAGCGGTTTTATTGAACAAAGCAATCGGGAAAAACCTGTATTGTATTTTTGTTAATAATGGTTTGCTTCGTAAAAATGAGTTTCAAAGTGTTTTAGATCAATACCAAGGAATGGGTTTGAATGTAAAAGGAGTGGATGCTTCTCAACGTTTTTATGATGCTCTGGCAGGAGTTACTGATCCGGAATTGAAAAGAAAAGCCATCGGAAATGCTTTTATCGAAGTTTTTGATGATGAATCACATAAAATTGAAGATGTTACCTGGTTAGCCCAAGGTACAATATATCCTGATGTTATCGAATCGGTTTCTGTAAAAGGACCATCGGCAACAATTAAATCGCACCATAATGTGGGTGGTTTGCCGGATTATATGAAATTGAAAATTGTAGAACCTTTGCGTATGCTTTTTAAAGATGAGGTACGTAGAGTAGGAGCATCTTTAGGAATTGATCCTGAATTGTTAGGAAGACATCCTTTCCCGGGACCTGGATTGTCAATCAGAATTTTAGGAGATATTACTTTAGAAAAAGTACAAATTTTACAAGATGTAGATAAAGTTTTTATCGACGGATTGAAATCTTGGGGATTGTATGATAAAGTTTGGCAGGCTGGAGCAATTTTGCTTCCTGTAAATAGTGTTGGGGTTATGGGTGATGAGCGTACTTACGAAAAAGTTGTTGCGCTACGTGCTGTAGAATCTACCGATGGTATGACTGCTGACTGGGTTCACTTACCGTATGATTTCTTGATGAAAGTATCTAATGATATTATCAACAAGGTAAAAGGGGTGAACAGAGTAGTGTATGATATTAGTTCAAAACCACCAGCAACAATTGAGTGGGAATAATAGAAACTTCTTAGTTGACGTTTCTTAGTTATTATAAAAACGGTATCAGATTTTGGAATAAAAATTTGGTACCGTTTTATCTTTAGAGTAATAATTTTTTAAATAAAATAATCGAATGAAGTATTTTTTTGCAATTTGGATTCCTGTTTTGATGTTTACCAATCTTGTTATTTCGCAAGGAACGATAACGCATAAAGTAGAAAGCGGAGAAACTATAAATGATATTGCTAAGAAGTATCAAGTAACTCCTTATGATATTTATAAATTAAACCCCGATGCTCAAAGAAAATTAAGTCCTAAAACGGTGCTTTTGATTCCTGCTAAAGTGGCTGTGAAAAAGGTAGTTACTCCGGCGCAAATAACGCATAAAGTAATGCCTAAGGAAACTTTGTTTGGAATAGAGAAAAAATACAATGTTTCGGATGCTGATTTGAAAAAAGCGAATCCTTTTTTAGAAACAGAGGGTTTGCAAATAGATCAGGTTTTAGTAATCCCATCTAAATATGCTGCTAAACCTAAGGTGGTGCTTCAGGAGAAACCTTTGTATCATGATGTGCTTCCTAAAGAAACTAAATTTTCAATTGCTAAGAAATACGGTATTACTATTGCTGAATTAGAAAAGAAAAATCCTGAAATCGTAGCTAATTTGACTGTTGGTTCTCATTTGTTGATTAAAGGAGCTCCTGTTAAAACTTCTGTATTGCCTCAAAAAGAAACGGTTAAGCAGGAGGTTGCTGTTGTTCCGGTTAAGAAATATGCAACTTATGAAGTGAAACCTAAAGAAACGTTGTATAGTTTGTCAAAAACGTTTGACATGAGTCAGGAAGAATTACTGGTTTTAAATCCTGAACTTAAAAATGGTGTTGAAACGGGGATGCTTTTAAAAGCGCCAGCTAATTTGACGTTTCCAAAAGTACAGGAAAACAAAGTGTATGTTGATTTAGTTCCTAAGGCTAATTTTTCGGGACGTAAAAAAATAGCATTGCTTTTACCGTTTAATGTTAGCAGAGTTGAGGGAGATACTTTGAATTCGGTAGTGTCGAGATTGAAGAAGGATAAGTTTTTAAATATGACCTTAGATTTTTATGCCGGGGCTTTGATGGCAATAGATTCGGCTAAAACGTTGGGGCTTCCTATAGATGTTCAGATAGTGGATTCGGAAGAAACGAAGTATGGTTCTGATATAGCAACAATTGTTAAGAATAATAATTTACAAACAGCTGATGCGGTTGTTGGTCCGTTTTATCAAAATAACGCCGAAACGACGGCTCGTTTGTTAGCGGTTAATAATGTGCCTGTGATTTCGCCATTGTCAAAAGATGCTGGAAATCCAATTGCTAATTTGTACCAAACCATTCCTTCTAATGATGTTTTGAAAAGCGCTATGTTCAATTATATGCGTTCTAAAAAAGGGAATGTTATTGCTGTAGTTGATAAAAAGAAAGAATCTGTAATTCAGTATATAAAACAAAATCAGACTGATGTGAGGCTGGTTCCTTTGACTGAAAAGGGTGGCGTGGCTGCTGAAAGTTTAAAAGGAATGTTGGTTGCCGGGCGAATGAATTATGTGGTGCTTGAAACAGCAAACACTTTGATGATTAAGGCTACCATTGCGGCAATGTTAAGTGCTATGCCTGATTATCAGCTTCAATTAGTGATTTTGGAGCCAAATGCTACTTTGGATACTGATGAGATTAATTTCTCTAATTTGGTGAAACTGAAATTAATGTATCCTTCAGTAATTAGAGATAATAATTCTCCGGAAGGTGTTATTTTCGAAAATAAATTTAGAAAGATAAATCTAATTTCTCCAAGTGATTATGCTGTGAGAGGATTTGATGTGACTTTTGATACCATGATGCGTTTGATGCAAAATAAGCCTTTTGAAGAAACAGTGAATGCAACTGCAACAGAGCAATTTGAGAATAAATTTGAGTATTATAAAAAAGATAATGCTGGATATGTAAATAAAGGGGTTTATATCTTGTATTATGATACTGATTTGACTGAAAAAGTAGCCAATTAATCAGTAGTTTTTAGATGGATGATAATCAAAAAAAACTCGTGAAGTTGGCATATACTAAAATGCCTTTTGGTAAATATGAGGGTCGATTTTTAATTGATTTACCCGAATATTATGTGGTTTGGTATCACAATAAAGGTTTTCCAAAAGGAGAATTAGGAGAGCAGTTACAATTGATTTACGAACTAAAGTTGAACGGTTTAGAAGAATTGATACGAAATATTAAAAAAAGATATCCGAAACCTCATTGATTTGTGAATTTAATGAGGTTTTTATTTTTGTATTAACAAAAGTCAATTTTAGAAATTATCTCATTTCCAAATTAGCATAATCTAAATTTATAATCGTATTTTTGCCACGTTTTTTACACAACTACAATACAAACTAGAACAGCATGAATCAAACAAAATATATTTTTGTTACTGGAGGGGTTACTTCTTCTTTGGGAAAAGGAATTATAGCAGCATCATTAGCAAAATTATTACAGGCAAGAGGGTACAGAACAACTATTCAAAAATTTGATCCCTACTTAAATGTTGACCCGGGAACATTGAATCCTTATGAACATGGGGAATGTTATGTAACCGATGATGGAGCTGAAACTGATTTAGATTTAGGTCACTACGAGCGTTTTCTGAATGTTCCGACTTCTCAGGCTAATAACGTAACGACTGGTAGAATTTATCTTTCGGTTATTGAAAAAGAAAGAAGAGGGGAGTTTCTGGGAAAAACGGTTCAGGTTGTTCCTCATATCACTAATGAAATTAAGGACAGAATGCAATTGCTGGGGCAATCCGGTGATTATGATATTATTATTACTGAAATTGGTGGAACTGTAGGGGATATTGAATCTTTGCCTTATATTGAATCTGTTCGTCAATTAGTTTGGGATTTAGGTGAAAACAATGCTATTGTAATTCACCTTACTTTAGTTCCTTTCTTAGCTGCTGCTGGGGAGTTGAAAACAAAACCTACTCAGCACTCAGTGAAAACTTTGATGGAAAGCGGAATTAAGGCTGATATACTGGTTTGTAGAACTGAGCATGAACTTTCACAGGAAATACGCAGTAAACTGGCTTTGTTTTGTAATGTAAAAAAAGAAGCAGTTATTCAGTCTATTGATGCTTCGACTATTTACGAAGTGCCTAATTTAATGCTTGAAGAAGGATTGGATATTGTGGCTTTGAAAAAATTAGATTTACCTAAGAAAGCAGCTCCGGATTTGAAAAACTGGAATACTTTCTTAAAAAGATTAAAAAGCCCAAAACATACCGTAAATATTGGTTTGATTGGGAAATATGTTGAAATGCAAGACTGTTACAAGTCTATTTTGGAAGCATTTATTCATTCGGGTGCGGCTAATGAAACTAAAGTAAATGTAGTTTCTATTCACTCAGAATATATCGATGACGAAAATATTGCTGATAAATTAAAAGATATCGACGCTATTTTAGTAGCACCGGGATTTGGTGAAAGAGGAATTGAAGGTAAAATTGCTGCGGTGCGTTATGCACGTGAAAGCAAAATGCCTTTCTTCGGAATCTGTCTTGGAATGCAAATGTCGGTAATTGAATATTCAAGAAATGTATTAGGATTAGCAGAAGCTAATTCGACTGAGATGAATGACCAAACGGCTCATCCGGTTGTGAACTTGATGGAAGAGCAAAAAAATGTAACCGACAAAGGAGGTACAATGCGTCTTGGAGCCTGGAAATGTGAAATAAAACCAGATACTTTAGCTTATAAAATATATGGTCAAACAACTATTCACGAGCGTCACCGTCACCGTTATGAATACAACAGTGCTTACGTTACTCAATTGGAAAAAGCAGGATTAAAAGCTTCAGGGGTGAATCCGGATACAGGATTAGTGGAAATTGTAGAAATTGAAGAGCATCCTTTCTTTATTGGAGTACAATACCATCCGGAATATAAGAGTACTGTGGCAAATCCACACCCTCTTTTTGTGAACTTTGTGGCTGCAGCAGTAAAAGCAAGAAAAAAACAATAGTTTTTCTAGTAATAGAATCAAATAATTTGGCTGAATAAGCTAATAAAAATAAGTCGTGTAATAATGGAAGAAAAAAAGTTTGACCCTAATTCGTTAATAGGTTTTGTATTGATTTTTGGTATTTTACTTTGGATAATGTATCAAAACAAGCCTTCTGAAGCAGAACTTGCTGCAGAAAAAGCCAAAAAAGAATTGGTCGTTAAAGATGCTAAAGTTCAAGAAAATGCTGCTAAACTTAATGCAGCCCCAGTTGCAACTAATGACACTTTGAAATTAGCGCAGTTGCAAAAATCTTTAGGAAGTTTTGCTTATTCGGCTACTTTAGCTTCTGCTAAAGACGAATATACTACAATTGAAAACAAATTAGTAAGACTTAAAATTGCTAATAAAGGTGGATATATTGTAGAGGCAACTTTAAAGAATTATGAGCGATTTAAAAAAGGTTCAGGTAAATTAGTGCAATTGGTAAAAGACAATAATGCACAGTTTAATCTTCAATTATTAACAAAAGACAATCATACTTTAAATACTAAGGATCTTTATTTTGAACCAACTTTGACAAAAAATGGTGAAGACCAAATTTTGACAATGCGTTTAAAAGCAGCTGATAATGCTTATTTGGAATACAAATATGTATTAAAAGCGGCTGATTATATGTTGGATTTTGATATTCAAACGCAAGGATTGAATAGTGTTTTGAAAACAGAAAAACCATTACAATTAGAATGGAATCTTAAGACTTATGCTAATGAAAAAAGTATTACTTATGAGAACCGTTATTCTGAATTGTATTTCGAATATGAAGAAGGTAAAAAAGACTATTTAGGTCAGGGGAATGACAAGACTGAAACTGCTGAAGATGTTTCTTATGTAGCCTACAAACAGCATTTCTTTTCTTCTATTTTATTGTCGTCAACTCCGTTTAAAACAGCTGAATTACACTCTAATAATTTAGTAAAAGATGCCAATGTTGATACAACTTATACTAAACAATTCAAGGCAGTTATGCCATTGGCTTTCAAAAATGGAGAGATTGACCAAAAGATGAATTGGTATTACGGTCCTACAGACTATAAATTGTTGAAATCTTACGATAAACATTTAGAGGATGTTGTAGCCTTAGGTTGGGGAATTTTTGGATGGATTAACCGTCATGCTTTTATCCCTATGTATGGATTGTTGAGTATGTTTATCTCTCAAGGTTGGGCAATTGTATTGTTTACTATTTTGGTAAAATTAATCATGTCGCCTATAACCTATAAGTCTTTCCTTTCTCAGGCAAAAATGAAAGTGTTGAGACCTGAAATTACTGAAATTGCTGAAAAATTCAAGGATGAGCCTATGAAAAAACAGCAGGAAACAATGAAGTTATACAACAAGGCCGGGGTAAACCCAATGGCTGGATGTGTGCCTGGTTTATTGCAGATGCCTGTTTTCTACGCCTTGTTCCAGTTCTTTCCATCGGCTTTAGAGTTAAGACAAAAAGGCTTTTTATGGGCAGATGATTTATCGTCATTCGATTCAGTTTACAAATTGCCTTTCCATATTCCTGCTTATGGAGATCATATTAGTTTGTTCCCAATTTTAGCTTCAATCGCCATTTTCTTTTATATGAAAATGACCACTGGAGACCAACAAATGGCAACACCACAACAAGAAGGAATGCCTGATATGGCGAAGATGATGAAAATAATGGTGTACATTTCGCCATTAATGATGTTGTTGTTCTTTAACAGCTATGCTTCAGGATTGAGTTTGTATTATTTTATTTCTAATACAATTACAATTGGAATTATGTTAGTTATCAAAAATTACATTATTGATAGCGATAAGATTCACGCTGAAATTCAGGAAAACAAAAAGAAAGAGCCAAAGAAACAAAGTAAGTTTCAACAAAAGCTTCAGGAAGCTATGGCGCAACAGGAAGCTATGAAAGCTCAAAACAAAAAAAAATAATAAGTATCAAAAAAATCTCGTTCATTCGGGATTTTTTTGGTTTTAGAGATAATTTATAATTTGGTTCAGACGTTTTAAGGTATAAAGAAATAGTTTTATGAAAACATTGTATAGAGTAAGTTTGCTTGTATTTATGATTTTAAGTTTTTGTGGTCTTCAGGCTCAAAATGCTTTTAATAATTTAGATGTCAATGGAAAAAAAGATGGTTTGTGGAAAGGTTTTTATCCGGAATCCAAAAGACTTCGATACGAAGGAACTTTTTCTCATGGTAAAGAAATAGGTGAGTTTAAGTTTTTTGATGATACCAAGGCTGGAACTGTTATAGCAACGCGGACTTTTAATCCTAATGATAATATGGCTTACACAGTTTTTTATGACCAAAGTAAGAATAAAGTCAGTGAAGGAAAGGTAGTCAATAAATTGTTTGAAGGCGAATGGAAATATTACCATCAGGCTTCTAAAACGATTATGACAATCGAAAATTATAAAAACGGAAAACTGGAAGGTTTGCGATCAGTGTATTTTCCAAGTGGTAAAATTGCCGAGGAAACAAATTATAAATTGGGTTTAAAGAATGGTAGTTCTAAAAAATATTCTGAAAAAGGAATTGTCTTAGAAGAATCTAATTTTAAAAACGATCAATACGATGGTATAACCGTTTTTAAAGATGTAGATGGAAATGTAGTTTCCAAAGGTAAATTTATAAACGGAAAGAAAACAGGAATTTGGCAATTTTTCGAAAACGGAAAATTAACACAGGAAGTCAATGAGAGTAATCCTAAAAAAGTAAATGCCGCCAAAACAAAGTAATTTTTTACGTCATTTAAATGTCCTTAGCTTTCGCAGTCGAGTGTCAAATGTTTGAAGAATACGTAAAAAGAAAATCTGTTTGAGCGAAGCGAGTTATTTTCTTTTAGTATTCGAAAACTAATTTGACCGACGAGGAAGCGTAAGACTTGATTTTTTTGTTTCTTTTTTGATCAAGCAAAAAAGAAAATTGTTAAAACATATTCGTTTTACAATAAAAACTCAAACAGTTTTTTGATGATAATCTAACGGCTTTAGAATTAACAATAGTTAGGGATAAGAATCGGTTGAAAACTTTGTACCTTTGCAGCCTCATAAAACAAATTTTATTATGAAGCGTGTTGTAGTAGGGCTTTCCGGTGGTGTCGATTCTAGTGTTGCGGCTTATTTGTTGCAACAACAAGGCTATGAGGTTATTGGCCTTTTTATGAAAAATTGGCATGATGATTCGGTTACGATTTCAAATGATTGCCCGTGGTTAGAAGATAGTAATGATGCCTTGTTAGTAGCTGAGAAATTAGGAATTCCATTTCAAACCGTTGATTTAAGCGAACAATACAAAGAAAAAATTGTTGATTATATGTTCAGCGAATACGAAAAAGGGAGAACTCCAAATCCTGATGTACTTTGTAATCGCGAGATAAAGTTTGATGTTTTTATGAAAATCGCCTTAAGTCTTGGTGCCGATTATGTTGCAACGGGACATTACTGCCGAAAAAACGAAATTGAAGTTGACGGAAAGCCGGTTTATCAATTGCTTTCAGGAGTAGATAACAATAAAGATCAGTCTTATTTTCTGTGTCAATTATCGCAAGAGCAATTGTCAAAATCACTTTTCCCAATTGGAGAACTGACTAAACCACAAGTGCGCGAAATTGCAGCCGAAATGGAATTGGTAACTGCCGAAAAGAAAGATTCGCAAGGATTATGTTTTATTGGGAAAGTACGTTTGCCAGAATTTCTACAACAAAAATTACAACCTAAAGATGGCGTTATTGTCCAAATTGATAAAAGTAATCCGGTTTATGATACTATAATTCCGGAAGGATTGTCAGAAGAGGAAACTTTGGCTTTAGCTGCAAAACCAATTCAATATTCGCCTGAAATGGGTAAGACGGTAGGAAAGCATCAGGGAGCACATTATTTCACCATAGGACAGCGAAAAGGATTGAATGTGGGCGGTACTGCCGAAGGTTTATTTGTCATAGCAACTGATGTAGTTTCGAATACTATTTATACAGGAATGGGAAGCCATCATCCGGGTTTGTTTAGAAAAGCATTATTTATAGAAAAATCAGAAGTGCATTGGATTCGTGAAGATTTGGCTTTAGCCAATGGAGAAACGATGAAAGTAAAAGCAAGAATTCGATACAGACAGCCTTTGCAGGAAGCTACTTTGCATCAGTTTGAATCGGGCATGTATGTTTCTTTTGAAGAACCACAATCAGCTATTACCGAAGGACAATTTGTAGCCTGGCATCTGGGTGAGGAATTAGTCGGCTCGGGAGTGATTTCTTAGTTGGACTTTCGAAAAAAAACAATAAATTTAAGTGATTAATTCTTTTAGAAGATTAATCACTTTTTTTTTCTGCTTATATTGGTACTATGAAAAAGTTTGTTTTGTTGTTTTTAATATTTGTCCCTCTTTTGGTTTTTTCGCAAGAAGAAGCCTGGGTGTATTTTAATGCCAAGGCAAATGAGCAATATTTTCTGGATAATCCTTCGATGATGTTGTCTCAACGTGCTTTAGACAGACGGAGCACTCAAAACATCGCTTTGGATTTTAAAGATGTTCCCATTAATCAAAGCTTTATCAATACTGTTAGTGCTGTTTCAGGAATTAAAGTGATGGCTAAATCCAAATGGCTGAATGCAATTCATGTGAGAGGAACTCAAAGCCTAATTAATTCTTTAAAAAACTTTGGTTTTGTTGCCAAAGTTGATTTTGCTGATAAAACTTTGAATACTACCAATAAGATCGTTACAACTAAATCTGTAGAAATACAAAAAAGCGATTTAAAAAAAGAGAAAACGGTTTATGCTTATGGTGGATCGGCTGTACAAGTAGAAATGTTAAACGGACAGCTTTTGCATCAGCAAAATTATACAGGTTCGGGAAAAATAATTGCTGTTTTAGATTCGGGTTTTCCGGGTGTTGATAAAGCACTTCCTTTTAAGCGCTTAAGAGATAATAATCAAATTTTAGGCGGATATAATTTTGTAAAGAGGAATGATGATATTTTTTCTCAGGATTCGCACGGAACTTTTGTACTTTCAACTATGGGAGCTTATGTCGATAATGTGTTGATAGGTACTGCTCCTGGTGCTTCTTATTATTTATTTATTACTGAGGATGTTACTTCAGAAAATCCTGTTGAAGAATCCTTGTGGGTTGAAGCGGCTGAAAAAGCAGATAGTTTGGGAGTGGATATAATCAGTAGTTCATTAGGATATACTGATTTTGATAATCCGGCATACAATCATAATTATAGCGATAGAAATGGGACGAGCACTTTTATTTCTAAAGGAGCTGAGATTGCTTTTAGTCGTGGGATGTTGGTGGTAGTTTCTTCCGGCAATGACGGAGGAACTAAAAGTCCTTATATAGGAGCTCCAGCCGATGCTCCTTCGGTGATTGCGGTGGGCGCGGTTAAGGCAGATAAAACGATAGCCGGTTTTAGTTCGATAGGGCCTTCTTTTGATGGTCGCATAAAACCTGATGTGATGGCTCAGGGAGAAAAAACAGTTGTTTCAGACGAAAACGGAAATAGCATTTTTTTAAGTGGAACTTCTTTTTCGGCTCCCATAATTTCAGGTATGTTAGCCTGTTTATGGCAAGCTTATCCTGATAAAACCAATCAGGAAATAAAAGAGTTGATGCTTGAGTCGGCAACAAAGTATGCTGCACCAGATAATCAATATGGTTATGGAATTCCTGATTTTGGTTTGGCGTTAAACAAAGGAGTCTCATTAAAAAGCGAAAAGATTGAATATTATGTTGCTTATCCTAATCCTGCTTCCGATGTTATCGCTGTAGATTTTCCTCCCAGTTTTAATTCGGGGAAAGTTTTGTTTTATAATGTTTTAGGGCAAAAAGTTTTGGAGAAAAAAGTAGAGAGTATACATACTGATTTTTCTTTGGAGTCGTTAAATAGAGGGATTTATTTTTATCACATCGAATCAGATTCGGTTTCGAAGAACGGAAAAATAATTAAAAAGTAGTTTTGATGAATAGAATAACCACACTTTTCAATATTAAATATCCCATAATTCAGGCAGGAATGGTTTGGGTAAGTGGTTATAAGTTGGCCAGCGCGGTAAGTAATGCCGGAGGTTTGGGCTTATTAGGAGCCGGTTCGATGTATCCGGAAGTTTTAAGAGAACATATTCAAAAATGTAAAAAAGCAACTTCAAAACCTTTTGGAGTGAATATCCCGATGTTGTATCCCAATATCGAAGAAATTATGAAAATTATTGTTGACGAAGGAGTCAAAATTGTTTTTACATCAGCCGGAAATCCGATGGCATGGACGCCTTATTTAAAAGAAAATGGCATTACGGTAGTGCATGTGGTGAGTAGTACAAAATTTGGATTAAAAGCTCAGGAAGCAGGTGTAGATGCTATTGTAGCCGAGGGTTTTGAAGCAGGAGGGCATAACGGTAGGGATGAGACAACCACTTTTACTTTAATCCCTATGGTGAAAGAACAAATAAAAATTCCTATTATTGCAGCTGGTGGTATAGCTAATGGAAAAGGAATGCTGGCAGCAATGGTTTTAGGAGCTGATGGGGTTCAAATAGGCAGTCGGTTTGCGGCTTCAAAAGAATCTTCGGCACATGATAATTTTAAGCAAGTGGTTCTAAACACAAAAGAAGGTGGTACGCATTTGACCTTGAAAGAGCTAACTCCGGTGCGCTTGATTAAGAATAAGTTTTTTGAAGATATTCAGGAATTATATACTAAGTGTCCTACGAAAGAGGATTTGTCCCAGTTGTTAGGAAGGGCGCGAGCCAAAAGAGGCATTTTTGAGGGGGATTTAATAGAAGGAGAATTGGAAATAGGTCAGATTGCAGGATTAATTCACGAAATAAAATCTGCCGAAACCATAGTTTTAGATACGATACAGGAATATCAGTTAGCCAAAAAAGAAGTCGCTAATTTTTTATTTTAAAATAATTGAAATGACAAAAATCAAATGCTTTTACATAAGCTTACTATTTTTAGGACTTGGAGTACAGCAATCCTATAGTCAAACCTATAGATTCAAGACTTCCGGTTTTAGTGTTTTAGAAAAAAACGAAAAAGGGAAATGGGGAAAATGGTCTGATTTGAGTCTGGTTAACATACTGGTTACCTTGGATACCAATAAAAACAGGATTTTAGTTTATTCTCAAAATATTCAGCTATATGAAATTTTAAGCTATCAGCCGGAGTCAGAAAGTGAAAGCGATTTGGTTTATTCTTTTACTTGTAAAGACAATGATGGAATTGATTGTACCGTTTCTATAATTACCCGAAAAAAGCAAGAAAATCGAAAGCAATTATACATTACCTATAACGATCATGTGATTGTATATAATATTTTTACGATGTAAAAGACAATTAAAAAAGGCAGTTGTTAACTGCCTTTTTTAATGTAATAAAAAAATAAAATTCTAATTTAGTTAGAAAGTATTACTACAATTTTATTAAAATCTGCTGCTGCATTTATTACAGCTTTATAATCTTCAAAACTTGCTAATGGATAGTTTATGATATTATAGTATTCAGAGTTTTCAATGACAATCTCATTATTTTCTTTATTGTATTTGCTTATAAATGCAGCTTCCGGCTTATTATTAATTATTGTTTTGAAATCCATATTGAATTTTTCCAAATTTTGGATTGTAGTGTTTTTAGGTAAAATTATCTTTATTTTACGTGTGTAAAAATGAGGGTAATCTATTTCTACTGGTAATACTCTTTTATTTTCTTGATAAAATTCCATTTGACGACCTATTATTTGGCCAACTGAAAATAGATATTTATCACCCGCCATTTGAATAAGATCTTTTCCTTCGAAAGTTAAATCTAAAACAAATGGTTTTTTTCCAATATTTTCAATTCCATCATTACTAGCATTAAGAGTTTTATATTCTGTTTTAACAGTGTAATTTTCTGCAATGTTTTTAAGTATTGTTTGATATTGCTCAGCTGGATAAAAATCTTTGATAGGTTGCATATTCAATCCTGAATAACCTCCAAATGAAAGCTTACTGGATATAAAAGGATTACTAATATCTTTTGTGAAATCTACTATTATGTCCATGTAATCATGGGAAATGTCATTTCCTGGAATTTCAATAAAATTAACTTCACTAATTGCCATTGAGACTCCTGCAAATTCTTTTTCTTTTATAAATAATCCATAGTTATTACCTAAATATTTAGGAAAAAGAGGGATCCTAAATTCTATTTCTTTAGGACTTAAATATTTCTTAATGCTTGGGAAGTAAATTAAGAAATCATTTAAATTTTCATAGCTTTCAAAATCTACATCAAAAGGTATTTTGTAGCGACTTGATGTAAATACAATATGATTTTCTATTTTGAAATTTTTTAAAACGGCTTTATATAATTTTAAAATATCGACTTCATTAGCTTGTTTTGATTTAATAACATCTGTTAAACTTTCTTTCGAATCAATAAATTTTTCAAGAGTGATTGTTTTTTTGATTCTATTTTCAATATTCCAAATTTGTTCTTGCTCGTCACTTGATTTTGTAATTGTAGCACAGAAATCATCGATTGATTTTTGCTGTTTTTTGTCTAAAATTACATTAATACGGTTATGGACATTTGTAGCAAATTCTTTGTAATTGTATAGGTTCTTTGCTCCATTATTATTGTTTCCTTCTAATTTGTATCTAAAAAGTTTAATTTTAACATCCCAATTTGAATATTTTTCATCATCATTTAAAGCAGCTATATTTTGTTCATTGAGAGTAAGTTTAGTTTTGCCTTCTATTAGTGAATCGTTTAAGACAGGATTACTTAAGCCGTTATAACTTTTGGTTTTGAATATTAAGTTTTTTGGATAAATTAATTCAAAACTTAGATTAGAAATAGGGAATTCAGATTGCATCTTTACGGTGTTTCCTTTTAAATCAGGATTTTCTTCAATTATATATAATTTTTCAATTATAGCACCCTTTTCTAAACCATTTACAGCAAAGTAATTGTATTTGACACCTCTTTCTTTATCTACTTCCTCTTTGATGTCTTCAGGGTTTAATGTGATAATATTACCGTTTTTTAATATTACCCTTACTTTATTAGTTAGTATGTTTTCATTATTACCAAATGAGATATAAATTTTATTATTTCTTTCAATGGCTTCATCTGAATTTATAAATATTTTTTCGTGATTAAGATGGTATTGTTTGGCAGTATTTCCAGTTACAATAATTTCAATTTTTATTGTACGATCAAGAATTACTTCTTTGCTGTCTTTGTATAAAGCAGGTATTTCAGTCATGATTGGTTTTTCCTGCCAATCATAATTTTTAAAGGAGAAGTCTTGGGCAAAATTTATTGCAACATTTGCTAATAAAAGTAATGTTAAGATTGGTTTTAAGTTTATTCTATTCATATTTTCTTTGATATTATGAGTACTTGGTTATAATTTGTTTTTAATTTTTTGATGCTTTCATTCCAAATTTCAAAATCTGCATTTTCAAGGGTTAGTTTTTTTTGAGTTAAATTAATATTTAAGCTTAAAACATCATTTTTTAATTCGTAAATAAAATCAGCTTTTATATAATCATTGTCTAGACTAAAATTCTTAGGGATTTGTTTGATGGAAAAGTTTTTAGGAATGTCTAAAATATACTTATTGTTATATTGGGTTAGATATTCAAAATCAAATTTAGATACTCGGTCTTTTTCGATCATAAGATTTTCAAAGAGTTTGTCCAGGAATAGATTGATATAAATATCTGAATCCAATTTTATTATATAATTATCTAAATCAAAGGTGTAATTTATAATATAAGGCTTGTCTTTGTCATCTCTGTTTTCTTCTGAGTATTCAATTAAGTTAAACTTATTATTGCCTTTTAGAATCATTTTTTTGATAGATTCAAATCTGGTTTTATTATAAGTATCTCCAATTTTCATTAATGTATGACTTCTGTTATAACCTTGTAGTTCTATTTTTCCGGAGCCAATTAATTTGCTATCATTTAAAGTTAGTTTTACAATATCTGTGATTTTATTTTTTTCAGCAGGAACAACAGGAACTTTGATGATTTGATATTTTTCATTTTCATAAAGTAATGCTTCTTTACCTTGAATAAATGCTGTAGGTATACCATAATTAGTTTCGTTATCTGTGGCATCTAGAAAAATATAATCATTATCTTTTTTAAAAACTGCAATCATATGATTGTCAACTGCAGGAGTTGCTAAGTCATTGTATGAATAGGGAATACTGCGTGTGCCAATCCAAGCCATAGTTACATTTTTGATATTAGCATATTTAGCCATGCAACTAATAATACTTCCCATGTCTTTACAGTCTCCGAATTTTCTTTTAAATACTAAACTAGCTTCACGTGGAATAAAACCTTCATAGCCATTTTCAAAAGCTATGTATTTTATATTGTCCTTTACCCAATAAAAAATTGTTTTTATTTTTTCTTCATCAGTTTTTTTATCTTTTATAATTTCTAGGGTTAAATTTTTAAGTAAAGTATCTTCGTCTTTATTTAAGTCTTTAATAAAACTTTTATAATAGGTGTATAGATTATCTATGTTTCCTAATATGTTATTAGTTTGATTATCTACTACATATTTTTTGATATAAAAATTAATATGAGGAACTAGATATAAATATCCTGGAGCATTATTTTCATATTTTAGAGGTTTTATATCTGTTAAAGTCCATTTGTAAATCCATTTTCCTTTTTTTTCTGTTTTTGTAAATGCAATACTATTATTTGGATCATTAAAGATTTTATATCCAATTTCAATGTTCTTTTCGGTAGTTATTTCAAGTGTTGAATTTTGAATTGGTAAATCATCACCAAAAATAAACTTATGTAATAAATAAGGGTCAATAAATTCAGTTTGATAATTGTACACTTTTTTGGAACCTGTTTCCAGATTGTTAAAGGTGAGTTCACGTACCATTACATCATCAAAGAAAACGTTTCCGTTTTTTGAAGATTTTTCATTGGATTGGGATACTTTTATTTTTTTTTCTTTTCCATTATCATTAAAAAGTGCATAAGCATCATAGCTGTTTAGTTTTACTAAATTGGAATAAGAAAATGATTCCCTATTGTTTTGAATACCATTTTCAGAAAGAATCATTGATTCAAAATGGTTGTCTTGTATTATTTTTAATTTTTTATTTTCTATAGATATGTTATATGATTGTTGGTTGTTGATTATAAGTTCATTATAGTCAGGATATGTTTTTTTGTATTCCGTGAGCGTATTTTGAGCAAGAGTACTTAAGCTAAAAAAACACGATAAGAATAAATAATTAAATAGCTTATATTGAAATTTCGAGTAATTCATTAGAATCATATTTTTTAGTTGATTTAAGTTTTCCGTTAGTATAAATTAAAGTTTTACCATTTAGTTCGTTATTCTTATATTCTGCGGATATTTTTAGTTGCCCATTTTCATCAAAAAAATCCTGAATCCCATCATAATTATCGTTTAAGAAACGCTCTTTTCTATAAATATTTCCATTAGAATAATATTCAATTCGTTCGCCGTTCATTAGACCGTTGGTATAATTACATTGGTATTCGGTTTTCCCTTCAGCATTGTTAATTATGAATTTCCCATCAGTCTCGCCATTAATCAGATTAATTTGCATGGCTATTTTTCCATTAGAATAATAAGCTACAATGTTAGTATTTTCTTTGTTAATGATAGTTTTAGATAATGGGTCATTGTTTTTATTTCTAGCAATGTAATATACCGGACTATCGTTTTGGTAAGCTACTGTAAGAATCAATTCTCCTTTTTGATTGAAATAGGAATAGTCTCCTTCTTTGGAATCATTTGTTTTATTGTACTCAGAAAGTTTCGATTTATTATGATAGTAATACGTTATTTTTCCATTTTCAACACCATGAGTAGAGGTATATTCAGATCTGAGATTTCCATATAAATCATAATTTTTGGATGTGCCATTAGTGTATCCTAAGAAATAATTGCTTTCATATTTTATAGTTCCTAAAGGGCCATAATATTTATAATTACCATGTAAAAGACCGTTGATATAGTTTGCATCTACAATAGTATTGCCTAACTTGTCTTTTTCAGTATAAGTGCCATTGAAAATACCATTTGCAAGTTGAAAACTACGTGTTATTGTACTGTGAAATAATTTAGTGGTAAATATTCCTGTTTTGTTTTTATAGTCAAATTCATTTTCAAGTTCTCCGTTTTCATTATGTATTTTAGTATTTGTAGCAATTCCTTCAATATAGACTGAATGTTTATAAATATTTCCGTTTTGCCAATATGATTTATAATCATAATTTAAATTCCCATCAATATAGTAACCTTCTTCTTGTAAAGTGCCTTCAGGATGATTAGTTTGGTAAGGACCTTGTTTTATGTCATCTGTATAGTTGTAAGTAGAAGTTAATTTGCCATTTTCATAAACTTCATATTTCCCGTTGATTTTATCATTTGTAAAGTTTTTTATACTACTTAAGCTTCCGTTTTTGTTTATAGTTTTACTAATGCCGTTTAGAACATTATTGGTGTAATTTTCCTCTAACTTTTTAGTGCCTGAAGGATAGTAGTATAGCCAAAGGTTATTCTTTTTTCCATCACTATAATTACCGGAAACAATTGTGGTTCCATTATAATCGTTGATGTTGAATTTGTTATTCAACAAATTAGTTTCAATTGGTTTTGGGGTGTTTAATGAATATTGTATACCTGAATTGATTTCTCCAGATTTAAATTTTTCTGTATAATATAAATTTCCCTCAATATCGTAGTAATTATAATTTTCCAGTTGTTCTTTGTCATTGTAAAAGGCCTGACTGGATTTTTTTCCATTAGAATAATAGTTCGTTAGATTCTTTAATTTTCCATCGATATAATTAAATTCTTTTTCCAATAACGAATTTGTATAATAAGTTTTATAGAAATCTTTTATTTTACCTTTATTATAGATTGCTTCAGATTTGATAGTTTTGTCGTTATAATATTCAAAATATTCTCCATCAAGTATATCATTCTCATAATTCTCGATTGATACTAAATTGCCTAATTCATTATAAGTTTTGAAACTTCCATTTAGTTTTCCATTTAAATAACTAATTTCAGATTTTTGTTTGCCGTTTTCAAACAAACATTCATATTTTCCATTTCTTTCTCCATTTGTAAAGTTAACTTCACATTTTTTTCCTCCAGTAGGATAAAATGAAGTGCTGATGCCTTCTAAGATTCCATTTTGGTAATTTTCTATAACATTTACACTTCCATTTTGATAATAAGTAGTTCTGGCGCCATTTAATTTTCCGTTTTTAAATGTTTTTTCTTCAGTTATTTGACCTTCATCATTATAGTATTTTTGGAGTCCATCTAATTCATTGTTCACAAAGTTTAATTCACCAATAAGAAGACCATTTTTATTCAGGTATTTGTATTTTCCTTCGTATTTTCCGTCTATTACCTTTCCTACAAGGTAAGGCTCGTTATCTTTTAAAAAAGTAATGACATCTTCCTGTTTTCCAAATAAATCTTTTTTACGTTTTGCGAAAAAATACCAAAAATCTTTATTGTAAAAATTCTCTTCAAAGTATGTTATTTTTTTCTTTTGCTTATTTAGTTCTTTTTCTAGTTTGTCTTTATAGGATAAAAGCATGTAGTATGAAAATCCTTCAAAATAGTTTTTCTCAATCATTTCTTTAATCCATGGGATGTAAGTGGTTTCAAAAAAACCATCCCTCATTTTATGTTCAAGAGTGTATTCGGATACTGCTTGTACTTGTCTGATGATTACATCATCAATTTCAGATTTTATTTTATAAGCTTTATTTAGAGGTAATTGGTTTCTTAAAATAGTTTCTATTTCTTCGAAATTATCTCCAGTTTTAGAAAAAACGAAATTATTTTTAGTTAGATAGTTTTCACCATATTTAGCATTTAATTGAAGAACTGCTTTTTCTGCAAATTTTCCATTTGGAGTAAGTATAAGATAACTCATTAAAGCAAGAGTTCCTTCGGTTATTTTTCCATTTTCAAAAGCAATTAGACCTAATAAATAATGTGCAGAAGAATAATTTGGATTGATAGTTATGACTTGTTTAAGTAAATCAATGGATTTTTGATTTTCCTGTTTTCTAATGTATAGAATCGCAAAATTGTATAGAAAAGAAGCAGAATTTGAAAGGTATTGTTTTCCTTCGTTAAAGATTTTTTCTGATAATTCATATTCTTTATTGTCACTTAAAAACACCCCATATAATGTATAGAGTTCTGGACTTTTTTGCATTTGTTTGGTCAAATACAAATTTTCTAAAAATAACTTAAGTTCTTCTTTTTTATTTAAAGCATTTAAACATAATGCTTTTTCATATTGTGCAGAGAGATATTTAGGATCGTTAGGACTGATCTTATTGTATTCAATGATAGCTTGGTCAAATTTTTCTAAATCATATAAATTGATTCCTTTCTTTATAATAGAATCATTATTGTAAACATCGGAAAAATCGTTTTGAGAATATGACTTAGAAATAATACTAATTAATACAATTAAGAAAAAATGTTTCATTTTGAATTTTTATTTATATTTTTCAAATATAAATTTTTTTTCTTTATTGTAAGAATATGATTCTTTTTTTAATTTTCAATATCCTTTATAAACTCATCATATTCCAAATAAAAACGTTCCAGAGCATCCATTTTTTCATTGTAGAAATCAAAAATGCTATCCCAATAATTACGGTTACTAAAACCAACACCTAATTTTTCTACCCAAATACGACTGATTGTTTTTCCGTTTTCTAAAACATAGTCTTTTTCGAAAACTAAATCAGTAATAAATTCTTCTTCTAAAATATTTTTTAAAGCTTCCAGTTTTTCAAAATAAGCGATTCTCTTTTCGGTATTGCGGGGTTCAATATCAATAAGAACTTGTGCCTTTTTATTGTCAACAAAAAATTTAAAAGAGAAGTCTTTAATTTTAGTGTCGTACAACATCCATTTTCTAGGATATTTTTCGGCAAATGTTACCCAGAATTCTCGTTTTAATCTTTGTGTTTCTTCTTTACTGTACATTTTATGAATGCTTTGGTTTTAGAAAACTTGTGGGAACTGGTTTTCTAAAGTATATTTATGTTTTATTTGCAAAAATAGGTTTTGATTATGGATTTTCAATATTTTTTAAAATTTATACCTCAATTAATTCAAGAGGAACTTCCTGCGGCTGTTTCTCATGAGAAGATGATACCATTACAAAGAAAGGAGCTTTTGGGAAAAATAAATTTTAAAGAAATAAATCCCAAAGAAGCCGCTGTGACCATGTTGTTTTATCCTAAAAACAAAGAAACGCATTTGGTTCTTATTGTTCGAAATTCATACAAAGGAGTGCATTCGGCTCAAATTGCTTTTCCAGGAGGGAAATTCGAACCGGAAGATGCCGATTTTCAAACAACCGCATTGAGAGAAACGGAAGAGGAAATAGGAATTAGTCGTGATAAAATTGAAATTATAAAAGCATTTAGTTCGTTGTATATTCCACCGAGTAATTTCATGGTGTATCCATTTTTAGGAATATGCAGGGAAGAAATCCAGTTTAATCCGGATCCTGCCGAAGTAGCCGCAATTATTGAATTGCCTCTGAAAGTTTTTAGGGATGACAGTATTTTAACCATCGAAAATTTATCAACTTCTTATGCTTCTTTAATTGAAGTTCCCGCTTTTAAGATTGACGGACATATTGTTTGGGGAGCAACAGCCATGATGTTGAGTGAATTGAGGGATGTTTTAAACTCGGTTTTAGTTGATGAAAACAAGTAGTTTAGAAAGGGTAGGATCAGGGTTCTCAAATAATATTTTTGTAATTTTACAGTTCGTTTTTTAATTTCAAATCACAGTTTATGGGACTTATTAAAAGAAATCCGTTTGGACATATCTTATTTTTGAAAAAATGGCTTATCCGTTTTTTTGGAAGCTGTACCCATAGACGTTATAGAGGGTTTAACGATTTACAAATCGAAGGTTCGGAGATTATCCGAAATTTGCCCGATACCAATGTACTTTTTATCTCCAACCATCAAACCTATTTTGCCGATGTGGTGGCGATGTTTCATGTGTTTAATGCCAGTTTAAGCGGTCGGATTGATTCGATTAAAAACATCGGATACCTTTGGCAGCCCAAGATGAATATTTATTATGTGGCAGCCAAAGAAACCATGCGTTCAGGATTATTGCCTAAAATATTGTCTTATGCCGGAGCAATTCCTGTTGAGAGAACCTGGCGTTCGGAAGGTGTGGATGTTGCCGAAAAAAAAGCGGTCAATCCTAATGATACCGAAAATATTAAAAAAGCATTAAATGATGGTTGGGTAATTACTTTTCCGCAAGGAACAACCCGTTCCTTTAAGCCTGTTCGAAAAGGAACGGCTCATATTATCAAACAGCATCGCCCAATTGTAGTTCCTATTGTGATTGATGGTTTTAGACGTTCTTTTGACAGAAAGGGAATTCGAATGAAAAAGAAAGGAATACTACAGTCGTTTATCATTAAAGAACCACTTGAAATTGATTATGATAACGATACAATTGACGAAATTGTAGAGAAAATAGAATATGCTATCGAGCAGCATCCTTCTTTCTTGAAGGTAATTCCAGTAGAAGAATTAGAAGAGCAGGAGCGATTGAATAAACTGCGTCAATGGGATATTAAAGAAGAAATTTAATTTATGTTAAAATTTATTATTAAAATCTAATTTTTCCTATTTAGTTTTTTTAACTTTATAGTATTCTAAAAATGGTTTTTGTCTAATTTATTACCTAATAATTAGATTATGATTGTGGCATTCTTGAATTAGTTCAAGAATTTGGGGGTGTGTTGTTATCTTAATTGCCCCGATTTAACAATACTTTTTCGGTTTGTTTTTTGCGTATTTTTTCTAATAATTTTAACTATTGTTATAAAATTACTTGCATTTTGACGTGCGTATTTAAAAGAAATACCAAAAAACATCTTCGTTGTTAATCAAAATTTCAGATTAATGAAAAGTACTGTAATTTTCAATTTTCACCCGATTATTTTGGGGAAATTGATGGATCAATCAAAATTAAATCAGTATACTAAATTTTTATATTATCATTTTCAAAAGTTACATATTCAATCCTTGGCTGGGGAAAATCAATTTATGCAATTTGATGAAGTTTCAGATCAAGTGGATAAGTATGCGATTCCTTTTGAGAATATCAGTAAAAGGCAAATTTTGATTTTTGACGAAGTAGAAAAATTTATTGAAGATGAGATGGCTAATACTCCATTTTTAGAATATCCCATACCATCGTGTTTGGATGCTCATCCTGATGATGTATTTGGTCCTAAGATAGGTGTTAGGATGGAATGGTTTAAGAGACACATGGATCATGTTTTTGATGAGTTTTATTTAAAAAACGAAACACAGCCTGAACATCTTATTCATGTTACCTGTTCAGGATATTCTTCCCCTAGTGTTGCCCAGCATGCCGTAATTAAGAGAAATTGGGAAACCACTAAGGTAACCCATTCGTATCAGATGGGGTGCTATGGAGCGTTTCCTGCCATAAGAACTGGAAGTAGTCTGTTGTGTGCAAGTCAGGATAAAGGGAGGGTGGATATTGTTCATACCGAACTGTTGTCGGCGCATTTGAATCTTACCGAGTTTTCGGCCGCTAATACGATGATTTGCTCCCTTTTTGCCGATGGTTTTATTGGGTATTCTCTTTGTGACGAAGAGGTTCTTAAGAATGATAAGACCTTTGATGACAAGAAAGGAATGCGAATTTTAGCCTCTCATGAAGTCATTATTCCTGATACTTTGGAAGATATGTCCTGGGACTTAGGAGAATATAATTTTTTGATGACACTTTCTAAACGAGTACCAGTTTTTATTAGAAAAAACATCAAACATTTTTTAGAGGTACTTTGCCAAAAAGTAGGCATTGTTATGGATGATGAAAAAGACAAAATGTGTTTTGCAATACACCCCGGAGGGCCTAAAATAATAGACTATGTGGTTGAGGCTGTAGGGATTTCTAAAGAACAGGCAAGATGGTCTTATGATATTTTGTATCGTTATGGAAATATGTCTTCATCTACAATTCCTCATGTTTTAGACGAAATGATTCATGATGATACCATTGCCTCTGGAACTAAAATTTTAGCGATGGCTTTTGGTCCGGGACTTACCGCTACAGGTTTGTTGTTGGAAAAAACTTAATTCAAAAAAATCAGAGTGCTTTTGTTTTGTAATAATTCACCAGTAAATTGACAAATTTGCTGTAGCTGTCTATTCCTTCTTTTTGCTGGTTTAGTTTTAAATAGCGGTCGTAGAATGCATGAAAACCTTTTTCTATAGGGGTTTGATACTGCATCCAGAAATTTTCACTTTCTTCGAAATTTTTTAGAATTCCGGGATGAACAGTTTTTAATAATTTTTGGAGTATTTTTTCGTTTCTAGTTTGCCAATTGCCCAAACAATAGCGCAAGGCAAAACTGTAACCTGAATATTTAAAGTACAAATCGTCATTGTTTATCGAAGCAAGAAATCCGATGAAATTGCATTCGCTTTCTCTGCCATAACCCATCTGATGCGCCATTTCGTGACAACTTGTTGTGGGGAAATTGTACATTGGCATTAAAGAGTTTACTTGGGCTTCATTGGTAAAAGGATTTAAATAACCACCAAAACCCATATAGGTTAGCGGTAAACTAAATAACGATTTTTTGATACTTAAATTCGAATAAGCAAAAAACGGATATTGAGCAGCCAGATTTTTATAGCCATATAAGTTTTTGATAAAAGCGACTTCTTTTGAGTAGGGAAAAACTACTTTCAGACTATCATTTTTGGTAATTTGCCTGTGAATTTCATTGGTTTTGATAATGATTTTTTTTGTGAAATTATACAAATCAGCATCCGAATAATCACGTTCAATTTTTATTTTTTCGAAAAGGGGAATTCTGTAATAGTTGATTGCCCAAAGAAAATGAAAGAAAAAATAAAACACGGAGAGTACGCTTAAAATGGATAGCGATAGGTCTTTCCAATTCGTTTTAGTACCGTTTTGTCCGACCTTGCTTCGAGTCCAGTTTTTTCTATTATTCCAAAACCATTTTACTGCCAATAAAATCAACATAAAATACAATACATCACCTATTGAAAACGGAATCCAGCCTAAAATGATTCTGAGGAAATTGGATAGATAAGGATAGAATCCATTGCTGTAAAATACTTCTACAGTCTCAGGGAAAAAGCGAATTATTTTGAGAATTAAAATCTGAATAAGGAGTAAAAAAGGGAGTAGGTATTTCCGTTTCAAAATAACATTTTTTTAAGCGTAAATATAATTACAATAATCAATTATAATGCTAAAAAAGGATTTTAAACTTTGTAACTTTGAGTTTTTTAAATCGAAAATACAAGATATGAGTCAAGAGATACGGAATTTAGAACCTAAGGCATTGTGGAATAATTTTGTCAATTTGAATGCAGTTCCAAGACCTTCAAAAAAAGAAGGACGCGTTGTGGAGTTTATAAAAAGCTTTGGTGAAAGCTTAGGTTTGGAAGTTTTTGAAGATAAAATTCATAACGTAATTATTCGAAAACCAGCCACGGCGGGGATGGAAAATCGTAAGCCGATTGTGTTGCAAGGGCATTTGGATATGGTGCATCAAAAAAATGCCGATACTGTTTTTGACTTTGCTAATCAAGGAATCGAAATGTATGTTGATGGCGACTGGGTTCGTGCCAAAGGAACAACTCTGGGTGCTGATAACGGCCTGGGGGTGGCTGCTATTATGAGTGTTTTAGAAAGTACCACTATTGCACATCCTGCTATTGAAGCCTTGTTTACTGTTGATGAGGAAACCGGAATGACAGGTGCGATGCATTTAAAAGGCGGTTTACTTCAAGGCGAGATTCTGTTGAATTTGGATACCGAAGAAGACGATGAAATAGATATTGGTTGTGCAGGAGGAATTGATGTTACTGCGGTGGCTGAGTACGATGAGGAGGAAACTCCGGATCATTCTGTGGGATATACTATTACCGTAAAAGGACTCAAAGGAGGGCATTCGGGGATTGATATTCACAAAGGTTTAGGGAATGCCAATAAAATCATGAATCGAGTTTTATATGATGGTTTTGATAATTTTGGTTTGCAAATTTCGGAAATACATGGAGGAAGTTTACGCAATGCTATTCCGCGCGAAAGTGTGGCAAAGGTTGCTATTGCTTCGGTTTATGATGAGGCTTTTGTTTTTGATATGCAGCAAATTGTCAGCGAAATTAAAAATGAACTAAAAACTACCGAACCTAATTTAGAAATTGTTTTCGAGAAATTAAAAAAGGCACCGTCAAAAGTAATGCCTCCAATGGCGCAATATTATTTTGTGCGTTCGATGGCGACTGCTGCTAATGGTGTACACAGAATGAGTGCCGATTTTGATAATCTAGTCGAAACTTCTAATAATATAGCTAAAGTTGCTGTTGGTAAAGGGAAATTATCCGTGCAATGTTTGACACGTTCTTCGGTTGAATCGGCTAAGTTTGATTTGGCTAACGACCTGCGTTCGGCTTTCGAATTAATGGGTTGTGAAGTGGAAATTTCAGGTTCTTATCCGGGTTGGACTCCTAATCCTGATTCGACTATTTTAGCAACCTTGGTTCCAATTTATGAAAAATTAAACCGAGAAAAACCAAAAGTAGTGGCTTGTCACGCTGGTTTAGAATGTGGAATTTTAGGAGCAAATTATCCTGATATGGATATGATTTCTTTTGGACCAACAATCCGTGGTGCGCACTCACCTGACGAAAGAGCCAGTATTGTTTCTTCTCAAAAATTCTGGAAATTTTTAGTCGAAATTTTGGAGAATATTCCAGTAAAATAAGAAAGTGTTGAGTAATCAGAATTTAGTGTTCAGCTCGTTTGTAACTGAATACTAAATTCTGAACACTGCTCACTAAATTTAGTCTCTTTTGGGACTGTTTTTTTTCTCTCTTTTTTCTTCTTTCTTCTCTTTTGCTGTTTTTAACGGTTCTTTTTTAACCGTCTTTTTAGCGTCTTGACTTTTTGCCATGGTAATTGTGTTTTGAGGTTGTGTTTTAGTAAATGTAGGGCTTATTGTGTTTGTTTTTCTTTTTATCTAAAAAAAATCCCCAACTACTTTGTAATTGAGGAGATGTTTTGTTTGATTTCGAATGGATTAATCTTTTAAACTATATAGCGTATTTTGAAAATCAGCTTTGAATTTATCTTTATTTTCTAAGTTTGTCCAAGAGAGAACTTTATAAAAATGTGATTTACTTTCAACAATGCCTACCAGATAATAAATTCCAATCTTTGCTTCCTTGTCGTAGTATGACGCATCAAATTCAATAAAATTGATGTTATTTTTTGATTGGGAAGTAGGTTTAGAAATATTTCTTTTTTCTTCATCTTTTAAAAAATCTTTAATAAACTCTTCGTGAAATTCATTTATTGATGAGTAGTGCAGATCTACTATTGCAAGATCTTCTTTACTATCTTCGATAACAATAGTACAAACATCTTTTACACTGTTTTTGTATTGTATCGCAGCATCATTATTAAGTCCAATAGTTCTATTCATATAATCAGGTACATCTATGTAGAAGATATGTCCTGCTTTTTGTTGAATAAATTTTGTTTGACCAATACAAAATGTTGGGTTTAGTGTGAAAAATATAATTAAGACTGTAATTGAGTATTTCATTTTTATAAGAATTATAGTTTGTTTTTTTAGTCAAAAATAGAAAAACATTATAATCTATATTGGTAAAAATAAGAAAAATCCTCAACTACTTTTGTAATTGAGGACTGAAATCTGATATCTAAATTCTGAAATTTTAGTTTATTTCTTCTTCAAGACTTTGTATTGTTCATAGCATCCGCTTATGGCATCCATGATTTGTAAGTCGTTTGCTGTTTGAATAAAAGATTCCGAGTAATTGCATCTTTGCAGTATTTCAGGGATTTCTTTTTTATCGATACCTAATAAAACGGCTAATGTCTCACGATCAAATTTAGATTCCAGAAGATTTCTAACGGTATCGTCTTTTTTCATTTCCCTAAGTTTTTTTAGCTCTGTCGATTTTTTACCAAAGAAGTTGTACAGCATATCGGCTGGGTTAAAAATAGAACCCAATACTTTTCCAAATGCTCCCGGCGAATATTCTCCTGCTTCGTAGCCGCTATTTAATCCTGAAATATTATAACGGTAGTTTTGATTTATAGGGATGGTTTTCGAGTCAACTTCCAGATAGCCTGTCAGGTTAAATGGTCGGATAACCACTTCTTCTAAAGCGATGGCTTTTTCAGTTAAGAAAATTTTAGCGACCTTGTTTTTGATCCAGTCATTGGTTACTTTAACTCTTAATGATTGGAATCCTAAAAAGGAAAAATGTAAAGTATCTGTAGGATGAACATCAATTTCAAAATATCCTTTTGAGTCGGTTACAGCGCCTCTTACCTTGTTGATGTTTATAATGTTAACTCCTGTTAAGGGGGCTTTTGTATTATCGTTATAGATGTAGCCTGTTACCTTTTGGTAAGGAGTTGTAACTTGAGCAAAAGAGGCTGCAGATAGTATTAAAAAAAAGAAAACTACAAAATATTTCATAAACTGGTTTAAAACTTTAAAAGTAATAAAACGGCTTTAAATATTTTGTAGTTTATTATTTTAATTATAAGAAAATTAACAGTGGTCTGTTAGTCTCTTCTTGGTCTTCTTGGTCTCGGTGAATCACCGAAACTTTCAGAACGTCTAGGAGCTCTATCAGAAGAACCTTCTCTTCTAGGAGCTGAACTTCTTTCGCTTCTGAAGCCGCCTTCTCTTGGAGCTGAGTTTCTTTCACTTCTAAAACCACCTTCTCTTCTTGGAGCAAAGTTACCTTCACGTCTTGGAGCAGAACTTCTTCCTCCGGAATTTCTTCCGTTATGGTCACGTCTTCCGCCACCATCATTTTTAGAAATCTCTACATTGATACGACGTCCTTCTAATTGTACGTTGTTCAATACTTCCATTACTTTATCAGTGTGTTCAGGGTCAGTGTTAAAGAAAGAGAATCCTTCTTTTACGTCTACTTTGAAAACGTCATCACGACCTAAGTCTAATGTTTCTTTCAGGTAATCTTTTAATGACATCCAGTCAAAATTATCTCTTGAACCAATGTTCACGAAATAACGTGTAGCACCACCATTGTTGTTTTCTCTTGGAGCACGGTCATCACTGCGTTCACGTCTGTCTCCTGATTGAGAAGAAAGATCTCTGGTTTTCTTGTAGTAATTTATGAAACGGTTAAATTCAACAGAAACCATTTTCTTGATCAATTCTTCTTTAGATAAACCTTCTAATACATCATTAATAGCCGGTAAGTAGTTGTCAATTTCGTGATCAACTTCAGTATCTTTAATTTTGTTGGCTAGGTGTAATAATTGGATTTCGCAAATTTCGATTCCTGAAGGAATTGTTTTTTCTTCAAATTTTTGTTTGATGATTCTTTCGATAGACGAAATTTTACGCAATTCACTTTTAGTAACAATTACGATAGAAGTTCCTAATTTACCAGCACGACCAGTTCTTCCTGAACGGTGGTTGTAAGTTTCAACTTCATCAGGTAATTGATAGTTTACTACGTGAGTTACGTTGTCAACGTCAATTCCACGGGCAGCAACGTCAGTAGCAACAAGCATTTGGATTTGTCTTCCACGGAAAGATTTCATTACACCATCACGTTGTGCCTGAGATAAATCTCCGTGTAATGCAGCAGCGCTGTATCCATCTTCGATTAATTTTTCGGCAACAGCCTGAGTGTCACGTTTTGTTCTACAGAATACTACTGAGAAAATGTCTGGGTTAGCATCGGCTAAACGTTTCAAAGCTTCATAACGGTCACGGGCATTTACTAAGTAAAATTCGTGAGAAACCGTTGCTGAACCTGAGTTTTTAGTTCCAACAGTAATTTCTTGAGGATTGCTCATGAATTGTTTTCCAATTCTGGCAACTTCAGCTGGCATGGTTGCAGAAAATAACCAAGTGCTTTTTTCGTCTGGGGTTGTTGAAAGGATATTTACGATATCATCATAGAATCCCATGTTCAACATTTCGTCTGCTTCGTCAAGGATACAATAGTTGATTTGAGAAATGTTTACCAATCCTCTGTTAATCATATCCTGCATTCTTCCTGGAGTTGCCACAATAATTTGTGCACCTCTTTTAATTTCTCTGGCTTGTTCTGTAATACTAGCTCCGCCGTAAACTGCTACCACATTAATACCTTTTACGTATTTAGAGTAGTTTTTAAGTTCGTTGGTTATCTGTAAGCAAAGTTCGCGCGTTGGAGATAAAATCAACGCCTGCGTATTTCTATTGTCGGCATCAATTTTTTGGATAACTGGAAAACCAAAAGCTGCCGTTTTCCCTGTCCCAGTCTGAGCCAACGCAACTAAATCTGTATCTTTTTCCAATAATAGGGGAATCGCTTTCTCCTGTACTTCTGACGGATTCTCAAATCCTA
Organism: Flavobacterium sufflavum; assembly: GCF_004016525.1. Classification (GTDB taxonomy): domain Bacteria; phylum Bacteroidota; class Bacteroidia; order Flavobacteriales; family Flavobacteriaceae; genus Flavobacterium; species Flavobacterium sufflavum. The sequence goes on from NZ_SACJ01000016.1 coordinate 52,403, forward strand.
GATCAATAATCGCCTTCAGTAACGATTCACTTAATCCTAATTGTTCAAATTTATTCATATGTATTTTTAAAATAGGGTGCAAAATTACTGTTAATAATCCACATAAACTAATGCAATTTTAAGTTTTAATGATTTAATATGTTTTGATTATCAGAAAGTTATGTTTGAAAACTAAAAATAAAGCTTTAGATTTTTGAATTTTAGCAGCAAACAATGGGGATGCCTATGAAAAAAATGGACAAAAAATATTGAATTCCAAATGATTATTTTATTTCGTTTAAGTGCGAAATCAGTAATTGGGTTGCTTTTCCTCTATGGCTAATTTGATTTTTGGTTTCCAATGCTAAATCGGCAAAGGTTTCCTGAAATCCTTCGGGCTGGAAAATAGGATCGTAGCCAAATCCTTGATTACCTGATTTTTCGGTAGTAATTTTTCCTTTGGCAATTCCTGTAAACAGCTGTTGTTTGCCATTAAGGTTTAGAGCAATAACGGTTTTAAATTGGGCATTTCTATTGGTTTGCTCTGCTAAATTTTCTAATAAAAGATTCATATTGTCTTCGGCATCGCGTTGTTCTCCGGCATATCGGGCAGAATATACGCCCGGTTCTCCGTTTAAGGCTTCTACCTCCAGACCGGTATCATCTGCAAAACAATCGTAACCGTATTTTTCAGTTACATAATTGGCTTTTAGAATAGCGTTTCCTTCAATAGTATTGGCAGTTTCAGGGATTTCTTCATGGCATCCAATAGCTTCCAGGCTTAGAATTTCAATTGAAGCAGGAAGTAATTGCTGAATTTCCCGGATTTTATTTTTGTTGTTTGAGGCAAAAACGAGTTGCATAATTTTTTTGTTGTGATTTTGTGCAAATGTAATAATTTTTTGAGCCGTAATCAGGAGATTGATATAAGCTAGGCGGTTGGCTGTAGAGTGTTTTTTTAGTCTGAATCAGATTGAATTCTTAGGGTTTAAATTAATAATATTTTTGTAATCGGTTAATAATCAGTTAAAAGAGTGGTTTTTGGTTAAAGAGAATAAAGTTATTCGTATCTTTACTTCGTGGTTTTGATTAATTACTTGAAAGTGTTAATCTTCTACGTTCTACGTGAGATAATATTTCAATAGTCAGCTATACTGGTATATGTATAAGGTGATAATGATAAATCAAAACTAACATAGGGGGGCTTTAATAGCCCCTTTTTTTATGCTATAAACCGAAAAGATCGTTTCTAAACGATGAAATTTAGGCTGTTTTTTCTAAAATAACTCTGAATAAACCTTGGTAAAAAAGATTAAAAATGAGAATTTCTTTGGGTAGTGATTTGGTGTGTTAATTGTCTGGTTTTAAGTTAATTATCTATTAAAATATTTGCTGTAATTTGCTTTTGTTTCAATAATAGTTGTACCTTTATGCTGTGGTTTTGATTCATTATGTGTGTATGTTAATTTGGGTAGAAAAATGAGAACACAATCAGCAGCAGAATTTAGTTAATTATAAGTTGAGAATAGTAAATCAAAACCAATTTTGGAGGGCTTTAATAGCCCTCCCTTTTTTTAATGCTTGGTGACATTTCCTAAATTATCCGGGAAATACAAATCAGACAGGTGTGTAAATTCATCTCCACGCATAAAAATTGAGCCATCTACTTCTTCATAACTCGTCTTTCCTGCGGCAGCCAGCAATTCATTGGCAGCATGCAAGGTGTTTTTATGAAAATGATATACTCTTTCAAACTTATCCGATATTACCAATCCTTTTTCGAGCATTCGGTCTTGGGTGGCTACTCCTACAGGACATTTATTGGTGTTGCAGCGCAAAGCCTGGATGCATCCCAATGAAAACATGAATCCGCGGGCACTATTGCATAAATCGGCTCCCAGGGCAATTGCTTTAAGTATTGCATGTCCTGAGATTATTTTTCCGCTACAGATAATACGCATTTTTTCACGAATGTTTAGTCTGATTAATGTTTTGTTTACAAAGATTAAAGCGGGTTCTAAGGGCATGCCTACACCATCCGAAAATTCTAAAGGAGCTGCACCCGTACCACCTTCGGCACCATCGACCGTTATAAAATCAGGGTAGCAATTTTGTTCCATCATTTCCTGACAGATGGCTTCAAATTCTAAGGTTTGACCTATACAGAGTTTGAATCCAATGGGTTTTCCATTGGCTAATTCGCGTAAGTGGGCAATAAATTCGATCAGGCCTTTTGGGGTGTTGAAAGCAGTATGACAAGGTGGTGAAAGTATTTCGGTATGCGGTTTTACACCTCTTATTTTTGCGATTTCCTCGGTATTTTTTTTGGCAGGTAATACGCCTCCATGTCCGGGTTTGGCACCTTGCGAAAGTTTAATTTCAATCATCTTTACAAAAGGATGATTGGCTTTTTCTTTGAATTTTTCGGCATCAAAATTTCCTTCATCATTGCGACAACCAAAATATCCTGTTCCTATTTGCCAGCAAACATCTCCACCTTGTAAATGGTATTGGGTGAGTCCGCCTTCGCCGGTGTTGTGGTAAAAATTTCCCTTTTGTGCACCTTTATTCAGTGCTATAATGGCGTTTTCGCTCAATGAACCAAAACTCATCGCTGAAATATTAAATAAAGAAGCCGAATAAGGTTGTTTGCATTCAGCGCCACCAATGGTTACACGAGGTAATTCATGGTTTACTTTTGCCGGAAAAATAGAGTGTTTTAAACCTTCGTAAGAAGAATTGTTGATGTCCAGTTGGGTTCCAAAAGGAGTTGTGTCGCTAATGTTTTTAGCACGTCGATAAGCCAGAGAACGTTCGTTTCTGGAAAAAGGTTTTCCATCAGTAGTTCTTTCGATAAAATATTGCTGAATTTCAGGAGCTATTTCTTCAAAAATATACCTAAAATAACCTAAAACAGGAAAATTTCTAAGAATGGTATGTTTGTGCTGAAAACTGTTGAAGATGCCGATAATTAATAATATGAATATAGAAATGGCAATTAACAAACTGGTTTTGAACAAAAAATGGGCAGCAAGACTTAGGATAAAAAGACCAATGCCGATGGTGAAAAATTCTTTTCTCATGATAGATATGGGTTGTGGTTATCTAAAATAAGAAGAATAACCAAGAATTAAATAAATACCTGGAATTTTAATATTTATTTAATGTTTTGGCGAAAGCTGTACGGAATGAATTTGTATTGTGTTTTTAGAATTTTATCTGTTTTCTAATGTGTGTAACAAAATTTAACTGAACAATAAGCGCACATAAACATGCTTAATTCCTTTTTTATCGGAATCTCTTTCGTCGATTTCAAGAATGTCAGTAAGCGATTTTAGCATAGGAGTCAGTTTTGAAAAGCCATAATTTCTAGGGTCGAATTCCGGTTTTTTCTTTACAATCAGGTTTCCTACATCGCCCAGGAATGCCCAGCCGGCATCATCGGCAAGATCTTCAATGGTAGATTCGATTAATTCAATAGTGGGTTCGTCAATTTTGTTGAGCGGTTTTTGTGTTGGTTTTTCAGGAGTTTTAGTAGTGGTTTTTTCGACTGGTTTCTTGGTGTCGATGATAGTTTTAGGCGCTTTTTTCTTGATAGCTCCATCTAAAACTTCGATAAATATAAATCGGTCACAGGCGCTGATAAATGGTTTTGGTGTTTTTTGTTCGCCAATTCCTATCACTCTCATTCCTGATTCCCGAAGACGAATAGCCAGACGTGTAAAATCGCTATCGCTGGAAACGATACAAAAACCGTCTAATTTTCCGGAATACAATAAATCCATTGCATCGATAATCAAAGCTGAATCAGAAGAATTTTTACCAGTGGTGTAGCTGTATTGCTGAATGGGCGTAATGGCGTGTTCCAGTAAAACCGATTTCCATCCGCCGGCATTGGGTTTAGTCCAGTCGGCATAAATGCGTTTGGTGGTAGGAGTACCAAATTTGGTGATTTCTTCCATCATTCCTTTTACATTGCTGTAGGGAACATTGTCGGCATCAATCAGAACGGCAAGTTTTAATTCTTTTGGATTATTTGACATGGATTGAAGTATTGAGATAGCACTTCAAAGATATGGCTTTATTTTTAAAGCTTGCCGCTTAGTTGCTGTTTCGCAAAGGTTTTTTTATTGTTTTGCCTACTCAATTCTTGCTGTTGATAACTGTTATTTTACCCAATTAGTTTTTAAATACTTTTTTGTAAAGCATATAATTCGGATGTTTTGTAAAATTTCATTTTATTCTTTTTTACATAATTACATATCTCAATTAGTGTTTTAAACTCGGTTTCGTAATTGTTTTTAACAGTGGAAACCGGTTTATGGGCATAGAAAATCACAATTTTGTTGTTGTTTTTGGCGTATTCTAAAAGTGATAAGAAGTATGAGACACTAAAATGGGAGTAATTATTATCGATGCCAAGACCAAAAACCAATCTGTTATTGTCAAAATAACAGTTTTGATAAGCCGGATTTATCATGTCATAAGTTGTTCCTCTAATAATTTGGAATTCACTAAGAAGCAGGTTGTCGGTAGCTTTGTCTCTTGCACCGTAAGGATAAGCAAAGGAAGTGGGAGCCAAATTGTTTTCACGCATTGCATCCAACATAGGAAAAATTTCGTCATTCATATAAGCAGCCGTTCCATTTGCAGAAATATAATTGGGAGCATTTAAATGATTTACCCCATGAGCTCCAATTTCGTGTCCCTGACTTTTTAAATCCTTAAGCTCCTGAATTTTGGCTCCGGATAATTGATTGAATTTTGTTACAAAAAATGTGGCTTTCCAATTGTAAGGCTGTAGAAGTGTATTCGCTTCGTACCATTCGTCCACATAATCATCATCAAAAGTAAGTACAACGCCTGATTGCGGGCCTGCGGTTTGATCGGTAGTTTGTTCGGCTGGTTGTTCTGCGATGTCGTCGTCCTGGCTACAGGAAAATAATACTAAGGTTAAAATAAATAGAAGGTAGTTTTTTATTCTCAAAATAAGGGTTTGTGGTTAGTTGGTAATAGTTTGTTGGTTTGCTCATTGTAGGTTTGTTTTGAGGTTGGGTAGGGGTTGTAGTGTTTTGTAAGCTGTTTGTATTTAGTGGGTTATTAATGTTGTGGTGCCGACAAATATATAAAGATTGAGTTAAGAATTGATTTATTTCCTCAAAATTTTATCCATTGACTTTCCTTTTGCTAATTCGTCAATCAATTTGTCTAAGTAACGAATTTGCTGCATGAGTTTGTCTTCAATTTCTTCTACACGGTAGCCGCAGATAACTCCCGTAATTTTAGAAACATTTGGATTGATTTGTGGTGCCTGGGCAAAGAAAGTCTCAAAGTCGGTTTTGTTTTCGATTATTTGAGATAAAGTTTGTTCATCGTACCCTGTTAGCCAAAAAATAATTTCATCTACTTCGGCTTTGGTATGTGCTTTTTTCTCCGCTTTTTGAATGTAATGCGGATAGACGGAAGCAAAGGACATTTTGTAAACTTTGGTGTTATTCATTTTTGTTTTTAGTTGTAGAATGAGCAATCACTCACGAAATGAAACTTTTAATATATGAAGGATTGGTTTAACAGTAGTGTATTATTTTATTAATGTAACGTTTATGCCTTGCCGCAAAGTATTGTGAATTTCTGCAATCTTGTCCACTTTCTCAATTAGATCACAAATTTGAGCATCCGAATGTTTTTTTGCTTGAATCTGTACTTTATAAATGATGTTTTTAGCAGGCTCGCCTTCACTGCCAAATTCCCCTGAAACAATAATTTCTGCGGTGTCAATTTTTATATTTCTCTTGGCTGCTTCTCGATATAAATCATTACAAAAGCATGTAGCCAGAGATAAGAAAAGTAATTCTCCACCATTAATTGACGAACCATAACCTTCTGTTTTCGGGCTTATCGAAATGCTTTTTTTATTATTTTCGGTTTCAACATTCACTTCATGGAGTTGAAAAGAACTTTTTATTGATGCGGAAATTTTCATAAGTTATTTTATAGGATTGTTGCACTTGCTGGTGTGAACGTGGCGCTAGCTGGATAGGTTTTGTTATAGAATGCATTTATAAATATTCGTGAAATCAGAAACTTAATCTGCTACTGCTTTCTGTTGACTTATTTTTTACTGACTATTTTTATTTCCAGTTGTTACGTTTTTTTGTTTCTGTGATGTGAGCCAAATGATGATTGCAATGCCATGCATAGACTCCGATGTTTTCGTCTATTCTAAATGTTTTTCCGTGTTCAGGATGAATAAAGATTCTGCTGTTTTCTTCTTCTGTGAGGTGGTTTAATAAGGCTGTCCATCTTTCGTGGATGCCTTCTATCATTTTTAAGGCGGGAGCAATAGGCATTTTTTTACTGTCGATAAGTTCGGCCCATCGTTCTTCGAAATAGGGTTTGATTGTGGGTTGGTCTTCGGTTAGAGTAAGTTTCAAACGGGTTAAGCTGTTCATGTGGCTGTCGGCACAATGGTGAATGACTTGCCTGATTGTCCAGCCGTTAGGCCTGTATTGAGTGTCTAACTGTTCATCAGTTAAATGATTGACTTCATTTTTTAGTCTTGTTGGGAAAGATGAAATATCCGAAATCCATTGTGATAAAATGTCTTTCGTGATTGTTAATGGTTGCTCAAACTTTCCAATTGGATACTTTAGTTGTTCTAGTGTCATAATTAGTTTGTTTATAGTTGTATTGCTAATTTTTTAATTCTTAATCTATTCCCGCAAACTTGTCTTCCCGACGTAGGAGGGAACTCCATAAGTAGCTCCGTATTGATTTAGAAACCTACCACACGAAAGGATTCGTGCGGTAGCGAAGGAATTTTTAGTCTTGATTCCATTTAATTAGTTTTCCATCGTTCTTAATTTCCATTAATAATTTGGATTCATTTTCTATTAATTCTATAATTATTTCGATTAATTTATCTGCTTTTTTTTCATTTGTAGCACTTATTTCATAATAAGCAACATACATTCCGGCTTCTGGATCTGTTTCCATGTTTTGTAAAACTTCGGGATGATTTTTTTGTAGATAATAATTTATAAAACCTTTCCAGTTATAGCCGTTCATTTCTGCTACATTTGGAAATAATCTTATTATAAATTTTCCAAAAGTATTACTAACAGTTTTCTTTATTTTTTTTCCAATCTCTATAACATTGTTTTGCTCAATAAAAAAACAAATAGAAATGCTATTAGCGCTTTCTGTTATTATTTTTGTTACGTAATCTGCCATTTATTTTAGATTTTGTTTTTTATATTTATGAGTAAAATATTTTGCACAACTCCTCTTGCTAGTGCTAGCGTCACGCTTTCTAGAGCTTCTGTGTTCTCAAACTAATATTAATTAATGAAATTCAGAATTTAATAATTTAGTAAGTTTTTTTTCAAGTGTTATCAAAAAAACGTTTCGATACAATTCCATAGGCTCAAGTTGTTTTTTAAGAGCTTCAGAATTCCATTGATGATATTCGGATTCTATTGGACAATTGTCAAGCAGACTTTCGTAACCAATTGCCAATTCAATTGAAATAAATGGCTCTCTAATTTCTTCTTCTTGTTCAAGATATAGTTGTCTTAATTTACGAGTTGCTAGGACAAATTCAATATTACCAGTTTTTATTTTTTCAAGTAGTTCAATAGTTCTCCATTTTTCAAATTCTTGCCAATCCAAGTGTTTTTTTACTACTGATTTTATATAGTTTCTAGTTTCTGTACTTTTATAATTAAATGCTAGCAAATCAATGTAATGGTCTTTTTGAAAAAGTTTTTCAAGCTCTTTGTTTTCATAAATCCAATGCTCTAATGATTCCTTTGAAATGTCTCCATTTAGGAATTTATAAAATGTTATTCTATTCGGATTTATTTCTTTCATTCGAAGGTTCGACGCTAAAATTGCAGGTAACTAGTTAAATGCCGATGTTTATTTAACTTCAAATATATTTATTTTTTCTTACAAATAATAAGTAGTTTTTTTATTATCAGTCGTTTTGGAAACAAATTCTTCTTTAATAGCCCTGATAGAGCCGATATCCTCCTGTAGCGGAGCGAAAGGAGATAAAGGCGAAAGCAGGAGTAAAAGTGGTTTTAGATGACCATTGTTTTGCTCCTAAAATAAATTTAGCTTAAAAGCCGCTAATAAAATTTAAATAATTATTTTTGCAAACTGTTAAAAATTAATGTTATTACATCACGATAGTATGGTAAAAGATTTATTCGAAAGAATTCAGAGCAATAAAGGACCGTTAGGAAAATGGGCTTCGCAAGCAGAAGGATATTTTGTATTTCCAAAATTAGAGGGAGAACTAGGGCCTAGAATGAAGTTTGCTGGAAAAGATATTTTGAACTGGAGTTTGAATGACTATTTAGGTTTAGCGAATCATCCTGAAGTACGTCAGGCTGATACTGATGCTGCGATTCAGTTTGGTGCTGCCTACCCAATGGGAGCTCGTATGATGAGTGGACATACTACTTATCACGAACAATTAGAAAAAGAATTGGCTGAATTTGTAATGAAAGAATCGGCTTATTTATTGAATTTCGGTTACCAGGGAATGGTGTCTATTATAGATGCTTTGGTTACTAAAAATGATATTATTGTGTATGATGTAGATTCTCATGCTTGTATTATTGACGGTGTTCGTTTGCATATGGGTAAGCGTTTTACGTATAAGCACAATGATTTGGAGAGCATGGAGAAAAACCTGCAACGTGCTACTAAAATGGCTAAAGAGACCGGAGGAGGGATTTTATTCATTACTGAAGGTGTTTTTGGAATGCGTGGGCAACAAGGAAAGTTGAAAGAAATTGTTGCGATGAAAGAGAAATACAATTTCCGTTTGTTAGTTGATGATGCGCACGGTTTTGGTACACTTGGAAAAACAGGTGCCGGAGCAGGTGAGGAGCAAGGTTGTCAGGATGGAATTGATGTTTACTTCTCGACTTTTGCAAAATCGATGGCTAATATTGGTGCTTTTGTAGCTGCTGATAAAGATGTTATTGATTATTTGAAATACAATTTGCGTTCGCAAATGTTTGCCAAAGCTTTGCCAATGATTCAAACTATTGGTTCTTTGAAACGTTTGGAATTGTTGCGTAAATCTTCGGAAATTAAAGATAAGCTTTGGGTTAATGTAAACGCATTGCAAAATGGTTTAAAAGAAAAAGGATTCAACATTGGGGATACTAATACCTGTATTACTCCGGTATATCTTGAAGGAAGTATTCCTGAAGCAATGGTAATGGTAAACGACTTGAGAGAGAATTATGGTATTTTCTTGTCTATTGTGGTTTATCCGGTTATTCCAAAAGGAATTATCTTGTTGCGTATGATTCCTACGGCTTCACATACTATTGAAGATATTAATGAAACATTGACTGCTTTTGAAGCTATCCGTGAGAAATTAGTTAACGGAACTTATAAGGCTATTGCTGAGAAGACTACGGTTGACATGGAAGCATAAAAAAAAGTGTTCAGTGTTCAGGTTTTTAGTTTTCAGTTTTGAAAATTAATTATTAATTAGGATACTATTATCATAAAACAGAAAAACCATTCACCGCGGTGAATGGTTTTTTTTATGTCTCATTTTTTTACTGCTCACTTATAACTGTCCCGATAGTTATCGGGAACTGACTACTTTTTTTAAAGTTCTTTTTTGAATGTTTTTCTGCGACAATGTACTTTTGGGTCAAAATGTTTCCAAATGTTGTGAATAGCCACGTTATCTATTAATTCAGGGGTTCTGATACAGTTTTCAATTCCTTTTGCTTTAAAAGTCTCGTAGTATTCGTTAAAAATTACTGCAGTTACTGCCTTGTTTTGGTATTCAGGATGTACACCAATAAGGTAGAAAATTAAATCTTTACTTTGTTTTTTAGCTTTCAATAAATGAAATATTCCAAAAGGGAATAACTTTCCATTGGCTTTTTGCAAGGCTCTGGAAAAAGATGGCATTACAATTCCAAAAGCGATGATGTTTTTGTCTTTGTCTTCAATGAATTTAATGTATTCCGGATTGATGAAACTGATGTATTTCTTTTTGAAATATTCTTTTTGTACATCGGAGATAGCTACAAACGAAGATAACTTCGAATAGGATTCATTAAATAAGTCAAACATTTTATCTACATAAGGCATCACTTCTTTTGTAGATTTAAAGTTCAAAGGAGTTAATTGATATCTCTTTTTTACCAATTCATTTGCTTTTTGGAAAAACTCGGGCTGTACATTTGAAAAAGGGAATTTACTTTCGATATATTCTTTTTCTACCACATACCCCAGTTGTTCAAAATGAGAGGCATAATACGGATGGTTGTACCAGGTAATCATGGTTCCCAGTTGGTCAAAACCTTCGGTTAAAACCCCCACTTTGTCCAGATTTGAAAACCCCATTGGACCTTCAACATATTCTAAGTTGTTTTTTCGGCCTAATTCGTATACTTTTTCCAGTAGAGCTTCGGTTACATTGATGTCGTTGATAACGTCAAACCAGCCAAAACGCACTTTTTTCTTATGCTGGTCGTTTACTTCTGCCCAATTGATGATGGCTGTAATTCTACCTGCAATTTTTCCGTCTTTGTAGGCCAGATAAAAATAGGCTTCGGCATTTTCAAAAGCCGGATTTTTAGTTTTGTCAAAACTTTCTAATTCGTCAGCAATCAATGGCGGAACCCAGAATTCATTGTCTTTGTATAAGGAAAAAGGGAATTTAATATATTCGGTCAGTTCTTTTTTTGTCTTTACTTCTTGTACTGTAATCATCGTTTTGTGTCTTTATTCTATTGCGTCTTTTCGTTTTTGATCTCTTTTGGCAGCTTTTCGAACCGATCTGGGTTGGGAAGGAGCGTCGTCCAGATTGATTCGGACTTCTTTGTAATTGGTGTCATATCGCCATGAAAAACCAACACCTCCATAGAAAATGCTAGGAGTGTCTTTTAGATTGTGGCTGACAGAAGCGTCTATCTGCATGTTTTTGTTTAGTGAAAAAGCGGCTCCGCCACGCATGATGGCATCGCTGTAAAAATCGCTTTTATATCCTTGGTTTTCTATAAAACCAGACCATTTTCGGCTAAAACCTTTGGTTAAAGTAATGATGTAGCCATAACTGGGATAATCGGTTGCAATGTAATCGGCAATGATATTGGTTACAAAAACCCAGGAACCATCTCCTAAGTGGTTTTGTGTGATTATCATCGCTTTTGGCGAAATCATGGCTTCCGGAGAAAAGGCATAAGGATTGTTTTTCATTGTAAAATTAGCCCCTGCAAAAACAGAAACAGCAGGAATTAATTGGTGCCAGTTGAAAGAATGATTGGCTTTCCAGCTATATACATTGATTTTTTTTTCGTAATTTTTATAAGGGTCGTAGATGAGGTATTTGGCTCCCAGAACCGTTTGTTTTAATGCCGATTTGCTGTATTGGTCAAGAGGCAGTGTGAAATCTTCTTTTTGGTATTGGATGTCGGCAATTGCTTCCAGTTTTTCCATTAAAAAACCATAACGCAAATTCAAATCTAATCCATATCCGTTAGCGTCATAACCTAATAAACGGTGGTTTTCGTTAATGCCGTAAACGCCCGTTTCTACTTGAATCACTGATTTTCCAACGGCATAAGCCGACATGGTTTCTCCGGGTCTGTTAGAATTAATCTCATCGGTATGTTGTGCGTAAATTTCTTTGGCAAACATACTTAAGGCTAAAACTAATAAATATTTGAATTGAGACATGATGTTTGGATTTTAAAAGTAATAGGCTTTCCAAATGTACTATATTTTATTATTTATTTAAGAATGATAATCTGTTTTTGAATCCAGTATTTGTTAATTTTGCTAAAAAATATTTTGATTATGCAGGAAGCTTCTTTTACAGGATTTATAAGAACATTATTTATCATTATATCTTTCTATTATATTTTTAGATTTTTGGCAAAATTGTTTTTGCCGGTATTGGTTAAAAAGGTAGTGGAAAAAGCTGGTGAGAATTTGCATCAGCAACAACAGCGTCAATATCAGGATTCATGGCAAAATACCCGTGAAGGTGAAACCTCTATTTATAATACTCAAAACGTAAAAAAACCGCGAGAAACCAAAAAAGTAGGAGATTATGTGGATTACGAAGAAATAGATTAAATTTGCCCCACAAGTAATCCAAATTTTAATAAAATTCCCGAAAATTGAAAATAATAAATAGGTTATACCCGCACGCTATTGCCATTCTAGGTTTTGTATTAGTTTCACTAATTTATTTTTACCCGGTACTTCAAAGAAAACAAATTTTTCAATCGGATATTGCCCAATATACGGGTATGGCGAAAGAACAAAATGATTTCAGAGCCGCCGAACACATCGAACCTTATTGGACAAATTCAGCTTTTGGGGGGATGCCTACTTATCAGTTAGGGGCCAAGTATCCTAATGATTTTGTGGGGGCAGTAGATGATGTTTTACGATTTTTACCTCGTCCTGCTGATTATTTATTTTTATACTTCTTAGGATTTTATGGTTTGCTTTTAGTTCTAAAAACCGATCCTTTAAAAGCGTTTTTTGGAGCCGTTGCCTTTGGGTTTTCCACTTATCTTATCATTATTTTAGGCGTTGGTCACAATGCCAAAGCCCATGCTATAGCTTATATGCCATTGGTAATAGCCGGTTTTATATTGGTTTACAGGAAGAAATATGTTGTGGGTGGTTTGCTGACAATGATAGCAACAGCATTAGAAATTAATGCCAATCACTTTCAAATGACCTATTATTTGTTGATTTTCCTGTTGATTCTTTCTGCTTATTTTATCTATTTGGATGTTAAAAACAAAGAAATCAAAGCATTATTGACTTCTCTGGGAGTTTTAGCTATTGCAGGGATTTTTGCAATAGGAGCCAATGCCACTAATTTATTGGCTACAGCCGAATATGCTAATTTCAGTACCCGTGGAAAAAGCGAATTGACTTTTAATCCTGATGGTTCTAATAGTACCGATACCAGTGCTATGACTCGTGATTATATAACGGAATACAGCTATGGTATTACCGAGAGTTTTAATTTGATTGCACCAAGACTTTTTGGTGGTTCAAACCACGAAGCTTTAGGGACTGACAGCAGCATGTATGATTTTATGATTAGCCAGGGTGTTCCTGCCGGACAAGCTGCTGATTTTGTCAGCGGAATGCCAACTTATTGGGGAGACCAACCTATTGTGGCTGCTCCGGCCTACATTGGTGTGGTGGTTTTCTTTTTAGGGATTTTAGCTTTAATTATTGACGACAGAAAAATTAAATATGTATTTCTTTCGGGAGCAGTTGTTGCTTTAGTGCTTTCATGGGGGAAAAACTTTCCGGCATTAACGGATTTCTTTATTGACCATATACCCATGTACAATAAGTTTAGAGCCGTTTCTTCTATTCAGGTCATATTAGAATTGTGTTTTCCTGTTTTAGCGGTAATGGGACTGCAATCCTTTTTTAAGGCTGATAAAAGCAAACAATGGGAAGGATTGTGGCAAACAGCGGCTATTGGTTTAGGAACTATTGTGATTTTGTTTTTATGCAAAAGCATGTTTAGTTTCTCAGGTGCCGGTGATAGTTATTATACCGAAAGTTACGGGCCTAGCTTTGTTGATGCGCTTAAAAGTGACAGAAGAACCTTGTACAGTGCCGATTTATTGCGTTCTGCTTTTTTAATCGTTTTGACTGCGGGTGTTTTGTGGATGCTTATTAAAGATAAAATTGCCCAAAATACAGCTATCATTTTGGTAGGTCTATTTATGGTTGCCGATTTGTTTTTTGTAGATAAAAAATACGTTTCGGCTAAGGATTTTGTCAGTAAGATTGAAGTTGAGGTTCCTTTTCAGCAAACAGCTGCTGATGCCCAGATATTGAGAGATACTACACATTATCGTGTTTTTGAAGTAAACGGAAATTTCTCCAGTGCGAGAGCTTCTTATTTCCATAAATCAATTGGAGGTTATAGTGCCGTTAAACCTCGCAGAATGCAACAGTTATTTGATTACCAGATTGCCAAAAACAATTTGGAAATATTGAATATGTTGAATGTTAAATATGTTATTCAAACGGATAAAGACGGTAAAGAGTTCCCAACTTCTAACCCGGATGCTAATGGAAATGCCTGGTTTGTAAACGATGTGAAATTGGTTAATAATGCCAATGCCGAAATGAAAGCATTAGATCATTTAAACACCAAGAAAGTTGCTGTGTTTAACGCGCAGTTACATGGCGATAAATTTAAAAACGCCTCTTTAAAACACAATTTAGATACAACAGGAACGATTCAGTTGCGAATGTATAAGCCTAATTATATCAAATATATTTCGAATAGTAAAAGCGAAGGCGTAGCTGTTTTTTCTGAGATTTATTATGAGAAAGGTTGGAATGCTTATGTTGATGGTGTAAAAACCGATCATTTTCCGGTAGATTATGTTTTAAGAGCAATGGTACTTCCTGGAGGCATTCATGCAGTAGAATTTAAATTTGAACCAGAAGTTATTAAAACAGGTAGTACAATTACACTTATTAGTGGTGTAGGAATGTTATTGTTGTTAGTGGGAGGAATTTATTACGAGCGAAAAAAAGGATTTAAGATTGTTGAATAACAATTTTCTCTTTCTGTCATTTTTAAAAAAGTAAATTGGAACAAAAAAAAGTCCTTATCATCACTTATTATTGGCCACCTGCGGGAGGACCAGGAGTTCAGCGTTGGCTTAAATTTGTAAAATATTTGCCTGATTTTGGCGTTCAGCCTATAGTTTATATTCCTGAGAATCCTACTTATCCTATTGTTGACGAAAACTTAGTAAAAGAAGTTTCAGATAAGGCGATTATTCTAAAACAGAAGATATTTGAACCTTATCAATTGGCTTCCTTTTTATCGAAAAATAAAACCAAGAAGATGAATTCGGGGATTATTCCCAATCAAAAAAAACAATCCTTTTTGGATAAAGTTTTTCTATGGATTCGCGGGAATTTATTTATTCCCGATGCCCGTTTTTTTTGGGTGAAACCTTCCGTTGCTTACTTAGAGAAATACATTGCTGAAAATAATATTGATACCATTGTTACTTCGGGACCACCGCATAGTTTACACCTTATTGGGCTGGAATTAAAACAGAAATTAAATGTAAAATGGTTTGCCGATTTTAGAGATCCCTGGACAACCATAGGCTATCATAAATCCTTGCGTTTGTCAGATACTGCGGCTCAAAAACACAAAGAATTAGAGTCCCAGGTTTTGAATACGGCCGATACCATTATTGTTACCAGTAAAACCACAAAAACCGAATTTCAGGCGCTTACCACAAAGCCTATTGCTGTAATCACAAATGGTTTTGATGTAGAAAAAGTAGAGAAACAAACATTGGATTCTAAATTTTCTCTGGCGCATATCGGTTCTTTTCTTTCGGCTAGAAATCCAAAGTTACTATGGGAATCCATAGTCGAATTAGTAGCTGAAATTCCTGATTTTAAATCCCATTTAGAAATTAAATTAATTGGTGCAGTAAGTCAGGAAGTCTTAGATTCTATTGCAGAGTTCGGTTTGAATGGCTATTTGAATAACTTAGGTTATGTTTCCCATGCAGAAGCAATAGCGCATCAAAGAAAATCGCAGGTTTTATTACTTATCGAAATTGATTCAGAAGAAACTAAGAGTATAATTCCCGGCAAATTGTTTGAATATATGGTTTCCAATAGACCAATTATCGCTATTGGACCTAACGGTTCTGATTTTGCAGAAATTATTACCAATACCAATACCGGAGTATTTTTTGATTATTCTGAAAAAGTAAAGCTTAAAAAGTTAATTTTGGACTTTTATAATCAATACCTCGAAGGGAAATTGCAATCTCATGGTATAGGATTACAAAGATATTCAAGAAAAAATTTGACTGAGCAACTGGTACAACTTCTAAATTCTAACCTTTAACTTCATACTCATAAATGGGACTTGTATTAAATCAGTCATTAAAAAATACAATACTTACTTACATAGGTTTTGGGATTGGGGCGGTAAACACCATTTATTTATATCCCTTTTTTTTAGGAGCTACTTATTATGCCTTAAATAATTATATTCTTTCGGCAGCAGCTATAATAATGCCTTTATTGGCTTTTGGAATGCAAAATACATTGGTTAAGTTTTTTTCCCAATGCAGGAATGATAAGGAAGAAGATCAGTTTTTGTCTTTTGCTGTTTTAGTTCCTATGTTGTTATCCATTCCGTTGTTGTTGATTTGTTTAATTTTTTACAATGATATTTCAGCTTATTTGTCAAAGGTAAATCCTATTGTTAAAGATTTTTTATGGTTAATCCCATTCATTGGTTTATGCATGGCTTATTTCGAAATATTTTATGCCTGGGCCAGAGTACAAATGCATTCGGTTTTTGGGAATTTTATTAAAGAAGTAGGTTTACGATTATTTTCGTTAATAGCTTTGGTTGGGGTGTATTACAACTGGATTAGTGCTATTGACTTTATTTATGTAACCGCAGTAATTTACTTTATAGCTTTTTTGGCTACGATGTTTTATGCTTTTTATCTAAAGAAACCTAATTTTCAACTTTCCGTTCCTCATAATTCAAAGGATATTTTGGTGTATACCTTTTTCATCATTTTGTCAGGAGGTGTGGCAACTTTGTTGTTAGATATTGATAAGCTGATGCTGAATCAATATATCAAAATCGAAAATATTGCCTATTATTCAGTTGCAACTTATATCGCTTTGGTGATTTCGGTTCCCAGTAGAGCCATGCATCAAATTGTGTACCCCATAACGGCAAAACTGATGCATGAAGAAAAGCATGATGAGTTGAATGATTTGTATAAAAAGACCTCAATTAATTTGCAAATTGTGGGTGGTTATGTCATGCTGTGTATTTTTGTAAATATCAGTCAGTTGTATGAAATGATTCCGAAAGAATATGGAGGAGGAATTTTGGTTGTTTTTATGATAGGATTATCGAAGTATTTTGATTTGATTTTAGGGAATAATAATGCCATCATATTCAATACAAAATATTACAGGGCTGTTTTGTTCTTGGGTGTTGTTTTGGTTCTTCTTACTGTGGTGTTAAACATGATTTTTATTCCAATGTATGGCATTATAGGATCTGCATTTGCCACTTTATTGTCAATCACATTGTATAGTTTAGCTAAATTAATGTTTGTTGTAAAAAGATTGCACCTGTATCCGTTTACCAATCAAACGCTTTATTCTATAGGGCTTACTTTTATTTTATTTGTGTTGTTTTATTTTTGGCAGTTTCCTTTAAATCCGATTATCGGTATTATTTTAAAATCGATTTTAGTGAGTATCGCTTATGTGTATTTGAATTATAAGTTTGTTATTTCGATTCAAATTAACGAGGTTATCGATAATTTGTTGAAAAAGCTTAATATAGTAAGATAAACTCCATAGTTATTCTTGTTTTCGAAATTGTTAATCACCGAAAGTGGGTATTGTAAATGTAGATTTGTGGTATTAAATTTGTGGTAAGTTTATTTTTATTAATAAAATATCAATTTTTTCATTAATACCCTCAAATTATGAAAAACATCTCGCTTATTAAAAATGAAAATTTAAAATTATCCGGCGTTTTAGCTCAAAAGATTAAGAAAGGATTTGTGGTTGAAGAAGTTAATGATAAATTACCTTTTGTAGTTTTGTCTAAAAAGCCTGCAAAGGTAAATCATCGTTTGAATTTTTGGATTTCCTGTGCTACTTTTGGTTTGTGGTCTATTCCTTGGGCTTATAAATGTTTAGAAGCTAAAAAAGAAAGAAAAATTATAATTGCTATCGATGAAGACGGAAATCCTTTTGAGGAAAAATGTTACGGTTAGTAGTTGATTTTGAAATAATAAAAACTCCGTCCCGATAGCTATCGGGACGGAGTTTTTGTTTTATAGCTTTTCCTTCAGGTATTTAGCGGTGATTGATTTTTTGTTTTTTACAATTTCTTCGGGTGTACCTACTGCTAATAATTGCCCTCCGTTTTCGCCTCCCTCCGGACCTAAATCAATAATCCAATCGGCACATTTAATCAGGTCGAGATTGTGTTCTATAACCAACAAAGAATGTCCTTTTTCTATCAGGGCATCAAAAGAAGCCAATAGTTTCTTGATATCATGAAAATGCAAACCTGTCGTAGGTTCGTCAAAAACAAATAAGGCTTTTTCTTTGGAGGCACCTTTTACAAGAAAAGAAGCCAGTTTGATACGTTGCGCTTCACCACCGGAAAGGGTAGAAGAAGATTGTCCTAATTGTACATAACCCAGACCAACATCTTGTAATGGTTTTAGTTTTTGGGTAATCTTATTTTGCTTGTTGGTT
This sequence comes from Flavobacterium sufflavum, assembly GCF_004016525.1. GTDB lineage: Bacteria > Bacteroidota > Bacteroidia > Flavobacteriales > Flavobacteriaceae > Flavobacterium > Flavobacterium sufflavum. The sequence goes on from NZ_SACJ01000016.1 coordinate 70,718, forward strand.
TCAAAAAACTGTACGGCATCATCGATGGTCATTGTTAAAATGTCATTGATGTTTTTGCCTTCAAAAGCCACTTCGAGCACTTCTTTTTTAAAGCGTTTTCCATTACAGGTTTCGCATGGCAATTGTACATCGGCCATAAAGACCATTTCTACATTAATGGTTCCTTCGCCACTGCAGGTTTCACAACGACCGCCATCTACGTTAAAAGAAAAATGTTTGGCCTGATAGCCTCTTATCTTTGATAGTTTTTCTTTGGCAAATATGTCTCTGATCTCATCATAGGCTTTAATGTAAGTTACCGGATTAGAACGAGAGCTTCGGCCTATCGGATTTTGATCCACGTATTCGATATGTTTTATTTGCGAAAAAGAGCCTGATATTTCGGTAAACTGACCTGCTTTTTCTCCTGCGTTATCCAGCTTCTTTTGCATAGCAGGAAACAGGATTTTCTTGATTAGCGTACTTTTTCCACTTCCGGAAACTCCGGTAATTACGGTAAGCACATCCAGTGGAAACGTAACATCAATGTTTTGAAGATTGTTTTCTCTGGCACCTTTTATTTCGATGTGATTTTTAAAAGTACGACGTCTTTTAGGAACAGCAATTTCTAAATCGCCATTGAGGTATTGTGCAGTGAGCGAAGTCGAACGAAGGATTTCTTCAAAATTGCCTTGAGCAACTAATTCCCCTCCAAAAGTTCCCGCTTCAGGACCGATGTCGATAATCATATCGGCGGCTTTCATGATGTCTTCATCATGCTCCACAACAATTACGGTATTTCCTAAATCACGTAGGGACAACAATACTTTTATCAAACGTTCGCTGTCTTTTGGGTGCAAACCGATACTAGGTTCGTCCAAAATATACATTGAACCTACTAAACTACTTCCAAGCGAAGTAGCCAGGTTAATTCGCTGCGATTCTCCTCCGGAAAGTGTCGACGAATTTCGATTCAATGTTAAGTAATCTAAACCAACTTCGGTTAAAAAGGACAAACGATTATTGATTTCGACTAATAATCTTTTGGCAATTTGTTTTTCGTATTGGTCTAAATCTAAATTTTTAAAGAAATCAACTAAATGTTTAATAGGTAAATCGACTAAGTCAGAAACGGTTTTGTTATTTATTTTAACGTAAGAAGCTTCTACACGCAGGCGTTTTCCTTTGCAGGTCTGACATTTGGTTTTTCCCCGGTAACGCGATAGCATCACCCGATTTTGTATCTTATAATTTTTCTCTTCCAGTTCTTTGAAAAAATCATTCAGACCTTGAAAATAGGAGTTTCCGGTCCAAATTAATTCTTTTTGTTCTTCCGTTAATTGAAAATACGGTTTGTGTATAGGGAAATCAAATTTGTAAGCATTGTTGACTAATTCGTCTCGAAACCAGCTCATGCTTTCGCCACGCCAAGGGAAAATAGCATTTTCGTAAATCGATAAACTCGTATTAGGAACTACAAGTTCGGCGTCAATCCCGATGATGTTTCCGTAACCTTCGCAGCTAGGGCAGGCACCATAAGGATTGTTGAAACTAAACAAATGAAGATTAGGTTCTAAGAACGTAATTCCGTCCATTTCGAAATTATTCGAATATTCGAATCGCTTTTCTGAATTTAATTCCTGTAAATAACAGATTCCTTTGCCTTCGTAAAAGGCGGTTTGCACCGCATCGGCAAGACGGTTATAGAATTCCTCTTCGTCTTTGACTACAATTCGGTCAACAATCAGCAGAATGTCTTTATGGTCAAAACTATGTTTTTCTGTCACTTCGAGCGAAGTCGAGAATTCATCCAGACGTACCGTTTCATTATTGACTAATATTCTGGAAAAACCCTGTTGAAGCAATACTTTTAATTTGTTTTCCAGCTGTCTCCCTTCTTCGAGATGGATAGGGGCAAGAAGCAACCATTTGCTGTTGAGCTCCAGATTTTTCACATCGCTGATAACATCCGAAACTGTATTTTTTTTTACTTCACGCCCTGAAACCGGAGAAAACGTTCTTCCTATTCGGGCATACAATAATTTCATGTAATCGTAAATCTCGGTCGAAGTTCCTACGGTAGAACGGGCATTTGTTGTATTGACTTTTTGTTCAATGGCAATTGCAGGAGCAATTCCTTTAATGTATTCTACTTTTGGTTTATCCAATCGTCCCAGGAATTGTCTCGCATAAGAAGATAAACTTTCTACATAACGGCGTTGGCCTTCGGCATACAAAGTATCAAATGCTAAACTGGATTTCCCAGAGCCCGAAAGTCCTGTAATCACCACTAATTTATTGCGCGGAATTACGACATCCAGGTTTTTTAAATTGTGTACCTGAGCTCCTTTGATTATTATATTTTTTTTGGGATCTATTTTAGAAAAGTCAACTTGCATAAAAAATATTGGATTTTTACAAAAGTAATCATTTTCCAGCTGAGAAAAGAACTCCGGCAAGTCATAAATAACTATGAAATTGGAGTATTTGCAATAATCGAAAAACGCTTATTTTTTTGTAAATAATTGTTTTTGCATAATTTTTCTGTTTTTTATTTGCCGTACAAGACAATTATTCGTTAAATTTGAAGAATCATTCATCTTTAAAAATAGAAGCGCCTATAGTATAAAACTACTTTTTAGAAAATTCCCCAATTTAACTCATACTAAAAAGTATTACTATGATAGCTAATATTGAAATTCCAGACGCCTTGTTGGTACAGGATTATGTGGCAGGTAACGAAGAAGCCTTAGCTACTTTAATCAAAAGACACGAATCTAAAATTTATGGTTTTATATATTCAAAAGTATCCGATAGAGATGTATCTAATGATATATTTCAGGACACTTTTATCAAAGTAATTAAAACCTTAAAATCGAATTCCTATAACGAGGAAGGCAAATTTCTTCCTTGGGTGATGCGCATAGCTCATAATCTTGTTATTGATTATTTTAGAAAAAACAAAAAAATGCCGATGTATCGGGAAACCGAAGAGTTTTCGGTTTTTTCCATTATGACTGATGATGCACTGACTATCGAAAATCAGTTAATTGCAGATCAGGTAGAATTAGACATTCAGAAACTAATTGAAGAACTTCCAGAAGACCAGAAAGAAGTTTTGATTATGCGAATGTACAAAGACATGAGTTTTAAAGAAATTTCAGAACTCACAGGAGTAAGTATTAATACTTCTCTAGGTAGAATGCGTTATGCTTTGATGAACTTGAGAAAAGTAATTGACAAACACCAAATTATTTTAACCAATTAGACAATAATTAAATAATAGTCACGTTCTATTCTAACAAACAAAATAGAAATAGTATATGGCGAAAATTTACTCTAAGAAAAATCTAGTTACTACAAAGATGAAACCTAAAAAAGAAGTCGTTTCTTTTCTTTTGAATTATTCAAAAGCATTGCATCTAATTAAAATAGATGATAAAAGTTTTGAAATTATTACAAATTAATTAAGCTAGTAATAGCTGTTTTGGTAAATCTCACTAATCGGTTTAGGAATTTAGTGAGATTTACTTTTTATAGCCGTTTAAGTCCTTTTTTCGTCCAATAGTTCTCGTAATAATATCTTTCTCTAAGTCCAAGCCACGAGCCGGCGAATATTCACGTCCGTACCAAATAATTTGCAGATGCAAATCATTCCATAGTTCTTCAGGAAATATACGTTTGGCATCTTTTTCGGTTTGGACCACATTTTTTCCATTGGTTAAATTCCAACGATACATCAGTCGATGAATGTGGGTGTCTACCGGAAAAGCAGGTACGCCAAAGGCTTGTGACATCACTACACTGGCGGTTTTATGTCCCACGGCAGGTAGTTCTTCCAAAGCTTCAAAACTCTGCGGAACCTGACCATTGTGTTTTTCGATTAGAATTTGTGATAAGCCGTGAATTCCTTTAGACTTCATTGGCGATAAGCCACAAGGACGAATAATCTCCTTGATTTCTTCCACCGACATTTTTACCATATCATACGGATTATCGGCTTTAGCAAAAAGCAAAGGCGTAATTTGGTTGACTCTCACATCGGTGCATTGTGCCGAAAGTAGAACAGCAATTAACAGCGTATAAGGGTCTTTATGGTCTAGCGGAATCGGGATGGTAGGATAAAGTTCTTTTAACGTATTTATAACAAATGTTACCCGTTCTTGTTTGGTCATTTTAGTTTAATTTTGGATTGTAAAGAAAAGGAATTTCAATTGCAATGGCAAAAAATCAATGACAATGTCAATTTTAAATAATTAATTTTTACGCTCCAAAACTCATAACTAACAACTCATAACTCAAAAATTATGACAACATTAAAAAAAGGCGATAAGGCTCCCGATTTTTTTGGCGTAGACCAAGACGGAAAGCCACATCAATTAGAAGATTATAAAGGAAAAAAATTAGTGGTTTTCTTTTATCCAAAAGCCAGCACGCCGGGTTGTACCGCCGAAGCCTGTGATTTAAGAGATAATTTCGAGCGTTTTCAGGCTAATAATTACGCCTTGTTAGGTGTAAGTGCCGATTCGGCAAAAGCGCAAGCCAAATTCAAAGATAAATATGAATTTCCTTTTCCTTTATTGGCAGACGAAGATAAAGAAGTTATTGAGGCATTTGGTGTTTGGGGACCTAAAAAGTTCATGGGACGCGAATATGATGGCATTCACAGAACTACTTTTGTAATCGATGAAAACGGAATCATTGATGAAGTCATTGAAAATGTTAAAACAAAAGAGCATGCCGCTCAAATTTTAAAATAAACAAAAACGCCACAAAGAAATTCTTTTGTGGCGTTTTTTGTTGTTGAATAGGTATGCGAAAGGATTCGCGCACCAGCTGGGATTAAATTAAGCCATTCTTCGGATTTGCTAAATCATCCCAAATACAAAACCACTAAAACCCCAATTTTGCAAAACGTGTGTTAGCGGTAGTGTTTTTTAGTAAATAGGTTCATTGTCTAAAGAAGAATTAATAACATTAAAATCAAATCCAAATTTTACACAAGTTTCAGAAACTAAATCCGAAAACCATTTTGGTGAATCTGGAGAAACAAAAATATTTTCAACTAAATCATCTAGATTTATTTTAATTTTACAACCTCCATTTTGTAAGTCAATATCTTTAGTATTTGCTGGAGCTTCAACAGGTATAATTGCTCTAAGTTCATTTTCGTGAGAAAAACTTTTTCTTTTATGAACGAAAGGTGCAAATCCATTTTCAAATATTATATCATCATTTTCATAATCAATATACTTTACAGTTCCAATGAAGAATTCAAATTGTGAACATTTTAGAACTTTATTTAATTTTTTAAAACTAGATTGGATTACTATTCCTTCATTAGACTTCAAATATAATTTCCACATTGCTGCTGATTCATAATCATTCATATGCCAACAATTTACACCAAAATCTTGTCTGCTTTTTTTTTTAAAGTCACTATATTTTTGGACATCTTCAAAATTATCTACTACTTCACCATTTATAATTTCTTGTTGAATTGCAACTTTTCTCGATTTAAATGTTTTTAATGGTACAGAACCTTCAAAAATATCTTCAAATTTATCAACTCTTGTAAAGTATAAAGATTGCGAATTGAGCAAATCTATAAATTTTGTAAAGTCAACATATCTCCAAATTTTTTGATTTTGATTTTTTGGCTTTAAAAATGAAGAATGTTTAAGTATCATTTAATTCTCTTTTATTGTAATGTAAATCATTCTTTTTGGCAATATTACCGCTAACTTGTATATAGATCTGATAAAGTCATACTTATCAATGCTTTGTCTAATAAATATCAGTGTTTGATTATTTTCAAAAATAGGATATTTATTTCAAAAATTATTAAAGGAACATTTATAAATAATCTACATCGTTGTTAAGGCTGTTATAATTTCTGGCGAAATTTAATTGAGATTTTAAATAGCCTACTTCTTTTAGATTTTGGTATTGTTCTAATTGAGGTAATATTGTTTTGTGAAATTGTTCTTTTAATGATTTGAATTGATCAACGTTTTCGATATAAAATCGATATTTAAATTTTTGCCCATTTTTGATGAATTTTATTGTATTTTCAATTCCGTCATAGCTCTTACTGTGATGATTTTCGTCATGGCCATAAACTCTACCTCTGTAAGCAAATATGTCAATTTCAATTTCCTGTAAATCACTCCAATTGTGCACCGTGCTATTTTGATTTTCGTTAATTTCAATGTTGTCTTGGGAAAAACTGATTGATATTGTTTTTTGAATGATTTTTGGAAGAGTGAACTTGCCTTTTGTAGCTATATTGTATAATTTAAGGCAAATAATCCCCACAATCATACTAAGACAAAATACAGGTTGCTTAGTTTTTATTCCATAAGCGAAAGGGATGAAAGTAATTGCAAGTATGATTGTAATAAAAAATATTTCTAGTATTGTTGGTTTTTGGTGAATAACAAGTGGAAAATTCATTTGGTTTTTATAAGGAATTATTTGATTGAAATAAATATTACTGTTTGATTTTATTTTCTAGAAAAGTTATTATTTGCTCAAACTTTTCACTTCCCACTTCTTTTTTAGATAATATAAAACGGATTCCAATATTAGTATCAAGAAATATTGTTTCATCTATTTTTTTTAAACTGGAAAAAGCATTCCATTTTAGTGTAGAATCTTGTTTGTAATTTTTGTAACGGAAATAATCTTCTTGAAATTCCCATATTTCATTATCAGCCGCTAGTAGACATTCTTCAGCTTCAGTATTTATTATGTCAAAATAGGTTTTTTTGTTTTTAATGTAATAATCATTAGCTCTGTAGCAAAACATAAGGGAAAGAATACCCATGCCAATAAAAATGACTCCAATATTATTTTGACCAATTATAATTAAAATTCCAAGTGTAATAAGTATAATTCCTAAAATTAGATTTTCTCTTCTTCTTTTTAAATTTTTACTCCAAGCTAAATCAAAACTTAATTTATTTTGTTCTTTATGAATGTTTTTGTCAAAGGGAATTTCAAATTTCATTTACTTTAGTTTTAAAAAAGAGTGTTTTTCTATATTTTTATTTCAAATATATAACTTTTTAATATACTGAGTTTTTTCTGATATTTAAATAAGCTAAAAACGCCACAAGAGAATTTTCTTTGTGGCGTTTTTTTATAAAAGTTTTACTTTTTTATTCGGCTAAAGTCTTGTTTGGATCGTAACCAAAAAGACGTTGTTTTTTGATGATTTCAGAAACTCCTTCAGGAAGCATTGGTTCCCAGCCTGGTATTCCATGGTTGATCATTTTAAGGACTTCACGTGAAAATACTTTTAGGTTTTCTGGATTGTAATCTTTAATGTCAATTACTTTTCCGTTGAATTTAAAGAATTTGTACAATTCTTTCATTCGTGGATGTACTTTTAAGTTTTCAGAAGTAGTGATTTCTCCATTTTCGTCTAACATTGGGTACAATAAAACCTTCATGTCTCTAAAGAATAATTTACCAAAAGCTTCCAGGATTCCACCACTTAGGTGACGATAGTACTTTTCGTCAAAAATATCAACCAGGTTGTTAACCCCCATGGCAAGTCCCATTCGAGCTTTAGTATAATTAGCAAAATATTCTACTACTTTATAGTATTCCTGGAAATTAGAAATCATTACCGTTTGTCCCAATGAGCAAAGCAGCTCGGCGCGATCCATGAAATCTCTTTCGTCAATTTCACCATCCGAACGCAAGTTAGATAAGGTGATTTCGAAAATAACCAAGGTGTTTTCTTTGTCAACTTTGTTTTCTTCAATAAACATGCGCATCGATTTCTCGTACATGTCCATGTTTACCTTAGTAACCGGACGGAAACTTCCTCTTAGCGCAAGAATATTTTTCTTGTATAAAATAGTGGCAGGAAGAATGTTTTTTCCTTTTGGGTTGAACATTACAGCATCGGTCATTCCGTTTTTAACTAATTGCAAACTGATTAAACGGTTGTCTACATCAGCAAAACGGGGACCTGAGAAATTGATGGTGTCAATCTCCAGTTGGTCTTTGTCCAGGTGATCGTATAGATAGCGTAATAGTTTTTTAGGATCGTTGTACTTGTAAAAAGCACCGTAAATTAAGTTTACGCCCAGAATTCCAAGGGTTTCCTGTTGGAGTTTGGCATCCGTTTCTTTAAAACGGATATGAAGTATAATTTCGTTGTAATCTTCGTTAGGGTCAATTTGGTAACTGATACCTACCCATCCGTGTCCTTTAAATTGTTTAGCGAAGTCAATTGTAGCTACCGTATTGGCATAACTAAAAAACATTTTGTTGGGGTGTTTCTCTCTGCTTAATCGTTTTTCAATTAAGTCAACTTCGTGCGAGAGCATTTTCTTCAGTCGGTTTTCAGTAACATAACGGCCGTCTTTTTCGACACCGTAAACGGCATCACTAAAATCTTTATCGTATGCTGACATGGCTTTTGCAATGGTTCCCGAAGAACCACCTGCTCTAAAAAAATGTCTTACTGTTTCTTGTCCTGCGCCTATCTCAGCAAATGTTCCATAAATATTTTCGTTTAAATTGATACGTAGTGCCTTGTCTTTAATTGAAGGGACTTGTGCAATGACTCTGTCACCTTTTAGTTTTATTTCGCTACCCATTTTTTAGTTTAATTTTATGTATTTGCCTGATGTTACAAAGTTAATTAAATAGCTAGCCTAATAAAAGGGAAATAATCCTATTTTTGTGAAAAAAATAAGATTTGAAGATATATTTTTTAGGTACAGGTACTTCTCAGGGCATTCCGGTTATAGGGAGCGATCATCCCGTATGTAAAAGTACGGACAGTAAGGATAAAAGACTTCGCGTTTCGGTTTTGATACGCTGGGATGATTATTCGTTTGTTATTGATTGTGGTCCTGATTTTAGGCAGCAGATGTTAACTTCCAACTGTAAGAAAGTAGATGGGATTGTTTTTACCCATGAACATGCCGATCATACCGCCGGTTTAGACGATATAAGACCTTTTAATTTCAGGCAGGGCGAGATGCCTATTTATGCGCATCAGAGAGTTCTGGATGATATGCGAAGTCGTTTTGGTTATGTTTTTGAAACGGTGAATAAATACCCGGGAGCTCCTTCGGTAAAAACGATAGAAGTGGTTAATGATGTTCCGTTTCCATTAGGGAATAAAATAGCTATTCCTGTTGATGTCATGCATGGCGATCTTCAGGTTTTTGGTTATCGGATAGATGATTTTGCCTATTTAACCGATGTGAAAACTATTGAGGATGTCGAAATCGAAAAGCTTAAAAATCTGAAAGTTTTAGTGGTTAATGCATTGCGTGAAGAACATCATTTTTCGCACTTTAATTTACAGGAGGCTTTGGATTTTATTGCCGTAGTAAAACCGGAAAAAGCATATCTGACTCATATCAGCCATGTTTTAGGATTTCATGAAGAAGTACAACAAAAACTTCCTGAGAATGTATTCCTAGCTTATGATAATTTAGAAATCACCCTATAATATTTTTACAATGAAAAAGTCATTCACGCTCTACGCCTTTATTTTGCTGGTATTGATTAATGTTTTTACCTATATGTTTTTAAGTAAAGAAGTAGAATTTGAGCAGAACAGATACGAGAAAACCACAAAAAAGTTGAAGGATAGTTTGAATTCGATTACCACAAAGTTAAATGATGCCAATTATTTTTCTTTAGAAAAAAATGAGAATGCCCAGAATTATTTTGATTCGGCTATAGCCAATAAAACAATTCCTTACGAAAAATTGATTCCTGTATTAAAGGAAAAATTGATGGATTTTAATGCCAATCCAAAAGGAAATCCTTATGTGGGACAAGATCAGATAGGGGCAAATAAATTTGTAATTAACAAAGTAAAAGTCCTAAACCATCGCTGGATTATTGCTGATTATAGTGATGGCAAAATGTGGGGAGAAGTGCTGTTGAAATATTTTGTCAATGAAGACGAAAGTATTTCTTTTGAAGTGATGCAGTCTTTGCTTTATGCGCAATAAAAATATAAGTCATATAAGTTTTAGGTTTAAACTTATCTCTTTTGTAGTTTAATGATTCCAACGACTTTAACTTATGGATCTAATTAATAAAACAGAAGCAAGAAACTAGATAAACAAAGGCTTATATGGCTTATATGTTTTAAAAGCTATTCCTTAAAATTAAAATGCTTCTTCAAAACAAAAATCCCATCTCGTTTAGAACAAGATGGGATTTTTAATATATTTTAGAATCGAATTATTTTCTAGCAATAACTCTTTCTACAGCTTCAACAATAGCTTGATTGTTTAATTTGTATTTTTCCATTAATTGCTCAGGAGTTCCAGATTCACCAAAACTATCTCTAACAGCTACAAATTCTTGTGGGGTAGGATTGTTTACAGCTAATACACCTGCAATACTTTCTCCAAGACCACCAAGGTAGTTGTGCTCTTCAGCTGTAACGATACATTTAGTTTTAGCTACCGATTTCAAAATAGCTTCTGCATCTAATGGTTTAATCGTGTGGATATTGATTACTTCAGCAGAAATTCCTTTTTCTTCTAATTTCTCAGCAGCAATTAAAGCTTCCCAAACTAAGTGACCTGTAGCAACAATAGTTACATCAGTACCTTCGTTTAATAGGATTGCTTTTCCAATGATGAAAGGTTCGTCAGCAGGAGTGAAGTTAGGTACAACCGGACGCCCAAAACGCAAGTAAGCAGGACCATGGTGATCAGCAAGAGCAATTGTAGCCGCTTTAGTTTGGTTGTGGTCACAAGTGTTGATTACAGTCATTCCTGGTAACATTTTCATCAATCCGATATCTTCAAGGATTTGGTGAGTTGCTCCATCTTCTCCTAAAGTTAATCCGGCGTGAGAAGCACAGATTTTTACGTTTTTATCAGAGTAAGCAACCGATTGACGAATTTGGTCATACACTCTTCCTGTAGAAAAGTTAGCGAAAGTTCCTGTAAAAGGAATTTTTCCACCAATAGTTAATCCAGCAGCAATTCCAATCATGTTTGCTTCAGCAATACCAATTTGGAAAAAACGCTCCGGGTGATTTTTCTTGAAATCATCAAATTTTAATGATCCAATTAAATCCGCACAAAGTGCTACTACATTTTCATTTTTCTGACCTAATTCAGTCATTCCCACTCCAAAACCTGAACGGGTATCTTTACTTCCTGTATTTATATATTTTTTCATTTGTTTTTTTTGAGTTACTGAGCCTCTAAGACTCTAAGATGCTAAGTTTTAAAATCTAAAATCAGAAATCGTTACCCGAGCCTGAAAGGCGAACAGGCGAAGCAATCTCTAATCTGAAATTCAATAATCTGAATTGCCTCCAGTATTATAATTTTGTCCTAAAGCGTTTTCAAGTTGAGCATCGTTAGGTGCTTTACCATGCCAAGCATGACTGTACATCATGTAATCAACTCCATTACCCATTTCAGTGTGTAGTAATACACAAACTGGTTTCCCTTTTCCAGTTCTTGCTTTTGCTTCAGCCATTCCTCCAATGATAGCTTCAACATCATTTCCTTTAGTGATTTCAACCACTTCCCAATCAAAAGCTTCAAATTTAGCACGAAGACTTCCCATTGCTAAAACTTCGTCAGTAGTACCGTCAATTTGTTTTCCGTTAAGGTCAACAGTTGCAATTAAGTTATCTACTCCTTTAGCAGAAGCATACATGATAGCTTCCCAGTTTTGACCTTCCTGTAATTCACCATCACCGTGAAGTGTGTAAACGATATGCTTGTCGTTGTTTAGTTTTTTAGCTTGCGCTGCTCCAATTGCTACTGATAATCCTTGACCTAGAGACCCAGATGCAATACGTACTCCCGGCAAGTTGTCGTGAGTAGTTGGGTGTCCTTGCAATCTTGAATTTAATAAACGGAAAGTTGCCAATTCAGAAACTGGAAAATAACCGCTTCTTGCCAGAACACTATAAAAAACAGGAGAGATGTGTCCGTTTGATAAGAAGAATAAATCTTCACCAATACCGTTCATGTCCCAACCTTCTTTGCGGTCCATTATGTTTTGATATAAGGCTACCAAAAATTCAGTACAGCCTAGAGAACCTCCCGGGTGACCTGAATTAACAGCGTGAACCATTCGAAGGATGTCTCTTCTTACTTGGATAATTAAATCGTTTAATTGTTGAGTGTTAGGTTTCATTTTGAGTGTAAAAGTTAATAAACTTTTGCAAATGTAATTTTTATTTTGCCGTAAGACAAATGATTTTTATAATTGTTTGATTGCAATTGTATTAGGAATAACAGCTCAAAATGAGGTTTTGGTTTCTTTATGGAGAAAATAGATGGATTTTATAAATGTAAATTACACACTAATTTTTTTTAATTGATACTTATCGAGTCATTGCTATTAGTGATTTGATGGAATTTGATGTCTAAGTTAGCGTCTTTTAATTTTTCCAGTACTTTTAGTTTTTTAAATTCATTTTCAGAATTATTTTAGAGAGCAATTTTTTTTGGAAGATAGCTGTGTTTTAACAATTTTATTTATGAATGTTAGAAAATGATTTTATGTAGTGTTTTTAGAAAACGTTATAGTAATAAAAAAGCACCGGATGAGGCTTTCGTTTAATTCTTATTTTCAGTAATTAGCTGTAGTAAAGTTTGTAATATTTCTTGTCCTTCTTCCCAAAGTCCCAGTTGTGAATCCAGATTCAAATGTCCTTTTGGGCCAACATTGTAAAACAGACTTCCCCATTTTTGAGCTAAAAATTCGGCTCTTTCTGTCGAAATGTAAGGGTCGTTAGAGCTGGTGATTACGATAGATGGATACTTTAATTTGTCTAAAGGAATAGGAGCAAAGTTCCAAATTTCCTCAGGTGTATGTTCTGATGATTCTACATCGGCGGGAGCCACCAGTAAAGCACCTATAATTTTTCTGGTATCATTTTGTTGTGACCAATGAGCCACTAACGAAACCGCCAGACTGTGAGCCACAATAATAATGGGTGTTTCTATACTTTTGATCGTTGCATCCAGATTGCTTAACCAATCCTGTAATTGCGGTTGATTCCAATTGTCTTGAACCACTTTTTTTGCATTTGGGAAATAATGTAACCAATTGTCTTGCCAATGTCCTGTTGTCGAATCGCCTAATCCGGGAACTATTAATACGCTGTACTCCATATTGTTTTTATAATACTATAAGAATAGTACAAAGCTATGAAATCCCAATTTATTATATCAAATTAGTCTAATAAAAGTTGATTTGAATAAAATGTATAACTGTCTATAAAAACACGATTACGAAAAGTCAGGAGACGGTTGCGGAATTTTGTGTTTTAAAAGTACTCTTTAAAATAGCTGATTTTTTCAAAAAATTATAAAGAATCCCAAAAATCACGTTCTATAACATTAACTTTTCCGTTGTTTATTTTTTTGATAAACTCATCTTCAAATAATTGTATGAGTTCAGGATGTTCCTCTTTATTTTTGTAGTTTATGTCAAAAAGTTGCGATTCTGAAGTGGTAACTCCAATAAATTCAAGCCAAGGTATACTGCTTTTTGAATGACGTTCTTCTGTTTTGAATTTGTAATCTGGATCACTATTTGTTATGAACCAAAATCGTAACGAATCTTTTCCTAAAACAACAATTCTTGTGTCAAATTGTTTATCTCCTTTTTGTTGTTTGCTATTTAACTTAAAAACTCCTCTTAATTCAGTTGATTTTAATTTTGAAATCTTAGTTTCTAATTGTTCATATGTCATATTAGGAAATTGATATTCCATAATAGGTTCTGCTGGTTTCATAAAGAAATACATAAAAACCAAGTAAGCTAGAACTAATAGAATTAAGCTACCAAGTGAAGCTGATATAATTTTAATCATTTTTTATTTTTTTTAGTAAATTCTAAGATGCTCAGGTAATTTTGTATTTATTCTTTGTAGTAAATAGGGTGCTAATAGTATACCTGATAAATTACATATGAAAGTATATTCAAAAAATAAATCAGACATATTTTTTAAAATCAAACTAATTATAATTGATATTGAAATGAAAATTATAGTATTAGTATAACAGAAGAATTTAACAGTAAATTCTTTTTCTCTGCAATAATAAATTATTAATAACAGCCAATAATAGTAGAAAGCATGAAATGTTTTTAGTAAAAGTATTGGCCAAATATTAATATGTTGTGTAAATATCTCTATTATGAAATATAGTATACAGGATATTAATGTTTCTGTAAACCAAATTATTGCTAATGTCTTTAAAACGTCAGAAAGTCTCATTCTTGTTTAATTCTTTAATCAAATATAAAAAAAGATTTCTTACAAAATAAAAAAGTACAGCTTTCACTGTACTTTTAAGATTTAATAGTTTGTAATCGGAAATTAAGAACTACACGACAGCATAGAACAACCTACTTTGTTTCTTGCCCATTCGGGACGTTTAGCGAACCATTTTTTTTGGTCTTTTTGTTCAGAGTAAGGGTTTTTAAGTAAGTTGAAAAGTTCATCAATCAGGTTGTAATCGCCTTTGTCGGCAGCATCGATGGCTAGTTGCGCCATGTAATTTCGCAATACATATTTTGGATTGATAGTATTCATTTTTTCGGCACGTTCTGAATCTGTTTCTTTTTCTAATTGCAAACGAATACTGTATTTATCGAACCATTTATTCCATGCTTCAGTTATTTCAGGCAATTGTTCGATGGAACCATAAAAAGCATCCTGAATAATCGTGATGCCTTGTCCCGGATTTTCTTTTGAAAAACGACTTAGGTTTCTAAAGAAAATGGTCATATCCGTTTCGCTTAAATGCAAATTGTTTTCTAATTCCTGAATGAGTTTTTGATCGCTTTCGTTTTCGGTGAGAAGACCAATTTTAGAGCACATCATATTTAAATATTTGCTTTCGAAATTAGTACCAAAATCAGCTAGAATTTTTTCTAATCCTGCTGTTTCTTCGATTAATGGAAATAAGGCATTCGCGAGTTGGTATAAATTCCAAAGGACTATATTAGGTTGGTTTCCATAACGGTAACGTTTGTGTTGAGAATCGGTTGTGTTGGGTGTCCAGCCATAATCATAGCCTTCGAGCCAGCCGTAAGGACCATAATCAATGGTTAGTCCTAAGATTGACATATTATCAGTATTCATCACTCCGTGTACAAAGCCCACACGTTGCCAGTGAATAACCATTTCCAGGCTGTTTTCGGCTACTTTTTTGAAAAATTGGAGATAGCTTTCTTTGGAAGGCACACCTAATTCGGGATAAAAATGCTTTACGGTATAATCAACCAGTGTTTTTAGTGTTTCAATGTCATTGCGAACAGCGAGGATTTGGTAATTTCCAAAACGCAAAAAGCTAGGCGCAATCCGGCTTACGATAGCTCCTTTTTCGTAAGCGGGATTTCCATTATAAAGTACGTCCCTTAAAACTTCGTCACCCGATAAGGCTAAAGATAAAGCTCGGGTAGTAGGAACGCCAAGATGAAACATAGCTTCGCTGCATAAATATTCCCGGATGGAAGAACGCAAAACGGCTAATCCATCGGCGGTTCTGGAATAAGGCGTTTTTCCGGATCCTTTGAGTTGGATTGCCCAACGTTGCTTGTTATGTACGATTTCGGTTAGATTAATGGCGCGACCATCACCGAGTTGTCCTGCCCAGTTTCCAAATTGATGTCCACCGTAGCACATGGCGTAAGGCTGTGTATCAGGCAAAATTTCGTTTCCGGTGAAAACGTTTTTGAATTCGTCAGTTTTTGCATCAGATGTTGCTAATCCTAAATTTTCCAGCATTTCCGGTGAAACGTGGATGATTTGAGGATTTGCTGTTTTTGTTGGTGTTATAAATGAAAAACAAGCATTTTCAACCTGTCTGACATAGTTTTCTGTAATTGGGTCGGCGGGTAATTCTTTGTTGAAAGTATCTTGGATGTTGAGTTTCATTGTATTTGTAATTATTGATACTACAAAGTTACAAATATTAATACCACTTTTTTAAACCATATAATTCATAGAAGTTTGCTGTTCTATAGTTTTTTTCAATAAGTTCATATAAGTATAAATGGTGGAACATTTTTTTATTACTTAATGACTCTTAACTCCTTAATGTTAAAAAAATATAATGTTTAGAATCTTTTTTTGCGTGAGGGATAGTAGTGAAAATCCTTTTATTCTCTTGTTTTTTTAACGGGAGAATAAAAGATTGTAACGAATAGCCCGACACTACTGTAACGGAGTGGAAGTAGTGGCACGCCCCAATGGCGTTTTTTAAGCGTTACTTTGCTGTTAAAAAAGGGTAACATTTTCTAAATTAAACTATCTTTGCCAGCCGAACAATCGGAAGAAAAACCTTAGTATGAAGTTTGATTTATTACAAAAAGACCCACTTTCTAAAGCCAGAGCGGGAAGCATTACCACAGATCACGGTGTAATTGAAACGCCTATTTTTATGCCTGTAGGCACTGTTGCCTCGGTAAAAGGGGTGCATCAGAGAGAATTAAAAAACGATATTAATCCTGATATTATTCTTGGAAATACCTATCATTTGTATTTGCGTCCGCAGACTAAAATTTTAGAAGCAGCGGGTGGTTTGCATAAATTTATGAATTGGGATCGTAATATTTTGACTGATTCCGGAGGTTATCAGGTATATTCTCTTTCGAATAGCCGAAAAATTAAGGAAGAAGGGGTGAAGTTTAAGTCGCATATTGATGGTTCTTATCATGTGTTTACGCCCGAAAATGTGATGGAAATTCAACGTACTATTGGAGCTGATATCATTATGGCTTTTGACGAATGTACGCCTTATCCTTGCGATTATAATTATGCGAAGCGTTCGATGCACATGACGCATCGTTGGTTAGACCGTTGTATCAATCATTTGGATAAAGTGCCGGTGAAATATGGTTACGATCAAGCTTTTTTTCCTATTGTTCAAGGAAGTACTTATAAAGATTTAAGACGTCAATCGGCGGAATATATTGCTAATTCAGGTCAGGTTGGAAACGCTATTGGTGGATTATCTGTTGGAGAGCCTGCTGAGGAAATGTATGCGATGACTGAGGTGGTTACTGAGATTTTGCCGGAAGACAAACCGCGTTATCTGATGGGAGTGGGAACGCCTATTAATATTCTGGAGAATATTGCGTTAGGAATTGATATGTTTGATTGTGTGATGCCTACCCGTAATGCCCGTAACGGTATGTTGTTTACGGCTAATGGTACTATAAATATCAAGAATAAAAAATGGGAAGCCGATTTTTCGCCAATTGACGAAATGGGAATCACATTTGTGGATACTGAATATACAAAAGCCTATTTGCGTCACCTTTTTGCTGCTAATGAATATTTAGGAAAGCAAATTGCTACGATTCATAATCTTGGTTTTTATATGTGGTTAGTGCGCGAGGCCAGAAAACATATTTTGGCTGGCGATTTTAGACCATGGAAAGAGATGATGGTAAAAAATATGAGCCAAAGGTTGTAAAAAAGTTATGAGTTATGAGTTGTCAGTTATGAGTTTAATGCTTTTTAGTTTTAACTTCTGACTTCTAGCCTCTGACTTTTAACCTCTGACTTCTAACTTCTAACTTTAAAGTATGTTGACAATATTAGATAAATACATTCTGAAAAGATATTTAGCCACTTTTGGGGCTATGTTGTTGATGTTTATCCCAATTGGGATTATAATTGACGTTTCGGAGAAGATTAATAAAATGATTGAGAACAAAGTTCCATTTACGGACGTTGCGATCTATTATTATAATTTTACCATCTATTTTGCGAATGCTTTATTCCCAATATTTTTGTTTTTATCTATTATTTGGTTCACCTCAAAATTGGCTAACAATACCGAGATTATAGCTATTTTGGGTTCGGGAATTTCATTTACCCGTTTTTTAAAGCCTTATATCATTGGTGCGTCAATTGTTTCTGTTATGGTTTTATTAATGGGATTTTATGTGGTTCCAAGAGCTAGTGAGGGATTCAATAATTTCCGCTATACCTATTTAAGATCTGGTGGAAAAGAGCTAATGGCTGGTGATAATACCGATGTTTACAGACAGCTGAATGATAAAGAGTTTTTGTATGTAAGTAATTATAATACTGAGTCAAAAATGGCTTTTAATTTCTCTTTGGAAAAGTTTGAAAAAGAGAAAATGATTTCTAAAATCACAGCCAGCAGGATTAAGTGGAATGAAAAAGACAGAACTTATACCTTGTATGATTACACTAAAAGAACAGTTGGGAAATTAGGCGATAAGATTGAAATTTTACCCGAAAAAAAAGTCAAGTTTAAATTTGAACTTAAAGATTTAACCCCCGTGGTTTATATTGCCGAAACCTTACGTCTTGATGAATTGATTGATTTTATTGACACCGAAAAAAAGCGTGGTTCTTCAAATATCAATGTTTATATGGTTGTTTTATACAAGAAGTTTAGTGTTCCTGTTTCAGCCTTTATTTTGACCATTATTGCCGTTGCAGTTTCTTCTATGAAACGAAGAGGAGGAATGGGGATGAATTTAACGATAGGGATTGCCGTAGCTTTTGGTTTTGTGTTTTTTGATAAGATTTTTGGAGTATTAGCCGAGAAATCTACTTTTTCACCGTTTTTAGCGGTTTGGTTCTCTAATATCATTTTTGGAATTTTAGCTGTATATTTATTACGCAATGCCAAACGATAGACTTAAAAGCTATTTAAATCTTCATCTCATCGTTTTTATTTGGGGATTTACAGCCATTCTTGGTGCTTTGATTACTATTTCGGCAGATGTAATTGTTTGGTATCGAATGCTTTTTGCAGCCTTGTTTTTAGGGGTTCATTTATTCCTTTCTAAAAAATCTTTTCGTATTCCCTGGTATTCTTTGCTTAAATTAAGCTTTGTAGGATTATTGATTGCGCTGCATTGGATTTTTTTCTTTCATGCAATTCATGTTTCTAATGTATCAATTACCTTATCGGTTTTTTCACTGGGTGCTTTTCTGGCTTCATTGTTAGAGCCGTTGTTTTATGGACGAAAAGTACTTTGGTACGAAGTATTCTTTGGACTAATTATAATTGCGGGATTGTCAATTATTATGCAGGTTGAGGTGAATTATTTTGAAGGAATGTTATTTGCTTTGGTTTCGATAGTTTTAGGGGTTTTGTTTACCTTGTCTAATGGAAAACTTATCCAGAGTCATGATTCGGCTGTGATTACTTTTTATGAGTTTTTAGCTGGAATATTTTTCATAAGCTGCTATTTCTTTTTTCAGAATAAATTTACTGTTGACTTTTTCGATGTTTCTTTCAATAATTGGGTTTTATTACTGGTTTTATCGAGTGTTTGTACGGCTTATGCTTTTACGGCTTCGGTAAAGGTTATGAAACAATTGAGTCCTTATACCGTGATGTTAACAACTAATTTGGAACCTGTTTACGGAATTGTTTTGGCTTATTTTATTATTGGAGGAAAAGAAAAAATGAGTGCTTCGTTTTATATCGGAGCAGTTATTATTATTCTGACGGTTATTTCGAATGGTATTGTAAAACACAGAAAGAAAATTAGAAAAGTGCAGAATAGTAATTAATAATGATTCACATTTTTTATTAAAAAACACAGCGTTATACATATCCAGATTTATCTTTTACATTCTTAATTTTGAATAAAATGAAAAAACATATTTTTATTAAACCGGTAATTAATTTCTTCTTTATTGGTTTGTTAATTACTACAATCAGTCGTTTAGTATTGTTTTTCATTTTTATGGGACGTGTAACTCAAACACCTGATTATTGGATGATTTTCCCTATTGGTTTGCGTATGGATATTATTCTGTTGTCGTATATCTCATTTTTACCAACTTTATTATTAGCCTTTTTACCGGATAATTATTTGCAAAAAATAAAGAAGTTTTTCAGTTTTTATTTTATCACTTTTTTATTCCTATTGCTTTTTATGGAATTAGCGAGTTACGATTTTATAAAAGAATACGATACACGTCCTAATAAATTATTGATTGATTATTTGATTTATCCTAAGGAAGTAGTGGGGACTTTATTGAAGAGTTATATGGCTTCGATGCTGTTTTCGTTTTTTGTTTTAGGTATTGCCTTATATTATAGTATTAAAAAAGCTGCTTTTTGGTTTTATCCCAAATTTGTAGCTTATCGTACTAAATTAGTGATGTTTCCTTTGGTAGCTTTCCTTTTGTTTTTTGGAGCGCGTTCCAGTTTGGTATCAAAAAGACCTATTAATGCTAGTAATGCTATCTTTTCTACAGATCAATTGACTAATAATTTAGGTTTGAATTCATTATACACTGTTGGGTTTGCTTTGTATTCGCTTAAAAATGAAGTTAGTGCTGATAAGATGTATGGTAAAATGGATGCTAATGAAGCCATTAGTCGTGTGAAAAAATATATGAATGTTCCTCCGGCTAATTTTACCGATGCTGATTTACCACTGATGCATTTGCAAAAATCAAATGAGAAACTTGCAAAACCTTATAATGTTGTCATTTTTTTACAGGAAAGCCTTGGTGCGGAATATGTGGGGAGTTTAGGAGGATTACCATTAACATCTGAATTTGATAAACTGACTAAAGATGGAATGTTGTTTACCAATTTATACTGTACAGGTACCCGAAGTGTAAGAGGTATTGAGGCTGTGGTTACCGGATTTTTACCTTCGCCTTCTGAGAGTGTGGTGAAATTGAGTAATTCGCAAACAGGATTTTATACACTTGCTGAAAATTTAAGAGAGAAAGGATATCAAACCAGTTTTATTTATGGTGGGATGGCAAATTTTGATAATATGGCTGCTTTTTTTAATGGGAACGGTTTTAGTAAAATTATTGATGAAAAAGATTATGATGCATCTAAAGTTGCTTTTAAAGGTACTTGGGGGTATTCTGACGAGGATTTGGCTACCAAAGCCAATAGTTATTTTAAGTCAATGGGATATAAACCATTTTTTTCTTTAATGTTTTCTACTTCAAATCACGAACCATTTGAATTTCCTGATGGAAGAATAAAATTATATGATAAAAAGAAAAACACGGTAAACAATGCAATGAAATATGCTGATTTTTCTATTGGGAAGTTTTTTGAAATGGCTAAAAAAGAAGCCTATTTTAAGAACACTATTTTTCTTGTTATTGCAGATCATAATACCAGAACTTATGGTAAAAACTTAGTGCCAATCAATAAATTTCATATTCCTGCTCTGCTTATTGGGCCTAATGTTCCTAAAGGAATCGCTTATAAAAAGTTGTGTAGCCAGATAGATATCGCACCTACATTATTAAATTTTATAGGAATGGATATTAACAATACTATGCCTGGAAGAAATTTAATGAGTTTAGCAGCTAATGTTCCTGGGAGAGCTATTATGCAATTTCATGATAATAATGCTTTTAGAGTTGAAAATCAGGTTGTTGTTTTACAGCCTAATACAAAACCGTTACAGTTTGAAATGAAAAATGATACGGTGTTGATTCCTGTTAAGCTAAATCCTGAATTGGCCAAGGATGCTTTGGCACATGTTACAACGGCATCTTATCTGTATAAAGAAAGAAAATACAGAATGAAAGGGCAAAAATAGATTTTGAAAACAGAAGTTTTTTAGGTTGATTTTCAGGGGAATTACCTTTATAATGAGCCTGATACAAGAATGAGAATATAGGTTGTATCTTTGCTAAGTAATACTAAAATAAAAAATAAGAGGGTGTAAATGATTTAATATTTTATATTTGCACTTCCAAATAAAATAAAAACGCACAAATCCTATGGAATATTTAGATTTTGAGCTTCCAATAAAAGAACTTGAAGATCAGTTAGAAAAATGTCAAGTTATTGGGCAGGAATCAGATGTTGATGTAACTGCTACATGCAATCAAATCAACGCTAAACTGATTGAGACTAAGAAGAATATCTATGAAAACCTTACCGCTTGGCAACGTGTTCAATTATCAAGACATCCAAGCAGACCTTATACTTTAGATCATGTAAGAGGACTTTGTGGAGATACATTTTTAGAGCTTCATGGAGACAGAGGTTTTAAGGATGATAAAGCCATGATAGGTGGTTTAGGAAAAATAGGTGGTCAATCTTTTATGATCATTGGTCAGCAAAAAGGATACAATACTAAAACACGTCAGTACAGAAACTTTGGGATGGCTAATCCTGAAGGATATCGCAAAGCTTTGCGATTGATGAAAATGGCAGAGAAATTCGGTATTCCGGTAATTACTTTGGTTGATACTCCGGGAGCTTATCCGGGTTTAGAAGCCGAAGAGCGCGGACAAGGTGAAGCTATTGCAAGAAATATATATGAAATGGTTTTACTTAAAGTGCCTATTATTACCATTATTGTTGGTGAAGGTGCTTCAGGTGGAGCTTTGGGAATAGGAGTTGGAGATCGCGTTTATATGCTTGAAAATACTTGGTATTCTGTAATTTCTCCTGAGTCTTGTTCTTCTATTTTATGGAAAAGCTGGGAATATAAAGAAAAAGCAGCTGAGGCATTGAAATTGACTTCTGCTGATATGAAAAAACAAGAATTAATAGATGATATTATTCCGGAACCATTAGGTGGTGCTCATTATGACAGAGAAACAACTTTTAGAACAGTTGAGCAATATATCTTAAAAGGATATAACGAATTGAAGGATTTATCAACAGCTGACTTAATTGCTCAAAGAATGGATAAATACAGTAAAATGGGTGAATTTAAAGAATAACGAACCTATTTTTTAATATTATAATCCGAAGCCTTACCGTTTCGGATTTTTTTTGGGTTATAAACAAAAAAAGACTAGTTATAAACATGCTGTTGTAATAACTAAACTGTGTTTTTTTTAAAATTTATATTACTTTCGTGGTATGGAAAATTTCAAAAATGTTAAGCCTGTTAAGGTGGATAAATCTACAATTATAAACCTGGAAAAAGGAAAGTTACCTCCGCAAGCAGTTGAATTAGAGGAAGCTGTTCTGGGAGCAATGATGATTGATAAAAAGGGGGTAGATGATGTAATTGATATTTTACAGTCTGATGCGTTCTACAAAGAATCGCATAAACATATTTTTGAAGCAATTGTTCAGCTTTTTACAGAAACGCAGCCTATCGATTTATTGACGGTTTCGGCACAGTTAAAGAAGAACGGAAAATTAGAGTTAGCAGGAGGCGATTTTTATTTAATTCAACTAACACAAAAAATATCTTCTTCGGCTCATATCGAGTTTCACTCAAGGATTATTCTTCAAAAATTTATTCAACGCAGTTTGATTCGTATTTCTTCTGAGATTATCGAAGATTCTTATGATGAAACTACCGATGTTTTTGATTTATTAGACAAAGCCGAGTCTAAACTTTACGAAGTTACCCAAGGAAATATTAAACGTAGTTCAGAAACTGCACAGAGTTTAGTATTACAAGCCAAAAAGAAAATTGAAGAAATTAGTAAACAGGAAGGATTAAGTGGGGTTGAAACAGGTTTTACCAATTTAGATAAACTAACTTCAGGCTGGCAACCAAGTGACTTAATTATTATTGCAGCCAGACCTGCGATGGGAAAAACAGCCTTTGTATTATCAATGGCTAGAAATATGGCTATTGACTATGGTCATGGTGTAGCTATATTTTCTCTTGAGATGGCATCGGTGCAATTGATTACCCGTTTGATTTCGTCTGAAACAGGTTTGTCATCCGAGAAATTACGTACCGGAAAATTAGAACCACATGAATGGACTATGCTAAGTACTAAAGTTAAGGACTTAGAAAAAGCACCATTGTTTATTGATGATACGCCTTCGCTTTCTATTTTCGATTTGAGAGCTAAAGCCAGACGTTTGGCTTCACAGCATGGTATCAAGATTATCATTATTGATTATTTACAGTTGATGACAGCCGGAGGAAACTCAAAAGGAGGCGGAAATCGTGAGCAGGAGATTTCGACTATTTCCCGAAACTTAAAGGCACTGGCTAAAGAATTGAATGTTCCGGTAATTGCACTTTCTCAGTTATCGCGTGCGGTTGAAACGCGTGGTTCCAGTAAAAGACCTTTGCTTTCTGACCTTCGTGAATCGGGAGCTATTGAGCAGGATGCCGATATTGTATCGTTTTTATACCGTCCTGAATATTATAAAATTGATGAATGGGATGATGATGAAGCATCTCCTACAGCGGGGCAAGCCGAAATCATGATTGCAAAACATCGTAATGGTGGAATCGAAAACGTTCGTTTGAAATTCTTAGGTCATTTAGGTAAGTTTGATAATTTAGATGATTATAGCGGAGGTTATGATGACGATTTGCCTTCGGCAATGAATCAGGATGATAATTCGTATATCACTAAAAATTTACCTTCTCCTCATGAAGCTTTTGGAAGTAATTTGAATGATGACGACGATGATGATATGCCATTTTAAGATAAAAGTGCTATATTTGAAATAAAACATTCTAATGGTTTTTAGAAAAATAGCCTTACTTATTATTATCTTATTTTCTTTCTCGGTAAAGGCTTCATTTATTTTGTTGCCAATGGATGAAAATTCGCAGCAAAATCATTTAAAAGCCTATGGAATTACTTATTGGTGTTTGGATAAAAAATATAAGGCAAGTTGGTTGCTTAATTATAGAGGAGGTTCTTTTTTATTACCCGATGCTGCCGAAATTCGAAAAGAGTGCCAAATTAGAGGCGTAAGTTTCGAAATTTTATCTGATAATGAACAACAGGCTATTTTAAACGAAATTGCAAGTCCATCCCAAAATATGGAGAATGTAATTCTGGAAAAAGCACCTAAAATAGCGGTTTATACACCTAAAGGAAAACAGCCTTGGGATGATGCTGTGACTTTGGTTTTAACCTATGCTGAAATTCCATTTACCGCTATTTATGACGAAGAAGTTTTAAGTGACCAGTTGGTTCTTTACGATTGGTTGCACTTACATCATGAAGATTTTACCGGACAGTATGGTAAATTTTATGCTTCTTATCGAAATGTACCTTGGTATATAGAACAAAAAAAAGATGCCGAAATTCTTGCTGCTAAGTTGGGTTATGCTAAAGTTTCGCAAGAAAAAGGAGCTGTTGCCAAAAAAATCAGGGATTTTGTTATCGGTGGCGGATTTATGTTTGCCATGTGTTCAGCAACTGACAGTTTTGATATTGCTTTATCAGCCGATGGTGTAGATATTTGCGAATCGATGTTTGATGGAGATCCTAGCGAAGCTAATTATCAATCAAAACTGAACTATAATAATTCATTCGCTTTTAAAGATTTTATATTAGAAAGAAGTCCAGAGAAATATGAGTTTTCAGATTTAGATATGACTGAAAAAAGAATTGTTCCTATGGAAAAGGATTATTTTACGTTAATGGAGTTTTCGGCCAAATGGGATCCTATTCCGAGTATGTTATGCCAAAATCATACCCAACTCGTAAAAGGATTTATGGGGCAAACCACTGCTTTTGATGCGAGATTAATTAAATCTAATGTTTTGATTTTGGGAACTTGTGAGCTAAATGGTGAAGCAAGATACATTCATGGGCAAAAAGGAAAAGGAATGTTTAGCTTTTATGGCGGACATGATCCTGAAGATTATCAGCACAAAGTAGGTGATTCACCAACAGTTTTAGATTTACATCCAAATTCTCCTGGATATCGTTTGATTTTAAATAATGTCTTGTTTCCTGCGGCAAGAAAGAAAAAGCAAAAAACCTAATCAATCCATTTTTAAACGATACATAAAACCATTTGCATCGGTCGCGATTATTTCTTTTGTATTGATTTGATCGCTGATAATTTCAATTTCTTTACCACTTTTAGCTTTTAGAATTCCAATGGCTATTTCGTTTTCAAGATTGATTACTCCATTTACATTTTTTCCGTTTTCGTCTATTCCTGTAACTTGACGATCGTATTTTCGATTATTTGCTGGAGAATAATAATAAAACTGATGGTTATCAGTGAGGTAGTTTTTTTTCTTCGATTTATTGGACTCACAATCTTCCGATTGGTGTTTTATATCTAAAGTTTGTTTGTTATTATCTTCCTTTTTACAAGAAATAGAGCAGATTAGTAATCCAAAAAAGCTAAGCTTGAAAATAGTATTGATGTAGGTTGTCATAGCCAATTAGTTTAATGTTTTTAATAGACTTAAGTGATTTTCACCCAATTGCTGGCAATCCAGTCTAATAATATTTCTTTATTGGTTTCTTCTTCGATTAAGCTATTTTGCAAAAAATATTCAACTTTTTGAAAACTGGCTTTCGTTTTTGGGACGCGATATTGTTTTAAAAATTGATTACAGAATTGAATAACTTCCACTTCATCAGTTTTGTTGATATGGATTTTATTTTCTAATGGAGGAATTAGATTGTCTGAATTTGGAGTTGCATTATAGCCAGCATAAGCTAAATCTTTACTTGAAAAATGGGGCATTTCAATCAGTATTAATAAATTTAAAGACCAAATCTATTACTAATAAAAATGATTTTTTTACGGAAAACCGTAAACGGAATATTTTTTTGGAAGGAATTCTAATAAGAAGCAAACGTTTAGTATGGACTTGATTTTAGATTAGTCCCATGTCTTTTGCCATAGCAATTAGATGCACGTTGTTGTTTGCTTTGAAGTATATTTTTAGTTTGTTAATTCGTTTTTCAATACTGCTATTGCTATTTGGTATTATTGTTGAATTTTTAAATTCAGTTGCAATTTCGTTTACCATTAAACCTTTTGAAAGTAATGTTAATAATGAAATGTCATAAGGCTCAATTTCGATTATTGATTTCTCGGTTAGTGTATTTGTTGTTTTTGGTAATAGTATTCCAGTTTCGTTATTGTAAATGCTGTTGATTGCTTTTTTGAGTTCCTCTATACTGTTTCTTCCTTTTATCACGTAAGCATTAATTTCCAAATTGTTAAATAATGATTTTATTTTAAAAGATTTATCTTCAATGGAAAATACAATTGTTTTGATGCTAGGTTGAAAACTTTTTACAGCAGCAATAAGTTCTTCACCATTGATAAGCTTATTTTTTCTATGGTCTTGTTTAAATGACAAATCGGTTATTAATAAGTCGAATGGCTCGTTTTCTGTCTGGGCTTTTTTAATTTTAATATAAGCATCATCACAGTATTTTACCTGCTGAATATTGGTTATAGATAGTTCTTCTAAGGTATGTATGATGGTTTGGCTAATAGAATCTAAATCCTCAGCAATTAATACTTTTTTAAACATATTGTAAGTTATATTGGAATGGACATATTTATTTTAACTCCATTGTTTATTTTGTTATCAAAAGTGATTGTTCCGTTGACAGCTATGATACGATTTTCTACATTTTGAAGACCGTTTTTCTTGATTTTTTCGTCAAAATTTATGCCTATTCCGTTGTCAAAGTAATTTAGAAGTAAATTGTTTTCCTGCTTTTTAAATGATACAATGGCTAAACTGCATTGACTGTGTTTTTTCATGTTTACTAAGAGCTCTTGAAGAACACGATAGATTGTTATTTTTTTAAAGTTTTCTATGTTTGTCCAGTCTATTTCTTCCAATCCGTTAATCATAAGATTTATCGAATGAGTATCAAAACCCGATATCATGTCTTTTAAGTTGGATGAGAAAAGACTTCCTGTTTCGATTAGGTTATTTTCTCTCGAAATATTTCTTGTTGTAGCGTAAATACTATCTAGATTGTCAAGTAGTTTTTCGGCATTGTTAGGAGTGGATAAATCTTGAGTTTCTGCAAAAGCAATAGTTTGATAGATGTCATTGGCTAACTCATCATGCAGTTTTTTTGCTATTCGAATTTCGGTATTGTAGGCTGTTTGAATTTTTTCTTTTTTACTCTTCTCAATTAGATAGTAATAAATAAATCCCGAAACAATTATTATAATTACAATGATAAAAATAATTACTATGTTTTTGTTTTTTTCTAATTCCTGCTGAAGCTCTTTTTCGGCTTTTAGTTTGAGGTTTTCTTCTTTTTCTTTTTTCGAATCGTATTTTAGTTTAGCAAAATAATTCTTTGCCTTTTGTCTAACTTTAGTAATACTGTCATTAATACGGATATAATTAAGGGAGTATTTTTTTAATTTTTCTCCGGTGCTATGTTTTATTAGAAGACTTAAGGCTATTAAACGATCGTCTGGATTGTTGTATTCTGAAGCTTTTTGATAAAGTAAATCAGCATATTTAATTGCTAATTTTTCATCATTTTTTAGGTAGTAATCATGCAAGTAAAAATAGTTGGCTGTTAAGCCATAATCGTCATCAGCTGTTGAATCCATATTTAAATTCATTTGTAATGATTGATTTAAAAAGGTAATTGCTTTTGGATTTCCAATTTTAAAATAACAATAACCTAAATTGTTTAAAATACCAGAAGAATAATTTTTATTTTTTTTTATTTCTTTTTCCTTTAGTAAAGGAAGTAATATTTCAATAGCTTTTTTGAATTGTTTTTTTTCTTTATAAATATAACCAATATTGATTATTGCCAATAACTTACGTCTTTTGTTAGTATTATAAGACATTGTTTTTTTGTAATAATATAGAGCGTCATCATAATTTCCTTGTGACATATAGTTAAATGCCAGCATATTGTAGAATTTCCATTTATATTTATCGTTATTTGATTTGTTCATGAAAGAAAGCGTTTCAACAATTGCACTTTCGGCACCAGAATAATCTCCTTGTAGTTGTTGAGATGTTATCAAAATAAACATTGTAATGGTATATTTTTTTAATTCTTTTTCAGGGTTAATTATAAGCTTAGTTTTATTAGCATAATAAAAAGCACTGTCATATTTTGAATCGTCATAAAATTTGTCTGCAAGTTTGAAGTATTTATCAACTTGTTTTGAATTGTAATTTGTATTGTTAATAGCTTCTTTTTTTTTCTCACAGGATTGTAAAGTGAAAAAAATAATGATTAAAATTATATGAATAGGGAAGAGATTTTTTTTAAGTATCATACAACGAAAATACAGATTTATCCGATGTTATAAAAATGATTTTTCTTTGTTTGTTAGGGTTCTTTGTCAGTACAAATAAAAAAATCCCTTATCGTTTGATAAGGGATTTTATATAAGTAAGTAGTCTTAAATTGAGTTGATAAAACGTTTATTTTACTTTATTAAGTACAGCTTTGAAAGCTTCTGGGTGGTTCATAGCTAAATCAGCAAGAACTTTTCTGTTCAATTCGATTCCGTTAGCTTTTACTTTCCCCATGAATTGTGAATAAGACATTCCTTCTAATCTAGCTCCAGCGTTGATACGTTGAATCCATAAAGCACGGAAATTTCTTTTATTCACTTTTCTGTCACGGTATGCATAGCACATTGCTTTTTCTACCGCATTCTTTGCAACTGTCCAAACGTTTTTACGTCTACCAAAGAAACCTTTGGCTTGCTTCATTATTTTTTTTCTTCTTGCTCTTTTAGCAACTGAATTTACCGATCTTGGCATAATTTTATTGTTTTTTTGTAGCAGGCGTCCCGAATTTAATCAAGGGAACTTATGGCCATACTCCAAGGTTATAATTTAATTGTTTTAACCTAAAGAACTATTAGATAATTCTTAATTGTTGTTTGATGCTTTTCTCATCTGTTTTGTGAACTAGCGCTGAGTGAGTCAAAGCTAATTTACGTTTTTTAGATTTTTTAGTCAGGATGTGACTTTTAAAAGCGTGTTTTCTTTTAATTTTTCCAGAACCAGTAACTTTAAAACGTTTCTTGGCGCTAGATTTGGTTTTCATTTTAGGCATTTTTTCCTAGTGTTTTAATTTATTCTTACTTACTTGTCTTTGCGAGCTTGCGAAGCAATCTCCTCATATTTTCTGCAATCTGCTTTCTGCAAACTGAATACTATTTCTTCTTCTTCGGAGCAATGAACATAATCATTCTCTTTCCTTCAAGAACAGGCATAGCTTCTACTTTACCGTGTTCTTCTAAATCCTGAGCTAATCTTAATAATAAGATTTGGCCTTGATCTTTATAAATAATAGAACGTCCCTTAAAGAAAACAAATGCTTTTAATTTAGCACCTTCTTTTAAGAATTTTTCAGCGTTCTTTCTTTTAAATTCATAATCATGCTCATCTGTTTGAGGTCCAAAACGGATTTCCTTAACGACAACCTGTGAAGATTTCGCTTTTAGAATTTTTTCTCGTTTCTTTTGCTCATAAACAAATTTTTTGTAATCCATGATTTTACAAACCGGTGGATCTGCATTTGGTGAAATTTCAACTAAATCTAGTTCAAACTCGTCAGCTAATCTTAATGCTTCGGAAAGTTTGAAAACTCCAGGCTCAATGTTTTCACCTACAAGCCTTACTTCTTGCACTCCACGAATATGATTGTTTATTCTGTGTGCATCTTTTTTTTCTACGCGAGGTTGAAAACCTCTGTTGCTTCTTATTGCTATGACTTTAAAATTTAAGTTAAACTGTAAATACTTTTAATGTTTTGTTTATTTCTTCGTTTACAATCGAAGCAAATTCTTCTATTGTTACGCTAATATTTCCTTTCCCTTCCTGACCTTGACGACGGATTGAGATAGTACCGTTTTTCTCCTCTTCCTCACCTACGATAAGCATAAACGGGATTTTTTGCAATTCAGCATCCCTAATTTTCTTACCAATTGTCTCGTTTCTGTTGTCAATTAGCCCGCGAATTTCGTGAATTTCCAGCAATTCTAAAACTTTTTTAGCATAATTTTCATATTTCTCGCTCAAAGACAATATAATAGCCTGTTCAGGCATTAGCCAAAGAGGGAAATTTCCTGCTGTATGTTCCAGTAAAATAGCGATAAAACGTTCCATAGATCCAAAAGGAGCTCTGTGGATCATCACTGGTCGGTGTAATTCGTTATCAGAACCTTTGTAAGTTAATTCGAAGCGCTCAGGTAGGTTGTAGTCAACCTGGATTGTTCCTAGTTGCCATTGTCTTCCCAGTGCGTCTTTCACCATGAAATCTAATTTTGGTCCGTAGAAAGCAGCTTCACCATATTCAACAACGGTATTTAATCCTTTGTCTCTGGCAGCGTTGATAATTGCGTTTTCTGCTTTTTCCCAGTTTTCATCTGTACCAATATATTTCTCTCTGTTCTCTTTGTCTCTTAATGAAATCTGAGCCGTAAAATTTTCGAAACCTAATGAGCCAAATACATAAAGAACAAGATCAATTACTTTTTTGAATTCTTCGTCTAATTGTTCAGGAGTACAGAAAATATGCGCATCATCTTGAGTAAATCCTCTTACACGAGTCAAACCGTGTAATTCACCAGATTGCTCATATCTATAAACAGTGCCAAATTCAGCATAACGCTTCGGTAAATCTTTGTACGACCAAGGTCTTACATTGTAGATTTCACAATGGTGAGGACAGTTCATAGGTTTTAATAAAAACTCTTCGCCTTCGGCAGGAGTATTTATTGGTTGGAAACTATCAGCTCCGTATTTTGCATAGTGACCAGAAGTTACATAAAGTTCTTTTTGACCAATATGTGGAGTAACTACTTGCTCATAACCAGCTTTCTTTTGTGCTTTTTTCAAGAATTGCTCTAATCTATCTCTTAAAGCAGCTCCTTTTGGTAACCATAAAGGTAGGCCTTGACCCACTTTTTGAGAAAAAGCAAACAATTCCAATTCTTTTCCAAGTTTACGGTGATCGCGACGTTTTGCTTCTTCAAGAAGTAAAAGGTACTCAGTCAAGTCTTTTTGTTTAGGGAAAGAAGTTCCGTAAACACGAGTCAGCTGCTTGTTTTTTTCATCACCTCTCCAGTAAGCACCAGCAACACTCATCACTTTCATTGCTTTGATAAGACCAGTGTTTGGAATGTGGCCTCCACGACATAAGTCGGTAAAAGTATCGTGATCACAAAAAGTGATTGTTCCGTCTTCTAGATTCGAAATCAATTCAGTTTTGTATACATTGTCCTTATATAGTTCTAAAGCTTCTGCTTTTGTAACTGGGCGTAATTTAAATTCGTGTTTTCCTCTTGAGATTTCTAAAACGCGGTCTTCGATTTTCTTGAAATCGGCTTCGGTGATTTTTTGATCTTCAAAATCCACATCATAATAAAAACCATTAGCGATAGCTGGACCAAGAGTTAATTTAATTCCTGGGTACATTTCTTCAAGAACTTGAGCCATCACGTGAGAAGTAGAATGCCAAAAAGCTTTTTTGCCTTCTAAATCATTCCATGTATATAATGTAAGACTGCCGTCCGTCGTTAAAGGAGTTACTGTTTCTATAGTTGTACCATTAAAAGAAGCCGAAATTACATTTCTTGCAAATCCTTCGCTAATGCTTTTAGCAACATCCATCGGAGTAGCGCCTGGCGCAAACTCTCTAACTGACCCATCGGGCAAAGTAATCTTAATCATTGTTAGTTTAATTTTGAGAATGCAAATATATAGTATTAGAAAAATACATACAATATATATTATAGTATGTTTCGCGTAATTCAAGTCTAAATAAAATGCTTACCTATATATGTATTCTTTTCTGGAGCTATTTCCTGCTATTCGTTTCAATTTTTTGTGCCGAACGCCGGCACAAAAGGATTTTTACTTCTATCAGGGCTAGGGATTGTGTTTGAAATAGCGAGATGTACTAATATATTAGTATGGTTTATTAGAAAAGTCTTTGCGGGCTTTGTGTCTTCTTAGTGTTCTTTGTGTTTAAAAACAGTATTGATTTATCTAAAATCCTACAAACGCTAAAAAAGTCAAAAAATAAGAATCACGTTTTCAGTAGATTAAAAAATAGTTTTAAAATAGTTTGAAAAATCTATTGTAGAAACGAATAAAGGTTCTACTTTTGCACCCGCAACAATGCAGACGTTCATTAAAATACTGACAAATACTAAATCGGAATTAGGGATTTATTTCTAAAAAAAAAAGGTTTAAAAAAGTTTGTGAGATTTAAAAACAGATGTTACATTTGCACCCCGCAAAAGCGACAAGTTATTTGAAAAATTGCTGAGAAATTAAAAAGAAACGAAGAAAAAAAATCTTTAAAAAAAACTTTAAAAATTTCTTGCGAGAATAAAAAGAAGTTGTACTTTTGCACCCGCTTCGAGAAACACATCAAATGTGAAAAACGAAGAGAGAATTAAGAAGACACGTTCCTAGACATATTGAATTGACAGCCGTCTTTATCGAAAGATAGAGACAAAAGAATAAGAGTAATAGAATCGAGAGATTAGAATAAACCACTAGAGTCTTCAGTCAAATAAATAAAGAGATGAAAATCTCAAACAATATACGATGAAGAGTTTGATCCTGGCTCAGGATGAACGCTAGCGGCAGGCTTAACACATGCAAGTCGAGGGGTATTGGTTTTCGGACCAAGAGACCGGCGCACGGG
>NZ_SACJ01000017.1 GCF_004016525.1 Flavobacterium sufflavum
AAACCTCCCATATCCCACTCAGCACAAGCATAAGGACCGGGACGAACAATACAATACATTCCGTTTTTTTGAACGAGTTTTACAAATTCGGCTACATCTTTTTGTCCCGTAAAATCAAATTGATCAGCTTGTTGCTCGTGAAAATTCCAAAAAAGATAAATACAAATGGTATTCATCCCCATGGCTTTACACATCTGGATGCGGTGTTCCCAATATTCACGTGGGATTCTCGGAAAATGTATTTCGCCGGCACGTACCACAAATGGTTTTCCATTCAACAAAAAAGTTTTTTCTACAGCCTCAAAAGTTCCGACTTTCTTATGATCTTGAGACTTAACTGTATTGGTCAATAAAATAAAAAAAACAAATAGTATATGGTGTATTTTCATCTTCTTTTCTCTGGTTTATTAATATAGTATTTTGTATTTTGAAAGAGATAGTTTTTAACATCTTTTATTTACAACTAATACTTTCTATTTATTCTTTCCAAATGACAACATCCGCTGGTTTTAGTGATTTTTGTCCTATGATAATTTTTGCATTAGTGGGTACTGGAATTTCCTGATTTTGGGAAGAATAATTTAGTCCGTACCAGAAACCATTGCTGTATTCTACCAGTACTCCTTCAGGTAGTGCTAATGTTGGAACGTTGGCTTTGTTGAATATTTTTTGCAGTACTTCTTTTTCCAGTAGTCCGTCATCGGTATCGGGACCTATATAGGTAACAGTACCTTTACCTGATTTTCGATGTAAAACAGCAGCTTTACCTTTGTAAAACTGATCGTCATAGCTCGCCCAGACGTTTGCTGTATCCTGTGGTTCGATTACATCCCCCCAGTTATTCCATCCAAAGGAAGTTCCATCCATTTTTACTTTAGCCATTAATTTCGTTGGCAGTAAATCAAAATAGATTTCTTTTGCTCCAACCAATTCCAATATTGGTTTTTGAAATAATGCTTCCCATAAGTGTGCTTCTCGGTCTTTCTGACCTGTACGACAACTTAATACTAAGTTACCACCATTTTCGACATAGGTTTTCCAACGAGATACTAATTGGTCATCCAATAGTTGATAAGCAGGAGCTATAAGAAAAGGATATTTGGAAAAATCGTGGCTTTCGTCAATTACATCTACAGGAGTTCCCATAGATTTTAAAGCTTTGTAGTAACGATTTACATGTTCTACATAATCCCATTGGTTGGTTTGAGGTTGGTATTCCATTTCCCAGCGGTTATCAGGATTGTATAGAATTGCTGTTTTTCTTTTATTGAGAATATCAGGTGTTGCTTCTGGTTTGTACCATTTGCGGAGTTCCTGTAATTCTTTTATCACTTTTACATATTCATCTCCTGAGCGACTTACGTTAATACCATCGGTTTTCATGATACCATAATGGTATTGTTCACCTCCAGATAGAGGTTGGCGAAAACGGTAATTACAAACGAATTTATTTCCACCAGCCATAACGTGGTACATCCACATTCTAACTGCTCCAGGCATGGTTTGCGGATTGAATAATCCCCAGTTTACCTGCCCTGGCTGTAATTCCATTACGCCACTAACACCATTTATAGGTCTGAAAAAATCATTTGAAAATCCGATACTATGAGCTGATCCCATGCGAAATCCTTGTTCTCCTTGTCCAATATCATATCCTTCAGCAAGGTATTTGGTGTAGGTTTGGAAATCAAGTTCTTTCATTCTTAATGGGTCAACTGCTGAATGCTGAGGCATTAAATTAGTAGTGACCCAATGAGAGGGCTTGATGTATTTGCGTAATATATTTTTTTGAAGGATTACAAAATCGGCAGCCTGATCTGCTGTAAAGCGTTTGAAATCTAAAATAGCATGAGGGTTAGCTTGCTGTACTAATTCTTTTTGATTAGGAATATGTATTTGTTCGAAATTATTATAGGTTTGGCTCCAGAAAGCGTTTCCCCAAACTTTATTTAAGTTGTCAATGCTTTTGTATTTTTTAGCAAGCCAAATTCGATATGCTTTTTGTGCATTTTCACTATAATCAAAAGAAGCACCATAATGTGAAGGTTCGTTGTCAATTTGCCATCCGCAAACGGTATTATTGTTTCCGTATCGCTTGGCTAATAGTGTTACTATTTTATCGACGTATTGGCGGTAGGTAGCGCTAGACCAGGATGCTTGTTGCCTGGCACCGTGTTGTATTGTACGACCTTCGGCATTGACCATTAATATATCAGGGTGTTTCTCCGTAAGCCAAACAGGAGGAGTAGGTGTAGGAGTACATAATATTACCTTAAGATGATTTTTTTCGGCTAAAGCTACAGCTTTGTCCAGCCACTCAAAATTGTATTTCCCTTCTTCAGGTTCCATGGTTGACCAGGCAAATTCACCAAAATGAGTAAATTCGAAACCAAGTTCAGCCATTTTTTTTATGTCTCTTTCCCAATTGGATTCAGGCCATTGCTCCGGATAATAATAGCTTCCAACAAGCATCAAATCTTTTTTATTGAAAAACTTCTCAGCTTCTTGAGAAAATGAGGATTGGATTCCAAACAATAATAGAATGCTTAAAACAATTTTATCTTTAATAGAAAAATTATAATAGGAAGAACGAAAGTTATTTTTCATATAATGCAAGTTGGTAATTTATTCTAAGGACTTTTTTATTCTCGAGATGTATTATATAAGAGATTGAAATAAAGAAGTATTACAGCTCCAATTTAAAAACATCAAGAATTGTTATAATAAAAAGATAGATTTGGGGCAAAAGTTTTCTTTTTATAGTATAGCTTTCAAAAGTATATTATAATTAGGTAAAAACTGTTCTGAACTGTTTGTTAAATTAACTAATTCATTATTCCCCCATAGATAGTCCATAGATATTCCCAATATAAATATAGATAGTTGCTCAATTAATTTGTGAAAATTAGTGTAATCTGCCTACCTATAGGTAGACAGTTTTATGATAAAACAATAAGATACTATTATCAGTGTCTTAATCAATTTATAACCAACTTAATTTGGTTTATTTCAAATAATTTCACTCATAGGGTTCCCCTTGTCTAGTTTTCAAATAAAAAAGCCACCTCAAGTACATGTACAAGAGATGGTTTTGGTTTTTAGAAATAGTATTTAGATGAGGTTACTTTGTGACTTCATTTAATGATTTGTAAACAAGTCCTTCTACATACAAACCCTCATAGAATCGTGCAAAATCAGAGAGTTGCATATGTTTTTTATAGATGGCTCTGTCTGATATTTCGGTTCCGTTTATTTTCAGGCCTTCGAATACAATATTTTTAATACCACGCTCCGGGGAATAGCCTTCAATAATGGAAAGGTTGGCATTTTTACCGTTATAGCTCACATTCTTAAAAAACACATTTTCAATCCCACGACCGGGAGCTTTGGCATATTTTTTATTATAAGTAACCCGTAAATTGATTAATTGCCCTTGTTCAAAATCTTCTACACGGATATTTTCAAAATAGATGTTTCGGGCTAAATTTTCATCAGATACATTAATACTCATACAACCTTGGTAATTAATTTGAGGTTCGTCATGATTCAAAATATCAATATTGTTGAATTTTATATTTTCGATTACTTCGGCTTGACCCGGCTCGGGATTTCCATGAGTTCCAATTAAAATAGGGTGGGCTACATCGGCCCAAAGCGTTGCATTTTGAACGGTAACATTTTTACAGTCTCCAAAAAACTTCCAGCGATGTCCATAAATAGCGATACAATCATCAGAATTACGCATGAAAACCCCATCAATCAATACATTATTGTTAGAAAACAAATCGATTCCATCGCCCCAGCCTTTGGAACTGAAAGAACGAATGTTTTTGATTGTCAGATTAGTAGATTGACCACTAGATACCGTATAGTGGTTTGGATTCAGAAAAACTAGATCTTCAATTTGAACTTGGTCTGAAAAATTCACGCCCACACCATCATCGGCTTTATAGACAATTCCACGGCCACAAATGCGTACCTTTTTAACACTGTCACAATGAATGGAAGCTTTTAGTACTGCTCCTCCAGCCAGATAGACCGTTTTGCCACTTGGAACATGTAAGACATTGTCTTTGATTTTATGAAATCCCGGAGCAAAATATATTACTGATTTATCTTTGGGATTAGGTTTGTAGGTTTCGGGGGCATTAGTGAAAATTTGCAGATTGTGAAAAATATCTCCATTGACTTCAACAGAAAGATTGGAAGGTTTAGAAATTGAAAATGTTAGCGTATTGCCATTTATCAACGGTTGGAATCCATAAGACAATGGACGAATACGAGCAGACTGAACCGTTCCCCGATTGTAAGTTATCGAAAAATCAACACTGCCTTCAAAATCAAAATAAACCATGGAACTTTTGGTTACATGATGCATATCAACCAAGGCTTCGTATTCATATAAGTCTTTCCATTCTCCACCTGCAATCCTCACTTTTACGGTAAAATCCTCATTGTGGGGAATACTGTCTGATGCCGGAAATGTGATTAGTTTTTGTGCATGCAAACCAAGGCTGAAACTGCAGAATAAAAGGAGGCTAACTATTTTTTTCATTTTTATTTTTTTGAATTTAAATCATCATTTATAAATCAACCGGAATTATAGTTATTTTAAAATATAAAAACTCTGAATAACTGGTTCGGCCGATTGTATTTTAGGTTCAATAGCTTGTCCGTATTGCCAGGCGACTATGGTTACTTTTATTGGAAATTGACTTCGAGGTGGAATTTTAGTAAAAACTAATTTTCCATTTTTTATCTCGGCAGGGCCTTCCTGAACATAGAAATAGACTGGTTTTCCGCTGTCGGAGGTGGCTTTTAAAGTAATTTCTTTGATGCCTTTTTTTTGATTCTTTAAAGGTTCAAATGTGATTTTTTGCTCTATACCTTCCGTATTTTGTAAAGGGATGTGCATATTGAATTGTTGCACACTGCTTTTATAATTTTTATCTCCCGGATGACTTGCCATCAGCCAAATGTCGCCTGTTCTTTTTTCGTTATTTAATCCCATTCGATAAAAACGAACTGTGAAAGTAGTGTCGTTAATTTTTTCGACCGGGCCGCAAATCCGGCTAATTGTTGGTTTTCCTTTGGCGTGATTATTTATTGTTTTTGTTCTTAAGGTATCTGTGAAAATGCTATTGATATGAAAAGTGAGTCCATCTGCCTCAGGAGTGAACTTTCCTATGATACGCGCATGCGATTTTGGGTTGAAAGGGAGTAATTTTCCGTTTTGAGTAAATCCTAAATATTGTTCTTTTTTGCCTCTGACGTTCGCATAAAATTTTTCGGTAGCATCAGCTGTTTCTTTGTCGAAATACCAAAAGGCTTCTTTTTTGTTGCCTTTGTACTGATGGTAAGGTGCAGCCGGATGGCCGGGTTTTACATCTTTTTTCCAACGTTCTTTCAGCCAGCCTTTTTCGGGACTAATAGTATTTAATATTACTGCTTTGTCTAGTGGTGATTTTGAAGGTAATCGGTATGCTACGGTTTTTTTTATGAATAAATTGAGATAATCAATCAGCTCGTCAGAGATATCAAAATGCCCGTGTCCGGCATCACACAAAAAGGAAATAGCCGCATCAGGAAAGCGCTGTTGAAAATCAAGTGCCGGTTGTACGCGTGCTTCCCACCATTCGTATTCTCCTTCAATCATTAAGCCTGGAACGCCGTCAATGTTTCGGTTGCTCCAATCCGGATTTGGTCGTCCGCTTCCGGTAAGATTCGTTAAAGGCGCATCTCCATGTATGGAAAGAATCGCTAAAGTTCGTGTTGGATTCCATGCGGCAAAATTCCACGGATAACTGGCATAGGCTGAATGCCCGATAGGAATTGCCGGAGCAAATTGAAGTTCTGAATAGCCTGAAGCTGTTGCCAAATCTTTCATAATGGACTCAAAATCTTTGCCGGCGGTTTTATTAAAATCGAATAGCATGTCAAATCCCGGTGAAACCCAAACAATGGCGATGTCTAATTGAGCCATTTCTTTGCGGAATTTAGGATGTTCAAAAATGGTTTCTTCGGTCATATTATGTTGGCCAATTATAACGGCACGTACCTGTTTACAGTTTTCCGGAATCCATAAAAAAGCATGGGGATGGTCTTTGGTTTCATTAGAAACCATTGAGCTAACCGGAATTGACCATTGCCATTGGGCGGTAATAGGAGAGCTTAGAAATAGATAAAATAGGGTTAGTGATAAGTTTAGTTGTCTTGGGAATAATTTCATTTTGTTTATTGGTATTCAGGTTGGTATAGCTATATGTTTTGAAAATTATAATTTATTCTAAATAAAAATGGCATTAAAATTTTTTTAATGCCATTTAAATTAAATTTCAAATTTATATTTTAATTCAGAGAAAACTATTCTGAACTGTTTGTTAAATCGTCATTTTTTTTGCAGAATGATTAACTTAATTTTTTCGAAGAATTTCTTTGTATTAATACAGGTTTCAATACAATATTTTCAGGCTCGGTTTGTCCTTGTTTGTCTTTTATTTGTGTTAGGAGGAGGTTAGTTGCAATTTTTCCCATATCGAATCCTGGTTGGTCAATTGTAGTAAGTGAAGGTTCTATCACCGAAGAAATGGGTTCGTTACTAAAGCCTACAATGGCAATGTCTTCAGGGATTTTAAATCCTTGTTGTTTTAAATATTGTAAAGCACTTATGGCAGCGGTATCATTGGAAGAAAAAATCCCATCGATAGGAATATTTAAAGAAAGCAGTTTTTTTACGTTTTCAATTCCATCAGCTTCCATTAGTTTTGAACTTATAATTAAGTCTTCGTTCAAAGGAATCTTATGTTTTTCTAATGCGGCTATGTATCCCTTGAAACGGTTTTTGTAGATTTCTAAATTTTGCGGACCCGAAAAATGGGCTATTTTTCTACAGCCTTGTAAAATAAGATGTTCTGTTGCATCAAAACCTCCCTGGAAATCATCGATAAGGATAGTACTAATTTGAGGAATATCAATGTGTCTATCAAAAAAAATTATGGGTCTGCCACTGTTTTTGAAAGTTTGAAGAATAGCATTGTCTTTGGTTTCCATTGATATCGAAATAAGAATTCCGTCCACTCTGTTTGCCGAAAGTGATTGTATTATTTTTTGTTCTCTGTCAAATTGTTCTAACGATTGGCAAATGGTGACATTATATCCCGCATCATAAGCTGTTTCTTCTATACCTGCAATTGCCGATGAAAAGAAATGACGGGAGATTCGGGGAACAATCACTCCAATGGTATTACTTTTATTATTGCGGAGATTCGAGGCAAGCAGATTTCTTTGATAACCAAGTTCAAAAGCTTTTGCGTTTACTTTATCTTTTGTTTTTTGTGTTACCCTGTCACTATTACTTAATGCTCTTGAAACGGTAGAACTATCAATGTTTAATTCTTTTGCAATATCATGAATTGTTACTTTGTTGTTCTCCATTTTAGTCTTAAAATTTGAATGACGTTTTTCTTTTATAAAAAAGTAGTAAAATTAAACTATTGAAAGTCATTCCTTTTACAAATTAGTTGTATTCTGATAAAAGAATGTTCGAAGACAAGCTTTTATCAGGGGGTAGATAGATTAGTTTTTATGTTAGTTCTGAAATTAACATCTATTTTTTTTCAGAAAAGTTATTATCACATAGCAAAAATACAAATAATGTAATACAATCGATTGTATTTGTAAAAATAAATAGTATTTTTGAAAAAAATAAATGCTAAGAAAATAGGGATATGGCTGAAAATTTTAAAGTGCGTTATGCGGCATCTCCACAAGATGTTAAAAATTATGATACAACAAGGTTAAGAGAA
This sequence comes from Flavobacterium sufflavum, assembly GCF_004016525.1. Taxonomy (GTDB): domain Bacteria; phylum Bacteroidota; class Bacteroidia; order Flavobacteriales; family Flavobacteriaceae; genus Flavobacterium; species Flavobacterium sufflavum. Next base: position 7,806 of record NZ_SACJ01000017.1, read on the forward strand.
GAGTTCTTAATTGAGAATTTAATGGAGTCTGACTCAGTGAATTTAGTTTATAGCCATTATGATCGATTTGTTACCGGAGGGGCTGTACCTGTTAAATCTTCTTTGAAGTTGGGAACTTTTGAACCATTAAAATCGGAGTATTTTTTAGAAAGAAGAGAATTAGGAATTATCAATGTGGGGGGCAGTGGCTATGTTTTAGTTGATGGAGAAAGATTTGATTTGGATTATAAAGAAGCATTATATGTGGGTAAATCCAATAAAGAAATTATTTTTCATAGTATTGAAGCTTCAAATCCTGCAAAATTTTATTTAAATTCAACACCTGCTCACAAAGTTTTTCCAACTAAGAAAATTAGTCAGGAAGAAGCTGAAATAGTGAAATTGGGTTCTATCGAAACTGCTAATGCAAGAACGATAAGAAAATTAATAGTGAATAGTGTAGTTGAAACTTGTCAGGTTCAAATGGGAATGACGGAGTTGAAATCCGGAAGTGTGTGGAATACCATGCCCGCCCACGTGCATGATAGAAGGATGGAGGTTTATTTCTATTTTGAAGTGCCAAAGGATCAGGCTGTATGTCATTTCATGGGTGAACCACAAGAAACCAGACATATTTGGATGGCAAATGAACAGGCTGTGATTTCTCCGCCTTGGTCCATTCATTCAGGCTCAGGAACAAGTAATTATACTTTTATCTGGGGAATGGCTGGAGAAAATTTAGATTACGGTGATATGGATTTTTGTAAAATAACTGATTTAAAATAAACTTTAAAAATAATTAATTATGTCAATAAACTTATTTGATTTGACGGGTAAAACCGCTTTAGTTACTGGAGGTGTTCATGGTTTAGGAATGGCGATGGCTAAAGGTCTTGGGCACGCAGGTGCAAAAATCGTAGTAAACGATCTTTCTTCGCAAGAGGCTGTAGATAATGCTGTTGCCGAATATAAATCGGAGGGTATTGAGGCTCATGGATATTTATTTGATGTAACTGACGAAGCGGCTGTAATTGCGGCGATTAAAAAAATAGAAGCTGAAGTTGGCCCTATCGATATTTTAATTAATAATGCAGGAATTATCAAAAGAACTCCTATGCTCGAAATGGAAGTTAAAGATTTTGCTGCAGTAATCAATGTTGATTTAATTAGTCCGTTTATTGTTTCTAAAAATGTTGCTAAAGGTATGATTGAGCGTGGAGGAGGAAAAATCATCAATATTTGTTCAATGATGAGTGAATTAGGAAGAGATTCTGTTAGTGCTTACGCTGCCGCTAAAGGAGGTTTGAAAATGTTGACTAAAAATATGGCTACCGAATGGGCTAAATTTAATATTCAAACTAACGGAATAGGACCAGGTTATTTTGCCACTAGTCAAACAGCTCCAATCAGAGTGAATGGACATCCGTTTAATGAGTTTATTGTTGGTAGAACTCCAGCTGGTCGTTGGGGAGATCCAAATGATTTGCAAGGAGCGGCTATTTTCTTAAGCTCAAAAGCGAGTGATTTCGTAAATGGTCATGTTGTTTATGTCGATGGAGGGATCTTAGCAACAATAGGGAAACCTTCTAATGAGGTCTAATTTTAGAAGAGTTGTATAAAATTTAAAGAGGATGGTTTTTTAATCATCCTTTTTTTGTGCTCTTGTCAGGATTACAATCGAACATCTTATAGCTATTTTGGTGTTTTAAATAGTTTTGAATCACGATTTAATTCTTAATTACCCTGTTGGGGCAAATTATTTGAAATAAATTAAAATATTTATATATTATAATAAACAATATTAAAAATCAAATTATTTAATTCTTTGAAAAATAGTATATTTATATAAGTTCAAATTTAATTTTTCATAAGTAAATTATCCTGTAATATAAATATGAAAATAGTATCAGTTTCAAATAAGTTTTTTAATTTTTTTAAAGAAAAAAGAGGAATTTCTTTTTTGCGAGAAAATGATAAAATTATTAGACAGTATATATTAACTGCTTTTTTTATTGGAATTGGAATTTGGTTTATAAAACAAGAGCATTCGGAGTTAAGGGAAGTAAAAAATGTGATTACAAATGCCAACAGTTTTTGGGTTTTAGGAGGAATTGTTCTGGCTGCTATTTACATTATTTTGCAGGCATTAATGTATTTTGCATCCTTTAAGGCTATTCAAAGCAAGATTTCATTTAAACAGGCGCTTGTTTTATTTCTTAAGCGAAATTTTGTTAGTGTATTTTTACCGGCAGGAGGAATTTCGTCCTTAGCATTTTTTACAAAACCTATTGAAAAGGAAGGAGTAAAAGCAACCCAAATTTATTTTGCATCAATACTATATGGTTTTGTTGGTATTCTCTCGGTAATTATTGTAGCGATACCTGCTTTAATTTATTCTTTATTTCAAGGAAGATTAGGGTTAGGAGAGTGGTATGCATTTGGGGCTATTATAGCATTAAGTTTACTCTTTTTTTTAATTTACTCGTCAATTTTAAAGAAGGGGTATATTTATCATCTTACAATAAAGTTTTTTCCGTCTGCAGAAGTATTGATGGATGATTTTCAGAGTAACAAAATTGTTAAAGAGAATTTTTTGCAAATTGTTTTTTATTCCATTCTTATTGAGTTTGTTGGAATAGGACATTTGTATATTGTAATGATTGCTTTGGGTTTTAGTCCATCATTAACCGCTGCCGTGATGGGGTATATAATTTCTGTTATATTTTTGATTGTCTCTCCTTTTCTTCGTGGACTTGGTGCTATCGAAATTTCAATGAGTTTTATATTAATACAATTTGGTTTTCAAAATGTTAATGCCATAGCAATTACTTTTTTATATCGGTTTTTTGAATTTTGGATTCCGTTATTAGCAGGCGCATCACTTTTTTTATTTAATGTGAATAAGTTATTGATGCGAATTGCACCTTCTTTTCTACTTTTTGCTTTAGGACTGATAAATATATTGTCAGTTATAACACCAGCTATTTCAGAACGTTTAAAGATTTTAGAAAATTTTATTCCTATTTCGGCAATTAAGGTCTCGAATATTTTTGTTATCACTGCAGGATTATTTATGTTGGTTAATGCAGCATTTATGCTTAAAGGATTGCGAACTGCTTGGTGGTTTGCGATTTTTTTAAGTGGTATTTCTGTTGTTGGACATCTTACAAAAGCAATTGATTATGAGGAAGCTGTAATTGCTCTGGTTGTTTTTATAAGTTTAATTGTTACCAGAAAAGAGTATTATGTAAAGAGCAATTCGCACTTACAAAGTATAGGTTTAAAAACAGTTTCAATTAGTATTGCAGCTGTTTTAGTGTATAGTACTTTAGGTTTTTATTTTTTAGATAAGAAGCATTTTGATATTGATTTTAATTGGCTTCAGTCTGTGAAGTATGCCTTGCAGAATTACTTTTTAATAGGAAGTTCTGATTTAGTGCCCTTGGATCGTTTTGCCAGACGCTTTTTACTTTCTATAAATATTTGTGGTTTCTTATCATTAGGGTTTCTGGCTTTTGCCTTAATTCGCCCCTATACAATAAAAAGAGAAGCAGTCGAGGATGATTTTGTAACAGCCAATGCTATCCTGAATCAGTTTGGAACTTCTGCTTTAGATTATTTTAAAACCTATAATGATAAAATTATCTTTTTTGCTAATAATAAAAAGGCTTTTTTGGCTTATCGAGTAATCGATAATTTTGCTGTGGTTTTGGAAAATCCGGTTGCTGAATCAGTCGTTGAAAAGAAAAAATGCATATTCGAATTTGATGCTTATTGTTATGATAATGGATTAAGAAGTATTTATTATCGTGTATCTGAAGAAAATTTACAACTGTTTTCTTCACTGCAAAAAAAGAGTTTATTTATAGGACAGGAAGGGATTGTTGATTTATTAACATTTACTTTAGAAGGCGGAGCCAAAAAATCGTTGCGTAATGCTATAAGTAAAGTAAAGGAGAAAGGCTATAAAACAACTGTACATACTTCGCCTGTAAAAGATGGAATTCTGCAAAAAATAAAAGCAGTAAGTGATGAATGGATAGTTAGCACGGGAAGAAACGAAATGGTTTTTTCTCAAGGAATGTTTAATTGGAACGAACTCAAACAACAAACTATAATTACGGTTGAAAATTCGGAAGAAAAAGTAGTCGCTTTTTTAAATGTAATTCCTGATTATGCAAAAGGCGAAGGAACTTATGATTTAATACGAAAAACCAATGATGCGCCTAATGGGATAATGGATTTTATTCTTATAGAGCTGTTTACTTATCTAAAATCTCAAGGTTATACATCAGTAAATTTAGGATTAGCTGCAATGAGTGGCATAGAAGAAGCGCATACATTTCCGGAAAAATCAATGAAGTTTGCTTATGAAAAAATCATTTTTTTTTTCACATTATAAAGGTTTGCGAGATTTTAAGGAAAAGTTTTCTCCGGTATGGTATAATAAATATTTAATTTATACCCATGATTATGATTTATTACAAGTTCCAATGGTTTTAAATAAAGTAATAAAGCCATAACCTATTCAAATGAAAAAATATGAGAATAACCCAATTTAATTTGGTTAAAGTAGTAGCTATGATTTGCATTATTAGCTGTATCTCTGATTTTATTGTATTGTTTTTATTGGGCAATTGTTATCCTGGATATAGTCAATTAAAAAATACGATAAGTTCTTTAGGAGCCTCAGTCAGTCCAGTTTCATATGTAATTTCTTTATGGTGGATATTCATTGGGACTGTATTTGTTTTTTTCGGAATCATTATCGGAAAAGCATTTGATATAAATCATAAAAATGTAAAAATCGCCTCCCTGTTAATTATACTTTACGGATTAGGTGAAGGTATTGGTTCAGGATTGTTTAAAGCAGACAGAATAGAAGGAGGATTGACTAAACCGTTCATTATTCATAATATTTTAGGAGGGATTGGTGTTATTGCCGCATTGATTTTACCATTAATAATGCGTAAGCTAATTACAAAGAAAACAATGTTCCATTTTTATTTATTTTCATGGGTGGTTTTCATTATTGGAATTATTACGATGTTGTTATTTGCAATCCGATTTTCTCCTAATGAGCATAATTTTTTGGTCTTGTATAAAGGATTGTGGCAACGGCTTTTTCTTTTGAATTTATATACTTATTTTATAGTTATTTCAATTATAATGTATAATAAAGAAGTATAAGCTTTATGATGCTGAAAAAATAATTAGTTTTTTTGATAAAATTTACTTTCCGATACAATATCTAAAAATCCTTTATTTATAAAGGTTTTATAGGGTGGAGGTGTACATCGGGTGTAGTTGTTTTGTGTTGTTGTATTAGTTAGTGCTAATAAAAATAAATTATATTTTTTTTTCGGAAAGAAATAGTTGTGTCCTTTTCTCGATTAATGCAGTATAATTGGCCTTTTTTTCATTATTCAAAAAAGATAGTTGAATGAGTTCAATTGCTTTTAGAAGCCATTTCTCTAATCTCTTGTAGACATAGTTAACTTGTTTTTCATTTAATTCTAAAACAGCTCCAAATCGATCAAAATATTTTTTAGTAAAATTTTTCTTTTTTCCTCCAAACAATAAGGCCGTATCTTCATCATCTTTTGGTAATATCATTTTTACATTTAATAGATCATAGGCAGGTGATAGTTCCCAACTTAAATTTGGATGCCACATGGAGAAATTTTTCAAGTGCATATCATTATTTCCAATGATATAATTAAAAACTGCCAATTCAAAAAAGCGCAATTTGTCTAGCAAGGTATTTGCAGATAATTCTCCTATTGTTTTACCTACCATTTCCATTGTTCCTTTATATTTGTCTTCAAGCTCTACTATTTGTAGTAAATCAATCATATGGATTTTAGTATTGGGAGCTGGTCGGTCTATACGCTTTGTTATATAGCACAATTCGCCCGAAGCCAAGGGAATCAAATTATGAGGAACTACGTTAATATTAAATAATTCGGCTAGTTTCATAGATAAATGCTCGTTTTCAGGCATTTGCTCATATAGCTGATTTTGTGGTTTTAAAATATAATTTCCATCCAGAGCATCCATTATAGTTAAACGTCCTGTTTGTCCATCTTCTAAGTTTGATTGTATCAAACTCAATGATAATTTTGGCTGTACACCGGGAACGGTTATTGATAGTTCAACGGCTTCTTTTGCAAGTTTAGCCATATCTTCTAATCGGTAGGGAAGACTTGGAGCTTCACTTGTTCCATAAAATGCTTTATTACATTTTGCATGATAATAGTCGTTATTATCATCTTGAAGTTCCTGATAGCAATACAAACATCTACGCATTTTTACTTTGAGTTATAGGATGAACACTTACCGCACCAATACTATTTTGGCAACAAGCCAATAACAATCCCATTCGGTCATTTTTATTAATTTTCCAACTTTCTGAAGCTATATTCAACAGCCAGCCTTCAGGAATTAACCCATCAAAAAAAGGAAATAAATGCTTGCTCTTATAGGCTTGTTTACGTACAGGCATATTAAAAGTAATAAAGTCGTCGGGATGATTTGTACAATATTCAGTATCGTAAACAAATTCATATTCTCCACTATCTTGTTCGCTTAGTACCCCTGCTCTTTGATTATTATATTTTATTATAGCTTGTCTCATGTTACTTTTCAATTATTGGACCTACTGTATGGCCAAACATTTTTAAAACCTGATTCACTTTAGACAAGCTTAAATTGTCTTTCCCTTGTTCTATTTTCCGAATGACTGTTAATGCAACACCTGCTTTCATAGCAAACTCTTCTTGAGTAAGATTAGCCTGTTTACGTCTTGTTTTTACAAAATTGGCAATTGAATCCATGTTATATGCTTTTGGATATAAAAATAGTAAAAAAAAGTAAATTATATGTAATTAAATATAAAATAGATTTTTAGATTTAAATTATATGTGTTTAGATATAATTTACCGACATAACAGTAAAAATAATTTGTTTTGATTTTATTAGGAGTGTCGAAAATAGTAGTAAGTGTTTGTACTACCCACCAGTCTTTTTCTACTGCAAATGGGGCTAATCCTAGTTTATTACTGACTTGTTGTAATATCGTTGCTTTTTCATTGATAGTAACGTATGAAAACTTATGTTTGTCATTACAGTGCTTTTTGCATTATTTTTTTTATCCAAACTGGGGCTAATTGTATATCGTGTAGTAAGTTAGTTCGATCTTCTTTTTTTAAAATAGCTATTATTTTCTTCTCTTCATCAACAGTGATTTTATCGATACCAATTTCTCTTAAAGCTTGAATAACTAAACTGCTAATGTCTCCTTTAGCTAATAAGTTTTTAGGAGTAGTTTTTTTGAATTTAATAGTTCGTTTCCCTACTTTAATTATTCTCGGAGCACCATCAGTAAGATAGACTAAGTTTAAAGGGACTTGCGGACTTAAACCTAAAGCATTCAGCGCATAAACACCTGTAGGTACAATTTTTACTCTATCTCTTTTGGCAATGATTTTGGCTACTTCTTCGGCAGAAGGTAGTACTTCACCAATGTATTCACTTATAATTGGTCGGACATAAATTCCTTGCGCTATACGTGTAATAAAACCTTTTTCTTCCAAACGTTGTAAAGCTTTGCGTATCGCTTCTGAAGAACCAAAATTATTGAAAGTATCAGGAAAAAACAAAGTACCTCGTTTTTGAGATTCAATATTGTTTTCTATTCTTAATTCAATACTTTCCATTTTATATGATGATTATTTTTGTCACAAATATAGTGAAAATTTGTGACAAAGTATGTTTTAGAATTGCTAGGTATTGAGGTAATAAGAAAATTATCATTACTATTTTATTGATTACTATGATAAAGAAAGATTGCAATTCAACTATAAAACAGTCTATATAATCTTAGAAAGATGCAACAAGTAATTCAAAAATAGAAGGAATTGCTTTAAATTTCTTTTAAAAGTATTTAGAATTGTTGGAAAATAGAGTAGGGAGGTTTGAGTAGTTTTAATATTTATTTTGTGCTAAAACAGTAAAATAAGTAGATTCAAATCTACTTATTTGTGTATTATTTGGACAAATAAGGTTTTTTTAGGACTGAAAATTGTTTATTTATCTAAATTCCAATCTCTAGTTAATGAATTAATCTCCGCAAAAAATGCGGTGATTAAGTTGTTTATTCACCGCATTTTTAAAATTAACACTTCTAAAAAGGTCTTTTTGCGATAAGATAAGCATTTTTCAATGCTCTGAGATTTTGCTCCATTTGATTTTTAGTATAATTCTTTTCTTGAGCATCATAATTAATCATACCAGTGTTTTCCTCTACAATATAATCTAAATAATACTCTTCATTATATTGCAGCGTAATTCCTTTATAACCTATATTCACAATTGTTTGTAATTCGTTCGTTGGTATATTTTCTCTTGTCAATATTTTTTTTGTTTCCATAAATTATTAGTGTTTATTCACCGCATTTTTTAAATTATTTAGCTATTTCAAATTGTTAAATTCATATAAGGTAAAGTCAGTCAGGTATATAACTGATTTAGTAATAAAATATAAAAATTGAAACATAAAGAAAACAAATAAAAAACGATACAAAATAATTAGAGTAACCCTAAAAGTTAGCCAATAATCTATGGCTTCAAAATTTAATTTAACAGTCGATAAATGAAAATTTAGTAAACAAGTAAAAAAAGAACTAGCAATTACAAAAAATATACACATAATTGCTACTATAATAGAGTAAGATAAAGTGAATGAAAAATTCTTCAAATAATTAAAGGTTCTATTATTTAGAGTATTAGTTTCTGTTCTCTCTTTTAGATCTTTAATAGTTTCATTTTCCTTTGGATGTATAGTTTCTAGTTTAGTCAATTTATCTGGAATTTTTAATAAAACACTATACATTAATCCAGAAAATAAAGATAAAAGCATTGCTAGAATTTTAGAGTCCTCAATAAACTTATCATGCTTGTAACAAACAATAAAAACACTTAGTGCCGTTATTATAACATATACAATAATCAATTCACGATAATTTACTTTATTATCGTCACTGATGTAAATACTTCTAGTAGCATTTAAGTAAATTTTCCAGACTTTTTTTATCATATTCTTGCAATTCTAGTATATTGCCCTGCAACTAATTCTCTTAATAAATCATCACAAAATAATTTTAAATTTACAAAATTTGGAGTCCCATTTACATCTAATGGCACTTTACCCTCTAAATAAATTCTTGGCATCACATCATTCGTATCCAATTCAAAAGTTGAAGTTTTTTTAGAAGATAAATTTTGTAATGATACTCTTTTTTGTGCTCTTGATAATTGAAAATTATTAAAAGTTAATCCAGAAACAACTCTGTTTAATATACCAATTTTTCCTGGAGGAATATTATTAACCCCTTTCGGTTTAATAGAGATTTCAATACTATATTCTTTACATAAATTAGAAAATTCCGCATCAGTAGTGATAGATGAAGATAAAGTGTTTGTGAGATAACTTAAACCTACAACTTTACTATTATTTTTAAATTCATCTCTTATACTATCGGGCAAAATGGCTGAAGGTTCTGGTTTATTGTATTTACCCCTAATACTAAATAAATCCCTTATATGCTGTATAAATTCTTTTCTAATACTTTCACCACCATATATGTGAAAAAATAAATATCCAAAACTGCTTTCTAAAGGTAGATGAAGATAGAAAAAATATTTATCATTAATTACATTACCACTTAAATCTTCTTCAGTTTCTCTGTTATTTAATGGGGATTTTGTTTTACCAGATCCTTTAACTCCCCCCTTTAGAACTCCCCATATAATTTCATCGGTTACATTATAACCATATTCTTGAACATTTGTGCTTAATGTAAAAGCTTTGTTTCTTACTTCAGTATATCCTTCATCAATACGATTAATAAATAATTGATAAAATTCATTAAATAAGTTGTTCTCAGGTATAACACCTGGAATATTTAATATTAAATCCTTAAAACTATTATTTTCATATCCTGCAACAGGTTTTAATGCAATGGTAAATACTTCTAATTTTACACTTTCTGGGTTATTCATTTTTTTTAATCTTTTATATTTTTATTTGGCTGTATCGCCTTTATCAAAATTTGCTATATATAAAGCCATCATCCCCTTAACAAAAACAGTCACAAACTCCTTCATAAACTCAATAATCTTATATAATATCCTATTTCCAGTTTACTTGGTTTAGAAAACTTATTCTTTATCTGTTTCTATTAAATCTAAGAATTCGTCTCGCAAAGGTTCATGTTGCCAAAAGAGATAGTTTCTATGAATAGCTCTGTTTTTTCTACAGATAGTTTTTCAACTTTAATTAATTCTTATGCGATCCTACTATAGGTTTTAATTCCTTTGCTAATTCAATTTCAAGAACTCCAAGTAAGCTTTTCATTTCTTCTTTAAATACTATATAGTTTAATTTCAAATTGCCATAACGTTCAGTATCGTACCAATAGGTCAGTTGTAAACTTCCAGTTCTGTCACTAACAGAATGTCCCAAATGATTAACAAACCTATAGTGAAATTTATCTATAACTTTACCTACATATAAGACCCCGCTAGATTTTCTTCGGGAACTTGGTATTTCTGTAAATTTTCTTTCTTTAGGTATTTTGCTAATCTTTTCAAATAGCTGATTTAAAGAATCATTTTCTAATTTTGTAGCATCGTAAGTCAGCCAATATAAAACAGGTACTTTTTTCGGTAAGCTATCGTACAAATCTTTAAAATTAGCACACTTAGAAAATGTTTGTGTCTTTCTGTACTTTTCATTTAGATAGCTACTATCAATTTCTATAGTCTTTACTTCTAAATCATTCCCCTTGATTGCGTCAATACACCTTTTTAATTTATTAATTTGATCATCCACAATATCTTGTAATTTATTCATAATTGTACCTTTTCGTTATCCCTATATCTATTTGGCATACTTACCAGAAAAATATCCATTCATATCATGAACCCCTCGTATTGCCATTAATCCCCTAAGCCATCATCCCTTTAACAAAAACCTCCACAAACTCCTTCATTTTAGCTATAATTCGATCGCCGATTACTCTGGCTTGAAGAATACTTGGTCTGTTGTCTAAACATTGAAAAACCTCGTCTTTTATAGGTTCTCTACCACTGTAGATGTAGGCATCAATTAAGGCTTTGAATTGTGCTTTGTCCAAATGTTCTTCTTCACACAGTTTGCCTAATGCTAAGACCTTTTGATCTTGCCAGAATTTTTCAAACTCATCTTCAATTTTATCTCCATCTTTTATGTGAGGCATATTCTCATCGATGAATTTTTGAATCAATTCCCGTTTGCTTCTTAACTGAATATCTCCTCCCAATAAATCAATAATAGCTTTTCGTTGTACAGCTGCTGCCGAAGCAGTTTTTGTAGCTTTTAATTGAGCTAATAATTTCAGGATGTAGGCAACATTAATTTTATCCCGGTGGATTAACTCTAGTTCAAAATCAATATCGTCCAGTATAGACGTTTTTTGTTTTTGATTGTCTTGTTTTACTTTTTGGTATAAGTCTAAATACTTGGCTTTATAGTCTTCGTATTCTTGTTCGTCAATCTGTAAATCTTCCCAATCAAAGTCAGCGTAGGATTGCAGGACGTTCATGGCTCGCATTAATTTTCGGAAAGCTTGCACAAATAGCGCTTCGTCTTCTTCGCTTTCTAAATCATTCACACTTTGATAAGTAGGAGCAATTTCTCTTAAGAGTTTTAAAGCTTCCTCAAACTTGGCAGCTATCGCTTCATAATTAGGCATCGTAACCACTTCGATAGCTTCTTTATTCGAAAACAAAGTAATAGCATCGTCTGTAGCCTTTTTAAGGTTTCTAAAAGACAAAATATTTCCTTGTGACTTCTGTTCACCTAATATTCTATTAGTTCTGGAATAAGCCTGAATTAAACCGTGTTGTTTCAGGTTTTTGTCTACATACAAAGTATTTACTTTTTTAGCATCAAAACCTGTAAGCATCATGTTCACAACAATAACAATATCCAAACGATCTTTTTCATCATTGAAGTTTTGTTTTTCCCGGTCTTTTAAACGTTGGCTAATATTTTTGAAATAATTCTCAAATTGCTGACCGTCTTTGGTTGAAAAGCTCGTGCCATACATTGCATTATAATCAGCAATATAAGTTTCCAATTTATCTCTGGTACGCTTGGTTTGATAAGTTGATGGAGCTTCTGCTAAAACATCAAAATCGACTTCATCACCAGGAAGAAAATCCTGTGCATCATCTGAATCTTCGTTAGTGCCATAAGTGAAAATAGTAGCAATGCGCAAATCATGTTCTCCGGCTATTTTCTTTTGCTGAAAAAGATCGTAATACTGAATTACATTATCAATACTACTCACTGCTAATAGTGCCGAATAATCTCTACTAAAGGTTTTTTGATTGTGATAGGCAATAATATAATCAACAATCTTATTGATTCTTTTTTCAGAATCCAATACTTCCTGCTTATCGATATCTTCAACTTCAATATCAATAAAGGTGTTACTTTTGTTTTTGTATCTCCCTATATACTCAATCCCAAAACGCAATACATTTTGATCCCGAATAGCATCAGTAATCACATATTTATGCAGGCAGTTGCCAAACAAATCTTTGGTGGTACGCTTTCCTAAATCATTTTTAGATGCGTTTTCAGCAAATATGGGTGTTCCTGTAAAACCAATTAGCTGGCTTTTATCAAAGAATTTGCTAATTCTATCGTGGGTTTCTCCAAATTGAGAACGGTGGCATTCATCAAATATAAAAACGATTTTCTTATGTCGTAAGCTTTCAATTTTACCTGAAAAACGTTCTGAAACGGCATTGTTTAATTTTTGAATCGTAGTTAAGACTAACTTAGTATTGTCCGTTAATTGCCTTACCAACGATTGGGTATTATCGGTAACATCAACGCTATCTTTTTTGAAAGCGTTGAATTCATTCATGGTTTGATAATCCAAATCTTTTCTATCAACAACAAAAACAACTTTATGAACGTCTGGCAATTCCATTAAAATTTGGCTTGCCTTGAAAGAAGTCAGGGTTTTTCCTGAACCTGTGGTGTGCCAAATATAAGCGTTGTCATTAGAGTTTTTAACCTGGTGAATAATCGCTTCGGTAGCAAAAAATTGGTACGGTCGCAACACCATCATAACCTTATGAGTTTCATTGATTACGATATAATGTGCAATCATTTTACCCAAATGTTCCGGGTTTAAAAAAGCAGCTGCGAACTCGGTTAACTCGGTGATGTTTTTATTATTGGAATCCGCCCAAAAGAAGGTTTGTTTGACCGATTGTAATTTGTTATTTGCAAGATATTTGGTATTTACTCCATTGCTTATCACAAACAGTTGCACGTACTGAAACAAACCATGATTGCTCCAAAAGGAGTGCATTTGGTAGCGATTAATTTGGTTGAAAGCCTCTTTGATTTCAATTCCTGAACGTTTGAGTTCTATTTGTACCAAAGGCAAACCGTTAACCAAAAGCGTAACATCAAAACGGTTTTTATAACTTCCTTCTAAACTGATTTGGTTGGTAACCTGGAATAAATTTTGACTGCTATCTTCAGTATTAAAAAAACGAACATAAAACGAAGTACCATCTTCTTTATCCAACTGAAAACGATCCCGAAGCGTTTTGGCTTTTTCAAAAACATTGCCTTTCGCTAAATGATTCAAAATAGCATCAAACTCTTTGACAGTGAAAGTCGTATCATTAAAAACCTCAAGCTGATTTTTAAGGTTGGTAACCAAAGCACTACCATCCTGTATTTTTACAGAGGAATAGTTCAAACCAATCAATTGCCTGATTAAATTGTTTTCTAATTGTGCTTCGGATTGATGGCTCATATAAAATTAGTTCAAAAATTTACCAAATAAGAAACTAGCACTAATACCAACTAAGTGATCTTTATTAACTTCTTTCCATTGTAATTCAAAATTTATAGATGGCTTACCTTCTTTATCTTTCAAACTAAACGGAATTCCTAATTTCCAATTTGTTCTATGATAATATTGTCCAAAGTTTTTTTCAATAGCTGGACTAATCCCGATCCAATTTGTAACAAAAAATACCGTTTCAAATCTAGCAACACCAGTAATAAATCTATCAAATCCATTCGCTAAAACGTAAACGTTTTCAGTGGTTACAGCTTGTTGTGTTGGGGATTGTGAAGTTATAGTTTGAAAAGTTGTGGCATCTGTTTTATCAGCAAGCACATTATTGTTATTGAATGCAGCAACTTGAGCTGTTAGATATAATGATTGTCCTGATGACCATTTTAATAAATGTGTATATGTTCCAGTTATTTTTAAAGGATAAAAATTAGTTGTTGAAGGCTTGTCAGGACTCGTATCTGTTAATGCATACTTATATGATTTTTGACCAATAGGAAGGAACACATCTAGACTCCCCCACTTGTCACTAAAACGGTGATATAATTTATTCTTTTTAATAAAGCTTATTTCATCTTCTGCTATTTTTTGATAATATTCTTGGTATTTATCTAAAATAAATTCTTTTTGTTTAACTGATAAAGTATCTATTTTGTTATAACTTAAATCATATAATAATTTTAAACTATCTAGATCTTTATCATAATCCTCAGCTTTGTATTTTTCAATTTTATCTGTGTATTTCTTAAGTAGTTTTTTACGGTTTAAAGTAATAATTTTTTTTCTGTCCAAAATCGTAACTTTGTCTTTACTAATTTCATTATAGTTTAATACTCCTCTACCTATTAGTGTTACTTTTCCAGTAATTCCTAAATCACTATTATCAAGTTTTCCATTCTTTACAAATGTTGAAAATTTTGAGTCTGCTTTAGCTTTAAAACCAGCACTGAATAGCCATGTTAGTTTTTTTAGTTTTGACTCCTTTCTTGGATCAAAATTGACTCCAAATGACAGCGATGAATCTTCTGCTTCAATACTACTGTAGAATTTTTGTAAAGACAAATCACTACCTCCGTTAAAATATCTTGCCACTTCATCTGCAAAAAAGATGTTTAACATCTTATCATTAAATATAGTGTTCTCATTTACTTTATCCCTTAAGGAATTAATAGTATTTATATTAGGTAATGGATCTTCAATTGCATCTAAGAAAGGTTTCGCTCCTTCAAATAAAACAACTGTATCTTTATTATTCGTTTTATATATTTTCAATGAATCAATATGATATTCATATATCAATGGCGTTTTTTTTAATTCTTCAATTGTTTTTGGTGGAATTATTAATTTTTCTCCCATATAATTTATTGGAGTTTTTTGTCCAAAACAAGAACAAAAAATAAATACTAAAATCAATGTAAAAAGATGTTTTTGAATTTCCATAATCATACTATTTAATTAGTTATATCTATACCTTGAATGTTGCAAAATGCTATAATTTTATCATAAATTAAAGGAGTTATTATGGTAGCCCTTCCACAGCTTATATTCTTTGGATCACCATTTGTATGAATAGCAAATACAGTAGGGATACCCTTTTTATAATACCAAATGGCTGCTCCACTATCACCATGTTCTGTTTCAAAATCATAATTAAGGACATTGTTATTATAATGGTAATTTAAACTTACATCCGTTTTTCTAATTTTTTGAGTTTTTTCTGCTGGATATCCTGTTAAATGGATAGTGTCTTTAATATCTAATGGATTGTACGTTTCGAGTTTAAAATATCCATCAACATTTTTGTAAATTGATTCATCAGGTAAAATGATAACTCCCCAATCTTCCTCTACATGATAACGAAATACTCCATCACTTCCACTGATGATGTTCTTGTTTTGTTTTACAGAAAATGATTGCGAATGAAGCTTTATATCGTTTTTAGTGGCATATTCAACATATAAACTTTTGACCTTATTAATCCCTCTGTGTTTTCTCTTAGCAACATTGTGACCTGCTGTTAATAAAACCCTCGGATGTATTAAAAAAGCAGTACCCGAAAACCCGCCAAATAATCTACATGGATTTACATAAACAACAAAAGTATTCGGTTTTAGAGTGTCCGAAACTGTCCTTCTTTGTAGTACCACACCATTACAATGATTATTATTTTGCCCAAATACAATTGCAGATAAGCTAAACACCAAAAATGACACAAATAATTTAACCTTTACTTTCATATCTAATTAGATTACTGGTT
The DNA here is from genome assembly GCF_004016525.1 of Flavobacterium sufflavum. Lineage (GTDB taxonomy): Bacteria > Bacteroidota > Bacteroidia > Flavobacteriales > Flavobacteriaceae > Flavobacterium > Flavobacterium sufflavum. The sequence continues at coordinate 23,976 of NZ_SACJ01000017.1, forward strand.
ACTATAATTAAGATTTAACATTTAGATGTCTTTAAAATTTACTGTATTTGTACTTGTAATCTTAGTTAGTTCGTTTATTTACACAAACATCTGCTGCAACAACCCCTTTTTAAACGTTTGCGTTTGGGTGATTTGTTTGTTAACACCGTCTATTTTGGTATCGATACCCGATAAAAAATTGGCTATTTTTTGTTGTTCAGGAATAGATGGAATAATTAAATCGACATTCAAAAAATCATTTACTCCAATATTTAGTAATCCATGATTTCTTGCACCTTCTTGAGCTACTTTTTCAATTTCTTTATTGTGAAGTCCAAATTCAAAATATTGCTCCATAAAATTCAATGAAACTGATTCATTAAAACGAAAACATATATATAAAGTTGACACTACACCTTTGTCATACTTTTTAAGCCTTTTAATTGCCCCCATTGGATAGCCATTAGAGTAACTTTTATTATAAGCAAAATCATTTTTTTCTAGCAGATAGTAATTAGTAACATCTTTTGCAGAAACAGATTTATTAAAATATTCTAATTGACTTACTAAACCAAGTTGTGCAGAAATAGTCAAAACATTAAGATTGTTTTCTTTGTTCTTTCTAACAATTCTATTGGCAACCTCACCCAACTTTTTCTCCTCCCAATCCGGATAATTTTTTCCATTCTCGTCTTTAAATCTCAATTTCCCAGAGAACAATTGTTGCACTACACCTTTTTTGTATTGTTCTAAGAGTTCCTTTTTGCAGGAAAGTTGCTGTATTTTTTCATCGACGGCACTTAAAAAAGAAGCTATTTTTTGTTGTTCTGGGAAGGTTGGAAAAGAGAAAATTCCACTTTCAACAACATTCCAATCTGCACGAGGCATTTTTGAACCACTTGATTGATTTGCTAAATCAATAAATTTATTTGTTTGAATAATTTGATATAAGAAAGAGTTGGTGATTTTTAAGCCTTTTAAAACCCATATTTCCGAAGAACAAACTCCGTCAAAAGATGCCTGAAGATATTTTTTCAAATATGGTCTTAGTTTACCAAAAAGTACATCTCCTTCATTAAACTTATTCTTTATACTCCCAGAATTACTCCCATCAATAAAACCAAGCAATTGACCAGTTTCTGTTGCTAAATGTTCTAATTCAATACACTTTGTAAATGATTTTTCTTTTATAGGATTAAATTTTCCTGATTTATTTGTTACTAATTTTCCAAACTTTTCTAATTCCCAATTTCCCTCAAAACTAAGAAACCTCAATTTTGGCACTAAAGTTTCCTTCTTTTCGCTATGTAAAGTTGCTGTGCTCATTAAAATGGGGTTTCAATTCCTAGTTCAATACAAAATTCTGCAATAGTAGCATCGGTAGTTTTACTTTGTGCTGCCAGCTCCCGTAATTCGGCAGTTATGGCTTGTAAATCTATAGTATCTTCTTCTTCAAAAGTATCTACATAACGAGGAATGTTCAGGTTGTAATCGTTAGTTTCTATTTCACTTAAAGGAGCAAGGTGGCTGTATTTATTTTGTCCTTCGACAAGCTCAGGATGACTTACATATAATTTGTAGGTACTAATAATTTTGTCAATATCCTCGGTACGCAATACGTTTTGGGTTTTTACCTTTTCGTAATGCTGGCTGGCATCTATAAATAAAATATCGTTTGGGTTTTCTCTTTTTTTCTTCAAAACCAAAATACAAGTAGGTATAGAAGTTCCGTAAAAAATATTCGCTGGCAAACCTATTATGGCATCCAGGTAATTTTTTTCTTTTATCAAGTATTGACGTATGTGTCCTTCGGCAGCACCACGAAATAAAACACCGTGAGGTAACACAATTGCCATAGTTCCATAATCGTCCAGCTGGTGTACCATGTGTTGTACAAAAGCAAAATCGGCTTTGCTGCTTGGGGCAAGTTTCCCATAAGCTGAGAAACGTTCGTCAGTCATGTGCAAAGGACTCGCACTCCAGTTTGCCGAGAAAGGAGGGTTAGCAACAATGGCTTCAAAACGCATATCATAATGCTGTGGTCTCTCTAAAGTATCTTCGTTCTTAATATCAAAACGTTTGTAATGTACATCGTGCATAATCATATTCATACGACATAAGTTGTATGTAGTAGGATTCATTTCCTGCCCGTAAAAAGCACTCACGTTTTTTACTTCTTTGGCTACACGCAACAACAAAGAACCCGAGCCACAAGTAGGGTCATAAACGCTCTTCAATTGGTCTTTGCCCACCGTTACCAGTTGCGCCAAAATGCTACTGACTTGTTGTGGAGTGTAGAATTCACCTGCTTTTTTCCCTGCACCACTGGCAAACTGCCCAATTAAATATTCGTAAGCATCGCCAAGCACATCGCTATCGGTATTTTCTAAGTCAAAATCAATTTCGTCCAGATGAACCAAAACCTTAACAATCAGTTCGTTTTTATCAGATTCTGATTTTCCAAGTTTATGAGAAGTTAAATCCAGGTCAGAAAACAGATTTCCAAAATCTTCTTCGCTTTCAGAACCCATCGTACTTTGCTCAATGTGCGTAAGTACTTTAGAAAGATCGCCTAAGATAAAATTGTTTTTTCCGCCTGCATTTCCTCTTCGTGCTAGTTCTGAAAATAACTCTGATGGTAATAAAAAGTAGCCTAATTTATCTAAGGCTAGTTGTTTAATTTCTTCTAATAAGGCAGCTTCTTCAGCATGCCCTTCGATTTCCTGAAAAGTCAATCCATCGGGCTGTAGAATGGTATTGGCATACAAATCCATTTTAGTACTCAGGTACTTATAGAAAATGAAACCTAATATGTAATCTCTAAAATCATCGGCATCCATTTTCCCACGAAGGGTGTTGGCAATATTCCAAAGTTGTTGTTCTAATTTTTGTTTTTGTTCGGCTGCCATTAAGCGAGTATTGAATTATAATAGATAATAATAAGTGCTAAAATTATCGAAAAAAATATAATTTCTAATAGACTTAGGTATAATAAAGTAAAAAAAAGTTTACTTTTTGTTTTCCTTTATTATCTTTTAATAGTTTTTAAGTTGTATTGCAGTAAGCAAGAGGGTTTTAGTTTTTTAAATTCAACTTCTATTTGAAATTATCTCCAATTTTCTTTTAAAGAATATATTTTGTAAATTATTGTTTGTTAAATTTAAATTCAATAGATAATCTAATTTATAGTTATTAACTTTTTAAAGAGAAAATTATGTTAGAAAACCCGGAAAAAAGTAAAATTGAATTTAATGAGAATTACGAGCAACTTTTAATACAATCATCATATTACAGAGTACTAGCTAACCATATTAAAGGATCATATCCTTTAGTGTACCAGGGTTTGTGTTTATATTCTCTTTTAGAACAATACGTAGAGCCTAAGATAGTTGAAATTCTAAAATTAGAAATTGAATACAGAAAGCAAAATTATCCTCTTTCCGGTTGCACAGAACTAGCCTATAAAGACATTTATGATTTAATTAATGATGAACTTGAGGAATATGAGAAAGAAGAATATTTAAAACAATTTGATTTAGATCTAAATCCTATTATTGATACTGAGTTTTTAGTTTAAATTCTACAATTATAATTTTATAAAATTATAATTGTAGAGAAATATATAGATAGAGAAATATATAATTAGATAGATATATACTTATAAAAGTATAAAATGAAACAAGTATACTTGTAAACTTTAATTAATACAAACATTAATACAAACATTAATACAAACATTAATACAAACATTAATACAAACATTAATACAAACATTAATACAAACATTAATACAAACATTAATACATTAAAAGAATAAAAGAAAGAAGTATACTTGTATCCTCTTATTATCTTAACTTTTTTCTTTTCTTCTTATTGTTAATTTGTTGATCATCGAATGAGTTATGAGTGTCCGTAAGGATTGCATTTAAAGTTTCAAAAAAAGAACTTATAATGCTGTTATTAGGCTGTGATTCAGGAATAAATATTTTCTGTTCACTCACATTTTTGGGAATATTCTCTTTGTAATAAGTTGGGGTCTTATAACGTTTTTCATCATCTTCCAATAAATTCAATAATCCTTTAGTTTTAAGCTTAATTTCAGTAGCTGAATAGGTATATTTAGTATGAATATCTTTAAATAAAAGTCCATGAATACTACCAATATCTTCTCCTGTTTGAGTTCTTTTAGTAATTAATTCAATCCCTTTTTTCTTAAAATTTATTTTTAAATCACTTAATTTTATTGATGATTGGTTATCCAAAATAGGGTTTAAAACAGCATAAATTTTACCCATAATTCCGTTTTTTAATTGCTCTTTACCCTTTGAATTCAACATTAACTGAGCTTGAATAGATTCATGGTTGAAATTAAAATCCAGAGTTTTTCCTTCAATACCTTTTGATTTTTTAAAAGGAATAGCTTCATTTAGATATTCTAACGGGTATAGATCGAAATAATGTCCTTTTGGATTATTGTCCTTATCAAAAGATACAAATCGTTTTACCTGATAGCTTTCTAATAATTTGTCAAACTCATTTTCTGATGTTGGTTTAGAATCTAAAACTTTATACAATACCTCATTCAAGATACCTGTTAAACTGTGCTTACCATGCTCTAAATGTTCGTAAATAGCTTTATGAATATCATTTTCTCCGAGTATTCCTCTTTTACAAACTGCTTTAGTGATATTGTATTTCTCTTCAAGCTTTCTCGTTAAGGCTTGGCTTTTAAAATAAATATGTGAGTCATTGATTTTCTTGCCTTCAGAATTAATCATTGAACTTACAATATGAATATGGGGATGCTCTCTATCAAAGTGTCTGTAAAAAGCGTATGGTTGGTCTTCAAAACCCATTTGAGCCATGTAATCATTTCCTATTTCGAGAATTTTTTCATTATCAAGTAAATCATCTTTGTAAAAATTTAAACTTATGTGGATATTGGGTTTTGTTACCCTTTTGTTTTTACTGTTGTAATCCTGTATAGTAGAAACAATAGATTCAAAATTCGGTGTGATTATATTTTTTGTTCCAATTAACTCAGCATCTTTTTCTCTCGTTTTAGAATTTATAGTTTTGTCATGGTTGTATTTGACCATTCCGGCAGTATAACTTCCTGTGCTTATTTTTGCTATCATCCTCTGGTTGTTTTTTCAATTTGTTCATAAATGATCTTGATATTATTTAGAGTTGTTTTTAAAGCTAAAATTTCTTCTTTACTAAAAGAATCCAATTTCTTTTGATTAAAATGTTTGATTAATTGATTGAAGTTGTTTCCGATTCTCCTGGTTTGTTCAATCAAAATATTTTTTTGAATTCGACTATCAGAGTCCAGACTTATAATTTGGTATTTTTTATTTATTACAATATCTCTAATCATATCATTACAACTTTGGTATTCTCCTTCGGATAAAAGAGTCATTAAAATTTTATTTTCTGATTCTGTAAACCAAATTGTTTTTCCAATTTTTCGTTTATTCTCTGTTTTGGGTCTTCCTCCTTTATTATAATTTTCCATGAATTAAGATTTTAGTTTTAAGAAATACGACTTCGGAGTATTTCATTCCCGCTAGGGCAAGGAGGTTTTGTGAATGAGAAGCTAAAACGGAGTTTTTGAGTTTCGAGATTCGCAAATCACACCTTGCTCTTTCATACAGTGATTCAATTGTTTATTTATTTTTCATAAACCAATCATTTAAATCTTTGAAACCGTTTAAGATATTTCTGTTATCTGTGGAGTTAGGGAATTGGTCAAAAATATTAGCTTTTATATAAGCTTCGTGTGTGATATTTTTCATAAATTATAATTTATCTAGTATTGTATTTCCGTAATAATCTCTCAAGTCAAACACATCTATAAGAATTTTTAAATTCTTATTTTGCTGATATAATTTGTGTATTAATTTATGCTCGTTTGAAATTATTTTTTTTGGAATGTATTTAATGTTTTCAATAAAATAATCAGCAATGTCGTATCCATTAGTTCTATTAACAGAAGAGCCTTTGTCTTCAAGTAAGTTTGAAATTTCAATATCAAATCCCTTATTTTTGAAATAAATACATTTTGATTTCCAAATACTATATGGACTACCATTAAGTCCATTGATACCTAAATCAGGATATAAAATTATTTTTCGATTTTTTAGGGCATACATTTTACTATCATTTAAGCCATTTAAACTACCTGCTGCTAACCAAATATATTTCTTAAATAATAAGCTCATAATACAAGCCGTTTTTTCCGATTCGACAATAGCAATTATATTTTTACAATTACTGATTAAATGCTCTCCAAAAAAACATTGATGGAGATTGAAACTATTTATTTCATTCGACTTTATTTTTATTGAATGAATCCAATTGATGTACTTTGTTCTTTTACCTGATCTATTGTAAATAATCACTTTTCCACCTCTAATAAAATTATTTGAATCTATCTGCCAAAATACAGTACCATGATTCCAAAAATTAGCAGTTCCAATCTTATAATCGTTAACTATCTTTTCTACCTCTTGAGCATCAAATAGTGATAATAGAAACGTTATGAAATTATTTTTTGAAAAGGATTTAAATGTTGATATTAAATCCTTTTCATTGTGATATGAAATTTGTTCTTGTTTTACTGATTTAGCTTCGTTGGTAACATGATACTTATATTCGATGTTATTATCCATAAAATAAGATTTGGGAGTATAGTGATAGCCACAATTTATTTCTCTGTCACATCTTCCAACTATTAGAGAAACATATTCGCTTGATTCTACATCAATATAGAGCACCATTGTTTTTTTATTACAGTTTGGACATGGGTGTTTTGTTGATTTTTTATGTAATGAATATTTATGCATAATTTACTATGGTTTCACTTTCTTCACTTTCTTCACTTTCATGTAGTAGTAAGGGTTTAGGGTGTGTTTTTTACTTCGCTTTGGCTTCATTTTGATTTCACTTTGAATATTATTAGTGAATTCTATATTTCACTTTCTTCACTAATTTTTCACAAATATTCATTTTCAATATGTTGTAATTCAGTTTTTTAAGTGTTAAAGTGAAGGAAGTGAAGAAAATGAAGTCTATACTATTTTTTCATAACTTCCGTGTGCAAGCCTTTTGAATAATTTGAGGTCTTTTAAGTAGGTTTTAAATTGTCTATCAGACACTCTAGGTTTACCTTCAATTAATTTACAAGCTATTTTTATCCCTTCAGCAGTTGTAAAAGTTTTGGGGAGTTCGTTTAAAATATTTTTTTGAAGTTCTGTAAGAGTTTCAAAATAATTTTTTTTTAGAATCTCAGTTCTAACTTTGATGGCGTTATTTAAGAAATAGTCAAATAGCTTAATAGCCCCCTTTATTGAATAGATCTCTATTTTATTTTTTGATTTACACTCTACGATTGAATGTATTAAATGAAGAATTAAAGTAAAACGCAATACATATTGTTGTAATTTGATTTCTATGCTCCGTTCATAATCAAAGAAAAACTTGTAGGGTCTATTGTTTTGCCATCGGAATAAATATTCTTTTGCTTCAGGTTCAATCTCTATCACAGTTGATACATTTGGATCTTCATCTCCTATTTCAATTAAATTGTGGATTAATGCATTGTAATTATTGAAAAGTACTTTGTTTATCGATTCAATATTCCATTGTAATATTTTTTCTTCATTTGGATAAACAAAAAGCAATCGATCCATAAAACCATTAGTTGATCTTCCATCTTTTCCAAAATCCTTTAAGACGGAAATTTGGGTACTTCCCACAACACTTAAACAAGGATCGTCAAGCCTTAGACTTTTCACCGAAGTCCGATCAGTTGAAATTTCAGTTCCACTCCAAAAACTCAAATAATTTTCTTCTTCATTAGAACTATTATAGCGGTTAAAATTCTTTAACCAACCTTTTAATTCATCTACATATATACACATTCCTCTCTTGTTATAAGTGTGATTTAGAATTAGTGCCTCAGGTGTAAAATCGCTTAATAAATATTTTTTTAGTATCGGTTTTTTTTCTTTGAATTTATTTTCAGTATTATCCGGGTTATTTCTTTCGTATTCAGCTAATTGCTTTTCGTATTCAATATAAAGTTGACTTTCTTTAATTTGAATTGGTTTAAAACAAAATTTTAAGGATTGTGTTTTTGCATCTCCTGGTTGCCCAACAATTACCATAAATAGGTTTACTTTCTCTTCCCAGTCGTCTTTCACTTTAATTTTATGTGATTTACCAATTGAAGTCGAAGCAGCCGAAAGGATACCTGCTCCAAGATAATCTATGGGGAATAAATTTTTGTTGTGAACCTCAATAATTATCTCTTGTATGGCTTTTGGATAAATTTCTATTGGGAATAAGTTTCCGTGAGTTTCTTTATGTTTCAAAAAATCAATTTCTAGATCAATGATATCAATTTGCCCTTCTTTTTCTATATCTTTGTTTTGCGAATCAAAGATTTTACCCTTTTTACTTTCCTTAGTAAGAAGGGTATTGTTTTTTAGATCAATCATAACTCAAATATTATTTTTTTGAGTTTACATAATTTGCTGCCTCTTTTTCAATTTGAGAAATCGATTTTGATTTGTTTTGAAGTAACCATTCGTCAATCTCTGTTTTGGTAAAAAACAGAGTACGATTATTAGGTTTAGAGTAGGGGATTATATTATTATGTACAAGTTTGTATACATAACTTTTTGAAAACCCCGTGTAGTTCACAACATCATCAACAGTGAAGATTTGTTTGTTAGTTCCAATTATAAGTTTTTCTAATTGGGTCAATTTTTGAAGAATTACATTGCTTTCCATAAGTGATATGTTTTATCGTTATGGGAGCAAATGTCAATAAAGGATAATACAAAAAGTTAAGGAGGTTAAGAACCTTAATCTTTATTTTTATATTTTTTCGAAAATTGATCTAATTAATTCAATATCTTTTTGTTTTATGATATTATTAGAACCTGCAGTGTACATTGAACCAGCTTTTATTTTTCCATTTTTATTTCTGATGTTTCCAGAACGCTGAATAAATGTTAGCGGTATTTTAGTTTTTAAAAATTGATCTATACACTCAATAAAATATCTAAACTGGATATTGTCCATCTCAAGGTGCATAATTGAATTATGAGTTTTCCAATCGTGTTTCAAAACCTCTATGAATTGTTTCAATGAAGTTTTTTCTTGGTCAATTAACATGTTTTTTTCTAATCCCCAATAGAGCTTTTTTAAAATTTCATTATCTATATCTATTAAGTAATTTTCATTTTGAATATTAGTTTTTGATAAAGAATCTATTTTTTCTTGAATTGAATCTAGCAACCACTGAACATGTCCTATTTCATTTTCTAATCCATTTGAAATAAGTATTAAAAAGTAATATTTTTCATCTACATCACCGTTTAATATCTCGTCCACATATTCATCTATTAAAACTCTCAAAATAAATATTGATTGTAAAATATCTGTTAAGGTTCTTTCTGATAAAACCAGTAATTTAGTTATAAGTGTTTCTTTTGGATATTCTTTTGTGTTTAAAAAATAATCAATTAATGATTTGAGATTGTCTTTATGATGAAAAGTAATCCAATCTTCTTTAACAGGTACAAAATCATTTGTATTACCATTTTTTTGAAGAGAAATATATTCGCTTGCATTTAAAATAATTTCACTTTTTTCAAAGAATAATTCAAGTGTATTTATTGAAATATTTTTTAAATTGTTATTTTCTAGGATGTTATTTAGAAAAAAGAAATATTGATACTGATTTAGTTTTTTAATTTTTTTCTTTATAAATAGATTCTCATCTTTTGAATTTGAATTACTATTAATGTAATCTAAAGTTTTGTAATGCTTGTTTTTAATTTTGAAATACGAATGTAACATATTGTTAAAGTTTTAAGTTTGGTATTAAATTAGCCGCTTCCTTCATTTTTTGATCAACAATTTTTGCATAGATTGCTGTGGTGCGTATCTCACGATGCCCTAATCTTTTGGAAACTGTATAGATATCAGCTCCGTTTTCAAGTAATAGAACTGCATTCGTATGTCTGGCACTGTGAAATGTTATGTGTTTTGATATTCCGGCACGATTACACCAACGGACAATTTCATTATTGTAAACGGCACCATATTTTAAACCTTTAAAAACTCTTTCAGTAGGGAGCTGTCTTTCACCAAGAAGTTCTCTAATTTGTTTTGAGATATAAAGATATTCAACCCCATCTGTTTTTTCTTGACGAAAATTGATTCGACTAACTCCATTGTCTTCATCTCTTACTTCTGCCCAAACTAAAGTGTTTATATCTGACCATCTTAATCCAGATAATGCAGACGTAATAAAGGCTTTTTTTAAAACTTCATATTTGCAAGGAGTACTAGCTAGTGATTGAAGCTCTTGATGCGTTAGATATTCTCTTTGACTTTCAGCCTGTTCAAATGATTTTGTTTTTGAAGCATAATTAATTGATAAATAGCCATCATCAAATGCGGCTCTCAAACAGGCTTTAAATTTATTGAAATAGGAGTATTTTGAATTAAGAGATAGGAGAGTGTCACTTTTTGTTTTAGCTTCTTTGTCAAAATAATTACGAATCCTTTTAATGAAGTTTTCATCAACTTCTTCGAAAGTCAAATTTGTTGAAATACATTTTTTTAAATGTACTAATGTGGCAGTCCAATTTCCATAGTTTTTAGGAGAGTCAATTTTTTCTTCAGTTTTATCATGAAAATAATCTAAAAATGTACGTTTACCCTTCGCAGTATTTTTTATATCGAACTTTCCTTGAAAATATTCTGCTTTCCGGATTGAAAGTATTTGTTCTGCTAAAATTTCAATTTCCTTATTTTCTTTCTTTTCATTAGCAGTTTTAGGGGCTTGATACGGATAAAGTTTTAGATACTCAAAATCTCTTAAGTGAACTCTTTTACCATCTTTGTTTATACTTGAACCTTTGTAGTATTCTAGATACAAACTGAATTTGCCATTTTGCAATTTCTTTTTCTTTAAAGTAATATTCATAGGTGTACATTTTTACACCTTTTTTGGTTTGAGGTGTACATTGAATGTAACAAATGTATGAATTAAAGATATTACAAGAAAGTAGAAATCCTGTTAAATCAATGGTTGTCAACTAATAGAAAGACAAAGAAACTTAAAGAAAGTACTTTTATTTCCCGATACAAAAATTAGCAAAGATATTCCCTAGTAATTCGTCATTTGTCACTTGTCCAGTTATGGTTCCAAACTGATATAAAGCTTCTTTGATGTCCAGAGCCATTAAGTCGCTGGAAAGATTAGTTTCGAGTCCGTATTTTACTTTTTGGATTTCGTCTAAGGCTTTTAGTAAAGAATCGTAATGACGAGTATTGGTAACAATTGTTTCGTTGTTGCGCAAGGCACCAGTGTTGACAAACGATAGGAGTTGGTTTTTCAATTCATCGATTCCTATTTTGTTTTTGGCTGAAATAAATTGAAGTTGTGTGTTATGTGTTGTGAGTTGTGTTTCAATTAACTTAATTTTTTCTTCTGAAAGCAAATCCATTTTATTGATGACAATCAAAAGCGGTTTTAAGGGAAATTGATTTTTAACTTTTTCAATCTCAATTTTTAATATTTCCAAACTCACAACCGACAACTCATAACTGTCAACTAAATAAAGAACAATCTGTGCCTGTTCTATTTTTTCGAAAGTCTTTTTGATTCCGATGCTTTCCACGTAATCCTGGGTTTCACGAATTCCTGCTGTATCGATAAATCGGAATCCGATTCCGCCAATGACTAATTCGTCTTCAATGGTGTCACGGGTTGTTCCGGCAATGTCCGAAACGATGGCGCGCTCTTCATTCAATAAAGCATTCAAAAGTGTTGATTTCCCCACATTAGGTTCACCTACAATAGCTACTGGGATTCCATTTTTGATGACATTTCCAACGGCAAAAGAATCAATTAAACGTTTTAAAACAAATTCGATTCTGTTCAATAATTCGTTAAACTGACTTCTGTCGGCAAATTCCACATCTTCTTCTGCAAAGTCTAATTCGAGTTCTATTAAAGAGGCAAAATTCAATAATTCTTCACGGAGTTTGGCAATTTCATTTGAAAATCCGCCACGCATTTGCTGCATCGCAATTTGGTGTGAAGCTTCATTGTCTGAGGCAATCAAATCGGCTACGGCTTCGGCCTGGGATAAATCCAGTTTTCCGTTAAGGAAAGCTCTCAGTGTGAATTCGCCGGCATCGGCCATGCGGCAGCCTTTTCGCAATAACAATTGAATAATTTGCTGTTGGATATAAGTGGAACCGTGACAGGAAATCTCGATAGTGTTTTCGCCTGTATAAGAATTTGGTCCTTTAAAAATAGAAATCAATACTTCATCTAAGGTCTTGCTGTCATCTACAATATGTCCTAAATGCAGTGTATGCGTTTTCTGTTTTGTTAAGTCTTTGTTTTTAACAGATTTAAAAACTGAGTTACCAATTGTAATGGCATCCTGTCCCGAAATTCGGATTATCGCAATCGCTCCGGCACCCGAAGGTGTTGCCAGTGCTACTATAGAATCGTTGTTTAGCATTTTCTTTTAGATTGATTGCAAAGGTACTAAATCTAATGAAGTATTGTTTAGCGGGCGAATATAAAACCACAATTTGTTGGGAATTAAAGCGTTAAAATTGTATCTTTATTCTACTAGTTGATGTCTAATTTTTTAAGTTGTTTAAAATGAAACGCATCTTATTTCCTACCGATTTTTCTGAAGCTGCAACCAATGCTTTTGTACATGCTTTAGAGTTTGCTAATAGTATTGACGGTGAGTTAGTGTTGTTGCACGCCTTTGATTTGCCTGTTTTTGATAGCCAGTATTTTCCGGAAAATTACATGCTGATTTATGAATCAGTCGAGTTGACTCAATTTGAAATTTTTAAGGATGAGCTGCCTAAACTACATGCTATTGCCCAAAAACGCAATTTGGACGGAATTAAAATGACACATCGATTAATGGATGGCAATTTATTGAGTACAATAGAACGAGTAATCCAGGAAGATAATATTGATTATATAGTTATGGGAACGGAAGGTGTAACGGGATGGTCAGAAGTTTTACTGGGGACACATGCCACGGCTGTAATTTCAGATGTGAGTATTCCTGTATTGAGTATTCCGGTGAAGGCAGCTTTTAAACCTGTAAAAAATATTGTTTTTACTACCCGTTTCAGAGATAAAGATAAACAGGCATTAAAGAAAGTTCTAAAATTAGCCAAAAAGATGGGTGCAAAAATCAAATGCCTATATGTGAAAAAGGAAAGTTCTGATGTGACAAAAGAAATCATCAAAGAGTGGGAAAAAGAATTTGCTAATGATCCTGTTGATTTTAATGTTGTGTTTAGTGAAGAAGTCAAAGAGAGCATTCTTGATTTCATTATGTTTAAAAAAGTGGATATTCTGGTTATGCTAACTTACAAACGCAATTTTTTCGAAAACCTTTTCCATCATAGTTTAACTAAGGACTGCGCATCAAATTTGGATATTCCTGTTTTAGCCATTCCAATTAAATAGTACTTTTTAACGAATTTTCAGTACTTAATTTATTAGGCTGGTTTATATTTGTGTCTCATTTGATACATTATGGACATTTATAAATCTAAGGTTAGTTTTTTTACTGGGGAATTAAGCAAAATCAACACAAAATACAATTCAATCAGTTTGCTTCGATTGTTGAGTATTTTCCTGTTTTTAACTGCAATCTATTTTTATATTCAAAAATCGGAAGGATTTTGGATTATTCTGGCAGTGTTGTTTTTTGCTGCTTTTTTGGTTTTAATGCGAATTCATTCCCGTTTGTCTTTTCAAAGACTCTTAAAAAAGGCATTGGTACAGATCAATCAAGATGAAATTTCATTTCTGAAAAGAGAAAAAATCCCTTTTGAAAATGGTGTGGAGTTTCAGGATTTTCATCATCCGTATGCTTATGATTTAGATATTTTTGGAGAGCATTCCTTATTCCAAAATTTAAACAGAACAGCAACTTTTATTGGGAAAAAAACACTTGCCAATCAATTATTGACATTAAATGATAACGATGTTATTCTTGAAAATCAGCAGTCAATTAAAGAATTGAATCAAAAAATAGATTGGCGTCAGGAATTTTTGGCTTTCGCCAAAGTAAGTCAGGACAATCAAAGTAGTTATGAAGCATTGTTGAAATGGAATAAAAGTTCTGGTTCAGATTTATCAAAAACGGCTATCGTTCTTTCTTATGTTTTTCCTGCTTTGTTTTTAGCAACATTGATAGCTTATTTGATTACTGATAACACTGTTTTTTTGAGTTGTTCATCGTATGTGTTTGTTATTAATTTAATGTTTCTAGGCAAATTTTTCAAACGAATTCAAAGCGAAATTACAAGTGCCGAAAATATTGATAAGATTATTGCTCAATATGGCTTGTTGGTAAAAAAAATTGAAGATGAAAAATTTCATTCTCAAAAGTTAATTGATTTGCAAAAAAGACTGCAATTCAAATCAGCCAATGCAAGTACGCATTTTAAAAAATTATCAGAGTTGTTTTCAAGAATGGATACTATTGCAAATTTAGTTACAGCCACAGTTTTCAATGGTACATTTCTATTTAATTTTCATGTTTTAAAATCATTGTTAAAGTGGAAAAAAGAACATTCTGAAGCTCTTGAAGATTGGTTAATTGTAATTGGCGAATTCGAGAAACTCAATAGTCTGGCTAATTTTTCATATAATAATCCTGAGTTTGCTTATCCTGAATTAAATACCGATTTTAAAATTAGTTTTTCAAATTTGAGTCATCCTTTGTTGAATCCGGAGACCAGAGTAGGGAATGATACCCATTTTTATTCCCAATCCTTTATGATTTTGACGGGTTCCAATATGTCAGGCAAAAGTACTTTTTTGAGGAGTTTGGGAGTCAATATGGTTTTGGCGGGAGTGGGTTCGGTTGTTTGTGCTTCCGAAGCTACAATTCACCCTTTACCGGTTTTGGTTTCGATGCGACTTTCGGATTCTTTGTCAGATAGTGAATCGTATTTCTTTGCCGAAATAAAGCGTCTGAAACAAATTATGGATGCTTTAGAGCAAAAGCCTGCTTTTGTTTTATTAGACGAAATTTTAAGAGGAACCAATTCGGACGATAAACGTAACGGAACTATTGAAGTGCTTAAAAAAGTAATTGCTAAAAAAGCAATTGGTGCTATTGCTACACATGATATTGAAGTCTGTTTGACAACCAATGATTATCCCGAAATATTAAGCAATAATTGTTTTGAGGTCGAAATTAAGGATAATGATTTGCATTTTGATTATAAACTAAGAGACGGAATTTGCCGAAATAAAAGTGCTACTTTTTTAATGAAGAAAATGGAAATTATTTAGTTCTAAATCAGAAAGTTTAAAAAGAAAAAAAACCGCTTTTCTAGGAGGAATCGCGGTTTTTTAAATATAAAAAATGGTTGGTTAATAGTTCGCAATGATAAGTATTATATTTGAATATCAAAAATAAAACTTAATATTTTCTTAATTTTTATTTAACTATTTAGCATTACTGGCATAACAAGCATCGTTACTGTTTCACCTTCTTCTAATCCATCAATGGGAGTTAAAATTCCTGCACGGTTAGGTAATGACATTTCCAGCATAATCATGTCTGATTGCAGGTTTGTAAGCATCTCAGTCAGGAAACGGGAGTTATAACCTATTTGCATATCGTCACCTTGATAATCACAAGTCAGTCTTTCTTCGGCCTTGTTTGAATAATCAATATCTTCAGCAGAAACATTTAATTCGGCACCGGCAATTTTCAAACGAATTTGGTGTGTTGTTTTATTCGAAAAGATAGCCACACGACGTACAGAACTCAAAAATTGAGAACGGTCAATCATTAATTTATTTGGGTTTTCTTTTGGAATTACAGCTTCGTAATTTGGATATTTCCCATCAATCAAACGACACATCAATACGTAGTTATCAAAAGAAAAAGTAGCATTCGAATCGTTGTACTCTATTTTTACTTCAGCATCTGATGTAGACAGAATATTTTTTAGGATAGTCAATGGTTTTTTTGGCATAATAAAATCGGCAACGTGAGATGCAGTAACATCTGTACGGGCGTATTTTACTAATTTATGAGCATCTGTAGCCACAAAAGTCAATCCTTGTGGAGAAAACTGGAAGAATACTCCTGACATCACCGGACGTAAATCGTCGTTTCCGGCAGCAAAAATAGTTTTGCTAACCGCAGTAGCTAATACATCGGCAGGAACTAAAGTTACGGAAGGTTCATCCAGATTTATTGCTTTAGGGAATTCTTCTCCGGGAGCATAAGCTAAGGCATATTTTCCTGAGTTAGAACTAATTTCTATAGTGCTGTTTTCTTCTACAGTAAAAGTCAAAGGTTGTTCAGGGAAAGTTTTTAAGATTTCCAAAAGCAATTTAGCAGGTACCGCCACACTTCCTTTGCTGGTAGAATCGATTGCTAAAGTGGCAGACATAGTTGTTTCTAAATCAGAGGCAGAAACCGTTAATTCGTTATTGTCTAATTCAAATAAGAAGTTGTCCAGAATAGGCAAAGTATTGCTGCTATTGATAACGCTTCCTAAAACTTGTAATTGCTTTAATAAGTACGAACTCGATACTATAAATTTCATCTGTTATATTTTATTTTTTAGGTATCTTTTTTTTGATTTTGCAAATGATACATTTTTACAAATATATCGTAAACAAATCTAGTATAGAAAAATTTTTATTAACATCTATTTGCTGTATTTGCGCTTTCTTAAAAAGCTAAAAACAACTCCAAAAATCGCTAAAATTAGAATTGGAAGCCCGATAGTTATGACTTGGGTAAGTGTATAATTTTCGTATACTTTTTCTTTGTCTAATAATGGCAAATCTAAATCCTTAGATCGAATGTTAATAAGTCCGGTATCGTCCAGTAAGTAATTGACGCAGTTAAGCAGAAAATCTTTATTGTCGTATAAATTTCCTGAGCGTTGATCAAAGCCTAATTCAACAGGAGCGAAATTTTTATCTAGTTGATTTTTGATGATATCGCCATCCGAAATCACAATCATTTTGCAGGCTTTTCCTGTAGCTTCAAAATTCTTTTGGTTGAAAGCTAAAACCCGGTTTTGAAACACTGAACGGAAGTTGCCTTCAAGTAAAACCGCCATCGGAATATTTCCGGTATTGATGTAATGATTTGGGCTGGTTTCCTCGGTTACAATGTTCAAATTGATTTCGGCTGGCGTTCCTACTTTTTTAGAATATTTTGACGATTGCAATAAAACGGTTTTTTTGATTCCGTTTTTTAAAGTGTCAATTGGGTTAGCAAAATCAAATTTGATTCCACCCAGGTTTTTCACAATAGGATGTTGACTTTCAGGATAAACCAAAGGTGCAAATTTCCAGTTGAAAGCCTGGTATTGCGTCGCACTTCCTTGTTCGCCGGTGGCCAGTTTTATAGGGCTTCCTTGTTCATCTTTTACAATGTCAGGGTTGATTCGGATACCGTATTTAAAGAACATATCGTTCAAATTCAAATCTCTTGGGAAAGCCAAAGTAGCTCCGGCATCGTTGTACAAACTATCCATTTCTACTGTTACCTGATCGATTAACCAAATCGTTTTTCCACCGTTGATAATGAATTGATCTAAGACTTGTTTTTCGGCATCTGTGAAGGTTTCAGTAGGTTTGGCAATAATAGCCAAGTCGTATTTTTTTAAGGCTTCTAAACTGGGAACGGGACTTTTGGCAACAGAATCTAAGGTAAAAGGACCAATGTGGTAACTTTCTCTTATTTGCAAAAGAAACTTAGCAATAGAAACATCTTGGATTTCGCCATTTCCTTTAATTACGGCAATCTTTTTTTGCTTCTCTTTGGTAATTTTATTTAAAGCATCGGCAATAGAATATTCTAAATGTTGAACTGAGCCAATTACTTTTTCGGTAGTGGAAGCTCCCATGATGTTTTTCAACAGCGGAATATTCACTTCTTTGTTGTGATAAACTGCAATTGCCCAAGGAAAAACCATGGCCTGGGATTGTTTTCCTTTGTCGTCAACCGTGATGTTTACAGGTGTTAATCCTTTCATGTACAACGATTTGATGTTGTCCATGCTTTCGTCTTCGTTCTCTAGAGGATTCACAAATTCGAAAATAATATTCGAATTATACGCTTGAAATTCTTCTAATAACTCTCTGGTTTCTTGTTGCAATCTTTTGAATTCGGCAGGCAAATCGCCTTCCATATAAATTTTTATCGAAAGCGGTTCTTTGACCTGCTTGATAATATTTAGCGAAGTTTGCGATAAGGTATAACGATGATCTTTAGTTAAATCAAATCGGTGAAAGAATGAATTCCCAACTAAGTTTACGAGTAACAGGATTGCAATTGTAATCAATACTGATTGTAGGTTTCTTTTTTTAGCAGCTATCATTACAATTTAAAAGATTTAAGTTGGTAAACAGTAAACGAAAGAAAAGCCACAACCACACTTACAAAGTAAATAATATCACGGGTGTCAATTACGCCGCGGCTCATGCTCTTGAAATGATTTTGCATTCCTAAAACCGAAATAAACGACGAAAAAGAAGGAATGATAGTTGCAAAACCTTCGAATCCAAAATAGAAAAAGAAACACAAAAAGACAGCAAGAATAAAGGCTACAATTTGGTTATCAGAAAGGGTAGAAGTAAATATTCCGATAGCAGTGTAAGCGCCAATTAAGAATAAAAGTCCAAAATAAGATCCAATAGTACTTCCCATATCGATATTGCCTTCGGGCATTCCTAAATTCGAAATTACTTCCACATAAATAAATGTTGGAATAATGGCGATGATGATGAGCAATACAGCTCCAAGAAACTTTCCGTTTGCTATTTGCCAAATAGATAATGGTTTAGTTAGTAATAATTCAAGTGTTCCTTGTTTTCTTTCGTCAGAGAAAGAACGCATGGTTACTGCCGGGATTAAGAAAATTAAGATCCAGGGAGCAAGGGTGAAAAAAGGAGTCATATCGGCAAAACCCGAATTCAGGATGTTGTAATCGCCTTCAAAAACCCACAGAAATAATCCGTTGATGATTAGAAAAATGGCGATAACTAAATAACCTATGGGAGAGCCAAAAAAGGATTTAATTTCACGTAATAATAGGGCTTTCATTCTTTATGAGTTGTGTATTTGTTAATTTGAAATTCTTAATTTTTGAATTCGATAGTAACCGCATCGCGATAATTGAGTCCTAATAAACTGCTTGCAGAACCAATTTTAGAAGGATTGCTTCTAAAAATGGCAATTTCGAGATAACCGGCTTCGTTGAAAATAGCGAGTTTTTCGCCTTCATAATTCTTAATTGGATATTTATCTGAAATGGCAATCGCTGAATAATTAGGTAATATGGTTTTGATGTTTTTAGTTTTCATCTGGATTTCATACGGTCGGCCTTTAGCGACTTCCAGAAATTGTTTTTTGGTAATATTGGTCACCACATTCCCAAAATGGTCGATGTAAATAACGTGACCTTTTAGGCTGTTGTTATCATTTGCGGTTACGGCTTTCATTTCAGTCACTTCCTTCACCGCATTGATTTCTTTGCCAATTACATTGAGCAAGCCACCTCTGGCAATATGACAGGCCACGGTTACAAAAACATCCAATCCTGAAGCATCACTGGGCAAACGGTCGTGAATGTTGATGGCTACAATTTTTTGCGGCATTATTTTTTGCGAAAGCATGCTTAGAATCCCGTTATCGGCAGCAATAAAATAAGAATCATTCCATTGCATTACGATATGTAAATTTTCTTTATTTAATTCCATGTCAACCCCAATGAGGTGTACGGTTCCTTTAGGGAAACTGGCATAAGCCGCACTAATTATGTAGCTGGCTTCTACGGTGTTAAATGGATCTATATCATGCGAAATATCAATAATTTGGGCTTCTGAATATTCAGATAGAATTTTTCCCTTCAATGTACCTACAAAGTGATCTTTCAAGCCGTAATCGGTAGTAAGGGTAATTATTGACATATTTTTGTTTATAACTATTGGTGAAATCTAAACTTAATTTTCATTAAATTTGAGAAATGCAAAGCTAATAATTAGTAAATTCATACAAAGCAAAAAAGCAAAAACAAATTCTAAATATTAACCAAATAAAACCTAGGTGTACTCACACTATGGATTAGATTTTTAATCGATTTAGTAATACTATAAAACTATACCCTTTGAACGAAAGAATCATCGAGCTCATAGACATCGCTCCAAAAGAGTTTTGGGGTGCTCAAGACACTCATCTTGAAACCATTAAAAAGTACTATCCAAAATTAAAAATAGTTGCCAGAGGGACAACTTTAAAAGCATTTGGAGAAAAAGACATACTGGACGAGTTCGAAAGGCGTTTTCAAAGATTAATGCTTCATTTTACCCGCTACAACAACATTGATGACAATGTAATTGAGCGCGTAATTTTAGGAGATGTTCAAGACGACAAAAAAATGAGTCCGAATGACAAAATTTTAGTGCATGGAGTAGGGGGCAAAATTGTAAAAGCCATGACGCCTAACCAGCAATTATTAGTAGATACTATTAACAAAAACGACATGGTTTTTGCAGTAGGACCAGCCGGAACTGGTAAAACTTATACCGGTGTGGCAATGGCGGTAAAAGCTTTGAAAGAAAAGCAGGTAAAACGCATTATCTTGACGCGTCCGGCGGTAGAGGCAGGGGAGAATTTAGGTTTTCTTCCAGGGGACATGAAAGAAAAATTAGATCCTTATATGCAACCGCTTTATGATGCTTTGCGCGATATGATTCCGAATGAGAAATTAGAAGATTATATTGCAAAAGGAATTATCCAGATAGCACCATTGGCTTTCATGCGCGGACGAACTTTAGATCATGCTTTCGTGATTCTGGACGAAGCTCAAAACACCACGCATTCGCAGATGAAAATGTTTCTGACCCGTATGGGAAAAAACGCCAAATTCATGGTAACCGGTGACCCGGGACAGGTTGATTTGCCACGAAGAACCATTTCGGGACTAAAAGAAGCCTTGTTAGTCCTAAAAGACATTGAAGGAATTGGAATCATCTACCTTGACGACAAAGACATTGTAAGACACCGATTAGTGAAAAAAGTAATTGATGCTTATAAATACACTGAAAACGTAGATTAAATAAAAATCAATAACAATTGCAATAGCAATAGCAATAGCAATAACAAAAGACTACGACTCTAATTTTAGGTCGTAGTTTTTTTATAGAATTTTTTATGAAGAATCGCTGAAGTGAAATTACCCATAAGTTAATTTGCTGTTATTTCAATAGGTTTTTGCTGTGCTTTCTTTGTATTTTCAATATTTTTGCAATTCATTACAGTGAAAGAGAATATGATAAAAGAAAATATAAAAGTAATTATAAGCGATTTAGACGGGACATTATTGAACAGTGACCACCGAATTTCAGATTACACCAAACAGGTTTTTAGAGAATTATACAATCAGAATTATTTAATCATTGTAGCTACAGGGCGTCATCACTTGGATGCGATGCCCATAATCGAGACTTTAGGTTTTCCAATTTATCTGGTTACTTCCAATGGGGCCCGAATCCATGCACCCAATAAAGAACTGATTTTTGCTACCAATATGGAAAGTGAAGCTGTGAAATCGGTTTTAGAAATGGATATTCCGGCTGAATATACTACGGTTCTTTTCAAAGAAAATGTTTGGCAAACCAATAAACACAACGATAAATTACTGGAATTTCAAACCGAACTGAATTATGTTCCTGAATTAGTAAACTACAAAGAAGTAACTGATTTTGATGTGATTAAAATATTTTTCACCCACGAAAGTCACGGAAAACTAATTGAGTTGAGAGAAATGATTTTGGATAAACATCCGGACACTTTTAGTCATGCTTTTAGTTTGCCGCATTGTTTGGAATTCATGGACAAATCGGTAGATAAAAGTGTGGCAATTGCGCGTATTTTAGAAATAGAAAATTATCAATTCCATCAGGCGATTTCTTTTGGTGATGGTTATAATGACGAAGGAATGTTGAAGGCTACTTCTAAAGGTTTGCTAATGGGGAATGCTCCTGATAGTCTGAAAAATAAATTGTCACATCTGGAAGTTATTTCAAAAAATAATGAAGACGGAGTTGCTAATTATTTGGCTGATAAAATATTGAATAATGTGAGTTTGGTAACAAAATAATTTATGCTTACCACAAATTCACAAATTAGCACAAATTGATATGTTGTAATTTGTGTAGCTCATTTGTCCTTAGCTTTCGCAGTCGAGCGTCAAATGTTTGAAGAATGCGTAAAAAGAAAAACTGTTTGAGCGTAGCGAGTTTTTTTCTTTTAGCATTCGAAAACTAATTTGACCGACGAGGAAGCGCAAGACTTGATTTTTTTGTTTCTTTTTTGATCAAGCAAAAAAGAAAATAAATCATAAAAGTATTTTGTAATAGAAGTGTAGTTTCCTTGTTTTTCTGTCTAAAATAATCCTAAATTTGCATTCTTATAAAATCAACGCAATACGTATCTAGATGAGTAATACAATCACTACCACTAATTTTAATTTTCCAAATCAAAAATCGGTTTATAGAGGTAAAGTAAGAGAAGTTTATAATATTAATGACGAATTATTAGTAATGGTGGCAACCGACAGGCTTTCGGCTTTTGATGTGGTTTTGCCAAAAGGAATTCCTTATAAAGGACAAATTCTAAACCAAATTGCTACTAAATTCATGGAATTGACTCAGGATATTGTTCCAAACTGGTTGATTGCTACTCCGGATCCAAGTGTTGCTGTAGGTCATTTATGTGAGCCTTTCAAGGTAGAAATGGTAATTCGCGGCTATTTGTCAGGTCACGCTTCACGCGAATATGCTCTTGGAAAAAGAGAAATTTGTGGTGTAAAAATGGCCGAAGGTTTAAAGGAAAATGATAAATTTCCGGAACCTCTTATTACACCTACAACTAAAGCAGATAATGGAGAACACGATGCTGATATTTCCAGAGAAGCAATTCTTTCTAAAGGGATCGTGAGCGAAGAAGATTATTTGGTTTTAGAAAAATATACCAGAGATTTGTTTCAAAGAGGAACTGAAATTGCTGCAAGTCGCGGATTGATTTTAGTGGATACCAAATATGAATTTGGAAAAACAAAAGAAGGACAAATTGTTTTAATTGACGAAATTCATACTCCGGATTCTTCTCGTTATTTTTATGCCGAAGGATATCAGGAAAGACAAAACAACGATGAAGAACAAAAACAATTATCGAAAGAGTTTGTACGTCGTTGGTTAATTGAAAATGGTTTCCAGGGACAGGAAGGACAACAAATTCCTGAAATGACTGATGCTTATATCGAAACCGTTTCGGACAGATATATTGAATTATACGAAAACATCATTGGAGAAAAATTTGTAAAAGCAGATATTTCGAATATTAATGAAAGAATCGAGAAGAATGTTTTGGCTTATTTGGCAAACAACAAATAATTTCGATACACCTATATAATTTCAAACCCGACAGTTTTTTAAAAACTGTCGGGTTTTTTATTGAAAAAATGAATTTATAATTTCTGCAATTCCCTATCCTGAACTTTAGAAAATAAAATCAAAGCTGTAATGGCACCAATAGTGGCAAACAACATATCCGATTGGGTGTCCCAAATATAGCCCTGGGTTCCTAAAAAAGCATCGCCTTGTTCGGCTGTTGCTAGTGAAACTCCCCATTCAATCCATTCGTAAGCGGCACTAATCGCCAGGCAAATACAAACAATAATAAAATTGAAAAAGCTTTTATTGGTAATTACTTTTTTTCGAATAAACAATTCTCTGATTATCATGGCTGGAATAAAACCCTGGGCAAAATGTCCCACCTTGTCATAATTGTTTCTGCTTTGATGAAAAATATCCCGGATAGAATCAAATAAAGGAACTTCGGCATAGGTATAATGTCCGCCAATGAACAAAATAATACAATGGATGAGTATTAAAAAATAGGTGAAATTGGTAAAACGGAATTTTTTGAAAGTAAATGTTAAAATCAAAACACCAATGATGGCAGGAATTATTTCGAGAAAACAGGTGAAAACTTCTTTTGGATTGATAATGGACCAAATTAAAGTGGTAAAGAAAATAAGGAGCATTAAATAGATGGACTTCATAGTATAAATTTAAGAAGTGAATGTAATAAAAAACCGTTTCGATTTTTTAGAACGAAACGGTTTTTTAGCCCTGATTACTTCACTTGGTTTCTATTTTCATAGGAGTTCAGTGAACTTCGTTTGGAGCGGTATCCTTTTTATTTTTGCTCTCTGAGCTTGTCGAAGGGAACAAAAATAAAAAGATATAGCGTCCCGATAGCTATCGGGAGGAGGATTAGCTCCTGAATATTATTTAAAATAAGAAAAAGTTTCGTTATTTTCTATTTTAAGTATAGTTTCATAAATCAATTTGATAACATTTTCAACATCTTCTTTATGTACCATTTCAACAGTGGTGTGCATGTAACGCAACGGAAGTGAGATCAAAGCCGAAGCCACTCCTCCATTACTATAAGCAAAAGCATCAGTATCAGTCCCGGTTACGCGAGAAGAAGCTAAACGCTGAAAAGGAATTTCTTTTTCTTCGGCAGTATTGATAATTAAGTCTCTCAAATTGTTTTGTACCGCTGGAGCATAAGTAACAACAGGGCCTTTACCAATTTTAGTTTCTCCTTCGATTTTTTTATCAATCATTGGAGTGGTAGAATCATGACATACATCGGTAATAATGGCTACGTTTGGTTTGATGGTATTGGTAATCATTTCAGCACCACGCAAGCCTACTTCTTCCTGAACAGCATTCGTTATATATAATCCAAAAGGCAGTTTTACTTTATTTTCATGCAAAAGGCGGGCCACTTCAGCAATCATAAAACCTCCCATGCGGTTGTCGATAGCGCGACAAACAAATTTGTTTTCGTTCAAAATCACAAATTCATCAGGATAAGTAATCACGCAGCCTACATGGACGCCTAGTTTTTCAACTTGTTCTTTAGTTTCGCAACCTAAATCAATAAAAATGTTACTGATTTTTGGATTTTCTTCTTTATCTCTATTTCTGGTGTGAATGGCAGGCCATCCAAAAACACCTTTTACGATTCCGTTTTTAGTGTGAATGTTTACACGTTTTGAAGGTGCAATTTGGTGATCAGAACCTCCATTTCTAATTACGTAAATCAAACCATCTTCGGTAATGTAATTTACATACCAGGAAATTTCATCGGCATGACCTTCAATGACAACTTTAAAAGGAGCATCTGGATTGATAATTCCCACGGCTGTTCCGTAGGTATCGGTGATAAAAGTATCAACATAAGGTTTTAGATACTCCATCCATATTTTTTGACCGCTACTTTCGTAACCTGTTGGTGAAGCATTATTAAGGTAGCTTTCTAAAAAAGCCATTGAATCATTGTTTAGTATTGATTTTGTACTCATAAAAATAATTTTTCGCTAAATTATAAATTTGCTATTACAGTTGTATAGATATTGCATAATTTTACAGCAAAATATTACCTTTATGAAATCGATTTATTTTTTAATATTCTTTTTATTAATTTCATGTCTTGGATTTAGTCAGGGGGTCGTGCCTTATGATCCAAATGCCATGGGATATGTGCTGACAGAAAAGGATAGTTTATTAAATGACACCATAAAATTGCCTGAAATTATTATTTCAAAAGAGAAACTGGATCCTGAAGCTCAAAAACAATATTTGATTTTACAAAACAGGGTTTATAGAACCTATCCTTACGCTAAATTGGCTGCCGATAGATTGACGAATTTAAATAAAGGTATGGCTCGCCTTACTTCTGAAAGAGAAAAGAAAAGGTATTTTAAAATTGTGGAAGACTATCTTACTAATGAGTTTGAGGCAAGGCTTAAAAAACTGTCCCGTAGTCAGGGTCGTATTTTAGTCCGGTTGATTCATAGACAAACAGGAACCACAACCTATGAACTGATAAAGACATTAAAAAGCGGATGGAAAGCTTTTTGGTCTAACACAGCTGCCAGTATGTTTGATATAGATTTAAAATCCCAATATGCGCCTTTCGAATCTAATGAGGATTATTTGATAGAAAACATTCTTAAAGATGCCTTTGAATCGGGTAGATTGCAGAATCAACCGGCAGCAACACCGGTAGATGTAGATAAGTTAAATGAATACTGGGATTCCAAATTATCTACAAAACCATAAATTCTAAATTACACCTTAAATATAAAGAAGCTCGTACTATAATTATAGTATGAGCTTTTTTTTTGGAGCTGTTTCCTGCTATTCACTACAATCTTTCTTGACTAAAGGTCGTCAAGAAAGGATTTTCACTACTATCGGGGCTAGGGATTGTGCTAGAAATGGCGATATGCACTATTGTATAATAGTGTAGTTTGTTAGAAAACCTTAGCGAATCTCCGTGTTTTTCTTGGCGTATCTCTGCGGTACAGCCATAAAAAGCTGAGTTCTTCTGTCTAAAACCTTACAAAACTAAAAAACGGCTAAAAATAAGTTGCATGTTATCAGTAGATTAAAAAATACTTTCAAAATAGTTTCGAAAAGTTATTGTCAAAACGAATAAAGGTTCTACTTTTGCACCCGCAACAACGCATACGTTCTTTAAAATACTGACAAACATTAAATCGGAATTAGAGATTTATTTCTTTAAAAAAAAGGTTTAAAAAAGTTTGTGAGATTT
>NZ_SACJ01000018.1 GCF_004016525.1 Flavobacterium sufflavum
TATTGTTATTGGTAACAGTGAAGCTCAGGGTCTGAGTCAATTCTGGATCTCCATCATCTATACCTGTTGCCCAACCAGGAACACTGATTGCTCCCGCATCTTCCAGTTTAGTCTGGTCTGCTCCTTTAGTAAATACCGGTGCATCATTTACTGATGTTACATTAATCGTCATTGTATTGGCAATCTGATCCAAATCCACTCCACCACTTGCTGTACCTCCGTTATCCTGTACCTGGAAGGTGAAACTTGTATACGGTGTGCCATTTGAATTTGTTGCAGGACTGAACTTCAGGTTACCTGCTATAATACTTGCAACAGGAATAAACTGTCCTAATGTAACATTCACTCCGCTGAGTTTTAATAAACCATTAGCTGGAAGTGTTGTAACCTTCACTGCAAGCAGTGTGTTTAACGGCGTATCATTTGGATCGGTAAATCCAAACTGTACCGCTGTGAATGTATGATCTGTATCCTCGTTTGTTGTTACTGTATTATCTGCCCCGCTTGGTGCATCATTAACTGACGTTACATTGATAGTCATTGTATTGGCAATCTGATCCAAATCCACTCCACCACTTGCTGTACCTCCGTTATCCTGTACCTGGAAGGTGAAACTTGTATATGGTGTGCCATTTGAATTTGTTGCAGGACTGAACTTCAGATTAGCTGCTGTAATGCTTGCAACAGGAATAAACTGTCCTAATGTAACATTCACTCCGCTGAGTTTTAATAAACCATTAGCTGGAAGTGTTGTAACCTTCACTGCAAACAGTGTGTTTACCGGCGTATCATTTGGATCGGTAAATCCAAAGTCTGTTGTCGTAAATGTATAATCAGTATCCTCGTTTGTTGTAACTGTATTATCTGTTCCTGTCGGTGCATCATTTACTTCTGCAACTACTATATTGAAAGTCTCTGAATCAGCAAGGTTTGGCGTTCCATTATCCGTTACCGTGATGGTCACCGGATAAGTAGCTCCTCCTTGTGATTCTGTAGGTGTCCAGCTAAAGGCTCCTGTGGAACCGTTTATCGTCATTCCTGCAGTTACTGAAGCAGCATCCAAACTGTAAGTCAATGTTTGAGCAGGTAAATCCTGGTCGCTAGCCGATACGCTAAAATTTAAGGCTGACTGCTCATTTACGTTTTTATTTCCTATTGCTGCCAAGACTGGGGCTGAATTCCCCCCACCAACAACTAAAGTTGCTGTACTTTCAGCAAAATCAGAAGCAGATGTTGCGGCTTTAACAATAAAAGAAGTGGAGCCGGCAGGAGTGGAGCCAGTTGTACTTATGGTTAAGGTTGCTATTTTTGAACTATCACCTGAAGTAAAACTAACTGGAGAAGGAGAGAAAGATACTGACGTACCACCAGGTAATGTTGTTGTAATACTTAAATTTGCAGTAAAAGCACCTGAACTACCTGAACCTGATCCCCTGAAAACCGTTATAGCATATGAAGCATTATTACCAGCGGTTACTGGACTTGGTGTTTGAGAACCAATGGCTACACTTAAAACCTTTGGAGCATCCGTAAAAAACACTTCGTAAGTAAATCCCGATAAATTACCGTAAGCTCCAAGCAATAAATCTGCACCTAATTCACAATCATTCACATACCAATAAGCCGTAAAATTACCATCTGCATCGGCATCAACAGTCCATAATTCATGGGGTTGTGGGGTGACAGGACCACAATCTATATTTGGATTAGTGATATTATCTACTTGCAGTCCTACGATTTCACCTGGATGCCAACCGGTTCCTGTAATAATAACTGTTTCTCCCGGAGCATAATCCAAATCAGCCTGATCAAGTGTTACGGTCTGTCCAAAAACCACATTTGCAAAAAACAAATTGGCAATCAAAAAAACAAAAGTTAAAAAACGAGATTGGGGTAGAATTGTTTTCATACGCAATGGATTTAAATAAAAAATGTATACCGAAATGGAATAATTGAAATCAATAGAATTAGGTTTCTATTTATCTGAAAAACAATACTGTTTTTACTATGATTTCATCTAATTCAGGACTAATTTATATACAATAATCTTATTTATTTAACATTTCCGATGAAAGCATTAAAAAAAACTACAAACTACATATATGCTTCTTTTTAAGAAAATTAAAATACTTTTTTCTAAAAAACAATTGTAAAAATAGCTCCTTTATTCACCCCTTCGCTATTGGAAATTAACATCCCGTCATGTCTTTCTATGATTTGTCGGCTTAAATACAGACCTATCCCTGTTGAGACTTCGTTATTAGTCCCCAGTCTACTCATTTTAGTGAATTTGGCAAACATCTTTTCGTTTTCATGTTGCTCAAAACCAATCCCCTGGTCAATTACCTCTATGTATGTTTTTTTCTTATCATTATAAACTTTTAAATAAATTTCAGAGTCCGGTAACGAAAATTTTATCGCATTATAAACTAAATTATAAACCACCCGAGTCAATAATTCCGGATCTATTTTTAGAGGAACGGTTGTAGTTTCTATATTTTTAATCAGCTTAATTTTTTTCGAAATTACAGCCTGATTCACCTGATTTTCTATTGATTCAACAATCTCATCTAAGGCAATTATCTTAACTTCTAAATTGGCATTCAACATCTCATCCTGCTCTTTTAGCATTTTTATAAACTTTTCGATGTATTGAAACTGCTCACTGGACGACTGACAAATCATTTCGGCCAGTTCTTTCACCTCCTCCGATGGATTAGTCTCTAAAATCATCGTTGCCAGTGATTTGGGATTCCCGGCAAATGTCTTTAAATCATGGGAAAGTAAATAAATCAAATCCTGTTTCTCGGTAATAAATTTTTCACTCTTCAGAATAGAATCATGGATATTCATTAACAATAAACCCGCTTCATCGGCATAATTAAGAGGCAAGCTGGTAATCTTTCTGCTTGATTTATATTCCTTCAAAGCTTTTGAAGCCAATTCGATGGGATGAATCAATTTTTTCAAGACTACTAAAGTCACCACTGTGGCTATTAAAGTCATTACCAACGAAAAGAATAATAAACTTGCTGTTGAAAAATTCGTTTTATTATAAAGAACAAAAAACAAAATCCCTATCAACGGAATGTGAATACCTATGAAAGCGACAAAAAGAAATTTAAAGACATAACTGTTTCTGAGAAAACCAATAGAAGATAATTTTTCATAAAATTTCATAGACATTAGATTTGGTGAGTAATTCAAATGTACGAAAAAACAACTATTTTTATTAAAAACCTATTTTAAAAGTAAAATAGCCAAAATGCTAACTTCAAAATAATTTTGCTAGTTTTGTTTCTTAAGATATATAACATCAAAAATAGTTTATGAGTGGAAGCATCGCTATGCAAGACTGGCCTTATTTAGCAAAATACCAGGAAGAAAACGCAAAACTTCAGCTTCCTAAACCTGATGAGAACAGAGTGGTATTTTTAGGCGATTCGATAACTGAATTTTGGAGTAAAGAACAGCCCCTATTTTTTCAAAATAAATCCTATATCAATCGCGGAATTAGTGGTCAAACCACTCCGCAAATGCTGTTGCGTTTTAGAGCCGATGTAATTGCATTAAATCCTAAAATAGTAGTAATTTTAGCTGGCGGAAATGATATTGCAGGAAACACAGGATTAGCAAGCATCGAAATGATTACCAATAACATTTTTTCGATGATAGAACTGGCTCAAGTACATCGCATCAAAGTTATTCTTTGCTCTGTTCTTCCTGCCAATTTTTTCTATTGGAATCCCAAAGAAAAACCCGCTGACCGAATTATTGAACTAAATGCTATTTTAAAAAATTATGCCTTTTCTAAAAAAATTCCTTTTGTGGATTATTATTCGGCAATGGTTGATGAACAAAAAGGCTTAAAAACAATATTTTCAGAAGACCGGGTGCATCCCAATAAGGCGGGTTATGAAATCATGAGTCCACTAATAGAAAAAACTATTCAACATACAATAAACAATCTATAAAACATACAAAATGAACTATCGTAAACTAGGAAAAACAAACTTTGAAATATCCGAAATTGCTCTTGGTACCTGGCAAGTAGGCGGAAAATGGGGTTCTCCTTTTAATGACAAAACAGCCGATGAACTCTTGAATACAGCAATTGACAAAGGCATCAATTTTATTGACACTGCCGATGTATATGAAAATGGATTGAGCGAAAAGGCTGTGGGCAGATTGGTTCGTTCCCGTTCAGAACGCATTTATGTGGCTACCAAATGTGGACGTCATATCAATCCGCATGTTAATGAAGGTTATCAACCTAAGGTTTTACAAAAATATGTAGAAGACAGTTTACAAAGATTAGGATTGGAAACTCTGGATTTGATTCAATTGCACTGTCCTCCTACTGAGGTTTTTTATCGTCCTGAAATTTTTGAACTTTTCGACAAATTAAAAAAAGAAGGTAAAATTCAGAATCTAGGGGTAAGTGTCGAAAAAGTAGAAGAAGGATTAAAAGCTATTGAATTTCCAAATGTAACTTCTGTTCAAATTATTTTCAACCTTTTTAGACAACGTCCGTCTGAATTATTTTTCAAAGAAGCTAAGAAAAAAGATGTAGGAATCATTGCCCGCGTTCCATTAGCCAGTGGATTATTGACTGGTAAATTCTCTGAAAAATCTATTTTTGACAGCAAAGACCATCGCTTTTTTAATCGCGAAGGTGCAGCTTTTGACAAAGGGGAAACCTTCTCCGGAATTAATTACGAATTAGGCTTAATTGCTGTAGAAGAACTAAAAAAACTATTTCCTGAAGTTCAAAATTTGGCTCCAATTGCTTTACAATGGATTTTAAGTTTTAGCGAAGTAAGCTGTATTATTCCAGGTGCATCAACTGAAAGTCATGTGTTATCTAATCTTTCAACTTTTGATTTACCGGCTTTAACTCCTGAAAAAATTGCTGCTATGAATGCTATTTATGAGCAGTACATCAAAAAAGAAGTGCACCATTTGTGGTAATACCATTTAGATTTATGTTATACTCCAATTGTCAGTTCGAGCGAAGTCGAGAACCATCAATGCATCTCGACTTCGCTCGAACTGACAAAAGAACAAACAGACCATTATATATATCTAATAGGTATAATTAAAATTCATATAAATACTAAAATTCAACATAGACAGCACATTTGTCTGTGTTGAATTTCAATTTTAGCATTCTACAAAAAATCACTCGTTAATACTTACTTTCATAATTTGGACATCCGAAACATTTGACTCCAAAATCAAATTGATAGGTTAAAGATAATTCATAAATCCCACCTGTTTTTCCCATTTTAGATGTAGTAAAATCATGAGAAATACCAAATTTTAAATTTTCATATTGCAAACCTCCGTAAAAATTAACAGAGCTAACCAAATGGCTATCCTGTGCTTTTGCTAAAGGATTCATAGCGGTAGATACTCCCAAAAAAAGCGTTCTAAACATAATAGAAGAACCTAAATCCAATCTGTTAAATTCTCCTTGATTCATATAATTAGCTGAAACCATAAACTTCGTTTCATAAGGAAAACTAACAACATCCAAATAATCAACTACCAAAAATTCATATCCCACACTTGCCGAAAAAAACATATTCAGCGGTAGATTTTTTTCGTCAACCAAAGAAATATTAGGTTTATTAATGTGCTTTAATGACAACCCAAACCAAGCTTCATCACTATTGAATAACATTCCCGCTGAAAAATCGAAAAAGCTGAATTTATCATGGAAATTTGAAGGATCATTAGATATTGGGTTAATTGTTCCGGAATCAATATTAATTTGATCTCCTAAAATTAAATTCTTAAACCCAAAAGATTTGGTTCCAAAACCAACCTCTATGGCTGGTCTAAAATCCCATCTGTCATTTAAAGTTACTTTGTAAGCATAATTAAGATTGAATTGGGTAAAATTATAACGGGTATTATTTTCCCTGTGACTTAATATACTTCCTCCAAAACCGCTTTTGCTACGCTCACTCCAAGTGTTGAGAAAAGCATAATCGGTATCAATTTTTAAATCTAAATCAGGCCATTGTGAACGATGAATGATACCTGCCGAAGTAGTTTCTAAAAAACCGGAATAAGCCGGATTTAAGGTTTCAGGTACAATGAAATATTGTGTAAATATGGGATCTTGCGCTTTAACTTTTGAGAAAAAGAAACAAATACATATTGTAAATACTATTCTAAATTTCATCTTTATTACTTTATAAGTACAAATGCCCCTTGATCTTTAATTGTTGCTCCATAAAATGTTTTAGCGGTAACTTTAAAATAATAATTACCATTTTCGGCATTTTGATCCTTGATTCTTCCATCCCATCCCTTGATTGTTTCTCCTGTTTCTGAATAAATCAATCCTCCCCAGGTATCATAAACATCAAATACAATGGTCTTTAAGCCTTTAAAAGCGGGTGCGAAATAATCGTTAGCACCATCATTATTAGGCGTAAAAGCTGTTGGAGAAATTAAATTATATCCTTTTTTAATTTCTAATTTTACTGTATAACTGTAAACACAACCCAAAGGATAAGTCACTCTTTGATTGACAATATAAGTTCCTTCTTTTTTGAAAACATGAACCGGATTAATTTCATTTGAAAAAGACCCATCACCAAAATCCCATGAAATAGCTTCAAAACCACCAGTAGCTGTATTAGTGAATTGAACCGGATCTTCAATAGAATAAAAACCATAGGTAGTAAAACCAAAAGAATTTGTCGTAAATGAAGGACTTCCTAATGATGGTATATTTACATTAAAACTATAATTGGCTTTACAGCCTAAAGCATCCGTAACATTCAATACAATAGTTCCATTTTGGTTGGTACTCATCATTTCATTATTGGCACCACTTACAACACCACTGGACCAACTCAATTGATATGGTGGTAAGCCTCCTGTAACCTGAGCTGTAAAATTTTGTTTTACCTCTTTGGTATCGCAATTAACATCTGTTTTTGTGGCAACGCCAATAACAATCGGCGGTGGTCTGTTTATGGAATACTGAGCCGTTTTTACACAACCTCTTGCATCGGTTACTGTCACTAAATAATTTCCTGCCGGTACATTAGTTAAATCTTCGGTTGTTGCTCCATTTGACCATGAATACGTAAATGGAACTGTTCCTCCAGAAACTAAAAGATTGATAGCACCGCTATTGGCAATATCGCAATCAAATGCATTAGTAACATTTGCTGAAAGGACTAAAGGCTGTGGTTCTACAATAACAAAAGTTTTTGAAATCGCACAAGGTTTAGAATCTGTAATTATTACCGAGTAGGTTCCTGGTCCAAGATTATTTCTTGTAGTTCCAGCAGTACTTCCGTCACTCCATTGCAATTTTACCGGAGCAATCCCTCCGACAAAATTTAAAGCAATACTTCCATCATGTGCACCAAAACATGAAATATTTTTCACAACAGGATCTACTTTAAAGAGAGGTCCTTCCGGGATATTAATAGTTTGGATTTGTCGGCAGCCAAAACTATCCGTCACTGTTATTGTATAATCTCCCGCTGATAAATTAGTTTGGTTTAATGTTGTAGCCATATTATCCCATTGATATTGATACCCTGGAACTCCACCGGAAATGGTTACCGAAATCGAAGCACTATTATCTCCATAACAAACAATAGGTGTGGTTGTATAAGCAATATTGATTTTGGGTGACTGTGTAATGCTAACAGTCAAGTTTTTAGAACAAGACTGATTATCTGTTACAACTAAATTATAGGTTCCCGCCCCAATACCGGATAGATTTTGATTACTACTTGTAAATCCATTAGGCCCTGTCCAGGCAAAATTATATCCCGAAGCTGAAGGTACTCCTCCTGTAACATTCACGTTAATGGCTCCTGTTGCATCTCCATAACAAACAACATCAGTTTTATTAATCAGACTCACAACCAAAAGTGGCGGTTCTGTTATTGTAAAAGAGGCCGTTTTAGGTCCGCAATTTTTCGCATCTGTAACGGAAACGGTATAAATCCCCGGACCTAAATTTGAAATATCTTGCGATACCGCAAAAGCAACTGCGTTTTTTGTCCAGTTATAAGTATAATTTCCGGTCCCTCCTGTTACATTAATATCTACACTACCATTATTACTCCCCAAACAGCTGATGTCTTTTTTACTAATTACAGCAATAACAATATCAGTTGGTTCAGTAATAGTATAGGTTTTGAAAAAAGGACAATTTCCATTATCAGTAACTGTTAAATCATAATTCCCCGGTTTCAAATTCGAAATTGTTGTTGCAGTTGAAGAAAATCCACTAGGTCCTGACCAAGACAAATTATATGGTGAACCTGAGGTAAAAGGAATTCCTCCCGTAATATTAGTCGAAATAGACGCATTATTAGCTCCATAACATTTGTTGTCATTAATAACCACATTGGTATTTATAGCAGGATTGACAGTTACCGAAACGGTAAAAGTATTTCCAACACAAGTTCCCGAAATTGGAGTCACCGTGTAAGTAACCACCGAAGGATTGACAGAGGTATTCGTTAATGTTTGACTAATATTGGTTTGAGGTGTAGCTTGTGCACTCGCTCCTGTTATTGTATTTGAAGGATTTATAGTTGGATTAGACCATGTATAAGTAGTACCAATTGGAATAATATTCCCGCCCGAATTAGCAGGAATAACCGTAAATGTGGCTGAACTACAGATGGTAGTACTTTCTGGAGCTATACTCGGTTTCTCATTTACAATCACAGCGGCTGGATTTGTTGTCACAACTGAGCAACCTCCGGATAAAGAAGGAAAATTAATTACACAATAATAATACAGCGTCCCAGCAACAGTAGCTGGAGGAGCATAAGTAGCATTTGTTTGTCCTACAATAGTACTTCCGCTTGAATTTGAATTTACCGTATTAGAATACCATTGATAAGTAGGTGTTCCTACTCCGTTACTCACTGTAAAAGATAAAGTAGTTGGAGTTCCTCCTACGCAAACCGTACTTGAAACAGGTTGCGTTGTAATTGTTGGTGACAAACTTACTTGTACTGATGCTATAGCGCTCTTAACACTACAACCCGCACCTGTTTGCGACAACACACAATAATAATATTGAGTTCCCGCAGTAGTTGTTAATGGTAAATAAGTTGCTGTCGTGGCACCCGGAATTGCCGTACCTGTGCTTGTATTACTCACATTATTCTGATACCATTGGTATGAAAAAGCACCATTTCCTCCTGTACCTGCAACTACCAATTGGGCAGCTGTTTCACCCTGACACAACACCTGATTAGCCATCGGCTGTGCTGTTATTGTAGGTGGATCTAAAACCGTTACTTTAGCCACATCACTTGTAACAGAACCACAACCACTACCGCTGATACTAACCTCAACATAGTAATAATAATCTCCTGCCGCAGTATACGCAGGAGGTGTGTAATTATTAGTTGTCGCTCCTGAAATTAAAGTACCTCCTGAATTAGAATTAGTAGTATTCGAATACCATTTATAAGTTGCCGTACCTGTTCCCCCAGAAGGAGTAACCGATAAAGGAGTACTAATTATTGCTCCTGTACATAAAGTTTGTGCTGCTACCGGCTGCGATATGCTAGGCTGTGGTGTAACCGTTACTGCTACAATAGAAGAAGTCAAATTAGAACAACCACCTGAAGTTAAAGTAACCACACAATAATAATATACAGTACCAATAGCAGTAGTCGGTGGATCATAAGTAGTATTGGTCGCAGTAGCAATCAATGTAGCTCCTGTAGTTGAATTAGTAGTATTCGAATACCATTGATATGTTGGCGTTCCGCTACTTCCTCCAAGCACTACAGCTAATTGAGTTGCGGTTCCTCCTAAACAAACGCTACTCGGCACGGGTTGTGTAGTAAAACTAGGTGCCGGATTAACATTGATTGTAAAACTTACCGAAGTACCTGTACAGATGCCTATTTTAGGGGTAACGACATAAGTAATTGTTCCCGCCGATGGATTAGTAGTCGTTATAACTCTGGCTGGAATTGTACTAGCGGTTCCTGATGCTACAAAACCTGTAATTCCTGCTGTTGCAGTAGCCGTCCAGGAAAATGTTGTTGAAGCATCATCTGAAGTTAAACTAATAGCTGTAGATGATGTCCCTGAACATAATGTCTGACTTAAATCGGTATTGGTAATTGTTGGGTTTTTGTTCACCGAAAAAGTTTGATTAGCCATAACTGAATTACCGCATTCGTTAGTAACCACTAATGAAACGGTATAAGTACCTGTGGTACTATAAGTAATTGTTCCGGGATTAGCGGTATTTGCTGTTGTAGGTATTCCTCCAGGAAAATTCCAGGCATAGGTTAACGTACTCGATGCGGGAGCACAACTAGTAATGGTTGCTGTTGGGTTTATAGCTGCCGTACCACAAAAATTGGGTATTGCTGCAATGGTTGCAGTAGGCGGTTTTTTCACCTCAACTGTTTGTGAAGCACTCACAACATTTCCGCAAGAGTTGGTAGCTGTTAATTTAATGCTATAAATCCCCGGCATGGTAAAGTTGTACGAAGCATCTTTAGTAGACTGACTTGCAATAGTTGCAGTTGTTCCACAATTTGATGCTGCATAAGTAACCATCCATGAATAAGTTGGAGGTGTACAAGCCCCAGTTTCTACTGTTGTATTTGTTGCCGTCACAGCCAATGATGTACAGCCTACAGTTTTATCTAAAGTAAATGATGGTGTTAACGGTCCTTCAACACAAATAGTTTTAGTAATTGGATTTGAAAGTCCACAATACCCTTGAGCAGTAAGAGTTACTGTATAAGTCCCGGCACTGGCATAACTATGGCTTGGACTAATGGCTGAAGATGTTGTCCCATCACCAAAATCCCATGCATAAATTACATTCTGGGTACAACTTTGACCATAACCAGTTGTCGAAGTATTAGTAAAAGCAATATTTGTATTCAAACAAGCTTTAGTTGGTGAAGTAAAATTTGCTACTGGTTTTGAATAAACAGTTATGTTAGAAACAGAACTCTTGGTCTTTCCACAAGCATTCGAGACATTCAAAATAACGGTAAATTCTGTTTTAGGGCAATTTGTTATGGTATAAGAATGTGGAATAGGAAAATTAAGTGATGCCGAAGGATTTGAAGCGTTAAAATAAGTAGAACTCTCTAAATCCGTTTGGGTATAACGCACAATAGCCGAACCATCTCCATAATCTATATCGTAAACTGTTCCTAATGAATTGGATCCCCAGTTTGAAATAGTAAAATTTAATGGAGCAGTTGGAGCACATAAATTTTGGGTGCTTCCGGGACTTACAAGTCCTCCCGAAGGATTGGTCACATTTTTAATAACATAAGTTACCGAATTACTACAACCATTTGTCCCCAAAGCCGTTATAACCATATTATAAGCACCTACTAAATTATAAGTATGGCTAGCTGGAAAAGTCGCATTTGAAGTAGCGGCACTTCCATCTCCCCAATCTATGGAATAGGAGCTGATACAAGTGGAAGTCGAAGTATTCCCAACCTTTATAGAAAACACAGGATTAGTAGCTGCATTCGAACAGTTGTTAAATAGGTCTGTAGCAAAAAGATTATTCGCATCATTAAAACTAATATCCGGTTTTTGTTTTACGGTAATCGTTTTTGATTTAGTTGCTATACAACCATTTACAGTAACTGTCAATACTACCGTAAATGTTGAAGTACTGCATCCTAAAGCTGTAAATTGATGGATAGGATTGGGCAAATTTGACACTGCCGTTGCGTCACCAAAATCCCAGGAATAAGTTATAGTTCCCGTTCCTGAAACAGATGAATTAAATTGGATTGCTGTCTCCGAACAAGAATTATCATTATTGAACGAAAAATCAACTGTGGTTGGTGAACCTACAGTTACAGTCGCTGTGCCTGATTGTGTTATTTCATCAGTAGGAGTTGCTGCATCGTGAAAACTTACTAAACTATAATCGAAAGTCCCAGCAGTTCCAGTACTAACTGCTAAGGTTACAGAGTCATTCGTTCCCGTAGTAGAAATTGTTTGTGGACCAACTCCATTTAATGTATAGGTAAAAGTATAAGGTGCCGTTCCGCCAAAACCTGTAAAAGTAATTACAGGACTTGTTGCCCCTTGGCAAACTGCTGTAGTACCAGTTATTGTTGCAGTTGGTGAAGCTAAACTAGCCGCTTTTTTATATTCAACATTATGATGAGAATCTAAAGCAGGGATTTTATTTTCAGCATTTAATTTATGAATCGAAGTAACTAAAATTGAAAATAAAATAATCGTGTAAAGGTGCTTCATAATGCTCACTTTTAAATTTCTGGGGAAAATATTTAAAGTGAACAAATATACTTTAATCCCCTACTATTGACAATTTATACCGTTAAAAAACTATTTTTTAAGCATTTATACAGAAAACTACTTATAAAAATAAACATTCTAATTTTCTAAAAACCCTAATCAAACAAAGTCTGTCAATATTTAAAACTTTATAACAATATGTTATTTTACAACATCACTTTCTTAAACAAATCCTTAATTAAATCCAGTTCTTTCTCGTAAGCAGTATTCTTTCTATTGGCAAAATAAAGGGTGTTTTTTAGTTTTTTATGCCCTTCCCATAGCAATTTCACCTCTCCTCTTTCAATTTCTTTTCGACATAAAAAATCTGGAATAACGGCAAGACCATTAGCACTGCTCAAACAACGCACAATCAAATTAATATTAGGAACAATGTAATTCGGTCTGAAATCAGGAAAACTGCCAAAATTCAGTTGCCAAAAACGAAACAAATGCTCCATATCCCCCGTAGTTCCATACCATTTTTGAGCTTTTAAATAACTTTCGGCTTCGGTATATTTTTTTTGTTTTACCAATTGTTGAAATTCTACATCATCCAATTCGCTCCCTCCTACTAATACAATTGTTTCAGATGAAAACGGCTCATAATCTATATTAGCATAACTTACTTTTTGGGGAGAAATAATCAAATCTAAAATGCCTTTATCTAAATTCTCAAGCATTTCCCGGTATTCCCCAAAACGAATAATCACATTAAAAGGCAAACTCGAAATGTATTGCTCCAAGGTAATTTGGAACGTCTCAAAACACATTCCGATACTAATTGTAGGTGTATGTTTTTCGGTACTTCGTTGAAAATTTTTCTCGGCATCTTCCAGTATTTTCAAGCCTTCGGAAATGGCGTTGTATAAAATTTTTCCTCTTTCGGTTGGAATCATCTTTCGTCCTGTTCTGTCAAAAAGTTTGTACCCCACATAACTTTCCAATGAACTCAAATGCAAACTCACTCCCGGCTGGGAAATAAACAAAGCATCGGCAGCACTGGTCAATGTACCCGTTTTATAGATTGCTTTAAAAGTACGATACCATTCCAGATTTACCATAACTATCATTTTTATAATACAAATATATAAATTACATTATTTTAATAATACCAATATCCATCCTAACTTTGTAACAACAAAAAACAATACTTTACATGAAAAAGATATTTATTATAAATGCAGGACAAAGTTTTGGTCATTCAGGTGGTTTATTCAACAACACCATTGCCGAAACCACGCAACAATTTTTCAACCAATCAGAAGAAGTTAGCATCCAAACCACTACAATCGAAAACGGCTATTCAACTGAAGAAGAAGTCAGTAAATTTGCCTGGGCTGATGTTATCATCTATCACACACCGGTTTGGTGGTTCCAACTGCCTTTCAACTTCAAAAAATACATCGATGAAGTTTTTACTGCCGGGCACAACAAAGGAATTTATCGCAGCGACGGCAGAAAATCAACCAACCCCGAAATTAATTATGGAACCGGCGGAATGATGCATGGCAAAAAATACATGCTTACCACAACCTGGAACGCCCCGGCAACGGCTTTTACTCTTCCGGGAGAATTTTTCGACCAAAAATCGGTAGATGAAGGACCGTTTTTTTGGCTTTCACAGAATGAATGCGTTTACAGGGATGACTCCGTTAAAAAGTTTTCATTTTCATGATGTGGAGAAAAATGCCAATGTCGAAAAAGATATGAAAGCCTATACAGAACATTTAGAAGAAACATTTTCTGACTGTCTCATTGCTGTAGACTAAACCAAAAACGTCCCGATAGTTATCGGGACGTTTTTGGTTTTAATTTATTTTTAATTTCTTCGAA
Source organism: Flavobacterium sufflavum (assembly GCF_004016525.1). GTDB lineage: Bacteria > Bacteroidota > Bacteroidia > Flavobacteriales > Flavobacteriaceae > Flavobacterium > Flavobacterium sufflavum. Next base: position 14,146 of record NZ_SACJ01000018.1, read on the forward strand.
AACAAATTCCGGATTCGAATAATCAATTGGATCTCCTTTTAAAAACGAAGGAATCCCCATATAAACCGAAATCACGCCTTTACCTAACAGTAATTTGTTTTTACGTTTCAGTAGCGCAATGGGATATCTTTTCAAAACTCCGCCACCATAAGGCTGGTAATAAAAACTTCCTTTTATCGTATCTCCACTAATAATCCCTCTTATCTCTCCCGAATCCTTTCTGGATTGTCCATAATGAATTTCGTACTGACCAAAAAAACGGTTATCTTCAAGCTTAATAAAACTTAACAAAGCCGTATCCTTATCGTTTATCGCCCGATAATGGAATTGTTTGCCTTCCTTATTCGCATCTGCACAACCAAAAACTATAGCAGCAAAGAGAATACAAAAACCAACTAACCCTTTGCTTTTTTCCAATATCAGATTCATTCTTTTATCACTTTAGCAGCAAAGATAAAATTTCTATTTTTAGAAATAACATTGATTTTTTAATAGCTAAAATTCCGAATTAGCTTATTTACAGTTCATTTATACCATAAAATAATTCTTTCATTATATTTGAAATTCAAAAACTTCAACCAGCCGAGATAATGAACAAAATAATCCTCTTTTTATTTTTAAGCCTAATTCTCAGTTTTTCTTCTTACGGGCAAAACATAAATACGGAAAAAATAGATCAATTTCTGGATGTACTTGCATCACAAGACTTCGCAATGGGTAGTCTTAGCATTTCCCAAAATGGTAATCTGCTTTATCAAAAAGCAATAGGTTATGCTTCTATTGACAATAGCAAAAAAACACCGGCAACTACTGCTACAAAATACCGAATTGGTTCAGCTACTAAAATGTTTACAGCAGTCCTGATTTTTCAATTAGTCGAAGAAGGTAAAATCAAACTGGAACAAAAATTAAGTGATTTTTATCCCCAGCTTCCCAATGCAAATAAAATTACCATTAGCGATATGCTTTATCACAGAAGTGGTTTGCATGATTATACTAAGGAGACCAACTATCCTGATTGGATGAACAAGACTAAAACTCACGATGAACTACTCGAAATTATAAAAGAAAAAGGAAGCGATTTTGAACCCAATACAAAAGCCGATTATTCAAACAGCAACTATCTTTTATTGGGCTATATCATCGAAAACAAATGCAAAATGCCTTATGCGAAAGCAATTGAGAAAAGGATAACGTCTAAACTCAAACTTAAAGACACTTATTACGGAAGTAGTTCAAACATAAGAAACGATGAAAGCGGCTCTTTCAAATATTCCGACAATAAGTGGAATACCGTTAAAAAAACAAACTTGGGCATACACGGAGGAGCTGGCGCACTTATCTCGACACCAACAGATATGACTGTATTTATAAATGCCTTATTTACCAATAAGCTTGTAAACAAATCCAGCCTGTCTAAAATGAAAGACCTTATTGATGACTATGGTATGGGACTTTTTTCAAATAAGTATGGTACAGAAACCAGTTTTGGACATAATGGAAGAGTCGAAGAGTTTTATACTGCGGTTTGGTATTTCCCAACGCAAAAATTGTCATTTGCCTACTGCACTAATGGCATTCTTTATCCAAGAACCGATTTGATTGACGGAATTCTAAAAATATGTTTTAATCAAGAATTCACCATTCCTTTTTCTAAAAACTACAACTTAAAAAGTGAAGATTTAGACCAATACCTTGGTCAATATTCTTCGGGTCAAATAGTCGTCAACTGTACTAAGAACAATACTAAATTATTGATAGAGTCAAAAGGTAAAACATTTGAAGCCATTGCCATTGCTGATAATTATTTCATGAATAAAGACTTAGGTTATTTTTTTGAATTTAATCCCGAAAAAAGAAGCCTACTAATTAAAGAGACTGACAATGTTTATTTTCTAAAAAAAGTAAATTAACTTTCAATCAAAATCAAAAATCCTGCTTTATGACACTGGAAACAAGCTATACTTTTTCGGCTACTATTGAAATTATAGGTATTAATCCTTTTGTATATGTGCCTGCAGAAATCTTAAAACACCTTTTTGAAAAAGCAGAAAAATCCAAAGGTCCTATTCCTATTAAAGGCGCTGTCAACTCCATTCCTTACACCCAAACTTTAATGAAATTTAAAGGCGAATGGCGCTTGTACATCAATACCAAAATGCTTAAAAACTCTCCTAAAAGAATTGGAGAACAAATAGAAATAAGCATTAACTATGATCCTGAAAAAAGAGAAATTCCCATTCATCCTAAATTATCACAAGCTTTAAACGAAAACCCGGAAGCCAATACTATTTTCCAAAATTTACGTCCTTCACTACGGCATGAAATTATCCGCTATATTTCCAATTTAAAAACGGAAGAAAGCATCGACAAAAATATTCCAAAAGCCATTGCCTTTTTATTAGGAAAAGGAAAATTTGTAGGGAGAGAAAAGCCTTAAAATTTGTATCATGAAGCTGGAAATAACTCTAATAAAAAAGAGCCTTTTACTTAAATATATAAGATTTTTGAATATTTTTACAAAAATCAAAATACTACATGGTAAAAAAAGATGACCTCAAAAAATTAATTATTGAAAACAAAAAAAGCACTTTAAAAAACCATTGGAAAGATACTTTCTTTTGTAATAAAATAAAATACAGTGGGGAAATTAGACCCAACGAAATTCTACTTTGGCGTTCATCCGAATATTTAAGAGGAAACTATCCTATCTTCATATTGAACTTTGATCAAAACAAAAATTTAATAGGAATAAAAACAGAAAAAAATCCATATCATAAATTTAGGAATAAACAATCTACAGTTATTTTTTCTATTTTAATTTTGTTATTAGCTTATAATACAGATTTACGAGAAACATTAATTTTCACATTTGCGATCTTAATATTTGGATTCTTACTACATATCGTTTTATCCAAAGCAAGAAAGTACGAAACAAAACTTCTAACTAACGAACTCAGAGAAACTATTGAAAATATTGAAAATATTGAAAGAATTAATAATCCTGAGTTAATTATAGAATCAAAAAAAGAAGAGGAAGAAGAATGGACTTCCTCAAAATTCATAACCAGACTACTTCTATATCCTTTTTGTATCTTTCTTTTGTGGTTTTCCTTAACTATTCTTTCTCCTAAAGAAATAAACTTCAAAATAATTGCTGGTATAGCTATCGTTTTAACTTATTTAATTACTGATATACTTTTAATAATAAGAAAAAAAAATAACCAACATCACCATTAATTAACCAGACCGCGCGGATATATCAACGCAACGATAGCGCGGAATTGCATTCCGTGCCCACAAAGTTGAGCAACTACAAAACCAAACAGTTCAATTTTAAATAGTATTTTATCCTGTTGGAGTGTGCACGGAATACAATTCCGCGCTATCAAAACTATCAAAACTTAAAAGGCATTAACCAACCTCGTTCCAGCAAACGAGGTTTTTTTATATCTAAAAACTCAATAATTCCTCAACTCCCCTGCCCCCGATTGCAGCGGAAAACCCGCAGTGTTGCTGGCAATGTAACACTTGCCGGTAAAGAGCGACCAACGGAAGCTCCTTTAATGGCTTAGTGTTACTGCCGGCAACGCGAGGATTTGTAGCGGAAAGCGGGAAATAGGCACGAATAAAAACTTCAATAAAAACGGTTCTCGATACATTTTTTGTTTCGTTTCACTACACAAAAAACACTCGAACTGAAGTTTTTAATAATTACCTCCAAAATAGAATGAGATAAAAATCGACACTTTTCAAAAAAAATTCCCAATTTGAATTTATAAAAGCCAACAAACACTTATTTTTGCGCCATGGGTAGAAAAAATACAGACAAAGTTGTCTTTCATCAGATAAAAGTCCTTGATGCAGGTGCAAAAGGCGTTTCGGTAGCAAAGGCTCCCGATGGAAAAGTAGTGTTTATTCCGAATGTGGTTCCGGGTGATGTGGTTGATGTGCAAACTTTCAAAAAACGCAAGGCGTATTATGAAGGAAAAGCGGTGAAATTCCACGAGTTATCAGAGCATCGTGTAGATCCTATTTGTGAGCATTTTGGGGTTTGTGGCGGTTGCAAATGGCAAAACATGAACTACGACCAACAGTTGTTTTACAAACACAATGAGGTTAAAAATCACTTGCAACGCATTGGAAAAATTGAACTTCCTGAATTTGACCCCATTTTAGGTTCGGAGAAAAAGTTTTTCTACAGAAATAAAATGGAATTTTCGTTCTCTAACAGCCGTTGGTTAACCGAAGCTGAAATTGGAAGCGATGAAGATTTAGGAAATAGAAACGCACTTGGTTTTCATATTCCAAAAATGTGGGACAAAATTCTGGACATCAAAAAATGTCATTTACAAGAAGATCCTTCGAATGCCATTAGAAATGAAGTTCGTGATTTTGCTAATGCAAATGGACTAACATTCTTTAATCCCAGAGAACATTCCGGTTTGTTGAGAACCCTGATGTTGCGTACCGCTTCGACTGGTGAAATCATGCTTTTGATTCAGTTTTTCGAAAATGATAAAGCCAACAGAGAATTGTTACTGGATCATCTTTATGCCAAATTCCCTCAGATTACTTCGTTGCAATATGTGGTAAATAACAAGGCGAATGATACGCTTTACGACCAGGACATCAAATTATACAAAGGTCGTGATTACATTTTGGAAGAAATGGAAGGTTTGAAATTTAGCATCAATGCCAAATCGTTTTACCAAACCAACTCGGATCAGGCTTACGAATTATACAAAATAACGAGAGATTTTGCCGGATTGACCGGAAATGAAACCGTTTATGATTTATATACCGGAACAGGAACCATTGCGCAGTTTGTTTCTAAAAAAGCAAAAAAAGTAATTGGTGTAGAAAGTGTTCCTGATGCTATTAAAGATGCAAAAGCCAATGCTGAACGCAATAACATTAGCAATTGCGAGTTTTTTGTAGGTGATATGAAAGTAGTTTTCAACGATGCTTTTATTGCACAACACGGACAACCAGACGTCATTATAACCGACCCGCCGCGTGATGGAATGCACAAAGATGTTGTTGAACAAATCATGAAAATTGCTCCCGAAAAAGTAGTTTATGTAAGCTGTAACTCGGCTACACAGGCACGTGATTTGGCTTTAATGGACGAAAAATACAAAGTGACCAGAGTGCGTCCTGTGGATATGTTTCCGCAAACGCATCACGTGGAAAATGTAGTGCTGTTAGAAAAAAGATAATTAGTTCTTAGTACATAGTCCTTAGTCCTTAGTTTAAAAAAACAACTAGGGACTAAGGACTAATAACTAGGGACTAAAGACTAAAAAATATGAAAAAAATACTTCTGTTATTATTGGCTATCAGTTTCTCCTTCTCCGGTTGTGAGAAAGACGATATCTGTGATGCTAATACCCTTACCACCCCTCGAATGGTGATTACGTTTTATGACATCAATAATACTTCGGTTGAAAAAAATGTGACTAATCTGAAAATCATTGCAGACGGAAAGGAAAACGGGATTACTTATAGTGGTAGTGACTTAATCAATGGAAGTACTGTTTCTATTCCTTTGAAAACAGATGCTGATGAAGTTAGTTTTCATTTTATCTTAAATTATGGCAATACCAATACCGCATTGGTAAACGAAGATGTCTTAACATTTAAGTACAGTAGAGAAAATATTTTTGTATCCCGAGCCTGCGGATTTAAAACTAATTTTACCTTAGATGCTTTTATTCCGTTTGTTCATACCGATGCAGCAACACCCGATTTAAAATGGATGCAATATGTTGCAGTAAAAAAATATATTATAGCTAACGAAAATGAAACACACCTTGAAATATATTTTTAGTAGCTGCCTTGTTTTGTCTTTGCTTTTTGCAAATGCCCAAGATACTAAAGCTCCAACAACAAAGGCTAAAAAGGACACCATTACAAGCGGAGTTATTTCTGCCAAAACAGCCGTAGCCAGTAAAACAACTACAACTCCAAAAACCGATTCTATTGCTGCGCCAATAAAAACCAATCGTTACGGTGTGCGTGTGGGAGTTGATTTGTTCAAATTAAGCCGTAGTTTTTATGATAAAGACTATAAAGGACTGGAATTAGTGGGTGATTATCGTTGGGACAAAAAACACTATATCGCTGCCGAAGTGGGTAACGAAAATAAAACTACCGATGACGAACGCCTGAATTTCACCACCAAAGGTTCCTACCTAAAAGTAGGTTTTGACTATAATGGTTACGAAAACTGGCTTGATATGGAAAACATTATTTCGATAGGTTTGCGATACGGTTTTAGTACTTTTAGTCAGGAATTGAATAACTATAAAATTTACAATTCCAATCCTTATTTTGATGAAGTTCCTCCTATTGCTTCTGGTCAAAAATTCAATGGTTTAACAGCAAGCTGGATTGAAGTGGTGGCAGGAATGAAAGCTAAAGTATTCAACAATGTTTTTTTAGGATTCAGCCTTCGATTTAACCGATTGATTTCCAACAAACAACCTGCTAATTTCGAAAACTTATACATTCCAGGATTCAACCGAACCTATAATGGTGATTTTGGGGTAGGTTTCAATTATACGGTAACCTATTTTGTTCCTATCTTCAAAAAGAAAGTAGTTCCCGAGGAAACAAAGAAAAAATAGTTTGCAGAAGGCAGAAGCAGAAAGCAGAAACAGAAAGTAGATTTGATATCAACAAATAAACCGCAAATTCGCAAATTATAAGTTTTTATAATTTGCGAATTTGCGGTTTATTTTTTAAACTATTAAGAAAGTTAGGGTCTAATACTAAGGTTGCAAAGTTTTTCCGCAAAGAATGTTCAAAAGACAGCAAGTAGAAGAACTCTTCTTAACTCAACTGAATGGTTTAAAAACTTTGTGTGCTTCACGCAAATCTTTGTGCGCTTTGTGGTTAAAACTAATAATTTGTGAATTTGCGGTTCTTATTTTTATGTTCAGCAAACTGAAAACTGCTTTCTGAACACTGAATACTTACTTTATTTCTTTTATCTGTTTAGAAAAAATCCATTTCATAAATAACTTTTCACCATCCTTGGTTTTTACTGCTTGGAATTTTGGAGATAAAAATGTCGCTACAACAAAAGCAACAAATGGAACCCACAAACCACTTAAACCGGAATATTTTTCCACTAAATAGCGAAATAACACAAATAATATAGCAAAACAACCTAGTTGATATAAAAACGCTCTTAGTTGTAATTTAGTCATGATACGATATTTTAATTCTGCTTTCTTTTTCTACTTTATACTTCTGCTTTCTGCCTTCTGGATTACTCCTTCTCTACCTGAAACTTCGTTCTCTTACTTCCTTCGTACATCTCGTATTTTACCAATCGGGCTTCAAGTCCGGCGTTGAATAATTTGATTTTTCGCGATGGTCGTAAACCTACAAATTTCAGCGCTTCCAGATTTCCTGTGATAAACCAGGCATTGGTTCCCGGATAACTTTGTTTTAAAGTATCGCCAATATTTTTATAGAATTCTTCCATGTGAATATCCAAACGCTCATCATAAGGTGGATTAAACACTATATGTAATTTTCCTTCCGAAGTTTTTTCGGTATCAAAGAAATTATTCCCTTCAATACTAATGTATTCTTCCAGATTTGCATTTCTGATATTTTCCTTTGCTTTACTCACGGCACTTGGCGCTTTGTCAAAGCCTTTTATCGTATGATGAAACTCACGTACTTTCCCTAGCAGACTATCGGTAATTTTGTCAAACAAATCATTATCCCAGTCTTTCCATTTTTCGAAAGCAAATTCTTTACGGTTAATGTTTGCCGGAATATTGCAGGCAATCATCGCAGCCTCAGCCAGGAAAGTTCCCGAACCACACATAGGATCCAAGAAATCACTTTGTCCGTCCCAACCCGAAAGCAACAAAATTCCCGCTGCCAAAACCTCATTTATAGGTGCAATATTCGTCGATGTTCTATAACCACGCTGATTCAACGCATTTCCTGAAGTATCTAATGCAACCGAAACCTGGTCTTTGTCAATATGAATGTTAATTCGTAAATCAGGGTGAACTTTATCAATGCTTGGTCTTTGCCCGGTTCTTTCCCTGAATTGATCCACAATGGCATCTTTACATTTTTGAGAAACAAATTCGGAGTGATTAAAATATTCCGAATGCACTGTAGCATCAATCACAAAAGTTTGATTGGCATTGATAAATTTAGACCAGTTAACACCCGAAACTCCTTTATACAAAGCTTTTTCATTATTGGCTCTAAAAGAATAAATAGGTTTTAAGATTTTTAATGCGGTACGCAAAGACAAATTGGCTTTATACATAAAACCTTTATCTCCTTTAAAACTTACCATTCTTACTCCCTGCTCTACGTCTTGTGCTCCTAAATTTTTCAATTCGGTGGCTAATATTTCTTCAAAACCAAAAAAGGTTTTGGCAATCATCTTAAAATTTTCTTCCATTTCTCTTTTAAATTCCAATTTTCTAAATTCCAAATTCCAAACAACCTGAAATAGTATATTTCCGCAAAAATACACTAAATTTGCGGGATAGAATTAATTGAAAAGAATAAATGTCCGAAGCACAAGAAACAACTAATACAAATCAAGACCAACCAAATGAAACATGGTTCAGCTCTTGGTTTGACACTCCCTATTATCACATTCTGTACAAAGAACGAAATGACAAAGAAGCACAGCTTTTCATGGATAATTTAACGCATTACTTAAATCTTCCTGAAAAAGCTAAAGTCTTGGATTTAGCCTGTGGCAAAGGGCGTCACGCTATTTATTTGAACCAATTAGGCTTTGATGTCATTGGTGCTGATTTATCTGAAAACAGCATAGCCGAAGCAAGCAAAAATTCGAATGAAACCTTGCATTTCAAAGTGCACGATATGCGTGAAGCTTGCGAAGAAAAGTACGACGCCATTTTTAATTTGTTTACCAGTTTTGGTTATTTCGAAAATGATGAAGACAATCTTACTACGCTAAAGGCCATCAAAAACAGTTTGTCTGACTATGGTTTTGCCGTAATTGATTTTATGAATGTCAATCAGGTAATTGAAACATTGGTTCCCGAAGAGGTAAAAACAGTGGACGGAATCGATTTTCACCTGAAACGCTATGTTTCCGATGGTCATATTTTTAAAGAAATCGATTTTGAAGACCAAGGCAAAAAATACCATTTTACCGAAAAAGTAAAAGCCTTGACTTTACAAGATTTCGAATCCATGATGGAAGAAGCAGGTATTTATCTTTTGGACATTTTTGGAGACTATAAGTTGAAAAAATTCCACAAAACCGAAAGCGAACGACTCATCCTTATTTTTAAATAATGAATTACCTTTTACCATTACTTTCTGTACTTCTTGGGTATATTATTGCATTGGTTTTAAAACCAAAAAACAAAAGCAATCTCAAACTACTATTGGCTTTTAGTGGTTCATTTTTGCTTTCTTTGACGGTAATGCACTTATTACCCGAAATCTATGAAAGTCATGAGCATGTTATTGGCGAAAGTCACAATAACAATGCGGGGATTTTTATCATGCTGGGGATTTTGTTCCAAATTATCCTCGAATTTTTCTCTAAAGGTGCTGAGCACGGTCACGTTCATGGGCATCCAAACATGTCCCATATTCCGTGGTTGTTGTTTATCAGTCTTTGTATTCACGCTTTTCTGGAAGGATTTCCTGTGGGACATAATCACGACAATTTAGCCCTCGGAATTGCGATACACCACCTTCCTATTGCTATTATTTTAACGACATTTTTCATCAATTCCCACCTGAACAAACAGGCTATTTTTGCCTTCATGCTTACTTTTGCCTTGATGACACCGCTAGGAACATTCGCTTCCGATTATCTTACGGGATTAAATCAATACCATAGCGAAATTACCGCTGTAGTTATTGGTATATTATTTCATATTTCCTCAACTATTATTTTCGAAAGTAGCGAAGGCCATAAATTTAATGTTGCCAAAGTTTCGATGATTGTTTTAGGAATTGCCTTGGCTTATTTTTTATAAATTTTAATCTGTAAAACACACCAAATAAAGCTCAAAAAAATGACCTTCATAAAAACTACCGAACAATCCTCAAAATACGAACATTTAGAAAAAATGTCAGTTTCTGACTTACTTTCTAATATCAATAACGAAGACAAAACTGTTCCTCTTGCGGTTGAAAAAGCCTTACAACAAATTGAAAATTTAGTAACACAAATTGTTGCTAAAATGAAATTAGGCGGACGTTTATTTTACATTGGCGCTGGAACTTCGGGGCGTTTGGGTGTGGTTGATGCTTCTGAATGTCCTCCTACTTTTGGTGTTCCTTTTGATTTGGTAGTGGGAATCATTGCCGGTGGCGACAAAGCCATTCGTAAAGCGGTAGAAAATGCCGAAGACAATGCAACCCAAGCCTGGATTGATTTACAGGAATTCAATATCAATGAGAATGATGTGGTAATAGGAATTGCCGCTTCAGGAACAACACCTTATGTTATTGGCGGTTTAGAAGCCTGTAACAAAAACAATATCATTACAGGAAGTATTTCCTGCAATGCCGGAAGTCCGCTTTCGCAAACAGCACAATTCCCTATTGATGTAGTGGTTGGACCTGAATTTATTACGGGAAGTTCGAGAATGAAAGCAGGAACAGCTCAAAAGTTAGTACTTAATATGATTTCAACTGCTACGATGATTCAATTAGGGAAAGTAAAAGGCAACAAAATGGTCGATATGCAACTGAGCAACAACAAACTCGTTGACCGGGGAACCAAAATGATTATGGGCGAAATTCCTGTAAGCTACGAAGAAGCAGCTCAATTGCTAAAAGAACACGGAAGCGTGCGCAAAGCAGTTGATTTTTATAATTCTAAATAAGTCCTTAGTGATTAGTAATTAATCCTTAGTTATAACATATAAAACTTAGTGTACTTAGCGAAAGCTTTGTGTCCTTTGTGGTTAAAAAAACATAAAACATGCCAACAAACAAAGAATTATTATCCAAAGGAATTCGATATCTGGCAGGCGCTTTGCCTTTGCTTTTTATTGGTCCGTCATTAATTTACAATGCCTTTATGAACCAGCAAAATGTATGGCATTATCTGGTTTTAGGCATCGGAATCATTGCTTGCCTGGCATCCATGTACTTAATCTTTTTAGGATTGAAAACCATGATGAGAGCTTTATTTAACGACTAATGGAAGACTTAATTCATATCCAGAAAACATTTGACAAAGTAGTTTTCATTGACAAAAAAGTGAGTAATCGCGAATTTGAAGATTGCGTTTTTAAAAACTGTGATTTCTCCAATAGCGATTTTTCAAATAATACTTTTATGGATTGCGAGTTCATCAACTGCAACCTTTCGATGACAACTCTTGGCGGAACGAGCTTGAAAACCATTCATTTCTCGAATTGTAAACTATTGGGAATTCAATTTAACAGTTGTGCCGATTTTATGTTTGCTGTGAGTTTCAATGATTGCATTTTGGATTATGCTTCTTTTTCGAATAAAAAAATGCCAAAAACTAAGTTCAATTCCTGCTCTATGAAAGAAGTTAGCTTTATTGGAAGTAATCTTTCTAATTCGGTTTTCGATAATTGCAATTTAGACAATGCTGTCTTTAATGATACTGAACTCAAAGAAGTCAACTTCCTTACGGCTTACAATTATAAAATTGATCCTGAATTCAATCCTATGCGAAAAGCTAAATTTTCGATGCAGGGAATTCCAGGACTTTTAGACAAATACGATATTAAAATTCAATAAACTTTTTGTAAGAACTGAAAAAAAATATGAGATTTCAACTTTTATCAGATATTGGTGGATTTATTTATTGGATAATTATTAAATTTTGTAAATCTGATTTAGAAATTGAACTTACAAAAGATAAGTGGGCGAGAAATATTTTAATTTTTTTAATTCTCTTTTTAATTGTAATGTTCATTTCTGTAAAATTTCAATAAATATTTTAACAAAAACTATGAAAAAACTCATTCTACTACCTCTGCTTCTTATTTTTGCTTCTTGCTATAATGCCGAACACAATTGTGCAGCTTTTAAAACCGGAAAATTCCGTTTTGAATATGAAGTAGACGGTGTGAAAAAAGTAACACTTTTTGAACGCAATGACAGCATAGAAATTGAAACATTCGAAGGAAAAACCGATACCGCTACTGTGCGCTGGGTAAACGATTGCGAATATATCCTGAAAAAACTGCATCCCAAGAATATGGCAGAAGAAAAATCAATTAATATGAAAATCTTGACGACTTCGGGAAATTCATATACCTTTGAATTCGGTATTGTAGGTGCTGATGAAAAGCAAAAAGGTACTGTAACTAAAATTGGTGAATTATAAAATTCGCACTCATTCTTTAATCTTAACTTAATACTATGGAAGTATTTTTAAATCCTGATGCCTGGATTGCTTTATTAACATTAACATTTCTGGAAATTGTACTGGGAATTGACAACATCATTTTTATATCAATCGCAACAGGAAAATTACCCGAAGAAAATCGTAAAAAAGCAACCAAAATAGGTATGTTCTTAGCTATGTTTATGCGGATCATTCTTCTTTTTGGAATTACCGTTTTAATTGCAATGAAAGAACCTTGGTTTACGTTTAATTTTAGTTGGTTACACGCAGAAGTTTCCGGACAAAGTATCATTCTTTTATTAGGAGGATTATTCCTTATTTACAAAAGCACTAACGAAATTAGAGAAAAAGTAGATCATAAAGGGGAAGAAGAAAAAGAAATTAAAAAGTCTGCAACCAAATCGTTCAGCAGCGTTATTGTACAAATTATTTTAATTGACATCGTATTCTCATTCGATAGTATTTTAACAGCAGTGGGGATGACTAATGGGGTAACAGGCGCTTTGTATATTATGATTACTGCAGTAATTATTTCGGTTTTAATTATGATGCAATTTGCAGTTCCTGTTGGAACTTTTGTCAATAAACATCCTTCTATCCAAATTTTAGGATTATCATTCTTAATCTTAATTGGTTTGATGTTACTTACAGAAAGTGCCCATTTATCCAATGCCTTAATTTTTGGTAGTCATGTTACTCCAATACCAAAAGGCTATTTGTATTTTGCCATTTCATTCTCATTACTGGTAGAAATGTTGAATATGAAAGTTTCAAAAAAGAAATAAATTCTTAAAATATAGAATTCAAAAAAAGGGCTGTCTCAAATATAATTTTGAGACAGCCTTTAATATTAGTATGCTTTGTTATTTTCGTACTATAAAAGTACTTCTTCTGTTTTTCTGATGTTCCTCATTACTGCATCTTACCCCATTTTTACATTGATTCACCAGTTGTGATTCACCATATCCTTTGGCTATTAATCGGGTTTTATCAATTCCCTTAGATACTAAATACTTCAAAGTAGCATTTGCCCTTCGTTGTGATAAATTCTCGTTATACGCTTCAGATTCTCTACTATCGGTGTGGGAACCAATAACTACTTTAATTTGCGGATATTGATTCATTATAGCAACAACTTTATCTAATTCTGTTTTAGCTTCTTCACGAATGAATGATTTATCTGTATCAAAATAAATAATGTTTAATGCAAAAAGATTCGATAAATCTGTTTCAGGTTGAATTTTAGGAACTTCTTTATGGATTGTAATTATTTCGTTAACGTCTTTTTTAGCAATTACAACCAATTTTTCAACAGGCACATAATTGTTTTGTTCGACTTTAATTTTATAATTGGCATCACGCTTAACATTATTTAAAACAAAATTCCCCTTTGAATCTGATTGAGTTTTTGCAATTACATTATTACTTTTATCCAAAAGGGCAATTGCAGTATTTGGAATGATTTCATTGGTTACTGCCTCTACAATGGTTCCTGAAATTGTTATCGGAATTACTGCTGAATCAAATGAATACAGGTCATCATCACCCGTTCCGTTGGGACGATTGCTGGTATAATATCCTTGATTCATTTCTGTATTCATTGCCAAAGCAAAATCATCAAATGCACTATTAATAGTAGGTCCAAGATTAATTGCAACTGCATTTTTATCGGATAAATCAATTGAAAACAAATCTAATCCTCCTAATCCAGCATGTCCGTCAGAAGCAAAAACCAAGGTATTGTCTTCAGTAATAAAAGGAAACGTTTCGCGTCCTTCTGTATTTATTTTATCACTTAAATGTTCGATAGTTCCAAAACTACCATCGGCATTTATTGCAACTTTAAACAAATCTGAGTTTCCAAAACTTCCTTTTAAATCAGACGCAAAATACAAATATTTGCCATCAGGGCTTAAAGCTGGATTTGCCATTCTTACCGAATCATTTTGATTCAAGCTAATGATTCCCTTATTTTTCCATTTTCCATCGACAAGAACAGATTTGTATAGTTTGAATAAGCCATTAACCAATTTGCTTTTAGATTTATCAGCCAGTTGATTTTGACTGTAATACATGGTTTTACCGTCTTTCGTAAATACTGGTGTGGCCTCGTGATAAATAGAAAAACTTGCCTTTGAAAATAATTTTGGAGAACTATAAGTTCCGCTTGCTGTTTTTATGGATTGGTATAAACTGGTATACGATTGATTGGTACGTGCATATGTTGTATTGTCTAAAACGAAATCACGGGCACTGGCAAAAATAATTGTATCTCCTTTTATCGCTGTACCATAATCAGAAAATTTGGAATTTATAGGTAACATTTGAACATTTGAAAATGTTAACATCGATTTTTCCTTGGATTCGTTCTTATTAAACTTCGTTCTAATTTCATTTGGACTTTTACTTTCAAAAGTAGCCATTTGTTTTTTAGACTCTTCCTGTAAACCAACCGATTTTAAGGTCTGCGCATATCTATAGTGGTGTTCACTATCCATTTCTGGAGTTAATGCATATCGTTTTGAATACCATCTATTGGCTTCGGCATAATTAGCATTCAAATAGTTGGCATCACCCAATTTTTCAAAAATGGAAGCTGTTTCAACACCTTTATCTATAAGATTTTCGAATATTTTTATAGACTCTATATAATGTCCGTCATTAAATTTCTCTTCCGCTTTTTTTATTTCCTTTTGTTGTGAAAAAACCAGTAAGGGAAATAAAATTAATAATAGTAATTTTTCTTTCATGTTTGTATTTTTAAAAGAATCTAGGTGTTTCTAATTTTGAATGATTTTTAAATAAATCAAATTGCAGGAATATTTCATGTGAGCCTGAATTAAAATTAGATAATCTTGTCGTTTCGGTATCATATCCATAACCAATGAATAAATTTTCTCTTAATTGAAATCCTGCCAACATGCTTACCGAA
The DNA here is from genome assembly GCF_004016525.1 of Flavobacterium sufflavum. Taxonomy (GTDB): domain Bacteria; phylum Bacteroidota; class Bacteroidia; order Flavobacteriales; family Flavobacteriaceae; genus Flavobacterium; species Flavobacterium sufflavum. Next base: position 29,454 of record NZ_SACJ01000018.1, read on the forward strand.
GCACTCCATCTGTAAGCAGCGCCAATTATAAATTTTTCATTAAACATAAAATTAGTCGATAAATCGAATTGCAATGGAGCACCCGAAACTATTTTGGAAACAAAAGCTGGTTTGAATTTCAAGTTATAACTCAAATCATATACCCTTCCTCCCATTAAATAAATATGGTACCTCTGATTCACCTGGGCTTTATTATCATGATCATATTTCTCGGTATCTAGCAGCATAGGTACTGATGCTCCTAAATAACTTTTTTTATTGTAGTAATACAATCCAATACCAATATTTGGTGAAAACTGATTTGTGATATTATTCTGAAGAACTTGTTCTCCCATATTGTATTGATTCAATCTTGTATAATCAACATTCAAAAAACTACCGCTTGCTTTTAAACCAAAAGCAAGCCGGGAATCATTTTGCAAAAATAAATTATAGGTAAGATCTACTGCTATTTGAGTTTCATCACTTACCCCAATTTTATCACTTAAAACCGAAACTCCATAACCTAATTTACTTCCTTCAATTGGTTTGTTCATCGAAATATTGGCCGTTTTAGGAGCACCATCGAGTCCAACCCATTGTGTACGGTATAAACCATAAATACTAGTATATCCCTTTGAACCGGCATAAGCAGGGTTGATTACTGTTGGATTATACATATACTGGGTATACTGAGGTTCTTGCTGGGCATAAATTGATGTACCAATTAAAAACAATATATATATTATAAATATTTTTTTCATGTTTTACTTTAATTACTTTCTAAAGTGTTAAAAATTTTAAAAACGTTTTTACTTGTTAATGTATAAATAACCTGAACGTTGTTTAGTTATCCCTTGTAAATTTTTATATTTAATAATATAAAAATATACTCCGCTAGGTAATTCTTCATTTTTATTTATTGTTGTTCTTCCTTCAGAAATTCCTTTAAAAAACTTACCATTCTGACCATATGAATTTACTTCATACACAAGAACACCCCATCTATTAAATATTGTTACAGTATTCTCAGGATAAGATTCAATATTTCGAATAACAAGCACATCGTTTTCACCATTTCCATTAGGTGTAACTGCATTAAAAATTTCTAAATCATCAGTCGAATCAGTATGATTATTCTGTTCTAAATAGTCAGGAACCGTTGTAGCATTTGAGTCATTCGGTTTAAGCGGATTCAAACCAATTTCTTCTCTATTAGTTAATCCATCATTGTCACAGTCTCCATCTAAGAAACTTTCAGATAATGGCAATGTAATATTGGCAACTATTGATTCACAAGGACTAGTAGCATCAGTCCCATCAGTTTTCTCTTTACCATCGGTTACACCATCACCATCTGTATCTGGATTTTTAGGATCGGTACCGTCAATTTTTTCTTGTTTGTTGGTTACACCATCATTATCACAGTCGGAAGTTTCCCAAGCTGAATTTGGAGCTACCGTTTGACTAATTAAGATAAATTTACACGGATCGTTAGAATCAGTTCCGTCTGTTTTCTCTTTGCCATCATTAACACCATCACCATCTGTATCCGGATTTTTAGGATCGGTACCGTCATTTTTTTCTTGTTTGTTGGTTACACCATCATTGTCACAGTCGGAAGTTTCCCAAGCTGAATTTGGAGCTACCGTTTGACTAATTAAGATAAATTTACATGGATCTTTAGAATCAGTTCCGTCTGTTTTCTCTTTGCCATCATTAACACCATCACCATCGGTATCTGGATTTTTAGGATCGGTACCTTCAATTTTTTCTTGTTTGTTGGTTACACCATCATTGTCACAATCGGCAGTTTCCCAAGCTGAATTTGGAGCTACTGTTTGACTAGCTAAGATAAATTTACAAGGATCTTTAGGATCAGTTCCGTCTGTTTTCTCTTTACTATTTGTTACACCGTCTCCATCACAATCTGAAGTATTCCAAACTGAACTTGGAGCTAACGTTTGACTGGCTAAAATAAATTTACAAGCATCTTTAGGATCGGTTCCGTCTGTTTTCTCTTTGCTATCGGTTACACCATCACCATCCGTATCCGGATTCTTAGGATCAGTACCATCAATTTTCTCTTGTTTATTGTTTA
>NZ_SACJ01000019.1 GCF_004016525.1 Flavobacterium sufflavum
ACCTCTTCCCATCCCGAACAGAGTAGTTAAGCCCGCCTGCGCAGATGGTACTGCAGTTATGTGGGAGAGTATGTCGTCGCCTTTCTTTGAAAACCCTGTTTCTAACGAAACGGGGTTTTTTGTTTTAATGGGCGTTGCTGTTCTCTTAAGGAGATCGTCCCTCAAGTGCAAAAGATTGGATAATCTGAATAAGAAAAGGTAGTGTTAAATAAGTTTTCAAAATATAGGGACTCCCTTATTAAGTCAACAAACCTTTGCGCTTTCAGTTGAGGCTGGTTTGTTGAGAGTATATAATTGGCCGTATAGCTCAGCTAGATAGAGCATCCCGATTTTTAATCGGGACTGTCGAAGGTTCGAATCCTTCTGCGATCACAAAAAGACTTATAATCATTGATTGTGAGTCTTTTTTATTTTGGTTGGTTATCATTGTAAAAAAGATAAAGTCTCAAAATTGATAACAAAACCAAATAAAAAATGCCTTAAACAATAATTTTGTCTAAGGCATTTTTGATTCTATATGATGGAGAAATTAAACTACAGTATTTCTTAAAGTTCCTATTCCTTCAATTTCCAGCTCAACCACATCTCCCGGAATTAACGGACGATGAACGGCAAAGTTATTTTCGATTAAACTTCCCCAACCCACAGTTCCTGAGCCTAATATATCACCGGGCATCAACGTTACATTATTTTCGGAGGCACGCTCCATCATTTGTGGAAATGTCCAATGAACGGTCTTATAATTGCCTTCGCAAATAACCACATCATTAATTTTTGCAGTCATTTTCAAGTCAAATCGATCTCCATTATTTTTAGGCATCGTTAAATGCTCTGGATGAGATTCTCTTGTTATCGAACAGCGGTATTGCTCCATTTCATCTTTAGTGATGATGTATGGGCCTATGGCATTTGCAAAATCTTTTCCCTTATGTGGTCCCAGAGGAACTGTCATTTCGCGTTTTTGGATAGCACGGGCAGTCCAGTCGTTAAAGACAGTATAGCCAAAGATATGATCATCGGCATTTTCAACCTTGATGTCTTTTCCTTTTTTACCAATTATAACTGCGATTTCCAGTTCGATATCTAATTTTTCTTCTCCAACGGGACGTTTTATTTCATCTTCAGGACCATAAATGCCGTGATGATTGGTGAAATAGAAAATAGGCATTTCATACCAGGCTTCACCAACGGTATGTCCAAAAGACTTTGAAGCATTAAGCATGTGTTGTTCAAATCCGATGTAGTCTCTAAAACTTCTTGGATTTGGCAAAGGAGCCAAAAGTTTTACTTCATCAAGTAAATAATGAGGTTCAATAAATTCTAGTTCATTTATAATCGCAAAATTAGTTTCGTGATTATCTATGAAGGTAAGCATATCGATAGGCAATCTCGAATCGGCCAGATTCATATCTACTACCGCATGGTCTTGTAACCAACCAATACGGCTTTCGCCTGTTTTATTTTGAAAAGTGATTAATTTCATCTTAGTTTTTTAAATTGGTTGTGTAAGTCCCATACATGTTTTTCCCATTGTAGCACCTACATTGGCACCTTCTGGCAATGGTTTTCCTTCGAATGTCAGTAATTCCCATTTTCCCAGTTTTTCAGAAGCTTCAACTACCATTTTACATCTTTCGAGTCTACGTTCCATAAATCTTGAGAAAATTGCATCAACACCATCTTGTTTTTTAATTTCTTCGGCTAATACTACAGCATCTTCAATAGCCAATGCTGCGCCTGAACCTAATTGAGGAATCGTTGCATGAGCAGCATCACCAATAATGATAACGTTCCCTTTGTACCAGGGTGCTGGAAGATTCAAAGTTTCTAGTGGTCTGTAGTTTACCAATTTTGCATCGACAACCTGATCGATTAAGCCTTGTATCATAGGAATAGGATATTCTGCCATATAAGACTGTAACTTTGGAATCATTTGGTCTTCTGTTATAAAAGGATTGTCAGCGCCTTCTGCAGAAACTACAAAGATGTAGCAACTATCTTCTGTCATAGGAATTATTCCTAATTTACTCTTTTTGCCAAAATATATATATCCCGTATCTAAATCCTTAGGTCTCTTAAAAGCATAACGCCAGTTAGATAAGCCCACATAATTAGGTTTTGATTCCCCAAAAATTAAGTTTCTAACTTTAGAGTTGATACCGTCTCCACCAATCAAAATATCATAGCTTCCTGTTGATCCATCAGAGAAAACAACATCAACGCCATCTTCTTTATCTGTAATTGTGTCAACAGTAAGCCCCATACGGTATACTGCTCCAACTTCTTTACTTCTTTCGAGTAAAACTTCGTGTAAAACCCTTCTTGAAATTCCATTATGACTTGGAAATCGTCCAATAGGTGGTGTTCCTGCTTCGGCTATTTGGTGGCCAGTAGGAGTACACATTTTTACCATAGGGTAGGGAGAGCCTCTCCTAAGAGCCTCATCAGCACATCCTAAAGCATCAAGTGCTCTTAATGCATTTGCCTGTTGAATGATTCCCACACCATACACATCAAATTTTGGTTGAAGTTCTACTATTTCAACTTCAATACCTATTTGTCTAAGAGCAATACTAGCAGATTGACCACCAATGCCACCACCAACAATTAATACTTTATTTATGGACTTCATAATTTAGTCGGTTTTTATAATTAAAATCAGTCATTATGACAGCTTATAGCCTTTTAGCGATCCAATCGTACATGTTAAAAGTCTTGGTGAAATCATCGATTTGGCAATGTTGTGAACCGCTTTCTCCCACCGGAATTACTTCTAAATGATGTTCGCAAGTTAAATGTTTTTCAAGGTTGTAAGCATGCTCAACAAAATTTTGTTTATCATCTTCACCATGAAGGATATAGGTAGGCATTGAAATCTTTTCGGCTACACCATTTTCAAGTGTAAAACCTTCCAGTCTTTTGCGTGTTTCCGTCATATCTGGTGCTCCCACGATATGCTGAACAATTTCTGCCAATGGATGACTGTCCGGACGTCCAGCCCAGACATCATAATATGACCAAACCGCACCGTAAACCATACATACTTTAAAACGCGGTTCGAAAGCAGCACAACGGGCAGCCATATAACCTCCCATAGAAACCGCTCCAATACCAATACGGTCAACAGCTACTTCGTCTTTTAAATTTTCAATACTCCAATCTAAAACCGCTGTACCTGCTACATTGTAATCATGACGCGTATGGATATTGTTTAAGCGCAAAGCAGCTCCCTGACCTGGACCATCCATTGCCAAAAGCGCAATTCCACGCTCATTTAAATGCTGACCAATACCAAAATAAAGCTCCTCAGCCAAACTATCCAAACCACCAAACATAATCATCATCGGTGGGTTTTTTACCCCTGCCGGTTTAAATAAATACCCTGGTAGAAAGGAGCCTTCAAAAGGAACTTCAACCTGCAATACTTTTTCATCAAAATATTTAATTGCTCTCAAGAAAGCTTCTCTTGCTTTTAAATAAGTTGGTATTTTTTTCTCATGACCTAGGTTCATGAAAAACTCAGCCGAACGCAGGTAATTAAAAGCTCTTAGGTAAGTTCTTCTTGCCGAAATAAAGTTACCATTTTTTTCAAAATCTTCAGCAAGTTCATAAACAGGATTCCCTATTTCAAGCCAGGCTTCATTATAGGATTCTCTGTTTTTAGGGTCTATTTTACTAGCTACTTCTAATATTTCTGCAAATTCGCCTCCTCCATAATGCGCTTGGGTAAGCGCACGATTTACTTGGTAAGAAGGCATGTATTGACCTGGAAAATAGTGCCACATAATTTGTGTTTTTTAAATTTTAAAAATTGTTTTTTTGCTCTAATAAATTAGATATCCATTGGTTTTACAACACCGTCTGTCAGTCCTAATTTTTTTCCTTTGGCCATTTCAGCAAATGGATTAGCTGATCCCCAGGCATCATTTGGATTGTCTTTTAGATAATGAACATCTAAGTGATCTGGTGCAAATACCAATCTGGCGCAAGCATAATATTCGAACAAGATACCACTTCCCGGATCAATTATGTAGATAAAGAAACCTTCATCGGCCTTATGTCTTGTAGGGGCTCCCATAACACTTTTGTATCCTTTTTCGATAAAGTAATCTAAAGCTAATAGAACTTCTTCGCGGCTGTCTACATTCCAACAAATATGGTTTAGTACCGCTTGATTAGGTTCGATTGTTGGATCAGTAAAGATGGCGATATCATGTGAAAGATTGGCAGTAGTAAATAAACCTCCAATTGCAGGCATATCGTCTGAAATTCTGATTTCATCAGGATTTTTAAGACCTAATCCTTTCCAAAATGCTTTTTCTTCAGCATATTTTCCTTTTGATACCATATAAGTTACGTGATCAAAACGACGTGGATTTGCTCCATTCATTCTGTTACTCGCATATCTGTCAGCATAAACGCTTCCTCTTTCTCCTTCTTCTCTTAACCATACTACATCCCAGAAAATTTCGTGGATATGTCCTTCAGGGGATTTAAAACGATAGGCTTTACCATGACCTAAATCGCCATTGTCCCAACCAAGACCGGCACTAATACTTTCTAAGTAAGCTACCGCTTCTTCTAAAGCTTCAGGACTGTCTGCTCTCCAGCCAATGTGTCCTAATCCTGAAGTTTCATTTTGTGTTAATTTCAATGTGTGGTGAAAATAATCACCCCAAGCTCTTAGGTATACTGAATTACCTTCTCTACCGGTAATGTCCATGCCTACAACGTCTCCAAAAAAGTGTACCGATTTTTCTAAATCAGTAGTTAGCACCTCAACATGTGCCATTTGTGAAAAATAATGTGGATTTTTTGCCATTTGTATTTTAATTTATTCGGTTTTTTTATATATAATGTAATTTATGTTACAAATTTATATTGATTTAGAAGTGTCAGTGAATCAAATTAACTCTATTACTATTCAAAATCAATTCTTTCTTTTTTTAGATACCTCTATTTGGATGTTTTTGTATTCTGTTTGTGTTATTTTGTTGATTGAGGTGTCGTTTTAGGTTATAAAAAAATCATTTCCGGAATTTCCCCTTCAATAATTAATTTCCCTTCTGTTGCATTTTTTATTTCTTCGATGCTAACACCCGGAGCTCTTTCTAATAATTTGAAACCGCCTCCAGGGAGAACTTCTAAAACGGCTAACTCAGTTACAATTTTCTTTACGCAGCTGATTCCTGTAATGGGTAAAGAGCAATTTTTTAGCAGTTTTGATTTTCCATCTTTGCTCACATGCTGCATGGCGACAATGATATTTTTGGCAGATGCGACCAAATCCATCGCGCCTCCCATCCCTTTGACCATTTTTCCGGGGATTTTCCAGTTGGCAATATCTCCGTTTTCAGAAACTTCCATAGCACCTAGAATAGTCAGGTTCACATGTTCTCCACGAATCATTGCAAAACTTTCAGCCGAACTGAATAGGGAAGAACCGGCCTGCATGGTAACAGTTTGCTTGCCGGCATTGATCATATCGGCATCTACATTTTCATTAGTTGGAAAAGGACCAATACCTAATAAACCATTTTCAGATTGCAACATGACATTAATATCTGAAGGAATATAGTTCGCAACTAAAGTTGGAATCCCAATTCCTAAGTTTACATAATAGCCATCTTTAACTTCTTGAGCAATTCGTTGGGCAATTCTATTTTTATCAAGTGGTCCTTGAGGATTTTTTTTATCTGAGAAGCTGTTTTTTGATTTTTCAGCAAGATTGGTTTCAGTGATGGTTTTTTGCTCTATTCTTTTTTCGTAATTTTTTCCTTTGAAAATACGTTGCACATAAATACCCGGAACATGGATTGCATTTGGATCTAATTCGCCGGGTTCCACTAATTCTTCTACTTCAGCAATACAAATCTTTCCGGCAGCAGCCATCATTGGACTGAAATTACGTGTTGTTCCCTTGAAAATTAAATTACCTGATGTATCGCCTTTCCAGGCTTTTATAATGCTAAAATCAGCTTTCAGCCAAGATTCCATCAAATATTTTTTATCATCGAATGTTCTCACTTCTTTGCCTTCTGCCACCTCAGTACCAACTCCAGCCGGCGTAAAAAAAGCCGGGATTCCAGCCCCTCCGGCACGAATGCGTTCTGCCAAAGTCCCCTGTGGAATCAATTCGACTTCTAATTCGCCGCTTAACAACTGTCTTTCAAATTCTTTATTCTCGCCAACGTATGAAGAAATCATTTTTTTTACCTGACGGTTTTGAAGCATTAAGCCAATTCCAAAATCATCAACCCCGGCATTGTTTGAAATGCAAGTCAGCTTATTTATCTTTTTGTTTACAAGTTCGGCAATGCAGTTTTCGGGAATCCCACAAAGACCAAATCCTCCTAACATTATAGTTGCTCCGTTAGGAATATCGGCTACCGCCTGCTGTGCATCTTTTATTACTTTATTAATCATAATAGATTTTCGATTATAATTGCACTTGCTCCACCGCCACCATTACAAATAGTAGCCAGTCCATAGCGTGCTTTTTTTATGGATAAAATGTTAAGTAAGCTTACAACGATTCTACTTCCGGAACTGCCCAGAGGGTGTCCTAGCGCTACGGCACCACCAAAGACATTTACTTTTTCATGTGGGATATGAAGTTCTTTCATCAAAGCCATTGGTACTACGGCAAAAGCTTCGTTAACTTCATAAAAATCGATGTCTTCGATTGTCAAATTGGCTTTTTTTAATACTTTTTGTGTTGCTAAAACTGGGGTTGTAGTAAAAAAGGTCGGATCTTGTTCAGCCTCGGCATAAGCTATAATTCGAGCTTTAGGTGTAATTTGGTGTTGTTTTACAAAATTTTCTGCGGCTAAAACCAATGCACTGGCACCATCATTCATCGGACTGGCGTTTGCAGCAGTTACGGTACCATTAGGCGAGAAAGCGGGGTTCAACTGACGCATTTTTTCAAAATTGGCTTTTTTGTATGTTTCATCCTCAGTAATTACCAAAGCTTCTCCTTTTCTCTGTGGTACATTTACGGGAACAACTTCGCCTATGAAACTACCATTTCCCCATGCCTCTGTACTTCTGCGATAGGATTGTTCCGCAAAATCATCTTGCTCTTCGCGGCTTATTTTGTATTTCGCGGCAGTTAAATCTCCAGAAACGCCCATGGATGTTTTGTTGTACACATCGGTTAATCCGTCTTTGGCCAATCCGTCAATACAGCTTGCATTTCCATAACCTATTCCAAATCGGGCATTGGGTAAATAATGAGGAACTTGTGACATATTTTCCATTCCGCCGGCAATTCCAACCGAAATGTTCCCGACATATATGTCATTATAAATCATGCTGATTGCCTTCATTCCAGAGGCACAGACTTTGTTGACTGTTGTGGCACAAACAGCATCAGGTAATCCTGCAATTTTTGAAGCTTGTCGAGCCGGTGCCTGTCCCAAATTAGCTGAAAGGACATTTCCCATAACAATACTTTCTATGGTTTCAGCAGGAATATTTGCTTTTTTTAAAGCATCCTGAATGGCGATAGCTCCTAATTCGGGTGCAGAAATAGTTGATAGTAGACCACCATAGGCTCCCATAGGAGTACGTGATCCCGAAAGGATATAGATATTTTTAGACATTATTAAAAAGGAGTTATATTCTGTTTTCTATTAAGATCAATTCCAATTTTGGAATTTGTATTTTTTATGCAAATGCGCCTCTGTCTACGGCTATGGCACGACAAGTATATAAATGTAGATTGGTCTGAGCGCATCCATAAAGCCACATCGGCTACTTCCTGTGGGGCTTACTGATTGCTGCTTGTAAGGCTTCTGGATTTGGGATGTATAAGAATCTGTTAATCTGTTTTAAAAAAGTCTTTTTATTTTTATTCCGGAAATAGTAATTTTTTCAGTTTCATTTACTGTTTCTATATTTAAATCTTTCTCTACTTTAATTGTTATTGTACAATCTGTTTTGTCAAATGGATTTAATTTTTCAATCTTTATTGGTTTGCCGTTAATCTTAATGTTTTGATTTGACAGTACCATATTAGTATCTTTTTTTTTACTATTCAATTCATAAACTAAACTTTTATCTTTCTTTAATAGAGAGAATAGTAAAGTAATCTCATAATCACCTTTGGGTAATTCAGCTGTTATTTTTTCAACATTACTGATTGAAGATTGATAAATAGGGTCGTTTGTAGTGTTTTTTATATTTGAACTGCTATTTACATTTTGCACAGTACCCAAAACTTTGAGTAATGACTGTTGATTATAAGGTATCCAAATTTGGTTTTTATCATCTATAAAATAATTTTCGGTTCCAAAGTTAATGGCCAGAGTATTTGATTTCGATAAGTCAGGTTTTTGATATATAAGGTTTGTTGAGTCTTGTAATTTTCCGAACTCATCATACAATGATAAATTATTAGAACCTTCTTTTAAGTTGATCCAAGTTTCTATAAGCCCAGTGTTCTCCTGCAATTCGATTTTTTCTGAATCGTTCACTTTAAAAAACACTTTTTGGTTAGAAATAATGATGATTTTCTTTTTTGGAGAATCACTGATATGGCTTGGTAAGTCTTTAAAGAATTGACTTAATTTTTCTTCCGGTTTTAGGATTGCTTTGTACCAATAATAGATGTTTTTTGGGCTACGGTCAAAGTTGACTAAGCCTTTTTGATTTACATGCGGAATAGGATTCCCTCTAAGCTCCGAACCAAAATCGGCAAAATTCCAAGCAGTCATACCAATCACATAGGGTCTGTCTTTCAATTGTTGATAATATCCGGGATGGTACTTAAATTGGTATTCCTCAGAAAAATCCATTTTTTTAGGATCAGAGTTGTGGAGTCTTTTATCTGCGTCAACTCCATATTCGGATATAATTAAAGGTCTGTTTGGGTATTTTTTATTTTCTTCATCCAGAAATACTCCTAAATCTTGAATTTGACCTGAATACCATCCTTGATAGAGATTCCACCCTAATACCATTGGTAAATTAGCAATTTTAGCTTCATTGTAAATTTGATTTCCGTGAATTGCCATAACCGTTATATGATTTGGAGCTTCTTTACGAGTTAAATCTTCTAATGTTTGAGCTAAATCAACAGTATTTTTTATGATTTTTTGTTTTATTTCATCTTCAGGTCTATCAAAATACATACGAAGAAAAATTTCATTCATATAGCCTACGAAAATTAATGAAGGATGATTGTAATTTTGATCAATATGCTCTTTTTGCATTTGAATGCAGTTTTCTTTATATTCTGAGTAATTAGCGTTAATAGGGACATTATTTACTACTGGTATTTCTGACCAAAGTATGAGTCCCAGACTATCAGCTGCTTTGTAAACGGCTTTGTCTTGAGGGTAATGGGCTAGGCGCAAAAAGTTGCTCCCCATATTCTTTATCATTACTAAATCTTGGATTTGTTTTTGAATAGGTACCGCATTTCCCATTCCTTCAAAGTCTTGATGTCTGTTTACCCCAATCAGTTTTATAGGTTTTCCATTTAAATTAAAGCCAGAGGTTGTAGCTTCAAATTTTCTGAAACCTATTTTCTGATGGTAAATGTCTAGAATTTTGCCATTAACATCCAGTAGATTTAATTCTACATTGTACAAATTTGGGGTTTGTGGAGACCACAATAAAGGATTTTTTAGCTTTACGTTTAAGTTGAATTCAGCTCCTACATTTTTCTCAATAGTTGCAATTAATTTATTGGTTGCATCTTTTATATTTAATCGAACTTTGGGGTTTAATAGTTGTTTGTTCTTGTTAGATATAGCTCCTTTTAGTTGAAGTTCTCCCTGCCAATCATTGTCTAGTAAGGCATCAATTTTTATTGCATCTGCACCATTTGATTTTTTAAAATGTGTAGTTTCTTCTTCACATAAATAGACACTTCTGTAAATACCTCCATAAAAAGTAAAATCAGCCTCTAATGGGGGAATGGTTTCATTATTGGTATTATCAACTTCTACCGTAATTTTATTTGTTCCTTGCTTTACATATGAACTGATATCAATATCAAAAGCAGTATATCCACCTTTATGTTGTCCTGCATAACTTCCATTAATCCATACCTTAGTTTGTTGATTTACTCCATTAAAATGAATGTAATGCACTTTTTTAATGGTAGTAATGTTTACTGTAGTTGTATATGTCCCTTTGCCTCTCCAATAACCAGGTTCGTCATCAAAAGCATCAATGGCATTCCAGGTATGTGGGATTTTTATTGCTTGAATTTTTGGATTTTTTTCAGAAGAAAAATTCCATTTTTTTATTTCAACTTCCTGCGAAAACAGAAAAGTCATACTAAATAAAGTTACTATAAAACTTAAAAATTTATTCATCTTGTAATTTTATTTATGGGGTTGTTTTATGTCTAATAAGTAGAATGCTATAGTGTCAATAACGATTAACAATAAATTGTATAATCCCCCTTTCGGGGGAGTTTTATTTATTAAAATTTATATGTTGCAGTCAAGAAATAAGCTCTTGGTTGGATAGCCAGAATACTGTGCACAGCATTAGGATTAGCTGCTACTTGTGCTTTAGTAATGTTCTGTGGACTAAGTGATGCGTCTATTCCTCCAGGAGAGGCGGAAGCCATAATACCCAGTTTATCGGTCAAATTATTAACATTTAAGGAGATGCTAAATTTGGAATTAAAATCATATCCCATACCTAAATCAAATTGACTGAATGCAGGAAGTTTGTAAGCATTATTTTGATTCACTTCTCTATCTCCAAGGTATTTCCATTGAATAAAAGTATAAAATTTATCTATGGAATAAGTTGGGGTAATTGCGAACATTACATTCGGATTGTTTTCAGCTCTGTTACCTGTATTGTCAATAATTGTATCATCACCTTTTCCTTGATTACCTAGTACCCAGGTTTTCCAAGTAGTATATTTTGCATCTTGTAATGTTAATGACGATTTTACACTAAAGTTTTTTGTTACAACAAGATCAGATTCGAATTCTACTCCTAAGGTTCTAACTGCATTATATAAAACAGGAGCGTAGTATAATATTCCGGCATCATCATTTCCTAATGCAGTTGTTCCTATGTTGCTTAATTTACTATAAAAAGGCGTAACAGTAAGTTGGAAATTTTCGTTTTTCAATTTGTAACCAAACTCAAGTTGTGTTATTCTTTGGTTTATAGGAGAGTTATTTTCGGCTATAAAATCAGAGGTGTAGTTGTTGTAGAAAGATAAATCCGGTGATTTTTCACCATCAGTGTATCTAACATATACCGCATTTTTATCATTGAATTTATAATTCAAACCTGCTGAGTATGCAAACACATTTGTTTTCTTATTAAAATTAACGTGAGTTCGATATAATCACGTAATAAATACGTAAAAATAATTGTACAAAAAAGCAAAAGTTAGTATATTTAAAGTGCTTAATTTCAAACAAATACTAAACTTTTGCTTATGCTTTCGCTA
>NZ_SACJ01000001.1 GCF_004016525.1 Flavobacterium sufflavum
CGAAAGCATAAGCAAAAGTTTAGTATTTGTTTGAAATTAAGCACTTTAAATATACTAACTTTTGCTTTTTTGTACAATTATTTTTACGTATTTATTACGTGATTATATCGAACTCACGTTAAATAACCAAATTAATTCACATAACCATCATTTTGTACTAATGTTGGATTCGCTTGAATTGCTGTCGCAGGAATTGGCATTAGGTCTCTGTAAGCAGGAGTTGCAACACCAGCCTGAACTCCTCCTTTGAATTGCCAAAGCTTACTTCCGCCGGTAAATTTCCCAAAACGAATCAAATCAGTTCTTCTGTGACATTCCCAGAATAACTCTCTTCCTCTCTCGGCAAGAATGAAATCAAGATTCAAAGCTCCGATTAGAATTGGAGTCGCATTTGCTCTGGCTCTAATAGCATTAATATATCCCAAAGCTGTGGTTAAATTTCCTCCGGTACCGCCTCTCAATGTAGCCTCAGCATACATCAAATACACATCCGACAATCTAAACATTGGAAAATCAGTATCAGGAATATCATTCTTTTGTGCAGCTGTACCATTAGCATTCACGTTTTTATATTTTGTAACAGCATATCCATCGGTAAAAGAACCTATAGCATTGATATCCAATGATTGTCCATTAGTATAAAAAGTTCCTCTTTTGTCTCCTGTAGCAGTGGCATCAGGAAAACTTTGAACAAATTCTTTTCTTGTTCTAAGACCCCACCATCCACCATCCATACCGCTGGCGCTGGCATCCATACTTCCACCGATAGAAGCATGTAAAATAAAACTCATTCCTGCTCCGGTAGCTCTGATTAAAAGTCCGTCAGAAACAATTGGGAAGATAGTTTCGGTTTGAGCACCATTTCTATTATTATCGGCCGCAAACAAATAACGGTAAGGTACATTCGCAAAAGTATAACCTGAAGTAGTAATGATATCATTACATAAAGTTACCGTTTCATTGTTTTTTTCAACTCCTGTATATACTTTAGAATTCAAATAAATCTGAGCCAATAAAAACTTAGCTGCTGTTTGGTCTATTCTTCCATACTCATTTGTTTTAGAAGCTTTAAGAGCAGTTTGTAAATCTTTCAATTCACTTTCTACATAGGCAAAAACTTCTGCTCTGGTTTTTTGTTTTGGATAAAAGAATCCAACTGGGTCATCTTCGGTTGTGATAGGCACATTTCCAAATAAATCCATCAATTGCGTATATGAAAAGGCTCTCAAGAAACGCGCTTCAGCTCTGTAATACTGAATTTCTGCTTTCAATTCATTAGAAACTCCTCTTGATGTTAATTTTTCATCTGTTGTTTGTCTCAAGAATTCATTAGCCGTACTAATTTCATAATATGATCTTGAAAAAATACCGTATAGAAACTCATTACTTGGAGACCAGGTTTGCGTATTTAATGTTGGCAAAGTACCATCTCCCCATCCTATAACAGCTTCATCGGTAGTTACTTCCTGCATTAAAAAAATCAACCTTAGATAACTGCTAAAATCACCTCCAATACCTGCAATATCTGCAGATGCATCCCCATCATTTCCACCTACATAAAGTCCTGCATATAATTTAGCTAATACTTGTTTATAAGAATCCGGATCATTAAAGAATGTTTCTGAAAGGAATTCATCATCGTCCTTAGGGGTAACATTCAAATCATTTGAACACGAAGTGAACAACATATTTAATCCTAAAATCAATAGGAATAAATAACTACTATTTTTAAATGATATTTTCATTTTTGTATATTTTTAAATTTTATTGACATTTTCATTTTTGGTAATAAAGACTAGAAATTAGCATTTAAGCCAAACACATACGTTCTTGCACGCGGATAGATATTACCATCAATCCCTGAGAAAATTTCCGGATCTAATCCTTTGTACTTGCTAATTATCAAAGCATTTTGGATACCGGCGGTAAAGTGCAATGAAAATGTTTTTAATAATGATTTATCTAATGTGTAACCAACAGTCACATTGTCTAATTTTATAAATGAAGCATCTTTTACAAAATAATCAGAAAGGTATCTTGAGGTTCCGTTGTCTTCAAAATCAAAACCTGTGTTGTAATAATCAGTAGTGATGTTAGCTAAATCTGTATCTCTCCTTAAAGCAGCCTGTAAATATCCCTTATCAGAACTGATGTTGTCAAAAACATAATTTCCTACGCTTGCTCTCCAGTTCATTGAGAAATCAAATTTCTTATAATTCAATGCTGTTGTGAATCCAAAAGTATAATCGGCAGTAGGGCTTTTATATCTGTAACGGTCTAAATTATCCACTACACCATCCTTGTTACGATCTACATAAGAACCCTGGATTGGTTTGTGATTAGCATCGTAAATTTGCTCATAAACATAAAATGAACGCGGTGCATAACCTACAGTATTTATTTGAATTTTATTATTACTTCCTCCATTAATATCTCCAGTAGTATATCCTTGGAAACCTGGAACAGTAATCCCTAAGTCATCTACTGTTTGGTCTAAATGAGTAGTGTTAAAAGCAACATTCCATTTCAAATTATCAGTTTTAATAATATCCGATTCAATACTAAACTCGAATCCTTTAGTACTAAAACTACCTATGTTAGCAAAACCTTCGTTTCTCAGGTTAGCCCCATCAGGATAAGCGATAGAAGCTAATAAATCATCTGATTTTTTATGGAAATAATTAAGCGATCCGCTCACTCTATTATCAAACAAACCATAATCTAAACCTATATTCAATTCTTTGGTTTGCTCCCATTTTATATTAGGGTTAAATCCTTCTATTTTTGCAACAGTATAAGCTGTGTTTCCAAAAATATATTGCGAATTTGTTGTACCCAAAGTAACTCTTCTTAAATAATCATAAGAAGCAGTAATATCCTGTTGTCCTGTTACCCCATAACCCAATCTTAATTTTAAATTAGAAAAGGTTTTGTTGTCTTTCATAAAAGATTCATTGGTAATATTCCAGGCAAATGCAGCTCCTGAGAAATTTCCCCATCTGTTATCCTCAGAAAACCTGGAAGTACCGTCTCTTCTATGATTAATAGTAAGCAAATATCTTCCGTCATACCCAATGTTGAAACGCCCAAAATAAGATTGTAAATTAATATCGGGATCTGTGATAACATCTGGATCTTTGGCTGAAGGATCTACAGTTTGAAAACTATCAAATCCCACTCTTGAAAACAATTGGTAGTTGTAACCTGCAGTAACATCAACTTTAAATTTCCCAATTTCTTTTATATAATTGAAATAGGTATTCAAGTTTTTATTTTCACGTGCATCAGTATAATGTGAATATCCACCAAGATTAACCCATTCCCCAGAACTAAACGATTTTGGCTGGTAGCCTGTTATACTTTGATCGCTAACTTTTATAAAACCATTACTATCAAATCTATCAATTCCAGCTTCGGCGATGAATCGTAAATCTTCGAAGAAATGGAATTTATAATCTAATCTAATATTCCCCCATTTTCTGGTTGAAGTCGCTCTGTTTTCTATTTGATTCAACATAGCAACAGGGTTTTTAGCCGGTAACAAAGCCACATTTCCATTGGCTTCTAACCATTCAAAATAACCTCCGTAACGAGAACCTGTCTGATAAACAGATTGGGTAGGATCAAAAGAAATAGCGCTTCCAATAACCTTTTTCTCATCTTGGAATTCATTCTTACCAAAAGATAAATTTCCGCTGATGTCAACTTTTAAATGATTATCAAAAAATGTTGGGTTCAATGCTATTGACGTAGTTGTTCTTTCAAAACTGGTATTATTTAAAATACCCGGTGTAGTAGTATGTCCTACAGAAAGCCTAACTGGTAATTTATTAAACAAAGCACCACTCACAGAAATGTTATTATTGGTAGTGATTGCTGTGCTAAATATTTCGTCTTGCCAATCTGTATTTGCAGTACCTAAAATTGATTTTTGTGCTGTATTTCCTTTCTCATTTACTAATGCTCTAAACTGATTTGCATCTAAAACATCAACTTTATCAGCAAGCTTGCTAATTCCTACCTGAGAATTAAAGGCTACTTTCATAGCTCCTTTAGCTCCTTTTTTGGTTGTAATTACAATCACACCATTGGCGGCACGAGAACCATAAATGGCAGCAGCTGAAGCATCTTTTAAAACTGTAAAACTTTCAATATCATTAGGATCAATGGTAGACAATATACTTGTAGCTCCACTAGGAACCGCATTACTCATAGGCAAACCGTCTAAAATAATCAATGGCTCATTAGAAGCATTAAGAGAGGAACCTCCTCTAATTCTAATATCTGCCTTAGCACCTGGCGAACCTCCTCCAGTTACATTTACTCCAGCTACACGACCATTAATTAAACTTTCGGCAGTTACGTTGGGACCTTTATTGAAATCTTCAGCTTTTATAACTGAAACCGATCCGGTAGCATCTTTTTTCTTAACGCTTCCATATCCCACCTGTACAACAACTTCCTGTAATTGATTGGAATCTTCTTCTAAAGAAACAATCAGATTCTTTTGGGTTCCAAAAACTACAACTGAATTCTTATACCCCATAAAAGAGAATACTATTTTATCTCCTTTCTTAACATTGGGCAATTTAAAATTCCCGTCAAAATCTGTCGAGACACCATTTGTGGTACCTTCAACATTTACATTTACTCCTGGTAATGGTTGTTTCGAAACTTTATCTAAAACAGTACCTCCCAACGAATTCTGAGCAAGAACACTAAAAGGTAATATTAAAAATAATAACAACAACTTTGTATAAATTGTTTTCATAACTTTTACTTAAATTAATAGGTTTTTAATAGTTTTTAAACACCTTTACCTTTACTTCGAGTTATAAAATTATAGATTTATTAACATGTTCGACACATAGCCTTTTCAAAAGAGCAACTACAACGTGGTAGTGTTGAAAACTTTTCACAATAACTAAGAATTTATCGATAAAATTTTGAATAATAAAAATAAAACATACCTTTATTACGAATAATAATTTTTTCAACACTAAACATGAAGAAAAAGATAACACTTAAACAAATTGCCAAAGAACTGGACGTTTCCATTTCAACCGTTTCTAAGTCACTCAGAAACAGTTTAGACATTGGAGAAGAAACCAGATTAAAAGTTCAGGCTTTTGCCAAATTTTATAATTACAAACCCAATAATATTGCCTTAAGCTTAAAGAACCGAAAATCAAAAACCATAGGCATTATTATTCCTGAAATAGTCCATTATTTCTTTTCTACAGTAATCAATGGAATCGAACAGGTAGCCAATGAAAATGGTTATAGTGTTATTATTTGCCTTTCGGATGATTCATTCGATAAAGAAGTCCTCAACATGGAAATGCTGGCTAATGGAAGCATCGATGGCTTTATCATGTCGCTTTCTAAAGAAACCCAATTCAAAGAAGATTTTCATCACATTACCGAAGTCATCAACCAGGGAATGCCCGTTGTAATGTTTGACAGGGTTGCCAATGAAATCCTTTGCGATAAAGTAATCATTAACGACAAACAAGCTGCTTATGATGCGGTTCAAAGTTTAATTGACAAAGGACGAAAAAAAATTGCATTGGTAACAACAGTAGACTATGTAAGTGTGGGCAAACTCAGAACTGATGGTTACACTAAAGCATTATGGGACAACGAAATTCCTTTTGACGAAAATCTGATTATTAAAATTGAAGATGTTGACACTTGTGAAATCACAATCGAGCAATTCTTAAAGGACAAAACCATTGACGGAATTTTAGCTGTAAATGAACTTTTTGCAGTAACCAGTATTAAAGCCGCCACTAAAATAGGACTTAAAGTCCCGGAGGATTTGGCCGTGATTGCATTTACTGACGGAATCATTTCAAAATATGCAACGCCTACTATTACTACGGTAAGTCAAAGCGGAATAAAAATGGGAAACAAAGCAGCTAAAATGCTCATCGAGAGACTAGAATCAGAAGATAGTGACGATGAAAATTATAAAACAGAAGTAATTGAAACACATCTAATTGAACGCGAATCGACAGAAGTGTAATCTAAAACTTTCAAAACAAGCTTTACTACAACCTTGTAGTTGAAAAAACAGCATTTTATTAGCCGTTAAAAACAAAAACATAAATTTTACATATAATTTTACCCTAATCAAAGCTTTTACTTTTACTTCGAAAAACAAGTTAGTTTTGATAAGCATCGCGCTTATCGTATTCATATAAAATTACGATAATGGAAAAGCGTAAATTAAGTTTCGGGGAAATCTGGAACATGAGTTTTGGTTTTTTGGGAATTCAAATGGGGTTTGCACTTCAAAATGCAAACGCAAGCAGAATTCTTCAAATTTTTGGAGCCGATGTTCATGAATTATCCTGGTTTTGGATAATTGCCCCATTGATGGGTTTAATTGTCCAACCTATAATTGGACATTATAGCGACAAAACCTGGGGACGTTTCGGACGAAGAAAACCTTTCTTTTTAATTGGTGCCATTTTAGCTTCGGTTGGATTAATCCTGATGCCGCAAGCCGACATTTTTATTTCGGTTTTACCATCTTTATGGGTTGGAGCCGGAATGCTGATGATTATGGATGCATCTTTTAATATTGCAATGGAACCTTTTCGCGCTTTAGTGGGAGACAATTTAAGAACCGATCAACGTACAGCTGGGTTTAGCATTCAAACAGCACTAATTGGATTTGGGGCAGTTATTGGTTCGGCTTTACCTTATGTATTAACCAACTGGTTTGGGATTTCGAACAACGCCGTTCCCGGTAGTGTTCCTTTGAATCTTGCTTTATCTTTTATCATTGGAGCTGTAGCTCTGGTTGGTTCTATTTTGGTAACCCTAATAACAACCAAGGAGTACACTCCTGAAGAACTTGATGCTTTTGAAAACCCAAAAGAAGAAACAAAAATTCAGGAAACAGGGACATCAAAACTAACTGATATTTTTACAGATTTTGCCAAAATGCCAACCACGATGCGCCAATTAAGTTGGGTACAATTTTTCTCGTGGTTTGGACTTTTTGGAATGTGGGTTTTTACAACTCCCGCCATTGCACATCATATTTATGGATTACCATTAGAAGATACTTCGAGTCAACAATACCAAAATGCCGGTGACTGGGTAGGAATATTATTTGGCGTTTACAACTTAGTTTCGGCAATTATCGCCTTATTCTTCCTGCCTTATATCGCTAAAAAAATTGGACGAAAATCGACTCATGCTCTTTCCTTAATTATTGGAGGTATCGGATTAATTTCGATTTATTTCATGCCCGATGAAAATTGGGTCGTGTTACCAATGATACTCGTAGGAGTTGCCTGGGCGAGTATTCTTGCTATGCCCTACGCCATTCTTGCCGGTTCAATTGCGCCTAAAAAAATGGGCGTATATATGGGAATCTTCAACTTTTTTGTGGTAATACCTCAAATTGTCAATGCGCTTATTGGTGGACCAATTGTAAAATACCTCTATAATGGAGACGCTATTTATGCACTAATCACCAGCGGATTAAGCTTTTTAATCGCTGCCCTATTAGTCTATAAAGTGAAAGATGTCGACGACATCCAACAATAAATTACACATCACAAAATGAACTCGTTAAACAAAAAAGCTTTTCTATTTGATTTAGATGGCGTAATTGTCGATACCGCTAAATATCATTATTTGGCCTGGCAAAAAATAGCTTCTAAACTAAATATAAATTTCACAATTAAAGACAATGAACTCTTAAAAGGAGTTAGTCGTGTGCGCTCGCTTGATATTATTTTAGAATTAGGAAATATCAAAGCTTCACAGGAAGATAAAAACAAATGGCTCATTGAAAAAAATGAAGAATACCTATCCTATTTAGTGAATATGGATAAAAACGAAATCTTGCCGGGTGTCATGAAAGTTTTAGATTTTTTAAAAGAAAAACAACAACTTATCGCACTGGGTTCGGCCAGTAAAAATGCCAGACCCATTCTTGAGAAAACGGGAATCCTTCATTATTTTGACACCATTGTGGACGGTAACGATGTCACTAACGCAAAACCAGACCCTGAAGTTTTCCTGATTGCTGCCAAAAATCTAAATACCGAAGCTAAAAACGCCATTGTTTTTGAAGATTCAGTAGCTGGAATTCAGGCTGCCAACATTGGAAAAATGACCAGTATTGGAATTGGAGAAACAAAAACACTTCATGAAGCCAAATATATCTTTGAGAATTTTACCCAAATCTCTACTTCTTTCATTGAGAATTTAATTGGAGAGAAAAATTAGTAGAAAAAGAAATAAAGAGTCAGGAGTTGCTTTTTAAGTCATTCCTATGCATTTCTTAAATGTTTAAATGAAATAAAATGAATCGAGATTATATAAAACCAGACAATTGGTCAATAATAGAAGAAGGATTTGATCCTGAAAATGTAAAATCATCCGAAAGCCTTTTTAGCATAGGCAACGGAGCGATGGGACAAAGGGCAAATTTTGAAGAAAAATATACGGGTAAAACTTTTCAGGGAAGCTACATTGCAGGAATTTATTATCCTGATAAAACTAAAGTGGGCTGGTGGAAAAATGGCTATCCGGAATATTTTGCCAAAGTATTAAATGCTCCTAACTGGATTGGAATTAACATTGAGATTAATGGCGAAAGTCTTGACTTGAATAGTTGTCCTGAAGTGACAAATTTCCGTAGGGAATTGAACATGAAAGAAGGTTGGTATAATCGTTCTTTTGAAGCTACATTGCAAAACGGCACCGAAATTGCCGTGAATGTGCGTCGATTTCTTTCTTTAAATTTAGACGAAATAGGAGTAATTAAATACGAAATCACACCCTTAAACAAAGACTCTAAAATAGTTTACAAACCTTATATTGATGCCGGGGTTTCTAACGAAGATGCGAACTGGGAAGAAAAATTCTGGGAACCGCTAGAAATAAAAAAAGGAACCAACGAAGCCTTTTTGACAGCGCAAACCTTTAAAACACATTTTAAGGTTAGCACTTTTATGCACAACAGCATTTTTGCAAATGGTGAAAACATCAATATTTCTGCTTCATCCATCGATTCAAAACAGGATAAAATTCAATTTACCTATGGAACGATTATTGGCAAAGGACAAACCTCATCGATACAAAAAATAGGTGGTTATACGGTTTCATTAAATCATAACAACACTTTATCAGCAGCTGAAAAAGCCATTAAAGAAGCCGTAGATAAAGGATATGACAAACTATTGGAAGAACAGGCAGAATCCTGGGCTAAAATTTGGGAGATGTCAGACATCACTATTGATGGAGATGTAAAAGCACAACAAGGCATTCGTTTCAATATTTTTCAGTTAAACCAAACCTATTCAGGCAAGGACAGCCGATTAAATATTGGGCCAAAAGGATTTACAGGCGAAAAATATGGCGGTTCCACATATTGGGATACCGAAGCCTATTGTATTCCATTTTATATGGCTACAAAAAATCAGGAAGTAGCACGAAATTTATTAACTTACAGGTATAATCATTTAGAGAAAGCCATTGAAAATGCCCAAAATAATCTGGGCTTTAAAAATGGTGCCGCTTTATATCCAATGGTAACTATGAATGGAGAAGAATGTCATAATGAGTGGGAAATCACCCATGAGGAAATTCATAGAAATGGTGCTATTGCTTTTGCAATTTATAATTATCACAGATACACTGGTGACTACTCTTATATTCCTAAAAAAGGATTGGAAGTATTAATTGGTATTGCTCGTTTTTGGCATCAAAGAGCTAATTTTTCAAAAGAGAAAAATCAGTTTGTCATTTTAGGAGTTACAGGGCCTAATGAATACGAAAACAATGTGAACAATAATTTCCACACCAACTATATTGCAAAATGGTGTATTGATTATGCAGTAGAACAAATCGAGAAAGTGAAAACGGATTTCAACACTGATTTTTGTCGAATTATTGAAAAAACAAAGCTGACTGAAGCTGAAATTGATGAATGGGAAAAAGTGGCAAACAATATGTATTTCCCAAAATCAGAGGATTTAGGGATTTTTCTTCAACAAGATGGCTTCTTAGACAAAGACTTAATTCGGGTAAAAGATTTGGATGCATCACAAAGACCAATTAACCAAAAATGGTCCTGGGATCGGGTATTGCGCTCACCTTACATCAAACAGGCTGATGTTTTACAAAGCTTTTACTTCTTTGAAGATCATTTTTCTAAAGAAGAATTGAAACGTAATTTCGAATTTTATGAATCTTTTACGGTTCATGAAAGTTCGCTTTCACCTTGTGTTCATTCGATTCAGGCGGCACTTTTGGACAAAATGGATATGGCATACGCCTTTTATTTGCGAACTTCAAGACTGGATTTAGACGATTACAACAAGGAAGTCGAAGAAGGTTGCCACATTACCTCGATGGCCGGAACATGGATGAGTATTGTAGAAGGTTTTGGCGGCATGAGAGTCAAAGACAACAGTCTTCATTTTTCGCCAAAAATCCCTAAAGAATGGGAAGCCTATTCGTTTAAAATTAATTTCAGAAACCAAATTTTAACGGTGATGGTAAATCATGATGAAACCACTTTTTCAGTTGATAGCGATGCTGATTTAGCAATTGTTGTGAATGGAAAAGAAACAATTATATCAAAAACAGTTACAGCTTAATTACAAAGATATTGACTCTTTAAATCTCAAGAATATGAAAAAATATATGTTAACCTTATGCATTTGTTTCTTAGTATGGAACAACACAAATGCCCAACAGCTAAAGTCGCCAAATGGCTTGCTGACAATGGATTTTTCGCTTAAAAATGACGGAACGCCTACTTACAATCTGAAATACAAAGGCAGAGATGTAATTAAAACCAGTACGCTAGGATTAGAATTAAAAGCAGATAAAAAATCATTACTGAATGATTTCACAATCCAGGACACAAAATCGAGCACATTTGATGAAACATGGAAACCGGTTTGGGGCGAAGTAAAATCAATTCGCAATCATTACAATGAATTGGCAGTAACTTTAAACCAGAATGAAACAAACCGTCAAATCATAATTCGCTTCCGTTTATTTGATGAAGGTCTTGGATTTAGATATGAATTCCCATCACAAAAAAACCTGACTTATTTTGTAATTAAAGAAGAAAGAAGTCAGTTTGCCATGGCGGGAGACCACACTGCATTTTGGATTCCTGGTGATTATGACACTCAGGAATACGATTACACCGAATCAAAATTATCTGAAATCAGAGGCTTATCTGAAAAAGCATATACCGAAAATGTATCACAAAAATCATTTTCACCTACAGGCGTACAAACTTCATTGATGATGAAATCGGCAGATGGATTATACATCAATCTTCACGAAGCCGCTTTGATTAATTATTCTTGCATGCATTTGAATTTAGACGATAAAAACATGATTTTCGAATCTTGGTTAACTCCTGATGCCAAAGGAGATAAAGGATACATGCAGGCACCAAGTCAGTCGCCTTGGAGAACTATTATGGTGAGTGATGATGCCAGAACTATTTTGGCTTCAAAAATGACCTTAAACTTAAACGAACCTTGTAAAATTGACGATACTTCATGGATTAAACCTGTAAAATACATCGGAGTTTGGTGGGAAATGATTACCGGGAAAAGTTCCTGGGCTTACACTGATGAATTTCCTTCGGTACAATTAGGCGTAACGGATTATAGCAAAGCAAAACCAAACGGAAAACACGGTGCTAACAATGCTCATGTAAAAGAGTACATTGATTTTGCTGCCGCCAATGGTTTTGATGCGGTTTTAGTCGAAGGTTGGAATGAAGGCTGGGAAGATTGGTTTGGTCATTCAAAAGATTATGTTTTTGATTTTGTAACTCCATATCCGGATTTTGATGTCAAAGGATTGCATGAATATGCTAAGTCAAAAGGAATAAAAATAATCATGCATCATGAAACTTCAGGTTCTGTTCGCAACTACGAGCGTCACATAGATAAAGCCTACCAATTCATGAAAGACAATGGATATGACGCTGTAAAAAGCGGTTATGTTGGGGATATTTTGCCAAGAGGTGAAAATCACTACAACCAATGGATTGTAAATCATTACCAATATGCTATTGAAAAAGCAGCCGATTATAAAATCATGGTCAATGCTCACGAGGCTATTCGTCCAACAGGAATTTGCAGAACCTATCCTAACTTAATTGGTAACGAAGCTGCCAGAGGAACAGAATATCAGGCTTTTGGTGGTTCCAAACCAAATCACGTAACCGTATTGCCATTTACACGTTTAATTGGTGGACCAATGGATTATACTCCCGGAATCTTCGAAATGGATTTAACCAAATTAAATCCTGATAATCATTCTCATGTAAACAGTACACTTGCCAATCAATTAGCATTGTACCTAACCATGTACAGCCCTTTACAAATGGCTGCTGATATCATCGAACATTACAAAAAATTCCCTGATGCTTTTCAATTCATTAAAGATGTAGCGGTTGATTGGGACGAGAGCAACTATTTAGAAGCTGAACCTGGAAAATACATTACCGTTGCCCGTAAAGCAAAAGGAAGCAACAATTGGTTTATAGGAAATGTAAATGGTGAAACTCCCCGAACTTCAAACATTGCATTTGATTTTCTGGAAAAAGGAAAAAAATACACTGCAACCATTTATGCAGATGGAAAAGATGCTCATTACAAAACAAATCCACAGGCATATACCATTAGAAAAATAACTGTTACCAATAAATCAAAATTGTCTCAGTTTTCTGCTCCAGGTGGAGGATATGCCATCAGTATTATTGCTAATTAAATAAATAATCCCGTAGAGATTTCCTATTTAATCAATACGGGATTAAAAAAATCATTATTCCTTGATTCTGAATCCTAACCAACTTAAAAGTAAATTATTTTTATTATTTTCGTTTGGTTAGGATTCAGAATATTAATTCTTTAAATCAAGCTAAATTCATCATTGAATTAGTTTAAAGCAATAAATATCTGAATTATGAAATACAAAATTCAATTTCCAAATATATCAGTTCGGTTTTTTTATGTCCCGATCTTAATGATTTTCTTTATGAATATTTCGTTAAACGCACAAATACAAAGAATCGAACCTCCCTTTTGGTTTTCCGGAATGCATAATCCAGAAGTCCAAATTTTATTCTACGGCGAAGATATTGCACAATACCAGGTCTCGACAGCTAATCCGGCGGTGATTACTAATGTGAAACGTACTGAAAACCCAAACTATATTTTCATTACCATTAACACTAAAAAAGTTACTGGAACTGCTGTCGATTTTACATTTAAAAACAAAAACAAAACAAGCTTTACTCAAAAATATGAGTTAAAAGAAAGAAGAAAAAATTCTGCCCAACGCAAAGGTTTTGACGCCTCAGATATGATGTATCTTTTAATGCCGGATCGTTTTGCCAATGGAAACAAAAACAACGATAACGACAGCAGCACAACCGAAAAATACAACCGTGAATTACCCGGAGGAAGACACGGTGGAGATATTGAAGGAATTATTCAACATCTGGATTACATCCACTCATTAGGCGCAACAAGCATTTGGAGCACCCCACTTTGCGAAGACAATGATGCGGAATATTCCTATCACACTTACGGTCAGTCGGATGTATATAAAATAGATCCCCGTTTTGGGACTAACGAAGATTATGTTCGCTTAGGCGAAGAAATGCATAAACGTGACATGAAATTAGTCATGGATTATGTAACTAACCATTGGGGATTGCAACATTGGATGATTAAAGATTTACCTACTCCAGATTGGATTCACCAATTTGATAATTACACCCAAACCAACCATAAAAGAAGTACGATAAGTGATACCAATGCTTCTAAAATCGACAGGGACATTTGCATCAATGGATGGTTTGTTCCCTCAATGCCCGATTTAAACATTATGAATCCTCTGGTTCTCAAGTATCTTTGTCAAAATGCAATTTGGTGGATTGAATATGCTAATTTAGATGGTATTAGAGTAGATACTTATAATTATTCTGAACCCGAAGGAATTTCAAAATGGACTAAAGCCATTACCGACGAATATCCTAATTTTAATCTGGTTGGCGAAATCACGCTGCGCAATCAAGGCTTACTTTCCTATTGGCAAAAAGACAGCCCTATAGGTCAAATCCAGAAATTCAATTCTCATTTACCTAGTGTTATGGATTTTGCCCTTTCTGATGCTTTGCAAATTATTTTTGATGAAGATGATGGCAACTGGGACAAAGGAGTAACCAGAGTTTACGATATTATTGCCAGAGATTTTCTGTTTCCAAATTCAAGTAATCTATTGATTTTTGCAGAAAACCATGACACTAAACGCTTCAATCAAATTTACAAAAACGATATTCGAAAATACAAAATGGCAATGACCATGCTGGCAACCATTAGAGGAATTCCTCAATTGTATTACGGTTCCGAAATTGGTATGGCAGGCGATCAAAACTTAGGTGATGCTGATATCCGTAAAGATTTTCCTGGCGGTTGGGACGGAGACACCAACAATGCTTTTACCAAAGAAGGCCGTACAGAATTTCAAAATGAATACTTCAATTTTACCTCAAAATTATTCAATTGGCGAAAAACCAATGATGCAGTTCATTTTGGCAAAACAACTCATTACATTCCTGAAAACAATGTATATGTTTATTTCAGATACAATGCCACTAAAAGCGTGATGATTATAATCAACAACAGTCCTGAAACCAGAACTATTGATACCAAGCGTTTCCAGGAAAACATTAAAAATTACAAAACGGCGAAAGAAGTTCTGACCGATGTCATTTTTGATTTATCCAAAGCTATTCCTATCGAAGGTAAATCGGCTTTGATTTTAGAGTTAAAATAAATTTCGAATAAAACAATTAGCATAATGCACAAAAGCACCAATCGTTTTCAATTGGTGCTTTTTTATTTTAATTACCTTTGTATAAAAACCAAAACTATGCTCAAAATAGGTCATCGCGGAGCAAGAGGATATGAACCGGAAAACACCTTATCCAGTTTTCAAAAAGCAATCGACTTGCAAGTTGATGCTATTGAACTTGATGTGCATTTAAGTTCAGATGGCGAACTTATGGTCATTCACGATGAAACCGTTGACCGAACCACTAATGGCAAAGGCGAAGTCAATAAATTCACTAAAGCTGAATTACAACATTTCAGCATTGAAGGCAACAATAAAATACCAACATTAGTCGAAGTTTTTGATTTGGTTGACCGACATTGTTTTATCAATATCGAATTAAAAACTTTTGAAACCGCTGCCAAAGTAGTCCAATTAATCGAAAAATATATTAGCGAGAAAAACTGGGAATACAGCGATTTCTTGGTTTCCAGCTTTAACTGGGATGCCCTGGAAGAAATTGACTTCATTAATCCTAAAATCCCAACGGCTGTACTAACCGAAACAGATTTAGATAAGGCTTTGGCTTTCGCCAAAATAATTCAGGCAAAAGCAATCAATCCCGATTTTCAATTATTGAATTTAGAAAACGTCAAAAAACTACAAGAAAATGGTTTTGATGTTTATCCCTGGACTGTCAACGAAGCGTCCGACATAAAAAGAATGCAATCCTTAAACGTAAACGGGATCATCTCCGATTTTCCAGACAGGATTTATTTTAAACCATAAGAGCATTATAGTATTTTAAAAGAAAAAATCACTCAATATTTCTTAATTCTCTTAATGGTTTAAAAACACAAAACAACTTAATATTTCTTAACTCCCTTAATGATTTAAAAAATGAATCAAAATTTTGACATAATAATTGTAGGCGGTGGCGCAGCAGGATTTTTCACAGCCATAAATATTGTCGAAAAAAACCCAAAAATAAAAGTAGCTATTCTGGAGCGCGGTAATGAAGTTTTGCAAAAAGTACGCATTTCTGGCGGTGGTCGTTGCAATGTAACCCATGCCTGTTTTGAACCTAATGAATTAGTAAAATTTTACCCGCGTGGCGAAAAAGAATTACGTGGTCCTTTCCATCAGTTTTGCTCTGGAGATACGATAGAATGGTTTGAAAAACACGGAGTTGAACTTAAAATAGAAGAAGACGGACGTATGTTTCCTGTTTCTAATTCGTCCCAAACCATTATTGATTGTTTCCTGAAAGCAACTCAAAAACTAGGAATTACAGTTCTTACAGGACAATCTCTACAATCGATTTTCAAAAAAGAAAGTCATTGGAAAATAGAAACTCAAAACGAGAATTATCTGGTCGAAAAACTCATCCTGGCAACAGGTAGTAATCCCAAAATTTGGGAAATGCTACAACAGCAAGGTCATGCAATTATAAATCCGGTTCCGTCATTGTTTACATTCAATATTAAAGATGGTCGAATTAAGGAATTGCCCGGAGTTGCCACACAAGTCTCGGTAAAAGTCAAAGACACAAAACTGGCTTCAACAGGTCCGTTATTGATTACGCATTGGGGAATGAGTGGTCCTGCAATCTTGAAATTATCGGCTTGGGGAGCTCGAATTTTGCATGATAAAAATTATCAATTTAGCATTCAAGTAAATTGGCTCAATGATGTGGACACAAATGATGCCGAGAATATTTTGAAAGACTTAAAACAAGAACACGCTAAAAAAACGGTTTCAAAAAAATCGCCTTTTGAAGTAAACAATAGACTTTGGGAAAGTTTAGTTCTGGCTTCAAATATTCCTGCAGAAACCAAATGGGCCGATTTATCTAAAATTCAAATTCAAAATTTAGCCAAACAATTAACAAATGCCTCTTTTCAGGTCAATGGAAAAAGTACTTTTAAAGAAGAATTTGTTACCGCCGGCGGAATTGATTTAAAAGAAATCAATTTCAAAACCATGGAAAGCAAACTACATGAAAATCTTTATTTTGCCGGTGAAATTGTAAATATCGATGCTATTACAGGAGGCTTTAATTTCCAGAATGCCTGGACAAGCGGGTTTATTCTGGCAAATGCAATTTAACATAACTTTACACTAAACGCTAAAAATACTTTAGTGAAAAAAAGTAATTTTACTTACAAATCATTATTCAAATGAAACTAAAATTACTCTTACTTCTGTTCGCTTGTACCAGTCCGTTTCTATATTCTCAAACCCATCAATTGATTAGAGGGAAAGTAATGTCAGACAATTTTTTACTTCAAAATGTTGATGTAATCAATAAAAACACACAAACAGGAACCAAAACCGATGAAAGGGGAGAATTTATACTTTCGGCAAGTGTAAACGATAGTATTCTTTTTTATGTTAAAGACTATAATTTAAAAGGAATAAAACTAAGTTTAGAAGATTTAAAAACCAATAATATAATTGTTCGGATTGATAAAAAACCGGAAGAACTTAATGAAGTTGTTATTCATAGAGTAGATATCGATTGGAAATTTGACGAAAAATTAGAGCGACAAAAAAGAAAGGAAGCTGAGGTACTCAAAAAAGCAAGGGCTTTAAAAGTTCAAGGTGTCAATAATGGTACAATTGAGAACGGAATGGATTTTGTAGAAATTGGAAAAATGCTTTTTGGTGGATTATTCAAAGACAAAAAAGAAAAAGCGGTTAATCCCGAAGAATTTAAAGAAGTGGCTAAAACTAGCTTTAATGAAAAATTCTATACCGAGACTTTAAAATTACAAAAGGAAGAAATAGAACCCTTTCTTAGTTTTTGCAATTTTGATCCCGAATCAAAAAAAACAATCTCCGAAAACTCAAACGATTTGATATTAATGGATTTTCTTTACAAAAAAAGTCTTGAGTTCAAGAAGATACATGCTCCGGAATAATTTTGCTTTTTGACATTGCCATTGTATTTTGATATTGAAATTTTATCGGTTCAACCACCAAATACTCGCATTCAATACAGCGGCAAAACTTACCCAGGCTAAATATGGAATCAACAAATAAGCTGCTACTTTATTGATTTTAGCAAACTGAATGTAAGTTTCATAAATTAATAACCACAGAAGAATTATTTCCAATCCGGCTAACATTGGGTTGTGCAATCCAAAAAAAATGTACGACCACAAAGCATTCAATCCCAGCTGAATTATAAAAAACAACAAGGCTTTCTGAATAATTTCGCTTTCATACGCAATTCGATCCCAAACTAAGCCTGCGGCTACTCCCATCATAATGTACAACACAGACCAAACGGGTGCAAAAATCCAATTGGGCGGATTAAAGCTTGGTTTTTCCAATGTTGGGTACCAGTCTAAAATAGCATTACGTGTCACAGTACTAGAAAAATAGCCAACAGCAAGACAAGCAACAACAGCAAAAATTATTTTAGTAATCTTATTCATCTGATTCAATTTGGGTCAAAAATAATCAAAAACTTTATACTTGAACAAATAAACAAATCAACCTATAGAGCAAAAAAAGTATCTTTGCGCAAATTTTATCATTCATGTTTACAGCAAACGATTTTATTCCTACTCCATATACTCAATCTATAGAAAGCGGTCAATTTCAATGGAGTGCACCCAGTAATATAGCCTTAGTGAAGTATTGGGGAAAAAAAGACAATCAGATTCCCGCAAATCCTTCGGTAAGTTTTACATTGAACAACTGTAAAACGATTACCAAATTGACTTTCGCCAAAAAACACATTTCGACTCCGCCCATTGGGACAGAAAATAAGTTTTCATTCGATTTGCTTTTTGAAGGAAAACCCAAAGAAGATTTCAAGCCAAAAATCCAAAAATTCTTTGAAAGAATCGAAAGCTATTTGCCGTTTTTGAAAGACTATCATTTTACCATTGATACCCAAAATACTTTCCCGCACAGTTCAGGGATTGCTTCATCGGCATCGGGAATGGCCGCTTTAGCAATGAACTTAATGAGTTTAGAAAAAACCTTAAATCCTGCAATGACGGATGATTATTTTTACAAAAAAGCTTCTTTCTTAGCGCGTTTGGGTTCAGGAAGTGCATGCCGAAGTATAAAAGGACAAGTGGTAGCCTGGGGACAACAAGCTAATATTGAAGGGAGTTCGGATTTATTTGGAGTTGAATTTCCATCTGCAATTCACGAAAATTTCAAAAACTATCAGGATACTATTTTATTAGTTGACAAAGGCGAAAAACAGGTTTCCAGTACTGTAGGACATGATTTGATGCACGACCATCCTTTTGCCGAAAGGCGATTTGCGCAAGCGCATGAAAACTTAGATAAACTGATTGCCCTTTTTGAAAATGGTAATTTGGAAGAATTCATTAAAATAATTGAAAGTGAAGCCTTAACATTACACTCGATGATGATGACTTCCATGCCGTATTACATCTTAATGAAACCCAACACTTTGCAAATCATCAATACGATTTGGAAATTTAGAAATGAGACCCAAATCCCGGTTTGTTTTACACTCGATGCCGGTGCAAATGTGCATGTTTTATATCCTGAAAACCAAAAAGAAAAAGTATTGCAATTTATTAAAGACGAATTAGTTGACTATTGTCAAAATGCGCAGTACATTTGTGACGAAATTGGAAATGGAGCAATGCAATTGTAATTTTTGTATCTTTAGTAAAATTTTAGATCATGAACATTCAATTAGAAAAATTAGAATTAATAAAAAAAGTCTTGGAAACCAATGACGAATCTATTATTGAATCTATCAAATCTATTTTCAGGAAAGAAAAGAAAGATTGGTGGGATGATTTGACAGAAGAGCAACAAAATACGATAAACGAATCTTTAGAAGAATATAAAAAAGGTGACTTTTCTTCTTTTGATGATTTTATAAAACCACATCTTTAAAGATGAAAAGGGAAGTTGTAATTACTCCTAGAGCTAAAATTGAAGTAGAAGAAATTTTTAACTACTTAGAAGCAAAATGGAATAATGAAGTAAAAAGAAAATTTTCAAATAAGATTAATTTCACAATACAATTAATTGTTAAAAATCCGGAATTATTTCCAATTTCAAGCATAAATAAAAAGATTAGAAAAGTTGTTATTAGTAAACAAACCAGTTTGTTTTATCATTTCAACATCAAACATATTGTTATCGTTTCTGTTTTTGACACCAGACAAAACCCAAATAAATTGAAAGACTTAAAATAAAAATATGAAAGGACCTTTATTTTACTCAAAAATATTACTCTTTGGAGAATACGGAATTATTCGTGATTCTAAAGGATTGTCTATTCCATATAACTTCTATAATGGCGCATTGAAAAAAGAGGAAAATCCTTCGACAGAAGCCATCGCCTCAAACGCCAGTTTAAAACGTTTTGCTGATTATTTAGGAAAATTAGAAGAGGAAAAAGCTAATCTGGTATTTTTTGATTTAGTGTCCTTAAAAAACGATATTGCAACAGGAATGTATTTTGATTCCAGCATTCCACAAGGTTATGGTGTAGGAAGTAGCGGTGCACTGGTAGCGGCTATTTACGACAAATATGCTCAAAACAAAATCACTGTTTTGGAGAATTTGACTCGTGAAAAGCTATTGCAGCTAAAAAACATATTCGCCCAAATGGAGAGTTTTTTCCACGGGAAAAGTTCAGGATTAGACCCATTAAACAGTTATTTGAGCATCCCAATTCTTATTAATTCTAAAGACCACATTGAAGCCACAGGAATCCCTAATCAAAGTTTCGATGGAAAAGCCGCAGTCTTCTTGTTAGACTCCGGAATTATAGGCGAAACTGCTCCAATGATTAATATTTTCATGGAAAACCTTAAAGACAAAGGATTCCGTACCATGCTAAAAAACCAGTTTGTTAAATATACCGATGCCTGCGTAGAAAATTTCCTTGGTGGCGACATGAAATCTTTATTCATGAACACTAAAAAGTTATCTCGTGTGGTTTTAAACAACTTTAAACCCATGATTCCGGAACAGTTTCACGAAATCTGGCAAAAAGGAATTGAAACCAATGATTATTATTTAAAATTGTGCGGCTCTGGTGGTGGCGGTTATATTCTGGGTTTCACAGAAGATCTAGAACGCGCTAAAACATCATTAAAAGATTATAAATTAGAAGTAGTTTACCAATTTTAATCTTCAAAAAACCCAGAACGGCAAACTTTTAACTTTTAAAAATGTTGAACAGAAAAAACAAACTATTATTGATGAAAATTATCAGTTTGTTCTCTGTAGTTAGAGGTTACAACATACCAATCATCATTTTAGCGCAATATTTATCGGCTATATTTATCCTTGCTCCTGAGATAAGAGCTTTAGATATTTTACTTGATTTTAATTTGTTTCTAATTGTTTTTACTTCCTCACTAACTATCGCTTCGGGTTATATAATCAACAATTTTTACGACAGTAAAAAAGATTTAATCAATCGCCCCAACAAATCCATGTTAGACCGATTAGTTAGTCAAAGCACTAAGCTAAAAGTTTATTTTACTTTAAACTTTATCGTTGCTTTTATTGCCTGGTTCATTTCCTGGCGTGCTTTTTTGTTCTTTTCAGTTTATATTTTTCTCATTTGGTATTATTCCCATAAAATCAAAAGATACCCATTAATTGGAAACCTAACTGCTTCTTTTATGGCTGTGCTGCCTTTCTTCGCCATTTTATTGTATTATTACACTAAACTTCCTTTGTATGAAATAGAAAGCTATAAAAACCAATTCATGGTTATTTTTTCACATGCAACATTTTTATTTTTATTGTTACTCATAAGAGAAATGATTAAGGATTTAGAAAACATAAAAGGTGACCTTGTTGACAATTACAAAACCATTCCCATCTTATATGGAGAAGAAACTTCAAAAAAAATAATCAGCTTTCTGAGTCTTTTGACCTTGTTTCCTGTTTATATTCTAATCGAAATATACGATGTGGGTTATATGGATATCTATTTCTATTCCTGCCTGATTGTTTTAGTTTTTTTCTTAAAATATTTATGGAAATCCAATACTAAAGCTCAATTCTTACTACTACACAACGTACTTAAATTCCTGATTGTATCCGGAGTCTTTTGCATTGTATTAATTAATCCAAGTGTTTTATGGCACGGAAAAAAACTACTACTGTCGTTTTAAGAACAATAGAATCTTCTTATTAACGAGTTAGTTAGTGTTTTATAATTGGCAATTATCAATTAACAACTATATAAATACTATCTTTGCAGGCACGAGTTCTAATATAATCAGAACTGATGAAGTAAAATTATAGAATATTATGAATAATAAGGAAGGCAATAATAAAAGAGGCGGTTTCAGACCAAATAGTTCCAGACCAAGTTCTAATAAGCCAAAACCTGCGATGCCAAAAAGAGCACAAGGACCTAAAAAAGCAAAACCAAGCACAAAAGCCGCTGAAGAAGCTGCTAAAAAAATAGAAAAAAAGCCTAATCAGGCTCCTAAAAGAGCGAAGGCAAAAGATGAAATGCGTTTGAACAAATACATTTCCAACTCAGGAGTTTGTTCACGTCGTGATGCCGACATTTACATCCAGTCAGGAAACGTAAAAGTAAATGGTGTTCCTGTTACCGAAATGGGTTATTTAGTAAAACCTGGTGACGATGTAAATTTTGACGGAGTGAAATTAACTCCGGAGAAAAAAGTATACATCTTATTAAACAAGCCAAAAAACTTTACTACAGCTCTTGATGAAGGACAGGAATTTAGAAATGTATTGGAATTGGTAAAAGGTTCAACTACTGCAAAAATTGCGGCTGTAGGTAGAATGGATAAAAACACCACAGGTCTTTTATTGTTTACCAATGATACTGATATGATTAGAAAATTTTCTCTACCTAATCAAAAATCATCTAAAATCTACCAAGTTTCTTTAGACAAGAACTTGAAATTTGAAGATTTAGAAAAAATAAGCAAAGGATTGGTAATTGACGGACACCGTGTTTATGTGGAAGAAGTAAGCTACATAGAAGGTGAAGCAAAAAGCGAAATAGGACTTAAATTAAAAACAGCAAACGTAAAAGTAGTCCGTAATATTTTTGAGCATTTCGATTATGATGTTTTAAGAATTGACCGTGTTGCTTTTGCAGGTTTAACTAAAAAAAACCTACCACGTGGTAACTGGAGATTACTTACCGAACAAGAAATCATCAATTTGAAGAACGTTTAAAATTCTTTCTTTTACAATAAAAGAAGCCGTCTCAAAACTTAAAATTTGAGACGGCTTCTTTGTTTATTGATGGCATTAACAAAAACACTATACCAATAAAAAAGCCGTTCCAAAATTTTGAAACGGCTAATTCTCTACAAATTAATCAATTAATTATACATTACCAAGTAAACGGCAAGTACCAATTACTTGGATTCATTAATTTAGCTCGTACTGTTGTAGCTTCAGCATTACCTTCTTTATTTAATTTGTCGTAAATTTTATCAGCTAAGAAAGCAGGATCGTTTCTACGTCTTGCAATACGCACTAAATCTTCCCAACGGTTCCCTTCATAAGCTAAAGTCAATGCCGCTTCATCAATAATGTTATTCTCAGTGGTAATCATATTATCTCCAATTGCTCCAACAGCCAATAAATTTGCACGTCCCCTAACACCTCCATTACGATGCCAAGGCGCTCTGTAATAAGGAGTTTCCCCCATACGGGCATCAAAGTCATAAGGAAATGGCAAGAATGTTTGTTGTTCATTAGTAACGTTTGTAGCACCTGTACTATAAACTGACCTAAATCCTCTATTTAAAATAGCAAAGGCAATTTTTTGCTGATTATCTCTATTAGCAGCCTCTGCATAACGCAAATGTAATTTTTCAGCACGGTATAAATACCAATCACCATCTTTTTTAAACTGATCGGCAGCAGCTTCAAATTTATATAGGTATTTCATAATTACAGGATCCCCGCCTACCATTTTATAAGTTAATTTAGTACCACGGGCATCATAAGGAATTCCATTACTTTGCGTATTAGAATTCCACAAATCCATTGCACGCTGTGATGGTTTAGCCAAATAATTACCTGACGTTTTCGAAAAGAATGCAATAAAAGGGTTTGCAGGAGCAAATTTGCTATCAAAAGGCAAAGACCAAATCCATTCGGTATTCCAAACTGCATCTCTAGTTCGTGAAAACATAGACCTCCAACCTCTAGTGTCAGTATCAATCAAAGTAGACGGTTCCGGGCTTCTTGAATATGCTACTAATAGATCATTATTACTACTACCAGCAAAACTACTAATACGATAACTCTCCAAATATTCTGTCTGATTTACACTAGTACTTGCTGTTTCTAATACCGTTTTATAATGTGAAGCCGCCTTTAAATAGTCTCCTTTCCAAAGTTCTAAATCACCTAATAAACACTCCTTATTAATAAAAAACTTTGCAGTATTATAACCATCAACAGTAACCACTAAGCTACTTCCTAGTTCATATTGCTTTTTATAAGTAAGTCCTTCTGTAAATGTCACCAACTTATCCACAAGTTGCGTAAGGGGAATCCTCGGGTACTTATTTATATTTTTTACATCATCCAAACTTTCAATAGGCTCAGTGATATAAGGTACATTTCCATATTGAATTCCTAATTGCAGATAAATCCAGGAACGAATGCAGGCTACATCGGCATAACGTTGATCGTATTGCGACTGGGTAAACTTTTTATCAGCCAGCATGATGTCAAAATTCTTAAGTGCATCATTACAATTATTAATTACCTCATAAAATTGCCTTGGATTGATATATGGATTTTCAGCCGTTTCATTATGTTCTGATAATTGCTTTAAATAAGGACTCGAATTAACTGTTGTAGTCATCAAATCGGCACGCATTTCATTCAGAATTACATACTTTTCTGCAAGTCCCATGAATTTACCATAAATACCTAATACGGCAGCGTCGGCATCGTAAACATTTCGATACACCTGATCTCCCGAAAGCTTATCTTCAGGTTGCACATCCAGATAGTCCTGACAAGAGCCAAGACTAAATAATAGCGTCATAGCCGACACTATCGATACGATGCTTTTTGTTGTTTTTATTTTAATTGTTGTTATCATCTGTATGTTTCTTCTATAGTGTATATAATTAAAGACCTAAACGCAATCCAAGTTGAAAGCTTCTAAACTGAGGAGCTAAACCAATATCAGTTCCTTGACCAAAAATCGATGAAGTAGCACTAAATTCAGGATCATAACCAAGATACTTAGTATAAGTAAACAGGTTATTAGCAGTAGCGTAAAGCTTTATGTATTTTATATAATTCATATCATTAACTTTAAAATCATATCCTAACACTAAAGTTTTCAATCTTAAATAAGAACCGTCTTCAATCCATCTGCTTGAAAATTCAGCATTCCCCATTGGATCACCCCATGTTGCTTTCGGCAAATCGGTAATTTGTCCTTCAGCTATCCAACGATTAGCAACAGCAGCACTTTGATTCTCATAACCACTCATTTTTTCTAAGTTATAGCGCACACCATTATAAATATCATTACCAACAGAAAAATTAAATAATCCCTGAAGACTAAAACGTTTAAAAGTAATATTAGCAGAAAAACTACCTACCATATCCGGATTAGGATTCCCTATCACCATACGGTCATTGTTATCAATAATTTTATCGCCATTTAAGTCAACAAATCTCATATCACCTGCTGCAAAAGGTGCTAATTGCCCATTTGTCAAACGTCTGCTTAAACCGGCTGCAGCCGCATCGGCTGTTGAACTATAAACACCATTTGCTTTCAAACCATAGAACGAGTTAGCATTTTCTCCTACAGAAGTTATATATGTAGCTCCGGCAAATTGAGTCAAAATATCTCCGTTAGGCAAAGCTTCAATTTCATTTTTATAATGACTTACATTCACTCCTAAATCTAAAGTAAAATCTTTTGATTTAATAACACGAGCGTTCAATTCCAAGTCAGCACCTAAAGTACGCATGGCACCACTATTAGATGCTATATAATCAAAACCTGTTGCTTTACTGATAGATTCATAAACAATCATGTTTCTTGTTCTATTATAAAATAAATCAATAGAAGCATTAACTCTCTCATTAAATATACCTAAATCGGCACCAACATTGAATTTTTTAACAGTCTCCCATTGTAGGTTTGGATTACCAATATTTCCTCTTACTAAGCCCTGCATCCCCAATAAATTTTGAGAAACATAATATTTTTGAGCAGTAAAGTTTCCTATATCGTCATTCCCGCTATATCCATAAGTTGCTCTCAATTTAAGATAATCAATAGATTTTAAATTTTTCATAAAACCTTCAGAAGATACCAACCAAGCTGCTGTTAAAGAAGTCATCAATGCATATTTATTATCTCCATTGAGTTTATCTCCAAATCTACTTGACCCATCTACAGCATAACTAGTTGTCAAGAAATATTTATTGCGGTAATTGTAATTGGCATTAGCATAAATATTCAACCAATTCCACTCTCCTAAAGCCCCTCCTACCTGACGCAATAAGTTTGATCCAGCACCTACCAAAGTAAAATCATCTGTAGAAGAATTGAAACCTAAACCTAAATCACTCTCCGATTTATTGGTTTGAGTTCTAATTCCAAAACGTACATCTAAATTATGGTCGTTATTAAAATTTTTAAAATAGTTAGCATAAGTATCAGTATAAATACTTTTATAACTTTGAACTTCACTACCTGAACGATTGGTTCCTATAGCAGTAGGAAGAATAATATTAGCTACCCCAAAGTCCGGAATAAAAAAACTTTCTCTTTCTTTATTAAAAGTCAAACCAAAAATGGTGTTAATATCCCAATCTTTATTTAAAGTATATTTGAATTTCAAGTCACCAAAGAAACGATAGTGGTTATTTCTTCCAAAACCATTTTCAAGAATTGCATTTGGGTTACTGACATTAAAGTAATCTACATCAGCTAAATTAGGAGATACTTCACCTAAATCATCAACTTCATTTGTTGTTAAAAGTGGAGACTTAGTCAATGCTAAATAAATTGGACTTGTTTTATAAGCAAAACCCTGATCCCATTGTTCCTGAACATTATTAATGAAAGATAAGTTAGCGTCTACACTTAGTCTATTTGTTAATTTTAAAGCAGCATTTAAACGCGTACTGTATCTTTTTGTATTAGTTTTATCAACAATACCTTTGCTATCCAAATAACCTACTGACAAACCAAACTTTGCAATTTCATCTCCTCCACGAACTTTAAGAAAATAATTTTGACTTGTACTTGCTTTAAAAACCTGATCTTGCCAATTTGTATTATTATGGTATTTATAATATCCGGCCGAACCTAGTTCATCATTCATATATGGCAATGCAGCAACTTGTTGTTGTGATAATCCACGAGTAGTTTCTAGTTGAGATAAATGGACACGGTAAGCATTAGCATCAAGTAAAGGCAGCTCATCAGGAGTTTGATTTGCGTTGCCATACATTGTAAAATCAATTTTAGTTGATAATTCTGTTGCACGGGTAGTTGTAATTTTAATTACACCATTAGCCCCTTTTGTTCCATATAAAGAAGTTCCGTCTTTAATTACGGTTACATCCTCAATATCTTTAACATCAATATTAGTTAAAGGCGAAGAAATATTATTTTGTATAATTCCCGAACCATAATCCTCATCATCATAAATCATTCCATCAACAATGATTAAAGGTTTATTAGTAGCATACAATGAATTAAAACCTCTTAATGACAAATAAGTTCCGGCTCCCGGAGTACCTGAATTTCTAACCGTATTTAAACCGGCAACCTTCCCTTGAAGAAAACCACCTACCGATTCATTAATAGGACTAGACCATTGATCATTCCTGAAATTAACAACACTGGCTGCATTTGTATTGTTATATTGCATTTTTTCACCAGCAGTCAAATTGGCTATTTCATAAGAAGGTGCATAGTTTGGCTCACTCAGGAAAATTTCTATTCCTGATTCTTGCCTTCTCAAAGCATATACTTTTGTCTGATAATTTTCAGCACTAATTTTTAGTAGTGCTTCTAAATTTGGTACTTTAATTTCAAAGCTACCATCATCATTGGTAATGGCTGCCGAAAAACCATCGACGGCAATATTTACTCCTGACAAAGCTGCTTTGGTTTTGGAGCTTTTAACGACTCCTTTTACAAAAATTCCTTTTACTTTATTATTTATAGTTGTAGTTGCAGTAGCTGTTGAATCCTTAACTTCCTGTGCATACAATGGTATATAAAGCCCACCAGCAAAAAAAAGACCCGCTAAGCAGCTTAGTTTTATATTTTTTAGCATAACTAATTTTTTATAGAATATTATTTAAGGACAGGTACAAGTTTCAAATAATCAAGCGTAAGCGAATACTTACTTATTGTACTAGCTGCGATTAAAGAGATCAAATCGATATTACGAGCATTTGTTAATGTGACATCACCAATATATACATCAGTATAAATGTTAGGTTGAACAACCTGATTATCAAATTTCATAATTACATCAGTAGTCGTATTATTTCCAAATGCTTTATTATAAAAATATAAACTTTGTGTTAATGCAGTTGTTCGGAAATCGTTTATGGCTCTCCAATAAACTTTATAGGTGGTACTGTATAAATCCTTAGCGTTGTAATTCAAACTAATTGATATTCTATCAGTGACAACATCATTGAAAAACACATTTGATACTTTATTATCGCGATAAAAAATATTAGTATTAGCTCCGTTAGAATAACTTATATTGTTTTCTCCTTCAATTTTTGTAGTAACCAAACGTTTAGCTAGCCCAACATCAACTTTTTTCATGATATAAACAATACCATTACTCAAATGGATAGGCTCTCCTACAATTTGTGTTTTGTCCACATCGAATTCTACACCAAACCTTGAAGTTAATTTTGATGGTAACTCATTTTTTTCGTATTTTTTAGAAAAAGCCAAATCCCTCAAAGTAAAATATTTAGCATAAATAGCTGTTGAATCGATTGTAGGAACATTTGATGTTTTAATCAAATACGGTTTCATTTTAGTCACTTCTGCATTATAACCCGCATCCTGCATTAAAAACAAGGTGTATGAATTTTTCTCATTGTTCAAATTATACACATTTTTCAAATAGGAATTGGTCAAAGAATCAGATAGATAACCTGCTCCTCTTTCAGCAGATATAGCCTTAGCTGTAATATCCGCACTATAAATACTAAAATCTTTTAAACTCAATAAATAGTCACTGCTTGCCGAAAGTCCAGCTTGCGATTGAATATATTGCCAAATATTTAATTTAGGAGTCAAGGCTTTATTTATAATATGGAACACTCCATTAGCAGCATAATGATCAGCAGTAACAATAGTGGCATCATCAATTGTAGTAGATCCTTTAAATATAAGGTATTTATCACCCAACATCTTGATTTTTTCCTGCTCTTTAGTTCTTATCGATGAATAAGCAGTTAAAGCGATATGATTAGCTACAAATTTTTTAAGCGTTTCTGGATTACTCAATATTGCATCGTCTACCTGATTCATCGCCTCATTGGTAGGTACAAAAACCGTATAGGTTTTTGAAGCGGCCAATATTTTATCGTAACCAGTTTCAACTAATAATTCAGCAAACTGGGATACTTCGGCAGTATTGGTAATTGCCTCGTCCAAATTAACACTTAGATTAGCATCACCATTGTTTTCACGATCGTCCCAAGGATTTGTACAAGAGATTATTGCTAGTGATAAAACACTAGCAAATAATCTTTTATAATTTAATTTTAATAAAGTCATTTTTTACTTGATTAAGTTTGTATTTGAAATATTCCGGGTCTAATTAATTTGGCCCATTATCAGTTTTTACATCTGCTCTTTGAACTAAATTACTCCCTGTTATTGTTGATGGGAAACCTTTTTTAAATTTAGGCCATATCTGATCCATATCTACCGGACGGAATTCAACCATATCCCACATATCTACATGATCTCCACTACCTCCAGTACCTGCAGAAGTTGAATAAAATTTGATTTTATGACGTCCTGTAGTTGTTACGTCGACTATACCTACCAATCTTGAAAAAAGTCTGTCTCCACTAACAAATGGGAAAATATAACGCTTGTAACCTTGGGATTCAATTACTTTATCACTATCAGCGTCATTTGGTTTTTGTCTGGCATTTATAATTCTGGAAGTTTCTACACCATCAAAATACACCTTTGTGCTGGAAGATGATTTTGTATCAATATAATAATAAGAAACCCATATTTTATAACGTCCCTTAA
Organism: Flavobacterium sufflavum; assembly: GCF_004016525.1. Taxonomy (GTDB): domain Bacteria; phylum Bacteroidota; class Bacteroidia; order Flavobacteriales; family Flavobacteriaceae; genus Flavobacterium; species Flavobacterium sufflavum. The sequence goes on from NZ_SACJ01000001.1 coordinate 30,116, forward strand.
TAATTACAGGGGTAGTAAATTCAAAATTAGTAGTACCACCAGAACCATCACGAAAACGGAAAACATCAAAAAGGTCACCATTAAACGCTCCAGTTGTAGGCTTCCAAATCGGTCCATAAGCAGCAGTTTGATTACCTGTCCAGGTAATCCCATTAAATACAGGACCTAGTCTAAATGATGTTGTAGTCTTTCTATAATTAACAAGATCGTTTGCAAATTCCGGTTGATCGCAAAGATCAAAATAAACTGGCATTGGATTACGTTTTTTAATTGAGAAATTTCCATCTACATAATGCAATACTCCGTTTGAACAAGTTACATCACTAACATTTCTTACAACTTTAACCCCCTCTTCCTGTACTCCATTAAAAATATCATGGTTTAACAATATCTTCTCCCCGTCTAATTTGGAACTAATAACCTCTAATGGTGCAGCAGTTTCAAGAACAGAACTTGACACTACATCAGCCATATAATTCAATCGAGGCAATACATGGTATTGTACAAATAAATTCAAACTATCTTTTGCGTTAGTAGGATCACTTGTTGTTGCAGGTGCAATTGGCTTACTGTATCTTGTTTTAATTTTATCTAAAGTCCCTAAACCAGCTGCTTCAAACACCGCATTTGTTTGTGCTAAAACAGTTAGATGGCTACCTACATTGTTTGCATCATAAGTAACTGGCTGGTTTAATTTAGCATACCATCCTGTAGCTTTTAAAACCTCAGTAAACAATGAAAGATTTGGATTAGCTTCAATAGTTTGAGCCAGAGTTTTATCGGCAACACGTAACACTTTGTCAATTACATGAATCACACCATTTCCTACTACTAGGTTTGAGGTTAAAACATTGGAAGTTTTGTTAATCGTTGCACTGGAAACTCCATTAATATTAGCAGCACCGGTTATCAAATATTGACCATATAAACTTGGGACAGCAATTTTTCCATCAGTAAATTCAGTAGTACTGATTTTTTTATCTAAAATATGCAGTTTAACTATATCCTGCAAATCTTTTAATGGCACATCACTTAATGAAGTAGCACCAACATCTGTTAAATATTGCTTTACCGCATCATTAGTAGGAAGAAATAAGGTATAAGTACCATAAGTATTCATAAATGATGCAGAATTAGTAAGATCCAAAATTTTTAAAAACATAGAATAATTTGGATTTTCTCTTATATATCCAGTAATATTAAGAGTTTCATCGGTACTTTCTTTTATTTTTTGTTCAGAACAATTTTGAAACACTAAAGCTATTAAAAATACTAAAGTAAGTCTCAACAGGCTAGGCAATCTTAATAATCTTTTCATGACTTAATTTTTTTTTATTTATAAAATGGATTTTGTACTAGGGCTTTATTGGTATAAAGTTCATTCGCATTAATAGGTAAATAATGGCTATTTGGATCCTTAATTTTTGCAATAATGGATTGTTGTTGATTTACAGGTGCAGTGGCTACCGCTAAATCAATTAACAGTTGTTTACGTTCGTAATTATTAGCTCGAGCAACACGCAATACATCATACCAACGTTTTCCTTCAAAAGCTAATTCACGGGCACGTTCAGCTAAGATATAATCTATGATGTCATCTTTATTAGTTGCAGTTGCAGTAATAGTTTTAGCTGTTTGTGAAATAGCTCTACGTTTTGATCGGATATCAGCAATAATATCAAGTGCTGCTTGTCCATTCACCTGGCCTCCTAATCTTGTTAAGGCTTCTGCTTGCATCAACAGTACGTCGGCATAACGGTACACAAACCAATGTGTATCTGCCTCTTGCAGCGTTTTCTTTTCAAAATTATTTAGACCAGTGAATTTATAAATTTCACCTGTTGCACTAATTAATGATGCAAAATCTCCACGAATATCTCTATTTTCAGCATTATTAGAATCAATTCCAAAGACCTGATCCATTAAAAGTGCTCCCCCTTTAAATTGTGGACGTAATGAAAAAATATTATAAAACGGTCCTAAATTAGATGTTGTATATTGAAATTCAAATACGCTTTCAGTTGAATTCCCTTTGGCAAATACAGTATTAAACCAAGTACTCGATGAAGTTTCTATCAATGCAAATTTTCCTGAATCCGTTAGCTTTTTTGTAGCATCAAGAGCTCCCTGATAATCTTCTGTCCATAAATAAACATCCGCTAACATAGCATTAATAGCATAAGTGGTAATGCGCCCTTTGTTAGAAGCGGCACTTCCGTAATTTTCAACAGCATATTCATCAGCCAATTTTAAATCCTTAATTACCTGAGTAAAAATTTCAGATTGAGTACTTGTAGGGATTTGAAAATTTTCGGCATCACTTAAAGTAGCTTTTAATTTTAAAGGTACATCTTTAAAAGTTCGAGCTAAAGTAAAGTACAAATAAGCTCTAATTGCCAATGCTTCAGAAAGAAAATGCTTTAATTGCGTATCAGTCAAAGTTGGATCTTCATTTTTAACTGCCGGAGCTAAATCGATAACCGTATTACAATAATTGATGGTTCTATAAAAAGCTGCCCAACTAGTCACCTCATTTGAGGCTATAATATTAGAATTCATAATATCCCTCTGATCTTCAGTAACATTAAGTCCTTCCGCCAGCATACCTCCTCTCAACTCACCATACATGAATAAATATTCAGTCATTGTAAAATTATCACTTACACCTGGAGGAGAACTCAATAAAGAAGAATAAATTCCTATTACAGCAGCTTGTATATCCTCTTTGGTTTTCCAGAATTCATCACGAACAATTCCATCCTGAGGACGCAAATCTAAATAATTGTCGCACGAACTTGCCGAAACAAAAAGTATAAAGATTGCTAATATTGTTTTTATTTTAGTTTGCATAAATATATTTTTTTTAAAAACGAGTTGTTAGACCAAATGAAAAACGTTTGGTAGCTGGTGTAGAAGCCTTATCTAAAGCCATCCCAAAAGGACCAGGTCCCATACTCACCTCTGGGTCTTGACCTCTGTATTTTGTAAAAGTATACAGGTTATCTGCAATTACGTTCAACCTTACTTCATCTAAATTCAATTTTTTCAATAGATTTTTACCAAAACTATAGCTAAGACTTACTGAACGAAGACGAACAAAAGAAGCATCCTCCACATAACGATCAGAACCTAACCAGTTATAACCTGTACCATAAACCGCTCTTGGCATATTAGTCACATCACCCGGATTACGCCATCTAGACAAAACTGCTGTACTTTGATTGCTCCAGCCATACATATTAGTGGTTTTCATATCTGTATCATTAACAATATCATAATTCAAACGATACGTAAAGAAAAGATTTAGTTTCCATTGGTTGTTCAAACTTATATTTGGACCAAAACCTCCTGATAGTTTAGGATTACTGTTTCCTAAATACACTACATCACGACTGTCAATGTTACCATCTTTATTGATATCTTCATAAATAGCATCTCCTGGTTGAAAGGTATAATCAGTTAATGGGTAATTGAAACGCATCAATACATCCTGACCATTAGGTCCTACAATTACATTTCCTCTGGCATCTCTGGCTTTAGTTGCCTCAAGATCTTTATAAACTCCTTTAAATCTATATCCATAAAATGACCCAAAAGGATTATCTACTTGCAGAAAACGTTTGAATTCTCCATTTCTATCCGTATTTCCACTTTCATTTGGATAATACTCTGATATTTCAGTAATCATGTTTTGATTAGCAGAAATATTAAAATTAAAATCCATTTTCCATTTTTTAGTTTTCAATAGAGTGGCATTAATTCCTATTTCCCATCCTCTATTTTTCATTGTTCCTACATTTTGGTCAGATACATTAGTAAACCCAGAAACCGAACTCACATCAAGATCTTTAAAAAGAAGATCCTTAGTAGTCGTTTGGTATATTTCGGCATCTATACTCAAACGTTTGTTAAACATTTGGAGATTGAATCCTAAGTTTTTACCAATTTTTGTTTCCCAACGTAAATTAGTCAATTGCATATTTGTTGGAATAATACCATTAATACCTAAATATTGGGTGTCATAATTATCATAAATATTAAAAAACCGATAATCATATTTAGGTGCTCCTCCAGAATGTCCATAACTCAACCTCATACTTAAGTCATCCAGATTTTTTATATTCTTCATAAAAGGTTCTCCTGAAATCCTCCAACGGGTAGATATAGAAGGAAAATATCCATATCTGTTGTTTGCAGCAAATTTTGAATTACCATCAGCTCTTATACCCACATTTATAATATAGCGATCTAACAAGCCATATTGAGCACTAAACACCGCTCCTACATTTCTTGCCTGTGTATTAGAAGCAGACAATGTTCCTGTTTCTGCTCTGGAAGGATTTGATGGATCAGTCAATAAAGACGAAGCCGTATTTGAGGTCATTGCCTGATGTGAAGTATAACGGAAATCATTAGATTGCAATGACAATAAAGCTTGAAAAGTCTGGTTTTCCCCTATGTTAGGCGTATAAATAAAATTCGTCTTAGTAATAATACTAGCCTGATCAGAATCAGCATCTGCAGCTCTGTTTACTACTGTTTCAGTAAATGGACGACCTGTCGCACTTTGAGGTAAAAAAGATTTGTTTTTTCTGGACAAATAATCAAACTGTAAGTCGAAAGTCGACATAAATACTTTAGGAATAATATCTACACTCAAATTAAAGTGAGGTACAACACGATCCTCTGAGATATCGTTACTAGCTAATTCAGCCATAGCAAGTGGATTGTAAGTACTTCCATAGGTTCCCTGAACATTCCCTGCAGGGGAGAAGTAATTAGGTGTTAAATTACCTGATGCATCAAATTCATAAATACTCATATTAGGCATTTTAGTATAAGCAACACTTCTTATTTTGTCTTCAGTATCCTTTGAATTAACATAATTACGTTCAGTATCTGTATGAGTATAAGAAATATCGGTCTTGAACTTAATACGATCAGAAACCACATAATCTAAGTTCAACCTTGCATTTACCCTTTCTAAACCAGTACCTATAGTAACCCCTTTCTGTTTAAGATAACCTACAGAAGTAAAATATCTGGCTTTTTGTCCTCCTCCACTTAAAGAAAGGTTGTGATCACCAGTCATACCAACTTGAGTAATAGCATCTACCCAATTGGTATTTTGGCTATAGTTTTTATAGTAGTATACATCTTGTGGATCGTATTGAAACTCCTTTACGTTTAAAGTATTCAAAGGCACTCCATTTCTATTCATAAATTCCTCAGGAATCAATTGCGAGTATTGATCTCCATTTAACATTGGAATAGTAGGTGGCAACTTAGAATAAGTTCCTCTATAAGTATAAGTAATCTTTGGTGCACTTACTCCTCCACGTTTAGTAGTAATTAACAAAACCCCACTAGCTGCACGAGAACCCCAAATAGCAGTAGCAGCTGCATCTTTTAAAATAGTAATGGTTTCAATATCTGAAGGAGCAATATTAATTAAAGCTGCATAACCTTGTTCATCAGCTGAACCAAAATTAAAATCTTCAGGTACTGAAGTTTCATAAGGCATACCATCAACAACAATTAATGGATCTGAAGAACCTGTAATAGAAGAAGTACCACGAATACGGATTTGCATACCTGCTCCTGGATCACCACTATTAGCCACAATATCCACACCTGACAAACGTCCTTGTAAAGCCTCATCAATAGACGCTGCCTGCGTATTTTCTAAATCCGCAGCATTAATACTCACCGAACTCGTAGTACGATCACGATCTGCAATTCTCATCAATCCATTATCTGATGATTTTTTAGAAGTAACAACAATCTCTTTTAAAGATTCTACCGTTGAAACCAACTTAACCTTAATGGACTGCCTCCCATTAATCGATACAACTTGAGATTTATAACCTATAGTTGAAATCAATAATTTATTATTTGGATTTTTAACACGAATGGCAAAATTTCCATCAATATCAGTTACCACACCTCCTACAGTACGATTATCAGTATCCTGTTCAGCAACAGTAACCATAGGAATGGTTTGATTATCACTAGCATCTATAACCTGACCTCGAACTAATAGAGCAGTACTAGGCTGTTGTGCTAATGCAGGTAAAGCAGCCAAAATAACTAAGGCAAATGTAAAACTGCGTAATATATTTGTAATTTGTTGTCTCATTAGAATTCCGTATATTTAAGATAGTTGTCCACTAATTGAATTAAAGATCTATCTGCTAAGTTATTACTGCTTGCTACAATAATTTTAGCAGCCGCATTATTATTAGTTACTGGAGAAACATCCTTAAATGTCAATGTTCCAGGGACACTAGATGATCCCGGAGTGCTACTCACTCCAACATAAGTTTTATCTCCTTTACTATTTTTCCTTAAGGTTTCAAACTGTCCTATTGAAAGTCCATCATTTGAAACAGTTTTAACTATAATATGGTAACGGATAAAATCGGCAATTAAATCTTTCTCTCCTTGTACTGTAGTAGCAGGATTTGACGGAAGTACTCCATCAGTAATCGCCTTCGCAATTGCAGCATTATTTGGCACTATAAAAGTATAAGAACTACCCAACTCAACACCTTCAATTTTACCTGTAGCTGCAGTATAAATAGATGAATTTTTTAAATACTGGACAAAGCTATAAAATTGCGAAGTACTGTTTGGTGCTAATTTCTCTATTGCCAAACCTTGTAGTTTCTCAGCATATTTTGGTAAATTATCAATATAATAAACAGTACCATTTTGTTGCACCTCTTTTTTTACTATGTTAACATAAGTACCATCCTCATCATTTCCTGCAGCATAAATTTTATTATTATTCCATCTTATGTACTCACCCGGAATTTCATCATCTCCGGTACGAATGATACCCGAAGTAGTTCCAATATTATCCAACTCTCCATTTGGTGTAAGAACAATACAGTTATACAAAAGTCTTAATAACTTATTACGGGGATCAGTCTTAGTACTATAGACCCAAGCTGATTTATCAAAATCATAGCTAATCCCTAAACTTTTCAACACTGCATCAGAAGGCAAGAAAAGAGTGAATTTCTGACTGATATCACTAACCATTCCTTTATAATTTTCCGGAGTTTCATTCAACAATCTTGTAGCAAGCAAAAAATCAGGATCTAAATATGCCGAAGTATAAACGCTATAGAATAAATCAGATTTTTGAACTTTATTAGTTCCGTAAAAGAATCCATTACTTAAAACTTGTTTATCTGTAATATCAGTATTGAAATCAAATCGTAATTCTTCTTTTAAACCATTGATATAATTCTCTTTTAAACTTGGCCATACAGCCCCCTGAACCATGTGAGCATTGACTAAATCCTGTATCACATATCTAGGCAGCGCAGCAACAGAGGAGTAATGCTTAAGCAAAATTTTATCTCTAAAATCTATAAAAGCATTATTCTCAGGTGCGAACAAAGTATAGGCATCGGCCTGACCATCATTATCTTCTAATTTCACATAATTTTCATTATTAGGTGAGAATGCCAAAGTAGGATCATAAAACCTTACATAAACATTATCCGATTTACCAGTGTAGTTGTAGTAATTAGTTGTAGCAGTCTGACTAAGACCATAAATAATTAAATTATTCTCTATAAGTTTACGAAACTCGCTGTATTTGCTAACTGCTTTTTTACTATCTTCTTCTAAATACTGTTCGATATTCAATAATGGAAGATTTACTTTATCAACCTCATGGATAATACCATTCTCAGCAACAATATCAGTTTGTACTACTTTAGAGTCAAAAAGATTAAAACCCGTATATTGACCACTTGGATAGAAAAAATTAAAATCAGTAGCACTCAAATTTTTAGCAGCAAAATATTCATCTGTAAAATAAGTAACATACTTATTATTATTATCTCCTGCAAACCAGGCTCCATTACGATTAGCGGCTACTGTAACGGTAGGAACTCCATTAACATCTCTTGTAACGTAACCATCATAAAAGGCAGTTCTCCTTCTAAAAGCATTATCTGCCACCCATCCTTTTGATGATTGGTAATCCGAAAGCTGGTCTTTTCTAAAAGCATTATAAACAAGTGCGTATTTAACAATTTTAGATGCAGTAGCATCATCAATCTTGCTTACGTCAGATATTCCTTTTTCCTGAAAATACTTAGTAAAAGCAGCATCATTAGGTGCAAACATAGTCCAATATCCTGATTTACTCAAGATATCTTTGTAGCCTGCTTTTTCAATTAAAGCAGTAAAATTTTTAAAATTACCTCTGGTATCCAACTGCTGGTAAATTGGATCTTCGAGATAATCCGGACGCCCATAGTACTCATCAAATGCGTCTCGACTACAACTGGCAAATAAAGCCAGAAGTGGCATGATTAATAAATAGTAGTTAATTTTTCTCTTCATTATTTGGTTAGCTTATAAAGTGGTGAATAAATTAATTTGTGTTTTTTTTAACTATTTTTTGCTAAGTTTTAACTTTTCAAAGTTATATGTTCAACTTATTACATCTATCCTGCCGTATCCTGTTTTTCATGTATATATAAAAAAAAACAACATTAAATATACATATCACATTGTATTTCCTAATATTTTAAGAATAGAAAAAACATTGAATTTATTAGGCTTATAAAACATTACACCCCCCTAAATAAATGCACAAAAAACATATATATTAATTTAACATATATTTTGTAATTAAGAAAATATTTCAAATCATAATACAGAATTTCGCTATACTGTCCTGTACCAAAATAAAACCAATCTTTTGTTAATAATTCCCAAGGTCTTAAACAAATATATTTTTATCAAGATTAAACATGTTAATTAATCAAAAACCAAAGGGTTAGAATTTCATTTTTATAACTACACCTTAAAATATTTACCTTTCTGATTAAACTAAACAAGAAGATTTCATCAAAACAACAATAAAGATAAAAAACACAAATCACCTAACTATCAGGCACTTAAAAAAAACGCAATCATTTCAATTAAAAATCCAACAAACACAAAACAACCTCAACAACTTATCATCAAAATCAAAAAACCTAAAAAAAATTAAAAAAACACCTCTACCTATATTATTTATTAGAAATAAAGTTTAAATTTGCATACCGGAACAGAACAGCACAAAAATGAAAAGCAATTTTACTTTCAAAATTAATCACGAAAGCGATATTCCTAAATATCAGCAATTAGTCAATTCTATAAACAACGCCATTGCCGAAAACATACTCGCAAAAGGCCAACTCCTACCTTCTGTCAATAGCATCTGTCAAAAAAACAAATTATCAAGAGACACTGTTTTCAAGGCCTATTCAATTTTAAAAGAGCAAAAATTAATTGACTCCGTACCCAACAAAGGTTACTTTGTTGCAGGGGAAACCAGAAAAGTATTATTAGTCCTTGATACCTTCAAAGCATACAAAGAAGTACTTTATCATTCTTTCATTGATAATTTGGCCGACAACATCATTGTAGATGTACAATTCCATCATTATAATATTGATAATTTCAAAACTATCATTAACAACAGCATTGGGAAATACTATAAATATGTTGTGATGAACTTTGATGACAAAGAAGTCGCCTCGACATTAACATCAATATCCAACGAAAAATTATTATTGATTGACTGGAATATTCATTCAAAATCTAAAAACAATTATGTGTTTCAAGATTTTGGTAAAGCTTTTTATGATGCCCTAAAACAAGGAGAGGATTTATTTAAAAAATACAAAGAAATAATCTTTGTCTATCCGTCATTTACATATCACCCTAAAGAGACTTTGGATTATTTCAAAAAATTCTGTTCTGATTTTAATTTCAAACATAAAATCATCTACAAACTTAGCGATTTCATTCTTCAGGAAAACACAGCATATATAAGTGTAAGTGACCGCATTCTGGGAATATTCTTAGAACAATGTAGAGAAAAAAAATTAGAACCCGGAAAAGACATTGGTTTCTTATCCTATAATGAAACCCCAATGAAAAAATTCATCTACAAAGGAATTTCAGTTGTTACAACTGATTTTAACCAATTAGGAATAAAAGCAGCCGAATTTGTCACTAAAGATGAACCTTTAAAAACATACGTACCAACAAACTTAATAATAAGAGAATCATTATAAATTATGTATTATATAGGATATGATATAGGCAGCTCCTCAGTCAAAGTTGCCTTGGTTGAAGCAGCAACTGGAAAAAAAATCATCACGTTGCATGAACCAGCCGATGAAATGGCAATTACAGCTTATCATAAAGACTGGGCGGAACAAGATCCTGAAATGTGGTGGGAATACTGTTGTATTGCCAGCAAAAGAGCTATCAAAGAAGCCAATATTGATGCTTCAAAAATAACCGGCGTTGGTATTTCGTACCAAATGCACGGATTAGTTGTAGTAGACAAAGATGGAAAATCGTTGCGAAATTCCATTATCTGGTGCGATAGCCGGGCAGTAGAAATTGGCGACAAAGCATTTGAAGACTTAGGCGAAGAGCAATGTGCCATTCACCTACTGAATTCACCGGGAAATTTCACGGCATCCAAATTGACTTGGGTAAAAGAAAACGAACCTGAAATTTACGATCAAATTTACAAATACATGTTGCCTGGCGATTTTATAGCTTACAAATTGACAGGTGAAATAAACACAACCAAAAACGGTCTGTCCGAAGGAATGCTTTGGGATTACAAAGAAAACGAAGTAGCCGATTGGCTGTTGAGATATTATGGAATTGACTCATCAATGACCCCAACGATTGTAGACAATTTCACAAACCAAAGTTTCCTGAACGAAAAAGGAGCTAAAGAATCAGGACTTCCTGTTGGTATTCCTGTAGTATATCGTGCTGGTGACCAACCCAACAATGCCTTATCACTGAATATTTTAAAACCTGGAGAAGTAGCCGCAACTGGAGGAACATCGGGAGTTATTTATGCAGTTACTGATAAATTAAAATCGAAAGAAACTTCCAGAATCAACAGCTTTGTACATGTTAATTATACCAACGAAAAGCCTACAGTAGGTAAATTATTGTGTATTAATGGAGCAGGAATTCAATACCGCTGGTTACGCAACCATTGCGGAATGGATTCTTATGAAAACATGAACCTTAAAGCCGAAGAAGTTTCGGTAGGTTCAGATGGTGTTATTGTGATTCCTTTTGGAAACGGAGCTGAAAGAATGTTTAACAATAAAAACATTGATAGTCATTTCTTGAATTTAAACCTCAACAAACACGGGCATGGACATTTGTACCGCGCTACTCTGGAAGGAATTGCCTTTGCTTTTGTTTACGGAATGGAAATCATGAAAGCCGATAATGCACAAATAAATGTTATCCGAGCGGGAAACGACAATCTATTCCGCTCCGAAATTTTTTCGAATACCGTAGCCACATTAATTGGACACGAAATAGAAATCTACAACACCACCGGAGCTGTTGGAGCTGCAAGAGCAGTGGGTTTAATTGATGGTGATTACGAAACTTTTGGTGATAACATCATCAAAAACGACCACGTAATGACATTTATGCCATTAAAAAATAGCACTCCTTATTTAATAGCATATCAAAACTGGAAAAAAGAACTAGAACTAATTATAAATAAATAAACTAAAAACAAAAAAATGGCAATTATAGGAAGTAAAGAATACTTTAAGGGTATTGGCGAAATCAAATTTGAAGGAAAAGAATCTGACAATCCGTTAGCATTCAAATATTATAATCCAGACCAAATCGTAGCTGGAAAAACAATGCGTGAGCATTTTAAATTTTCTATTGCTTACTGGCACACCTTCTGCGGACAAGGTTCAGATCCATTTGGACCTGGAACTCAAAACTTTGCCTGGGATAAATCAAACGACCCAATTCAGGCAGCTAAAGACAAAGCCGATGCAGCTTTTGAATTCATTAGCAAAATGGGATTTGATTATTTCTGTTTCCATGATTACGATTTAGTTCAGGAAGGAGCAACATTTACAGAATCAGAAAGCAGATTAGCAGCTATCACTGAATATCTAAAACAAAAGAAAGCCGAGTCAGGAATTAAATTGCTTTGGGGAACTGCAAACTGTTTTTCAAATCCACGTTACATGAATGGAGCTTCTACTAATCCTGATTTTAATGTATTAGCCAGAGCTGGTGGACAGGTAAAATTAGCCTTGGATGCGACTATTGCATTAAACGGTGAAAACTACGTTTTCTGGGGAGGTCGTGAAGGTTATATGTCTTTGTTAAATACTGATATGGGACGTGAATTAGACCACATGGGACAATTTTTAGTAAAAGCCAGAGATTATGCACGTGCTCAAGGATTTAAAGGAAACTTCTTTATCGAGCCAAAACCAATGGAACCAATGAAACATCAATATGATTTTGATTCGGCTACAGCAATTGGTTTCTTGCATAAATACGGTTTAGAGAAAGATTTCAAAATCAACATCGAAGTAAATCACGCTACACTGGCACAACATACTTTCCAACACGAAATTGAAGTAGCTGCCAATGCCGGAATGCTTGGAAGTTTAGATGCAAACCGTGGCGATTATCAAAACGGATGGGATACAGACCAATTCCCTAACAATATCCAGGAAACTACTGAAGCGATGCTAGTTTTCTTAAAAGCAGGTGGATTACAAGGTGGTGGAGTTAATTTTGATGCTAAAATCAGAAGAAACTCAACTGATATGGAAGATGTATTCTTAGCTCACATTGGTGGTGCAGATACTTTTGCAAGAGCCTTACTAACTGCTGATAAAATCATCTCTTCTTCTCCTTATGACAAATTAAGAACTGAAAGATACAGCTCTTTTGACGCTGGAAAAGGGAAAGACTTCGAAAACGGGAAATTAGGCTTAGAAGATCTATACAAAATTGCCTTAGAAAACGGTGAATTGGATTTAAAAAGCGGAAAACAAGAACTTTTCGAAAATATCATCAATCAGTATATTTAAAAAACATCTTTTTAAATTTAATACGCCCCATTTTAAAACAGCCAACAGTATTTTTTTAATACTGTTGGCTGTTTTTTTTCACAAAACCTCCCTTATTCTTTAAAAAACAGGATAGTACAGGACTCTAATATCAAATCAAAACTCTAATATTGTTGTATTAATAATATCAAAATTAATTCAGTTTAATTTTTTGAATATTATAAAAAAAGTCAAACTTGATTTTTTATCAAGTTCAAGAAAAGAGAAATTTAATCCTTTTAGGACAATAATAATTTAGTTTTTAGTTTAGTTTTAGAGTGAGTTTTTAGTTTAAGCCCCGACATTTTGTTGGGGCTTTTTAGAAAACAGAAAACATTATTTTAACAATCAAATATTTATAAATATTTTTACTATCCAAACAGTTCTCAATCAACAACTAATGATTTTTCGAATCAAATCCTTTTTCAATTTTAAAACAAAAGCAAAATACGGCTTGTCTTTAACATTACTGCTATTCATTGGCATCCAAACCAATGCTCAGGACAATAGAAGTTTTCAGGTTTTTCAATTTCCTGCCAATAAAATTCCAACGATTGATGGAAATAGCGAGGATTGGCAAATGGTCCCTAAAAACTACGTGGTAGGCATGGATCAATTATGGGACGACAGTGGAAAACAGCCCAAAGCCGACTCAAAAAACCTTGATGTTAGCGTAAAAGTAGGCTGGGTAAAAGGACTCAATCGTTTGTATTTTCTTTATGAAGCTTATGATGATTATTGGGATTTCTCGCTTCCGGGATTACATAACGATACTTTCGAACTCATAGTCGATGCCGACCAGTCTGGCGGTCCGTTTATTGATCGTTTTCATCCAAATCCAACTCTGACAAACACAATGGACGCCTATTTTTCCTATCAAGGAGTTCATGCACAAAACTATCATATTTTTACTCCTGCCGTCGAAAAAGACTGGACTATGGTTTGGGGCAGTCAGCCTTGGATTAAAAATCTGCCTTATGCCAATGCATCGTATCATTATGATTTTAAACCGGGACAAGGCGGAAAATTAACCCTGGAATTCTGGATAACTCCTTTTGATTATGCAGGAAATGATCCTTCAAGAGCGGTGGAATCCATATTGACAGAAAACAAAAACATAGGTCTTTGCTGGGCAATTATCGATTATGACAATGTTAAAAAAGAGGAAAACAACGGCTTTTGGAACCTTTCAAAAGAACATAAAATGTATGGAAATGCTTCCTACAGTCTGCCTTTTAAACTAATGCCTTTGGAAAAACAATTCAAAAAAGATATCGAAGCCAAATGGTCTTTTAAAGTAGTCAATATGGACAAAAGAGAAGTCGCCTTTGTCGATGAATCTGAAGGCGAAATCCAATCCTGGAATTGGGATTTTGGAGACAAAACTACCTCAACTGAACAAAATCCGATTCATCAATATAAAGAAGCCGGAAAATATGTTGTAATTTTAAAAATTCAAGGACCAAAAGGGACTTCCCAATTGTCAAAAGTCTGGGATGTGGCCGTAAAATGATAGCTATTAAAAATCTAACTAACCACCAAAATTTTAGTAAAATGAGAACCAAAGCATTCACCACTGGAATTAAAATAGGCGTTGCGGCAGCAATAATGGCAATTCCAACGCTTGCAAATGCGCAGCAACCCGCTAACGATGTTACAGCACCGTTGCATCTTTTGCAACCCGATTATCCAACTCCTTATGGAGCAAAAACAACGCAGGAAATCAAAGCAACTATAGATAAAATATATACTTTTTTAGAAAAAACAACTCCTGCCAGCCTGATAGACAGCAAAACAAAGCAGGAAGTAACCGACCTGAAAAAACTGAATGAAAACACCATATTTGCTCCCGGAACTTTTAGACTAACCAGCTACGAATGGGGAGTAACTTATGCCGGAATGCTTTTGGCTACTGAAGCAACAGGCGATCCAAAATATGCCGATTATACTAACAAACGATTAAAATTAATCGCTGATATTGCTCCTTATTACAAAAAAGAACTGCAAAAAAACAGTAAATTCCCTTCACCAGTTCATGGTTTTTTAATGCCGCATGCTTTGGATGATGGTGGTGCAGTTACTGCCTCGATGATTAAAGCACAAAGAGCAGGATCAAAAACTGATTTGAGACCACTAATTGATGATTTCATGAACTACATCAGTACTAAGGAATTTCGTCTTACCGATGGAACCTTGGCCAGAAACAGACCGCAACCCAACACTTTATGGCTAGACGATTTATTTATGGCAGTTCCAGCTTTGGCACAAATGGGTAAACTAACAGGAGATGTCAAATATTATGATGATGCCGTTAAACAAGTAAAACAATTCTCAGAACGAATGTTTAACAGCCAAAAAAACTTATACATGCACGGCTGGGTGCAATCAATGGAAGAACATCCACAATTTCATTGGGCTCGTGCCAATGGCTGGGCAGTAATGACGATGGTGGAACTATTAGAAGTTTTACCAAAAGACCATCCGGGATACAATATGGTTTTAAATCAGCTAAGAGCACATATCAAAGGTTTGGTTTCTTATCAGGATGGAACCGGTTTTTGGCATCAGTTGATTGACCGTAATGATACTTACTTAGAAACATCGGCAACTGCCATTTATGCTTATTCTATTACCCGCGCTATCAACAGAGGCTATATTGACAAAGCAGCTTATGCTCCTGCGGCATTATTAGCCTGGAATGCCGTTGCTACAAAAGTAAACGACAAAGGAGAAGTGGAAGGAACTTGTGTAGGAACCGGAATGGGATTTGACCCTGCTTTTTACTACTACCGTCCAATTAATGTTTTTGCAGCTCATGGTTATGGACCAGTAATTTTAGCCGGATCAGAAATTATTCTGATGCTTAAAAACAATAATTTTGATATCAACGACAGCTCATTACAATTAAAAAGCCAGTAAATAATTTTCAAATACAATTCATGAACAGACTCGTCATCAGCAGCATAACAACATTATTTTTATGGAGTTCAACTTTTAGTCAAACAACTGAAAAGAAAACCGTTCCTCCTGTTACACCTAATTTTGTAGTTATTGTTGCTGATGATGCAGGCTGGAATGATGTGGGCTATAATGGTTCGGAAATTCACACTCCGAATATTGATTGGCTTGCCAAAAACGGCGCACAACTCAACCGCTTGTACGCTGCTCCTACCTGCTCTCCATCCAGAGCCAGCTTTTTTACAGGAAGACCTTCCAGTCGTATGGGAATTGTAGCGCCTATAAGTGACAAAAGCAATTTAAGTCTTCCAAGTGATGTTACCACTTTACCACAAGCCTTACACCAGCAAAATTACCAAACCGCTTTGTTTGGCAAATGGCATTTGGGCTTAAATCCATCCAGTGGTCCTAAAGTCTATGGATTTGATTATTCCTATGGCTTTTTGCATGGGCAAATTGACCAATACAGCCACGAATACAAAAACGGAGATCCAAGTTGGCACAGAAATGGACAGTTTATTACCGAAAAAGGACACGTTACTGATTTGGTCGAAAACGAAGCCATTAGCTGGCTTAAAACTAAAAGAGACCCTTCTAAAAATTTCTACATTCAGCTGAGTTATAGCGCTCCGCACTTTCCTTTGCAGGAAGAAGACAAATGGAAAAAACCTTATTTAAAAACCATTAAAAACAACTCCCGAAGAGATTATGCCGCTGCAATGTCGCATTTAGATTACAGCATCGGGCAAATATTAAAAACTTTAAAACAACAGCATTTAGACAAAAATACCGTTGTTATTTTCATGAGCGACAATGGTGCAATGGACAAATGGATTCCGGGAAACCAATACCAAGGAAGACATGCTGCAAATGACGTTTTAGGAAGCAACTATCCGCTGCGAGACTGGAAAACCACAAATTATGAAGGAGCAGTAAGAGTACCGGCAATTATCTATTGGAAAAACAAAATTAACAGCTCTTTAAATCAAAATTACATCTCGGTAAACGATTTAATGCCTACTATTTTGTCTTTGGCCGGAGCCAAAACAATCCCTAAAACAGTGGAAGGAAAAAACATTTGGAACTCCATTGTTACTAACGATTCTATCCCGAATCAATCCATCTACATTCGAGGACATTTACAGGAAAGTATTACTGAAAAACCCTGGAAATTAATCCGTACCAGACATAAAAATGCCCCAACCATTTTTGAACTTTTCAATATCGAAAAAGATCCTGAAGAGAAACAAAACCTGATTCTGGAACACGAAAATTTAGCCAATAAACTAAAAAATAAACTGGAAGAACAATTCCAAAAAGACGCAAAAGAAGTAAACTTAGGCGGTGAATAAACTAAAACAGCTATAACTTGTTCGAAAATCAAAACTAAATTATCCAAAACTATCCCGTTTTTATCAATTTATATAATTTTAGTTTAAAATCAGGCAAGTACAGGATACCTTTTTGATATGAAATAAAGATTTTCGGAGATAAAATCAATTGTAATGAAACAATACCATATCATTTTAAGCTCCTTACTATTCTTGCTTTTTTCATGCAAAGAAACAGCTCAGGTAACATCTCATTCGACTAATTTTGAGCCTGAGTGGATTAACAAAGTAGGCGCTAAAGAAAACAAAATCAAGTCTAAAATTTATTATGCGAACGATTTTGGAGCAATAAATGATGGAAAAACACTTTCGACTAAAAATATTCAAAAAGCCATAGACGAATGCAGTAAAAATGGTGGTGGAACACTTACTTTCAAACCCGGAAATTACTTAAGCGGTTCATTATTCATCAAAGAAGGCGTGCATTTTAATGTCCCGAAAGGAGTTACTATTTTGGGCAGCGAAAACATTGCCGATTACCCGGAAATCGATACCCGTGTGGCTGGAATCGAAATGAAATGGCCAGCAGCTTTAGTCAATGTTTTAGATCAAAAAAATGTAACTCTTGATGGAGAAGGAACTATCGATGGTCAGGGAAAAGTCCATTGGGATTATTATTGGAATTTGCGCAAAGAATACGAAGCCAAAGATTTACGATGGATTGTAGATTATGATGCCAAACGTCCGAGAACAATCTTAATCACGAATTCCAAAAATGTATTTCTTAAAGATTTAAACATCCAAAGAGCAGGATTTTGGACAGTTCAGGTATTGTATTCGGAATACATTACCGTTGATAGCATCAAAATAAGAAACAACATCGGTGGACATGGTCCAAGCACCGATGGAGTAGATATCGATTCGTCAAAATGGATATTAGTTCAAAACTGCGATATTGATTGTAATGATGATAATTTCTGTCTAAAAGCAGGGCGTGACTGGGACGGATTAAGAGTCAATCGCCCGACTGAATATGTGGTGGTTCGCGATTGTATTGCGCGTCAAGGCGCTGGTTTATTCACTTTAGGCAGCGAAACTTCAGGCAGTATTCGTCATGTCTATGTTTCCAATATTCAAGGATATGGCACTAAAAATGGATTGAACATAAAGTCAGCTACTAATCGAGGAGGAACTGTGGAAGATGTTTATATGGAAAATATAAAAATGGAAAGTGTAGGTACTTTTATCACCGTTTCGATGAATTGGAATCCTGCTTACAGCTATTCTAAACTTCCTGCCGGTTATACTGAAGAAACTTTACCTCCGCATTGGAAAAAAATGTTGACCAAGGTAGAACCTGAATCCAGAGGAATTCCTATTTTCAGAAATATTTATTTAAAAAACATCGATATCAAAGGCGCTAAAAAAGCCATTTCGGTAGCGGGATTAAAGGAATCCATTGTCGAAAACGTAAACCTGAAAAACGTACAGATTACAGCTGAAACTGCTGGAAACATTGCGTATAGCAGCAATTGGATTTTAGACAATGTAACTATAAATGCTTTAGACCATTCGACTCTGAAAATTGAAAACTCAAAGAATGTAGATTTTTCAAAATCAGCAAAATTGGATTAACGATATTTACCGCAAATTCGCAAATTATTCTAATTACAACTATTTTTAAAATTTGCGAATTTGCGGTGTAAATTTTAAAAGCTAAAGTAAAAAATGTACTGAAGTACATCGTTTTTAAACTTTATTTGATACCAAAGAATACGATGAAATTTAAAGTTTCCATTTCCCTTATCTGTCTTTCTCTTGCTATACCCAATTTGTCTGCACAAAGTCAAAAACTATGGCATGGAGAAACACGAAAAATCCATTATGCCCCTGAAGGCAAAAGTTTTGTTTTAAAAAATGGAACCCGAAAATTCAATCGTGCCTTATACGGAACAAACACCGCTTTTAGGGTCGAAGCAGGTGATTTACCAGAATTTGCGATGTACATGCCCGGAATGGGCGGTAATTTCAAACTGGGATTAATCAACGGAAAAAATAGCAAATGGATTACCGAAGCCGATAAAATAAATACAAAATACACTCCCGGAACGGTTGAATATCAAATAAAAGATGCCTTACTCGCTAATGCTACTTTGACGATTCAAATTGTTGCCTTGGCGGACAGCGATGGTTTTATTCTGAAAGTTATTGGAAATAATGTACCTAAAAACACTTCGCTTATTTGGGCTTATGGTGGTGCCAGTGGAAAAAAATTCTCAAGAAATGGAGACATCGGCGGTGATCCGGAATCGGTGTTTTATTTACAACCCGAATATTGCATTAACAATCAATACCAAATTAACAAAAACAGCTTTAGTGTTTCCTATGGTTCTGCAAGCAACAAAAAAACAACAGAGAACAGTCAAACAATAAGTGGCATTTTTCCGGATTCGAAAACACATTTAGCCAGTGCCAATTTCTTAAAAACACCTTTAGAAAACTATATTTCAAAAGCGGATTCTGTTCCAATGCTTGTGGGACAATTGAATCAATTTTCGAAAGACGGAAATTATTGGTTATTTGAAAATAAAGGCAAAATTGAAAATAACAGCCAGGAAGCTGTAGCCGAAAAATTTAAAAAAGCCCTTGCTCAAAGCGAACTTCTGGCTAACCGAATCAAGGTAAACACACCCGATCCTTACATCAATACTTTAGGCGGTGCATTAGCTATGGCTGCCGATGCTATTTGGGAAAACCCAGCCTATCTGCACGGAGCTGTTGCCTGGAGAATGTACTTGAACGCCTGGCGTGGCGCCTATGTTGCCGATCCTTTAGGTTGGCATGACAGAGCCAAAACGCATTTTGAAAGCTATGGAAATTCACAGGTTATTGAGCCGGAATCTGGTCCGGTTGTTCCTGATACAACAAGAAATTATGCCCGTCAACTGGAGAAAATGGGCACTTCAATGTTCAGCAGCGGTTACATTAGCCGTAATCCGAACAACAACAAAGTGGCGCATCATTATGATATGAATTTGGTTTTTATTGACCAATTAATCCGTCATTTTAAATGGACGGGAGATATTGATTTCCTGAAAAAAATGTGGCCCGTTATCAAAAGACATCTAGCCTGGGAAAAAAGAAATTACGATGTAGATGGCGACGGATTGTACGATGCCTATGCGGCTATTTGGGCGAGTGATGCACTGCAATATAGCGGTGGCGGTGTAACACATACTTCCGCTTATAATTATTTTGCCAATAAAATGGCGGGAGAATTAGCTCAAATTCTAGGCGAAGACGGCACTCCTTACACCAAAGAAGCAGCTCATATTTACCAGGCCATTCAGGAAAAATTATGGAAAAACAACAAAGGAACTTTTGCCGAATATAAAGATCTTTTAGGCAACCAATTCACACATGATACGCCTGCTATCTGGACTATCTATCACGCCTTGGATAGCGAAATTGCGAATCCTTTTCAGGCCTATCAAGTCCTACGATATGTAGATACTGAAATCCCACATATCCCGGTTGCTGCCGAGGGTTTAGACAAAAAGAATCTGGAAATAATTTCCACCACCAACTGGCAGCCTTACGACTGGTCGCTAAACAATGTAGCTTTGGCTGAAATTCTGCATACCTCACTGGCTTATTGGCAAGGGGGACAATCGGAAAAAGCATACCAACTTTGGGAAAGTGGTTTAATCGAAAGTATGTATCTGGGGGCTTCGCCGGGTGGATTTGAACAATTGCTGTTTCAGGATGCGATTCGTGGCGAATTGTATCGCGATTTTGCCGACCCGGTAGGAATGGCAGGACGAACATTAGTAGAAGGTCTTTTCGGAATTCAACCGGCTGCACTCAAAAATACTTTGACTATTCAGCCCGGTTTGCCAAAATCCTGGGATCACGCTTCACTTGAAATTCCTGATGTAACTTTTGCTTTCGAAAGAACAAAAAATACCGATATTTATCAAATTACACCTCATTTTTCAACAAAAATGAACTTGAAATTAGTAGTAAACTCTACTCACGAAAGCATCAGTAAAGTGACTATAAATGGAAAAGAAGTACAATGGAAAATGATTGACGGAACTGTTGGAAGTCCAAAAATAAGCATCGAAAGCCCTTATGCTGATGCATATAAAATCGAAATTATCTGGAGTAATGAAACCTTAGAACAACCAACGGTAGTTTCCTCTATTTGCGAAGGCGAAAACATTCGTATTACAACAAACAAAGCGACTATTCTGGAAATAAAAGATACCCAAAACGCATTGGCAAAAACTGTTTTAAGCAATAATGAAATCAATGCATTGGCAAATGGTGTTGGTAATAAGTCATTTTTTGTCAAATTGAAACAAAAAGAAATGATTTGGTGGCAAGCCATCGACCTCAAAATCACTCCTAAATTTGAAGTTGTTTCGAATTATATAAAAGGGCAAAATGCAATGGTAAACATCAAAAACAACTTGTCTAAAACAGTAAATGGATTCCTTCTTTCGAATCAAAAAACAAGCAATACTAAAATCAGTCTAAAAGCCAATTCAGAAAACAGCATCGAAATTCCTTTAGACCAATTGGTTTCGGGAACGAATCAGGTTGAAATGAATTTTGAAGATGGAACTAAAACAAAATTGAGTTTTACCAACTGGGATATTGCAAGCAATGCTACAACAAAATGGGAAGCTATAAAACTGGATGGACTTTTTAATGATAAAA
Source organism: Flavobacterium sufflavum (assembly GCF_004016525.1). Classification (GTDB taxonomy): domain Bacteria; phylum Bacteroidota; class Bacteroidia; order Flavobacteriales; family Flavobacteriaceae; genus Flavobacterium; species Flavobacterium sufflavum. The sequence continues at coordinate 52,068 of NZ_SACJ01000001.1, forward strand.
TCACGAATATTTTTGAAAACAAATACCTCAGCCCTAGAGCGCAATCGCCAAGCCTTCAGCTTCCTACACAAGGAATTGGAAACTGGTGTTATCCATTCATAAAACCCATAATTGATGATTCGGGATTAAGAGCAAAAGCAGGAACAAACAACCAAATTATCAGTCCGGAGGGTATTCCGTTTACAACTACGTCCACTGCCGATAAAAATATTGCTTTTGTTTCCCAATGGGATAATTTTCCTGAATCACTTGCAATTCCCCTTTCGGGAAAAGCCTCTCATGCTTATTTGATGATGGCGGGAACGACAAATCCAATGCAAAGCCGTTTTACCAATGGCGAAATTATAGTAACTTACACTGATGGAAGCAGCGAGAAACTGGAACTGAAAAATCCTGAAAATTGGTGGCCTATTGAGCAGGATTATTATACCGATGGTTATGCTTTTACCACCGATGCGCAAAAACCGCCAAGGGTATATCTAAAAACAGGAACAATTAGCAGAGATTTTAAAGATTTTAAATCGATAAAAGGCTTCAGTGATTTTGGTATCGAAGGCGGAGCCGGAACAATTATTGATATACCGTTGAACAAAAATAAAAGTTTAAAAAACATATCAATCAAAGCCGTTGCCAATGATGTGATTATTGGGATTATGAGTTTAACATTAAACCGGGAATAAATGAATAGAAAAGAATTTATCAGCACCACATTTCTGGCTTCATTAGCAGCTATACTTCCTGTACATGCTCATGATTTTTTGACAACTGACGAACAACCCAAACTCTCCGATTTTGCAAAAAGTCTGAGTCCTGTTGGTCGCGCTTTAGAATTTGAAGATTTTTATGTTTGGTGCAACAGTCCCATTGAAGGACCGGATGGTAAAATTCACGTGTTTTTTTCCCGTTGGCCAAAATCCAAAGGCATGGGAGGATGGATCAGCAGTTCTGAAATTGCTCATGCTGTTGCCAACAAACCCGAAGGGCCTTATGAATATGTAAGTACGGTGCTTTCGCCGAGAGGCGCTGGTTATTGGGATGCAACTACTTGCCACAATCCGAGTATTCATTTTGTAGATGGAAAATATGCCTTATTCTTTTTAGGGAATTCCAATGGAAAAATGGACACCAAACGCATTGGTCTGGCTACAGCCGATTCTCTTTACGGCCCCTGGACAAGACCAGACGAACCTTTATTGCTTCCAGGAAAAGAAGGCGAATGGGATGATTTATTGACTACGAATCCTTCGTTTATAAAACATCCTAATGGTGAGTATTGGTTGTATTATAAATCACTGGATACCGAAGATTATGTACATCCAAAATTTGAGATTAAAGGGAATCGAAAATATGGTTTGGCTATAGCCAAATCACTAGAAGGGCCTTATGTCAAATACGAAGGTAATCCGGTTGTGGATTTTCACAACATGGGAAATAATCAACAATGTGAAGATGCTTATGTTTGGTACGAGGATAAGAAATTCAAAATGTTAGCTCGGGACATGGGCGTTTACGGAATTGACAAAGGACTATACATGGAATCCAAAGATGGTAAGCATTGGTCAAAACCATTAATTGGCTATCAGGAATTGAGTAAATACATTACACAACCACCGGCTCCAAAACATTTAAACCGTTACGGCAGAGTCGAAAGACCGCAACTATTATTTCAAAAAGGAAAAGCCACCTATCTGTTTACCGCTTCACAAGGTGGGAAATATGAAACGGCTTCAGGTTTTATCTTTAAAATCAACTAAATTATAATTTATGAAAAAAGTATTCATCGCAGTCTCCTTGTGTTTGCTGATAACCACAGCAAAAGCACAGGAAAAAATTGACCGAAAAGCATTAGTAAGCAGGCACAATGTTAATATTACAAAAATTGACACCTTGGGATCTTTGTCTGTTGGAAACGGAACTTTTGCCTTTACCGTTGACGCTACCGGTTTACAAACTTTCCCCGATTATTATCAGGCAGGTGTTCCATTGGGAACGCAATCCGAATGGGGATGGAACGCTGTTCCCAATACTGAAAATTATAAATTTGAAGAAACCTTGAGGGATTTCGACCAAAATGGGAGAAAAGTTTCCTATTCTGTACAGCAAAAAACACCGGATCATGCTGCAAAAGCTGTGGAATATTTTCGTGCCAATGCACATCGTTTGCAATTAGGGAATTTAGGCTTTGAATTGTACAAAAAAGATGGTGCTTTAGCCAATCCATCGGATATTAAAAATATCAAACAAACGCTGAATGTCTGGACAGGAGAAATTGTAAGTACGTTTACTTTTGAAGGAACTCCAGTAAAAGTCTGGACGGCTTCGCATCAGGAAAAAGATGCTATTGGGGTTAAAGTCTCTTCTGACTTGATGAAAAAAGGGCAATTGAAAATTCGCCTTCGCATTCCTTATCCAACAATGAAATGGGGCGATAACGGAAATCTGTGGAAAGCCGATTTGGCTTATACCAGCACCCTTTCGAATAAAGGAAAAAACGAAGCCATTATTACGCATAAAATGGATTCGATTACGTATAACATCGGTCTGAAATGGAACGGAAATGCGGCTATTGCCCAAAAAGAAGTGCATTATTATATCCTGACTCCATCAAAAAACAGTGAATTTGCTTTCAGCTGCGAATTTGCACCGGCACATAAAGGGAAATTGGCAACTACAGATATTGCAGCCATACAATCCAGCAGCATTTCGGGATGGGAAAAATTCTGGAAAAGCGGAGCAGCAGTCGATTTTTCTAAGTGTACCGATAGCCGTGCTTTCGAATTGGAACGAAGAGTAATTTTATCTCAATATTTAACCAAAATTCAATGCGCAGGAAACGAACCGCCGCAGGAAACAGGACTGACTTACAATAGTTGGTATGGAAAACCGCATTTAGAAATGCACTGGTGGCATGGCGTTCATTATCCGCTATGGGGAAGGACTAATTTGTTAGAAAAAAGCCTGCCTTGGTATAACAAAGTCTATGACAATGCTAAAAAAATTGCCGTAAGACAAGGTTATGATGGCGTAAGATGGCAAAAAATGACGGATCCTGATGGCAACGAAGCACCTTCTTCTATTGGTGCCTTATTAATTTGGCAACAGCCACATTTTATCACTTTTGCCGAATTAATGTATCGCGATCATAAAGACAAAGCCACTTTGGATTTATACAAAAAACGTGTTTTTGCCACTGCTGATTTCATGGCTTCTTTTGCTTATTATGACAAAGAGAAAAAAAGATACATTCTGGGTCCCGGCGTAATTCCGGCGCAGGAGCGCTTTAAAGCCTCAGAAACCTTTAACCCAACCTACGAACTGGCTTATTGGAATTGGGCTTTAAATACAGCCTTAGAATGGAAAAAACGTTTAGGCGAACCGGAAGTTGCCAAATGGAAGGATGTTGTTGCTCAATTATCTAAACTGCCTGTTCAGGAAAATGTGTATTTAGCTACTGAAAGTGCTACCGATTCTTATACCAATCCGGAATACAAAACCGACCATCCTTCTGTTTTTGGAACATACGGAATGCTGCCGGAAACTACTTTATTGGACAAAAATATCATGAAGAACACCTTCGATTTGATTTGGAAAACCTGGTCCTGGAAAGAAACCTGGGGTTGGGATTTCCCAATGACCGCCATGACTGCAGCTCGTTTACAAATGCCTGAAAAAGCTGTTGATGCCTTGTTTATGAATGTACAAACCAATACGTATTTGGTTAACGGACACAATTATCAGGAAGGTCGTTTGCCTATTTACCTACCAGGAAATGGAGGACTGCTTACGGCAGTAGCGATGATGTGTGCGGGCTGGGATGGCACTACCGAAAAAAATCCGGGTTTCCCTAAAGATGGGAAGTGGGATGTACGCTGGGAAGGTCTTGAAAAAATGTTTTAATATGCTAAATCCTGAGAGTTTTTAATTCTCAGGATTTTTTTTTACATCTGTTTTATTACAATTATTGTGAGGTTTAAGCGTCCTCAGCAGCCGCAGTCGAGCGTCAAATGTTTGAAGAATGCGTAAAAAGAAAAGCTGTTTGAGCGTAGCGAGTTCTTTTCTTTTAGCATTCGAAAACTAATTTGACCGACGAGGGTGCAAAGACTTGATTTTTTTGTTTCTTTTTTGATCAAGCAAAAAAGAAAATTATAACTATTAAAACGAAAATTTATCAGTCTAAACAGAATATCATTGCTAATGCATTTAAAAAAATTTAACAAAAAAGATGCTATCTCATTAAACATATTCCCTTTTCTCTAGTCCTATGGTATAGAAATTGATAAATACAGCTTTTTCTATAACCAAACCAACAAAAAAACATGAAAAATACCTGGAATAAAAACCTAATAATAGCACTGGTCTTCCAACTATCCAGTTCTTTATTATTCAGTCAAAAACAAATGGAATCCCTAGACAGAGGATTGATTGCAGTAAAAGAAAATGGTCATTTTTATATGAGCTGGAGAGTTTTAGGTACGGATGCCGATAATTTAGCTTTCAATTTGTATCGAAAAAGCGGAACCAACGCAGCAGTTCGTGTAAACGACCAACCAATTACCGGCGCAACCAATCTTATTGATGATAAAGCCAATCCAGCCGAAGAGAATAGTTGGTTTGTAAAAACCGTTATCAACGGAGTAGAAAAAGAAGCCAAAGGAAGCTTCACCATTCCAGCCAACAGTCCCGATAAAAACTATTTATCCATTCCGTTAAAAGGGATATCCGGTTATACTCCTAATGATTGTTCCACGGGAGATTTAGACGGAGACGGACGTTATGATTTAATTGTTCACATGACGGGTATAGGAAAAGACAATTCTTTTACAGGATTAACTGACCCTCCTATTTTTCAAGCCTATACTCTGGATGGGAAATTTTTATGGGAAATTAATTTAGGCAAAAACATTCGCGAAGGCGCGCATTATACCCAATTCATGGTTTATGATTTAGACGGAGATGGCATAGCCGAATTTGTTTGTAAAACTGCCGACGGAACAACCGACAGTGCCAATAATGTAGTTGGAGACGCCTCAAAAGACTGGAGAGATACCGATCAAAAATCGGCTACTTTTGGTAAAATTTTACAGGGCCCTGAATACCTGACTGTATTTGATGGTAAAACGGGAAAAATTATTAATACAGTCCCTTATATTCCTGAAAGAGGCGATATTGGAAAATGGGGAGGAAAAGGCGGAAACGGGAAAAATGACCGAACCGGAAACAGAGTGGATCGTTTTACCGCTTGCGTTGCCTATCTTGACGGCATACATCCAAGTGTAGTAATGTGCAGAGGCTATTATGGCCGAATTGTTATGGCAGCCTGGGATTTTAAAGACAAAAAACTAAGCTCAAAATGGATTTTTGATTCTAAAGACGGGAACAATCCGTTCTCCGGAATGGGGAATCACGGCCTCTCAGTTGCCGATGTGGATAATGACGGAAAAGACGAAATTGTATATGGCTCAATGGTTGTTGACAATGATGGAAAAGGTTTGTACACAACAGGTTTTAGACATGGTGACGCCCTTCATGTGAGCGATTTAGATCCTGAAACTCCAGGTCAGGAAGTTTTTGGAGTACACGAAATTGAAGAAGGCACAAAAGGTCCGGGAGTAGTTTTATTTTCGGCTGCCGATGGAAAAGTTTTATTTACTGCCATGGACGATCAGGACGTAGGAAGAGGTGTTGCCGATAACATTGACCCTAGCAGAGTTGGCGCCCAAATGTGGTGGTCGGGTTCCAAATCTTTATATGACATCAAAGGAAATGCAATTGGAGAAGCACCACGAGCAGCTAATTTTGTAATTTATTGGGATGGTGATGCTTCAAGAGAAATTCTGAATTCCAATTATATTGACAAATACGGAAAAGGCCGATTATTTACTGCCGAAGGTGCCCGTTCCAACAATGGAACTAAATCCACTCCTGCCCTTTCTGCTGATATTTTAGGAGATTGGAGAGAAGAGTTGATTTTAAGAAGTGAGGACAACAGCGAATTACGAATTTATTCCACTACAATTCCAACGACTATAAGACAATACACCCTAATGCACGATTCCCAATATCGTTTAGCAATTGCCTGGCAAAATGTAGGCTACAATCAGCCGCCACACACCAGTTTTTACATGGGAACCGGCATGAAAGCCGCTCCAAAACCGAATATTAAATTGGTTCCTTAAAAACGTTTATCTTAAATATTTTTTTTAAAAGCACAGTGTAAGCTGTGCTTTTTAATTTTGTAAGAAAATTTATTTTCATACTTTAGCCAAATAGCATTAGTTTTTATAGCCTCAATACTTACTTATTAAGCATATACAAAAGCTATGTACTATTTAAATACACAATCTAAAAAATTAAAATTATAAAACTTGATTTCGTAAATATAGCAATTCAAAAACTAGTTAAAAACTTAGGAACTAGTGCTGGCACATTTACGGCAATTGTTTCTTTAATTGCTATGGGATTTGGTTTAGGAATCTACTATAATAATTTCATTAGAAATATCGAAATTCTTGAAATCCAAAAAAATAATTTTAAAGAAATTCAAGCCTTGCAAACACAATTACAATTATTGCAAATTGAAAATAAAGAACAAAATATAAAACTCACTAGCTATGAAAAAAACGGAAAAAAGTGAGTCAATTCAAAATGATTTTCATTTAGTAAAGAAAAATATTGAATTATTATACAATGAAAACATAGAGAATCGAGAAGAAATTTTAAATGAGACTTCTAAAAGATTTAATGAAATCATTAAATTTTTTAAAGGAGCAAAAAAACTCGTTCAAATTCTATTTATGTTGTGTTTCGTTTTATTCACTTTAGTCATTCTATCTTTAATTTTTAATGACAAAATAAATCATTTAAATAATGAAATAGACGATATTAAAACCGATACAATCGCAAATCAAATTTTAGGAGTTAGAAGAGTAATGCTTCCTGATTCAACTTATTCTACAACTTATGATTATAGAACTCGAAATAACAAAGTCGTAAGTTATAATGATTTATTACAAGAAATTGATAGCCTAAATTTAATAAATGAAAAGAATGAATCAAAAATAGATTCTTTAGAGTTGAAATTATCTTTGCAAAATAATAAAGTTGAACTAGCCGAAAAATATTATGATATTAGATTTTGGCGATCATCAAAAGTTAAAAAAAGAGATACAATTCATTATATAAATATTGAATCAAAAAAAATTGATTCAGCATTCATTTTACTTAATGTTTACAGAAAAAATTTATTTTATAATAAAAACACAAATGAATGGGAAATAAAACAACAGTAAGACAAACAACACATCACAAGCGTTAAAAATAGATTTCCATCTGTTGCTCGTTTGCAACGAGCACCTACTTACTTTTAAGAACTAAATAAAGCGTTTGCAACGCGGTTCTTAAAAAATCCTTATCTCGTCCAAACATTAATTTTCACGCAGATTCTACAGATTTTCGCAGATTTCTCAATAGTTTTTCAGCGCAAATCTGCAAAATCTACGTGTCTATTTTATCTCTGTCAGAGACAGATTAACGCATCCTCAAAATCATAGACTTTGAGGAGCTAAAAATTCATCGAATCGTTTTCCAAAAATCATCCTTAGGAAAGATATTTTTCAAGGTATATTTTGCAGCTTCTTCTTTAGTTAATTGATGCGACCAAGCCACTCTTTTATCCGTTTTAGCTCCTTTCCCTTTGTTGTTGTATTCGGCGTAAAAAGCCGTTTTGGTTTTATCGGCGAATCGCTCATCTTTCCATGGATTCCAGCCTTCCGGCAAAATATGACTCCCTAAATTACAATTCATAAAAACCGTTTTTGCATACGGTCGCCACGGACGACCCAAGAAAACCTTGGTCACATTGGCATCGGCAATCAGTACGCAATTCAGGAACACATAACCAAATTGTTGATTTTCGGGAGTTGATGCCGCCGTTATGTAAGAATCTCTTTTACTTTTGATGACACAATTTTCAAAAACTGCCGTTGTCGGTCCAAAAATAAAATCGGTAGTTCCTTCAATATAGCAATTTTGATAATATTGATAGGTTCCATCACCATCGGTCAATAGCGTATCCTGACAACCTAAAATCTTTGTATTTTTAATTATAATACGATTTCCTTTTATATGCAAAGAAACGGCCTGTCCTTTCTCACACCATGTATTTTCAATCGTTAAATTTTCAATTCGAACATCATCAGCACGAACCAAAAGCGTATACGAATCGGAAGTTCCAATATTTCGATTCGAATTTGGATTGGCTTTCCCCGAATAATCATCATACGTAATAATCGTATTTTCTTTATTCTCGCCCAGCAATTTCAATCCTGCTTTTGAAGATGGAATGACTAACTTTTCTTTATAAATCCCTTTTTTGATGTAAATCAAAACGGATTCTTTTTCAGTATTGGCAGCATCAATGGCCGCTTGAACGGCTTTAAAATCGCCGCTTCCATCCTGAGCAACCGTTATCTTTTTATCCAAATCTTTTTTTAACTGCGCATCGATAGTAGCAACTGAAAAAACACAAAAAAACAATACTAAAATATACTTCATCATCTAAAAAAATTAATTATTCATCCTTTAAACCAAAAGGAATCGAATCCCAAAAATAAAGAAAAAAAACCCAGCTTTTAGTAATCGAATACATATTGTAAAAAATCACGAAATCACTTCATTATTAGGCGTTATTATCTTATTTTAGACGGCTATTAATAAGCTAATAAAACCAATCAAAACAAGCATTTAATGAAAAACAAAATTCAATATTCCTCTTTACTAATACTCTTTTTTACAAGCCATTTTTTTTGGAGTCAGGAAAACAAAAGCAGCTTTCTTATTGCTGATAAAAATAAAGTCAGCACTATTTACATCGATCAAAATGCAGACCAACTGGTGGTTTGGGCTGTCAATGAATTGGCAAACGACATTCAGGAAATCACAGCTCAAAAACCTGCTATTGTAAAAACCCAAAAATCAAAGGGAGAAAACGGGATTTACATTGGGCAAATCAATGAAAGTGTTTTTAAAAATTATACGAAACCAAACTTAAAAGGGGCCTGGGAAAAATTTTCGATTGACCAGGACAAAAACAATTTGTACATTGTAGGGAGCGATGTACGCGGAACGGTTTACGGAATTTTTGAAACTGCCGAAAGATTAGGGATTTCCCCTTGGAAATGGTGGGCTGATGTCAACAATATTAAAAAAGAAACATTAGTTCTGAACCTTCCAACTGGAGGAATCACCGAAAGTCCTTCGGTGCAATTTCGCGGCATATTCTTAAATGATGAAGACTGGGGATTACAACCCTGGGCTGCTAAAACTTTCGAAAAAGAAACAAAAGATATTGGCCCTAAAACCTACGAAAAGATTTTCCAATTGTTATTGCGCCTGAAAGCCAATACCATTTGGCCAGCGATGCACGAATCGACCAAAGCTTTTTTTAAAATCGAAGGCAATAAAGAAATGGCCCAGAAATACCATATTCTACTAGGAACTTCCCACGCCGAGCCAATGTTGAGAAACAATGTGGACGAGTGGAAAAAAGAAACGATGGGTGCTTTTAATTATTTTACCAACAGTGAAAACATCAATAAATATTGGCAAGACCGACTAAATGAAGTTCGCGACAGCAAAGCAGAAGCAGTCTTCACGCTTGGAATGCGAGGCGTTCATGACAGCCAAATGGAAGGAGCAAAAAATGTAGAAGAAGCCAAAAATATGGTTGAAAAAATCATCATTAAACAACGCGAAATGCTGGCTTCGACATTTAAAAAACCTATTACTTCGATTCCGCAAGTAATGATTCCTTACAAAGAAGTCTTAGAACAATACAACAAAGGACTAAAAGTTCCTGAGGATATTACCTTGATGTGGACTGATGACAACTATGGCTACATCAGACGAATTAGTAACGAAAAAGAACAAAAAAGAATTGGCGGCGGCGGTATTTATTACCATTTAAGTTACTGGGGAAGACCTCATGACTATTTGTGGTTATCGTCTATGCAGCCGGGTTTAATTTGGTCTGAAATGTCTAAGGCTTACGCCAACGGTGACAAAAAAATGTGGATTGTGAATGTGGGCGACATCAAACCTGCCGAATACGATTTGGAATTCTTCATGGACTTGGCCTGGGATATCAACTCCATAAAACCAGATGGAATTAACCAACATCTGAAAAACTGGGCAGCAAGAGAATTTAATGATGCCGTTGCCAATGATGTTAGCAACGTCATGAGTGAATATTATAGATTAGCGATGTTGAGAAAACCGGAATTCATGGGCTGGAGCCAAACAGAACCAACAACCCAAATTAAACCATCTGAATTTACTACTCAAGAAGCCAAACGAAGAATCGAGCTTTACGATCAATTGATGAACGAAGTAAATCGTTTGTCCCAATCTATTCCTAATGAGCGAAAAGATGCCTGGTTTCAGTTGGTTGTTTATCCAGTAAAATCGGCAGCTTACATCAATCATAAATTTTTATATTGGCAATTATCTTTAGAAAGTAAAGATCAGGCAGAAAAGGAAAAATTCGAAAATTTATCGAAAGAAGGCTACCATCAAATTGAAGAATTGACTCGTTATTACAATAACGAAATGAGCAATGGAAAATGGGCTAACATGATGAGTATGGCTCCTAGAAAACTGCCTGTTTTTGATGCTATAAAATATGATAACCCAGTAAAAATTGAAGAAAAGAAAGAAGCAAATCCAACTAACGAATCCATTGCCATTCAGGCTAAAGATTTCTCTGCAAGTCAAGGGGTAAAAAATTACCAATGGAAAGCGATAGAAGGTTTTGGATACAGCAATGCTGCCATTACTTTATTTCCATTAAAAACAAGCTCTTTTGAATCCGAAAAACCTTCGGTAACTTATACTTTCGAAAGCAATAATACAGGCGAATATGAGATTGAAGTGCGTTTTATCCCAACACATGCTAACGATTCCAATCATCAAGCAACAGTTACATTCGATTCAAATACTAACAAAACATTCAAGTTGAACAGCTATGACAGAGACGCAACTTGGAAGGCAAATGTGTTGCGGAATGCAGCTATTGTTACACTTCCTGTAAAAATAGAAAACACAGGAAAACACACTATTAAAATCGAGGTAAATCAAACTGGAATTGTAATTGACCAACTGGCTGTTTATCCTAAAGGACAAAAAAAATATGAGATACCATTTAAATAACGGTATCTCATATTTTTAAAATTTTAATTCGATGTCAGTTCGAGCGAAGTCGAGAACATTACAAATACATAACATCCTGTCCCTCGACTTCGCTCGGGATGACAGCCAGATTAAACAAAACGATTATTTATTCAACTCAACTGGAGGTAGATCATCTACCTCTTTTTTTGTTAAAACCAAATCTCTAATCTTACTTCCTTTTAAGCTTCTTAGTTCTTCAGCAGCGGTTTCGGCAACAGTATTAGCACCTGCTCTACCGGTATGCGTATGATCTTTTGGATAAAACTCTTTTACTTTTTCCTGTCCTAAAGCTTCATATTTCTGAGCCACTTTTTGGCTTAAATTGATGTAATCTACTTTTTCAGCATTGGCAGCTTCCTGCGCCCATTTAACATAGGTTTGATCTCTTTGCTCCACTTTTCCATTTGGCCATTCGTTTCTAGGTGTCAAACTCATCACAATTGGAGTCGCTCCTTTTTCTTTGGTTTCGCGAATGAATTTCTTCAAATACCAACCATAAGTATGAACCGTTTCCGTCAAACTATCTGCGCGATTCACTTGTTGCGTTTCGTCACCAACACCATTGATAGAACCTCTGAATTTTTCCCCGTCAATTTTACCGGCATCGTTATGTCCAAATTGAATAATAACGAAATCATCAGGCTGGATTTCTTTCTTTGCTTTATCCCAAAGTCCTTCAAAATCAAAAGTACGTGAACTTCTTCCTCCTCTTGCTTTGTTAACGATATTCACTCGGGTAGTATCAAAATAACGTGGAGCCATTACTCCCCATCCTACTGCATTTTCATTGTTATTGTTTGCCATGGTCGAATCGCCAATCAGGAAAACATTGATTTTTCTAGGCAATTTGATTACCGGATTTTCCAGAATGTAATTCTTCAAAGGACTCGTAGATGCTTTTAATCCTTCTATTATTGAAGTGGCAGCCATCACAGCTCCTTTAGCCGATGGATGTGTATGGTCTTTTTTATAAAAATAAGTTCCTGTTACCTTTGCTTCGCCAAATTGCTCCAATTTCTTAGCCATTCTATCATTCAAATCGATGAAAACTACCTTCTCCTGATCCGCAATTTGTTTCGCCCATAATCCATAAGAAGTATTATTTCTTGGCAATTTTCCGTCTTTCCATGTATTTCTTGGAATTGGCGACATAACCACTGGAATCGCTCCTTTTTCTTTAGCCTCTTTCACTACTTTTCGAATGTACCAACCGTAAGTATGAACAATTTCATGCTTTTTGGTAATCATATTATCAATTTCCTCTGTCTTATCAGAAATTCCTTTTATGGTTCCTCTGGCTCTAATGGTATCATTAAGCGGGCCATCGTCATTATGCCCCCATTGGATTAAAACATAATCGCCTTTTTTCAGTTTTTTATAAACTGCATCCCATAATCCTAAGTTTTGATATGATCTGGAACTTGTTCCTCCCAGAGCATGATTCTCAACCGTAATTTTGTTAGAATCTAAAAACTGACCGATGTAATCGCCCCAGCCCCAAAGACCGCCTGTTCCATCGCCACGACCATTTTTTACGGTAGAATCTCCTACCGTATACACTGTTATTTTTTGCTGTGCCTCAGCCTGAAATTGCACTAAAAAAAGAGCTAAAAAGGCAAAAAGCATTAATTTATTAATCTTCATTTTTATTGGGTTTATTGTTATTTGGTTGCTACTCTAAAATCGAACCATAAGTTCATCTGAATTCCTTCGTCTCCACTTTTGATTCGGATACTTGAAGGCTGGCTATGTGGCCCATGGTGCTCAATAGGTTTAAAGTCACGCATGGCTGGAATTTCATACATAAACGAAATATTTCCTTCCGGAAACGCCGGTTGCGGATAAGCTCCTTCGAAAGCATTTTTAGGCAAATCGGGTGTAAACAATCTTAAAAACACATTTTCAGAAGCAGCAAACATTTTAAAACTATTGTTGTCTTTTGCTTTTAAAGCTCCTGCGTAAAAATTAGCATGATAGCCTTTAAACTCTGGCAAAACCATATTCTCAAAACTTTCTCCCGGAATCGTCTGATTGTATTCTTTCTCCCAAAGTCCATAAGTCGTTCCTTTAATTCTGTTTTTCCAAACATGATAAGGTCCTTTTCCAAACCATTTCATGCTTTCCACCCCTTGCTCAGGAAAATCAAAAGTAATACCAAAAGCATCTACCTTATCCTGGAAGAAAGCACCATCAAAACCATTATTAGCACCTGCATCTTTAAGGGCCAACATTTCCATTTTTAAACGACCATCGGCAGTCATGGTCCACTTGATTTTTTTGATTCCTCCAATATAATTCACCACACAAACGGCTGCATTATTTTCGACAGCAGTTTCAACACTTTTTACTTCAGCTATCATACCAATTGGTCTTGGTCCATTAGTCAAAGGAACAATTCCGTTTTTGTTTTTAACCTCGGTAATTTTCCCTGATTTTTTATCGAATGAAACCTGAACATCTTTACTAATCAATGAAACCGAAGTCGCTTCGTCTTTGATGCTCACTTTTGCTTTGGTTTCTTTTTTCAACAAAAATTTCTCTGCAAAATAATCTCCTTTGTGAATTGTCCAGGTCCAGGTATAAATTTCTCTTCCATGTTGGTCACGAGCTGTAATTTCAACCCAGTCCCCTTCGAAAAAGTTAGCCGAAACTGGAATTTTTATTTTTGCCTTTTCACCTGGTTCGATACTTGGAATTTCAATTTTTCCTTTATCTAAAATCGAATTTTCATTCTTAGCATACAACGCATCTTTATTGGCCTTAACCACTTTGTACTCCATCGTACAAGAATTAAGATTGCTAAAAATGTAATAGTTACTGATAAAAAATGTACCATCAAACTTAGAAGTGATACTCAAAGGAGCAAATTGAATTGGTGCCCAAATTTCCTTAATCGCATAAAAACTTCCTTCTTTTTCACGATGTGGTCCAAGAATTCCATCGGCAGCCAAAGAACCTTTAGAATCAAATTGTTCTTTTCCTGTCCAATCGACTCTCTTAACGGCTTCGTCACAGAAAACCCAGATAAATCCACCTGCAAACAAGGGACTTTCCTTAAAATGACTCCAAAAATCTTCCAGTCCTGCTCCTCCTCCATTATCATAAGTAGCGTGCATGAATTCCGTTGGAAAGAAAACATTTTCTCCATTTACAAATCGATGAATTCCAGTTTGATATGCCGGATAATGATGCGCATCCCAACCATCAAAGTCTGACCAAGGATGAATTACAATACGTTTTTGAGGATCTAAATCTTTAAAAATACTATCGATTTTATAATTCCATCCGCCTTCGTTTCCATTATCCCAAATAATAATTGACGGATGATTCACATCGCGCGATACCATTTCTTTGACTAATTTGCTTCCTGTCTCAGTATCATAAGAATTTTGCCAACCCGCTAATTCATCCAAAACAAAAATCCCTAATGAATCACAAACCTGCAGAAAATGACTATCGGCTGGATAGTGACCACGCACGGCATTCATGTTCATATCTTTCAACAAATTCACATCCATGATGCTTAAACGCTTGCTGGTACTTCTTCCTGATTCCGGCCAAATTTCATGACGATTAACTCCTTTCATGATAATCTTTTTACCATTCACATAGATTCCGTCTTTTTTAGTGAATTCTAAGGTTCTAAAACCAATGCGTTCCGTTACTTCATGAATCGTTTTCCCATTTTGTACCAATTCTAATTTCAGATTGTACAAATTAGGTGTTTCCGGACTCCAGGGTTTGATATCTGGAAATTGCATGCTAATCGATTTTTTAATCTCTTTAGCATTAACATCAAAAGAATGTGTCCCAATAACTTTATCACTTCCTACAGCAGTAATGGAAACAGCCAAAATGCTATTCTTAGCTATATTTTGCAAATCCAAAACGGCATTTAGCGTTCCATCCATTTTGGCATCAACAGCTACATGAGCAATATTTTCGTTAGCCATAATTTCCAACCAAACCGGACGATAAATTCCACCAAAAAGCCACCAATCGGCTCTTCTTTCGGCAGCATTTACTGAATTATTAGCCGAATGTTTTGAAACATGCGCTTCTAAAACATTATTACCACCATAATTCAATAAAGACGAAATATCGTATTTGAATTCGTAAAAACCACCCTGATGAATTGGCCCTGCTGATTTTCCGTTAATTTTCACTTCGGTATCAGTCATCGCTGCTCCAAAAACAATATAAATGGTTTTGCCTTTATCTGAAGCTGAAATTTGGAATTCGTGTTTGTAGAAACCTTCTTCTTTACTTGGTTCCTTTTGATTTAATTCTTTGTACCAACGGCCATAAGTATATTCGCCAAAACCTTCCAATTCCCAGTTTGAAGGCACATTAATTTTAGACCATTGTTTGCTGTTACTTCCAGCTGTACACATAAAATCCCATTTTACGGGATGTTCAAAATCCGTTCCCGAAAGAAACACTTTATTAGTTTGCTGTGCATTAGCATTTATTACACATAAAAACGGTAGGAATAATGCCGCCGCAGCTTGTAATGATTTTTTAAAAAACATAAAATTTGATTATAGAATTAGTTTCCGTCTGGTTTCACAATCTCAAAACGATTACTCATTGGTAAAGTCCATTTTGCAAAAGCATTCGGATGATTTGGACTATATTGAGGTAGTCCTTTTATAAAATAAGCAGCCAAAGGATTATTCAAATCACGAAGTCCTTTAATGACACAAAGCGCAATTTCATTGGCTCCAAAAGAATTAAAATGGGTATTATCCTCTAATTTTTCTTTTTGACCCGGAAAGGTATTGGCCGGATATTGAACAAATGCTTTTCTGGATGGTTCATCTCCCCAGCTTTCATATAATGTAGTGGTCAATTTTGTAATATCTACCAATGGAACATTCATTTCCTGAGCTACTTTTCGCATGGCATCAGGATAATCTCCATGAGTAGGTTTTAAAGTTCCATCAGCATTAAAAGCGCGGCGTTGAACAGGAGTTATCAAAATAGGAATTGCGCCTTTGTCTCTGGCTGCTTGAACATATTCGCGAATGGAGGCAGAATACGAATCCCAAGGACCAATACCTTCGCCTTTTTCTTTCTCATCATTATGGGCAAATTCAACTATTAAATAATCTCCCGGTTTAATAACTGATACGATTTTTTTTAAGCGTAAACCTGCTTTAAACGAACGCAATGTGGATCCGGAAACCGCATAATTAGCTACCACTACATTTTCGTCAAAATAATTCGTAATATATTGTCCCCAAGAAGCCCAAGGTTCTAAATCCTGGTCGGTTACAGTAGAATCTCCAGCCAAATAAACCGTTTTAACATTGGTAATTGGAATAATTGCAATACTTTTGATTTCAACAGTTCCCAGAAATTCCAAAGTCAGTTTTTCATCCCAATTTAACTGACCAAAATCCCTGTCTTTTAGTTGAATTTGAGATGTTGCATCTATTTTAGGAGTTCTAACATTTACATTAAAAGTTTTTGTAGCAGTTTCTCCTTTTTTAAGCAGTTGTTGATCAAGCATCAACCTTCTGGATTCCGCTTTAATTGTTGTATTGGTACTTTTAGTTGTACTGCCAAAAGTTACCGAAACCTGATAATTACCTTCAGGAAGTTGTACCGAAAAATAAGTTGGTACTTCAGCGGTAAAAGAATTAGCATTCAATTTTACATTCGTTGCAGTATTAAAATCAAAACCATATCCGGTAGATGAATCATAACTTAATGGTTTATCAATCACTATAGCCTGTTTAGACTTTTTATTTTTTCCGCCAAAGTAAAAAACTTGTTTTCCTATTGTCTTTGAAGTTTCTAAAACTGTTTCATCTGAAACCAAATTTTCAATTTCAGCAGCAATAGAAAAATTGAAACTGCATATCAAAAGCAATAAACAAATCATCTTGTTTTTTTGTATCATAAAATATCAAATTTATTTTTTAAATAATTTACTAAAGTATTGCTTTCGGGATAAATCAGTATCCTGCACTGTTAGGTAAGCCACAAAACTAATTTAGGATTATCTCATTAAAATCAACACGAAATTCATTAACCAAAAGTCTATTTCCTTTTTTTACACAAAAACAATTTCAAATAATCACTACAAAAACCATCTTTGACAAAAAATAATTCACCAATAAACTGATTAAATCAGTTTGTTTTCATAACCAAAAACTTATAAAATTGCCGTTTCAAGAAAAAATTTCAAGAAAACAGGCAAGTACAGGACACGTTAAATAAAAGTTAATTTTATTTTCGCTTTCGTAATTATTTAAACTTATTTTTTTGTAATTTTAAATTATAACAGCTTTTTATTATCACATTAATATTTCACAACAAACCAAACCTAATTAATTAACAAAAACCATTTTTTTATGAAACATTCATTCGTAAAGTATTTGGTGTACTTAGGCTTCATTCTGACCAACATGATTGCCTTAGCACAAACCAAAACCATCACAGGAACAATCAAAGACAATACAGGAATGCCAATACCTGGCGCCAACGTATTAATCAAAAACACCACTAATGGTGTCCAAACGGATTTTGATGGGAAATTCGCTATCAAAGCAAAACCAGAAGACATCCTCGTTGCTTCTTTTATTGGAATGAAAACGATGGAAATAAAAGTAGGCAACCAGACTAGCATTAACTTTAAATTAGAAGAAGAAGGCGCAAAACTGGAAGAAGTTGTTGTTGTAGGATACGGAACAAGAAAAAAGAAGGACTTAACTGGATCCATTGTAAGTGTTGGAGCCGAACAAATCGCTTCAAGACCCGTACAGAACGCCGTTCAAGCGATGCAAGGAAAAGCTGCCGGGGTGGACATTGGCTCTAATGAACGTCCGGGAACTGTTGGAAGTATCAACATCCGTGGTTCACGTTCTATTTCAGCATCCAACTCCCCGCTTTATGTAGTAGACGGAATTCCATTGAACTCCGGAGGTATTGATTTTATCAACCCAAATGACATTGAAGCTATTGACGTATTAAAAGACGCTTCTGCCACAGCTATTTATGGTTCCAGAGGAGCAAATGGGGTTATCATTGTTTCTACCAAAAAAGGAAAAAACGGAAAATACACCTTAAATTATGACACAGCTGTAAGCACAGATAAAATTCACGAATTTGCTCCATTAATGAATGCAGGTGAATACATTGAATTACGTCGTTGGGCGAAATATTATTCTAACACAGGAGGTTTCCCTCCAGGAAACAAACCAACTATTGCCAATGACAAAGAAATATTTTTAGCTACTCTTGACCCTTCCGCCTGGGCTAATATCGAAAAAGGATGGTCAAAAGACTCAACTGGAAAAGATGTTTGGGATGGTTCAAAAGTAAGCACGACCAATTGGACTAAATTTGTTACCCAAACAGGAGTAACAAAGCAACACACTTTAAGCGTAAGTGGCGGTACCGAAAAAATGAAAGCCTATGGTTCATTCGGATATTTAGACAATACCGGAACATTAAAAGGACAAAGCTACAAACGTTATAATGGTATTGCTAACGTTGACATCACCCCTACAAAATGGTTCCAAATGGGAATCAACATTAACGCCAGTTATGGTCTTAACGAATACGGAATGTCTAACGTAGGTAGATCCGCAGTAGCAAGTTCAGATGGAATTTACCTTACTGCAAGACAAAATTTACCTTACGCAGTACCACTTGACGCTAGCGGAAACAGAATTCAAAATCCAGGAGGAGACTCAACTATTAGAAATGTTTACGAAGAATACAAATACTCTCAGGATCAACGTTTAACTCTTAAAATTTTCGGAAGTTTGTACGGACAATTCGATTTTGGAGGCATTTCAAAAACTTTAGACGGATTAAAATACCGCGTGAATTTTGGACCTGATTTAACATCTTACAGAAACGGTGTTTATTTAGATGGATTATCTTCTGCCCGTTCAGGAACCAGCTTTGCTTCATTAGCAAAAAACCAAACCATATCCTATACTTTAGATAATTTACTTTTATACAACAAAACATTAGGAAGACATGATTTTGGTGCAACTTTATTACAAAGCCAGACTCAATATTCTAACGAAGAAAGTACCATGTCAGCACAAAACATTCTGAATGCTCAGAACAAATGGAATGCTTTAACTACTGCAAATGTAACTTTAGCTGGCTATGCTTCTAACATTACCGAAAAAGGTTTATACTCTTACATGGGAAGGGTTACCTATGGCTTTGATGACAAATACCTTGTTACTGCTTCAGGTCGTTATGATGCAGCTTCACAATTAGCACCTGGCCATAAATGGTCATTTTTCCCAAGTGCATCTTTAGCATGGCGTATTGACAAAGAAAGCTTCCTACAAAACATTACATGGCTAAACGCTTTAAAACTGAGAGCAGGTTACGGGGCAACAGCTAATGCTTCTGTAGACCCATACCAAACCCAACCACCATTAGCACAAATACTATACTCAACATCTTCCGGAGTTACAAATAGTTCTCAAATGGGTAACGTTGAACTAACTTGGGAAAGAACAAGCCAATACAACTACGGTATCGACTTTGGGGTATTTAACAACAGAATATCAGGGACTTTAGAATATTATACTTCTAAAACTACTGATTTATTATTTGACAGAAGTATCCCTTCAGTAACAGGTTTCAGCACAACATTACAAAACATTGGTGAAACTAAAGGAAATGGGGTTGAACTTACCCTAAACACTGTAAATATTAAAACAAAAGATTTTACCTGGGAATCTAACTTAAGCGCCTCTTACCAAAAAAGCACCATTGTTAAATTAGCAAATGGAAAATTTGATGACATCAACAACAGTTTATTTATCGGTCAAACAAGAGGTGTAATCTATGGATTTGAAAACAATGGTGTTTGGAGACCTGAAGACGCAGTAGAAATGGCTAAATTTAACACTGCTGCCAACAACCCGAATCTTTTCACATTTGGAAACGCCAGACCTGTAGATCAAAATGGTGATTATAAAATTGACGCTAATAATGACCGTGTAATTCTAGGTAGTACAGAACCAAAATACATTGCTGGTTTAACCAATACTTTCAAATATAAAAACTTAGAACTTTCCTTTTTCGTAATCGGACGCTTTGCATACTTATACAATGCAGGAGGAGAAAACTTAAGCGGAAAAACAAGTCAAAGAAAATTAGATTATTATACTGACGACAACACCGATGCTGAATACCAAAAGCCATTCTATTCAGCAGGTACAGGAGACACTTACAACCCAATATTTGGATATAAAAACGGTTCTTTCTTAAAAATAAGAAACATTTCATTAGGATATATCTTTGATAAAGATTTCGTAGAGAAAATAGGATTATCAAGATTAAGAATTTATGCTCAGGCTGCCAATCCGGGAATGATTTTCTCAAAAGTAAAATGGACAGACCTTGACACCAGAACTACCTATTCTAACAGAGGATTTACATTAGGACTAAATGTTCAATTCTAAGAATTTAAACAAATAAATCATGAAAAATTATAAAAAACTATATATCAACTTGATGCTGATAGCTGCATTGGGACTTGGCACATCTTGTAACAAAGATTTTTTAGACGAGGAATTAACCACTGCATACAGTAAAGACTACTTCAATACAGAAGCTGGTATTCAGGCTCTATCTGTTGGAACTTACTACCAAACCTTCGCTTTAGACATGAATCGTGAAGTTCCGCTTACTGCTAATCAATCCGGTACCGATGAATTTCACGTAGGAGGTGACCCTTCTAATGGATTATGGAACTCTTATGGCTCAGGATTCGGTTCATTTGTAACTGTTTCCAACTCTAATACAGTTGCAGCCAATACCAATTGGGACAATTTATACATTGCTATTGGAAATGCAAATCAATTAATTGAATCAGCAACCAACATTGTATCAACCAATGATGCTATCAAAAAAACAGCATTAGGAGAAGGGTACTTCATGAGAGCTTACAATTACTTGAAATTAGAAAGACAATATGGAGGCGTACCTTTAAAATTAACAGTTAGCAACACCGTAGAACAAGAATTCACCAGAGCAACTGCACAAGAAGTACTAGCACAAGTTATAGATGATTTTCAAAAAGCTTACGATTTATTAAGTAATACCGGGGCACCTATTAAAATCACTAAAGACGCAGCAGCTCATTATTTGGCAAAAGCTCTTTTAACACGTGCAAGTGAAATTAATGATACATGGTACACTGATAACACAAAAAAAACAACAGACTTACAGCGTGTTGTTACTTTATGTGATGACGTAATCACCCGTCATGCTTTAGCGCCAAACTATGTAAATTTATGGGATTTCAAAGCGGCTGACGGAGCTAATGAAAAATTAGCTGAATTAATCTTATCTGCTGATTTTAATTCCAACCAATTAACAACTGGCGGTAATCAACAACATTTGTATTTCCTTTCAACCTATGATCAATTACCACAAATGATTCGTAATACATCAGGAGGAAGACCATTTAGCCGTTTAGCTCCAACTTATTATACTTATGACATTTATGACAAAGTAAACGATTCCCGTTTTTGGAAAAGCTTCCAAACTAAAAGTATGGTTAACAATAAATCAGGCTCTTATTATGTAAATGGCGACTTAGGTATCATGTACGTCATGAATAGCCCAACCGATACTCGTTTTGCTAAAACCAAAAATGTTGACTATGCATATCCTGGAAAAGCTAAAACAATTCCGAGTGTATATGTAGAATATGCAGCTGACAACTTTGGACTAATGAAAGATGTAAGATTCCCATCCCTAAGCAAATATATGGATGGTTCCAGACTTGATTTCAATGCTACAAAAGGTAGCCGCGATATCATATTAGCCCGTTCAGCTGAAACCTATCTAATGGCTGCCGAAGCAAAAATCCGTTTAGCCAAATTAGGAACCGGTTCTTATAGTGATGCCTTAAGCTACATTAATACCGTTCGTAACCGTGCAACTTATAAATCAGGAGAAGATCGTTCTGTTTACACAGATGGATCAGCAGCATGGTCAACTGCAGTTCAAGGAGGAAGAGCTGTTTCATTCATGCCGGAAAATTCATACTACGAATCCAATAACATCGCTACTACTACTACTGCAACCAGCTTAAATATCAGCAGTATCAACACACTACCAGCAGCTGATCAAGCCGTTATAACTAAATTAGGCTACACTACTGATTACGACCGTATGCTTTGTTTAATCTTAAACGAACGCACCAGAGAGCTTTGCGGAGAATTCCACCGTTGGGAAGACTTGAGTAGAACCAAAACACTAGTTGCCAGAGCTATAGCATACAACCCTGAAGCAGCTCCTAACATCAAAGATTACCATACTTTAAGACCTATTCCACAAACTTTCTTAGATGGAATCACTAAAAATGGAATACCTTTGACATCCGCTGAAAAACAAGCGATGCAAAATCCTAATTACTAACAGATAAAAAAGAAACTATTATATCAAAAAAGTGGAGACCTAAAAGATCTCCACTTTTTTTTACCATATTGCACATATAACAATTAGCAACTTTTTAAAAATATTACAAAACAAAAAAACGTGTAAGTCTTTTAACTTACACGTTTTTTGTTATAGTTTAATAGAAAACAATTACAAATCTAAATAGAATTTCTATCAATAAAATTAAATGGATTTTTAATCTTACCTGATTCTTTATTTAAAATCATACTGGCAGCAGTAGCCCCCATCATTTTAAAATCAGTAGAAATTACCGTAATCCCTAATAACTCTTTCAACGGAGTATCATTGTATGAAATCACACCAATCTCTCTACCTAATTCAAAATCCTTATCTCTAATTTGTTTAACAAGATTTACCAAGTCAGATTCTTCTATTGTAATAAACAAATCTCCTTTTTTCAAGACAATATCATCATAAACTTCTCTTAATACCTCATATTCTAGTCCCGAATCTAAGCAAAAACGTTTAAAACCATTTAAAATTCTTCTTGGATAAGGATAAACAGAACTTTCAGGGTAAATTAAAATCAGTTTGTTGTATCTTGAAATTTTTTCTATTCCTTGTTTTAATGCTCCATAAATGTCATTCTCGTAATCCTGACAAACTTCAATTATAGAGTCCTCTATTCCCTTATTATTATCTAAAATAACTAATTTCTCTTTTGGGATTTTATTAATTGCCTCCAAGACTCCTTCACCAGAACTAAAATGAGTTAAATCATCGGTTTTAAAATGAGGCATAATTACATAATAATCATAAGCCCCAAGGTATTTATCAATTAAATTCAGGAATAAAGTTTGGTCGCAATGATAAATATGCAAATCCGTTTGAGAATTCCCTCCAATACTATTAATAAAGCTGTTATAAATTCTCATCTTATAAGAACTTAACTTATTAATCAGGAAAAGAACATTAACTTTTGCAATTAATTTGGTACGGGTAACATAATAGCCTTTTCCTCTGATAGGAGTAATAATTTTTCTTTTCTTTAAAATATTATAGGCTTTTTCTACTGTATCTCTGGAAAGATAAAATTCCTCGCTTAGCATATTAATAGAAGGCAACTTCTGATCCATCTGCAATTTGCCTGTAGAAATATTATGAATTATCGAATCTACAATTTGTTTGTATTTTGGGATTCTCGAATTTTCACTTAAGCTTATTGTAAAGGAAACCCCTTCATCAATCATCTCTTTTGTCAAAAACTTTTCCATTTTCCTTCTAAATTATATTTCTATTTCTCACAATACATAAAATCCCTTGCATTTTTCTTTGATCAAAGAAAGCAATAATTCCAAATAAAAAATCTGTAATCGATTACCAAATATAAAAATAATTTTATAATAAAATCTAAAAATACTTAAAATAAAACTAAAACGACACAATATCAAAGAAAAAAATATAATTAATATAAAAAATCAAATGTTTTAATAAAAACTCTATACTTGAGCTTTTACATTTTTATTCTTTATCCTACAACAACTTATTCAAAACAAAAAAGTCCAATTAAAACCTATAGATTTTAATTGGACTAAAAGAAAAACAGAGTTTATTTCTACTTCATTATTCTTTCATTAGCTGTAAAAGAGTTGATTTTGAAACTTCCAAAACAGTTCCATGTCGTGTCCCCTGAGGAAAACTAACTTTATCCGAAACATCTTCCCATCCATTAGCCGTTTGTTTTATAGCACCATATTTATGATCTCTGTACTTATCAAAATAAACCAGCCATTGCCCATCAATTTTAATAGCCGTAGGCCCTTCAGCCCAATAATCACCAGTAATAGGCTCACTTGCTTTAGTGTAAGATCCTGTCAACTTATCGCTATAAGCCACTTTTAGATTCTTTTGCACAGAAACTTTAGTTTCATCCTTTAGAAACATAATATAACCTTTATCCTCTTTTAAAATTGTGGCATCAATTACATTAAAACCTGGCTCGTACAAAAGTTTAGTGCGGGTAAATTTTTTAAAATCCTTAGTAGTGGTGTAATAAATTCTGTGATTGTATCCTTTTTCCTCAGTAGATTGGGTTTCCGTAAACTTACCTTCAATGGTACTTGCCCAATAAATCATATACATCTTTTTCTTAGTATCATAAGTAATTTCGGGAGCCCAGGTGTTTCGCGTACCACTTTCGTATTCCATTACAGGCAAAAATTCTTGTTTTGACCAATGAATCAAATCTTTCGAAGAAGCATAGCCAATTCCTTTATCAGTCCAACTCACTGTCCAAACCATGTGGTACAATCCATCTCCTCCCTTAATAACACAAGGATCTCGCATTAACTTATCTTTTCCAACTTCAGGCGTTAAAAAAGAAGCATCTTTTTTTAAAGATTGCCATTTATACCCATCTTCACTATAAGCTAAATGCAAACCATCTTCACCATTTCCTTTGAAATAAGAAAAAATATAAACCGATGATTTATCAGCAATTATTTTATTTGCAGCCAGCCAATGCTCACAAGCCTTAGGCCAATCGGTGTGTGTTCCTTTTGTTCCAAGTCCAAAACCATGGCCTCCGTTTTGATACAGATGCATTTCAGCAGGAACTTTATTTTTCTTTAAAGCCAGATAATAATTGATACTATTTTCAACAGGAACGGCACCATCATCAGTAGCATGAACTAAAAATGTTGGCGGCGTTTTTTCATCAACTAATTTTTCATTCGAATATTTGGCAATCAAATCATCTGAAGCCATTTTTCCTAAAAGACTTTCCTTAGAACCATTATGAGTAATACCTTTCTCCATAGAAATAACAGGATAAATCAACATCGAAAAATCAGGACGCGCACTAAGATCCCCTTTAGCATCATAAACCTTATCCAAATAATGCGTTGAAGCTGTAGAAGCCAAATGTCCTCCTGCCGAAAATCCCATAATCCCTATTTTGTTAGCATCAAGATTCCATATATCGGCATTTCTTCGCAATGTTCGAATAGCTTCCTGTGCATCTTGCAATGGCCCAACAGTTTTATCAGTCATAATATCATCCGATGGCAAACGGTATTTCAATACAAAAGCTGAAACCCCAATGGAATTAAACCATTTTGCCACATTAATCCCTTCTTTATCAATAGACAAAAGAGCATAACCTCCTCCCGGACAAATGATAACCGCAGCATTTTTAGATGATTTATTTTCGACCAAAAAAGGAATCAAAGTCGGTTCAGAAACCTTTCTAACTCCCGTTCGATTGCCTTGAGCATCTAATCGAAGTTCTTCTTTATATGTTTCGTTTTTAATAACTCCCGGGATTTTATCCCACAATGGAAATGCTGCGCTTTCTTGAGAAAAGCAGTTTATGGACAATCCTAAAAAAAGGACTAATCCAAAAAATAGTGTTTTGTTCATTCTATTCATCATTTTTTTTTATAAAATTCTATTTCTACAATTCGCAACTAATGCGTTATTATTTTTCAAAACAACCTAAATCAGGAGCAGAACCTTTGAATGCAAATCCTAAATTGACTCCTGCATTTATAAACTTGCTTGATGGAGCCAACTTTAAAAAATTATTATCAGGTAAACTTCCGTCAGCCTGTCTTGAAGCCATCAACAAAGATTCGTCAAGACTTAAAAAATCAGACGCTGAAACTGAAATACTAGCTAAATCAAAATAATTATTCTTCAACACACAACGAGATTTATCTATATCGGTCAATTCTGCTGTGATAGCTCCAAAACCCAAATTATTAGCCATTTCATGATTCCAACCTGGTCCATCAGTACCAAAATCAGTTGGATTTAAAGCCACGCAATTTAACATATTATAATTTCTTTTGTTTTTATAAGCCGTGTTATTATACCAATAATTCCCTTCTAAATGGTGATTCGCATAAAATCCGCTTTGTTTGTTTCTAACGGCCAGACAAAAACGAATGGTATTCTTAGGTATCGGCGCATATCTTTCCATAAGTTCATTATACGGATTTTTTCCAGCTCCATATCCGCCAGCTTTGAATCCGTTTCCATCACCTCTACCTATAAAGTCCGGAGAATATCCATTGTAAAAAGCCCAACAATTTTCTATTAAAACAGGCTCGGCATTATTAATTAAATCGAAACCATCATCACTATTAAACCAGGCACGACAACCTCTAAAAACATTATTTACACTTCCTTTTTGCAAATGACATCCAAACCCATCTGTATTCCCTCCTTTTCCACCTTCAGAAACCGAATCCCAACTATTATAAGCATCACAATTTAATATCAGATTATTGGAACCACTAATCATATAAACACCGATAGCCATATTATCGTGCATTTTTAATTGTTCCAATGTATTATTACTGCCACGAACTTCAAAACACTCCGATTGGGTATGTGTTTTTATGGTAACCTGAACGCCTGTTATTTCAATTCCTTTTATATAAATATTATTGGCATTCACAAAAAAAGCAACCACGCGACAGCCTGCGGGTTTTACATTTTTATAATCAAAAACAGGCGTTTCATTTTTATAAGCCAAATAAGAAATACCACTCTTATCTAAATTAGTAACATAAGCCCAAATGCCTTTCTTCAATGCAATTTGTTCTTCACGCATGCTATAAAGCCCGCCTCTTATATAAACCACATCACCAGAACTGGCTAATTCCTGTGCTCTTTTTATGGTCTCAACAGGTTTAGTTATCGTTCCATCATTAGTATCATTGCCTTGAGGAGCAACATAAAATTCTTTAGCCGACAAAAGAAAGCTATTCAAAAAAACAAGGACGAGTAAAATTCTATATTTCATACACCAACGAATTAATTAAATGATAATTATTTTTAAATTTTTCAGAAATTAATATTCATTAAAAAGGGAAGCCACTAAACTTCCCTTTTAATTTTTTAACTAATTGTATTTTTAAATTTCTATAAAAAGCAAAACCAATTGGTATTACTTCAATTTATAGATTTCTGATCCGGCTAACAAGAAACAACCCAATCCATAATCTTCAAAATCAGGGATTTTATCATAATTTAATGGTTGACCATCTTTTGGTTCTTTTCCTGTAGATTGCAAAAATCCTAAAAATCCGTCTTTATGCAAACTCTCTGTTGTCAATGCTTTCCAGGCTTTTTCAACAACCGGTAAATAAGTTTTCTTATCTAAGATTCCGCTATTGATTCCGTAGGTGATTCCATAAACAAATAAAGCTGTTCCGGAAGCTTCTTTTTCTCCAAAATTTGTTGGGTCATGCAAACTTACATTCCAGAATCCATCGGCTCTTTGAATAGGCACTAAGGCTTTTACCATCGCTTTTAAATCTTTTACATACTGCTCTCTATGAGGAGCATTTTCAGGAATAATAGTCAATACTTTTGCCAAAGCAGCAATTACCCAACCGTTTCCACGACTCCAGTAACAGTCTTCTCCATTTGGCTCTTTGTAAGGAGGATCAAAATCGGCATCACGCCACCATAATCCGTCTTTTGGATTAAACAATCCGTGGTCACCGTGATTATTTCTGGAGTACATGTACATATAATACATTTTCTCATAATAACGATTATCTTTTTCTAAAACACCCATTTTTGCAAATACAGGCATTCCCATTTGGATAGCGTCAATCCAAGACCAGTCATCATTTTGAGGCGTATTCAACAACATATTGACACATTGTCTTGTGTTTTTTAGCTTTTTAGCATCTGGCTCGATATTGTACAAATCAATATAAGTTTGTGCTGCACAATAATCATCGGCATTTCTGTTTGCATTCCCATTTCTAAATCCCCAACCATGAAATTCTGACCAAGAGTAAGCATAATCATAATAAGCTTGTTTTGGATAGATTTCGTGCAAAGCCATTAATCCTTCATAATAAACCCCACGAGTCCAAATGTTACTTGGACGCTCTTTATTGGTAACAATGGTTTTGCCTGTATCCGGCCATTTGTCCATAAAATATTTATTAGCCAATTCCATTTGAGCCAACACCTCTTTTTTATTAAAGGCTTGTTGCGCATTTACTACTGAATTCCCTAACAATAATGATGTAAAAATTAAAAGCAGTTTTTTCATTATATTCTCTTTATATTAACATTGATTGTTCATTTACATTCGACATTAAAATGCAATCGGGTAAAAATAGTTTTGCTAAAGCTATTTTCTATCCTGTTGCATCCTGCTAATTTAAAATTAATAATTAGTTTTTAAAGCCAATACAACATTACTTAAAACTTTAATTGAATTTTAGCCTGTAAAACATAACCATAAACTCCCCATTGGGGCAATTGCCTGATAAAATAGTACTTTTACAATTCCTAAACTAGCATGCTTTTTGTGGAACAAAAAACCTCGCAAAAAGAATCAAATTAAACAAAATGAAATTAAAAACAATAGCAGCATTCAGTTTAGCAATTGCAACATTATTTTCTTGCAACACAAAGAAAAACCTAAACAATCCAACTTCATCTGTAAACATTCCAACAGAAAATGAAGTTGGCGTAAAAATGCTGACCTCCGAAATCAAAGCGGTAAAAGCCCCTTTTAAAACTATCCAGTTTACAAAACCAACTTTCCCTTCGGAAAAAATTACATTGGCACTTTCTACAACAGAAATAAACACTTATACAATTCAAAAAGCCATTGACCAATTAAGTACCAAAGGAGGAGGGACTATTGTAGTACCCAATGGGAAATGGTTAACAGGAAGAATTCAACTGAAAGACAACATCAATTTTCATTTAGACAATGAAGCCCAGTTAGTTTTTAGCGGCGAAATAAAAGATTTCCTTCCTGTAGTTTTTACCCGTGTCGAAGGAATCGAAGTCATGTCACTAGGAGCCTGTATTTATGCCAATGGTGCTACTAATATTGCAATAACCGGAAACGGAAAATTGATAGGCCCTCAAAAAGGTTCTATTCGTGACAACATCTTAACAAAAGACGTGATTGACAATGTGATTAATCCTAACACCCCTGTAGCAGAACGAATTGTTGACGGAACGAAACAGGACTGGATTTTCCCTCCAATGTTTATTTCGCCTATCAATTGTAAAAAAGTGTATATCGAAGGAGTTTCTCTGGAAAATACCGCTTTTTGGAATATTGTCCCTATTTACTGTGACAATGTAATTATCCGCGGTGTTACTGTTAATTCAGTCGAAACAGCCCGCGGTGACGGAATTGACATTGAATCCAGCAAAAATGTATTGATTGAATATTGTAATTTAAGTACCGGCGACGATTGTTTTACGATGAAAGCTGGAAGAGGTGAAGACGGGATCAGAGTAAACAAATCTACTGAAAACGTAGTGGTTCGTTATTGCTTAGCCCTGGAAGGACATGGCGGGATTACCTGTGGAAGTGAAACAGCAGGAATGATTAAAAATCTATACGTTCACGATTGTGTCTTTAACAATTCCGGTGTTGGTATCCTCTTTAAAAGTCGAAGATCCCGTGGCGGTGGTGGAGAAAATCTTACTTATGAACGCATCCGAATGAATCTTAACTTAACAGCCATCAAATGGGATATGTTAGGTGCTTCAGGCAGTGTGGGAGATCTCGCCGATCGATTACCGGCAAGAACCATCAATAAATTGACCCCAAAATACCGCAATATTGCTATTAAAAATATTATTATAGAAAACTGCACCACTTTTGTAAAAGTTATAGGCATCCCTGAATCTCCGGTAAGCAATTTAACTATTGAAAATGCAACGGTAAACTGTTCCGATTTATTCCTTGTTCAGGACCTTAAAAACGCTGTTTTTAAAAACATTTCAATTACAGCAAAAAACAATATTTTATCCCTTTTAGATTCTAAAAACATCCTGTTCAATCAAATTGATTTTAAAACAACTAATCCTCCAAAACTGGATATAAAAGGCACTCTTTCGGATTCAATCATTATCCGTTCGAGCATCAATATGGAAGACACAAAATGGTTTTCGAACAAACATTAAACCAGTCATTCATAAAACAAAAAAACTTCCCAAAACTCTAGTCTAGGGAAGTTTTTTTATTGTAAAAAATTAAAAAAACTATTTAATTCGTTTCATTTTTTAAAGGAGTAATTGAAACCGGACCTAACAATCCCGAAGGCATCGGTTTCCACTTAGTAGCATCAAATTTATTATAATCTTTATCTACCATATTGATTTCATAGAAAATTTTCCATTCTTTTCCTTTCTTTTCCAAGTCTATAATTCTATTTGCAGAAAGATTGGTCACCTGAACTTTCAACTCGTTTTTCCCTTTTTTAAGTTGCCCTAAATTAATTGTAAATGGCACCGACCAGGCATTTCCAATATATTCACCATTCAACCAAATTTTAGCACTTTCTCTCACATCACCTAAATTCAATTTCCAATTATCAGCAGTCACTTTTGGTGCATCAAACTGCAAAGTGTACAAAGCTGTCCCTGAAAAAGCTTCCGTTTCAGGACTGATTTTAGTCCATGATTCTAAAGTGCTTACTTTGGCAGGAGCAGGCAAAGTTGGCCCTCCTTTTTCAAAAGTCAACTTCCAGTCTCCTTTTAGTACAATTGGTTCAGCCGCATCCTGATAATATTTCCAGAGCTTTTCTGAAGCTGTATTCTCCGTTTTAAGAATAAATGATTTTCCTGATTCTATGCGAAGTTTTACCAAAGTAGTTTGTCCCTCTTTCTTAACTATTGCATTTCCAACATTTCTAGTCAACGGATCTAAAACCAATACTTCTTTATTGGCTACAGCCAAAGGAACAAACCCTTCAATGGTTTTGGCAGTGTGATTTACCAGATAATAGATTTTCTCTCCATTTAAATCTCTTCTAATGAATTTCAAACCAGTTTTTACTAATGTTTCAGGCTGTTCATTTGCGTCAGCTAAAGCTTTAAACAAATCACTCACCGGACTCACAATAGCTTTATTTTCTGAAAGTAATGTTGCTAATTTTGTATTTTGAGCCTCATAATCTTTAAGTCCCGGAACCGATTTTGGCAAACCTTCAAAAATAATAGAAGCACCCGCTTTCTTTAAATCAATCAATTTCTCTAAAGTAGCCAAAGGCATTTTGTCACAATTTGGCACCACTAATGCTTTATAACTATTTCCAGGCAAAACTATCATTCCGTCTTTTACTGTGGCTTGAGCAATAAAGTTGTCCGAAACAAAATCAACTCCATAACCATTTGCCATCAATTTTTTAGTCGTATCATAAAACGGAGTTCCATGCAACCATTCTTTCAACGAATGAATCTTAAACTGGAAAAATAAATTTCCTTCTAAGCTTTTCCCCCAAGTATCGTAAACTGGATAATACAATAATGTTTCGTTATCTGGCTTCCCAGATTGTAACATCGATTGACAATTAGCAATATAATTGAACAATCCCGGAGCATCTTCCCAGATACTGTTATTGGCATTAAAATTCACCGAAGCATAGAATTGCCATCCCGGCCATTCCGCTTTTTTAGGCGAATAAGTAGAACCATGTAGAAAAATATGATTGACCCCGTTAAGTAACAAGTCCTCAGCTTCCGGTTTACATTGCGACAATGCCGTTTTAAAATGGTCTCTCAACCACGTAAAAGTTTCTGAAGAAGTCAATGGTTTTCCTGAAATATGTGCCGCCGAAGAAGAAAATTTTAACATCACAGGATCGGCATCACCATCTCTAATATCTTCTTTTTCACGTCTGAATCCCGGAATATCATAAGGCATAGAACCAAAAGTTTCGCACTCTGGAATATCAGCCGAAGCATATAAATCAATTAAATTCCCTGGTGAACCGTGCGCTTGTAATTTCGTTTTATAGTTTTTAGAATTCGCCCATTTCGTCCATGGCAAATCAAATTTATTCAACAACAAATCAGATATCGTTTCTCTATAATCGCTTTTTACTCTGTTTCCAACTTCAGAATCCTCTTTACTCAACAACTGAGGAAAGTATTTTTTTAAATCATAACCTCTTCGTTTTTCAAATTCCTGTAAAAACAATGGCGTAAAATCGGTTCCGTAAACTTCGTAGCTATCATTAAAAACAGCTCTCAACTTACCTTCAAATCCCACTAACGCTTTATCAAAAGGAACTACATAAGCATTAAGTGCTTCTTCTGAATAATGATCTAAAGTATAGCCTTTTCCGCCTGGCGCAGCACGCTTAACCTGCTGACCCGTTTTCCCGGCAAAAACAGCATAAAGTGTATAATCAGTTTTTTTGGCTTTCCAGTTTAATACATTCCCTTTTAACTGGCTTGTCAAATCCTGATAAGAACCATCGGCACCATAAGCAGAAACAGCCAGTAATTGTGCAGGTACTTTCTCCTTTGCCGGATCTACATTTATTTCTTTATTGAATTGTTCGTTTTTTTTAACCTCATATTTTTCCACTACCAATTTAGTTGCTGCATGAGGAAGCGTAACCTGAGGTCCTCCATAAGGCCAACCTGTCCCAAGAACCATATCGACCTGCAAGCCTAAACTATCGGCAATTTTCACCGTGTAGCCCAGCATTTCCATATACTTTGGCGACAAATAATCAATAAAATTATTCTCTTCTCCTTTTACTCCATAAATAGGTGTTATTTCGACTCCTCCAATTCCGACTTTTTGAAAATCGATTAAACTTGATTTCAAATTGGGTTTATCTACCGCATTTCCCATCCACCACCAGCGTGCCCATGGCTTGTTCACATTTTTGGTTTCAGGCCAGGCATTTGTTTGAGCCACACCATTTAAAGAAAATAGAATCCCGATAAAAAACGGAAGACAATTGTGTTTGATTTTCATTGATTTTATATTAAAATTATCTGGTTCGTAATCCATCCTCAAACAGATTAGACCAAGTTTATTTAAAATTGATCTGATTATATTCAGAATATAAAATTATTAAAGATGACTTTCTAACGCATCCTGTACCGTCCTGTTGATACTACACAGCAAAACTCTTCTTTAGAAGACTCCAATTCATCAACAATAATGACCCATATCAAAATTGAAACTCACAAAAAACCCGTCTCGTTTTGAAAAACAAGACGGGTTTTACACAGCTATTATAATTGATTAATTCAACTTAAAATTCACCTGCATTTTTTCCAGTTCCTGTAACAATTCGGTCGAAATCTTAATTTTTAACTTTCTGCTCACCATACTCAGCTTAGTTACAACCTTAATTTCTTCAACCTCGGTAACCTGAACAGCCTTGTTTTCCGGCACATCCGAAGCCTCTACATCTTCATTTTCATCTTCAAAAACAACCTCTTCATTATCCTCCATAACAGGAGCCATCTCCACGAGTTTTTTTATTTTCTCTATCTCCATCACTTCAAAAGTCACCTGATTTTCTCCTTTATTTTCATTAAAAAGATGACTCAACTTGTGTATAAATTCAGGATACAAATCTTTTATGTTCAGCAATACGATTAGTTTTTTGGCGAAAGCCTCTAACACGTCCTGCAACTGTTTTATCTCTACAAACTGTAATCTTGGATCACCCTTTTTCCCTGTATCCTGATTCATCCAGCCTTCTTTCACCGTTAATTTCATAAAAGTAAAATTGTTCTGTATCAGGAAATGGCGAAATTTTAAATACTCTTCTCCAAAAATTCGAAACTCATAACTCTCATCATAACCTTCCAGCGAAAACATCCCCCAGCCTTTACCATTCTTAGCCACACGATGCTGGACATTATTAATAATTCCGCCAAAAGTCAGCGTTTTCCCTACATAAGCCTCCAAGGTTTTAAGAGCTTCCAACTTAGCATTACAGAAATATTTCATTTCAAATCTAAAATCATCCAGTGGATGGCCAGAAATATAAATCCCTACAACTTCTTTCTCTTTGGCTAACTTTTCCATTGTACTCCAGTCCTCACAAGGCGGAACTACGGGCTCAGCAATTTGTACTTCGCTGGCTTCACCAAACAAACTAACCTGAGACGAATTTTCATTCTCCTGGAATTTCGAACCATAACGCATGGCTTTTTCATAAAAGGTAATTCCGTCACCTTCATCATGAAAATATTGCGCACGGGTAGTTCCTTCAAAAGCATCAAAACCACCTGCCAAAGCTAAATTCTCAATCGCCTTTTTATTGGCGGCACGTAAATCAATTCGCTTAGCCAAATCAAAAATGGATTTGTATTTTCCGTTTTTTCTGTTTTCCACAATGGTTTCAACCGCACCGGCTCCCACACCCTTGATGGCTCCCATTCCAAAACGAACCGCATAATCATCGTTTACGGTAAATTTATAATAAGATTCGTTCACACAAGGCCCTAAAACTTGCAATCCCATTCGCTTACATTCTTCCATAAAGAACGAAACCTGTTTGATATCGTTCATGTTATTCGAAAGTACCGCTGCCATATATTCTGCCGGATAATGCGCTTTCAAATAAGCCGTTTGGTACGCAATCCAAGCATAACAAGTGGAGTGCGATTTATTAAAAGCATAACTAGCAAAGGCTTCCCAGTCTTTCCAGATTTTTTCCAAAACCTTTGCGTCATGTCCTTTTGCCGAAGCTTGCTCGACAAATTTAGGTTTCATTTTATCCAGTACGTCCTTTTGTTTCTTACCCATCGCCTTACGCAAAACGTCGGCTTCACCTTTAGTAAAACCCGCTAAGGATTGGGACAAAAGCATCACCTGCTCTTGGTAAACCGTAATTCCGTAAGTTTCTCCAAGATATTCTTCACAGGCATCTAAATCATACACAATAGGCTCTTCCCCATTCTTTCTTCGAACGAAGGAAGGAATATACTCCAAAGGTCCCGGGCGATACAAGGCATTCATGGCAATCAAATCCCCAAAAACCGTCGGCTTCAAATCCTTCATGTATTTCTGCATTCCGGGTGACTCGTATTGGAAGATACCAACCGTTTCTCCTCTCTGGAACAGCTCGTATGTTTTGACATCGTCAATTGGAAAAGTATCGGGATCCAAATCGATTCCATTTCGATACTTCACCAGTTTTACGGTATCTTTTATCAAAGTCAGGGTCTTCAAGCCCAAGAAGTCCATTTTCAGCAATCCTGCACTTTCGGCAACCGAGTTATCAAACTGGGTTACATACAAATCCGAATCTTTGGCAGTGGTAACCGGAACGAAATTAGTAATATCCGAAGGCGTGATAATCACCCCACAGGCGTGAATACCTGTATTTCGCATCGACCCTTCCAGAATTTTTGCCTGCTGAATAGTTTCTCCTGCCAAATCATCTTCATTGGCAATGCCGATTAATTCTTTTACAAGTTCAAATTCATCAGCACCTTTTAATGCTTTTTTAACCTCATCTTCTGATTCAGAAAGGAAACGAGCCAGATTCCATTTTCCCGGCATCATCGCAGGAATCAACTTCGCTATTCTATCTGCTTCAAACAATGGTAAATCTAGTACACGAGCCGTATCACGAATAGCCGATTTAGTCGCCATTTTACCATAGGTAATAATTTGCGCCACCTGATTGGCTCCATATTTATTGATTACATAATCCATTACGCGACCACGACCTTCATCGTCAAAATCGATATCAATATCGGGCATGGACACACGATCAGGATTCAGGAAACGCTCAAAAAGCAAATCGTACTTAATTGGGTCGATATTAGTAATTCCCAAACAATATGCCACGGCAGAGCCCGCAGCCGATCCACGGCCTGGCCCCACCGAAACATCCATTTTTCGAGCTTCGGCAATGAAATCCTGTACAATCAGGAAATAACCCGGATAACCAGAGTTTGAAATCGTCAATAATTCAAAATCCAATCGTTCCTGAATGCTAGGCGTAATTTCTTCATAGCGCCTTTTAGCTCCCTCCATCGTTAAATGCCTTAAATAAGCATTTTCTCCACGAACACCATTATCTTTTTCATCTTCAGGATCAACAAATTCTTCAGGAATATCATATTTAGGAAGCAATACATCTCGATACAATGAGTAAATTTCGACCTTATCAACAATTTCCTGAATATTGATAATCGCATCAGGCAAATCGGCAAAGAGATTTTTCATTTCCTCTCCCGACTTATAATAATATTCCTGATTGGGCAATCCATATCTATACCCACGACCGCGACCTATAGGTGTTGCTTGCTTTTCACCATCTTTTACACACAATAAAATATCGTGTGCATTCGCATCTTGTTTATTTACATAGTAGGTATTATTGGTCGCAATTAATTTTACCTGATGCTTTTGCGCAAACTCAATCAGAGTTTTGTTCACCCTGTTTTCATCTTCCTGATTGTGACGCATCACTTCGAGATAGAAATCGTCTCCAAATTGCTCTTTCCACCAAATCAAGGCTTCTTCGGCTTGGTTTTCACCAATGTTCAGAATTTTACTCGGAATTTCACCGTATAAATTCCCCGACAAAACCATGATGTCTTCTTTGTATTTTTCTACAACGTTTCTATCAATTCTTGGCACATAATAAAAACCATCCACATAAGCTATAGATGCCATTTTAGCCAAATTATGATAGCCTTTTTTATTTTTTGCCAATAAAACAACTTGGTAGCCATTGTCTTTTTTGGACTTATCTTGATGATTTTCGCAAATATTAAATTCGCAACCTACAATAGGTTTGATTTCGGTTTCTGTAGGTTCTTCCCCACTTTCAACCAAAGCTTTATTCTTGGCGGAAACCCCTTTATTGTGATTCATCACTGCACTCACAAAATGGAAAGCTCCCATCATGTTTCCTGTATCGGTCATTGCAACAGCAGGAAAACCATTTTTAGCTGTAACAGCCACCAAAGGCGCTATCCCGATAGTCGACTGTAAGACCGAAAACTGTGTATGATTGTGTAAGTGAGCAAATTTAGCTTCGTCCAAACCTTGCTTATCCGCATCCGAAATAATGGTTTGCGTTGTGGTTTGATCTACTTTTTGAAGCTGCTTTCTAATTTCGTCAGAAGCTGCTTTTAAATTGATATGCTTTAAACCGATAAGCTGAATTTCCTGCGGATTCTTTGCCTGAAAATCCTGAAAGTAAGAAGCCGGAACATCGAGTTCTTCCTTAGTAAAAACTTCTCTTTTGATTAATTCCAGAAAACAACGCGTAGTTGCCTCAACATCGGCAGTTGCATTGTGTGCTTCAGCAAAAGGGACATTGAATAAATAACTATGTAATTCAGTTAGTGTAGGCAATTTAAATTTTCCTCCACGACCTCCCGGCAATTTCAATAAACTAGCGGTAACTTCGGTACAGGTATCCAAAACCGGCATGGAAGCCATTGGCGAATCAACCCCCATTCGATACAATTCGCAACCCATAATATTGACATCAAAACCCAGATTCTGACCTACAATAAATTTGGCTTTGCCTAAAGCGATATTAAATTTCTCCAAAACTTCGGCCAAAGGGATTCCTTCCGCCTCTGCTAACTCGGTCGAAATTCCATGAATACGTTCGGCATCATAGGGGATATTAAAACCTTCCGGTTTTACCAGATAATCCTGATGTTCGATAAGCTGTCCCATATCGTCATGCAGCTGCCAGGCAATTTGAATACAACGTGGCCAGTTAGCCGTATCGGTTATGGGCGCATCCCAACGCTTAGGTAATCCAGTAGTTTCGGTATCGAATATTAAGTACATAACTGTTTTTGAAGCATTTGCAATTTATAAAAATTACAAAAATTGAATTTCAAATTTAGTTTTTTTTTAAGCCAATGAAAAGCGAAGTTATCAACAAAAAAAGGTCTTGATAATTAATCAAGACCTTTCATACAAATTTAAAAAATAGGCTTATTTAAAATTCCATCCTAGTGTAACACCAAATGCTAAAGGGCGAATCTTTGCATCCATATCTGTACTATACAATCCATTAGCTTTTCTATCTGTAACAGATGTTGGATTGTAACCTATGTAAGATTTATCAGTATCCTGGTCAAGAATAGAACCGTAGCCACTTTCAAGAAACATTGCTGCATATAATGCATTTTTTGCTCCGATATCAAATGTAAAACCTAACTCAAACATACTCATCACTATTCCCTTCGTTTCGTATTCGCCGGTAGCTGAATAATTAGCATGACCTCCAAAACCGTATTCTGGTAAATTATCAATACTCAAATTAACATCCGGATAATAGGCCGTACCATTTACATAAGATGCCGTTGCGTCAATCTTATATTTTACAGGCAAAAAGTATTTAGCTCCTGCTCTAAAATTAAAATCAACTCCTTTATGGATATTTGTTTTATACTGAACGAAAAGTGGAATTTGTATCGCATGAAGTGTTTGTTTTTCACTATAACCACTTGTCGTTACATTATAAACAAATGCAGAACCTGAAGGATCAACCTCAAAATTAGTTAAAGTTCCTATTGGATTATTCAAAGAAACATCCTGCTTATATTGAGAAAATTCTATGCCTGTTCCAATTCCAAAATGATTAGTTAGCGAATAAATATAACCCGCTTTTAATGTTCCTGCATGTTCAATTTGATATCCTGGCGATGTCACTTTAATATCATTTCGGATTTGTCCAATTCCTGATTGCACACCTACATAAAACTGAGCAGCAACCCCTTGAGATATTAGAAAGGCTGAAGCCCCTATTATGCTTTTAATATTAAATTTCATATTTATATTTTTTGTATCAGAATAATCCATCCTCATTTACATCAAATGAGGATTTCATACTCTCGATAGTTTTTAATTTTTAACTAAAAGGTTTTTGGTGAAATATTTACCATTTGCCAAGGTCATTTTTACAATATAAATACCTTCAACCATTGGAGCTTTTAAAATCACCTTGTTTTCACTAATAGTTTTATTATCTAACAACAATCCTCCTACACTGTATACTTCAACACGTGCATTTTGTAATCTTAATGAAGACACATTAGTAACAAGTTCATAACTTGTATTCGGTTTTGCCGGATTAGGAACAATCTTTATATATTCTTCCTCTACTATTGGAGACAAAACTATTGGACAAGTTGTAACTACCATTCCATCCAATCTTGTTGCTTTAGCATAATAAGTACCATTTAAAGCTCCATTCTCTTTAAAATACTGAGCAGTTTGACCTGGAACTAAAACCCCGTTTTTATACCAAGTGTAGGATGTAAAAGTCTTAGAACTATTATCAAAGAAGATAATATCTTCAAACTGCTTTCTGATTAAATTAGGTTGACTATTTACAACCACCAAGTTAACTACTGGAACTGCATTATAATTATTATTACCCAATTGTGAAGCTGTAATAATTGCTGAACCATAATTCTGTAAAGCCAATACTCCATTTGAAATCGTTGCAATATTAGTATTAGAAGAAGTATAACTTACAGGCAAACCACTACTAGAAGTAGCTGTCAATACCGCAGTTGTCACTCCATCACAACCTAACTCTAAAATTTGATTCCAAGTAATAGTCTGATTGGCTTTAGTAATAGTAAAATCTTTACCAACATAACTAATCGTATAATTAGCACCTGCACTCAAACTTCCTTGACCAATTGCATAAGCACCTACATTCTCTCCAGTCGCTCTTGTCAATGCTCCTGTAAATGAATCTCCACTTACTAAACTTGGAGAAACTGCATATGTAAAGATTGGATCAACAGTACCATACACCTTCGTTTGTGAAGCAGTAGCTGTTACCGTAATTGGCTTGGCTGTAATAGCAAAGTCTTTACTAACATAAGCAATAGTATAGTTAGCACCTGCACTCAAACTTCCTTGTGTAATAGTATAAGTTCCGATATTCTCTCCCGAAACTCTTGTTAAAGCTCCTGTAAAGGCATCGCTTCCTAATAAACTTGGTGAAACTGAATAAGTATATACCGGATTAGCTGAACCATAAACTTTTGCTTGAGAAGCAGTAACTGTAACTGTAATTGGCTTGGCTGTAATAGCAAAGTCTTTACTAACATAACTAATTGTATAATTAGAACCAGCACTCAATGTTCCCTGAGTAATTGCATAAGTCCCTACATTCTCTCCTGCAGCTCTTGTTAAAGCTCCTGTAAAGGTATCACTTCCTACTAAACCTGGAGAAACTGAATAAGTATATACTGGATTAACAGTACCATACACCTTTGTCTGAGAAGCAGTAGCCGTAACTGTAATTGGCTTGGCTGTGATAGTAAAATCTTTACTGATATAACTAATAGTATAATTAGACCCCGCACTCAAACTTCCTTGATTAATAGCGTAAGTTCCAATATTCTCTCCCGAAACTCTTGTTAAAGCTCCTGTAAAAGTATCACTTCCTACTAAAGCTGGTGAAACTGAATAAGCAAAAACCGGATCGGTTGTACCATAAACTTTCGTTTGAGAAGCAGTAGCAGTGACTGTAATTGGCTTGGCTGTGATAGCAAAATCTTTGCTAACATAACTAATGGTATAATTAGATCCCGCACTCAAACTTCCTTGATTAATAGCATAAGTCCCAATATTCTCTCCCGAAACTCTTGTTAAAGCTCCTGTAAAAGTATCGCTACCTACTAAAGCTGGTGAAACTGAATAAGCAAAAACGGGATCAGTTGTACCATAAACTTTCGTCTGAGAAACAGTAGCAGTAACTGTAATTGGCTTGGCTGTGATAGCAAAATCTTTACTAACATAGCTAATCGTATAATTAGAACCTGCACTCAAACTTCCTTGATTAATAGCATAAGTTCCAATATTCTCTCCAGTCACTCTTGATAAAGCTCCTGTAAACACATCACTTCCTACTAAACTTGGAGAAACTGTATAAGCAAAAACAGGATCAACAGTACCATAAACTTTCGTCTGAGAAGCAGTAACCGTAACTGTAATCGGTTTAGCTGTAACAGCAAAATCTTTACTAACATAACTGATAGTATAATTAGAACCTGCACTCAAACTGCCTTGTGTAATAGCATAAGTTCCGATATTCTCTCCCGAAACTCTTGTCAAAGCTCCTGTAAATGAATCTCCTCCTACTAAACTTGGCGAAACTGTATAAGCAAAAACAGGATCTACTGTACCGTAAACTTTTGTCTGAGAAGAAGAAGCCGTAACCGTAATTGGCTTGGCCGTGATAGCAAAGTCTTTGCTAACATAGCTAATAGTATAATTAGAACCGGCACTCAAACTTCCTTGTCCAATTGCATAAGTCCCAATATTCTCTCCTACAGCTCTTGTTAAAGCTCCTGTAAATGAATCTCCACTTACTAAACTTGGCGAAACTGTATAAGCGAAAACAGGATCTACTGTGCCATAAACTTTTGCCTGAGAAGCAGTAGCAGTGACTGTAATTGGCTTGGCTGTAATAGCAAAATCAGCACTAACAAAAGTCATTAAATATTTAGACCCTGCTGAAAGAGTACCTGCATTTATAGCATAATTACCTATATTTTCACCTGTGGCTCTTTCCAAAGCTCCAGTAAACGTATCTCCAGACAACAAACTTGGTGTCACTGTATATGTAAAAACAGGATCGCTATCTCCATATACTTTGGTTTGAGATACTGTTGCTGTAACAGTAATTGGTATTTGATTTAATTTTAATACAAAATTATATGCAGCAGTACAACTATTTGCATCAGTAACAGTAATCGTAAAATTACTATCTGCAATCTGAGTAGAAGTTCCTGATAACACACCATTTGATGCTAAAGAAATTCCTGAAGGTAAACTTCCTGCAGTAACTGCATAAGTTTTTGTTCCTGTACCACCTGTAGCAGAAATTGTTTGATTGTAAGTTTGATTATAATCATAACCTGGCAAAGTTGTAGTTGTAAAACTCAATGCCGATGGCTCCGTTATTGTATAGTTACGAGTTGCCGTAC
The DNA here is from genome assembly GCF_004016525.1 of Flavobacterium sufflavum. Lineage (GTDB taxonomy): Bacteria > Bacteroidota > Bacteroidia > Flavobacteriales > Flavobacteriaceae > Flavobacterium > Flavobacterium sufflavum. The sequence goes on from NZ_SACJ01000001.1 coordinate 94,446, forward strand.
ATCCGTTGGCGTCGGTTATAGTTACAGTATAGCTTCCTGCTGCAAGACCGGTAGCTGTAGCTGCAGTTCCTCCAGAAGGTGACCATGAATAAGTATAGCCCGGAGTTCCGCCTGAAGGAGAAACCGATGCTGAACCATTGGCTCCACCGTTACAAGACACATTGGTTTGAGAACCTGAGGCTGTACTGATTGCCGATGGTTGCGTTATTGTATAATTACGAGTTGCCGTACATCCATTGGCATCTGTTACCGTTACAGTATAGCTTCCTGCAGCAAGACCGGTAGCCGTAGCTGCAGTTCCTCCAGATGGTGACCATGAATAAGTATAGCCCGGAGTTCCACCAGAAGGAGAAACCGATGCTGAACCGTTTGTTCCGCCGTTACAAGACACATTGGTTTGAGAACCTGAGGCTGTACTGATTGCCGATGGTTGCGTTATTGTATAATTACGAGTTGCCGTACATCCATTGGCATCGGTTATAGTTACAGTATAGCTTCCTGCAGCAAGACCGGTAGCCGTAGCTGCAGTTCCTCCAGATGGTGACCATGAATAAGTATAGCCCGGAGTTCCACCAGAAGGAGAAACCGATGCTGAACCGTTTGTTCCGCCGTTACAAGACACATTGGTTTGAGAACCTGAGGCTGTACTGATTGCCGATGGTTGCGTTATTGTATAATTACGAGTTGCCGTACATCCATTGGCATCGGTTATAGTTACAGTATAGCTTCCTGCTGCAAGACCGGTAGCTGTAGCTGCAGTTCCTCCAGATGGTGACCATGAATAAGTATAACCCGGAGTTCCGCCAGAAGGGGAAACTGATGCTGAACCGTTTGTTCCGCCATTACAAGACACATTGGTTTGAGAACCTGAGGCTGTATTGATTGCTGATGGTTGTGTTATTGTATAGTTGCGAGTTGCTGTACAACCATTTGCATCGGTTACAGTTACAGTATAGCTTCCTGCTGCAAGACCGGTAGCTGTAGCTGCCGTTCCCCCAGATGGTGACCATGAATAAGTATAGCCCGGAGTTCCGCCAGAAGGGGAAACTGATGCCGAACCATTAGTTCCACCGTTACAAGACACATTGGTTTGAGAACCTGAGGCTGTACTGATTGCCGATGGCTGGGTAATAGTATAGTTACGAGTTGCCGTACATCCGTTTGCATCAGTTATTGTTACCGTATAGCTTCCTGCGGCAAGACCTGTAGCCGTAGCAGCAGTTCCACCAGATGGTGACCATGAATAAGTATAGCCCGGAGTTCCGCCAGAAGGAGAAACCGACGCAGAACCGTTTGTTCCACCGTTGCAAGATACGTTGGTTTGGGAACCTGAAGAAGTATTGATTGCCGATGGCTGTGTAAGAGTATAGTTGCGAGTTGCAGTACATCCGTTAGCGTCGGTTACCGTTACTGTATAGCTTCCTGCGGCAAGACCTGTAGCCGTAGCAGCAGTTCCACCAGATGGTGACCATGAGTAGGTATAGCCTGGAGTTCCGCCTGAAGGAGAAACCGATGCAGAACCATTAGTTCCGCCATTACAAGATACGTTGGTTTGGGAACCTGAAGAAGTATTGATTGCCGATGGCTGTGTAAGAGTATAGTTGCGAGTTGCAGTACAACCATTAGCGTCGGTTACCGTTACTGTATAGCTTCCTGCAGCAAGACCTGTAGCCGTAGCAGCAGTTCCGCCAGATGGTGACCAAGAGTAGGTATAGCCTGGAGTTCCGCCTGAAGGAGAAACCGATGCAGAACCATTAGTTCCGCCATTACAAGACACATTGGTTTGGGAACCTGAAGAAGTATTGATTGCCGATGGCTGTGTAAGAGTATAATTGCGAGTTGCAGTACAACCATTCGCATCTGTTACCGTTACAGTGTAACTTCCTGCGGCAAGACCTGTAGCTGTAGCTGCTGTTCCGCCAGATGGTGACCATGAATAGGTATAACCCGGAGTTCCGCCAGAAGGAGAAACCGATACTGAACCGTTTGTTCCACCGTTACAAGACACATTGGTTTGAGAACCTGAGGCTGTATTTATTACCGTTGGCTGAGTAAGCGTAAAGTTTTTTGTAATTTGTGTTGATTCGCTATCAGTTATAGTACATGTATAGGATCCCGCTGCTAAACCTGTAGCCGTAGCTCCCGTTCCTCCCGAAGGTGACCAAGAATAACTATAGGATGTAACACCACCCGAAGCAGTAACCGAAGCAGTACCATTAGTACCTCCATTACAAGACACATTGGTTTGACTAGCAGTTGCTGATAATGCAGCATTGGTTGTAAAAGTCAAATCCGATCCATAACTTGTACCTGATGTATTAGTTGCATAAGCTCTAAAGTGAACAAGCGTTCCTGCAGGCAAGGAGGAAATAGTCGCACTAAAACTTCCAGTACCTGTTCCATTACTGACTTTAGTATTGGAGGTTGTAGGATTTGCAGTTGTTGCCCATACAATACCTCTTTCTGTTACAGTTGCTCCACCATCAGCGGTAACATTTCCTCCCAATGTAGCTTTCACAGCACCCACACCTGTTGCTGCTGTTGTAGTGACTGTTGGAGCTGTTCCAGCCGTTTCAAATAAACGAAAATTATCTATAGCAATCTCTTGTGTAGAACCAGCATTTACAGAACAATTAAATCTAATATCCAATAAGGTTCCGGTTCCAGAAATATTTGCGGCTAATTCTTTAAAAGTATAGCTTAAAGCAGTTCCATCACCTATTAAATCACCATCTGTATCAACACTAAAAACATTCGAAGATGTTGTAGTATTTGCATAAATTCCAATAATTTTAGTCCAAGCTCCCCCATCAATTCGATATTCAATTGCCATGAAATCTTGATCTGGCGCAAAAGAGGTGCCTTGATAAGAACCATTAAAATCATTATCTGCAAAAAGACCTTTAAATGATAATCCTGTTTTTCCTGAAATATTGATATTAGACCAAGTTACTTGTTGATTTGAGCTAATAGAAGCGTTCACACATGTTGCCCCTCGGTCAATATCTTCAGCTGCAAAAAATTTAGTACCTTCAAACCCACTATAAGTCCCACTTTGTAATGCAATTCCACTTAGTGCAGTTCTGAAAAAATAAGAAGTTGCAGGTGGACCACCACAAGAAAATTCAGTAATAGAAGGCGTTCGTGTGCCTGTACTGGGAGCACCTGTGTCCTCAAAGGTATCGCTCCAAAATTGCGTTTGCGCATTTGCTCCTATACAAAAGAGGCAAAGCAACATTGCAAAAGTTAAAGTAAAGTTTTTCTTCATAATAGAAATAGATTTAAATTAGGGCATTATTTTAAATATTAATTAGCCAGTATTGATTTTAATTCTGCAAATTGTTTCGCTGTCAGAATACCAATGTCGGTACTAAGGATTTCAACGGCAATTTGTTTACTGTCTACACAAGCTATATTTACAGTATCTGTAAAAGACACAATTGTTCCTGATTGATTGTTATGAGACTCTTCCAATAGAGAAGCTACAATTATTTTAACTTGTTCTCCTTGTAATGTGGTGTCCGCCCCATTATTCCATGGATTACAGGCGTTAATCAATGAGATTATTTCACTTGCCGTCATTCGTTTCCAATTAATATAAGTATCTGATAATTCAGGTTTTTCATAGTAACAGGACAAGCTTTCCTCTTGAGGCTGGCTTGGAATCTGACTTGCAAATTGTAACATATTAGCCATATTTAAAGTTACTTGTGCCATCCGCTCACTTAATTTAACGGTTAGTTTTCCATAAGTATCTCCTTTTTCAATAGTCACGGGATCATTAAAAATAATATTCCCTTCATCAAATTTCGAATTCATAAAATGAGCACAAATGGCAGTTTCTGTTTCCTGATTTTTCAATACTTCAAAAATTGGCATCGATCCTCTATATTGAGGCAAAGGCCCCGGATGAAAATTGATGAATTTATCCTGTCCATAAGACAAAACTGCTTCGGGAAGCAGAAAGGGAAATGAGATACAAAATACATAATCAGGTTGGACAATGTCAATCCAAGACCTCATTTCGGAGATACTTTTTTTATTTGGAAAAGATTTAAAACCTATGTTGCTGTCTTCAGATTCTCTTTCTAATGCATCTGTAATTGTATCATTGCCTTTACCAATTCCAATTGCGCATATAAATTTTTCATATGCCAATAATTGCAATGCAGGAAAGGCGAATTTTCCGCCACACAACACCATTATTTTTTTTTGTGTTCCCATTAAATACATGTATAACTGTTATGCCAAGCTGATGTTGAATTATTCAGTTCTTGAGTGGATAGCTTTTTAAAATGTTCAAATACATCATTTGCCATACTTTCTATCTGTATTTCACACTTTCCTTCATTAGTAGCAATTATAGTTGCGTTGTACAAAGGAGAAATAGAAGTATTTGTTTTAGAGTCAAAATAAATCATACCTCTTGGACTTTCAAAGCTAAACGACTGCAAATCGCTCGCTATTTGAGGTATGCTATTTTTATGTTCATCAATTAATTCTATCACTTTTAAAACTATTGAAGCACTTTCCCAACTTAACAATGAGAACAGATTAGCTATTCTGCCTGCAGCTTTCATCGTTTCAATAAATATTTTATTTTCCTCCGACTCTAGTTTTTTTGACCATGCCGCAATTCCTTTTATATTGTCGCCTGGATATTCTGCATCAGACAGCATCATTTCCTCAAAACCAAATGGAGGCAAATAAATAGGGAGATTTTGTCCCTTAAATGAGTTTTTAATGCCCTCAAAATACCACTGTACAAAATCTCCACTGAATAAGCTTAATAAGGCACTGTTTGGGAATTTTTCTAAGTGATCCACCAAAGGTACTATTGTAAAGTCTTCTGTTTTATATCCAGTCGCATGATTAAAAGAAATGGTTCCTCCAGCCTCTTCGAATCCTTTTGAAATACTATAAGTGTGTAAATAACCTCCATCATAATAACCCGTTACCATACCTGCAGATGTGTAACCATCATCTGTGGCCTTTTTCGCTGCAAGTGAAGCCCCCAAGGAATTATGAAGCGAATGATAGAAAATATTTGGACAGCTAGGCCATTCGTTAGGCAAATTAGCTCCGGCATCTAAAACAATCAGTATTTTATTAGCTGCGAGAAAAAGTGGTCGAAGCAATTGTGCCATACGATGTCCTATGTATGCAATTACTACGGAAACATTTTCTTCTAGTATGAGTTTTTCGGCACTGCGATAACATTGTTGCTTATCAGCTCCAAAACCTATGTTTTCTGTAACTATTCTAATGTCACTTCTTCCTAAATGTTTTAATCCGGAACGAAGTCCTTCATATAAATCAAAACCAATAGTTTGATAATATGTTGATCTTGCTAATAAAATTCCTATTGTTTGCATTATTTTTTAAATAATAAAAAAGGAAACTTTCATATTGAAAATTTCCTTTTTATAATTTCAATTAGTTTCTGCTTGGAAATATTCCCTCAGTAGCAATGGAATAATTAATTACCAAATACGGATTTAATATATCTACCGGAATGCCTGATCCAGCAATATCAGTTGTGCCTGAAATTTGAATCCCTCCAGTATAAGCTCCAGGAGTTGCTCCATTACCAGAATAAACCGGGGCTGAAGAAGTCGCTAAAAAATTACCTTCAGCAGCTGATTCATCAGCATTTGCAGTAGAAGCTTGTAATTTTGCAGATACAGTATTTAGGGTATGAATGTGAGCAGGCATATTTGATGTTAATATACTTACACTAGTTGCTCCACCATTTTCTCCTATAACATAACTAGGAAGCCCAGGCCCTTGCCCTTGTCCAATTGGTGTACGACCCTGTAAATCTGGCAAAGCAAATGTTGATTGCCCATTTCCTCCATAATAGGTACCTAATAAAGAGAATAAGGCAGTATTTGAAGCAATTGATAAAATTTGGCCGCTGCAAGTTTGATAGCCTCTAGGCGCAAAATTGAATCCTAAAATTTTAATTTCCCCAACGAAAGGTTCTGTAGACATAGTTTTTAATTTTTTTACTTTTTTTCCTACTAATAAACAGTAAATATATAAAACAATGTAATATATTGCCTATATTTTAAAAATATTTTTTTAACATCTTCAAAACTTATTAAACACTTAATAATCAATTAATCATTTTTTAATAATAGACATGCCGACTAGGAAAAACACCTTAGAAACAACAAGAGTATTGGAATTTTTAGAAAAAATTGGAATTAAAATCATTGAAAAAGAATTAGAATCAACCACTTTTTTACCTGGTCTTAGCTTAGGTTCTAATTGTATCTATGTAGATTTTAACAAATTAAAACATCCGGGCGATTTACTACATGAAGCCGGACATTTGGCTGTTACAGATAAAGAAAGCAGAAAAATGATTGACATTAACATCAATAATGCAGAATGGCCTACACAAGGTGAAGAAATAGCAGCAATCCTATGGTCTTATGCTGCTCTCACTCACCTAAATCTCAATCCTTCATTCGTATTTCACCCAAACGGTTATAAAGGAAATTCGGAATGGTTTATTTCAAATTTCACAAATGCAAACTATATCGGCTTACCATTTTTAGAATGGGCCGGATTAGCCTTAGGAGACAAAAGAGCTCATTTAGAAGGAAAGGAAGCTTTTCCGGTTATGCAAAAATGGATAAGAGATTAAATTATGGATAAATTAGTACGATCAATAAAATTTCCATTTCTTTTTGACAAAGAAAAATTAGTAATTGATACCAATAAAGTAATAAAAAGAAAATGGATCGACCATTATAATTCCAACGACTATTCTGGAAAATGGACATCTATAGCATTGATGTCAAAAGGAGGAAAATCTAGTAACATTAGCGCTTTTTCAAGTAGTGCAGAAGAATTCATACCCACTGATATTTTAGATTTTTGCGACTATTTCAAAGAAATCCTTAATGGTTTTTTATTTGAAAAAACCGCTGTCAGGTTATTAAATCTTGGCGCAGGAGCAGAAGTTAAACCCCATACCGATCATAGTTTGGGCTATGAAGACGGTATGTTTCGATTGCATATTCCAATAATTACAAATTCAAACGTTGAGTTTATATTAGATGGTAAAAGATTAATCATGAACGAAGGAGAATGCTGGTATTTAAATGCCAACTTTATACATTCTGTAAAAAATGGCGGCAACAACGACCGTATCCACCTTGTCATTGATGGAATTAGAAATGAATGGACTGACAATCTCTTTTTTAAAGAAGCCTCAGTTGAAGAATTCACAAAAACACCCCCTGCTATTGATGAAAATCAAAAGAAACTCATAATAGCTGAATTAGAAAAAATTAATTTACCAGTAGCTAAAGAATTAATTGATAATTTAAAAAAATGATTCACTCATAAGAACAAGCACTTTAAAAAATATTTGGTTGTTTCTCAATTGTGGTATTTTCCAAAACCAATATATCCAAAGCTGCTTCTTTAAACAAATAGATAGCCTGCAATAGTGTTTTTTAAGTATTTTTGCTGCTTTTATTTAATTCATAGTATATGAAAAAACTTTCAATTATAATACCTTGCTACAATGAGGAAAAAACTATAGTTCAAATATTATCAAAAATCAATGATGTCAATTTATTAGAAAATACCACTAAAGAAATTTTAATTATTAATGATTGCTCAACAGATTATTCTGAAGAATTAATTAAAAATTATGTTGAAGAACACCCGGAACTTTCCATAAAATATTTTAAAAACGATGTCAACCAAGGAAAAGGAACTTCTATTCATATTGGAATCAACAACGCAACAGGGGATTTTATCATTATTCAAGATGCTGATTTAGAATACGACCCTAACGAATACAATATTTTATTAAAACCTATATTGGATGGATTTGCCGATGTTGTATATGGTTCCAGATTCATGGGAAGCAAACCACATCGAATTTTATTTTTCTGGCACACCATTGGAAACAAGTTTCTGACATTTTTATCAAATATGATGACTAATTTAAATTTGACAGACATGGAAACTTGCTACAAAATGTTTACTTCTTCAATTATTAAAAATATTTCTTTAAAAGAGAAAAGATTTGGTTTTGAACCAGAAGTTACAGCAAAAATTGTCAGGTTTCCTAATGTAAGAATATATGAGGTTGGGATTTCGTATTATGGCAGAACTTATGCAGACGGAAAAAAAATAGGATGGAAAGACGGTTTTCATGCTATTTATTGCATTATTAAATATGGCCTTTTTAAAATGAGTTAATTAAAAATATAAAGATAAATTGATTATAGAATTATTATGTCTAAGAAGAAAATAAAAGTTTCAAATGCGACTCAAATAGAGGATTTAAACCAAAAAAGTATTACACAAAAAATGGTTTGGTTTTTAGCGATCGTTTCATTTTTATTGTATGCCAATACTTTGAACCACGGATTTGTTTTAGACGATATAGCTGTAATTGAACAAAACAACTTTGTTAAAAAAGGTCTTGCAGGAATTCCGGAACTATTTTCTACTCTTTATTGGCAAGGATATTGGGATTCTAATGCCGGATTATACAGACCAATGTCATTAGTATTTTTTGCCATCGAATGGCAATTGTCTCCAAACAATCCTTTTATACATCATTTCTTTAATATTTTATACTACGTCTTAAGTATTGTTTTATTATTTAAAGTCTTGCATCATTATTTAAAAGACTATTCCATTTGGATTACTTTTTTTATAGTATTACTATTTGCTGTTCATCCTATTCACACAGAAGTTGTCGCAAACATCAAGAGCCGGGATGAAATTTTCTGTTTCCTCTTTTTTATTCTAAGTATCTATTTTCTTTTAATCAAAGAGAAGAAATTTTTTCAATTTCTTGGAGTAGCCTCTTTTCTATGTTGCTTGTTATCCAAAGAAGCTGGAATTTTATTTTTACCAATCTTTTTATTTTTGGTTTGGTTAAAATTCAGAAAAGAAAAAAATGTTTTTCTTTTCAAAATAATTCCAATTATTTCTGTTAGTGCACTGTGGCTTATTTTGCATCGTTATATTATTTTAACTTCACCTTTTAAAAGAATTCAATATACTTACTTAGATAATTCCTTATTTGGCTGCAATGATTTAACCTCTAAAATTGCAACCGGATTTACCATATTTGCCAGATATATTGTAAAATCTATCTACCCTTACAATTTGAGTTATGATTATTCTTTCAATCAAATCCCTTGTGTACCGGTAAGTTCTTTTTCGTTTGTTACAAGTTTACTACTTATTGGAATGCTTTTAGGGTTGGCCTATTTTTTCAGAAATAAAAATAGTTTAATCAGTTTTGGCATAGTATTTTTTTTAATTACAATTTTTCTAGCCGCTAATATTGTTGTTCTTATTGGAACAACAATGGGAGACAGATTATTATACACTCCAGTTTTAGGAATTATCATTGCATTGGTTTTTCTACTATTTCATCTTTTAAAAAACACGGAATTAAAAACTTTTTTTCATCCGTCCGTTTATTTTTTATCCTTTGTCGTTTTACTATTTTCATTCAAAACATTCAATAGAAATAAAGTTTGGAAATCAAATACCACTTTGTTTACCGAGGATTTATCGAATGCCCCTAATAGTGCACGAGTGCATTTTAATTATGCAACAGTATTTTTCAACCAATTATCATCAGATATTGAACTTCAAAAACAACAATTACCTTTCATAATTGATTCTTACAAGAAGGCTTTGACAATTGACCCCAATGACAAAGGATCTTTAACCAATTTAGGAGTTTGCTATTATAAAATGAAGGATTACAATACATCAATATATTACACAAAACGCGCTTTAGCATTAGCCAAAACTGATTATTCTTTACAATCTAATTTAGCCGATGCTTATTTTAGAGATAATAATTTTGATGAGGCTATTGCAAATTATAGAGAATTGGTTCAAAACAACTATACACAAGACAATACTTATAATTATTACGGAGCAGCTTTATTCAATAAAAAAGAGTATCCAAAAGCAATAGCAATTTTTCAAGAAGGAATTAAGCAAAATTCTAATTCGGTTGAATTATGGATGAATTATGGAAATACTTTAGCCGCATCAGGAAATTTTAAAGAAGCAATAACTGCATTTGAAAAGGCTTACAAGTTGAATCCAAATGAGAAGAATTCATTAAAGTTTTTAACTATGATCTACCAAGAACTAGGAAATACAGAAAAAGCAAATTATTATTACTCAGAGTTTATTAAAAAATAAAAAGAAGCCATCCCTAATTAATACGACTCCTTTTTGTTGATAAACAACTTCATTTAAATTTTTAATGAAACAATAATATTCAGTAAAATCAATCAAGAACTGTTCCGCCCAATTTCTCCCATATCATCATGCAACTGACAGGCAATTTGAATACAGCGCGGCCTATTAGCCGTATCGGTTATAGGCGCATCCCAACGCTTAGGTAATCCCGTAGTTTCGGTATCAAATATTAAGTACATAACTGTTTTTGAAGCATTTGTAATTTATAAAAATCACAAAAATTGAATTTCAAAATTAGTTTTTTTTTAGGCTACTGAAAAGGGAAGTTATCAACAAAAAAAGTCTCTTTTTTATTTCCCTTGAGACGTAATAAATGAATTACAAATTATACTAACCTAAAATAAAAAGCAACACAACACAAATAATAATTAGATTATTAATCATTTAATATCCTTTTTTTATCTAAATTTATTCACCCCAAGTTGTTCATTTTGTCTTACTTAAAAGCTATACCAATGAAAAACTTTACTTTATTTACCCGCTTATGTTTAGTGCTTGGTCTCACATCTTTATTTTTAGTTACAAGTTGTCAAAATAATGATTTGATTGAAGTACAAGAATTAAGTCCACTTTCCAATTACACTATGGAACCTATTGAAGGACAATATGTAGTTGTCTTAAAAGAAAACATGTCCGGAAAATATGCTACGCAAAAATACAGCGAAAGGATTTTATCGTTAAAAAAGGATTATCTGGCTCGTTTTTCAGATATTAAACTTACTTCAGAAAAGGTAAAACAAACCTACGGATATGGTGTTAGCGGATTTGCAGCAGAATTAAATGAGGAACAACTCTTATCTTTACGAAAAGACAGCCGCATTAAGTCCATTGAACAAGATTACACCATAACCCTTAACCCTGATTTATCTATTTTGAAAGGAAAACCAAGCGGAGGTGGCGGTGGATCTCCAGCTCAAGTTATACCATGGGGAATTAGTCGCGTTGGCGGTGGTCTTAGCGGGCTAGGAAAAACAGCCTGGATTATAGATACTGGAATTGATTTAACTCATCCAGATTTAAACGTAGACAAAAATGGTCGTAATAAAAGTTTCTTAGGTGGCATTGATGCTAACAATCCTAATGACGGTAACGGACACGGAACTCATGTTGCAGGAACAGTAGCCGCAATTGACAATACAATTGGAGTTATAGGAGTTGCTGCCGGAGCCACAGTAGTTGCTGTTCGCGTCTTAGACAGCCGTGGTAGCGGTTCTTATTCAGGAGTTATTGCCGGGGTTGAATATGTAGGCGCAAACGGCACCGATGGTGATGCTGCCAACATGAGCTTAGGAGGCCCTGTCAGTTCAGTACTCAACGATGCAGTTATAAAAGCATCCGCAAAAGTTAAATTTGCAATAGCAGCTGGAAACGAAAGTGATGACGCAAACAATCACTCTCCCTCTAGCGCCAATGGCACTAATATCTATACCGTTTCTGCAATGGATAAATCGGATATTTTTGCTTATTTTTCAAACTATGGAACCTCAGTTGATTTTTGTGCTCCTGGAGTATCTATTCTATCTTTATGGAAAGGCGGGGGCATGAATACTATTAGCGGAACATCAATGGCTGCACCACATGTATGCGGTTTACTCTTATTAGGAACTGTCAATTCAGACAAAACTGTTATAAATGATCCTGATAAAATTCCTGATCCAATTGCTCATCATTAACTTATCTATTAAACAGTTAAACAAGCTTACTTTAAGTTCATAAAGCAAACAATCAGCAACTATTTCTACAGTAAACTATTAAAAAACACCTGTTAAATTCAACTTTCTTATTTTTTTGGTTGTCGTAATATTTTATCAAAATAGAATTCTCTTAACAAAAGAGAGAATTTAGTTAATTTAAAAAAATTAAAACCTTTTACACAAATCATATCAAGAACAAAATCTTGTTGATTTTTTTGCTTTTAGACACATATTCAAACAATTTATCAAACAAAACAAACTAATTAACTAAAAACACCAGAAAATTCACAAAAGACAAAACAACTCACATATTGTTACAAACACAACTTTATGAATCCTAAATAGAAATAAAAAAACTAACTATCTAAAACACAAGCAAACAAAATAAAAGCACAACATCCAATTAATATAGTTTGGGTATCGTATATAATTGATAATATTAATTGACTACATGGTTTGATTTTTATACTTTTGCGTTCTTGTTACTACCTTATTTAAAAAAGTTAGTATCACAAAACACAGAAATACACTAAAAAAATTAAAAAATGAGCAAGACATTATTTGACAAAGTATGGGATTCGCATGTTGTGCGTAAAATTGAAGACGGACCAGATGTGTTTTTTATTGATCGCCATTTCATTCATGAGGTTACTAGTCCAGTAGCTTTCTTGGGTTTAAAATCAAGAGGCGTATCAGTATTATATCCAGAACGTACATTCGCAACTGCCGATCACAATACACCGACCATTAACCAACACTTGCCTGTTGCAGACGCTTTATCGGCTAATCAATTAAAAGCATTAGAAACTAATGCGGCTGAATATGGTATTTCTCACTGGGGATTAGGTCATCAAAAAAATGGAATTGTACACGTAGTAGGTCCTGAAAACGGAATTACTTTACCTGGTGCTACAATTGTATGTGGAGATTCACATACTTCTACTCATGGTGCTTTTGGTGCTATTGCCTTTGGAATTGGTACTTCTGAAGTAGAAATGGTTCTTTCTACTCAATGTATCATGCAACCAAAACCTAAAAAAATGCGTATTAACGTAAACGGAAAGTTAAGCAAAGGAGTTACTCCTAAAGACGTTGCGTTATACATCATTGCTAAATTGACTACTTCTGGAGGTACAGGATATTTTGCAGAATACGCAGGAAATGTATTCGAAGAAATGACTATGGAAGGTCGTATGACTGTTTGTAACTTAAGTATCGAAATGGGTGCTCGTGGAGGTATGATTGCTCCTGACCAAACTACTTTTGATTTCTTAGAAGGAAGATTATACGCTCCTAAAGGTGAAGCTTGGACTAAAGCAGTAGAATATTGGAAAACTTTAAAAACTGATGCTGATGCAGTATTTGATGCTGAATTAAACATCAAAGCAGAAGATATCGAACCAATGATTACTTATGGTACAAATCCTGGAATGGGAATTGGTATCACTAAACATATCCCAGCTGCCAACCAAGTTGAAGGTGGTGAGGAAACTTACAAGAAATCATTAGCTTACATGGGCTTCGAAGAAGATGATGTAATGATCGGAAAACAAATTGATTATGTTTTCTTAGGAAGTTGTACTAATGGTCGTATCGAAGACTTTAGAGCTTTTGCTGAAATTGTAAAAGGTCGTAAAAAAGCAGATAACGTTACTGCTTGGTTAGTTCCAGGTTCTCACGTTGTAGAAGCTCAAATTAAGGAAGAAGGAATTTTAGATATCTTGACTGAAGCTGGTTTTGTATTACGTCAACCAGGTTGTTCAGCTTGTTTAGCTATGAATGATGACAAAGTACCTGCTGGAAAATATGCAGTAAGTACTTCTAACAGAAACTTCGAAGGTCGTCAAGGTCCAGGTTCAAGAACTTTGTTAGCTTCTCCAATTATGGCAGCAGCTGCAGCAGTTACTGGAAAATTAACTGACCCAAGAGATTTGTTGTAATTGAATTTCAACAGCAATAACAATTTCAAAAAAGAATAAAAATAAAAAGATTTTAAATATTCATGGTTTATTTCCCTTAATGGAAAATCTGAATTCTGAAATCTAAATCTAAAATAAAAATGGCATACGATAAATTTAATATACTTACTAGTAGTGCAGTGCCACTACCGATAGAAAACGTAGATACTGATCAAATTATCCCGGCTCGTTTCTTGAAAGCTACAAAACGTGAAGGTTTTGGAGACAACCTTTTCAGAGACTGGAGATACAATGGAGATGACACTCCTAAAGCTGATTTCGTTTTAAACAACCCAACTTACAGCGGAAAAATCCTTGTAGGTGGAAAAAACTTTGGTTCAGGTTCTTCTCGTGAGCACGCTGCATGGGCAGTTTACGATTACGGATTCCGTGCTGTAGTTTCTTCTTTCTTTGCTGATATCTTCAAAGGAAACTGTTTAAACATTGGAGTTTTACCAGTACAAGTTTCTCCTGAATTCTCTGATAAAATCTTTGCTGCTATCGAAGCTGATCCTAATACAGAATTAGAAATCAACTTACCAGAGCAAACAATTACATTGAAAGCTACAGGTGAAAAAGAATCTTTTGACATCAACGGATACAAAAAGAATAATATGATCAATGGTTTTGATGATATTGACTATTTACAAAGTGTGAAAGAAGAAATCGTAAGTTTTGCCAGCAAGCTTCCTTACTAAATAATACAATCATACAAAAATGCAGCTGCTAAAGCATCCCTTAAGGGTTGTGTCTAGCAGCTGCTTTTACCGTTTTATAAAACACACAAAATAATGATTTCAAAATAATGAAATCAGAACCTTTTTTAGCATCAAATTTATAATGGGAAAAAGAAAAATTGAAATAATGGATACGACGCTTCGTGATGGTGAACAAACCTCAGGAGTATCATTTTCTGCTGCAGAAAAACTAACCATTGCCCAATTATTATTAGAAGAGTTGCATGTTGATCGCATCGAAATAGCTTCGGCTCGCGTAAGCGAAGGAGAATTTGAAGGTGTAAAAGGAATTATGACTTGGGCAGAGACAAAAGGATATACTGACAAAATCGAAGTATTGACTTTTGTAGACAAAGGACTCTCTATTGAATGGATGAAAAAATCAGGTGCAAAAGTACAAAATCTTTTAACCAAGGGTTCACTCAACCATCTTACACATCAATTAAAAAAAACACCTGAACAGCATTTTTCTGAAATTGCCGAAAGCATTGCTTTAGCTACTGAAAATGGAATTTTAACCAATGTTTATTTAGAAGACTGGAGTAATGGTATGCGTAACTCCCCTGAATATGTTTACCAATATTTAGATTTCATCAGCACGCAACCCGTAAAAAGAATATTGCTTCCAGATACTTTGGGCGTACTTATTCCTTCGGAAACTTTCGAATATATTTCAGAAATCACTAAAAGATACCCTGGAATTCATTTTGATTTCCACGCACACAACGACTACGATTTGAGTGTTGCCAACGTGATGGAATCATTAAAAGCTGGTATTCATGGACTACACGTTACCGTAAACGGAATGGGAGAACGTGCCGGAAACGCACCTTTAGCCAGTACGATTGCTGTAATTAACGATTTCATGCCCGAAATCGAAATTGGCGTAAAAGAGACTTCTTTATACTCAGTTAGTAAATTAGTCGAAACCTTTACCGGTTACCGAATCCCAGCCAACAAACCAATTGTAGGTGATAATGTTTTTACTCAAACAGCCGGTATTCACGCTGACGGAGACAATAAAAACAATTTATATTTTAACGATTTACTTCCGGAACGCTTTGGAAGAAAAAGAAAATACGCTTTAGGAAAAACTTCCGGAAAAGCCAACATTGAAAAAAATCTTCAGGAATTAGGCTTACAATTAAACCAGGAAGATTTAAAATTGGTTACCCAAAGAATTATCGAATTAGGAGATAAAAAAGAGACAGTTACCAAAGAAGACCTACCTTATATCATCTCTGACGTATTAGATAGTCATACTTATCAGGAAAAAGTTACCGTAGAATCGTATTTGTTATCTCACGCCAAAGGAATGAGACCGTCAACCACTATTTGCTTAAAAATAGACGGGCAAATCATCGAAGAACACGCACAAGGCGACGGTCAGTTTGATGCTTTTATGAATGCTTTGACAAAAATTTATAAAACCAAAAAAATGACTTTACCTAAACTTACTGATTACGCGGTAAGAATCCCTCCTGGAAGCAGTTCGGATGCTTTATGCGAAACCATTATCACCTGGGTAAACGAAGGGAAAGAATTTAAAACAAGAGGTTTAGATTCTGACCAAACGGTAGCAGCTATTATTGCAACTCAAAAAATGCTCAACGTAATAGCAGTTTAAATTAGAACAAAAACAATAAATTAATATAAATATAAAATAATGAAGTTAAATATCGCACTTTTAGCAGGGGACGGAATCGGACCAGAAGTAATTGATCAGGCAGTAAAAGTATCAGATGCAATTGCACAAAAATTTGGACATGAAATTACTTGGAAACCAGCTTTAACCGGTGCTGCTGCGATTGATGCAGTAGGTGAACCTTATCCAGATTCAACACATGAGATTTGTAAAAATGCTGATGCAGTTTTATTTGGAGCGATTGGACACCCTAAATACGATAATGATCCTTCTGCACCTGTAAGACCAGAACAAGGTTTGTTAAAAATGCGTAAGGCATTAGGTTTGTTTGCAAACGTAAGACCAACATTTACATTCCCATCTTTATTAGATAAATCTCCATTAAAAAGAGAAAGAATTGAAGGAACTGACTTAGTTTTCTTAAGAGAATTAACTGGTGGTATTTACTTTGGTGAAAAAGGAAGAAGAGACAACGGAGATACTGCTTTTGACAACTGTGTTTACACAAGAGCTGAAGTACAACGTTTAGCTAAAAAAGGTTTCGAATTAGCGATGACTCGTTCTAAGAAATTATGTTGTGTTGATAAAGCTAACGTTTTGGAAACTTCACGTTTATGGAGAGAGACAGTTCAGGCAATGGAAAAAGACTATCCAGAAGTTGAAGTAAGCTACGAATTTGTTGACGCTGTTGCTATGCGTTTGGTTCAATGGCCAAATTCTTATGACGTATTAATTACCGAAAACTTATTTGGAGATATCTTAACTGATGAAGCTTCTGTAATTTCAGGCTCTATGGGATTAATGCCATCAGCATCTATGGGAGCTGAAGTATCTTTGTTTGAGCCTATTCACGGTTCTTATCCACAAGCAACTGGTTTAAACATTGCTAACCCAATGGCTACTGTTTTATCAGCTGCTATGATGTTTGAAAATTTCGGATTGATGGAAGAAGGAAAAGCAATGAGAGATGCAGTAAACAAAGCTTTAGAAGCCGGAGTTGTTACTGAAGATTTAGCTAATGGAGCTAAAGCTTATGGCACTAAAGAAGTAGGAGACTGGTTAGCTGCTAACATCTAATTTCTTGATGATACATAATAAAAAAGGGGACAATGTAAATTGTCCCCTTTTTTTATATAAAGAAAAAATATTAATATCCTCCTCTGTTTCCACCACGGTTATCTCCACCACGATTGTTACCATAACCTCCGCGAGAATCTCCACCACGGTTATTGTTGTAACTTCTTCTTTCACCTTCTGGTTTTGGCTCAGATTTATTAACAACAATTGCACGACCTTGAACAGTAGCTCCGTTCAATTCATCAATTGCTTTTTGAGCTTCAGCATCAACTGGCATCTCAACAAAACCGAATCCTTTACTTCTTCCAGTAAATTTATCAGTAATAATTTTAACAGAGTCAACTGCTCCGTAAGCCTCAAAAGACTCTCTTAAATCTGCTTCCTCAATACTAAATGGAAGGCTTCCAACAAAAATATTCATATATACTTATTTATAATAATTGTGACAAATGTAGTCTTATTTTTCTATAACCCACTATAAATAAGCTTATTTATATTATAATTTAGAAAATTAAATAAAAAACTTTAGCACAGAATTCTAAAAACGTCAAGACCAAACAAAAAGTCCTGATTCAGCACTATTTAACAGTAACCGGAACCTTATAGAAAACCCCATATTGAAAGTTCAAAGTTGGTCCCGCCAACGGGTTGTCGAAAGTATTTTCTAAATTAAATTTGAAAGTCCCCGAAATTGTCTTCCCCACCTGATCGTATTCCGTAATTACAATCTGACCATTTCCAACTCCAAATCCGGAAGAAAAAGTAATAGTTTCTTTAGTTGAAGGATCTGTAAAAACATAGTTTGCAGTAGTGGTTGCAGTTGTGCCTATATAGTAAGTACCCACAGTAGCCGAATTAGTTTTCAAAGTAACCACTTCAGTTGCAGTATAAGCCTCTACAACCAATGCTCCTCCAGAATTTACCGTAGCAACAGCTTGAACTGCTCTCCAAAAAACATTGTCTTTCGTTCCTTGAAAAGAAGGATTATTGAACCTCACGTCTTCCTGACAAGAAAACAAAGAAAAAAGTACAATCAAAAACAAAAAATGCTTTTTCATAAATAATAAAGTTTTACAAACAAAAATAGAATATTAAACCTAAAATAATTGAATTAAACCAAAAAAAAGAAGCGAAAAAGCCCCGCTAAACATTTATGAATCATAATACTAAATTTATATTTGACATATAAAAAAATAATGTATCTTTGCAGCCTTAATTAATCGGGGTCGAGTACCTCAAAATTTAATCATATAGATTATGTCAGTAAAAATTAGATTACAAAGACACGGTAAAAAAGGAAAACCTTTTTACTGGGTAGTAGCTGCAGATGCACGCTCAAAAAGAGATGGTAAATACTTAGAAAAAATTGGTACTTACAATCCAAACACTAACCCAGCAACTATCGACTTAAACCTTGATAGCGCAGTAAAATGGTTACACAATGGTGCGCAACCAACTGATACTGCTAAAGCAATTCTTTCTTACAAAGGTGCTTTATTGAAACACCACCTTGATGGAGGAGTACGTAAAGGTGCTTTAACTCAAGAACAAGCTGATGCTAAACTTGCTGCTTGGTTAGAAGCTAAAGCTGGAAAAGTTGATGCTAAAAAAGACGGTTTATCAAAAGCGCAAGCTGATGCTAAAGCTAAAGCTTTAAAAGCTGAACAAGAAGTAAACGCAAAACGTATCGCTGCTGCTGCTCAAGCTGAAGCTGATGCAATTGCTGCTGCTCAAGCTGAAGAAGCTGCTGCTTCAACTGAAGAAGAAGCTCCAGTTGCAGAAGAAAACAACGAAGAAACTCAAGCATAATTTAGAAGCGATAATGCGTAAAGAAGATTGTTTCTATTTAGGTAAAATCGCTAAAAAATTTAGTTTTAAAGGAGAAGTCCTTATCTATTTAGATACGGATGAACCCGAGTTATACGAAAATCTGGAATCAGTGTTTGTTGAATACAACAAACACTTGGTTCCTTTTTTTATTGAAAGCAGTTCATTACATAAAAATGACTTTTTAAGAGTTCATTTTGAAGATATAAACACTGAAACAGAAGCCGACAACCTTATTGGCAGCGACATTTATCTTCCTTTAAAAATGCTACCAAAACTTTCCGGTAATAAATTCTACTTCCACGAAGTAATTGGTTTCGAGGTAGAAGACAAACGTTTGGGATTTGTTGGAGAAATCCAATCTGTCAACGACACTACAGCTCAACCTCTTTTCGAAGTATTGAAAGACGGAGCAGAAATTCTGATTCCAATGATTGATCACTTCTTAATTAAAGTGGATCGCGAAAACAAAAAAATCATCATGGATTTACCTGAGGGTTTGATTGAGATGTATCTTTAAAAAGAAATGTTCAGTATTCAGTTTTTAGCTACTAAAATCTGCAATCTAAAATCGTTAATCTTCAATCAAAAATCACTTTGTTTCAATTCAAACAATTTTCTATAACTCAAGACCGTTGCGCTATGAAAGTAGGCACCGATGGCGTTCTGCTTGGCTCCTGGACTCCTATTGAAAACAATCCTTTCAGTATTTTGGATATTGGAACAGGAACCGGAATTATTGCTTTGATGCTGGCACAACGAAGCCATGCCGAGCAAATTGACGCTTTGGAAATTGACGAAGATGCTTACGAACAAGCAACAGATAATTTTGAAAATTCCCCTTGGAATGACCGCCTGTTTTGTTTTCATGCCGGCCTTGACGAATTTGTTGAAGAACCGGAAGATGAATACGATTTAATTGTTTCCAACCCTCCTTTTTATAGCGCAGATTACAAATCCAGTAATGACCAACGTGACTTGGCACGTTTTCAAGACGCCATGCCTTTTGAGGATTTGATTGAAGCAGCCGCTTTATTACTTTCTGAAAACGGAATTTTCACCGTTATTATTCCTTTCAAGGAAGAAGAAAATTTCCTGGCTATAGCCAATGAATCCGAATTATATCCGCTAAAAATTACCCGCGTAAAAGGAACTCCAACCACCGAAATCAAACGCAGCCTATTGGCTTTTTCAAGAACAGAAATAAACAATTTCCCAATTGATGAATTAATCATCGAAACCGCAAGACATCAATATACTCCTGAATATATTGAATTAACGAAGGATTTTTATCTGAAGATGTAATTGAGAAAAAATTCAATTTATCAAAAATTAACTCTATTTTTCATACACGGTTAAATTGCTTTATGTAAATTTATGAATGCCTTAATAATATTAGGTGCTTATTAAATTTCATAAAAGCAGTAATCATGAAACCAGACTTATTTCAAGCCCCGGATTATTACAACCTTGACGAATTATTGACGGACGAACATAAATTGGTACGTGATGCCGCACGTGAATGGATCAAACGTGAAGTCTCTCCCATCATTGAAGACTATGCCCAAAAAGCAGAATTCCCAACTCAAATCATTAAAGGTCTAGCTGAAATTGGTGCTTTTGGCCCATATATCCCAACTGAATACGGCGGAGCTGGTTTAGACCAAATCTCCTATGGATTGATTATGCAGGAAATCGAAAGAGGAGATTCCGGCGTTCGTTCTACAGCTTCGGTTCAGTCATCGTTGGTGATGTATCCTATTTGGAAATATGGTAGCGAAGAGCAAAAATTAAAATTTCTACCCAAATTAGCTACTGGTGAATTAATGGGATGTTTTGGATTAACCGAACCTAATCATGGCTCTGATCCCGGAAGCATGACCACCAATTTCAAAGAAATTGGAGACTATTATTTACTAAACGGAGCTAAAATGTGGATTTCTAACGCTCCTTTTGCTGATATTGCTGTAGTTTGGGCAAAAAATGAAGAAGGAAGAATTCACGGATTGATTGTAGAACGTGGAATGGAGGGTTTTTCAACACCTGAAACCCACAACAAATGGTCATTGCGCGCATCGGCAACAGGAGAGCTAATTTTTGACAATGTGAAAGTTCCAAAAGAAAACATATTACCTAATAAATCGGGATTGAGCGCACCGCTAGGCTGTTTGGATTCGGCGCGTTATGGAATTGCCTGGGGAGCCATTGGCGCAGCCATGGATTGCTACGACACCGCTTTGCGTTATGCAAAAGAAAGAATCCAATTTGACAAACCTATTGCCGGAATGCAATTGCAACAGAAAAAATTAGCCGAAATGATTACCGAAATCACCAAAGCTCAATTATTAACTTGGAGATTAGGAGTTTTAAAAAACGAAAACAAAGCCACCACAGCACAAATTTCGATGGCTAAAAGAAACAATGTAAACATGGCCATTACCATCGCTCGCGAAGCACGTCAAATTTTAGGCGCTATGGGAATTACCGGCGACTATTCGATTATGCGCCACATGATGAATCTCGAATCGGTGATTACTTATGAAGGCACACATGACATTCATTTATTAATTACCGGAATGGACATCACTGGACTTTCTGCTTTTAAATAATCCCTTTTTCTAAAATAATTAAAAACCACATACATCGAAAATTCGTAAATATAAATACAAGAGTTTTAGAGTTTAGAAAAAGGAACACTTATTAAAGTATTGATAAAATTGATATCAAATTCTGTTGAGAAATGCCAGCTTTTTTATCTTTACACAAATTATTTTACAATGAACATTCAACATATTAACAACAGCATTAAAGCTCAAAAAAGCACGCTGTTACAGCACCCACTTTACAACAAAGTAAAAACCATAGAAGACTTACATATCTTCTTAGAAAATCACGTTTATGCCGTTTGGGACTTTATGTCTTTATTAAAAGCCTTACAAGCAAGATTAACCTGTACAACAACACCTTGGTTTGCCACCATAAACCCGGAAACAAGATATTTGATAAACGAAATTGTTTTGGCCGAAGAAAGCGACTTAACACTTGACGGAAAACACCAAAGCCATTACGAAATGTACATCGAGGCCATGGAAGCCTGTGGTGCCGACACTAACAAAATCAACCTTTTTTTATCAGAAATCCAATCTTTACAAAACATATTTGTAGCCATAAAAAAAAGCGATTTACATCCTAATATTAAAGCATTCCTGGACTTTACTTTCCGAGTAATCGAAGAAGGAAAACCGCATGAAATTGCCGCAGCATTTACTTTTGGTAGAGAAGATTTAATTCCGAGTATGTTCTTTGCTATTCTAAAAAAATTTCAGGAGCA
Organism: Flavobacterium sufflavum; assembly: GCF_004016525.1. Taxonomy (GTDB): domain Bacteria; phylum Bacteroidota; class Bacteroidia; order Flavobacteriales; family Flavobacteriaceae; genus Flavobacterium; species Flavobacterium sufflavum. The sequence continues at coordinate 116,987 of NZ_SACJ01000001.1, forward strand.
ATTCCCGGAAACAGATCTAAGCAAACTGATTTATTATTTCGAAAGACATATTGAATTAGATGCCGACGAGCATGGACCAATGGCTATGCAGATGATTAAGGAACTTTGCGAAGAAGACGCTCAAAAATGGACAGAAGTAAAAGAAGTATCTGTTCTGGCACTCGAAAAAAGAATTGAACTTTGGGATGCTATCGAAGAAATAATCACCATGAAGGTTGAGATGGCTTAAATTTCAATCCCAGATTAGAAAAAAAACGTAACTATTATTAGAAAAGGAAAAACTTAATTCCATAATAATGAGAACGATATTGAAAATAGTAGTTACGTTTTTTATCTTTGCTATAATCACAAGCTGTAGCAGCGAAAATCCAATTATGCAATCTGAAACAAATCCTCCATCAACAGATTCATCATTACAACTTCCTACCAAATCAGGAACCATAAACTATTTGGCTCTTGGCGACAGTTACACCATTGGTGAAAGCGTATGCGAAACCTGCCGCTTTCCTGAACAGCTCAAAAAAGCTTTAAAAAACTTAAATGAGCAGAATAATTTTGCTCTCGAGATAATTGCTCAGACTGGCTGGACGACAACTAATCTGATTTCGGCAATTGAAAGCAAAAATCCAAGTCCTAAATACGATTTAGTAACACTTTTAATAGGAGTCAACAATCAATATCAAAACAAAGTCTTTTCGTTATACGAAAAAGAATTTCCTGAATTGGTCACTAAAGCCATTAGTCTTGCCAAAGGGGATAAAAATAAATTGATTGTAGTTTCTATACCAGATTACGCTTATACGCCTTTCGGACAAGGCTCTAGCAATCCTGCTACAATTTCAACCGAAATTGACCGTTATAATACCTTTGCAAAATCCTATTGCGAAGCAAATGCAATTACCTACGTTAACATTACCGATATCACCCGCCAAGGATTAAGCAACACTAGTTTAGTTGCCAGTGATGGTCTACATCCATCAACAGATGCTTACGCCTTATTTGTACAACGCCTGCTTCCAAAAGCAGTTGCTATATTACAAAAATAAAAGCAGCTGTTTTTCGATTGGAAAAACAGCTGCTTTTTATATTATTCTAAACGAGATATTAACTCTCAGGAGCCAATTCTAATTCAAGACCTTCCAAATCAACAGTAATTGGAATTTGACAACCCAAACGACTATTAGACTTAACATAGAAAGCTTCAGAAAGCATTGCTTCTTCATCTTCTCCCATTTCAGGTAAACCTACATCATTTAAAACATAACATTGACAAGAAGCACACATAGCCATTCCTCCGCATGTACCTTCAACAGGTAATTCATATGCTTTACAAAGTTCCATGATATTCATAGCCATATCTGTAGGGGCTTGCAATTCATGAATAACACCTTCTCTATCTTTAATTTTTATTAATACATCCATTTTTTACTATTTGGAATTGATTGATTTAAGAATATAACAGTTTTAGTAAATAATAGTAACAGACAAACGCAATGCTTATCTATAGAATATTCACAACAGTTTCTATTTGCGGAGCAAACTTTTTAATAGTTGTCTCAACACCAGCTTTAAGTGTCATCTGGTTAACACTGCAATTAGTACAAGCTCCCTCAAGACGCACTTTTACATGCTTATCCTCTTCAATAGAAACAAGAGTAATATTACCGCCATCAGACTCTAAGAAAGGTCTGATTTCAGCAAGTGCTTTTTGAACTTCAATTGTTAATTCTTCTGTTGTCATTTTCTTTTATTAAATTATTTTTTTACTGCTGAACAACCAGCCATAGTAGTAATTTTTATTGCTTCGGTAGCAGGTAAACTTTCATTTCTGCTTACCGTTTCTTCAACCACTTTACGGGTAATATTTTCAAAAACAGTTTCGATTACCGAACCTGTTTGCAAAGCTGCCGGACGACCATAATCTCCAGCTTCACGAATAGACTGAACAATTGGCACTTCTCCTAAAAATGGTACCGCTAAATCTTCAGCAAGATTTTTTGCTCCTTCCTGACCAAAAATATAATACTTATTGTTAGGCAACTCTTCGGGTGTGAAGTAAGCCATATTTTCTATAATTCCAAGTACCGGCACATTGATTGCTTCCGACATAAACATAGAAACTCCTTTTTTGGCATCAGCCAAAGCCACAGCCTGAGGTGTACTTACCACTACTGCTCCGGTAACCGGAAGTGATTGCATGATTGACAAATGAATATCACCTGTTCCCGGAGGTAAATCGATTAACATAAAATCTAATTCTCCCCAATCGGCATCAAAAATCATTTGGTTTAATGCCTTAGAAGCCATCGGTCCTCTCCAGATTACCGCCTGACTTGGCGAAGTAAAAAATCCAATTGAAAGTAATTTTATCTCATAACTCTCAATAGGTTTCATTTTTGATTTTCCGTCAACAAGAATCGAAATTGGTTTTTCGTTTTCTACATCAAACATAATTGGCATAGACGGGCCATAGATATCGGCATCAAGAACACCAACACTGAATCCCATTTTAGCTAAACTAACAGCCAAATTAGCCGTAACAGTAGATTTTCCTACTCCTCCTTTTCCGGAAGCTACAGCAATAATATTTTTAATTCCCGGAATTGACTTTCCTTTAATTTCAGCTTTCTCCGGAACTTCAACTTTTATATTAACTTTAATCTTAGCTTCAGCAGAAACTAAGTCATGGATTGTTTTTTTAATATCATCCTCAGCACGTTTTTTAATGTGCATTGCCGGCGTATTCAAAACCAAATCAACCACCACCTCATCACCAAAAGTGATTACATTGGTAACAGCTCCACTTTCTACCATATTTTTTCCTTCTCCTGCAATAGTGATTGTCTCTAAGGCTTTCAGAATTTCTTTTCTATCTAATTTCATTACTAAGTTTACTGTTTTTCAATTGCTATTCCCAGTCAAAACAAGTGTTTATTTAAACTGATTTGAGATTGCAAAGATAAGAGATTAAGTTCTTAATTTAAAGGATTTAAATTGTATTTATTAATGCCAAAATTAGTTCTAACTATAAAGCACTTAACTGTGATTTTTATAATCCAAAAATAGCTAATCTCTTTTTGCCGGATCCCAAAAATATTTATCGAAATCAACAATCTGGTTATCGACTACTTTTATGCCTTCGTTTTCCAATAATTGCTGCATCAAATTTGTCCCATCAAAATGAAATTTGCCTGTTAGCAAACCTTTCCTGTTGACCACTCTGTGTGCAGGAACATCTTCCATGGTATGCGATGCATTCATAGCCCAGCCCACCATTCGCGCTGAACGGGCTGCACCAAGAAATTTTGCTATAGCACCGTAAGAAGTGACCCTTCCATAAGGAATTTGCCTTGCAACCTCATAAACTCTCTCAAAAAAATTAGTATTATTTGAATCCATTATAATTTATTTCATCATTTTTTCATATTCCTGCGGAACAACACCTGTAACCTCTTTAAAACTCTCCAAAAACGGATCATAAGAAGAAAAACCGGCTTTTTTAGATAAGGATTGCAAAGTTTTTGATTGCAAATATCCCTCATCTATTAAATCAATCGAATCATAAATTTGGACCATTCGTTTAAATTCAACAAAACTAACATTGGCATGATATTTAAAAAAATAAATCAAATGACTCTTCGGAATACCCAAACTAAAGGCAAAATCACCCAAAGAAACCGATGGATTTCTAAAACAAAATTGCTTCAAAGCCATTCTCTCGATTTCACAAACATAAAACAACAGCTTTTTTTCTACAATATATTTGAGTTTTAAATCCTGAATATTATCCACTAAAACCTGATTAGATAAAATCCAAAAATCCCCAAAAACCAATTCTAAATCTCCTGCTATTTTTCTTTTATCATAACGCCCGTTAAAATTAAACAAGGTTTCATCAGTCAATAAAAGTTTAAAAAACAAGACGCAACTCGCGGTAGCTGTAATCCACAAACAAGTTCTCCCATCTGAATAAGCCGCAACCCATAAATCAAAGAAAAGTGTAATCACCAAACGGAAAATTGTCAATGCACAAACAGCGAAAAAAAAGACTGACCAATTTCGAATAAGCAATTCCTCCCTACCAATAACATTTGCTTCTGATTGCTTAAACCATACTTTATTCCTTAATTCGACATAACTCAAAAACAAATAAAACAAAGCAATTCCCGCAAACAGGAAATAAAAATAAAACAGTAAAAAAGGCGCATATTCTCGAACCAAAAAAATTGAGAACCCAAACAATACAGGAAATATAAAATGAGGTAATTGATTGATACTTATACTTTTTTTATCTGCAATTAAATTTTTGAAATACAAATAAATACAAGGAAACACGATACATCCAAAAGAGCGAAAAACCATTCCTATTTTTTCATCAATCGAGAAAGGAATTAAACTATGAACCCCATTAAAGAGAAACCGGAGCGAGCAAGCAAAAAGCAAAACCAAAAGATAAAAATTAACCTTTCTGTTCCATTTATACTGAGTAGTCACAACAGTAAAAGTCAGAAAACCCAACAATCCCGTTACAAAATACACAACACTTAAAAACATAATTAATTTCAATTTTCTTAGGATAAAAAATAAAGATATGCAATTATCTAACTTTCTTTTCAATCATAAAAAAACATTCGACATACTACATTAAAAAACGTTAATTCGGACTTGTTTACATTATTTTCAGAACGTAAATTCCTGCAATTCAATCGCATGGATTCCAATAAGTCAACTAAACTAAATAATGCTTCAGGATATTAATTAAAGTAATCACCGAAACCAGTCCTGTTATACATCCAATAATTGTATTCATGTTCTTGAGAAGAAAATCAGCTTTTTTTTCTATTTTCTTGAAAAAGCCAATATAAAAATAGAACACAAGTACAGAACCCAAAACAGCTCCGCTTACAAAAATAGAAACCGAAGTAATATCAAAGGAAAAAATAGCATAAGACGAAAGCCAGATGCTCACAAAAACATAGTACGGAATAGGAAAGAAATTAAGTCCTGAAAGCAACATCCCCATAAAAAAACGCTTCTTTTTACTGTTTTTTTTAATTTTGGGTTGTTTGATTTTAGGCTGCTTGGCAATCCATAAAAAATAAACCGTTAAGACAGTAAAAATCACAAATCCTACTTCCCTTAACAACAAAATTATATCAGGACGGGCATTGATAATCCGGGCAAACAAAACAGCAATGTAGACCTGACAAAAAATGACCAATACCGCCCCTAAAACAAACCAGGAAGCATTGCGCTTTCCCTCTTTCATACTCACCTTAGCGGCTGTCATATTAAGCAATCCCGGAGGAGTAATCCCTATGAACGCAGAAATGAAACCAGAAAATAAGGATATAATAAAATTCATAGGAAAGCCTAAAAAGGGTTAATTTTCCGAAACTAATCTTTAATTTTAAAACGAATATAGGTGATTGCTTTGTTAATTTCTAAATATTGTTTTTCGTAAAAAGTCTGAAAAGCAGTCACTTCTTCAGGACTTCCTTCATTTACATAAACATTGTGATTAGCATATAAAACTTCATGCCCTTCACCATGAAGCAAGCCTAATGTATAACCGTGCATGAATTCACTATCGGTTTTAAGATTGACAACACCGTCTTTTTTAAGGATTTTTTTATACAACTGCAAAAACTGAGAATTCGTCATTCGGTGTTTGGTGCGTTTGTATTTTATTTGGGGATCAGGAAAGGTAATCCAAATTTCGTCTACTTCGTTTTCAGCAAAAACATGATTAATCAATTCGATTTGAGTACGAACAAAGGCTACATTGTGCAAACCTGTTTCTACAGCTGTTTTAGCTCCTCGCCAAAAACGGGCACCTTTAATATCAATTCCAATAAAGTTTTTATTAGGATATCTTTCGGCTAAACCAACAGAATATTCCCCTTTTCCACAACCTAATTCCAAGACCAAAGGATTATCATTTTTGAAAAAATCAGTATTCCACTTCCCTCTCAAAGGAAACAAATTACCTACTACCTCTTCTCTTGTTGGTTGAAAAACGTTATTGAATGTTTCGTTCTCCTTGAATCTTTTTAATTTATTTTTACTTCCCACTGTTTTTTAAATATTTGCGCAAAATTAAGCAAATATATTAAGACCTGGGGCAAGCTTTTGGAAAATAAAAAGCAGCTATTTAGATTTCAGAATTTAATAAGCCTCTTCTGCACACTCAATAGGAAAAAGCGTTTCATCATGCTGTGACAAATCCAATCCCATAATCTCAGATTCTTCGGAAACACGCATAGGAATGATTCTATTTGTGATTTTAAACAACAAATAAGCACCAAAAAAAGTATAAATAGAAACTAATAACAATGCCGTCATGTGATGTCCAAAAACACCCCAACCACCGTGTAACAAACTGGCATCTTCCCCATGAGCAAAAATAGCCGTCAAAATCATTCCCATGATTCCACCTACTCCATGACAGGCAAAAACGTCTAAAGTATCATCGATTCCTTTTAAATATTTAGAATACACTACATTATTAGAAACCAAAGCAGCAATGAAACCAAAAAACATACTTTCCGGAACCGTTACATAACCAGCCGCAGGTGTAATAGCTACCAGTCCTACCACTGCACCAATACAGGCTCCAAGCGCAGAAACTTTTCGACCATTAATTCTGTCAAAAAAGATCCAAGTTAACATAGCAGCTGCCGAAGATGTAGTAGTTGTTCCAAAAGCCATAGCAGCAACACCATTCGCCTCCATAGAAGAACCGGCATTAAAACCAATCCAACCAAACCAAAGCATCCCTGTTCCTAATAAAACGAAAGGAATATTCGTTGGAACATGATTGCTGTTTTTTCTTTTTCCTAAAACAAGCACTCCCGCTAATGCCGCAAACCCAGCGCTCATGTGTACTACTGTTCCTCCGGCAAAATCCTTAACACCAAAGAAAGAACCTAAAATCCCCGTTGGATACCAAACCGCATGACACAAAGGAGAGTAAATAAATATGCTGAACAGACAGATAAAAAGCAAATAAGAAATAAAACGAACACGCTCCGCAAACGAACCTGTAATAATAGCCGGAGCAATAACAGCAAACTTCATTTGGAACAAGGCAAAAAGCATAAACGGAACTGTTTTAGCAATCACTTTATGAGGCAAAACACCAACGAAATCCATAAAAGTAAAAGTAGTAGGATCCCCCACAAAACTATAAAAACCATCTCCAATATGAATTCCAACTGGTTCTCCAAAAGCCAGACTAAATCCAACCACAACCCATATCAAAGTAACCACACCCATACAGATAAAACTTTGCAACATAGTAGAAATTACGTTTTTCTTCCCTACCATTCCTCCATAAAAGAAAGCCAGACCTGGTGTCATAATCAACACCAAACAGCAAGAAGTAAGCATCCAGGCAACATCGGCAGCTACAATTTGATCCGTTGTTCCAAATTGAGAATGAACAGCCTTAGGTTCTAAAGGTGCCTCCCAAAAAAGCCCCGAAATACAAACAATACTAATAATAACAAAAGAAATGATCCAACGCTTCTCTATTTTCATACTTTCTTACTTTAACCCATTAATTTTGGGGGCAAATTTAAAAATAATTTATATTTCTAACATCCACACCCCTAAAATAAGCAAGTTCATAACAAATAACCTTATTTTAACACACCTAAGACAATTTTGTTTAAAAAAATTATCAATTTTAAAGATTTTCAATCCTTTCAATGAGAAAAATATTTTTCAGAATCCAAAAAAATCAAACAAAAAACACTCTAAATACTACAAATCAAAAAAAAAGTTGTAATTTTTCATAGAACAAAGCTGGTCATTTCGCTTTAATTCACAGTTTTAGATTCAAAATTCAGGAATAAGCCCAACACAATCTATCAACCAAAATAGTTGCTGTATGAAAAAAATAGTTTTCGTTTTTCCCATTGTTTCCCTACTCTCATTATGCTTTCTTTTCTCCTGTAAAAAGAATGAAGTAATGAATCTAAACACGCTTACTTCTGATACAATTAAAAAAGACAAAAATACTTTTGACAACACTGCCATTGATTCATTTTTCGAAAACTATCCATTATTAAAAAAGTACCAGGCAGATGTAGAGAAACTATATCAAAAACACCAATACCATTATATTTGGTTTGGCAAAAACGGCATCAATGAATTTGCGAGCTTATTATACGACAAAATCAATAATCTGGACGAAGAAGGAATCCAGATCAAAGTTCCTTACAAAGACAAATTGGAAGAACTTTACAACAGTTCTGAAAATAATATGATGCCAAATATTGAAACCGAACTCTTAAATTCGTCATTGTATTTTTTTTACGCCATGAATGTGTACCATGGCTTAGATGCTGCTAAATCAGTAGAAATCGAATGGTATATTCCCCGAAAAAAACAATCCTACATTAGTTATTTAGATTCGCTTTTAAGCAATCCTTCTTTAATTAACAAAGAAGAGAAAAACCTCATCAGCCAATATTTTCTACTCAAAAAAGCACTTCAAAAATATCGCCAAATGGAAAAACAAGGCGGATGGAACACCATTACTATTGACACCGCCGTTACTTCTTATAAAATAGGCGATAGTGCTAAAGCCATTGCCGAAATCAGAAAACGATTATTTCTCTCTGAAGATCTTAAAACAAATTCGGAGAGTTCTATTTACGACAAAGCATTATCCAAAGGAATTTTAAATTACAAGGTTCGAAGGGGATTTCTCCCAAGCAACATTATTACAAATGAACTTATCAAAGATTTAAATGTCCCCATTAGCGAACGCATCAAAACTATCATAATCAACATGGAACGCTGTCGATGGGTTTCCAGTGATATTCCAAAGGCGAAAGAATTAATAGCCATCAACATTCCTTCTTTCCTGTTATCGTATTTCAAAAATCAGGAAGTAGTTTTGCGTTCTAAAGTAGTGGTGGGTAAAACCATGAATAAAACCGTTATTTTTAGCGCCCCCATGAAATACATCGTTTTTAGTCCGTACTGGAATGTGCCCACAAGTATTTTAAAAAACGAAATCCTTCCGGGTATTGCTAAAAACCCAAATTATCTGGCCGAACACGACATGGAATGGAACGAAAACAAACTCAGACAAAAACCCGGACCTAAAAACTCTCTTGGGTTAATCAAGTTTTTATTTCCGAATTCGAATAACATTTACCTGCACGATACTCCTTCCAAAAGTCTGTTTGACAGAGAAACCAGAGCCTTCAGCCACGGCTGCATCCGTGTGGCAAAACCCAAAGAATTGGCTGCCGAAATTTTAAAAGACGACCCAGACTGGACTCCCGAAAAAATTGATTCAGCCATGAATAGCGGCAAAGAAAACTGGTATACTCTTAAAAGCAAAATTCCAGTTTACATAGGTTATTTCACTGCCTGGGTAGACAACGATGGAACGATTCATTTTTACAATGACATCTATAAAAGGGATGATTTACTAGCTTCGATGTTATTTGTTAAATAATCATTATAAAATCAAAAACCGCCACTCGAGGCTTTAGCCGAACTGGCTGAAAGCAATCTCTCGACTGGCGGTGTGAAATGTTGTTATAAAAAAAAATACGTTCTAAATAGCCCCGATTGAAGTAGCATCCTCTTGTGGAGCTTGCGGAACAAGAGATATAACGGAAAGCGGGACGAGACGTTGTTTAAAAATAGAATCGTTGTGCTCCTAAATAATCTTAAGAAAAAACATCTCGACTTCGCTCGATGTGACAATCGTTATTATTTCAGCAATTGGGTGATTCCCATATTGAACAACGTAAAAGCCTGAATATCGACATTTTCCTGTATGGTTGCCGCGACTGATTTTCCGGCACCGTGACCGGCTTTTACATCGATACGGATTAAAACAGGATTGTTTCCGGATTGTTTGGATTGCAATTCGGCAACGAATTTAAAACTGTGTGCTGGTACTACTCTATCATCGTGATCACCTGTAGTTACCATAGTAGCCAGGTATTGCACTCCTTTTTTGATAGTATGCAATGGCGAATAGCCTTTTAAATACTCAAACATTTGTTTGCTATCCTGAGCGGTTCCATAATCGTAAGCCCAACCGGCTCCTGCGGTAAAAGTATGGTAACGCAACATATCCAACACGCCAACGGCGGGCAAAGCCACCTTAGCCAAATCAGGGCGCTGCGTCATCACGGCTCCTACCAACAAACCGCCATTAGAACCACCGCAAATGGCCAGAAACTTAGAAGACGTATATTTCCCAGCTATCAGATATTCGGCTGCGGCAATAAAATCGTCAAAAACATTTTGCTTTTGCAACTTGGTTCCCGCATCGTGCCATTCTTTTCCGTATTCGCCACCGCCACGCAAATTAGGCACGGCAAATACACCTCCATTTTCCATCCAAACGGCATTAGAAATACTAAAACTAGGTGTCAGACTAATATTGAATCCGCCGTAACCGTATAAAATAGTTGGATTTTTTCCGTCCAATTTCAATCCTTTTTTATGGGTAATGGTCATCGGAATTCGGGTTCCATCTTTTGAAGTATAAAAAACCTGTTTGGTTTCATAGCTTTCCGTCTTAAATTCAGCTTTTGATTTTTGATACACTCCAGATTTACCCGAATGCGGTTCTAAAGCACAAATAGTCGTCGGCATAATATAATTGGTAAACTTAAAATACACCGTTTTATCTTTTTTCTTTCCGCTAAAACCATCGGCCGAGCCTAATCCCGGAAGCTGAATTTCGCGCAATAATTTCCCTGAATAATCATATTGTTTCACCACCGAAACCGCATCTTTCATATAATGGGCAAAAATATAGCCGCTGCAAGTGGCCGGTTCTAAAACCTGAGTGGTTTCGGGAATTAAATCTTTCCAGTTTTCGGGTTTTGGATTATTGACATCTACCGTTACAATTCGCTTGTTGGGCGCATTCCTGTCAGTCACAATGAACAACTGCGCTCCATCATTATCCATAACGGTATTGTTGCTATTAAAATCAGCCACAATAGTCACGATTGGACTTTCCGGTTTTGACAAATCCTGAATGTACAACTCATTTCCATAGGTCGAAGTAGCCGCAGTAATGACCAAAAAGCGATCGTCTTCGGTAACGCTGCCACCAACATAGCGTCGTTTTTGGTCTTCGCCAAAGATAATTTTGTCCTCTTTTTGGGTTGTTCCCAGTTTATGGAAATACAATTTGTGTTGGTCGGTTTTAGCTGACAATTCACTGCCTTTAGGTTTTTCATAACTGGAATAATAAAATCCTTCATTTCTCTTCCAGGACAAGCCGCTGAATTTTACATCAACCAAAGTATCCCCTAAAACTTCCTTAGTCAGAGCATCCATAATGATTACTTTTCGCCAATCGCTGCCGCCTTCGGAAATGGAATAGGCTAATTTTGAACCATCTTTAGAAAAGGCAAATTCTCCTAACGATGTCGTTCCATCCTTAGAAAAAGTATTCGGATCCAGAAAAACACTTTCTTTGCCCGCAGCATCTTTTCGATACAAAACCGACTGATTTTGCAAACCATTGTTTTTGAAATAATAGGTAAAATTAGCTTCTATAAAAGGCGCTCCTGTTTTTTCATAATTCCACAGTTTTTCAAGTCTTTCTTTCAGTTGATTTCTAAACGGGATTTGGTCCAGATAAGCATTTGTTACTTTATTTTCTGCCTTTACCCAGGCAGCGGTTTCAGCCGAACGGTCGTCTTCAAGCCAACGATAAGGATCTTTAACTTTGGTTCCAAAATAATCATCTACTGTTGCATCTTTTCTGGTTTCCGGATATAAAATGGCTTTTGAAGTCTGGGCAAATGATGTCATTATAGAGCTGATAATTGTGGTTATAATAATTGTTTTTCGCATAGTATTCTCACTATTTATTCAAACAAAAATAAGGATTCAAAATTTTAAAACTTTGACCAAGTCTTAAAATTATAAAACCATTAAGAAAGTTAAGGGAATTAAGCGCTACACTTAATGACTCTTAACATCTTAATGGTTTTAAATTGTATTTAACCTCAAAGTTCACCAAACTTTGTGTTTTTATTTTTTAACGCAAAGAACACAAAGTTTGGCGCAAAGCACAAGAAGAATTATGATTTGTTTTAATATCAAAGCTCACAAAGCTTTGCGGACTTTGCGAAGGACTTAGTAAACTTTGCGGTAAAACTAAAAACGTCTTACAAATTAAAATTCACGCCCAGAACAATGTTCCTTCCAATATTTGGAATTCCATCGGTTTTTAATCTGGAAAGATGGGCGATGTATTTTTTATCGAATAAGTTATTCCCGTTCAAATTGACATTAAACGCGGTTTTCCCCCATTTTACTTTTCCTCCAAAACCTAAATTCACCAAAGTATAGCCGTTTGAACTGGTTTCAAAACCGCTAACATTGTCTTGATTTAAGGTGGTGTTTACATTCAAACTGGCAAATCCTTCGTCAAACCAATTTTTAATTTTGAATTCGGTTCTGATGGTATTATTCCAATTATTAGCCGGAATCAACGGCAAATAATCGCCGTTTTGTTTCTTTCCTGTAACAGTTTCAAAACTGGTTTCATAATGCAACCAATCTAACGGATGCGGGTGAAAATGCAAGCCCACTTCGCCTCCATACAATTTGGCATTGTTCTGAATGTATTCGAAAACATCATTGTTTTCTAATTGCGTTCCTGTAGGCGAGGTATAAATATAATTGTTGATGTGATTGTAAAATCCATTCACGAAAAACTCAAAATGAGTGTTTCCGTATTCAAAATTCACATCGGTTTGCAGGTTTTGTTCGGTCTTTAAATTGCTGTTTCCTATTTCGTAACGATTGGTTCCTTCGTGAACGCCATTCGAAGTTAATTCGGCTAAATTTGGTGCTCTAAAACCCGAAGCCACATTCAATCGCATCGTTAAATTATCAGCCAGATTGGTTTTGTAACCCAAAGAAGCATTAAAACTGTCAAAAGATTTATCGATTGCTTCAAAAGAACCTTCTTCGCCTAAAACACCATGAGCTACAGTGGCAATTTTTCGGTTGTCAAAACGCAATCCTCCCTGAATTACATTGCTTTTCCATTCGTAATTTGCCGTTCCAAAAACACCAAAATCGTTCGTAGTCGCATCCGGAATTAAATATTCTGCACCAAAATTAGCATTGGTTTGATGCATTCCCTGAATTCCAACTATCGATTCTAAATTTCCTATTTTAGGCAAATGGTATTTTGCATCATAATTGAAGGTTTTTAATTTCATTCGTAAAATAGCCTCATTGCTGTCTTCAAATTCGCTTCGATCATTTGCTATATATCCTAAATCGACGTCCAGTTTTGAGTTTTTCAAATAAATCACCGAGTTCCAACTCAACAAATGATTATCCACTCCCTGTCTTGGAAAAATAGTGTTTTTACTTTTAGACTGCTCTGCTATTCCTTCTTCGGGAATTCCTAAATCCAATTTATTGAAATTGTATCGTAAAACCGTAGAAAAAGCAGCGTTGCTATATCCAATTCCGGTTTTGAAATCGGTTTCATTATAACGGCTATTTGTCACGCGATCTCCTCCTGAAATTTGATAATCAGAATGCGTATTGTAACTTCCACGAGCCAGAAACTTCCAGTTTTCAGTTGACGTTTTTACGCCAAGGCTGGAATTACTTCCTAAAGTATTCGAAAATAATTTTTGACTAAAATTAGCCTTAAAAGTATTGGCTTCGGCAAATTTTTCCGGATTAAAATACAAGACGCCACCCAAAGCATCCGAACCATAAAGCAAAGAAGCCGGACCTTTGATAACCTCAACACTCTCAACTCCGGCATCATTTAAACCCAAACCATGTTCGTCACCAAATTGTTGATTTTCTACCCGAACGCCTTGCGAATACACCAAAACGCGGTTACCGCTCAATCCCCGAATAACGGGTTTACCAATAGAAGTTCCCGTAGAAACCTGGGAAACTCCCGGAATTGTCGCCAATCCTTCAATAAGAGTCGCCGTTCCTTTTTTCTCTAAATCACGCATACTGGCGTGCTCTACTTTCATCACGTTCTGGGATTGAATTTTGCTGAAAGCCGTAGAAACAATTACCTCATCCATTTCAAAAGTGGATGTTATCATTTGAATATTTAAGGTGTTTGTCTTCTGTAATTTATCAATAGCCTGATTCTGGCTGGCATAACCTACATATTCAAAACGGAGTTTTAATGTTCCATTGGGAAGATTTTTTAAAACGTATTTCCCATTAGCATCGGTTATGGTTCCTTTGTGTAATTCCGGAACATAAACCGAAACGCCTATTAGAGGCTGTTTTGTATTATCAGTAACAATTCCTGAAACTGCATTTTGAGCCTGCAGCATAGCTGAAAACCCCAAGAATAGGGCAATTATATATTTTTTCATTGAAAATGATTGTATTGTTTACTTTCCCACACTTTAAATCAGACATGAGAAATATGAATTAGAATAAAGACACTTAACAAAATTTGTAAGTGAACTAAAAACAGAATTACACTATTTACTTTTTAGATTTATCTGAATAGAAAACATTATTCTTTTTAAACCATTAAGAAATTTAGATGCATTAAGAATCAAAACTAAATTCCCTTAACTTCTTAATGGTGAAATTCAAATATTTTAATGATAAGCTTAAAAGTAAAGTAGTATTAAACAATACTTACAGGAGGCCCCCGGTGTGCATACAAACTCCCCGAGAAAGGAATAATCTCTTTTTGATCTTTACTAAAAAAAGGGATTGCCCTAAAATCAGAAAAAAAATGGTAACTTATAAATTTGGGATATAGACAACTTCCAAATGCAAACTGGCAAATGGCACAATGCTCAAATGTCTTGTGCTGGTGAGTGAGTTCAGCCTTATTCTGTGTAGGATTGTGAACACAGAATTTATGTGAAAGTTGTTTTTCTAAATGCTCATAACTATGAAAAGACTGAAACAGTATCGAGAACAATACCGCCGCTGCCAAAGTAAAACTATATAGGAGCTGTTTTCTTTTCATCATTTGCAAAGTTAAGCGGTGGAATTAAGAAATCCTAATTGGGTAGATTAACGTAAGAAATACTTAAATCTTCTTTAAATAATTTGTAAGAATATTTTAATATATTTGACTCAAATAAAATCTGACAGCTATCAAACCTATAAAGTTGTTGACAGATATTTTAAAAAAATGCTATAATGAAACATATTTTTTTATTTATCTTTTTATCTATTTCCTATTCTACATTTTCTCAAGAAGATGCTTTTTCAAGATTTGTAACATTACCTAATTACAATGATCTCAAAAATGCTAAAGTGAAAACTTTAAATATAGATGATATTTCATACACTAAACAAAATAACAAAATAGATACATCAAAAATTAGCACTAAAATTGAATTTTTAAAAAATGGTTTGTTTTCAAAAATTACTACTTCCAATTTTAATAAATATTATAAAAATCAGAGATTAATTGAGTTTGATAAATCAGGCAGACCAATAGTTATTTTTAACAAGAGAAATGATTCCCTTTCTGTTTTAGCCAAACAGTTTTTTTCCAATTCCCGAAAACAACCAGATTGCATAAACATTTACGAAAAAGGAAAAAAATTAGGTGAACAATATATAAATCATTTTAAAAATAATCTTTTAGTAAAACAAGAATACTTCCTACAAGATACACTCAAACACTACCATCAATATACTTATGATAATAAAAGACAAGTAATAAAAGAGAAACTTCACAATACTCCAAATGGATTTGGGATAACTTGGGATAAAAGTATTACTGGAGATAAAACCGTAAAAAACTTGTTTCCTAATGATTCTACTCTCTATTCGTACAAAACTATTAATGATACTTTAATTACAATAAAGAACAAGACGAGTTCATCTTTTAAAGAAATAACAAAAAAATACACCAATAAAGATTATATATTAGATATTAAAGAAGAATATTTTAGAGATTTTTTAGAGAGAAGCACACATACATATACTTATAATTCAAAAGATTCAATTACAATTTTAAATTATTCTTATTATTCAAACAAAGAAAAAACGTCCTATTATAAAATTATGGAAAATTCTAAATTTTCTATTTACAGAAGAAAATCTGATTTCTTTAATGACAAAGAAGAACATACTGAGACTACCCAAATTGAAACAATATTAGATTCACATAAAAACTGGATAAAAAAAATCTATTCAAAGGATAATTTTATTTCTAAGATTGTTACAAGAGAAATCGAATATTATGATTAACAAAATCAACTGTTATCTTACAAATCTTTCTCTTAACTTCAATAAATCCTATATTTAACCCATAAAAAAAGCTTCTCAATCGAGAAGCTTTCTGTTTATAAAAAGTATTTAGTATTATACTAAGTTGTTAGCCACTAAATATTCCGCGATTTGAATCGTGTTTGTAGCAGCACCTTTTCTTAGGTTATCAGCAACAACCCACATGTTTAGAGTATTTGGTTGAGACTCATCTCTTCTTAATCTACCTACGAACACTTCGTTTTTACCTTGAGCAAAAAGAGGCATTGGGTATTCAAACTCTTTCAAGTTATCCTGAACAATTACTCCGTCAGTATTTTCAAGGATGCTTCTTACTTCGTTGATGTCAAAATCATTTGAAAACTCCACGTTGATTGCCTCAGAGTGTCCACCTACGATAGGCACACGAACAGCAGTAGCCGTAACTGCAATAGTATTATCACTTAAGATTTTTTTAGTCTCACGAACTAATTTCATCTCTTCTTTAGTGTATCCGTTTTCTTCAAAAACATCACATTGAGGAATTGCATTACGGTGGATTTGGTATTTGTAAGCCATATCACCATCAATTCCTGCATATTCGTTTTCTAATTGTTTTACCGCTTTTACACCAGTTCCTGTAATAGATTGGTAAGTAGAAACGATAACTCTCTTAACGTTGTATTTTTTATGTAATGGAGCTAAAGCCAAAACCATTTGGATAGTAGAACAGTTTGGGTTAGCAATGATTTTATCTTCTTTAGTTAATTCGCCAGCATTGATTTCAGGAACTACTAATTTTTTAGTTGGATCCATTCTCCAAGCTGAAGAGTTATCAATTACAGTAGTTCCAGCGGCAGCAAATTTTGGTGCCCATTCTAATGAAGTATCTCCACCTGCAGAGAATAAAGCTATTTCCGGTTTCATATCCACAGCAGTAGCCAATCCTACCACTTTGTATGTTTTACCTTGAAATTCCATTTCTTTCCCTACTGATCTCTCAGAAGCCACAAGGATTAATTCGTCATTAGCAGTAACAAAATTTCTTTCTGCCAATACTTGTAACATTACTTCTCCAACCATTCCGGTTGCACCTACAACTGCTATTTTCATAGTATATTTTTATTATTGAATATTAAATTTGAACTGCAAAAGTAATTAATATCCAAGCCAAAACAATGACGTTCACAAAAAGTAACAAAAAGTTAAAAATATAACACAAAAGAAAAACCACCCGTTTCTGAGTGGTTTAGTTGAACATATAGTGAAGCGGTATTACTTTTTCAATAAATCTCTAATTTGAGTAAGCAATTCTTCCTGAGTTGGCCCGGCTGGTGCAGCAGGAGCAGCAACTTCTTCTTTCTTTTTAGCTTTCTCAGCAGCCCTTAAAACCACAAAGATAAAAAAGGAAATAATTACGAAATTAATAATCGCCTGTACTAAGTTACCATAAGTAATTACAGCAGCTCCAGCAGCTTTAGCAGCAGCTAAATCAGCATAGCTATTTCCGTCTAAAGTGATAAATTTTGTTGTAAAATCAACCCCACCTGTTATTAGACCAACAATTGGCATAATAACATCGTCTACAGCAGAACCCACAATTTTACCAAAAGCACCACCAATTACAACGGCAGTTGCTAAACTCAATACGTCACCTTTCATTAGAGAGGCTTTAAAATCGCTAAAAAATCCCATACTTATCTGTTTTAAGTTAAACTTCTTTCCGATTCCTAAATTAACACTTTTTTTTAACAAGAAAACAATTCAAAGTAAAAAATGCATTAGCGATAAAACACCCGTTTCACTCTCTGGGAAATACTCGTTAGTATTTCATACGGAATCGTATTTAACTTTTCGGCAATAAAAGAGACATTTGGATTCTCGCCAAAAATAATCACATCATCACCTTCGGCACAATCAATTTCGGTTACGTCCACCATCAACATATCCATGCAAACACTTCCTAAGATAACCGCATTTTTTCCATTAATAAGCATATAACCTACGCCATTACCCCAGGCTCTCGAAATTCCATCGGCATAACCAATAGGAATTGTGGCGACCTTAGTTTCTTTTTCGGCCATAAATCTTCGGCCATAACCCACACTTTCCCCTGTACCAATAGTTCTGATTTGCGAAATAATAGATTTCAAAGTACCCACATTTTCTAAATATTTCTGTTCATTGGCATCATTAGAAACCCCGTAAAGTCCAATTCCTAAACGCACCATATCAAATTGTGTGTCCGGAAAATTACTGATTCCCGAAGTATTCAAAATGTGACGAATAGGTTTAATCTCTAATTCGCTCATTATTTTAGTTGACAATCTACCGAACAACTGAATTTGCGAAAGCGCAAAATCATAATATTTTACATCATCGCTGGTAGCCATATGCGACAGAATACTTTGAACTTTTACTGTTGAATTTCCTTTTAAAGTCGAAATCAACTCATCAATAGTATTTTCTTCAAAACCCAGACGGTGCATGCCTGTATCGAGTTTAATATGAATTGGGAAATGTTGCAGATTTTTTTGCTTTGCAATTTTAAGAAAGGCGTGCAATCCTTTCAAACTATAAATCTCAGGCTCTAAGCGATGCTGAATAATGGCCGAAAAACTAGTACTTTCAGGGTTCAACACCATAATAGGCAATTTGATTCCGCCATTTTTCAACGAAATTCCTTCATCGGCGAAAGCCACACCCAAATAATCCACTTTGTGATGTTCCAGTAATTTGGCAATTTCGAGTCCGCCATTTCCATAACCAAAAGCCTTCACCATCACCATGATCTTCACCTTTGGCTTCAATTTCGATTTAAAAAAATTCAGATTGTAACTAATGGCGTTCAGGTTAATTTCCAAAACCGTTTCATGGGTTTTCTCTTCTAACAAAGTCACTATTTCCTCAAACTGAAACGAACGCGCTCCTTTTATCAAAATACTTTCATTGGAGAAATCCAGCTTTTCAAAATTCGAAATAAAATCAGCTGTAGTTTTGAATGTAATGCAATTCGAAAACTGATCTTTAAACTCCGAGATAGTTTCTCCAATTCCGATAACACGATTAATTTTGTTCGAAACAATTAACTGCGCCACTTTAGCATACAATTGCTCATTAGGAAAACCACTTTGAAAAATATCCGAAAGGATTACCGTTTTCTTTTGAAATTGATTCTGGCTTTCCAACACATCCAAGGCAATCTTCAAAGACTGAAAATCCGAACTGTAACTATCATCAACAATACTACAATTATTGATTCCGTTTTTTACTTCCAAGCGCATCTCGACCGGAAAAAGCATTTCCATTCTCGATTGGATGACATCACTTTCGTAATCAAAATACAACAACACCATCAAACTCGAAATAGCATTTTCGATAGAAGCCTTATCCACAAAAGGGATTTTTAACTCATACGAATTCCCTTTGTATTTATAAGACAATGTAGTTTCATGATTGGCAATTTCTTTGTTAAACACAAAAACATCGGCATTCTCCTCTTTAAAACTCCACGAAAAAGCTTTTGTTTTAGGATTTATATAGTTTTCAACCTGAGAGTTTTTTTGATAAATCAAAACGGCAGCATCTTGAAACAACAGCATTTTTTGTTGGATTTTTTCTTCCAAATCAGTAAAGCCTTCATCATGTGAAGAACCGATATTGGTCAAAACACCAATGGTAGGTTTTATAATTTTTTCCAGTTTATCCATTTCAGAAACGGTAGAAATTCCCGCTTCAAAAATGCCCAGATTGTGTTTCTCATTAATGGCAATTACCGACAAAGGAACACCCACCTGGGAATTGTAACTTTTAGGACTTCGAATCACATTATAATCCGGACTCAACAGGAAATTAAGCCATTCTTTGACAATGGTTTTTCCGTTACTTCCCGTTAAACCAATAATTGGAAAATGAAAAAGACTGCGGTAGTATGCCGCAAATTGTTGCAATGCAACAAGCGTATTTTTGACAACTAAAAAATTAGCCTGACCGTTACATTCTTCAGGAATATGAGTCACAACAAAATTTTGTACCCCTATGGCAATTAAATCCCTGATATAATGATGCGCATCATTATTGGGACCAACCAAAGCAAAAAACAGCGTATGCTCATTATTTTGCAAGGAGCGACTGTCAATCGAAATATTATCTATTATTGCTTCGGGATGGTTTCCAAACCATTTTGCATCCAGAATTGGAATACTGTTTTTTATTATTATACTCATCGAATTGAAAAGAAGTTAAGGCAAACTATGCTTCATCAAAAATAAGACTTCTTTTGAAACTGAAGCCTTGTATAAGAATTTAAAAGAATGTTAAATATAATTCAATCTTTTAATTTAGAAAAAGACTTTTTACCAGATTCGCTATATTTGTGAGTCTAAGTTATTTTCAAAAAATGCCAAAAAGAATTCTTCCTTTTTTTTCCTATCTTTTTCATCCGGTATTTATCCCGATATATGCCACCCTTTTTTATCTTTTTTCAAATCATTCTTATTTTTTCAATAAAGAAAAATACATAGTCTTACTTCAGGTAAGCATCATCACATTTGTAATACCAATTATGTTCTTTTTCCTGTTGAAGTTAACCGGAAAAATTACCTCTATAATGGTACCTGAATTGTCTGAACGTAAATTCCCCTTAGTTATTCAATGTTTTCTGATTATTCTTTTGGTTCGAAAAAGCATTACCTTGGAACTTTATCCCGAACTGCATTTTTTCTTTTTAGGTGCTTTGATGAGTACACTCATTGCATTATCGCTTTTGTTTTTTAACACAAAAGTCAGTCTTCACATGATGGGACTAAGTGCTTTGGCTTTTTTTGTCTTCGGCTTAAGTCTGCATCACCAAACTCCAAATACTGCCCTAATAATTTTTCTGGTATTAATGAATGGTGTTGTGGCCTCATCAAGATTGATAATGAAAGCGCACACTCCTAAAGAACTGATTATGGGAGTACTTTTAGGCAGTATCCCACAAATTCTTTTGCTGTATGTATGGTTATAAAATATAGAAAATCACACCTATGGTAACGGCATTCATATCGATCTTCTTTCCGTCAATTTCAGCCGATTTAAAAACAGGATTCAAACCATAATAAGCATACACATTTAAGGTATTAAATCCTGCTGACAGATAAAGGCCGTAAAGTAATTTATTGAAATCGGCATTATTAGTAATCACTACCCGGCCTTCATTATTTTCAAGAACAGATTTACTATAAACCAAATAACTAAATTTCATACCGCCATAAATTCTCCAAAACTTATAACTCTCATAAGTAGATGTTCTCCATCTGAATTCAAGAGGCACATCGACTAATAACTGAGTGAACTTGTTTTTATCAAAATTAGATTGCGAACCTAGAACAGTATAAATTGCATCTTGGGCGGTTCCGCTAATTCCGATATTTTGATTGTAATTATTATAACTAAGTCCTAAACCAGATGCAAAAGCTACGGTTCTGTCTTTATTAACAGGCATATCCCTGAGAAAACCTCCTGAAATCCCAATTGAAAATTTTTGTTGAGAGGCATCTTCCGGCATTTGTTTCAACGTATTATAGGTAAACCCAAAATAAAACTGGTCTTCTCTGTACAAAGAATCTATTTTTACCTCTTTTACTTCTTTCTTAGGCTGCGCTCCTCCTTGTGCAAAAACACTAAAAAAAGACAGCAATAGCAAAACACTAAAAAATAATTTTTCTTTAAATGGGTTAAGAAGTAAGTCCATCATTAGCTGTTTTTATTAAATACTTTACAAATATAACTGATTCAATGTAGCGATGATTTATTAAACAAAAAAGGAGCAAAAAAATTGCACAATTTCATTCAGAAATTCAAAACGTCAACATAGTTTTTACAACTTTACACTCAAATAAACAAACACTAAAACCAAAAGGAGTATTACTTTATAAATAACAAAAGAAGTGAACCTAATTTTATTAGATTTGCTTTGACAATCTTTGCGGGCACAGGTGAATAACTGTGCAATCGGAAAAATACTTTGAGGAGCAATTCCACTATTTAAGAACTATTTTTAAGGAACACTTCGAGAAGCTGGGTTTATTAAAACTAATCCATAGAGCATAATGCATATATAAAAATACGAAAAATCTTCTTTTTTTATAAAACTATTTATATATATTTGTTTTCAACAAGACGGATTTTTTTTCACAAACTGACGTTATTAATACTTAAAACAGTATTTTAAGCTTTAAAGAAAATCATGATTAGAAAAAGAAACTTAGTTCTATTTTTGTCCATTTTAGTCCTATTACTATCAATCTCCTTATCCTTTTATAATAGGCTTAAAGTTGTTACAATTCCTATTGAATTATACTCTGATTTTATTGTTGTTCCAACTACTATCAATGGAATTACCTATCATTTTATACTAGATACAGGTGCTCCCACATGTATTTCAGAAGATATATTTAAAAAACTTAAATTAGAGGTAAAAGATTCTATAAAAGGTGTAGATTTTTTTGGTAATAAAAAATGGGTAAAACAAACAACAATTTCAAGTTTACAACTTAAAAACTTTGAAATCAACAATAGGACAGTTAGTGTTGTAAAAGTGTTACAGCCTTTTAAACACAAAAAAATAGTGATAGATGGCTATTTAGGCAGTGATACTTTTACTAATTTAATTATTAAAATTGACACAAAAAATAAGCAACTTAAAGTATCAAAATCACATTTTAATATGAAACACGAAAAAACTAGTTCTGTAAAATTTAATACTTTCGGAACTCAAAACACACCTTTATTGCTAACATCCTATTCAGACGGTTCTTGCAAAGATACGACCCTCTTTGATACAGGTTCCAGAAGATTGTATGAAATTAAAATGGATTCTTACAATAAGCTAATTTCTAATAATAGTATTAAAAAAGAGAATATAATTGGTACTGTAGCAAGTAAGGATAATTATAGCTCAGGTCTGTTTGGAAAACATAACGATACAACAATCAATTATTTTGCAAAAATTGATTCCGTAAGCATAGGAAAGTTAGTAATGCATGGATTTCCAGTACTTACTTGTTCGAATAAACATTATTCTATAATTGGAGCACAATTTTTGAAATATGGCATAGTAACTTTCGATTTTAAAAATAAAGTATTCTTTTTTGAGCCATATAAATAACTAATGGAAACAGCTAAGAATTTCTGTGTACACCCGCTCTGGAATAGTCTCTGTCTTTGCCCTCACAATTATGAGAAAATAGTACCCGATCGCTCGGACTTGTAGCATTTAGGCAAACGTTAGCGCAGGCATTTGTCTGTGCCCACAGCAGTGAGCAAACAAAACAAGTCAAAATACAAAAGCTATATCATCTTTATCTTTGTGCTTTTACAAAAAAAGGAGCAAAAAAATTGCTCCTTTTTAATACTATTTAATTTTGATTTCCTCTGATTCCTCTTTCAAGACCTCTTAACTCAGCAAGACCTCTTAATCGACCGATAGCTGAATAACCCGGATTCATTTTCTTGTCCAAATCGTCAAGCATTTGGTGACCATGATCGGGACGCATTGGCAATCTGTAATCTGGACGACCATTAGCAATTCTCTTATCTTGTTCTTCCACAATTGCTTTCATCACACCATACATATCCACATCGCCATCTAAATGATCCGCTTCGTAGAAATTACCTTCCGCATCACGTTTAGTTGCTCTTAAATGGATAAAGTTAATACGATGACCTAATCGTTGCACCATACCTACTAAATCGTTGTCTGCTCTTACACCGTAAGAACCAGTACAAAAACACAAACCATTGCTTTTGCTATCCACAACTTCAATCAATTGTTTTGCATCAGCTTCAGTACTTACCACTCTTGGCAAACCTAAAATAGCATAAGGCGGATCATCAGGATGAATTGCCATCACAATTCCTGCTTTTTCAGCTGCCGGAATAATTTCTTTCAAGAATTCGTATAAATTATTTCTCAATTCGGCATCGCCAATTTCAGCATAATCATCTAAAGCTACTTGTAATTGCTCTACTGTATATCCTTCTTCAGCTCCTGGCAATCCGGCAATAATGTTTTTAACCAATAATGTTTTTTGGTCTTCGTTCATAGCTTCGAAAACGGTAGTAGCCTTAGCAATTTCTTCAGCAGTATAATCATTTTCAGCTCCTTTTCTTTTTAACAAAAACAATTCGAAAGCTGCAAATTCCATTCGGTCAAAACGCAAAGCTTTAGAACCATCTTCTACTTCAAAAGCCAAATCCGTTCTGGTCCAGTCTAAAACCGGCATGAAATTGTAACAAACGGTATCAATTCCGCAAGCTCCAAGATTTGCTATACTTTGACAGTAGTTTTCAATGTATTTTTTATAATCTCCTTTACGGGTTTTAATATTCTCATGAACAGGAATACTTTCTACCACTGACCATGTCAATCCAGCATCTTCAATTTCTTTTTTTCTTTTTTGAATTTCTTCCACTGTCCAAACAGTTCCATTTGGAATATGGTGCAAAGCCGTTACAATTCCTGTTGCTCCTGCCATTTTAATATGAGAAAGTGGCACAGTATCTTTTGGTCCGTACCATCTCCAAGTTTGTTCTATTCCCATTGTATTTTGATTATATGTGTGTGTTAAACTCCTGAATACGCTAAAAATCCACCATCTACAGCAACTACAATTCCTGTTACAAAACGAGAAGCAGGATTACATAGCCAAAGTAATGTACTATCTAAATCATTTGGTTCACCAAATCGTCCCATTGGTGTTTGTGAAAGAATCTTATTTCCTCTTTCGGTAAGACTTCCGTCTTCAGTAGTCAATAAAGTTCTGTTTTGTTCCGTTAAGAAAAAACCTGGCGAAAGTGCATTCACTCGAATCCCTTCTTTAGCAAAATAAACCGATAACCATTCTGTTAAATTACTGATAGCGGCTTTGGCAGCGCTGTAAGCAACCACTTTTGTCAACGGATGAAAAGCACTTACCGAAGAAATATTCAAGATACTACATCCTTCTCTTCCTATCATATCAGCAGCAAAAATCTGAGTTGGTAACAAAGTACCAATAAAATTAAGATCAAATACAAAACGCAATCCTTCAGTATCTAAACCAAAAAAAGTTTGTAATCCTGTAGTTTTATTTTCTCTGTCAAAAAAAACATCAGCACTAGTTCCTTTTGGGTGATTTCCTCCCGCTCCATTAATCAGAATATCAACTAATCCTAATTGCTCATTAATTTCCTGATGTGCTTTTCTTAAACTGTCTTCATCACAAACATCAGCAGAAACGCCTAAGGCTTTTCCACCAGCACTATTAATTTCGGCAGCTAATTTTTGAGCTTTTACTAAGTCTCTTCCTAATATTGCAACCTTAGCCCCTTGTTTTGCCAGTGCGTTTGTAAATCCGGCACCTAATACTCCAGCACCTCCAGTTATTACGACTACTTTATCTTTTAGCCCTTTAATTATATCCATTCCAGTCTTTTTTTGTAAGTTTTAGCGAAACTACAAAAAAAGATTTATTTATTTCCTTTTATCGTTACTTTAAGGGGGTTAGCAATTATTTCGGCTTGTTTTTGTAATAAAGTATCCCAATCAGCTACGTTAGTAACTTGACCGCTTTTTTGCCAGGCAAAACCGGCATAATATATTAACTTATTTTCTTTTGGATGTGTTATTACCAACAAATCGCTATGGTCTTTTAGCTTTGAAACATTTGCAAAAGCATCACGAACTAACTTTGGATTTAAAACAATTCCTTCCCCTAAGAAAACCCCATCGATTGTCTCCCCATGGCGAAACCAACCTTCTTTTTTATTAATTTTTACTTCGCCTTTATTTTCATGCAAAGAAATACCTGTGGCATAATTTGGAAGCGGTTTATTGACATCAATCGAAATTTCGAACTTAGAAAAATTCGAACCTAAATCTAACGAAATCCTTTTGGTTTCTTTTACTTCATACGAACTCCAAGGCGCATACGTTAATTCGAAAACAGTGCGTAATGGCCCAACTGAAATGGTTTTATAACTCACAAAATTTTTAGAAACTGCCAATTTGTTGTCTTCCCAAATCCCGCTTCCTCCAGTACCGCGACTCGCGCCCACCTGATACGGGTCATAACCTTCGCCGTGATCAATATGGTAATAACCCGGTTTTTTCAGGTTCTCGCCGTACCATTTATTGATGATGGATTTATCCGTTCTTTTTAACCAAAGATCGATTCCGCTGGTTAATGTTCCTTCTGGACGATTTTCTTCTACTCTTTTTTGCGCATCAGGACCATAGGTTCTAAAAGCCACTTTATCATTTTCCCAGGCATAATCATCGGTGCGTTCTGGCACAAAACGGGAATAAGTTGTAATTGTACTTTCAGGCAAAGCTATAGTTCCATCAAAAACTATTTCGTAATTCGTTTTGGCTTTAGCCGGAACCTCAGCCTGAAACAACAATTCATCAGCCACTCCATCCTGATTAAAATCTACCCATTGTAAAACAACATATTCAGATGTTCCTTCTTTTTTAATTCGCAAATCGTTCGCTTTATTTCCTTTCAACAAATCTGAAAGTTGTTTGCCCGAAACAGACAGAATTTCTTTTCGCGAAAAACCGAGATTATTTTTCACTGAAATTTTCACTGATTTATTTTGGGCATTAGCCAATATTGAAAACAAAAAAAATACCAATAAACACTTAAACATCAAACTTATATAGTTTTTCATAGCTTATAACAGAGCTTTACATTTTAATTTCACCATTAAGAAATTAAGAGCCATTAAGCCTAAATTTTCTTAATTCCTTAATGGTTAAAAATGGTTTAATTTATTTCTTAACAGGCTGAATACCTTCTAATGTAGGTTTAGCAGCAATGATATTTCCTTCTTCATCAAAATAAAGTCGGTCAATACATACTTCTCTATTATATCCGGCTGCACGCCCCATAGTAATTCCTTTTGGGATAGTAAAACGGTGGTACACAATATACCATTCGTCAGTACCCGGAATTTGAATTACCGAGTTGTGTCCTGTTCCATAGATTCCCTGAGAAGGATCTTTAGCCAATATCAAATTATCTTTAGGAATACTTAACGAACCCAACGGGGAAGTGGTTGTAGCATAACGCACTCTATAATTCTCGCTTCGCGTATCATCTTCAGACCATAAGAAATAATATTTCCCTTTGCGATAGAAAACTTCGGTTCCTTCTCTAAAAGTCTTATCCGGATTCAACACCGTAAGTGTCTTTTCATTCACCGAAATCATATCATCATTCAATTCAACTCCCACCATAAATCCGTTTCCATAATACAAATAACTTTTTCCGGAAACAGGATCAGTAAAAGCATCCGGATCAATAATTTGACCTCTTGTAATTCCGTTAGGTTTTGTTGCCACTAATGGTTTTCCAATATCAGTAAATGGTCCTTGAGGATTATCGCTTACTGCTACACCTATTTTGGCATCGCCTGTATAATAAAAGAAATAACGGTATTGACCATTTATTTTCTTCTCGGCTGCCGTAGGCGCCCAGGCCTTTACATCAGTCCAGGAAACATCTTTTTTCAAGTCTAACAACATGCCATCATCAACCCAATCCACTAAATTAGTTGACGAAAAACTCTTGAAATAATCGCCACTCCATTCGTTAAAACCATCGCTAGTAGGATACAAGTGAAAACGATTGTCCTTGTTCGAATAAAGGATTTCAGGATCGGCATAATAACCCGTCAATGATGGATTATTTCTAACCACCGCTTCTACATCAAAAGACATTTTGCCTAAATCGCCCATTTCAAAATCGTACTTCACCGCTTTTTGAGAGAAATCCTGAGCTCCTGCAGGACTTACCGAGGCTCCTTGATTTACTTTGAATTCAGGATCAAAATGTTTCAAATCGGTTCCGTTTTTTACAGGAAGCAACATCTTTTTGTTTTCAAGATCAATAATAACGTTGTTTTGTTTGATTGCCGCCGATTGAGCTCCTGCAATTTCACCATTTGGAAACCATCCAAATTTATTGATTAATGACTGTGCTTCCGATTTTGTTATTGGTAAAACGGTACCATGTCTTGGATGGAAATTCATCGAAACATTTTCATCAATCACCTTGAAATTTTTCAAATCAGTCGAAGATGTAAACTGATATTTCCCTTTTCGGTACATATCATACATCAAAATATAAGTATCCGAATTGTTTAGTTTGAAAACTCCCGAACCTTCAACCGATTCATTGGTTTGATCAACATATTCATCCTTCAACACATATCCTGAAGTCAACTTATCTGAAATTGCCACTTTAATTCCTTTATCAGCGGTGTCTTCTGTTTTTAAGAACAAATGAAATTTTCCGTCTTTTTCTATAATATCAGCATCAATGCAAGAGCCTTTTGTAGGACTAAAAAACAGTTGTTTTGGAACTGTCTCCAAAGCCGTAAAATCTTTATTGGCATACGAATAATAAACAATATCTTTTCCACCAGGTTGTAACATCGAGAAGTATACCATGTATTTCTTAGCCTTAGCATCATAAATAGTTTGCGGTGCCCACACACGGCTTACGTCTTTAAATCCGGCAAACACTTTTGAAATATCTACTTTTGAAGAAGTCCAATTCACCAAATCACTCGATTTCAACAGTATCATGGCCTGATTATCCCAACCATTGGCGGTTTGCAAATCGGTAACGGTCATGTAAAAAGTTTTGCCATCGGCTGATCTTAAAATATGAGGATCGCGAACACCGCCAGTTGTACTGATTGCTTCCGAAACAATAACGGGTTTATTATCATTCAAAGCATAATAATTATAAGCGTCTTTACTGATTGCAAAACGGATGGCTTCTTCCGATTTTGCATTTCCTGTAAAATAGACAAACAAGTAAGCAGTTGTATTCTCGGCTACTTTTTTAGTCACACTGCAAGAAGAAAACAACACTAAAATTAGACTTATCGAAGTGGTAAAAAATGCGGATTGTATTCGTTTCATATTATTTTAATCGAATTATTAATTATTTGGAGCTATCAAACTCAAGGTATAACTATAGCTGTATTTTGGTGCGGTTAGCAAATATTGCTCATGTGGCAGTGATTTCCAGCTATCATCTCCTCCCAAACCACGTTGTGCTAAATCTACATGTACAAATACCGTATCTTGTGGTTTAACATCATTAAGGTGACGTTGATTTTTAGTAGCTCCCGGATCTAGAGATTCTGTTGAAACATTTAGCGTACTAAAACCTAAAGCTTGCTCTCCTGTAATTTTCAAACCTAATCCTTTATCATTTTGCAAGCTAAACCATCTTGTATCTGTTTTATTACCGCATTCCTGTGGACGCATGTATTCCCAAACAAATTGGTTTGCCACTTTGTCTTGGTAAGTGCCTACAAAAGAAGCCGTTTTTCTATCGGAATAATTTTCTATTGGACCACGACCGTAATAATTCAAATTCTCATAAGCTCCCGGAAGTTCCAAACGCATACCAAAACGAGGGATTTCCGGTAAATTTTTATCTGTTTTGTCTATGCTGGCCGTTACTTTTATTTCTCCATTATTTTGGATTACATAATTTACGGTGTAAGGCGTATTGGCTCCAGCCAAAACATATTGAACATCTATTGGTAAACCTTGCTCCGTTTGTTTCCCTACCGTAACCGATTTTACTTCAGGATTTAAATGAGCATTTTTCCAAACAGCTAATTTTTCCGGCATTTTGTTTCCAAAATCATTATCTGTTGGTGCTCTCCAAAAGTAAGGTGTTGGAAAATTAGTTATGATTGGAGCACTTTCGTTTTTAAAATTATAACTCGTAATTGCTCCTTTAGCCAAGTCAAAAGTTCCAGCAATTGTTTTTGTTTCAAAAGATAAAATGCTTCCGCTCTTCTTGATTTTTAAAGCTGACTTTTTCGAAATTTCGACTGTTTTCTCAGCGAAAAAATTCCCGTTTCCAATAGCAAATTGCTCTCTGGCTACCTCGTGGTTTACCGGAACTACGTCGGTCGCAGTTTTAGTATAAGCATAGACATTCAGGAAATATTCTCCTTTTTCGTTTAAAGCTTCAATAGGCAAATCGATAGTCACACTTTCTTGAGGTTCACAATCTACATTGAATGTTTTTTCCTGAACTAACTGACCATTTTTAACTAATTCAAATTTGAATTGGTATTGATTCAAATTGGTATAATGGAAAATATTTTTAATAGTCAATTGGTTTAATCCTTTTAGACTAAACAAAATACTTTGATATACTTTCTTAACTTCAACCAGTGATGGATGTGGAATACGATTGGTACTTATCAAACCATCGGCACTGGAATTTTCATCATGATGCAATTTTTCAGCTCCTAAATCGCCTCCATAAGCGTAAAAAGGCGTTCCATTTTTGTCTTTGGTTTTAATTCCCTGATCTACCCAATCCCAGATAAAACCACCTTGCATGTGAGGACTGCTATTAATAATATCCCAATATTCCTGAAAATTACCACTACTATTTCCCATAGCATGTGCATACTCACACATAATAAAAGGACGTGTTTTATCAGTTGCAGCAGCATATTCTTTCATATACTTGATAGTTGGATACATTGGCACAACAATATCAGTATCGGCATTTTCTTTAGCCTGTTCAAATTGCACCGGACGGGATGCATCTCTATTTTTCAACCATTTATAGGCATCATAAAAAACAGGACCATTGCCGCACTCATTCCCCATAGACCATATAATAACCGATGGATGATTTTTATCGATCTCTAACATACGTTTGATACGATCCAAATGCGCCGGAAACCACATTGGTACATAAGAAGGATGTCTGGACTCAGCCGAAATATTTTGTCCCTCAACTCCCATTCCGTGACTTTCCACATTGGCTTCATCTACCACATACATTCCATATTCATCACATAATTGATACAAATATGGATCATGCGGATAATGACTCATTCTGATGGCATTGATGTTATTTTGTTTCATCAATTCTATATCTCTACGCA
Organism: Flavobacterium sufflavum; assembly: GCF_004016525.1. Classification (GTDB taxonomy): domain Bacteria; phylum Bacteroidota; class Bacteroidia; order Flavobacteriales; family Flavobacteriaceae; genus Flavobacterium; species Flavobacterium sufflavum. The sequence goes on from NZ_SACJ01000001.1 coordinate 148,178, forward strand.
TTGTTGGGTGGTCAGGAGTGTGTCCTTTGGTTTCATGATGATCCTGAGTATTTACACCACGCACCAATATTGCTTTACCATTAACTAAAAGTTGGGCATTTTTAATTTCCACTTTTCTAAAACCTGCTTTCCCATAAATTACCGAATTCTCAGCAGGATTAGCAGTTTCTAATTTTAGAATATAACGGTATAAATAAGGAGTTTCCGAGCTCCATTTATTCACATTGTTTACAACTGAATTAAAGACAACTTCTTTGGTCGCATTGGTAACTTTTTTAGTTTCGGCATATACTTTTTGTCCCTGAGCATCCACTAATGTTAAAGTCAGATTGGCATTTTTAATTTTGTTTAACTGAAAAGCTCTTAATTGAACCGTAGTTTTAAAAATTCCATTGGTATAATTTTCATCTAAATCGGCATTTACAAAATAATCCCAAATGGTGAATTTAGGTGTAGCCTGCAAAAACACATCACGCTCAATACCACTCAACCTCCAGAAATCCTGATCTTCTAAATAACTTCCATCATGCCAACGGAAAACCTGAACCGCCAATACATTTTCTCCTTTTTGTAAAAACGAAGTCACATCAAATTCGGCTGCTGTTTTTGCGGCTTTGCTCATTCCTACTTCTTTTCCGTTAAGGTAAACACGGGCATAACCTGAAATGGATCCAAAGTGTAATATCACTTCTTTGCCATTCCAATTTTCAGGCACGGTGAATGTTTTTCTATAACTTCCTACCGGATTGTAATTATTATCTACAAAGGGGGGATTTCGCGGAAAAGGATAAGTGATATTCGTATAAATAGGAATATCAAATCCCTGCAATTCCCAGTTAGATGGCACAGGAATAGTAGCCCAACTTTTATCATCCAAATCCACTTTATAAAAATCCTGCGGACGATCGACTGGCTTTTTAACGATATTAAATTTCCATTCACCATTTAAACTTTGATAATAAGCCGAAGTTTCCGGTTTATTTGAAGCCGCTACAGTCTCGTTTTGATACAAAACAAATGAAGTTCTCCCTGCTTCTTTGTTTCGCTCTACTGCCTCAGGATTCTCCCATTCATTTTTTTGTTGCTGTGCCGTTATGGCTTGCACAGCTAACAAAAGCGCAAAAATTATTTTACTTCTCATTTTTAATCTATTTTGGTGGTTTTTAGTGTGTGCGTTTTTTGCTATTTAGCTTGTAATAAAGGTAACTTTTTAAGTTCTAAAACTTGTACCGGCTGAGGTTCTACCTTTGCTAATCCTTCTCCATCGGCCTGACTTACATTTTGAGAAAAAATATGCAATTGTTTTTTCTCTTTCCAAAGTTCCTTATCAAAATTTGGCTCCCATTGTCCTACCGTTAAACGGCTGATATCTTCTAATTTCCATTGTTTTTTATCCAAATTAGTATACCCCAATGTTATTTTGTTATCTCTCTCCTCATCTCTAAAAAGCAGATACAACATGGATTTGTTTACTAAAATTTCAGGGCGTGAAATTGGAATTCTTTTAGTTCCTCCACCTCCCAAAGTGAAAGAGTTTTTATGAAAATCAGTATTGATTAAATTCCATTTTCCATCTAATAAATAAACCACTTTATACTGCGGTACAGCATCATTATTCCAATAACTTGCAATATAAGGATTTCCCACCTCATCCACAGTCATTGCTGTTTGATTGATTAAACTACTGTTTTGTGGCACTTCCCAAGCGTGTTCAGCAGTTGCCTTGGTTATTGGTAAATTGTATTTTTCACCAGTAGATTTTTGCCAGGTCTTCCCACCATCAGCCGAAAAAGCATAGCAAATAGTATTATTAGTAGACACATCCCAACTTTCTCTCCAAACCCAGGAAATATAAATTCCTTTTTTGCCTACACACATTTGCCAGTAGGCACTACGTTGATTTTCTCCATCAATTAAATTATTTTGTAAGGAAGTCCACTTTTGGGTTTTTACATCATACACTTTCATAATCATATTCCCTCGTCCTGAAGCCCCCGAACGGTAACAAAACAACAATTTCCCATCAGGCAAATTATGAAATTCAGGATAGGTAACTTTAGCCTCATCTTTGCCGGTCATGGCTTGCTCCTCACCCAATTCTAAACTATAAGGAGCTTTAGCTTTTGCGTATCGCAAACGTGTATCATGATGATCCCAACTCACGTGAAGATAACCGGCAGCATCTATTACAATGCTAATATCATTATGCGCATCTTTTACATTACCGCTGTAAGGAGTGATTACTTTTTCCCATTTATCAGTATTCAAATTGCGCTTTGCCAAAACCATTTTCCCTTCAGGATTGTAATAAGCGGTATATTGTACATTCTTAAAAGTAGTGAGCGCACTGTTTCTAAAAATAACGGTATTAACCGAATTATTGCTCCAGCCTAAACCAATTTCGCTTTCCTTAGTTTTTAGCTGAGCATTGACTACTACAGAAAAAAACAAGCTTATTAAGAACAAATTTTTAACTATTGAAATCTGCTTACTTAATTGATTCCCTAAACTTACATTCATCACTTTTCTTTTATAAAACCCAAATTAATATTGCTGACAAAAATTGCTTTTCAAAAAACCAGAATAAAATAGCAAATCTATTTTTTTTTAATGTTTTTTTTATGGAGTAATTAACAAATGTATGTACAACATTTACAAATACAAACCAGTACCAACCAGTTTTTGAATTTCTCTACCAGATACAGGTTTACACAAACCAAATCATCAATAAAATACTTAGCAAACAAATCCAGCTCTCATACAAATAATTGTTTTTAAAAAACCAGCCCTCAAACCATACCACTATATACCGGTTATTTTACATATATTTATCGCCTTATATTCTTTAGCATGAAAATAATATCCATCAACAAAAGACAGAATCTCCCAAAATACAAGCAAATCATATTGTCCATAGAAATATCTATAGCCGAAAAACGTTTAAAAAGAGGAGACAAACTACCTTCTGTCAATAAAGTTTCCATTGAATTCGGAATTTCGAGAGACACCGTTTTATTAGCCTATGACGAACTCAAAAAAAGAGGGATCATTTATGCCATTTTAGGAAAAGGTTATTATGTAAAAAGTGAAGACTTTAGTTTTGAACAACGCATTTTCTTATTGTTCGACGAATTAAACGCCTTTAAGGAAGATCTTTACAATTCGTTTATGGAAACCATCAATCGAAATGCACAAATAGATATTTTCTTCCATTATTTCAATCCCGAAGTTTTTAAAAAACTCATCCATGACAATAATGGAAATTATTCCAAATACATCATCATGCCTACCAATTTGGTCAATGCGGCATCGATAATCAAAACATTACCTGAAGAAGATGTATTTATTCTGGATCAAACCAATGCCGAATTAAAAAACTTCCCTTCGGTACACCAGAATCACACTAAAGACACCTACAACGCCTTAGAATCGGGCAAAAACAAAATTGAGAAATACAAAAAACTAATCTTGATTTTCTCCAGTTACAAACAACCTATTGGAATGAGAGAAGGCTTTATCGATTTTTGCAAGAAACACCAATTTCACTACGACATCATCTCTAATTTTGAAAATAACGAAATCCAAAAAGGAGACCTTTATATCATCCCCGATGATCGCCATCTGGTAAACGTTATCGAACAATCTAAAAAACAAAAATTGCTTATTGGTCATGATGTTGGCATCATCTCTTACAATGATACTCCATTAAAAAAAGTTGTTGCAGAAGGAATCACGACCATATCCACCGATTTCAAAGAAATGGGACGCATACTGGCCGAATTAATCCTCAATCATAAAAAAGAACAAATAGAAAATAAAAGTAGTTTGATAGTGAGAGGGTCTTTGTAAAAATAAAGGAGTAGTGTATAGCTATTTCAAGACAAAACAGTTATATTTATTGAAATTACTTCATTTAAAGAAGAGATATAACTACAAGAAAAAGAAACTATAAAATAGTGGCAAACAAAAGTTTCAACTATTGTTAACATAAAAAAGGAATGACAGAAAAATCAACAAATATTACAATAAGAGTCAACAATCATTCTAGTATTCCCAAATACATTCAGGTAGCAGATAGTATCTCAGAAGACATTTTGAATGAAAACATTAAAAAGCAACATCGAATACCTTCCATAAATGATCTTAGCGACTCATCTGGATTGTCTCGTGACACTATTGAAAAGGCATACAAAATCCTTCGAGACCGTGATTTAATTTTTTCGGTTAAGGGTAAAGGATATTTTACGGCTGACGAGAATTCTGAATCCAAGAGTACTATTTTTTTTCTGATAAATAAACCCAGCTCTTATAAAATGGAAGTCTACAATGCCTTTGTCAATACAATAGGCAATAAGGCTGATGTTGATATGTACCTCTATTATTGCGATGAACAGCTTTTTATTAATGCACTAAAGAAAAACATCAATAGCTATAATTATTTCGTGATTATGCCTCACTTTAAGAGTAAAGCTAAAAATCATGTTTGTTATACACCAAAAGTAATCAAGGCTATTGAAACAATTCCTAAAGAAAAACTCATAATAATAGATAACTCATACACTGAAATTTCAGGTACTTTTGCAGTCATTTATCAGGATTACAAACAAGACATTATCCACGCACTGGAAGAAGGTCTTGAGAAACTAAAAAAATACAAGAAAATAATTTTAGTGTACCCTACTAAATTGGTATTCCCCTATCCAACAGGAATTCTTGTTGGTTTTATTAACTTTTGTGAACGATATGATTTTGAATTTGAAATTCTGGACAAAATTTATGATGATCTGGAATTCGAATCTAAAGAGGCTTATATTACTATTGAGGAGGAAGATCTCGTTCATTTAATACAACAAATTAGGGAGAAAGATTTGGTTATGGGAAAAGACGTTGGCGTGATTTCATATAATGAAACTCCCTTAAAAGCACTTTTGGGTATTACAGTAATCAGCACTGATTTCAAAGGGATGGGTGAAGCAGCTGCAAAGCTTGTACTTAGCAACAAAAAAGACATTTCAAAAAATCCGTTTAATTATATCGAACGCAATTCATTATAAGAAACTTGCAATCAAAGCCTAGCTCGCGATTTGAGATCTTCAGATTACAATTATTCTCGAAATACTTGACTTGTTGTTTGGCTCCCAGATTGTCAAAATAATAGCTGGAGAATTGAGGTTGTTGGGGTTTCGATAAAAAAAGGAGCACAATATGTTTCACATAAGTGCGCAATGGAGTCCCCCTTTTGCGGGACGACTGGAACAGCCGAGCGAAACAAAGCAAACGACCGGAGTGAGACCGATTGATTGCTTCGCCTGTTCGAGCAATGCTCTCGGGTGTCCGTGATTTTACAATGATTTAATTTTTAATCCATTCAACAAAAGTAAAAACAGAAAAAGCCCTTAAATTCTTCAAAAAAATAAGATTCAAGAGCTTGTTTTTATTTCAATAACGCGAATTTATTTTCAAGTTTAGTAAGCCAATTTATCCTTTTCTCTAAGGATACCATCTTTACCATATTATAGCTTATCCACTTTCTGTTTTTAAAGCCTATCTTCCAAAAAGTCCCTAACAACATTGCTTTTTTTATAGCATTCCCAAAAATAAGCCAGTACAAATAGTTAGGTGTATTCATCGTTGTAATCATCGTAACACCTTTTATATTGTCCCACAACGGCGTCATTCTTGTATTACTTACATTTGTATAATCATAGGCAACACCCGGAAAAATAACTTTGTCTACGAAACCTTTTGTCATTGCTGGCATGAGTTCCCACCAAATTGGGAATATAAACACTAAATGATCGGCAGTTTTTATCCTATCATTGTATTCTATCACTTTTGGATCTACTGGATTTTTGTCTCGAAAAGCTTTTAAATCTCCTGCTGTCATTACTGGATTGAAATTATCCTTATCTAAATGAATAAGGTCTATTTGGTGATTGGCTTTTATAAGCCCGTTTGTAACTGATTGCAAAATTGCGTTACAAAAACTCCCATCATAAGGGTGATTAAATATTATTGCTACTTTCATTTTGTGTTATTTAAAATTTATGACACAAAAGTCAGCAGTTAAAAATAGCTGAACGATAACAATTGTAAAGAAATGCTCAGCGTCTGTTTCTAATACGACTTAGTGAAACGGAAGTTATCCCTAAAAAAGAAGCGATGTAATGTTGAGGCACTCTAAGTAAAATTTTAGGATTGTTTTCTAATAGCTCTAAGTACCTTTTTTCAGGATTATCTTTGATACGCGAAAGAAATAATTTTTGATAGAAAATCAATCGTTGAAAAGCATGTTCTTCTACTTGCTGTTTAATAGAGGTTGAAGTTTCGATCATTGTCTCAAAATCCTTTTTAGAAATGGAATGTATGATGCAAGGTTCAATACTTTCGATTGTAAATAAACTAGGTTGATTTGTCCGGAAACTTTCAATTGATGAAACACTTTCTCCTTCAAAAAAAAATTGAAAAGTTATATCCTTTCCATTATTATTGAAACACACTCTTAAACATCCTTGTTCAATATAGAATGCTTGTTTAGAAATTTCACCTTCATTTAAAAGAATTGTCTTTGCTGGAATTTCCTGACGCTTAAACAAATGTCTAAATTTATCCCACTCAATATTGTCATACATAAAATTATCCATCCTTAAAATTGACTTTAGTTCTTCGCGGGCTTGATACCACTAAGTCGCATAAATATATAACAAAATCATATAAAGCTCTATAATTCAAGAAGAACAGTACAATAAAATTTATTTTTAAATAAAATCGCATTTGAATAAAACACAAAATATTTATTTCTTATCATCTAAAATCCCAGATATTCTGGATGGAAATTTGTACAGGACCTATTAAACCTGAAGGTAAAAGCGGTGTATCTTTTTCAAAGAAATCCATAGTACAAAAGGTAATACGATTTTTACTGGGACGTGGCGTATTGTTTTTAACCCAGTCAGGAATTTCCAAAAGATTTCTTCCAATTGGAATATTTGGATCAACATACGTAAATGTACGCATAGCCCCCCAAAGACAATCTTCAGGTTCTAATTTATCGCCAATAATACGGTTAGGCCACAAATTAGTTACTTTTACTTCCAGCTGATTTTCTCCTGCTTTACAAAATTTAGTAATATCAGCCACAAAAGGAGCTTTCCAGATTAATTGTACTGTTTTTCCATTTACGATTACCGTAGCAATATTTTTAACTTCTCCTAAATCGAGTAGTATTCGCTTATTGGATTTTAACTGTCTTGAATTCAGTTTTAATGATTTTTTATATTGTGCGGTACCTGAGAAAAATTTAATTCCCGAATCAGTATGTAAGGGCCAGGAAATAAGTTTATCAAAATGAGCTGATGCGGGAGCACCTCGGTTTTCCTCAAACTGTACTTCCCAATTTTCATTTAACAGTATTGCCTCCTCATTCTGCTTTTGCTTTAGAGCAACTTTTCTGTCATTTTGTACAGACAAATTATAAGTCCCTTTTTTATTTAAAATTAACTGATTCTTATTTGATAAATATGTCCCAATATTTTCATCTATCCCATTAATTGAGAGATTTTTTATTGCAGCAGTCTGATTGTTTATTTGATTTCTAAAAACAATAAAGCAAGAACCATTACCTTCTAAATTGAGACTTACATCAGTTCTACCATTTTTATTTTCCCAAATTAAAGCATCAATAATTTCTCCTGTAACCGGATCCCATATTTCGGGTTTCATGCCATCTATCCTAAAACTGATATTAGTTGTAATTTTATCTTTTGATTTATTTGATATAAAATAATAGTTCTCATTTCCATCATTACGATGAATCCAGGCAATATTTTCTTTATCATTTAAGACTTCTACATCCTTTGCAATATTTTCCAAGGCTAAAGCTTCTTCGACTGAATAACCAACATATACTTTACCTTTTCCAATTTTTAGCAGTTGTTTTTTTAGTTTATTGTTACTTTCAAAAGAACCAAAAAGGCGTTCGCTAATATCGACTACTTCTTTATTCCTTGTTTCATAATTATTCAATCCAGAACTTCCTGTAAATCCATTACCCACTACAATAGCTCCTTCATTTACAAGAGTTTCAATTTTTCTTGCAAGCTCTGGTTCTATTTTGGGTTGATTTGGAAGTATTAATATTCTATAAGACATTCCATCGCCAAGAGTCAGGGTATTATCTTTAACTTTAAAACGTGTCAATAATTCTTTTTCGCTACAAATATCTGCTTTAAATCCTTCTGGAATAGGGGTGTTTTTTTGTCGTTGCAATTGTAAATAACACACATCTCCAACAAACAATCCTTTTTGTAATAGCAACTGACATCTGGTTACATACTGAATCCACTTGGCAGCACCATGATTCCACCATGTTTGTCCTGGACCAAATTGCGTACCCCACCATCCCATTACCATTCCTGGTTTCAGGTTTGGCCATGGTTGATGCGCACTGGCATGAAGTGCAAAAAGATTGACTCCTTCACAAAATGCCTGATCTCCTGTAGCCTTCAAATCAGCAAAATCATTCTGAAATGCATATTGTGGCTGTCCTGTAAAGGCTTCTGCAGCGACTATTTTTTTACTATTCACATGCGAATTACTCGAAACTGGCAAAATACTATCCCACCCCCATGTAGCGGGTTTAGTCCAAAATTCACACATATAAATATCTCCAATACCTCTAATTGAAGTATCGTCAAAATTTTTCTTTCCTGTTCCATAAGGCTCTACCAAAAACTCCATCCCTGGCGTTTTATGAACCAACTCTTCCAGATAACCATAATAATTATCTGCAAATAATTCATTGATGGTTCTTTGCCAATCGTTTTTAAAACGTTTCGAAACATTTTCTGATTCAACCGTATAACCGGCAATAACTGCCAGCCATGGATACAAATCATATCCTCGGCGTTGTTTAAATTCCGCCGGCATCTGAGAAGTCCAATCCTGACTTCCAGCTTCGTAGCTATCAATTTCTATTCGTTTGAAACTTTTTCCTGCATGTTTATCGGCCATCTGAATTAATTTCGCAGGATACAACGCCCAAAATTTATCTAATGCTTTCCTGCTCATTTTATCAACTTCTAAACCCTGACCAGATACTGGTCCCGTTAGATTTATATGTCCAGTTGTAGTATGACCGAAACGCAACACAATCCATTCTCCTTTAGGGAGCGCTTTTTTTAGTTTGTTGGAACTATCAATTGCATCCGTTAAAACAATAACATTTTCTTTCTTTAAAATCACATCATTTTTAGGAATAGCAATTAAACAAATATCCTGATAATAATTCCATTTAGCATCGATTTCAGCTTTAGGTAAAACAACTCCTTTTGATGATTTTCCTGAAACTGTGGTTTTGGACCAAATTAATTTTTGCATGGAATCCGCTACTTCTATTCCTGGTGCTCCACTTGAACTCCATCCAGGACAATTATGCGTTCCAAAATCCATTCCTAGACGTTGGCATTCATCTAATGAGAATTTCATTAAATCATTCCATTTATCACCTAAAACGGTAATATTTGGATCGGTAATATCAGCTTCAGAACCTCCAATTAAAAACTGTTGCACATTTTTTATCCCCACTTTTTTATATGCTTCTAAATCGGATGTAATCCCTTCTTTAGTCACACAGCCATTCATCCATTGCCATAATACATAAGGACTTGGACCATTTGCATTTTTAAATTGTGTTGCTATTTCGTTATTCTGACTAAAAGCAGTAAAAACATTAAAAAAATAGAAAAACAATAAAATGTATTTGACTTTTTTTTTGGAATTATTTAAACTCATATTATATAATTAAATTCGTTTTCAATTCTATTTATCAAGGTAAACTAAAATAGTTTTAGTATTTAAAAAATCATTCAAGAATACACTACTATTTCATTTAAGTATAACAGATAAATATTTACATATCATACAAAAAAACATAACTTTTAAAAAGCTAAATCAACAATCTTTTGTTTTTATAATTTACAAAACAATATAAAAATAGATACTATCAAGTTATTCACTTAATAGTACCTATTTACACAAACTATAACCAAACTAAACCTATTTGTTTTATATTATTGCCAACCATCTGTTTGTGATAGTTTATTATTACTTTGCTGAATTTTATACTCAGGAATTGGAAATAAAGCAGGACCAGGTGTTTTACCAACCGATTGTAGGGCTTGATTCCATTTCCCAAATCTAATTAAATCTATTCTTCTATATCCTTCAAAGAATAAATCCCATCCTCTTTCTTTCAAAATTGCAGCTGCAAAAGCATCTTTAGTTGCCGTATCACCTGCTGACAAATTATTCAAACCACCGTGCTTAGAACGAACTGAATTGACCATCCCAATAGCTTCAGATGTAGGCCCATCCTGATTATTGATTGCTTCTGCCAGCATCAACAAAACATCAGCATATCTTGCCAACGGAATATCATTACCACGAGCAAATGAAGAAGTTTCAACATCAGGATACTTCATAATAACTGCTCCACTCATATTAGATCTATCTCTTGTACCTCCGGCAGGAATTCCTCCTCGATTATTAACAGCTAAATAACTAGGAATCAATAATTCCCTTCTTTTATCCGCAGGATCGAAAGAATCATAAAACTCCCAACTTGCAGTAAAAAATGCATTTGGCCCCAGCCAACCTCCATTTTGGGTAATTCCAGGAAAATCTACTGGATAGCAATACCAACTGTATGCATTCATGTTTCCTAAAAGTCCTCCTCCATTAGCAGATGCATCAGTTGAAATGGCATAAATAGTCTCCGTATTTCGCTCAGTTGATGGTACAAACAAGCTTTTGTAATTTGATACAAGGTTATAGCCTAAATCTACTATTTCTCTACCTACTATCTCAGCATTTGACCAATCCTTTTCATTTAAATAGGTACGCATTAAATAAGTAAGCGCAAGTCCTTTATTAAAACGCCCATATTGACTAGGTGATTTTTCAAGAACATTGGCTGCATCAAGTAAATCTTGAATGATTCCATTTACATATGTACCTCTTTCTGGTCTGGTAAGATTTTTTTCAGCATCAGTTCCTATCAAATTAGCATCTAAGATTACGGGTACTGGGCCATACATTGTTAAGAGATGGTACATTAAAATTCCTCTTGCCGTTTTTGATTCGGCAATGAATCGTGCTTTAGCTGTTTCAGAAATTGTTGTAGCCTTTTCTAAGTCACCAATTATTGTAGTTATTTTGGAAATATATCTAATTTTCTCAATATGACTCCTAGTGTTTTCATTCTTTAATATCAAGAAATTGGCTTTACTTATTTCCTGGAATAAACCTTGCGCTCCAGCAACTGACATAAGATCAGTACAAGCATCATTCAATTGTACATTTGAATATTCATAGCCCCAAAATAAATTTTGAGAAATCCCACCGTCAGAATATCCCCATTTAGAAGTAAATGGTTTGTAAACTTCTAGAGTATAAAGTTCATATTCGGATTCCGTTTTTGGAAAGTTTGCAGGTGTTAAACTACCGTATATTTCAGGATCTAACCCATTATCACATCCAGTAAGAAGAGCTAAAAGACTAAAAATAATTATTATTTTTTTCATGATTTTTTTAATTAAAAGTTTACATTGATTCCTAACGAGCATGTTCTAACCATAGGATAAGGTGCAGCTAAACCAGCACTATTTCCTTGTGAGTCTACTTCAGGATCACCAATTTCAAATTTTGTGAAGACAAATGGATTCTGCACGTCTACGTAAAAGCGTAAATCTTTAATATAATTTTTTAGCACTTTTGAATTAAAGTTATACCCTAAAGTGATGTTTCTACATCTTACAAAGTCTCTTTTCTGAATTCTCACATCAGTTCCTACTGGCAAGGCTAAAGAAGACTCATTATAACTTACTCCCGGATATTTACCATCTGGATTAGAAGCAGACCAAACTTGATTTATTTCTCTAATTCCTGCTTGATCTTTTGTAACAATTCTCAATGGATTTGTCCAAGAAAGCAATTGGTTGTTTCCATAAGCACCAAATTGTCCATAAAAAAATACGGAGAGATCAAAATCACCATAATTAAAGGTATTTCCTAATCCAATATTTATATCAGGGGAAGCATTAAATCGAACTATATCTTTTCCGTCAATCACTCCATCATTATTACTATCTACGAAAATTGGGGAACCAGGATATGAAGCTTTAGCAGGTTGATAAGCCGGAACTGCTTGACCGATTTGTAAAATCCCATTTGTTTTGAATGCATAAATAGAATTAACAGGATCATTAATACCATCATATGGAATTCCCTGATAAGTAGATTGTACATAATTTGGAAATCTATCTTTCCATCTAAAATCAACATGTGATAAATTTAAAGTGGTAGACCATTTGAATTTATCGCTTTTATAATTCTTTGTATCTAGAGTAATATCCCATCCTTTTCTTACCTGATGAGCTCCATTTATAGGTTGCGTGGCTAAAAAACCTAGAGGATCCGTACTTGCATATGTAATTAATCTAGTCACATCATCCCTAAATAAATCAACACTTAATGAAACTCTATTTTTAAATAAAGTTAAATCCATTCCAATATTCTTCATAATGGTTTTAGGCCAATTTAATTCAGGGCGATCTATATTACTTAAAGTATATGGAATATAAGAAACTGAACCATCATTAAAGCGAATCGCATAACTATCAGGAATATATGCAGCATAAGCACTACCTACGAAAGTTGAAGGTATTGCACCTGTAACCCCTATACTCCCTCTAAATTTCAACAAATCAATGCATTCAATATTTTGTAAAAATGATTCTTTAGATGCTTTCCAAGCAAAAGAAGCTGAAGGAAAAGATGCAAACTTATTTTGAGGAAAAAAGCCGCTATATCCATCATGTCTAATACCTAATTGCAATACATATTTATTTAATACCTCAAAAGAGCTTCTTGCAAAATAGGAGCGTGTTTTGGATTTTTCTTTATAGGAAGATATTGTAGTTTGAGTGGTTGCAGAACCTAAATTAGCCGTGTTAATCGCATCTAACATTCCTGCTCCAGCTGCTCCAAAACCATAAGATTCTTTTGGATATTCACCTAATCCAAAAACAGCATCAACTACTACATTATCATTTAAAATAGATTTTTTTAAAGCTAATGTTGCCTCATAAGTTTGCCATTGTCTCTTGGCTTCGTTAAAAGAACCACGTGCTGTATTTTGTTCAAAATAAAAAGTTGATTTAGGCACAAAAAAATCTCTTGTTGATGTTTCTGCTGTATTTCCATAAATCAGTTTTCCAGTTAAAACATCTGGAATGATAGCAATGTCCAATGAAAGATTGGTCAAAAATGATGTGAAATTAGTCTTATCCTTTATATCAAGAAGTGATACTGGATTACCAATATTTGCAAATCGAGAAAATTCACCATTAGTATTATATACAGGTAAATTTGCTGGGTAAGCAACAGCAGCTTGAACCCCTGCAAATGATTGCGCACCTGCTCCACCTGTTGACCATCCCGACTGAGTATTACCAAATTCGGCTTTTGAAGCATTAAAATTAGTGTTTAATGTCAAAAACTTATTTATTTTAAAAGAGAGATTAGCTTTACCAGTAAACCTTTCCATACTCGAATTTACAACATTACCTTGTTGATTGAAATAACTACCCGAAGCATAATAAACGAGTTTTCCACTACCTCCATTAATACTTAGTGAGTGATTAGCAATAGAGCCCACTTTTAAAACCTTATCGAGCCAGTTTGTATTAAATTCTGGGTTCTGAATATCCTGCTCAGAAAATGGGCTATACGCACCATTATAAGCAGCTAAATCAGGTGTCTTAGTTCCATAAGGAGTCATCGCATTGTCAAATAAAAATTTATCTTTCGAAAACATATTATAGGTTTTCATATATTCAGAAGAACTTAATGTTTTAAGATACTTCATGTTATTAACAACTGAAGTACTTCCATTATAGTTAATTCTCATTTGTCCTTCTTTTCCTTTTTTAGTTGTAATTAAAATTACCCCATCTCCAGCATTTACTCCATAAATGGAGGCACTTGCATCTTTAAGTACTTCTATTGATTCAATATCCTCTGGACTAAGCCCTGCAAAACCACCTCTACGAACATTGTTTAATTCATTAGCAATGTTACTATTACTTGCTTCTAGTCCTGTTGTAGGCATTTGAATTCCATCAATAATGATTAATGGATTTCCTCTTCCTCTAATAGAAATATCAATGTTACCACCAGGTTCTGAACTTGTTTGTCTAGCCTGTAAACCTGCAGCTCTTCCTGCCAACAATTGATTGATCGAGCTATTCGCTGCTTTAGGAATATCTTTTGTTTTTATTTGAGAAACAGCACCAGAAACATTTTCTTTCTTTTGTGTACCATAACCAATAACTACAATTTCATTAAGACTTGAGACTTCAGGTTTAAGAGATACCGTTATATCTTTTTGGGAATCTACCAAAACTTCTTTCTGGACATAGCCAATAAAAGATATTAACAGGACGTCTCCTTTAATTGCTTTGATTGAAAACTTACCTTCAAAATCTGTAGTTGTTGCATTTGTAGTTCCTTTTTTAAGAATTGATGCTCCTGGTAAAGGCATTCCAGTTTCATCAACAACTTTTCCTGAAATGGACAATTGTTGAATTTCCTTAGGAGTATCTGGCGATTTTTCCTTTACTATTACGGCATTGTTATCTGTTATTACAACGCTAAAATGACCATTTGATAAACTTCTATTAAGCAGTTTGTTTGTGTTTTCAACTCCTTTTTTGACCTTTATTTTTGGTAAATCCTTAAACAGTCCTTCTTCATAGAAGAATTTATAGTCTGTTTGATTCATGATAATATCAAAGACCTGATCGACTGTCAATGTTTTATCTTCCTCGATTTTAACCTTCGAGTTTTGCGAGATGAGATTAACAGGAGATAGGGCAAAAATGGTTGTGCAACATAAAAAAATATATGTTTTCATAATAATCATTAATAGCCGTTTTCCAAAGAGAAAAAACGTATTGGTTAATTTAATTTCCATAAATTTGTGCATTATTAGTTAGTTAATAATTTTAATTAATTGATAGTTATACATTGAGGATAGGGCTTTATACTTTTGCGGGTTTTAGACTTTATCCTCTTTTTTTTGGTTCTTTTTTTATTTCATTAGTCGTAAATTTTATTGGTTAGTAATTTATTTCAGTATTATGGTTTTGTTCTTTATTTCATAATTATTTATTGAATAAGATTTCATAATTGATAAGATTTCATCAATACTTTGATTCTTTTCCAAAGTCCCTTTGAATTTTATCGATTCTAAATTTTTATTTTCAAAAATTACCTCAACGTCGTACCATCTGGAAATTACTTTCATAATATCTTTTAACGGTTTTCCTTTAAAACTAAATATGCCATCTTTCCAAGAAATTTCACTATAGACATCTACTACAGATACTTGGATACCATTAGTATTAAGGTTAAGATTGGACTGTTCTGATGGCTTTAATATTTTCTTTGTCAATTCTGTTTTAATTGATACTTTTCCTTGTACTAAAGTGGTATAAATGTTAGCTTCATCTTTATAAGCTTTTACATTAAATTCTGTCCCTAAGACTTCTATTTCTTGTGATTTATTTAATACTTTAAATTTAGATCCTTTATGGCTGGTACTTGGAGAAACTTCAAAATAGGCTTCACCATAAACTAACTCCACTTTACGAACAACTCCATCAACAAATGATACAGGAAACTTTAATTGCGTTTCTGAATTTAGCCACACTTTGGTACCATCAGCCAAAACTAAATGAAATTGTCCTCCTCTTGGAATGGTTAAATAGTTAAATCCGATTTCATCCGTTTTTGATTTACCATCTTTATAAACGATATTTTCACCATTGCTATTGGCATTTTTAGTAGTGATTGAATTCCCTTTTTCTAAAGTCACAACAGAACCGTCCTCTAAAGTTAAAGTAGCTTTGTCAGTACCTGGTACTATAACCGTATTCGCATTTACAATTGGGGAAGTAATTTCAACAGGATCTTGGAATACACTTTCTTTGAAAAAATAAGTCATCATTAAAACACCGACTAAAATTGCAGCTGCTGCGTATTTATACCATGGCTTTTTAAAGAGTACAAAAACGGGCTTGTCTTTTTGTTCCTTAATCTTAGTTTCGATTGACTTCCAGGCTTTATCTTTATTTATTGCGGAATATCCCTCAAATTTATCAATTAGTTTTTTTATTTTAAGTTTCTTAGAGAAGGGGTAATCATTATAAAATTGATCTAATTGTATTTTATCAGAAACTGACAAAATTTTTAGAGATTTTTTTATTTTTAACTTTGCTATTTGAAAAATATCGATCATAATATCTACAGTGTATATATTAAGAACAACTAAGTTGTAATAAGGTACTATTAAAAATTAGATTTTTTTTTCGATAGTAAAAAAAAGAACCAAATAAAATAGCAAAATCACAATTTAAAATCAATCGTATTGCTATAACTATCTCAAAAAGATTAAATTGAGGATATTGATATAAAAAGTTTGAAAAAAGAATATTTTTTTAATTCAATAAAAAATAAATGATTGCACTCAAATCCTGGAATTGTTCTCTTAATATAGTATAGGATTGAGATTTTAAGGTCTTAACTGTTTGGAGTTTGATTTGTAATTCTTCTGCAATTTCATTGTTTTTAAGTCCTTTAAGACTCAATTTAATGATTTGTTTTTTCCTTTCAGGAAGTACATCTATAGCTTGGTACAACTGACGCACAATCTCTTCTTCAAGTACTTGTTCTAAAAACAGATTGTCGTCCTCTAATGATATCACTACATTTTCAGCGTATTTATCTTTTACTTTATTATGCTTGATAACATTATAGCATTTATTGCGAACTGTTTTATATAAAAAGACTTTTAACGAAGTTTCATCTGGAAATGTTTTTTCTTTTTCCCATAAACCTACAAATACGTCCTGAACCAAATCCTCGCATTCATCTGTCAAAATCAAAAAACGATTAGCATATTTTACGAGTGCTTCGTAATATGTATCAAACATTTTTCGTAAATCACTTTTAACAATAATATTCCTTTCAGCTACCAATAGAAACTATTTAATATGGTTTAATAATTACAAATATATAAATATAACCCATTTTGACTATCCTGCACTTACATTACACATTATAAAGTAAACTCATTCTGTCATTCATTAGGATGTACAAAAAATCACATTAAGTGCATTAGCTAGATTCCATACTACCAATCGACCCCGAAAGTAAATTTCTTTGTTTCCTTTATTTTCTTTAATATCAAGAATGTTTTATTTCGGCATAGTGTATCGTTTATAATATAACTTCTAGAGTATTTCAAATCCAATTTTCGGAGATCTTACCTATACCCCAGATTGAATAAATACTCTATTTGTATATAAAAACAAAGACTGCGAGAAAATTAGGTTAAATTTTCATAACAGCAAACTTATTGCATTAAATTTACGCATTAAATTATTTTCTTGAAAAATCAATTCTTATCTTTACGACTTTAAAAAATATAGGTTACAAATTATATGGATTCGAATTTAAAACAATATTATGATTTCGTTGAAAATGGTGATAAAATTTACCTGCCCCATTTTACACTGGAGTGCGTCATTTTTGGTTATGAAAACAAACAACTAAAAGTATTGCTCACAAAGTTAGTAGGTATTGGTTGGGGAGTACCCAGTGGCTATGTAAAAAGAGAAGAATCATTGACAGTTGCTGTGAATCGAATTTTAAAGGAACGCACAGCTCTTGACAACATCTTTTTAAAACAGTTTCATACATTTGGAGATAGTAAGCATCGTATTAAGCCACAAGAATATGAAAGTGGGATTGACGTATCTATGACTAAAGGAACTTGGTTAGCTGAACGAACGCTCTCTATTGGTTACTATGCTTTAATGGATTGTTCAGAAGCGGATATAAAATTAGATGTGTTTGTTGAAGATTATAAATGGGTTGATGTGAATGAAATTCCAAAAGACTTATTGTTAGATCATAATGAGATAATAGATTACGCATTAATGACTCTTCGCAATCAGATATTCCATGAGCCTATCGGATTTGAATTATTACCGGAGAAATTCACATTACCCGAGATTCAAACTTTATACGAAACAATTTTAAACAAGAAGTTTGATAGACGAAATTTTCCAAATAAATTACTTGCACAAGAAATTATTGTTAAACTGGATGAGAAACGTAATATAGGCCAACATCGTTCCCCTTTTTTATATAAGTTTCACAAAGAAAATTATGAAAATGCTTTATCCGAGAGAACGGCTTTAGTACTTTAATTTTATCAAAAAACATACGGAGGCGATCTCTAAAAAATAATTACAATTAACTCTTCACCCTATTTCGCTTAAACGAGATAGGGTTTCTTTTTCATTATTACTCAGTCCTACCTACATTAAATACGTTTTAGATTAAATCTAAAATAGTAGTTTAACGCCAAGACGATTTTATTAAAACTGTATTACCTTCTTTCCTTCTTTTTCCTCCATATCCAATTAACAGAAACCTTATTCGGTTCTTATCTAACTCTTTTTCAGAGTGTTATTTGGTTTTAATTTATGCTTTTTCCAATCATCAAATACTTATAATTAAGAAAAAACACTTGAATATATTATAAAATTTTAGGTGAAAAAAATTACATATCGTAAAAATAGTATGCAAAAATGAATAATTATGAAGTTTTGCATTGTGATATAAAAAATGTTTAATACTTTTATCGCGTAAATATAACGCAATAGAAAGCATTATACTAACGCAATGAAAAACCATTTTAACCAAATTACATTATGAAAAAGAAAATTATTCCTTTTGGAATTGGAATTTTAATTGCTATCGCAGCAATTTTACCAGAGCAATCCTACGCACAGGATAAAAAAGACAAAACCGAATCTATTGTAGCGAAAGATTCAGTTGGAGGAAACAAGAAAGAAGAGAAGAATAGAAACGTAATGTTGAATGCCTCTTCAGCTACGACACCAAGACAAATCAATGTTGGTATTCCTCCAGGAGGTGATATTCAGATTTTAGAAAACGACATTCCAGTAATATATCAGTTTTACCCTCAAATTGTTACTTCGGTATGGAAGTATGATAGTAGTATCGGAAGGATTGGTTTATTATCTCTTGCTGAAGGAGCACTTACTTTTGGAAAAGTTGGTTTTAGTGTCAATTCATATGATCGTGAACCTGGTACTAAATTTAAAGGTTTTTTTTCAGCTTATACCAATAGCTGGGGGTCTTTAATTTACAGTGGAAATGTATCAGGTCCAATGAGTAAGGATGGATGGGGTTACTCAATTAGTTTACAAGAAACTTATGATCGTGGAAATGGTGTTAATAGGATGTATTATCCTTGGTCAACTGAAAGGATGGAGATGTTTAAACTGGGGATTTCAAAGAAATATAAGAAAGGAAAAATTAATTTTTTATATAAAAACGCAACACAAAGACAAGATTATAGTGTCAATCAACCCTTAATTTATAATGGAAATGGTGATTTTTCAGAATATCCAGGTTTTAGTTTAAGTAGAGATAGTTATACCTTAGGAAATGGACAAATTGCCTATGCAGATGCTAATACTGGAGAATCAGTAAAAATGAACTTAGCGGATGATAAATTTAATGAAAATAAATCTAATGCTTTTTATGTAAATGGTGAGCATAAATTTTCAAATGATTATAAATTGAGTTATTCAACAATGTATATGCACTCCAAGTCGCCTTTTCTTGTTCAATTTCCGTTGACTTTAGGAATTAGTACGCCAGATGCTAATAATAAGTACTATTTACATAATACTAATACAGAATATACAGACAATGTTCAAATGGTAGTGAACCAAGCAGTAGAACCAACCAATATTGACACTTGGATGACTCGTATGGAGCTTACCAAAAAATATGGAGTACATAGTTTGAGACTTGGTTTAACTGAACAGTTGTATAAAACAGGATTGCAAAAAACAAACATGGGTATTTATTATCAAACAGTAACACCTAATCCTCAATTATTAGATTGGCAAATGAATGTAAGTCCTGTTCCAGGGTCTCCATATTATTATCCAATCACTAATGCAGATGGAATTGTAGGAATACCAGGAGATATAACAAAAGTAAAAACGAATAAAACAGCATTATATTTATCAGATGATTTTAAAGTAGGTAAAGTTTTTGATTTCACCCTTGGTGCTCGACTAGAAAAAGAAGATACAGAGGAACTTCATAATCAATATACTAATTCTTTCATAAAGGACAGACCCCTTATGTCAGTAGATTTCAAAAACAAATTTAACCACGTAGCTGTAGGTAGTTTTGTTGCAAAGGTTACCAATAAATTTGGATTCTTAGGGGATGTTACCTATAACGATTATCTAAACAGATATTATGATTACCCAGCAAACCAAAAAGATGCACTAGGAAACCCTATAACAGATGTGGATGGAAATGGTAATCTTGTTGCTCAGACTACAATAGCCAAGTCTAATCAAATAAAAGTTATATTTTTAGGTGCAGGTATTTATTATAATCAAGGAGATAAATTTAGTATAGTGTCTAAAGTAACACAAAGCTCAAAATTGAACAACGTTACTGGATTAGACTTTTATGACCCAAATAATACATCAATAAAAGCTAAAGCTTATCCTCTTTTTTATGATATACAAACACTGGGTTGGACTACAGATATTGTAACAAGTCCATTCAAGAATTTTAATTTGCATTATTTGATAACCTTGCAAAAACCACAATACAAAAATTATACAGCAAGTGGCTTTGGTACTACATATGAATATAATAATATTATTCCTGGAATGTCTAATGTTTTGATGGAAATTGATCCTAGTTATAAATTAGGGAACTACAAGATTTATGCTAATCTAAGATATTTTGGAAAACAATATGGTAACCTAACCAATTCAATTGCTTACAATGCTTGGTGGGAAACCTTTGGGGGAGTTGAATATCGTATGAGCAGAAATGTTGATTTTAAGTTGCAAGTTGTAAACTTCTTAAATCAAAAAGGTATCAGTGGTGCTTTGCAAGGTGCTGACCAGATAACAACAGCAACTGAGCCTAATTATATAGGAAAAGGAGTTAATGCATCAGGTATTCGCCCACGTACAATCGAATTTACTGTGAATTTCAAAATATAAATAAAAAGTGTGTAAATAGATTATGAATCCTAATCTTTCAAAGTTCTTATTTTTTAGAACTTTGAAAGTTAGGTTCTAAAAAATAAAAAATTATTTCTCAAACAACAAATATTACAAATCAAAAAAAAACAAATGTCATGAAAAAATTAAGTATTATTATTGCTGCTATAGTATGCAGCTTGATGTTTTCAGTTAACGCAAAAGCCCAAGAATCTAAAGATTATTTTATAGGAAAATGGCAACTTCTAACAACTGGTCTTCCTGATGGTGATGCTAAAAGTGTACTAACATTAACAAGAGGCGAAAATGGTAAATTAACAGGAAATATGGCAGGAGAAGGTAGACCTGCAGATGTATTCACTAAAATAGATGAAAAAGAAAAATTCATAACCTGTTTTTTTACGGCAAGTGGTTATGATGTATACATCTATCTAGAAAAAAAAGATGACAACAATATTACCGGATCATTGCTAGACATGTTTGATTGTACTGGAACCAGAATAGTTGAATCTAAAAAATGAGAAAAAAAGAAGTAATGGTAGTCACAAAGACTACCATTACTTCCTAATTATTTCAAAAAATCTTCTTTAATTACGACTTCTCTTTTAAAAACCAAATAAACCACAAATTATTAACAATTTACATAAAAAAAAGTCCTGTAATTTTATCTCATAGCAACTATAGAGCATTTGGATAATCTCCAAAAAAGTTAAAAGCTTTCGCAAAAATAAAATTATTCAATCTGGAGAAATTACCGTGAATCATCTTATTCTGAATCCACAAGATTGGACTTATTTTAATATGGATTGATCTTCTTGGATTACTATCACTATTTCCATAATGATTTAGAGTAAAAGCTTTAGATAAAGGTAAAATACTAATAGCAAAATTTACACTAAAAAAGGTATTAGCTCAAAAAAAGCAAGTACCTCTCTTATATCATAGGTTCAAATCAATGCAATAAAGAAACATTGTATTTCCATTTTCACACTCAACACATTACACAACATGAAAAATATATTATCGAATTTGTTATTCATTTTATTTATGTGTTGTTCATTGCAAATCAATGCTCAACACATAAATAAACAAACAACTGTTTGCAATCCTATAAATCTTAATTACAGGTTTCAGTTAAACAATCCTTCGCGTCGAGAAGCTGCTGACCCTGCTGTAGTTTTATTTAAAGGAAAGTATTTTTTATTTGCTTCTAAATCTGGAGGATATTGGACATCGGATAATTTGATTGATTGGAAGTTCATCACTACATCTGACTTACCTCTCGAAGATTATGCCCCTACAGCTGTTGTAATGAATGATGCTGTGTATTTTATGGCACTTGACAGACGCATATATAAGTCTGCTGAACCATTAAGCGGGAAATGGCAAATTGTAAAAGAAAATTTCCCTATTGTTGTAAACGATCCATGTCTTTTTCTTGATGATGATGGACGTCTTTATTTGTATCAAGGACTTTCTAATAATAAACCCATTTATGGTGTAGAACTAAATAAAGAAACTTTCGATCCAATAGGATCTCAATCTGAATTACTAAGTAGTAACACTATAAACAATGGTTGGGAACGACCTAGTGATTACAATGATTATTCAGGAAGAAGAAAGCCATTTTTAGAAGGGCCTTGGATAACAAAACATAAGGGCAAATACTACTTACAGTATTCGGCTCCAGGTACAGAATATAAAAGTTATTCAGATGGCTTATATATTGCGAATTCTCCATTAGGGCCATTTCAACTTGCTGAGAACAATCCTTTTTCATATAAACCCGAAGGCTTTATTTGTGGTGCTGGACACGGTACCACATTTCAGGATAAATGGTCTAATTACTGGTACATGGGAACCATGACAATTTCGGTAAAAGATCATTTTGAAAGACGGCTAGGTCTATTTCCTGCTTTTTTGGATGAAGACGGAACTTTTTATGCTTATACCGCTTTTGGAGATTTCCCACATGTTTTACCTAAAAAGCACATTAAAGAACCAGAAGATTATAAACCATCAGGGATGTTATTGTCTTATAAAAAGCCTGTTGAAGTATCTTCTACACTAGATAGCCATCCAAAAGAAAATACAACTAACGAAGATGTTCGCAGCTACTGGAGTGCCAAAACCGGTAATAAAGGAGAATGGATACTAGTTGATTTACAGAAACAATCAAAAATAAATGCTGTCCAAATAAACTTTTTTGATGAGGCAACAACTATTTTAGGAAGAACTAATTCCATTTATTATCAATATTTACTTGAATATTCCAATGATAAGAAGTCATGGAAAACCATATCCGACAAAAGAACAAATACAACTGACGTTCCACACGATTTTATCGAATTGAAAGCTCCTGTGTCTGCCCGTTATATTCGTTTGACTAACTACCATGTGCCTGATGGGAAATTTGCCATATCCGGTTTGCGAATTTTTGGTAAAGGCAATGGAAAACTTTCTCAAAATGTCTCTTCATTTACAGCTGTCCGTGATACTACTGATAAGCGTAATGTGATCCTTACTTGGCAAAAAAGTGAGGATGCTACAGGATACAATATCCGTTATGGTACTGCTCCAGATAAGTTATACATGAACTATCAGGTTTTTAATGCCGATTCTTTAACAATTCATAGTCTTAATGCTCAACAAAAATACTTCTTTACAATTGATACTTTTAATGAAAATGGTATAACCAAAGGAATCAAAGTTATTGAAGCCCAGAACGATTGATTGAATTCAGATTAACACAGATCATGCTGAAACCCTAAGAAAAAAAATAAAAGAGAATGTTTATCAACTATATTGTTTTATGAAAAACACAACCACACCAGATAAATTAAATCAAGCGTATAGCATTTCAACTGTTGCAAATTCCCTAAAAAGAGTCTATTTATTTATTTTAACAAGTATCATAACAGTTTCACCTTCAATGGCACAAAGCAATTCAAATACTCGAACAATATCTTTTGATAAAGATTGGGCATTTACCAAAACTAATGTTATAGGTGCGGAACAAATACATTTAGATGATTCAAAATGGAGAAAAGTTAATTTACCTCACGATTGGAGTATTGAGGATTTAGCAAACCAAGAACAAGGAAAAGTACAAGGTCCATTTTCAAAAAACAGCATTGGAAAAGCACCAACTGGATGGACTGTTGGTGGTACAGCTTGGTATCAAAAAAAATTTGTAACTGAAAAAAATAAAGAAAACAAACTAGTATCCATCCATTTTGATGGAGTGTACATGAACGCTGATGTATGGCTAAATGGTGTACATTTAGGAAATCACCCCTATGGATATACGCCTTTTTATTATGATTTAACGCCTTACTTAAAATCCGCCGGAGAGGAAAATATAATAGCAGTCAAAGTAAGAAATGAGGGCAAAAATTCCCGTTGGTATAGTGGTTCAGGGATTTATCGCCATGTATGGTTAACTGTTACTGACCCTGTTCATGTTGATACGTGGGGAATCAACATTACTACACCAGAAGTAACACAGGATAAAGCAATTGTAAAAATTAGTTCCACAATAAAAAACAAACAAGCATCAAATAGCGATATTTTATTAGTAACCAATATTTTAAACCCAAGCGGAAAGATTGTTGGCAGTACACAAAAAAAGCTGCAACTGGAAGCCGGTAAATCTATAATTGACGAACAGACTGTTACAATTTCAAATCCCGCTTTGTGGTCACTTGAAACCCCACAGTTGTACAAAGCTATAACTGAAATAAAGAATGGTGATAAAACGATTGACGAAGTAGAAACAAACTTTGGGATTAGAAGCATCAAGTTTGATGGAACTGAGGGATTTAGTCTCAACGGTAAAAAGTTGATTTTAAAAGGAGGATGTATTCATCATGACAATGGCCCACTGGGTGCTGTTTCAGTATACAAAGCTGAGGAACGAAAAATTGAAATATTAAAAAAGAATGGGTACAATGCTATAAGAGCCAGTCACAACCCTCCTTCTCAAGCATTATTAGATGCCTGTGACAAACTAGGTATGCTGGTTATGAATGAAGCCTTTGATACATGGATAAAGCCTAAAAACCCAGAAGACTACAATCTTAATTTTAATGCATGGTGGCAGAAAGATTTAGAAGCAATGATATTAAGAGATAGAAATCATCCTTCTATAATTATGTGGAGCATTGGTAATGAAATCTACGAAGCACCTGATCTGATAGGACAAGAAATTGGAAAAAAACTAGCAAATGAAGTTCGCAAATTAGATCCTACGCGACCAGTAACTGAAGCTATGGTTTACTTACCGCCCTATACACAAACTGCTTTGAAAGATTATAAATCCCATTTGGAAAATTTAGATGTAGATGGTTATAATTACTTTCTTGAAAGTAAGTCTATTCACTTCCAGCGAGATAGTGCTACAGTAGATTTTTTTGACACCCAGCATGCAGCACATCCTCAAAAAACTTATGTAGTAACCGAATCGTTACCTCTCTTTGCTTTGGAGAATTGGGAAAAATCGGAAAGATCACCCTACATGATTGGAAGTTTTAAGTGGACTGCTTTTGATTATATCGGAGAAGCTGGAATTGGTAAATCAAGAATTAAACCTGAAAGGTTACCTGAACTAAAAGGAATTATGGGGATGGGGCAGTTTTTTAAAGACGAGTGGCCCATCTTTAATTCAGGCACTGGCGATTTTGATTTGATAGGCAATAAAAAACAAGCATCTTATTATCAGGATGTAGTGTGGCGAAACAGCCCAATAGAAATACTTGTACATAATCCCATCCCTGAAGGAATGAAAGAGGCAGTAGCAACATGGGGATTTCCCGATGTGATTAAATCATGGACATGGCCAGGACAAGAAGGTAAAAAGATGCAAGTACATGTATATACCCGAAGTAAAGTAGTTAAATTGGAATTAAATGGAAAGTTAATTGCCGAGCAGATTGTTCCAGAGGGTTCCATTACCGCAATTTTTGAAATAGAGTACCAACCAGGAACTCTTGTTGCAAAAGGATTTGATGGAGAAAAAAAAACTGGTGAAAGCACATTGATAACTACAGGTAAACCTTCAGCTATCCGACTGAGTACTGATAGAAGTACCATAAATGCAGACCTAAATGATTTGTCTTACATCAATGTAGAAATTATTGACCAAAAAGGGAATATTGTACCTAATGTTGATGATTTAGAAATTACTTATCAGCTTACAGGTAACGCCTCCATAGCAGGTGTTGGAAATGGTAATGTTGCTGATATGTCTAGTTTTCAGCAAAATCACAAGAAAGTCTATCAAGGTAGAGGATTGGTCATTTTAAGACCAAATGAATTTTCTGGCAAGATAACTTTAAAAGCTCAAGCTAAAGGATTAGCAGCAGGTCAAATTGAAATACGTACAAAATAAGAATAGATGATTCGTATTACATTAGGAAAAAGATCAAAGATTAAGTAGTGACTAATCTGTTTTCTAAGTCTAATTCTCCTAAATTTTCTTCCTGACTGACTATTAATTTACAGATAAAATTAAAATACAATTATGAAAAAACAACTCATCTACATATCGCTAATTTGTCTAACAACAATCCCATTATGGAGTCAAAAAACGACTAATGAGAAACAGATGGATATTTTTATCTCTGGTTTGATGAAAAAAATGACACTTGATGAAAAGCTTAGTCAGCTAAACTTATTAACTCCAAATTCCAATACAGGACCTTTTGCTACTAAAAAATATGCAGAGAAACTTAAAGATGGTTCTGGAGGAAATGTTTATTCGTTAGTTGGATCACCAAGTGAAGTCAAAGCGAAACTGGAACTTGCCGAAAGCACACGTCTTAAAATCCCATTGCTTTCAGGCTTAGATATTATTCATGGTTATAAAACTATTTTCCCAATACCTCTAGGTTTGTCATGTTCATGGAATATGCCGCTAATTGAACAAACAGCAAGAGTTGCTGCTATTGAAGCTTCTGCAGTGGGATATAACTGGACATTTTCACCTATGGTAGACATTAGCCGAGATCCTCGCTGGGGAAGAGTAATGGAAGGCTCAGGAGAAGATCCATTCCTAGGGGGTAAAATTGCACAAGCTATGGTAAAAGGATATCAGGGCGATGACTTAAAGAACGAAACCTCCCTGATGGCTTGCATAAAGCATTTCGGAATGTATGGCGCTGCTGAAGCCGGCCGCGATTATAATACTACCGATATGAGTAAATTAACAATGTATCAATTTTATTTGCCTCCCTATAAAGCAGCAGTAGAGGCAGGAGCAGGCAGCATTATGACCTCATTTAATGAAGTTGAAGGTATTCCCGCCACAGCTAATAAATGGCTGATTACCGATGTACTGAAAAAACAATGGGGATTTAAAGGGTTCGCGGTAACCGACTTTGCTTCTATACAAGAATTAACAACTCATGGCATTTCAAAGGATGATAAACAATCGGCAGAACTAGCAATGAACGCTGGGACTGATATGGATATGGGAAGCGAATTATTTTTTGGATATTTAAAGCAGTCAATACAAGAAGGTAAAGTTTCCATGGCTGCTATTGATGCTGCATGTCGCAGGGTACTTGAGGCAAAATATAAGCTTGGCTTGTTTACCAACCCTTATAGGAATTTTGATCCTGAGAAAGCCGATAGAGTAACATTAACAAAAGAGAACAAAGAAATTGCGAAAAAAGCAGCTTTGCGCTCTATGGTGTTGCTTGAAAATAAAAACAATATACTTCCATTAAAGAAGGACAGCAATATTGCTTTGATTGGTCCATTTGCAAACAATAAGGCCGAAATGTTCAGTATGTGGGTTTTAAAAGGTGATGTCGATAGTGTAGTAACGATTTACGAAGGAATAAAAAAAGTGAATCCAAATGTTGAGACCGTTATGGGGACTCAAATAACAGACAATGAATATCTACAAAGTTTTGCAGGTTATCCATATGAAGCTGAGGAACAAGAGAAACTGATAAAAGAGGCTGTGGAACTAGCCAAAAAATCTGATGTTGTTGTTACCGTACTAGGAGAAGCAAAAGGCATGTCAGGGGAGGCAAAAAACCTTACTAACATTTCAATTCCTAATTGTCAACTTGAATTATTAAAGGCTTTAAAAAACACAGGTAAGCCTATTGTGTTACTGTTGGCCAATGGCAGACCAATGACAATTGAAAACGCACTTCCATACACAGATGCAATAGTAGAAACTTGGCATTTAGGTACCGAAGCAGGAAGTGCTGTTGCTGAAGTGTTATTTGGAGACTATAATCCTTCGGGTAAATTGACAATGACTTTTCCCCGCTCAGTAGGTCAAATTCCAATCTATTATAATCATAAAAACACGGGTAGACCTTATGATGGAGGGCGTAAACGAAATTTCAAATCCAATTACATGGATTCCCCTAATACACCTCTGTATCCTTTCGGTTATGGGTTGAGTTATACAACATTTACTTATGATAAAGTAATATTGAGTGATACCATTTTGACAGGAAGTAATAAAATATTGAAAGCAAAAGTCAACATAACCAATACAGGAAAGTACCCTGGAGAAGAAACAGTACAATTGTATTTGAATGACCCAGTAGCTTCTGTTACCCGACCAGTAAAAGAATTGAAGAATTTCAAAAAAATCTTCTTACAACCCGGGGAAACGAAAGAGGTCAGCTTTGATATCACAACAGAGGACTTAAAATTCTATAATAGTAATTTAATATTAGATTGGGAATCGGGAAGTTTTACTGTTTTTATAGGTACTAATTCTGACGTAACCAATAATGCAGCATTTGTGTGGAATAAGTAGGTTTCTTTTCTAATTGTATCATTGTTAAATAATAAAAATATGAAACAACTAATTTTCTTTCTATTGATACTGATTGCTGTGCCCCTATCGGCTCAAAATATATCAGCATTCGAAAAAAAGGTTTATACGGACAATTCGCAATCGTTACCCTATCGTATTATGTTTCCTAAGAATTATAATCCGAGCAAAAAATATCCATTGGTTATTTTTCTGCATGGTTCGGGTGAACGTGGTACTGATAATGAAAAACAGCTCAAGAATGGTGGTCAATGGTTAGTTGATAACTTACAAAGTAATTATCCTGCCATAGTTATTGCCCCACAATGTCCTGAAAATGATTATTGGGTAAACGCAAAACGAGAAGATTTACCTAAAGGTAGCCCTATAAGGTTGAAATTTACCTTTTACAAAGACAGTTTAGCTAATACATCCATGAAATTATTGATGGGTTTGACCAAAGAATGGATTAGCTCCGGTAAGGTTAATAAAAAACAGATTTATGTAGGCGGACTATCGATGGGTGGTATGGGTACCTACGAATTATTGACACGCATGCCTAAAACATTTGCGGCAGCCTTTATTATATGCGGTGCTGTAAATCTCGATTGGTTTACTATACACAACAAAAAGACTCCATTGTGGTTGTTTCATGGATCAAATGACCATATTGTTTCCGTTGATTATGCACGTAAGGCATATCAGTTACTGAACGATGGAAAACGCGAAATTAAATATACCGAATATCCGGGTGTATATCACAATAGTTGGGATTACACCTTTAAAGAACCTAGTGTATTTTCATGGCTTTTTGGTCATAAAAAATAAGAAAAACACAACCTCATCATCTTTTAAATCAATAGGATTAATATTTTATATCAACAATGAAATTCTCGAAGTTTTGAAAAAAATTAGAGACAAATAACAAAAATAAGTCATGAAAAAAATAACATTAGCAAAATCATGTTTGCTATTCATAGTTTTGACAGCCTGTTGTACTGTTTATTCACAAAAAAACTTACCTCAGTTAGGCAAAAGTCCTGTTTCTGAAATCGTCAAGGCTATGTCTCTTGAAGAAAAAGCGCAACTTTTAGTGGGTACAAACAAGCGGGTGCCGGGTGAAATCAGTGAGGCTGCTATAAGAGGACGTGGTGCTGTAGGCTTTACAGGTACTATCTCAAGGTTTGGTATTCCAGGTATAATCATGGCAGATGGACCTGCCGGAGTAAGACTACAACCTTATTTTATTGATGATAAAAAAATTTCATATACGCCAACAGCATGGCCAGTAGGAATATCACTTGCTTCGTCATGGGACGTCAACTTATTAAATGAGGTAGGTATTGCATTTGGAAATGAAGTTAAGGAATACGGTGTTGATATTCTTCTGGCTCCAGGAATGAATATTATACGAAATCCATTAAACGGACGCAATTTTGAATATTATTCCGAAGATCCTGTAGTATCCGGCTACATTGCATCGGCCTTTGTGAAAGGGGTTCAGTCCAATGGTGTTGGTACTTCTATCAAACATTTTATCGCTAATAACCAAGAAGCTAATAGAGATAAAGTAAATGCAAATATCAGTGAAAGAGCTTTGAGAGAAATTTATCTACGAGGTTTTGAAATAGCTGTAAAAAACGCAAATCCACTTACTGTAATGACCTCATATAATAAAGTTAATGGGCTTTATACGTCTGAAAATCCCGATCTGACAACTACAATACTAAGAAACGAATGGGGTTTTAAAAATTTAGTTATGACAGACTGGAACGGAGGAAGTGATGTTGTTGCCCAGATGAAAGCTAGAAATAATATTATTATGCCAGGAAAAACGAGTCAAATTGAACAAATTATAGCTGCAGTCAATGAGGGCAAACTAGATCTAAAAATCGTTGACAAAAACATAGAAGAAATCCTAAATCTCATTTTGCAAACTTCTTCTTTTAAAAAGTACAATTATTCAAATAATCCTGATTTAGTAGGTCATGCCGCTATTGCAAGAAATGCTGCATCTGAATCTATGGTGCTACTTAAAAACAACTCCAATAAAGCATTACCATTGAATACCGGGACAAAAGTAGCTTTATATGGAGCTGCATCTTATGAGACTATAATTGGTGGATTTGGAAGTGGTGCCGTACTACCATCTTATAAAATTTCTATCCTTGATGGACTTACCAATGCTGGCTATAGAATAACAGGGAATTTAAAAGAGAGTTATGCTGCCTATAAAGCCAAAACTTATGCAGCTTCTGCCTACGATCAAATTCCTGAAATGGAAATTTCACAAGATGTTATTAACCAAACAGCTAATGATGCAGATGTAGCAATACTTACAATTGGCCGTAAATCTGGTGAAGGAGGAGACAGACAAGTCAATAATGATTTTAACCTATTTGATGTAGAAAAAAAGTTAATTAAGAATTTATCCGGAGCCTTTCATGCTAAAGGAAAAAAAATAGTAGTTATAATTAATGCTGGAAGTGTTATCGAAACAGCTAGCTGGAGAGATTATGCAGATGCTATTTTATTGCCATGGCAACCTGGAATGGAAGCTGGAAATGCTATTGCTGATGTCATTTCGGGAAAAGTTAATCCATCTGGTAAACTGACTGTAACGTTTCCTATGAAATATGAAGATGAACCTTCTTCTACTAATTTTCCAGGAACACCAATTGATAAACCTACAGAGGTAATTTATAAAGAAGGCATTTATGTTGGATATCGTTACTATAACTCATTCAAAGCACAAACTGCTTATGAATTTGGATACGGATTGAGTTATACCAATTTTAACTATAGTGGATTAAAACTAAGCACTTCCAAATTTAAGGATAAAATAACTGCAACTCTTACTGTCACCAATTCAGGAAAAGTATCAGGTAAGGAAGTGGTGCAGTTGTATTTGACTGCACCTGAAAAAACATTAGAAAAACCATCCGAAGAACTTCGCGCTTTTGCCAAAACAAACCTACTTAAACCTGGTGAATCCCAAACTATTTCATTCCAACTAAATCCAAGAGATTTGGCTTCTTATAACACCGAACAATCTTCGTGGATTGCTGATGGAGGAACCTATACGGTTAAAGTGGGCGCGTCAAGTAGGGATATCAAATTAACCAAAGAATTCAAGTTGGCTAAAGATATCGAAGTTGAAAAAAACCATAAAGTTTTGACACCCACTATTACCATAAATGAATTAAAAAGAATTAAACAACTATAGATTTCGATCTATTTTTAACTTAAATAAAACTACAAATCTAAATTTATTGATCATGGAAGGACTAAAGGATAAAGTAATCATTTTTGCTGGTGCTGGTGGAATTGCAGATGGCACAGCTAAATTTTTGGGTGCCGGTGGTGCCAAAATTGTTGTTGGTGATATTATTTTGGAAAATGCCATGCGTTGTGTTCAGACTGTAAAGGATGCTGGTGGGGGCGGAATAGCAATTGAGCTTGATATTTCAAATAAGGATAGTGTTAAAAAAATGATAGATGCAGCTGTAGATAAATATGGTAAAATCGATGGATTATTTAATGTAGCTGCAAATATTCATCCTGATCAGGTTGCCAAAGATACGGACCCCGTAGATATAGATTTGGAAGTATGGCAGCGTAATATTGACAT
Source organism: Flavobacterium sufflavum (assembly GCF_004016525.1). Taxonomy (GTDB): domain Bacteria; phylum Bacteroidota; class Bacteroidia; order Flavobacteriales; family Flavobacteriaceae; genus Flavobacterium; species Flavobacterium sufflavum. The sequence goes on from NZ_SACJ01000001.1 coordinate 180,795, forward strand.
CAATCTTACTGGGTATTTATTAACCTGTAAATATGCTATTCCTCATATTATTGCAGCTGGAGGTGGATCAGTGATTAATACCATTTCCGATGCTGTTTATGCTGGCATGCCAGACAAGGTTGCCTACTCCGTTACTAAGGCAGGAATTGGAGCACTAACCCGTAATGTTGCCCGCAGATATGGTAAACAAGGAATACGCTGTAATGCGGTATCTCCAGGACTGGTTCTTACTGAAAGCGGAATGAAAAACTCAGGTCATCTTGTGGATATGGTATTACAAATGATGCCTTCTCCACGTGTAGGAAAACCGGAAGATATGGGGTCTATTGTATCATTCCTTCTTTCGGATCTCTCAGAATGGATTACAGGTCAGACTATATGTATCGATGGAGGTGCGGTTATGAGAACCTAATTTCGACCTAAGAAAAGAACAAAAAAAATTAAAATAAAAAATAGAAACATCCTTTTCGCTGGTAGAGAATGTTAGGTTAACTCCAAAAAAATAAGATATGAAAGCACAAAATAAAGTAATAGTTGTCACAGGGGCTGGAAACGGAATAGGAAGGGAACTTTGCTTGTTATTGTTAAACAAACAGGCAAACGTAGCGGGTATTGATCTTAATGAAAAGGCTCTTGCGGAAACCCAAAAAATTGCAGGAGTGGGGAATGATCGTTTTAAGGGGTATGTTGTAGATATTACAGATAAAGCAAGAGTGGATGCTTTGCCCGAAGCAGTTGTTAAGCACTTCGGTTTGGTTGACGGATTGATCAATAATGCAGGCATCATTCAGCAATTTATTCCCGTAAACGAGCTGCCGATGGATCAGATAAATCTGGTGATGAATGTTAATTTCTACGGAACGCTGAATATGATCAAAGCATTTCTTCCGTTTTTGTTAAAAAGACCTGAAGCCCATATCGTGAACATTTCAAGTATGGGTGGGTTTATTTCTTTTCCAGGGCAAACCATTTATGGGGCAGCCAAAGCCGCCGTTAAAATCTTTACTGAAGGACTCTATGCTGAATTGAGAGATTCAAGTGTAAAAGTTACTGTGGTCCATCCCGGAGCAATTGCAACGAATATAACGGCAAATTCTGGCGTGGAAAGTCCTACTATGAAGAATGAATCAGTGAAAGGAGGAATGACACTTTCTCCAGCCGCAGCTGCAAAAATTATTATTGGAGGTATGGAGAAAAATAAGTTTAGGATAACTGTTGGAAAAGACGCAAGATTTTTGGATTTGCTTTATCGTCTTAATCCCAGATTTGCGACCAATTTTATCAGTAAAATGATGAAAAAGACAATGAAACATTAGTAAAATATAATAGTTGAGTGAGAAATTTTATAAAATAAAAGTTCAGTTTAATTAATTATGTAGTGATGAAAAACAGAAGGCAGTATCGAATTATTTTTTTGTTAGTTAATTGGTCTCGATACGCTTCTGTTTTTTTTATATCAATTTATACAAATGATGAATCAGTCAGATTTTTGAAACAAATTAAATTTTTTTATATAAAACAGAAGGCGGTATCGAATTATTATTTTTTTGGTTAGTTAAGTGGTCTCGATACGCTTCTGTTTTTTTTTTCAATTTATACAAATGATGAATCAGCCAGATTTTTGAAACAAAAACATACTGGAAATCAAAACCAATTAATGATAATTGGAATTCTTGAACTTAAAAAATATAAAAATCCACAGGCCTACAATCAATGATTTAGGCAAAAACACTTTCTCTCAAATACTCTCAATTATACTATTATAATTTGGAGTCATATATCCCATTATTAACTTAAAACAATTAAATAATCTAAAAAACGAATGACTTCTGAAAATTTGAAAACCCAATGGGGGCAATTTATCCCTTTGGTAACCGTATTCTTCTTTTGGGGATTTGTTGCTGCCAGTAACGACATATTAATTCCTGTATTTAAAAAAGCATTTGATTTAACCCAAGGTCAAAGCCAATTTGTATCGATTGCTTTTTATATTTCCTATACGGTAGGTTCCTTAATCTATATGGGAGTTTCTTTATTATTAAAACAAGATTTAGTGAATAAAATAGGTTATAAAAACGGATTGGCATTAGGACTAGTCATATCTGCTCTAGGAACGTTGTTGTTTTACCCTGCAGCTAATACTGGATCCTATCCACTAATGTTAGCCGGTTTATTTATTGTAGGTTTAGGTTTTTCATTGCAACAAACCGTTGCCAATCCTTTAGCTATTGCTTTAGGACCTATAAAAACAGGTTCTCAACGATTGACCCTTGCGGGCGGGATCAACAATTTTGGGACTACCATTGGCCCCCTAATAGTAAGTTTTGCCATTTTTGGTTCTTCTGCGTCTGGAAATACTGAATTGAGTGTAGAAAGTGTTAAAATCCCTTATTTAGTACTTGGGTTAGCCTTTTTAGCTGTTGCGTTATTGTTGAAATTCTCTTCCTTGCCTGAACATCCTGAAACAATTGAAGAATCTCCAGCTGATACTGCTTCTTCTAAAAATTCGGCTTTATATTACCCACAACTACTCTTAGGGATGCTTGCCATATTTTTATATGTTGGTGTTGAGGTATCTACAGCCAGCAATTTACCTTCTTATATGGAGAACGAATTGGGATTTGAAATAGGAGCTATTGCCCCTTACATTTCGTTGTATTGGGCGAGTTTGATGATAGGCCGTTGGACGGGAGCTGTAGAAGTTTTTAGTGATGTTATTAGTATTCAAAAGATTCTGCGGTTTGTTGCCCCCTATTTAGCATTTGCTGTTTTTTTAGTTGTAAATGCAATTGCCAATCATGATTTAACTCCTTTCTACATTTATGGATTAATTATTCTCGTATTAATTGCTGCTGATATAGCCAGCAAGGGAAATCCTGCCCGAATGTTGCTTATTTTCTCTAGTTTAGGAATTGTCGCTCTACTAACTGGAATGGGAACCACCGGAATTGTGAGTGTATATGCTTTCACGAGTGTTGGTTTATTTTGTAGTACTCTTTGGCCTTGCATTTTTACTCTGGCAGTAAGTGGATTAGGAAAACACACCAGTCAAGGAAGTAGTTTTCTTATTATGATGATTTGTGGTGGTGGTATCATCAGTTGGCTCCAAGGTTTTGTATCTGAAAATATTGGGATTCAAAAAAGTTATATTGTTGGTGTTTTATGCTTTTCTTATTTAGTTTTTTATGCATGGAAAGTAAGTGGCATTTTAAGACGTCAAGGCATCAATTTTGACACCAAAATCAGTGGAGGTCATTAAGAAAACTTCATATTATACAAAAAAAACAGGCTGTAAAAAGCCTGTTTTTTTATATGTATTATAGGTGGAGGGTCAAAGGTTCGAACCCTTTTTTAGCCTAAGCTCTTGTGGTTTATAAGTTCCTTGCTTCCCACAAAAAAGTAAAGCTAATTCAACTTACTAATTTATTGACTTGTCAATAGTCGTAAAAGAGCGAAAGTCATTTAATTCAAAACACACTCTTCCTCTTACTATACTTGGATGTATTTTTACTTTTTTTGCAAAAGCAATTATACTTTCATCATTATTGGAAGATATAATATTTTTTGCAAATGTATTCCAAGCTTCCTCTTTAATTAAACTATTTTGAGCAAAATGATTAGCCTGTTTTTCCTCTAAAGAATTTTTATATTCTTCCTCTTCATTTTTAAAATCTAAATCAATGAATTCTGCCTCATTGTTATTGATTAAATGTTCATAGATGTGACCTAATTCATGGAATAAAGTAAAAGCAAAGTTATCTAAACGATTGTGACGTAACGTCATTCCAATAGCCGGATTTCCGTGACTCCAAAAAGAAACGCCATCTACCGGAGTTTTTTCTCCTTTGGTTTGATAGACTAATTTAATCCCGTTTTCGTGTAACGTATTTTGCACTTTCTCTAATACGCTTTTATTTTCAAAAAGTATGGCTCTTAATTTTTCTATAACACCTTCTTGATTTTCGTGATGAAATGGAACCACTGTAATATCTGATGCTCTATGCTGTACCAATTTAACCCAGCCCATAATGTTGACAACATCGGTTTTTAGCTTTGCTGATTTTTTAAATCTAGCATAATTGGTTTGCACACTCATCGTTGCCATTTGATCTAAATTCTCTACTTGATATACTTCTTTAATTGTATTTATATCTTGGCAAGGGTCTCCAGAGATTATTTGTTCTTTCTTAAAAAAGGCTACTGGTATAAAAGATTTTATTACATTCCATATTTCGATAGCTTCTAATCTTAGTTTGTTTTTTGCCTCAATACGAACCTTATCTAAGTCGTAATTTTTCTGTGCTTCCATCCAAAATTCTGCATCAATCCCAAGGGCTTTTTCCAATAACAATGCTAATTCGGCATTTATATTTCTTTTTCCCTTGATTATTTCGTTTAATTGACTTCTTTTAAGCCCGATTAACTTTGCAAAATCAATTTGAGTGTATTCATTTGCTTCTATTTCGTCCGCCAAAAGCAGACCTGGGTGTGTAGCAATTGCTGGAATTAGGTTTGTTGTCGTCATTTTGTTGTCGTTATTTTTCGTAATGTTTACTTAAATCTTCGATTTCTAATATATCGATTTTGAGATCATCTGAAGTGGAAGCTACTTCAGTAAAAAGAATACGGTATTGTTTGTTCACATAAACCGCGCTGACCCCCTTAAGGTCACCTTCTTTTTTTTCATACTGTAAACTTTTAATTTGATACAACTGTTCAATACGAGTGACGGTTTTTAACGTATTGATTTTGTTTATAAATTGCTTTACCAATTGTGGATTGGATTTATATTCCTTATAAGGCTTTACAATCCCCTGATACAAGTCTGACAAATACTGTTTTTTAAAGATTATCTCCATAAATGGTTTTGCAAATATACATATTTGTTCACGTATTTGTGAACAAATATACATTAATTTATGTATTTTTCTGTAGTAATATTGGGTAACACTTGAATTTGATTTTATAAAAATACAGATTGCATCTTATTTTTCAAAAACAATGTCCCTGAATACAATAAAAAATATCAGAATTAGTAATATTTTTCTATTAAATTTATCGTTTATCCCTTGCCTCCTTCTCAAAAGCTATTAGATTAAACATTTGCCGCAATCTTGATCTAACCCGATTCCCGTAAACCCTCTCAATTTCGGAAGCAGAAAGATTTGTCGTGATGTGCGTTATAGCATTGTTCTCAACAAAATGCTCGTAGCGACTCGTTAGAATCTCGGCCATAACATTACAATCATTTCCAAAGTGTTTAATTTGTTGTTCGGCTCCCAAGTCGTCAAAACAATAACCTGACAAACGATTTTGTTGAAGTCTTGATAAAATCAGGGCACAATTTCTATAAAAAACAAATGGGTCTCGCTTTTGAACCTTTTAGAATAAATATTTTCAAAGTATCTAGAAAACAAAAAACCTCGAAAAAACTATTGTTTTCGAGGTTTTGATACTTTTTGAAGTTTAATATCAGCAGAGAGAAAGGGATTTGTTCATCTTTCGGAAGCCGTATCCACACTGGGCTATCAAGCCCTATCAAAATGAGTGCACCGAATTATGCACCCTTAAATTTAACTCAATTTATGAATTGTATTGACTACACAAATTTAATCAAATTTTGTCTTTTTTTCAAATTACTAAATACAAAATGAAGTGAGACTAAAAGCTTTTTTCTTTTAATCTTACCCGATAATATGTGGTTCAACGTGTTCAAATTTTAAACCCGTGTAATCACAAAACTCCACAACACTAACAAGACTGTTTTTATCTTTATTGCAATCTTCTCTTAACTTCTGCAGCAATCTGATACTTTGACGATAACTCTTTCCGGTTATACGTTGTATGTCTTTTGGGTAGATACATAATCTTTTAGCTTCTGTTTTCATACTCTATCTATGGCTTTGATTGGGCTTTACTATACTCAAAACCCATTAATGGTTTTGCAAGTATAGAATAAATTTAATAAATAAATCTTTTCGCACAACAGTAGTAATTTAAGTTGATTTATGCCAATTATGTCTAAAAGTGTCATATGGTATATGGTGTGTTTTTTTATCTGGTTTAATCGTCTAAAATTTGCTTCATAATCAATCGAAAGTGTTGCAACATAATGATGGTTGAGTGAATGTAAAATTATTTCGAACTTAAATTTCAGGAATTATGGCAAGGCAAAAAGGCATAATTAAGTTAAAAGGTACTATCGGGGATATTACTTTTTACAAAACGCAAGACGGGCATCTGGCGCGTGAGAAAGGAGGCATTGACGCTAACAGAATTGCAAATGATCCTGCTTTTCAAAGAACACGTGAAAACGGTTCTGAATTTGGAAGAGCTGGTAAAGCAGGTAAGATTTTGAGAACAGCTCTCAGGGTGTTGCTTTTGAATTCGTCTGATAGCCGCATGGTGAGTCGTTTGACTCAATCTATGGTTAAAGTGATTCAGGCGGATACAACAAGTGAACGTGGTTTGAGAAACGTGATTGATGGTGAAGCCGAATTGTTAACCGGATTTGAATTCAACATTCGAGGAAAACTGGGCAGCAGTTTGTTTGCACCGTTTACCGGAGGCATCAACAGGGTTGCGGGTGAAATTTCGGTAGATATTCCATCCTTTATTCCGTCGAATGTGATTGCTGCTCCCGGAGGAACTACACACTTTAAAATTATTTCAGCTGGTGTTGAAATTGATTTTGAGAATGAAACTTTTGTAGAGCAACATTCGGAAACAGCAATTACCGCCTGGGATGCTACTCCTACCGCTGTTATTAGTCATGTTAATACGGTTACTGCCAACAGTACTAAACCTCTGTTTTTGGCTTTAGGTCTTGAATTTTATCAAGAGGTAAACGGAAGTATGTATTCGTTGAAAAACGGTGCTTACAACCCGTTATCACTGGTTCAGGTAAGCGGATTGTAAGATGGTTCTAGTGTTACATAGAACGTATTTTCCCGAAGGAACACAAGGAATATTAGAATGGAACGGCACCATAGTTTGTTATACCATCGAATTGCCCTGGTTGGGAAACCAAAGGCGAATTTCTTGTGTTCCCGAAGGAGAATATGTGTTAGAGAAGCGATTTAGCCCAAAATTTCAATGGCACTTGCATTTGAAAAATGTACCGGGTAGAGACTTGATTTTAATCCATCCCGCCAATGATGCTAAAAAAGAGCTTTTAGGTTGTATTGCTCCCGTAACAAAACACAGCGGAATAGGTAAAGGCAGTTTGTCCCGAAAAGCGTTTTCAAAGTTAAAAACTATCGTTTATGCAGCTTTGCAACGCAACGAAGAAGTTAAAATAAGTATTCAATCTAATTCACCAGAAATATGAATATCATTGAAAGAATCAAAGCACCTACTCCGAAGTTTTTCAAAAGATTGCGAAGTATTGGATTAGCCTTATTAGCAATAAGTGGCAGCGTGATTGCGGCTCCGGTAGTTTTACCTTCCATAGTAGTAAGTATTGCCGGTTATGCAGCTCTGGCCGGTGGCGTTATTTCAGCAATCAGTCAGGTTACTGTTGATGATGCTTCCCTTAGACAGGCTCAGGGGAACAACGACTCAGAGCTGGACATCAAAGATGCTCTTGGCCAAGATCAGGATAAGCTAAATTTACCGAGAGATGGAACCGAATAACAGCCTTCCGATTGGGACTGCTTCAGGAACGTTTTTGAGTATCATGCCTAATATTCTTTCTGAAGATATTGTAAAAACGATTATCTTAGCAGTCATTGGAGCCACTGTCAGTTTTATAGTTTCGCTCCTTTTAAAATGGTTTATTAAACCTAAAAAATAGTTTCGGTTTTGATTGGTAACCTTTTCCGAAACAATGCAAAAGCCTGATTCATGAATCAGGCTTTTGTTTTTTTATGGTACTTCCGAAAGTAAGGAGCTATGCACTGAGGGACTCAATATCTGATTAAAACTCAAAACCGAACAAAGTTCCAGACTCATCCCTATCATTAAGCTCCAAAACTACTTCATCTTTATTAAAGTAAATAAATTCTTCCTTTTCATTTATTGGAAGATCAGACTTAATAACAGATAATATATATTGAATATCATTACTCTTTGTAACATTATTAATCAATTCCAACAACCTTATTTTTATTCCATTATCTTGTTGTGACAATACATCATCATGATATACAAAACGAAAATACGACTCTATATTATATGCTACTAAAATAGCTAGGTCAAACACTACACATAATATTTTCCTATATGTTCTTCCTTCATCTTTGGCGGTATCTTTAGATAAATGATCCTTAGTTTTTATTACAGGTGGTTTAAAATCTACATTATTATTAGAATTTATAGACCATGAAATATAAGTATCCTCATTCATTATTACTAAGAAATACTTTGAAAATAAATCTCGAATTTGCTTATACTTTACATTCTTTTCGGTATTATTACTGAAATTTCTAATTTTCTTTACTGTCCCTTCAATTTCATTTTTAAGTGTTTCTTTTGACTCACTTTTTTGGATAATTACGTCGATAATTCTTAGGCGCTCTTGTAGTTGAATAAGTTCTGATTCAAGTTTGGCCAGTTCCTTTTGATATTCTTTTAATCTTCTAAAAGTATCAGTATCTTTCAAAAAACTTAATAAATCTTCTTTCTTATCGTTAACCCCCTGTAATTCCTTATTAATCAGACTCAATTCTTCACTTTTGTCCTTAAGCGTTTTTTTAAGTAATCTGTTTCTATCCTTTGTTAGCTCTTCATTAAAACTAATTAACTCTTGATAATCTTTTTTCAACGAATCTGAAAAATAAATTTTAGATTCTGAAAAAACTTTTTCAACCTTAGCCAAATCAAAAGCAAAATTATTCTTAATAGAATTTTGAAGTTTATTAATATCAAAACTCAAATTATACGAAAGCGTATTAAGTCTCGAAATTTCATTCTCAATTTCGTCTATCCCTTTCTCGATTAAACTCTGATCTTGTTCATAAAAATTTAACTGATCTATCTTTTGTCCAGCTTCATCCGTTTTATTCTTTTGAAGGCTGATTTGAGCAATAATTTCGTCACGATCTGTTTCGTTAACTGAAAAATCTTTTTTTAGCTGTTTTATTTGATTTTCGATTTTTTCTTGTTCAATATCATTTTCATATTTTTTACGCAAGACCTCACCATCAAACCCTAATAAATCAAACATAAAAGGTTTCCAATCTATATCCTTTCCTCCTTTGAACTTAGATAATCGATACACATCTTCATAATCTGGCTGCATTCTAATACAATAGTTTATTGCCTTTCTATAATCGTATAGTTTATTTTTAAAAAAATCAAATCTTATATATTCAGCCAATTTCTTTTTAGCGGCATCTACTCCTAAATCTTCGAACTGCCAAACTGATGGAGGTGTATACCCTTCAGTTTTTTGATTATTGATGCTAAACGACGCTTTGGAATGACTATCAATTGATCTTTTAATAGTTAGAAATCTACCATCATTCAAAAAAATTTCTAAATAAAAAACATGATTAATAAAAATTGAAATACCTTTTTCGTCTTTTATCTTTAACAAAAAATGATTTTTATCTATTTGTTTTATTAACAAATAATCAATTAACTCAGCTAATTTAGTTTTCCCTAAATCATGTGAATTTTTTTTATCTTTTAAATCGGTTAATACATCAGCATATACAACATTTAGTCCTTTTAGATTAAACGTGATATTTTTAAATCGACTATCATTACAATATAATTTACTTAATTTCATTTGCTCTAAAAGAATCTGTTTTTTGTTCGTAGTTCAACTTTCCTAATAAAAATAAAAAATTTAAAGCATACGGAAAATTTACCTTTGCTTCATCTCCAAGTACAGTTATGATTTTATTTAACAGATTATCATATTGGATAGCATAAAAAACATTAAGTTCAGATAAAATAACCGTACTAATATTTAGAATAGAATATTTTGGATTGGTATGTCTGTCAGGTTTAATCATTTAACTCCTATTAAACATTCATAATACATATAGTGTAACAAAGTGAAAATATGTCTTTTCCCATTTAATTTATTTCCATCAGAAACTTTCTTAAATATAAAAATAAATATTTCTTCAAACGATGCAAAGTTAGTCCTTTTTAATTGAATTAAATTTCTTAATTCGGCAGCTATATCAAAATATTGTTCTTTAAACTCTTCATTTCTTGTATCACTTAAAAAAGATTCAATTTTTTCAAAATCCTGCAACGAATGACTTAATATTTCATTTTCATAGTACTCTCTACTCAATTGATTCTTCTTATTTTTCTCTTCAATTTTTACCCTATCAAAATCAAATCTTATCCTGTCAACCTCAGCTTCAAGAATTGTTTTAATTTTTGGCAACTCGTTGTGAAATTCTAAAATTATATCTTTTATTTCTTCTTCAGAAAAATCAAACGGTATATGATTTAAATCTAATTGAAACTCTCTAATAATATTTCTATTAGGGTTTATATATAAATCATTTAATGACTCCTTACCAATTATTACAACATTTTCCAGACCTGTTTCGTCTTGAATTTTCTTAACTAAACGATCACCCTCAATACCGGTGTACTTTCTATTTGTGAATACTAAATAACAATCTATTTCTCCTATGTTTTTTAAGGTTTTTACTTTTTTTATTTCTTCGTCAATAGTTTTTTTAAAATCGGAATCAGAACATGAAGCAATAGGATTGGCCGTGTGCTTAGCCTGAACAATAAATTTACCATTCCAAGAATCTTTCTCAGAAGGATATTTATTTGCTCTTCCAATAAATTTACCATCTTTGCCTCCATCTTTACCTGGAGCAAAAGAAATTACCCCCATCCCAAACAAACCTTGACAAATCCTGTTAACAAGTTTCTCAAAAGTACCTTCATCTAAAAGCTCTAAACGATAATCCATTATTTACATATTTAATAATGACGAAAATAACATATTTTATTCTAAACCACCTATAAATATGTAATAAAAAAACTACTCTTAAATACAGTTATAATATTAAAAGATTAGAAAAATTGTCAACTTTGTAAACATTATTCTACCCAAGGAGTAACTTATAAAAAATGAAGTTATCACTTTATTTTAATTGGCAGCCTTTTTCTAAACATCAAAAAAGCCTAGTTTGAACTAGACTTTATAATTTATTAATTTTCTTCAAATTGGTTCAAAGTAATTTCTTCTACTACAACTTTTGCACAAGAACAATATAGCCCATTGTATTTTGCAATATCAATGGCTTTATCCCTACTATCAAATACACCAAAGAAAACTCTTGATGCTTTACTTTTCCATATATCGGTTTGATATAAAATAAATAGTTTCATAGACATCTGTTTTTAAGTTCTTAAAATTATTTTTACAATACCAGTTTAAAATAGCACTACGCATTTCGTTAATCAGTGCTATATTTTGATGCAACTTATTCTCCTTTTGCTCCAGTAACCTCAACGCCTGTACTTGTTTAAGATGTTGTTCGTGTTCCTGGAGCATTTGATTTACTTTTTTATTAAATCCGTTTTTGAAATCCTGAATCCGTAAAAATGGAATTACGGACCCGATTAATGATGGATGCCAAAAATTAGCTTTCCAAAGGCTGTAGGCTAGCCAATAGACTGTTTCGGTATCTTCTTCGTTTTGAAACTGTATCACAAAGCTGTTGGTAAACGGCTCTTTAGAAGGTTTGCCACTGTTCATTCCTTTGTTTAGTATAAAGATTCTGTTTCCGTTATAGCAGCAGTCTTTTTGGTGGGTTTTAATGATAAAATTCGGCATGGCTCAGTAGTTTTAAAAATCCGACATTATTTTTCGAAAAGAAAAAAGAGAAAAAAAGAAAGCTGTTATCACAGCAGGAATGACGAACGAAAACGGAGGGAGGAACGACCGACTGGAAGTGAGGAATGGATGCTAAACTTGCTGTCTTTTTTTCTTTTTCTTTTCGATAAAATGCACCTACGTTCCTGTGAAGATTTGTAGCAGGAACGCGATTGGGAAATCGGCAATCAAACACCCCCAAGCACCGCAAGGAGCAAAAAAAGTGGTGCCCCTTTTTCGGGGCAAGGAACTTTTTTTGCGGATGAGGAGCGCCGTGGCGGTGTTGCGGCAATCGAGCAGCCACGCTAGACCGAGAACGGAATGGACCCGCCGCGGCGGGGAAATGGAGAGAAGGGATAGCAGCGTGTAACGGCGGGCTAACTATAAGCTCACCGCCTTTTGGCGGTTACCTTGATTTAGGGCAAAGTGAGGTTTTTACCGAACGGAGCCAAGCCCGATGGCTGGGCGAAGGAGCAACCGCACAATTAACAAGGGGCGGCAGACGCAAATACTGCTGGAATGCAGTGGAGCGCAGCCTGCGGAGCGTAACGAAATGAAGCGGTATTGTGGATGCAAAAGCCCCGACGAACGTAGGGAGAGAGCGTGTGAAGATGAGGGCGAGGAAGCGTAGTGGCTGCCTGCCTTTTTTTGGGGCTGGCTGACGCTATGCTGACGAGTGGACTGTGGAACGGAGTCCCGCCTTTTTGCGGGACGACTGGAACAGCCGAACGGAACAAAGCGAACGACTGGAGAGAGACCTATTGATTGCTTCGCCTGTTCGAGCTATGCTCTCGGGTGCTCGTGATTTTTAACGAATATTTATATGGGAATTAAATCGATTATTGAATTGGGTACTTTACTTTCCAAAATCCTCTTGTGCCTCCAATCCGCTCTATATATCCCTTTTCTTTTAGTTGCTCAATATGTTTTGATACGGCAGATTCATTGATACTCATCTGTTCCGCAATAGCACGATAACTTATTTTATCATCCTTAATTATTATCTCTAAAACTTCTTTTTGTCTTTCTGTTAAAATTGAGATTGCACCACCTATTACACCACCTATTGCACCACCTATTGCACCACCTGAATCAGGAACTTCTTTACTATTTACCTTATTACCTATTTCGGCCACAGGAAAAATCATACGGAGAAAATTATCGGAAAATTTAAAACATTCTTTGGGGTAACTTTCTAAAATTCTGGGTACTCCGGAACCTAATTGCTCCACCATATCCAAATCTTTGAAAATCCTCATTAATTCTTTGTTTCGAGGAATAGAGACTCCATCAAAAAATTCTTCCTGATTCAAAGCATCTGGAAGTCCTCCGGCAGAAGTAATTTCTATTCTATCATCAAAAATTTCAAATTTTGGTGGCACCTCATTTGAGTAATCGTTGTGAATAATAGCATTTACAACCGCTTCTCTCAAGGCAATCGGATTCCACAACCGTTGATTTTCTCTTTCTTTGGAAGTTATTTTAGAAAGTGTTTTGTTCTCTAATTCTAATTTATCTAAAACCTGTTTGGCGGCTTTTATCAATGAACAATAACCGTATTCATTATTCTCAATCAGATTTACCCTATTTATACCATTATATTTAGCCAATTTTATAGAGTTTCCATTATGGTCTGCCAATAAATAAGCCACGTAGTTCAAAAAACCGTCTTCATTAATCAATTCAAGATTTTGAGCAAATTTATCATTGAGTTTGCTCCCTGTTGCTTCATAATAAATTTTGAGTTGCTCAAAGGTTAAATCCTGTCTGTTAGATTTTATTTTGCTAATGGAATTTCGAATGCGTTTTGCAAAAAGTTCATCAATCCTTTTTTGAGGCATTGGCTCTGATGCAGTACCAATACGAACAAAACATCCTTTTTCGGTCATACCGAATTTCCTCAGAAAGTAGGGTTTCTCAGAACCGCTTGCCACCACAATCTTTATGATATCAAGGCCATTATTACTTTCGCTGATTACATCAAACAAGCCCATACATGATGGCAAAATATTATGCTTTAACCTATCCTTTATTTTCAGTTGGTCGCTATCGGAATCTTTAACACCTACCGCAACACCTAATTTATCGATGCCAATATAGATTATGCCTCCTTCCTTGTAATTTAAAAAAGCAATAACTTCTTTTTCTAAACTATCTGTCAGTTCTTGTTTGTATTCTACACGGTTGGTTTCGGACATTGCTACTTTATTTATTGCATCAAAAATATTCGACGCTTTAATTCATTTAAACAATACAAATTAAAGGATTACTTATTGAATAATAAAATATCATTGGTCTTTCCAAATTATAAAAAATACAGTGTTTTTATATATAATGAAATGTTCTTAAATTTTCTTTTTTACATTACCATCTTTAACTTATTCTACAATCATTAGAAAATTGAATTTGTCTTTTAAGTTCAATAATCCCTTTCTCCGTAGCCATAGCCCTTGTATGGTACTCTAATACTTCTAATTCTAATTTATTCAACTCTTTTTCCGAACTCGTATTTTCGTTTATGCTAAAAATCAGTGTGTAATAAAACGAGACATAATGCTCGATACTAAAATCTTTTCTGTATAATTCCTGTTGGATTCCTTTTTCAATGTTTTGTTCAAACACTTTTTTACATTCATATACTTCTATTGATAGTAAAGCATTAAAAATATTTGGATAATGTTTTTTTAACTGATAAACAGGGGAAGAATTAGCCATTTTGAACATTTCCTTGAACATTTTTATGATTTCAAAGTTTTCTTCAATGGCATTACAATTTTTGGAAATTATTTTTTTTATGTTTTCATGAACTGCATTGTGAATAGATTTTGTACTTTCCGAAATCAATAACTCCTTGCTGTCAAAATACTTATAAATTGTTTTTTTTGAAATTTGCATTTCGTATGCAATGTCGTTCATGCTAACACTCTTAAAACCTAATTTTAAGAAAAGATCTATTGCTTTCGATATTATTTTGTCTCTCATAACTTTATTATATAACTCCTTCATTATTTTCCAAAATAGAAATTATGGTTACTAAAACATAAAAAACTATAATTCCATAAGTATCCAATAATACAGAGGGTTCCTTAGAGCATAAGGAACCCTTTGTTTATTAGATTTTTTTCATGATCACTTGCATCCCTGTAATGAATTTTTCATTCAATCAATTAGCATAATAATATTACAAACTTCTTTCAATTCCCATTTCAAGACCGCGTAATTCGGCTAAACCTCTTAAACGACCTATGGCTGAGTATCCCGGATTTGTTTTTTTCTTCAAATCATCCAACATTTGATGACCGTGATCAGGACGCATTGGAATGATTCTATTGGTTTGTTTTTCCACTTTTATAATAGATTTTACCACTTCGTACATATCTACATCACCTTCTAAATGATTGGCTTCATAGAAATTCCCTTCTTCGTCACGTTGTGTACTTCTTAAATGAATAAAATTCATTTTCTCTCCATTACGATTAATCATCCCTGACAAATCATTTTTAGCAATAACTCCATAAGAACCTGTACACATACAAAATCCATTGGATGGCGAATCAATTGCATTTAGCAATTGCACTAAATCAGCTTCTGTACTCACAACTCTAGGCAATCCTAAAATTGGATAAGGAGGATCATCAGGATGTATTGCCATTTTTACACCTACACTCTCGGCTACCGGTACAATTTGACGCAAGAAATAATATAAATTTTCTTTTAATCTATTGGCATCGATACCATCATAGCCTTGAAGTACTTTCAAAAAATCTTCTACAGAATAAGACTCTTCTGCGCCTGGTAAACCAGCAATAATATTTTGTTGCAATTTTACTTTATCAGCATCGGTCAACATTTCAAAAGTTGCTTTTGCTTTTGCTTTCTGTACTTCTGTATAGGTATTCTCTGCTCCTGGTCTTTTTAGAATGAATAATTCAAAAGCAGCAAATTCATTGATATCAAAACGCAATGCTTTAGAACCGTCAGGCATCTCATAAGACAAATCCGTTCGAGACCAGTCTAAAACAGGCATAAAATTATAGCAGACAGTATAAATACCACAAGCTGCCAGATTTTTAATACTTTGCTTATAGTTTTCTATGTATTTTAAGTAATCGCCCGATTGTTTTTTGATGTCCTCATGTACCGGAATACTTTCTACAACCGAAAAAGTTAATCCTGCCGCTTCCACTTCCTTTTTTCTCTTCATGATTTCATCCACTTCCCACACCTGTCCATTTTTAATGTGGTGTAAGGCTGTAACAATTCCGGTTGCACCAGCTTGTCTTGCATCAGATAATTGTACAGGGTCATTTGGTCCGTACCATCTCCATGTTTGTTCCATTTTTTCTCTTTTAAATTGTATTAATTAGATACTTGTAGCTGCAAAACCACCATCAATATTAAGAACAGTACCAGTAACAAAAGTGGACATATTGCTGCATAAGAACATTAATGCTCCATCTAAATCTTCAGGCACCCCAAATCTACCCATTGGTGTATGCTCAATAATTTTTTCTCCCCTAGGTGTTAAATCACCATCTGGAGTTAACAATAAAGCTCTGTTTTGTTCTCCAATGAAAAATCCTGGCGCAATCGCATTTACACGAATTCCATCTCCATACTTCCCTGCTAATTCAACTGCCAACCATTTAGTGAAGTTATCGATAGCCGCTTTAGATGCTGAATATCCCACAACTCTGGACAGGGGTCTTTGAGCTGAAGCCGAAGAAATATTAATAACAATTCCTGATTTTTGTTTAGCGAAAACTTCTGAAAAAACTTGAGAAGGCAAGATGGTACCAATGATATTTAAATCCAAAACTTTTTGTAAATGTGGCAACTGCATGTCATAAATAGCCTGATCAGGTCCAATAGTAGCTCCCGGCATATTTCCGCCTGCTGCATTGATAAGAATATCCAACTTGCCATACTTTTCAATAATAATATCACGAGCCTGTATAAGTTCTTCTTTATTCAACACATTGGCTTTGACTGCAAATGCTACACCACCATTTTTTTTAATGACATCGACTGCAGCTTCAGCACCTTCGATTGTTAAATCCATAATACCTGCAATTACTCCATATTGTGCCAATATACCAGCCATTCCACCTCCTAGAACACCTGCACCTCCGGTTATTAATGCTACTTTCCCTTTCAATTCTGCAAATTCATTTATTTTCATCTAATTGTTTTTATAATTATCTAAATTCTATTATAGTACTTTAAAACTTTTCTCTCTGAATATTAATTATTCGACCAATCCCTTCATTTTTTTACTTATAAATGCTGCTGCAGATTTTGGATTCAGTCTATAATACAAATCAACAAATTTGGAGTCCATACCTACAAATATTCTATAACGATTAGATTCCATACCTTCCACTATGATTTTAGCAGCTTTAGATGGCGAGGTTAACATTGCAGCCTGTGCTTTTGATATAGGTTTTTCTTCTACCTGCAGACCAGAATTTTTCATAATATTAGTACTTATTGCTCCAGGAAACACTACAGAAACCTTTACGTTTGTATTAGTAAGTTCTGAATTTAGCCCCTCGGTCAATAATTTTACAGCTGCCTTAGTAGCTCCGTAAATAGTTTGTCCCGGTACAGGAAGAAAACCTCCCATACTTGAAACATTAACCACATGTCCCTCAGGACGGATTAAAAGATGAGGCAAAAATGACTTTGTTACATATAGAGTCCCATACAAGTTAACCTGCATTACACGTTCTATTTCTTCATAACTCAAATCGTTCAGTTTTATAAAAGGTTGAATAATTCCCGCGTTATTAATTATGCCGTCTACATAACCAAAGTGAGCAATAGCATTATCCGCCAGAGTTTCTACATCCTGCCTGTTTGTTATATCTACTACAAAAGTTTTTAATGAATAACCTAGCATTTCTGCTGTCACAGCAGTTTCCTTCAATGCTGATTCATTTCTATCCACAGCAATTACTTTTGCGCCCTTTGAAAGAAGATGGAGTACTAATTCCTTTCCCATTCCGTTTCCTCCACCTGTAACTACAATTACTTTATCTTTTACTTTCATACTTTTATATTAAAAATTGATTTTTTTTCCAGCACTTGCACTTCAAAATATAGTTTTACAAACTATTTTATGGTTATTATTTTTGTTCCTTTAGTAATTCCAGATTCATTAAATGCATCAATACTGAAATAATATGGTATACCTTTGTTTAAACCTGTTAAATCAATATAATTCTGGTCATACACCATAACCGAAGTATATAACTTATTACTCTCTGTACCATAGTTAATTACAAAGCCGGTTGCAGAACTGTCATTACTCCATTTAACTAAAGCTTTTCGTGAATCTTCAGCATCCCTTTTAACATTAAATTCATTCACTCTGTTTGGTTTTTTCCCCTTTTGTATTCCAAAAATTCTCAAATCAAAAATTGAAAATTTACCACCACCTGGCACTACATTAGTATTTTCAATTTTGATGTACTTGGCTTTTATCGGATTTTCGAGTTCAATATAATCGTGACAAGCATCCTTGGTGTTGTTATTTCTGTCCGCTACAACTTTCCAAATCTTACCATCAAGTGATGACAAAACACGATAATTGTAAATGTTCTTTGAATTTGAATCCAACGATGCTTCATTATCTGCAAAATTGATCTGAATAGCATTGATTGTTTTTACATTTTCATCTAATTCTACACTAAGCCACTCACCTTTATTACCTGTACTAGCAGACCAATAAGTCTTAACATCCTCATCAAAAGCGTTGGTTTCCGGATATTGAGACAATGTAGAAGATGCACTAGCTTTTTTATGATAGGATAATAGCATCCACCCCGTAAAAAGGTTTTCCTCTTTAATCCCTGTTTTTACAGACGGCATTTTCAAAGGATAATCACCAAATGCAGTGTAGGTACGTAAAACACCATCCTTGTCAAAACTAGCCGGAAACAAGCCCAATCGACGTTCAAAATAACCACGAACACCAATGTTCAAGCTTGTTACATGCCAATAATTCCCATATTTATCTTGAAATGTCGAACTGTGTCCAGCACCTCCAATAAAACCGCCAGGTTTATAAGAGAAAGGACTATAATTTTCATATTTAAAGGGACCTAAAGGTGAATTCCCTGTATAAACACCATCTGCATAAGTCTTGAATTGTGTTCCGTTAGAAGCATATTGAAGGTAGTACTTTCCCTTGTATTTTGTCATCCAAGCTCCCTCGTTGAAGCCATTTTTTCCTGATTCATTTTTTTCTCCAAACACTTCCCATCCATGTTCATCGGGATTGTGTTTAATACAAACGACTGGTTCCGTTTTAGGTTGCATATTTTTGTCTAATTCAACCACTCGTATTGGCTCTTTTTCTAAATTGGAACAGCCCCAGTATAAATAAACCTTATTATCATCGTCTTGAAAAAATTGAGGATCCCATACGTCCATAGGTAATTTTTTATCCATTCTCTTCCAATTATCCTTAAAAGGATTCGTTGTATAATAGATATAATCTTTCATTCTGGAAGATGCTACATAATATACAGTATCTTTAATAGTAATAACTCCAGGAGCATATTTTTGAATTGCAGGTAGGCTCTCAATTGCTAAAAACTTCCAATCCATTAAATCATCAGAATACCAATATCCCCCACTGTGAGAAGCAAATAACAAGTATTTATCTTTATACCTTATTATTGCCGGGTCTGCAGCCTCTCTATAATTGGATTGAAACCTATAATTTAGATTCATTGGATTACAAAAGGTACCTTGCTTTTTATCTTCTTTTATAGTTTCTTGCCCAAAAGCACTTGTAAATCCAATTAATACATTAAATAAAATCAATATCTTTCTCATTGCAATTTGCTCTATTTTGTTACAATATCTATTATTTTTTTAACCAATCTTTTGCACAGGGCTACTATCGGAATCAATATGACCAATTCCAATACCCACATAAAAAACATTTGTTTTCAATTAATTACAAAAAATCATTTAATCTTTCTAATTTTTATTCCGTTGATACCAACCATTCCATTTTTGGCAATGAAATCAATATTTAATCCGCTTTCGGTATAAATTATGGTTGAGAACTCATAGGCTGTCAACTCTCCTTTGATTTTTTTTGGATTCAGGTTCTCCGCTATATTTTGTCCATTAATCATTATATCAAATTCAGTTGTTCCAGATACATTAGCTTTATTGACATCATCCTCCTTGCCTAATTCATAAACTGAACTTTTTGATTTTATCGATAAGTCTGCCAGACAGAATGTTATTTCGTACTGACCAGAGGAAACATCTGCTTTGAAGCCTTTTACACCAATACGCTGAGTTTGAAACAACGGATCTTTTACTGTTTCTTTTATATTATCGGCAACGCCTTCGCGATATTCGATACGGTCATTTTGATTGACCAGAAATTTTCCACCAATAAAACCATAGCTTCCTTTTGTAAATTCCCTGTCCGGCATCCAAACTGCTTTTTCTTCTTCATCCAAGAAATACAAGGAACTACCAGCATTGACCCTTATAACATCACCAGTTTTCATTTGGTGCAAATCAGAGGGGATCAGATTAAAATCTATGGTATGATAGTCTTTTACAATTTCTCCATTCGAAGCGATCCCGGAAACTTCAATTAGGTTTTTTCCATTGCGAAAAGGGACATCCCATTCTGCAGAATAGTCATTTACTTTTTTTTGTCCCAACGAATTTCCATTGATTGATAATTCAGCTTCATCCGTATTTGCATAAATCACAATCTTTTTAGAAGCACTGCCTGGACTATTTCCAATCCCGCTATGATACTTCCAATTTTTCATTCCAATATTGATTACTGGTTTTTTCGCCAGAACAGCTTCATAAAAATAGAATGCATCTTTTGGTATTCTCCCATACGAAACAATTCCCTTATTATTAATAAATGGATTGGTATCGCCGCGATATGGCGAACTGAAATCGGCAAAATTCCAAACGAAAGAACCCGCCACAAAATCATTATTAAGAATACTTTTCAGCCATGCTTTATGTACCTGAGTCTGATATTCCAGTGAAAAATCAAATCTTCTCGGATTATCTGCGCGCAAACGGGGATCTGCTCCTGCTCCATATTCGGAAATCATTAAAGGCTTATTACCAGATAATATTTGCATTTTTTTTGCACTGACAATCAAGGAATCTGGTACTCCAAAGTACCAACCCAAGTATAAATTAGCCCCTATATAATCGCCAATCTTGTTTACTCCCGAGGATTCATAGCGATCGGTTTTGTAATGCATACTTTGCGTGGTAAATCGAAATGGATCTAGTGATTTTGCTTTTGCATTCAGGGAAGAAATAATTTTTTTAAGATAATTGTCATAATCATTACCCCGTTCAGAGCCTATACGTCCTTTTGCCAAAATACAGATTTCATTACTTAACCCCCATGAATAAATCGATGGATGATTATAATCCCGCGTAATCATCTCGGTCAGTACCTGATGGCAATTCCCTGAAAAAGCTTCCGACTCGGTAATTGAATTCACCAATGGTATTTCATCTAGTACTAAAATTCCCAAACGGTCACAGGCATTCAGAACTTCAGGATCTTGTGGATAATGCGAGCTGCGGTAACAATTTGCTCCCATTGCTTTCATCATTTCCAAGTCTTTAATCAGTAACTCATTGGAAACAGCACTACCAAGTCCTTCAAAATCCTGATGTTTACTGACTCCCGTAAGCTTTAAATGTTTTCCATTCAGGAAAAATCCTCTTTGGGGATCCATACTAAACCATCTAAATCCTAGTGGATTTACCACTTGATCTACGACACTTCCTGTTTCCAAATCCTTAATTTCTGAGACAACCGTGTACATTTTAGGCGAATCTGGCGACCAGAGTTCAGGAGTGTTTACTTTTCCAGCAAGACTTATTTCATTCACGCCAGAATTAGCCGAAAGCACCACATTTTTGGTAATCGTTTCAACTAGTTTCCCATTAGATGAAATGATACGATGTACCAATATCAACTTTCTGTTCTTATTAGTTTCATTCAATAAACGGGTTCGAATATTCAATCCCCCCATTTTTTCAGTCACATTTGGTGTGGAAATCAAAACTCCATTGGAACCATTATTTAATACATCAAAATGGATGGAATTAGTAACGATTAAAAAAGCATCACGATAAATCCCACCATAGAATGTAAAGTCCATTGATAAAGGTGCAATATTGTCATCAGATTCATTTGTAACTTCTAAATCAATTGTATTTGCTCCTGCTTTTACTGATTTACTTATATCAAAAGCAAATGTCGAATAACCTCCAATATGTTTCCCAATACTATTTCCATTTACAAAGAGAGTAGCAACCTGATTGACACCTTCGAAATATAAAAATATTTTCTTGTTATTAAGCTGATCCTGATTTAACTCAATATCTTTCTTATACTTAGCCACACCACGATAATACTCTTTACCATCTTTAGAATTGTCATTACTATTCCATGTATGAGGGAGATTAATTCTGGTAAAAGATTCTCCTTTTCCAATATTAAATTCCCAATTATTGTTTATTAACAACTGATTTCGGGTTATTTGTAAATTATTATTTTCTTTAGTCAAGACTGAGGTACTATGTTGACCTTTAAAATTTGACTGCCCATATATTAATCCACTGTAGCCCATTAAAAATAAAGCTAAAACCAGACATATCTTAGTTAGCCTATACTCAAATAATATTCTAAATTTCATACTAACTAAACTTATACTTTATTAAACATTAAAACAATAACTAGAGACTAATCTGGCTAAAAATGATACAGTCCCTGAATAAATTCATTCTTAAAAACAAGCTTAATAGGAATACATTTTGATCTTAAATATTTTCACTTCTCCGGGCTTAATTATAGCACAACATATTTTTGTTTGCCCCTTGCCATGATACTATTTCGTATGGTATCTTGCGTTTATTTCAAATCCCCTCTTTAATACTATTTCTCATACTCATATACTTTGATTTTAAATGCCTTAAAATCACCTACTGGAATAATGGGTCCACCAAAGGCGGTCTCGTCTCCATTGAGTAAATGAAATTGCATTTTACCATTTTCTACAATTATTTCTTCGACAGAAGCATAACCTACATTTGACTTATTTCTTGCATTTTGTGCAATTTTAACCATAACACCACCACCTCCTGCTACTAAAAATTCATTGTCAGCTAATTTTATTATAAGTAAACCAGCAGCACTCTGATTACCTTCTCCTTTAAGGCTCGCATCAACTCCAACTAAGTCTCCTGTGTTTTTAGAGGAATACCTTTCAGCAACGATATCCAAATCAGCCATCTCAATCTTCGCAGATCCTTCGCCTTGCTGTAGTAATAGCCCTGTCATCTTCTCGGTGTTTCTATTTTCTAGTATGAAAGAAGAAATATTCTTTAAACAATTATATGCCCTCTGAATTGAAAAATCTTTAGGATCAGCAGTAAGCAGTAATCCTCCTCCATCTATTCCAAAAGGAGAATATCCTAAAGCATGATATTTTCCAAAAGCATAAAAAGCTCTGGCCGCTCCCTCATAATCTACTGTTGTTTCAGGAATAAATAAAGGATTTCCAGATTTGGTAAATTCCTCGCACATCCAGTCAAATTCTTTCACTGCATAAATATCCGGTGCAAAAAAATCAATCGATGGTGCACCTGCCCGCCATATATCAAACACATGAGGCAATGGACCACCTGAGGGATATCTTCCCGGACGTCCCCCTTTTTTCTTGAGCCAAGCATTTGCATACATTGGGATTGAATATTGCTTTTTTCCTTGCTTTGCAATTTCACCAACATATTTTGCATAATTCCAGGCCATAAAAAGCTCTTCGGTATAAAATGAAAAATTAGTTTTCCAATCTTTGGAATCTAATTCTTCGCCTTTCCCAAAAATTTCTTCCCAGGTTCCCACCTTTTTATAACCATTGGCAGCCCATACTTTTAATAATGCTGGGTGTAAACTGTTTTTATTCTTAAGAAGATAATTCATTAATTCATCAGGAACTTTACTATTGAAAGCTGTATTAGCTTTAGCACTGTAATCTCTGCTTGAGGCCAAAACTCCAATTTCATTTTCCACTTGAACTGAAATTACAGTGTGGTCTCTCTGATCAACTTCTTTAATATGCTTCATCAATGCTGAAAATGCCAGGGTATCGCTCTTAAGTGAGTTTTCACCAAAAGTAGAAAGCGCATTTCTGGTTTCCCCTTCAGTATTTCTTATTAATGGAAAACGTTTGTAGTCATTCTTTACCCATAAAGGAGTATAAGTTGACAATCCATTTTTCCAGCTACCAAACCATAAGAGAATTAACTTCAAATTTTGCTTTCTGGCCCCATTAATCATCACGTCTACCAATGAAAAATCAAAAGTCCCTTCCTTTTTCTCAATCATTTCCCATGAAACAGCAGCCAAAACTGTATTCAGATTCTTTTGTGCCATACGCTCCCAAATAGGTTCCATGTATGCAGCACTTCCTGTACTTGAGTTATGTAACTCTCCTGATAACATTAAAAAAGGCTTGTCATCAACTATTAATTCCGTTTTCCCGCCAACTTTCTTAAGATAAGGTGCGCTATATTTTTGACAATTAGCATTAGTTATGATAAAAAATGCTATAAAAAAAAGTATTTGTTTCATACAAATTAAATTTGAATATTCTTGATTTAAATATGTTTCTTTAAAAATTCAGCACTTAGCTGAAAAGACTTTACAGGTGAGTTGTCCACCCAATTTCTATGTGTTTCCAAAATAATTGCTTTCACACCATTCTTTTTTGCAGATTCAATTAATGCCTTTAGGTTTATGTTTCCATACCCTAATTCCATTCCGTCCGATTTCACTATTGATCCTTTACTGCCTTTCATCCTCGTTCCACGATCATTAATGTGATATAATTTCATTCTATCGCCAAGAGTTTCCATTAAGGCAACAGCATCACAACCAGCTTCTATAGCCCAATAGGAATCAAATTCAAAGTTCACATATTGTGGATTTGTTTTTTCCAGCAATAACTGATATGCTGTCTTACCCGATTCTAATCTACGAAACTCACAATTGTGATTATGATATAGGAGTTGCACATTAGCTGCATCCAACAGTTTACCTGCCTGATTTAATTTGTTTGCCAACTCGTTCACTGCCTGTTGGCTGGAATAATCATACCGAAACATTCCTGTAACAATAATGTAATCTGTTTGATATGCTCTAGCTTCTTCAATTATTTTAAGAGGATCTTTCAAAATACTTCTCAAATCTTCATGAATACCTACAACTAACAAACCCGATTCCGCTATCAACTTTTTCCAGTCAAGACGTCCGCTAAATCCTATTGGCATCCCTGCAAGTTTGGTTAAAAGAGGAACAATCAAAGGCATTTTTTTTATCATAAAACCATTCAGTTCTATAGCCTCATATCCTGATTCCTTAACTGCCCGTAATGTTTCCCTTGCTTTTTTTTCACTGCCTAACACAGTCCGAAGCTGAAACTGTTGGATTGCCTGAATTGCCATCGGTTTTGTCTACTTAATTAAAAAATGACTAATGTTATAATCTTATTTCAAACTCATGTACACCAGATCCTATCTCCATTTTAGAGTTATTGAATGAATTATTATTTTCTAATACCCCTCCATTCTTTACACCAATAATATGGACATTTGCAGGTAATACTATTTTAGCTGTAGTATTTGCAGGTAATTTGACTTTCAGTACTGCTTTATTATCTGGAAGAATTTTCCATTCCGATGAAATTTCACCATATACAGACTTGTATTCACCTTTTGCCTGGGTAATCTTTCCAGACTTGTCAAATACGGGACTGATGATAATTTTCTTGAATCCAGCTGCATTAGGGTCTGCATTAATACCTGCCATTGAACGATAAATCCATTCCACAACAGATCCAAAAGCATAATGATTATAAGAATTCATTGATGCTTCCACTTTATCACTATCCCAACGTTCCCACCAAGTAGTTGCTCCATTCTTAATCATGTACCCCCAAGATGGATAGGTATCATTAAGCAATAATCGATAAGCTACATCCGCTCTTCCATTCTCTGACAATGCAAAAAGTAAATAAGGAGTTCCCAAAAATCCTGTTGACAAATGCCAATTATGTGCTTCAATCGCTTTTACCAATTTTTCCGTTACAGTTGCTTTTAGAGCATCAGGAACCATTCCGGTATGCAAAGCAATGACATAAGAAGTTTGGCTTCCAGATCCTACCTTTCCATCAGCAGCTATAAATTCTTTTTGAAAAGCCTCTTTTATTTTCTCCCTTAACTCCAAATATTTTTTTGCTTCATCCTCTTTTCCTATTGCAGTTGCCATCTGGGACATCATATTGGCTGTCATAGCCCAAAGACCTGTACTAATTAAATTATTCTGCGTAGTTGTATCTGGAGCTAACCAATCCCCTAAGTATCCTCCAGGACGAATATAATTTTTACTCATCGCTGCCACATAATCCATATAACGAACCATTGCAGGCCAGTTTTCGTGAATAACACTCTTGTCTCCATACTGCATCCAAGATCCCCAAGGAACAACTACTCCTGCATCTTCCCAGCCTGGCGAACCATTTTTTCTGTTATTTTTGGGTACAGCAGGTGCCGTGTTTGTAAATCCACCATCCACGGTTTGTTCGTCTTTGATATCTTTCATCCACTTATGTGTGAAAGCTGCAATATCATAGTTATAGGTTCCTGTTCTCCAAAAAACCTGGCCATCTCCCGTGTATCCCATTCTTTCGTCCCGCTGAGGACAGTCTGTTGGCACACTAATAAAATTGCCACGTTGCCCCCAGATACCTAGTGAATACATATTGTTTATTAAAGTACTTGATGTATTTACAAAACCTGTAACCTCATCTACAGAACTTATAACTTCGGCAACAACAGACTTGTCTGTAAGTTGCCCCGGAAAACCGGATATTTCAATATATCTAAAACCATGAAAGGTAAAATGAGGGATAAATTCTTCTTCTCCTTTTCCTTTGAGTACATAGTTGTCTGTTGCAGTTGCATTTCGAAGATTATCAACAAACAAGCTGTCTTTTGAACTCAATTTTTCAGCAAATCGCATTTTTACTTGTGTCCCAGCCTCTCCTTTTACCTTTAATCGTGTCCAACCTACAAGGTTTTGTCCCATATCAATAATCCATCGATGATCTCCGGTTTTACGAATTTCAACTGGCTTTACCGTTTGTGTTACCTTAACTGTATTGTTTACCTGAGGTGACAGATTATTATAACTGCCTTCCATAACACTAACAGAACTCCAACCTTTGTCATTAAATCCTAAATTATTCCAGCCATTTTGTTCTAATCTGGCATCGTAAAATTCCCCTGCATATATCTCTGACATTAAAATTGGGGAAGAATTTGATTTCCAGGAATCATCTGTTACAATTTTATCTTTTGTCCCATCAGTATAGCTTACATGAATCTCTGCCAATAACTTATTTGAAGTCATATTATAAAGATCATACTCTCCATTCCACCCAAACGGACTGCCGTACCAACCGTCTCCTAACAAAGAACCAGCGACATTTTGGCCTTTTTTCAACAAGGCAGTTATATCGTAAGTTTGATAGGTTAATCTTTTATTATAATTGGTAAACTCTGGTGTCAACACATTATTTCCAATGCGCTGTCCATTAACATACATTCTATAAGTACCTAATGCAGAAACGTATAACCGTGCTGATGCTACTGTCTTTTTCACATTAAAAGCTCTACGCATATATGATGCTGACTCTGAAAGTGGTCCTGGATCTAAACCGAATTTAGGTTCATTCAATTCTCCTACTACTTTAGGCGATTTCCAATCAACCTCATTATTATTTCTAGAAACCCAATTACTGCTAGAAGTTGGAAACTTAATAATTTTTCCATCCTTTTCTTCCATTCTTAATACTGCTGCAAAAGCAGAATAATTGCCAGGATATGCTTTACCTGTGCTTTGTGAAAATGAAGCTGTTCTTACACTTGAAACTTTCACATCAATTACATTTTCTCCTAATTTCAAATATCCAATGAGTTCCTGACGTTCAAACGTTTGCCAAGCTTTACTCTTTGTAACAACCAATTTACCATTTACAAATAACTGATAATCACCTCTTGCAACAGTCTGCAAACTAGCAGTCTTTGGTAACTCATCAAGATTTATTTTGAGACGAAAAAATGCCTTCGTTTTTGACGGTACATCTGTTGCATCTTGATTTGCTAACCAAATCCATCTCATATTTTCACGATCTGACTTTACTTCATTATGAGTATCTGAAATCCATTTAGCACTCCAGTCCTTAGTATTTAAAATTCCCATTTCCCAAAAAGCCGAGTCTGACCACAAGGAAACATTCCCCTTGTTATCCCATACCCTAACTGTCCAATAATATCTTTTTTGGGATTCTACTTTTGGTCCCGCATAAGGTATAGATACCGATTCACCACCTAAAATTTTTCCACTGTTCCAAACATCACATTTATTTTCCGTTAAAAACTTTGGACTTGTTGAAACAATTATCTGATAAGCTGTTTGTAAATAATTATTTTGAGATGTGCTTGATTGCCATGATAAACTTGGATTCAAATTTCCAATACCCATAGGGTTTACCAAATAATCACATCTGAGATTAACGGGTACAGTTTGTTTTTCAGAAATAGAGTTATTCCCTTTTACCTGAAAAACAGCAAACAACATTATCCAAAAGGCGAAAATGCCCAACTTAATAGTTTTCTTATTATAAATCATAGTTCAATTATTTTAAAAACATCTAAACAAAATTCTATTTCTTCCAAACAAAACTTGCCTGCATTACCTCCTCTGAATTTGTGCCGATGTACACGTTAAACTTTCCTGACTCCCAATCCCATTTCAATTGACTGTTATAAAATTTCAAATTTTCAGGAGTAATCAAAAAAGTCAACTCCTTAGTCTCTCCAGGTAATAAAAATACTTTCTGAAACATTTTTAGTTCTTTTACAGGACGTGTAACCGATGCTACCGGGTCGTTTAGGTAAAATTGTACCGTTTCTTCTCCTGCATATTTACCACTATTGGTAATTTTGATAGTAGCTTTCAGTGTTTTATTATTTCCTGTAAGCAATTCATCACTCAACACTATTTTATCATAGGTAAATGTGGTATAACTCAAACCGTAACCGAAAGGATATAAAGGAGAATTTTTCATATCAAGATAATTAGATACAAAGTTTTCTTTCTTTCCCTCGGTATAAGGTCGTCCTGTATTTTTATGATTGTAATAAATTGGAATCTGCCCAACAGAACGTGGAAATGTCATTGTCAATTTTCCTGAAGGATTATAATTACCAAATAATACATCAGCCAATGCACTTCCTGCTTCATTACCTAAACGCCAAGTCTCCAATACGGCATCTGCATAAGGCAAATCTTCTTCAATAGTCAATGGACGTCCATTAACCAAAACCAAAATAACAGGTTTGCCTGCTGCTTTCAAAGCTCTCAAAAGCTTTCTCTGGCACTCTGGTATTGAAATATCAGTAAAGCTTTTTGCTTCACCAGACATTGTTTTAGATTCTCCAAGAACGGCTACAATTACATCCGATTTTTTAGCAACTTCAAGAGCTTCAGCTTGTAATTTTTGCTGTTCTTCTTCATTATAGTAACTACGTGTTTTCTGGATAAAAACTGTATTATCAGTAGACAGACTTCCTGCACTAAAGACCACATTAGGATTTTGATTTTTTATCCCATCTAAAAATGAAACAACAGTATTGGTTTCTCCTGCAAAAGCCCACATACTTGACATTTCTGCCTGATCATTACCCCATGGCCCAATAAGGGCAATCTTGGTATTTTTCTTCAGTGGTAAAGTCATATTCTCATTTTTTAGAAGAACTATTGACTTAAGTGCTGCATCTTTTGCAACCTTGATATTTTGCTCTGTCAAGAAAGTTTTTTCAGCTTTTTCAAGGTTGAAATTACGATACGGATTTTCAAAAAGGCCTAATTTATATTTTGCTTCCAGTACTCTTCGGCAGGCAACATCGACTTGTGCCAAAGTAATCTTCTTTTCTTTCAACAATTCAGCCATAGCCGCTCTCATACTTTCACTTGCCATATCCATATCCACCCCTGCATTTAGTGCAATTTCGGCAGCCTGTTTATAATCT
Organism: Flavobacterium sufflavum; assembly: GCF_004016525.1. GTDB lineage: Bacteria > Bacteroidota > Bacteroidia > Flavobacteriales > Flavobacteriaceae > Flavobacterium > Flavobacterium sufflavum. The sequence goes on from NZ_SACJ01000001.1 coordinate 210,781, forward strand.
TCAGCTACTCCGTGAGCTATCATTTCCTGAATGGCATTAAAATCAGTAACCACAAAACCTTTAAACCCCCATTGCTTGCGCAACAAATCAGTTAGTAACCATTTATTACCAGTAGCAGGAACACCATCAATATCATTGAATGAAGTCATTATACTTCCTGCACCTGCATCAATGGCTGCTTTATATGGCGGAAGATAATTCTGATACATAGTCAAACGACTCATATCAGTTGTATTATAATCTCTTCCAGCCTCTGCAGCTCCATACATCCCAAAATGTTTAACGCATGCCATTAAAGAAGTTTCATTTCGCAAATTAGTTCCCTGGTATCCTTTCACCATGGCTGCTCCAACTAATCCCCCAAGATAAGGGTCTTCTCCAGCACCTTCCATAACTCTACCCCAGCGGGGATCCCTCGTTATATCAACCATAGGAGAATACGTCCAGTTGTAACCTGCGGCAGAAGCTTCAGTGGCGGCTACACGGGCAGTTTCCTCAATAAGAGTTGTATCCCATGAACAAGAAAGGCCAAGAGGAATAGGAAAAATTGTTTTGTATCCATGAATAATATCCAAACCATTTAAAAACGGAATTTTCAAGCGCGTACTATCGGCAAGAATTGCTCTGGAATGGACCGATTTTGGGGTCCCCAAAATTGCATAAACATTTCCTGCAGAACCATCTTTCAATTTTTCAAATGTATTCTTGGTTGCAAAAGGACCCGTTCTGGAAACTGGAGTAACCAGATTCATCTGTCCGAGTTTTTCTTCCAAAGTCATTTTTTTCATTAATGCCGTGATAAAAGCATTCATTTTTTTATCATCACTATTCTGGCTCTGTGCAGAAATAGTACTGAACAGCAGAGAAAAAAGAAGACATATACTATGAAATTGTGTGTGTTTCATTTATTTTATAAATTATATTTAAAACCTAACAATACCATACTAAAGTCTGGTTAGCTTGATACCACTTATAATTGGCTGTCCGGTTATAGCTTTAAAATCAACTCGAATTCCTTTGCCATTCTTAACTTCGATGGTATATGTTTTAATAGAAGCTGTAAGCGAACTAGAAAGTTCGAATAAATCAAATGTAGAGAGCACCTCTTCATTATTTATGCTGACATTGAATACTCTTTTACCGGCTTCACTTTCCTGCAGTTCACAAAATTGTAAATCAATTTCGTAACGACCGTCCGGTACATCAAACTTATAGGCTTCCATACCTAATCTAGCTGTTTGAAAAAGTGGATCAATAGTGGTAGCTTTGACATTATGAGGCATATTTAAAGTCGTTTTTTTTGTTAAATCAACACCAATATGTCCCCAGCCACCTTCTCGATAGGCTTGATCCGGTTGATAAATCACACGGTTATCAGGATCGGTAAAAAAACATTTTGAACCTGCATTTACGGCTACAACCAATTCCTTGTCCTTACTGCTTCGCAAATCATAAGGTAGAACTTTGAAATTAACGATACACACATCTTTCTGATTTCCTGAAATTAATTCGAGAATATTTTTGCCGTCTTCAAAAGGGACTTCATAAACAGCAGTAAAATCAACTACTTTTTGTTTACCAACCGATTTACCATTAACCAATAATTCCACTTCAGGCAAATTGGAAAATATTTTGACTTGTTGTTTTGCGAAATTTTCGTTTATTGAAGCAGAAGTTCCGATACGATCGACCCAATCTCTAGAAGCTATATAAAGCACTGGCTTTTTAGTAAGTGCTGCTTGTAGAAAATAATAGATATCTTTAGGCTTACGGTTATATCGAACTATACCTTTGTTATTGATTCCAGGCATAGATTCTCCTCGTTTAGACACTCCAAAATCAATAAAATTCCAAATAGATGAACCAATCACAAAAGGCCTTTCAAGGATTTGTTTCAGATAAGAAGCGTGAAATAGCTGTTGGTATTCCATACTGAAATCATAGCTTTCCGGGCTTAGACTATGAAGGCGTGTATCAGATCCGCTACCATATTCACTTACTATTAAAGGACGATTTGGATATTTAGTATTTTCTTCATCTAAAAATTTCCCAAAATCAGCAAGTGTTGCTCGATACCATCCCTCATAACGATTCCATCCAACAATATTAGGCAAATCACCCAGTCCTTTTTTATTGTAAAGCGGACTTGCGTGAAAAGCCAGCCCCGTAAGTCTATTAGGATCTTCTTTATGACATAATGCTTCCAATTCCTTATGTAACTCGCCAAGTGCATCAGAATAACCGCCAATTAATATCTCATTAGAATAACCCCAAAGCATAACAGATGGATGATTATAATGCTGTCTGATCATCTCGGTCAAATTAATACGACAGTTTTCAAAAAACTCTTTTGTAGGAGTAATTGCGTTTACAATGGGTATTTCTTCCCAAGCTATCAATCCTAGCTTATCACATTCTTCCAGCACGGAAGGATCCTGGGGATAATGAGATATTCGGATATAATTTGCCCCCATTTCCTTAATCAGTTTAATATCATAACGGTTCAAATCATTACTCAACGCATTTCCTAACCCTTCATAATCCTGATGGCGACAGGCACCGATTAATTTTATAGGTTTCCCATTAAGCATGAATCCTTGCTTTGTATCAGCACTGAACCAACGAAACCCAAGAGGATTGTCTATCAAATCTAAAATTGCTCCTGTTTTTTCTTCAATAATTTGGGTCTTTACACGATAAAGATAAGGAGAATCTGGAGACCATAATTTTGGTGTTGTTATTTTTCCAGACAACGCTGTAAAAGGAGTATTTTTTCCAGATTCGACTTTTAATTTTGAGATTAATTCTTTAACTATTTTCCCTTCGGCATCAACAATTATATTTTTAATCTTTACCGATAATGCATTTAATCCCTCGTTTTTGATTTCGCCCCAAATCTTTACACTCGCTGATTCGTTGCTTACTTCAGGCGTTTCTACAAATACACCTTTCGAACCATAGTTGTCGTTGCGAAAATGTACCTGATTATATTCTTCCAAATAAACATCTCGATAAATACCTCCCCAGAAATTAAAATCAGCACTAAAAGCTGAGGGAGCGATAGAAGGATTGAGAGTATTATCAACTTTAACCGCAATTTGATTTACTGCTTTATTCCCTTTATTTAAATATGATGTAACATCAAACCTAAAACCAGAATAACCACCCTGATGTCTTCCCACTTGTTTTCCGTTCACAAATACATATACATCCTGCAAGGCACCTTCAAAATACAGACAATATTTTTTATCCTGACTAATTTTACTGATCATTTTTTTTCGATACCAGCCAATTCCCTGATAATAATTAATCCCTTTCATGGCGTCATCAGCATTCCATGTATGTGGTAGATTTACAATATCCCAATTTTGGTCATTGAATGCTGCATCCTGTGCCGAATTAACATCACTTCTTTCAAAACGCCAGTATTCATTAATTGTTTCTAACTTTCGCTGCGCATTTATAGTCATAAATGGGCTTAACAAAAGCATTATAAAAATTGCTTTTTTCATATTTTTTGTTGGTAGTTTGGTTGTCTACTATTTTTTTGTGGTTGTTGGAACTTTTATAACAATTTCCCCTTTCGTTATTCCGGCTTCATTAAAAGTGTCAATTGTGAAATAATAATCCTGAAGCGCATTAAGACTATGAATAGTCAATGAGTTTGCACCCAAAACCTGATAATTCAGGTATAACTTATCGGGAGCTGTTCCATAGCGAATGTTGTAACCTGTTGCTCTCTCTTTTTTAGACCAGTTAAGCGTCGTGGTACATGCATCAGCAATATCACGTACCGCTGTAAAAGTTGTAACTGCTTCAGTTTTATTTGCATTAGCCTTACCAAAGACACGAAAATCGGAAATTGCAAACTTCCCATCCGGAACATGATAATTAGTGATCCGAATGTAACGGGCAGATATGGCTGATTGTAATTCGACATAATCATGAGGAGCATCAGAAGTGTTTTTTGTTTTATCTACAATCGTTTTCCAGGTTATCTTATCATTAGAATACTCAAGTAAATATTGATGATAAATAGATGGTGATCGTTCCGTAATATTGGTAGCTTCATCATAATAATTTATTTGAACGCTGCTAACTTTACATTTATTCTGTAAATCAATCATTAACCATTCTCCTTTATCACCAGTTTTGGCACTCCAATAATCTTGAATGTTTTCATTGCTTGCGTATGCTTTTGAATGTCCTTCCAATTCAGAAGAAACCTCAATTGGTTTATTATAAGAAAGTAACATGGCAGAAGGTTGATAATCCTCAGGGCCATTCATCTTTTTGTTTGGAACAGTATGTGGAAAATCCCCAAATCCGGTATAGGTATAAAACACGTTATCTTTATCAAAAAAAGCAGGAAACAATCCTATTCTTCTTTCGAAACGATGTTTTAAACCCACTAACATGGTAACTGCATGCCAGTAATTACCATATTTGTCCTGAAAAGTACTGCTATGCCCAGCTGAGCAAACAAATCCTTCAGGTTTGTATGAAAACGGATTATTATCAGCTAATTTGAATGGACCTAATGGCTGTTCGCTAATGAATAATCCATCACTATAGCTTTTATATTGAGTCCCCGGAGCAGCATATTGCAAGAAATACTTTCCATCATGTTTGGTCATCCAGGCTCCTTCTAAAAAGGGTCTTTTCTGTTCCGTATTGTAGTCACCGGTTCTTTCCCATCCATTTAGTTTTGGATTGGTATTTAAAAGGTTCTTTTCTTCCCCTATTGGATTAAATGTATTTTTATCTAATTCTATTCCACGGATGGGTTTCGAATTTGTCAATCCGTGGTACAGATAGAGTCGTCCATCATCGTCCAAAAATAAACAGGGATCTCCTGCATATATATCTAAAGAATCTTTTACAATTTGCCAACGCCCGCTCATTGGATCTGACGACTTATAAATTCTACGATCTAAAGCCATAAAATAAACTTCCTCATTCATTACTAAAGCAGTTGGTGCATAATCTTCCAATGGAAGATCAGGACTTGTAATAAAAGACCAATTCAACAAATTATCTGAAACCCAATATCCTCCCGATTTAGAAGCAAATAAATAGTATTTGCCTTTGTACAATACCATTGTTGGATCAGCCGCTTCACGACGAGATGGTAACTCAGGTTGAAACCTATAACTCAGGTTTATTGGATTACAAAAAGCAGTTCGTTTAATTTCCTTTTGAGCACTGATTTTCAATGAACCGAAGAAAATCAAAATATAAAAAGCTCTTTTTATTATAGTTGTTTTCATAATTGATTCTTTCTAACATATTAAATTAATTTCTAAAAATGAGTTCATCTTAATTGCTTAACATAACTATATAAAGAAACCATCCCATTAATCCAATGGAATATTTTTGATAAACACATTGCTGTTTTATCTGAATTTAAATAAATGATATTTAGTTAATTAAATATATTATTTACAAATAATATAGAATAAAGATTGATTGAATAATTCCAATCAGGAATAGGTGAGGATTTAAAAAAACTATTATTTAGGACAAAAAACGCTATAAAAAAATAAGTAGGAAATCATAAGGGTGCTTTTAAAAAGTCACCCTTATTAACTAACTAACTAACAAACCATTTTTTTTAACTAAGGACTATTTAGCCTTTTTCAACGACACGTGTAGCCGTAGTATCAAACATATCCATAGTACTACCTGTCAAATGATTATCATCTACCTTTTCTAGATAGATATACACATCATAACCGTTTGCTTTGAAATACACAGTAACAGATTTTTCTTTTTCATCTACTCTTGAAAAAACATTATCACTTCCTGAGCTAGTCATTGCTATTAACGAACCCGTCAATTTTCCTTCTGCATTTCTTTTCAAAATTATGGTAGATTTACCATCACCCCCAGGAGTTCCAACAGTTAAACATTCCCATTTACCAACAAAGAAATCTGTTTTTTTATCTTGCGCTTTTACAGTAACTGATACCAACATAAGTAAAGCAGCTGCGAACATCATTTTAATTGTTTTCATAATAATAGTATTTAAATTAAAGTTATTTTTTTTTGAATTTGACAGCACTTTATAATAGTGCTGTCAAATTTTAAAATGTAAAATTGATTGTTTAGAATTTATATTGTAAAGTTAACTCAAATGTTCTTGGACGAATACCACTCGCTACAATAGTACGATTAGTAAAAGGAGCAGCATCAGTAATTTGATCAGCACCTTGTATCTTACCTTTCACACCTTGCTGATTCAAGAAGTTCGTTACCTGTAGTTTCAAGTTGATATCACGACTTACACGGTAGTCAACACCTCCAAAGTTTTCCCACCATCCGTTATAATAAAGTACATTTGTAGGGTTACCATATTGTTTTCCAAAATAACGTAAACTTGCCCAAAGCCTAATACCATTTTTCAAAGAGTAACTCGGATCAATTTCCATTAACACTCCTGATAATTCAGGAATATATTTACCGCCATAGTCATATGTAGTCCCATAAGCAGAATACGAATAATTTTGGTATTTAGGTGCTTGAACAGTCAACAAATAATGAATAGAAAAGTTTTTGAATGGATTTGCCATAATATCAGTAGTCCATCCCACTGTACTTAGATCATAAATAATTGGATCAAAAGTTGTTCTTTCAGATTGATTAGCAGGGTTAGTTACCGATTGACTAGCTCTAATATTATCTTTAGAGATATAAGTTAACTTAGATACCAGTTGCATGCTATTCCCTAAATTATAAAAAATACCACCACCAAAGTTTTTTACGTTTGTTTGAAATTCTTTACCCTCAGTTTGCATAGGTTTTGCACCTGGAGTTGATGGATCAGGAATAGGATTCCCATTTGCATCTCTAAAAGCATAGTCCCAATAACGCTCATACCATGAGTTATAAGTAGCATCTCCTACAACACCAAACTGACCCGTTATTTTATACACAAAATTAAAAGCTCCTACTTTATTCAATCGATTTGAGAAATCTTTGCTGATTAAAGGTCTATCCTTTACAAAATCATTGATATAGGGATTTGTTTTATCACTAATTGTTTGGTTTTCTAAACGAATTCCAAAACCTACATCTAATCTTTTTCCTAATTTAAAATCATCCGTTGCATATAAAGCCAGCTTTTTGTATTTATCATTTGTAGCACTTCCATATCCACCGGCAGATGCAGGCATCAAACTATGATCATTAGTAGCTTTTACAGACATATTAAATGCCGGAACAAAAACATACATATCCAAAAGTTTAGGATTAGCTTCAACTGTTTGGAAATACAAACCTGAATTAACATTATATTGTCTATGAGTGTAGAGTTGATTAAGTCCAAAACGAACATCGTGTACACCAAACTTTTTAGTCAATTCCACTCTGGTAAATATTGAATTATTTTTAGACTGTGGTATCATCTGTGAAGAAACCATTTGTGCAGAACCAGTATAAGCATTAGACGTACCAGCATATTTAAAACTCCAATTACTTGCAGCAGCACGATCCGGGTCATAAACACCAAGAGTTAAAGGAAACGTTATTGCCAAGGGGCTATTTACATCCTGATACATTGTTGAATACGTCATATTCCAACCACCAGAAAATTTATGTTCTCCTGTTAAATATAAAGAATTGGAGTTTGTACGAGAAAATTTACTACTGTTTAGATCAGCATAAGAGGCTACACCTGTATTATAATCATAATAAGGTATCTTACCAGTCTCCAGAATATACGAATCTGTTCCTAACTCAAAATTACTCAAAGGAGTAGTCTTACCGTTTCCATTATAGGTCAATGGACTATAATTGGTTACTACTGACTGAACATTAATAGATTTATAAAGCAAACGCACATTTCCTTTGCTGTATTTTTTCTGAATGGCAAATTTAAGCATTGTCGTATTGTCATTCCATGGGGTAAATTTATAATTAGTCCCATTACCTCTGTCAAAATTCTTGTAGGCATCCACCATATATCCCCATCCTTTTTTTCCAAGAGGTCCAGTTAGCGTTAAATCATATCTGGACGCTCCAAATGAATTTACATATACAGACCCAAATCCTTTCAATTTAGTACTGGCATCCCTATCAGAGCTTTTCACAGCATATCCTACTTTACCTGTCGTGATTGCACTTTCGGCAAAAGACATTAGTCCCATTTTAGACAAACTGTTATCCATTCTCCAAGAAGTAGTTGGGATTGTTGGATAAAAGTAATATACAACAGGAAGATCATTTTCTAAGATAACAACATCTCCAGTGAATGGTAAACCGATGTTTACATTTCGCGGACCGATATTACTATCTGCATTTAACATTACATTTCTATTTTTTTCTTCTTTTTTATTAGTAGAAGTTGAATCTGAAACTTGTTGATTTTTATTTTTATCCACTTTTTGTGCCATCAAACCATTTGATAATGAAAAAATGGAAATCACACACATGGATAATAAATGTTTTGTTTTCATAATAATATTTCTAAAATTAAATATTGTTTTAAAATAAGTTTAAGCGTCTAAATGAAGTCAATAATTAACTTTAACTGTCATTTAGTAAAAGAACGAGAATCTTTTTCATAATAATTTTTAAAATTTTCAAACGGTTAGTAATAGTTCTATTAAGTTGTTTCCAAACTTTTATCTTGGTTAACAAATTTATATCGTGAACTCATCAAAACTGTTTCGATTTATTTTCCCAATAAAAAAACATGTTCTTTTGGATTGGGAATCTTGTACACTTAACTCGGAATACTGAATTACAAGGGATTAACGCTCTATTTAAAACAACAAGTACAAATTGTACGGATGAAAAAAATTTTACTTTAAATAAAAAAAAGTAAATAAAATTACACATACACTAAAAATAATCATAAAAAAACAAACATTTAATTATCCTTAAAATCACAAAAACAACTAAAAAAACCTCTCAAGCACTCAAAATCACTTATCAGATAAACCAAAATAAATAATTCATTAGATTTTAGACAGGATTACCCTTGCAATACAACCCTCTTTTTTCATAATTACTCACACCCTAAAGCATAAAAAAAAACAGTAGTAAACTTAAGTTCACTACTGTCTAAAATTGTATTCCATTTTACTAATCCTAAATCACTTTTCCGGATCAGAGACAATGATTTTTTTATATTCACTAGGAGTCTGTTGCGTATACTTTTTAAAAAAAATATTAAATGCTGTTTTAGAATTGAAACCACATTCATAAGCTATTGCAATAATTGACCAGTTACTATATTCTTTATTCATTAACAATTGCTTTGCATATTCAATCCTGTATTCATTTACAAAAACATAAAAATTTTTGCCAAGATATTCATTAAGAACTTCAGATAATTGATGCTTTGAAATTGATGTTTGAGATGCTAATTTTGCAATAGACAATTCACTATCCTTCCATACTTTTGAATCGTCCATATACTTTATAAGATTTTCCACATAGCTCTTAGCATCCTCTTTTTTCAAGCCTGATTTCACATATTTACCAGATGACACCTCTTCAAAATCAGATTCACCATCTGAATCAGTTTGGGTACCTGATATCAATTGTTTTTGATGAAAACCCCAAATACTCAATGTATAAACGTGGATAAGCTCTAATATATGCCTGAAAATATAAACTTTAGTATTAATCATACCTTGTTCATACAAAACACTACTAATTATTATCAATAATATTAAAAGAACAAACAGAATTATCATTACAAATAGCCAATCAAGGCTTATCTTATACGAATTAAACGAATAGTTATCTTTAATTTGCTTTTTAAATTGTATTACAATTGTCAAAGCTTTTATAACATAATACGTTATGAGTGAAATAAAAATCCACCCGTAAATCATCCTCAACAATTTATATTTTTCATAAAACAATTCAGCCGAAATTGAATTATTTTCCGGTTGAAGCTTCAAAATCAAGAACACAAGTATTAAAGAAATGGATGGTATTGCGTGTAAGTAATCGCGTGGATTAAATTTATTAAAATCCTTAGTTATATATTTTGTATACAAAAACAACAATGGAGCACACATCATCCTAAGACTTAATGACAAAAACCATCTACGCGAAGGCAGTATACCATAATGTTGAAGTATATCAAACCCAAAGGTCAATGCAAAAACCATTAACAACACACATAGTATTATCGATGCAATTTTCATTGGTCTTTTTGTCAAGATCATTATTATTGCAAAAATTGATTGTGAAAACCCTATGTATGATAATATTAAATCCATAATTCAATGTAATTTTTTTATTCTTATTAATCATCTACGCTATAATTATCAGCTTGTTAAAAAACAACGAATTCGTTAATAAAATTAACATTAATTTCGTTATTATCAATAATTTTTACTTTCCAATATCTTTTGTATTTCTCATCCTAAAATAAGCCTACAAAAAAGCCTCCTGTAAAGGAGGCCAATATTATTGTAACAAGATTGCTATACTGAGCTATCTAATAAATGAGATTAATGGGAACAGACAAATTCTTATTTAGAAGTACCTTGCATTCATCAAATTTAGGGATTGACCAAACTTTTTCAAGCCTAGTAAATCCATATCCCTCTTTAGGTATACCAATAAGGTTTGTGTTACATTTTTTATCCCCATTTTCATCATGATAAATTGCAATAGCATATTCTCCTTCTGGCAGATTCTTTATAACATATCTGCCTTTTACCCCATCATTTTTGAAATCAATCACTTTAAATTCATAACCTATTTTGGTAAATGAGGATTTATTTTTACTATCGTAAACTGAAACATGAATTCCTCCATCAGAATTCTTAATATTTGGCAGTGTAATGGTTAAATTATGTTTCTGTCCATAAACACTGCATACTAATACTGATAATAAAATTGTTAATCTTGTTTTCATTTTTAATTTGAGTTATAGAATATTAATAAAAAGTTCCCTAAACCTCTATTGAATTTTCTAACTTTTGAACTTTCAAATCTTCGTGACTAGAAAACCATCCGTTAACTTTCAACCTCATTTTCTCGATAATCATATACATCGATGGAACTAAAACCAAGGTCAGCAATAAAGAGCTGGTCAATCCTCCAATAATTACCCAGGCCATACCATTTTTTACCTCAGCACCAGCTCCATGTGCCAATGCAATAGGCAACATACCCACAATCATAGCAATTGTGGTCATTAAAATCGGACGCAAACGCTCCTTCCCAGCCTCAACCAATGCTTCTGTAACAGATAAGCCTTCACTTCTTAATTGATTAGTAAAGTCAACTATTAAAATTCCATTTTTGGCTACAAGTCCCAATAACATAATTAAACCTACTATTGCAAAAATTGTTAAAGACTCCATGGTCAAGGCCAGAGCTAAAAGAGCCCCGATAATGGCTACCGGTATGGAAAATAATACTACAAACGGATATACAACACTTTCGTACAAAGCGACCATAATAAGATACACCAGAAGAATACCTAATAGCATAGCAAAACCTAAGCTTCCAAAAGCTTCTTTCTGGTTTTTGGCATCTCCCAAATAATCAATTGTAACTCCTTGTGGCAGAGTAACAGTCTCCAATTTCTTTTGAATATCAGCAACTATAGTACCACTAGGACGGCCAACAGCAGCAGAAGTCACTTTAATTGTATTTAATTTATCTGTTCTCTCAAGCACCGCCTGCCCCAATGTTTCCCTAACATCGGCCACTTGATCCAACCTTACAACTGCACCTGAATTATTTTTAATTGTCAACTGTTTAACGTTATCAATATCCATTCGATCAGCTTTTTCAAGAGTCAAATTAACAGGATATTCTTCTCCGCTTTCCTTATATTTTGTTTGATTATCTCCCCTAAAGGCTAATTGAACAGCATTACCCACTTCAGGGATAGTCAACCCATACTGAGAAACCCTTTCTCTGTTTAAATCTATAGAAATTTCCGATTTTGGATTTTTAGTACTGTATTCCACATAATCTGTTCCAGGTGTTTTGGCTACAATAGCACGCACCAATCGAGCAGCTTTCCATATCGAATCCATATCTGTACCCTTAACTGCTATCTGAATTGGAAGTGAGATTGTACCGGCAATAGTTGTCGGCATTATGCTTACTTTTATACCAGGAATATTAGCCGATTCATTTCTAATTTTCGCTCCAAAATCTTCTGTCGAAATTTCACGTTCTTCCTTGTCTACCAATGTTACAGCTAATTCTGCAACATTACTGCTGGACGAACTTCCTCCTGTTGAACCACTTTGTGTTCCTACATTAGTAAAAACCTTAACTACTTCTGGTTGAGAAAGCAACAATTGTTCTACTTTTTTTACTCTCTGATTGGTTAAATACAAGGGAGTTTGAGGAGAAGTTTCTAATTGCAGGGTAAATTCCCCTCTATCCCCATTACCGGAAAAAGAAGACCCAATAAAACCCTTACCCAATAATGTAAAGGAACCAATCATCAACACGAAAACACCTCCTAAAATCCACCTTTTATGTCCTAAACTCCAAATTAAAATACGACCGTAACTTTCTTTTAACCTATCCAAAAAGGCTTCAAAACCAATATTCAATCTACCCATAAAAGTATTTTTATTCAATACTTCTAATTTTCCCCATTTTGAAGCTAACAATGGTGTTAAGGTAAACGACACGAATAAACTCATTAAAGTAGAAAAAACAACAACCAAAGCAAATTCTCTAAGGATATTACCAATAAGACCTCCTGCAAATGAAAGAGGCACGAAAACTACAACATCCACCAAAGTAATTGCCATTGCAGTAAATCCAATCTCATTACGTCCTTTAAGCGAAGCTTCGACCTTATCTTTACCCATTTCCATATGACGATATATATTTTCCAGAACCACGATACTATCATCCACAAGAATACCCACAACAAGCGAAAGCCCCATTAATGTCATCAGATTTAAAGAAAACCCAAAAACATACATCAATATAAATGTCGGTATCATTGCAGAAGGAATCGCAACCAATACAAACATTGAACTCCTCAAACTATGCAGGAACAACAACATTACTCCTCCTACAATCAAAATAGCCAAGAATAAATCATGCATAACTGCATCTGCAGATGCGAGCGTATATACAGATTGGTCAGCAGCGATTACATAATTAAAACCTTGTTTTGCAAATTCCTGCTTTATACTTTCTAATTTTGTTTTTACTTGCTGACTTACTTCAACTGCATTAGCATCAGCCTGTTTATTAATCTGAATACCAATTCCCGACACTCCATTAATCCTATTTATAGTTGTTGGTTCTGTTTGTGTATCTGTAATTGCCGCAACATCTTTTAATAATATACGGCTTCCATCAGCATTCTCCCTGATGATTAAATTGCGCATATCTTCTACTTTTGAAGTTTTTGCATCTAATCGAATGGAATATCGGCTACTGTTAGACTCAATACTACCGGCAGGATAAGAAGTATTACTATTAGCAATAATTTGATTCACCTGGTTGGAAGAAACCCCATACGATTGTAGCTTATCATTATCTAATGTAACCTGAATTTCTCTTTCATTACCTCCAATCAATGTAACTTGACCGACACCACTAACATTCTCAATCAGTGGTTTTATTTTATTATCTACTAAATCATATAATTCAGAATCACTCAACTTACCAGTAACACTAATTCGTAATATTGGCATTTCATCTGTACTAAATTTTCTAACTAATGGCTCATCAGCATTTAAAGGTAATTTCGATTTTATTTCATTAATTTTTCGCTCAGCATCTCTTTGAGCTTTGTTCATATCAAAACCTGATTTTAATTCAATAGTTACCACTGAAACACCTTCCTGAGAAACAGACGAAACAGTATTAACACCTTCAATTGTGGACACAGCTTCTTCTACCGGCTTTGTCACACTATTTTGAATTTCATCTGACGAAGCTCCTCTATATACCGTTTGTACCGAAACTACATTTGCCTCAAATTTTGGCAAAAGATTGTAATCTAATTGTTTATATGTGATCCATCCGAAAAGAATCAATGTAACAAAGATTACAGTAATTAGTAAAGGTCTTTTTATGGATAATTCTGTAATTGACATCTTATATTTTTTTATGGTTAGAACAGCAACAACTGATTCTTTTTAACATTCTCAATAGAATATTAATTATCAGCAATTTTCTTAATTTTACTTCCTGATGTTAAGTTGATTTGTCCGGTTACAATAACTTCATCACCTTCGTCCAATCCACCTAAAACCTCTATTTGCTCTCCAAATTCACGTCCAACAGTAATTACTCTTTGGACAGCTTTATTAGCAGAAACCACATATACATATGGATTTTTAGTTCCTTCCACAAGAGCTATTTTCGGTATTTGTAACACATCTGACTGAACACCTAAATTAAAATTAACCTTAATATATGTTCCGGCTTTTAGAATGGCCGACTTATTACTCACTGTAAGTTCAACACGGTAATTGTGATTTTCATCGCCAACCGGAGAGATATAACTTATTTTACCTCCAAAACTTTTACCTTGTAAAACATCAGCAGTGATCTCAGCATTTTGACTTAATTTCAATCTATAAACATCTTTTTCACTCACAAAAACCACTGCTTTTAAATTGTAAATATCAACAACCTTTGCAATCGGAGCTCCAATATTGATATATTCACCTACCTCGGCACTCTTAGCTGTAACTACACCGTTAATCGGAGCTTTAATAGCTGCGTCACCTAGTTGTTGATTTACCTGTGACAACTTAATACGAGCACTTTCCAAGATACGTTCAGCATCTTTTACACTTTGAGCAGTCCCAGCATTTCCTTCAAACAAATCTTTATTGAGCTGATAATCTTTTTGGGCTTTTGCAAGAACTTCTTTTGCATCTTTAAGATTGATTTGTTGCTGACGGGTATCTACAGTACCTATAACTTGACCCGTAGAAAGAACTGAACCTAAAGCAATACGAAGACTAGTTATTTTACCTGAAGTTACAGCTGCGATATCAGCTTCCTTTGAAGGCTCTAATGTAGCTGGTAATTCAAGATTTGCCGATACTTTTTGTTTTGACACCTCTGCAACTGTAACAGCTACCTGAATAGCTGAACGATCTATTGCTACATTTTTTGCATCAATAGCTTTTTTGTTTTCACTTAAAACAAAGCCTACTAAAACAAAAAGTAACAATACACTTGATATTACAATAATTTTCTTTTTCATTATAGTTTTAAATTATGATTATAGTTGATTTACAAAATTGCTTATAGATCCTTTTGCCTTTTCATATAGCAAACGATTAGTAATCAAATTATATAAGGAAGAAAAATAATTTGATTGAGCCTGCTGATAGGAAAAATCAGCATTCAACAAATCAGAGAGTAAAGAAACCCCTTTGTTATATTCAAACACACCGGTTTCATATACACTCTTTGATAAATCCATATTACTTTTATTTGAATTCAATGTTGCAATGTTCTCTTGTAATTGCTTATTGGCATTCTGAAACTGCAACTCAAATTTCCCAATACTTAAATTAAAATCTTCTTTAGCATTCTCCAGTTCCAAGCGACTTTGCTGTAATTGCGAATGCTTACGCATCCCACTGAATATAGGGACATTTGCTTTCAAACCAATAGCTGAAAAATTTTTCCAATTACTTACTGCTGCATCCAATTCATTTCCGAAAGCCTGTTGTCCATTCCTGATATATCCTGAAATAGTAGGTAAATAAGCCGCTTGTTTTCTCTTTACATCAATTTCCTTCAAAGCAATGTTTTGAGATTGTAATTTGTAATCAACAAGACTCTTTACATCCAAACTATCATTTGTAAATTGTAAATATTTAGTATAATCAAGACTCTCCTCTATAGTAAAAGATGTCTCTTGAGGCATACCCATTTCATTCTTAAGAGAAGCATAAGCTACATTAATATTCGTTTGAATCTGTTTTTGTTTTGCTTTGATATCATTAAGCTGAACCATTACTCTATCCAAATCTACCTTTTTAGCCACTCCTTTCTCTAAACGAAATTTAGAAATAGCAAACAACTCATCATATTGCTTTTCATTAGCAAAAAGCATTTTTTGTTGCTCTTTCAACAAAAGAATTTGAGAATAAGCTGTTGCCGTATTATAAATCAGATCCTCATTGTTTTTTTGACGTTTTAGTTCGGCAATAATTTTGGCAGGAGCACCCGCTTTTATTCCATAAATCAACGCCTGATCATAAATAGTCTGATCCAATTGTAATACAGCTGTAGTATTAAACTTATTTCCAAATTGCACTTGAACATCCTGATTACTCCCAAACATAGCACCTGGCAAAACTGTTGTCTGGCGTTTTATATTATCATCCAATGAAAAAGAGCCACTTACCTGTGGTAAATAGTCTGCCAAAGCTTCCTTTGACCTACTCTTAGCAATTTTAATTTCATTCAAATAAATCGCATTACTTCCGTGATTTTTTAAACTATAATCTATAGACTCCTTTAAACTAAAAACCTTCTGTGCATAAGTCGGGATTCCTAATAAAAAGCAGGAGACTAAGCTTAAGACATTTTTTTTATTCATAATTAAACTTATTTTTTTTAGTTCTTAACAAAAAGAACCAAAGAGGTAAAAAAATTATTTTTTTAGATTTTCCCATTTTAAAAACAAAGCTGGCAATTCCATCTTCATAAAATCAAGATAGCTCACAACATCCTCTAATCCTTTATTAAATTCTTCTGTTTCTTCAGCACGTTGCTCAAGAACCTTTTTTAAAATAGAATTAAAAACATCCATACTCTCAAGCATCTTCTGAACACCTTCTTTTAAAGATTTTAATTTACATCGAAAATATCTTTTACGCTCACCAGGTTTAGTTATAAAATCAACCTGATCAGAAGCGATTAAAAAATTAATACTATTACTTGCTGCACTTTTACTCATATTCAAAATCCCATAAATATCTTCAAATGACAATTCGCCTTGATCAGAAATCATTAACAAAGCAAATATTCTCGAAGCTGCAGGCTGCATACCAGACTTCTCGAAATGCATCCCCAGCTCTTCGATTAATTCTAATTTTTTATCTGATAATTGTACAGGCATATTAATTTCTTTGCTGCAAATATATAAAAGTTCTTTTAGTTCACAAGTTAAAGAACCAACTTTTAAAATAAATTAACATATAGACCACATACAATTAAAAAAAATTCAAGATTTCTTATCCCACTTAACTCAGTCCCTACTCTTCATATCTATACTGACTAACAATATTTAGTGAAATCTATCGCTTATCCCTTACTTCTTTATCAAAAGCAATAAGGTTAAACATCTGTCTTAAACGGGAACGTACCCGATTACCATAAGCTTTTTCAATTTCTGAAGCTGAAAGATTGGTTGTAATGTGGGTTATCGCTTTGCTCTCAACAAAATGCTCGTATCGACTGGTTAGAATCTCAGCCATAACATTGCAATCATTCCCGAAATGTTTGATTTGTTGTTCGGCACCGAGGTCGTCAAAACAATAAGCTGACAAACGATTTTGTTGTGAAGATTTCAGCGTGTACTCTGCCAGCGAATCATAACCTGATTTAGCAAATTCAAATGAAATATGTCGTGTAGCAATGATTTTATAATCATTTTTAGCATACATAAAAGGCCTGATTAAATGCATCAACGAGGTCTTGCCGCAGCCAATTGGTCCCGAAAGCATAATTCCTTTGTTGAGGTCAATCCCTAGCTGAAAAGCACTCTTATGATCTTGAATCGCATAAATCAAAAGCTTGTAGATAATCGGAATGTCTTTTGGATCAATTTTAAAATTGGAATTATAGCGTTTTTTGCCTTGCTGTTCTAAAAATTGAAAACATTTTTTGGGGTCGTAGATTTTTGTGTTATTTTTTATTTCAAAAGTGTCCTGAAGGTCAAAGTGGTTCTGCATAGTCTTTGGAATTTGAAACGTTGAGGTTTTTAGGGTCTAAATTGCCGGTTTCTTTTTTGGGATTGAATTTGTCCAGGTTTAATATCCAATTCCGGGCAGCTGCCTTCCAATCTTTCATTTGGGTTTTGCCCCCTACTTTCCAACCATTGCTGCTGTAATAATTGAAATACTTTTCGGCTTCAATGACGCTTACTTTTTTTTCCTGGAAAAACTCTTTGACTAATTCGATAGTGGGAGCAATAAAATCTGATTTACTTTCTTCTTTTTTTTCCTCGGGTATATATATAGTTTTATTATTGTTTTCTAATGTTTTATTATTATATATATTAACCTGTTCATCAACCTGACTGTTTTTTAGCTCGGTTCGTTCATTTTTTAGTCTGGTTGAAGGCTTTAGAAGTTCATTTTCTGGTTCGCTTCGTTCAAATTTTGAACTGGCTGAGGTATTTTTATCGTTTTTGGGGGTTAAAAGTTCATTTTTTGGTGTGGTTAAGTCAAAATCTGAACTGGTATTTGATTCCGAACCCGTTTGATTTTTAACCTCATCTTTTTTAGACTTATTTTGTTCAATATTTGAACTCCCCTTATTTTCACTAGGCTCAATAGCCGTGGGCAATTCATTTTTTGGTTTGCTTTGTTCTTTATTTGAACTCGTTAGTTTTTTTGCAGGTTCATATTTTGGTTTACTTCGTTCAAAATTTAAACTAGCATTATAATCATCAGCAGAACAACTATTGGACAAGTCGGGTAAAATGACTTCTGTCCCCTCATAGGGATTAAAAGATGGTTTGTAGATTATGTAATTTCTATCGTGCAATTCCTTCATACACTTATGATAGGTAGCCTTTGATTTAATTTTTGCAGTCGTCATCATTTCTTCTCTCGAAATAATGATTGGATTTTTAAAGCGGTTGAGGTTCCATCTTTGGAATAAGGCCAGATACAAACTAATATGCGTTGGACTAATGGAATTATCTTGATTGGATTTATTGAAGAATCCGGTAAGGTGTTTAATGTAATTCATAATTCAAGTATTAAGATTATAGAATTAAGACTTAAGATGTCTCATTTATTTTTCCAACAGTTTCTTAATATCATCATATTTGTAATATAAGATACCTCCTATCCGATTGTATTGAAGTGTGCCGTTGATGCGAAGGGTTTGCAAAGTACCGGGAGAGATTTTGAGCAGTTTACGGACTTCTGACGATTTGAGCCATTGCGGAGTTTCTGCTTTTAGATTAGCCGCTTCCTTAAGTGCTTCAAAGAGCAGATTGCTAAAATTCAACAAATCTCTTTTGGTAATTAACTGGTAGCTTAGCAATTCTAAATTGTCTACTTCCGGGAATAATTTTCTAGCATTTAAATCCATGATTTGAGTTGTTATGGTTACAAAACAAATTACTTTCAATTGGTTTAAAAAAATTCACAAGGTGAACCCAAGTTGGGTGTTTTTTTATATCAAATTGTACTAAACGCTAGTGTTTTCGGGGTCTATTTTTTCAAAACACCCAAAAACACGTTTTTAGGGTTTTGGTTTTAACCCTAAATTTTGATGTGATTTGGATTGATTTGGCTGATTTTTAAAAAATTCCCAAGTTGTACCCAAGTTGGGAATTTATTAGATTAAAGAAATTACAAGCTATTTTCTTCGACTAGCATTTTTTTAAAATTATCTGCCAGACTTTGAATGAATTTAGAATTTGGATTTTTACGGTTTTTGATATCTGTGAATGTTCGATACAGATTGTCGTTGATATCTATATTGAGCATTCTGCTTAATTCGGAGGCTATTTCTTTGATTTCGATATTCCCATGGTTAATCACTTTTTGCCAATGCAAAGCATAGATTAATTCTACCAAATCAACTTTGGCACCTGTCCAGTGGAGTTTTGATGTATAATGATTTTCCTCATATCGACTTTTACTCTTCAAAGCACTGATTTGAACTTCCAGATATTTAACCAGGTCATCAAAGGCAATAATTTTCGCCAATTTGTAATCGAAAAATGTGGAGAGTTTAGGATCAAAATTAATCTGAATGCATTCCGTTTCTAATATGTCTTTTTTGCTTACCCTTGTGAAATACAATTCATCAAATACTTCTGAACCGGAACGATAGTATTGATAGAACTTATTGTTATTTTGAGAATATCCACAAATTTTTCTCAACTCAATTTCATAAAATTTACGGATTTGAATTTTCCCTCCAGTAACATTTGTTTCAATGCGCAATACTTCTTTTTGAAAAATTAATTTTGAGATAATCAAAGGTTTTATTTCTTTGAAAAACTCAATTTCATCCTGAATTTTTTCAAAATCATGTGATTTTAACCAATGATGTAATTCTTCAATTTTAGTTTCTGCCCATAAGATGAATTCTTTAGTACCCTTTATTTTATCCTTTTTTAGTTTCTCTAATTGAATACTCTTTTCTAAGAATTCATCTCTAAAGGTATATTGAAATGAAAGCATTTGTAAGTTTATTTGGATTGTTAGTGACGGCAAAAATAAATAATATTACTAATCCATTTCTTACTAAATCATAACAAACCAAAACAATATTGTAATATAATATATCTATTTACATTTTCTTTTTTCTAAATTTTGATTATCTAATTTAGTTCTCAACAACATCATATCATCACTGATTTTCTTATCAACTATTTTAGCGTAATGCTGCGTTGTCTTTATACTGGTATGACCCAGCATTTTACTTACTGTTTCAAGAGGCACCCCATTAGTTAAAGTCACAGTAGTAGCAAAAGTGTGACGGGCGATGTGGAATGTCAAATCTTTGTTTATCTTACAAAGTGTTGCAATTTCTTTAAGATAAGAGTTCATACGTTGGTTACTCATACTGGGTAACAAGCAATTTCGATTGAGACATAAAGGATGGTTTTCGTACTTTTTAAGAATTTCCATAGCCATATGCAAAAGTGGGATTTTAGAAATCGTTTCTGTTTTTTGACGGTTCTTAAATATCCATTTTTCCCCATCAATTCCTATAGAAATATTATCCCGGCTTAATTGCTTCACATCTATGTAAGCCAAGCCGGTAAAGCAACTAAAAATAAAAATATCGCGTACTACTTCCAGGCGTTCAAAATGTAAATCCTTATTAATAATTGTCTCAATTTCACTTTCGGTAAGAAATTCGCGAATAACCTCTCTAAGCTTCACTTTATAATTAACAAAAGGATCCTTGCTTATCCATCCATTGGCCAAACATTGATTAATTATTTTATGGAAGTTTTTAACATATTTTACCACAGTATTATTAGCACATTTACGTTCGGTTCTCAAATAAAAGTCATAATCGGTAATAAAAGCATGATCTATCTTATCAATTGCAATATCACTTGCATTGTATTTCCAAAGAAGAAAATCTTTAGTATGCTTTAACGACGTAACGTAACGCTCATAGGTTCCAGGGGCATATTCCAAACCTATCAACTCTTTCATTTTGCGGTTGTGTTCTTCAAAGATTGGAATAAGCATACGCTCACGAGCCTTTTTACCTTGATATTCGTTTTTGAAACTTTCAAATGTAATTTCAACCTGACTCATAAAAAGTTTCTTTTCTGTTTCATAAACAGCCGCTCTTAACATATCAAGTCGACCATTTATTATACGGGCTTCCTCAGAATTTCCTTTTATTTTATAACCTTCAGAAGACCATTTACTCTCTTCTACATACTGACCTGTACTAACATCAAAACGTCGTCCATCAATAGTTATACGTTGATAAATCGGCACTTGCTTATGAGCATTGACTTTTGATTTTCTTAAATAGAAAAGAACTGTGATTTTTGCTTTCATTTTGGTAACCTTTAAGATGATAATTAATTTACTATAATCGTCAACACAAGGCAAGATGTTCATCTCGTGAACACCTTATTCTACAAGGGGTTAATCCAAATTAGGTGCACCGTTTTTTCAATTTTTAAAGTGCACCGATTGTGCACCTTTTTTTTGAGAAACAATAAATAATTTGATATTCGATAAAAACAAAAAACCCTTTAAACATTGAGTTTAAAGGGTTTTGATTCATTTTGATATTTCTATTTGCAGAGAGAAAGGGATTCGAACCCTCGATGCAGTTACCCACATACTAGCTTTCCAGGCTAGCTCCTTCAACCACTCGGACACCTCTCTATTTTGGTTTGCAAATAACAAGAAAAAAATTGAGTTAGAAAAGCCAAATTGCAATTATTATATCATTTCTCCTCGTAAAGAAGTTTCAAAAACGGCCTTGAACTCAGCAGCAGGGATTTTACGTCCTAATAAATACATTAATTTTGTAATAGCTGCTTCGGTAGTGATGTCTTTCCCTGATATCACACCCAAATTTTTCAAATCACTACTAGTTTCATACTGTCCCATATTGACACTTCCGCCTGAGCATTGAGTAACATTAACAACCTGCAAACCACTATGAATTGCTTTAGTCAATGCGTTAATAAACCAATCCTCGGTAGGGGCATTTCCTGAGCCATAGGTTTCTAATACAATCCCTTTAAGATTTGGAATTTCAAGCATTGCCGAAAAAACTGTTTCACACATTCCGGGAAACAACTTTATAATAACAACATTATTATCTAATGATTGATGAACCATAAATGCCTTATTCTCATCGCGAGCTAAAAACAATTCTGTTCTACAATCCAAATACACTCCCGATTCAACTAATGCAGGATAATTTGGCGAAGCAAAAGCATTAAAATGCTCTGCATTTATCTTAGTTGTTCTATTTCCCCGATACAATTTGTGTTCAAAATAAAGGC
Source organism: Flavobacterium sufflavum (assembly GCF_004016525.1). Lineage (GTDB taxonomy): Bacteria > Bacteroidota > Bacteroidia > Flavobacteriales > Flavobacteriaceae > Flavobacterium > Flavobacterium sufflavum. Next base: position 233,456 of record NZ_SACJ01000001.1, read on the forward strand.
AAACTTCAGCAATAACAGGGGTGTTATTTTCCTGTAAAGATGCAATCTGAATGGCCGTAATGAGATTTTCTTTAGCATCAGTACGCAAATCACCAATAGGCAATTGTGAACCCGTTAAAACAACTGGTTTGGATAAATTCTCGAACATAAAACTCAAAGCTGAAGCCGTGTACGACATGGTATCCGAACCATGAAGCACCACAAAACCATCAAATTGAGCATAATGAGATTCAATTATAGAGGCAATTTCTACCCATTTAGAAGGGCTCATATTAGAAGAATCAATTGGATTCTGAAACGAAATAGTTTCTATCTCACAATCCAATTGTTTCAACTCAGGAATTCTTTGTAACAACTTACTGAAATTAAACACTTTTAATACTCCGGTACTAAAGTCCTTTCGCATTCCAATAGTTCCTCCAGTATAAATTAAAAGAATTTTAGTCCTTGAGTTCATGGGTGTATTTCAATTTATTGACTACCGGATTTGCATACATAGCCAATATTCCTTGCAAGGCAATAGGATTTTCTGCGTCAATTCGTTTTTCTAATCTTCGCACAAAAACCGCCTTTTCATTTTCAGTATACAAATCTGAATAGGTATTGGTGTTATTTAAAATATCGTAAGCAATATAATTTGTTGGCCATAATTTATAGCTTTTCAAAATCGAATCATCTATGGCTTGTGCTAATCCTTGGATTTGCTTGTTTAAATTATCATTTTCAGCTACAATAGCATCAATTTCAGTATCTAAAACTTTCCCGATGTGTATAAAAATACGTTTTTTAGGTCCTAAAGCGCCACTCAAAATGGTCATAAAATCCTCATTTTCCTCTTTTACATACACTTCATTATTAGCTTCCGCCAATAATTGAGGCATTTTTAAAGCGTCGGTAGGATCATATTCATAAGAAATGGAAACAGGAACAATCTTGATTTTTTTGAAATAATCCATCAAATTAGCTTCATCCGAAGCCATTCCGAGCATTTTCAATACTCCCGGATTAGTCGCATCATTACCATCTTTAGTTCTTCCTTCACGTTGTGCAATCCAAACCGAACGATTTTCATGTTGCAACAACTGACTGATATATTCTGATAAGGTTTTAGAACTTTGCAACATCTCTCTTGGCGACAAACCACGCTGAACTAAGAAATTGCGATTCAACTTAGCCAAAACATTCAAAAAAGGTTGTTTCACCAAATTGTCTCCAATAGCCGAAGCTGTCATCACCAAATCATGCTCAAACAAAGTAGCATTCAGCAAAGTAGTATCCAAAAGGATATCACGATGATTAGAGATAAACAAATAAGGGGTATTGGGTTCTAAATGTTCAAAGCCCGCAGTCATCAAGCCTTCTGAACTTTTTTCTAATACTTTTTGAACCGATTGGTAAATAAAATTACATTGGAAATCACGAATAGAATGCGTTTTTAGCAATTGTTCTTTCCAAACTTCATCAGCAACATCAGGAAAAGAAAAGTTCATCAACGACTTCAACATCGGATGATTAATCACTTTTTTTATTGCTTTATTTATTTCGGAATCATAATAAGGCCGAATCTCGTCAAACTTTTGCATTTTGGTACTATTAGAAAAACAAATGAACAAAAAAAATATTAAATTTTAGCGAATTCTACTTTAAATCCCAAAAATTGCTTTCGAATTTTCAGTAGTTATTCTCGCTACTTCATCTACTGAAATACCGTAAATATTTGATAACTTATCGATTACATTTACAAGATAGCTACTTTCGTTTCTTTTTCCTCTAAAAGGAACCGGAGCCAGATAAGGTGCATCGGTTTCTAAAACGATGTGTTTTATATCTATTTTATCCAAAAACTGATCAATCTTACCGTTTTTAAAAGTCACAACGCCACCAATTCCCAATTTCATATTATAAGACAAAGCCTGCAAAGCCTGCTCGTAAGTCCCCGAAAAACAATGAAAAATCCCAAATAAATCGGCTGATTTTTCTTCTTCTAAAACTTCAAAAACTTCATCAAAGGCATCACGACAATGGATAACAATAGGCAATTGGTATTCTTTTGCCAATTGGATTTGTTTTTTGAAAGCCAATTGTTGCTCTTTCAAATGGGTCTTATCCCAATATAAATCGACTCCAATTTCTCCAATAGCATAGAATTTTCTCTTCTTCAATTCGTACTCAACAAATTGCAATTCGTCCAGATAATTATCCTTCACATGCGTAGGGTGCACACCCGTCATTAGAAAAACATTATCGGGATATTTTTGTTCCAAATCATACATAGCGGCAGTATAAGCCGAATCGATTGCCGGAATAAAAAAACGGCTGACTCCGGCCGCCAAGGCGCGTTGCATCATTTCGTCTCTATCCTGATTAAATTCTTCGCTGTATAAATGCGCGTGGGTATCGGTAATTATGGGTTTTGTTTCCAATTGTAATTTTTAAAAACGCAAAGTTCTAAAGTTTTTTAAAATTTAAACACAAAAGGCACAAAAGTTTCGCCTCAATTATATTTAAAAGCAAAAGACACAAAGAGTAATCTATTTTACCCTTTATGTCTTTTGTACTTTTTCTTTGTGTCTTTTGTGTCAAAAAACCTAATCCAACTTATCCATCAATTCCTGAACCTTATCGTAATTCTCATAATCGGAAGGAATCGTCAACAGGATTTCTTTACAGCCTTTATAGTCTTTTTGTTTTAATTTGGCTAAAGCCAAACTCCAAATGGCTTTGTTTTTATAAATAGAATTTCCTGATTTTATTTCGTTAAAAACTGTTTCAGCTTGTTTAATTTGGTTGTTTTCCAATAAAGAAACTCCATAAAAATACTGAATCTCTGCTGTTTTATTTTCTTTCAAAATCGCTTCAAAAAGTGGAATCGCTTCTTTGTAATTCTTGGCATTAAAAGTGGCTTCGGCTTGTTTCAAATTGGCAACACCCTCACTCCTTTCGGTCAGATAAGCGTTTTCATATTGATTGTATTGCTCAAAAACAGGTTTCGGACTAGGATTTAACAGAAACAATCCAAACAAAAGTGCCACCGAGGCAGCAACTAGATAAGCCCATGGTTTAAAAGAAATCACCTTAGATTTATCAATTTTAAAATGTTCTTTCGAAATCGCTTTTAGATTTTCTTCAAAAGCATCTCTGTCAGCTGCAAAATCAAATTTCGTTTCTAACTGTATTTGTACTTCTTTGAAAGTTTCAAATTCTGATGCCAGTTCGTGGTTTTCTGAAAGCTTTTTTTCAAAATCCAATCGGGCTTCGTCTGTCAATTCGCCTTGAAGGTATTGATCGAATAATATGTATTTCTCTTCTTTCATGACTCCTTAAATTTTTAATAATTTAAAACTACTGTGTTCATGAATCCATTGGGTAAGCTGACCCGTACACAAGGACTTTTTCTTCCGAACATAACCATAGGTTACATTGAGTTTCTCGGCTACTTCTTCCATTGATTTCAAAGTAAAACTCAACTTTAAAACTTCCTGGCATTTTTCGCCTAATCTTTGAAACATCATATCAAAAAGCTGTTGTTTCTCTTCAAATATTTCTGTTTGTGCCACCATCTCTTCCGTGGGTTCATTAGTAGATGTCAAATCATCCTGAATTGTTACCCCTTTATTCGATGCTTTTTTTAATTCGTTGAGCCATTTTCTTTTGCACAACAAAAAAAAGTAGGCATCAAAAGGACAGCTCAATTCCAATTGCTTGGCTTTAGCCTGATTGAACAACAAAATCATGATTTCCTGAACCACATCCTGAGCCTGATCTTCATCGCCCGAATTGTTCCTGATATAAGAAACTACTTTGGGAACAAACTTCTTATAAATAGACCTGATAATCGCCGAATCATTATTTGCCAATCCTTCTATCAAATATTGATCAGGATGCACCTTATTATTTGCCATAAAAAAACTTTTATCGAAAATAATAAAAAATGGGGTAACATTTTTAAAACCATATTGATATATGACTGTAAACGTTCTTTAACATTTGGAAAAACAACCTTGTTTGAAAAAAATCAGAAAAGAATCTGAAATAAATTCAGATTAAAGGGTAACAATTCAAAACCCATGTTGATATACTCATATAAAAACAAGAACAAAAAATATTTTGAAAAACAGGGGTAACAAATTAAAACAAGAATTGATATAACAACAGAATCAGAAACAATTAAAAAAATTAAAATACTGGGGTAACAATTTAAAACCCGAATTGATATAACAGTATAAAACAAGTAAAATCATTTTAACCATAATTAAAATCAAGAAATCATGAGAACAATTAAAACCATCGGACTTTTATTTTTAGCGGCAATTTCATTAGTAAGCTGTAACAACGACGAAAACGACAAAACACCCGCAACAGCAGCAGAATTTGCAAATGTTAGACAAGCTGCCTTAGACAAAATAACTCAGAAATTTACCTTTACTGCCGAAAACGGAGTAAAAACATTTACTTCTGAAAAAGGCGTAAAAATTACCATCAACGGAAATTGCCTAACTAAAGACGGAAATCCTGTAACTGGCGAAGTAAAAATCGAATATGCAGAGCTTTTTGACAAAGGAAACATGCTAGTAACTAACAAACCAACTATGGGAATCATGCCTGATGGAAATAGAAACTTACTAATCTCCGGAGGAGAATTCTTCATCAAAGCAACCCAAAACGGTAAAGAATTAGCAACCACTTGCAACATTACCTTGCAAGTTCCTACCAGCCTTACTGATGGCGTTGACACTGTCATGACCTTATGGAAAGGAATCATCGACGACGAAGGTAACTTAGCTTGGCAGGATGCCCGAAAAGCCGATGGAACTAATGGCGGAAAAGGCGGTGTAGAAGCAGGACAAAACAGCTACTATGTAAGTTTTGGAAACTTTGGCTGGACAAACGTAGACCGTTTCTATAGCGATCCAAGACCTAAAACAACCATTCTAGCCGATGCTCCTGATGGTTATGACAATACAAACAGTGCCATTTATTTATCTTATGACGGCGAAGGAAACAATGCACTTGCTAAACTGGACACCTACACTGCCCAGGGATTATTCAGCGAACACTACGGTCAAATCCCTGTTGGTCTTGCCTGCCACGTGATTTTTGTAACCGAAGAAAACGGAAACTGGAGATACGCCATCAAAGGAGTAACCGTTCAGGCCAACGATGTTTACACTTTCACAATAGCTGAAACCACTGTAGGAACCGAAGCCCAATTAATTGCCGCAATCAATGCGATCCAATAAAGATTCCCAAATTTAAATTCTGAAAAAAGTGGTGATTTACTCATCACTTTTTTCTATTTTTAAAAGATTTTAAACCGCTATCCTTACCAAATATTAGTAGCTTATTCCTGCTGTCCGCTGTATCTTTTATGTCTTAAAGAAAGACATAAAAGGATGCCGCTACCATCAGGGCTAAAACCAAATTTGATTATGAAACCACTATTATCTTTTCTCTTTCTTCTTTGTTCTTTGTTCTTGTTTTCACAAAAAAAAGTCAAAGATACCGTTACCCGAAGAGCCACAATAAACTACAGTCAAAATGCAAATACGGTTTCATACAAACCAGAAACACCTCCGTTGATTCCGATTGCAGGTGCACCAAAACCCAGTTTTTCCTATCTATGGGAATTTGGAGATGGAAGCTACAGCAAAACTGCTGAACCCAAACATACTTATAAAAACAAAGGAACCTACACCACCCGATTAACTGTTACCAATAATTACGACAACGGAAAACCGCCCGCTACACGACCGAAAAAAGTGGTTGTTAACGACATATCAGATAAAAATTTTGACGAAATCGCATCCGTTGCTGACCAAAATGGTTTTGCTTTGCAAAAAAATTGCGACCCTATTCCCGATCAGGAAATGGAAGTGATTCTTAGTTATCAAAACTTAGAAAACTATGTTGCCAACGGAAAAATCTATCTTTTTTACAACGAAACGCAATTTAAAGACAACAACTTTACCTTATCCGATTTCAGAACCTATGCAGGAGAAAGAACAGTCACCGAAAACACTTTTGCTGCCATCAACGATATTGACCAATCCAACTCTTATTTGGCATCCGACAATATTTATTTACCAATAAAAAAATACGAGAACACCTCCACCGAAGAAGATTTAGATGCCACTTTAGCCGAAGCACATAAAACATTCAAAAACGTTTCCATCTTAGAATTTTACGATGCTAATCCACAGGAAACACGCAATGTTTTTTATACTTTCAAGACCACTCCCGAAATGCTCAAAGACACCAGCGCCACTATTACCATGCGCGGTATTTATGTCCCAAATCGTAGCTATAAAAACCACAAAGTAAAAAATCTGGAAATGGAAATCGTGACTTCCCATGACCCTAACAAAATGGGATCTAACGGAAGTTTTATGAATTACAGATTCGTTCGTTTTAAAAGAGTGAATTTCAAAACCCGTTTTCAAAATAACGGCGAAGGTCAAGCAAGAATGATTCGTCTGGAAACCGACATTCCGGATATGTTCGATAAGAAAACATTTCAAATCGAAGACATGTATCCTAAATGTCCTATTTGCCCAAAAGGCAAAATTCCAACCACCAGCTGTCTGGATACCATAATTAAGCAAAACCAAATCTTCTTTACCTTCAAAAACATCTATCTGCCGGGAAGCGAACAGAAAAATGTGAAAGAAAAAGACAGTACCAAAGGTTTTGTAAAATACTCTTTGAAATTCAACAAGGACTTTCACAAAGTAAATACCCGAAGCCGAACGGCTATTATTTTCGATAAAAACGAACCCATTATAACCAATTACGCCACCACCCGATTCCTTCCCGGAATTTCCATTGGCGCCAAAGCCGGTTATAATTATTACCCCAATTTAGATAAATCCAGAAGTTATTTTGTGGGCGCGACCATTTCTCCGTATAAATCCTATCGTTTGTATTGGCAAGCCGAATTAATCAATAGTGTCCACGATTTCAATTCAGCCACCTCAATTACCAATGGTTTCACCACCACCGCTAACGGAGTCCGACAAGCTACACGTACTAGCAAAACTACGAGTTATTCTAATTTTAATAATGAAGTTCCATTGCTTCTTCGTTACAACATCAACAACTTTATCGGTATTGGAGCAGGTGTTCAAGCCAACATTAATGCTTCTGAAAAACAGGAACAACAAACTAGAATTGATTATTTCGAATCAGAAAAACCAGATTCTCCAATTATCAAAACCGAAGAAAGCAGCAGCTCCAGCAACAATACTTTCAGCAATTTCAAATCGGGATTATTGTTTGATTTAACGCTGGGTTTTGCCCGCATCGGCCCGAGTTTAGGAGCACGTTATGTGATGAATTTCAAGGAGAATTTTAATTATTTTCAAGTGTATGGAATATGGAAGTTTTAACTTTTTTTAAACCACATAAGTCACAAAAATTTTTCAATAATCCCTTCGTGAATCTCCGTGTAATGCTTTGTGTATCTTTGTGAAATAACTCTTTATGAAAAGACATTTTTGCTATCTTCTTCTCTTTTCTTCCCTGATTATTTTCGGGCAAAAGCCACTTACCCAAGAAAACAAAATCTACAATGCAGTAGATGCTTTTGTTGCCAATCCAACAACAGAAAATTTAAACAACCTCAATAATACCGAACACGCATTCTGGAAAAACCCAACACCTAAAACTAAAAACGAACTGCTGGCAATTGTCATTTTAAATTGCAACAAAGCCTATTACGAAAACCAACTCAACAAAGTCCAGGAAGCAGTTAACAGTTATGAAAAAGCCTGGAAAACCTATCAAAAATACCATCTCAACAATTACGACATTGTCGAATTTTGTCTAAAACCTCTGGGAAACTTATACACCATTCTGGGCGATTACGATAATGCCGAAAACACCATCAAACAGTATTATTACATTGCCAACCAAGAAAAAAACCAAGAAAAAAAAATAGCCGCGATTCTCAATTTATCGAATGTGTATCAAAATTCAGGGAAGATTGATTTAGCCATTGATTTACTAGAAAAAACCATTCGAACCGAAAAACTATCAAATATCCAAAAAGGGATTTTATTAAATAATTTAGGGAATAGCTATGTCTTGAGTTATAGGAAACCCGATTTAATTATAAAATTTATACCAAATATCTTTGAAAAATTAGAAGATTCCTATCTAACCGCTATCAAATTATTACAATCAGACAAATCTCAAACCGAAACACTGGCAAATTGTTACCGCAATTTATCTTCTCTTAATTCCCAATGGCAAAAGTTTGATCTTGCTAATTCTTATTTTGAAAAAGCTAAAGCTTATTTCTACGCAACCCCAAATCTTTCACCTCGAAAAATAGCTCAATTCAAATATGAAGAAGCCTCGCTTTTTTTTAAACAGCAAAAACTGAAAGAAGCTAATGTAGTTATTGAATCCATTTTCAAACTTTTAATCCCTAATTATTCAAACAAGAAAAATAGCTTACCGGAACAAAATTCGCTTTATACCGAAACTAGTTTACTGGACGCATTAGATTTACGAGCCGAAATTTATTCGAAACAAAACAAAGCTAAAAAAGCATTAGAAGCCTATCGTTTGGCTTTCCATATTGAAGAGTTGTTTTCCAACTTGATAATTTATGAAAACTCTAAAATCATCAATCAAAATCGTGTTCGCAACCGTACTGAAAAATGTATTGCTATCTATGAAGCATTATATCAAAAAGAGCAAAAACAAACTTATATCGAAGCGGCTTTTCAATTGGCAGAACAAAGCAAATCGGGTGTTTTAAAAAATCATTTATTACAAAATAAAAGCCTTTCCCGAAAAGAAAAACTCCACATTGAACAACTACAAAACTGGAGTAATACCATTTTGAAAGAACAGCAAAAAGGAGATTTAGCCGATATTCATAAAATTAACGAGGCAATAAAAAAGCAAAATGAATTGATGCTTTCGCTGAAAAAAATACACTCTAAAAACACTGCTTCCGAAAAAGAAACTATCGATTTAAAAGTCTTGTACTCAAAATTAGAAAAAGACAAAAGCATTATGATTGAGTATTTTTCCGGATTTGAAAAGATGTATTATTTCACTTTGGAAAACAAAAGAATAAAACTGGATTTTTATTGGGACAACCATACTGCTACACCAAGAATAATTTCGTTTTTAAATTATTTTAGTGATACGAATAAAATCAATGATAATATTTCAAACTATAATCATTATGGTAATTCACTTTATAAAATGTTGAAATTACCAACAAAGTCAACCTACCAAAACCTCATTATCATCCCTGACGGCACATTAAACTTCCTTCCTTTTGAAGCCTTAATCACAAAAGAATCTAACACAACTAATTTTGCTCAAATGCATTATTTGCTAAATGATTATAACATTGGTTATCAAAATTCGGCTCAGTTTTATTTAGCTCCAAACAAAAATAAAAAAACACAAGAAAAAACCGTTTTGGGGATTTTTCCGGTTTTCGAAAATACTCCTTTTGCTTTGTCTTATTCTAAAAATGAAATGCAATCGATACAGCAGAATTTTAAAGGAAAATATTTAACGAATCAATCAGCCAATTTTAAAAACTTCAGCAATAATGCGGCCAATTATTCTATTTTGCACCTTTCCACTCACGCCTCATCAGGAGACATCGAAACCCCGGCAAGTATAAAATTTTACGATCAGGAAATCCTGTATTCCGAATTGTATCACTTAAATATCAACCCTGATTTGGTAGTTTTGAGTGCTTGCGAAACGGGCATTGGTAAACTATATAAATCCGAAGGTGCCATGAGTATTGCCCGCGGATTTCAATTTGCCGGAGCGCAAAATTTATTATTTTCACTATGGAAAGTTAATGATTATACGACCTCGGTTTTTATGGATTCTTTTTACCAAAACATCAAAAACGGTCAATCGTATTTAGAAGCGAATGCTAATGCCAAACGTGATTTCTTAAAAAATCCAAATATTTCCAATGCTAAAAAATCACCTTACTATTGGAGTGCTTTTATTTATTATGGTGATTTACAAACCACTAAAGAACCAATTAGTTATATTTTTTATATATTTGGTATATTGATTTTAATTGGTTTATTTTTGGTTTTCAATCCCTATCGAAAATGAAAAACCTACACGAAATCCTAAAAAAACACCATTATAAAAAAGTAAAATTCAAGATTACTAAAACACAACATCTGTTGATAAAAGCCAAAATCAATGGGGTTCGGGGCAATTTTATTTTAGATACAGGGGCTTCTAATAGCTGTGTAAGCTTTGAACACATTGCATTATTTAATTTAAACGCCGAAGATTCTAAGACCATGGCTTCGGGTGCCGGAGCAACAGGAATGCTCACCCAAACGGCCAGAGCAAATAAATTACAACTTGGTTCTTGGAAAAATTCTGATTTTGATTTGATAATTTTTGATATGTCCCATGTCAACGAAGCCTTACAGACATACAAATCAAAAGCTGTAGACGGAATCATTGGTGCTGATGTACTATTGAAAGGAAAAGCTATAATTGACTATGCCAATTTCTATTTGTATTTATTGTAACCAACCTTAACCTAAAAAAACATGAAAAAGAATTACTATAAAGCAGCCGGTTTTGCTCTGGCGATGCTTTTGTTTTCTTGTTCCACTCAGGATATAATTGAAGACGATCCAATCACTACAACAGAATCCAACTCAAGTACTCCCGAAATGTCAAAAACTACAACTTCAAGAGCTACAACTTCAAGAATTTGGAACTTCGACGATTTGAATGAATGGGAAGATGCTACCCAAGTAGGCATACCTAATTACTGGTTTAAAGATGGAATTCTACATATTTTTACCAATGCTAATACTTGGGATAGAACCAAAATAAAATCGATTGCTACCTACACTACCGGAACTTATTCCTGGAGAGTTTATGTTCCTACAATGGGAGTTGGCGATTGTGCCAGTATTGGTGCGTTTTTATACAGTGATGATACCCACGAACTTGATTTTGAAATTGGCTACGGCAAAGAAACTGTTCGTCAGGGACTGAATGCCGTATCCGACGACCTTATCGTTTATGCTACCTCTCAGGCCAATCCCTCTCATTCTTTTCAAAGCAAAATAAAAAGAGGGCAATGGTACACCCTTTCGATAACATTAGCTTTAAATAGCCAGAAAAAATACATTGCCACCTGGAAAATTGATAATTCAATTTTGACTTCTACAACGCTTACTTATGGCTCAAGCACTAAATTTAAAATTTTCTGTAGTGTAGAAAACCTAAGTTTTATTGGTGACCACATTCCTTATACACAAAATTATGCCTTATTTGATTGGGTAGAATTCAAATAAAACACAAAAGCCTTCATATCAGAAGGCTTTTTTATTGACTTATTTTCTTGATTTTTTCTTCGAATGGGACTCTTTGGGATTTTCGCCCAATGCCCACAAAAGACCGCCTGTAAGATGCTGGATATAGACAGGATCCACATAATCTTTACTATCATGCCCTAAAGCGGTATAAAAAACTCTGGCACCTTCAAATTCATGACACCAGGCCAATGGTAAGTAATCTCCAAAAGTACGTCCTGGATAGACTTCTTTTTCGCTGTCTTTCACCGTTCGCATATCGGCAGCTAAAAGTACCTGAATATTAGGATTGAATTCATTCATATAGTAACACTCATCTTCTTTTTTCCATGTTTCCCCTAACATCGAAGTCGAAGGATGGTTTTTGTTAATCACTTTTATTTCGAAAGATTGAAAAGCAGGATGTCTTTTAAATTTCCCACCTACCATTGTTGCAAACCAAGGCCAGGATTTCTCAGAATCAGACGCACTATGAATCCCTACAAAGGCGCCACCAGCATGGATATAATCTACAAGCGCCTGCTTTTGCTGTTCGGTATCAAAGATATCATTACAGGTATTTGAGAAAACAAGACAGCTATACTTGGCCAGATTTTCGGTAGTCATAACTGCAGGATCATCTGAAACATCAACAATTAGGTTGTTTGCTTCGCCAATTTTTTTCCAAGCTTCAACACTGACAGCAATATTTTTATGCACATAGCCTTTGCCGTTTTTAGTGTAAACTAAAATCCGTTTTTTAGCTATTGGATTGGCAAATACAGAACCTAAACCAAAAACAACTGTAAGCAACATTAATTTTATTTTCATCTTCTTTTATTTATTTCATTTTTATAATAATTAACCGAATTCTTGAATAATATAATTCTCTAATTCTTTCATCACATTATCTAAATCATGTTTCACTCTAAAGTCAGAAATCCGGTAAACATGTAATCCTAAATTAATAAAAAACTCCTCTCTCATAGTGTCATATCCCTCTTTACCATTATGACTCGAACCATCAATTTCTATAATCAAACCAAGAGATTTTACATAAAAATCAACAATAAAACTACCTATAATTCTCTGCCTGTCAAAATCAATAGACCAAAAAGTATCATTTCGTACTTGTCTCCAAAAAATAACTTCCGAAAAAACTCCCGCTTTTCGCAAAGCTCTGGATCTGGCAGATAATGCTTTATTGTACGGCAATGATCCGATACTTCTCCTATAAATAGGCTTCTCATGAATATAAGTAACGATTTCAAGTTTCATAATCTAATTTGTCTCTTGTTTATGTATAGTTACCACCCCGCCTTTCAGGCACCCCTCCAAAGGAGGGGAAATTCATCTTTCTTAAAAAAACGCATTCCGAATAAACGTTACACTTCCCCTCTTTTTAAGAGGGGTGCCCGTAGGGCGGGGTGTTCTTTACGCATCATAACATTTCCGAATATAAAAAGAAAATCCCAAACTCCATGAAATTTGGAATTTGGGATTTTTATATTATACCTACAAGGTTATGAAAACCTTACAGGATTAGATTCTTCGCTCTCGCTCAGAATGACATTTTGAATTACAATTCAAATGCTTTTTTAGGGTTTCCTCCGCAAAGCAATTCAACAGGGTTTTCTAAAGCCTCTTTAACAGCAACTAAGAAACCTACTGACTCACGACCATCGATAATTCTGTGGTCATAAGATAAAGCGATGTACATCATTGGGTGGATTTCAACCTTACCGTTTACAGCGATAGGACGCTCGATAATGTTGTGCATTCCAAGGATTCCAGACTGTGGAGGGTTAATAATTGGCGTAGACAACATAGAACCAAATACACCACCATTAGTGATTGTAAAAGTACCACCTGTCATATCATCCACTGTAATTTGACCATCACGAGCTCTTAAAGCTAATCTTTTGATTTCAGCTTCAATTCCACGAAAAGTTAAATTTTCAGCATTACGAACTACAGGAACCATTAATCCTTTTGGCCCAGAAACTGCGATAGAAATATCAGCAAAATCAAAAGCGATTTTGTGATCTCCGTCCATCATAGAGTTTACATCAGGGAACAATTCTAAAGCTCTTGTTACCGCTTTTGTAAAGAATGACATGTATCCTAAACCAATACCACCGTGTTTTGCTTTGAATGCATCTTTGTATTCATTACGCAAAATGTTGATAGGCGTCATGTTTACTTCGTTGAAAGTAGTCAACATTGCAGTTTCGTTTTTAGCAGAAACTAAACGCTCAGCTACTTTACGACGCAACATAGACAATTTAGTACGCTCTACACCACGGCTTCCACCTGTAGGAGTTCCCATTGATGGAACAGCATTTACTGCGTCATCTTTAGTTATTCTTCCTCCTTTACCAGTTCCTGATACAGTAGCTGGAGCGATGTTTTTTTCATCTAATATTTTTTTAGCTGCTGGAGATGGAGTTCCAGTTGCATAAGTAGCTGCTGGTGCTGCAGGAGCCGCTGGCGCAGGTGCTGCTTTTGGCGCTTCAGCAACCGGAGCTGCTGCAGGCGCTGCCGCTGCCGGAGCTGATCCTGATGGTTTAGCAGCTGCAGTGTCAATATGACAAACTACTGCTCCTACTGCTACTGCATCACCTTCTTCAGCTTTTAGGGTAATGATACCACTAGCCTCAGCTGGTAATTCTAATGTAGCTTTGTCTGAATCTACTTCAGCAATTGCTTGATCTTTTTCAACATAATCCCCATCTTTTACTAACCAAGTGGCGATTTCAACTTCTTTAATAGATTCCCCTGGTGATGGAACTTTCATTTCTAAAATCATGTCGTAAATATTTTAAATTTATGAATTTTATTTTTTAATGTATGAATCGTTATTCTTGTTTTTAAATCTAGCCCTGATGGTAGCGGCATCCTTTTTCTTTTTTCTTTAAAAAAGAAAAAGATACAGCGGACAGCAGGAAATAGCTTCAAATTTTTATCTAAATAAATTTTTATCAAATACCATTCTGATTGCATCAGCATGACGGCGTTTTGCTCTGGTGTAACTTCCTGCTGCAGGTGCTGAGTATGCTTTTAATGAAGCTAATCTCCATTTAACCAAATCAAAGTTAGCTAACATATATGTATAAGCTCCCATGTTTTTAGGCTCTTCCTGTGCCCATACATAATCATCAGCATTTGGATATTGTGCAATAATCGCTTTTAATTGTTCTACCGGTAATGGGAACAATTGCTCGATACGAACTACAGCTACATCTTTACGACCGTTATTTTCTCTTTCGGCAGTAATATCATAATAGAATTTACCTGTACAGAAAACTAATGTTTTCACGTCTTTCTTGTTTACTGTAGTATCATCAATAGTTTCCTGGAATTCTCCATTTGACAATTCTTCAACTGTTGAAACGCATCTTGGATCACGCAATAAACTTTTTGGAGAGAACACAACTAATGGTTTACGGAAAGTCGTTTTCATTTGTCTTCTCAACAAGTGGAAGAAGTTAGCCGGCGTTGTACAATCGGCAACATACATATTGTGACGTGCACATAATTGCAAGTAACGCTCCATACGTGCTGAAGAGTGCTCAGCACCTTGTCCTTCGTATCCGTGTGGCAACAACATTACTAATCCGTTTTGATTGTTCCATTTGTCTTCTCCACAAGAGATGTATTGGTCAATCATAATTTGGGCACCATTAGAGAAATCCCCAAATTGTGCTTCCCAAATAGTTAAAGAGTTTGGATTAGCCAAAGCATAACCATAATCAAATCCTAATACTCCGTATTCAGATAAGAAAGAGTTAAAGATGCGGAAGTTTCCTTTTTTGTTTTCGATGTTGTTAAGTAAAACTACTTCTTCTTCAGAATCTTCTACTTTTACTACAGCGTGACGGTGTGAGAAAGTTCCACGCTCAACGTCCTGTCCTGAAATACGCACATCAAAGCCTTCAGTTAATAATGAACCGTAAGCCAATGTTTCAGCCGTACCCCAATCGATAGTATTGTTGTCGTATCCTGTTTTTCTATCAGTAACAATCTTAGTGATTTTGTTAATGAATTTTTTATCAGACGGTAAACTAGATACTGTTTTAATGATAGAATCTAAAGTTGATTTATCAACAGCAGTAGCAAATTTTTTCAACATCACATCATCAGAAACCTGCTCAAATCCTTTCCATTCATTTTGCATAAATGGAGTAATGATAGTCAAATCTTTTTTACGGGAAGCTTCTAAATTATGATCTAAATCGTCTTTGTATTCTTTTTCTAAAGTTTTTACCAAATTAGCATCGATAACACCTTCAGACAATAATTTTTCAGCATACAAATCTCTTGGATTTTGGTGCTTAGCAATCAATTTATATAATAATGGTTGAGTGAAACGAGGTTCATCACCTTCGTTATGACCATATTTTCTATATCCTAATAAGTCAATAAATACGTCACGTCCAAATTGCATTCTGAAATCCAATGCAAATTGCATCGCGTGTACTACTGATTCTGCATCATCAGCATTTACGTGTAATACTGGTGACAAAGTAACCTTAGCAACGTCAGTACAATAAGTAGAAGAACGGGCGTCTAAGTAGTTAGTTGTAAAACCTACCTGGTTATTGATTACAATATGGATAGTACCACCTGTTTTGTAACCATCTAACTGCGCCATTTGGATGATTTCATAAAGGATACCTTGTCCTGCAATAGCAGCATCTCCGTGAACGGCGATAGGTAAAACTTTAGAAAAATCATCTGCAAAATATTTATCTTGTTTTGCTCTGGTAATTCCTTCAATAACGGCACCTACCGTTTCTAAGTGAGAAGGGTTTGGAGCTAAATTGATGTTGATTTTCTTTCCCGATTTTGTGATTTTGTCAGCCGTAAGACCTAAGTGGTATTTTACGTCACCGTCAAAATATTCCTGATCGTAATCTTTTCCGTCAAATTCAGAGAAAATATCCTGAGTAGATTTACCAAAAATATTAGCCAAAACGTTCAAACGACCACGGTGAGCCATTCCCATTACGAATTGTTCTACTCCTTTTTCGGCAGCTCTTTCAATTAAAGCGTCTAAAGCAGGAATGATTGTTTCCCCTCCTTCAAGAGAGAAACGTTTTTGACCTACATATTTAGTATGCAAAAAGTTCTCGAAAGAAACTGCTTGATTTAATTTATTTAAAATTCCTTTTTTCTCCTCGGCATTAAAAGTAGGACGATTTTCATTAACATTCAATCTGTCCTGAATCCAATCTACAACTTCCGGTCTACGAATATACATGTATTCGATACCAATATGCTGACAATAAACCGTAGTTAAATGATTAATTATCTGAGATAAAGTAGAAGATTGTAAACCTAATATTTTAGCTGCATCGAAAGTAGTATTCAAATCAGCTGAAGTAAGACCAAAGTTCTCAATATCTAAAGTTGGAGAAAAAGTTCTACGCTCTCTAACCGGGTTTGTTTTAGTAAACAAATGTCCTCTTGAGCGATATCCATCAATAAGTTTTACAACTTTAAATTCTTTTTGAAGATGCTCTGAAATTTTGCTGTTATCTACAGAAGCCGAAGAAACTGAAGATACTGGAGCTGAAGCTACTTCTCTGCTGTATTGAACTGGATTTTCCTCATTATACGTTTCCATTCCAAAGTCAAAACCTTGAAAAAAACTTCTCCAGCTAGGCTCTACGCTATCTGGGTTTACTAAATACTGATCGTATAATTGAGCGAAAAATTCGGTATGCGCTGCATTTAAAAATGAAAACCTATCCATAATGTTAGTGAATATACTTTTTGTTAAAATAGTTTGGCAAAAGTACAATAATCAACTAAATTTACCTTTAAATTAAAACACTTTTAACTATTAAAATGTTAAATACCTTAGTACTTATGGCAAAAAAACATAACTCAGTCGTTTCAAATTTAATTTTATCTACCTTATTCGCATTTTTTTCCATTCAATTATCAGCTCAATACCAAAATCAAAATTTCGAATCAAAGAGTGATTTTTGGCAAAACGTACAATTTGGAGGAGGATTAGGACTAAGTTTTGGCAACAGATACACTGATATTTCAGTCTCTCCAAGTGCCATTTACAATGTCAACGAATATTTTGCAGTAGGTCTTGGCGCACAATATACTTATGTAAAACAAAAAGATTTTTACAATTCTAATCTATATGGAGGCAGTTTAATTACCTTATTCAACCCCATTCCTGAAGTCCAACTTTCGGCTGAACTTGAACAACTAAGAGTAAACCTAAAAGGAGTTGGCACTAACGACTTTAGCCGTAACTTCTGGAACACAGGTTTGTTTTTAGGAGCCGGTTACCGAAACGGAAATGTGACAATAGGAGCCCGTTACAATGTTTTATACAAGGAAGACCAAGGCGCTTACAGCGATGCTTTTATGCCTTTTGTGAGGTTTTATTTTTAAGAAAATTACTGGGTTACTGAGTGGCCAAGATTCTAAGATTTTAAAGTTCTGATGATGAAGAAATATATTTTTATACTTACTGTCATTGTAATTTCCAGCTGCAATCATACCCAGAAAGCAGAAATCAAAAATACTTCAAAGGCTACAAAAAAAGAATTAAGACCTTTTTTTGATTCAGATAAAATTGCGCATTATTATTTGAATTTTTCTGAGGACGAATTCACAAAGTTCATTAGAAAAGACAATAGAACTAAAAAAGAAGCAGAATTCTCGAATTTATTTACGGGGTATCTTCCAAACACTATTCCAAAAGAAGATTTTGAAAAAACTCTATTAAACCACAACTACAAGAAGTCAAATCTATCAATCAAACAGCAGAATGAAATTCAAGATGTTTTTAGCGAAAAAGACTCATTAATGAATTACGGTTACGCTTGCGCCGCAGAATACCGGGATATTTTTGTTTTTAAAAAGAAAGAAAAAATAATTGGAATAGCTAAATCTGTTTTAAATGCGGTCGCTTCCAGATTATAGGAAGTAAAATTGACGTGAACGGATTTGGGCTTTGGGAAGAATTAGACAAATTAAAAAACATTGTTCATTCTAATTAAAAACTCAAAACCTTAGCAGCTCAGCAACCTACTTAAAATTATTTCTAAACCATACTTTTTGCCATTCTCTTTTCAGTATTAAAAAGGCAACATCCTCAGCTAAAACAACTAAATCAGAACCATCAAGTTTTTTAACCTCATCTTCTGAAACATCGATAACATAAAGCAGGTTCAGATATTCGGCAAACTTGTACTGAATCAATCGGTAGATTTTCTCGTGCAATTGAATCTTTAATTCCTCAGGCGAAATACTCATAGGAAAATCAACTCCTTCATTGGCCAAATTAAAATCTTTATTTAATTGCTCAATCAATTTCAGATACAAAGATTCCTTTTGAGCTTCTTCGAACAACAAATCGGTATTTAGCGGAGTAACATACATAGTTTCTAATTTCAATGACAGAATTCAATATTAACTTCAAAACTCAATGACAATGGCAATTGCAATGACAAAAAATCAATAGCAATGTCAATTTCAAAACTCAATTCCATTATTGATATTGTATATTGAAATTGACATTGCTATTTTTTTAGACTTTTCTTCCCATTAAATTTTCTCCAAAAGCCCGTAAAATTTGTCTCTTATCGTCTTTAATTTTCATTTGATCCAATAAATCAAAAGCCTTAAAGGTATATTCTTCGATTGCTTTTTGCGTTGCTGTTGCGGCACCCGAATTCACAAATATCTCTTTTGCCTGAATGATTTTAACTGCATTATCTTCAATTTGAGTCGAAAATAAATCAGCTAATTTTTGTTTATCTGCTTCACTGGCAAATTCCATTGCTTTCAAATACAAATAGGTTTTTTTATTCTCAATAATATCGCCACCTAATTGTTTTCCAAAAGTTTCCGGATTTCCAAAAGCATCCAGATAATCATCCTGCAATTGGAACGCTAAACCTAAATTCAATCCGAAATCATAAATCAAATCAGCATTTTCTGTAGCTGCTTCTGCAATAATAGCACCCATTTTTATAGCTGCCGCCACAAGAACCGCGGTCTTATATTCGATCATCTTCATGTATTCCGGAATCGTCACATCCTGACGTGTTTCAAAATCAACATCCATTTGCTGACCTTCACAAACTCGCAATGCCGTTTTACTAAACAACTTCGCTAGTTTTCTAAAAATCTTTGGTTCATAGAATTCGAAATATTGGTACGCCAAAATCAACATAGCATCTCCGGACAAAATAGCCGTATTGGTATTCCATTTTTCATGTACCGTAGTATTCCCTCTTCTCAAAGGCGCATCGTCCATGATATCATCATGCACCAAAGAAAAATTATGAAAAATCTCTACCGCTAAAGCCGCAGGCAAGGCTTTCTTGTAGGAAACATCAAAAATCTCAGCACTCATAACCGTTAAAACAGGACGAATTCTTTTCCCCCCTAATCCTAATATATAATGTATAGGCTCATATAAATTTTTAGGCTCTTTAACTTCTAATTGCGACTGAAGATATTCTATTACAAATTCTTGATATTGACTAACGGTATGCATAAACTTAATTTTCGGGCTAAATTACAGTATTCACGCTGGATTACAAACTTCGTTTATAAATCAAATGTTAAATTATCATAAATACATTGGAAACTATTTTGGTGTTTAAAGTTTCCGCTCTATATTTGCATAGAATTTAACAATTAAATTCCGTAGCGCTTAGAATCAAAAAAACTAAGACAGAAACCATTGAATGCTTTAAAGAAGGAAAGATTATGAAAACAAAATGGAAAGTCAATTCAAAACAATCGGATGTTTTAATAAGAATGAGACATTCAATCATTGCCTATTTAGGAGGAACAATCAATACATTTCAAGGTCATGCTGACTTTAACAATAACGAAATCGAAGATGCTACCATAGCATTTTCATTAGACGTAAAAAACAGGGAATCTAAATTGGAGCAGTTTAGCAACTACTTAAAACTAAATGATTTTTTTGACGTAAATAAATATCCAACAATTAGTTTCAAATCGACTTCTTTTCAAAAAGTAAACAAAAACATCAATTTTCTTAAAGGAGATTTAACAATCAAAGACATCACTAAAACGGTTGAACTTGATGTAGAACTGATAGAAACAGAAGCTTTAGACGGAAATAAAAAAGTAGCATTTGAACTTACAGCCGACATTAACAGAAAAGATTTCGGACTGGCTTCAAATTCATTCCATTCCAATAACGGACTAACAACAGGACAGGACATCAAACTGGTAGCTAACGTAGAATTCAGCATTTAACTGATGTCATTTACAATTTTTAAAACAAAATGAAAGATAAAATTATATCAAAAGCAACAGATATGTTCTTGAAACTTGGTTTCAAAAGCGTAACTATGGATGATATTGCCGGAGAAATGTGTATTTCAAAAAAAACCATTTACAAATATTTCTGCAACAAGGAAAAACTTATTGAAGAAGGAACCGAGGCAATTCACCAAAACATCCATAAGCTGATGGATGAAGTAGTTTCTAAAAACTATAACGCCATCGAAGAAAATTTTGAAATGCGTAAAATGTTTAAAGAGATGTTCCAATCCTTTGATCATTCCCCGGCCTATCAATTAAAAAAGCATTATCCTCTAATTTATGAAAAATTGATGACTAATGAAATGGAAGACTGCCGTAAAATGTTTCGTCAAAACGTGATTAAAGGAATTGAACAGGAACTTTACAGACCAAATGTGGATATTGAAGCCGCAACGCGATTTTACCACACCTTGATTTTTTCAATAAATGAAAATACTCTTTTAGAACGTGATGCCTACGAACTGGAAGGTAAAGCATTAGAATACCACACAAGAGCAATTGCGACAGAAAAAGGAATTATCGAACTCGAAAAAAATTTACTTAACATATCTCAATAATGAAACAATTACTTATACTAACCATTCTATCATTTGTATCCATTACAAATGCACAGAAAAAAACTTCGCTAACACTCAAAGCAGCCATTAACTATGCTCTTGAAAACAAGGCCGAAGCTAAAAAAGCAAAATTGGAAATTGAAAAAGGCGAATACCAAATTCAGGAAATTCGTTCCAGAGCTTTGCCACAAATCTCGGCAAATGGAAGTTTGAATTACAACCCGATACTTCAAACAACAGTTATTGATGGAGCCGCTTTTAATGCTCCGGGAACAACAATCCAGGCGGCTTTTGGTCAAAAATGGAATTCTACTGCCGGAGTTTCTTTATCACAGGCCTTATTTGACCAGGCTGTTTTTACAGGCTTAAGAGCTGCAAAATCAACTCGTGAATTTTACCAAATTAACAATCAGTTAACCGAAGAACAAGTAATTGAAAGAGTTGCAAACAATTACTACCAGGTTTATGTATTGCGCCAAAAATTAGCATTGGTTGACAGCAATTTAAAAACAACGGCAAAAGTTCGTGACATTGTTAAAGGCCAATTTGACAATGGATTAGCTAAAAAAATTGATCTGGACAGAATGACGGTAAACCTGTCTAACATCAATACCCAAAAACAACAAATTATCAATTCCTTACAATTACAGGAAAACGCTTTGAAATTCTACATCGGAATGCCAATGGATAATCAAATCGACATTCCACAATCGGAATTTCAGGTAACACCAGCCGCAATTTCAGAAGCTCCAAACACAGCTAATCGCAGCGAATATTTGTTACTTAAAAAACAGGAGGAATTATTGGTTTTGCAAAAAAAATCAGTAATGGCAGCTTATTATCCAACGCTTTCTCTTGCCGCAAGCTACAACTACATTGGTCAGGGACCTGAAATGCCTTGGTTTAACAAACCTTCTAATGGCGTTTATTGGTCTGATTTCTCTTCCATAGGATTGAATTTAAAAGTGCCGCTTTTCACAGGTTTTGGAACCAAAGCCAAAGTAAGACAGGCTGATGTTGAATTAAGATCAGTTCAGGAAGACATTAAAGACACTCAGTTAGCATTGGATTTAGATTATAAAAATGCCAAAACCCAAATTGAAAACAGCATCATCACACTTCAAAATCAGAAAGAAAATATGAGATTGGCTGATGAAATCCTGAAAAACATCAACAACAATTATTTACAAGGCTTGGCATCTTTAACAGATTTACTGGATGCTGAAAACGCTTCAACCGAAGCTCAGAACAATTATACTGCAGCCATTTTAGATTACAAGCTGGCAGAAATCAAACTTATCAAATCAAAAGGCGAACTAAAAACTCTTATAAATAACTAACATGAAGAAAAATATAACTACCGGAATTATCATTATTGCTGCCTTAGCACTAATCGGATTTATTTTAGCAAACAATAAAAAAGCTAACGAAGAGAAAATTGCCATTGTTGCCGAAAAAAACGCCGCTGTTTCAGTAAAAGTGGCTGCCGTAAAAACAGAAGAAGTTTCATTAGATTTTGTTGCTAATGGAAACTTCGAGCCTAAACAAGAACTTAGTATGGAAGCAGAGAAATCTGGAAAAGTAACTAAGGTACTTGTTAAAGAAGGAGACCGTGTAACTATAGGACAAACCTTAGCCATCATGAGAGGTGATGCCATTAACATTAATGCACAGGCTGCAGAAGCGGCTTACCAAAACGCAAAATCAGACTACAGCCGTTTTGACAACGCATACAAAACAGGTGGTGTTACTAAACAACAACTGGATCAGGCAAAAGTAGCTTTGACTAATGCTGAAGCAAATTACAAGCAAGCAAGGATTAACATTGGCGACACTAGAATCAAAGCTCCTATAAACGGAATCATTAATGAAAAATTCATCGAACCAGGTTCAATGTTAGCTGCTATGCCTCCTACAAAAATGTTCGAAATTGTGAACGTAAATACCTTAAAATTGAAGGTAACTGTAAACGAAGCACAGGTAGCCAACTTAAAAACAGGCAACAACATCACCGTTACAAGCAGTGTTTACCCGGACAAAGAATTCTCAGGTAGAATTACGTTTATCGCTGCCAAAGCGGATAGCAGTTTGAATTTCCCAATTGAAATTGAAATTACAAACAATGCTAACAACGACCTTAAAGCAGGTATGTATGGAACAGCTGTATTTAAATCGGCACAGCAAAAACAAACCATGACTGTGGTACCTAGAACTGCCTTTGTAGGTAGTGTAAGCAGCAATCAGGTTTTTGTGGCCGAAAATGGAATTGCAAAGCTAAAAACAGTTACAGCAGGAAGAATTTTAGGTGATAAAGTGGAGATTTTAAACGGCTTATCTGATGGTGAAACTGTTATTACAACGGGACAAATCAACTTACAGGAAGGAAGTAAAATAGAGATTATTAAGTAAAAGTGATTAGTACGGAGTACTTAGTCCTTAGAATTTAGTCAAACTAAATAACCACTAAGGACTAAAAACTAAGGACTTAATGAAATTCAAAAGAAATATATGAAATTAGCAGAAATATCCATAAAACGTCCCTCGTTAGTTATCGTATTATTTACGATACTAACTCTTGGAGGACTATTCAGTTACAGCCAGCTGGGCTATGAATTGATTCCAAAATTTGAAATGAATGTAATCACTGTTTCCACGGTTTATCCGGGAGCTTCTCCAAGTGAAGTGGAAAACACGGTGACCAAGAAAATGGAAGATGCGATTGCATCATTGGAAAATATCAAAAAAATTGATTCTAAATCCTATGAGAGTCTTTCGGTTGTTTCTATCACACTGACATCAAACGCCAATGTTGACGTCTCGATGAACGACGCACAGCGAAAAATCAATGCCATTTTGAGCGACTTGCCTGAAGATGCAAAAACACCTTCATTGAATAAATTCTCTTTGAGTGATATGCCAATTATTACCATTGGTGCCAATGGAAAAATGGATGAGGCGGCTTTTTATGACTTAATTGATAAAAAAATCGCCCCTGTTTTATCCCGTGTTCAAGGTGTAGCGCAAGTAAATATCATTGGTGGTCAGGAACGTGAAATTCAGGTAAATCTTGATGCCACTAAAATGCAGGGGTATGGCTTATCTGTACCACAGGTGCAACAAATTATTTTAAGCTCAAATCTGGATTTCCCAACAGGAAATATCCAAACCCGTGAGCAAAAAATATTAATCCGTTTAGCGGGTAAATACAAAAGCGTTGACGAATTAAGAAACCTGGTAGTTTCTTCTAAAAACGGAATTCAAATACGTTTACAGGATATTGCCGATGTTCAGGACACGCAAAAAATTGCTGAAAAAATAGCCCGTGTGGATCAAAAAAGTGCGATTGTATTGCAAATTATAAAACAATCAGACGCTAATGCGGTAGCAGTAAGTGAATTAGTTGCCAAAACAATCACTAAATTAGAAAGTGACTACAAAGTCAATGGTCTAAAATTAGAAACAGCTAAAGACAGTACCATTTTCACGCTTGAAGCAGCCGATTCGGTTATTCACGATTTATTGATTGCGGTAATCTTAGTGGCATTGGTAATGTTGTTCTTCTTGCACAGTATCAGAAACTCATTGATTGTAATGATTTCTATTCCTGCTTCTTTAATCGCAACTTTTATTGGAATCTATCTTTTAGGATATACCTTAAATTTAATGAGTTTATTAGGATTATCACTGGTAGTAGGTATTCTAGTGGATGATGCCATTGTGGTATTGGAAAATATTTACAGGCACATGGAAATGGGTAAAAGCCGTATTCGTGCCTCTTTTGACGGAACTGCCGAAATTGGCGGAACAGTAACTTCGATTACCTTAGTAATTGTGGTGGTGTTTTTACCAATTGCCATGAGTACGGGATTAGTGTCTAATATTATCACACAATTTTGTATGACGGTGGTAATCTCTACTTTACTATCTCTTTTAGCCTCATTTACTATCATTCCTTGGTTGTCTTCCCGTTTTGGAAAACTGGAACATATTGAAGGAAAAAATCTTTTTGGAAGAATCATTCTTGGTTTCGAAAAATTATTAAGCCGTTTCACCAACTGGGTTACTGAGATCTTAGAATGGTGTTTAGACCACTACATTAAAACCATCCTGGTTGTAGTAGTATTGTTCTTTTCATCAACTATCGGATTAATGGGTGGTGGATTCATTGGTGGAGAATTCTTTGCTGCATCAGATAGTGGAGAGTTTTTAGTTCAAATAGAATTGCCAAAAGACGCTTCATTAGAGCAAACTAACTTCATGACTCAAAAAGCCGAAGCCTATTTGAAAGCACAAAAATATGTACACAGCCAGATTACCACTATAGGTCAAACTTCAGAAGGGATGGGAGCTACACAGGCAACAGCTTATAAAGCCGAGATTGACGTAAAAATGATCGAACAAAAAGACCGAACAGACGATGCTTCGGTTTATGCGGCAAAAATGAAACGCCAATTGGAAAAAGTATTGGTGGGCGCCAAAGTTAAAACGGTGCCTGTAGGTATTATGGGATCTGCCGAAGATGCTAAATTAGGATTGATTGTAACTGGTCCTAATGTAGAAAGCGCGATGAAATTTGCCAAATTAGCCGAAGCTGAATTAAGACAAATCCCTGGAACCACCGAGATTAAATTAACGGTTGAAGATGGAAATCCGGAAATTAACGTTCAGGTAGATCGTGATAAAATGGCGGCACTTGGATTGACTTTACAAACTGTAGGTATGACCATGCAAACGGCTTATAGCGGAAACACCGATGGTAAGTTTAGAGCCGGAGAATATGAATATGACATTAACATTAAATACAATGCTTTTGACAGAAAAAATATTACCGACGTAAGCAACCTTATCTTCATTAACGACCAAGGTCAACAAATCAAACTTTCGCAATTTGCCAACATCACCGAAGGTTCCGGACCAAGTAAATTAGAGCGAAGAGACAAAACTGCTTCCGTTACTGTACAAGGTCAGAACATTGGGGTTCCTGCCGGAACAATTGTGCAACAATGGCAGGAAAGACTGGATAAATTAGAAAAACCTACAGGTGTAAGCTACATTTGGGGTGGTGATCAGGAAAACCAGAGTGAAGGTTTTGGTACTCTTGGAATTGCATTATTAGCCGCGATTATCTTAGTTTATCTGGTAATGGTAGGATTGTATGATAGTTTTGTTCACCCGTTTGTAGTATTGTTTGCTATTCCGCTTTCGTTCATTGGAGCCATGTTAGCATTAGCTTTAACCAATAATTCATTAAACATCTTCACCATTTTAGGAATCATCATGTTGATTGGATTGGTTTGTAAAAATGCAATTATGCTTGTGGATTACACTAACCAGCGAAGAGCCGCTGGAGAAAACATCAGGACAGCTTTAATCCAGGCCAATCACGCCCGTTTACGTCCTATTTTGATGACGACTATCGCGATGGTTTTTGGTATGTTCCCAATTGCATTGGCATCAGGAGCCGGAGCCGAATGGAAAAACGGTTTGGCATGGGTAATTATTGGCGGATTAATTTCCTCATTATTCTTAACCCTGATTATCGTTCCGGTGATTTATGAAATCATGGAAAAAATCATTGCTAAATTCTCTAAAGAAGAAAAAATCGATTACGAAGCCGAAATGGTTGCCGATTATGTTCACAAAGAATTAAGCGAAGACGGTTTTAACCCGAAACACACGATGTAATTCACTGAATTTAATGGATTAAAAGAACCCATCTGAAATTTGTTTTTAGATGGGTTCTTATTTTTTTGTAGGAATGGATTTATTATATTAGCAAAACATAGAAAACATTTTATGGTATAAAACAAACCCGATTTGGGCGGATTGGAGCCATTATATGGATACTATATACAAATTAAACTGCAATTGTATGGATAAACTGGAAGAATTAATAATTCGTTTTGATGAAATAACATATTCTTTATCTAAAGAAGATATTCTAGAATTAGATAAAGATGACAATGGCCCTTTACATAATGTAATTACCCGAATAAATAAGTATTGTTATGGTGTTAGATTATTTGATGATAAAAAAGGTATAATTGTAGAAATGTTCTATGTTAGTAATGATAAAAATTTAGAGGGCAATATAATTCAATTACAATTAGATGAAAAAAATTATTTTCATCTTTTAATGCGCTTTACAGCATTGCTCGCAGATAAATATAAAGAAGTTAATGAAATTATAGCATTTAATACTTTTCAGGTAAAACTTCGTGGACTTCTGGAAAAATTAGGATTCTTCACTACAACTTCACTGGAATTAAAACCTTTCGAAGGAAAAAATGCTGTAATGTTTAGCCCATCTGAACGTGGAATTAAAAATGTCATTCTAATCGACCCAACAGACTTTTACAGAAATTTTTTCAATAACATTTATTCAATAGAGATAATCGATAAGTGTGAATACGTTTATTTAATGGTAAATAATGGTACAGGATATATTAAAATTGGCACAAGTAAAAATCCACGACATAGAGAGAGAACTTTACACTCTCAAGAACCTACAATTTTTGTTATTGCTCTATGGTGTTGTGACAAAAAAATTGAAAAAGAACTTCATGAAAAGTTTAAAGAAAAACGCATTCGAGGTGAATGGTTTGATTTAAAACTTCGAGATTTAAAATATATCGAAGAATTTATGACAACAAAAACAACTACAGTTAACACACATCTCTAGCTCCTAATCTTCGAAGTCTCCCTAAAAACAAAATAACATTAAATAATATGCCTCCTGACTTCGCACAATTCCAATCTAATTGGAAACTGTTTATTAATCCATTGGCAAAAACATAAAACATAATATTTTTGGAATTGAATCCCCAAATTAAACAAAACGGCAACATAATAAAGCCTGTACTATCCACGTACAGGCTTTATTTTTCCCTCAAACACTTCTTTTTATTTAGAATAAATTAAAATAATTTGTTTTGCAAGTTTTTAGCATTTACTTTTGTGCTATTAAAAATTATTCTAAATAAGATGAAAACAAAATCTACCCTATCTGTTTTATGTCTATTCTTTGTTCTACTTTTTTCCGGCACAGGCTGGTCGCAAGAAAAAGGAACCATAAAAGGACAAATCACTTTAAGTGACAATCAATCTCCCGAAAACATCTCAGTAATCCTAAAAGGAACCCGGCTAGGAACAATAACCGATGCCAAAGGGAATTATAAAATAAAGAATGTCAAAGCCGGAAGTTATACCTTAAAAATCTCAGGAATTGGATACATCACAAAAGAGCTAAAAATTAGCTTGTCCAGTGGTCAACAACTGACACAAAATGCAAACATTAATGCTGATTCAGAAGAACTAACCGAAGTAGTTATCAATGGTGGTAAAAAAAATCATTTTGCACGTAAAGAAAACATCCAAGTTTCAAGATTACCGCTTAAAAACCTTGAAAACCCACAGGTTTACACCACTATCACTGGTGAAGTCTTAAAAGAGCAAGTAGTAACTAACTTTGATGATGCCCTAAAAAATGCCCCTGGAGTTACACAGCTCTGGGCATCAACCGGTCGCGGTGGCGATGGAGCCGGTTATTATTCACTTCGAGGATTTTCTGTGCAGCCCACAATGGTTAATGGATTACCCGGTTTAACTAACGGAAGTTTAGACCCTACTAATATTGACAAAATCGAAGTTATCAGAGGTCCATCAGGAACATTATTTGGAAGCAGCTTAATCTCTTATGGAGGATTAATCAACACCACTACTAAAAAACCTTATAAAGCTTTTGGCGGAGAAGTAAATTACACCGTAGGAAGCTATGCTTTGAACCGCGTAACAGTGGATCTTAACACTCCTCTAAACGAAAAAAAAACATTAAATTTCAGAGTTAATTCGACTTACAACAACCAGAATAGTTTCCAGGATGCCGGATTTAGAAAATCATTCTTCATCGCCCCATCTTTATCTTACGAAGTAAACGACAGATTATCATTTCTAGTACTTACTGAGTTCATGAGCAATGAAGCGACTAATCCGACCATGTTGTTTTTTGACCGAGGATATCCGTTAAGAGTTCATAATATTGACGAATTGAAATATGACAACAAACGTTCGTACACCAGTGATGAATTGACTATTAAAACGCCTTCTCACAACATCCAGGCTCAGATGAATTACAAGCTTTCTGATCAATGGACGTCGCAAACAGTTTTTTCAAACAGTGCAGCCAAATCTAAAGGATACTATTCTTATCTGTACGAAGGAACACAATATTACCCAACTATTACCGAGGGTATTGTTCTAGGACGTTATTTTAACTATCAGGATAATAAAAATGTCACGACTGATGTTCAGCAAAATTTTATTGGTGATTTTAAAATTGGAAATTTAAGAAACAGACTTGTAGTTGGTTTAGACTATTTCAAAAGAACTTCTGCTGATTATAGTTCGAACTATTTCGGTAACGGAGCCATTTATATCGGAGATGATTTAGCTTCTTTCAATGCCGTTTTTGGCCCTTCAAACGGTGACACTGGCGATTTGACTAAAGCCGGATCGGATGCAATAATAGGAAACAGTCCAAGAAATAACAGCAAAACAAAACAGGAAGTTTACAGTGCTTATTTTTCGGATGTAATCAACATTCTGCCTAATTTATCGGCTATGGTAAGTTTACGTGCCGATAGATTCATGAATGCTAAAAATGATGGTTATAACCAAACTGCTTTTTCACCAAAATTTGGATTGGTATTCCAACCAATTATTGATAAAGTTTCTGTTTTTGCCAATTACATGAATGGGTTTTCTAATGTAGCTCCTTCGGCTGATGTTAACGGTACAGTTACAACACTAAGAACATTTGGTCCGGAACATGCAAATCAATTTGAAGCAGGAACAAAATTGAATCTTTTTAATGACAAATTGTATGCGACTGTTAGCTATTATGATATCAGGGTAAGCAATCAGGTTTATGGAATCAGACCCAATGCAACCGATGTAACTTATTATCAGGACGGAGCACAGGAAAACAAAGGGATAGAAGCCGAAATTGTTGCCAATCCAATTAGCGGTTTAAACATTATTGCCGGATACAGTTACAACGAATCTATTTTAACCCAAGGAGATTTAGACTTTTTAGCACGCAGACCTGAAAGTGCCGGTCCACAACATCTGGCTAACCTTTGGGCAAGTTATAAATTTACTCAAGGTGTCTTAAGAGGATTTGGTCTGGGTTTTGGTGGAAATTATGGCAGCGAAAACAAAATCATGAACAGATGGACTGCGGGAGAATTTACTATTCCTGAATACACAGTTTTAAATTCTTCGCTATTTTACAATGCTGAAAAATTTAACATCACGCTTAAATTAAACAACATTGCTAATAAAGACCTTTATGACGGATGGTCAACAGTACATCCAAAAGATCCAAGAACCATAGCAGCCAGTTTCTCTTACAGATTCTAATAAAACAAAAAACAGCTTTCTTAATCCAACTAAGAAAGCTGTTTCTTAATTCAAAAAATATGATTTCAATAATTAGTCTAACTGTTTTTTTAGCTTTTTATGTTTTATACAATACTTCTAAAAAAGCTACTTTATCCAGCAACTTTCAAATTGAAAGATGGATTCAACATTATTCTAAGGCTTCCCGTTTTATAGGAATAGGAATATTAGCAATAGCCTATAGTTTTTTAATTGCTTTAAAAGCTATCGGATCGGCTACACTTATTTTCATAATTCTGATTATGACCATCGGAAGTCTTGTTGTGATACTGGCTCCATTAAAAATCATTAATTATAAATTGATTCTGGGAATGCTTTTCCTGGCTATTTTTTTCGAAATATACTCCTAAACAAACTATGCCTGCGAATCCAAAATATTTAACCCAATCCAAATGGCAACGTTTTGCCAAAATAACAGCCGCCATTTTAGGCGGTTATCTCGTTTCTGTTAGTTTCCACCTGGCCCTGGCAAGCTGGTTCAACAAAACCAATGTAGTCATTACAATGGTTTTTAGTGGCTTTATCCTTTGGGTAGCCCTTATGATTGTTGCATTTTTAGCCAAAAACGGCTGGAAAATCTGGTTCATTTATTTGGGATTGAGCCTGCTTTTTTCGATACTAATCTATTTAGGGCAAACTTATAATCCGATAGCGAAATAAATTATGAATAACCGGAATTACAACATCTTTTTTCATACCCACACCGTTAGTGGCATTGTAATAAGCGTGGTTTTATACATTATCTTTTTTGCAGGTTCATTTGCCTTTTTCAGAGATGATATTGCCAGCTGGGAAAAAGGAGAATCAGCTTCACTTTCGAATGAAATCCAACTAAATTTCGACAAGGCTTTAAAAGCATTGGATACAGCTTACGATTTACAAGGTCGAAAAATCACTATTTCACAACCACATAATGAAAAAAAAGTAGCCGTTTCTCTGGAGGCTACCAAAGACAGTCTAGCATCAAAAAAAGCAAGAGAAGGACAGTTTTTGTATCTTGACAATTCGACTTATAAAACTTCAACTTATGATGAAGCTTATAATTTAGGCGAATTCATATATCGCCTGCACTTTTTAGCACAAGTTCCCTACCCTGTTGGTTATTATTTATCCGGATTTATTGCCTTGTTTTTTCTGTTTACCATTGTAACAGGAGTTTTGCTGCATTGGAAAAAAATTGTCTCTAATTTTTATATATTCCGTCCCAAAGAAAAACTAAAAACCTGGTGGACTGATGCGCATACTTCGTTGGGAATGCTAGGCTTACCCTTTCAATTTGTATATGCCGTAACAGGTACCTTTTTCATGATTAAATTACTTATTGTAGCACCCGTTGTTCAATTTTTATACCAGGGTGACCAAGACAAATTATACAAGGAACTGGGATATACCGGCACCGATTATCCATTCAAAAATAAAGCTTTAACCAAAACTTTCAGCATTAATGAAATGGTTGCTGCTACCAAAGAAAATTGGAATGATTTTGATATTAGCCGTGTAGAAATTCAAAACTATGGCCATGCTAACATGCATGTTTTTGTTGAAGGCCAAATCGAATATGGTAAAAAATTCACCGGTATTGGCAAAATCGACTATAAAGTAGCTAATGGCGAAGTCACAATCAAAAAAAATCCTCTTTCTCAAAACAGCTATTTAGATATTGTGAAGAATGTATTGTACCGCATACACTTTGGCGATTACGGCGGTTATGCGTTAAAAATTGTCAGTTTTGCATTAGGAATTCTGAGTTGTTTTGTAATCATCTCGGGAGTTATGATTTGGCTTGTTACCCGGGACAAGAAAAACATGCCTGAGAAAAAAAGACGTTTCAACGAAGGAGTGGTTCGTTATTACTTGGCCATTTGCCTGAGTATGTTCCCGGTTACAGCCTTGACTTTTATTATTGCTAAAGTTTTTTATCCTTTAGGTCAGGACAATATGTATAGGGTTTACTTTGTAAGCTGGCTGTTATTAAGCATCTTTTTTATCTTAAAGAAAAACAATGCTTTTACCAATAGATTCTGTTTGCTTTCTGGAAGTACTTTAGGTTTTATGATTCCAATTGCCAACGGAATAAAAACAGGAAACTGGTTTTGGACTGCATTCAGCAGCCATCAATTTCAGCTATTTTTTGTAGATGTTTTTTGGGTTTTCCTCTCCGCAATCACATTATATGCGAGTTTTAAATTGAGGACTACAGT
The DNA here is from genome assembly GCF_004016525.1 of Flavobacterium sufflavum. Classification (GTDB taxonomy): domain Bacteria; phylum Bacteroidota; class Bacteroidia; order Flavobacteriales; family Flavobacteriaceae; genus Flavobacterium; species Flavobacterium sufflavum. The sequence goes on from NZ_SACJ01000001.1 coordinate 266,333, forward strand.
AAAAAATTAATCAAAAAGGCTTCGCTAAAATTTTCAGCGAAGCCTTTTTCATAATTAACTATTGTAAATCTAATCCATATTATTAACAATTGCATCTTTTTTCCAATTTTTGACAGATGCAATTCTATTATCTGAGTAATCAACTTCGGTTAAATCAGTAAATCCTTTTTCACTAATTTCTGACCAAAAAAACCATTTTCCGACTTTTTTCCCGTTTTTATATTCGCCCAATGCTGTTTTGTTTCCATTCTCATCATAAGTCACCCATTGGCCTTCTAATTTTCCTTTAACAAAGAAACCTTCTTGTAGCACTTGACCATTTTCATGAAAATAAGTGGCTTTTACTTTTTTTCCAAATGGTTCTAAAACCGGTTTCACATCTTGAGCAAAAATAACCCCTGAGAATAATACTGCTACTAAAATTACAAGCTTTTTCATATCGTTAATTTTTAATTGTTTACATCCTTTTCACCAAAATTAGAAACAAAATTTACATTAAAAAAACATTTAGGTAACAATTTCGTAACACAGATGAAAGCTTAACATTGGAAACAAAAAAGAAAGAAAAAACTTTCCAAAAAGAGCTGTTTAGAACCAATTTCAATTAAAAAATCACTTTTATTAAAAATTAAAAAAGGGGAAAATGTAAAAAATTGCCTTTCACAATCTAAAATTCATAATTAGTCCTAAATTTGCACTCGCGCTAAAAAAGAGCAAAAAACTAAAATTTATACCATGTACAGAAGTCATAACTGTGGCGAGTTAAACGCCTCACATATAAACACCGAAGTAACACTTGCGGGTTGGGTTCAAAAATCTCGTGATAAAGGATTCATGAATTGGGTAGATTTAAGAGACCGTTATGGAATAACACAATTAATTTTCGACGAAAGTCGTACAGATAAAACCGTATTCGAATTAGCAAAAACCCTTGGAAGAGAATTTGTAATTCAGGTTAAGGGAACTGTTATCGAAAGAGAAGCTAAAAACAAAAACATCCCAACAGGTGAAATCGAAATTTTAGTTACAGAACTAAACATTTTAAATTCAGCTCTTACTCCTCCATTCACTATTGAAGATGAAACTGATGGTGGTGAAGATATCAGAATGAAATACCGTTACCTTGACATTAGAAGAAATCCGGTAAAAAATAGTTTGCTTTTCCGTCACAAAGTGGCAATGGAAGTGCGTAAATATTTATCTGATTTGGATTTCTGCGAAGTAGAAACTCCTTATTTAATCAAATCTACTCCAGAAGGAGCAAGAGATTTTGTTGTTCCTTCACGTATGAACGAAGGACAATTTTATGCATTGCCACAATCACCACAAACTTTCAAACAATTATTGATGGTAGGTGGAATGGACAAATATTTCCAAATCGTGAAATGTTTCCGTGACGAAGATTTACGTGCTGACCGTCAACCTGAATTTACACAAATTGACTGCGAAATGGCATTTGTGGAACAAGAAGATATTTTAAATATTTTCGAAGGATTGACACGTCATCTATTAAAAGAATTAAAAGGAATTGAAGTAGAGAAATTCCCTCGCATGACTTACGAGCACGCGATGAAAACCTACGGAAATGACAAACCGGACATCCGTTTTGGAATGGAATTTGGCGAATTGAACGAATTTGCACAACACAAAGAATTCCCGGTTTTCAATGCTGCCGAATTAGTAGTGGGTATTGCTGTTCCGGGAGCTGGAAATTATACTCGTAAAGAAATCGATGCTTTAATTGACTGGGTAAAACGTCCGCAAGTAGGAGCGTCAGGAATGGTGTATGTAAAATGTAACGAAGACGGGACTTTTAAATCATCGGTAGATAAATTCTACGATCAGGAAGATTTAACCAATTGGGCAAAAACTACTGGCGCAAAAGCGGGCGATATGATTTTTGTACTTTCGGGACCAGCTAACAAAACCAGAGCGCAATTGAGTGCTTTGCGTATGGAATTAGCAACCCGTTTGGGATTGAGAAATCCGGAAATATTTGCTCCACTTTGGGTTGTAGATTTCCCATTATTAGAATTTGATGAAGAAAGCGGTCGTTACCATGCCATGCACCATCCGTTTACATCTCCGAAACCGGAAGATATTGCCTTATTAGAGACTAATCCAGGTCAGGTTCGCGCTAATGCTTACGATATGGTTTTGAACGGGAATGAAATTGGAGGAGGTTCTATCCGTATTCACGATAAAGCAACCCAACAATTGATGTTTAAATATTTAGGATTCTCCGAAGAAGAAGCTAAAGCGCAATTCGGATTCTTAATGGACGCTTTCCAATTTGGAGCACCGCCACACGGTGGATTAGCTTTTGGATTGGACCGTTTGGTTGCAATTCTTGGTGGTCAGGAAACCATCCGTGACTTCATTGCTTTCCCTAAAAACAACTCCGGAAGAGACGTGATGATTGACGCTCCATCGGCCATTGACAGTGCGCAATTAAACGAATTACACATACAATTAGATTTATAATAAATATCTTTCGAAAAGGCCTGAAAACACTGAATATCAATTATTTTATGAAAAATTTTGATATTAATCATTTTCGTATGATATTAAACATTACATTTGCCTTATTATAAATTATTATTACTATTACAATGCGTACAGGTACAGTTAAATTTTTCAATGAATCAAAAGGTTACGGATTCATTACAGACGAAGAAACAGGAAAAGACATTTTTGTTCATGCTTCAGGAATCAGCGCGGAAGAATTACGCGAAGGTGACAGAGTTAGCTACGAAGAAGAAGAAGGAAGAAAAGGAAAAGTTGCTGCTAAAGTTGCAGTTATCTAAACAAAATATTTTTTTGTTACGAATGCTTAAAAAGCGTCCCGATATTTTCGGGACGCTTTTTTTATAATGAAACGTTAAATTTTTAGATTTTTTTAAGAAAACTAAAAAAAGCTTATTTATAATCATTAAAAACTAGAAAAAAACTACTTAAAACCAACCACTAATTTTCATAGTCTGCTTGTGTTTTATAACATTGAAGCATATCTTTGTGACTTATTTTAGCACAAAATTTATTATTATGCAATCTGGACAATTCAATTACCTTCCAATACTAATGCAAGCCTTACTTGCTATTGGTTTTGTGGTGGCTACAATCATTATTTCAGGAAAATTAGGACCTAAAAGAAAATCTGCTATTAAAGACAAAAACTTTGAGTGCGGAATCGAATCTGTAGGTAATGCACGTATTCCATTCTCAGTAAAATACTTCCTTGTTGCTATTTTATTTGTGCTGTTTGACATTGAAGTAATCTTCCTTTATCCATGGGCTATCAACTTTAAAGAACTTGGAATGGAAGGAATGATAAAGATGGTTGTATTTATGGCTTTGCTTTTGGTTGGTTTTTTCTATATCATCAAAAAGAAAGCTTTACAATGGGAATAAAAAAAAGAATTTAGATTTCAGATTTGAAAACGAACTTCTTAAATTTAAAAATGATTTAAAAAATTGATTTTGTTTTTATGATTTACAAGAATCTAAAATCTAAAATCAGCAATCTAAAATAAAAATGAGCGATTCAAAAATAAAAATGGTTGCCCCTCCTGAAGGTGTTTCTGGTGAAGGATTTTTTGCCACAAAACTAAATGACGTTGTAGGTTTGGCTCGTGCCAATTCACTTTGGCCATTACCTTTTGCAACTTCTTGTTGCGGTATTGAATTCATGGCCACTATGGCATCTCATTATGACTTGGCACGTTTTGGTTCTGAACGTGTGAGTTTCTCTCCACGCCAGGCTGACATGTTGATGGTTATGGGAACTATTTCTAAAAAAATGGCTCCTATTTTACGTCAGGTTTACGAACAAATGTCTGAACCTAGATGGGTAATCTCTGTTGGTGCCTGTGCTTGTTCAGGTGGAATTTTCGATACTTACTCCGTTCTTCAGGGAATTGACAAAGTAATTCCGGTTGACGTTTATGTTCCAGGTTGTCCGCCAAGACCGGAACAAATTGTTGATGGTGTGATGAAATTACAAGAACTGGTAAAATCGGAATCTGTAAGAAGAAGAAGTTCGCCTGAGTATCAAGAATTATTAGCTTCTTATAATATCAAATAAAATGGCATTAGAAAATACGGCTATCCAAGAAAAATTAGTAGAAACTTTCGCAGCAGATGTTTTTAATTTCCAACAGGAAAGAGATATTTTTTCATTTGAAATCAATGCAAAAAACAATACTGCTATCATTTTATTCTTGAAAAACGATCCCGAATTACGTTTTTATTTCTTAACGGATTTATGTGGCATTCATTACCCTGATAATCCGACAGAAAAACAATTTGCAATTGTTTACCATATGCATAATTGGTACGAAAACAAACGCATCAGAATCAAAGCTTTCCTTAACGGAGAAAACCCGGAAATAAAGACGGTTTCAAATATTTTCCTAACCGCTAATTGGATGGAAAGAGAAACCTATGACTTCTTCGGTGTAAACTTTGTTGGTCATCCACAGTTGAAACGTATTTTAAATATGGACGAAATGATTTCTTTCCCTATGCGTAAAGAATTCCCAATGGAAGACGGAGGAAGAACCGATAAAGACGATCGTTTCTTTGGAAGAACAATAGACAATTGCTAAAAAAACAATATATAATTTTTCACATTCTATAAATGTCAGAACTATTATTACCACCAGAGCATCGCTATGCTAAAATAATAAAAGAGCAACTAAATGAAGACGGAAACGAGCTTTCTATCTTGAATTTAGGGCCTACTCACCCAGCTACTCACGGAATTTTTCAAAATATTCTGTTGATGGATGGAGAACGAATTTTAGATGCTGAACCAACTATTGGTTATATCCATCGTGCGTTTGAGAAAATTGCCGAAAACCGTCCGTTTTACCAAATAACTCCTCTTACCGACCGTATGAACTATTGCTCCTCTCCTATCAACAACATGGGATGGTGGATGACTCTAGAAAAATTACTGGGTGTTGAAGTTCCTAAAAGAGCTCAATATTTAAGAGTTATTGTAATGGAATTGGCAAGAATTACCGATCACCTGATTTGTAATTCCATTTTAGGAGTTGATACCGGTGCATATACTGGTTTCCTTTATGTTTTCCAATTTAGAGAAAAAGTATACGAAATCTACGAAGAAATATGTGGTGCCCGTTTGACAACTAATATGGGTAGAATTGGTGGTTTTGAAAGAGACTGGACTCCAAAAGCATTTGAATTATTAAACACTTTTCTTGAAGAATTTCCACCAGCCTGGAAAGAATTCGAAAATTTATTCGAAAGGAACAGAATTTTTATAGACAGAACGGTTAATGTAGGCCCTATTAGCGCTGAAAAAGCCATGGCTTACGGATTTACCGGTCCTAATTTACGTGCTGCCGGTATTGATTATGATGTTCGTGTGGCACAACCATACAGTTCTTATGAGGATTTTGATTTCAAAATTCCGGTAGGAAAATCAGGAGATACTTACGATCGTTTTTGTGTGCGTAATGCCGAAGTTTGGGAAAGTTTAAGCATTATTCGTCAGGCTTTGGAAAAAATGCCGGCAGGAAATGAATACCATGCTGAAGTTCCGGATTACTATTTACCTCCAAAAGAAGATGTTTACCACAATATGGAATCTTTAATTTATCATTTCAAAATTGTAATGGGAGAAGTTCCTGTTCCGGTTGCCGAAATCTACCATCCGGTAGAAGGAGGAAATGGAGAATTAGGATTTTATCTGGTTACTGACGGAAGTAGAACACCGTACAGACTTCACTTTAGAAGACCTTGTTTTATCTACTACCAGGCTTATCCAGAAATGATAAAAGGTGCATTGTTATCAGATGCCATTGTAATCTTATCCAGTTTAAATGTAATTGCCGGAGAATTAGACGCATAAATTATGGAACGTATACATTACAAACAAGAAATAAACATGACTGAAGCATTGATGAATCGCATCAATGAATTACTTAGTCATTATCCTGAAGACAAGAAAAAATCGGCTTTATTGCCTGTTTTACACGAAGTTCAGGATGCTCACGACAACTGGCTGAGCATTGAATTAATGGATAAGGTTGCCGAAATCCTTGAAATATTACCTATCGAAGTTTACGAAGTTGCCACTTTCTATACCATGTACAACCTAAAACCTATTGGGAAATACATGTTCGAATTTTGCCAGACTTCATGCTGCTGCCTAAGAGGAACTGAAGATTTAATGGATTATACCTGTGAAAAATTAGGTGTAGGCATTGGCGAAACCACAGCTGACGGACTTTTTGAAGTAAGAGGTGTAGAATGTTTAGGCGCTTGCGGATACGCTCCAATGATGCAATTAGGCGATTTCTACAAAGAGCATTTGACTAAAGAAAAAATCGATCAGTTAATTGCTGATTGCCGAGATAATAAAATAATATTACACGATAAATAAGATGTCAAAAAAAATATTATTAGACAAAATAAACGTTCCAGGGATTAAAACCTATGAAGTATACCGCCAACATGGAGGTTATGCTTCTGTAGAAAAAGCCATAAAATCAATGACTCCGGATGAAGTGGTTGAGGAAGTGAAAAAATCAGGGCTTCGTGGTCGTGGTGGAGCAGGTTTCCCGGCTGGAATGAAATGGAGTTTTATTGACAAAAAATCAGGAAAACCAAGACATTTAGTTTGTAATGCCGACGAATCAGAACCGGGAACATTCAAAGACAGATATTTGATGGAATTTATTCCGCATTTATTGATTGAAGGAATGATTACTTCCAGTTTTGCTTTGGGTGCAAACCGTTCTTATATCTACATTCGTGGAGAATACATGTGGGTTTATAAAATATTAGAAAGAGCCATTGCCGAAGCGAAAGCTGCAGGATGGTTAGGGAAAAATATTTTAGGATCAGGTTACGATTTAGAATTACACGTTCATTGTGGAGCAGGAGCATATATCTGTGGAGAAGAAACCGCTTTGATCGAATCATTAGAAGGTAAAAGAGGAAATCCACGTATCAAACCACCTTTCCCAGCCGTTTCAGGACTTTGGGCAAACCCAACAGTGGTAAACAACGTAGAAACCATTGCTGCAGTGCCATGGATTGTAAACAATTCAGGTGATGATTATGCAAAAATAGGCATTGGAAGATCAACAGGAACTAAATTAATTTCGGCTTCTGGTCACGTTAAAAATCCTGGTGTTTACGAAATCGAACTAGGATTAAGCGTTGATGAATTCATGAACTCAGACGAATATTTGGGAGGAATGAGTTCGAGCAGACCATTGAAAGCCTTAGTTCCGGGAGGTTCATCAGTGCCAATTTTACCAGCCGATTTAATTTTCAAAACAGCAAATGGCGAAGACCGTTTGATGACTTATGAATCTTTAAGTGATGGCGGATTTGCAACGGGTTCTATGTTAGGTTCCGGTGGATTTATCGTTTATGATGATACCGCTTGTATAGTACGTAACACTTGGAATTTTGCTCGTTTTTACCACCATGAATCTTGCGGACAATGTACACCTTGCCGTGAAGGAACAGGATGGCTAGAAAAAGTATTGTGGCGTATTGAAAACGGCCAGGGTCGTGAAGAAGATATTGATTTGTTGTGGAGTATTCAAAGTAAAATTGAAGGAAACACCATTTGTCCGCTTGGAGATGCAGCATCATGGCCAGTGGCAGCAGCAATTCGTCATTTTAGAGAAGAATTTGAATACCACGTTCGTTTCCCGGAAAGAATCAAGAACAGAAATCATTTTGTTGCTGAGCCTTTTGACAAAGTAAGACATTTGGTAAGCAAACAAACAGTTTAAAATAGTTCAGGTTTAGAGTTTTTGTGTCGGATACCGCCTTACACTTTAAACATACAAATAAAATTACGATGAAAGTAACAATAGACGGTCAAGAAATTGAAGTTGAAGCAGGAACAACCATCTTGCAAGCGGCTCGTATGATAGGAGGAGAATCAGTTCCGCCTGCGATGTGCTATTATTCTAAACTAAAAGGAAGCGGTGGAAAATGCCGTTGTTGTTTAGTGGAGGTTGCCAAAGGTAGCGATGCCGATCCTAGACCAATGCCAAAATTAATGGCATCTTGTGTAACAGGATGTATGGATGGTATGGAAATCAACAGTAAAAATTCAGATAGAGTGCGTGAAGCGCGTCAATCGGTTACTGAGTTTTTATTAATTAATCACCCGCTGGATTGCCCTATTTGCGACCAAGCTGGAGAATGTGATTTACAGGATTTAAGTTTTGAACACGGAAAATCTAAAACACGTTTTATAGAAGAAAAAAGAACATTTGAACCGGAAGATATTGGTCCAAATATTCAATTACACATGAATCGTTGTATTTTATGCCAACGTTGTGTACAAGTAGCTGATCAATTGACGGATAAGAGAGTTCACGGTGTTTTAGACCGTGGCGATCACGCTAATATTTCGACTTGTATTTCGAAAGCTATTGACAACGAATTCTCAGGAAATATGATTGATGTATGTCCTGTAGGAGCTTTGACTGATAAAACTTTCCGTTTCAAATCGAGAGTTTGGTTCAACAAACCGTACAATGCACACAGAGAATGTACTACTCCGGGATGTTGTGGAAAAACTACTGTTTGGATGTTTGGAGACGAAATCCAAAGAGTTACCGGACGTAAAGATCAATACCATGAAGTAGAAGATTTTATTTGTAACGAATGTCGTTTTGACCATAAAGATCCTGCTGACTGGGTAATTGAAGGACCAAGAAAATTTGACAAAGATTCAGTTATTAATCAAAATAACTATACTCAAAAATTAGAGACGGTTCATATTGCTACTGAAGAAGGAATTCTAAAAGGAAGAGAGCAAGACCGTAAGAAAATCAGTATGACTGCTATCCCGTTGGATAAAGAAGAGCAAGAAGAATTTAAAAATGGTAATCTATAAAAAATGGACAATACAATTATTATAGAAAAAAGTGTTATCATTCTGGTTGTCTTTGCCATTACGATGGTTATGGCAATGTATTCTACACTTGCAGAAAGAAAAATTGCAGCCTGGCTACAAGACCGTATAGGTCCTAACAGAGCTGGAAAAGGCGGTATTTTACAACCACTTGCTGATGGTTTAAAATTATTTTCGAAAGAAGAATTTGAGCCTGATACACCAAATAGATTTTTATTCTTTGTAGGCCCGGCTGTAGCGATGAGTACGGCTTTAATGACGAGTGCAGTAATTCCGTGGGGAGATCATTTTCATCTTTTTGGAAGAGATATCATCCTGCAAGCAGCCGATATTGACGTAGCTTTATTGTATGTTTTTGGAGTTATTTCGGTAGGTGTTTACGGAATCATGATTGGTGGATGGGCTTCAAACAATAAGTTCTCTTTGATGGGAGCGGTTCGTGCGGCTTCGCAAATGGTTTCTTATGAAGTAGCCATGGGATTGTCAATGATTGCTTTGTTGATGATGACAGGAACTTTAAGCTTAAGAGAAATTAGTTTGCAACAATCAGGAATGCACTGGAATGTGTTTTACCAACCACTTTCATTTTTGATTTTCTTGATTTGTGCATTTGCAGAAACTAACAGAACGCCTTTTGACTTAGCGGAATGCGAAAGTGAATTAATTGGTGGCTATCATACCGAATATTCTTCTATGAAAATGGGATTCTACTTATTTGCTGAATATGCTAATATGTTTATCTCTTCTACCATTATTGCGGTTTTATTCTTTGGTGGTTATAATTATCCGGGAATGAGTTGGATGGTAGAAAACGTGGGGGTAAATTTGGCAAACGTAATAGGAATTGGAGTTTTATTTGCAAAAATATGTTTCTTCATCTTTTTCTATATGTGGGTAAGATGGACGATTCCAAGATTCAGATACGATCAATTGATGAATTTAGGATGGAGAATATTAATCCCATTATCAATTGTAAATATCATGATTACAGGAATTGTAATTTTGAGACACGAAATAGCAATTTTTCTGGGATTTTAAATTAGCAAAGATTAGCCCTAGCCCTGATAGCAGTGGAAATCCTTTTAAGTTTTTTCTTTAAAAACTTAAAAGATTGAAACGAATAGCAGGATTAGCTTCAAATAAAAAATAAAATAAAGATGTCAATAGAAACCATATCCTTATCGGGAAGAAAAAAACAAGTCTCTAATAAAGAGATGACTTTTTTAGAGCGTTTGTATCTTGTTGCGATTGTAAAAGGATTAATCATTACACTAAAACACCTGTTTTCAAGAAAGGTTACCATCCAGTATCCGGAGCAAGTGCGTACCATGAGTCCTGTCTATCGCGGGCAACACATGTTGAAGCGTGACGAACAAGGTAGAGAAAACTGTACTGCTTGCGGTTTATGTGCTTTGTCTTGTCCTGCCGAAGCCATCACGATGAAAGCTGCCGAGCGTAAGCCTAACGAAAAGCATTTGTATCGCGAGGAGAAATATGCCGAAATATATGAGATTAATATGTTGCGTTGTATTTTTTGCGGATTGTGCGAAGAGGCCTGTCCAAAAGATGCGATTTATTTGACTACTTCAAAACTATTGGTTCCTTCGAGTTATGAAAGAGAAGATTTTATTTTTGGAAAAGATAAATTAGTGATGCCTTTAGAAATGGCTATCAAGAATACTGAACTTAAAAAGGCTAACTAAATGATACATATTCCTGATTTTGCACACGCATCAACTGTACAAATTATATTTTGTTTCTTAGCGTTTATCACTGTAATTACCGCTTTCTTAGCCATCTTTAGTAGAAATCCTATTCATAGTGCGCTTTACCTGGTTATTAGCTTTTTCTCTATAGCCGGTCATTACCTGCTATTGAACTCTCAGTTTTTAGCTATTGTTCACGTTATAGTGTACTCAGGTGCGATTATGATTTTGTTCCTTTTCACGATCATGTTGATGAATTTGAATAAGCAAAATGAAGTTCATAAACCCCGTATAACCCGATTAGGAGCTATAGTTTCCTTTTGTTTAATCTGTATTGTTTTGATTTTGGTATTTATCAATTCAAAACCCATAGCGGGAGAATACATTGCAACTGGTGAGGATTACCAATCGATTAAAGTTTTAGGACGTGTTTTGCTAAACGAATACATGGTTCCTTTTGAATTTGCTTCTATCTTGCTTTTAACTGCGATGATTGGAGTTGTATTATTGTCTAAAAAAGAAAAAACGGAGAAATAAAATGACAAATATTTTAAATGAAATAGGCATAGAGAACTATATCTTCCTTTCTGTAATACTTTTTTGTATTGGAGTATTTGGAGTTTTATACAGACGAAATGCCATCATCGTATTTATGTCGATAGAAATTATGTTGAATGCGGTAAACCTTTTATTCGTTGCATTTTCAACCTATCATCAGGATGCACAAGGGCAGGTATTTGTGTTTTTCTCTATGGCTGTGGCTGCTGCCGAAGTTGCAGTAGGTTTAGCAATTTTGGTATCGATTTATAGAAATTTAGGTTCGATTGATATTAATAATTTAAAAAACTTAAAAGGATAAACGATAATGAATACGAATTTAGCTTTACTCTTATTATTAGCTCCTTTTTTAGGATTTTTATTTAATATTTTCTTTGGGAAAAAGATTGGAAAATCGGCTTCAGGAATTATTGGGACACTAACAGTTGTAGTTTCATTTGTTGCTACTGTTGTTTTTTTCCTTCAAATTAACGAGACCAAAGAAGCCATCCAAATTGAATTATTCAATTGGATTCAAATTAGTAATTTCCGTGTGAATTTTGGTTTCCTGTTAGACCAATTATCGATTTTGTGGTTGCTTTTTGTAACAGGAATTGGTTCTTTAATTCACCTCTACTCTATCAGCTACATGCATGATGATGAGAATATGCACAAGTTCTTTGCTTATCTGAATTTGTTTATCTTCTTCATGGTTGCATTAGTTATCGGAAGCAACTTATTGGTACTATTCATCGGATGGGAAGGTGTTGGACTTTGTTCTTACCTGCTTATCGGATTCTGGCATAAAAACCAGGAATACAATGATGCTGCTAAAAAAGCTTTCATCATGAATAGAATTGGAGATTTAGGATTGTTGATTGGTATATTCATCATCGGTTCTTTATTCTCAACTTTAGATTATTCTACTTTAAAAACAGCTATTGCTACATCTGGTAATTTAGATATTACGATGATTTCTCTTGCTGCTTTTGCATTGTTTATTGGAGCTTGTGGTAAATCGGCACAAATTCCTTTGTACACCTGGTTGCCTGATGCGATGGCTGGACCTACACCGGTTTCGGCATTAATTCACGCTGCAACGATGGTTACCGCCGGTATTTTCATGGTAACAAGATTGAATTTTGTATTTGATTTAGCACTGGAAGTACAAAACATCATTGCCATTGTAGGAGCTGTAACGTCTTTAGTTGCTGCAACAATTGCTTTGGTTCAAACCGACATCAAAAAAGTATTGGCTTATTCTACGGTTTCCCAATTGGGATTAATGTTTTTGGCCTTAGGTTTTGGTGCTTATGAAATTGCTGTTTTTCATGTAATTACTCATGCCTTCTTTAAAGCTTGTTTGTTCTTAGGTTCAGGATCGGTAATTCACGCTTTACACGGAGAACAGGATATGCGCAGAATGGGTGGATTGAAAAAAGTAATGGGAATCACTTTTATTACTTTCTTACTTTCATCATTAGCTATTTCAGGAATCCCTCCTTTTTCAGGATTTTTCTCGAAAGACGAAATTTTAATGACTGCTTTTGAGCACAACATAGTGCTGTGGGTTATTGCTTCTCTGGCTTCGTTAATGACTGCTTTCTATATGTTCCGTTTGTTGTACCTGACTTTCTTCAAAGAATTCAGAGGAACAGAACATCAAAAAAGCCATTTACACGAAAGTCCGGCATTAATTACTTTCCCACTTATTGTATTGGCAATTTTGGCAACTATCGGTGGTTTAATTAGTTTACCAACGAATAGCTGGTTGAGTGGCTATTTAGCACCTTTATTTTCGAAAGAAGTTCACGAAGCACACCATTTTGGAACAACAGAATATACTTTAATGGCCATTGCTGTAATTGGCGGATTAATCGGAATTACAATCGCTTTTATAAAATACATCAAACAAAATCAGGTTCCTGCCGAAGATGCCGAAATTACAGGCTTTGCCAAAGTGCTTTACAATAAATATTATGTAGATGAAATCTATGATGCTATCTTCGTAAATTCAGTAAACGGCTTGTCCAGATTCTTTAGAGATTATGTAGAAACTGCCTTATCAGCTGCAGTATTTGGATTAGGAAAAGTAACCAACGAATTAAGTTACCAAGGGAAAAAATTACAAACCGGAAGTATTGGTTTTTACTTGTTTGTATTTGTTCTAGGACTTTGCAGCATAGTAACTTATTTATTTTTAGCTCAATAATTTTATATCATGAACGTATCAGTACTATTAATTATACTTCTTGTTGGCTCATTTGCTACTTATTTTGCCGGTGACAAACTAGCTTCAAAAGTGGCTCTATTATTCAGCTTATTCGCTTTAGGAACTTCAATTGCTTTATTGAATATTTATAATGCAGGTGAAAACATCAGTTGTTTTAAATTTTGGATTAACAATCCTTCAATTTCTTATTCGTTAACAGCCGATGGATTATCGCTAATCATGCTATTATTAACTACAGCATTGACACCTTTAATCATCTATTCTTCTTTTGGAAACGAATATAAAAATGCTAAATCATTTTATGCACTAATCCTGTTTATGGCATTTGCTATGTCTGGGACATTCTTAGCATCTGATGGTCTTTTATATTATATTTTCTGGGAATTATCATTAATTCCTATTTATTTCATTGCCTTGATTTGGGGGAATGGAGATACCGAAGAACGTAAAAAAGCAGTAGTTAAATTCTTTATCTATACTCTTGCAGGTTCTTTATTCATGCTAATTGCTTTTGTCTATTTATACCAAAAAGCAGGTAGTTTCCTTATTCAGGATTTATACAAATTGGAATTAAGCCGAATGGAACAATTCTGGATTTTCTGGGCATTCTTCCTGGCTTATGCTATCAAAATTCCAATCATCCCTTTCCATACCTGGCAGGCAAAAGTGTACCAAAAAGCACCAACAGTGGGAACCATGCTTTTATCAGGTATTATGCTAAAAATGGGATTGTATAGCGTTTTGCGTTGGCAATTACCATTAACTCCTATTGCAGCAAGAACTTATTTACCTATATTGATTGGTTTTGGAATTGCGGGAGTAATCTACGGTTCGATTGTGGCTTTAAGACAAAAAGATTTGAAAAAATTATTGGCTTATTCTTCATTGGCACACGTTGGCTTAATTGCTGCAGGAGCTTACACTCTAACAATTGACAGTTTACGCGGAGCGGTTTTACAAATGATTGCCCACGGTTTTGTTGTAGTGGGATTATTCTTTGCTGCCGAAATTGTTTATAGAAGATACGAAACCAGAGTAATTGCCGACATGGGTGGTATTCGAACTCAAGCACCAAAATTTGCTTCGATGTTTATGATTTTGGTTTTGGCATCTGTAGCCTTGCCTACTACTTTTAACTTTGTTGGAGAATTCACGGTTTTATACAGTCTTTCACAAATCAATCTATGGTTTGCCCTTTTAGGAGGAACAACCATTATCTTAGGCGCTTATTATATGTTGAAAATGTACCAACAAGTAATGCTTGGAGAAACTAATGCAAAAGTATTTGCAGATGTAACTTTCCATGAAACTTTAGTTTTGGTTATTATAATTGCAGTTTTATTCTTTTTTGGATTGTACCCAAGACCAATTAATGAGCTAATCACTCCTTGTTTGGATCAGATTTTAAGAACAATAAATAAAATTCAGTAATAAATTCACACTAAAGATTTAAGTGCTTTGATCTTAAATCCTGAATCACTAAATAAAATATGAACACATTAATAGCAATAATAGGATTAGGTATTTTATGCCTTATATTAGAAATTTTTGATGCCAGAAAGGCAATCATTCCAATTGTCGTTATTGGATTGTTGGCTGTACTGGGATTAGATATTACTGAATTTAATAGCCCTAACGCCTACTACAACAACATGATTATTGTAGGTAAATTTTCGTCTGCATTTTCAGCATTATTTATCATACTAACTATTTTCTTAGTGAGTTTAGGTCATAAGTTTTATGAAAATCATCAAACTAAAATCTCCGATTTTGTTGCCATAAAAATATTCTTGTTGGCGGGAGCAGTTGCCATGGTTTCTTTTGGAAATTTAGCGATGTTCTTTTTAGGTATCGAAGTCTTATCTATTGCCTTATATGTTTTGGCGTCAAGCAACCGATTGAGCATTAAAAGTAATGAAGCCGGATTGAAATATTTCCTGATGGGTTCATTTGCTTCTGGAATTATCCTTTTTGGTATCTGTTTAATTTACGGTGCTATGGGAAGTTTTGACGTTACTGAAATTAGCGAATTATCACGTTCAGCCGAGTTGCCAATTTGGTTCCCAATTGGAATTGTTTTGGTTTTTATTGGAATGCTTTTCAAAATTGCAGCTGTACCTTTCCATTTCTGGGCACCTGATGTATACGAAGGTTCCCCTGCATTGACTACGGCTTTAATGAGTACGTTGGCAAAAGTAGTAGCCATTGCTACCTTATACAAATTAGTTAAAACCATGAATGCTGATATTTCTCCTTCATTCCAATTAATAATTGTAATTATATCAATTGCTTCGATGACGGTTGGAAATATCATGGCTTTACGCCAGGTAAATGTAAAACGTATGTTGGCATTTTCAGGTATTTCACATGCCGGATTCATGTTGATGACTTTATTAAGCACAGTCAAATCTTCAGGAACTTTATTATACTATACTTCGGCTTATGCCTTAGCAGGAATCGCAGCTTTCAGCGTAATTTTATATGTATGTAAAACCAAAGAAAATGAAGACATCACTAATTTCCAAGGTTTAGGGAAAAACAATCCATTAATGGCGGCTATCTTAACTGCTTCATTACTTTCTATGGCCGGTATTCCAATATTCAGTGGTTTCTTCGCTAAGTTGTTCTTATTCAATCAAACTATTCAGGCTGGATTTATTGCCTTAGTTATAGTTGCTGTAATCAATTCGATTATAAGTGTGGGTTACTACTTTAAATTGATTTTGGCAATGTATACCAAAGAACCAAACGAAGCTAAAATTCCAACTCCTGCAGTTATCTATGCTGTAGCAGTTATTTCAATTGTTTTAAATATCGCTTTAGGATTATTCCCTTCCTTTGTTTTAGA
Organism: Flavobacterium sufflavum; assembly: GCF_004016525.1. Classification (GTDB taxonomy): domain Bacteria; phylum Bacteroidota; class Bacteroidia; order Flavobacteriales; family Flavobacteriaceae; genus Flavobacterium; species Flavobacterium sufflavum. Next base: position 282,574 of record NZ_SACJ01000001.1, read on the forward strand.
TTTGTTAGGATAAAAAACTTTATTACAAATTATACAATAGCCATCAAGAGTCATTTTGATGGCTATTTTAATTTTCAAATATTTCTCTTCAATCTCCTTTTCCTAATAAAAACATAAAAATCAATCTTTTCCAAAAGCATTTCATTACATTTGTATATACAAATGAATTTATTCACTTTAAAAATTAAAGATGGAAAACAAACTCAAAATACAAATCTGGTCGGATATCATGTGTCCGTTTTGTTATATAGGAAAAAGAAGGCTGGAAAATGCTATTACCCAATTTGGTCATCAAGACACCATTGAAATCGAGTGGAAAAGTTTCCAACTAGATCCTAATTTCATAGCTTCAGAAGACGACAATTTAGTGGAACATCTTGCCGAAAAATATAGAAAAGATAAAGATTGGGCTATAGAAACCTTAGAGAACATGACCCAAAATGCAGCTAATTCAGGACTGGAATTTCATTTTGAGAAATCCGTTATGGCAAACTCTTTTCATGCACATCGCTTATTGCATTTGGCAAAAAAACAAAACTTAGGTTCTCAACTAAAAGAATTGCTCTTTAAAGCTTATTTTACAAATGGAGAAGATGTAAATAATAAAGAAACTCTAAAACAAATAGGCATTCAGGCTGGTCTTGATCCTAACAAAATAGACGAAGTACTTAATTCTAATAGTTACGCCGATGAAGTGCAACAGGACATGCTTGCGGCACAAAAGATAGGAGTTCAGGGAGTACCGTTTTTTATATTCGATAATAAATATGCTATTTCGGGAGCACAGCATGTGGAAACCTTTGTAAAAACGCTGGAAAAAGTTTGGGAAGAAGGAGATTTCGAATCAAAAATTACTATCTTGAACGCTACTTCAGAAAATAGCTGTGGTATTGATGGTTGTAATTAATTGAAATAATAATGAGTGCTATAAATAAAGAAAATAGAATTATTCGTTGGGGAATTATAGGTTGCGGAGATGTAACAGAAAAGAAAAGTGGTCCGGCTTATCAAAAAACAGAAGGCTTCGAAATTGTAGCCGTAATGCGAAGAGATGCTGAAAAAGCAGCCGATTATGCTAAAAGACATGGTATAAAAAAATACTATTCGGATGCTGATGCATTGATTAATGACCCCGAAATTGACGCTGTTTACATAGCAACTCCTCCTGATTCACATAAATTATACGGATTAAAAGTGGCCGAAGCCGGAAAAATATGCTGCATCGAAAAACCATTGGCTCCAAGCTATGAAGACAGCAAGGCCATTTATGATGCCTTCAAAACTAAAAACATTCCGCTTTTTACCGCTTATTACAGACGTTCTTTACCCCGCTTTAAGCAAATAAAAAAATGGCTCGAAGCCAATAGCATTGGACAAATAAGACATATCAACTGGCATTTGAGTAAACCAGCTTCTGCTCAAGATTTATCGGGATTGTACAATTGGCGCACCGATGCTAAAGTTGCCAAAGGAGGCTATTTTGATGATTTAGCCAGTCATGGTTTGGATTTATTCAATTATCTGTTAGGAGACATTAAAGAAGTTTCGGGAATGAGCCTGAATCAGCAGGATTTATATTCTGCTAAAGATGCCTTAGTTGCCTGCTGGCAACATGAAAGTGGTGTTACAGGAACAGGCAGCTGGAATTTTGGTTGTGCTACAAGAGAAGACAAAGTGGTTATTTATGGAAGTCAGGGAACAATCGAATTTTCAATATTCGATGAAAACCCAATAATCCTAACAAATGAAAACGGAATTATCCCCCTTGAAATAGAACATCCTGAAAACGTACAACTCCATCATGTACAGCAAATGAGAGAACATCTATTTGACCAGGGAATTCATCCTTCTAACGGGGCAACAGCTACACATACCAGCTGGATTATGGATAAAATAATGGGAAATATATAAAATAAAAAAAGTCCCGAATTTTCGGGACTTTCTTTTTTCACTACACAAACTAATTAATTACTAACTAATAGCAAATTTCTAACCACTAATCTATTATCATAATTCGTGCCAAAAATTAAATTCGAACTTTTTTCTTCAAAATAATTATTAAAAAATAGCTCTTTCAATACTACAAAGCTGGTTTTTCAACTTCTGAAAGAGGAACAGACATTATTGTTGCTGAATCATTCAAAACTAAAACTTCATATTTTATAATTTTAGTTTTAGACTCTTCAACTAAATAATACAAACCATCACTAAAGTTATTCAAGTCATAACTTCTAACAACCTTACCATTCACCGCAAGCTTCTCGCTATGGATTAACTTATCATCAGCATCATAAATACTTATTTTCATTTGATCTTTATCTTCCAAATCGAATGAGATCATTTTTTCTTGTCGAAATTTATTGTGTGATGAAAAATTAACCGCCACTGCATACACATTCATAGCTAATAAAACTACTCCTACTACTAAACTAATTTTTAAAATCTTTTTCATAATACATGTTTTTTAGATTTATAATCATTTAATAGTGCAAAGTTATGGGAAGCCTTAATCTAAAAAGAATAGTAGATTTTCCAATTAATATGTTATTTTACCTTTTACTAAAACGTTATCATTAAACATTGTTAATATTACATATTTTTTTGTTAATTTAGTATAGCCAAACCAAATTGAAAAGAAAATGAAATCAAACTTACCAACACTTAAAATCATAGAGCCTTCTTTTGGAAGCTCATTCACATTGACCAAATACGATATTAATTACAACTCTCATTTTTGGCATTATCATCCTGAAATTGAATTGATATTTGTTAATGGTGGAGCAGGAAAACGCCAGGTAGGAAGTCATATTTCCTACTACAATAATGGCGATTTGACTTTAATAGGCAGTAATTTACCGCACTGTGGTTTTACAGACGAACTAACAGGAAATAAAAATGAAATTGTAATCCAAATGAAACCCGATTTCCTGGGAGAACATTTCTTTAACATTCCCGAAATGGTCAATATTAAAAACCTATTGCAACAGGCCAAATCAGGAATTACTTTTGGTGGAAAAACCAAAAGGAAAATTGGGAAGAAAATTGGAAAAATGGAAGACCAAACTCCGTTTGAGCGTTTGCTGAGTATTATCGAAATCTTCAACGAATTAGAATTAGCCACCGAAGATGCCACGGTATTAAATGCCCAGGGTTTTCGAATGGAAATGCACGTTCAGGATAACGAGAGAATCAATTACATTTTCAACCATGTAAAGGATAATTTTAAAGAGCCTATTCGACTAGAAGAAATTGCCGAAAAGGTAAGCATGACCGTGCCTTCATTTTGTCGTTATTTCAAAAAAATAACCCATAAAACATTCACCAAATTTGTAAACGATTACAGACTGGTTCATGCGTGTAAATTATTAGCCGAAAAACCCATCAGCATATCGGCAATAGCATTTGAAAGCGGATTTAATAATTTCAGCCATTTTAATAAATCATTCAAGGAATTCACCGGCAAAAATGCCTCAGAATATAGACATGAATTAAAATCGTTTTTGGAGTAACATCCCATTAAATTCTATTTCTTTCCTTAAGTGAGTTTTCTGTTTGATTCAAATTTCTAAAAAAGAGTTCCTGATTATGGTAAAGTATTATATCTGAAATTCCTAAAAATAACCTGACCACTCCCAACAGCAGAAAGACCCAATTTTAAACTCATAAAACCGCTTAATGCATTATGGTTAAATGATGAAACCTCAGCCGAATTTTCAATTTTCAACCAATCTTTCCCATTAAGACTGTAAAACATATTAACGAGCTGCTCTTTCTTTTCTAAACGAAGAAATAAATGATTTTTATTAACTCCTTTTTGAGTTGGAAACTGCCACGCTCTAAGTATGGCTGAAATATTTTCCTTATCGGCTATAATACCAGTATACGTTTTGTTGTCATAAAACAGGATAAGTCCTGCAGATGCATTCCCTTCCATTTCTACTTCAACTTCAGCCGTATAAGAATGATCGGAAGGAGTACACAATAATGGAGAACTATCACCAACATTGTTTCCTTTAGCTTTAATTTTTAATCCATTTTTAGAAAATTGAATTCTATCTGCCTCATACTGATTATAAAACTGCCATTGAGGTTGAAGTTCCGCAGTTGTAAAAGTATCCGAAAGAGTAAAATTACTTTTCACAGATTGGACTACAGGTTTCTTTAGTACATCTTCCGTCTTAGTAGCTGCTTTCATTTTAAACCAACCTTCAGCAGTCCATTCTATAGGCTGCAAGAGTGTCTGACGTCCCATATTGTAATAACCGTTTTCATAACCATGAAAAACCATCCGCCAATTGCCTTTACTATCATCAATCAAAGTTGCATGACCTTTCGACCACCATTTTTCGGAGCTATCATTTGTTCTGATAATTGGATTATAAGGTGAGTTTTCCCATGGGCCCAAAGGAGACTTTGATCTTGCAGATATTACCATGTGACTTGTAGCCGGACCAGCGGTTCCACCTTCTGCAACGGTTAAATAATAATAATCCCCTCGCTTTAAAACTTTCGGCCCTTCCATACAAAAACACTCAATAGACCATTCGCTTGGTATTTTCCAACCATCATAGCTATGCTTTATATCACCAACCACAGACAAACCATCTTTAGACAATGGCACATAACCTCCATTGCTAAAATAAAGGAATCGATTCCCCTTTTCATCAACAAAATGTCCAGGGTCTATATTACCAATTTTTAAATCTATAGGATCACTCCAGGGACCATTTATAGCATCAGCCCACACCACATAATTGGTTTCATTGGCGGGAAAATAAATATAAAATTTGTTATTGTATTTAACTAAATCCGGAGCCCATACCGAACCTACACTTTTTTTTAGTGCATGGGTAACAGCTTTCCAGTTTACCAAATCTTTGGAAGTCCAAATCAATAATCCAGGATAATAATTGAACGAGGAATGCACAATATAGTAATCCTCCCCATCTCTGATTATTGATGGATCCGGATAATCTCCTGCAAATATTGGGTTCTTATAAGATTCATTATTTTGCTGGCTGTTTTGTTGCTGTGCGTTGATTACAAACGACAGAAAAAACAGGAATAAGAAAATTGTTTTTTTCATATGTTTAAATTATATTTTTCAGAGGTAACATATGTTATCGCCTTTTTAATCATAGGTGTTTGATTGCGCAAACTTGCTTTAATGGCGATTTCATAATTAAAATTGCATAAAAAATTATTTACTGACCTTATATTTCTCATTGGCCGTAATCATTTCCCAATCATCAGTCCTGAAAGGAGATGCCGGAAATTTTTCTTTGTTGTACAAATTGATTTCTGTATCATCATCTGCCCAACCGTAATGAATAGCAACCGGATTTTGCACATTTTCGCTGGAAACGATTACTTTATTGTTTTTGATGATCGCTTTTGCGGAATGAAAAACTTTGTCAGCACCTGCTATTTCAAATCCTTTTATGTTTTCTGTATTATCAGATGTTGTCAATCCAGAACCTGTGTTATCGAAAGTCAGGATGATTTGGTTTCCTTTCACTTCCTGAGATTTAAAAGTTGGTCCGCTGTACACTCTTTTTTTACCATAAACATTATTTAAAGCAATCGCTGCCAAACGAAGCCCAACATCCTGTTTGTTGGTTGGGTGAATGTCTTTGGCATTCCCAATATCTGTAGTTACTGCCATTCCGGTGTTTGGCAATTTCAGCGTTTGGGTTTGTGCTTCGCGAAGCTCGGCCCAACGACTTCCTTTTGTACTGTTTCCGCCAAACTCATCATAGGTTGACAATTGCACAAAATAAAAAGGGAAATTGCCTTGGTTCCATTTGGCTCTCCAATCAGTAATCATCAAAGGAAATGCTACTTTGTATTGTTTGGCTCTGGTCACATTAGCTTCTCCCTGATACCATAAAACACCTTGAAAAGCATACGGAATTAATGGATTTACCATCGCATTATACAATAACGATGGATAACTATTAGGTGATAAAGCTATTTTTAGCTGCACTACATTAAATTTCCAAAGTCCTTCCAGCGGGATATTACCATCTTTGAAATCGATTTTCAAATCGGCAGGATCTCCGTAAATACCGCCACCACCTGAATAATCAGTAATTTTAACAGCTATTACATTTGTTCCTTCTTTTAATACGCCGGCAGGAATTTTATAAACTCTTTGGGCTTCCCAAATATTATTGGTGCCCACTTGAACTCCGTTAACATACGTTTGATCTTCATCGTCAACTTTAGACAAATGCAAAACAGCCTCTTTTTTGGCTTGCTCCGCTGATAAAACAATGGTTTTTCGCATCCAAACCACCCCATCAATATTTCCAATTTGCTGGTTTTCCCACAATGAAGGCACTTTTATTTCAGGCCAGTTGGCATCCTTAAAATCCAACGTTGCAAATTGATTTTCGTTAGTCGTAGTTACTTCAAAACCTTGAATTTTTTGTATATTCTCTAAAAGTGATTTTTTGTATATTTCAAAAACCGAATCCATATCAACCTGAGGTACATTTGCAATCATGTCTTTGAATTCGTCACTTTTCTCGAATGCTTCACGGCTTGTCCAGGTCTCTACACAAGTTCCTCCCCAGGAAGTATTGATAATCCCTACAGGAATCTTTAATTCAGCATATAATTTTTTAGCAAAAAAGAAACCTACAGCCGTAAAATCACGAACATTTTCTTTATTACAAACAGCCCATTTCCCTGCTTTTAAATCTTCTTTTGGCATACCACTTAAATCCTGGGCTACTCCAAAATGACGAATCATTGGGTTATTTACCTGCTCTTTTTGAGTTTCGAAATCAGGCAATTTATACATCTGAAATTCCATATTGGATTGTCCGCTGCAAATCCATACTTCTCCAACCAAAACATCTTTGATGACAATTTTGTTTTTCCCCGTAATGGTTAGCTCAAAAGGCCCACCCGCTTTTTCCGAATCTAAATTTACCATCCATTTCCCGTTTTTATCGGCTTGGATAGTTTTGGTTTGCTTGTTAAAATGAACTACTACTTTTTCATTGGCATCTGCCCATCCCCAAACCGGAATTGCCTTATTCCGTTGCAACACCATCCCATCAGAAAACAACAAAGGCATTCGAACAGTAGCGTTTGCAATCAGGCTACAAATCAAAAAAAGAAAGACTATATTTTTTTTCATTTTTAATATTTTAAATTATACAAAAATCCTTCAGTAATTCTCAAAAAGGCTATTACCACTCTTTCCAAACGGTAACTCCTGCTGGCTTCAAAGTACCGTTACCAATAAGAATTTCAGCTTTCGGAGGAATTTCCAATTGATAGTCCGTTGATGAATAATTTACCGCTATCCAAAATCCATCACGCCATTGCACATAAACTCCTTCTGGATAATTTTCGGTAGTTGCTCCCGCCTGTTCGTAAACTTTTCTCAGAACATCACGCTCTAAACTGGCATCATCTGTATCTACACCAATATATGTAACAGTTCCTTTTCCAATGGTATTGGTAACAACTGCTGCTTTTCCTGCATAAAACTGATCTGCATAAGTCGCCAAAACATTTTTATTTTGATTGGCTTCGACTAAATCGGCCCAATTGTTCCAAGAATACGTTTTGCCTAAACCTGTTATTTTACCTTCAACATTTGCAGGCAAATGGTCGAAATTATCAATTTTAGCATCAATAAGAGGCGAAATTGTTTCACCCCAAGCAGATCTAAAAATATGTCCGTTGCGATCTTTGACTCCTGTCCGAACCGTTAACACTAAATTCCCTCCTTGTTTTACATAGTTTTCCCACTTAGCAATAAGAGCTTTATCAACCAATTCAAATGCTGGAGCGATTACTACTTATATTCATTCAAATTATCATTTTCATATACAATATCGACCGGAGCTCCAAACGATTTGGCCATTTCCAGATATTTCTGAAAAAACGGCAACGTATTCCACTGCGTTGTTTGGCCTTGCCTTCCCATGCTCCAATAATTATCATAATTCCACAACAGCGCCGTTTTACGAGCTTGTATTTCATTAGGTATTTTAGCTTCCGGATTGTAAGCTTTTAGCAAAATTTTCATTTCACTTATTGCCTGTTGGTACTCTTTTCCACCCTGCGAAAGCGTTACTCCGTCAAGTTTCATAATTCCTGCATGATATTGTTCAGAACTGTAATTTATCTGACGATAACGATACGAACAGGCAAAGGATAAATTACCTCCAAAACAATGGTACAACCACATACGCACAGTACCCGGTTCCAATAAAGGATTGACGGCTCCCCAATTTACATAACCGGGCTGAAGCTCCATAATTCCGGCATTTGTATGCTCTTGTTTGAAAAAACTCAACGCAAAAGAAAGCTCTTTAGGATCGCCTAATCTAAAACCTTTGTCACCAATATTAGCATTTCCTTTATTGGGGTAAGATGTAAAAGAATTAAAATCTAATTTATGGGTTCTTCGTGGATCTGCGCCAGCTGATATAGCCGTATAATTAGTCGTAACATACTGATTTTTAGAAACTAGAGAACGAAGTATTGTCGCTTGAAAATCCAAAAAATCTGCCTGTGTATCAGCCGTATAACGTTTGAAATCCAAGAGTGCATGCGGATTGGTTCCCCACCAGCCTACCAGATTGGCATTGTAAATTTTAATCTGACTAAAATCACTGAAAGTTTGGCTCCAAAAGGCAGTTCCCCAGGCATTATTTAACGCTGCAATGGTTTGGTATTTATTTTTAAGCCAAATTTGAAAAGCTAGTTGTGAGGACGGACTATAATCTTCCTTACCTTCGGGTTCATTATCCAATTGCCAACCTATAACCGCCGCATTATTACCATATCGTTGCCCCATTTGTGTGATGATTTTTTTAGAAAAATCTCTCCAAACAGGATTAGACAAGCTTTGCACCCCTCTTGTACCATGCTCTGCTCTTTGATAATTGGAATTTAAAAGGTAAATCTCCGGATATTTTATTCCCATCCAAACTGGAGAAATAGACGTGGGTGTTCCTAAAACAACTTTCAAATGATATTTTGTAGCTAAACCAATAACGGTATCCAACCACTTAAAATCATACTTCCCTTCTTCGGGCTCCATATCAATCCAGGAGAATTCGGCAATATGAATGAATTGAAATCCTAAATCTGATATGTTTTTGATATCCCGTTCCCATTCTGACGAATCCCAATGTTCCGGATAATAATAAATCCCAAAAGTCATTAAATCTTTTTTTGAAAAAAAATGGGAACTGTCTTGTGCATTCACCATGTTAATTACCCATAAAAACAATGCTCCTATGTAAAATATTTTTTTCATCTTTTTGTATTAAAATCGACTGTTAGCACAGGCAACTTTTAATTATTCCTTTCATAGCTTCTTTATTTTATTTTTTACTTAATAAGTACAACAACTTCTTTCTTTATATCCCTCGAAGATGTTCCTAGTTTCAACGTATAACTTCCCGGTTCTACAACCCATTTTTTTGAAGTAACATTGTAATACGCTAATTCTTTCACAGGAACATTTATGGTGATTTTTTGATTCTCGCCCGCTTTAACCAATACCTTTTTAAATCCTTTTAACTCTTGGGCAGCACGTTGAATTTTTGAATCTGATTTCGAAACATACAATTGAACCACTTCTTTACCGTCAACTTTAGCTGTATTTTTAACGTCTACAGAAACTGTAATTATACCATCATTATGATATTCCTTTTTATCCGCTTTAACATTTTCAAAAGCAAAAGTGGTGTATGATAGTCCGTATCCGAAAGGAAATAAAGGCGTAATATTTTTAGTGTCAAACCAACGATAACCCACTAAAATTCCTTCAGCATAAGTAACTGTTTTATTTCCAGGAAAACTTTTGGTAGCATGGGCAGGAGAATCCATAATGTCTTTAGGCATAGTCCAAGGTAATTTCCCTGATGGATTTACTTTTCCTAATAACACATCAGCCAGAGCATTTCCTCCTTCGGAACCATTAAACCAACTCCACACCAAAGCCTTCGTTTTCTTACTTATTTCTTCTATTTCAAAAGGCGCTCCAGCAACCATTACTACAATTGTTTTTGGATTTACGGCTAACACTTTTTTAATTAATTCTTCTTGTCCGAATGGTAATTTCAGATTTCTACGATCTGATGCTTCTGTTTCATAATCACGGTTTGAACCCGCAAAAATAATCGCAACATCTGAGTTTTTCGCTGCTTCAACTGCTTCCTGAACTTTTGCAGGATCTAATTGATCGATTGTAACTGGACCGTTTGAAGTAATATTTCCTAAGTTTCCTTTGTTTTTCTCGTCGTAGCGCTCTAAATATCCCTCTGCATAATTAATTTTAATAGAAGAAGGCAATCTGTTTTTCAGACCTTCAAGAGGAGTGATTTCTTTCTTCGTTTTTACTCCGGCTCCAAATCCTCCTAAAGCATTTTTCTTTGTGGCATTATTTCCAATTACTGCAATAGATTTTACGCCATCCAATTTCAAAGGCAATGCATTATTCTCATTTTTCAATAAAACTATCGCTTCTGCAGCAATTTTATAAGCATCTTGATAATGAGCTTCTGTAGCAATACTTCCTTTTACACGATCTTTTCCGCCCATTGCTTTTACCTGAAATAAAGTACGCAAGATTCTTTTGACATGTATATTAATTTCTTTTTCTAAGATTTCTCCCTTTTTAGCGGCAGCAATTAATTTGTCTGCCAAGAAAAATTCGTTGAATGGTTTTGGAGTTCCCATCTCTATATCCAAACCATTTTCCAAGGTTTTTACTGTAGAATGCACTGCAGCCCAATCAGAGACGACAACACCTTTGAAACCCCATTCATCTCGCAATATTTTATTCAGCATATAATCGTTTTCACATAAATACTCACCTCTGAACTTGTTATAGGCTCCCATTACGCTATAGGCTTTTGCCTCAGTGATTACTGCTTTAAAAGCTGGTAAATAAATTTCATGAAGGGTACGTTCATCAATTTGCACATCAACAAAATCACGATTGGTTTCCTGATTATTGGCAGCAAAGTGCTTCACACAAGCTATGACATCATTATCTTGTAAACCAACAACTAAGGGCACCGCAATTTTTTTATTCAAGAAAGGATCTTCGGTCATGTATTCGTAAGTTCTTCCTCCCAGTGGCGTTCTGACAATGTTGATGGCCGGAGAAAGCAACATATCCTTATCTCTGGCACGCAGTTCCTGCCCTACACTATTCCCAAAAGTATAAGCCATCTCTGTATTCCAGGTAGCGGCTAAAGCACCACTGGCAGGATAATAGGTTGCAAAATCATTTGTCAATCCTGCAGGAGCCCAACTATCTCGGGAAATTTCTTCACGGACACCCAATGGTCCATCTGCCATTTTTAATTCAGGAATACCTAATCGTTTTACCCCACCATTGGCAAACATACTATTTCCATGCAACATCCCTATTTTTTCCTCCAAGGTCATTTGCGAAATTAACTTGTCAATTTCAGCATCATTAGCATCGGTGATTTCTTTTCCTTCATAAACTCTTTCATCCGAAATTCCTTGATTACTATTTGTACTTTGAGCTCTATTTTCATAAGAATAAAAGGCAACAAATACCAAAAAAGCCGACAGATACACTATTCTATTTTTCATCTCTATATATTTTTATTTTTAAGCTATTTTATTGTTTTACAAGATTCAACAAGAAAACATCATTTTCGTTAGTATTAAATTCTTTGGTAAAATTCCCTTCCGAATTTATTTGTACTATCTGGCTTTCGACAGCATCTCCCGTACTTTTTTCTTTCAAGATTTTCACTTGTTCTTTGGTAAGCTGACTTGGTTTTTGCATTTCTAAATAAGCCGTATAAGCATCGTTAACTTTATAAGCAGTTTTGTATACTTCGACTTTATATTTTCCTTGTTTTAAACCATTAATTTCAATTTTGGTTTTTCCTTTAGACTGAGAAGGCAATACTTGTGCATAATAGGTTTGATTGAGTTCCTTGTCTCCCGGATGTGTATTGGTAAAATCCCAAAAAAGAATTTGTGTGTCCCCTTTTGCATTTTTGCATGCCCAAGATGACGTATCTGTATTTTGAAGTTCTGTTTCTCCCAATTTATTCATGAAATAATAAGAGAAATAAGCTGACTTTTTAATCCCTTGTGTGTTCAACAATCCAAATCCTCCATGAAAAGGGGTAAATCGTGGTCCCGGTTCTTCAAAAATATCGGTAAAAACCCAATACGACATCGAGTTTGCATGACCTCCAACTTGCTTTAATTTCTGTAAAATATAAGCCGCAGAATGGTAACTATCGTGAATGGGATCTGCCGGTGTATACGATGTGCTCCACTCTGTATAATGCAATTCGAGATTTGGTTTCGCTGAATTTACTATTTGCTTTCTCGAATTAATAACCTCTCCACTGACACTTGAATCGTCTTTACTCAAAATGGTTCCCGAAGTTCCAAATTCATCCAAATAACCTTGTTTTACACCATAGGTATGGGTTGATATAAAATCCAATGGAACATTATTTTTTGTACAAAATTCAATTGTTTCAGGAACCCAAGCAGCTCCTGCTGTGGCAGGACCTCCCACTTTATAAGCCTTATTCACGCTTTTGATGGCTCTTGTAGTATACTCATACAACTTAAAATATTCTTCCTGAGTACCTGTCCAAAAACCCGGCGATAAATTAGGTTCGTTCCAAACCTCAAAATACCAGGTTTTCACTTCTTCGGCACCGTAACGCTCGGTGAAATGTTTAGTCAGATTGCGAATTAAATCTTCCCATTTGTTATAATCTTTAGGAGGAGTGACATTTCCTTTCCACCAAAAAATAGTTTCAGGACCACTTGCCAATGCTGATGGCATGAAGCCTAACTCCACAAAAGGTTTCATTTTAATACTCAAAAGAAAATCATACAAAGCATCAATGTATTGAAAATTGTATTCTGGATTTCCTTTTTCATCTTCTCTATATACAGCCATATCATCGGTCAGCAAACCATGCATTCGGATGTATTTGAAATCACATTCTTTTTTGACCATGGTTAACTGTTGCTGCCAATCGGCTCGCAAACCTTCGTTAGCTCTCCCTGCTCCAATACATTCTTTGAACATGGTGTTTAACTTACCCGCAGATTTATTATAATCGACTTTTATAATTCTGTTTTCAGATTTTACTACATTCGAATTTTGTCCAAACAAATTAATATTGATTAGACTTATGAAGGCAAACAGTATTTTTAAATTTCTTTTCATCTGAAAATTATATTTTTAAATCGTCGAGTTAGTAAACCCGAAAGGTTTTAAAAACCTTTCGGGTTTGAATATCCATAATTATATTTTTTTGAATCTGATTGCTGTTCCTCCTGCTCCACCAAGGTGTAATTGTAAGGAGTCGGAAGCTTTTACCGTTTTCTTCGAAATTGCTACTTCTGATGGATTATGAGTTTCATCAGTTCCTGCTGCATCGGCATAAATCTGAGCTTCGTAAGTCGCATTTGAATCTAAGAATGATAAAGAAACATTTACATCTCTTGCTTTTTCATTGGTAATAGTTCCTAAAAACCAATCGGCACTGTTTCTGTCTTTACGGGCTGTGGTGATGTATTCCCCAATTTTTCCTTCTAATACTTTAGTATCTTCCCAATCTGTTGGCACATCTTTTAAGAATTGCAAAGCTGGTTTTCCTTCGTAATTTTCCGGAAGGTCGGCCATCATCTGAATCGGAGCATAAATAGTTACATATAATGCCAATTGCTGTGCCGCAGTTCCGTGCACTCTTTTTCCGGGATACCCTTGTTTTACCTCAACATCAAAAATCCCAGGTGTAAAATCCATTGGTCCTGAAAGCAATCTTGTAAACGGAATAATCGTCAAGTGATTCGGGGGATTTCCTTCGCTCCAGGCATTATATTCTTGTCCACGTGCTGCTTCTCTCGACACCATATTTGGAAAAGTACGGCGTTCCCCTGTATCTTTTATGGACTCGTGGTATAATACGGCCAAATCATACTCGGCTGCTTTTTCTAAAATATATCTGAAATAATTCACTCCAAATTGTCCAAAGTGCATTTCCTTCATATTTAATTTAGAACCTACATGACCAATTTTAACCGAATGCATTCCCAGTTTTTTATACAATGCAAAACCTTCGTCAACTTCTTTTAAATAGTTAATTAAGTTGGAACCTGTTTCGTGGTAACCGATAAGTGCGACACCTTTTTTGTTTCCGTACTCTACTACTTTTTCTAAATCGAAATTGTCGGCACTTTTTGTAAAACTGAACATATGCATTTTGTTTTCATACCAGGCAGGAGTCCAGCCTTTGTTCCAGCCTTCAATCAATAAATGATGAAATCCTTCTTTGGCAGTAAAATCAATATATTCTTCGGCATGTTTGGTTGTTGCGCCTTGCTTGTCGCTTTCCCAAAAAGTATATTTCCCGATGTGCATTCCCCACCAAATTCCAAAGTATTTGTAAGGTTTGAAGTAGCTTGTGTTTTTTAATTTATTTGGTTCATTTAAATTCAAAATCAAATAAGAAGTAATTAAATCTGCCGGTTTTTCTCCAATTTGAATCGTTCTCCAAGAAGAAGTAAACGTATCTTTCACGCGAACTTTTACACCGTCAGACCAAGGCACCAAATCAGATTTAAGTTGCGTTCCACTTGTATTTACCAAAGTCATACTGGCAAAATCTACCAAGTTGGCTTCGTGAAAACTCAATGCTAATCCGCTTTTGCTTTCAATAGTAAGCGGAGTCAAAACGGTATCAAGCGTACTCACAGGAGCATCTTTAAAAAGATATTCGTCACGGTTTTCTCTGTTTGCCGGAATCCACCACGCTTTTCCATCTTCTTTTAAGTTAAAAGTTGTTTTTTCATCCATAATGAAAATACTGTCTTTTACATTTTGTTTTGGATACACATATCTAAAAGCAACTCCATCATCGAAAGCACGAAACTGAATCTCCAGTTTACGTTTGTTTTTCCCTTTTTGCTGTAATTCAACTACTAATTGATTGTAGTGGTTTCTGATGTTTTTCTTTTCTCCCCAAAGCTGTTCCCAGGTTTCATCGAAAGTGGAGTTTTTTACACTTTTGATTTCGAAATCAGTACTTAAATTTTCATTTCCTTTTAGTAAAAATCCCATATCCGATGGTGTAATCACTTCGGTTTTTCCGTGTGATACCGCATATTTTGGAGCATTTTTTACTAACTCAAATTTGATTTTGTTTTGCCCGTTTGGCGAAGCCAATTCATAAGCATTTTTATTTTTCTGACTATATCCAATAGCGATTGAAAGCAGTACAGCGGGAAGTACAAGGTATTTTTTCATGTTTTTTTTCTTAATTCGCCTTTTATAAATCGGACGCTGCTAAACTGCATCCGATTTAAAAAGACCCAACTTAAACTAACCAAATTGTTATTTTATCCACTCCGTTTTAAAAGTGGTTTTTCTGTTTAATACATTTGGAGCCACTTCAAAATTGTTTCCTTTTTTAGAAACTGTAATGGTTTGTACTGCATCTCCTTCAGGCAAGAATACTTTTGCAGTAGCTGTTGTGGTTGCATCTGTAGCATATACTTTTAATGTTAATTTGCTCCAGTCCATGTCTTTTGTAGATTGTGCCAATGCAATGTGAGGAATAGCTGAACCATCTCTAACCAAAACCACGATTGGAATAGCACCTGCTTTAATTTTATGCCATCCGCCTTGGTATACTTTTTTGGTTTGGTAATCAATCCAGGTTCCTTCAGGAAGATAGACATCTCTTTCGGTTACTTCTTCAAATAAAGGAGCCACTAACATGCTAGACCCAAATAAGTATTCATTATCAACCAACCAGGCACCCGGATCATTTGGATATTCTACAAATAAGGCACGCATCATAGGCAATCCTTTAGAGGAACTTTCTTTGGCTTGTGCGTAGATATACGGCATCAATTCGTAACGCATATTATCGGCGTTTCTAAATCCTTCCAAAAAGTCTTTGCTGTACAGCCAAGGTTCGCGCGGAGGTTCGCCATGACTTCTCACATGTGAAGTAAACATTCCGAATGGTGCCCATCTACGGTATAAATTTTCAGGAGATTTAGTTGCAAATCCTCCTACGTCATGACTCCAAAAACTGAATCCGCTTAATCCTAATGAAAGTCCCCCTCTTAATTCGGCCGACATTGCACCATTGCTTGTTTCGGCATCACCTCCCCAGTGTAATGGGTAACGTTGGCTACCAGCCCAGGTACTTCTGGCCCAGATTAAAGTATATCCTTTTTCTTTTTGAGTAATTTCGGCAACCGCTTTGTTGTAACGCAAAGGGTATAAATTGTGCTCATAGAAACCCGTACGTCCGGAATGGTAAATTCCGTCTGGCGGTGCAGCTTCTCCAAAATCAACTTTGAATACACTTACCCCCTGATCGAACAAACGTTTCAATTTACTTTGATACCAAGTCACCGTTTCAGGGTTCGAGAAATCCAGCACTGCATCTTCATAAGGAAGATTTCCTTTTCTATCTCTTACCGCCAGATTTTTATCCATGATTTCATTGAACAAGGTGTTTTTCGGAGTGAAATAAGGCAATTGCCATAAACATACATGGAAACCATCCTCTTTCATATCCGACATCATTTTTTCTGCATCAGGAAAACGGGATTTTGCAAACTCATAGTTGTTTCTCCAATCCACATCAAACCATCCGGTATCAAAGTGAATCACATCGGTTGGAATTTTATATTTACGCAAATCTCTTGCTACATCACGCCCTTCTTTTTCAGAAAAATAGGTGATACGGCTCATCCAGAAACCAAATGACCAAAGTGGTGGCATGGCTGCTTTCCCGGTCAAATTGGTATATTCATCCAGTATTTCTTTTGGTTCTCCGATAAAGAAAAACAAATCGGCTTCATCATCACCAATATACATTTCATTGGCGCTGCCAAAATATCTTCCAAAATCAACGGTGATAGGAGTTGAATGATGCATGAACACCCCATAACCACGACTGCTCATATAAAAGGGAACGGGTTTGTACATCGTTTCATTTTGGATTCCATTGGCATCATCGGTCCATAAAACCACCTTTTGACCGCGTTTATTGAATTGTGTGAATGATTCCCCGCAACCAAATATTTTTTCGTCAGGTTCTAAACTGAAAGCAGCTCCCATACTTCTGGAATAATCGCTGTTTCTACGAACATAAGAAAATGGAAGTGTTGGCGTATACGTATTTTTAAAATCAGAATCATGTAAGGTTCCTGTCAACAATTTTCCTTTTTCGTCATAAATTTTTACGTGCCAAGGTTTCGTTTGAATTTCGACCGAACCGTGTTTGCTGATAAATTTATAACCGCCTTCTATTTTAGAATATTTCCATAATTCCGGGTGATTCGGAGCTACTCCGTCAACCAACATCAAGGATTCTTTTTGAGGGCGAAATTGTGGCCCTGAAGTTGTCTTAATTCTCAACGTACGATCAGAAACAAACTGAATTTGGAAAGGCAATTCAGGAGAAACCTCATACTCAGTAGCTGGAAATTCGTTCGCTTTCTCCATATCAGGTTTCATCATCATATTATTGAAAGCCTGACGCGTTTTGTAATTGTATCTGAGGTATTTTACTGTACCCTTTCCTGTTTGGGGATCAAAGGCTGTAAGCTCATCGGCAAAATAAAACGTATTGAGATAATTCTGGAAATCTTTACTGATATCCATCGGCGCATTTAACACATCTGCATTTTGAATCTGTGCTGTTGCTTTTGGAATAGCTAGAAATCCAAAAACAAAGATTGAAAATAGAGCCGTTATTTGAGTTTTCTTCATTTTTATGGAAATTTATATTTATTATTATTTTAATTGAATCATTTGACTGATGTAAATATAGTATTACTTTTCAGCTCTTTGAAACTTAACCCTAATTCTAATTTATCTGCTTATTTAGAAGCTCTTGAATTAGGATAAAGACATCAATCAATACGATTCAAATAACTTTCCTAATATTTTCTATTTAACTCTTAGGCACTAAATTCATAACTACTTGCACACCGTCATTACGAATTGCGGCATATCTTAAAGAACTTGCTGTAAGCTCAATTAACCTAACATTAGAAAACGAGAATCCTGACATTACATCGTTATAATAGGCATTAAGATGTAGCATTTCTATTCCTCCGTTTAATATGATTCTGTCATTTTTAGCCCCTGTTGAAAGACTAAAATTGTACGTTCCGGACTTAGTGGTTTTTACAGTACTTCCTGTAGTCAATGAAGTTTGTGTTACTTTAACATTATAACCTCCATTAAGGTCAAAAGTAACTTCTCCCCAATTTTTGTTTTCTACACCTGACCATGAAACATCATTGATACTCCCTGGATACCAAGCCCAATCTCCTTCTACTGTCTTGTTTATATATCCACCACCAACAAATGCAAATGGACTTTCAGTTACCATATTAAATACCCATGTTTTTCCGGCTATACCGTTAGTAAGCATTGCCCATCTAGGATCACTAAATAAAGTTTGATCATTTTTTGAAATGGTTACCGTTTTTGTGGCTGTTACCGAACCGCCTTGTGTATAAGCTGAAAAATTAATGGTATAAGTACCCGCAAATGGCATTGGAATAGTTGTTTCATTTAGGTTTGAATGCCCTAATTCATTCCCTTTTGAATCAACATAACTCCAATAAGGTATAACATCCGGAGTTAGGTTTTTTAATTGAATGGTATTCCCATTTACTACAGCCGTAAAATTCAGGTCTGTAGACATAAGTGACATTGCAGGAAGACTGTTACGATCTTCTACCGGTTCGCAAGAAAATAACGAACCCACTGCAATTATAGCTATTAATGTTAAAAATATATTTTTCATAGTCATTATTTTTAAGGTTATTACCAACCTGGATTTTGTTTTATTGCTCCGTTAGAAAGTACAATTTGTGACTGAGGTATTGCAAACCATCCTAGTGTTTCAGTTCTAAATGTTACGTTAAATTGAGAATCACTATTTACATTGTCAATAGCAGCTTTAGCTATAGCTGGACTTTGTCTGATTAAGTCAAAAAAACGTTGTCCTTCTAATGCCAGTTCTAATTGACGTTCCTTCATGATATTTGGTAAAGTTGCTGCAACACGGTGACTGGCATTTTGGAAAGCACGATCACGAACTTTATCGAGACAAGTTTTTGCAAAAGCATCATTTGTACCAAGATTAAGCTCTGCTGCCATTAACAATACATCCGAAAATCGTATTACAGCATAATCTTCGACATTGTCAATTTGGAAATTTCCACCATTGGCAGTTACGTCTGCAATTCCGGCTTCATTGGTAACAGGGCAATATTTTTTCCAGGCGTATCCTGTATATTGACGTTGGTCTCTTTTATTTGGTGCAGGATCAAAATTCAATCCTTCTCCAGCAAAATTGATGATGGTAGCATCTCTACGAGTATCTCCAACTTCATATGCACCATAAAGACTTGGGGTAACAGGAAGTCCACCCCAACCGTAAGCATATCTACCTATATTTCCACCACGTGGCGCAATTAATACTGACAAACGATTTCCTTCATGAAGATTCCAGTCTCCTTTTCCGCTTCCGTTATAACGAATAGCCCAAACCATTTCTGTATTGCCTTCACCTGCATAATTCGCAAGTGACGCAGCTATCCATAGACGAGAATAATCTGTAATCAAAGCGTGACCACTATTATTTACAACATCATTAATATAGGTTACTGCCTGAGCTTTGGTCACTACTCCGGCTAAATCCGGTTTAGTATAATAATCTGTATAGAATATAAAAGCTTTCGCCAAATAAGATTCTGCAGCCCATTTAGTGATGCGACCGTAATTTGGATTTCCTACTTGAGAATAATTTTCAGTACCCAGATTTTCTACAGCAAATTTTAAGTCATTAGCAATTAAAGCATAAGTAACTTCCGGAGCCAATCTTGGAGAATTAAATTCACTGGTGTTAATAGAATGATCCAGTGGAACAATATCACCAAAAATTCTCGCTAATTCAAAATGGAAATGGGCTCTTAAAAAACGAGCTTCCGCCTCATATTTTGCTTTAAGTGCAGTATCGGTACCCCAATTTACTTTATCTAAATTTTCTAATAAAATATTGGCTCTGTATATTCCTTTGTAGCAGCTTTGCCAAACAACATTATTCATTTCCGGATCTGAGCTGTTTTTAAAGCGATCCCAGTCCAAAACAGCTATTCCATCAGCGGTTCCAAAACCTCCAAAACAATTATCCGAGGCTTCTTCCGTAATCATTTGAAATCCTGCCCAGCCGCCTTCCTGTTGCAATACATCATATATAGAAACAAGTCCTTCAAAAGCATCTTTCGGGGTTTTATAAAAATTTTCTGCAACCTTTTCGGTTACCGGTGCGGTGTCTAAAAAATCATTCGAGCAAGAACTTAATATTAATAGGGTTGATGCCGTAAATAGTTTAATATAATTTTTCATTTTTTTGATAATTAGAAGTTAACATTAAGTCCCATCATATAAGTTCTTGGCTGTGGGTAGTAACCCACATCAATCCCTTTTGCCCATGATTGGTTTGTATTTCCAAACCCAATCTCCGGATCCATTCCTCTATACTTCGTAAAAGTGAACAGATTGTTGGCGGCAACGTATAATCTGAATTTTGAAAAGAAATTTAACATGCCTGTTACTTTTGTCAAATCACAACCTAGCGTAGCCGATTTGATTCTAAAGAAGCCGGCGTCTTGAACATATAAATCGGACATCTTAGTATAATTCCCATTCGCATCTGAACCATAAGTAACTCTTGGTATAGAATTAGAACTTCCTTCTGTTGTCCAACGATTCAAGATTGTCGTTGTGTAATTAGAGTAAGGACGTTCAATACTACGAAGCCCAATAACATTTTGATTTCCTGAAACGCCATAGGTATAAATCGAGAAATCAAAAGCTTTGTAAGACAGTTCCATATTTAACCCATAAGTAAAGTCCGGATTTGGATTTCCAATTTTAGTTTTATCGTTAGCATCAATTTTGCCGTCAGCGTTTAAATCCACAAAACGAACATCTCCAGGCAATGCATTAGGCTGAACTCCCGCCGCAACTTCGGCTGCATTTTGAAAAATACCATTGGTTTTAAGTCCGTAAAAATAACCTATTGGTTGTCCTACCTCTACACGATTCATTTCATCCAAACCTTGAAAAAGGAGGTTAGTGTCACCATGGATTATGCCTTCAGAATTGGCTACACGAAGCACTTTGTTTTCATTATGGGATATGTTTCCGTTTATAGAAAATGACCAGTCTTTTCCAAAATTAGTTCTATATCCTAATCCTAATTCAATTCCTCTATTATTAACATCTCCACCATTTATATAAGGAGGCGTAGCTCCGGCAATTTCAGGAATAGCTGCCTGTACTAACCAATCTTTGGTTGTTTTGTTATAATAATCGAATGTCAAAGTAAGGTTTGAGAATAATGCAGCGTCAAAACCAAAATCAGTTTGCTCAGATGTTTCCCATTTTAAATCAGGATTTGAAAGTGCATCTGGACTAGAACCTGTATACAGTGTTTCATTAGGACCTGTCCCAAAATGATAGTTTTTATCATAAGAATTTATTGTTGACATGTAAGCAAATCGTTTTGAAAATTGATCATTACCGTTTTGTCCCCAACTGGCTCTTATTTTAAGAGATTTTATAAAACTATTTTGTGGAAAGAAACTTTCGCGATCTATGTTCCATCCAGCTGATACCGCAGGAAAGTAAGCATATTTATTATTGGTTCCGAACTCCGAAGAACCGTCTCTTCTTAATGTGGCAGTGAATAAATATTTATTGTTGTAATCATATAACAATCTACCAAAATAAGATTGAAGTCTATAATCGTATCTTTCACCGGAGACTGTGTTTGATGTTTTATCTGTTGCATTACTTAAATAAGCATGGTCAAAATCATTAAAAGTTAAATTTTTGCCTGTGGCTCCCATACTTTCAGAAGTATTTGACTTAGCAGAAGTTCCTAACAACACATCAAAATGATGAATATCATTGATAGAAGCTTTATATTGCAATGTGTTTTCCCATAACCAGCCCAAACTTTTATTGGAACTTTGTGTAACACTTGAGATCAGATTATTATCAAAAAGTGTTTCATTATAAACCGGTTTAAAAGAACGAAATGAACTATCCGATATATCCACTCCAAAACTCGTTTTGAAAGTAACATTTTTCAAGAATTTTGCTTCTGCAAATACATTTCCCACATAACGATTTATTTTATCTTCTTTAAAGTTATTATGATATAAAGAAGCCACGGGATTAAAAACATCAGCCGCAATAATTGAAGTTGCAAAATTGCCATTGGCATCATAGGCAGCGTCTAAAGGAGAGGCATTTAGAAAACTTCTTATACTGTTATTGTAAAGACCCTGGTCAGAAACACCATTACTTTTGATATTGGCGAAAGAAAAATTTTCTCCGATTTTCAAATGATTTTCTATAACTTCAGATGTAGTATTGACATTGAATGTTATACGATCATACTGTGATTGATTATTTTGACTTCCTATAAGACCTTCTTGTCCATAATAAGATAATCCTGTAGCAATTGTCGATTTTTTATCCCCACCCGTAATCATTAAGGAATGATTTTGTTTTGCGGCTCCATTATTGAATAAATCTTTTTGCCAATCGTGGTTAGGAAGTGCAGCTATTTGCGCTGCAGTATACAAAGGTGTAAAACCTGAATTCACCCTTGATTCATTCATGATAACTGCATATTCATTTGAATCAAGCAGGTCTAATCTTTTGGCAATTTCCTGATATCCTGTATAACTATTTAAAGACACATTCATCTTACCATCTTTTCCTTTTTTAGTCGTCACTAATATAACTCCATTAGCTGCTCTGGCTCCATAGATAGATGCAGCCGAAGCGTCTTTAAGAACATCGACTCTTTCAATAGTGGATGGATCAAGATACCCAATACCATTATCCACAACAACTCCATCAACAACATAAAGAGGAGAGCTGTTTCCTGCGGTTCCCACACCACGTATGTTTACAGCCATTCCAGCTCCCGGTTGTCCTGACGTAGAGGTAATGGACACCCCTGAACTTTGTCCCTGTAAAGCATTAACAACATCAAGACTGGCAACTTGTTGGATGTCTTTTCCCGAAACCAAAGAAGTAGCAGCTGTTGATACCTTTTTCTTCTGAGAGCCATACCCTATCACAACAACCTCTTTAAGATCTGCTGTTTCCGCTTGCATGGCAATGTTTATTACTGTTTGGTTTTTTATCGATACTCGTTGTGTTTTATAACCTATATAGCTGATTATTAACACAGCGTCAGATTCCGCATTAATTTGATATTTACCATCAAAATCAGTTGTAGTATTTTTATTGGTAGACTCTACTTTAACAGTTGCACCGGGAATCCCCATACCGTCGTTACTAGATGTTATCTTTCCACTTACAGAAAGAGATCGCTGTTGCGCAAAACTTGATTGCAGCATAAACATGCTGAACAAGATTGCTATACAAAAGGGAAGCATTGTCGAAATACAATATTTTCTTTTCATAATAATTTAAGAATTGGTTAATTTTTTAGTTAATGGTTTTTTAATTATAATTATTTCAGGTATTCTAATTTACTCTCTATTATTCATACTAATTTATTTAGCATCAATATTCTATTTATCTCAATTCATAAATAGCTTTCAAATCTTAAAAAGACTTCTTTTTAAAAAAATATATTTTTGAAGGGCTCGAAACAACCTTATGGTTAATTTGACTACAAGTATATAGCTTTTTTTTACATTAACAAAATTTTAAGCAATAAAAAAAGATTAAGTAAAAAATTCTAAGAATTTATATACATATAACAAATATTATGCATCGCAAAAGCATTGTTACTTATATTTTATTATTTTCGTGAAATATTATACCATTATGCCAAATGAGAAAAATGACACCAAATCTATGTCATTAGTTGAAGGATCAGCTATTGATGATATTTCTATTGACTGTGTAATACTTGGCTTTAACAACGGAACCCTTGAAGTCCTTTTAGTACAACACGGAGAAGGAGATAGCAAAGGAGAATGGGGGCTTCCAGGTGGTTGGATAAAAAAAGAAGAAAGTATCGATAATGCTGCCAATCGTTTATTGGAAGAGCTTACCGGACTTGACAATGTTTTCCTGGAACAATTAAAAGTTTTTGGAGACCCAAAACGTGTGTCCTTCAGAAGGGTACTTACTATTGGATATTATGCTCTAATAAAAAGAGAAGATGACAAACTCAAAGCGAGTTTAGTATTGACTGACGCTAAATGGTTTAAAATTAAAAACATTCCGGATTTGATTTTTGATCACAATGAAATCATCAATTACAGTTTAAAACATTTACGCAATCGAGTACGTCAAGCACCTATTGGCTTCAATCTTTTACCTGAAAAGTTTACATTATTACAACTAATGAAACTCTATGAAGAAATTTTAGATATCGAAATGGATAAATCTAACTTTAGAAGAAAAATTTTACACATGAAATTGCTAAAGCCTTTAGATGAAAAACAACAAGATGTATCACATAGAGCTGCCAAACTATACCAATTTGACCAGGAAATATACGACCTGCTTACTCAAAAAGGGTTCAACTTTGAATTTTAAACCATTGTAAGAAAGAAAAAGAATTACTTTCTTCTACTAGCAAGTTGATTTTCCACAACTTCTAACTTTTTTTCATCAAGAGAATAAAACAAAATAAAAAATAATGAGATAACAGCCGCAATAGCTGGCAAAATACTCATCATCAATAAAATCCCATTTTGCGCTAACAAACTTTGGTCTATATTAGCTTTAAAGCCATAATACCCTAAAAGCCACCCTGTACCCGCACCCCCAATAGTCCATCCTATTTTTTGTGACATTGAAGAAGCAGAAAATATAAGCCCTGTTGCACGTCGCCCTGTTTTCCATTCCGAATAATCGGCACTATCAGCATACATAGACCAAATTAAAGGAAATATACAGCCCGCGCAAACACTTATCAGTACTTGAAAAGACATAATCAATACTATATCCTCTTTCTTGAAAAAATAAAACAAAAAACTTAAAATAGCGATTAAAACTGTAGCTATCATAAAAGTATTTTTCTTTCCCATTTTATTAGCAATCGGTGTAGCAACCATAACTCCAATAAGATTTGCAGCCTGACCTAAAACTAAATAAAGCGTAGTGGGAGTCATAACAAAATGTTCCGAAAACAATGTTAATGTATAACTTTGACTACTGTCTATATAATATTTAAAATAATAAACAGCCGAACCATCGCGTATCGAATTGAATATTAAAGTGCCTATTCCTGACCCTAATAAAATCCACAAAGGTTTATTAGCCCAAAGATCTTTCAGGTCTTCTTTTAAATTAACTTTCTCATTTATAGGCTGAACTCTTTCTTTGGTTAAAAAAAAAGAAAGCCAGAAAAAAATGGTGGTAATAATACCAAAGACCACAATCATCCCCAACCAACCGGATTCGGATTTTAAGCTTTTGCCAAAATAATGAACTAATGGTTCAATTAGCCACAAAGCAAACAAACTTCCGCCAAAAGCAAAAAACATTCTATAAGATGAAAGTGCAGTACGTTCTTTTCTTTCTGAAGATATTACGCCCAACAGAGAAGCATAAGGGACATTGATTAACGAATAAATCATCATCATCAAAGAATAAGTAATATAAGCGTAAACAATTTTACCTTTATCGTCAAGATTAGGAGTATAAAATATCAACACCCCAATTAATGCAAAAGGAATTGCCACCCATAACAAATAAGGCCTGAATTTACCCCAACGAGTTTTAGTTCTATCAGCAATAATTCCAACTACAATATCAAAACAGGAATCCCACACTCTAGTTATTAAAAACATGGTCCCCACCACAGCAGGTGCCAAACCATAAACATCAGTGTAAAAAAACATAAGATATACGCTAAAGATCTTCCAAAATATTGAAGAAGCAGCATCTCCTAAGCCGTAACCAACTTTTTCTTTAAAGCTAATCTTATCTTGCATTTAATTTTTAAAACTTAAACATCCAGTTATATAACAATACAAGGATAATAAAATAAAAGTAGAATATCCACCAAACTTACTAATGTTTTTTATCTAAATCTACAATACTTCTATAAAACGAAATGGAAATTAATTATTAAGAATAACAAAATTATTAACTGAATTTACAACAACCATATTTACATAAAATATACCGTTTATTAACCCAAAAAAAAGACTCCTAAAAAGGAGTCTTTTTAACTACTAACCTAACCAAAAGTTAATTATTTAACCGCAACCATTTTATTTACTTCTGAATAAGGATCTGACATGATAGTTGCAGTTTCATTCACTACAAGAATTTCATATTTCACCGTTTTAGTTTTAGATTCAGCTACCAGGTAATAAACCCCGTCAGCTAAAGGATTTAAATCGTATGTTTTAACGATTTTTTCATTTGATTTAAGTGGATTCAAATTTAATGTATACACATTCTCTGTGCTTAACAGTTTATTATTTGCATCATAAATAGAAACATTAGCTTTGTTAATATCATTTAGAGCAAAGGTTACCATCTTTTTTGAACTAGCTTTTTCACTTTTAGAAATTTTAACGCCAGTTGCGTGAGTATTCATAGCAATTAGAACTACCATTAATACGAAACTAAGTTTTAGAATCTTTTTCATAATTAGAATTTTTTAGATTTATAATTCTTTTAACTGGTTCAAAGATAGTATGCTAACATAGAATTAAACTGCAGTGGTTTTTCACATTTCTATGCTATATTACCTTTTACGAAAACGTTTTAGTTAAAAAATGGTAATTTAGAGCATTTTAAAGTTAATATAGCATAGTTTATAACAGAAAACACAACTTTATTATCTTTCGGAAAAATCAAAATACTTTCTAAAATTTCTAAAAATTAACTCCGGGACAGGATTCGGCAACAAGTCTATTACGTAATTTTGTATCATGTATGCTTTAGTCGATTGTAATAATTTCTATGCTTCTTGCGAACGTGTTTTCCAACCGGAATTCAACGACAAGGCTATTGCGATTTTATCTAACAACGATGGTTGCGTGATTTCCAGAAGTTACGAAGCCAAAGCAGCCGGAATTCCTATGGGTGCGCCTGCTTTCCAAATTAAAGATTTGGTAAAAGAGAAAAACGTAAAGCTGTTTTCGTCTAATTACGCACTCTATGGCGATTTAAGCCGTCGTGTAATGGCAATCCTGAACCAGTTCACCCCAAATGTGGAAATTTATAGCATTGACGAAGCCTTCCTGAACTTCGATGGATTAAATATTACCGATTACCACGATTATGGTCTCCAAATGAAGACTCGTGTTCGAAAATGGATTGGAATCCCTACCTGCATCGGATTTGCAGAAACCAAAGCCCTATCGAAAGTAGCGAATAAAATAGCCAAAAAATTCCCGGACAGAACTCAGGGGGTTTATGTAATCGATTCTAAAGAAAAACGCATCAAAGCTTTAAAATGGACCCAAATTGAAGATGTCTGGGGCATTGGCTACCGAATGCGTAAAAAAGTAAAGCTAAGAAACATCAATACTGCCTTAGATTTTATACAACCGCAACACGAAGCCTGGATAAAAAGAGAAATGGGCGTAACCGGCCTTCGATTAAAAGCAGAACTGGAAGGAAAATCGGTTTTAGATTTAGAACCTATTGCCGAACAAAAGAAAAGTATCGCCATTACCCGAAGTTTTCCCAAACAAATCTCCGATTTTGATTTACTCCGGGAACGCATCACTACTTTTGCAGCCGTTTGTGCGGAGAAATTACGCCGTCAGAAATCTTGTTGCCATACTATAATAGTAATGCTCATTATTGACAAACATAGTGTAAAGACATCCCAATACTATTTTAACAAAGCAATCACTTTGCCCTATTCAACCAATTCGACTTTAACGATTGCCAATACAGCTATCGAATTACTGAAACAAATACACCAGGGCAACGAACATTTGAAATTTAAAAAAGCAGGAGTTATTGTTAGCGAACTCATTGGCGAAAACCAAAAACAGTTTCAATTGTTTGAAGAAGAAAATCCAAAGCATTTGGCACTGATGAAAGCAATGGATAGTCTTAACACCAAAATTGGCGACACCAAAGTAAAATTGGCCAGCCAAAATTTAGAGCTGACCTGGGACATGAATCAGAATCATTTGTCTCCAAAATACACCACAAAATTTAAAGATATTCTCGAAATACGATGCGAATGAAAAAAGACCAAAAACTCAGCTTTTACAAACCTGATTACGAAAGTGAACTACGAATTCCTTTCATCCCTGATGGTGTTTCGGCAGGATTTCCTTCTCCCGCGGCTGATTTTATGGAGAACAATATCGATTTAAATAAAGAACTGAGCGAAAATCCCCTGGCTACCTTTTATATTAAGGTAAAAGGAAACTCGATGATTGACGCCGGTATCAATGACAAAGACGTACTGATTGTAGACCGAAGCATTGAACCACAAGACAACAAAATCGCTATTTGCTTTATCGACGGAGAATTTACCGTAAAACGCATTAAATTAGAAAAAGATTGTCTTTATCTAATGCCCGAAAATAGCAGTTACAGCCCCATAAAAGTCACTGAAGAAAATCAATTAATCATTTGGGGAATTGTAACCTATGTGATAAAAAAAATGTGAAATCAAACGAATTTGATTTCACATTTTTAATTTAAAGACTTATCTTCTGAGTTGCAGAAAATTCAATTCTATTAATTACAAGCCACGTGGGGAATTCGGCAAATGTTAAAATTTGAAAGAACTACTAAAATTTTTAGTATTTTTTTTAGCCCTTATTGTTTTGACCCTCAAATGATTGAGTTTTTTCAGGGTAATTGTTTAAAATTTAATATGAAAATACTATACTATTTTGACACAAAATGCCGTAATTTTGTATCTCAATGTCATAAATGAAAAAAAAGGCTATTCCTGTCGTCCAAACAGTAGCCTAGTTTTTGTTGAAGTTTATCAGTTTACTACCGATTGTAAATCTGAATGTTGTTTGTTCTTTGAAATAAGACTCTGTAAGTTTGATGATTCCTAGTCATCATTCCATATTATTAATTTAATAACCAAATCGCATGAAAGAATTCGAAATTGCGCCACCTGGTTATAAATTTGTTTTTTCCAAATACAGAACTGTAAAAGGAAAAAGAATTTATAAAGCCGACGGTGGAACTTATAGATTCCTTGTGAAAATCTAAATTCCAGTCGTAAATTAAAAAAGGTATACAGGTCTTTCAAAGATGCTGTTAGATTGTTAAACCCAAGACTCTACTAATCGGTGTAGGGTTTTGGTTTTTTTTATTACCTCTAACTTGTTTATAGCAAAACAAAAAAGACATTTAAAAAATGATTTTGAAACCATTTTTATGACATTAATGTTAAATATAAACCTTAAATTTAAGTCTTTTCGACAAGACAAAAATACATTAAAAACTACGATTTGCAACGATTAATATAAGAAATCGTTGCAAATTTAATGCTTAAATTTAATAACGTGCGCACCAATTCCTTCTCATGTCTTGATTTTATTGACCTTACAACGCTCTCAGGCGCGCGGGAACGTTTATGTGTATATATGTGTTTTGTTGATTTTAGTCGTAAAAATCACTCTTTTTCTGGTTGATATACGCTAATAAACTTTAATAAACTTTAATAAAAACGTCATAAAACTAATAAAAACGACCGCCCTAAATTGACGTTCAAAAACTAATTCTTTTAACGGTTTTAATTTATTAACTATTTGAGTTAATAATATCCCCAGCTCGCGATAGCATCTTCTCTCGTCCTAAAATAGATTTACCACTTATTTTTAGTCCTGTTAATGGTTTTCAACGATAGGCTTTTTAAATTTTTCCATCTTTAAATAAAACCTGAAAAAAACCAGGAACGGTTTCCTCACGATTCCAATCGCGCTGTAACTCACAAAGCAATTGGTTTACCGAAATGAGTTGAGCCCCCGCCTGCTCTATTCTTCGCAATGCAATGTTATGCGCTTCAGCTGAAGTCCCGCCAACAGCATCAGCAACAGGATAAACCTCAAAACCTTCTTTTAAAGCATCCAGTGTGGGAAACGTTAAGCAGGCTTCTGTCCAGAGTGCGGCCA
The DNA here is from genome assembly GCF_004016525.1 of Flavobacterium sufflavum. GTDB lineage: Bacteria > Bacteroidota > Bacteroidia > Flavobacteriales > Flavobacteriaceae > Flavobacterium > Flavobacterium sufflavum. The sequence continues at coordinate 312,745 of NZ_SACJ01000001.1, forward strand.
TGATTAGTTTTTTCCTTCCTGTCGCCTTTACAGCCTCATAAAATTCCTTGTCTTCCCAGGCATTAATACTGGTACGGTCATAAGAAGCGGTATCGGCTAAAACTTCTTTTAAAGGAGCAATCGTATCCTTATTTCTACCCGTTTGGACATTTACAGTTGATAAAATTACAGGGATATCAAACACTTTTGCCGTTTGGGCCAAGCGTACAATTTGCTCCACTAAATGGGTCTGATCCATCGATTTGATTGAGGATACCTGAATGGGTTGATAGTCAATAATAATAAGTGCTGCATTTTCAGGACTTAGCAAATGATCGTTTTTGGGGTCTCGAATAGGTGATATACTGCTCATAGTAATAGTAAAAAAGGTTAAATTGATTAATTATAAGAAATTGAATCCATGAAAACTACCATCAACGATGCGTTTCCATTCCGGATGTCTTTTGATGTAAGCAAACACTAACGGACAAAGAGGGATGAGTTTGTAATTGTTGTCTTCAATATAAGTTAATGTTTTTTCAATTACAGCTGTAGCCGCGCCTTTTCCTTCCAATTCGGGTTCTACTTCGGTATGAATTAAAGCAATAACATTAGGTTGTTCTTTGTAAACGATAAAGGCTTTATGTCCTTCAACAGTAATTTCAAACTGCTGCTCTTGTTCGTTTTTGACAAGAGGAATATTTTCGAATTCTGGTTTCATGCTCAGATTATTAGATTGCTAAATAGTTATTAGACAAAAAACAACAACTTATTGGTTAGCTTGCTGCTTTGAATCGATCTTTATATATCATATTTTGTTTAACAAATTTACGATTCTGAAAAAAGAAACATCTTAATCTATGTTAAGAAGATAAAGCAAATCATGTTTTAACCTTATTCAAATAAAAAAATGTGAAATCAAACGAATTCGATTCCACATTTTCACATTTAAAACTATTATTTTAATCTTACCAGAACTTCACGTACAAAGCAGCGATAATTAATAATGTAAGAATGATTAATACTGTTGTTTGTGGTTTTACCTTAAACATTTCAGTATCTAGTTCAAAAGCTTTAGGATTTACTTTTGGTCCAGCAAAACTGATTCCAATCATAAGCAGCATTGTAAACAAGAATGATAATCCCATACAAATGTGGAATGGAATCTCAAAACCACCTTTACCATTTGGCCAAGCTGTGTATAAGAAAGTTTCGTTTCCAAACATTGCCGGTGCAAATTCGTTGAATAAAACTGATAATAAGAAACCTGCTATAACCCCAACAATAGCTGCTGTTCCAGTTGTTCTTTTCCAGAACATACCTAAGAAAAACATAGCAAAAACCCCAGGGCTAATAAATCCTGTATACTTTTGGATATAAGTAAATCCTCCTACTCCACCAATTCCTAGCAAATCATTCCAGGTAAACAATACAGCAAGAACCATAGAAGCAAAAACGGCATATCTACCAATGTTTACCTGAGCTCTGTCTGAAGCACCTTTTTGAATGTATTTTTTATGAACGTCTAAAGTATAGATAGTAGAAATACTGTTCACTTTACCTGCTAACGAAGCCACAATAGCTGCAGTCAAAGCAGCAACTGATAATCCTTTTAATCCTGTTGGCAAGAAAGTCAACATCGCTGAATAAGCTCCGTCTTTTCCTCCAACTAATTGAGGTAAATGTCCTCCTTCGTATAAAACATAAGCAGCAATACCAGGTAACATTACAATTACAGGCATTAATAATTTCAACATACCTGCAAACAAAATTCCTGTACGAGCCGTTTGTAAATCAGCTCCCAAAGCTCTTTGAGTGATATATTGGTTACATCCCCAATAGTTTAAGTTGATAATCCAAATACCCGCTAAATAAGATAACATCCCAGGGAAAGTAAGGTATTTATCGATTTCTAATTGAGAAGAAGTAGCTGTTGGTCTTGGAATAATCATTTTGAAATGCTCCGGTGCTTTTTCCATCAATACTTTGAATCCTGCAATAGCATCCTGGCCAACACCGAAATATTGTCCCACTGTTGTTAAAGCGATATAAGAAGTAACTAAACCTCCAATAATCAATACTGCAACCTGAATAACATCAGTATAAGCTACCACTTTCATACCTCCAAGAGAGATAATTAAAGCAAATACTGCTAATCCTAACATAATAACATGAAGGTATTCTCCTCCCGCTAATCCATTAATGGCAACAGCTCCTAAATATAAAATTGAAGTTAAGTTTACAAAAACATACAAAAACAACCAGAAAACAGCCATAATCAAAGCCGTTGAATCATTGTAACGTGTTTTCAAGAATTGAGGCATGGTATAAATCTTGTTTTTCAAATAAACAGGAATAAACCAAACTGCCACTATAATTAACGCAATTGCAGCAACCCACTCATAAGCGGCAACAGCAATTCCTAAGAAGAATCCTTCTCCACTCATTCCAATAAACTGCTCAGCAGAAATATTAGAAGCAATAAGTGAAGCTCCAATAGCCCACCATGTTAATGTCCCTTCTGCCAAGAAATACGCTTTGGCGTCGTGTTCGTTTTTTTCGCGCTTGCGATAGATAATATATCCGTAGATTGAGACTACTAAAAAGTAGATGATGAATACTGCATAATCTGCAAATCCGAGACTTGAGCTCATAGTTTTTATTTAAAATTAATAATTGGTTTAACAGTCATTCCCAATGAATGCCTAGCTTCTGATTTTTTGTTCCCATTTCCAAGCACTTTCCATAGCTTGTTCCAGGCTTAATTGGGTTTTCCAGCCCAGTACTTTATTGGCTTTATCCGTATTGGCGTAAGCCAAAGTAACATCACCTTCTCTTCTGTCAACGATTTGGTAAGCTAATTTTTTGCCGCTTACTTTTTCGAAAGCATTGATCACTTCTAATACTGAACTTCCTACTCCAGTTCCCAGATTAAAAGTTTCTACTTTTTCTTCGTTCTTCTTATTCAATAATCGTTGCAAAGCAATAACGTGTGCTTTAGCTAAATCCACTACGTGAATGTAATCGCGAATACAAGTTCCGTCCGGCGTTGGATAATCATTACCATAAACCATTAATTCTTTACGCAAACCAATTCCTGTTTGCGTAATAAATGGTACTAAATTTTGCGGAACACCTATTGGCAATTCACCTATTTCAACAGATGGATGAGCACCAATCGGGTTAAAATAACGCAACAAAATAGCATTGATACCACTTACTTTAGCCACATCGGTAATAATTTCCTCTCCTATTTGTTTGGTATTTCCATAAGGAGACATTGCAGGTTGGATTGCTGAATTTTCGTTGATGGGCATTGTTTCGGCTTGACCATAAACCGTACAAGAAGAACTGAATATAAAATTAGCATCCTCTTTTTTCTCTAATTCCTGAAGTAAATACACCAACGAATTGATGTTGTTTTCGTAATACAACAAAGGATTCCCCACACTCTCTCCTACTGCCTTTGAAGCTGCAAAATGAATCACTCCATTTACATCCGAATGGCGTTTGAAAAAATCCTGAACCACCGATTTCTCTCTTAAATCCAGTTTTTCAAAAAGTGGTTTTTTCCCTGTTATAGCTTCAATTCCTTTTAAAACGTCTTCAGATGAATTTGATAAATTATCAATAACAACCACCTCAAAACCTTCGTTTTGTAGTTCGACTACTGTATGTGAACCTATGAAACCTAAACCTCCCGTAACAAGTATTTTCATGATTTGTTTTTTTAAATATCAGTTTAGTTATTTTTGTTTGTAATGTACCTCAGATAAGTTTCTCAACATTTCGGCACTCTTCTCTGGCGTAATATCTCTTTGAGATTCCCCCATCATCTCATAACCTACCATAAATTTTTTCACTGAAGCCGAACGCAACAATGGTGGGTAAAAATGCATGTGAAATTGCCATTCCGGATGCTCTTCACCATCTGTTGGAGCCTGGTGAATTCCTGAAGAATAAGGGAATGAGGTTTCGAAAAGATTGTCGTATTTTGTTGTTAATTGTTTCAAAATAACAGCAAAAGCAGCTACCTCATCTTCAGTAAAATCCGTGATTTTAGTAATATGACGTTTGCTAACAATCATGGTTTCAAAAGGCCAGATTGCCCAAAAAGGAACAATTGCAGCAAAATGATCGTTCTCAACAACCACACGCTCTTTTACTTTTAATTCTTCTTTTAGATAATCCTGCAAAAGATTAGTACCATTTTTTTCAAAATAGGCTTTCAAATTGTTTTGGGTTTTCTCCACCTGTGTTGGCAATGAAGACTGAGCCCAGATTTGTCCGTGTGGATGCGGATTACTACATCCCATTACACTTCCTTTATTTTCAAAAATTTGTACGTGATTGATGTAATCAACATTACCTAAATCAGTGTATTCTTTTTGCCAGGTATGAATAATATTCACGATACCATCCACATCCATTTCCGGTAAAGTCAAATCATGTCTTGGTGAAAAACAAACCACTCTTGAAATTCCTCTTTCAGGCTGTGCCTTGAAGAAACTTCCTTCTTCATTTCCTCCAAAATCAATTGGTTCCTGTTTAAGCGCAGCAAAGTCATTTTCGAAAACAAAACTGCTTTCGTAAGCCGGATTTACTTCGCCATTAGCACGAACATTTCCAGCACATAAATAACATTCCGGATCATATTCTGGCAATGCAACAGTATTTACCGCTTCTTTTTGTCCTTGCCAAGGTCTTTTTGAACGATGTGGTGAAACTAAAACCCATTCATTAATCAAAGGATTATATCTTCTATGCGGATCTTCGTTGATATCAAACTTTCTCATAGTCATTATTTAGTGTATAGTGATGTTCCGTTACTTACTTTAACGTCATAAATTTTCAATTCGATTCCGAAAGCTTCGGTATATAATTTCGAAAATTTATCTTTGATTTGTTGTTCCTGTCCTTTTTTAACCAGGTTGATGGTGCAGCCTCCAAAACCGCCACCCATTAATCTAGAACCGATAACTGCAGTTTCTTCTTTAGCCAAATCTACTAATAAATCCAGCTCTTCGCAGCTTACTTCATAATCTTTAGACAAGCCATCATGAGTAGCAAACATCAGTTCGCCTAACAATTCAATTTTTCCATTGTCTAATGCTTCACAAGCCTGGATAACACGGTTGATTTCTTTTACTACAAAAAGAGAACGTCTAAAAACGTCGTGACTCATTTTGTCTTTCAAATCAATTATGGTTTGTTCCGTACAATCTCTAAAGCTTTTTATCTCAGGGAAATTTGCTTTAACAATTGCAATTCCTTCTTCACACTGCTGTCTTCTTTCGTTGTAAGCCGAAGTCATCAATGAGTGTTTTACATTCGAATCAAACAAAATCAATGAATAATCGCTGAAATTAGCATCGTGGTAAGTGTACTCTAAAGTGCGGCAATCAATCTTGATTACTTTATCTTCCAGTCCCATCACACTTGAAAACTGATCCATAATTCCGCATTTGATTCCCACCCAATGCTCGGCTTTTTGTCCTAACAAGGCAATATCAATTGGTTTGATATTCAAGTTGAATAAATCGTTCATTCCAAATAAGAATCCACATTCTAAAGCCGCAGAAGAAGACAATCCGGAACCCACAGGAATATTACTACTGAAAACACAGTTTACACCTTCCAATTGAAATCCGTTTATTTTTAACTGGTTGATTACCCCTCTAATATAATTAGTCCAATCGTTATCGTCTAATTTTACCTCAGCCGTAACATCAATTTCAAAAGAATCATTCAGGTCTAAAGCAATTACTTTAGAAGTATTGGTGTTGTTTTTTGCAAAAGCAAAACAAATAATCTTATCGATAGCAGCAGGCAAAACATAACCGTCATTGTAATCGATATGCTCCCCGATGATGTTGATTCTCCCTGGAGAAAGCACTATTTTTGTTGGCTCAGAACCAAAAGTTTCCTTAAAATAGCTTGTTGTTTTATTAATTAAAATATCATTCATTGGTTAGAAATTGAAGTAGTATTAGATTTTATAGTGATTCAAATTTATAAGTCGTTTTATGCCCGTAAATAGCGTCTTTCTTCAAAATGGCACTTGGAAAATTAGCGTGATTTGGAGCATCCGGAAAATTTTGGGTTTCAAAACAAATTCCGCTTAAGGCGTGATAAGTTGCATTTTCTTTCCCTTTTAAGTCAGGACCACAATTTCCGCCTACATAGATATGAACCCCAGGCTGATCTGTGTAAACATCCATTTTTAAATTAGTCGCAGGACTAAAAAGTGTAGCTTTCACTTCATCATTATTCTCCACTACAAAAGTGTTGTCGATAGTTGCAGGACATTTTTTTGCCGTTCTATAATCGAATACAGTATTGGCAACTTCCAGAATATTTCCTGTTGGAATACAATCTTCTCTGGTTTCAACTACTTTTTGCGCATGAACAATTAAATCCTGCCCAGAAACATCCGATTTGTGCCCGTCAAGATTAAAATAACTGTGATGTGTTAAATTGATAATAGTATCTTCGGTAGTGGTAGCTTTGTATTCGATAATCAATTCGTTTTCCTCAGATAAAGTATAAGTCAAACTTACCGAAAGTTCTCCCGGATAATTCTCTTCATTAGCAGTGCTAACATAGCTCAACGTAATCGATGGATTTTCGCCAGTTGTTACCGCATCTACATTCCAGTTTTTTTTGCTAAAATTAGCAATCCCACCGTGTAAAGAATTAGGCCCATTATTTATAGCCAATTGGTAACTTTTTCCATTAAGCTCAAATTTTCCTTCGTTAATTCTCCCTGCATAACGCCCCACAGTAGCTCCCATATAAGGAGAACCATCTAATTGAAAGGATTTCTCATAGCCTTCAACAGTATCAAATCCTAAAACCACATCTACAATTTCGCCGCTCTTCAACGGAATTTTCAATGCTGTAACGGTAGCTCCAAAAGGAATTACTTTAAGCTGTGCACCATTTTTATTGGTTAACTCATAAAAAGAAGTAACAGCAGACTCTAAATGGGATAAATTATTTTCAGAAGTAGACATAATGTGGTTTATTTTTCATTTATTTGATTTCGATAGCAAAAATAGAAATAAACCTCATTAAACTATACCACTACCTACCAGTTTTTAAAAATAGCCACTAGATAAATAATTTATATACAATCTATTGCTATTATTCTGTAAGCAACACCACTATACCGTGTTTAGGAATTTTAAATTTCATTCCCTTCTTTATTTCCCTCAACTTTTTATGCTGCCACAAATCCCGTATTTCTGTCGACTTTTTAAGACCTACTAATTCTGGTTTTAAAACAAAATTGACAGCGTTTCCGCCACGGTTCATCACAGCAATAGCTTTACCATCCTGTCCATTTTTACCCAGTAATTTTTCCCAAACCTCTATACTTCCTTCTTTGAATATTCTTCTGCCCTGATAAAATCCTTTGTCTTGATTTAACGCAATTACTTCTTTATTGGTCAGAATTTCTATAGTTTCTTTAGACATGTTTCTAAGGTCGTTCCCCGCTAACAGAGGAGAATTAAGCATACACCACATAGAAAAATGAGTCTTATCTTCATCATAACTCATACCCCTACCTACCTGTAGCATATCCATATCATTATAATGCCCGGCTGATGCGTATTTATACAAATCGGCATTCAAATCTATGATTTTAAGAATGGAAGAGAATTTCTCTCTGATATCGGAGGATATCCTCCAGGAATCAGCCTTATCTATTGCCCATTCGCCGGGAAACTGCCATCGGCAAATATTAAAAACCAAATCTTTATTGATAATCTTAACAGCATTAATAATCTTGGTATATTCAGCTTTTTCGTTGAGTTTCATTCTTTCACCACCACACCAGTCTACTTTTAGAAAATCATATCCCCATGTATTAAAAAAAGTATTGCAATCCTGATCTATATGCCCATAAATACCAACTCCAATACCTTTTTCATCTTTATCATGAATAGAACCACAGGTATTTATTCCAGCATCAGTATAGATTCCTGCCTTAAGTTTTTTACTATGAATATAATCTGCCAAAGCTTTCATCCCTGATGGAAATTTAGCACTATTAGGATAGAGATTTCCTGAAGAATCCCTGCCTCCAAAATAACCGTCATCAATATTAATATAGCGATAACCTGCATCATATAATCCAGAACTAATCATTGCATCAGCCTGTTCTTTAATTATATCTTCATTGATATTAACACGAAAATTGTTCCAGCTACTCCAACCCATTATTGGCGGCTTAGCTTCCTGAGCGCAAAGAATACCGTTTACAAGTAAAACTGTAATCCATTTAACTATCGAAAATTTATTATTTGAAATCATTTATTGAGTTGGTTTATTGGTTATTAGTTAATTATTTTTTATTCTAAAATTAAAACATTAAATCCAAAATTATACATAAAACCAAACCAACAACACCAGTACCTAAGGTTATTTTAAAAAGCTACTAGACAAACTAAAACTAAAACAAAAAGCATAAATGAATGACTCCATTTATGCCTCGTTTAATAATATAGTACCTTTCTAATACTTATTTTTTTTCTAAAAAAACAAATATAAATACATCAAATTGACTTTTATATTTAAAATGTAAATGTATTCATAGACTTTCCTTTTAATTGTAATGAAACCTGTTTGTCATTTACAGCCAATGTAACAAGCTTAGTTTCTTCATCTTTATTCATAACCATTAAAACAATTTCTCCATTTGGGTTTACAAAAGCCAAATGATCTTTTCCACCAGAAGTTTCAAGCCTGTAAGCTCCGGGCAATACATAATGACTTAAATGCTTCATTAAATAATATTCAGGATTATAGCTTACTTTTTTTGTTTCCTTATCAATAGTTATCATAGCATTTTGTTTCCATCCCCATGTACTTGCTCCAGATGGATCCAATACCATATTCCAATACATATAACTATTTGCTCCATTTGTCAAATAGGTATTGATTAATGACCATGTATATTCAGCCGATTTCCAGTTTCTGTCTCCATTTCCACATTCAGACTCTGTTTGCATGATAGGCATATTTGGAAACTCTTTATTGATAGTAGCAATAGCATTTTTAGCATCCCATTGCACTCCAAGTCCCTTAATATATTTAGAAGCTTCCTTGTCATTCAATATAGTACGGGTATAATTCGGATCTCCAGAATTAACTGTACCCAACCAAAGATCAGCTTTGGTAGCCGATTTTTGAAACTGAGGCCCCAAAAACTTACCAATAAAATAAGCTAAATCGTCAGGTCGCCATGTACAACTTTGCCAATGAGGTTGATAAATAGGTTCATTTTGCACCATAACCGACGAAATATCAATACCTTCTTTCTCATATGCCTCGACAAATTTTGAAAAATACAATGCATAAGCTTGTAAATACCTATTTTCCATTTTAAAAGCTGTTGCATTATTTCTAATAGCCTGCCCCTCATTCATAGTCTTATCGCCATTATAGGATCCCATAGCGTAATGATTGTTAACTTTCATCCACAATGGAGGAGACCATGGTGACGCCCATATTTGTAAATTAGGCTTAATGGCCATAGCCGATTTTATATATGGAATAAGAATGTATCGATCTCTATCAATACTGAAATTTTTCATTTCAAAATCCTCAGGAACATCGTTATAAGAATAATAATTAAATGAATAGTCATTAGAGCCTAATGGAATTCTACACAAAGAGAAATTCACACCTTCAGCTGAAAATAAATCGGTAATAATAGTATTTCTTGTTTTTTGATCCACAGCCTGCAAAACTTCCCAACCTAATTCATTAAAACAAGCTCCAAATCCGTCCATTTTTTGCAGCTTTTTGTCAGGATAAATAGCAATATCAGCTTTTTCGCTTGATTTCTTAAAACTTAAATCTGTACCTTTTTTCCATGGTTCTTTTTCAGTAGTATACTTCCAAGTTACTTTCTGAGCATTGACTCCGAATGTAATTAATAAAACTAAAAACAGCATCGTAATATTTTTCCCCACCATTAATTGATTTTTAAATTAATATCTAAAGTAAAAATAGAAAGAAACTTCATCGATACAGACCGGATCCTACCGGTTTTTTAAAATAGCCACTAGATTAATTAAAATGAAACAATCTAGCAATTACATACTATGCTATTTACCTTTAATCGTTTTCAATTTAATAATTGCGGTTTCCAAACCTGGCGAAGTAACTTCAAAATTAATAGCTCCAGATTTCTTTGTGCTTTTAATAATCACTATCGCACGTCCGTGCCATGCTTTACGGGTATTGGCCGCATACAAATCGGTATCTTTTAAATTAGCATTATCAACACCTACTATAACTCCGGGACCTGAAACATTAAATTTAAGTTGGTTTGCTGCATTTGGATTCAAAACACCTTTATCATCTGTAATCTCAACCGTTATATAAGATAAATCCTGACCATCGGCAGCTATTTCTTTACGGTCGGCAGTCAATTTTATTTTAGTTGGTTGTTGGGCTGTTTGTAACAAAACCGATTCTACTTCCTTATTATTTTCTATACCTACTGCTCTCAATTTTCCACTAGCAAACGGAATTGCAAAAGTTGCTTTAAACTCCTGACTCAAACCCGTTTCTTTTTCACCAATAACCTTATCATTCAGGTAGAGTCTTACTTTAGGATATTTCGAATATACTTCTACTTCAATATTTTTTCCTTCCTGACCTGGCCAGGTCCAACTTTCCCATGTAGGCCAAACTGCCCAGGAAGTCAATTTAATTGCTCCACTTTCGGGATTGGGCTCGCGTACTGCCATATAAATTTTCTCATTATTGTTATACAACATACTTCGATAATGAGAAATGGGTTTTCTCCATCCTGTTAAATCCACATCACCACAATAAGCCCCATGCCAAGGATATAAATTCGCTTCCCAATGTTCGCCAGCCGGTTCACCCGGATACACATAACGACCAATACCTGATTCCCCTAAATAATCCATGGCTGTCCATACAAAATCGCCTATGATATAATTGTGTTTCTGCACCAGATTCCAATTGGCAAAAGCATCTTTAGGATAAGACTCCGTTTGCACAATAATTCGCGAAGGCACTCTGGCATGATCGGATTCAGCATGATGCAACTGATAATTATATCCTGCCACATCGTGTGCCGCCATTAACGGATCAAAAATCTCCCATGACTTATCCCAAGTGGTCATCGCCGAAGTTACCGGGCGTGTCACATCTATATTTCGCACAGCATTAGCCAGCATCTTTGCCGTTTCAACCGCTGCCGGTTCTTTTCTTTCAATAATTTCATTACCAATACTCCACATAATAATGGAAGGATGGTTTCTATCGCGCAAAACCATAGATTCTACATCGTGTTTCCACCATTTATCAAAAATACTGGCGTAATCATAGGTAGTTTTTTGTGTTCTCCATCCATCAAAAGCTTCATCTATCACCAACATTCCCAATCGGTCACAGGCATCTAAAAAAACTTCCGAAGGAGGATTATGCGATGTTCTTAGCGCATTGAATCCCGCAGCTTTTAACAATTCTACTTTCCTTACTTCGGCACGGTCATAAGCTGCAGCTCCTAAAGCTCCGTTATCATGATGCACACAACCTCCGTTTAACTCTATCTTTTTGCCGTTTAACACAAATCCTTTTTCGGGAGTAAACTCAATAGTTCTAATTCCAAAATTCTTTGTAATCTCATCTACAATCTTAGCCTCTTTTTTGACTGTTAATTTTGCTTGATACATATTAGGCGTTTCTAGCGACCACAACACAGGATTTTTAACCGTTATATTTTGAGTTACTTCTTTTTCTTCATTCGATTGCAATTCGATTTTAGTATCAGCACTGACTACTCCTCTTCCTTTTTTATCTGTAATATTCGTTGAAAGCAAAATACTTTGAGGACTGACTGTTTCGTTTTTCACGATAGTCTTAACTTGAACTATTGCATTCGAATTATTTACTTCCGGCGTACTGATAGCAACTCCCCAGTTTTTTATATGAATAGGATTTTTCACCTTCAACCATACATGACGATAAATCCCTGAACCACTGTACCATCTGCTATTTTTTTGTTTCGAATTATCTACTTTAACAGCAATGGTATTCTGTTGTCCAAATTTTAAATAAGATGTCAAATCATATTCAAAAGAAGTATAACCATAAGGCTGAATCCCTACTGATTTCCCATTCACAAAAATCTCAGCGTTCATATAAACCCCTTCAAAATAGATGGCTACTTTTTGGTTTTTCCATTCAGCAGGTACGGAAAATGCTTTTCTATACCATCCAATTCCCATTGGAAAAAATCCGCCATCGCCAGCACTTGGATTATTTCGTTCTGATTTCCCTTCAATACTCCAATCGTGTGGCAAATCTAATTTTCTCCAATTCTTATCGTCTAAATTTTCCGAACTATTCTCAGGTGAATCTCCCAATTCAAATTTCCAATCCGCATTGAAATTTTGATTTCCTTCAAAATCACTCTTCTTTTCCGTCTGAGCTGAAACACAATTCAGTGTCAACAAACTAAGTAAAAATAAAGATGCTACAAATTGTATACTTTTCATCATTGCTTTTTGGTAATTAATTTAGTTAGTAATAACTGTTTCGAAATTATATTCTCCAGATTCCACTTTAAAAACAGCCTTATTATTTTCTATATTCAAAAATTTGATTCCGTTCTTTTTTCCAATTATCGTTACATCACTTTGTTTTAAAGCTGGTAGATAAAGTGTTGCGTTTGTATTGGCAGGCACAACAAAACGGAACTCATATTTGCCATTTTTTGCTTCCCAACTACTTTCAATACGTCCGTACATCGAATCATAATATCCATTTGCAAAAGTCATTTGTCCGGTAGTATCTGGTTCTGGTTGCAAAACGAAATGTTTAAATCCAGGTGCATTATCGTCTCGTAGAATTCCTAACGAATAATTATACATCCATGCTCCTACCGCTCCAAAAGCGTAATGATTAAACGAATTCATATTATTATTTCCTCCAAATCCGTCTTTATGTGTATATGAATTTAATCGTTCCCAAATAGTCGTGGCTCCCTGGGTGACAGGATACAACCACGAAGGATACGATTTATTTTGTAATAATTGATAGGCAACATTCGAATATCCATTATCCGAAAGTGCTTTATTCACCCATGCAGTACCAATAAATCCTGTCATTAATGAATAGGGCGGACAAACAACACCTTGATCTGTTTTATTTTCTCTTTGTATGGAAGCCACAAACGGCTTTATAGCCAAATCTGAATTCTCTTTATTCAAAATAGCAAAGGCAAAAGGCAACACATAAGACGTTTGTGTATCTACAATTTTACCTCTAAAAGACGTTTTCCCTGTTGCTTTATCAATGTAGGTTTTATTGAAAAAATCTTTACGCTGTTTGTAATATTCTGAAAAATGTTCCTGATCTTTCTTTTTATCTAATAGCGTTGCCACCTTAGACATAATTTCCAAATCATAAATAAAATAGGCTTCCCAAAATAGTGTTTTTTCGTTTTTTGAATCTTCTAAACTCAGCCAATCTCCTAGTGATCCCCAGGTATTTCTTTCTTTTTCTTTGAAAACACCAGTTTGCTTATCAATATCGGCTATAAGGTAATTGACATAATTTTTCATAGCCTCATAATGCTCTTCTAACAAACTTGTATCTCCATATTGCAAATAGTTTTCCCAGGCAACTGTAATCCCTGCACTTCCCCACATGGTTTCTCCAAATCCAACACCTATAGGAGCTACATCCGGAAAACGTCCATCTTCCCTTTGTATATCCCGCATCGCCAGCATGTGTCTTTTCAGAAATTGTTTCACATCTGATAAATGAACTGCAGTTCTAGAAAAAACCGAAATATCGCCACTCCATCCCAAACGTTCATTGCGCTGCGGACAATCGGTAGGTATCGATAGAAAATTTCCATAGGTTGACCAGGTAATATTTTCCCATAATTTATTTACCAAAGGATTTGAGGTTTGGTAATGAGAAGACAATTGATGAATAGAACTCAATACCGTTCCTTTAACATCACTTAAGGGTAAAGCTTTTTCTATTCCAGTAATTTCTATATAACGATAGCCGTGAAATGTAAATCGTGGCGTTAGGATTTCGTTACCTCCTTTGGTTACATAAATATCTTGTGACATGGCTGCCCTAACATTTTCAAGCATCAGTAAATCTTCATTTCCTTTATATTCAGGTAAATTAGGATACAAAACTTCGGCATAACGCAATGTGATGGTTTTTCCTTTTTCTATATTGGTCAGCATAATTTTTGGCACGCCTACCATGTTTTGTCCCATATCATAAACAAAAACACCCGGACGAACTTCTGTAACCGATTGAGCCGTTAATTCTTTAATGGGTTTAACGGTTGTACCAAACTGCCCTGTTAATTGAGCATCGGTAAAATTGTTAAAGTGGGGTAGATTAACCGTTCCTTCTGAACTTACAAATCCATTTGTTCCTATGGCTACCGCCTGATTCCAACGGGACGCATCATATCCGGCTGTACTCCAGCCTTCAATTGCTTTTTCTTTTTGTGCATCATAGACTTCACCCTGAAAAAAACTGCTATACTTTACTGGTCCATCATTAAAATACGTCCATGTTTCAGGATTAGTTGTGATAATTTTTTCGCTTCCATCGGTATAAGTAACTACCAGTTTAGCCAGCATCGATTGACGATCACCAAAAAAATTCCAGTTATCACCAACAAATGTGCTACCGCCACTCCACCAGCCTTCTCCGAGAATGGCTCCCAAAACATTGTTTCCTTCGCGGATATTTGCCGTTACATCATAGGTTTGGTACAAATGGGTTTTATTGTATTGTGTTAGCCCCGGATTAAAATAATCGTCTCCTATTTTTTCCCCATTTAAATAAACATCATAAATACCACGTGCCGTAACATACAATCGCGCTTTACTTATTTTAGGAGAATCGATTCCGAATACGGTACGCAACATTGGCATGGAATTCTGACTTGGATTAGCCAAAACAAAAGCTCCATTATTTCCTCCCGTTACAGCATAGCTATTATTTTCAACAGTTACTTCTTTAAATGAGGAGAATATACCTGGAGTATTACCATTATCAGAAAAAATCACATTCGAAGGACTTCGGTAATTTTTAATTTCAATTTTAGAAAATTGCGCTTTTTCTCCTTTAGACACTAAAAAACCAATATCGCCCACTACAGGAAAAGCTATAAAATCGCCTCCAGCTCCTAATGGATTTAGATTGAGATTAGCTACCAGATTTTCCTTTAAGTTCCTATCGATATAAATTTTAGTAACTCCCAAACAGCTTTGAAGACTTACAGTATGCGGATTATACTTGTTGTCTTTATTAATAATCGAATTCGGAATAGGAAAACTTTTAAAAGGAGTTTCTTTTTTATCATTTGGATAATAACCTACCCGATAAATATTCAGCTTTGCTTTTCCATCTGAATTCAAAGAGGCAATATCTAATTCAACCTGAATATAACTTTCACCGTTCTTGTTTTCCAGTTTGTACTGATTTTTATTTCGATCCATTAATCTTTGATCATTAGCACCATAAATTAAAGATGCTTTGGTCGATTGTAACTTTTGATCCAACTGTATCGTACTATTAATAATAAAAACTGGAAGATATTGGGAATGCAAAACCATATCATTGGCATTACCACCAATCCATTTTGCTCCATACCATGCAGTTGTTTCTTTATCTGAATCCAAATTCGTCACCATTTTAGGATTCAATAAACCAGTTTCAAACCAAGACTTTGCGGAATATTTTTTCCCTTTTTGATCCCAAACACTAACTGTCCAATTGTACAAAGTTGTGGGCATAAAGTTTTCGCCTTTGTATTTAATGTTAATGGATTCTCCATTTTTTACTTTTCCGGTATTCCAAACCTCATTCCCCTGATTATTGGTTACAATAATTTGGTAGGCATTTTGGTAATAGCCTCTGTTTTTGCTTGATGTTTCCATTTGCCAACTAAAAACGGGCTGAGGCACATCAAGACCTATAGGAGTTACTGCATTTTCTACCTTGAGGTTCGTGATTTGGATATCAGCTCCAAAAACAAATGCAGGCATAGCCAGAAATAAGAAAAAAAATAATTTAAAGGATTTCATTAAATATATGAATTAGAATACTGGTTATAAATGCTTTTTTAAAAACATGAAATTCAAAGCTATGTATTAAATCCAGTTTTCAACACCAGTTCCCACCAGTTTTTCAAATGAAGCCACTAGATAAAAAAACAAAGCATACATAAAAATCCAACATTCTTTCGAATTTCAGAGACTCTATTTATGCTCCGCTGCTTGATAAGTTTAACAACTTAGATAATAAATCAACAAATTTTTTTTTTCATATTGTTTGGCTTAGTGTGTTTTTTATTAGGCATCAAAGTCATCAAAATTACTGCTTTTGAGTCCCAGGATGCACAAGCTTTACACCGCTGGCCCTTGTTGGAACAGCCAAAGGCAAACGAATCCATTTTTCATTTATCCAAATATTTCCATCTAGATTATAACTCCAAGCCACAATCATCGTATTTTCATCTATCAAGCTGTATTTAATAGGTGAATTTTTTCCACTTAGACTAGGGTGTAGCACATGCTTTATGATGTGCTCCACTAAAGTACTGTCTGATTCTATTTCGTAAGATCCATATTGTGCAATTGTTGTTTCATTAGGCCAAGTTACAAACGTGTAATAGGTGCCATCAGCATTAATTACTTTGTAGTTTCCTGTTACTATTTTTATAGATTCGCCATTAATAAGTGTTTTTTCGTCTATTAGCCGCCAAATTCCAACAATTGATTTTGAAACAGGAATATGGTTTTGTTCTGTCTGCGCCGATAATGTTGCAGAAAAAACAACAATCAATAATGTAAAAATGTGCTTCATAATAAGTTTTTTTTGGTTCCTAAAAATTATAATTTGTTCATTTGGTTTTTCTAAAAGTATGAAATTCAAAACCATACCTTTAATTAAATTTTCAACAGCAGTTCCTACCAGTTTTTAAAAATTACTACTAGAAAAACAAGGCATAAATAAATTACTCCATTTATGCCTTGTTTACACACACCCTATTTATCTTATTCTATAATTAATTACTAGGCAATCCATCAGCTTTCATTCCTTGTAATATTAATGCATTCATCATATAAAGAAAATCACTACCATCATCTTCCCAAGATCCATTCACCCCATAAGGCCAGAAATGTGTATTATCTCCTTTTACTACTGCATTAGGATCATTTGTCATCATTTGCAAAATTTCATTAGCTCTCTTACCATGCCATGTACCTGAATACATTAGTTCCCAATATTTGGAATGTTGCCCAATACCTACTGTATGAGCCATTTCGTGCATTGCTGTTCCTGCTTTTTGATAAGCTGCATTAGAACCTACATTAATCCAACCAGCAAAATTAGCATCGGCAGTAGGTGTACCCGGTGAGTAATTTACAGTTACATGTTTAACAATTGATGTGAAATTATTATAATATGTTGTTGCCAAATCAAATGCTGCTTTTATTCGATTGACAGTTGCAGCATCAGCCCCATTTTGATTAAATGAATAAGTAAAATTTCCTTTTTTTATAGTACTAATAACAAATTCTTCTCCATATAAAACACCATTCGTTGTTACTGCATATGGTCTAACGTAATATAAAGTTTCAGGGGTTAAATTAGTAATACGTTGTTTAAATTTATTCTCAACAGTACTTCTGGCTATTTTATTATTTGCAACAGTAGGCTCTTTTACAGTATTATACACCAATCCTATTTCCTGGATAGCTAAATCCCCGTGTTCTTTCAACTCTACATCAAAAAATAAATCCTGCGCACCAGCAACTTTAATTGCTCCTAAAACCAATAATGGAGAAGCTAAATCTTTAGTCTTAAAACTAATTTGATTACCATAGGCAACCCCTTTTTTATTTACCGCATAGGCTCGGGCATAATAAACGGTTCCTCCTTCCAGATTAGTAAGCTCTGCTTTGAATTCACCAGTACCCTTAACAACACTTGCAATACTTTTTGACCCTTCATAGTTTGGATTAGCTATTGTTCCATAACACACTCCACGTTCTACAACACTAGTCCCTCCATTATTCTCAAGTATCCCCCAAACTAAAGCTTGCCTTGCTGCAATATCTTCGGCTTCATTTGTTTTTAAAGTTGCCAAGACTCCAACATTATCTGGTTCTTTAACAATTGTGTCATCAGAAGCATTTCCTGAAGAACAGGAAGAAATAACTAGAAGTAACAACAGTAATAAATCAAAACATTTTCTCATACTTTTATTTTTGTTAATTATTATAAAAATCTAAATCCCATTTATCAAACCATTTTAAAATTGGCTTTCCCTTATCAAATTGAATGGGAAGCCAAACATAAGTCCCGTCAATCGGGTTATCCGGTTTCCATCGATCTGCCATAAAAATAAATTGACCTTTTTTCCCCTGAACAGGCAAAACATAAGTACTTTGTGAATGAAATGTAAGAGCAGCATCTTTCCCAACGCACGGATTTTCGAGAGATTCCCAAAGTCCCCATATTGATTTTGAACTAAACGAACGTGCCTCATTCGGATCCCAACCCGTACAACCAGAAGTAATCATATAATAAACACCATCTTGTTTAAAAACAGCTGGTGCTTCATTATGCCCTGCTGGTGCCACTCTTGTCCATTTTTCTGTGAAGTCTAAATAATCATCGGAAAGTTCAGACATGTGAAGTGTCAAATTATCTTCTGCTGCGTGTATCAGATAGGCTTTATCGTTGTCATCAACATACACAGTCATATCTCTGGACATTTGTCCTTTTTCAAAATCCCTACGAACAAGCATTCCGTTTTTAATCGCCTCCAGCCATTCTGGTGTCCATGACTTTAATTGATGCTCTCCAATTGATGCGGATTTAAATTTATCATCAAAATTCATTGGCCAGACTCCTTTATTGGGACGATAGGATTTTATATATTTAAAAGGACCTTTAGGATTATCACTTATGGCAACAGCTGCCCTGGCGGCATCATAACCCTGACCTTTTAACTCTAGATGGAACCACATTACATATTTGCCTGTCTTTTTATTAAAGGCGACTTTCGGACGTTCTATAATACAGCCTTTGGTTATCTCCGAATTAGGATTATTTTCAACCCTTAAAACAATGCCATCATTAGTC
Source organism: Flavobacterium sufflavum (assembly GCF_004016525.1). Taxonomy (GTDB): domain Bacteria; phylum Bacteroidota; class Bacteroidia; order Flavobacteriales; family Flavobacteriaceae; genus Flavobacterium; species Flavobacterium sufflavum. The sequence continues at coordinate 331,915 of NZ_SACJ01000001.1, forward strand.
CAATTGTACAAATCTTTTGACGAATAACAACTAACTCCCTGCAAGGATGTATTTCCCCCACGACCGGCAGTCTTATACTCTCCGTACCAATAATAAACTCCATTCACAAAAATAATACCTCCACCATGAGCATTAATATGCACACCATTAGTGTCTTTCCATTCTTTTCCGGGAATGAAAGAATCGTTCTGACTAAAAATGAAAGAGGATACTAAACTTAAAACTATTGAAAATATTAATTTCATTCTACTTCTTTTTTTGATAAACCCTGATATAATCTATCACATATTTTGAAGGGAAACTGGCATTTGTGAAATCGCCACCATTCATCCCTCCTACTGCCAGATTCACTAATAAATAATGAGGTTGCTGGAATGGAATTATCTTTTGATTTGCCCTTAGCATGGTTTCTTTTACACTAGTTTCATTTAACAATTGGTCATCAACATATAATTTAATCGAATAGGCATCCCATTCCATCCTCCAAATATGGAATTTATCAGCCCAGGAATCCTCTTTAAAATCACTCAACATCGCCGTCGCACTATCCCACTCTGTATCTGGTTTATCAGATTTCCACGCCACATTGGCCAATATTTTCCCCATATAATATTCCATAATATCAATCTCGCCATTAGCTGGCCAATTTCCCTTTACACCCAAAGTCCAAAATGCCGGCCACATTCCTTTTCCAACAGGAATTTTAGCTCGCATTTCGAATCGGCCGTATTGCCAGGAATGTTTCCCCCTAGTAATTAAACAGGAAGAAGTTATCTTTATAGAATCTCTATTTTTGGTCCAATCATGATGGTCTTTAGACACAAAATCCGGATTAGCCTTGCTTTCTTTTCTGGCTTCAATAATTAAAAAACCATCTTTACAAAAGGCATTTTCTTTTTGATACCACTGATTTTCCAGATTCCTTACAAACCCTGTTTCATAATTCCAATTCTTTTCATCCGGAGCACCATTAACATTAAATTCATCATTCCAAACTAATTTATAATCCTTATTCTTAAAAGGTTTTTCTTTGTTTGTAACACAACCGGAGATGAGTATCAATACAAAACAAAAAAATAAGAATTGGGAATAATTTTTTCTTTCCATTTAGAGCATAATTAGTTATTACACCTATTTTCACAGGTGTTTTTAGGTTCTTTTTCAGTATAATTTGGGTTTAAACGAAATTTTATTCAACTAAAAACTCATCATTTTTATCATTGATTAACAGGATTTCAAACTTTACTAATCCCGTAATTGATAACCGAAAGTTTTAAAAAGACAAAAAAGAAAGCAGCACAATAACTTCTGTTATTGTGCTGCTTCTATTGCTTATTCTTATTGTTTAACCAATTTAAAAGAGTTAATTTTTAAATGCCTACCTGTAGATGAAGTCATTACAGCCGAAGTAGTCACTACCCCTACTGAAACCTGAGTATCAGCTGATAAAGTAAAACTCAAGGTTCTTATAAGAGGAGTTACATTTTTCGCTCTTTCCCACTTCAAAGTACTAGCAGCAGTCTCAACTAAAGCAACATCAGGTAATGTATTTCCGATTGCCACTACAAAATATCCTTTATCATTTGCATCAGCAGCATAACTGGTAGCATTTATGTTTATTGTATAAGTATAAGTCCCTGCTGGCAATGTCATTGTTTGATAAATTTTACCATTATTAATAGCAGGCTGTCCCCAGCCACTTTCGAAACTAAAATACAAAGCATCTAATCCTCCATAATTTACACTTGAAACAATATGACTTTTTGCAGCATCATTAACAACCCAATCAGTAGGTACTCCCCATCTTGCTCCATCATAAGTCAACCTTGTAAATGGGTAATAAAAATTATTCAAATATTGTATTTCATTATCAGTAACAGTTGTAGTAACCGACTCAAAAACATCAATACTCGTTGGATTTGGTCTGAATAAAGTTTTATAAGTAAACGCAGAACCTAACTTAAAGTCAGCAATATCTAATCTGGACTGAGCTATAGGCAGTTGAACTTTAGCAGTTACATTAGCTGTAGTTGTATAAGTTACTTCAGTTGCATAAGCACCAGTTGACAAATCCATTGAAGCAAAATTAATAGTTGTCAATTTTGGCGAAAAATACTTAGAAGCTATAGGTCTATTATACAATGAGGTTTGATAACGATCTCCGTAAACCGTACCCACCTTATAAACAGGAATTGATTTATTGCCTAATTTATCAAAAGTACGCACCTCAAAGTTATGTACATTCTCCACTAAATTATTAATAACAACATTCAGCTCATCAACTCCTTGCGTTCTGGCAATCGGTACTACTACAGAATCTGCTCTGTTATCCCAATATATTCTACATTCGGCAATTTTTGGATCTGAAATAAAAAGTCCCTTAATCTGAACTCTATTTTTACCTGAATAGATATGCAAAGAATCTATTTTTCCCGTATATGATACTTCCCCATCTTTTATAAAGTCTTTATAACCTTCATCCATGGAAGTACAAGAACTTATTACCCCAGCTACAATCACAAGAGCAAAAGCATGTACAAAATATTTTTTTATTGTATTCATAATAATACCTTTTTTATTGTTAAACATCGTTAGTTAGGATTACCATATACCTGGATTTCTCCAATTGCCATAGTTCCAATTCCTGCCCAATTTTTAAGTGACTTAATTCTCAAATAGCGAACTTTAGGAGCTGTTACGTCAAATTCCCAACTAAAACCAGCCAATGCTGTTTGATAATCTTCATTCGATTGTTGACCATAAGGAAGTCCGGATGGTTTAGTTGCATTATAAGTTCCTAGTTTAACCCAAGTACCATCTAAACTTCCATCAGGATTAGGACTGGCCGAACCATAAATTTCAAACTCTTTTAAATCCCCTATATAGTAATACGATCTTCCTAAGTAATACTCCGGATAATCCCAAATAACTATTCGACTCATTTTTGCCAATATCCCTGTATCAATTGTAACAACATGTTGTCCTATTACAGAACCATCTGTCAAGAAAACTTTTGGCCAGTTTTGCAATTCACCATCCCACATTCCCGCAGGAACAGCCGTAGCATGTGTTTTAGTATCCCCCGGTAATGGAAAATGTTTGTATCCTGATTTTGGGATTGACAACTCTAAAAGAGGTTTGATAGTTGTAAACAAAGTATCAGTAGTATTCAGCCATCTGTCTCTTACGGTAATAGCATAATTATGTTCTGTCACACTATATCCTCTAAGTGTTTTAGAAACTAAATCAGTCGAGGTATAAATACTTTTAGTATCAACAACCCAGTCTCCCAGATTATTTTTTTCCATAACCAAAATAGAAACATCCTCACGATTTGGATTAGTAGCATCAACACGAATACCTCCAAAAGCTGCCTTAACATCAAGACTTCTGAAAACATTCCAAATAGGAGATTCTAAAGGATGTATTTTTACCACTACCGGTGTTGACTCAGTAGCACTTCTATTAACACTATACAACTTAACATCATACTCGCCTGCATTAGCAAAGCCCTCAATCTCTAAAGAGTTGTTGTAATAAGAAGACTTTACTTCCATTTTCTTGCCGCTTGCAAGAGTATATTCTGCCTTTATGTATAACAAATCCTGATTAGAAGGCAAAGTATAGGTAATTTTTGCCTTGCCAGGTAAATTCTGCACAGTCACATTCTCAACCTGAGCAGGAGGAGTTGAATTACTCTCCAACGGTTCCAGATTATTTTGATCACAACTAATAACTAATGAAGCCACTGTAATTGTGAAAATACTTCTCAATATTATTTTCCATTTCATAATTAAATCTTTTTAAAATTACCAGCCTAAATTTTGAACTAAATTTGGATTTTGAATCATTGCACTCTCTGGTATTGGCCAGAAATAATCTCTTGGTGCTACAAATGTTTGTTGATATACAGTTCTAACCTGATAATAAGATAAGGCATCAACTCCTTTAACATTCCAACCCGTAATAGGTGCATTTAAAACCTCAGCGGCTTTCTTCCATCTACGTAAATCCCAAAAACGTTGTCCTTCGAAAGCTAATTCAATTAATCGTTCTTGTTGAATAATATCACGAAGACCTAATTGCGTAGTTGGTTTTGATGGATTATTAGAGAAATTTGCCCAAGATTGAACAACTCCGGCTAATCCTGCTCTTGTTCTGATACGATCTAGATACTGATAAACGGTTGCTGAAGGCCCTTCAGATTCATTCAAAGCTTCAGCATACATTAGGTACAAATCGGCCAAACGTATTTCTGGCCAAGGGTAGGCTTTATAAGACGAACCACCTGTGGTATAAGTAATTTGATTCCAATCGACTAATTTTTTTACAAAATATCCCGTTTCATTAGTATGGAATGCATGAGTTGCCCCCGCAGGATCTCCAAATTTACCTTTCAATCCCCAAACTGTTCCATCATCGGTTTTAGAAGGGCTGTCATATTTATACCAAACTCCTCCGTCAAAACACAAATCAGCATAAAAACGAGGCTCTCTGTCAAAATTGATTCTTGCTGTCTGGAATCCTTCTTTAATATTAAATCGCTCTGCATTAGTAGCCGTACGCAATTCTTTTTCATTAGTAAAATCTAATGTTTTATCCTCATTAATAGGCACCCCATTTTTAGAATAAAACATTTTTGCTATTTTAAGTGGTGGCGATAAAATTTTTCTGGCATCATTATGATTATGATTCACATCCAATGGAGCCATACACAATTGTTGCAACTCACTGGTTTGACTATTAGGATTACCCCAAATAATTTCAGAATTCCATCTTTCGCATACTGCCTGACGAATACTCATTTGAGTCATAGTCCCCGCAGTAAGATTAAATGGAGACTGAGGAAAAACATACAAACTTTTTGCGTTTGCTTCTGCTGCTTGAATAGCCGCCAATGCAGCATCTGCCGCTAATTTCCACTTATTGGCATCATAAGTAGCATTAAACAATTTAGTTCCGTCTTTATTAACCAAAGATGCAAAATCAGAATTCCCGTTAAACAAAGGACTCGCTGCCATCAATAAGACTTTAGCCTTTATACTTAAAGCAATCGTTTTTGTAATTCTACCTGCTTCGGTTGTGGAGATAATTTCATTATCGTTTGGCAATTTTTCCGTAGCTGCATCTAATAAATCAGTAATAAAGGTCACACATTCATCTACTGGTCGTCTTCTTACATTGATTGCATCTTCAGGGGCATCAATAGCAATATTTTCAGCAGCCAATGGAATTGGACCATACATTCTTAATAAATAAAAATGGTAATAAGCCTTCAAAAACTCAACTTCTCCTATCCAGCGTTGTCTCTCGGCAAAAGTAATATCGGGTACTTTAGTAACATCATTAAGATTTTCTAAAAAGATATTGCAATGACGTATTCCTATAAATAATTTATATCGATCACCAGGTCCTCCACCAGTATAATTCCCATCCCATGAATTTACAAATGGATTTGAAATTCTCTGACTTCCTCTTGCAATTTCAAAGGCATCACTATAAATCGAAGTTTGATACGGAATCCACATTTCATCTCCGGCTAGAAAACCTGTATTGTGGTATACACTTCCATCTTTTGGAAGATAAGAATAACAGGTAAATAAATATTTTTCGGCTTCGCTTCTCAATTTAAATGCGTTTTCAATAGTAGCGACATTATCAGGTACAACGTCCAAGAAATCACTAGAACAGGACTCCATCACTAACAACGCCATAAAAGAAGTGGCTATAGGCAAAATAGATTTTCTTAATCTATTTGTTATTTTATTATTATATTTCATAATTATTCGTTTTTATTAATGCTTTTACTTTATAACAACAGCTTATAAATCAAGCAATATTCCAAAATTGTATGTTGATTGAACAGGATATCCTAAACCATTTCCACCCATTTCAGGATCCCATAATTTAAACTGACTAAACACAACAGGATTCGTTGTATTAGCATACAATCTTAAACCAGAAATATGGTATTTCTCAGTAAAACTTTTAGGCACATTATAACCTAACTCCACACTTTTAAGACGTAAAAAAGCACCATTTCTCATCCACCAAGTTGATGTTTGATTATTATTTTCAATAAAATTGTTACTTAATCTTGGCCAAAAAGCATATACATTTCTATTATCCTCTGACCAGTGATCATTAGCTACTACTTCTAACAATCCGTTTTGAGCTCCTCCATTGGTAACAAAAGGAGAAATGTTTTTTGAATTAATAAAGAATGATGAACGGGCAGAACCTTGAAAAAATAAACTAAAATCAAAATCTTTATAACCTAATGTACCTCCAAAACCATAGATAATCTCAGGAGCAGTAGGATAACCAACAGGCACTTGATCTAAAGTTGTAATTACTCCGTCACCATTTACATCTCTGTATTTGATATCTCCACCTCCATAAGTACCGAATTGTTTTGGTGAATTCGCAGCTTCCTGATCATCAACAAATAATCGTTCTGCAATGTAACCGTAAGTTTGAGCGATGGAATTCCCCTTTTTATACAAATAATCTAATTCTGGCGGGTAATAATTCTCATCGTACTTCAATATTTTACTTGTAGAATAGGTGAAGTTCCCTCTTAAATTTGTCCACCAATTGTCTCCAAATTTCTTATTATAGGTAATTGACATATCCATCCCCTTACTTTCTGCTGCACCAAAATTAGTTGAAGGAGTTACCGAAAGTCCTAAAGTAGAACCTATGTTTGAACGCGTTTGAAGAATATTACTTCTGTTTTGTTTAAAAGCATCTACAACAATATTAATTGAATTGAATAATTTTAAATCCATCCCAATATTAACTTGTCTTGAACGCTCCCAACTAATTTTACTATTTGCATATCTTGAAATAGAAACACCCGGACGATAATAACCACTCAATTCTCCAAAACTATTGCCATAATTCAAGTCGTTCAAACTCACATTAGACAAGTAAAAGAAACGATCCGAAGAATTCCCTATTTGATCATTACCAACCCATCCGAAACTGGCTCTAAGTTTAAGATTACTTACTACATTGAGTAAAGGTTCGAAGAACTTTTCATTTGAAATGATATAACCAGCAGCAAAAGAAGGGAAAAATCCAAATCGATTGTCTTTAGCAAACCGTTCAGAACCATTGTATCCAAAATTAACTTCAGCTAAATATCTATTGTCGTAAGCGTAAGTAAAACGTCCTGAAAGACCAAAATTTCTACTAGGTAATGAAGCCTGAAGATTTCCGGCATTACCCGATTCATTAGATTGCACAATATTAATCAGCATCCCTGAAATATCATGTTTCTCAGCAAAAGTTCTGTTGTAATTAAGTGCTGACTCTAAATATATAGTTGAAGTAATATTTTTAGCACCTTCGCTATAATTTAAATATTCAGTTCCTGTAGTGCCTATAGAACCTTCCATTCCACTATTTAGTAAATTCAAGCTGATTTCCTGAGTTTCTGGATTCAATGTAGCGCTGTAGAAAAACGGATTGTATTGTCTTGAAACTCTATAATAAGAATATCTTCTTATATATCCCATTGCTCTTGCTCTCAAGCCAGGAGTAAGCATTTTAAGATCTTGTTTCAATTCAATTTGGGTCTGAACCGTTGAAGCTTTATATACCTCATATCCTTTAACCATTTCGGCATAAGGATTCGTTAACAAAGTAGTACTTCCATTCCCTGTTACAGCACCTCCAAATAATGGATGCTCAATATAAGGAAGTAATTCTCTAGGATAGGTAGCAGGAAAAGCCACCGGATTAGACCAAACAGCCTTATTAAAAATATTTCCTCCTCCGGAAACCCAATTCCCATTAGCATCATTTCCTCCTAATGGCCCTGTATAATCGTCAAACTGCCCATATAACCTAACGATTCCTTCGGTTGTAGGAGTCAATTTCATATTAACATTAGATCTGAAAGAATAATTTCTTAATTTAATATTAGAATTAAAATTATTCAAATTATCTACTTTCAATACTCCATTGTCAATATTATAAGTACTGGCAACATAATATTGTGCTTTATCACCACCACCACTAACACTTAAATTGTATCCTTGATTAAAAGTATAATCTTTTATTAATTGATCAATCCAGTTATTATTTGGGTACAAATACGGATTTGATCCAGGTTGCCCCGTTCTATCGATTTTTGTTTGCGAATAAGGCAAAACACCTATTGGATTTCTAGTCAAAACAGCTTCATTAGCTAGTTCCATATAAGTAATATTATCGGCAAACTTAAAATTCTTAGTATTACTGGAAATTTTATTCTCTTGTCTAAACTTTACTTTAAGCTTACCATCCTTACCTGATTTAGTAGTAATTAAAACTACTCCATTAGCACCACGGGCACCATAAATAGACGCTGCCGAAGCATCTTTCAACACCGAAAAAGCCTCGATATCATCAGGTTGCAATCGCGCCATATCCGTTGTTGTAGATTCAATACCATCAATCAAGATTAAAGGATTTACTTTTCCTGATCCAAAAGAACCTAATCCACGAATAAAGAAATCAGAATTATCAGAACCTGGTTCTCCAGTTCTTTGGTAAGCAATCATACCTGATACTCTTCCCGCCATCATGGTTGTCAAGTTACTTGAAGGTCCTTTGATTTCTCCAACAGGAATTGTCGTAATAGCACTTACAACACTTTCTTTCTTTTGTGTTCCATATCCTACTACCACTACCTCATTTAGACCTTCTGAAGTTGGTTTTAAAGAAACCTTAAAATCAGTACGATTTCCTATTGTTAATTCTTGGGCTTGATACCCTATTGAACTTATAACTAAAACCTTTGAATTAGCATCTAACTTCAAAGTAAATTTCCCGTCAAAATCGGTTATGGTTCCTATTTTAGAACCTTTTATAGCAACCGTTGCACCGGGAAGCGGCATTCCATTTTCATCATTAATTTGTCCGCTAATACTTTTTTGCTGTTGTACTTTTTGAAGTCCTGTTTCACTTGCATAATTAATCGTGTACGCCTGTACCTGAGACAAGGAAGCCAATACACAAAATATTGTCAGTTTCTTTCTCAAATCAAATCCAGATGCACAATCAGGAGCTTTTCCCGTCCTAATAAATTTTGTCATGTTTGTTTGTAATTTTTTGGTTAATTAATAGTTTGTTAGTGTGTGAATTTTTATAACATCAGATATAATAAAATCATAACAAGGCTATTTTAAAATCTTCGCTAAGCTTAACTTATCGAAATATTAACATATAATTCACATTACAAATCTAGCAGAACACTAATTGTCGAGGGGGGGGATTTATGATAATAAAAAAGGGTGAAATTAGTATTACACAACAAAAACACCTTATTTTTTAACACATTGTAAAAAATTAACTATAAAACTACACAATACACAATAAGCAAAAACCAAATAGAAACACTATTCAAACTGACAACTCTACTCTTTAACAAAAATTTAAAAATCAATTGAAATTCTCGTCTTGTTTTCTAATAACAACTCAGAGCAATCATTCCCTGATTATTATTTTCAAGATTTAAATGGACTTTTAATAAAATAAAAGAAGGCTGTCCGAAAATTAATTTCTGGACAGCCTCTTAAACTTAACTTAACTATAAAAAAATCTAAGAACTATACAAATTCATCATTCTTTTAAATTTTAAAAATGGCATGTAAAAAAACATGCCATTTCTATTATTGGTAATAAATTAGTTATTCTTTTTAAATAAACTGAAAGATAAGAAATGACCATATCTTTCATTTCCTTGTGTTGTAGAAATACCCAAAGTAATTTGCGTCGATTGGGTAATAGTAAATGTAATAATTGCACTTTCAGAATTCATGGTATTCACTATTCTTTTAAATCCTAAGGTTGCAGGATCTGTTTCAAGAACTCCACCGCTTGAGTCCGGTAATATGCTACCCTTTGCGACGGCTAAATAAACATAATCCGACAAAGTATAGCCACTATTAAGACCACTACCAGATGCCAATAAAGGAGCATTAAAAATATAAGTCCCGGCTTCTAATGTTATTGTTTGATATATCTTACCATTGGTAATCACCGGAGCCCCCCAACCTGATTCCAAATTGATTGTTCCCGGAGGATTACCACAACAGCCACCGTCCCAGCCACCATAGCCACCGTGATTTTTACAGGCAGCATTAGTAGTCCAATCGGCTAATGTCCCCCATCTGCCTCCATCTGTTGATGATGTTAAAAAAGGACGCTTATTATTCTTAATCATATAAGTAAGATCAATAACCTGAGGTTCTTTAGAAACAAAATCCGTGTAAAAAATATCTATTGCAGTTTTAACCGGTAAAAATAATGAACGTTGTTTAAACTTACTTCCTATTTTATAATTAGATACCACAAGCTGATTTTGAGTAACAGGTACCGTTACAGCATGTTGCACATTTGAATTATCTGTATAAACCACCTCAGTTGCATAAGCTCCCGTAGTTAAATCCATCGTTGCAAAATCAATTGTAAGAGAGAAATCACTGGATAATTTACTGGAAACAATCTTCCTGTCAGTTAAACTTGCCTGATAACGAGTTCCATAAGTCTGAGCTGTAATATACTGAGAAATGGAACTATTCCCTTTAGCATCAAAAGTTTTCACTTCAAAATTATAGATGTTTTCCGGTAGATTTTCAATAATAGAAGAAACCTCATCAATTCCTGAAGTTCTATTAATGGGTATTACAACAGAATCTTTTTTAGTATTCCAATAGACTCTCAATTGAGAAACCTTAGGATCTGAAATAATTAGCCCCTTAATTTTCAATCTATCCCTACCCGGAAAAAACTTTAAAGAATCAATTTTACCGGTATAAGAAATCGCTCCTCCGTCAACAAATTTTAAATAATCATCGCTACTTGTACAAGAATGTATTACAAGAATTAATGCCACAGCAAAAGCCGTCACTAAAATATTCCTTAAATTTTTCATTGTTTTCTATTTAATATTAAAAATTAGGATTACCGTACACATGTACTTCTGAAACAGCCATAAACTTACCTCCAATCCAGTTTTCTAAACACTCAATTCTAAGATAGCGAACTGCCGGTTTATCTAAGGCGATTTCATAATCGGCTCCATCTCTGGCCGCTAAAAGATCATCATTATTTTCCTGTCCGTAAGGCAACCCTGACGGTTTCTTAATTTCGTATTCGCCTAATAAAGTCCAATTACTATTGAGCGTTCCATCATTTAAGGTATTACTTCCCCATATTCTAAACTTTTTCATAGCACCTAAATAGTAGTACATCCTTTGTCCCCCTATAGGTTCTGAAAATTGCCAAAGTCTTAAACGACTTAACTTTGTTTTTGCACCAATATCAAAAGTTACCAAATGATTCCCTACATCAATGGTTCTGTCTGTAAAATAAGAACCCCAATATTCTAAAAACTGGCCATCAAATAAATTAGAAACAGGATAAGCATTATTTATCGTTTTTGCATCATTAGCAAGATGAACTCCAACATAAGCCGATTTAGGCATTAATTGCTCAAATAATGGTTTTATTGTAGTAACAAGAGTATCTGTATAATTCAACCATTTATCTCTAACCACAATTGCAAATTCCTGATCTACTGACTGAAAACCTCTTAAACTTCGTTTAATTTCATCTACCGAAGTATAAATACTATTTCTAAGTGGCACCCAATCTCCTTGAATATTCTTTTGCATCACTAAAATACCAATTTCTTCTTTGGTAGGATTATTAGCTGAGATGCGAATACCTCCAAAATCAGGCAGAACAGCCAATGATTTAAAAATATCAAAAATTGGTGCCGGAGCAGGACTTACAGATACTACAACCGGTTTTGATTCCGTCTCACTATTGTTAACCGCATAAATCTTAACCTCAGTAGTCGATCCACCGGCAAAACCTTCTAAAAGTAAAGAATTAGAATAATAAGAAGCTTTGGCCTCCATAGGCGTTCCATTTTCTAGAGTATATCGGGCAACTACATATAACAAATCATCATCTGTTGGTAAAGTATAAGTCAGTTTCGCTTTTCCTGGTAAATTCTGAATGGTAATATTTGTTACCACTGCTGGCTGATTAGAATTGTGCTCTAAAGGTTCAGGGCCTTGATCCTCGCTACAAGCTGCAAAAACAAAGGTCAAACACAACAATAATATGTTTATAGGGGATTTTATAATTCGTTTCATAATCTTCATTTTTATGATTATTACCAACCTGGATTTTGAATCAGATTAGGATTTCTAATAAGTGTTGTTTCTTCAATAGGCCAGAAATAATCTCTTGGAGCTACAAAACGTTGTTGACTTAAAGTAACTACCTGATAATAATTAGCCTCTGTAATTCCATAAACATTCCAGCCTTTTATAGGTTCATTAAATTCCTGAGTTGCTTTTTTCCAACGTCTGATGTCCCAATAGTTTTTACCCTCAAAGGCCATTTCAATACTGCGTTCTCTGTGAATAATTTCACGCATACCATCTTTGGTAGTATATTTGGCTGGATTATTAGAAAAATTAGTCCAGGAATCTACCACGCCGCTTAATCCGGCACGAGTACGAATAAGATCCACATATTTCAATACTTCTGTTGTAGCGGCAGTTCCGTCAGCTTCATTAAGTGCTTCAGCATACATCAAATACAAATCAGCCAAACGCAATTCAGGCCAGGCGTACTCTTTATACATAGTTCCTCCTCCAAAAGTTTGATCCCAGTTTATCAATTTTTTAATATAATATCCTGTTACGTTAAAATCAAAAGCATCTGCACTTCCTGCATAATCTTGGTATTTAGCTCTAATAACTTCTTTTGTTTCATCAGAACCGCTAGAGGATTTATAGAAAATAGCTCCGTCAAAACCTAAATCGGCGTAAAAACGCGGCTCTCTATTAAAATTTAAAATCGAAGTTCTATACCCTTCTTTAATATTAAATTTATCAGCTGTAGTAGCTTCTTTCAACTCAGTAATATCTCCAAACGTCAAAGTTTTATCTTCCTCAATAGGCACACCATTTTTAGTATAAAAATTAGTTGCCGATTCTAAAGTAGGCGAAAACACTTTTCTGGCTTGAGAATGTGATACCGTACTTGCTAAAGGCATCATACAAAGTCGTTGTAATTCATAGGTACGACTATTTGGGTTTGCCCAAATAACTTCGTCATTCCAAGGTTCTGTTACTGCTTGCGTAATATTCAGTTTCGTTTTAGCAGTTTGAGAAATAGTAAATGCCACATTGTTTTTATAGAATATTTTATGCCCATTAGCTTCGGCAGCATCTATTGCTTCCTTTGCAGCATTGGCTGCTCTTTTCCATTTGGTGGCATCATAAACCGGATTAAACAATGGTGTTCCATCTTTAGCATTTAATCCTACCATGTCTGCATTTCCATTAAATAAAGGACTTGCCGCCATAAGTAACAACTCCGCTTTCATACCAAGTGCCACAGGCTTTGTAACCCTACCCAATTCATTCAGTCTGTCAGTAATCATCGGAGGCAATGCTACTGCTGCTTCGTCCAGCAAACTCACTAAATAATCAACAGTTGAGTCTATAGGCTCTCTTGCAACCTGAATTTGATCATTAGATGCATCGATAGGAACATTGACACGAACAACTGGAATAGGCCCATACATACGCATTAAATAATAGTGGTAATAGGCTTTTAAAAATTTCACTTCAGCTATCCATCTTAAACGCTCGCCTTCCTGTAAATCCGGCACTTTAGTTCTATCTTCAACATTCTCTAGAAAAACGTTACAATGCCTAATCCCGTCATAAAGTGGATAACGATCTCCAGGACCTGCTCCCTGATAATTACCCTCCCAGGCATTCATATAAGTTTCTGCTTTTCTTTGTGTACCCGTAGCAATATTAAACGCAAAACTGGTAATAGCAGCACGATTAGGTGGTATCCATGTTTCATCTCCTGCTAGCATTCCTATATTATATACTCCATCCCCATTTTTAGGGATATAGGCATAACAGGTATATAAATATTTCTTAGCTTCATTTCTCAATTTAAAAGCAGACTCAAGTGTAGTTATGTTATCTGGAACAACATCCAAAAAACTATTTTCACATGATTCTAAACTGAACAAACAAAGTATTACCATTGACGCTCCAAAAACTTTTTGAAGTTTATGGAAACTCTTATTAACTATATTTTTTTTAGTTTTCATACTTTATATTTTTTTAAAAATCAACTTTTAGTCCCAAATTATAAACCGATTGAATAGGGTAACCTAAACCATTTCCTCCCATTTCCGGATCCCAAAGTTTGAACTTACTCCAAACGGCAATATTGTTACCACTTAAATAGACTCTTAAACCCTTAACTCCTATTTTAGACATTAATTTTTCAGGAGCATTATACCCTACTTCAATTGATTTTAATCTTAAGAAAGCACCATCTCTCATCCACCAAGTTGACACCTTATTATTATTAGCCACAAACGTATTACTCAATCTTGGCCAAAAAGCGTATAAATCTTTATTATTTTCAGACCAGTGATCTTGTGCTACAACATTCAATAAATTATTTTGATAAGAACCATTTAACACAAATGGTGCTATGTTTTCCGGGTTAATAAAAAAGGAAGTACGGGCTACACCTTGAAAGAAAATACTAAAATCAAATTTTTTATAGCCTACTGTACCTCCAAAACCATACACTATTTCCGGAGCAGTAGGATTTCCTATCGGCACCATATCTGCAGCTGTAATTTGACCATCTCCATTAACATCACGATATTTAATATCCCCACCTGTATATTCTTTTACTATTCCTGTTCCCGGTCCACCAAATTGCAATGGCGAATTATCAACCTCATTTTGATCCACAAACAAACGTTCGGCTATATAACCATACGTTTGATTCCAACTTTGACCTATTCTTGAACGATAAGCCATACTTGCAGGGTAATTAATCTCATCATATACCAAAACTTTATTAGCAGCATAAGTAAAATTACCTCTTAACTGTGTGTACCAATCATTATTGAATTGTTTATTGTAAGTAACAGCTAGGTCTAAACCTTTACTCTCAACTTCTCCATAATTAGTTGCCGGAGTTGCCGTAAGTCCCATTGTAGCACCAATATTTTCTCTGGTTTGAAGGATATGAGTTCGGTTCTGTTTGTAAACATCTACTACAAAATTTAATGACTTAAACAATTCCAAATCCATCCCTAAGTTGATTTGTTTTGACTGCTCCCAACCAATGTTATTATTGGCATAACGCCCCACATATACCCCTGGGTTACTATCTGTATACTGCTCTCCAAAAGAAGCACCATAACTTCCATCATTAATATTAACATTTGACAAATAGAAAAAACGATCATTATTATTTCCAATTTTATCATTACCCACTAATCCATAAGTAGAACGGATTTTAAAATTGGTCACAACGTCTTTAATAGGCTCCCAAAATTTCTCATTAGAAATATGATAAGCTAAACCAAATGAAGGAAAAAATCCATAACGATGTCCACTGGCAAAACGTTCCGATCCATTGTATCCAAAATTAAATTCAGTCAAAAATCTATTATCATAGCCATAAGTAAACCTACCTGAAACCCCCTGATTCCTGCTAGGAAGTGTTTTCGCTACATCTGTAAGAGAAATCCAAGCAGAGTTTGCCTGCACATAACTGGATAATAAATTAATCAACATACCACTTACAGCATGTTTTTCATTAAAAGTTCTGTTATAATTAACCGCTGTTTCAAGATAAATGCGAGAATCTAATATTTTATCTCCCGCTAAATAATCCAGATTTTCTGATCCGGTTGTACCAAAACTTCCCTGGCCTCCCGGATTTATAACTGATATTTCAAGTTCTCCGGTAACAGGACTTATAAAAGATTTATAATAAAATGGATTGTATTTTCTAGCTTCATTGTAAAACGCATATCTTCTTACATACCCCATAGCTCTGGCGCTAAGCCCCGGAGTTATTACTTTTAAATCCTGTTGTAATTCAACCTGTGCCTGAATTGTTGATCCTTTTGAACTTTGATATCCGCGAACCATTTCTGCATAAGGATTTACTAATATTGCACCATTATCGCCTCCTGTCAAAGCACCTCCAAATAGAGGATGATCAATATAAGGGAGATAACTTGCCGGATACACTTTAGGAAATGCTACAGGGTTAGACCACATAGTAAGATTAAAAATACGTGCTCCTCCATTAATAGGATTACCTCTTTCATCATATCCTCCAACAGGCCCATTATAATCATCAAACTGTCCATACAGACGAATAATACCTTTAGTAGTAGGAGTTAATGTCATATCTACATTTGATCGTAAAGAATAATTTCTTAATTTAATATTAGAATTAAAATTATTTAAGCCATCTACTTTTAATACACCATTATCGACATTGTAAGTACTGGCTACATAATATCTGGCTTTTTGACCACCCCCGCTAACACTAAAATTATAGCCCTGATTAATCGTATAATCTTTAATTAATTGATCAATCCAGTTATTACTTGGATACAAATAAGGATCATCTCCGGCAATAGTTCTGTCAATTTTGTTTTGATCATATACATCTCCAAGAAGAGGATTACGGGTACGTGTAGCTTCATTAGCCAGCTTCATATACGTAATATTATCAGCAAAATTGAAATTTCTGGAATTAGACGACATTCTGGTTTCTGTCCTAAAATTAAATTTAGTAATACCATCTTTACCCATTTTGGTAGTAATTAACACCACTCCATTAGCTCCACGAGCTCCATACACAGCAGCAGCAGCAGCATCCTTCAATACAGAAAAAGTATCTATGTCATCCGGCTGTAAACGCGCCATATCAGTTGTTGTAGATTCTATACCATCAATCAAAATCAATGGATTTGAAGCTCCTGAACCAAAAGTTCCTAAACCTCGAATAAAGAAGTTTGCATTATCAGAACCTGGTTCACCACTTCTTTGGTAAGCAACCATTCCCGCAACTCTACCTGCTAACATTGTAGTTAAGTTACTGGTAGGTCCTTTTAATTCTTTAGGATTAATTGTTGTAATAGAACTCACCATACTGGCTTTTTTCTGAGTTCCAAAACCTACTACAACAACTTCTTTTAGTCCTTCCGAACTTGGTTTTATATTGACTTCAAAAACCGATTTGTTCTGAATTAAAACGTCTGTCGATTCATAACCTACAAAAGACACAGTCAATATCTTGTCTCCTTCATTGATTTTCAAAGTAAATTTTCCGTCAAAATCTGTCATTGTGGAATTCTTAGTGCCTTTCACAAGTACACTTGCTCCAGGAAGTGGCATTCCATTTTCATCAGTTACTTGCCCGCTAATAGTTCTTTGCTGTTGTTGTACTATTTCTAGTTTTTTTATACTTACAACATTAGAAACATGTGCATGAACCTGAGATAGAGAAACTAATACTGATAATACTGTAAGTTTCTTTTTTAAATCAAATTCTAAAACACGATGAGTCTTCTTCTTTATTTTAATAAAGTTTACCATGTGTGGTTTTAATTTTTGGTTAGTTAAATTATTCTTATCTACTACTCCATTTTTGATTTGTAGATAATTCGTTAGCGTTTTTAGTAGATTATTTATTCCATAGATTCATAATTTAAAAGTTACTATTAATTAGTATTTATGTTCATGTATTTGTGAAATAGCTAATCCTGATTTGAAAACTTTTATTGACAAACAAAAACAACTTAAGTCTTCTTTATTTCAATATAAATGTTTTTTTTACACTTAAAAAAATACGCAGACGAATCCCTATGTATTTTTCCTAAACAACTATTAGTTCTCTCAAAAAACACCCTTGAAGTTTAAATCACGTTCAACCAGTTTTGGGTATTCTTTAAGAGAATTAAAACAGTATTAACATATCATTCACAGTACAAATCTAACAGAAGACCTCTAGTCTTATGAGGGGTATTATGGAATTAAAAAGGGGGTAAATTTACTATTTTATCAAAAAATAGTGTTTTTTTCATAATCAAGTAAAAAAATAGCGTTAAAATTACACAATACTCAATTAACTGAAGAATCAAAACTAACAACCCGAAACCCTCTTTTTTAACAAAATTTTAAAACAATAGATTTAAAACTTCCTTTTTAATCAAATAGAATTTCACTTTGTTTTCCATTCACAATTCAACACAATAAATCCTCCGATTATTTTTTAAAATTAAAAAAGGGATGTAAAATCAATTACATCCCTTTTCCCAAAACAAACCAAATAAATTATTCTACTTTATCTTCATCTGCAACAGCGTCTTGCCATTTATCCCAAACTTTAACACTGGCATCATAACCATCATAACCAAAGTTCTGACTCAGCTTTCCTTTAATATTAGCAGTGATAGCACTGTTTGGTATAGGCCAATAATTATTACGTTTATCCATAGAATAAATTTTAGTGCCATTTGGCACAACAATTCCATTTGGATATTTATTATAAAGTGTGTAATGCACAATACGTTGCCACCAATAACTACCTCCTGCATTATCCCTTCCGGATTGCTTATCCCAATTACTAAGGCTGTAAGTATTACCCCATTCATCCGGTTTTCCGCTCATGGCTAAACAGTGTGAAATACGTTTTAGCTCTACATTTCGCCATTCTTCCAGGTAAAGTTCCCTCCCTCTTTCGGCACAAATATCACCTATAGTCACAGCACTGTACATTTGCGCAGCTCCTGCTCTTTGACGAATAACATTAACATCCTGAGTTGCCCCAGCAACATTACCTCTATAAAATCGCGCTTCGGCACGTAACAAATAGGTTTCAGCTAAACGGTATAAATACATATGAGCTATACTTCCTGTAGTAGCACCTTGAAAATCAGTTGAACTTGGATTAGCTTCCTGTACAACATCATGTAAGTAAATTTTATATAAAGGGAAGTCAAAATAATCACGAATACTATCTCTTGCTAGCAAAGTAGTTCCATCTTTCATTCTAAAATTCTGACCGAAATAGGTAGAAGTTTTATCATTGTATTTAAGATTTTCCATGTTTACCCAGTTCCCTACCGTACTATTATGTCTAAGATCTTGCTTATCCTCAACATTATTTACAACCCACATAGGAACCTGTGAATAATACGAGGCACTAATAGTAGCAATTCCACGTCCAAATGCTTTATTATAGTCATACAATGGATTGTAATTAGCATTATTTGAAGCAATACGCAATCCTGCCTGTTTACCATCGGGAGTTCTTAGATTTCCTGAAGCCCAAAGTGGACCAAAAATACGCATAGAAGCAAATCCTAAAAACGACTGCGCCCCGCTATTAGGCATAATCAGGATCGCTTCAGTATTGGCAGCGATAACCTTATTTTCAGGTCGGTGTAAATCCCAAATAACATTTCTGGTAATTTTCCATGTTTCCGGTTTTCCTCCCTGATCAAAAGTTCCAAAAGTGTTTTTCATTAAAGAATAGCCAGACTGATTAATCAAAATATCCGCTTGCGCCTCAGCTTCGGCAAATCTACCCGATGCCAAATAACATTTAATCAACAACTGACGGCAAGCACCTTTGTTAACCAGTCCTTTATAAGGCAATTGCGATTGTTCCGGCACCCATTCTACAGCCTTCTCCATATCGGCTGTAATCATTTCGATGATGGCTTCTTTTTTAGTAGAAGAATAGTTTTGTTTAGGCACCTCTAGAATCTTAGTAACTAATGGTATATCACCAAACTGATATACTAAATTAAGATAGCGGTATGCCCTGTGAAAATAGGCCTGCCCTATATATTTTTTCTTTACATCATCAGATAAGTTTTGCACCTGATTAACGTAAGTCAATACCGTATTAGCGAATTTAATACCATTATATCCTTCATCCCAATAGAATCCAAGATAAATTCCATCACCCGGATCTCTTTGAAAAGTTCCGGTAGGCGTAATAATATTAGCATAATCAGCCGCTGTAGTACTGGCGTCGGTTTTTCCATATTTTGCCATATCAGAAAAAACATATTCAGTACCAATAGGCACACTATTATTAGCATAACTAAAATGGATATAATTATTTCTCAAACTCTTATCGGCAATTGCCAGAGTAGCTTGCAAACCTGCCTCGGTAGTAAATGTAGTCTCAGGTTCGAAAATAGAAAGCGGATCCGGTTCGAGAAAATCTTTCGAACAAGAAACAAACAAAGCCCCTACCACAACTAAGGGAAGCAGTTTTGAAATTTTATTTTTTATATATCTTTTCATTTGAGTAATTTTTAAAGCGTTAAATTAAAACCTAAATTAAACATCCTGGTAGCCAGGCCTCCAGTTTCCGGATCTCCAAAATATTTCCAATTTTTATCTACAGACCAGGTTGCTACATTACGAACCGAAGCATAAACCTTCACATTATTCATATTTAAACGTTTAATAAGCTCTTTAGGAAATTTATACGCTATTGAAATTTGATCTAAACGAATAAAACCACGATTATATAATTTATCTGTTCCAGCTCCTGCAGGTCCTCTGGCATCAAGTCGCGCCCAGTCATTAGTTGGGTTATCAATTGTCCAATATGGATTTACAAATGAATTATAATTATTAGTATACAAACTTCCTGCATTGTATTGATTCATATAATTACCATTCAATGATTTGTGTCCCATATAGGAATACATATTAATTGCTAAATCCCAATTTTTATAAATTGTAAACTCATTACGCAACGACCAGTTAATAGGAGGATCTGTTTGCCCTAAAAATTCCTTGTCTTTATCATTATAAACCGGTTTTCCATTAACATCATCAGCAGTATAATTATTGGCTATTTTTGGATCACCAGGACGTTGACTAACAACTGCTGCAGCTGCCGCCTCGTCTTTTTGCCAGATTCCTGCTACCCTATAATTCCAAATTTCAGAGATAGCCTTACCTATAAACCATCCATTAGTCTTATCATCTAACTCTTTTTGACCAATAACATTACCATTAGCATCAAGAATAGTTTCCATACTGCCATACAATTTATTAATCTTGTTTTTATTGTATGAAAAAGCTGCACTTGTACGCCATTCAAAGTTGGGCTGTTTCATGTTAACAGAACTAAGACTCAATTCAACACCTCTATTTTCTACCTCTCCAAGGTTAGTGACAATAGATTCAAATCCTGTGAAAGTAGGCAAACGCTGACTCATAATCATATCGTGAGTAACTGATTTATACACATCTACAGTACCCGTAAGACGGTCATTTAAGAACCCAAAATCAAGACCAATATTAGTTGCCGCTGTTTTTTCCCATTGTAAATTTGGATTAGCCATACGATCAATTTCTAAATACTTCATATCTACAAGATTTCCTGAAGAATCAATATAACCCATAGTTGATTCAGGACTTCTTAAGTTAGCCAAAAAAACATATGGATCTGCAAGTGATCTATTCCCATTTTTACCATAAGACACACGTAATTTAGCTGTACTCATAGCATCCCAATTGAACCAGCTTTCTTTACTAAGATTCCAACCCAATGCAACAGAAGGGAATGTCGCATAAGGATTATTAGTCCCGAATGCTGAATATCCATCGCGACGTACAGTCGCTGTAATCATATAACGATTATCAAACGAATAGAACAATCTTGCCATTAATGCATCGGCTGTTTGATGCGTATCGGCTGTTGAAAACGAACTATTAGCACGCGTAGCATTTGCGGTATTATGAAAACCTAAGGCATCAGAAGGCTGAATATTACGTGCATTAATTTCATCAAACCATGAACGACGTTCTTCCACTTCCTGAACAAAAGTGGCCACAATATGGTGTTTTTCATTAAATGTATGATCCCATGCTAATGTATTATTCATATTCCAATCAAAATTTTTACCGTTATCCCTATCAACACCTATATTAGCAGCATTCAAATTTTTATTACCTGTAGATTGAAAAAAACGATTGTAATAGAATTGATAACGTGGCGAAACATTTAACGAATAAGTAATCCCTAAAGGCAAAGTCACTTTGGCATTAAAAATAGTATTCAACACCGTATACCCTCTTTCTAATTCCATGAATTGACGATCGTAGTAATAATTATAGCCTCCAATAGTTGGTCCCATTGGCTGTCTCTCATAATCACCATTTGCATCCCTAAAGTTCGCATACGGGCTATTTCTCATCATATTAGCATCATAATAATTAGTCCCTGTACCAACTGTAATATCCCCGTCAGTACGGTCCTGAAAATTAACGTTTGCTCCAAACTCAAGCCAATCAGTAACATGACCATTAACTTTCATATTGGCACGAACCGCCGAATAATCATTACCCTGAATAGCTCCTTCAGAATCTAAATACCCCACTGATAAATAGTAATTTACCTTATCACTGGCTCCGGATATATTTACATTATAATCCTGATTCAATCCCGTCCTAAAAGTACCTTTATACCAATCGTGTGTTTTTCCGGCTATGAAATTATTTAATATAAGTCCGTTTTGTAAGCCTAAGCGAAGCCCCCATACTTCAGCCAAACTTTTACCCTGTGTTAAACCACTTGGTTGATAAGCTAACCATTGTGCCTGAGTGATACCATATTTACCTAAATCATTTGGATTTGAGAAATAGCCTACCTGACCTACCTGACTTGCAATATAAGGTTCATATTGTCCGCTTGCGGTATTCACCCCATAAGTTTTAGCTGTTTCCCAATCTTCACGATATTTTAAATAACCTTCCGGAGAATACACATCTCTATAGGCACTTTTAGTATTAACTGTCATGTTTGATGTAACACTAATAACAGGCTTACCATTCTTACCCTTTTTTGTAGTAATAATAATTACCCCTGCTGCAGCCTTAGAACCATACACAGCAGTAGCCGAGGCATCTTTCAAAATATCTATCTGCCCAATATCTCCAGGATTGATTTCTGAAAGCTCACCATAGAATTGCATTCCGTCTAAAATAATAAGCGGTGAATTATGCCCAGCACCATTAGGATTGTAAACAGAAGTTTGTCCACGAACCTGCAAAGAACCTCCTCCTTTTGCATCAGACGAATAGCCTACTTTTAAACCCGGAACACCTCGCAATACATCCTGAACCGTTTGCGGATTTTGATTTGCCAAATTATCCGGTTTAACCTGTACAACTGAACCTGTTAAATCCGTTTTTTTCATTTTACCGTAACCCACCACGACAACCTCTTCTAATGAAGCTGCATCATTTTGCATTTTTACGTTAATAGTAGTTTTCCCGTTTAATGCAACTTCTTTATTTGCATAACCAATATAAGAAACTATCAACACTGAATTCTCATCAGCTTTCAAAGTAAATTTTCCATCAAAATCGGTTATCGTACTTATTTTAGTTCCTTTTATCAAAACTGTAGCACCCGGTAACGGCATTCCATTTTCATCATTAATCTGCCCACTTATGCTTTTTTGCTGCTGTACTTTTTCTAACCCTGTTGCACTTTCAAAACTAATAGTGTAAGCATGCACTTGAGACAAAGAAACCAACGCACAAAATAGGGTAAGTTTCTTTTTCAAATCAAATCCGGATACACAATCAGGAACCTTCTTCATCCTAATAAATTTTGTCATCTCTTGGTTGTAATTTTTGATTAATTAATAGTTCGTTAGTTTTAAATTATAGTGATATATTAAATTTCATCTTAAGTATTTTTTAAGACAATCTCAGTCTGTATTAACATATAATTCACATTACAAATTTAATCCAAACACTAGAGTTCTAAAGAGGGAATTATAATAATATAAAGGGGGGAAATTAGTATTACACAATAAAAACACCTTTGTTTTTAAGACATTTCTTAAAAATTACAAAATAAAAATCAATGATTAACAAATTAACTGTTGTTTTTTTACACAAATAATACTCCCCAATACCACTTTTACAAATAAAAAAACCGGCTCCTGTTTTCACAAGAGCCGGTTTTAATTCAATTTTATCTATTATCTATTGCTTGATAATATTCTTTACAGTAATTGTATCTCCATTTGTAATTCTTAACAAATAGCTTCCTGAAGGCAATCCTTCCAATGACATAACTTCTAAAGTATTTACCAAAGACAGAGACTTCATCTTTACACCTAAAACATTGTACAACTCAAGTTTTGCACCAGCATGCACCTCACTCACTTTCACCTTCACTTCACTTACAACCGGGTTAGGATACACCGTTACATCAGTATCTTCATTAACAATTAAAGTTTTATCCGCTGCATCGTTTCTACTAACTGTTCTAGTACAAGAACCCAGTTTATCCCCGTGATTCAAATGCGTCTGAACTGCATTAGGACTTACACAAATTTCTTTACCATTATGACAAATTATAACCTTATCATTAGAATTACCACATTGTACATTGATTGCATTAATCACAATAGAAGCCGAAGTCTGGCAACCTTTAGCATCCGTTACCAAAACTGCATAAGTTCCGGCTGCTGAAACAGTGATACTTTGCGTATTTTGGTTTGTATTCCAAACATAAGCATAAGGCGCTGTTCCTCCTGTTGGCGTCACACTAACATTAAGAGATGATGATGCATAGCCTATATAAATAGTATTTTTCTCATCTACAGCAGCATTAAGTGCATAAACAGCTGGAATCCTTGCTGTCAATTGTAGCGCATTGGTATCATCACAATCATCATTATTTTCTACACCACAGGCTACAGTTGAACCCCAACCTAAACCATCACCATCGTTATCAGCATATAAAATTTTACTGTCGTCACAATCGGTATTGTTAGTAGCATAACCTTCTGGCGCTATTGATGAACACAACATTGCTGTTACATTCGATCCAAATCCGTCCTTATCTGCATCTACATAATAAAGAATAGGCTCATGAACAGTGTCATCGTTATCATTACAATCCGTATTGTTTGTAGCATATCCTTGAGGAGCAACTGATGTGCAAAACATTGCTGTCACATTCGATCCAAATCCATCCTTATCTGCATCTACATAATATTGAATAGGTTGATGAACAGTGGTATCACTATCATTACAATCGGTATTGTTGGTAGCAAAACCTTCAGAAACTTCATTTACCGGCAATAAGGCTACAGTAGAAGATCCAAACCCATCATGATCTCCATCTATATAGAATTCCTTATTAACTATTAATTGTTGTTTAACAACTGCTGCCGGACTATATACATTATTACCCGATTGTGAAGCCGTAATTTCACAAGAACCTGCACTTACAATATGAATTTGACCATTAACAATACTAACCACTGATTCATCTGAACTACTATAAGTAACAGCAAGACCTGAAGTAGCGGTCGCAGCCGGATTAAAATCTGGATCTCCAATTAGTTTTGTTTCAATTGAAGCAAAATCAATAATCTGATTCTTTTTCACAACCGTTACTAACTGCGTTTGAGGAGCTGCGGCACTATAATCGGCATTACCAGCCTGAGCTGCAGTAATTGTTGTTATACCAGCTGCAAGAATGTGTAGCTTCCCATCAACAATATTGACAACTGATTCATCCGAACTGCTATAAGCTACAGCAAGTCCTGAAGTAGCTGTTGCAGGAGAGAAATCGGCATCACCCATTTCTTTTTGAGCAAGCGGATTAAGCATTATACTTTGACCTAATTTAGCACTTTCCGCAATCTCTGCCGCACTTAATGCTCTGTTGTAAATCTTAAACTCATCCACTGAAGCATTTAGAAAAGGATCTGCATATTTAGATTTCCCCAGATGATTTAACTTTGTTTTTCCTAATGCAGAAGGCTTAACAGTAACTGCCCCACTTGCTACTTCCACTCCATCAACGATAATTTTACCAATATTCCCTTCTTGCACATAAGCTAAATGTACCCATTGGTTAAGAGGCATAGTATATTGTGAACTTAAAGTATTTTTAGTCTGACCACTTGTAACTATCTCATAACTTAACTTTCCGCTTCCATTAGCCGCTTCTAAAGCCATCCAACTTCCCGTGCTATCGCCAAAATCAAAAATCCTTGACCAATTCGATAAACTATTTAATTTTACCCATGTAGATATAGTAAAATCATTTAATCCTTCTACAACTCCATCTTTAAGTGTAATGTAAGAAGTTGAACTTCCGTTAAAACCAACTCCTGTTCCCGCTTTACCACTCGTCCAGCTTGTAGTAGCAGCTAAAATTCCATCATAATTACCCCACTGGTCATGAGCATTTAAACCGGTATTTTCACTAAAATCATAATAAGCGTGTTGCCCTAAATTAGGTCTGGAAACAATTACCTCCGACTCTGTTCCTTCTCCTATTTCATTAAACGCAACAATCTTATAATAATAAGTTATACCATTTAGAGCCGTTAAATCAACATAATTCCCTGATTCAGCTGTTCCAATAGTTGTAAACGGACCAGATTCAGATGTAGAACGCTTCACATAAAACTGGGCATCATACATTTTATCCCATGCTAATTTTACCTTGGCATCACCCGAAGCCAGAACAAAATTTGAAACCTCATCAGGAATAACAAAATCCGGTGTTTTTACAAGAATCGGAGTCGATTTAGCACTTTCTCCTCCGGAATTTAAAGCCGTTATAGCATAGTAATAGTTAGTATTTTTAGTCAATCCTGTATCCTGGAAACTGGTTCCGGTTACATAAGGAGCAATTACCTCATAAGTCCCATCTACACTAGTTGCTCTCATTACATTATAAGACTCAGCTCTGTCAACAGCCGGCCAACTCAAATTGATAATCGAAGTCGCTATAGCTTCCCCTGTAACCCCAACAGGAGCATCCGCAACAACAGCCTTAGTAAACGTAATTACATTTGAATAAGCCGTTTCGGCATTATCTTTTCCTATTACTTTCATTCTGTACTCAGCTTTAGAATGCACAGTATCATTCACACTAAGAGCAGCATAATTTGTCGAATCGTAAAAAACAGAGAAATCTGTCTCTCCTTCTAATCTTCGCTCTATAACATATTTATTTACCAAATCCTGATTAAGCCCCGTCCAATTAATTGTTATATTTTTATAATCAGACGATAACTTATAACTTAAGGTCTCTACCAAAGGTTTCCATACGCTAACAAATTCTCTGGTCGGAGTATAGGCTTTTTTAGAAGCATTTTTAGCATAATATTCACCTGCAGGTGTTAAAACAGTATATGAATTTGCCGATGTTGAAATTACCGGTGCTGTTTGTAACCAAGCATAACTCGCCCAATTAGGATTTCTTGTCTTAAAAGCATCATCAATAGTAACATACATGGCTCTGGAATCCTGCACCCAATTGTATATTGAATAACGCTCCACATAATTGGCACTTTCCAACACATTCAACACCGCAATCAAATCATTTTTATGTTTAGTCGCATTGGCATCGGTAAGCATAACAGGTCCGTCAGGAAAAGAATTCCCTGTCCAGTTAGCCCCAATATTCCACTCTGTTATCCATATTGGTCTTTTATATTTATCATAAATATATTGTAAATCACTCGCCCATTGTGCTGCAGTTTTGTACCAATAGCAATGAAGCACCATATAATCAACCCGATAGTTTTTAGCTTCAGCCTGAGTCATAAAATTACCCAACCAGGCATTAAAAGGATCAGATGTAACCGGTGAACCTAATCGTAAACCTGATTGCATCAATCCCGGCCAACCACCAATAGCCTGATCAACGGTCATATTAGACTGATCCGGACGGTCAGGCTCATTGTATCCTAAAAAGTGGGTATAACCCTCTTTAGTATTGGCAGGTCCAAAATCCGGCCAATAAAGAGTTTGACGAATAGGCACATATTCGATATTAGGGGTTGTAGTTCCACCTGTATTCCAGTTGTAATACCAGGAAATATTAGAAGCTGCCTGAGCATCCTGACCACCTCCGGCCAAACCTTTTTTAGTAACTTCATTCCATCGCATTGTTCTGACAAAAGAAATTGTACCGTTCAAATAAGCCGGCAAAACAGGCACTAACAGATCCTGGCTCTCAGCTATATAAACCCTGCTATATCCCGTTCCATTAGAATTAGAAGCAAAAGTCACCATATAGCCTTTTTTCAATTTGAATGATTTTATATTGTTGTCAAAAGAACCCAAATTTGTATAAGGAGTAACTATTTTATATGTTTTAGCATCTCCTCCATAATTCTCTCCTGAAAACACTTCCAAAGGCTCATAATCAACTGAATGTGGCACAACTACTGCCCCGTTTCCATAATTTGCGACAAATACATTAGCATTATTGCTTGCAGCAACACCATTTAGTGTTATTAAGTTTAAATATGAACTAATAACCTCTGATGGTCTAATATTTTCGAAATACACACGGGCATCTGTAGAATTTAAATCTACTGTTGAATTAATCAACGGATTGTATCCATTATTTAAATACAAAGAAGCCGATGATTTTAAAACCATTTTTGTTTTGGATAAAGCTCCTACATTTAAATTAGTTGTAGTTTCTAAAGTTTGTGTTGCAGCAGCAATAACTTTTTCCGGAGCATAAGCAGCATCTTCATAAGTTACCGAACTCACCTCCATATTCACAGCTCCATCAGTATAATTTTTCCCAATTACAATTTTTGGAACACTTTCTAAAGCTACTTTTAAGTCAGCGATACCAAAAAGAGCCTTGTCCCCACTTATATTAATATAATAAGTACCTGCCGTTTGAGACTGAAAGGACAAATCTCCTTTTCTCAATTTATTGATAGCTCCTGAAGTAAATGTTTTTGACGAAAGAACAGTTCCTGTAGCATCTGTGATGGATACTTTCATTTTATCATTAGGAGCCCCATTTGAAATGTAATCGTAAATCCATGAAAACTGATAATCTCTGGAAGCTTCTAACTGTACCGGAAAAGAATAAGTTGAATTTTCAACAACACTGCTATCCCATCTGATATACATCAATCTTCCTGAATAATTAGAGCCATCTGATTCGAAAGTATGTCCGGAAGTTACATCCACATATCTTACACCACTGGTAGCATTTGCCGTATTAAAAAGAGTAGCAGCAGCAGGATTTATCCAACCGTAATCCGATGGTTTTCCAGCGTTATTCTCGGCTAAACCATCCCAAGGATTAATTAAATTAGTCGATTTAAGTTTAAGATTAGCAATTGCAAAAAGAGCATAATCGCCAGTTATCGTCACATAATAAGTTCCGTCTACCTGAGACACAAAAGTAAAATCGCCTTTTCTTAATTTATTAGCACTACCCGTAACAAATGTTTTTGAAGTTAGTACACCTGTACCATTTGCAGCAGATGAAATAGCTACATTCATTTTAACACCAGCGGATGCATTAGATATATATTCATACAACCATGAAAACTCATATTGCAGCCCTTTTTCCAATTTTACCGGATAACTATAAGTTGATGAAGAATAGGCACTACCATCCCAACGGATATACATTATTCGACCTTTAAAAACCGAATTGTCTGATTCATAGGTATGTCCCGAAGTCACATCTAAATACCTGACACCACTTGTAGAATTAGCCGTATTCCAAGGAAGGCTGGCATAAGTATTAGCCCATCCGTAATCAGTAGGCTTTCCTGAATTATTCCCAACAATTCCGGCCCATCTGCCAAGCATATTATCCGCACCATAAACTATAGTTTGCGTAGCCGCATTGGCATCACTTACCAAATCCAGCGTTTTAGATGTTAGATAATGTCCATCCTGATAAATATGTGCTACTCCGTCTTTCACAGCATATCGATAAGTTTGCTCCTGACCGTTATCAACCGAAGTACTTAAATTACTAATTGAAGATAAGCTTGTTGAATTATTAAACGTAGTTTTATCTAATGATGTTCTTACTCCAAGACCCGAA
Source organism: Flavobacterium sufflavum (assembly GCF_004016525.1). Taxonomy (GTDB): domain Bacteria; phylum Bacteroidota; class Bacteroidia; order Flavobacteriales; family Flavobacteriaceae; genus Flavobacterium; species Flavobacterium sufflavum. Next base: position 361,678 of record NZ_SACJ01000001.1, read on the forward strand.
GCATTTTTTAACTCTACATCCAAACCTCTTCCCTGAGCTGCATTTATTTTAGCTTTTACCTCTAAGGTAAATTCATTTGGATTAGATAACGGAAACGATACAATGTCTGAACCCGTACTACTACTAAAAGTCCTTGAACCACTCAGACTTGTATTTAGTCCTGTCTTAACCGGAAGACTAGGAGCCTGTGCCCGTATTTTGTATACGAAGGCTGTTAAAAATAATAATAAAACTGCGTAATTTTTCCTCATACTGAAATCATTTTAAATTATTATATACTCATTTATAAACTCTACAATGAGAGCAACAACACCCTCATTAACAGTCCAAATTTACCTTAACAGTTTTGACACAAAGGGGGAGATTATAATATTAAAAAAGGGTAATATTAGTATTTACACAATTAAACAAGCTAATTTTTACACCATATATAAATAAAATGCAAATTATCTGACAATACACAAATTATTTAACTTTTCGCCAAACAAGAGTTTCAACTAAAGCCACTGCCATTGTTATTTTACACAAAACAAAATCGGCTGTATTTCCTGATTGAAATACAGCCGATTTTGTTTTAAAAATTATTTACAATGTCACAAATTAATTCACATTCTCTTTTACAGCTTTTATTAATTCAATTCCTTTAAGAATATATTGATCTTTTGTGAAATTCGATGTATTTTCATTAACAAAATAATCTATTTTTAAACCTTTTCTTTGAACCCCAGTCCCATCTGGATAAAATGCCCCAACACTAGTAAAATTAGTCTTTGTCCCGTCTGACATTGTAAAAACGGCTATATTCAGAACAGAACCCGCAGTGTTTTCACCTACAGTTATACAATTAGGTGAAGCTTGAATAGCCATGCCGATAAACTCCGCCTTACTTTGAGTTGAGCCATCTACCAATAAAATAATTTTTCTATTATAGTATTGGGAGTTTTTACTGCCACTTTTAAAAGGGTCAATAATAGAACTAATCAAAGGCTCATCGAAGTTTGCTAATGAAGGTCTGTTTACCATTGGAAAAAGCACCTTAATGAATTTTCTTTTTTGAGGGTAAGTATATTTTGTAATATCACTTTCTGAAATATTTTTTGGATAATTTCTTAAATCTATTATAATCCCATTTGTATTAGAAAACTCCTCAAAAGCTTTTTGTATTTCATCTTTAGAAATAGTTTTTAAATTTATGTAACCAATATTATTATCAATTAGCTTCCATTCTTTATCTATATGAAAAAACGGTAAAGAAGAATAATCCTTATCTCCAAATGTTTTATAAAGATGGATATATTTAGTAGTAATAGAATTTGACCTCTTTATCTTAACTTTAATACTATCTTCAGTATTCCACATTAGCCATCTATTAGACCACTTTTTTAAAAAAGAATCATTTGAGGAAGAAAACACAGAACCTATCTTTTGTTTGCTAATTGATTTAATATCTATATCATTAACTTCAACTATCAAATCTCCTAATTTTAAATCATCTTTTTTTCCTAATTTATTCAATATTCCAGTAATTACTAAAGTGTCATTAATAACCTTTACATCAAATGGAGGCCTAAATTTTAACAAGGAATCAGCTATTGGTTTCGCAAAATAATAAGAATGTGAATCATTAAGCGATACAATTAATTTAGTTTTTGCCAATTCGTATTCAAGTTGAGTAGCAGAGTTTGAGAAATCATCAACAAAATATTCTAACTGACTAAACCAGTTTTTATCCATTAAATATTTATTTACATAATGATACTGGATGGCATTCCAAAAGCTAAACAGTTCCAGTAGCCTATGGACTTTTATTTTATAGTCAAATGATTTAAATCCTTTCTCATTTTCAAACGTGGGAATTTTAGAAAGTGATTGATTAGAAACATAATAGTCACTAATAATGGTATTGTCTTTTAATTGTTTTAAATAAGTATATAGTTTATCGTTACCCGAATATTTTTCTATCCAATCATAATCCAAATTTCTTTTGAATAAATCATCTCTATCATTAGCAATTTTTATTTTACTGACTTTAATTGATAATATAAAGTTCAATAAAAATTCATCGAGACTTTTTTGCGTATCAACACCCTCAAGTTTATCAACATTTTCAATAAATACAGCATCCCAATCGTATTTTCCTTTACTTATTTCAGAATGATGGTATTTCATCAACCCCCACACAAGCCCAAACTGCTTGTACTTTTCAGTATTATTAATCGTTTCTCTTTCTTGAGCCACCATTTGTAAAATACAAAAAAAGCAAAGTACAATTGCAAAAATATTTTTTTTGCCCATAAATATTTTTTTTTTTAAATATAACTCGACAAATTCGTAAACTTTACTCAAATCATTTCACAAAACGATACATCTCTGATGCTGCCAATAAAAAAGCACCTACACCAAAATCAGCTGTAGAGTTTTTATCGACTACTTGCCCAGGGATGGCTTTTTCGCCTATGGGCTGAACATAACCCAGCGTTCCATCTGCCTGAAGCGCAAATTGAGTCAAATAATTCCATGATTTTTCAACTACCGGCAAATAAGTCTTTTTATCTAAAATGCCATTATTGATTCCCCATAAATATCCGTAAGTAAAAAATGCCGTTCCGCTGGTTTCTGGTCCCGGAGCATGTTCCGGATCTAAGATACTTCTTGTCCAGTAACCTTCTTTTTGTTGGGCAGCTGCCAAGGCTTTAGCCATGTCTTTAAAGCGATTGATGTATTCCTGCCTGTGTTTTGCTTTCTTTGGTAAATCCTGAATAATTTTGGCATAACCGGCAAAAATCCATCCATCTCCTCTTGCCCAAAAGTCTTTTTTACCATTGGTACTCTTGTGTTTTGGATACACATATTTTGCATCACGGAAATACAATTTAGCCTCATCGTCATACATAATACCATTAGCATGGGTTAAATAAGAATCTAATTTTTCTAAATACAGTTCGTTTCCTGTTAGTTTATACAACTTGGTCATTACCGGCATCACCATGTACAAACCATCAACCCACCACCAGTAATCATTGGCTACAGTACTCATTTCGTACTCCATCACTTCACGGGCACGAGCAATTTTTTTAGGATCATTTTTTCCTGTGAAATTGTATAAGTCTATATAAGTCTGGAAACAAATTTGCCAATCGCCAAACAACACATGCTTATCAGTTTCGCCATAATTGTATTTCCACTCTGATTTATCCTGAGATTTGGCTCCCATCCATTGATTTTTCTCAGCCCAGGCCATAGAATAATCCAAATATTTTTTGTTTTTGGTCACCTTATAAGCTCCCATATTTCCGGTATGATAAGCAGCAATATTCCAAAAAGCATTACCTAATTCGGGATGTGTATCCTGCCAATGGCTATTTACCTTATCAATAATAGCAATTACTTCTTCTTTAGATTCCTTAATTGCAGTTTCTTGCTTTAGAGCGGTACTTTTACAACTAACAGTTACTACAGCAACAGCAAACATTAGAATAAAAATTGGTTTTTTAAAATTCATGATTATATATAGTTAGTTTGGTTTTTCAAAATTATTTTGAAGCATGGTCAATTGCAATTTCCTGTCCAGACCAAATTTTCTTTTGTGTCCAGGACTGGTATTCATCACTCCAAAAAGAATCGGTTGCCGGCAAACCGAGAACCAGAAAAGCTTCAGTACACAAATACAAGCTCCCTGTCGATATATAGCCTTCGCCAATATTAGGCTGATGACCGTATATACCTATTTGAAGCCAACCGTTTTTATCGAAAGTTCCTTTCACATTCAATTGGTTATGAATCATCGTATATAATGCCGAACGCACCTGAGCAGGAGCAACTTCTTTTGGTAATTCTTTCCAAAGTGCAATTTGCGACAACAATTGAAAAGCTCCAAAACGATACGCTAAGGATCTCCCAATAGGCGGATAAGTTCCATCAGGAGAAATCAATCGTTCCTGTATAGCAGCATAACGTTTAGCTCTATTTAACACCGTTTTAAAATCTTCTTTATAACCGCCATTTTTCTCTTCAAGTGTTTTTAATATGTCTAACTGCATCGGATGGATTACAAAACTATTGTAATAATCCCAATGAAAATCAGGACCATCGCCATACATTCCATCACCCAAATACCATTTTTTATGTTCTTCCAAGGCGTGATTCAATCGCTTTTTATCTTCATCCTTATCGAATTTAAGAATTGCCGTTTCTATCATACTGGCAAAAAGCAACCAATTACTATTATAAGGTTCTATCACCCGGGATGATTTCAATGCTTTAATCACATTTTCTTTAGTGGTATCATCAAGTGGTTCCCAAAGTTGTTTTGGCGCACGTAACAAAGCCTGAGCAAAAAAAGCGGCATCAACCAAAGGCTGCTTGTCTTTTGCAAAATTCATAAAATCGGCAGCATCGGGATTGGTCGCATTATGAATCGATTTCTGAGCCAAATCAATATATTTTGCTCTTAATTTCCCTTCAGATGTTGCATCAGGACCTAATTCCAGCCAGGGAGCCATCCCTGAAAGCAATCTGCCAAATGCTTCCAAATGTGTTACATGAGTCCTGTCATCCCAGGCGCCCGGAGATTTCTCAATAGGCATTTGCGCTTTTAATTGATCCTTACTCAAAGCATTCAGAACCGGATCACCAATTTTAATTAAAGAAGACACAAAAAACTCCCGAACTTTTTCAGGAGAATCTTTATGAAGCCTTTTAGACTGTGAGCAGAGTATATTAATAACCCCAAAAAAGAGAAAGCACAACAAAACCGCTTTCTGCAGATAATTATTCATGTATTTTTAATTTAGTTTTTAATTTTCCTTATCTAAAATTCCATTAAATATTACTTATTTCAGTCTGAGCTTGTCGAAGACCTTTAAACAATACACAAGCACTTCGACAAGCTCAGTGTGACAAAAAACCAGACATCAAACCCAGCAATCAGGTCGATTTCCAGAAACTTTCATTCAATATGTATTTGTTATCTTTTACGTTTTGATATTTCTTCTTGAATTCAGAAGGATTCATATCATAAAACTGTTGGAATTGTTTTCTGAAATATTTAATATCACCAAAACCTGCTACTGAAGCTGCCTGACTTATTTGCAAATCGGTTGTAATCAACAAAGTGGCTACCTTTCTTAATCGTACATTACGCGTAAATTCAGTAACCGATTTTCCAGTAATCTTTTTAATCTTTTTATAAACTAAAGAATGACTCATCCCTAATTCGCTCGCCAAATCTTTAATGTTAAAACTTTCCACATCTAAATTGGCATCAATGACTTCCACTATTTTATCCAGAAGTTTTTTGTCTTCATCAGACAATTTTGGGCTCGCTACCTTTTTTGTAACTGAATTAAGCAAATAATTCTGCTCACTATCACGTCGTGTAAGGATTCCGTTAATTCGTGCTAACAAATAATCATTATCAAATGGTTTTGTAATGTAATCATCAGCACCTACTTCGGCACCTTTAAGCTTCACATCTTCCGAAGTTCCTCCTGTGAGTAATATTACAGGAATATGTTTTAATTCTTCATCGCTTTTTATATGCTTACAAAAAGTCACACCATTCATATCGCCCATAACCACATCCGAAATAATCAAATCTGGCTGTACTTTCCTGATTATCTCCAATGCTTTTTCTGCACTTTCGGCAGCAGTAACACTATATTTAGGCGCTAATATTTTTTTCAAATAATTTCTTATCTGAGGATTATCGTCTACAATTAAAATACTCTTTGCATCTTTAATTAGCTCTTCTACAACTTCAGATTCTTCATTCTTATCTAAATTATCCCCCTGTAATGCTTTGTCTTCTAAAAATTCTTCTAAAAACAAGGTTCTGTCACTTAGATCTTCGCGTATTTCTATATCACCAAAATGTTCTTTTCCTAGTGGTAATCTAATTTCAAATGTTGCTCCTCCTTTTTCATTGTCAACACAACTCACCTCTCCATGATGCTGACTGACAAACTGTTTTACTAAATAAAGACCAATACCAAATCCTTTACGATTGTTTTTGATGTTTTTATTCGATTGATAAAACAGATTGAATATTTTGTCTTTATCAGCATCCGGAACCCCTTCGCCATTATCAACAACATTCACAACAACCTCATTACCAACAGAACGCAAATGAACGGCAACCGCACCATTTTCTTTTTCAGTAAATTTTAAGGCATTGGAAATCAAATTAAACAACGCCATCTCAATTTTTTCCCGATCTGCATAAACGTAGATTTTTTCTTCAGAAATACTAAAACTATAATCTATTTTTTTAGTTTTGGCATGATGTACAAAACAGCTAAACACCTCTTTACAAAGCTCAACAAGATCAATTTGTGCAATTTTAAGTTTCCCCGTCTCAGTTTCTGTTTTTCTAAAAAGCAGCAACTGATCTACTAAACTCAATAATCTTCGGGAATTACTATACACCATTTCTATAGCTCCAGGTTCTATTTTTTGATTATTCCCATAAATGATATCTTTAAGAGGATTAATAATCATCGTTAATGGAGATCTAAACTCATGAGATATATTGGTAAAAAAAGTTAATTTCTTTTCATTCAATTCTTTCTCCTGTTTCGCTAAATCTTGAGAAAGCTGAACCTCATACTTAAGTTGGGCTTGCTTTCTTTGGTATTTATCAACCATATATATTACAAAAGCAATGGCTAAAACATAAAGAAAATAAGCAAAAGAACTTCTATACCAAGGTGGCAATATGGTAATAGGCAATGAAATGGTTTCAGAGTTCCAAACTCCTTCTGCATTTGTAGATTTAATTTTTAAAGTATAATCACCCTCTGTCAATCTTGAATAGTTGGCACTTCTTATATTACCGACATAATGCCATTGGGAATCCCAACCTTCCAGAAAATAAGCGTAAGATATTTTTTCGGGCAAACTGTACTCTAATGCTGCAAATTCTATATTCAGCATCGACTCATCATACGGAAGTTTTAACTTATCAACCCCAAAAGTGGTTACGCCCGATTCCTCTATAGCTTTATTATTTACTTTGATAGAAGTAATCACCAGTTTAGGAAAATCATGAATTTGACTACTGATCTTGGTATCAATAACATTAAAACCTTTAATTCCTCCAAAAACTATTTCTCCTGTAGAAAGTTTAAGAGCTGCATTGTAATTAAACTGATTACTTTGAAGCCCATCGGCATCATGATAAGTTGTTATTTTTCCGTTAGAAATAGTATATGTAAAAATACCATTGTAGGTACTACACCAATAAGTACCCTGATTATCCCGAACAATATTTAAAATGGAATTATTTGAAATCCCATTAGCCTGAGTCAGAAATTTTTTCTGAGATGTTTGAGGATTAAAAACCATCATACCTCCCCCTTCGGTACCAACAAGCATTTTTGTATTAGAAACAGAAACAATAGATCGTACCGGATATTTAACCTCTATTTCCTGACGTCGCATCGTATTTGGACTGAATTTAATCAGTTTGGTGAAATTTCCCAACCAAAGATTACCCTGCACATCCTCTGTCAATGAAATGATACCTCTAATTTTTGCATCGACAAAATCAAATTGGTCAGTTGCATTATTATAACGATACAATCCTTCTTCATCAGGAGAAGCTGCCCATAAAACACCTTCTTTACTGCGAAACAAAACCCAGATATTCTTTTGAGCTATATTGTATTTAGGATTAAAAAGTTGGTATCTTTTAAAACTTTGGCTTTGAGAATTAAAAAGACAAACACCTCCACCATAAGTTCCAAACCAGGTACCTTTAGCATCTTTTACAATTGTTGTTACAAAATTATTAGCCAGCGAATTAGGACTGTTCAAACTATAGGAATAATTTTTAAACACATTATTCTTTCTGTCCCATAAACTTGCCCCACCACCATCAGTACCTACCCAAAGATGATCTCTGTCTTGTTCACATAAAGAAAGAATAAAATCACTTGGCAATGTATTGGCTACTTTTTCATTTTTTGAAATAGTCGTGAAAGTACTTTTCTTATTTTCAACCCTGTTTACTCCACCTCTTAAGGTTCCAATCCAAACCCTGTTACCACTATCTAAAAATAATGACGAAATAGCGTTACTATTTAACTTCTCTTCATTCAAACTCGCACTCAATAACGAAAAAGTATCCGAAGCAAAATTGTACTTAACCACACCATTACCATTTGTGGCTATCCAAAGTTCCTTAGTATCGGGCTTATACATCAAATCAGCAATGGGATATTGTATCTCTTGATTATTATATATACGATGTGTTTTATTAACGGTATTGTATTTTAACAAACCTCCTTCAATTGCGACCCAGACATTTGAAAATCCATCATAAAAAACACAATCCCCTTTTAGAATTTCAGCATATACCACCGAGAGTTTTTTTGCTTTTGGATCCATAGTCACAAGACCTTCACCCTGTACAAACCCCCACAATCTGCCTGACTTATCAAAATCTATTCCTTGAATATGATAATCCCACTGCAATTTTCCATTTCCATAAAGCGGAATAGCATTAATTTTTCCACCCTTTTCTGAACAATAAAGCAAGCCCTTACCGGCAGTAGCAATATACATTCTTGTTTTATAATCTTTGATTTCATTGATAACAAAATCAATCAACTCACTCTTCCCTGTTTTAAGATCCTCATAATACCTTGTACTAAATCTATTAGTTAAATAACTATAAACACTTATACCTTTTTTAGTACCAATCCAAACTTCATTTTGAGTCCCGCAAATACTTACAACCCTATTATTGATTAACGAATTAACATCATTGGGTTCATTTCTGTAACTCAAAAAATTATAGCCATCATACCTGCTTATTCCATCATAAGTACCAAACCACATCAAACCCCGTTTGTCCTTGTAAACAGAGGTCACCGCATTATTAGCCAATCCATTTTCGATACCCAAATAGCCAATATCATATTTTTCTTTAGCATAATTTGGCACAGGCAATCCGGCAAGAGCTTGTGATTTAGCCGTAAAACAAATTAGAAGTAGTAAAAAAGATAGAATTTTATTTCTCAAAATAGTGTGCTTTTGGATTATGAAATTAGTATTAGCAAAAAATCAAATTATAAAAACAATCGTGCTTCAATCCCTAAAATTAGAAAAACCCATGAATAAACATCACAGGTTCTTCTAAAGAAACACACAAAAAACCACTAAATTAATTAACTAATGAAATTACGTAAGAATAGCTGTATTTTTTATCCAATAATCGGTACTGCTCATGAGGCAAACTTCCCCAACTATCATCACCACCAACACCTCTTTGTTTGTAATCTAAATGCAGATAAACCGCTTCTTTAGAATTCAAATCCAAATCAGAAGGATGGCGTTGCGATTTGTGCTTCCCGGGATCTAAATCCTCTGTTGAAATATTCAAGGCACTGAAACCAATAGGTTGTTCCCCTGTTATTCTCAAACCTTGTCCGTTAGCATTTTTCAAAATCAACCAGCGAACATCGGTCTTATAACCTGATTCCTGTGGACGAATATAATTTCGCGCATATTGATTCATCACTTTATCTGAATAAGTCCCAACAAACGCAGCCGTATTTCTATCGGAATAATTTTCCCAAGGACCTCTTCCGTAATAAGTCAGATTATCATACGCTCCGTTTAATTTTAAACGCATCCCAAAACGTGGTAATTCAGGCAAACTTTTCGCTGTCATATCAACAGCTGCAGTAAGCTTAATCGAACCATCATTTTGAATCAGATAATCTACAGTATAAGGAACATCTGCCTGAGCTAATTGATAAGCCACTTTTATCAGTAAACCTTCTGAAGATTTTTTATCGAAATTGACACTTACAACTGCTGGATTTTTTGACGCTTCTTTCCAAATCACCAATTTATTTGGCATCCCGCTTCCAAAATCATTATCTGTTGGCGCACGCCAGAAATAAGGCGTTGGGAAATTTGAAATCATAGTATTAGCATCATTTTTCAATGCATATTTTACAATTTCTCCTTTTTTCAAATCAAATTCACCTGCAACAGTTTCAGTTTCAAAAGAAAGCACATTGTTTTTAACAGCATACTTCAATTTAGATGGACTCTTAGAAGCCATGGCATTATTCTTAAAATAATCCCCTTTTCCTATTGCAAATTGCGCTCTGGCAAATTCATGTCCTTTAGCAACCAAAGGAGCATCGTATTTTGAAACCGCAAAAACATTTAAGAAACATTCTGCCCCCTCATCAAATGAACCTAAATCTAAAGCAACTTTTTTACTTTCTTCAGGATTTACATCCAAATTAAATTCTCCAGACTTCGTTGTTAATCCGTTTTTAATCAACTCCCATTTAAAAGTATAATTAGAAAGATTGGTAAAATTAAAATGATTCGTCACCTCTAAACCAGCTTCATTATTGAACTGAAATTGAATGTTTTGATATACTTTCTTTACTTCATTCAATGCCGGTTTTGGAGTTCTATTCGAAAATATAAGTCCATCAGCACAACCATTTTCATCATTTTGCAAATGAGCAGCTCCTAAATCGCCGCCATAAGCCCAAAACTCGACTCCTTTTTCATTTTTAGTTTTTATTCCCTGATCAACCCAGTCCCAAATAAATCCACCTTGCATACGTTTACTGTTATTGATAATATCCCAATATTCCTGAAAATTTCCGCTGCTGTTCCCCATAGCATGTGCATATTCACACATAATATAAGGACGTTTTTTATCAGAGCTGGCGTAAGCCTTCATACTCTTAATACTTGGATACATAGGAGCTACAATATCGGTATTTCTATTCTCCCCAGCCTGTTCAAACTGAACCGGACGCGTAGAATCCACTTGTTTTAACCAATCGTAAGCATCATAAAAAACAGGACCATTTCCGCATTCATTCCCTAAAGACCAGATTATAATCGAAGGATGATTTTTATCTACTGCAAACATTCTTTTGATACGGTCCAAATGAGCTGGCGCCCATTCCGGTAAAAACGCAGGATGTTTTGTTTTATCAAACCAATTTTGCCATTCTGCTCCCATTCCATGGCTTTCAATATTAGCTTCGTCAACTACATAAAAACCATATTCATCACATAAATCATAAATATGAGTATCATGCGGATAATGACTCATTCTAATGGCGTTAACATTATATTCCTTCATTAACTGAAGGTCTTTCATCGTTAATTCCTTATTTGGCACATGCCCATTTACATCATCATGTTCATGGATATTTACCCCTTTTACCATAACCACCTTGCCATTAACTAACAATCGGGCATCTTTGATTTCAACTTTTCTAAAACCTGTTTTTTTAGAAATAACCTCTAATGCATTTCCTTTATTATCAAGCAAAGTAATGGTATATCGGTACAAATTAGGCGTTTCGGCATTCCATTGTTTCACATTTTCAATTGTTTTGTCAAAGCTGATTTTTTGTTCTTTCGAACCCACTTTTTTACTTTCTGAAAAAACAACTTTCCCATCATTGTCAAACAATTCCACTTTAACAGCAGGATTTTTTATCTTATTGTTTTCGAAAGATTTTAAAGTAACATCCAGATTAAAAATTCCATTTTTATATTGACCGTCTAATTCACTTTTCACAAAATAATCCCAAACGGTAGTTTTAGGCATCGCTTGCAAATAAACATCACGCTCGATACCACTTAATCTCCAAAAATCCTGATCTTCTAAATAACTTCCATCATGCCAACGGAATACTTGTACCGCAATTAAATTATCCCCTTTTTTCAAAAAAGAAGTAATATTAAATTCGGCCGGAGTTTTAGACGCCTTAGTCATTCCCACTTCTTTTCCGTTCAGGAATACTCTGGCATAACCCGAAATAGAAGCAAAATGAAGTATAATCTCCTTGTCTTTCCAGGAATCAGCTACTGCGAAACTGCGTCTGTAACTAGCCACAGGATTATAATCGCCAGCTATAAAAGGAGGATTTTTAGGAAATGGATACGTAATATTAGTATAAATAGGAATGTCATAGCCTTGCAGTTCCCAGTTTGAAGGTACTTGAATGTTTTTCCAATTGGCATCATCCAAACTTGTTGCAAAAAAATCCATCGGTCTTTGAGACGGACTTTTAACAATGTTGAATTTCCAGTTTCCGTTCAAACTCTGATACAGCTCTGATTTTTGCGGATTATTGGTTTTCAGCTCAGCTTCATTACTGAATAAAAGAAAAGAGCTTCTACCCGCTTCTTTTCCTCTATCAACTATTTGAGGATTCTCCCATTCGTTGGTCTGAGCAAAATTAATCTGTGTCCCTAAAAGCAAAACAGCTGCTAAAAAAATATTCTTCATCTATCTATTTTTGATTATCTAAATTTTAATTCCAAAATAGAAAATCGTCATTCCAAATCAGCTTAATAAAAAAACACATTAAAAAACCATCCTAATTATTAACCAAAAAATAAAAACAGCCAGCTTAAATAAGGAATGACAAAATCTACATTACAAATTTAGATAACAGCTCAAAAGACGAGAGGGGTATTACAACACAATAACGGGGTCATTTCAGTAAAAACAAGCATAAACACTGTTAAAACCGAAGTTTATTACAATATACACCCGAGATAATAAAACACTTATTCCTTTTTTAATTCTAGATGAAGTCCATTAGAACAAATAAAAAAAGGATAATTGAAAAAATATAAAAACAAAAAAAACCGCACCTTTCGAAGCGGTTTTGTACCAGAGCCGGAATTGAACCTTTTTAGGCATGACTCCTATAACTTTTATAAGAAACATTTAGAAAACAAAAAAAGCCTCTTCTTTCGAAGAGACTTTCGTACCCGGAGCCGGAGTCGAACCGGCACGGTTTCCCACAGGTGTTTGAGACCAGCGCGTCTACCAATTCCGCCATCCGGGCTTAGCAGACAGAGATAATAACAATTATCTCAACGCAATAAAGAAAATTTAATCCTTAGACCAAATGTCTTTTCTTTAACACGGTGCAAATGTAAAAAATATTCTTAAACATTCTAAGAAAAAATCTTAAAATTTTACTTTCACAGTCAAATTAATTTTCTAAATTTGCAGCTCGTTAAAACAGCATATACTAACTAACTCCACCCGAGGCATTTATACATAATCTGGCTTTAAAAAAAGACAAAGCCAAACCTGTATGGAGCGCAGCGGAATAAAAACAACAAATTAAATGTCACAAAAAGAACCAGAAGCTAAAATTTTTGCTTGTTCACAAAGTGTCTATCTAGCTGAAAAAATTTCCGAAGAATACGGAATTCCATTAGGTAAAGTATCAATGTCACATTATAGTGATGGCGAATTTCAACCTTCTTACGAAGAATCAATCAGAGGATTACGTGTTTTCATTGTTTGTTCTACTTTCCCGAATACAGACAATTTAATGGAGTTATTATTAATGATTGATGCTGCAAAACGCGCTTCGGCCAGACACATTACTGCTGTTATGCCATACTTTGGTTGGGCGAGACAAGACAGAAAAGACAAACCAAGAGTTCCAATTGGAGCTAAATTAATAGCTAAAATGCTGGAAACAGCAGGAGCAACAAGAATCATGACCATGGATTTACACGCAGATCAAATCCAGGGGTTCTTTGAAAAACCAGTAGATCACCTTTTTGCTTCAACCATATTCTTACCTTATGTAGAAAGCCTTAAGTTAGAAAACCTAACAATTGCTTCTCCAGACATGGGTGGTTCTAAAAGAGCTTATGCTTATTCAAAATTCCTAGAGTCAGATGTTGTTATTTGCTACAAACAACGTAAAGCAGCTAACGTTATTGACACCATGGAATTAATAGGTGAAGTAAAAGGCCGTAATGTTATCCTTGTTGACGATATGATTGACACAGGAGGAACATTAGCAAAAGCAGCTGACTTAATGATTGAAAGAGGAGCACTAAGCGTAAGAGCTATTTGTACTCACGCTATTTTATCAGGCGGAGCTTATGAAAAAATAGAAAATTCGAAATTAAGCGAATTAATCGTTACCGATTCAATCCCATTAAAGAAAGAATCAAACAAAATCAAAGTAGTGAGTTGTGCACCGCTTTTTGCAGAAGTAATGCAAATGGTACAAAACAACAATTCCATCAGTGGAAAATTCATCATGTAATTTTTTAGTCCCTAGTGATTAGTCCTCAGCGATTAGTCAACCACTAAGGACTCAAAAACTAACCACTAAGGACTTAAAAAAAGAGTTTAATTAATAACTATATAAATATTTAAAATGAAATCGATTACAATTAAAGGATCAGAAAGAGAAAGCGTGGGCAAAGTTGCTACTAAAGCCTTACGTAATGCTGGAGCGGTTCCTTGCGTGTTATACGGAGGAGATCAACCAGTTCATTTTTCAGCAGAAGAAAAAGCATTCAAAAACTTGGTTTACACTCCAAACGCTCACACAGTTGTGATCGAATTAGAAGGAAAATCATTCAATGCAATTCTTCAAGACATTCAGGTTCACCCAGTTTCTGACAGAATCTTACACATTGACTTCTTTCAATTATATGACAACAAAGAAATCACTATTGAAGTTCCTGTAAAAATCACTGGTAACTCTAAAGGAGTTATGGCAGGTGGAGATTTACGTATCAACAACCGTAAATTAAAAGTTAAAGCTTTACCAAAAAATCTTCCAGATTTCGTTGAAGCTGACATTACTCCACTTGATATGGGGAACAAATTATATGTTACTAAAGTACCTACACCAGACTTCAAAATCATGCACCCAGACAACACAGTTATCTGTCAAGTGAAGATGTCTCGTGCGGCTATGAAAGCAGCTCAAGAAGCAGCAAAAGCAGCAAAAGCACCTGCAAAAGGAAAGAAAAAATAATCTTTTTTCAATATACTTAAAAGCATCAGTTTCCCAACTGGTGCTTTTTTTTGTTTTTACTATATCCCATTCTGAAATAACAGCTTAAAAAGCCATACATAACAAGCTTCTTAACAAAACCCAGTTTAGCAACAACACAACAATTGTAATCCAACTACTATTATTTTCAATAAAAAATATATTAATAAAATTTTTATTAATATATTTATACTACTTTTTTGACACATCAAAAAAAGCAATAATCCTGACTTTTGATTAAATACCACAACCTAACCTGATTGGACAACACGGAGAAAAAATCATGAGCACAGAAAAAAAAGCACCAAAAGAAGACAACGAACTTTCTTATTACAAGCATGCGCTTGACCAATCTTCTATTGTTGCAATAACAAACCAAAAAGGGATTATCACTCATGTAAACGAGAACTTTTGCAAGATATCTAAATATTCACAAGAAGAATTATTAGGACAGGATCATCGAATTATCAATTCCGGACATCATTCTAAGGATTTCATCAGAGAAATCTGGACAACAATAGCTAACGGCAGAATCTGGAAAGGGGAGTTAAAAAACAAAGCCAAAGATGGCTCTTACTATTGGGTTGACACCACAATTATTCCTTTCTTAGATCAGACAGGGAAACCGTATCAATATGTTGCCATTAGATCAGATATCACAGATAAAAAAAAGGGAGAAGAAGAAATCAAAAAAATGCTAATCAAGGCTGAATACCATAATAAACAGCTAATCGATTTTTGCAATATCATTTCTCATAATCTTAGAGCTCCATTAGTAAATATTTCTATGTTATTAGATTTCATCGAAGAAACCGATAAAGAAGAGGATAAAGAAGAAGCTTTCCAAAGAATTCGTCCTGTTGTTAATCACATCAATGAAATATTCAACAAATTAGTAGAATCACTGCAAGTAAAACAAGATCTAGAAATACAATCGAAAAAATTAGATTTCAGAAAATGCATTAAAAAATCACTCATCGATTTTCAAACACAAATTAAGGAATACAATATAACTGTCGAGATCGATTGCAATGAAGCTCCAACAGTTTATTATCCCGAAAAATACTTAGACAGCATTTTCTCTAATCTGATAAGTAACGCAATAAAATACAGATCTCCTGATAGAAATTTAGTCATAAAAATCAACACTAAACTAATTAACAACCATATCCTTCTTACAATAAAAGACAATGGTTTAGGCATAAACTTAAAAAGACACAAAGAGGCCATATTTAAAATACGAAGAACTTTTCATAAACATCCCGACGCAAAAGGACTTGGATTATTTATGACAAAAACACAAATTGACGCTATGAACGGGGAAATTTGGGTAGAAAGCCAAGAACACACAGGATCAACCTTCTTTATAAAAATTAACAATCAAAAAAGATGAAAAAAGTAAAAATATTATTGGTTGATGACGACACAACTTATCTCTTCATAACAAAGAAAATTCTGGAACAACAACAAAATGTAGAACAGATAAACACTTTCATGAATGGATTAGAAGCTTTGACATATTTAAAAGAACATTCAAAAGAAGAAAACAACCTGCCAAACATCCTGTTTCTTGATTTATTCATGCCAATAATGGATGGATGGGAGTTTCTCGATGAATTCAAAGAAGTAAAATCAAATCATTTAAATAAAATAACTATTTATATCTGCACTTCATCTATTTCCCCACATGATGTTGAGAGAGCAAAAAACATAAGTTCCGTTTCCGGTTACATCATCAAACCTATATCTAAAATAAAATTAGTTGATATATTAAATCAATACATAAATTAATTTTTTAAAAGAGAACAACAACCACAAAAAACATTCCCAGATAATTCTAAAATTTATCTCAAATTTTCTTGCATCAAATTTCTGGATTAACAAATTAACTTACTTTTGCAGCATGATAAAATGTCCCGATAGCTATCGGGATTAAACATTTGAATCACCATCAAAAGAAGAGAACACAAACGAATGAAGAAATATTTAATTGTAGGACTAGGAAATATAGGCGCCGAATACGTAAACACACGTCACAATATTGGATTTAAAGTATTGGATTATTTAGCCAAAAAAGAAAGTCTTGATTTTCAAACCGTGAAACTGGGTTCATTAGCCGAATACAAATTCAAAGGAAGAAGTTTTTTTCTTTTAAAACCCAATACCTACATGAATTTAAGCGGAAAAGCAGTTCAATATTGGATGGAAAAAGAAAACATACCACTGGAGAATCTTTTTGTTATCACCGACGATTTAAACCTGTCTTTTGGAACCATCCGAATCAAACCCAAAGGAAGCGATGGCGGTCACAACGGTCTAAAAAACATCAACCTGGTATTAAACACCAATCAATATACCCGTTTTCGTTTTGGAATAAGTGACGAATTTAAAAAAGGAAGACAAGTAGATTACGTGTTGGGCGAATGGAATGACTCCGAAAAAGAAGCACTCCCTGAACGCCTTGAAGTAGCCTCCGAGATTATCAAATCTTTCGGAACGGCTGGCCTCGAAAACACCATGACAAGCTTTAATGGAAAATAAAAAAAAGGCTGGAAAATAAATTATTTTCCAGCCTTTTTTTTATTACAAATCACAATCCTTAATTAACAATCATTTTGGTTGTTTTTTTTGTATCTCCATCTATCAACGTTACAAAATAAATTCCCGCCTGAGGCTTATTTGGTAACTGAATATCTTCATCAAAACCACCATTATTAGGATATTTTTTATTAAATATCCTTTTCCCAGAAACATTATAAACCAAAATTTCAATCGTATTGTTAGAAGAAGTACTAATATATTTTACATTAAAATTACCATCATTAGGATTAGAACTCACTCTTAAATCCTGAGTTATTTCATCATAAGGCACCAAAGTATAATTTTGCGTACAAATACTAACCGAAGCCGCATTTAAAACTCCGGTATCGTTGGTATAAAT
Source organism: Flavobacterium sufflavum (assembly GCF_004016525.1). Lineage (GTDB taxonomy): Bacteria > Bacteroidota > Bacteroidia > Flavobacteriales > Flavobacteriaceae > Flavobacterium > Flavobacterium sufflavum. Next base: position 379,444 of record NZ_SACJ01000001.1, read on the forward strand.
ATCACGAATACGCAATGTCCAGGTTCCTTGTGGATTTTCGCCATTAAAATCACCTAAAACTCCCAAAGGAGCAACAGTTTGCAAAACTGTATTCCCACAAGACAAATCTCCTCCGGCATCGTCATAATTCAACAACAAATGACCATTAGTAGTACCACATCCATTATAAAACAACTTTACAACAGTCCCTTGCGGACTTACAAGTTCCATCTGTACATCTGAAAAATAAGTATGCGAAATATCAATATTTACATTCACATCAAGCACAGAAGAAGTAGTAGAAGAAACAGTTATTGTCTTAGAAGCAAAACTCCCTTGCTCTGGTATATTAAACGGCGTTGTTAAAAAATCATAAGTTTGACAACTAGACTCAACTGTATACCCTATTGCGAATGTCTTACTATTGATAGCATAATAGATATTATCCGTTGGTTCAATTAAAATTCTACAATATTGAGACGAAACATTAGGCACAGAAATCGTTTCAGAACCGTCATTGGCGACAGCCGAAGCTAAAGTAACCGGAAACGTAACCCCATTATCGGTTGAAAGCTTAATATTAACTTTTGATGAACCAGCCAAAGCATCCGTTCCATTTACATTCCAAGTAATGATTTGGTTCGTATTTTGAAACCAACTTAAATTGTCTATATTTTGAGAAGTCACTTCAAACGGCCCTGCTGTTCCGCTTACATTAACCACCATTTCATCTGAAAGAGTCTGAGCCAATCCCTCGGCAGCATTATCCCTGGCCGTTAAAACAAAATGGAGTGTTCTGGCAACTGTAGACACCGACTCCCATTTACTAGTCAACCTTCCTGCTAAAACATTTTCAAAACTTGGCATGTATCTAACAGGAGTATTTACGGGAGGAAAAGACCTGAAAAGAGGACCATTAGTTTTAGTACTCAATGCAAAACTCAAATCACCACTTGCTGAAGTAGCGGAATCATTTTCTTCCCAAACATAAGTTGCCGAAGACGAAGAACCTCCAGTTCCTTTTAAAACAAAAGCTGTACCTTTTGGAATTGTATAATCAGCACCAGCATTTACGGTCGGTGCAGCAGCACTAATAGTGGTAACAACCGGACAAATCTTAGACGCCAAATTATTCTGAATTTGGCTAATACTTGCAAATGAAAAATAATCCGTCGAATGTTGTTCTACATCATAATCGGTTGTAATACCGGCATACCCCATAATGGTTGAACCACTTCCCGGCTCTATACTCACTCCTGTTCCTTCAATATCATAAGAAAAAGTGTGATTTGCCCCTAATTGATGCCCCATTTCATGAGCCACAAAATCAATATCAAAAGTATCTCCTTTAGGAACCCCGTTAGATGGAGAGGTATAAGCACTTCCTTTTCCGGCATCACAAACACAACCTATACAACCAGCATTTCCGCCACCACCAGTTGCTCCAAATAAATGACCAATATCATAATTAGCACTACCTATAACGCTTGTTAAATTAGCCTGCAATTCCGTTCCCCACTTCCCATCGGTATTTTCATCACCTACACCCGTACTTGATGGAGAATAAGGATCAGTTGAAGCATTGGTATAGATTACCAAATTATTATTAGTTATAATAAGAAGCTTCACCGCCAAATCTCTACTAAAAATTCCATTCACCCTTGTCATCGTAGCATTCATAGCGGCTAGTGCAAGAGAAACAGTACCTCCATGATAGACTGCATATTCTCCCGTACAAGACAAGGCTAATCGCAAAGTCCTGAATTTTTTATCACTTGATACTAATTTAGCCGTTTGACTACTTATTTTTTGGGTTAAAGCTAACTCATCGTCAGTAGCACAACTAAAAGGCAAGCGTTCTTTCAATTTACTTTTGGAATCAAAAACCACATATACATCATTATTCTCTGTGTCTTTTTCAATAAATTCCATCTGATTTCCATTTCTGGTAATCATCGTTTGTATTCCCAATGGAGACATACTGAAATTCAAAACAGCAGAAGGGTCGGTAATACCTGTTCCCGAATAAGAGCGAATATCCGGATATTTTGCCTGAAGTTCTGGCTCAAAATTTGAATCCTCACGGATGGCAAATTTTTCCAAAACTCCTTTAGCATTTGGAACAGTGATTTGAATTGTATTATTTAAAAGTGTCTTATCCTGAACCTTTTCAAGCCTGGTTTTTAAAGTCTCTTCATCAAACTGAAATAAAATAGGATTATTAGTCTCTAATTTCCCTAAGAGTCTGGCTGTAGTCTGAGCAACAGATGGATTGATTTTTTTCCATGGTTCCTGATCTTGAGCATGAATAACTGAAAACCACAATAAAATAAATACGAATACACTGTTTATTTTCATGACTAGCTTATATTTTGTTTCAAAAATAAAGCATTTTAATCAAAATATATCCAACAGTCCCGTTTAAATTACAGCATTAAAACAAACTCATTTACTAAAAATTATCTCAACTTTTTCTAAGATTCAACAGAAATACTTCAAAAATAGAATTGGCACACCGTTATATTTAATTTAGATAGTATAAATTTGCAGCATTAATAGCATAAATTTACACTACCATAAAATAATTGCTTTGAAGATTTTTCATTCTATAAAAGATTTCAGTTCTCCAAAAAAAACAATCCTTACTCTAGGTACTTTCGATGGGGTACATATTGGACATAAAAAAATACTGGAAAAAGTAATTCAAAACACTCTTGACGAAAAATACGAAAGCCTTGTTTTGACATTTTTTCCACATCCAAGAATGATTTTACAGGAACGTTCCGAAATAAAGCTATTAAACACCATTGCCGAAAAAGTAAATCTGCTGGAAGAATTAGGAATACAAAACCTTGTTATCCATCCTTTTGACGAAAGTTTTTCAAGATTAACAGCCGAAGAATTCGTAAAAACAGTACTGGTTGAACAGTTTAAAATTCACAAAATAATCATTGGTTACGACCACCGTTTTGGCAGAAACAGAACCGCCGATATCAACAACCTTATCGAATTTGGTAAAAAATACAACTTTGAAGTCGAACAAATATCCGCACAAGAAATCAACGATATTTCAGTAAGTTCGACTAAAATTAGAAATGCTATCCAAGAAGGAAACATGCTTTTAGCCAATAAATACTTAGGCTATAACTATATTTTAACCGGAACCGTAATCAAAGGAAAGCAACTGGGAAGAACCATCGGTTTTCCAACAGCCAATCTAAAAATAGAGGAAGATTACAAACTTATTCCGCTAAAAGGAGTCTATATTGTATCTAGCCAAATCAACGGACAAAAAATCTATGGTATGATGAATATTGGTCTCAACCCGACTGTTGGCGGCGAACAGCTGTCAGTAGAAGTTCATTATCTAGACTTTGATGCCGATTTATACGATCAAAAAATTACTGTTTCAATCCTAAAACGCATTCGCGGAGAAGAAAAATTTGACTCTATAACTTTATTAAAAGAACAAATAGAGAAAGACAAAATCCAAACACTTTCTTACATCAAAGAACTTTAGAATCTAATAAAAAAACGTCCATTTTATTAAATAAACTCCTGTTTTTTACGTAAATTTGATAGACAATACCCTGTTCATCAAAGAAGTATTTTTTATTAACCTTAAAAAATTAAGCGTATGAAACTGCCAAAAGAATTATACAATGGAGTTATTATTTTTATAGGTATTGCTCTTTATTTTTTGCTAATGGAGGTTTTGCACCTTTCTAATTTATTTTTCTTAAGACTATTCAACATTGTATTTATCTATTATGGTGTTAATAGAACTTTAAAAACTAATTTTAACGAAGGCAAAACTGATTTTGCTGACAATGCCATTTCAGCATTACTAACTGCATTAGCCGGTGTGCTTTTTAGTATTATGGGCTTGGTAGCCTATATCTATGCTAAAGGAGGAGACGAATACATTAAAACATTATCAGAATCATTATTGTTTGTAGGAAGCCCTTCTGTAATGACTTATAACATTTCTTTACTTTTTGAAGGAATTGTTTCGGCGGTAATTGTAACTTTTTCTCTAATGTTATATTGGAAGAAAAAATATCCGTCAGACTAAAACCTACCATCTTAAAAATCATCTTTTAATTTCAATTCAGCCAAAATGAAACCACCTAAAGAAATTATAAACGGATTTATTATTTTCATAGCTATTAGTATTTACTTTCTTTTGATGGAAACTTTAAATCTGGCTCATTTGTTTTATTTACGCTTTTTAAATGTACTTTTTGTTTTTTACGGAGTCAATAGAACCATTCAGATGAATCTAAAAGAAAACCAAAAAAAGTTTGTCTCAAATGCAGTTTCTGCCATGTTAACCTCAATAATTGGTGTTATTTTAAGCATCATTGGACTTGTTATTTACAGTTATTTGCAAGGCGGGGATGCATTTGTAGCATCTTTATCAGAAACTTTCCTTTTTGGGGGCAATCCTACCATTGATGCCTATTCCATATCATTATTGTTTGAAGGCATTGCTTCGTCTGTAATTGTCACTCTTTTATTAATGCTGTATTGGAATAATCAATTTTCATCTGATTAATAATTCAACTGTTCTTTTGTTACTATTCCTTTTTAAAGCTATTGCATTGCCATTTTGAACATTTTGACTACTTTTGAGCCATCAAAAAAGACAATACAATGAGTATTACAAAACATAACTGGACAAAAGAAGAAATTATCGCCATATATAATAAACCTATGATGGATTTGCTTTTTGAAGCAGCCTCTATTCATAGAGAACACCACGACCCTAATGTGGTTCAGGTATCTACATTATTATCTATAAAAACAGGAGGTTGTCCGGAAGATTGTGGCTATTGTCCTCAAGCAGCACGTTATCACACAGGTGTTGAAGGAAACGATTTAATGTCGGTTAATCAAGTAAAAGCACAGGCTTTACGCGCTAAAGAATCAGGCTCATCTCGTGTATGCATGGGAGCTGCCTGGAGAAACGTAAAAGACGGACCTGAATTTGATCAGGTTTTAGAGATGGTTCGCACCATCAACAAATTAGACATGGAAGTATGTTGCACTCTGGGTATGATTACCGAAAACCAGGCACAACGTCTGGCTGAAGCAGGACTTTATGCTTACAACCATAACCTTGATACTTCTGAAGAATATTACAAAGAAGTAATTTCGACAAGAGGATTTGAAGATCGTTTAGAAACCATAGAAAACGTTCGTAAAACCAATGTTACTGTTTGTAGCGGAGGAATTATCGGAATGGGAGAAAGCATCGAAGACCGCGCAGGAATGCTGGTTGCACTTTCTACATTAAACCCACAACCGGAATCAGTGCCAATCAATGCTTTAGTTGCTGTTGAAGGAACTCCAATGGAAGAAGAAAAACCAGTTGAAATCTGGGAAATGATTCGTATGGTAGCAACCACCCGTATTGTTATGCCGGAAACTCAGGTGCGTTTATCAGCAGGAAGAACTAACATGAGTCGTGAAGGACAAGCCATGTGCTTTTTTGCGGGTGCCAATTCTATTTTTGCTGGTGACAAACTGCTAACAACTCCAAACCCTGATGTTAACGAAGACATGAAAATGTTTGAAATGTTAGGTCTAAATCCACAAAAACCATTTACTAAAGTTTCGCAACCAAAAACTGTTGAAGCTGCTGATTCTCAATTTGCCCCTCTAGGTGAAAAGCCAAAATGGTCTCGCCCAGGACATACTATTGAGCGTAATGTAGAAGCATCAATCAAAGGAAAATAAATATATCTTTTTAAAACATTAAAAATCCATTAGACTTAAAAAATCTAATGGATTTTTTAATTTATATCGAAATCTTAATAGATTATTTTCTTAGAGGCTTTTTTACCATTTTTCAGTACTACCTGAACAATTAAAACCGGATGACCAACCGATAAATCACCAATTATAGCTCCCGTTGCATTAACTGCTGTATCCGAATAAACTATTTCTCCCGAAAGATCATAAACATAAACAGCACTAATTACATCATCGGCAATATTAATCGTTATTATCTTATCATTGGTCGAAATCAACACTCCTTCAACCGAAACATCAACATCTGGAACATCAGTATCATCCTCAATCACTGCTGTTTTATCCTGATAGCGCAACACAAAACGATCATTAAAAATTCCTTTTTCGGTAGTAAAAAAATAAGGTTCTTTTAAATCATATAGCACACCTAACAATTTATCTTCTAAAAATACTTTTTGCGAAGCTAAAACACCATCGGCATGATCAATACTAATTTTAAATTCTCCTACAATTGCCGATTTGTAACCCAATGCAATACTGTCCTTTTTTTGAAATGGTAAAGCACGACCTTGAATAGATAAATTCAATTCCTGATTTACACTATAAAAATCCACATATTGATTTCCATCATAGCTTACACCGTCAAAACTTCCTTCGTACTCGTTTGTTGCTCCAGTTATATACCCAATCAATGTTTGCTTAAAAGCTCCTTGCGCATTAGTTAAATTCAACCATAAACGATTTTTTTCTACTTCATTAGCGGATTTTGAAACTGCGCCCGATTTAAAAAACTGTGAATTATCCATTACAACTCCGCTCAAAAGACGCATTTCATTTTTAAAAACTATTTCCCCGCCTGTTACACTTGCCGGCGCAAAAAAGCCTTGGGCTGCAGCAATCTTTCCATTTGGAACACTTAAATTGTTATTATCATTTGTATCCGAATCAGTAACAGCAGCAGTACCTACTCCTCCTGTACGATTATAAGTCGCATAATCATTGGTAGTATAATTATACTTAGTATTTGCATCCCCATAAGGATCCACATTCTCACTAGGCGGTGAATTATGTGTCCAAAAATAAAGTGTCCCTTCTAATTTACTTGCATTTTCAGATAAAAAAGCATCGGCACTCATAGCCGATGGATAAGGATTCCCCAAAAGATGCACCAAATTTCCAGTTAAATTCTTTTTAATTTCTCCATTATTAGGCTTTCCTTCAAACTTAGGATTATAATCGATTGTTGCCGAGGTAATACTAAAAGTTTGTGGTGCCCTGATAATATAACCTTCTCCCGGCAGCATTATCTTATTACCGCTATAATGAATTTGCCAACCTAAACTGGGATCATAACTATAATATTTATCTCCTAAAGTAAAAGGCGATACATCATACAAAGACTCCCCTATTACTGGCGAAGACCAATAGGTAAAATCATATCTTTTTACAGGCTTTGTGTACCGCTTATAGATAATTTCTCCTGAATTCACACTTTCATTATTCATTTGAACCAAACTGGCATTGTTCTCAAAAGTAAGTGAACCATTCGCATCAACTACTAATTCATTTCTTAATTTTAAATAGCGTCCCGATTTTATAGTAACATAAGCTCCTGAATTAACCTGACAGGAACAAGCTTCTATATCAGCATCCACATTATTATAATTCGCTGCAAAAACTACTTTATTTTCTATGGTAGGAACAGTATCCCATGAGCCATTCCAAGTCCTGGTAATAACTGAGGATTGCATCGATACTACGGCCACATTAGAAACACAACCCGAAGGATACTTAGCCGTCACATTATAACTCCCAATAGGAACCAAAGTAAAAACTCCCGTAGTATTAGAATAGTCAACTCCATTAATACTATAACTCATTCCTACACCCGTAGCAGGAGCAGTAAAGGTTATAGTTCCTGTATTTACTGCACATGTAGGTTGTAAAGTAACTGACGCTGTTGGAGCTGGCAAATTTAGGCTAACTGCCAAAGTACTGGCTGTAGAATTTCCACAACTATTTACAGCCACCACGCTTACATTAGCTGCAGCGTTACCAACTGTAACTGTAATTGAATTCGAATTTTGTCCGGTAGTAATTGCCCAGCCTGAAGCAGAATCCACTGTCCAGATATATGATGTAGCATTAGCTACTGAAGCTATGCTATAAGTTTGAGAAGTGTTTCCGGCACATTGATTTGTATATCCGCTAATTACTCCAGGTTGCACAGGAACAGTTCCTACGGTTAAATCAGCATACTGATTACTAATACTAGTAGAACAATCTACCGATGTTAAGCTTTTTATTGTTATTCTACTTGTTCCTACTGTTGTTAATCCGGCAGCTGTAAAACTACCCGTTCCTGCCGTTTCTACTACCATAGTAGCCATAAGTCCTGATGCTGAGGGCACTGTTCTATCATAAGTTACGGTATAAGTACCTATTGGCAATCCAGCAGCACTGGAAGTCAACGTAACAGTAGCCGTTCCAAAAGTATTGCAAGCAGTTGTAGAAGAAACATTCGAAACACTGTAAGTAGGACAGGTATAAGTCGCTTTTATCTGACCGTTCCCTCCATTTCCTCCATTACTTGCTGCTACGTTACCATTTATAAGTCCACCAACAACACCATTAACTACTCCAACCCCAACTCCACCACCGCCTCCGCCTCCAGGCGAACTACCTGGTGAACCTGGATTATCCGGTGAAAGCAGTATATCTATCACATTATGTGAATTTCCTGCACCTCCTGCACCTCCATTAGTTACAGCTACACCTCCATTCTTTCCCGAAGCATTATTTCCGTTTGAAGCTGTTCCGGCACTACTCCCTCCTCCTCCTCCATTATTTGCTTCTAAAACCAAAGGAATAACGGAACCTGCTAAAAGATAGGCATTAGCCCCATTTCCTCCCTTATAATCACCTGCTGCGCCTCCGGTTCCTCCTGTACCGTATTGAATTAACGAAGTACCCCCTTGTCCACCAGCTCCTCCATTAGCCGAAACAGTAGAAAAAACACTAACACCTCCGGCAGAACCATTAATATTAGTTGTAGATCCTCCTGCACCTCCTGCACCAACAATATAAGCAACTTTCACATTATCCTTATCGACACCTACCGTCACAGTTCCTTGTTTAAATGCACCACCACCACCACCACCCGCAGCTGACAATGTATTATTAGATCCACCACCACCAGCACCGGCTCCCCAACATTGAACGGATAAACTAGTAACACCGGCAGGCAATTCAAGAGTTCCCGAAGAACTAAATGTTTTAGTAGTCTGACTATAGGAAAAGATAGAAATCAAAAAAAACATTAACAATGAGAAATGAGTAGCCTCAAGCATTCTCATTGGCACAAAAAAAAGAAAGTAAATCTTATTCATAACCCTTTATTAAAAAAATTAAATAGCCAGCCCGATATGATAATATCAGGTAAACACAATTTTTTAGGGGGTTAAAAAATCTAGAATAAAATTATAAAAAAAATCGACCAAAAGAAGTAATTTACTGTTAAAATACGTTTTTTAACAAAATAATAAAGTTTAAAACTACAATTATTCAGCCCAAATAAAGTTAACAATAAGATTTTCAATTAAATAAATCTAAAAAAATTAAAATTCAGCAACCAACTCCAGATTAAGACAAAAAAATCCCGATTACTTTTGCAATCGGGATAATTATAAATTTAATTTAGTTAGTAACTCTTCATTAATAAATTATTTTTGTTGAAGTTGTTTTTCCATTCGCCAAAACTACATTTATAAAAAGCACTTGTTGGCTAGATATTAAATTTTGCACCACAAAATTATTAGCTGCTACGTCCTCTTTTTCATAGAGAATTTTCCCTGAAATATCATAAATAATAATCTTTGAAATTAAATCTTCTGTAGAACCTACAGCAATTTCACTGTTACTTACAGAAACCAATACCGTTTCGTCAACTTGTGGCGTATCAACCACTGGCTCGACAGCGTTTTTATCTACATAACGCAATATAAAACGAGTATTGAAAACACCTTTCTCTGTACTAAAAGTATAAGCCTCTTTTTTAAGATCATGAAGCACTTTCAAATCTGTGTCCTCTAAGAAAATATTTTGTGTCGCCAAAGTGCCATCAGTATGGTCGATACTAATTTGGAATTCACCCTTTATAGTCGATTTATATCCTAAAGCCACACTATCTTTTTTCACAAAAGGAAGTGCGCGTCCTTGAATAGATAAATTCACTCCTTGATTCACACTATAAAAATCAACAAATTGATTTCCGTCATAAGTAACTCCATCAAAACCACCATCATAATCGTTAGTAGCCCCTGTTAAATAACCTACTAAAGTCTGTTTGAATGCCCCCTCTTTGTTAGTTAAATTCAACCAGATACGGTTTTTCTCAGCTTCGGTATTAGTTGTCATTTTAGATGTTCCACTCAATTTAAAAAATTGTGAATTATTTAATAATGTCCCAGTCGAACTCAATCGCATACTATTCTTAAACACTACTGTTCCTCCCGCAGTACTGGCTGGCGCAAAAAAACCTTGACCCGCTGCAATTTTCCCATTTGGTAAAGTTCCGCCTGGAGCAGCTGCAAGAGCTGTACTTACTCCCCCAGTACGATTATAGGTTGCGTAATCACTGGTAGTATAATTATAAGTAGCATCGCCTGCAACAGCATTACTTGGTGCCGAATTATGTGTCCAAAAATAAAGTGTACCTTCTAACTTACTTGCATTTTCAGTTAAAAATGCATCGGCATCAATTGCTGATGGATAAGGATTACCTAAAAGATGCACTTGATCCCCTGCAATTGAAAAAGACACAACTCCATTATTAGGTTTCCCTATAAATACTGGATTAGTATCAATTGCAGCAACAGTAATACTAAATGTTTGCGGAGCCCTAATAAGATAACCTTTACCTGCTTCCATAGTAGCTACTCCATTATATGAAATCATCCAGCCTGTAGATGGATTATAACCATAATACTTATCATAAAGCGTATTAGGTGATAAATTTTTCAAAGTTTGTCCCGCAACCGGAGAAGACCAATAAGTAAAATCATAACGTTTTACAGCTGCAGTATAACGTTTATAATTGACATTCCCAGAGTTTATTGTAGGATTATCATTTATTTGAACCAAACTCGCATTATTTTCAAAAGTAAGCGAACCTGTACTAGCTATATCAACACCATTTTCAATTTTTAAAGTACGTCCCGATTTTATGGTAACAGCTGCCGAACCTGTAACCTGACAAGAACAACCTTCAATATCAACATCATTTACATTTGTATAGTCCGAAGCAAAAACCAATCTTTGGTTAATTGTAGGCGTTCCATTACTCCAAGAACCAGATGACCAAGTATTTGTAACGGGACTAGCAATAGTAACATTTACCGTGGCAGAAGTACAACCTCCATTAGAAACGGCAAAATTATAATTTCCAGGAAGAAGCCCTGTTATTGTTTGTGTTCCCCCTCCAGTAATAATATAAGTATCATCATGACTTCCTGTTTGAACAATAGTTCCTGAAGTTGGCAAACCACTCAAAGGCACACTCCCTGTTGGCACTGCACAGTTTGGATTAGTTGGTGTTCCTGCTGTTGGAGCTGACACCGTGACTGCAGTGATATTTCCTGTTGTAGAAGCAGAACTTGTCCCACAAGCATTAGTAGCAGTAACTGAAACTGTACCAACTCCTGAACCTATCGTAATAGTAGCAGAAGTTGTTGATCCCCCTGAAGTAACTGACCAACCAGTACCGGTAACTGACCAAGTATAGGATGTTGCACCACTAACAGCTGCTATACTAAATGTATTTCCTGAAGTACTAGCACATGTATTTGTTGGCTGAGTTATCGTTCCCGGAGTAACAGGGGCAGATGTTGGAGTAATATTTCCTGTTGTAGATGTTAAACTTGTTCCGCAAGCATTGGTAGCACTAACCGAAACTGTACCAACTCCTGAACCTATCGTAATAGTAGCAGAAGTTGTTGTTCCCCCTGAAGTAACTGACCAACCACTACCGGTAACTGACCAAGTATAGGATGTTGCACCACTAACAGCTGCTATACTAAATGTATTTCCTGAAGTACTAGCACATGTATTTGTTGGCTGAGTAATTGTTCCCGGAATAGCTGGAGCATTTGTTGGAGTGATATTTCCTGTTGTAGATGTTAAACTTGTTCCGCAAGCATTGGTAGCACTAACCGAAACTGTACCAACTCCTGAACCTATCATAATAGTAGCAGAAGTTGTTGTTCCCCCTGAAGTAACTGACCAACCAGTACCGGTAACTGACCAAGTATAGGATGTTGCACCACTAACAGCTGCTATACTAAATGTATTTCCTGAAGCACTAGCACATGTATTTGTTGGCTGAGTTATCGTTCCCGGAGTAACAGGGACAGATGTTGGAGTGATATTTCCTGTTGTAGATGTTAAACTTGTTCCGCAAGCATTGGTAGCACTAACCGAAACTGTACCAACTCCTGAACCTATCGTAATAGTAGCAGAAGTTGTTGTTCCCCCTGAAGTAACTGACCAACCAGTACCGGTAACTGACCAAGTATAGGATGTTGCACCACTAACAGCTGCTATACTAAATGTATTTCCTGAAGTACTAGCACATGTATTTGTTGGCTGAGTTATCGTTCCCGGAATAGTTGGAGTAGCCGTCACCGTTACCGTTGTCGAAGCACATGTTGTCGTATTACATGTTCCCTCATATCGCACATAATAAACAGTAGTGGTTGTTGGTGAAACAATTACACTATTTCCTGTACCAACCAAAGTCCCACCACATGAACCGGTATACCATTTAGCTGTAGCACCTGCTCCTGCAGTTCCACCATTTAAAGATAAAGTCGTTGAGTTTCCACTGCAAATTGTGCTTGTTCCTGTAATACTAGTTGGAGCAATGGAATTTGTATTTACTGTTATGTTTAAGACGCTTGTTGTATTACCGCAGGTATTAGAAGCTGTTACTGTATAATTTGTAGCAGATATAGCTACTGTAGGTGTCCCTGTAATAGTACCTGTAGAGGTATTTAAAGACAAACCTGAAGGCAATACAGGACTAACTGAATAAGTAACACTTGAACTTCCTGATGATGTTAATGTAGCGCTATTAGCAGAAATAGCATTACCAAGACAATAACTAGGTGAAGAAATTGTATAACTTAAACCTGATGGCGTTTGATTTGCTGTTACAGTTACTGCTTTCCTTACTGTATTATACCCACTATAAACAGCTTCTACATAATAAGTTTTGGTAGTATAAATTGTCCCTGGACTATAGGTAGCTCCTGTATCCAAAAGATTCCCTCCACTTTGAGCATCGTACCATTTAAACGTAACTCCACTCGAAGGATTAGCCGTTGCTGTTAATGTTGGACTTGCAGAATCACAAAAAGAACTAGGACTTGCTGTAGCATTTACAGAACTATAACCACCACTTGAAACTAAACCTGGAAAATCTGTCAAAACTCCACCACCACTACCATTACAAGATGCTACGTTTATCCCTCCTATTTTAACCAAATCTGAAGCACTACAGTTAGTTGCAGCCCCAAGTTGTCCTCCACTTTCAATTTCAATTGAAGAACCTGCAGCCAATTGAAGATCATAATTCCCTGTAGAAAAATCTACTGAAGCTCCATTTTTAATAATAAAACGAATTGGTCCCAAACAAGAAAGATCCACATTTGACGTCATTGTTAATATCATAGTATTCGTTCCATCACCTATGTATAAAACTCCCCCACAAGCACTTAAAGGAGAAGTACCACAACTAAGTCCAGTAGTATTTCTAGATGTAGTAATTGAACACTGTGCATTTCCTTTGGTCACAAAGGCAAAAGAAAAAAACAAAACAATTAAAAATATAAAAAAAGATTTCTTAAGTAAAATTAGCCTCATAAAAAACAAAATTGATTTGGGACGGACAAGCCTTAAAACTTTAATTTTCAATTAATAAAACTGAATTATAGAGCAAGATTAAATGTAATTTCCTGTTCAAAAAACTAAAAACGTCTATGTACTTGTTTTCTCGTTGAAGTGCATATTTAACACTTGTAAAACCCTCTTTTATATTAAGTATTTAGCAACAAATCAACTCTATGGTTTATATTTTAAAAAAGATTTATTACAACAAAACAAGTCAGTTTAAGAATGCACAAATCTTCTTTAATCACAAAAAAATCCCGATTACTTTCGCAACCGGGATAATTATAAATCTAAAACTTAGTTAGTGCCCTTGTATTAATAAACTATTTTTGTTGAAGTCGTTTTTCCATTTACCAAAATCACATTTACAATAAGAACTTGAGGTGCCAAATTCAAATTTTGAATCACATAATCGTTAGTATCTATTTCGTCTTTCTGATAAATTATTGCTCCTGAAATATCATAAATAATAATTTTTGATATCATATCTTCTGAAGAACTTACACTAATTTCATTTTTATTTACCGAAACCAACACCGTTTTATCAACTTGCTCAACTGTATTTTTTTCTACATAACGCAACATAAAACGAGTATTAAAAACACCCTTCTCTGTACTAAAAGTATAAGGCTCTTTTCTCAAATCATGTAATATTTTTAAATCTTTATCTTCTAAAAATACTGTTTGTGACATTAATGCCCCATCAGCATGATCGATGCTAATTTGGAATTCACCTTTAATTGCCGACTTATATCCTAAAGTTATACTGTCTTTTTCAACAAAAGGAAGTGCACGTCCCTGAATAGACAAATTCATTCCCTGATTCACACTATAAAAATCAACATATTGGTTTCCATCGTAAGTTACACCATCAAAACCGGGATCATAATTATTAGTCGCCCCAGTTAAATAACCAATTAAAGTTTGCTTAAAAGCCCCCTCTTTATTGGTTAAGTTTAACCAAATACGATTTTTCTCTGCAATAGCTACGGTAATAGCTGATTTAGTACTAGTACTTAATTTGAAAAACTGTGAATTATTTCCTGTAATTCTCATACTATTATTAAAAACCAACGTTCCCCCAGTGACACTTGTAGGCGCAAAAAATCCCTGACCGGCTGCAATTTTGCCATTTGGAGTTGCCCCTCCAGTTATGGCTGCCGTTCCTGTTCCCACTCCACCTGTTCTATTATAACTTGCATAATCATTTGAAGTATAATTATAAATAGCATCTCCTGCTACGGAGATACTTGGTGGTGAATTATGTGTCCAAAAATAAAGCGTTCCTTCTAACACCGTTGAATTAGCATCTAAAAAAGCATCCGCATTAATAGCTGAGGCATAAGGATTTCCTAGGAGATAGGAGTTATTTGCAGTCAGTGCTAAAGATACCACACCATTATTAGGTTTTCCAATAAACACAGGATTTGTATCAATTGCAGCAACAGTAATGCTGAATGTTTCCGGAGCTCTGATAAGATACCCATTACCGGCTACCATAGTAGCCGCTCCATTATAATAAATCACCCAGCCTGTACTAGGATTATAGCCATAATACTTATCCCCTAATGTATTAGGCGATAAATTCTTTAAAGTTTGTCCCGCAACTGGAGAAGACCAATAGGTAAAATCATAACGTCTTACTGGAGTAGTATAACGTTTATAATTAATATTTCCCGTATTTATTGCAGCATCATTAATTTGTACTAAACTCGCATTGTTCTCGAAAGTTAATGACCCCGTACCTAAGACTTCTACTTGATTGGTTATTTTTAAGGTATGTCCTGAATTTATAACAACGCTTGATCCAGTTGTAACCTGACAAGAACAAGCGTCCAAATCGGCAGTGGAAGAAAAGTTTCCATTAAAAACAATAGCTTGTAAAATTGTTGGAGTACCATTAGACCAGGACGTAGTCCAAGTATTTGTAATCACTGGATCAATAACAACATTTGCTGTAGCCAATGAAGTACAAGTCCCATTATAAACCGTGAAATTATAAGTTCCCACAGCTAAACCAGAAATAGTAGTTGTAGTACCAGTTCCTGTATAACCACCGGGGTTTATAGTCCATGTACCAGAGGCTGGCAAACCACTTAACTCGACACTTCCTGTTGACATAACACATGTTGGTTGGATAAGAGTTCCTACTATTGGAGTTGTTGGCAAAGGATTAACTGTTATGTTTTTTGTCGCTGTTGTAGTACCACAGGATCCTCCGCTAGTTGTCAATGTTAAAGTGATACTGCCGGATTCTCCTGCGCTGGCTGTATAAGTCGCTGTTGATGGATTAGTGGCATTAATCCAAGTTCCTGAACCTCCTGACCAAGTACCTCCAGTAGCACCTCCTCCTACCGATCCTCCCATTGCTGCAGAAGTACCGCTTTGACAGATAGCTGACAAGGCACTACCTGCACTGGCTGTTGGATTTGGATTTACGGTTATTGTTTTTGTCGCTGTTGTAGCACCACAGAATCCTCCGCTAGTTGTCAATGTTAAAGTGATACTGCCGGATTCTCCCGCGCTAGCTGTATAAGTCGCTGTTGATGGATTTGTGGCATTTGTCCAAATCCCTGAACCTCCTGACCAGGTACCTCCAATAGCACCTCCTCCAACAGATCCTCCCATAGCTGCAGAAGTACTGCTTTGGCAGATAGCTGACAAGGCACTTCCCGCACTGGCTGTTGGATTCGGATTAACGGTTATTGTTTTTGTCGCTGTTACTGTACCACAGGATCCTCCGCTTGTTGTCAATGTTAATGTGATACTGCCGGATTCTCCTGCGCTAGCTGTATAAGTCGCTGTTGATGGATTTGTGGCATTTGTCCAAGTTCCTGAGCCTCCTGACCAGGTACCTCCAGTAGCACCGCCTCCAACGGATCCTCCCATTGCTGCAGAAGTACCGCTTTGGCAGATAGCCGACAAGGCACTTCCCGCACTGGCTGTTGGATTTGGATTAACAGTTATCGTTTTTGTCGCTGTAGTAGTACCACAAGATCCTCCACTTGTTGTCAATGTCAAAGTGATACTGCCGGATTCTCCTGCGCTAGCCGTATAAGTCGCTGTTGATGGATTAGTGGCATTTGTCCAGATTCCTGAGCCTCCTGACCAAGTACCGCCGGTAGCAACTCCTCCAACGGATCCTCCCATAGCTGCAGAAGTACCGCTTTGGCAGATAGCCGACAAGGCACTTCCCGCACTGGCTGTTGGATTTGGATTAACAGTTATCGTTTTTGTCGCTGTTGTAGTACCACAAGACCCTCCACTTGTTGTCAATGTTAATGTGATACTGCCGGATTCCCCTGCGCTAGCTGTATAAGTCGCTGTTGATGGATTAGTAGCATTGGTCCAGGTTCCTGAGCCTCCTGACCAAGTACCTCCAGTAGCACCGCCTCCAACAGATCCTCCCATAGCTGCAGAAGTACTGCTTTGGCAGATAGCTGACAAGGCACTTCCCGCACTGGCTGTTGGATTCGGATTAACGGTTATTGTTTTTGTCGCTGTTACTGTACCACAGGATCCTCCGCTTGTTGTCAATGTTAATGTGATACTGCCGGATTCCCCTGCGCTAGCTGTATAAGTCGCTGTTGATGGATTAGTAGCATTGGTCCAGGTTCCTGAGCCTCCTGACCAAGTACCTCCAGTAGCACCGCCTCCAACAGATCCTCCCATAGCTGCAGAAGTACTGCTTTGGCAGATAGCTGACAAGGCACTTCCCGCACTGGCTGTTGGATTCGGATTAACGGTTATCGTTGCACTACCAGAAACCGTATTAGAACAATTAGGAGTACTTTGATAAATTACACTAACCAAATTATAAACAAAAGATCCTGCAGCAGTTGTAGAAACTGGTACAGTCGAAGAATTATTTGATGCAACATTAACTGTCTGATTTGCTCCTCCATTTATATTATATGTTATTGTGATAGCAACTGATTGGGGATTTGCAAATGTAATATTAGGAGAAGAATCTCCCACACAGACACTCGTCGTACCAATAATAGTAGCTGTAGGCATTGGACGAACAATCAAATTAGCACCAGAATCTACAATACTTGTAGTATTTGTACAAGAGGCATTAGAAATAGAAACTAATGTATAACCTGTATTTGATGTCGGATTATCTGCGGGTGTAAAACTATAAGCTGACGAAGATGGAATTGCAACTGTATACTGTATTAAAGTGGCATCATTTCTATAAGTTATACTATAAGGTGCCGAAAAACTAGAAGCCTCAGCATTAAAAGTCAATTGGGGGCTACCTCCGGCACAAATGGTAGTTGCCGAAAAACCATTAGTTACATTATTGGGTAAGGCATTAACCGTTGCTACAACCGCCGTTCTTGTTACTGTAGTACAACCAGAATTAGTAGCATCAACATAATAAGTTGTCGTACTTGATATTGATGGAGTAGTGAAAGAAGCACCTGTTCCCAATGAACTACCTCCACTTGAAGCTGCATACCAATTAATTGTTCCTGCCGAAGCCGTGGCTCCTAATGTTACCGTTCCTGTTCCACAAACTGATGAAGGAGTAGTTCCCGTTATTGTTGGAATCGGATTCACCGTTGCTACAACCGCCGTTCTTGTTGCTGTAGTACAGCCCAAATTGGTCGCATCAACATAATAAGTTGTCGTACCTGATATTGATGGAGTGGTAAAAGAGGTTCCTGTTCCCAATGAGCTACCTCCTGTTGAAGCTGCATACCAATTGATTGTCCCTGCTGAAGCAGTGGCTCCCAATGTTACCGTTCCTGTTCCACAAACTGATGAAGGAGTCGTTCCTGTTATTGTTGGAATTGGGTTTACAGTTACCACTGTAGCCAATGATGATGCACTTAGACAACCCGCAGCATTTGTTACCTGAACAGTATAACTACCCGATGTAGTAGCACTTATACTTTGGGTAGTTACTCCTGTTGACCATAAATATCCTGTTCCGGCACTTGATGTTAATGTCACACTTCCTCCTGCACAAAAAGTTGTTGAACTTCCTGGAGTTATTGTCGGTGTGGCTGGTAAAGTATTTACGCTAACAGAATTTTCAGCAATCATGGGATTTGTAATACCCGAATTTTTTATTTTGACCTGATATGTCCCGGCTGAACTAGCAGTTGCAGTAAAACTATATGTTGGACTGGAAGAAAAAGAGGTCGCTGCAAGACCCGGACCAGAAAAAGAGTAAGTAAAAGTACCTGAAGAAGTTGGAGGAGGTGTTGCCGTAAGGGTTATTTGACTACCAACGCAAACCGGACTATTTGAGGCCAAACTACCTGTTCCAGCATATGATAATAAATCAGCAAAACTTAAATCGGCTCCTGCTCCACCATTACAACTTGCTAATAAATTTGTCCCTATGTAGATTCGTTCCGATGCATTACAAGACCCTCCAATCAAATCAGATCCCGGTTCAAAAGTTATCGATGAACCTTCAGCAAGAAGTAAACGATTATTCCCTGGTGAAAAATCAAATGAACCCTTATTTTTTACAATAACCTGAATAGCACCTAAACATGTTAAATTCAATTCTGCATCCATATAAATATTCGTAATCGAAGATCCGTTTCCAACTGTTAAAGTACCATTACAAGCACTAAGTGGCAAAGTCCCGCATGTAAATGTGCTAGCATTTATATTCCCTGCCGGGCTAGCAACAATAGAACATTGAGCTGCTAGGTTTTGATTAAATCCAATAATAAACAATCCAATCAAAAGTATAATTGAGTAAATTCTTTGCGTTGTATGATTAAGTCCAAAATTCTGAAGTATTTTTCTTTTCATAATTTCAGCATTTAAGGTTCAATTCTCAATAAAGTCCCAACAAAATATTTTTCACATAAGACTATTTTATACCGATAACAAACTCATCTATTAATTTTAGAGCTTTTTAAATTCCATCTAATTCTTTAACTTATGAATGTTTGCCTTTTAGTATGAAGTTTTGACAGGTCTTTTATATTGCTTTTTTATAAAAAAAAGCCTCAGACTGATACAAGAAATCTTTTTAATTCAATTAAAACTGGCTCTAATAAAAATGTGGTATTTTTTTTGAATTAAAGCAGTATTTGTCAGGTCAAAAAAACCATATAAGATTATGATTTTCAATTAATTCTCTATTGAAGTTAGCAATTATGAATCGTAAAAAGTAAAAAAATCGTCAAAGCACCTTTTTATCTGTTATACAACCACTTAGCTACAAACAAAAAAATATGATTTGAAAAATCAATAAAAAAACCGAATTTTGAATACCTAAAATCCTCAGGAATGAAAGAAGTCTATTCCCTTAAAGAAGCCATCCAAA
Source organism: Flavobacterium sufflavum (assembly GCF_004016525.1). Classification (GTDB taxonomy): domain Bacteria; phylum Bacteroidota; class Bacteroidia; order Flavobacteriales; family Flavobacteriaceae; genus Flavobacterium; species Flavobacterium sufflavum. The sequence goes on from NZ_SACJ01000001.1 coordinate 399,428, forward strand.
AAATAGAACATTATTGTGCTTATCAGGAACGTTGTCACGAAGAGGTAGAGCAAAAATTGCGAAGCATGAAAATGGATTCGGAAGAAATAGATCAAATAATTGCACATCTTATCAACGACAATTTTCTAAACGAAGAGCGTTTTGCCTGCAGTTTTGCCCGGGGAAAACACCGTATCAAACATTGGGGAAAAATCAGGATTACCAATGAATTAAAATTCAGGGGAATTAATCAGACTTTGATTAATATTGCCTTAAAAGAAATTAGCTCTGAGGAGTATTACAGTACTTTTGACACTTTAGCAACAAGACATTGGGAATCTATTCAAGAATCCAATTTGCTAAAAAAAAGAAAAAAATTTTGTGATTTTATGCTAAGACGCGGATTTGAGAGTAATCTGGTTTATGAAAAAGCTAGAGACTTGGAAAGCAGTGATCAGTAATCAGGTTTTTAGTGTTCAGTTATAAAAATCATTTACTTAAAAACACAACAAATCATCGTTTAAAATCCGTTTAATCTGTCAAATCTGTGACAAAAAACTGAGGGCTTTGTGCCTTCCTTGTGAGCTTCGTAGTTAAATTCCTAACAAAACGCTCACCGCATTTCCACCAAAACCTACAGCGTTTACCAGTACTTTTTTTATCGGTTTGCTTTGTGTTTGCTCATTCGCAAAAGGCACTCCAATAAATTGATTGTGTTGCAACATCAAAACGGCTAATTCAACGCTTAATATTCCCGAAGCACCAAACGTATGACCGATTTTCCACTTATTGGTAGTTAACAGCGGAAGGTTTTCTCCAAATATTTTCTGAATCGCTTTATACTCGGTTAAATCACCCGCTTTGGTTCCAGGCGCATGCATTACAATTACATCAACATCTTCTAAATTGGTATTCTGCAAAGCCATTTTCATCGATTTCTGAAAACAAGTCGCTTCTGATGATATAGAAATATTGTGTTCCAAAATTTCAGTAGCATAACCAATTCCTTCAATGAAAGCTAAAGCATTATCTTTCTTCCCCATTTCGAGACAACAAACCGCTGCTCCTTCTCCCAAAATCATCGAATTTAGTTTTTTATCTAAATTCAGTGCCTGATTGGGATAGGCTTCCTCACTATGCGAATATATTTTCAATGCCCGCATTTGAGCAATGGTAAAATCGGTTAGAGGGGCCTCACTGCCACCAACAAGAAATTTATCAACCATTCCGGCACGCAACCAGGCCACACCGTTTAAAAGGGCGTGTAAGGCCGTAGAACAAGTAATAGAATGCGAAATTTCAGGTCCCGTACTTTGTAAATCGTGTCCCACCCAAGAAGAAATATTCCCTAAAGTAGTTGTTGGCGAAGCTAACGTTTGTGCCTTGCCCGTTTCCAAATATTCCTGAAAATGTTTTTCGAATAAATCTGTTGCCCCACGCGAAGAACCGATATTGATTCCAAAAACCGAATTGGTATCCCATCCTGCATCTGCAACCGCTTGGCGCGAAGCAGCCATGGCGTACAAAACCGATGGATCTAACGATTTGTATTTAATATCCGATTGCTGCAATTCAGCCACAATTTGCCTTGAATTTTCATCTAACGAGGCAACCCAGCTTTCCTGATTATCTAAATACTTTTTAGAGAAAAAATGTTTTTCAGAAAGATAATTTTCCCAAATAGTTTTCTGGTCATTTCCTAAAGGAGAAATAGATGCTAGAGCGGTTATGGAGATTATTTGTGACAAGATTTTTTATTTTATTACACGAAGATTCGCAAAAGAATTTTCGGAGAGATTCACAAAACTTTTATAAAATAACTTAGCGAAGCTTTGTGTTTTCTTTGTGAATCTTTGTGAAAAATTTTTAGCAAATTTAAACTATTTCCAATGCATTTTCGACCACTTCATAGACTTTTTGCAATTGCTCATCCGTAATGATATAAGGCGGTAAAATGTAAACAATATTTCCTACCGGGCGCAGAATGATTCCGTTTTCGATAAAGAAATTATACAACTTCGTACGCATCGTTCCGTAATAACTTTCTTCGTTTTCTTTCTTTATTTCCAATGCAAAAATAGTCCCCAAAACCCGGGTAGTAGTCACTTTTGGATGATTCTTAATACGTTCTTGAAAAGCCAAATGGCTTGCATTTACCCGAACCAAATTAGCTTGCATTTCAGGAGTTTGCAACAACTCAAAACTAGCTAATGCTGCAGCGCAACCTGTAGGATTAGCGGTAAAAGTATGCCCGTGAAATAAGGCTTTATTAATATCATCATCATAAAAAGCTTCAAATATTTCCTGGGTAAAAGTTGTAATCGCCATAGGAATCGTTCCACCTGTCAATGCTTTAGACAAACACATCATATCAGGCTTTTGCTCGGCATAATCTATAGCAAAGGTTTTTCCTGTTTTACCAAAACCCGTCATGACTTCATCAGCAATAGTAAGCACATTATTCTCTTTACAAATTTGGATTAACTCATCCAAAGCATTCGGCTCATACATTACCATTCCAGCTGCTCCTTGTACCAAAGGCTCAAAGATAAATCCGGCACAATTATACTCCTGAATCACTTTTCTCAAAGCATCAAAACTTTGCTGTTCCTGTCCTTTTACCGGAACTGGAATGCGCACCACATCAATAAACATTCCTTGAAAAGCCTGGGTATAAAACGAAATTCCGCTTGCTGCCATAGCCGCAAAAGTATCGCCGTGAAAAGCATTTTCGAAAGCAATAATAGTTGTTCGTTTCTCACCTTTATTGAAAAAATACTGTAAAGCTACTTTTATAGCCACTTCAACCGAAGTCGAACCATTATCAGAAAAGAATATTTTTTGTTGATTTTTAGGCAGAATTTCGATTAACTTTTCTGCTACTTTTACTGCTGGTTCATGCGTAAAACCTCCAAAGAGAACATGCTCTAAAGTCGTTAATTGTTTATAAATAGCATCGGCTATAAATTTGTTGCTATGCCCAAAAGGATTCACCCACCACGAAGCAATAGCATCAATATATTCTTTATTGTTTTCGTCCCAAAGCAAAGCACCTTCACCTTTTGTAATTGCAATAGGAGTTTGAGCCGTTTTATGTTGGGTATAAGGATGCCAAAGATATTGGCTGTCTTTTTTTGTTAAAGTCATTTTTTTGAATATAGAAAATAGAGTATAGAATAAAGACCATACAATATAATTTTAGACAAAGATAAGAAAGTCTATTCTCTTTGTTCTTTTTTCTATTCTCTATAAACTTAAAAGATTCTCTCGAAACAAATCAGCATATTCTCGAATTACATTTTGGTCAAAATAGGGTTCTTCATTAATTCTTCCAATGCATTTTATACCGGTTTTTTTCAAAATAATAGATTCTGTAGATTGATTCTCCTTACCATTAAATACAATCCCCGCAATGGCAATATTTCTGCTTTTCAAAGCTTCAATAGTTAATAAAGTATGATTGATACTTCCCAAATAATGACGAGAAACCACAATTACTTTATAGTCTGGTTTTATTAAATCAATCACACAATCTTGATTATTCAGGGGAACAAAAAGTCCTCCTGCTCCTTCAACAACCAAATGATTCTCCGTAACTGGTTCTACTATTTTTTCTAAATCAATAACAACGTTATCCATTTCAGCAGCCAAATGTGGACTCGCTGGCGTATTTAAAGCATAACTATTGTGATGAAGTACCGTTTTAGCGTTCGATATATAAGATTTTATTTTATGACTGTCTGAGGTGTTTAAATCCCCCGCTTGAATAGGTTTCCAATAATCTGCCTCTAAAGCTTCGGTTATAATAGCTGAAGCAATAGTTTTGCCTACATCAGTACCAATTCCTGTTATAAATAATTTCATAGATTTTTTGTTTCGCAAAGATTCACAAAGATAAAGGAAGATTCACAAAGTTTCTTTTCAAAAATCCTTTTCAAAAGTTTCCAAATAAATAGTCCACGGATACTACTGATTTAACAGATTGTCATTGGTTACTAAAATTCAAATTTACACTTGTCACATCTATACTTATGCTTCGTACGAAATGGAATTCCTAAAAGAAGTGTTGAGAATGTGAACGTGATTAACGATTTTAAATCTTTTATCGAAGTAAACATACCTATTTGTTCTGCTCCACAATTTGGGCATTTAATAGGTTTATTATTATCATCTAATGAAACTTCGCTTATTTGTGATAAAATTTCTTGAGCACTTAACAAGTCTTCATTTTTGACATATAATTTCACTCCTCCCATAGCATTACTATACAATGGATTAGCTTCAATTGTATAATTATCTTTCATATAAACTTCAATTCCTTCAGATTCTAATTTCCCTTTGAAAATCATTGCTTCTGATGTATATTGATATCTTCCTATTAATGTGAAAATTGATTCTTCCATTTGTTTAGATCTATATATCTCTTCCTATTTAAAAACAAAAGTACTTAACAACTTTAATACTTCCGATATTTCATCCTTAGTATTAAAAGCATGTAGACAAAATCGCAATCTTTCCTGTCCTTCGGGAACGGTTGGCGAAAGAATTGCTTTGACATCAAAACCTTTTTGCTGAAGTTGCTTAGCAATAGTTTTTACCTTTTCATTTCCCGGAATAATAACCGATTGAATAGATGATTTACTTCGAACGAAAATTGGTTTTAAACCCAATAAATTCTTTTCTTGATTGAAATGGATGATATTCTCACGCAGCAACTCAATAGCCTTATTTTCTTTTTCTAAATTCTGATAAGCAATTAAAATTGTCGCAACAGAATGTGGAGAAAGTCCCGTAGTATAGATAAAACTTCGGGCAAAATTGACTAAATATTTTTTCAATTCCTGAGAACCTAAAATAGCTGCTCCATGACAACCCAAACCTTTTCCGAAAGTCATGATTCGGGCAAAGACTTTATCTTGAATACCAAATTCCTGAACCAGTCCTTGACCTTTATCTCCAAACACACCCAAAGCATGCGCTTCGTCAAGTACTAAATAGCAGCGGTGCTTTTCAGATAAATGAACTAATTCTTCTAAATTTGGAGCATCACCATCCATTGAAAAAACACTTTCGGTAACAATGTAAATAGTAGTATTTTGATTTCGAAGAATCAATTGTTCTAAATCTTCAAAATCATTGTGATTGAATTTATAAGCTTTCGCATAAGACAATTGGATTCCGTCTCTGATGGAAGCATGACACAATTCATCATACAAAATCAAATCGCCTTTTTGAGGAACGGAACTAAAGAAACCAACATTGGCATCATAACCCGAATTAAAAATCAACGCAGTTTCCGCTTGATGAAATTTGCTAATAAAATTTTCTGTTACACTATATAAATTATGATTTCCAGAAAGCAATCGGGAACCTGTTGCTCCGTTTTGGACAAAAGCATTATCTAATAAATACTGATGCGTTTGATTAAAAATTAACTCTGATTTTGAAAAGCCAAGATAATCATTGGATGCAAAATCAATAAGATTACCCTCAGAAGGCAATTGGCGCAGTGCATTATTTTGAATTCTGAATTCTAATTTTGCTTTAAGAATATTAGGTAGATTTCTCATAAATCAAAAGTAAAAAAAAACGCCAAGCAAAGCTTGACGTTTTTATATAAATCTAAATTGTCTTAGTCAGCTAAAACAATTACTTTATTGTCTTTCATTTCAATAGTCCCTGAAGAAATAGCTAAAGTATAGTTTTGATCGTTTACTTTCGAAAACAACTTTGCAGATTCTTTACTGAAGCTAAAACTTGGCGCTGTAATTTTAACAGTCCCTTTTTGAAGTAAGGAAACAATTGGAGCGTGATTATTCAAAATCTGAAAGCTTCCGTTTACACCTGGAACAGATACAGACGTTACTTCTCCTTTGAATAAAGATGCCTCTGGTGATACTATTTCTAAAATCATAATTTTTGAGTTATGGGTTATGGGTTATGAGTTAAAAGTTTAGTGAAGTAATTGCTAACCTCACAACCTATAACTCATAACTTATAACTTTATATTAAGCTTCAGCTAACATTTTCTCTCCAGCTTCGATAGCTTCTTCGATAGTTCCTTTAAGGTTAAATGCTGATTCTGGCAAGTGATCTAATTCACCGTCAATAATCATATTAAATCCTTTGATAGTATCTTTAATATCAACTAATACACCTGGAATACCTGTAAATTGCTCAGCAACGTGGAACGGTTGAGACAAGAAACGTTGTACACGACGTGCTCTTGATACAGCTAATTTATCTTCTTCAGATAATTCTTCCATACCTAAGATAGCGATGATATCTTGTAATTGTTTATATTTTTGAAGTATCTCTTTTACTCTTTGTGCACAGTCATAGTGCTCATTTCCTAAGATATGTGGAGTCAAGATACGAGAAGTAGAATCCAAAGGATCTACCGCAGGATAAATACCTAACTCAGCAATTTTACGAGACAATACAGTTGTAGCATCTAAGTGAGCAAACGTTGTTGCCGGTGCCGGGTCAGTTAAGTCATCCGCAGGTACGTAAACCGCCTGTACAGATGTAATAGATCCTTTGTTTGTAGAAGTAATACGCTCTTGCATAGCTCCCATCTCAGTTGCCAATGTTGGTTGGTAACCTACCGCAGATGGCATACGCCCTAAAAGTGCCGATACCTCAGAACCTGCTTGTGTAAAACGGAAGATATTATCAACGAAGAATAATACGTCTTTTCCTTGATCAGATCCAGCTCCATCACGGAAATACTCAGCAATAGATAATCCAGAAAGTGCCACACGTGCACGAGCTCCTGGTGGCTCATTCATTTGTCCGAAAACGAAAGTAGCTTTAGACTCTCTCATTCCTGGTAAATCTACTTTAGACAAATCCCATCCTCCATTTTCCATAGAGTGCATGAATTCCTCACCGTATTTAATAATTCCTGACTCTAGCATCTCACGAAGCAAGTCATTTCCTTCACGTGTTCTTTCTCCTACTCCTGCGAATACTGAAAGTCCACCGTGACCTTTTGCAATATTGTTAATCAACTCCTGAATCAATACAGTTTTACCAACACCGGCTCCACCAAACAATCCAATTTTACCTCCTTTTGCATAAGGTTCAATCAAATCGATTACTTTAATACCTGTGAATAAAACTTCTGATGAAGTTGATAAATCTTCGAATTTTGGTGCTTGACGGTGAATTGACATTCCGTTTTCACCTGTTTTAGGCAATTCTGGTAAACCATCAATAGCATCTCCAACAACGTTGAATAAACGACCGTAAACATCTGCTCCAATCGGCATTTGAATAGGATTACCTGTTCCTACTACTTCATAACCTCTGCTCAAACCATCTGTTGAATCCATCGAAATGGTACGAACAGTATTTTCTCCAATATGAGATTGTACCTCAAGGATTAATTTAGTACCATCCTTTTTAGTGATTTCTAATGAATCATAAATTTTTGGAAGTTCAACATCCTTACCGTTGAAAACAACGTCAACTACTGGGCCAATGATTTGGGCAACTTTTCCTATTACTCTAGACATTACTTATGTATTTATTAAACAGCTATTTAGGTTTACAAAACTTACCTCATCAAAATTCAATGATTTAGGTGTTTTTTCAGAGCGCAAAGATAATTTTTTAAAATAAAAAATCAACAATTTTATGCAAAAAACATAAAAAAATAAAACAAGACACGAAAACACCCCTAAAACCGACTTTAAAAACACTATTTTCCTAAAAAACAAAAAATCACTTCTTTATAAAAACAAGTGATTTTTTGTCAAAACCGATAACTTTTCCCAACGTCATCATAGAAAACCTTAATAGAGATTTTCAAAACTATTCGTCAAAGCATTTATTATGGATTTATTATCCAAGAAGCAAAATATTGGTGCCCTATCAAACCTGCTCCCAAAACCTGAGCATATTCCTTACCCCCAATATTCGAAGCCCCTACTTTCAAAGTCGATTTAAGCCCCGGAATGCTGTAATTAATTTGCGCATCAAATACAGTAGCCGCATCAATCATACCATCCACCATTGTAGACTGCCACAAATATCCTGTATTCCATCGTCCACTAACATTAAATCCGAAATTTTTAAACAGCTTCTCATTTCCGAATGATGCTTTTACTCTATGTTTTGGTGTATTAAAACCTGCTTCGAAGCTAGGATCTTTAGCCTGATCAAAACTAAATTCAGCATAATTATAATTCACTCCCACTTCAAAATCTTTATACACCTTTCTAATAAGACCTAAACCAAAACCAAATGATTTTATCTCAACATCAGTATTAGTATATAATTGATAGGCTCTAAAATTTCCATTTTGAAGAGCGTGTAATGTTTGAAATCCAGGATCAGTAGGTCCTGCTAACGGATTTGGAGAATCCTGTGCCGTTCCATAATATGGCGCAACAACATTTAAGTTCCCTATAAAATCATTATATATATTATAATAAGCACTAACATCAACAGACGTTTTATTTACATACGAACGATACCCTAATTCAAATGCCTTAACCTTTTCCGGTTTTACATAACCCACATTTGTTTTTCTCAACAAAGCCGAAGCAGCAACCGGATTAGCAGGCGCCAAAGCAGCAAATGCCTGAACCGTAGTTGCTGTATACGAATTACCATAAGCATTCACTCCTGTCATAACTTTTGTTGCTCCACCATTAAAAAACTGCCCAACAGTTGTGCTAACAGGCAAAGTTTCTGAATATCGCAATAAATTATCCGGAGCCGAACCTATCAATACCGCATTTCCAACATTAAATCCTATATATTGATCCTGTGTTGTAGGATTTCTAAAACCCGTTTGAAAAGAAGCTCTAAAATTATGTTTCTTATTTTCTCCTCCGGCATACACCAAAGAAACCCTTGGCGAAACGCTACCATTAAAATTTTTAGATTTATCATAACGTATGGAACCTGTAAACTTTAGCCTGTCATCCATAAACTTTTTCATCAATTGGGTATAAGCACCATACTCATTATAATGAATCGGCCCATTGCCATCGGTATAAATTCTTCCATGAGAATTCAATTGGTATTCTCTGAACGAACCTCCAATTTGGATTTCAGCAAATTTTATCAAGTCCTTAAAATTATAATTAGCATCGGAATGATAAATTTTAGAATTATCAACTAATTTAGAGCCTGTCAAAACATTTGGTTCAGCAATAACACCATTAAATGCAGCTTTAAAAGCAGCCGTTCCCGGCATTAACCTACCAACATCCGCTTGAGACCTTGCATAAGCATGTGCAGCTACAGGATTATTATAAAAAGGACTTGCCGGATTCCCAACCGCTCCCGCATAAGTTGCCGCATAAGTCCCAAACCAAACATCATCTGATTTCCATGCTCTATTCACATTAATCCCGGTAAAAAGCATATCATAAGACTGACCACCATCTTCTGAAGTCGTATATCCCCTCAAATAAAAGTTTTTACCTTTGAATTCCAATTTGTGTTGCTGCATGAAGAAATTATTCAAATAATAACGATTTGCCCCTTGGTAAACCGCATTCCCAAATCCAAATTTACTCAACCAGATAATCTCGAAATTTTCATTTCCAAAAGGTCGAAAATGAAGCGAAAGATCAATTTTGGTATTACTCGCCTTATTATCGGTCAAATCCGTTTCATTATATCCCGTTCTCGACACGTTTTCTTTAGGCAATAATGATGCAAAACCCACCGGCAAACCTGCTGCAGCCCATTTTCCATTGGCTATCATAGCCTGACCTACATTATAGATATTAGTAGTAACCTCATCTCCATAAACATTGATTCCGTCATAATTGGGATGACTTCTATCCCTTCCATCTATTGTTCTATCATTATAATTTGTAGCATACCAATCGGTTCCTCGCATATAGGTAAAATTTGCCTTAGCAGCAAAATGTTTATCAAAAGCATGAGCCATTCTAATTCCATAATCAACAAAATCATTACTACCAGCGGCTTTTTGACTCGTTTGCCCATATTTTACATAAGCAGTAATTCCCTGACTGGTAAAAGGACTTTTACTATTCATAAACATAATACCGTTAAATGCATTTGCACCATATAAGGCAGAAGAAGCACCCGGTAACAACTCCACATTTTGAACATCAATTTCAGAAATACCAACCATATTCCCTAAAACAAAATTCAACAAAGGAGACGAATTATCCATCCCATCCACTAATTGTAAAAAACGGGAATTGGCTACAGTAGCAAAACCACGGGTATTAATAGACTTGAAAGTCAAACTACTGGTATTCATTTGAACTTCTTTCATATTCTCCAAACCATCATAAAAAGTTGGGGAGGCTGTTTTTTTCACCTCGGCAATACCCATTCTCTCAATGGTAACCGGTGATTCAAAAACCCTTTCTGGTGTCCTAGAGGCTGACACCACAATTTCATCGAGCACGTTTTGTTTCTCTTTAAGAACAACATTAATTACTTGTTTTTTCGAAGTAATCTCTATCCTCTTTGATTCAAAACCTATGCTACTGACTTCTATTTCATACGGAAGCGTCTTAGATGTATTTAAAATAAACTTCCCATCACTATCGGTTACTGCCGCAGATGAATCTCCTATCACCTTGACATTAGCGCCAACAACGGGTTGATTATTACTTTCGACAACTACGCCTTGAACAGCATTCTGAGCACATAGTGCATTACAGAAAAACAATGACAAAATAAATAAATACGCTCTCATATGATTTAGTTTTTATTGATTTATACATTCAAAAGCCATCAACTTTCTCATTACCACATCACCAAAAAAACCAAGCGTTTCCGACTAATTAAATTTAATCAAAAAAGTCATACTTAACAAAAAATATGTCAGAAAATTCAATTTCCAATAATCTGACGCTATTTTAAAAAAATTGCATAAAAAAAGCAAGACTCTATAGTCTTGCTTTTTTCTATTTTCAATCTTAAATGAATTATTACTCTACTGTAACCGATTTTGCTAAATTTCGAGGCTGATCAACATTACAATCTCTATAAACAGCAATGTAATAAGACAATAATTGCAGTGGAATAGTAGTAATCAACGGAGACAAAGCATCCGAAGTTTCAGGAATTTCGATAACATAATCAGCTAATTCCCTAACCTGAGTATCTCCCTTAGTCACAACAGCAATAATTTTTCCGCTTCTTGACTTAATTTCCTGAATATTACTCACTATTTTGTCATAATGTCCTTGCTTTGGAGCAATAATCACAACTGGCATTTGCTCGTCTATCAAAGCAATTGGACCGTGTTTCATTTCAGCAGCCGGATAACCTTCTGCATGAATATACGATATCTCTTTAAGCTTCAAAGCTCCTTCTAAAGCTACAGGAAAATTATAACCACGACCTAAATACAAGCAGTTAGGAGCATCTTTGAATGCAGCAGCTATTTCTTTTGCTTTATCACTAGTCTCCAAAGCTTCTTTTACTTTCTCAGGAATCAATTCTAATTCTAATAAATATCTATGATAATCAGAATGAGACAAAGTTCCCTTAGCTTTTGCTAAACGCAATGCTATCATTGTCAAAACAGTAATTTGAGTAGTAAAAGCTTTTGTCGAAGCTACACCAATTTCTGGTCCAGCATGAGTATAGGCCCCTGCATGCGATTCTCTTGAAATAGAAGAACCCACTACGTTACAAACCCCAAAAACAAAAGCCCCACATTCTTTAGCTAATTTAATAGCCGCCATAGTATCGGCAGTTTCACCAGATTGCGAAATTGCAATAACTACATCTGTACTTTTAATGATTGGATTTCTATATCTAAACTCTGAAGCATACTCTACTTCTACTGAAATACGGGCAAATTCTTCAAAAATATATTCAGCAACCAAACCAGCATGCCATGAAGTACCACAGGCTACAATAATTATTCTGTCGGCATTTAAGAATTTCTCTAAATTATCCTCAATCCCGGACATCTGAATAATTCCTTTATCAGCATGTAACCTACCTCTATAAGTATCTTTAATTACACTAGGTTGCTCATAGATTTCTTTCAACATGAAGTGATCAAATCCTCCTTTTTCAATTTGCTCCAAATTCATTTGAAGTTCCTGAATATAAGGATCAACCAAACTATCATCTTTTATTTTTCTAATCTTAATAGGCTTATGAAGTCTGATATTAGCCATTTCACCATCCTCTAAATACACTGCGTTTGAAGTATATTCGATAAAAGGAGAAGCATCTGAAGCAATAAAATATTCTCCTTCGCCCACACCAATTGCCAGAGGGCTACCTAAACGGGCCGCAACAATTTCTTCTGGATTTTTTGTATCGAAAACAGCAATAGCATAAGCACCTACCACTTGATTAAGCGCTAACTGAACTGCTTTTCCTAATTTTAATTTTTCTTTCTTTTGAACTTCTTCAATCAAATTCACCAAAACTTCGGTATCTGTATCTGAATGAAAAACATAACCACGTTTGATCAATTCTTCTTTTAATGGTGCATAATTCTCAATAATTCCATTATGAACAATTGCCAATTCGCCTGAATTTGAAAGGTGGGGATGTGAGTTCACATCATTCGGAACACCATGTGTAGCCCATCTTGTATGACCAATACCGATAGTTCCATTAGTAGTAATCTCTTTCAAAGCACGTTCTTCAAGCGAAACAACTTTCCCTTTTGTTTTACAAACTTTAATCGCACCATCATAAACCATTACACCGGCACTATCATAACCTCTGTACTCAAGTCTTTTTAAACCTTTAATAACGATAGGATAAGCCTCTCTATGACCTATATAACCAACGATTCCACACATAAATTTTAATATTAATCAGGTTTTGTGTAATATATTTCTAATTTTAATCTTTTATCATCTGCCACAGTTGACTTACTACCATGAAGTACCACACCCAATGGACTCATCACAGATGCCTGAGGCAACTTAGTCAAAGTTGTTCCTGTTTGCAACGGTAATCTCAACTTATTAATTGTACTATTCCTAATATCCTCTGTAACAACAACTCCAAGTTTCACATTTACAGAATCTCTATTTTTAACTAAACTTCTGATTTGATTAGTTAATCTAATCTTATAAGTTTTATCACTTGTATTAGTTGGATTTAAAATACCACTATATATCAACTGTCCTGATTTAACATTTGTTCCTGTTGTTCCATCATAAAGATAATCCAATACTGGTGCATTATTAGTCAAATCATACAGATAAATACGATTAGGCAATTTATTTGACCCCATTGCATCACCATCAATATGGAAAACCAGATTAGCCTCATTAACCAACAATTTTTTCTTTCCTGAAAGATATTTTAAATCATCTAATTCATCCGAAACACCATTAGGTTGATTAACTAGATTTCCATCAGCATCATAACCTTTCAAATCAGTTTTATTAAAAAGCTCTAAAACAGCCATTGAACCTTCACCACCTCTTAAATACAACCTACTATCTCCAGCTGCACTATTTGGATTAGTAATTGCTGCATTATAACTAGGTTGATTTGTATTTGATAACAAATTCACTGTATTTCCAGTTAAATTAAGAACTATAGATCTACTAACTCTAGTTGTAGTAGTTGTAGTTACTCCATTCGTTGTTGTTGTAACTACATTATCTTCCTTATAGTTAATAGTAACGGTTCCTGCTTTAAAATTCATCATCGCCAAACGTCCCGGATTCGAACCTGATTTTTCTACTTTAAAATACAAGCCTCTAAAGTAGTTTTTAAAAACATCATTGGTTATTAATTTACCCGAAGCAGCAGCATCAATAATACTTGTTTGAAAATAACCTTTATTCAAAGCCAAACGCATAGCCGGAGGAGTTCTCGTTATCGTAGGCGTACCATCAGTGGTTGTTGCTGGCGTTGTTACCTTAAACTCCTTATTATCAAAGAAAAATTCATCGTTTTGAGAAACAATACTATCATTTAATCGGGTAGCTTTTTTTAAAGCATCAAAATCAGCTCCTTGATTTGTGTAATATTTTTGCGGTTCTAAAAATGCCGCATCAGGATCTAAATCTCGCATGAAATAACCATTTTCGTACACACTCAACTTTATTTTTCCAGTTTCAGGACCATAAATTGAATCTAATCTATAAGTATTATCTCCTGAAGTTGCATCGGTACTAGTTAGAGTACTAAAATAAGGAATAGACAAAACTACATTATCTACTATAGCGTTATTACCAATAGTAGGATTTACAGAAGCCAAAACTACCTGGGTAGCAAAACTCGCTTCGGTAGTACCAAAAACAGGATCTTCATAGACTCCCAAAGCATTTACAGGCAAATTATTAGACTGAACCGGACCTACTTTTTGATTATAAGAAAGCACATCATAAGTACTGTGTTCCAAACCAAAATGATCATCCCCCACTAAATCATTCCCAATGGTATTAAAATCTTTATCACAGGAAGATAAAAAAACAATACTTATTACAATTAGAATTATCTTAAAAAAAGAATTATTGTGCATATTTGATAATAAAAAAGTTGGGATTAAAGCATTTCTCTGTAAAAATTGCTATACGCTTCCGCGAAAGCATCTTTCGGGACGTAAGGTAAAAAAGGTTTTCCTGAAGTTTCAATAAATTTTGTTAAACTTGAACTTACATTTGATGAAGCAATAATTACCGCATCCGAATGCATTACAGTTGCCTTAATAATATTCTCGTAATCAGGAGTCGAAAGCATAGCCACATCCTCCTGAGGCACTCCATCAAGTTTTACTTTGTTAATCATTTCAACATCTAAAGTCCCGTCAAAAGATTGTGCATATACCGAAGTAACTATCTTAGTTTCCGAAAACAAAGCTTCATTTTTATAAAAATGCTTCATGTAAACTGGCAACATTGCCGCCATCCATCCGTGAACGTGAATAATATCAGGAACCCAGTTTAATTTTTTCACCGTCTCAACAACTCCTTTTGCAAAAAATATAGCACGCTCATCATTATCAGGATACATCACCCCATCTTCATCAGCAAACGTAGCTTTTCTTTTGAAATACTCATCATTATCAATAAAATATACCTGAATTCTTTCTTTTGGAATAGAAGCTACCTTAATTATCAAAGGCATATCTAAGTCATTTACTACCAAATTCATTCCAGATAGACGAATTACTTCATGCAATTGGTGTCTTCTTTCATTAATATTCCCGTATCTTGGCATAAAAATCCTAATCTGTCCCCCTTGATCATTCACCATCTTAGGAACATCATAAGACATTAAAGAAACCTCATTTTCAGCTAAATAGGGAACCACTTCAGATGATACATATAATATCCTCTTATCTTTCATATTGTAATTTACTTAGTTAAGTTGGTAATAAAAACCACGCAAAATTACGAAATTTTATGCAGTTATTAACTAATATATTATGTTTGCATTTAATTTTAATAAAATAATCATGCCTATTTTCTATGGAAAAGCTGCTTTAATTGATTTTTTAAATTCGATTAAAACGCCAAATTCCACTATTGGTTTTGTTCCAACAATGGGTGCGCTACATCAAGGCCACCTCTCTCTGATGCAACAATCACTAGCAGAAAACAACAATACTGTAGTAAGTATTTTTGTCAATCCTACACAATTTAACAATCCTGAAGATTTAAAAAAATACCCAAGAACCTTAGAAGCAGATACTCAAAAAATAGCTCATTTAGATGCAAATATAATTGTCTACGCACCCACAGTAGACGATATTTACGAAGGAAAAACCGTATCACAAGACTTTGATTTTGACGGATTGGAAAATCAAATGGAAGGTAAATTCAGACCCGGTCATTTTAACGGAGTAGGAACTATTGTCAAAAGATTATTCGAAATCGTCTCACCTACCAATGCTTATTTTGGAGAAAAAGACTTCCAACAACTGCAAATTGTAAAAAAAATGGTCCGCAAAACCCATTTGGACGTAAACATCATTGGTTGCAACATTTACCGAGAAGCTAACGGACTGGCGATGAGCTCCAGAAACGAACGTTTATCTGCCTCCGAAAGAGAGAAAGCGGCAATTATATATCAAACACTGCTTGAAGCCAAAGAAAAATTCGAAACCCAGAATTGTGACGAAGTAAAAAAATGGGTAACAGAAGTATTCGACTCCAACAGTATTTTTGATTTAGAATACTTTGAAATCGCCGATGAAGAAACACTTTTACCTTGCATAAATCAATCAAAAGATAAAAATTATCGCGCATTTATAGCCGTATTTGTTAATAATATCCGATTGATTGATACCATTTCACTAAAATAATTTACTTTTGTGCCATGCAAATTCAAGTTTTAAAATCAAAAATTCATCGGGTAAAAGTAACGGGAGCCGATTTAAATTATATTGGCAGCATTACCATCGATGAAACCTTATTAGAAGCTTCAAATATTATTGAAGGAGAAAAAGTTTCTATTGTTAACATCAACAACGGAGAACGTTTTGACACTTACGCCATTAAAGGAGAAAGAAATTCTGGCGAAATTACACTTAATGGTCCGGCGGCCAGAAAAGTGCAGAGAGACGACATTATCATTATTATTTCTTACGCAACTATAGATTTCGAAGAAGCAAAAACCTTCCAACCCTGGATTATTTTTCCAAATGAAAATGACAATTCATTGACCTAAATTAGTATTCAAAAAACATAAAATAATTGAAGCGTTTCCTAAAAAGAAACGCTTCTTGTTTTTTAGGCTATATCTTACTTTGATTAAAAATTACTATCTTGCTATTCCATTTAAAATTCTCATTTTAAAACTCCCAAATCATGAAACAAACATTACTTTTATTCTTCTTTTGCATTTCATTATTTGCTCAAAAAAAAACCGAGTTAATCAAATCTAATAAACTGGGAGAAACCCGAGAAATCATCGTTAGCCTGCCTTCTTCTTACGAAACTAGCCCTACCAAAAGGTACCCTATCCTGTTATTACTAGACGGAGATTACTTATTTGATCCTTTCCAAGGCGCCTTAAAATATGGCGAATATTGGGACGACTTACCTGAAACTATTATTATTGGAATCAATCAAAAAAGCAGCCGTATGAACGACTGCGCTTTTGACGAAACCGAAGGCACTCCAACGAAAAAATCAGCCGCTTTTTACAACTTCATTGGCGAAGAACTCATGCCTTTTATCGAAAAAAAATACCGTGTAGCTCCTTTTCGAATTATTGCAGGACATGACACCACAGCCGGTTTTTTAAATTTCTTTCTGTACAAAGAAAACTCTTTTTTTAATGCCTATATTTCATTGAGTCCCGAATTTGCCCCAGGCATGGAAAACCAAATTGCCACGAGTTTAACCAATACTAAAAAACCGTTGTTCTACTATCAATCTTCGGCCGACGGTGACATCAAACAATTGCGCCAACCGGTAGAAGAATTAGACAACAACCTAAAATCGATAACAAATCCGTTAGTCAATTACCAATACAACAAATTCAACAATGCCTCGCATTATTCCTTGGTTTTATATTCGATTCCAAATGCTTTGTACCAAATTTTCGACAGCTACAAACCTATTTCTTCCACTGAATTCACTGAAAAAATTGTCGTTTTACCATCTGGTTATGTGGATTATCTGATTAAGAAATACCAAACCACAACCGAAAAACTAGGTTTACAAATCCCTGTTCGAATCAATGATTTCAAGGCCATCGAAGCTGCTATTTTAAAAAACAAGGCTTATGATGAACTAGAGAAATTAGCCCAAATTGCCAATAAAAATTACCCAAAAACCATGCTTGCCGATTACGAATTAGGCTTAATGTATGAAAAAAACGGCGATGCTAAAAAAGCTGCTGCCAAATACCAACGCGCATCACAGTTAGATGAAATTGGCGATTTGACCAAAGAAATGATGTACAATAAGTACGATGATATGAAAAGCTTAACCGTTAAAAAATAATGTCGAAAGTTAAAACCTCTTTTTTCTGCCAGAACTGCGGAACTCAATATGCCAAATGGCAAGGCCAATGCAATGCCTGCAAAGAATGGAACACAATAGCCGAAGAAATCATTCAAAAACAGGAAAAAGTAGCCTGGAAAAGTGAATCGGCTCCCAGCAGCAAAGCGCCAAAACCTTTACGAATAAACGAAATTGATTCGACTCAGGAAATCCGAATGAACACCACTGACAACGAACTCAATCGCGTATTAGGTGGTGGCATTGTTCCGGGTTCCATGATTCTTTTAGGCGGAGAACCGGGAATTGGAAAAAGTACACTTCTACTGCAAATATCATTAAAACTACCTTATAAAACCTTATATGTTTCGGGCGAGGAAAGTCAGAAACAAATAAAAATGCGTGCTGAAAGAATCACTCCCAGCAGCGATAATTGCTACATTCTGACGGAAACCAAAACCCAAAACATTTTCAAACAAATTGAAGCCATTGAACCCGAAATCGTGATTATCGATTCGATTCAAACTCTTCATACCGATTATATCGAATCAACAGCCGGGAGCATTTCCCAAATCAGGGAAACTACTGCCGAACTCATCAAGTTTGCCAAAGAAACCAACATTCCTGTGATTCTGATTGGTCATATTACCAAAGACGGAAATATTGCCGGGCCAAAAATTCTGGAACACATGGTGGATACCGTGTTGCAATTTGAAGGCGACCGAAACCACGTATACCGCATTTTGCGTGCACATAAAAACCGTTTTGGTTCTACTGCCGAAATCGGGATTTATGAAATGCTGGGCAGCGGATTAAGAGAAGTCTCCAATCCATCGGAAATATTGATTTCGCACAAAGACGAAGAATTATCAGGAACAGCCATTGCCACCACACTCGAAGGCATGCGCCCGTTGTTGATTGAAATTCAATCCTTGGTCAGCACTGCGGTTTATGGAACTCCACAACGCAGCACCACTGGTTATAACGCCAAAAGACTGAACATGATTTTAGCCGTCTTAGAAAAAAGGGCCGGTTTCAGGCTTGGTGCCAAAGACGTTTTCCTGAACGTGACCGGAGGAATTTCGGTAGACGATCCCGCTATAGATTTGGCCGTGGTAGCCGCTATTTTATCTTCAAATGAAGACATTCCCGTAAATAAGGATTTCTGCTTCGCTGGTGAAGTGGGACTTTCAGGCGAAATCCGTCCTGTAAACCGCATAGACCAACGCATTCAGGAAGCCGAGAAACTAGGATTTTCGACCATTTTTGTATCGAAATACAACAAAATTGCCTTAAAAAATACAGGAATCAAAATTGAATTGGTCGCTAAAATTGAAGATGTGGCGAGTATGCTTTTTGGGTAAAAAAATAAAAATATGAGGTATCCTTTTTTACATTACCTAGGAGGCTTTATCTGGTGGATATTAATTAAATTTTGTAAAACGGATTTAGCAATTGAACAAGGGGAAAATAATAGAATTAGAAATATACTATTCTCACTTACAATCGGAATAATTTTAGGAATTATATTCGTAAAACTCTTTTAATTATTTTACAAAAAAACCGACAGATTTTATCCCGAGGCTTCGGGACTGTCGGTTTTTTTACTACCAAAATCAGCTAATCACTAAGACTTTATTAAACTTTACATAAAGAATATTCATTGAACAAAAAAGTTATTATTTTAGCCCATTGCTAAAATGTTCCAAAATTCATGAAAACCCGAAAACAAAAAATAATCTTAATTGCAAAAATAGTTGTTGCCTTCATCGCAATTGCTATTATCGGGATTTTCAGTTTTAGAGAAACGCTTTTACAGCAAATTATCGCAAAGACTTCTTCTAAAATGGAAGTGGACTACAACAGTCGTTTTTTGGTAAAAAAAGCCAATTTCGAAGGACTTTCAGGTATCAATCTTACCGATATTACTTTAGTTCCCAACAACGCAGATACCTTGTTCAAAATCCAAAAAATGAGAACCAGTGTCAACATCTGGCGTTTGTTAATTGGCGATGTGCAATTAGGAACTTTAGAAATCAAAAATGGCTTTGTCCAGCTGACTAAAAAAGGGGAAGTGAAGAATTTTGCCGCTTTTCTAAAAAAAAATAAAGACGAGGAAAACACAACTAACAAAAAAGATTACGCCGCCTTTGCCTACCGAATCATATCCAGAGTATTAAATCTAATTCCGACGGATATGCATGTCGAAAACCTAAAATTCAAACTCGACGACAACGGCAAAAAAGCCACTATTGACATTAAAAAATTAGTATTAGCAAACAAGGAACTCGAAACTTCGATTCATGTAAAAACCAATACGTTTGCCCAACGCTGGAAAATAAAAGGTTTTGCTGACCCAAGACATAAAAAAGCCGATATTCGATTCTTTAATATTGACACAGGAGCTATCAAAGTGCCCTATTTTGACGAGCGCTACAAACTTATCTCCAGTTTTGATTCCATTCGATTAAATATCGAAAACATTGACAAAAGTGGAGGCGAATTGCATATTGACGGCTTTGCTTCTATTGCCAATTTAAAAATTAATCATGCTAAAATTGCCCGAAAAGATGTGCTAATTAAAAACGCCCGTTTTGATTATCGCTTGCTTTTGGGTTCTGATTTTGTTTCAGTTGACAGCAGTTCGACCGTACAGTTTAACAAAATAAAATTCCATCCTTATCTGGCTTACGAAACGGAGGAGGATACCATCTACAAACTCAAAGTCAACATCCCAAAAATGAAAGCACAGGATTTCATATCCTCGCTTCCTGATGGCTTATTTACCCATTTTCAAGGCATGGAAGCCAACGGAACTTTCGACTATAATCTGGATTTCAAATACAATAAAAACAAACCAAACGATTTGGTCTTTAATAGTAATCTGAAAAAAGAAAACTTAAAAATCACCAAATATGGCGAGGCGAATTTGAATAAACTCAATGGCGAATTCATCTATCGCGCCATTATACAAGACGTATTGCAACGACCAATTCTTGTTGGCGCAGCCAATTCGAATTACACACCGCTAGACCAAATTTCGCCTTATTTAAGAAAATGCGTTTTGACCACCGAAGACCCTTCATTCTTTTCTCATCATGGTTTTATCAATGAAGCTTTCAAACAATCTATCGTAAAAAATATCCGAACTAAGAAATTTAGTCGGGGTGCCAGCACCATTAGCATGCAATTAATCAAAAACGTTTTCCTGACCAGAGAAAAAACCTTGTCCCGAAAACTGGAAGAAATTCTGCTGGTTTACATCTTGGAAAACAATCGTATTGTAAGCAAAGAACGCATGCTGGAAGTGTATTTTAATATTATCGAATGGGGGCCAAATGTGTACGGAATTGGCGAAGCAAGTCAGTTTTATTTCCAGAAAACTCCAGCCGATTTGACTTTTAACGAATGCCTGTATCTTGCCCGAATTATTCCCAGTCCGAAAAAATTCATGTACCAGTTTAATGACGAAGGAAATCTTAAAGATTCAGCAGCAAAACAGGTTTCCTTTTTAACCAATTTAATGATCAAAAGAGGATTATTAACCATAGACGACACTATTTTTAAAAGCCAGCCTACCATTCTAACCGGACCGGCTAAATCCTATCTAAATATAAAAGCAAAAGATACTACTGTGGTTGATTCTTTATCGGTAAAAGAGGAATTTGAATTTTAAAATTTAACCACAAAGCCCACTAAGAAGGCACGAAGGGCACAAAGGTTTTTTATTCTAAGCTTTTAGAAAAAACAAACCGCAAATTCACAGATTACAATTTGCGAATTTGCGGTAAATAATAATCAAAGTGTTCAGTGTCCTCAAAACAAGAAAACTGAACACTCAAAACTGATTACTGAAAACTCTTTTTAAGGAGCAGGATCAGGAACAATAGCATGAACCGCATCTATTTCACTCATAATTTCATCTGAAAGCACAACATCAATCGAACCAATATTTTCTTTTAATTGTCCTAAAGTAGTTGCTCCAATGATATTACTGCTCACAAAAGCTTGCTGATTCACAAAAGCCAAAGCCATCTGCGCTAACGACAAACTATGCTTTTTTGCAATTTCACTGTACAATTTAGTCGCCTGAGTACATTCTTCGCTATTGTATCTTGAAAATTGTGGGAACAATCTAATTCTGGCATTTGGATGTTCGAAACCCGTTAAAAACTTCCCTGAAAGAACACCAAAAGCCAATGGAGAATAAGCTAATAAACCCACATTTTCCCTAATACACACTTCGGCTGAACCTCCTTCAAAAAGCCTGTTTAATAAGGAATACGGATTTTGAACCGTCTTGATTTTTGGCAAATTATTATACTTGCTTTCCTCCAGAAAACGCATAATTCCCCAAGGTGTTTCATTTGAAAGTCCGATGTGTTTAATCTTTCCTTCTTTGATAAAACCTTCTAAGGTTTCCAATACCAATTGGATATTGTCTTCCCAAATATCTTCCTGTACTTTAAAACCACGCTGTCCAAAGAAATTGGTTTTTCGCTCCGGCCAGTGCAATTGGTACACATCAATATAATCGGTTTGTAAACGCTGTAAACTTTTGTCTAAAGCATGTTTGATACTGGCAGGCGAAAAATCATTCTTTTCACGCATGTAAGTAAAATTCGGATTAGGTCCCGCAATTTTGGTTGCCAAAACGATTTCTTCTCTTTTTCCTGACTTTTTAAACCAGGTTCCTATAATTTTCTCGGTACTTCCATAGGTGGATTCATGTGCCGGCACCGAATACATCTCGGCAGTATCAAAAAAATTCACCCCATGTTCTACAGCATAATCCATTTGGGCATGACCATCAGTCTCAGTATTTTGTTGCCCAAAAGTCATTGTCCCAAGGCATATTTTACTCACTTTTATATCAGTATCGGGTAAAGTAGTGTATTTCATTGTCGAATTTTAAAATTAAAAAAATAAAGTTACAAAGATTTGTATGAACTATTCAAATCAAAAAAGGTTCAAAGCAGCACTTCGAACCTTTTTTAACTTTTATTTAAAATGCCTAGTTGATTTCATTCAACATCTCGGCAATTTCGTCTAATCTTGGTGTTAGGATAATCTCAATTCTACGATTTTTTGCTTTTCCGTCGGCAGTTTCATTAGTAGCTAAAGGCGAAAACTCTCCTCTTCCCGCAGCAGTCAAACTCTTTTTATTGATAGCTTTGTTTTCGCTCAAAATACCTACAATAGCCGTTGCTCTTTTAGTCGACAAATCCCAGTTATCTGCAATTGGCCCTGAACCTCCATAAGGATCATTATCAGTATGTCCTTCGATAAGTACAGCAATATCAGGATTGTCACCCAAAACTTTCCCTAACTCCACCACTGCTTTCTTACCTTCGGAACTTACCGCCCAACTTCCTGAGTTGAAAAGCAATTTGTTTTCCATAGAAACATATACTTTTCCGTTTTTTTGCTCTACAGTCAATCCTTTTCCTTCAAATCCGTTTAAGGCTTTCGATAAAGTTTCTTTCAATTTTCGCATTGTAGCTTCTTTGGCAGCAATCATGTCTTCTAACTCTTTCAAACGTTGCGCGTTTTTGTTCAAACGCTCTTGTTCAATAGACAGAGCCTTTCCTTTTGCTTCTAATTCAGCTAATAAATCACGGTTTTTCTTCATATTAGACTCCAAGGCATCATTGCTGTTTTTCTCTAAAGCACTATACGAATCTTGTAAACGAGCCATTTTTTCATTCAATGCTTTTTGATCAGCAGTTAGTTTATCACGTTCTGACTTTAGCTTACTCAAATCATTTTTTAAAGCATCACGATCTAATTCTAATTGATTTTTTGATTTTAAAAGATCGGCGTTTTCGTCCGACAAACTTCTGTTTTCTTTCTTTAAATCAGTGTATTTATTTTCTAAATCGTTATATATTTTTTTCGAAACACAAGAGGTCGAAAGGGCTAAAACTAATAAGCCTAGAGAGATTTTTTTTATCATTTTATTTAATTTTATTTGAACCTAATTGTTTTTTTGACATTGTCATTGATATTGCAATTGGCATTAATTTATTCTATATCTACAAGAACGGGGCAATGGTCAGAATGTTTTGCTTCGGGCAAAATAAGCGCTTTCTTTATCCTATCTCTCAATGGCTCGCTTACCAGACAATAATCAATACGCCAGCCTTTATTATCAGTTCTTGCTGTTTTTACACGCACAGTCCACCAGGAATAATTACCCGGTTCTTTGTTTAAAAAACGAAAACTGTCAATAAATCCGTTTTTCAGGAAAGCATCCAGCCAGGCACGTTCTTCCGGAAGAAAACCCGACACCTTAGCATTCCTGATTGGATCATGAATATCTATGGCTTCGTGACAAATATTATAATCGCCACAAATGATAAGATTTGGAATCTCTTTTTTCAAATCATTGATATAATTTTGAAAATCATCCATAAACTGAAACTTATGGTTGAGTCTTTCAATATTAGTACCTGAAGGCAAATAAAGGCTCATTACCGAAAAATCATCAAAATCAATGCGAACATTTCGTCCTTCGAAATCCATGTGTTCAATCCCTGTGCCATAAACCACGTTATTGGGTTTAACTTTTGATAAAATAGCAACACCACTATAACCTTTTTTAGTTGCCGGAAACCAATAATGGTACGGATAACCCGCTAATTCAAAGTCTAACAGCGGAAGTTGGTCTGGCGTAGCCTTAATTTCCTGAAGACAAACCACATCAGGTTTAGCCTGATCTAACCAATTAATAAATCCTTTTGAAATTGCTGCACGAATTCCATTGACATTATAAGATACAATTCTCATCTAATTTGTTTTTTGATTTCCAAAAATACTAAAAAATAAATCGGTCGGGCTACAAAAAACTTTAAAATCAAATGTGGCTCATAGCCGGATAATGGAGTTTTTTTCTATCTTTGTTTTTCTCTCAAAAAACAAAAAATAAATGGGTTTAGTTACCGCCAAAGAAGTTGCAAAAGCAATTAATGTTGAGAAATACGGAGCATTAGGGACTTTTTCAGGTTGGCTATTAATGAAAGTTCTGAAGATTTCCACTCTAAATAAAGTTTATAACCGCAACAAACATCTAAAAGAAATTGATTTCTTAAATGGAATTGTAGATGATTTACAAATAAAGTTTGAAATACCTGAAGAAGATTACAAACGCTTGCCTAAAGAGGGAGCTTATATCACCATTTCCAACCATCCGCTGGGAGGAATAGATGGTATTTTGTTATTGAAATTAATGCTTGAAAGAGAGCCTAATTTTAAGATTATCGCTAATTTCCTATTGCATCGAATTGAGCCATTAAAGCAATACATCATGCCTGTAAATCCTTTTGAAAATCATAAGGATGCAAAATCAAGCGTTTTAGGAATCAAAGAAACTTTACGTCATCTTAGTGACGGAAAACCTCTGGGAATGTTTCCTGCCGGAGAAGTTTCCAGCTATAAAGACGGACAACTTGTTGTAGATAAACAATGGGAAGAAGGCGCCATCAAGGTAATCAGAAAAGCGCAGGTTCCTGTTGTGCCAATTTATTTTCATGCTAAAAACAGTCACCTTTTCTATTTGCTTTCTAAAATCAGCGGCACTTTGCGTACTGCAAAATTACCTTCGGAACTTTTTAGTCAAAAAAACCGTGTTATCAAGGTAAGAATTGGAAAACCAATTTCGGTAGCCGAGCAAAATGAATATGAAAGTATTGAAGCCTATTCGGAATTCCTGAGAAAGAAAACCTATATGCTGGCTAATCCTTTCGAAAAAGAGAGCAAGTTACTCACTCCTGCTAATCTAAAAATCACTAAGAATCCTAAGGAAATTGCAACTCCTGCTAATGAAGAAAAAATAATTTCGGAAGTAAAAGCCTTAAGAGATACTGATTGCCGATTATTGCAAAGCAAAAACTATGAAGTTTTCTTTGCACAAGCAAACAAGATTCCGAGTATTTTACATGAAATAGGACGTTTACGCGAAATAACTTTTAGAGAAGTCGGCGAAGGAACCAATGAATCTATCGATTTAGACAAATTTGACCAATACTACCACCATCTTTTTTTATGGGATGATGAAGCACAAAAAATTGCAGGTGCTTACCGAATGGGACTAGGGTCAGAAATTTATCCTAAACATGGTATTGATGGTTTTTACCTTAACGAATTGTTTCGTTTCGAACCTGAATTATTCGAAACCATGCATCAGTCTATTGAAATGGGTCGTGCCTTTATCATCAAAGAATACCAGCAAAAACCAATGCCATTGTTCCTGCTTTGGAAAGGAATTATTCACACTACCTTGCGTTTCCCTGAGCATAAATACCTTATTGGTGGAGTGAGTATCAGTAATCAGTTTTCTGATTTCTCAAAATCATTGATGATTGAGTTCATGAAATCCAATTATTATGATCCTTACATTGCACAATACATCCATCCGAAAAAGGCCTATAAGGTAAAATTGAAAGATGCCGATAAGGATTTTATCTTTAATGAAACGGAAGCCGATTTGAATAAATTTGATAAAATTATCGACGAATTAGAACCAGGTATTTTGCGTTTACCAGTATTGATAAAAAAATACATCAAACAAAACGCAAAAGTAGTTGCTTTCAACGTTGACCCTTTATTTAACAATGCAGTTGACGGCTTGATGTACATTAGGATTGCGGATATTCCGGAAAGCACCATGAAACCGGTAATGGAAGAATTTCAGGCGGAATTGGAACGAAAATTCAACGAAAAAGGAGAATTATAATCCTTTCCTTCATATCAACAAAAAAGTCGCGTAATATTTTAGAAATAATACGCGACTTTTTTATTTTTTAAAACCATGGCTTTCGCCCTATTTGGTAGATTCTGTAAAATTCATCCTCTGATTTTGTCAAATAAATTATTCCTTCTATGAGTCCCAGCAAACCTGTTATTGCGCCAAAACTAATCAGGCTTAGAAACAGCCAGATTATACCTTCCTTGGTATAGCCCAATAAGAATTTATGAATTCCAAAAGGACCCAAAATTATAGCTAATAAACCGGCAGCCAGTCTTTTATTGTCTTCTTCAAAAGGTTGCGGATTATTCCAATGTTCGTGTTTTGAATTTTCCATAATCACACATTTAACTGATTATCAACCCTTAAATTTATGAAATTATATTGGAATGAACATAAAAAATTGCTGATGTATTTAAAAGAAAAAAAATGAACTATAGTTCAAAAGTACCTATTTTATTAATTTCGGATGTTTCATTTTTAGGATCTGGCCCATATTTATTTGAGCTATGTTCACCCTCAGTACAAAATAGTATTAACATCCATATTGACATCGCTATTACAACTAAAAGTGGACCAAAAAAAGCTACTCCTAGAGAACTCATAGAAAAACCTCCTGACATAAATACAGAAAATCCAGAAACTAACATTACAATAACTAAAATTATAATTATTCCATAAAAAAGTAATAATAGCTTGCCGCTTTTACCAATATCATGAAGTCTTCTTACTGAAACAGCCAAACTAGGTATAAAAACAGCCAAATTATATAAACCACTCAAAACTCCTGAAGTTCCTAATTTAAACCCCAAAATATTGTCCAATAAAGTCAACAATACACCAATAATCATATTAGCCAATATGAAATACCAATATTCACTTCTCCTGGCTCTACCACTAAAACTTGCATAATTTTCAAAAACTACTTTTTTGTACCATTCAATCATAATTAATAAATCTTTAGTTTGCTAATCCTACTTTAGGATTTTGGTTACTAATATATGTATTTTACAGAAAAGTAATACTTAATAATTATTTAAAATATAATTTTTTAATCTTATCGACAATTACCTGCGCTAATCGTTCGTGACTTTCAAATGTCCAACCGGCCACATGAGGCGACAATAGTACATTATCGGCTTCCAATAAATACTGAAAAGCTTCTGGCGTGGTTTTATCCTGAAATAAAGTTTCGAAAGAAAGTTTCTCATATTCTAACACATCTAATCCGGCACCTAAAACCTTTCCGGATTGCAAAGCAGCAACTAAATCAGCCGTCACAATGTTTTTCCCTCTCGAAGTATTAAAAATCCAAAACGGCTTGGCAAAAGCATTAATATAAGTCTCATTGACCATTTTATCGGTTTCAGGAGTCCACGGAATATGCAAACTCAATACATCTGCTTTCTGTTGTAATTCTGCTAACGAAACTTGTTTTGCATTGGCATCACCAACATTTTCTTGTATATCATAACAAAGTACCTCAACATTAAAACCTCTTAGTCTTTTAGCGAACCATTTTCCCATATTACCATAACCAATAACACCTACGATTTTCCCGTCTAACTCATGTCCCCGATTGCTTTCTCTGTTCCAATGTCCGGAACGAATTTCTCTGTCGGCACGATTTAAATTATTAAAAAGCGACAAAATCATTCCTAAGGTGTGTTCGGCAACTGCATTTCTATTGCCTTCGGGTGCTGCAATAAGTCGGATATTTTTAGTCAGAGCATAATCACAATCAATACTTTCCAAACCTGCACCCACACGGGCTATAAATTGCAAATTAGTTGCTTTATCCAAAAAAGTCTTGTCTATCTTAAACCGACTTCGGATCACGATACCATGATAATCCTGAATTTTTGCTTCAATTGCTTCTTTTGACGAAGTAAAATCTTCATGGTTTTGAAAACCTAATTCCTGCAATTGCTGCATTAAAATGGGATTATTACTATCGATGTGAAGAATTTTAATATCCATAACTGTTTTTAAGTTGAGCCTTCAAAATTAATAAAAAAATGGGTTATTAATTTATTCCCAAAGATTAGCAACGCTTAAAAACAAAAAACCATTTCTAAATTAAAATTAATTCAGAAATGGTTTGCCGTGGACTACCCAAACTTAAAGTAAAGTTTTTTACATACGCTCTTTTTTTACAGATACATTTTCCGTTAATATCTCACCATTGTTTCGTCTCCGAACAAAAAACGGGAAATCTTGTCATAAATCATGTTGAATAACTTTTTCATAATAATGTTTATTTAGTGTTAGTTTTAAATTAAACCATTAATGAGAAAAGTAAAGTGGCGATAGACTGGGTTAGCTTTCATAAAATTACGGCATTTTTTAATCTTATAAAAACAACTTCGGGAATACTCGATATAAAGCAATTTTTCAAGATAAACTACATGATAATCAGTCATTTGAATTATTTTATTTACAAAAAACAGACTCAAAATCAGTGTATTATACTTAATATCCAAAAATTAAAAAAACAAACACTGAATCAACAATATTTATATCTTTGTTAAAAATGTATTTTTTACATTTAAATAAAAAACCATCCTATTTATAATAAAATGAACAAAACCTTGAACTTTTTACGCCTGACTTTTCTATTCAGTTTCATAGTTATGGGAACGACTGTACATTCCCAAAAACTAAAAAAGAATCAATTCAACAATCCTTTGGCATGGCAACGGGCGGATCCATTTGTAACAAAAACTCCAGATGGCACTTACTACTTTATAGCCACAGCTCCCGAATATGACCGTATTGAAATTCGCAGTTCAAAGACCATTAATGGCATCAAAGAAGCTAAACCGGTAATAGTATGGCGTAAACACGACAAAGGTGCTATGGGAAATCATATATGGGCTCCTGAATTGCACCGAATTGATGGAAAATGGTACATTTATTTTGCTGCAGGATCAGCTGAAGACAAATGGAAAATACGCATTTATACCTTATCTAATCCATCAGAAGACCCTACAAAAGGGGAATGGAAAGAAGAAGGTCAGATTGTGACTAAAAAAGATGTTTTTGCACTTGATGCAACTACTTTTGAACATAAAGGACAACGCTACCTTATTTGGGTAGACAGAGGACCTGGAAATATAGTAAATACGAGCTTGTATATTGCAAAAATGACCAGTCCAACTACGGTTGATAACAAACAAGTGGTAATTAGTCAACCTGACTACGATTGGGAAATGCACACTTACAAGGTAAATGAAGGACCTGCTGTACTCATTCGCAATGGAAAAGTATTTCTAACGTTCTCAGCCAGCGCAACTGATGCTACTTATTGTTTAGGTTTACTTTGGGCAAAAGAAGATGCCGACTTACTTGATCCAAAATCGTGGAACAAATTAGACAAACCCGTTTTCTTTACAAATGAAAAGTTCAAACGTTACGGTCCGGGACACAACAGTTTTACAGTAGCCGAAGACGGTAAAACCGATATTATGATTTACCACGCCCGTGATTATGAAAAAATCAAAGGTGACGCCTTATCTGACCCTAACCGCCATACCCGTGCCAGAGTATTAAAATGGACTAAAGACGGCATGCCTGATTTTGGTCAGGATATTGATGATAATGATATGGCTTTGAAAACCAATAAGAAATAATATTGTTTTTACTCATACAAACAGGGCTTCTCAATTTTCTTTAGAAGCCTTTTTTTAATTGAGATATTTTGTAAAGATAATTGTGTCTTTATGGTATATCAATAGTTCGTGTTTTTTATGAATTATTTTGATGTCATTTGGATTTTCTTCTAATATATCATTGCTTTGAATTTTTCCTATTCTGTTTTCAAAAAGCCCTAGTTTTTCATAAAGTTCATATTGCCCTCCTGCTGATAGTGGTCCTCCTGTTTTAGAGTAAATTATATAATCATTATTAAAGTAGACTTCTAAATTAGGTAATATCCAAAAATAGAATGAAATCACAATTGCTCCCATAATACCATCAGCTAACCAACCTAAGAATCCTATTATTGGACCAATTGTAAAATAACTAAAGTATAATGATAATTTTGTAAAAGGTTTCAAATAGAAGAAAAAAGCAATAAATCCACTAATAAAAAAAGCGATTTTGATACTTAATTTTACGGTATTATTCAATGTAATACCAGACACCGAAAAAAATAATAAGTTTAAGAATAGTAAACCTAATATTGAAAGGTGAATTAATAATATTTTCTTTTTTAGCATATTGCTTGTTTTTAGTAAAATTGGCCTAATCAAATATATAAAAAATGTATTACAAATATTATTATGAAAAGCAAAAAGGGCTTCTCAAAATTTCGAGAAGCCCTTTTTGTATTTAAAAAATTCGGAATTAAATCCCTTTAATTTTCTTTACCGCAGCTTTAATTCCTCGTATTAATGAAGAACTAAATCCATGAGATTCCATTTCGCTCAATCCTGTAATCGTACAACCTTGAGGAGTCGTTACTCTGTCTATTAATTGTTCCGGGTGAATTTGTTCTTCCATTACCATTTCGGCAGCTCCTTTTACGGTTTGTGCCGAAATAGCCAATGCCGTTTTCCAGTCGAATCCTATTTCGATTCCCGCCTGCATAGATGCTCTGATATAACGCAAAGCAAAAGCAGTTCCGCTGGCTGCCAAAACTGTAGCCGCATCCATTAATTTTTCGTCAATAACTGGTGCCGTACCTAAATCTTTAAAAAGAGTGACTAATTTTTGCCCTTCAGCGCTGTGTTTTTCGTTAAAAGAAATACAAGTTGCCGAAGCTCCGTATTGTGCCGCAATGTTAGGCATAATTCGAATTGCCTGATGTCCTTCGCCAATTTTACTTTGCAACGCATCAATAGACAAACCACTTACTCCTGAAGCAATTATTTTATTAGAAATAACAGGAAGTATCTCAGCCAAAACAGTATCTACCTGATACGGTTTAATGGTTAAAATAATAACATCGGCCTCTTGAATATTATGTTTATTATCCGAAGAAACTGTAACACCCAATTTCTCCAAATATAGAATACTGGCAGTATTTCTTCTGGTTACCGTAATTTGATTTTCGGCAGGGCATTTCGCCATTCCTAATGCAATAGCAGCACCTAAGTTACCACCTCCTATTATATGTACTTTCATTGAAAAATGTATTAAAATCCTAAAATCATTTTTGCTACAGCAAAATAAAGAATAATACCAAAAATATCATTCGCCGTGGTTATAAAAGGTCCTGTTGCAATAGCAGGATCAATCTTATTTTTATGCAGAAAAAGTGGAACCAATGTCCCTAATGTAGCCGCAAAAAGGATAACTACAACCATCGAAATAGAAATAGCCAGTCCTACCAGATATTGTTGGTACATAATTGAATGATACCCTAACAACAACAAAGAAATTATCGAACCCGAAATCATGGCCACGGCGATTTCCTTGCTAAAATAAACCCGGCTAAATTCCTTCAAAGAACCATTAGCCAAACCTTGCACAACGATTGCTGATGCCTGAACCCCAATATTTCCTGCAGTTGCCGAAAGCAAAGGCACAAAAATAATCAAGGTCGAATAGCGTCGAAAAGCATTTTCATTATCTTTTAAAACAAAGGAAGCAATAACCTCTATCACCATCCCGATAAGCAACCAGGGCAAACGCGCCTTAGTCAACTCTAAAATACTGTCGTCAGTTTCTACGTCCTGAGTAATACCCGCCGCTAATTGGTAATCTTTCTCCGCTTCTTCCTTGATTACATCTACAATGTCATCAATGGTAATACGCCCTACTAATCTCCCCAACTCATCCACTACCGGAATGGCTTCCAAATCATATTTTTGCATGATTCGCGCCACTTCCACATCTTTATCGTCTACTTTTACCCAGTTTAATTTTCGAATATAGACATCGCTGATATGTGTCTTGGTTGAAGTAGTCAATAAATCTTTTAGCGAAAGTCTTCCCTTTAATCGGTTTTCATCATCAACCACATAGATTGAATGTACTCTGGATACGTTTTCGGCCTGAATACGCATCTCTTTTACGCAAGTTAGCACATTCCAGTTTTCATTGACTTTCACCAACTCTTTCCCCATCAAACCACCGGCAGTATCCTCATCATAACGTAATAAGTCAACGATATCCTTGGCGTGTTCAACGTCCTGAAGTTCCGAGATTACTTCTGCTTTTAAGTCCTGAGAAAGTTCTGCAATAATGTCGGCAGCATCATTTGTATCTAACTCGTCAAGCTCCTCTGCAATCTCTTTTGCAGAAAGACGACTTAATATATTCTCACGCAAATCATCTTCTAATTCAAGAAGAATTTCTGCTGTTTTTTCACTGTCTAATACCTTAAAAATATAAGTAGCTTCTTCAAAATCAAGTTTGTCCAAAACCTCGGCAATATCAGCATGGTGCATGTCATTAAGTAAGGCTTCCAGTTCCTTATCATTCTTATTGACAATGTGTTGCTCTAATTCGAGAATTAAGTCTTTGGTGATTTTAAATTCCATCGGCTTCTATTTTTTGAGTAAGTTCGATAAATTGTGCCACATCCAATTGCTCCGGACGGAGGTCAAAGATACTATCTTCTCTTAAATTATCCGATAAATCGAGTGTTTTTAAACTGTTACGCAAAGTTTTACGACGTTGCTGAAAGGCAGTTTTCACCACCGTAAAGAATAGTTTTACGCTACATGGCAAGCTGTAATCCTCTTTTCTACGCATACGCATCACCCCTGATTTTACCTTTGGTGGCGGATTAAAAACATTCTCGTCTACCGTAAACAGATATTCAGTATCGTAAAAAGCCTGTGCCAAAACGGATAAAATCCCGTAGGCCTTACTTCCTTTTTTCTCGCAAATTCGCTCAGCCACTTCTTTTTGAAACATCCCTGAGAATTCAGGAATCTGGTCTCTGAATTCCAATACTCTAAAAACAATTTGGGTCGAAATATTATATGGAAAATTCCCAATTATAGCAAACTGCTTGTTTTCGAAAACCTCATTGATATTGTATTTCAAAAAATCCTGCGAAATAATCT
The DNA here is from genome assembly GCF_004016525.1 of Flavobacterium sufflavum. Lineage (GTDB taxonomy): Bacteria > Bacteroidota > Bacteroidia > Flavobacteriales > Flavobacteriaceae > Flavobacterium > Flavobacterium sufflavum. The sequence continues at coordinate 433,066 of NZ_SACJ01000001.1, forward strand.
TACCGTGCAATTTTGGATAATTGGCTTCCAAATAAGTCACCGATTCGGTATCAATTTCAATTACATAAGTAGTGATGGGTTTATCCAACATATATTTGGTCAAAACCCCCATTCCTGGTCCTATTTCCAATACATCATCATATCCTTCTAAGCTTAATGTATCAGCAATATCTTTGGCAATACTTTCGTCTTTTAAGAAATGTTGTCCGAGGTGTTTTTTGGCTTTTACTTTATCCATGTTGTTGTTGCTTTTGTTTTCAACGGATTAAAATCCGTTGCTACAATATGATTCGTTCCTACGGAACTTTACTTATTTCAAAGAGCCTTCGGCTCGACATATTTTGTAAGGCTGGACTTTAGTCCAGTTATTCTCTAGTGCTCTGAAATCACTTGTAATTCAGTTCTAAAAGTGAGCATTTTTTCACCAAAAAGCTTTTGCCCCTCAGCCTGAAGTGCTGCATCATCTTCCTGATAAAATTTTTCTAAAGTCGCTAAACTATCCGTTGTAAATTGAGCCGAATAAGTCACTCCTCCCATTTCTTCTTCTACTAAAACACGAACCAATTTAGCATTGGTAAATTTACCCGTTGCCAGCATTTCAGGAATGTGTTTGTGCTGCATCCAGATCATCCATTGGTCATGAACGCTTTCGTGTATATTAATTGTAATGTTATAAATTATCATTGTATTTGTTTGTTTAATCATTGATTTGTTTAATTGTTTAATCGTTTAACCGAATCAACGATAACCGATTAAACTTTTTAAAGATTCTTATCTCCTCTTAACTCCCTGAATTTCTTTCTGGCTTCCACAAAATAAATACTGTCCTGATGATTAAAAATCAACTTTTCGTATAATGGTTTCGCCTTTTCGGGTTCGTTTAACTTCTTACTATAAATTTCAGCCGAAAAAAACAGTGCTTCATCAATGTAAATTCCATCACTATGATGGTCAATTATCGATTGGTATTGGCTTAAAGCCAAATTATACTCGGCAGTTTTTTCATAAACTTTCCCCAGTCGCAACTCTGTAACCGCTTCTATTTCCTGTCCTTTAAAGGTTTTTAAAACCAACTGAAACTGCGCAATGGCTTCCTGATTCCTGTTTTGATACAACAAATAATCGCCTTTGGCGAAAGCCTTCAAAGCCGTTTGTGTCGAATCAGCTACTGTGTTATCATTTATCAGTAAAAAATATTCTAAAGCATCATTAGCAATCAACTGCGTATTTGCCGATTTCAATTCCTTAAACTGTTTTAACGCCCAAGGAAAATCACCTTTAAAATAACTCGTTTTAGCTGCTTTCAAACTCGCTTCGTGAGCCACCACATCATTTTTCAAATCCATTTCAATTTGCGAATAATACAACAACGCCTGATTGAATTTTTCTTCGAAAAGCAAAATATCCGCCAATTCCATTTTGGCCTGAGCCACTTCGTAATTATTGAGCTGCAACTCCAAAGCTTTCTTTACAATCGCTCTTCCCTGCTCCGGTTTTTTCAAATGGAATGCCACAAAATGTGCCTGAATTAGCTGCAAAGATAAGGTAAAAGGACTTATTTCAAATTGTTTCAGCAAAGCCTCAATCTCCGTATTGATAGTTGCGTAATCTTTTTCGGTGGCTTTAGCAATTTTTAGTTCTATCAAATACGAATGGGCTTGCACCAGCAATCCTAAATCCTTGGTATTTTCAATTACAAAATCCAGTATTTCTTTAGCCACCTCCTGATTTTCTTCTTCAATGGCCAGATTTGCCAAATTCAAAATAGTAGAAAGCGATTCCGGATTGCGTTTGTAGATGGCTTTTTCCTGAATAAAGGCTTTCGAAAATTCTTTTTGCTGAATATAAAACCAACTCAAATAGCGGCTCCAGAACAAATCCTGACTTTTTTGAACCTTCAAAACCAAAGCTTTTCGCAAAGCATTGCTAAAACTCACATCGGCTTCATCGGTCATAAAACGCGACAATTGATTCTGAATCACAATCGAATTTTGAGGATTTGCATAAGCTTCGTCCAGAAAGGTATTAATCATCATTTCGAAATTACCTAATTGCCCGTAAAGTAATCCTTGTTGGTAATTGAAATTATAATTAGGCTGGATTTCAGTAGCGGTTTTATAAGCTTTTAAAGCATATTCTAATTGTACTTTTCGTTCAAAAGAATTAGCAATTCCGTACACTTCATTGGGATTTTTACGGATGCGTTCTATTGCCTCATCATAATAACTTTTGGCTTTAGCATCATTCTTTTGCAGTTGGTAATTATAACCTAATTCAACTAAAAGACTGCCTTGGTTGTATTTTGTAAGCCGGTTTTGGATGGCTTTTTCGGCAACATCATATTGTTGCAATTGCTGGTAACAATCTACTGTTCGAAGAAAGTATTGCATGTTTTGAGGAATGTTTTCCAATAATTCCTCATAACTGATTTTGGCTTTTTCAAAATCGCCTTTGTCGTAGTAATACTGCGCTAGTTGTTCGTTTTGTGAAAACGCAAACAGCGAAAATGACAAAGTAATATAAAGAAAGAGCTTTTTCATAACCGGATAAGGGTTTGAAATTAAATTTGAAAAATTTCCTTTTTTCTTTAAACCATTAAGAAATTAAGAACATTAAACTTAATGGCTCTTAATTTCTTAATGGTTGTAGATAATTCTTTCTGTTTTTAAACAGAACTAATTTATAATATCAAATCCACAGTATGGACGTAAAACCTCTGGAATTACGATTCCTTCCGGAGTTTGGTAATTTTCAAGAATTCCCGCAAGTACTCTAGGCAAAGCCAATGAACTTCCGTTTAGGGTGTGTGCCAATTGGTTTTTTCCATCCTTATCTCTGAAACGCAATTTCAGACGATTCGCCTGGAAAGTTTCAAAGTTAGAAACAGAAGAAATTTCTAACCAACGCTCCTGCGCCGTAGAATACACTTCAAAATCATAAGTCAAAGCCGAAGTGAAACCCATATCGCCTCCACAAAGACGCAAAATTCGGTATGGCAATTTCAATTCGTTCAAAATTTCTTTTACGTGCTCTACCATTCCGTCTAAAGCTTCATACGATTTCTCAGGATGCTCCACACGCACTATTTCTACTTTATCAAATTGGTGCAAACGATTCAATCCACGTACGTGTGCTCCATAAGAACCCGCCTCACGACGGAAACATGGCGTGTAAGCTGTAGTTAAAATTGGCAACTCATTTTCATTCAAGATTACATCTCTAAACAAGTTGGTTACCGGAACTTCCGCTGTTGGGATTAAGTATAAATTATCGGTAGCGTCATGGTACATTTGCCCCTCTTTGTCCGGCAATTGTCCCGTTCCGTATGCCGAAGCTTCGTTTACCATGTGAGGCACCTGAACTTCATTGTAACCTGCAGCCGTATTTTTGTCTAAGAAATAATTGATTAAGGCACGTTGCAAACGAGCTCCTTTTCCTTTATAAACCGGAAAACCAGCTCCTGTAATTTTATTTCCTAATTCGAAATCAATGATGTCGTATTTTTTTACCAAATCCCAATGCGGTTGTGCTCCTTCATGTAAAACCGGTACTTCACCAGCTTCAAAAACATTTAAATTTTCCTCCGGTGTTTTTCCTTCAGGAACAATATCGGCAGGAAGATTAGGTAAAGTATATAATTTTTCAGCAAGATCAGCAGCAATAACCTCAGCGGTTTCAGCCAGTTTCTTACTCTTTTCTTTATTGATAACTGTTTTTTCTTTTAAGATAGCAGCTTTAGATTTTTCACCTGCTTTCATCAATTCGCCAATGTCTTTGGACAATTTATTAGATTCGGCTAAAATGTTGTCTAACTCTACTTGCGTAGCACGACGACGCTCATCAAGTTGTACCACTTCTTCCACAACACTTTTGGCATCCATATTTCTTTTTGCCAAAGCCTTGATCACTTTTTCCTGATTCTCTCTAATAAATGCAATTTGTAACATAGTTGGGTTTTTATAAACTATTATATTTCTAATAACGGAAGCAAATTTAAGGAAATGTTTGGTACAAATAAGACAAAGTTTAAATTGAAAAAAATATTCCCCTAAGGTTTATGGAGCTTGCACCAAGAAGTACATATTTTTTATGCTTTACTTCTGGAATTCTTAATCTGCCTTTGCGAAATGCTTATTATCTGTCAAGCAACTAACAGCTAAGCTGATATTTGTTATTCATCATATCAATCTCTAAATTGCTTTAAATTCGGAATAATTATATTGAATTCTGTTCCAACACCTAATTCGGAATTTACATTTATCACACCATCCATTAAATCAACAGACTGTTTTACTATAGACAAACCAATTCCAAAACCCTCACTGACCTCCTTCTCTACCTGAAAATTTAAATCAAATATTTTCGAAAGCATTTCTTTGCTGATGCCAATTCCATTGTCTTTGATTGAGATTTTTGCTTCAATACCATTTGAATCGATTGAGACCAATACAAATGACTCTTCTTTCTTATTATCATAATATTTCAAACTATTGTCTATCAAGTTTGAAATAACCGAAGTGATTTCATTTTTATACGTATAAAATTCAACTGTTTGATGTACATCCGTTTTGATTTTAACATGTTCCAAAGCTAGATTGTATTTAACGGATTCGTAAAAATCACTTAACAATCTATTAAAATCTACTTCTGTATATTTATTGGTTGATTTAGACAACTCAAGGGTTTCCTGAACGAAGGATTTCAAATTAGAAGCGCTTTTTTCTATAAGAGAAAAATATTCATCAATTGATTCATTGTCTATCCTTGATAAATGGATCAAACCTATCACCGAATTTAAAGGAGCAACTATATCGTGAGTAATTTTAAACATGGTAGAATCCAAGCGTTTGTTGATTTCTTTCAATTGCTTGTTTTGCTTTTTAACAATCTCTTCCGCGATTTTTCGTTGACTTATATTAATATGCGACACAATTGACAAATCGACGTTGTTTACCAATGGAGTACATCTCAAAATAAACCATCTTTGCTCGTTTAAGGAATTACAAGAATACTCCATTTGAAAAAGAGCTTGTTCCCTATTAATCACAGCCTGAATACCCACTAATGCTTCGGTAGCGCTTTCTGCATCTTTACCGGCTGCTCTTCCACATATATCCAAATAATTTACACCAACATCCGTTTTGTCCAAAGAGCCAAAATTTTCACTCGAAAAACGTTTCCAGGCGATGTTTGTGTAAATAACCTCCCCTTTTTTGTTAATTACAGCAATGGAGTCTATGAATGAGTCAAAAAGTTCAAAAGAATATACCATGAAATTATTTGCAATTTGATTCAGGGATGACTTTAACTAAAAGTGTCGAATCATTTACTGATTAGGTTAACAAATTAAAAAAATGTATGGTAAATATAGGTTAAAATTTTCGAAATAAAGCAAAAATATCTTACATAAAACAGATATAAAAACAGGACAAAGACACACACACAAAATTCAGTATTTAGCTAATGAATTCTTTGTTGTCTTTGCAAAAAAAACAATTTATTGACTATGCTCTTTTAATTTCGTGGCCAACAAAGTCTTCCAACAATTCGAACATGGCATCAACAGAAAGAACCTGTGTGTCCGGATGATTTTTTAAGAAAGCAGTATTCAACTGCAATAAATTTTCTTCCAGTTCGAAAAAGCGGTCGTTGTTAAGCAAATCACGGATAGGATTTACCCCTTCTAATTTGCCTTTAAAGAATTTTTCTCTTTTTACACTGCTCATCAATTTGACTTTTTTGCATTGTTCCTGAAACAATTCCAAATGTTTTCCGGCACCAATTAAAGCCAAACCTTCTTCTATCAATTCGTTTAATTCGGTATTCCATCTTGAATTGTACACAAATTGTGCAAAATTACCCTTCACATATTGGCTATAGTAATAATCCAAATAATAACTCATCAACGCATCTTCGTGAATCAAATCGTCATCGATTTTTTCCTCACGCATCAGATTAATTACCGAAATATTTGAGTTGATTACATCTTGAGGATTTTCGCTATTTGCGGCTGTTTCTGAGATAATGATGCTTCCGAATTCCATGTGGAGTTTGTTTTAAAGAGTGGTTTGCAAATTTCGGCTAAAATAGTGAAGAATGAAAATGTTTTTAGCCACAGATTAAAAGGATTAGCACAGATTAATAGTCCCAAAAGTTATTCAGCACCCGATTCGTTAGTATTCTTTTGCTGATTCATTTTGGCAACCAAAGCTTTCAAACGCAAAGCTTTTTCTTTTTTTTCTTCTTGAAGCTTGGCCTTTTTCCGATTCAATAATTTGGTATGTAAAGTCTTATTTTTGGTATTTTTTTCAGGTCCTTTTGCCATGATTTATCTTCTTTAAATCTGTTTGCAAAGATAAACAAACCTATAGAACAAATAACCAACTACTATAGGGGCGACAGAAATACTTTTTGTAAGAAAAAAAACAATATATTTGAAAAACCAAACTATAAATCAACACAACCAAAGATGAAAAAAACAATACTATCATTATGCTTTTTATTAGCCCTAAATGCTTTTTCACAAGAGAAAAAAATCTGGGCAAAATCTATTATCAATCAAAAAGCACCAAAACTAGTAGTAGAAAAATGGCTTTCAGAAAAACCTAAGACAAAAGGAAAATTTGTACTAATTGATTTTTGGGCTACCTGGTGTGGTCCTTGCAAAATAGCCATTCCTGAATTAAACCGTTTTAAAACGGAGTTTGAAAATGATTTGGTAGTTATTGGTATCAGCGACGAACCAAAAGAAAAAGTAGCCGCATTGACATCTCCTCAAATTGAATATTACAGCGCCATTGACACACAAAGAAACATGTACAACGCCTTAGAAGTAAAAGGTATTCCGCATTGCATTTTGATAGATCCTAATGGTATTGTCCGTTGGGAAGGCTATCCACTATTAACCGGATATAAACTAAGCTCTGAAGTAATAAAAGATATTATCGAAAAATACAAAAGCACAGATTCTACAAAACAGCTTTAATTCAAAATTTAAATACTTATACACGGATTTTAGCAGATATTATTTGGAACATTGTCCGTACCGAAGGTACTTTATTAATATTTCGCTAAATGTGGATGGATTAAAATCCATCCCTGCAACATTTGCCGAGTCAACGGCTATAAGCAATTATTATAAAAAACTAATATTCTTTATAATATCCAATTCCTAAAGAAAGTCCTAAGCCAACAAAAGTAGTTTTAGAGACATTGCCTATGAATTTAAAACCAATGCTATTACCTAAACTCGTTTTTTTGGTAACTGGTATCACTCCATAAATTCTATAGGGTTCTTTTTTGCTTTTAAACCAATTGATATCTATTTGAAATGGAAATCCAATTGCATGAGAACTGTCAAAATAATAGTAATTATTTTCATCTACTTTCTTAATTTCTCTTTCTACGGTGGCTAATCCTACTGAAAAACTCCAGGCTTTATTATTATGAATATACCTTTTACCCACCAAAATTCCATATTCTGTAATAATTTCTTTAGTATCTAAATAAGGTATTGGTAAGTATGGAGAGACATATGACAATTTTGAATTCGAAAACTGTGTAGTTCTTAAAGTAAATAAATTTTCTTTTTTTTGGTAATTTAGAGAGCCCCCAATCATGAATCCACTAGAATTACCTCCAGCAAAACCCAAATTGCCATCAAAATAGATAATAGGATTTGATTTTTCTTGCGCCTGTATTTTAAAAACAACAATACAGAAAATCAAAATTAACAAAACAGATTTTTTCATTTTAACAGGAATTAACTTTGTAACAAATAAACAAATACTTTATATTGATTTTACAAGAACCTGAAAAAATAACACAATAATAAAAGTAAATTAATTTCACTTTTGTTAAAGTTCAAAACTTTGACAAAGCTTATTATTAAGGAAACGTGAACGTAATTTATTTGAATACTATTTAGCCCCGATAGCAGTTAAAATCCTTTTGTGCCGGTGTTCGGCACAAAAGATTGCAACGGATAGCGGGAAATAGCTCCAAATAAAATTCTATTCCTTATTTTTGCGCTCTATAAAATTGAATTATGCTACAGAATCCAGAAAGATATACCATTACGGCGGCGTTGCCTTATACTAACGGACCAATTCATATTGGGCATTTGGCGGGTGTTTACGTGCCTTCGGACATCTATTCCAGATATTTAAGATTACAGGGAAGAGACGTTTTGTTTGTTTGCGGAAGCGACGAACACGGAGTTGCCATTTCGATGAAAGCCAAAAAAGAGGGGATTACGCCTCAGGAAGTTATTGATAAATACGATGGAATTATCCGTAAATCGTTCTCTGATTTTGGAATTGCATTTGATAATTATTCTCGAACTTCAGCTAAGATTCATCATGAAACGGCTTCGGAGTTCTTTAAAAAATTATATGAAAAAGGTGATTTTATCGAAGAAGTAACCGAACAATTGTATGATGCTAAAGCGGATCAATTTTTGGCAGATCGTTTTGTAATTGGAACTTGCCCAAAATGTGGCAACGAAGAAGCTTACGGCGACCAATGCGAAAAATGTGGTTCGACTTTGAATGCTACCGATTTGATTAATCCAAAATCGACTATTACAGGAGAAACTCCTATTTTGAAATCGACAAAACACTGGTTTTTACCATTGGACAGATACGATGCTTTTTTGAGAGAATGGATTCTTGAAGGACATAAAAACGACTGGAAACCGAATGTATACGGACAGGTAAAATCCTGGATTGACGGCGGATTAGAGCCTCGTGCGGTAACCCGTGATTTGGACTGGGGAATTGATGTTCCTGTAGAAGGTGCTGAAGGAAAAAAATTATACGTTTGGTTTGATGCCCCAATTGGTTACATCTCGTCAACTAAAGAATGGGCTGCGAGAGAAGGAAAAGATTGGGAGCCATATTGGAAAGATGAAAAGACAAAATTGGTTCACTTCATCGGGAAAGACAATATCGTTTTCCATTGCGTGATTTTCCCGGCGATGTTAAAAGCTGAAGGAAGCTACATTTTGCCTGACAATGTTCCTGCAAATGAGTTCTTGAATTTGGAAGGAAATAAATTATCGACTTCTAAAAACTGGGCGGTTTGGTTGCACGAATATTTGGAAGAATTCCCAAATCAGCAGGATGTTTTGCGTTATGCTTTGACTTCGAATGCGCCAGAAACTAAGGATAACGACTTTACCTGGAAAGATTTCCAGGCTAGAAATAATAACGAATTAGTAGCGATTTTTGGAAATTTCATCAATCGCGTGGTGGTATTAACCAATAAATATTACAACGGAATTGTTCCGACTCCAAACGAACTTTCGGAAGTGGATGAACAAACTTTAGCGGAATTACAAGCTTATCCAGCTGTGATTTCAAGTTCGATTGAGCGTTACAGATTCCGTGAGGCTTTAGGCGAAATGATGAATGCCGCTCGTTTAGGAAATAAATATTTGGCTGACGAAGAGCCTTGGAAAATGGTTAAAGACAATCCGGAACGTGTAAAAACCCAAATGCATGTGGCTTTGCAAATTGCTGCTGCTTTGAGTTCACTTTGCGAACCTTTCCTACCATTTACTGCCGCTAAACTGACTCGTATCTTAAAAATAGAGAATAAATTAAATTGGAGTACCATTACTGAAACTTCTGATTTAATGCCTGCCGGACACCAAATTGGTGAAGCCGAATTATTGTTTTCTAAAATTGAAGACGAAGAAATTCAGAAACAAATAGACAAACTGGAAGCTACTAAAACAGCCAATATCGCTGAAAACAAAAAAGCCGAACCACAAAAAGACCTAATTCAGTTTGAGGATTTTGCCAAAATGGATTTACGTGTTGGAACCATTTTAGAAGCAGAAAAAATGCCAAAAGCAAACAAGCTTTTAATTCTAAAAGTTGACACCGGAATTGATATTCGCACGATTGTTTCAGGAATTGCCGAGAGTTTCAAACCAGAAGATATTATTGGAAAAAGAGTAACTATTTTAGCTAATCTGGCTCCAAGAGCGCTTCGTGGTGTAGAAAGTCAGGGAATGATTTTGATGACCAATAACGCCGAAGGAAAACTAGTTTTCGTAAATCCGGATACTGATGGTGTTGGGAATGGAGAGACGATAAATTAAAAGAAATACAATCATAAATTACACTCAATTGCCACAACTTCTACGTGGCAATTGGTTTTTATAAACGATAGGAAACATGAACAATGCAAAACCCAAACTGGCTTTAGCACTTGGAATACTTTGTATTTCCATCTTTCCTATTTTGGTTCGCTTGCAATTAACTAACGGATTAATCTCGGCATTTTATCGCATGTTTATTGCGGCAGTGTTATTGTTGCCTTATGTAATTATTACTCGAAAATTCAAACGCCCTCCTACCACCATAACATTACTAGCAGTAGTTTGCGGAATTGTATTTGCGACTGATATTGCCATTTGGAATATAGCCATTCAAAAATCAAGTGCAACCCAAGCTACTTTATTGGCTAATTTATCCCCTGTTTGGGTGGGTATAGGTTCATTTTTGATTTTAAAAAACAAACCCTCAGTTAACTTTTGGATTGGAACAGCAATCGCCCTTATGGGAATGGTAACTTTAGTAGGTTTTGAAACTTTTGCCCAACTCAACTTTGACCTGGCCTTTGTACTCGCCCTTTTGTCCGGAATGCTTTACGCTACTTATATATTAATCAGCAAAAACATTTTATCCAAGGTTGACATACTCTCTTTTATGAGTATTGTTCTGGTTTCTTCGAGTCTGTTTTTAGCTTTGGTTTGCGGAATTACGGAGGAAAACTTTAGCGGTTTTTCAAATACCGCCTGGTTGGTTTTGTTTATCCAGGGTGCCGTTTGTCAACTGACCGCCTGGTTATTAATCAGTTATTCCACCCAACATTTACAAGCCACGAGAGTTTCACTTAGTTTGTTAGGACAAGCCGTTCTGGCCACCCTACTCGCCTGGTTATTTTTAGACGAAAAAATGAATTGGTTTAGGATTATTGGCGCTGTTTTTCTACTTTTAGGAATACGAATCACCTTCTATAACAAACCCATTGGATTTAAAAATTTAAAATAAAAGCCATGTCTTTAAAAGTAATTGCCTTCGACGCCGATGATACCTTATTTGTTAACGAAACCTATTTCTTAGAAACAGAAGAAAAATTTTGCGAGTTGATGAGTGATTACCTTTCACATCAGGGTATTGCTCAGGAACTTTTTAGAATAGAAATCCACAATCTAAAAATATACGGTTACGGGATTAAGGCTTATATTCTTTCGATGATTGAAGCCGCGATGACTATTTCCAATAATACAATTCCGGTTGAAGTGATTGAAAAAATTATCCAGTACGGTAAAGAATTACTGGAAAAACCCATCGTTCTATTAGACGGTGTTGAAGAAACATTAAAAACGCTGCATGGAAAATACAAACTGGTTGTAGCTACCAAAGGCGATTTGTTAGATCAACGCCGAAAACTGCATAATTCAGGATTGGGTAAATATTTTCACCATATCGAAGTAATGTCAGACAAACAAGAACAGGATTATCTGGACCTGATTAAACGTTTGGAAATTAAACCAACGGAATTTTATATGATTGGAAATTCCTTAAAATCGGATGTTTTACCGGTTTTAGCCATTGGCGGTTATGCCGCACATGTCCCGTTCCACACCACTTGGGCACATGAGAAAATTGACCACGAAGTAAAACATGAAAACTTTAGTGCTTTTGAAAAAATTACTGAAGTTTTGAAAAAATTAAAATAAACCAATCTGAATTTATCTACTTTTTCCCAGACTTAGATTCAATTAAAACTATTGTTAAATAAAAATCAAATAGGCTTATAACGATAGTCTTTATACGATTTTTAGTAACTTTACTTCACGTTTAACAAAAAACTCACGATTATGTTATCAAAAAATATAGAAGCTGCATTAAACAAGCAAATTCGCATTGAAGCTGAATCTTCTCAAACTTATTTGTCAATGGCTTGTTGGGCAGAAGTACATGGTTTGGAAGGAATTTCACAATTCATGTATAAACAATCTGACGAAGAACGCGCACACATGCTTAAATTAATTAAGTATGTAAACGAACGTGGTGGTCACGCACAAATTACCGATTTAAAAGCTCCTAAAACTACTTACAGCACTTTTAAAGAAATGTTTGAAGCTTTGTATGAGCATGAAATTTTTGTTTCAAATTCGATTAACGAATTGGTACACATTACTTTTTCTGAAAAAGACTATGCCACTCACAACTTCTTACAATGGTATGTTTCTGAACAAATCGAAGAAGAAGCAACAGCTAAAACAATTTTGGACAAAATCAACCTAATTGGTGATGACAAAGGTGGATTATACTTGTTTGACCGTGATATTCAACAACTGGCCGTTACCAGCTCGGTGGCTATAAATCCAAAATAAAAAAGTTAAAGTTTATTTAGAATATATAAAAATAACATTTTTTGTTTTATATTTGTCTCGGTTTTAAACTGATAGAAAAGGTGAGCAAGAAAGACAAAGAAAAAGACAAAAAAAGTAAGAAGAAGGACAAAAAGAAAAAAGAAGCTCTTAATGTCATTAAAAAAGTAGAAAACTGCAAATCTTCCTGTTGTGAAAAATTCAAAAAGTCAGAGAACAAGCGTTGCAAACGTTGCCCTATGTATGACTTGATTCAAAAAGTAGCCTAACTTTATATATAAAAACCCATCTCATTCTAAAAACGAGATGGGTTTTCTGTTTAATATCTTTACTGATTTCAACCCCAAGGTTTCATTTACCGCAAAGAGCACTAAGATTTCGCAAAGTCTGGGAAGTTCTAATAAATAAACCGCAAAATCGCAGATTAAAATTTATAATTTGCGAATTTGCGGTAAACATCTTAGCACTTTTTACGGTTAAACTGTCCTCGCTGATTTAAGGCTTTCCTAATAAAAGCAAATCAGAAACCACAACTTCGGTCACATAGCGTTTTTCTCCGTTTTTATCATCATAAGTACGATGAGTCAATTTACCTTCGATGGCAATTTCTCTTCCTTTAGTAACATATTTTTCGATAATCTCAGCGGTTTTACCCCAAGCTATTAAACGATGCCATTGGGTTTCTTCAACCTTCTCACCTTTATCGTTTTTGTAAATTTCATTAGTTGCCAATGTGAAATTGGCTAACTTTTTACCTCCGTCAAAATTTTTGATTTCCGGATCATTTCCTAAATGACCGATCAACTGTACTTTGTTTCTTAATGCATTCATGGCGTATAAAATTTAATTGTTAATGAATAAAATTGATTTCCAAAATTGTTATTGAAATTGTCATTGCTATTGTTGCTTTCCGACAGTACAAAGTTGCAACCACTACCAAAATTTATTCGGTTAGTACCTATTTACTTTCGGCTATAAATATTTGTAAACGTTTGTAAACGGATAATTATTTTTTCGTATCTTTCAGCAAATCAATCCTTTTATGCAAGCAGAAATCAACAAAGTCGAACTAAGAAATCTGAAAATTCAGGATTATAAAGAATTGAAAAATTCGATGATTGAATCTTATCCTGAAATGGTAGATGACTATTGGAGAGAAGCCGATATTAAAAAACTACTCAAAATATTTCCAGCAGGACAATTGGTTATTCTGGTAGATGATATTGTGGTAGGCTCGGCATTATCTCTTATTGTACCGGAAGATTTGGTAGATCAAAACCATGATTATGCTAAGATCACTGGAAACTATACTTTTTCTACCCATACGGCCAAAGGTGAAATTTTATACGGTATTGATGTTTTTGTGGTACCAAAATACCGTGGCTTACGATTAGGACGTCGTTTGTACGATGCGAGAAAAGAAATTTGCGAGCAATTAAATTTAAAAGCCATTGTATTTGCAGGCAGAATCCCCAATTACGCCAAATATGCTCAGGAGATCAACCCAAAAACCTATATTGACAAGGTAAAAAGAAAAGAAATTCACGACCCTGTACTTTCTTTTCAGTTAAGCAACGATTTTCACGTAATGCGTGTCATGAAAAACTATCTCGAAGGCGATAGAAAATCCAAAGAATTTGCTGTTTTATTAGAATGGAACAACATCTATTATATTGAAAGCCCCACAATCATTAATACCGAAAAAACCGTTATCCGTCTGGGCTTGATTCAATGGCAGATGAGAACATTAAAAAACTTAGACGCACTATTTGAACAATCGGAATTTTTTATTGATGCCGTTTCGGGTTATGGCAGCGACTTTGCTGTTTTCCCTGAATTGTTTATCGCTCCCCTAATGGCCGATTACAATCATTTATCCGAAGCCGATGCCATCCGGGAATTGGCTAAATATGCCGAACCGATAAGGAAACGTTTTCAGGAATTAGCCATTTCTTATAATATCAACATCATTAGTGGAAGCATGCCTAATCTAGTTGATGGAGTCCTTTATAATAGTGGTTTTTTATGCAAAAGAGATGGTACTTACGAAACCTATACTAAAATTCATATCACCCCAAACGAAGTTTTTCATTGGGGAATTACCGGAGGAAATACGATTCAGACTTTTGATACCGATTGTGGAAAAATAGGAATTATGATTTGTTATGATGTAGAATTCCCCGAACTCTCCCGATTAATGGCCGATGAAGGCATGAATATTCTATTTGTTCCTTTCCTGACCGATACTCAAAACGGCTATACCCGTGTAAAACATTGCGCCCAAGCCAGAGCCATAGAAAATGAATGTTATGTAGCCATAGCAGGATGTGTAGGCAACTTACCAAAAGTAAATAACATGGATATTCAATATGCACAAACGGCTGTTTTTACACCTGCGGATTTTGCTTTTCCAAGCAACGGAATCAAAGCCGAAACGACTCCAAATACCGAAATGACCTTGATTGTTGATGTCGATTTAGACCTGTTGAAAGAACTACACGAACATGGAAGCGTTAAAATTTTAAAAGACCGTCGTCATGATTTGTATCGAATTAAGAAACTAAAACATTAGATGATGAAAAACTGTTTAGAATGTGGTGAAAAAATCATCGGTCGAGAAGACAAGAAGTTTTGCAGCGACGGTTGTCGCAATGCCTACAACAATAAAATAAATAAGGATAGTAATAACATCATGCGCAACATCAATAATAAATTACGCAAGAATTATCGCATCCTCAGCGAACTCAACACTGATGGAAAATCTAAAACTACAAGAACAAAATTATTAGGAAAAGGATTTGATTTTGATTTTTTCACCAATATTTTAAAGACTAAAACAGGAAACACATACTATTTCCTTTATGACCAAGGTTATATGTTATTAGAAAACGATTTGTATATCCTTGTCAAAAAAGACAATTAGCAACCCGCCCCAAACCTAGCTAAAATGAAAAAAGATTTATCATCCATAGTTTACACCCTATTTTTTATAGCAGTCCTCGCTTTTATTTATCTCAGTATCATGCCTAGATGGACCTTTGACGACAACCAACCCTTATCTGAGTTTTCAACCAAAAGAGCTTTGGTTCACGTAAAAAAAATTAGTCAAAAACCACATTTTGTAGGTTCAGAAAATCACAATCAGGTAGCCAATTATCTGCAACAGGAATTAACTAAATTAGGCTTAAAAACTAGCTTTCAGGAAGGATACACCTTGACTGATTGGGGGAATTTAACCAAATCAAAAAATATAATTGCCCGAATAAAAGGAAACCAATCAGGAAAAGCACTGGTGTTACTTTCCCATTATGACAGCGCACCCCATTCAGCCTCACATGGTGCTGGCGATGATGCTTCCGGAATTGCCACCATCTTGGAGAGCGTTCGTGCTTTTTTATACAATAAAACCCCGCATCAAAATGACATCATTATTTTGTTTACCGATGCCGAGGAACTCGGACTCAATGGCGCGGCACTTTTTGTAACCCAACATCAATGGGCAAAAGAAGTGGGTTTAGTACTTAACTTTGAAGCTCGCGGTACTTCGGGTCCCAGTTATATGCTGATGGAAACCAACAATGGAAATGCGGGAATGGTTAAAAATTTCGCTGCCGCAAATACTACTTTTCCCGTTTCTAATTCGTTAATGTACAGCATTTACAAAATGTTGCCTAACGACACCGATTTGACTGTCTTTAGAGAACAAGGCAATATTCAAGGCTTTAATTTTGCCTTTATCGACAGCCATTACAACTACCACACCGCACAAGACGACTACAACCATTTAGACCATACTTCGGTAGCACATCAAAGTTCTTACCTAATGCCTTTACTAAATTATTTATCAAATACCGATTTGAATACCACAAAATCAACTGAAGATTATGTTTATTTCTCTATTCCTTTCAGTTTTATCAGCTATCCTTTTAGTTGGGTCGTTCCAATGGAAATTATCGCTTTTGCTCTTTTCTTATTCTTTATTTTTTTAGGTGTGGCCAAAAGAATATTAACTCCCCAAAAAATGCTGCAAGGATTCATTCCGCTATTGGGTTCGCTTTTTTCAGCAGGATTGATTACTTTTTTGGGCTGGAAGGCATTATTACAAATCTATCCGCAATACAATGATTTATTAAATGGTTTCACCTATAACGGACACGCTTACATTGCCGCTTTCGTATTATTAAGCATTGCTATTTGCTTTGCGTTTTATCATTTTTTTACGCCAAACAAAATTACTGCCAATCATTTTGTAGCTCCATTATTGATCTGGTTGCTTATCAATGCCGGCATTGCCTTTGGTTTACAGGGAGCCGGATTTTTAATCATTCCAGTTTATTTCGGAATCTTTATGTTCGGATTTTATATTCTTACCCAAAAATACAGCCCTGTTTTAAACCTGATTTTTGGCATCCCGGCCCTATTAATCATCCCTCCTTTTATCCAAATGTTCCCAATAGGATTAGGATTGAAACTATTGTTTGGAAGTGCTATCCTAACCACCTTATGTTTCGGATTACTCTTGCCTACTTTTGGTAATTACGTCCAAAAAGGAACTTGGTCTATTCTTTTCTTACTTGCTTCCATAGCCTTTTTTGCGAAAGCACATTCGGAATCCGATTACGAAAAAGGAAAGGCAAAATCCAACAGTCTGGTCTATCTCTATGATGCCGATACCAACTCGGCACAATGGCTGACTTATGATAAAAATCTGGATTCCTGGACAAAAAATTATTTAGGCGAAAATCCAAATACTCCAAAAGGACTTGAAGCTGTTCCACTATTTAGCAAATACGATTCGCAATTTACCTTTGCAGCCAAAGCACCCATAAAAAACATTCCGCAGCCTACTATTGATTTTCTTATCGATAGCATTTCGGATAATCTGCGCTATTTGAAAATTCGCATTTCGCCCAATCGAAAAGTCAATCGCTATGATATTTTTGCGAACGAAAAAATGGATATTTACAACATCAAAACCAATGGTGTTTCTCATTTAGAACAAAACGGGAAAATATATAAAAGAGATGGAAAAAGATTACTAA
Organism: Flavobacterium sufflavum; assembly: GCF_004016525.1. GTDB lineage: Bacteria > Bacteroidota > Bacteroidia > Flavobacteriales > Flavobacteriaceae > Flavobacterium > Flavobacterium sufflavum. The sequence goes on from NZ_SACJ01000001.1 coordinate 450,520, forward strand.
GCTATTATATAGTCGATAATGAACCACTTCTTTTAGAATTCAACATCAACGTTGCTACTGTGTTTGATATGAAACTATTAGAAAGTTCGTTTGATTTAATGCAAAATCCATTATTTCACATCAACAAAAGAGCCGACTGGATGATGCCAACGCCTTTTGTATTGAATGATGCCGTGGCAATTATGGAAACCATTAAACCTAGTCCCGGAACCATTCAAAAACCCGCAGTAGTTGCCGAACCTCAAGTTTATACAACGCAACCAACGCCAGTAAACGCAGTTCCAGATATGGAACCTAAAACTGTTAGTGAACCAACAACTATTCCCGAAGTAAACAAAGTTCCTGAAGCCAATAAAAAAGTTATAAAATCTAAACCCAAAACCCGAACTCGCCTAAAACTTATTGATGCTCCTATTGATACCACAAGATAAATAAACGACAAAACTCAAAGTACAATAATATTGTTTTTTCATTCTTTACCCAATATAAACAACTGATTTTTAATACTTTTTAATTCGTATTTTTTGTAACTTGTATCAATTAACCTAACAATCTAAAATCATGAAAAAATCTAAACTATTTATCTTTGGGATTATATTACTGGCAACATTAATGGTTTCATGCAATAATAAGCGAAACAATTTGATTAATTCATGGAAAACTTCTGAGGTAGAAGCAAAAATGCCGCTCTCAGATTCTGCAAAAAACGAAATTTTAACTAAAGGAAAATTAACTTTTACTAAAGACGGACATGTTAATGGATTCTTCCAAAGCGAAATAAACGATGGCACCTATGCTTTGACAAAAAAAGGTAAAAGTCTCGTAATTAAAGACGAAAATGGCACTCCATACCCTTGTGAAAGCACTATTACAGAAGACAAACTGATATTAGACAGTAAAGAAATGAAAATTACACTCACAAAAATGTAAATACCTTATATATCACTTCAAGCCACTCAAAAAAACAAATGAGTGGCTTTTATTTTTAGATTTTTATGATACTCCTGGAGTCCTTCTTCGTCGAGTACTTAATTAAATCAGAGGACATTTCATTTCGTCCGGCAGCAGAAGATAGCTCAAAAGTAGAATAACAAAGTTTTTTGCTTTACTACAAATTAAACTTAGAATTCAATCCTAAATCCAATCTGGTTAGCACTTGCCAATAGTGATGTTCTAGGTTCTGGTTTATAGTCATTAGCTAAAGTATTATTATATAAGCCCAATGCCGATTTAATCTTTTTAGGATATCCTATTTTAATTGGAATTGAAGCAACAATCATAGCTCCTCCAATTATTGCAGCTGTCATATTAGTGCGCTCTGATTGCACTGATGGATAATATCCATTCCCTGAATAAGATGATGTTGTATTATCACTATTCATTCCCACAACAAGATTTGCAGTCACGAGTCCTAAACCTCCATAAAAAAGAACATTACCCCAAGTTTTTTTACTTCTTCCTGAATTATACAGAGATAAAGCCTCTTTATTCTTTGCCAATAATTGCCGAACACCATCTGGAGTCACTTTTCTGTTTTCAGAATTATATACAGTTCCTCCACTGTCATAAGTAAGCTGCTGAGAAAAACTTGACAATGAAACCATTAAAAATGCAATTAGAATAGCTTTTTTCATAAATTTTGAATTATTTAATTTTTGTATCAATGATGGTTTTATTTTAGGACAATACTATTTTATTTCTGTATGTTTTTTTTATTTAATAGTTATTTACATTAATTAACCACGTTGCGATAATATTTCTGAACAATTGGAATCAATTAGCATATTCAATATCGATAATTTTATTATTTACCATCAACATTTCAGCTTTATCTTCTTCTGGGAAAATGAAAACTAATTTTCTTTTCTTTTCATCTCCTTTTGCAATTTTAGAATCAATTTTTCCCCACATATTAATTGGGCCCGTAAGCATCGCCCATTCTGCTTTATACTGTGTTTGAGTTCTTGGATTTAGCAACAAAAAATTGTCAAAATTCAATTCTTGTTTCTCTTCTAAACTATTTTTTAATGTAAGGAAAACAAAGACAAATTTATGCCCTCGACTAGGATGCCATGAGCCATTTCCAGTTGCAACACTTTTCCCTTCTACAATTTTATCAATAGTAAAACTAATACTTTCAGTATAGTTTTGGGTTTTAGGTATTACCTGATAAGTAGTATAACAGGATGATACTAAAACACCAATTAACAATAATATTAAAATTCTTTTCATTTGCTTTTAAATTAATCAACCAATCGACATCGGTTTATGTTTTTATTTACATTCTTTCAAATATATTATTTTTTTCTTACAAAACTATACCTCAAAAAAAGAACAAACTATAACCACAAAAGTCGGATAATTATGCAGAAATTTGCAATCTGAACTAATTGAGGGCGAAATGACACAGATAAGTATTTTAGGTTGCGGATGGCTGGGACTTCCTTTGGCGAAAGCGGTATTGAAAGAAGGTTTTCAAGTAAAAGGTTCTACTACGTCGGCAGAAAAACTGGCAACATTAGAAGAAAACGGAATTCAAAGTTTTTTATTGGCTTTAGATTCTAATACTGTTCCTGATGCTTTTGCTGATTTTTTAACAGCTAGTGAAACGCTCATTATTGCCATTCCGCCTAAACTAAGAGGAAAAAACAAGGATTACTCCGATGCTCACAATAATTCCTTCGTTAAAAAGATAGAGAACTTAGTTCCGTATATCCAAAAGTCCACTATACAAAATGTATTGTTTATCAGTTCGACTGCGGTGTATGGAGAAGCAAACGATGTGATTGACGAAAAGACCATTCCCGTTCCTGTTACCGAAAGTGGCAAACAATTACTTGAAATTGAGCAATTGTTATTAGCGAATACGCATTTCAAAACTACTGTTTTACGTTTTGGGGGCTTAATTGGTGAAGACCGAAACCCCGCCCGTTTCTTAGCCGGAAAAGAAAATGTTGCCAATCCTGATGCTCCAATTAACCTGATTGATCTGGAAGATTGCATTGGTATTATCCTGAAAATCTTGGCTACGGATACCTGGAACACGACGCTAAATGCGGTGACTCCTTTTCATCCCAGCAGAGAAGTCTATTATACTGAAAAAGCAGTGGCCGAAAAACTAATTCCACCCAGCTTTAATCATGAAAATCCTTCGACAGGAAAAACTATTTTAAGTGATTATCTAATAGAAAAACTAAACTATACTTTTACTAAAAACCCTTTATAAAGGTGATTCATAAGATAAAAAACAGCTTTTCGACTAAAATCAATGCTATTGGATTGCCAATTTTAGCACTGATCTGGGTTGGCTTTTTTTGGGGAACCACCTGGATTGCTTCCAAAGAAGGAGTGCGATACATCCCCGGAATTCAGATGGCAGCTATTCGCCAGTTTATTGCCGGCTTACTCTATATTCTTTTTTTCTTAGTTACCAAAGCCCCTTGGCCTAAAGGCAAACAATGGAAAACCATCATCATTCTTGCCGTATTGAATTTCACACTCAGCAACGGTTTGAGTACCGCCGGTGTAAAATACATCAGCAGCGGACTAGGTGCTATTATTGCTGCCATTTTCCCTATTTGGGTAGTGATTATTTCTTTTTTTAGAGGAGAGCGAATTGCCAAATTAGCCGTAACAGGTACCCTAATTAGTTTCGTAGGTATTTGTGTTATATTCTATGAACACCTGGGTGATTTCCTGATTGCTGATTTCAGACTGGGCATCATCTTATCAATTATAGCAACGATTACCTGGGCTTTTGGAACACTTTATACCAAGAAAAAAGCCGCTTCTTTTAATCCTTATTTTAGTCTGGGATTGCAAATGTTTATTTCCAGTATCTTATTATTTGCCTATAATGGAGCTACCGGAATTTCGGTCAACTTAAGCGAAATCCCAATTACTACCTGGTACGCCATTGCTTACTTGGTTATTGTGGGTTCGCTGATTACTTTTACTATTTTCATCTATTCTTTACAAAATCTCCCGCCTGAAGTAAGCAGTATTTATGCTTATATGAATCCTGTAGTAGCGGTTCTTTTGGGTGCTGCCCTATTTGGAGAATCACTTAGTCTTTCCATTGCATTAGGTGGTACGGTTACGCTGTTGGGACTTTATCTGGTTAATCAATCTCTAAGGCAAAGTCGCAAAAAAACAAACATATTAATTAAGTAAAGCTTCCTGATTTCCAATACAGTTTTTGTACTTTTGCAAAAAAATTTCATGAAACCTGTTTTATACAAATACCGCATCTTCATTGGTATCTTTTTTATTTTTTCAGTAGTTACACTTTCTCTTTTTTATAGTGCTTTAAAGCCTAAAAAAACGCTTCCTATTTACAATCCTGCCGATGTAAATCCCGAATTAGTGGATAGCACCGTTCAATATGTTAGTAAATACCATACTATAGCCGATTTTTCGTTTACCAATCAAAACGGAAAAACCATCACTCAAAAAGATTACGAAGGAAAAATTTATGTTGCCGATTTCTTCTTTACCACCTGCGGTACTATTTGCCCAAAAATGACCACCAACTTAGTTGACGTTCAAAAAGCGATTAAAAACAATCCAAAGGTAATGTTACTGTCGCATACGGTTTTTCCGGAAGTTGATAGTGTTGCAGTCCTGAAAGCCTATGCTATAAAACATGGCGTTGACGACCACAAATGGAATCTGGTTACCGGAGATAAAAAGGAAATTTACAAGATGGCTAGAAAATCATATCTGGCAGTAAAACTGGGTAAACCCAGCGAATTATACGATATGGTTCATACCGAAAACTTTGTATTAGTAGATGCCAAAAGAAGAGTTCGCGGTTTTTATGACGGCACCAAAAAAGAAGAAATTCAACGACTCATAGAAGACATTAACTTCCTGTGTAGCGAATAAGAAGACTATTCGAAAAGACAAAAAAACAGAAATGCCTATCTTATGCTTTACTAAATTCTAATTAAAACATAAAACTGATAATTATCATTCGAGTTAGCAATATAATATGTATTTTTGCAATCTTAATTCAATCTAAATAAGACCTTGCGTACCACTATAAATTCATTAAAAAAGAGCGAAAAAGCAATCATCAAAGATTTTGATATTGATATCATTCCTTTAAAGTTACTTGAAATGGGTTGCTTACCAGGAAATACGGTCGAATTACTTCAAATAGCTCCTTTTGGAGATCCATTATACCTAGATGTCAATGGTTCTCACCTGGCCATTCGCTTAGAAACCGCCAGAGAAATTGAAGTTGAACTAATCAAAACGGAGTTTTAATGATTCATCAAAATATTAACGTAGCTTTAATTGGGAATCCCAACGTTGGAAAAACTTCGGTTTTCAATCAACTTACAGGCTTGAACCAACAGGTAGGAAACTATCCTGGAATTACGGTGGAGAAGAAAATTGGTTTTTGCAAATTACCCCATAACATCAAAGCTAACATTCTCGATTTACCCGGAACCTATAGCCTAAACGCCAGTTCTATTGATGAAAATGTGGTAATTGAATTATTGTTAAATAAAAACGATAAGTTATATCCTGATGTAGCGCTGGTAGTTACTGATGTCGAAAACTTAAAAAGAAACTTACTGCTTTTTACCCAAATAAAAGATCTTGAAATCCCAACCATTTTAGTCATTAACATGGCTGACAGAATGGAAAGCAAAGGAATTTCACTGGACATTCCTTATCTTGAAGAGCAATTAAAAACAAAAATTGCCTTAATCAGTTCAAGAAAATCACAGGGTATTGAGGAATTAAAAAACCTTATTGTAACCTACAAATCCATTTCGGCTGAGCCTTGTTTGAACGCCTCTATCATTGACAAGGAATATTTTAACAACTTACAAAAAGCATTTCCTGACCAATTATTATACAAACTTTGGTTAGTAATTACCCAGGATGTCAATTTCTTAAATTTAGAGCGCAAGGAAATACAGGGTCCGTTTACCAAATCGCATACCGAATTAAAGCGTTTACAGCAACAGGAAACTATAAAACGTTATCAATTTATCAATGATGTTTTAAAAGTAGGATTGAATGTTGACAGTAGTGTTGCAAAAGATTTTCGTTCAAAATTAGATCGCGTACTAACGCATAAATTTTGGGGATACATCATTTTCTTTGTGATTCTTTTTGTGATTTTCCAATCTATTTTTGATTGGTCTTCGGTTCCTATGGATTTCATCGACAGTACTTTTGCTACTTTAAGCACAATGGCTGCCGAGCATTTACCTGAGGGTATTTTAACCGATTTGATTTCGCAGGGAATCATTCCGGGAATTGGAGGAATCCTGATTTTCATCCCGCAAATTGCCTTCTTATTCCTCTTTATATCCATACTGGAAGAAAGCGGTTATATGAGTCGTGTGGTATTTATCATGGATAAAATCATGCGCCGTTTTGGACTATCAGGAAAAAGTGTTGTTCCGTTAATTTCAGGGACAGCTTGTGCCATTCCGGCTATTATGGCCACCCGAAATATCGAAAACTGGAAAGAACGTTTAATTACTATTCTTGTAACGCCTTTTACTACCTGTTCAGCAAGATTACCCGTTTACGCCATTATCATTGCACTGGTAATCCCAAACCATCGTGTACTGGGCTTCTTAAACCTTCAGGGCTTAACATTAATGCTATTGTATTTATTAGGTTTTGGAATGGCAATATTCTCTGCCTATGTACTGAACAGAGTCATGAAAATAAGCGGTAAAACTTTTTTTGTGGTCGAAATGCCCAATTACAAATTACCTTTATTTAAAAACGTAGCAATAAATGTAATCGAAAAAACAAAAGCTTTCATTTCAGGTGCCGGAAAAATAATCTTGGCGATTTCAATCATATTGTGGTTTTTGGCCTCTTATGGTCCGGGTGAAAAATTCAAAAATGCCGAAACCATTATCAACACACAAGCCAATAATCATTCGCTTTCAAAAACAGAACTGAACAATAGAGTGGCCGCTTTTAAACTGGAGAATTCCTATATTGGTATCATGGGTAAAACAATAGAACCTGTCATTTCCCCTTTAGGATATGACTGGAAAATAGGTATTGCCATCATCAGTTCTTTTGCAGCAAGAGAGGTATTTGTGGGTACTTTAGCCACCATCTATAGTGTGGGAGGAACTGACAATGAAACCACTATTAAAAACAAAATGGAATCCGAAATTCATCCAATAACAGGAACCAAAATATTTAATTTTGCTACCGGAATATCGCTATTGTTATTCTATGCTTTTGCGCTGCAATGTGCAAGTACACTTGCCATCACTAAAAAAGAAACCAACAGCTGGAAATGGCCTTTAGGACAGCTTGTGTTTATGAGTAGTTTTGCTTATCTTACTGCCTTAGTGGCTTTTCAAATTCTAAAATAAACAAAGATGTTTCAACAAATCATAGCCTTTTTAGCCCTTGGGATTGCAGTTATCTATCTTTTTAAAAAATTCGTTTTAAAGAAGAAAAAAAAGGATAAAGATTGCGGCGGCGGTGATTGTGGATGTCATTAAAAATTTCAGACTATATCTTCATACTGTCTGTCTTCCCGAGCGAAGTCGAGGGATGATAATGTATAAGTAATGTTCTCGACTTCGCTCGAACTGACATTAGAGATTAATATAAACTATAATTCTCTAGCTCAATTTCACAAAAAGATTACTGGCAATTTTACTGGAAACATTTAAAAAAACATCATCTACTTTAATTCGAAGCGAAAGATCAAAACTCTCTTTCCCTATGATTTCAATAGCCGAACCTAAGGCAATTCCTTGTTTGTCTAAGTATTTTAAAAACTCCGAAGAAGTATCTTTTACCCCTACACAAATCCCTTTTTGCCCTTCGGATAATTCCGAAAGCAATTGTTTGTCGATTTTAGGAAGCTGGCCCTGAGCATTCGGAATGGGATCTCCATGAGGATCTTCGGTAGGATTCCCTAAAAAATCATCGAGTTTGTTAATCAGTTTTTCTGATTTTATGTGTTCTAATTGTTCGGCGATATCATGTACCTCATCCCATGAAAAAGCTAACTTTTCGACCAGGAAAACTTCCCAAAGACGGTGTTTTCTAACAATCATTTTAGCTTCTAATTTCCCCTGATCGGTCAAGGTAACTCCTTGGTACTTTTTATAATTAACCAAATCTTTTTCGGCTAACTTCTTCAGCATATCCGTTACAGATGAGGCCTTGGTTTCCATCACTTCGGCGATAGCATTGGTACTTACTCCCGAGCTTAAAACTACGGTAAGATGATAGATTGCTTTAAGATAATTTTCTTCTGAAAAAGTCATTTTTTGAAAGGTTCTAAGGTTCTAAGGTCAAAAGCATCAAAGGAAAAACCTCAGAAACTTAATACCTCAGCAACTATTTTTTAACAATCAACAAAGGTATCGAAATTTTATGACGCAAATCGTCTACTGTAGTACCAAAAATTAAATCTTTAAAGCCCGTATGTCCGTGAGTTCCCATAACCAAAATATCAAATTCAGCCTCATTTACAATCTTAGGAATTACTTTGTTTGGTTTACCAAAACCCAATTGGATTTCCACTTTAAAACCTTTTTGTGAAAGCATTACCTGATATTCTTTCAATAATTTTTCATCAACTATGGTTTCATGATCGTCAATATTTTCACCATAAACCATTGCGCCCACGGTTTCTACCACATGAATTAAAGTGTAATTTGCTTCCTTTCCTCCCAATTCGAAAGCACTATTCAAAGCAATTTCATCAGCCGAAGAAAAATCTACCGAAACAGCTATATTCTTTTTAGTATAACTTTCTGCTTCAGAAAAATGCAATTTCAAATGATGTGGTGAGTGATTTTGAATGGCAATTTTTGATTTGGTAATAAAAGGTTTAAAAATAATATAAAGCAATAATCCCAAGAAACCAAAGGCCAAAGGAACTACCGTAAGCCACAGTACAATTGGGTTTTCAGAAGTTTCAAGCCATCCATCAATTTCGTTGTAAACTAATTTGGCATTCAATGAAACAATAATGGAAGCAATAATCCAGGAAGCTATTTGGGTTATTTTACCAATGTGAAATCCTTTCATTCTCGATTTATCACTCACAAAATGAATCAACGGAATAATAGCAAAACCCAGCTGTAAACTCAAAATTACCTGACTCAAAATCAATAATTTTCCTGTTACACTTTCGCCATAAATTAAAATGACAATTACCGCAGGCACAATCGCAATTAATCGGGTAATGATTCTTCGAACCCAAGGTTGAATTCTTAGATTCAAATAACCTTCCATCACAATTTGTCCTGCTAAAGTTCCAGTTACTGTTGAACTTTGTCCTGCCGCAATTAAGGCTACGGCAAACAAAACAGGTGCCCATTTGGTTCCTAAAAGCGGCTCTAAAAACTTATGTGCATCCTGAATTTCGGCAACTTCAAACATTCCATTTCTATAAAATGTGGCTGCTGCCAAAATTAAAATAGCAGCGTTTACAAAGAAAGCTAAGTTTAAAGCTATGGTCGAATCGATAAAATTATATTTCAAAGCTTGCTTAATTCCAGCAGTTGTTCTGTCAAAATTTCTGGTTTGTACCAATGACGAATGCAAATACAAATTATGCGGCATCACCGTTGCTCCAATAATACCGATAGCAATGTATAAAGCAGCTTCGCTTGGTATAGAAGGAATTAAACCATAAACCACTTTATCTATTTCCGGTTGTGCAAAAATCATTTCGAAAACAAAAGAAAAACCAATAATAGCAACTAGTACAATAATAAAAGCTTCCATTTTTCGGATGCCTTTATTGATTAAAAAAAGCAATAAAAAAGTATCCAAAACCGTAATCAGAACCCCTTCAATAAGTGGAATATCAAATAACAGATTAATCCCTATTGCCATCCCTAAAACTTCAGCCAAATCACAAGCTGCAATAGCAATCTCTGCCAAAAAATATAGAATATAATTAATAACAGGAGAATATGTTTCTCTGGATGCTTGTGCCAAGTCGCGTTGGGTAACAATTCCCAGTCGCGCGCTTAAACTTTGTAAAAGCAAAGCCATTAAATTACTCATTAGCAATACCCATAGCAAAGAATAACCAAACTGGCTTCCTCCAGCAATATCGGTCGCCCAGTTTCCCGGATCCATATACCCCACACTTACTAAATAGGCAGGTCCAAAAAAGGCTAATATTTTTTTAAAAACGGATTTTTGATTCTGTGTCGAAACCGACTGATGAACTTCTTCAAGTGATTTTCCCATTGTATATTCTAACTGACTGAGGCAAATATAATTATATTTTTTTGTTTGTTGAAATATTATTTTTAGATTTGCCTAAATTTATATTTAAATATAAGCTAAATTATAATTGTGAAAAATCTAATTTTATCTTTTTCTTTTCTTCTACCTACTCTTTTAATTGCTCAAACGAGTATCAAAGGGAAGATTATGTCTCGTGGAACTCCATTGCAACTGGCAAACATTAGCTTAAAAAAGACAAACAAATCAACCACAAGTGATGCTGAGGGGACTTATACTTTAAAAAACATTGCCTTAGGCGAGTATGACATTATCGCTTCATATATCGGTTATAAATCCGAAACCAAAAAAATTAAGGTAACTGACAGCACTGAAGTTATGATTGATTTTAATCTAAAAGAAAACAATACACTGGACGAAGTGGTGGTAACAGGAACACTGAAAGCGGTTAGTCGTCTGGAAAGTCCGGTACCCGTAGAAGTTTACAAACCTACTTTCTTCAAGAAAAACCCAACAGCCAATATTTTTGATGCTTTACAAAACGTCAATGGTGTACGACCACAATTGAACTGCAATATCTGCAACACAGGAGACATTCACATTAACGGATTGGAAGGGCCTTACACTCTGGTTTTAATTGACGGAATGCCTATTGTAAGCGGACTTTCGACAGTTTATGGATTATCTGGAATCCCTAATTCTTTGTTAGAACGAATAGAAATTGTGAAAGGACCGGCTTCTTCACTTTATGGAAGTGAGGCTGTGGGTGGCTTAATTAATATTATCACTAAAAACCCAAAAACCGCACCTGTTTTCTCAGCAGATGCATTTGCTACCAGTTGGGGTGAAATGAATCTCGATTTAGGCTTTAAAGGAAACGTTAGCAAAACAGCATCCGTATTAACCGGAATAAATTATTTCAATTACAGCAACCCTATTGATAACAACAATGACAATTTCACCGATGTTACTTTATCAGATCGTATTTCTGTTTTCCAAAAATGGAATTTCAATCGAAAAAGTAACAAACTGCTTTCGATGGCCGGACGTTTTTTCTATGAAGACCGATGGGGTGGAGAAATGCAATGGGAGAAAAAATACCGTGGCGGAAGTGACGTTTACGGTGAAAGTATTTACACCAAACGTTGGGAATTATTAGGGGCTTATGAATTGCCTGTAAAAGAAAAAATGCTATTCTCTTTCTCTTACACTGACCACGACCAAAACTCGGTATATGGAGACATTCCGTATCTGGCAAAACAACGCATTGGTTTCGGACAATTGACTTTGGACAAAAACATAGGTCAACATGATTTGCTTTTTGGCACGGCTATACGTTACCAATATTATGATGACAATACACCTGCTACGATAACAGAAGACATCAATTGGATTCCGAGTTTGTTTGTTCAGGACGAAATAACATTGCATGAAAACCACAAACTTCTTCTGGGTGCACGCTATGATTATAACAAAAATCACGGTAATATTTTCACACCAAGACTGGCTTATAAATGGAAAATCAACGACAATAATATTCTGCGATTCAATACAGGAACCGGTTTCAGGATTGTCAACCTGTTTACCGAAGAACACGCCGCATTGACCGGTTCGCGTGATGTAATCGTATTAGAAGCATTAAAACCGGAACGTTCTTATAACGCCAATTTGAATTATTTGAAAAAAATATTTACCAAAAACGGCAACTTCATCGGACTCGAAACAACAGCCTGGTACACTTATTTTTCCAATTCGATTATACCGGATTATGACACCAATCCGAATCAGATTATCTACAAAAACCTGGATGGATACGCTGTTACCAAAGGAATCAGCACCAATATAGACATGGTTTTCAACTCTGGTTTAAAATTGATTCTGGGAGCAACTTATATGGATGTCACCAAAACCGAAAACGGATTTAAAACCCGTCAAATGTTAACAGAAAAATTCACAGGTACCTGGGCTATTTCTTATCGCATCAATAAATTATTTCTTGATGTTGACTATACCGGAAATCTTTATGGTCCTATGCGTTTACCGCTGTTGGGTGATTTAGACCCGAGAAAACCTTATTCCCCAACATGGAGTATCCAGAACATCCAATTTACCTTCAACAAGTTTAAAAACATCGAAATCTATGCTGGTGTAAAAAACCTATTGAACTGGACACCTAACAAAGGAAATCCGTTTATCATTGCCCGTGCCAACGATCCTTTTGATAAAAATGTAAAAATTTCTAATGGCAATACTAACGACACCAGTAATTATGGTCAACAAGGGAATTTTGTTCCAAAAGATCAGGTAGTCGACACCGCAGATAATCCTTATGCGTTGACTTTCGATCCCGGTTATGTTTATGGACCAAACCAGGGCATTCGTAGCTTTTTCGGATTGCGCTATACTTTGAAATAATAAAAAAATGAAAAAAAGGTTATTCATATTATTGATTTTCTTTTGGGCGATTCCATCCGGTTTTGCCCAATTGAAAACCTATTCGTTTGAAGAAGCCGAGCAATTAGCCGTAAAAAACCCAAAACCCTTTGTCGTTTTCACCCATACTTCCTGGTGCAAATTCTGCAAAATGATGGAAAATTCGACTTTTAAAAATGTCGAAATCAGCAACAAATTAAACGACTCTTTTTATTTCATCGCATTGGACGCTGAGGACAAAAAAGACATTCGATTCAACAAACATACTTTTCAATACCAACCCACCGGAACCAATACCGGCATTCACGAACTCGCCACAGCATTAGCCACCAACAACAATCAGGTCAGTTATCCCACATTGACTATTTTAGATTCGGATTATTCCATTGTATTCCAGCAAGCTTCCTACCTAAAAGCCCAAGACTTACTTGAAATTCTTGAGAAAATAAAATAATTGGTTACTTTTGGAAAGCATCTTCCTAAACCAATATGAAACACTACAACTATATTTTTACCGGAACAGGTCTGGCCACTTTAATGACGGTCTATAAAATGGCACAATCCGGAAAATATAATAACAAAAGCATTTTGTTATTGGATGAGAATCCAAAAAAAACAAATGACAGAACCTGGTGTTTTTGGGAAAAAGAAAAAACCATTTGGGATTCCATCATTTCAAAAAAATGGAATTCGGCTTTGTTTGCCAATGCCGATTTTAATCGAAATTTAGAATTACAACCTTATCAATACTGTAAAATTCAAGGATTGGATTTTTACAATTTTGTTTTCGAATCCCTTTCGAAAGAAGGAAACATCACTTTTTTAAATGAAAAGGTAACCAACATCAACGAACTGGAAAATCACGTTTATGTAGCTACCGAGAACAATTCGTTTACTTGTGACCAGGTTTTTAATAGTATTTTCAATAAAGCTGCTGTTACCGGACAAACGAAATTTCCGATTTTGCAACAGCATTTTATTGGTTGGAGTATAAAAACAGCCGAAGCCATTTTCAATCTGGAGCAAGCTACTTTTATGGATTTTTCCGTTGCCCAAAAAGGCAATACGCGATTCATCTATGTACTGCCAATTTCTGAAAACGAAGCCCTGATAGAATATACGCTTTTCTCTGCTGAACTTTTGGAGAAAGAGGAATACGAAACCGAAATTGAAAATTACATTCAGAAACTAGGCATTCAAAACTTCGAAATTATCGAAAAAGAACAAGGCAGCATTCCGATGACTTGCTATCCATTTTGGAAAAAAAACACCAAAAAAGTCCTGAATATTGGCACTGCCGGAGGATGGACAAAAGCCAGCACGGGTTATACTTTTAAAAATACTGACAAACATTCAACTCGATTAGTTAGCTTTCTTCAAAAGGAAACCGACCTTAGAAAATTCCACCGCAAAAGCAGGTTTTGGTTTTACGACTTGCTTTTATTGGATATTCTGCACCGACAAAACCAATTGGGTTCCCGGATTTTTTCTTCGATGTTCAAAAATAGAAATCCTGCTTTGATTTTTAAATTTCTGGACGAAGAAACTTCAATAATCGAAGATATCAAAGTAATCCTAAAATGTCCTAAAAAGCTTTTTATAAAAGCATTATTAAAATCAGGACGCTATTTATAATTTCGAAAATGACTATCAAACTATAACAAAACTTTATAATCCAAGTCATAGAGTTCGATAGATTCTTCGTAACTTTGCCTATTCAAAAATTACAAATTAAAATACAAAAGATATGTATCCACAAGAAATGGTAACTCCAATGCAAGCTGAATTAACTACAGCTGGTTTTCAAGATTTACATAGTGCTCAAGACGTAGAAAATGCTATCAAAGCCGAAGGAACAACATTAGTTGTTGTAAACTCTGTTTGTGGTTGTGCTGCAAGAAACGCACGTCCGGGAGCAAAATTGAGTTTAGAAGGTGCTAAAAAACCAGATCATTTAATCACTGTTTTTGCAGGAGTTGACAAAGAAGCAGTAGATGCTGCAAGACAACACATGTTTCCTTTCCCTCCATCATCGCCATCTATGGCTTTGTTCAAAAACGGAGAATTGGTTCACATGTTAGAGCGTCACCACATTGAAGGTCGTCCAGCTGAAATGATCGCTGAGAACTTACAAGATGCTTACAACGAATATTGTTAAGACTTAACTAAGGCTGAACCACAAAGTTCACCAAGTTTTTACACAAAGAACACAAAAATAATTACCGCAAATTCGCAAATTTTATAATCTGTGAGTTTGCGTTTTTTTTTAAACCATTAAGAAATTTAAGAAAATTTAGAATCTAATTATAACCGCTAAGTCCACACAAACGAAAAAGAACTCTTAACTAAACTTAATTGCCTTAATGGTTTATTAAAAAAACTTTGTGAACTTAGCGTAAAAACTTAGTGCCCTTTGTAGTTAAAAAAAATGAAAAACTTTGGAAAAAGAACTCAAAAACATCACCTTCACAGTTATTGAAAACGGAACACAAATCCCGATTTCAACGCGTCATGGCAGCTATCCCAATCTGATGTATTTACTTAAGGAAGAATTACAGTTGGAAAGTTTTGGCGAATGTGGCGGCGTAGGCCGATGTGCCACTTGCGTTATAACAACAAAAGGACTTACAGGTGCTGCTGCAATCAAAGAACGAAACGAACCCACCACTTTAGAGAAACTAGGCCATTCTGACGAAGCTACACGTCTTTCGTGTCAAATCTATATCACCCCTGATTTAGATGGAGCTGAGATTACTATTTTAGAAATATAACCTACTGAATCTATGCTTTTTTAACCACAAAGCACACTAAGTTTTTACGCTAAGTTCACAAAGCATTCTTAACTAAACTTAATGGTTTCTAAAAATTTTCTTAGAGACCTTTGTGTATTCTTTGTGACCTTTGTGGTTAAGCAATAAAAAAAGCCACAACATCTGTTGCAGCTTTCTCTATTTATTCAATCAAAACTTATCTTCTTTTCACATAATCCAATTGCTCATCCTGGTCGATGATTTCAAATTCGGCATCTTTTTCCCAAATTTCCATCTCGCAAGGCTTACAGTTGAATTTCAATTTGTATTCCGTTTCATCGTGTTTTAAGGTTAGCGGTTCTTTCACTTTTTCTCCCATAGTTTCACGCTGGAAACGGGCACATTTACCCAACTCATATTTCACGCAATATTTGGTTGTCATCACACGGGCTTTTCCGGGATCCCATTGCAATTCGAATGCTTTTTCAATCTCGGTTACACCGTGTCTTTTGTAAAAAGCTCTCGCTAATTTATTCGAAACATTAAAAGTAAAATCTAATTTTTCGGTTGGATAAGGAATATCCGATTTGGTGATTTGGAATTCTTCCCTGTGGTATTCGTTAATTCGAATATCAATCAATTGTTCCAAAGCAATTCTTCTTACTTCATTCACTTTCGAAATCGGCAAAAACCAATTCTTAGTAAATTCTACTTCAATATCGTCAACTATAAAAGGCGTATTTCCTGTTTTAACTAAGTTCTTTTTGATATTCGAGATTACTGATTCTTCGCTTTTTGCCAGTTCTTTTTCAGTAACCAAATTCGATACACTTCGGTGTCCGTCTTCATCGGTAACAGTCAATTGGAAACCTTCTTCCGTTTCAGAAAAACGCAGACTTACTCCAATTTTTCTAACTGCAGCGTTTTCTTTTTCTACAATTCGATTAAATTCTGCATCCGAATTTCGATAAATAACTGTTCCTACAGCAATATTTTTAAAGGTATTAGGCACCACAATATCATTCACGATAATGTTGATTTGGACTCCATCGGCAATTCCTTCTTCATTGATAAAAAACAAACCATCACCATTATTTAGCTTATCATGATTTTCAATCACATAACCATTGGCTTTGATTTCAGTTACTTTACCAATGTACTGCCCTTGTGATTTTGGACTTTCCCAGTTTCCAATTTTTTCCTTACGTTGGTTTACAAAATAATCGGTGTAACCTCTATTAAAACTTCTGTCCATTTCCGGTTCGAAATTATAGAAAGTTCTTCCCGATGATGCTTTTTGAAAACTATCATTATTTTCTAAAAAAGCATCTAGTTTCTTTCTTAAAAACGAAGTATTATTTTTTACGTAAACAATGTCTTTTAAACGACCTTCTATTTTAAACGAAGTAATTCCTGCCTCAATCAAATTGGGCAATTGGTCACTTAAATCCAAATCTTTTATCGAAAGCAAATGACTTTCGGTCAATAAAGTCGTTCCGTTTCCATCAATTAAATTGTACGGCAAGCGGCAGTTTTGCGCACAAGAACCACGATTTGCGCTACGTTCTCCACCAGCAATACTCATGTAACAATTCCCGCTAAAAGACACGCAAAGCGCACCGGAAACGAAGAATTCTAATTCTACATCAGTTGCTGCGGCAATGTCTCTCACCTGGTCTAAATTCAACTCTCTGGCTAGAACCACGCGTTGCATCCCTACATCTTTCAGGAATTTTACGTGTTTTGGTTCACGATTATTCGCTTGCGTACTCGCGTGAATAACGATTGGCGGCAAATCCATTTCCATAATCGCCATATCCTGCACAATAAGCGCATCGACACCAATATCGTATAATTGATAGATTAATTTTTTACAAGCATCTAATTCGTTGTCGTACAAAATGGTATTGATCACCACAAAAACCTGCGCCTTAAAGAGATGAGCATACTTGACCATTTCGGCAATATCCTCAACTGAATTAGTTGCATTCGTACGCGCTCCAAAAAGCGGTGCTCCAATATATACAGCATCTGCACCCGCATTGATAGCCGCAATTCCCTGAACCAAATTTTTAGCCGGAGCAAGAATTTCTACTTTCTTTTTCATATTATCATTGCTATAATTCCAAATTTTCTGGAATCAGAGTGCAAAAGTATAAAATACTTCTCAAAAAAGCAGGGTTTTAACGGAATTAAGATTTAAATTAACTGAAATAGAGACGCTTATAAAATTTTAAAAAGCTTATTCTTATTCTATTTTATAAAATATCATTTTCTACTGATTTAACTATATTTGTTTAAATCTAAACCGAAAACAAAATAAAATGCTTTATTTTAATATTATATTTTTTTCAATCTTCAACTTTATAATTTTCAAATTATTACAAAGTGATCGTTTTAGTTTTTTAAAATTAAAGAACATAGTGTTATTTATAATTTCAATTATTTTAATATCAAAAATTTATAAATATTTCTTTATTTCAACACATTTAACTTCTAAAGACACTTACATAATGCTTTTATCTCTAAGCTTAAGTGTATTTATTAATTACTTTTTATTAAATGTCATTCTAACTTTCTTTCATTTCATGATTGAAGAATTAAATCTAAAGTTTAATTTTAATCAAAAGGCTATTAAAAAAAGCGTACCATTAATTTTGTTTATAATGATTTCAATAGCCCAAATAACAATATTACTTTTTAAAAAATAGAAACAAAAAAGCACGAATAAAATCCGTGCTTTTAAAAACTAAATATCTCTAAAAAATTATTCTACTTTAATACTCACAGTACCTAAGCTAATATTCCCTGCTGTAGTCGCTTCAAGAGTTATATTTTCTGCTTTTTTATTTGATTGCAAAATCACCAAGCATTTTCCGTTGTACAATTTGCGATAATTGGCTTTAAAAGGTTCTAAACTGGCTTGGTAACCATTGTCTACCCCAACAATTTTAGCACCACCTGTAACTTTAAAATTAATTAGATTATCGGCTGTAGGAAGTGGATTTCCGTCTTTGTCCTGCAAAGAAACTGTTACGTAAGCCAAATCGTAACCATCATTTTTAATGCTCTTTTTATCCGACTTCAAATCAATTTTAGCTGCTTCGCCGGCAGTATGAATTTCAGTTTCCTTCACTATTTTTCCATCTTTTCTGGAAACTGCTTTCAGCGTTCCTGCTTCAAAAGGCACTTTCCAGGCAACATGCAATTCGTCTCCTTTTTTGACTTTCGAACCTAAAGATTTTCCGTTGAGAAACAATTCCACTTCATCGGCATTGTTGTAATACGCCCAAACATCAATTAACTGTCCCGCTTTCCAGTTCCAATGTGGCAACAAATGCAAGACCGTTTTATCGCTCCATTCGCTTTGGTACATATAATACACATCTTTAGGAAAACCTGCCAAATCTACAATCCCAAAATACGAACTACGGGCAGGATACGGATACGGATCAGGTTCTCCAATGTAATCAAAACCGGTCCAAACAAAGGTTCCTGCTATAAAATCATATTTTTTTGCCGCTTTCCAGTTTTCCTCATGCGTAGTTCCCCAATAAGAAGCGATATTATCAAAAGCAGTTACCGTCAGATCAGGATTGCCATCAAAAGTTTCACCATATTTTTTAGGCCAGAATCGAATACTATCCGTTGGCATATCATAGCGTCCACGGGTTTCATAAGCTGAAACACTCTCAGAAGCGATGATTTTTTGTCCTTTAAAACGCGTTGGGAAAGTTGGATAATCGGCATGTTTGTAATTAAATCCTAAAAGGTCTAAAGCACCCGACTGATAGATAAAATTCTTCTCCGGTACATTCTCAGTCAAAGCCGAAGTTACCGGTCTGGTTTTGTCTAAAGATTTTACAATTTGTGCCAATTCCCTGGTAATACGAACACCGGTGCTGTCAAATTGCTCACGGATTTCGTTTCCAATACTCCACATCATTACCGATGGATGATTGCGGTCGCGTTTAATAAAATCTTCCAAATCGCGTTTGTGCCATTCGTCCCAATATTTATGATAATCGTTAGTTACTTTTTTCTTTTTCCAAACATCAAAAACCTCATCCTGCACAATAAGCCCCATTTCGTCACACAGTTGCAACAACTCTAAAGAAGGGGGATTATGTGAAGTTCGAATCGCATTCACACCCATTTCTTTCATGATGGTTAATTTTCTTTTAATCGCATGAAAATTAGCCACAGCTCCTAAAGCGCCATTATCATGATGTAGGCAAACACCATAAATTTTCGTTAGAACACCATTTAAAGAAAAACCTTTTTCGGCATCAAAAGCAAAATAGCGGAATCCAAGTGGGGTTTCATATTCATCTACCAAAGTCGATTTTTCATAGATTTTTGTCACCACCTTGTACATATTTGGATTCTTAGTATCCCATAATTTTGGATTATTAACTATAAAATGCTGCCCTTTTTCCAAATTACTATTCGCTCCAATTTTTTCAGTAGATTCCAACTGCGCCACCGAACGATTATTAGCATCCAAAATATTCGTTACCACTTTAAATTCCTTTGGCAAATCGGCATCATTTTGAATGCTAACTTTAAAATCTACTGTAGCTTTTTCCTTTGAAACTTCCGGTGTAGTTACATAAGTTCCCCATTGTGCCACATGCAGTTTTTCGGCAGCCACCAAGCGTACATTTCTATAAATTCCGGAACCGGTGTACCATCTGGAATTAGGCTGTGCATCATTATCTACTTTTACGGCAATGATATTTTTTTGTTTTCCAAAATGCAAATAAGGCGACAAATCATAAGCAAAAGAAATATAACCATTCGGACGCATTCCTAACGAATGTCCGTTAATAAACACTTCACTATTCTTGAAAACTCCGTCAAATTCTATTGAAACGACTTTGTTTTTCCATTTTGAAGAAACCGTAAAAACTTTACGATACCATCCTTTTCCCGCCGGCAAAAATCCTTGAGCCTGTTTGGTTTTGCTGTCTTTATCAAAAGTCCCTTCGATACTCCAATCGTGTGGCAATTGCAAAGTTCTCCAATCGGATGCATTGAAATCAGACTGAATAGCAGTTGGGTAATCTCCCAATTTAAAATTCCAGTTTCTATTGAAATCTTCAACGATTCTGGATTTTTTTTGCGCTGATATAGAAGCGACCGAAAGCAACATTACGATTGCTATCCTGAATTTTTGTAAAATGTTTTTATTCATAAACTTATTTTTTTATGTTGTATGTCATTGCGAGGAACGAAGCAATCACAGTAGTTGCTCACGTTATGAGATTGCTTCGTTCCTCGCAATGACTTTATTGAAACTCAAAAGATTCCAAACGCAATCCTTTCATATTATCCGATTCGATTCGGATTTTATATTTTCCAGCATTGATATAACCTCCCGAAGTGGTATTTAAAAGCTTCCATTTTTCGGTTGGAGCAGGAAATTCGATGTTGTCATTTCGCAATAAAATGCCGTAAGCATCCTCGATAACCAACTTTACTTTTATCGGTTCGGCGTTCATATTCATGTATCTGAAACGCATCAAATAGACATTGGCAACACCCGGATTCACTTCAAATTCGATACTGTTTGGGGTGCTTTTGGTAAATTCGACATAATCACTGCTCTTGAAATTGCCTTTTACAATTCCGTCGCCGGTAATTTTAGCAACTTCGGCTTCCAGTTTCAACGAAGGTCTGTCGTCCTTATTTTTCCCCATATCCGAAGTGGGAACAACAACAATAGTAAACTTTGAAGTAGCATCTCCTTTATTACCAAAGAATATTTTTTCGCCTTTTTTCAATTCTTTTTCGAAAACAGCAAAAGTAACCCCTATGCTATTTTTAGCCGTTGCTTCCGATTTTTTGTAATCAGCAAGCCAAGGCAAGGTTGTTTTGCTATTCGAATCTACCAATACCGAAACCGTAGCATCTTCTTTCGAAACAAAAGACCCCGTAAGATTATTTTCATTCGAAAATTGAATATAATCGGCGGCGTACAAATTAGCAGGTAATTGCGTAAACGACACATCCGAATTTAAATATTGTTTCGAATTGAGGTTCAACCAGGAACCTACTTCAAATGATACATTGGCCTTAACATCCACAATATTCTTTGGCGAAGACGCAGCCGCTTTCACCGATTTGTCTTTGGTAGCAATTGCAATCGCCGAAATAATTCCTTCTCCCGAAGTCACTTTTGGAAAAGAAATCACTAACTGACCGTTTTTGCTTTTCACCGTGAATGTTTTTTTCACCGCTTTAGAAAAACCAACTTCATTCCAAATATCAAAGTCTTTCAGCACTACATTACCATTAATCGCCACATCAAAAACGCGCCAATCTTTGCAATTCAGTCCGCCACCGGTACCATACCAAGGTTCTGAAAAATACAATTCGACCAAATATTCGCCATCAGGAACAGGAAATTCATATTTTAATTTATCCATTCCGTAACGGAAATTCTGGAATAAGGCATCATTTTGAGTTCCGTCAACAAGGTCAAAAGTAGCGCGCTGACTCGCAAAATAAGCAGGTACATTTTTAAATTCATCCGCCCAGGACAAAGAACCCCATGTATTAGCCTGAGTTTTATGCACATCGGCTAACCATTGATTTCCTGCATTATCTTTGAAATCAGGCCCACCACAATTTACACGATAGATGTAATTGTAATTGGCTTTTAACGAAATGACTTCTTCTTTTGAATTTAATGATTTCAAATGAGGCGCTTCAGGCAAATTATTCAAAACAATATAGTCCTGAGCCACTTTTTTACCATTCACATAGCCCACAGCGTACAACACATTGTAAGCAATATTGACATTATTCCATTGAAAATGCTGTCCTCTTCCCGGGTTTTTTAATTTCCCCAAAGATTGATTGTTGACATCATTGAACAATTCCACTTCATCACAATTAGAATACACATCGATTCCGTTTTTGATTCCGGTAGATTCCCAACGATTCGGCCAGGTGTGCGAAACAATATAAACCATCGGATTCGTTTTGTTCAACGCATAATTGGCTCGGTACATATAATACGCATCCAGAGGCTCGCCCCAAATGCTAAAAAGTCCTTTGTAATTAACTGGTCCAACCTGATCAATGGCTCTAAACCCTTCGCCATTTTGTTCTCGTCCCGGATTTTCATGCGAACTGAACAACCAGTTGAATTGTCCCGCCACCTTATCCTTCACCGATTCGGCTTCGCGAACTTTAATTTCCATTAACTGTGAAAAACGGTTTTCACTCAAAATCCCTTTTTGGTCAAATTCGCCTTCGGTATGCAAATCCTGCGAACGCCAGGCACCATATTCCCCATTCAGCAATTGTTCTGAAAGTTCCACATGATAATTAAACGGATTTCCACCGTAAGTTCCTGACCAGTTTTGCACCACATTCCAGTCGGTTCCTTCACCGCCGTTACAAGTAGTAACTTTACGCTGCGATGAAGCGGTTGGATCCATTTCGCGGATAATTTGGGTACATTCTTCGGCAAATTCCTTTGGAATGGTACTTTCATTTTGCAATCCCCACAACACTACCGATGGATTGTTGCGACGTTCTTTAATCCATTCGCGTAATAAAGTTTTAAAATTAGCTTTAAACTCAGGCGTATCATACCAAACGTGAGCCGAAAACTGACTCCAAAACAAAATCCCACTTTCATCTAAAAGTTTCTGGTATTTTAGATTGTGCGGTTGGTGCGCTTCTCTGAAAGAGTTGAATCCGGCTGCTTTTATTTGTTCGATTCTGGCTTTTATTTGGGTATCCGAAAAAGCGTGACTTTGCCCTAATTGGTGTTCATATTCGCAAGTTCCATTGATAAATACCGGCTTATCATTGATAAAAAATCGTTTATCATCACCCGCTCTATCAACAGGCCAGGAAACCCAACGAATTCCGTAAGGAGTTGTAATTTTATCGAGAACTTTATTTTTTTCTAAAATAGTTGTCGAAAGGCTGTACAAATACGGACTTTCCGGTGACCATAAATTTGGATTTTTGATTTCAGGCAAGGTTTGCTGAATCTCCT
The DNA here is from genome assembly GCF_004016525.1 of Flavobacterium sufflavum. Taxonomy (GTDB): domain Bacteria; phylum Bacteroidota; class Bacteroidia; order Flavobacteriales; family Flavobacteriaceae; genus Flavobacterium; species Flavobacterium sufflavum. The sequence continues at coordinate 473,944 of NZ_SACJ01000001.1, forward strand.
TGGTTTCTTTCGAAAGCAAAACAGTATTCTTAGCCGAACCTACTTCCTTTCCATTTTTATCCAAAAGAGAACTAATCACCGTAATATTTCTATCGAATTGACTGTAATTCTGAATTTCAGTTGTGGTATGCAAAACAGCCTTTTCTTTGGAAGTCGATTTGTCATTCCAGATATGAACTCCAAAAGGAGTTACCCGAACCTCATTTGTAATGACTAAAGTCACAGGTCTGAAAATCCCCATCGGTTGTGAACCTTCTGAAAATCCCCATTCGCCGGAACAACCGCCACAAACCCAAGGCAAATCGGCAATAAAAGCAGGATGAGCCGCTTTGACCACGATTTTATTATTGGAATCATATTTTACAGCATCGCTAATGTCCAAAGTAAAAGTCGTTCGGCCGCCTTTGTGCTGTCCTACTTCCTTTCCATTTACCCAAACCGTGGCATAACTGTTCACTCCTTCAAAAAACAGAAAGAGTTTTTTTCCTTTTTGTTGTTTACCTATTTTCAGATTTTTCGAATACCAAGCCGTTCCGTGCAAATTTCCATGTTTCATTTGGCGAAAGCCCTCATATTGATCCCAATTATGAGGAACATTTACCGTTTTCCAATTGGCATCAGCATTTAAATCTTTCGCAAAATCCTGTTCCGATTTAGGATTTGAATCCACCATAGTGGTTCTCCAATCGGCATTCAACGAAATTTCTTCACGCGTTTGTGCCCACGAAAAAGTAGTTATAAAAAATAGTATGTATAGTATTTTCTTCATTTTTATATATTTAGCCCAAACCCCTTCAGGATTTTAAATCCTGAAGGGGTTGAGAAAAACTATTCTATTCTTAGTAAAACAACCAGTCTACCGCAGCTTTTTCACCTGCATCGATATAACCCACATCGCGGGTTTCTATTTTCTGATTAGCATCGATAAAGCCTAAAATCAAGACTCTTCCTTTTCCTAAATCCAGTTTATTTTCTCCCGGTTGAAAGGTATAAGTATGAATATTGATTCTTGGTAATTCTTTCAAATTCATCGCACTTGCCAAAATTACTTCGGCCTGACCGTAAGCATTTCCGGCTGCATCAGTTTCTAAACTTGGCGGGAATAAAAATCTTTTTTGGTCAGAATTGAAATAACCCACAACCAGTTTTACCGCTTTGTTGTTTTTGAATTTCAAATGCGTTCCGTTCTCATTTTGAGAAGTTTCATCAAATGCAATCCCTTTTAGATTTTGTAATTCCGGAGCTACTTTTATCAGTTCTGAAATTGGAGTTCCGTACACTTTTGTTCCATTTTTTACTGCATAACTACCCTTACTTTCACTTAACAAAGTTACCTCGGCAGTTTGCCATGGCTTGCCTTGCTTTGTTGCAACTTTACCATCTTTTGATGTTTTTAATAGTTCCAAATTTCGTTTGAAATTAGCCAACTCTCTTTCGTAATGTGGCAATAATTCTGCCCAGGTTTTGTTGTTTCCGTCGTCTCCTCCAATTGGAATTCGACGTTGCGCAGTTTGCATACTATTGGCATACCAATAATGGTCTTTCGTCAAATTAACTAAAGTTTCGTAATATTCGATGCTTTTTTCCAAATGCGGCAAAGCCTTATCTAAATCGGCGATGTCATTAGAATAACCGTATCTTAAAACTGATAAGGCGGCTTTTACCTTTTCTGAAAAGAAATCGGCGAAAGCTTTGTAAGCGTGCATATCGTTTTTCAAACGCAAGAATTCTTCCTTATCTTTAGTTACTTTAGCTTCTGCTTTATCGATAGCTTCAACAGCTAATCTTCCGTGCTCTGTGATTTCCGAGATGATTTGTGTTGGCAATTCACCTGAATGTACTTCATGATTCCACTCTTTTTTAGCATATTCTAAAAGTAATTCTCCGGCAGGGCCACAAGATTCGTGGAATCCAGGATAAACTCTCCATTTAGCCGGATTGACCAACTGGCTTTCGAACATTCCTAACAATAAAGTTTGACGGTTCCCCTCAGTGATTCCAAAACGTCTTAAGGTTTTTGGCGCGATTTCTCCTGTTTCTTCGTATGCTTTTAAAATATTGTTGGCTGCTTCGGTATCTGTTCCGTATTTAGCTGCTAAATCTTTATCCCAAAATTTAACCTCTTCATTTCGGTCTCTTTTGCTGTCCCAAGCATATCTTGCCCAGGCTTTGTACCAAATCCAGTCGCGATCCATTTCGAGTAAACGTTCACCCGTTTTGGTTTTATCAGCTGAATAAGGCCAGTCCCAATACGATGCCTGCGGATATAAATGAAGCGCGTTGGCTCCATGAATACTATGCATTGCTTTAACTGTTTTTTGGATAAAATCAGGTGAACCATAACGGAAAGGTTCCAAATTTGCCAAAATATGAACGTTTTCAATATGAATGGACTTTAAAGCACTTAACTGTTTATGAGTCTCTCCCCAAGGCCCGCCTGGTGTATAGGTTGTCAACGATTCACCCGTATATTTACTTTCCGTATATAAGTTTTTATACAGCGGCAATGATTTTTCCATTACCAAAGGTCCATCGGTATCATGAGAACGCAAAATAATTGGTGGTTCATCTGTTCTTCCCAATGCTTTTAATCCGTCCTGAACTCCCGGAATAATAGTTTTGGTAAACCATTCTACGTCATCATCGATTGTATTGATGGCTTCACCAAGGCAAACCAGTAATCCAACATTTGGATATTTTTCGATAAAAGCTGCGATTGATTTTCGGGTATAATCGGAAAGCAAAGGCGTAATTGGTCTTGAACGATCCTGTGTTTTCATATTATAATGCTCCGCAAATGGTTTGGAAACAATGATATTATAGAACATCTGAATGACCCAGATCCCTCTTTTGTTGGCTTCTACGGTAAGATATTTATAAATTTCCTCGTTCCTTTTGAAATCTTCGTCGCTTACTTCAACGGCAAACGGATAATCTTTCAGTTTTACCAAAGAAGCAAAAGGATGTCCGTTCCACAAATACAATGAATTCATTCTGTTTTCGACCATCATATCCAAATACTTCGTCCAAAGTTTTTTATCATAAAACCAAGGAAAAGTCTCAGGAGTATAAGGATATTCATAAACGTCTCTGCCCGGAAGATAAACCGGTTTTTGCATTCCGATACAGGCACCTCTCAAAACCATTTCGGGACTTTCCTGAATATTTATTTCTGACGGAATTTTACCTTCTTCTTTGATTCGGTCTGCCAATTCCAAAGTGCCATACAAAGCACCTGAAGCATCGGTTCCTTCAATGAAAATGATATTGTTTTGAGTACTGATTTGAAAACCTTCTTTCTTCGTTAATTTGCTATCATCGATTGTAGCATTTTTTGCATTTTGCTTCCAAAAATCGGTTCCTTTTTCGCCAATGACAATAACCTTGTCTTTAGATTTTTTAGGCGTTTTATCAGCAAAAACTACTTTAAACCCTTTAGCTATTACCGTTTCTGATAGTTTTTCGGCACCAAATTGCGCTCGGGCTGCATTGGCATCACGAACAATAGTGATGTTTTGCGCCGATAAATAAGACGCAAAAAAACATAAAAAAAGTAAACTTAAATATCTCATTTGTATTGTATTTTTTTTGTTTTGCCACAAAGACTCAAAGTTTTTAGAAGTTAATAAAACCGTTGAACTTAAATTTTCTTTGTGACTTTGTGCCTTCGTGGCATTTAATTTTTAATTCTGGAAAATGCGTTTTAAATACGCCACGTTAGCACCATAATTTGCTTTCACATTATGTACATCTGTGGTATCACGGGAACGCTCAACAATAAGCCAGCCTTTCCAATTCATCTTATCTAAAGTCGCTTTGATTTTAGGCATATTAATGGACTTGTCATTTTGCAACCAAAAACCATCGGTGTTTGAAGCATGAATTTGAGCCAGATTCTTTTTACCTAAAATTGCAAGTTCTTCCGAAATGTCTTTTTTATTTTCGATAGCATTCGAAAAATTGAACGAACTCTTGATTTGTTTACACCCAATGTCTTTCAATAATTTTTTCTCAGCCGCAGCATCCAATGTAGTTTCAATAGCGATAACACCGCCTATTTTAGCCACCTGTTTTGCTGCCCATTGCAAACGTTCAATTATTACCGGACGCAATTCTGGATTTTTTCTCAAATCACATTGATTTCCCAATGGCAAATAAGCCACTTTTACATTCATAGTTTTCATCGCATCAATACAATCCTGAACCATTCTTTTCACCGTTTCACGCTTAGCAAATGATTGTCCGTAAAAACCGGACATCGCAATCGAAGAAATCCCAACATTAAACTCTTTGGACTTATCCTTAAATTTTTTCACCTCAACAGGATCGGCTAATTTACTGTCAAAAGTTTCACGGTTTCCTAAACCGCCCATGTCTAATTCTATTCCGTCTGCTTTGAGTTGGCTCGCTAATTCAAACGAACCCAGCTTTTGTCTTTTTAGAATCATCCAATCACAAACTGCTACTTTATATTGCTGTTTCTTATTGGAAGTCTGCGCAGTCAAACAACTATCGAACATTCCTGCTAAAAAGATTGCCAAAACGATAGCGGTATTTTTGATAAAGCTTCTATTAAAATTACCTGATTCCATATTATTTTTTTATAACTATTAAAAATCTGCTGAATCTGCATGCTAATTTTTTTCACGCAGATTTTGCAGATTTACGCAGATAAGAAAATTAAACTATTTAAAAATCCTTTTAATTTTTTTAATCTGTGGCAAACATTTTTTCAAATTATTCTTCTTCCGCTTTAACCGCTTTCACTTCATTACCTTCTTGTCCAGGCCAGATTCCGTTTTTGATTGGTAGAGCTACCAATTTACTAGGGTCAATTTTTACATACTTAAGTCTTTCTCTTCTCCAAGTGTAAACGATATGCACCATTCCGTCTTTACTTTGAATCATAGAGGGATAAGAATACTGGCTGATTTTTGAGTCTTCCAATACCAAGGCAGCATTCCAATGAATTCCGTCTTTAGAAATAGAGACATTCAATGGCGTTCTTGGTCCTTTAGCTTCAGTTCCCGGAGGCAAAACGTGATTGTAAACTAACAGGTGTTTCCCGTTTTTCAAAGTAACCGCATCAGTTCCTGAATTGTTATTTGGCAAACCGATTAATTCTAAATCTGACCAGGTTTTTCCGTTATCTTTAGAAAATGTACTGTAGATAGCTCTGTTTCGAGTTCTACCAATTGCCTGAATGCTTCCGTCTTTATGGAAAAGAATACTTGGCTGAATAGCATTGATTTGTTTTTTCCCTCTTGCTAAAGTATCTCCCATAACCCAGGTTTTACCAAAATCAGGAGTTGATTCCATACGCAATCTCCAACCATCACCTTCGATACTTGATGGCAACAATAAAGTCCCATTGCTTAACAATACCGGTTTATTTTTGATAGGCCCTAAGAATCCGTTAGGCATTTTTTCAGCTTCCGACCAGGTTTTTCCACCATCAGAAGATCTTCTTAGCATTCCCCACCATTCTGATGGTTTTGGCCCGATTTTGTAAAACAACATCAAATCACCTCCCGGTATTTGGTACAAAACAGGATTCCAGGTTGGCAATCTTGGTCCTTCTTTCATTACACCGTCGGCCACTTTTATTCCTTCGGTCCATTTGTCGCTGCCTTTAGGTTTTCTGCTTACATAAATACAAACATCAGGGTTTCTTTCGGCAGTTCCTCCAAACCAAGATGTTACTAAATCTCCGTTGGTTGCTTCCACAATGGTTACAGCATGACAAGAAGGATAAGGTGCTTTTTCATAAATAAATTCATCTACTAAAATTCCTTCTTTCCAGGTTTTTTTCTCTAAAGCCGATTTACAGCTTGCTAAAAGTAGTACGGTTAAAACGAGAAGGCTTGTCTTTAAGGTTTTCATTATTATTGTTTTATATTATTTACATTTATTTGATAAGTCCCTGAAGATAATTCAAGAACCAATTTATTATTTTCTATTTTATAATTTTTCGATACTTTACCTTTATTCACTTTTACATCCGAAGCATTCACCGTTGGTAAATAAACCAAAGCCGAAGTATTAGCCGGAATGCTAATTTTCCATTCTAAAGTGTTTTTATTTTTCTTCCAGTCGCTTTTGATTGTTCCGTAGATCGATTCGTAAGAAGCGTTTACAAAAGTCAATCCGGCGTTAAAATCAGGTTTCATAATAATTTGTTTGAAACCCGGAGTTTCAGGATTGCTCTTGATTCCGGCCATATTTTCGTAGTACCAAATCAATAAATCACCCAAAAGCATCACGTGGTTTTGTGAATTCATTGATGGATCTGCGGTATTTCCGTTCCATAATTCCCAAATAGTTGTGGCACCGTTTTCGACCATAAAGCCCCAACTTGGATAAGTTTTGTTCGAAGCCAGTTTATAAGCCAAATCACCTCTTCCGAAGTTAGTCAATGTTCGCATCAAAAATTGCGTCCCGATTACTCCCGTGCTGATGTGTCCTTGTTTGGTCTCCTCAACTTCATGAGCCATATTCTGGAATACTTTGTCTTTTAAGTTTTCAGGAACCAAACCAAAAGCCAAAGGCAATACATTTGCCGTCACCGTATTATTAGCGTAGTAGTTTTTTCCAGTATTTAAAAATTTAGCATTGAAAGCTTTTTTGATTCTCACGGCCAAATCATCATAATGTGCAATATCAGCATCGGCATTTGCGATTACAGCAAACTTTTTCATAATTATTAAAAGCTCATAATAAAACGCACTCGATAACAATTGTCCATCGGTTAGACGGGCAGGATCTTTAGAACGAATCAATTCCAGTGATTCAGGTGGAACGCACCAATCACCATATTTATCCTTATCCATTAAATCATTTTGCAGATAATTTTCTTCCATGTAAACCATCCATTTTTTCATATATGGATATTGTTTTTTAACCACTGCCGCATCGCCAAATTGTTGGTACAACATATCGGCAACCGTAATGTAGGTTCCCGGCCAAGTCACATTATCACCATAATAACGCCAGAAAGCCGGCGCCACATCCGGTAATCCTCCATCCTGTGTTTGGGAATATTTAATATCATCCAGCCATTTAGCATATAATGTTTGATTATCGAACAGAAAACTTTCGCCATAAGCTCCCGTTGTTCTGTCACCTAACCAAGGCTGGCGCTCATTTCGCTGTGGGCAGTCAATAGGCATTCCTTTGTAATTCCCTCTGATTCCCCACCAGGCATTTTTGAAAATCTGGTTCATTATTGCATCCGAAGATTCGAAAGTTCCGGTTGTTTTGATATCGTCATACACCACTTTCCCAACGAAATTATCCACTGTTGGTTTACCTGGAAAACCTGAAATTTCTACAAATCGGAATCCGTGAAATATAAAACGTGGTTCCCAGATTTCTTCGCCTTCACCTTTCAAAGTATACACATCAGTGGTTTTGGCATCACGTAAATTAGCGATGTACAGCGAACCATCTTTCTGCAATGACTCGGCAAATTTCATCGTGATTTGGTCACCGCTTTTTCCTTTTACTTTCAGTTGCAGCCAGCCCACCATGTTCTGACCAATATCTAGAATATAAGTTCCTCTTGGAGTCGCTTTAATCGAGATTGGTTTTACCTCGTCTTTAATTTTCATATTCGGCGTCATCTGCGCTTCATAAAAACCACCCGGTTCCTGCACATATCTGGCATTTACCCAGTTTTTATCGTCAAAATTAATAGTGTTCCAACCTTTCATTTCCTTGCGGGCATCGTATTCTTCACCATCATATTCGTTGTTAGATAAAATCGGTCCGTCAGTAGTTAGTTTCCAGGTATCGTCTGTTCGGATAACTTCACTGCTCCCATCGGTATATTCCACAAACAATTGCAAAGCCATTTTCGGCAAACCAAAAGATTTGATTTTATAAGGTTTGTAATCCTGACGCATCGCGAAGAAACGACCATTTCCTAAAATCGTTCCCAACATGTTTTTACCTTCTTTCAATTGCGAAGTCACATCAAAAACATTGTATTTTACATTTTTGGTATAATCCGTTGGAACGGGAGCTAAGACTTGGTTGCCAATTTTATTTCCGTTGATGTACAACTCGTACAAGCCCATTCCCATGATATACACCTTGGCGTTTTTGACTTGTTTTTTCAAATCAATTTCTTTTCGAAAATAACGGGCTGACAATTTAGAATACTGAGAAATGCTATCGTCTTTCGACAATTTTTCATAACCAATCCAACGTGTCGATTTCCAGTCGGCATAGGTTAAAATCCCGATGCTGAAATGAGCGTTTTCGGCCGATTTGGCTTCTCCTTTATCAGTAAAAACAGTTACTTTCCAGAATGCATTTTGACGGTCTTTTAACTTTTTCCCGTTATAAACAACATTAACCGAAGCATCACTTGTTACTTTTCCACTATCCCATAAATCGGCTTTATTCGCATTCAGGTTTTCTAAAGTGGAAGCGACGATAATTTGATAGGCCGTTTGTTTTACATCGTTAGCATCCGACTTTATCTGCCAGCTCAATCGCGGCTGAAGCACATCGATCCCTTCCGGATTGTTCAGCATTTCGCATTGCAGGTTTGTAACACTGATTTTGTTTTGGGCTTTCGCCAAAGAAAAACAGAACGATACTATGAGGATGAAGGTATGTAGAACTATTTTTTTCATAAATTTTATTTGCAATTAAGACCCGACAGGTTTTTGAAATCTGTCGGGTCTGTTTACCATTCTTTTTATTCCGATACTAATTTTTCCAATTTTTCAGAAGCAGCGATCTCTTTTCCGTTTTTGAAAATCCTGAAACCTTTCCCTTTATGGTATTTCTCTCCTGTTTTATCCCAAAGAATTGTGATAATATTACCGTGATACAACACATTATCCAAACAAAACCAATCCCATTTTTCCTGTGGAATCAACGGATTTACTTCTATCTTTTCATCTGCTCTAGGTCGTAAACCTATCAATCCTGTAATCATCAAATCATTAAAAGTCGAGTGATTGTAATAACGACTTCTTTCTCTTTCACCCATTAACCAATAACCAGTAGTTTCATCCAGATATTCCCCTAAATACGGTCTTCCGTGAAAATATTGCGATTCCACATACAAATTCATTTGTTTGAAATAATCGGTTTTGCCAACGAAATTCTGACTGTAATTATTCAAAACATTCGCCATGGCCGTTAAAGTTTGTGAAGTGGCAAATGGCCAAATCGCTCCATCCCATTCGCAGGTTCCTGTTCCGTGCGTTCTAAAACGCGGACTTCTTCGTTCAGCAGTTGTCAATCCAAAAGGAGCCGAAAATCCTTTTTCATCCTTAATTTGCTCCCAGGCTTTTTCGAAACCTTTGTCTTTTTGTGGCAAATTAAAATACCAGGGAATAAATCCAATAGCTTCACGAACTTGCGCCAAAGTATCTTTCTCTGTAAAGGTTTCAAAAAATTCCGATTTTGAATTCCACAGTTTCGTTTCCACTAATTTTTGTAGCGTATCCGCTTTTGCAATAAAATAACTTTCATTTTTGCCATCACCTTTCATTTTTGCCATTTTAGCCAAAGCCGTTGCGTTTCCAAACATATAACTGTTAATTGTAGGACGGGCATTTCTAAATTTTCTGGCTCCGCTCAGGGATTCTTCCATTCCGTCTTTTACATCAAATTGCCAGAACAAGCCATCTTTACGTTTTCTGTCTCCTTCCCAAGCCGCATATTCAGCAACTAAATCCGGATACATATCCAACAAAAACTTATCATCTTTATTGACCAAATAACGGTTATATAAAGCACTGGCAGTCCAGCTACTGAAGGTTCTTAACTTCTTCATCATTTTCCCTTCGTTACCTCTGAACCAAATATGGATATCCTGTTCCAAGTATTTTGGATCATGAACCCATCTGAATTCTTGGATGTGATGCCCTAAAGCAGAACTAATCATATTGTATTTATCGGCATACGAACGATCCACCAAAAACTCCGTAATGGCAAAACCTTGTGGTGTTTTGATAATGTGCTTACGAGCTGACCACCAACGGAAATAATAGATTTCTTCAAAATTTTGTTGCGGACATTCAAACAAAGGAATATTTGATTTCATCCAAACCCAGGCACTGTCATTCGGAACTGCAAATTTCAGATTTTCATCTTCCATGGTGTTGAAATAATCAACATAATGCTTAAAATCAGCCGCTTTCAAAACAGCTGCTTTATTTTTTTGAGAATAGCCAGCACCCGATTTACAACTGCTGAAAGCTGCAATCAAAACTGCGAAAGCGATTATTTTGTATTTAAATTGGTGTAACATTGTTCTATTCTTTTAATTTAGTTTTCCGTTTGTCATTCCCCTCTTTTTAAGAGGGGTGGCTGAAAGCCGGGGTGTTTTTTCACTATATTTTTCCACCCCTCCCTACGGGCACCCCTCAAATGGAGGGGAAAAATTAATTCCCGTAAAAAGTATAAGTCTGTCCTGCTTTCATTTCTACATCGTATTCATTATACTTTGGCAATTGCACTTTAGGCAATTTTGCTTCTTTAGAAATAATCGGTTTTTTCACTTCCACCTCATAAAATAAAGGATTCGGATTTTTCCCTTTTGCATTTTTAAGTACAAATCCTTTGTCTGCTTTTAACGTGTTTTCTAATTTCAAACGGCAGTTTCCACCAATTTTTGAATATACTTTCAAAGTTGAAACTTTGTTATTTTTCCATTCCATATCTATTACAAAACCACCTCGGGCTACTAATCCTTTTATCGAACCATCTTTCCAAACCGTTGGCAAGGCCGGTAATAATTGAATAGCTCCTTCCTGAGACTGCATCAGCATTTCGGCAATTCCTGCGGTACATCCAAAATTACCGTCAATCTGAAATGGCTGGTGTGCATCAAGCATATTCGGATAAGTTCCACCACCTTTTCTTTGGTCAGCCGTTACCAAATGCAATTGATCCTGAATCAATTTATAAGCGTGATTTCCGTCTAACAAACGGGCCCATAAATTAACTTTCCACCCCATAGACCAACCAGTAGATTCATCTGTTCTGTAAATCAACGATTGTTTAGCCGCTTCAAATAATTCAGGTGTTTTAATTGGTGAAATCTGATTACTCGGAAACAAGCCGTACAAATGCGAAACGTGACGGTGATTGTCTTGTGGATTGTCCCAATCTTCCTGCCATTCTTGTAACTGATTGTGTTTCCCCACTTTCATTGGAGGCATTTTTGCCAAAGCTGCTGCCAATTCTTTGGTAAAAGCTGCATCAGGCGAAACCAAAGCCGAAGCTTCCATCACATGGGTAAACAAATCAAAAACCAATTGGTTATCCATAGTTGTTCCCGAAGCAATAGTCGATTTTCCATCCTCGCCGGCATGTGCATTTTCAGGAGAAGAAGAAGGCACTACGACTAAATAACCTGTATTTGGATCCATAACCATGAAATCAAGGAAAAACTGCGCCGCTCCTTTCATCACCGGATAAATTTCGGTCAAGTATTTTTTGTCGCCTGTATACAGATAACGTTCCCACAAATCCTGGCAAACCCAGGCGCCACCTGTAGGCCACATTCCTGAAGCTGCCTGATCTACCGGAGCGGTTACGCGCCAAATATCGGTATTATGATGCAAGACCCAACCGCGGGCATTGTACATTGTTTTTGCAGTTTCAGCACCGGTAACACTCAATTCTTTTGCCATTTGGATAAAAGGCTCGTGCATTTCAGAAAGATTGGTTAGCTGAGCCGGCCAATAATTCATTTCGGCATTGATGTTTGTAGTGTATTTACTGTCCCAGGGAGGCGAAACCATATCGTTCCAAATTCCCTGTAAATTAGCCGGTTGTCCACCCGGTTGCGAAGATGAAATCAACAAATAACGACCAAATTGAAAATACAAAGCCGCTAATTGCGGATCAAATTGTTTCGAGAAATTTCTAATACGCTCATCAGTTGTAGCATTCATAGCCGAATTTGTACCCAAATCCAATGCTACACGGTTAAAGAATTTTTGGTAATAAGCCACATGTGCTTTCTTAATTTCATCAAAGTTTTTGGTCAAGGCCGCTTCAAGAAAACGTTTACATTTTTGCTCCTGATTTTCGTCTAATGTTTTGTAATCAACAAAATTAGTTCCAATAGAAATGTACAAAGTCGCTTCATCAGCTCCATTGATGCTTAAAACCCCATTTTTTGAAGTTACTTTTCCACCTTTATTTTGAACTGCCAGACGACCCTCAAATTTTACTTTCCCTTTTACACCTTCAAAATTAGTTCCGGTTCCGGTCATCACAATTTCGTTGTTGTCTGAAAAAGAAATGGTTTTATCAATCGGGCTGTTCATCATCACATTACAGCTAATCTTCCCGGCTTTGCTGGCCGATAATTTCACTGCAATAACCTGATCAGCAAAAGCAGTTAATACTTCTCTCTTATAAGTAACGCCATCCACCTCGTATTGAACCGAAGCCGTGGCATTGGCAATATCTAAATCACGGTAATAATTTTTATAATCGTTATGCCCATTGAACGAAATATACACACTCCCAAAGGTTTGATACGGCATCCCATCATTAGTTTGCGACATGATATCACGAGTAGCTAATTCCTGGGCTTCTTTGAATTTTCCTTCAAAAACTAACTTTCTTACCACTGGCAAAGCAGCTAACGATTTGCTATGTGCATTTGTGTTTGGAGAACCTGCCCAAATAGTTTCTTCGTTTAATTGTAAACGTTCGATAGACGGATCTCCAAAAACCATTGCTCCCAAACGACCATTCCCCAAAGGCAGGGCTTCATTCCAGATAGCAGCGGGTTTATTGTACCAAAGTTTTAAATCCGATTTTGATTGCGCCTGAATTGTTATCGTTACCAAAAAAGTCGATAATCCAAATAAAATTCTCGCTATATTATTTCTTAACTTCATATACTTTTTCGTTTTTTTCGCCAAAAAGGGCATATAGTTGATTAATATCTTTTAATGCATTTGCAGGTAACTTTTCGCCTTTAGCGCCAAAAACCAATAGCTTTTCTGTTGGTTCTATCACACAAGTCGATTCGTCTATTTCTCCTTTGCTGTTTTTTACTTTGTTAATGTTCAATCCTAAATATTTTGCCATAAAAGGATACATCGCCATGCGTTTTGACTCTCCATAATTATGTCCTTCTTTAGGAAAATGTACATTTTCAACCAAACTTTGTTTTCCATACAAACCATAGGTTTTTTGAATAAATGGAAATTCTAATTCCGGCACTGTAGCCGTCCAATCGCCACCATCGGAAACAATCAACTGTGGTTTTGGAGCCGCCATTGCTGCAATTTCAGCATTGTTTGTTCCGTTTCCACAAAGGTGTAAACCGCGACCACTTTCACAAGGACAACCACCAACAAAATGAGATGATGTCATTACCACCGGCACTGAAACTTTTATTCTGTCATCAATCGCTGCCAAAAACATCGTTTGAGAACCACCACCAGAACCTCCGGTAGCTGCTACGCGACTCATGTCAGCATATTTTTGTGTTGCCAAATAATCTAACAATCGTTCAGCACTTAAAACCTGAATAGTTTGCGCAATACTATTTCGATGTAAAATCGATTCAAACTGTAAAGTCGATTCACCCCAGGCAAACAAATCAAAATCTACCACAACCGCTCCCATTTTTGCCAATATAGCGCAACGGTATTGCTGGTCTTTTCTATACCTTCCATCACCAAAATGTCCATTAGGCGTAATCACTACAGCCGCTTTTCCTTTTAATGGATAGGGTTTGTAAATAGAACCCGTTGCATAAACGCCCGGAATAATTTCCAAACCAATATTCTCCACACTGTAATCTTTATAGATTCTTTTTGGTGTCAAAATTGGTTTTCCCTTTGGCATTGGCGGTGCTTTGTCTAAACCAATGGAACTAATGATACATTGTTTCAAATCGGCTTTTCTGCTTTCCCAGGCTTTTAAATTAGGATACAAATCAGCCAGATATTCCAAACGCTCTTTGCCTACATCAATCGATCTTCTGGCGTATTCAAACTTTCGAATCACATAAGTTGAATCATTTTCTTTGAAAAAAGTAAGATCAAACGGAGCTAAAATGGCTGTCAATGAAACCTCTAAATTCCCCTGACGAATTCTCCATTCGGCATAATCCAGTTCCTTGCCTTTTAACAAACCATCTTTATCGTTAATCGTAACTTTAAAAATGGATTCGATTGTTTTGATGGCCTTTGCTATCGGTTCTCTATAATTACTATCGGAAGTTTGCGCACTTACTTTTGGTAAGAACAAAAACAGAAATGCCACAAAAAACAGCTTTTTCATTCTATCCCTTTTCCTCTTTAAATTTATCATTTTATTTTCATTTACAAAGCACATTCTACAACATATACTCCTGAACCTAAAACAAATGAAGCTTTATCTTCATTGCTTAAAACTTTCAGAACCGTTTTAGAATCGCTTAGTATTTTACCATTTACCTTGATAACTGCATTCTTATTTATCGGCAATTTTACCGTTGCCGTGGTATTAGCCGGAATCGTGAATTTAAAAGATACTTTACCGTCTTTTTTCTCCCACTCCGATGCAATTTCCCCAAAAACCGAATTATAAGTTCCTTTAACAAAAGTCATATCACCTACAATTTCAGGTTGCAGGAAGAAATGTTTAAACCCTGGATTTGACTCATCAGGAACAATTCCAACCAAACTTTCATAAAACCATTCCTCAATTTGCCCCATCATAAAATGATTCCATGAATTTCCTTTGCGTGGATCCCATTGCTCAGTTAAGGTGGTCAAGCCAAATTTAATTTGGAAACCATAACCCGGCGCATCATAATGATTGTGCATTTTGTACATTACCTCATTCAGCCCATTATCAGCCAAAACCTGAAACAAATAACGATTCCCCACGTCTCCGGTCGTCAATCTATAATTTCTGGCTTTAATGTCGTTTACCAAATTATCTAAAACTGCCTGCTTATCTTCTGGAGCAACCATATTCAAAAACAACGGAATGGCATTACTAAACTGACTCGCTGTACCGTATTGTTTTGTCTTTGTATCAAAGAACTTGCCATTAAATGCTTTTTTTACACTTATTGCTAAATTTTCATAAATAACAGCATCTTCTTTCTTGTTTAATAACTTCGCTGCCTTGGCCAGTAAATCGATACCAAAATAGTAATGTGAGGTAGCCGAAAGTGCTATCGGACTGTTTTTAGAATAACCCGCGGCGTGTTCTCCGTAGTCATACCAATCGCCCAATCCATAAGAAACAATACCTTTGTCAGCCTTTGAAGTCAGGTAATCCACATACTTTTTCATCACAGGATAGTATTCTTTTAACAAAGAATCATCGCCATAATAATCATAATACATCCAAGGTAAAATTACACCTGCCACACCCCATTCAGGAGAATCGGTAAAATCACCACCAAAAACCACATATTCCGGCGCGATGGTAGGAATCATACCGTTTTCACGCTGTGCATCGGCAATGTTTTGCATGATGGACGGGATATAATTTTTCATATTGTAATTATAAATCAGTCCCGGACCATTCAAATGTGATTCTTCCAGCCAACCCAGTTTTTCCCTATGCGGACAATCGGTCAACACAGATTGAAAATTACTCTTAATGGCATTATTAATCAATTCGTGCGACTTGTTGAAAATTTCATTTGAAGAAGTAAAACTTCCAGCCATTCCAACCGAATTATAGATAAAATTAGATTTTAAATCTACAATTGTTGGCTTTGAAAAATCCTTTGTTTCCTTGTAATTCACGCCTTCAATTTGCATGTATTGATAACCATAATAGCTAAATCTTGGCTGCCATTCTTCTACGCCTTCGCCTTTTAAAGTATATTCAAAATAATACGGTTTTCCGGATCTTCCCTGACCAACGGTTCCGTCATCATTCAATCCTTCACCAACCCAAATGCGTACTTTTTGTCCTTTTTTCCCTTTTACTTTAATCGTTGGGAAACCGGATAAGTTTTGCCCCATATTAAAAACACGAACTCCAGCTTTTGGTTCCGTTACGGCCTTAACGCCAAATTGTTCTTCAACTTGCACGGGAGTGGTTTGTTGGGCCCTTAAAACACCTTTTGGCGCTTCCTGAACAACAACTGCTTTCCAATCTTTGTCATTAAAACCAGCGGTATTCCAGCCTTTCTGTTCTAAATTGGCATTGTAATCTTCGCCTCCAAAAATACTGTTGAAAGTAATCGGGCTTTTAGAATATTTCCAGCTTTTATCGGTTTTTATAATTTGTTCCGAACCGTCTTCGTAAACCACTTTCATTTTCAAGAATAAGGTTGGCGGACCAAAACTCACAAAGAATTTCGCATACCTTTCGGCAAGCATATTATACATTCCGTTACCCAATAAAACCCCGATTACATTTTCACCTTTCAGTAATTCATTCGCATTGATTTCATAGGTATTGTAATAGACCGTTTTGTCATAATCCGTCCACAAAGGAGCAAACACACTATTTCCTACTTTTTTCCCATTCAGCGTCAACTCATAATGTCCCAATCCCGAAACATAAACTACTGCTTCTTTTATTTTTTTCGAAATAGCAAATGATTTACGCAATTGAATACTTCTTCGGGACAAAGAATCAGAGGCATCAATAATAGCTTGTTTTTTCTCTTTTTTGAAAGTAACAGCATGATAATTTCGGCCTTCCGGCAAATGACTATCTGCTTTAGTAATAGCACCAATCCAAGTTGGATTCAAATCCGAAGGCTGCGTTCTAAAAGAATTTATTTCACTCCATTCAGAAGCTTTTTTATCATTAACCCAAACTCTCACTTTCCAGAAATACTTGGTTTCGCTTTTTAAGCCTTTGCCATTATAACGCACATCCTGACTTGCTGTAGAAACTACTTTTCCACTATCCCAAACATCTCCTTCGTTACTATTTAATTTCTCTTTTGACGAAGCCACCAATAACTGATAAGCCGTTTGCGAAACATTGAAATCTTTAGAATTGATTTGCCAACTAAAAACAGGAGTTTGCGCACTTATCGCCAAAGGATTTGTAGCACTATTGCATGTTAAATGGCTAACAGCAATTTGTCCATTAGAACTAAAAGCCAGTAACAGACAAAGGAGAAATACTATGTTTTTTAAATTCTTCATTTCTTATTGTTGAGATTAGCACACGGATGGCACTGATTTACTTTGTAAAAAACGCGGATAAAAACAGATTTTTAAATCCGTACCAATCTGCGTCTTCGCGATAGCGAATCCGTTTCATCTGTGTCCTATAATTTTTTCGTAACCAAAGATTTAATATTAAACACAGCTTCCGGGATTTCCATACCCGTATTTTTTAAATCATCATAATCCTCTACATCAGGAGCTGTATCAGGATTTGGAGTATAACGTTGTTCTCCGGTTCTAAACATAATGCGTGAAATTCCGTCTACCGGAGCATAGAATATTTTTGCACCTGATTCTTTTTCATCATTCACTTTTACCGTGTAAGAACGTGTTTTTACATCCAACGTCACTTTAATTGTATACTCCTTATTTGCCTCATATTTTGTCACCCCACTATGACGGGCTCCATTTTTTACTTTCAACTGTCCATCAGAGTCAAAAACCAATCGTACCGCCGGCAATCCTTGACGGTTCTGAAATTCAACTTGTAATAAACCATGATTATTTTGTTCCGGTTTTACCGTGAATGTAGCTTCTACTTTTTCAGCAAAAGGAATCACACGTTCGGCGCGGGAATAATCAAATAAATCATGATCTCTTAGAGTCAGCCATTTTTTACCGTCATCTTTCTTTTCAATTTTGGCGGAAGCCCAGGAAAGATTATAGATATTCCATAATTTCAATTCCTGACCATCAGGCAAATTATTAAAAACATCATTTGCGTTTTCCGTTACAACCGAAGTCACCGGAACGGGAATGGAAGCCACCCAAATGTCCTCTTTATTCATACTGTAACTCACCCAAAGATTTCCATCCGGCGGAGTTCCGTCTTTCTCGGTAATACCACGAACGTATTGCGGCCCTACAGATTTATAGTTTCCACCATAACGCATCGGACTGATTTCACCGTGAACCAATAATAAATCGGTGTAATTTAAACCATCATTAGAAGTCGAAATGGCCAATGGCCAACGGTATTCTGATGGATTATACACTGTTGCATAACGGTTATCAGATGTTTTTTGTCCCCAAATTTTAGCATTGCTGTTTACAAAACCTGGTGCTCTCAATGGATTGTATTCCCAAGTTTTCCCTTCATCTTTACTAATAGAAGTCAAGGCGTGTTTCCATAAACCTACCACATTTCCGTTTGGTAAATGATAATAATTAAAGGCTTTGTATGGTTTTTGTAACGGAATTAATTCGTCATCGCGATCAGCTTCCTCTACCCATTGTTGTAAAACTAAAGGTGTTGACAGGATTTCTTCGCAGGCTTTTTTCAAACCTTTGTCTTTTGCCTGAGTATAAAATGGAAAAGCCGATTTAGATTTGTCCCAGGATTTATTATATCTGATAAAATATATAGGCCCGTAAGTTCCGTCTTTGTATATCTCACGAATCACACGTCCAATTCCTTTTCCGTCATTTGGATCGTCTTTTTCATCCATGGCAATTCCGTAATAGGCCAAGGCAAAAAGTCGTTTGTCATTTGAAGTATAAAATCCCATACGTTGGTGCATGATTGCATCGAGATTTTTAGCAACTCCTTCAACACCTTCTTTTTTCCATCCATCAGGAATGCGGTAAATAGGAAAAATCACTTTAGGCATTGACCAGTTAACCCCATCCTTAGAAGTCATCAATAAGGTTTGACTTGGCGGAATATGTTCTCCCGAAGGATCACTTAAATATTCCACAAAAAAAGTATTATTCCAATATGCCATCATCGGCTGGTGATTGTAGGTCCAACCAAAACCGTCCGCTTTTTCAGGATGTTCACGGCTGGCACGCATGATTTGAGTGGCATGAACACCAACAGCCGGACTCAACTGACCGTGATGATAATCGATATTAGAAAGCGTTTTTCCAACATATTTTACCGTATCGTTTTGTGCAACAGCAGCTGTACAACTTGCAATTGTTATGACTACTGCTAAGAAGCTTTCTTTTATGTTTAGAATTGTATTCATTATTTTTTATTTTCAATTAAAGCTTTCAAAGTCTTCTTTGAAATAGTTGTAATCGTTCCGTGTTTATGTCCTTCCGGCAATTGAATTTGAGAAGACACATCTTCAAATTTTTTGAAATCGGAAGTTTTAGCGGCTTTGTAATTTTTTGCTCCGTAATTGTCGTAATAAATCAACCAGTCATTATCTTTCTTTAAAACTGTAGGCCCTTCTGAAAGATAGGCTGTAAACGGCTCAGAGATATTTTCGAAAGGTCCAAGAGGTGTTTTTCCAAAAGCCACTTTTATATTTCGCATTGGTCTGGTGTTGTCTTTTAAAACCAAAACATAATCGTTTTTAGCTCTTTTTAAAAGCACACAATCAATAACCGAAAAACCAGGTTCAAAAAACAATTTGGTATCCGAAAAAGTCTTGAAATCCTTAGTCGTTACATAATACATTCGGTGGTTGTTTTTCTCTTCTTCCTGACCTTTTGCATATCGAAACGGAATGGTTGAAGCCCAAATGATAATGTATCTATCCTGTTCGTCATCATAAAAAATTTCGGGAGCCCAAACATTGACAACCTCAGGCTCATTCTTCATCACATGAATGTACTGCTGCTCTGACCAATGTATTAAATCCTTAGAACTGGCATAACCAAAACCGTCCCCACCTTTCCAATCGGTTGTCCAAACCATGTGATACACATCATTTTTCCCTTTTACGATAGAAGGATCTCTCATGATTTTACTCTTTCCGGCTTCCGGTTTTAAGTAAGGCCCACCCAAATCCTTCCAATGGTAACCGTCTTCACTGGAAGCCAAATACAATCCATCAGTAGCCGGTTCTCTAAACGAAGTAAACAAATAAGCTTCTGCTTTTTTAGAAACACAACTGGATAAACCAACTAATACTAATAATGCTATTGTAATTTTTTTCATCAAATTAATCCTTTTATTCAACAACAGCAGCCGCGTTTAATGCTGCTCCTTTGTTTACTACTTTTTTCACATTGTTAAAAACGTTGTTTTTCAAATAAATCCCTTTAGTTTTAGCACCATCAGCTTCTAAGAAAACATCGGTAGCAAACATTGGAAAATTATTATTAATCATCATGTTTGAAACATCCGTCAATTTAATCAATGGGGTATTAGCAATTGGTTTCATTGTAGCCACATTGTCTAAAATCAAATTATTCGAATTTTCGATTTTGAAAGAAGCGCCAATGGTCGTTGTAATTTTTGCATCGTGAAACTCTATATTATCAGCAGTGTTCAATGTAAATCCTTCTACAGCCTGAATGTTGATATTCGAAAAAGAAATATTTTGAACAGGCATCTCAGAGATTCCATAAATAGTTCCCGCTTTTTTAACCTCTGTTCCTGTTAAATTACTGATGTGAATGTTTCTGAAAATAGGCGTTCGCTCTGAAACAGGCTCTTCTTTGCTCGATTTATCATAAAACAAATCCAGGATAACAGCCTCTTCTTTGATGTTTTTCATCACGATATTGTCTACACGAATATCTTCGACAACACCACCACGACCACGAGCCGATTTCAGTCGGATTCCTCTGTCTGTACCGTCAAAAACACAATTTGAAATCGTAATTTTTTTGATTCCACCCGACATTTCGCTACCTATCACCACTCCACCGTGCCCACTCAACATCGTACAATTGGTAATCGTTACGTTCTCTGTAGCTACGTTATATTTACGACCGTCTTCATCTCTTCCTGATTTGATGGTAATACAATCGTCGCCTACGCTAATGTGACAATTCGAAATGTGTACATTTTTGCAAGACGAAGGATTGATACCGTCGGTATTAGGTGAATGCGGATTATTAATTGTAATTCCAGTAATTGTTATGTTCTCACAAAACTCCGGATTTATGGTCCAGAAAGGAGAATTTTGAAAAGTAACTCCTTCAATTAAAATATTCTTACAGTTTTGAGTTTGGAAAAAAGAAGGTCTGAAAAAATGCTTATCAATTGTTCTTTTATAATAAGCTTCATACTTAATTCCTTCGTTTTGTTCCACCCACATGGTTTGGTATTTAGTTGGTGGAATAGGACCTTTGGCACTTTCAATTCGGTATACTTCATTCCACCAGGCTTTTCCCTGACCGTCGATAACTCCTCTTCCTTTGATACTAATATTCTCAGCATCTTTAGCATAGAATAATGGCGAAAAAGTTTTCATCATGATTCCTTCATAACGCATTTCGATATAAGGTAAATAATCATCAAAATTCTCTGAAAATTTCAAAACCGCCCCAGCATCCAGATAAATTGTAATGTTGCTTTTTAATTTTAAAGCCCCTGTTAAATAATTTCCGGCAGGAAAATAAACAGTTCCGCCTCCATCATTAGTTGATGCTTTATCAATAGCACCTTGAATTACTTTTGTACACAAAATCCCTTTGTTGTTTCCACCTGCATTCAGAATGTTAATCCAACCTTCATTTTTAGCGACAGCGGAATTGAATCCAGCTATGAAACAAAGTAATAATAGTATATGTTTGATCTTCATAATTGTTATTTTTAATCTTTTTCATATCCTGCAAGGTCTTTTCAGACCTTGTAGATATTTGTATGTTTAGCAATTACACCTACAAAGTTTTGTCCCGAAGCTTCAGGATTGCAGGAAAAGCAGATTATTTTTTTGATGTTAAAACTAAAACCCAATCATTTCCATCTACTTTTTCACCTGGAGGATCAAATTGTAAAACACCTGCATTTTTAAATTCGCCTATTGCTTTCTCTACTCCATTTCTAGGATTGAACCAGGCAGCGTTTACTTTTGCTCCTTTAATTTTACCCATATTCAACGACATGGTTTTTCCATTATACGTATAAACTAAAGCATAATTTGTACCTCTTGTCGCAATCAAGTAATCATATTTTTCACCTTGATTAGCCACGATTGAAGGATCAGGAACACGACTAAAATAATTGTGTTTCAGTATTAATTTTTTCAGATATTGCATTTGAGCTGCTCCCGGAGCATTAAGCTCATCTCTCCAAATTGCTTTGTTTCCATAAGCTCCTTTCTTTTCGCCTTTATGATACATTTGCATTACAGCATTATTCCCATAAGTAAAACCGGCACCACCAGCAAAAACTGACCAATAAGCATATCTTCTCAAATCCTGATCTTTCCATTTTGGTTGCAAAGTATCGTGCAAACCATGAGGAATTCCTTCGTAAGAAGGCTCTCCGTCTAATGTTGGTTTAGTAGGTTTCAACGCAAAATCTCTCAGCACAAATTTGTAATTATCCTCTTTGAAAGAATTTGGCAAAGTATCCTGATCGTATCTTCTGTGTCCTGATTGGAACATATTAAAATCCAACCAACTTGTATTATGATAATTCTCAGATGAATCCGTACGTCCAAAAGGGTGAAAAGTCACTAATTGTTTTGGATTATTGGTTTTTAAAGTACTTCCAATGGTATTCCAAATGTCCGTGAATTTATCTCCATAAGTATCTCCACCGTTCAACCAGATAACATTGGTTCTATTTTTAAATCTTTCGGCTAAAAATTTAGCGTATTTTTCAACCTGAGCTTTAGTTACTTTGCTGTCTTTACTACTAATATTAGTTCCCCAAACCGGTACCATACCTAAGTAAATCCCGTTCTTTTGTGCTACATCTAAAGCATAATCAACATGATCCCAAAAATCATATTCGGCCGGATTATTAAAATTATTTCCAGGAGTAGTTAATGGTTTAGATAAGTCAGAATCAATCAGTGCCGCATCACCATAAACATTCTTGGCTGTTATATTATGCAATACCATTACCTGAATAACATTGTAGCCTTTTGCTTTTCTATCCTGAAAATAGGTATTCATCTCTTCACGGCTCAACTTCCCAAAAGTTAACCAACCCGTATCTCCCAACCAGAAAAATGGTTTTCCATCCTGAGTTTGAAAATAGTGTTTGTTTGGACTAACCTGAAGGTTTTGCAAAGGTTTTGCAGTGGTCTGAGCATTAGAACAAATACTCGCAAAACTCAATCCTGCAAGAGTAATTATTTTACCAATCTTCTTTTTAGAAATCATTATTTTCATTTTTATTTCTTTTTAATATATGCTACTATTTTAGTTTCTTTTCCTTGAGGTACTGTCAAAGTATGTACTGATTTTCCTTGAATTGTTTCTTTAGAGATAACATTTCCTTTTTCAGAATTAATCCAATACACCTCAAAAGTACCGCTATACTGTGATAGATCAACTGCCACTTTATTGGCTTTTAACAGATAAAAAAGATACGCTTTTCCATCCTCTTTTAAAGTCCAAACAGCACTGTTGTAATTCTCATCCTTAGCTGTTTTCATGTTTGTCAATGACTCATAAAAACCGGGAATTGCAATCTCAGGAATTGCCGGCAAAGAACCTCCTGCCATTAACACTGACCAACCAAATCGATTAGCTCCGGGAGTATTATAAATAACCGCTTTATCAGAATATTTATCACGGTATTCACGAACGGCTCTATACGTTTGTTCATCAGTTTCTTTACCCACTTTCATTTGTCGGGCGTGTTGTCTTGGCGCTAAGTTTTTTCCACCTTCAGGAGCATACAAACTTCCGTCATCTTTATAATACCAATATCTAATATCGATTACATCTATCACAGCAGCTCTGGCCGCATCATTTAAAACTGCATCCTGAACATCTTTAGTGGCACTCAAAGCTATTTTAGATTCGTTTTGATGTGTTTTCTTGTAATTTGAAACAACATCTAACCAAAACTGCATGAAAGACAATGGTCCGGTATATTCAGCACTTGTAAACTGAATCACATTAGCATTATCCTTAAAGTTCTCTAAGCTTTTTTCGATAAAGCCCTGGTGCAACTTTTTGATATTTTCGTTTTTGACATCATAGAATTGTTCGGCAATAAAAATCCTTTTATCCCCCATATAAGGCGGTGGTTCAGGAAGTCCAGTATTATTAACATTATTGGCCGGACGCCAAGGTGAACTTGCCCAGTGCGCTCCTGCTTCTAAGATATTATGCTGAAAATATTGTTCATTCATCAATATTTTATTTTGTTGAGCAGCTAAGTCGGCAAAAGTTTTCAAACGATCCCAATACCAGGTATTGAATCTTGTCAAATCATATTTACTCAAATGATCCCAAGCCGTACCTTGTCCTGTTCTGTCAAAAGGTTGTTCGTAAAAAGGTGCCCAAACATCGGCATCTAATCTACGAATGCGTTCATGGTCGGCCATACGTTGTTCGTACCATAAACCATAATTATGATCCAAAGCCACTTTGTTATTATCAACTAAAAACTGAACTGTTTCTGATAAATTATCAGTATACCCCAATCCGTAATGTCCCGGTACAAAACGACTGATGTGTGGTCTTGCCTTAGAAACATCCGAATCACGTAAACTTCCTCTCCACCAAGGCACATCAATGGTTTCGCCCGCAAGCAATCCTTTATTGCTAATTAAAAGTCCGTTTTTAATTGTGATTTTATCTGAAGTAGTTTCAGTCGATTTGGCTTCTGCCCTTACTTCATTAATAACTTTTGCCTTGGATGAATTAATGGCAATTGGATTTCGAGTCGCAGCCTCAGCAATCCATTGTTTCAAGGTCGTCTGTTTTTTATACGATTCAGCTGTTAAAGCTGCTGCTTGTTCCATTGTTGGACTCGAAGAAGGCTCTGTACCCAAATCTAAAATTTGAGCCTGCATCGGCAATTTACCAAGACGTTGTTCCAGCAAAGCATAATACAAACTTCTTGGATTAATATGACTATTTACATCATTCCAATGTCCGTTTCCAGCCCATTGTGCCCAAACACCAAAAACCCAGTTATCCGCTGTAGGCGGACTAAAATTATCTATTTTAGATGCCGATGTTTCCCAGATGACACTATTGGCTGCATTCCAACCAATTCCGCGACCATCTTGTCCTAAGTTTTTAAAGCTTAACGCATTTCCATCAATTAAAACTACGTCGAAAAGCATTCCTGTAGCCCAGCTTCCGATAGAACCACTAAAACTATAAGGCAAATAAGATTGACATTGTAAAAAGACATTGGGTCCCGCTGTAGCATAACCGCCAACAGCAAAATCGTTATAACCGTATTCTGAATAACAACGTTGAAATAATGTTTGCTGCCCTTCGGTATAAAAAGTATTTCTTCTAAAAGCGGCGATTTCTGAAATAGGATTCAAAGACATGCAATCTTCAACGGTGATTTTTTTAGCCGATTTTAATATCGAAACTGCGCCACCGGCAAACTGTTCAAAATTAACTTGTTTAACCCAAGTATCTTCAGCATTTTGTATTGAAACACCATACCATCTGTGTTGTTCGTCTTTTGGATTTGTAGTATCAAAATCAGATTTTAAAGTCAAATTTTCGACTCCAATACTATTAATTCGACCAGACCAATTATAAACTACTACTTCCGATGGAGCTAATTTTTCGTTCAAAGCATTCGTCAATGGAGCGTCAATATTGATTTTGTTATTCTGTACCTGAGTCACTTCTCTATCGGCACGAATTACAAAATCATCTTTTTTCCAACCTATCCATCCCGTTTCTCCTCCATAATCTACCATCTCAAGATTGTCAATCCAATTTTGGGTAATAGGAGTAATAATTAAAATATGATCGCCTTTTTTAATAGTAGTACTGTTTTTTAATGAAATCGTGGTACTTCCTAATGGTGTATAAGCATCAGCTAATTGAAATTTATCTTTCAAAACACGATTGTCCACTCCCGAAATAGTAACAATCGCTTCTCTTTTAGTTCCTGTTCCCAGTATAATTGTTCCGTTATTTCCAGCTCCGCTTCCTCTTAAAACAATTCCGCTCGCATTCATCTTAATAACCCCGGAAACCTTATAAGTTCCTTTATCTAAAAGTACTGCGCCTCTAAAACCATTAGCATCTGCTTTGAGTGTAGCAACGTAATCTATTGCTGCCTGAATGGTCGTAGTAGCATCTCCTGAAATATTTGGCACAAAAGCTTTTACAGCAACCTCAGGGATTGCAAATTCTCCGGCGCGATAACCTGCAAATGAGAAATCCGGGATTTCATTTCCTGAGTTATCTTTAGTCCTAATTATTTTTCCTGCCTTATCTTTAGCAATGGTAGGAAAGTTATTTTGAGCATTTAAAGAGCCTACTAAAAACAACAACAAAAGTGTCTCCGTACGAAGACACTTATTGATTTTGTTGCTAAAACAACTCTTTATTTTACTCAAATATGGATATTTGTTTTTCATATATAAAGACCCAAAAGGTCATTTTTAATATTAAAATTCAAAAACTACTGTAGCAAACTAGCTGAAAGAGTATCTTTATTGTTCTCCGGATTAGTCCAATCTACTTTCTTAGTAGGGTCAATTCCGTTAAAATACTTTTCTATATTGTTATAACCATCACCGTTTAAATCGCTAATAGCATCAGAAGCATCATTTGGATTCAAACCGTATTTTTTCTCCCAGGCATCAGGAATCCCATCATTATCTGAATCTTTATAAGCTTTTCCTTTATACACCGGATAACCTCCTACTTGTTCCGGACTAGTAATAATTCCTTTTTTATAAGAATCAGCAGGCAATCTTCTTTTAATAAATTCTTTTCCAATGGTATTTTCCAAACCATCTTTTACCTCAATTTTCCCAGTTCTAACCTGTTTGATAATACGCTCATCAACCGCATCTCTTTTTGGGAAAGTAGCTCCAACATTATTCAAAACAAACTCATAAGCTGCTTCAGCACTCATGATGGTAATTTTCGGCATTGGAAAGGCTTGATTTTGTTTAATCATTGCCAACTTATCTTTAGCTTGCTCTAAATTAAGATTTTCTAATTGAACTCCACCATTCCAGTTGTCTTTAGTTACTTCAGGAACACCGTCAATAAAATTTCCATTTACATAAGCTCTACCAAAAGTTTTAGGTTCCATACCACCCGATTCTGGTTTTAAGATTCTGTATTGAATAGGCTCCCCTTTAGGAGTAATAGGTCCTGGTTTGAAATAGTTATTGATGATATTAAACATCGAACGATAATCGCCTCCATCAAGGGAACGATTCCACCAGTTGAAAACCACATTATTCACGAAATTAAAATCGCCATACATTCCGATAGAACAGTTTCTCGAAATATTATCCGCCCAAAGGTTACGCATAAAAGTACTGTTTAAACCACCAATGGTACTTCCAAAAGCATGATTGTAAGTATCTAAACCTTCTGACGAAATAGTGTTTTGAATGGTAATATTACAAGCCGGTAATTTTTCTAATTTTGATTTAGGATTCGCTTGAAATTGGTGACGATACAACGAAATATTTTCGTCTAATCCCCAACTCACCGAGCAGTGATCTACAATTACGTTTCCAATTACATTTCCACCCAAAGCATCGTCTCTTCTGGTTACTTCGGTAGCTCCTCTTCTAAAACGCATGTGTCTTATAATGACATCATGAGTATCTACTTCTAAGGTTTCACCCGCAATACAAATACCATCACCAGGAGCCGTTTGACCCGCAATGGTAACATAAGGCGCCCGCATACTGATGCGTTTTTTTAATTTGATAATTCCTGAAACGTTAAAAACAATGATTCTTGCTCCAACAGCTTCACAAGCTTCTCTAAAAGTTCCCGGTCCGCTGTCTTCTAAACTGCTTACAACAAAAACTTTTCCTCCTCTACCACCCGGGGTGAACTCTCCACCACCTTCGGCTCCGGGGAATGCAGGAATACTTGCGTGAACAAAATCTTTTGGGTAAGATGCCCAAGGCAAATACGGACGACCTTGTAACGTCTCATTTTTAATAACTTGCTCGTTATCAGTCCAAATTTTAGCTAATCTTTCTTCTTCTTGTTTTAGAATAGCATCTGTTTTATCCTGAATTTCTTTTGGTATTTCAGGATACTGCGCATGCATAACAGAACAACTGAATAAGATAACACCTAAGTTGAACAGTGATTTTAAATTGTACTTCATTTTTTGAGGATTTTATAAATGAATTATTTTTTGTTTTTTTCTCTTTCTTCTAATCTTTTATGCCAATCAGTACTTTCTTTATTCAAATCATATCCTTGTTTAGAAAGATAGTTATTGATTCTTCCTTTATATTTTCCAAACCAAGCGTGTTTTTCTTTCGAAGAACCTCCATCCATAGCGTGTTCTCTTGCTTCCACAAGTGCATCATAGATGTATTTTTTTTGTTCGTTAGTCAAATTTGGCAACATATCATTGTAACCCAATACTGTAATAGGCAACACCCCATAGGTCATCCCGTCTTTTACCTGAACAATTTGACTGTTATTTAATTTTTTGCTTAGTTTTTTCAAATAGGATTTATGAAGCGACATAATTTTTTTATCGGTATCGTTATTTAATTTGTCGACTTCTTTCTGTTGTTGCTCCTTATCGGTAACACTTTTTTTGACTTCAGCTATCTTCGCATCGCGAGCTTCCTGAATTTTGCTCAATGATCTGTATTGCTCAGCAATAATATCCCTAACTGCTAATTGATCTTCTTGTGATTGTAGTTTTAAAACATCAACAATTTTTTGCGCTCTTTCATTGGTTACTTTTACATATTCAGCATCATTTCCTGATTGTGCCAAAACTACATTTGAACCCACAAAAAGCATTAAAGCAACTACTAATTTTTTGTACATTTTCATATCTTCTCTTTTTAAAAACTTAAAGTATTATAAAGCAAAATTCTTGCTCAATCTGTGACAGATTAGGCAAGAATTATACCAAAAAACATCGATTTACTTCTTATATTCAGCCAATCCTTGTTCGATTTTAGCTAAAGTATCTTCATTATTATCCAAGTTTTTCCAATCCACTTTTTTAGTAGGATCTATGCCATTAATATACTTTTCGATGTTAGTATAACCATCACCATTTAAATCTCCATTAGCATCAGAAGCATCATTTGGATTCAAACCGTATTTTTTCTCCCAGGCATCAGGTATTCCATCTTTATCAGAATCTTTATAAGCTTTTCCCTTGTATTCCGGATAACCTCCTACTTGAGAAATATCAGTAATAATTCCTAACTTATAAGAATCCATCGGTAAACGACGGTGCTCAAACTGATAGAAAGTTTTACCCTCTAAACCTTTAGCATATTCAGGAACACCAGTTTTTACAACTCTTAAGATACGGGTATCTACTGGATCTCTTAGTGGCAAATTAGCTCCCACATTTTTAAGAACATAATCATAGGTTTCATTCGCAGTCATGAACTTTTTCAACCAAGGCATTGGGAATGGTTTATCAAAACGCATTTTAGCAAAATAAGTAGAAGCCTCCTCAAAACTCATCGGTTCTCCTTTTTTGTTTTCCATTTGCACACCACCAGCCCAGTTGTCTTTAGAAACTTTTTCGTTTCCTTCCACCACGTTTCCGTTTACATAAGCTCTACCAAAAACCATATATGGCAATTTACTTCTGCCTGATTCTGGTTTTAAGATTCTGTAGCTAATAGGCTCATCCTTATTAGTTGCCGGACCCGGTTTAAAATAATTATTGATGATATTGTATTGAGCTGTATAATCTCCACCGTCAATAGAACGATTTACCCAGTTAAAGATTACGTTATTGGCAAAATTAAAAATTCCATTCCAACCAATAGATGGATTTCTACCTGTATTACTAGACCATAGATTTTTAATAAAAGAACAGTTTTCTCCACCTAAAGTACTCCCAAAAGCATGGTTGTAAGTATCCAATCCTTCAGCAAACAAACTGTTTTGAATAGTAACATTTACAATTCCGAATTTCTTCTCTGCAATACCAGTCTCATCATCATACATATGACGGTAAAATGACATATTCTCATCTAACCCCCAAGTAGCCGAAACGTGGTCGATAATCACATTTCCTACCGGATTTCCTCCAATAGCATCATCACGACGACCCACAAAAGTTTCTCCTCTACGGAAACGCATGTGACGGATAACCACATCATGCGTATTAATCCAAATTGTTTCTCCAGCTACACAGATTCCATCACCAGGAGCTGTTTGTCCTGCAATAGTCACGTAGGGAGCACGAACAATTAACGGACTTTTTAATTTAATAATTCCCGAAACATTAAAGACAACAATTCTGGCTCCACCTTGTTCTAAAGCCTCACGCAAAGTACCTGGCCCTCTGTCTTCCAAGCTGGTAACCACGTAAACTTTACCTCCATGTCCACCAAAACTGTACATTCCTCCTCCTTCAGCACCTGGAAAAGCAGGAATGGAAGCCTGTGGTAAATCAGTTGGTCTGGATGCCCAAGGAACAAAAGGTTTACCCTGTCTTGCTTCCTGTTCAACAACAACTTTAGCTTTTTCCCAAGCCTCATTAGAAAGCTTTTCAGCTTCTGCCTTAATCGCATTTTCTCTCGCCTGTACTTCAGGAGATATTTTTGGGTATTGTGCAAAACAATTAGCGCTTCCCAAAACCAAAAAAGCCAATAAAAAATTTAATTTTTTCATTTTAAAATTTTCTTAATTAATAAAAACATTTGGTTAGAATTGCCATTTATTAAATTAAAATTTGTGAGCTATAAAAGAAGAAATGCCTGAAATTTATCAGGCATTTCTATAATTTTAAAATTTATTGTAATGGATCGAAAGTACCTCCCCATCCTTTAGTTTGTTGAATATACGGAGCAACATTAAGCAAATC
This sequence comes from Flavobacterium sufflavum, assembly GCF_004016525.1. Classification (GTDB taxonomy): domain Bacteria; phylum Bacteroidota; class Bacteroidia; order Flavobacteriales; family Flavobacteriaceae; genus Flavobacterium; species Flavobacterium sufflavum. The sequence goes on from NZ_SACJ01000001.1 coordinate 504,712, forward strand.
TTGATAGATACCAAAATAATAATACTCCGGATACCATGTAAACTTCCAGTTATTCGTTGTTGGATCAAGATTATCTCTTTCAACAATATCAAAATAATTAGTATATAAATAATCCATATAAGCATCATTATTAGCAATTACAGTACCTGGATTTTTCCCTGTTGCTGGAATTGTATAAGGAAAAGTAGGTTCTCTGTTAACAATTGGTGCAACTCCTGCAGCATTTGCAATGAATGGATCTACTGATGCATGCACATATTTAGTTCCATCTGTTTTTTTGGCAACTATATAATATGCTGTTCTTCTTGTACCATTTAAAGGTGCAATACCTAATCTAGTAGTAGTTCCTGCTGTATTATCAAACAGTTTCCAACGTCTTAAGTCATAAAATCTTTTACCTTCATAAGCAAACTCAATTTTTCTTTCATTCAATACTGCTGCAAAATGTTGATCTCTTGTTGTAACATTAGCCAAACCATAATGTCCATCACCATTAGTAATACCAGCACGGATTCTTATTGACTCAATCAATGTTTTCCCTTCAGCTAATTTGTTAACACCAATTGCAGATTCTGCTAAATTCAGCACAACTTCAGCAAAACGCATCTCCATAAAATCAGTACCACTATATTGAAAACCACTTGCAGCAGCAGAAGCAGAAGCAGCCGTAGCTTTACTTAAATATATACCACTTGAATTAGCTCCTAGTGTTTCAGTAAATTTATTAGGCGCAACTGTTGAATTTGCAGGAGCTGTAGTATACCAACTGTAAGTCCATTGCTTAAAGTTGGTATTTTCAGCATACGGCCAAGCTGCTCCATTATAAACAAAAGTTTTATAAAATCTTGGATCTCTATTTTTATAAAACAATACTGGGTTGTAGGAAGCGTTTCCTACAATACTTTTCCCATCAGCCATCGGGAAAGCATCTACCATTTGCTTAGTCGGTGAAATTGATCCATTACCACCAGCCGTTTTGGATCGACAGGCTTTCTCCCAACCATTATTTTTTAAATCTGTAGCTGTAGAAGTATTAAATCCATATACAATAATCGCCTCAGGATTAGCACTTTCCTTAAACCACATATCTCCCCAAGCCTTACCATTGGCTGTACCTCCGGTAGTAAAAAGAGCTTTTCCTTCTTTTGTTTCTAACAACGTCTTAGCCTCTAAATTAGCATCATAAGCACGTTGCCATCTTGCTACATCATCATTAGGATTAAAAATAGGACTAGCCCATGTTAACAGAACCCTTCCTTTATAAGCAGCAGCTGCTCCACTTGTAATTCTGCCCCAATCTGAAGAAGCCCATGTTGTATTAGCTAATAATTCTTTAGCTTTATCCAAATCTGCAACAATTTGCTCTATACAGGCTGAAGTGGAACTTCTAGGCACTTCAAGTCCATCTCCAACAGTTTTTTCTGCAGTTAATACTAATGGTACACCTCCATAAAATTTTACCATTTCAAAATATTGATAAGCTCTCCAAAAATACATTTGACCTTTCAATGGATTTTTATCAGCCTCAGCCATCCCATAATTATCAATATTATCTAAAAATAGATTTATTTGCCTAATACGAGTATAGGTGTTATTTGTAATACTAGTTGGTAATTTAGAACCAAAATATGGTAAACAATGCGCATTGACAGGAGAAATACTTGTCCAAACTTTATTCCAATTGGTTTCACCTGCTAATTCATCTGTAGTCTTACTCCAAGTATCATTACCCCCGGTTGTAAGATCCCAAGTAAAAGCAGCTGCATTATTTGATGGTAATAAAGAAAAATAAATGTAATCTACATATTGTTTTGCATATGCTGGATCAGTAAAAACCTGATCATTTAGACCATTATAATCCTTTTTTTCAGTAAGAAAGTCATCACTACAACTTCCTAAAGTGAATACTGCCATAAGAGCTAAAACTCCTATCGATTTTATATATTTTATTTTCATAATCTTAAAGTTTATTAATCACTAATTAAAACCCAACATTTAACCCTAATGAAAATGTACGTAAACTAGGGTAATTATTGTAACTATTATCAGCTTCTCTATATGTATAAGGATTGTAAATTGTAAAAGGGTTTAAGGCAACTAAATTAAATTTACAACTACTCAAATTCAAAGCTTTTAAAACACCTTCAGGCAATCCACAACTCAATTGAATATTTCGGATTCCAACTCTAAATGGATTTACTCTCCAGAAAGTTGAAATAATACTGTTATTTGCTTCAAATGCTGGATTAGGCATTTTACCATCAGGATTAACATCTGCATCATAAATATCATTCCAAATAGAAACGGTATTATCTATAATTTGTGGAATTTTTGGCTTAAGCGATTTTCTTACACCGCTATCAATTTCAGACCAACCTCCCCAAGAGGCATAAAACACAGTATTCAAACTAAATGCCTTATAAGACATTCTTAGAGTTCCTCCAAGACTTATAGGTCTGTTATTACTCAATTTGATTTGATCATATTGATCGATTTTACCATCTGGAGCACCAAATGTTTTAGTCACAGGATCATAACTTCTTACGTCTTTATAATATAACATTCCTGGTCTAAGTTGTGCTGGTGTATATGTTGTATTCCCATCAACACTTGCTACAGAAGTAATGTTATATTTTGCTATATAAGCGTCTATATCAGCTTGATTTTTAAACATACCTAAATAATCATATCCCCATATTCCAATATTTGTTGATTTTCCAGGTTGAGAAGCAGTCCATGGATAAATTATCGAATCAAAATTCCCTTTAATCAATTTATTATCAGAGTATCCTGTACGTAAGTCAATTCCATATTTAAAGTCTTTACCTATCTTATCATTCCAACCTACTGAAAGTTCATAACCGTAGGTATCCATAGAACCAAAATTTTCTGCTGCCGGTGTACCTCCAATTGTAAAAGGGGTAGTAGTTTTATTTAAAAGCAAATTAGTCCCAATGTTATAATACATCTCCGTAGTTACAGATAATCTATTATTTAAAAACTTAGCATCGATACCAAAATTAGTTTTAATTTCATCACTCCATGTCGCATCAGGATTAGGAGTTGCTTCCATTTTTAATCCATCTGTACTTGCTGAATTGCCACCAAAAACAGCACCTTTATAAGTTTGGAAAGTATAACGTTGTCTCCATGCCCAAGCTTTTGTATCGTCTTTACCTAACAATCCAACCGAGTATCTTACTTTAAGAAAATCAATTACTGATGATTTAAAGAAATCCTCTTTAGAAATTACCCAACCAGTTGAAACAGAGTAAAATCTACCCCAATAATTAGCTGGCGAGAATTTAGTTGAAGCATCTGATCTAAATAAAACTTCTGCTAAATATTTATCTCCATAAGCATAATTTAACCTACCAACATATGCTAAATTTCCTGACTCGCTTTTATTGGTTGAACCATCTATAGTACCATTTGCAGTATTAAACTGACCATTTGAACCTGATAAAACTCCAGACTTCCAAACTATTTCATGATTAGCAGTTGCCTCAGATTTTTCTACAGAAAACAAACCACTTATACTATGTTTACCGAAATCTCTGTTATAAATCCCTGTAAAGTTGTATTGTTCTGATAAATCTTTACCATTATCAAAATACAGACGATTACCATTTTCGTAAAACTTAGATCTCACTGGCGCTGTTGTAATATCATCACTAAAAATATGACCATTAGCACCTAAACCTGCAAATTGATACAATGTATATCCAGTACCAAATTGAGAACCTCTAGAACTTCCCATATTTCTGGCATAAGATGCTCTAGCAGATAAACCTTTAATAAAAGAGAATTTATATTCTGTACTTAAATTAATAGTAGTTCTGCTTTCAGTAGTTTCAGTTAAATTGTTTAATTTTTTAATCTCTCCATAATGATAACGTTGATTTCCATCATTATTACCTAACAACTCAATTGGCACTCCATTCACATAATTTGGAATATATGGAACATGGAATAATAACTCATTGTAATCATTCTCATCATTTTCACCACCGATTTTATTAAAAGTTTTAGTTTTATCTGAATAATAACCTGAAATCTGCATACTTGCTTTCCAGTTACTTGATAGATTTAAATCTACCCCCGATCTAAAATTCCATTTATTATAATCTAAAGTTGTTAAATTACCATTTTGTTCAAAATAAGAAACTCCAGCGAAATAAGTAGCTTTTTCACTACCACCACTTACATTCAAATTATGACGCATATTATAGGAAGAAGACCATTCATCATCTAAAAAGGTGTTTTTTAATGTTTTAAAATAATCCATCTCGTCTTGTGAAAAGAAATACTGTGGATCTGTTGATGTTTGATTATACCCATTTTTCCCATTCATAATATTTACATATTGTCCAAATTCATAAGCATTTAATACTTTGGTTTGATAAATTTTATCATTAACTGCATATGAACCACTATATGAAAATCTAGGTTCTCCAACCTTACCTTTTTTAGTTGTTATAATCACAACTCCCTGTGCAGAACGCGCACCATAAATTGCAGCCGCAGCGTCTTTCAAAAATGAAATGCTTTCAATTTCAGATGAATCCAAATTATCAAACATTGTTGAATCATTTAAACCATCTGCTCCAATTTGCAAAACACCATCTATAACATATAAAGGATTTAAATTTCCTCCATCTTTAGCTAAACTATAAGGTTTACGAATTGTTAAACTAGATTTATTTCCAGGACGAGCTTCACCACCTGAAATTGAAACTCCTAAAATCCTTCCTTTCAATGCAGCCCCAACATCTCCAGATGGCAGATTTACAATCTCATCCATTTTTACAGACTCAACAGCGCCTGTAAGATGTGATTTTTTCTGTGTACCATAACCTACCACCACTACTTCATTCAAAGTAGAATTATCCTCTAACATAGTTATGTTAATTGCTGTAGCTGATCCTACTGTTTTTTCCTGGGTTTTCATCCCAATATATGAGAACTGTAACACAGCCCCTTTAGGAACCTGAATTTTATAAGAACCATCAATATCAGTCAAAACGGCGTGTTTAGTCCCTTTTTCAACTACATTAAGGCCTATGACTCCAAGCCCGTCTTTATCAACCACCTTTCCAGTGATGGTTGTATTTTGTGCAAAAGCTGTCAGACTCATAACGAACAGCAATACACTAAACACCATTTTAAATGTTTGTTTCATAAGTGTGTTTCTTTTGGTTAAAAAATTAATTGTTTAAGTTTGGTTTATTATTTCTATTGTAAGCTGAGAAATCAAAACTGCTAATCTAATCTTAAAAAGATTATTCTGTAAACGTTTACATTTTCAAAATCGAATGTAATTTTTTAATTTATTTACAAGCTAAGTAGATAAAATGTAAACGTTTACATTTATCAAAAGTAATAAAATTTTATTACACCACTATTTTTTATTTATTTTTTTTTAAGTTTATTTTAAGTTTTAGTGTTTTTTTTATGTTAAATTTTCATTATTCCAATATTTACTGGATTTTAACAAGTCTTTTAATGTGAAAACCATACGCTCATCTCCTTACTATTTCCATTACCCCAAGAGAAGTAAGGTACTAAACGTAAGAAAATCTGCTCTTTACCTTTGTTTAAAGGTTGGTATAACTTCTTATTCCATGAATTGGAATCCAAAAATCCTTCAGCAGTTATAGCAATAAGGCTTCTATTATTCTTTTGAATTGGTTCAATTTTAAAATCTGAATTAACATTCAACACCACATCATTAATAGAAGTTGCTTTAGAAATACCATCTGATTCCAGACAATAAACTAATGGTCCACGTTTTACCGCAACTTGATTTTTAGTCTCTTCAACCAATGGATTAGCTTCCATCAATTCCACCGGCATAGGGATATTCAAACTGATTACATCCCCCTTTTTCCATTTACGGACAATTTTCAAGTAAGTTCCAGAAACAGGATTGTTTTCTATCTTTTGACCATTAACTAAAACTGTAGCTCCATTACTCCATCCCGGAATTCTTAAAAACAGTGCATAATCTCCTTTTGGAGCTTTATCGATATTAATCGAAATTTCTCCATCCCAAGGATAATTAGTTTGCTGATGCAATTGAATTTCAGCTCCTTCTTCGGTTTTTGTATTCAAACTGCTGCTTCCATATAAGTTTACATACAGTCCTTCTTTAGCCAAACTATAAGCATAATTACTAACTTCGGCTACAGTTCTGGTAACATTGGGCGCACAGCAATTAGACAAGGCAATATAACCTTCGCGTTCATTGCTCCATCTTTGTTCGAAAGGCAAATCGACAGTTACAGTCAAAGGATTATTATAACAAAACTTATTTCCTTCTAAATTCATCCCGGACAACACACTATTATATAACGCCAATTCTAAAACATCGGCATATTTGGCATCAGCGGTCAGTTGCAACATTCTCCAGTTCCATAATACATTACCAATATTGGCACAGGTTTCAGTATGCGCTGTTGCATTAGGTAATTGAAATGGACGGCCATAAGCCTGATGTATTTTTTGCACTACTGTAGGATCATAAGAAGTTCCATCAGGAGAAACACCATCATACAAAGCACCACAAGCACCTGTAATGTACATTTTGCGATAAGCCACATCGTCCCAAATGGATTCTAAATTGTCCAATAATTTTTTCTCTCCTGTTTCGGCATACAAATCGGCGACACCGGCATATAAATAGTTGGCTCTTACAGCGTGTCCCATTGCAGTTGTTTGTTGTCTAAACGGAATTCGATCCTGATTATCATCAGTTCCATCTGCCGTAGTTCCTCTGATATCAATTAGGTTATTAGCCAATTCCAGATATTTTGGATTCTTTGTCGTGCGGTACATTTCGACAATCCCCATATAATGCGAAGGACAAATGGCATTTCGAGCCAACTCTGGAGAAGCTTTTTTATAAAAGTCATATAAAAAGTCGGCAACTCCTTTCGCAATATTCAAGAAATTAGTTTTCCCGGTGGCACGGTAATGCACACAGGCAGCAGTCATTAAATGCCCCATGTTGTACTTTTCGAAACCCAATTGTTTTTTAACTTCTTCCGGCCCTAGAGTTCCCCAACGTTCGTCAATTAAAACAGGAGTATGTAAATAACCATCTTTGCGCTGCACTTTAGCGAACAATGCAATGGCTTCGTCCATTTGTTTATCCAACTTTTTGTCTTTGGTAACAGCATAAGTTGCCGCCATTCCTTCAAAAATTTTATAAAAATCACCATCATGAAAAGAAGGCCCTTTGAAAGTTCCTTTTCTATTTCCAGCAGCTATTTCAAAATTGGCATAAGCATGAGAAACTTCATCATTATGATACAAATCCCACATAAAGGGCAAAGTTTCCTTATTCTCAACATTCAATTGCTCTTTCCAAAATCCATTGGTCCAATTCACATCCTGCAAACCAACACTTCTCAATTTAGAATACGGACTAGCCGAATTATCTACCAATCCCTTATTTTGAGCGAATGAAACAGTCGAAAAAAGTACGGCTGACAATAGAATAATGTTCTTTTTCATTTTATATTTTTTTTGAATCCACTTAAAAATTTTAACCGCAAATTCGCAAATTTAAAACCTATTCAAAGTTTTTAATTTGCGAATTTGCGGTATTTTTATTTAATAAATACGTTTATAGTACGGCTCATAGAATCCCCATCGGCATCTTTAACCGAGATTACAAAAGAAGCAAATCCTTTTTGACCTGCTGTAAACTGGATTTCTTTTCCTTTCAAAACTGCATTTCCATTGTTTATTTCCGAAAAAGTATACACTGGTTTTTTCTCATAACCTTTGAAAAAATCAACTGCATTAAGCACTACTTTTTCACCTGAATTTACAAAATAATGAGGTTGTGCCATCCAATTTAAATAATCTTCTAATTGTGTAAATCCACTTCCTGTACCTGCATTTGCATCAGCAAAATCTCCTGAAGCCGAATTTACGTTCAACCCTTTTGATTCTTCCCACCAGTTTGGCAATCCATCCTTATCGGTATCCCAATTAGCATTACGGTTTTCATTAGGATAATTCTCCCAACTTCCGGCATCGTCCTGATGATCAATCATTCCGCCTAAACCACTTTTACTTCCTTTATAAGTATAGGTCCCTTTAAGTGTTTCCTGAATAATTCTTTGATCATGGGTATCAAATACCGGTTGATTAGCACCAACATCTGACAATACATTTTTATAAGCAGCTTCCGCCGATTGTGTATTTACATACGATTCGAAAAATGGTTTATCTACATACGTTTCATAAGTAGCTTTATCTCCATTTGAATAACTCACCGTTCTTCCTTTCTCCTGATTTTTTACATTGAAATACCCCGGCATTACATTCCCATCAAAATAATATTGCTGTTTTCCTTTTCCAACACCTTCATGTTGTGCATTTAATGCAAAAAAGAAATTAGTCGAAGCTCCCGGTTTGTAATAATTATTGACAAAATTTACCTGATTAGCCCCACCGTCAGTAGCACGATGTCCCCAGTTGTAAACTACATTGTTACGAATATCAACTTTTCCTCCATAAAAACCATCGCCATTTAATCCGCCACCAATACTCCAGTTACGACCATAATTATGCGCTAATAAATTATGATGAAAACTACCTACATCACCACCAATAGTAGCTGCATAGCCATGCATTTTTCCTGCTCCGTATTTATCATGACCTGCAACATTTAAAGCCTCGGCAATTAAAGTACGTTGCAAACTGATGTTATGTGCTCCTCTTGAACTAAAAGATTCGTCAATAGTCCAACTAATCGAACAGTGATCAATAATACTATGATTGGCACCTGTTAATCCCATTCCGTCATAAGTAGTTCCGCCACCAATTCTAACTCTCAAAAATCGAATAATCCCATCATTTCCGGTTAACCCAATAGGTGCTCTACTAATCATGATTCCTTTTCCGGGAGCTGTTTGCCCGGCAATAGTTACAAATGGCTGACTTACCACCAAACGTGATTTTAACTGAATATTTCCTGAAACATTAAAAACAATGGTTTTTGGTCCTACTTCCTGCTCAACAGCATCACGCAAGCTTCCCGGTCCGCTATCATTTAAGTTGGTTACAGCAATCACTTTTCCACCTCTTCCTCCAATAGCAAAACGTCCATAACCTTCAGCACCCGGAAAAGCAATTTGGGCTGGTTTAAAAAACCAAACTTTTCCTTTAGTCACTTCCTTATTGGCATCGATTTCATCCACTCTCCAGTAATAACTTTTCAAATTATTAAGAACTGTATTATCAACAGTCGCTTCATTCTTTGTCAAATTGCCTTTGAATTCAGGCGAATTATGATTGGCTTCAGCCACTTTTTGTTCATTTTCCCCAAAATAAAAATCGTGGGAAACAGTTCCTTCAGGCGAATTCCATCCTAATTTAAAATCATTCCCTAATATCACATGTCCGTCATTATTAGCTGGTACTGGTGTATTGGCTTGCTTTTTTAGGTTTGGCAAATCCAATTCGAAACCATTAAGAACCACTTTTTGAATTTTCCCGGTTGCTTTTGCATCAGTTTCGAAACGGATAACAACATCTTTTCCGGTTTCAGCATTAAAATTAATATAAGAAGTAGCAGCCTGAATGGTAGCAGTTGCTCTATTAGTAGGCTGAATAGTTTGTGAAAAAACACCATTCACAGAAATCGAAACAGGGGCGTAATTAGCCAATTCAGGACTATCAAAAGTATTACTAAAAACCAACAGACTATGACGCCCTTTGGACAACCCACTGATTACCATTTCAACATTTTTATCAGCAACAATTCCATCACTTACCAAACGGGCGTAAAATGGCGCCTGCATTCCTGTTTTGTACCAGCTCGAATTAATCGCTCCTTTCAAAGTCACTTTTAGATCTCCAAAAGTTTTATCAAATTGAGTTCCTTCGCTTATAGGCCACGAAATATAATTAGGATCATTTACTTCTAAAGTTCTGCGTTGTGCCAAATCAAAATCGACTTTTACCGATTTACTAACCGGAATTACACTCTGAGTTTGCGCGCTACCACTCAATGTAAACGTTATCATTGCTCCTGCGCAAAAAGCAATATTTTTCACTATACTCATTGTTTTTTTATTTTAAATTTGATTTTTCCGTTAGACTTTTTCCTAACAGATTTATGATATCTTTCTCTCTCTCTTTTGGAAAAACCTTAAGAAAAGTTACTTTGCCTTTATCCATTTTTACTTCAACAGTTGTATTTTTTGGTGCGTGCAATTTAAAATGCACATCCCAGTCTGCCGGCCAGGCAGGAAAAATATAAATTTTATCTCCATTGCTTTGCAACAACATCTCCTGCATCCCAATCATTCCTGAACCTCCCCAATTGTGATCCGGCACCCAGTCGTAGCCCGGTCCCCAAAAAGCAGGAAATCTTCGGTCGGAATTAGCCATTTTTAACAAATTATATTTCGCTGCTTCCTCAGTCAAACCAAGTCTTGCCGCAAAAATATTATCCTGTTTCCAACCAACATGACTTCTAAACTTCAATGCATCCGTATCGTATTTCCAGGTATTCAGAGCGGTTTGCAAATCACTCTTCCCAAGACCCTGAATTCCCCATGGAAAAACAGAATACAACTGTGGCACTTCCGTATTATTGATTCTTTCCCAACTTTTGGCCGGAGCCAATGTTTTATGTCCGTCAAACTCCCTGAAATTCAAAGGTGGAATTCGGGTTTGAAAAGCTTTCAAATACTCTAAATCTTCCTTAGACAATTCTTTTTCAGAAAATTGTAATAACCTTTCAGTAATAACCTGCAAAGCCGAAATCGTACTGTTCGAATTATACGCCATCTTATAGGTTTCAGCTCCTGAACCCGGATACAAAATCAATTTTCCATTTCCGTCCAAGGCTTTTCTTCCTCTTTGTTTTGCCAAATACTGATAATGTTCATCAAAAAATCGAAGACAACTGATGATAAACGGATTGTATTTCTGAATATCTTCATTTGCATATTCTTTTTGCTGCAACATCATTTGACAAAACTCAAAAACCGTATCCCATTCGTATTCTAACCAGGCATTATATTCCATTCCCGGATCATAATCTTCAGGACGTTTCCAATCATACTCGGCAGGATTTGGCAATCCAAAATTTTCCAATTGCTCTGTAAAAGCTGCTCCTTTATGCTTCCAATAGACTTCACTACGCAATTCGGCATTTTTTTGCAAACCCAGATAGTAATCCAATTGGGATTTCATCATATCAAAATCGCCGCTTTTTGTCATCGGAAAATAAACCAATCGCTGGTTTTGTGCCGTCATGGTTCCTCCACCCCAATTCCTGAAATCAGGAGTAAAATTCAATTCCTTATTGGTATGCACTGGATCCACCGTAAAAAGTCCGCCGTTAAATTTAGTTGGATATTTTCCATACGCATTACATCCCAGCATATAACGAAACAATTGATAATTTTGACCGATTTGGTAAACCGAATCGTTTGTTGTTTTTCCTTTTTGAGTAAAAACGAAACTGCGATTCCAAAAATCATGCCACCAATTGATTGTTTTTTGCTCAGCCTTATTATTTTTTATTTTTTTATAGCTTGAAATCTGACTTTTCAACTCCTTCGTCCATAAACTCGCATCCATCGATTGATTTGTATGCAACTGGATTTGGAATTGCTGTTTTTTGGCTGCTTTTATACTCAAAAGTCGGTAGCCCTTGAAATCCGTATCCTGATAAATGCCGTTATAAGTCCCATCGGCTTTCAAATTACTTCCAAAAAGCTGCCCGCCAAAAGTAAGATTCGCAATAGGATTCATCATTTGGTCTTTTACCGATTCCATTTTTTGTTGCTTTACAGCCACATCAAAAACGGTATTTGCCCTGTTTCTATGATAAAACTGCACTGCGTTTCCTTCAAAAGAAATCGAATCTTTATAAGTGATAATATCGCCTTGCGGAGCCCATTTGTACGAATTGGCATTATTGGCCTTTCCTTTAGAATCCCTGTTTTTGTAACGCCAACTTTCATAAGCCACTTTCATTTCAGTTGGATTTTTGCTAACCACATCAACATGAATCACAGGATTAAAAACATCCACCCATAATTTTACTGAAGTTCCGTTTTGCGAAACCACAATAAAACCGTCTTTCAAGCTCAATTCCTGCTTAAAACCTTCATTATCCTTAAAAGGATTAGGGCTCAAACTCACTTTTATTCTTCCTAATTTCAATAAAGTATTGTGCTCATCAAATGTCCCCGATTTAGAAATATAAGCATACAAATCGCCTTTTTCTACCCACACATTCAAACCAATATCACCACCACCCAACGGCATCGATTCAGACGAATTATTGCTTTGGGTTTTCCAAACCTGATTGTAATTTTCAAGCGTGGAAATTTGCGCCTTGGCACAAAGCGTTATGAATAGAAATGATATGAGGATTAATTTTTTCAAATTTGATTTATTTACAATCTGCCTAATCTGCGTGCCAATTTATTTTCACGCAGATTCAGCAGATTTGAGCAGATACTTAATTTTATAATCTTGTTTTAAAACACTACCAATTATCAGTTCTAAACGATGAAACCGGCAAACCACCCGTACTAAAAATTTGTGCCTCGGTATAATCTTTAAACAAATAACGAACAGCAACTGGTTTCGACACTTTATCAGAAGTCAACACAACCGACTTTCTTCTTACTTCGGCCTTTGCGGAATAAAACACTTTATCTTCGGCTGCAATTTCAAATCCGGTTACTTCTTTTCCATTCGATGTGATACCATTTGGTGCTTTATCAAATGAAACAGTAACCGCATTATCTTTGATTTCCATTGCTTTAAATTCAGGGCTTTCAAACTCAAAACCTGTAATACCATAAGTTTTGTTCAAAGCCAAATAAGCCAATCTACTTCCTCCAGCTTCTTTGTGAACAGGATGAATATTATTTTCTTCACCAATATCCATCAACACTGCCATTCCTGAATTTGGAATTTCCGTTGAAGCTTTCAATTGGGCCTCTCTCAAATAAGCCGAATTGTATTCTTCTTTATTGTCTTTTGGATGAAACTGTGCATAATTAAACGGAGCTATTTGCGCATAATAAAACGGAAAATCGCCTTGTTGCCAAAGTCCTCTCCAGCTGCTCACCATCTTTTTCATCAAATCTTTGTACTGTGCTGCACGCTCATAATTCGATTCTCCTTGATACCAAATACAACCTTTAATTGCGTATCCAATTACCGGCGAAAGCATGCCATTAAACAAAGTCGTCGGCACACGATTTGGGTCTTTAGCTAATTCTTCTTTTGTGGTTGGAATTTTAACGTTTGCAAAATCTTTCAACATTTCCTGATTCATCCAGGCTTCCATGCTTGAACCACCATAAGAAACCAGAATCATCCCCACAGGAACATCTAAAACTTCCTGTAAAAGCGAACCAAAATACCAGGCCGTAGCACTAAAATTACCTGTAGTTTGAGGACCGGCTGTATACCATTGTCCTTCAAAATCTTCATTTGGAGTCAAAACTGTAGCTCTTGGAATGGTAATAAAACGGATTTTATTATTTTTCGAATGAACCACCGCTTCGTTTCCTTTCAATACAGGTTGTCCCGGAAATCCTTTCAACGGCATTTCCATATTAGATTGACCGGAACACAACCAAACTTCTCCAATTAAGATGTTTTTAATTGATTTTTTTTCTGTACCATCCAAAACTGAAATTTCATAAGGTCCACCTGCTGCAGGAGTTTGCAAAGCTATTTTCCATTTTCCTGATTTATCGGCTTTCACTTCATAGGTTTTAGAATCCCACGAAGTTTGGACTTTTATCGTTTGATTTTTATCTGCCCAGCCCCAAATTGGCGCATTACTTTGCTGTTGTAGCATCATATTGTCCGAAAACAAAGCGGGTAATTTAATCTTTGCATTGATTTGGGAAATTCCTAAAATCAAAAAAAGCGTAATAATTGAATTCTTCATTTTTTTTATTTTTCTAAAGTTACCGGTCCTAACAAACCTGCTTTCAATAAATCTTCACTCTCCACTAATCGATAAGAAGCAGTTGTCCAGGTTAATCGCTCTTTTTCTGGTAATTTTTGATCACCAATCAAACGATTAGCCCAGGTATTCGTCACTTTAATTATTATTTTATTTTTACCTTTTTGCAATGCTTTCGAAATATCGGTACGATAAGGGAAAGTCCAAATCGTTCCACAATCTATCCCGTTAACAGTCACTTCTGCAAGATTGGCAATCGAACCTAAATCTAAATAAACCGGAGTTTTTGTATCCTGACTCCAGATAAACTCCTTGCTGTACACCGCAGTTCCCGAATAATATTTGATACTTTGATTGTCAGATGTACTCCAATCAAAAAGTTTGTTGATTTTCAATTCTTTTTCAGGTCCTTTGAAACTAGCATCAAATTGCAAATTCCAATTTTCATCTAATGTTTGAACCGTTTTGAATTCATCCCAATTAGCTCCTTTATCAGAATTACTTTCCTTAGTTTCATTTTTAAAAATCACAAAACAAGATTCATTTTTATCCAATTGTAACTCAATAACAGTTCGTCCATTTTCGACTTTCCATTGTTTTAAAGCAATGGTTTTGTCCGTCACCGGATTGTACAATTCGGGTGTTTTACCGCTTTGACGGAAAGACAGCTTAATTATTCTCTTTTCTTCAATCTGATTCGAAAGAAAATAAACATCTTCCGTTTCCGATTTGCGGTGTGTCCAGGCAATCGAACTTCTGTCATTGTTTTTAGCATCCGAAAATAAAACATCTGCCTCGATTCCGATTTTTGCAAAATCAGTATCTAAAAATGGAAGCACAATAACTGTTCCTTTCCCGAGCTTCCAGAAAACCGAACCCTGCTCATTTTTAGTAGCATCTTTTCCTTTCGTCCACAATTCGTCAACAACAGTCTGCCATTTTTTAGCTTCCAAATCCGATTGAAAACTTGGTGCATCAAGCGGTTTTTCATTAATAAAAATTGTAGCACCTTCTTTTACTAATTGCAGCATTTTTTCGGCTACAGCCAAAGAAACAACCTTATTCGGCGCCATATTTCGACTTCCCGGAAACAATAAAGCAGCATATTCAATACCACCGCCAAAAGATACTTTTCCATTTTCTACTTTAGCGCGATTTATCAAAACATCAGCATTGAAAGAATCGTATTGATAGCCATTCATCGGGTTTACCCATTGCGACAAATCGGTATTGTTTTTAGAATAAGTAACTTCTTTAGGCATTTTGGTTGCCGGTTGCCCTTCATTTTCCAATCGTATTTTTTCACTCGCCACTCTTTCTTCTCCAAAAACATTCGGAACAAAAGGAAACAAACGATCAGGAACAAGTGAGCGTGATGGCAAATCTTCGCCAATAAAAACCGCTAAATCCACAACTGGTTTTCCTTTTTGCAATTGCAATTGTACTCGCTGGCAATAATCAAACCAGGCTTTTCCGGGTTTCCACCAAGTTTGGTCTCTTTGAAAAAAAGTTCCAATATCGTCCAAAGTCATCCCTGGCGTTCTGTCTGTCCACGGATTATGAACAAAAACGTGGTAGAAAAAACGGTTGATTCCGAGTGCATAATTTCTATCAGCCAGCGTTTTTAAATTCCCCGGATGCTCGTCCCAATCCATTCGTAAGGCTGTAAAAGCTTCGGCCTGAATAATGTCTTTTCCATAAATATGCCCACCCGAAATAGCATCCAGCATATCGAAAGGTTTGTCGTGCGTAGGGCTTTTTAACCAAAATTCCCCACTTGGATAATCCACATATTTAAAATGCAACAAAGCATCACTCATCATTGTTGGCGCCACATTCTCGGAACTGAATTTTACATTCGCTTTTTTAGCAATATCAGCCACAGTTCCATAAAAATTATCGGCAATTAATTCAGCTATGGTTTTTCGAACATCATATAAAACTTTTTCTGTAGTAGCAGCACTTTCGATAGGAATCCCCGCCATTACCGGCAAATAATCCACTATGTCATAACCGCGACGTTTTTGAAACTCAACCTGAAAAACAGAAGACCAATTCTGGCTGCCGCATTCCCAGCTATCCAAATGTAAAATTTTCAATACTCTCGAAGTCAATTCAGGTCCAGCAGTACGGATGGCTTCGCCAAACCAATGATCCAATTGAAAACGAATCAGCTCAGGATTGAATTTATCCACTTCCAAACCTTTTCCTGCTCCACCGGTAGCGTTTTCATGCCCTGTAGAAGTATGTCCCATGCGGATAATTTTCCATTTCCCTTTTGGTGCTTTCCAACTTAAATTGCCATCAGCATCAACAAATTTGGAAATATTGATGATCAAAGATTTTTGAAACGAATCGGAATTTGGAATTTGCTCCGCAGTTGTCGTTGGACTCAAACGCCATACTGCTCCTGATTTTCCTTCGTAATTATCGATTAAAGATTGATTCGAAAGTGTAATTTTACTCACTTTCAAATTGTTCTGTCTCCATTTTGCAAGATCCAAATCTTCCGCTCCAGGTTCTGTTCCGCTAACATCATATACAAATCGAAAATATTTAGCCGTTACGGGTTTAATAGTATGGGTATGCTGTGCATCCATGTCTTGCCAACCGTGACGTGGAGCTATCATTCTTTCATGGAATTTAAAATAAACACCGTCATCACTCACTTCCACAATTAAGCGTTGTGCCTGAAAATCCCTGCCTTTAGTTTCAATTACGATTGATTTACAAGTAAATGATTTCTCAAACTCATATTGAATCCAGCCTTTTTCACCCAATCTGAAATTATCGTCTTTCTTAGCATCAGCCAAAAAAGAAGCATCGCTATTGTTAGAAGTAGTAACTTTAGGCAATAATCCTTGCGAACTGATTGTATTTTCTTTTATCGGAATGGCAAAAGTGGCAATGTCTTTATAATAGTCTTTATAATGTTCGGGAACTGCTAATTTAGTCGTCAATTTTTTTCCTCCAAGCATCTCAGTTGTTGACCAAACTACTTTTTGCATCGACATTTCGGGTGTAATCCAAGGCCCTCCTGCAACGGCAAAACCATCGGCAGCGTGAAAAGCCAATTTTAGCCCCAAACGATCTGCTTCGGCGAAAGCCCAATGCACCATATCCCAAAATTCAGGACTCAATTGCAAAACTGGCGGATTCATCAATGGAGGATTTGCCGGACCTTTTATCGTCATTAAATAAGCACCTGCAATTCCGGCTTGTTTCATAGCTTCTAAGTCGGCTGTGATGCCAGCTTTAGAATACGCCGATTTCATCCAATACCAATACACCCAAGGTTTTGAGGATTCAATTGTAGGCTGAAATGAGGTATTTTCTTTTTTATAGGTTTCCTGTGCGGAAACTATTCCTGCAAGAAGTAGAATAAAAAAGAGGTGTTTTTTTTGAAACATTGTTGTTGCTTTTTCTTTAAACCCGACAGGTTTCAAAAACCTGTCGGGTTTAATTAATTTAATATTTGAATTTCTTCAAACTAGTTTCCAAACCGTTTTTCGTATCCGAAAAAGGCGCCAAATAAAAACTGTATTGATAATCTCCTGATTTGATTTGATATTTTTCTAGAGGTGCTGCCACCTTCGTCCAGCTGTCATTTCCACCCACACCCATTTGAATTAAATCGATATTCACCGTTAAAAATCCCGGATCTTTTAAATCAAAAGTATGCACAGCAGCACTTAAATTTTCCTGAGTATAAGGCCATGCACTCATGCTCAACACTTTTGTATCATTTACTACCAATAACCCTTTATTTTTTTGCGGAGTTGTAAACGCCATCCATCTCACTTCGGTTCTGTTTGCATTTTCCTGAGGTTTCACATAATGCTCCAGAAAATCATTAATTGGCAAAGAATATTTCCCCACAAATGAGCCAAAACTTCTGTCAATATAATTCTCCAATTCCCCTTTTCCGTACCAGGAAATTTGGTCAAATTTTCTTTGAACGCCCATTTGCATTCCTATTTTCGGAATGTTCGGTAATTTATTAGTCGCTTTCAAACTATAATCTACTTTTATCAATCCGTCTGGTTTGATATTGTAAACCACATTTACACTCGCACTGTCTTTAATAACTTCGTAATCACTTGTAATTTTGATTTCAGAAGCTGATTTATCAATTTTGATATTTACCAATTTTGGCTTGGCCTGATACCAAGGTTTTAAAAGTTTATGCGACTTCCATCCTCTTTTGTCATTATCCGTAAGTGGTCTGACGAAATTAGGCAACAAGGGTGCAAAAACCTGTTCTTCACCATTAAACAAATAAGAACTCAAGGCACCATTAGTTTTACTAATTGTAATATCAAATGTTTTTCCTTTGATTTTAAAACCAGCATCTGATTCTGAAACGTTCAAATTTTCCTTTTTAGATTCCTGAGCAACAACTGCTGCCTTTTTTAGCAAAAACTGATCTTCTGCAACAGCATAACCTTTAGAAGCCCAAAGTTCATCTTTCGAAAGTTGGAATTCAATATTCAAATAATATTCCCCATCCGATTTCATTTTTGGCAAATACGGATTTATATCCAAAACAGTAGATTGTCCCGCTTCCGTATTAAATGGTTTTAAAAACTGGGTTTTAATCACATTTCCATTTTCTAAAATTTTCAAAACCGGAGTATAATCAGCTAATGATTTTACCGCCTGACGATTTTTAATTTCTAATTGAAAACCTTCTTTTAAAGTCGAAATTACCGGCTGAAACACCCATTTACACTCATATATAGAACCTTTTGGTTTCCCGTTTGAATCTACAATTCCTTTAGTATTGAAGTTTCCGTCATGGTATTTTTCTCCAAAATCACCTCCATGAGCAAAAAACTCCTGTCCTGTTTTTGGATCTTTTTTCAACAATCCCTGATCTTTAAATTCCCAGATACATCCTCCAATAACTCTAGGTAGCGAACGGAATTCATCCCATAATTCTTTTAAATTCCCAACCGAATTCCCCATAGCGTGTGAGTATTCGACGAAAATAATTGGTCGGGTATCTTTCTTTTGATCTACCAAAAATTTAGGTGTAAAAACGCCCGGATAGAAACGGCTTACCATATCCACATAAGAATCATCCTGTGGATTTTCGAATCGGTAGGCGTGATCAATTGTTTTAGGATATCTAGGATCCAATGGATCGATGTAACCATCTAACTTCGCGTTTCCTTGTGCCGGTTCATAATGCACCGGACGAGTAATATCAAAATCGTGAACCCAACCCGACATCGCCGAATGATTAGGTCCTTTTCCACCTTCGTTACCTAAACTCCACATCACCACCGATGGGTGATTTTTATCTCTTTCCACCATTCGGGTCATACGCTCTAAATAGGCGTTGGTCCATTTTGGATCGTTGGCTAATTTTCCACCAATTCCGTGCGTTTCCTGATTGGCTTCGTCCATCACCATGATTCCGTATTGATCACACAATTCATAGAAATACGGATCGTTCGGATAATGGCTCGTACGGATAAAATTGAAATTAAACTTTTTAATCGTTGTAATATCTTTTTTGATATCTTCTCTGTTCAAGGCTTTTCCTTTTGTCGGATTCTGATCGTGACGATTCACACCATACACATAAGTCTCTTTTCCGTTGATAAGCATTTTTCCGTTTTCTTTTGAAAATTCAATCGAACGGAAACCTACTTTACAACTTTTGGCTTCGGTAATATTTCCTTTTGGATCTTTTATCGAAACCACCAAAGTGTATAAATTTGGTTCTTCGGCACTCCATTTCTTAGGATTTTTAATGGTTTCCTGAAACATTCCAAAACGAACATTATCCAAACGGGGATAACTTTCGTTAATCATATCAATCACCGGTTTTTGAAGCGGTTCTTTGAACATGGCCACATTATTGGCATCATACAACTGAACATTAAAAGTATAATCTTTGATTTTTTCTCCGGTTAGATTCTCCACTTTTGGACGCAATTTAAAAATAGCATCTGTGTATTGTTTGTCTAATTTAGTTTGAACAAAGAAATCCTGAATGCGCAGCTTTGGCTCAGCCATAATAAAAACTTCACGCTGAATTCCACTCACACGCCAGTGATCCTGATCTTCCAAATACGAACCATCAGCCCAACGGATTACCTGAACCGAAACCACATTTTCACCTTCTTTCAAATAAGGCGTAATATCAAATTCGGATGGCAAAAAGCTGTCTTCACCATAACCTAAAAATTCCCCGTTTAACCAAACCTGAAAACCAGAACTTACCGCACCAAAATGCAAAGTCACCGTCATGTCTTTCCAGTTTGCAGGAACGGTAAAACTGCGTTGGTACGAACCAATTCCGTTGTAATCTTTAGGGATGTAAGGTGGATTTATAGGTCTAAACGGATAAACCGCACTTTTGTAAATTGGAATATCATAACCTTTCATTTCCCAGTTAGAAGGCACTTCTATTTTATCCCAACCGTTTACTTTCGCTTTATAAAAATCTTTCGAAGCTTGGTTAAGATTCGATGCATATTTAAAATTCCAATCGCCATTCAGCATTTGGATTCTACTTTTCGTTCTATCACCTTTTAACGCATCTTCAATATTGGTATACGAATAAGCCGTTGCTCTCGAAGGCTGTCTGTTGATGCTGGTAACTGTTGGATCTTCCCAAGGAGCATACTCATACTTCTTGTGTAATTCAGGAATTCCCGCAGGTTCGCCGGTTACTGATTGTGCCTGGACAGTTATTCCAAACAGGATAAAAAATAGTACTTTAAAATTATTCATTATTTCTTCTCTTTTTTCGCTGGTGGTGTAACAAAATTCAATTGACTCGTTCCTAAATCTTTAGAAGTCGCTACTGCAATTCCTCTTTGTTCTGCTTTGTTTACGGCACAATAAAAATGATATACGACTCCGTTGTGTTTTACCACAAAAGATTTATGGGCAAACATATTATCATAAGGCTCAGACGATTCTATTAAATTAGCACCTTTCCACTCTTTCCAGTTTACTAAATCATTCGAAACCGCAAATTGGTTAAATGCACCTTGATTCCAATCTCTCCAAAAAGCTCCAAAATAAAACATTACCCAGGTATCGTTAATACGCTGAATAAACGCATCACCCGTAATTCCTCTGTGATGATTCAACATCGGCTTTTTTCCATAACGTTTCCAGGTTTTCATATCATTAGAAACCGCCATTCCAATACGCTCAGCACCTTTTGCCGGGTTCAAACTATCGCCTCGGGCATTATAATACATGATAAATTTGCTTCCTGTAATACGTTCTTTGTCTTCAATCACCGAGTTTTTATACATAGTGCTGTTATCCCAAAAACTTACATCGGTATCTTTTGGCGTTAAAACTGGTTTAGGCAAGCGCTCGAATTCGTGAGGTTTTGTTGGTAATTCTTTGGTATATGCCATTCCTATTGATAAAACCCCAGCTTCATATCCTGTAGTATTTCCACCAAAATAACTCATCCAGTATTTACCATCGTATTTATTCCATTTGTAGCTTCCGCCCCAAGTTGGGTCTTGCAACGAAATATAACCTGCTTTTTGGTTCACATCCCAATGAGTTTCATCTTTAGAGAATGACATTACTTTTCCTAAATGTTTCCAATGCAATAAATCGTCACTTTCGGCTAACCAGGTTTCGTAACCTCTTCCGTCATAAATCAAATAGGTCATAAACCATTTGTTATCTTTTCGGAAAACCGAAGGACAGTCCATTTTATAGGAGTTATCCGTTGGCACCATTACCAAACCGTATTTGTAAGGCGTTTTTACCTCGTTATAAATTTCATTCATAACAGTATCGGTAATTTCTCTTTTCTTGAATTTGGTGGCACAACTCGCTACTAACAAAGTGGCTATTCCCAGAACGAGATATTTCATTGTATTTTTCATTTTCTAATTTTAATTATAATCGTTCAATGGGACACTGATGACGCAGATTAAACTGATATTCGCGGATTTTTTATCTTTTCTACAATATAAATCTGCTGGATCTGCCAAATCTGCGTGCTATATTTTTCATGCAGATTTCAAAGGATTTTCGCAGATTTATATTATTTTGAATTATTAAAAATCCGTTTCAATCTGTGTTTTTACGAAGTAAATCCGTGTCATCTGTGTTCCATTTTTTTATTTCAATTCCTTTAATCGGGCATCCATAACATCTCTATTCAATTTCACCTTCACCATTCCGGTAGGGTGAAATCTTCTCTTCAAATCAATGGCATTATACACAATCGTGTAGACATCGTTTCCTTCAGGAATCAAGCACAATGGCGTTCTCATAATGTCCCACCATTTAGCCACCTTGGTTTCTATAGGCCAATAATGTGCTTCCGACCAATTCACCCCGTCTTTAGACAACGAATAGCCCATCATATTAGGCAAATGATGTCCCCAACCGTCAGGACCTCCATCAAAAATAGCGATGTACAAACCATTTGGTAATTGACTCACAATAGGATTTTCAACAAAGACAGGATGTATCGATTTTATTGGTTCCAAACCTTTATTCAATCTCGTCCAGGGGCCTTCTAGGCTATTGGATTCGGCCAAAGCCACAAACCAGCCTTTTCCCGATTTTTTAGGATAATCAGCCCAGGATTCAAACGGATAAGCCCCACTGTAAAAACCAAAATATTTTTCGCCTACCTGATACGGAAAAAACGAAGCCACTCCCTGACGTCCTTCCCATGGCTGAGAGTCCAAGCCTGGTTCCATAATTATACCAATGTCTTTATATGGACCCGCAATTCCGTCAATTCCTTCAACAGTTGATTCACAACGCCAGATGCGACCAAAAGAGTGATTCGGCTGAATTTCTTTGTGAACGGTATAAGCCAAATAATAGCCATACCATCTGTTTGCTTTTTTATTGAAAACAGGCATGTAAGACCAAATTGCCGCACGACGATCGTTCATTGGGTTATCATCTTCAGTAATTGCATAAGTTCCGCTGGCTTGCAAAATGGTAGATTCACGTTTCCAATGAATCGCATCCTTACTGGTCCAATGCCCTATTTTAGTTTTCACACGGTCATAGTACATTTCGACACCCACTTCTCCTGCTCTTTCCGTTGGAAACATGTGATAAGTATCGCCTACTTTTACCACACGACCACCTTCAAAACCGCCTTGAATTCCTTCGGTTCCCGTCATTCCTTCATCAATTACGGGTTTGTTTTCACCGTCAATAATTTCGAACAAAGGTTTTTCATCCGAGAATCCTTCTACAATAAAAGTTGGATTCCACAGCTTTCCATCAGGGAATTCAGCATTTCGGGCAACTAAATTCTGACTGCTTTTCACCGCGCCCAAAACCACAAATAATCCTTTTGCGTTTGGCAAAATAGTTTGTGTTCCTTTTGAATACGAAATCGCATATACATTTACCGCAGGCAAACCCGTTACCGTCACTCCATTTTCAAGAACCAGCTTTGCCTTATCAGCAGCCGAAAATTGGAAATAATCTTTATTATCTTTTTCCTGAAAAACACCAACAAGCAACTGTACATCTTCTTTGAATTTTAATTTCAAAGCAGCGTTAGTTCCTTTTTTGTATTGATCCAAAGAAAGTTCGATTCCTTGCAAACCTTCCAATTCAGGAGCCAATCGAACGATATTGTTTTTACTATTCGAAAAAACATGTGCATATTGAGTCGTTTTGAACGTCTTGTAATTCGAATTGACAACTACAAAAGAAGCCGATTTCCAACTAGTATTTTGTGCTGTAACTGAAAATTGGAAAAACACTAAACACAGCATTAAAAAAGCTGTGTATGATTTGAAATTGTATTTTGTGTTTTTTGAAAACATTGATTCTAACTTTTATTTAAAAATGTGAGTAACTAGTGTAATGGCGCCCGTTCCTCGCAATGACTAAAGGGCTTTATAACTTACTTTATATTCCACATTTGGTTTAACCGTCAATTGGTACTTGTTTTTCTCCAATTGGGTAATCGTTCCTGAACTTGCTTTCGGTTTGCTTGAACTTTCAATAATCAGTTTTCCTTCGCCTTCAGCCGCTTTTACTTTGATTTCTGATTTGCTTACATACATGGCTACTTCACCTTTTGGTGTTGGTACTTTTCCTTCCATCCATTGTAAACCACCTAAATTCGGTTTGATTTCATATTCGGAATAACCCGGAGCTGTTGGTTTTACGCCTAAATAATATTTTCCTAACAAATAAATTGGACTGGAACCCCAAGCGTGACAAAGACTTTTTCCATAAGGGCGTCCGTACATCGCTAAATGTTCGGTTCCTTTTTTGTTTGGGTTGTATTCTTCCCAGAAAGAAGTCGCGCCTTCTTTTAACATTCCTCCCCAATAGTCTTTCATTTCTTTCAACACATAATCTTGCTCGCCCATTGCACACAATGCTTCCAACTCGTAAAAACGCATGTATGGTGTTGTGATTTTAAGAATATCATTATTGAGCAGCACCTTATTTTTTATACTTTGTTTTTGTTCTTCATTAAAATAATTGAAAAAAATACCGAACATATTAGCGTATCTCGTTACAATATCCTGCATTTTACCATCTATACGCTGGTGCTTCATCACGTTTTGTTTTTTATCCCAAAACACATCAAATAATTTTGTTTTTAAATCAGCAGCTAATTTTTGATACTGTTTTTGGTCTTCATTTTCACCAGCAATTTCAGCACTAACAGCCATGGCTTCTAAACTTCTCGCTAAAAGCATTTGCTCAAAACTAACCTCACCAGTTTTTGGTAGTCCGTCTGCCCAATCAATAAAAACCCAATCACCTTCCAATGGTTCCAGAAAACCGTTTGTGTTTCTTCTTTTTAAGCAGAATTCCATCAATGATTTCATTCGTGGATAAAAAGTTTTGATGAATTTAGTGTCGCCCGTGTGTAAATAGTAATCGTAAACACCCACAAACCAATACAGCGAATAATCCATTATGATATTAACATGAGCAGTCACAGGTTCTTTACCACGAAGAGCTAACAGTGTTCGTTCTACAGAAGCCGAATCAAAGAATAAATAATAATTCATTAAATAACTTTGATAAGCATCGCCAGACCAAACCCAACGGTCACGTTTAATCCCGTCTATAAAGAATTCGCGGGAGGTTAAATGCATCGTGTACGCCGACACATCCCAAATTTTATTCAATTGTTCATCCGATGATTTGAATGCACCACGATAGTCTAACGGTAAATATTCATAAAGCATCGAAATAGAATCGTATTTTACCGTTGGATCTGCCTTTACCTGAACATAACGGAATGCTTTGGATCCATTATGTGTGTATGTTTCAGGCTGGTTTCCGTCAAAAGATAAATGGTCTAATGTTTCACATTTGGCAGAATCCAGAGCTTCCTCACGAGATTCACCGTAATAAAGTGCTACTTTACCTTTTCCTTTTAAACCGTGAATTTTAATGTAACCAAAAGTTTCCTTTCCAAAATCAACCAACTCACCAGTTCCTGTTTTTTCTGTTTTTTTTGCGTTCCAAGGTTTGGTTGTTAGTTTAAACCCGGAAGGTTTATTCTCTGATGAATCAAAATTCCAAGAACCAACAGGCACCCATGGTGTTCCTGATTGTTGTGCTTTTCCTTTTTCATCAATCCAAAGTTTATCTTCATTGGTTACCTTCCAGGATGCATCCGATTTAACATACTTACCATCAATATAAATAGCCGGCAACACTTCCTGATTATATACTTTAAAGGAAATTTTGTGTTTCCCTACAGGAATTTTCAATGATTTTGGCTGCCCGTAAACTTGAACTCCATCTAAAAGTAATTGAAAAGATCCTTCCGAGTAGATTTTCACCTCGTCTGGTTCTTGAATATTTACTTCTGTTTGAAAAGTTACCAAGGCATAAGGACTATAATATTGCCAAAGCGGTGGAAATACCGCTTCGCGTTCTGTACGTCTTACCTGCATTTTATTGCTTAACCAAACTTCGAAATCACCGGGATACCAAATCCAGGTTGCTTTTTGTTGAGCATAAGTACCTTCTGTTAAAAACAACAAAGCACAGATACCAACTACAATCTTAAAATTGTTACGCAAAGAATTAGATAAAGACAAAAATGCATTCATATTAATTGAAATTAAAAATGAGATATAAAACGATAATTGTTACTCCTAATAAACCAAACAACAATTTCACTCGTTGACTGGTTTGAGGAACATCAGTTTCACTAACAAAAGTGGTTTCCGGATTTTTATCAAGCAATGAAATGATAATCGCCGCTACTAACAAGACTACAAAAATGTAAAAGGATATTAATAAAAAGTGAGGCCAAATTGCGTATTCATCAGCCGGAAAAATCCATAAATACAATACTCCTACGAATAAACTAAATGCAGAACCCCAAGACAAAGTTCCGTTTACCGCTTTTTTTGTAGTTCGTTTCCAAAAAATACTCAACAAAAACACGACAGATAAAGAAGGCGCTAAAAAGCCCAAAACTGCCTGAAAAATATTAAATAAATTTTGCCCTTTGATATTGTCAATAGCTACCGCAATAAGAATAGCAAACACACATCCGGCAGCAATCGTAATACGTCCAATCTTGATTTGCTCTTTAATAGTTGCTGCAGGATTGATTTTTTTCACATAAATATCATTGGTAAAAACCGTACTCAACGCATTCAATGACGAACCAATAGTTCCCACCAAAACGGCAATCATCACACAAATTACCAAACCATTCATTCCACTCGGGAATAAATTGGTAACCATAGTCATATAAGCTAAATCAGAACTCTTACCTAATTCAGGAAATAAAACAGAACACAAAATTCCCGGTAAAATAAACAATGGCAATGCCATCACTTTTAACCAACCGATAAAATTCACTCCTAATTGTCCTTGTTCTAAATTTTTTGCTCCCAATACACTTTGCACCATCGATTGGTCAGTACAAAAGAAAGCCACAGCAGCAACCGGATATCCTAATAAAATAGCCGGCCAGGGATAATGAGCATCATCACTAGGTCGTACTAAATTCCAAAAATTAGATGGTGTCTTAGCAATCAAAGCTTCAATTCCACCTACTTTTTGCAATCCCAAATACGATAATGTAAGCGAAACCACAATTAACAAAATCATCTGAAAAACGTTCACTTTGGCAATGGCTTTCAAACCTCCGGCAAAAGTAAAAATCCCAGAAAAAATTACTAAAACGGTCACACTCTGCCACATTGGAATTCCTAAAATCTGGCGTACTAAAACACCTCCACTAAACAATCCCAATGACAACCAGCTCACCAAAATTTTAACCATCGCATACCAGGCTAAAATAGTCTGGGTGCTATCGCCATAACGTTTTCCCATATATTCGGGCATCGTGCTTACTTTGCTGGCAATATAACGCGGTGCAAAAACCATTGCCAAAAGCAATAAGAAAACAAAGGCGTACCATTCGAAATTTCCTGCTACAATTCCGGTTGCATAACCAATACTGGCAAAAGCCAATAATGATGAAGGTCCCACATTAGTCCCCCACATATTAAAACCGATATTGTACCAATTCAGAGAGTTTCCAGCCAGAAAAAGCGTTTCGTTTTTCTTACTCTGTTTTACACTTACCACATAACCAATGACCAATAAGGTCACTAAATAAACAGCAACTATTATAAAATCTAATGCAGTTAACTTATCGTAGATACTGTTATTCATAGGTTATATTCTTTTAAAATATCAGCAATTTTAACTGGCATTCCGGTTTGTAATGTTCTGTCCATTGCTTGCAATAAAGCTACAGTTCCAATTCCTTCTTTCATATCCGGATAAGCTGTAAAACCTTGTTCAATACTATCTGCAAAATATTCTAAATAGTTTTGATATTCCCCGCCATGATGACTTTGTCCTTCAAAACGGAAATAATATTTAAGCGTGGCATCGCCCCAGTGAATAATTTTCTCTTCGCCTTCTTTATCGGTAACGGAATAACGCAATTCATGATAATCAGCCTGACTTGCCCCTTCAGTACCTCTTAAAATGACACTCATTCCGCTGTCTCTTTTCGTTGGCTGCGTTGGCGAAGTGTATACCCCACTTACTCTGGCAATACGACCATCGGTAGCTTTGAAAATAAAGTGCATCGTATCTTCATTTTTTAAACCCGCAACAGCTCCGTTGCTGCTTATCATTCCGTAACCCATTACTTCTTCAATATTTGGCAAATACCATCTGATGAAATCCACAGGATGACTTAATCCACCGTACAACCATTTGAATGATTGTAATAAAGACCACTCTTTTTTCAAAAACCAACGGTGATCCGCATGATAATGAGATTCAATCGTAATTAAATCACCAATAACTCCTGCTTCGAAATCTTTTCTTTGTCTTTTAGCAGGTTCAAAAAATCTTGAGCTTTGACCAACAAATACTTTTTTACCTGTTTTCTCACTCAGTTCCAATAATTCCTTAGCATCCGAAAGATCATCAATAAAAGGCTTGGTACAAACTACATGTTTACCGTGCAACAAAGCTTGTTTTACGTGCTCAGCGTGCAAATGATCCGGTGTGTAAATGGCAATGATATCAATAGACTCGTCTTTTAATAAATCATCATAATTGGTCGTGTAAGCAGGAAAATCAAATTCCTTTGCTCTTTGTTTACACAACTCTTCATTTCTGTCACACACTTTTACCAATTCTACTTTGCTGCTTTCTATAGCTGCCGACATGGTACTTCGTCCTTCTCCAAGACCTAAAATGGCTATTTTTAACATTGATTAGATATATTATTTATTTAATTTTGATTGATGATATTTGATTAACGATTGCTGATTTTTGATTTTTTACATCTGCAATCAACAATCGTTACCCGAGAGCTTTGCTCGAATTGGCGAAGCAATCTGCATTCTAAAATCTATATTTTCTTCAAAAAGTTCCAAACCTCTCCCGGTTTTGTTCCTTCGATTCCAGTTTGGTATTTTTTCATTATGGCATTCCAGTCGTCTACACGCGGATTGTTTTCGGTAGTTTTTGGATTTAATTTATCCAAACTTTCTCCTTTTGGAATACTAATAACCAACATTAATTGTCTTCCGTTTTTGAAAACCTGTAATTGTTGAAAATCGGCGTTACAGAAACCTTTAGCTATTTCCGGCCATTTTTCGAATTGGGTAGCGTGGTAATCCACATACTCTTTTTGCATTTTAGCATCGTCTACTAAATTAGCCGTCAACACAATGTTTTCCCATTCTGATGCTGGTTTAGAATCCTTGCATCTTTCGAAATTCTGAAAATCATAAATTGGGTTTTCATAGATTTTGATTTCCAATGCTGGAAAAGCCAAAGCCAATTTTTTCTTTGTTCTTTCCGGCTGATTCATCAAACCGTAAATCACCAGATGGTTTTCCCATTGGTACAATTCCTCGCCTACAATTCGGAAACCTTTTATCGTAGATTTGATTTTTTCAATATCAAAATCCTTCCCGATTAATTCAATCGCAACCGATTTTGGCATTTCTTGCAATCCCCAGGCATCATCAACAACTACCTCTTTTTTCAGACTGGCATAAGGTGCACGGATACCAGCGTTTTCCTTGATAGAAGTACTTACAAACTGGTTATTATCCTGCCAAATATTTCCAGCAGGACCATTGTTGTTTTTCAGTGTTTTCTGAATTGGAATCCAGTTGTTTTTTATCGTAAATTTTTGTGAACCTTCATCGGTATACAAATACAACCATAAAAATGGGTCGTGCGCATACGGACTGAAATACACCTTGTCAATGTAATTTTCTTCAATTCGGCTATCTGGCTGGGAAGAAAGCGTGTAAATTCCCGCCACATCGTGCAAATGCTTGGCATAATGATGAATTTTATTTGCCAAAATTTTATTATTTCGCATCACATTTTCAGTATGCGTCCATCCCCATCCCATCGAAATTCCGCTATAAGCCACATCCGAAATTTCGTTGTGTTCAATAGTCAAATTCTTTATAAAACCAGCTGCAATTCCTAAACATCCCCAATCTTCATTGGCAACATTGGTAATCAAATTATCGGCAACAACTTCATCCGAACAAACTACTCTTTCGTCTTTTACGGTATAAGGCAAATGCGATTCGAAAGACTCTTCGGAGAAAACGCCCAGATTGATTCCGTTTCCGCCAATGTCTTTGAATAAATTTCCTTTGATGGTATTGTGATTGGTTCCTTTGTGCAAATCCAATCCTGTGGAAGACAAATGCTCAAAACTGCAAGATTCGAATACCGTATTGTTGGTATAATTCACTTCAACGGCTGCTCTTGGTCGGCCTACCCAACCTTGGTTTTCCAAATTGGCCTGATTAGGCGTTCCCGGAACTTTTAATTTATAAGCGTCCAGCAAATACATTCCCGCCTGCAATGGCACATGACCTTGTTGCGAAGGGCGAAGCCAGTTGCTGTACTGAAACGAAATTCCTTTGAAATTAAAATATTGTACAGGAGTATCCAAAGTTCCTTTAACGTCCACCAAATTTTCTAAAACCGGCGCAGTAACTTTGGCGAAAGCCATATTTTCACCAGCTCTTGGAATGTAATAGATTTTAGCATTTTTTCTATCCAAATACCATTCACCAGCTTCATTCAATAGTGACATTCCATTGTTTAAAAAGAATGCCGAGTTTCCGTTATTTTTAGAAATCCAAGGTGCCGGCCAAGGATGCTCACTCTGAATGCGGCTTTCAGGCTGTTCGAATGAAAGTCGGGCGCTGTCTTTTTTAACTTCGATATTTTTAATTCTCAAGTTCGCTATCGCCCACCATTGTACGATGTACATTTCCATTCCAGGTTGGAATTTAACGGACTTGTCCTTAAACGGAATCCAACAAGTTTGAGAATCTTTATCCCAGGATAAAATTCGATCCATTTTGTTTCCGGCAGTACTTTTAGCTCGCACCGCTTTTACATCATTTACCCAAAGTTGACGGTAATTGATAGTTTCTCCTCCTATTTGCGGAGCATCAGCTACCCAAACAGCTCCTGGTTTTAAACCATTTATTGAAGTCGTGGTTTTTTTCCAATTTTTAATTGCAATCCCACCGCTAAAAATAGGTTTTGCATTCGCATCGGCTTCAATAGTCGTTGGGCTATCGGCTGTTCCCGAATCTTCTGGTCTTACAAACAAAGGCTCTTCAAAATAATAAGTCCCGTCTTTTATGATAATATGAATCCCTCCTTTTACCGAAGCATCTTTCAGCCTACGCAATTCCCTGGCTTTTCTCAATGCCATGTGCACGGTTGCTAAAGGACTTGCTTTTGTACCTTCATTAGCATCATTACCGTTTGTCGCTACCCAAATATCGGCAGCCTGCATTGAAAACGCAGTAAAAAACAGAAACAAAAAGCTCAATAAAGGATGTCGGTTTTTTAGAAACATAAAATATATTTTAAATTATAAATGGAATTCTGATTCTCCTCAATTTTAATACCATACTGTTTTCAAAAACAAAAAATGTAAACGTTATCATTTTAAAAGTAAAAAAAAAGTCTGTCGACTCTAATGTACTTGATAATAAATTAATTGGGCTGGGCAAGTTACCTATTTTAATACAAAAAAAATCATATTTTTAAACAACGGTCGATTCTATAAAAGCAGACAATATTCTAATAAATAAATTTAATAATTATCTTTATACCAATTTAATACAAAATAATTTATGAATTCTTTTTTATTACCAAAAACCTTGAAAGAAAAAGACGAACATGGTAATTATGGCGTTTGGTGGCACGAAAACAATCCAGGCCCTTTAAAAAAACTCCCTTTTATCAGTCAGTTTGGTAGTATGAAATTTTCAAAAGTCCGCATTGACGACACCATGCGACCGCATCTCAATGACGGAATTGAGATTCATTATGTCAACAGCGGAAAATATGATTGGGTAATTGAAGGCAAGGAAATTGAATTATTCCCCGAAAATTTATCCGTTACTGCACCCTGGCACGAAAACGGCAGTATTTCAGGAATTATGGATATTGGTCAAATCAACTGGATAATTATCAAACCTTTTGAATTTTCAAAAACCACGGCTTTAGACTTAGGCAATTGGAGTAAATTGTCTAAAAATTTCCAGCAAAATCTGGGAGAAATGATAGGCGATGCCAACAATGCCGTACTCGAAAAAGCAAAGAATTTTAAAAAATATTTTGACGAATTAAGAAACGAATTAGCCTTTCAGGAAGAAGGTTTTGAGATAAAAGTTCAAAACATTCTGGAGAATCTTTTTATTGATTTACACCGACAACTTTCGAATAAAATCCAGAAAAATCAGGAAGACGACAGCTTTATTGAAAAACTTACCCAATTGCTTCAGGCCGATTTAACCAAGAAATGGCACATTGAAGATTTGGCCGCAGTGTTTAGCATGGGTAAAACCAAATTTACCTATGAAGTAAAAAAACTAACCGGTTTTCCTCCTAACAGTTTTATCATTAGCCTCAAACTCGAAAAAGCCATCCAGTTAATTCAAAACAAAAAAAACAGCAACATGTCTGAAATTGCCTTTGTCTGTGGATTTTCGTCATTGCAACATTTTACTTCTACTTTTTCACAGCGCAACGGAATCAGTCCAAGAAAATTCCAGATTCAACAACAGAAAAAAAGGAAATAAAAAAAGCCTTTCCGTTAAGAAAGGCTTTGAAATTATAGTGATTCAATCAGCAACCAGGCTTCTGGATTTTCTGATTCCCGAACTTCATTTTTAACTTTTTGAGCTTCAGCATAAGTAGCAAAACTTCCGTAAAGTACCGGATAAAGACCGTGTTTGTTAACCTCTAATCTTCTGGCATTATAGCCCATTTTGGTTAACTTTTTCAAAACCTGTTCAGCATTACTCTCATCTCTAAAAGCACCTGCCACCACATGGTAAGGCAATTTTTCCTCTTTGATTTCTTCTTTTTTATCTGATTTTACCGAAAGCGTCACAGGAGCCATCGGACTTTTAATAAAAAATGTAGCCTCTTGGATTTTGCTTTCTACTTGCTTTTGCACGGCTTTTTCAACAAGAACTCTTTCAGAAACAATTTCGTTTTGATAAACCGAATAAGCTGCACTTCCAGCCAAACCTAATCCCAGAATAAATATAGCCGCATATTTCAAGTAAGAACGACCGTTTCTTTCTTCGGTAACCAAAGAAATAACCGGAGTCTCTTCGATAACTTCTTCTTTTTCTTCGAAAAATTCTCTTTTAACAACCGGAGCAATAAAAGAACCCAAACCAAAAGAAGCTGTCAAATAATTCTTTTGATCAGAAGGTGTAAAAATCAAATTATCAGTAGCATTCAATGCAAAACTACCTATATTTTTAATTGTCAACATTCTGTTTTTTTCCAATTCTTTCTTCCAATTCAAAACTTCATATTGAATAGCACTAATAGCATATTCATAAGATGTTTTTTCAGCTCTGGCAATATGATTTGCCAATAAACCATCATTGTTTTTAATGTTGGTATTAAAAGAAACTAATTTTTTAGGAGGAAAAAAAGAATTCGCACTCTCAACCCATTGAGCCGATTGAATTTCAGTCAAAAAAGCACCGAAACCAGGAACGGTAACGCATTGATAACGATATAAAAGTTGGCCTATGTAGTGTTCTATATTCATACAGACAAAGTTATACAATGAAAATAGTTATCAAAATTTTATTCACAATTTTTATTAACAATCTGACCGAAAATTTATACATTTCAGTCTCAAATATTTAGCATGACAACATCCGATTTATATTACGTATTGGCTTTGCAAAGAGTAGAAGGCGTAGGCGACATCATGGCAAAGAAATTAATTAGCCAATGTGGTTCGGCAGAAGCTGTATTTAAAACCAAAACCCAACATTTGGCAGCTATTGACGGTGTAGGCAACTCATTACTTAAAAACTTAAAGGACGAAACAGTATTTGACAAAGCCAATAAAGAATTGGAATTCATCCAGAACAACAATATTAACGTTGCCTATTTTCAA
This sequence comes from Flavobacterium sufflavum, assembly GCF_004016525.1. GTDB lineage: Bacteria > Bacteroidota > Bacteroidia > Flavobacteriales > Flavobacteriaceae > Flavobacterium > Flavobacterium sufflavum. The sequence continues at coordinate 538,614 of NZ_SACJ01000001.1, forward strand.
GACGACAATTATCCCGACAAACTCAAACATTGTTTTGACGCACCTGTATTATTGTTTACAACAGGAAATATCAATTTAAAAAACAGAAAGATAATCAGCATTGTAGGAACGCGCCAAATTACTTCTTACGGAACTGAATTTTGTAAAAAACTAATTGAAGACTTAATTCCGATTAACCCTGTAATTGTTAGTGGTTTTGCTTACGGAGTAGATATTGTAGCACATCAATTGGCAATGGAAAACAATCTACAAACCATTGGTGTACTGGCTCATGGTTTAAACCAAATTTATCCTAAAAACCACAAGAAATACATGGCCAAGATGGAAACTAACGGCGGTTTTATGACCGAATTTTGGAGTTCGACTAATCCGGATAAAGAAAATTTTGTGAAAAGAAATCGAATTGTAGCCGGTATAGCCGAAGCCACCATTGTTATCGAATCAGCAGAAAGAGGTGGTTCATTAATTACCGCCAATATGGCCAATGATTACAACCGTGATGTGTTTGCCGTTCCCGGTCGCACAACCGACAAGTACAGCACAGGCTGCAACAACCTTATCAAAACCCAAAAAGCAAACGTACTCACCAGCGCCGCCGATTTAATTTATATGCTCAATTGGGACATCAAAGAAGAAACCAAAGCGGTACAAAAACAACTGTTCGTTAGCCTTGATTCTGACGAACAAAAAATCTACGATTACCTCTTAAAAACAGGGAAAGAATTAATGGATATTATTGCGCTGGAATGTGAGTTCCCTATTTACCGAATTTCAGCATTATTATTAAACATGGAACTCAAAGGAGTTATTAGACCATTGCCGGGAAAATTGTTTGAGGCGATTTAACGAAACACCTCAAAATCAAAAAACCCGACAGGTTTCAGAAACCTGACGGGTTTAATTTATAAGTTTTCAAAATGTTTATGAAAAATATGATTATAGATAGTAAACAAATAATTGTACTAATGATAAAATAATCTAAATGAAATAAACCAATTGAGCATATAATCAATCCAAAATGGATTATAGACATATTTAAATTAGTTTGTCTGCGCAAAATTACAATTATAACATAGCCAATAAAAAAGAGGCATTGAGAGAAAAACAAAAGTATTGTATTGTAGAATATTTGGTTCGAAATATCATAAGCCCAACCAACAGTTTTATTTATTCCATCTGAATCTTTTCCAAACATAAAACCAATCCCAAAAAGAATTACAACTACCAAAGACATATATTTTGTAAAGATCTTTTTCATGTTTGCAAAACAATTTTAAAAACCGCAGATTCGCAAATTATTTAAAAATCTGCGAATCTGCGGTCTATTTATTTTATAAAATCTATTTCACTCCGAAACCCAATTTCGCTCTCACTCTAGCCAAAACATCATTGGCTACAGCCGAAGCTTTTTCAGCACCTATTTTCAACAAAGCATCTACTTCTTCCAAATTATTGATATAATAGTGATATTTTTCTCTTTCAGTTTTGAAAGTTTCACAGATTAATTCAAACAAAGCTTGCTTGGCGTGACCATAACCGTAATTTCCACCTAAATAATTAGCTCTCATGGTCGCAATTTGCTCTTCATTGGCTAACAAAGAATAAATTGCAAAGGCATTACAAGTATCCGGATTTTTAGGAGCTTCCAATGGCGTACTATCCGTTTCAATACTCATTACCTGTTTACGCAACGCCTTATCTTCCAGGAAAATATTAATGATATTATTAGCCGATTTACTCATTTTTCCGCCGTTCGTCCCTGGAATCAACATACTGTCATCCTGAATTATAGCTTCCGGAAGCACAAAAGTCTCCCCCAACTGATGATTAAAACGAGAAGCCACATCACGCGTCATTTCTAAATGTTGCAACTGGTCTTTACCCACAGGAACAAACTCGGCATCATACAACAAAATATCAGCTGCCATCAACATGGGATACGAAAACAAACCTGCATTTACATCGTCTAATCTATCTGCTTTGTCTTTGAAAGAATGTGCCAAAGTTAGCCTTTGATACGGAAAAAAACAACTTAAATACCAAGACAATTCAGCCGTTTGTGGTACATCCGACTGTCTATAGAAAACCACTTTGTTAACATCTAATCCAAAAGCAAGCCAGGCTGCCGCAACACTGTAAGTATTGTTTCTTAAAGTTTCTCCGTTTTTTATTTGGGTTACCGAATGCAAATCGGCAATAAAAAGAAAGGATTCGTTTTCAGAATTATTAGATAATTGTATTGCCGGAATAATTGCTCCAAGTAAGTTTCCTAAATGTGGAGTTCCTGTACTTTGAACTCCCGTAAGTATTTTTGCCATTCTATTTTTTTCTTGAACGCAAAGTTCGCAAAGTTTTTTATTTTTTACCCCAAATTCGCAAATTTTAAAAATGATAACATTTGATTCCTTATTTTTGGTCACATGAAAGGGATAAAAATAATTTTCTGGATACTTTGGCGCATTTGGTTTTACATCCTGATGGCGGTACCTATTCTAATTATGTTTCCCTTTTTAGTGCTTTCGATTCTCTCCGAGAAAGGATATCCTTATTTTTTTATCATGGCTCGAATATGGGCAAAATTCATTCTCTTCGGAATGGGATTTTATTACAAAGTGGATAGCGAACAAACCATTGAAACAAACCAAAGTTATATGATTGTGGCCAATCATACCTCTATGGCCGATATTATGTTGATGCTGGCCATCATTAAAAATCCTTTTGTATTTGTTGGAAAACAAGAACTGGCTCGAATTCCTATTTTTGGATTTTTCTACAAAAGAACCTGTATTCTAGTAGACCGAAGCGATTCCCAAAGTCGAATGGCAGTTTTTACAAAGGCACATAAACGAATTCAACGTGGTCTTAGCGTGTGTATCTTTCCCGAAGGCGGTGTTCCTGATGACGAATCGGTACTTTTAGACCATTTTAAGGAAGGTGCTTTTAAACTAGCCATTCAACATCAAATTCCTATTTTACCCATTAGTTTTGGCGACAACAAACAACGGTTTCCCTATACTTTTTTTGCAGGAAGTCCGGGGATCATGCGCGTAAAAATTCATAAACAAGTAGACACCACAGGAAAAAGACATGTTGACCGAAAAGAAGTAAGAGAACATGTGAGGAACACTATACACACACAATTAGTAGCATTTGAAAACGAAATTGAAACTGTTAAAACAAAAAAAATCACCTTTTAGAGGTGATTTTTTATGCTTTACCAAACACTAATCTTGTTATTCGGTTACCGTAATTTCTACATCTTCAAATACATCTGTTCCTGCATCATCCTTCCCTTTATAGAATTTAAAAATATAGGTTCCGGCTGTTGATGGGACGAAATTAAAAGAAACCTCCGATAATGGCGGTAAAGCTTCCGAACAAACTTCTCCATTTTTCACGTCAGCATAAATAGCTATCGTTCTGGTATTATCCAAAGAATAATAATAAATACCTCCATAATTATAACAGGCTGTAGGTTTTTGAAACTTTAACTTTACTTCATGTGTAGCTCCTACAGTAAAAGTTGACGGCAAAGTATAACTGTCAATTGGCAAAATATAATTAGTGTAACTATCCGGCTGATCTACACTACAACTTAACAATGAAGTCATTAAAACTAAAAATAGGGCGATTTTTTTCATTTTTTTTGATTTTATAAATTAATAATCTATCGTCGGTTCTCTTATAAAGACAGCAACGAATGAAAAAGGTTGCTTTTTAAAAACGTATTTTCTTAAAAAAAATTACATTCCATTTTATTCTAAACAAAAAAATGCCCGACTATTGCCGGGCATTTTTAGTATTTGAAAGATTAAACCAATTAGTTTTCAGCTAATTCCTTAATTCTAGCTTTGATTTTTTCTTCTAATTCGTCTGCTAATTCTGGATTGTCTTTAATCAACGATTTTACAGCATCACGACCTTGACCTAATTTGGTTTCACCATAGCTAAACCATGATCCTGATTTTTTTACAATTTCGAATTCTACTGCTAAATCCAGGATTTCTCCTGTTTTAGAAACTCCTTCGCCATACATAATATCAAATTCGGCTACTTTAAACGGTGGAGCAACTTTGTTTTTAACGATTTTAACTTTAGTTCTGTTACCCAAAACATTCTCTCCATCCTTAATTTGCGTAGAACGACGGATATCTAAACGTACCGAAGCGTAGAACTTCAAGGCATTACCTCCCGTTGTAGTTTCAGGATTACCAAACATCACTCCAATTTTCTCTCTCAACTGGTTGATGAAGAAAACAGTACAATTGGTTTTACTAATTGTTCCGGTTAATTTTCTCAAGGCTTGTGACATCAAACGTGCGTGAAGACCCATTTTAGAATCTCCCATTTCGCCTTCAATTTCACTTTTTGGAGTCAAAGCCGCTACCGAGTCAATAACTACAATATCAATTGCTCCTGAACGGATCAAGTTTTCAGCAATTTCTAATGCCTGCTCTCCATTATCTGGTTGTGAAATAATCAGGTTTTCGATATCTACACCTAATTTTTCAGCATAATTTCTATCGAATGCGTGTTCTGCATCAATAAAAGCAGCGATTCCACCTGCCTTTTGTGCTTCGGCAATAGCGTGAAGCGTTAAAGTAGTTTTACCTGAAGATTCAGGTCCATAAATCTCAATAATTCTTCCTTTTGGATATCCACCTACTCCCAATGCTAAATCGACACCTAAAGAACCTGAAGAAATTACCTCAACTTCTTCAATGGCCTTATCTCCCATTTTCATAACAGTCCCTTTTCCGTAGGTTTTATCCAGTTTATCAAGGGTAAGCTGTAACGCTTTTAATTTGGCTTCTTTCTCTGTACTCATCTTCTCTTTTAGCTTTTCTTTCATTAAATTAATATTGCTTCTATGGCGATTAGAAATTATCCGAAGTTATTTACTTCTTCTAAATTTCTATTATATATCTCTTTTGTGTTCGTAAAAATACTTCTTTTTTTGATTCAAAATTTCCGTTTGAAAAGATTTCGAATGAAAAAATAAAGTTTAAACAAACAATGCTTTCAACTCCGTAGCTTCTTCGGGTTTCATTTTTCCTGCCAGGACTAAACTCAATTGTTTACGTCTTAAAGCCGCATCATAACGCTGTTTTTCTAGTTCGGTTTCTGGAATGATTTGGGCAACTTCTACTGGTTTTCCTTTTTCATCAACCGCAACAAAAGTATAAATAGCCTCATTTGCCTTAGTCTTAATTCCTGATTCCCTGTCTTCTACCCAAACATCAATATAGACTTCCATCGAACTCTTAAAGGCTCTGGAAACCTTGGCCTCAATAGTTACCACACTTCCCAGCAAAATAGCCTTTGTAAAAGCCACATGATTGACTGAAGCCGTAACCGAAATGTTTCTCGAATGACGCTGCGCCGCAATACTGGCCGCACGATCCATTCTGGCTAATAACTCGCCTCCAAAAAGATTATTGATATGATTGGTCTCACTTGGCAAAACCAAATCGGTCAAAACAGTTAAGGATTCTGAAGGATGTTTCGGAGTCATCTGATTTTAGATTGAAGATTGCTTCGCCAATTCCAACAAAGCTCTCGGGTTACGATTTTTGATTTCAGATTTAGTTGAAATTGATTTTTAACTTAACCAATACACCGCCATTACTGCCGGAATAAAATAAATAACAATAGTTCTGGCGCCGTCGTAATCTTTGGCCAATCGTTGACCAAAAAGCATCATCAGCAAAGTAATTGCCGAAAATAGCGCTCCATAATAACCAAAAAGCCTTCCTTTGTTTACCAACAACTCAACACAACCAACAAAGCACAAAACGGTCGAAATTAATTCCATTACCACTAGATTAGCTAAGGCTAATTTCACATGATTTTTCAATCTTGTTTTAGCAAAATGCTCTTTTAACCAGTTGACATTGTCTTCCCAATAAAACAGTTTTTCATAACTGGATTGCAAAAAAGTAATTCCGAAAAATACCAGAAGTAAAAGCGAAGCCGGGTTATTCATAATCGTTATTTTTTGTGAATTAAACGTGTTAATTTGATTGACAAATCGGTTAAAATTATTTTGGCATTTCCGTTGCGTTCTATATGATACATCGCATCCGAAAGTTCTTTAAATATATCCTGAATATTATTACCATTTACAAATGGCGCAAAATTTTCTAATTTGAATTTATCGACTTTTGGTTCGAAATAAACCAACCCTGGCGTTTCATAATTGATCAACAATGCCTGACGGAACATTTCCATACAAAACTGAAGAAACTTCTTTTGGGCTTCTCTTCCTAAAGCAGCGATTTTTTCACTCCAAAGAATCAAATCCTGAATGGCAGCCGCATCTTTTTTGGCCTTAAAAGCAGCACGAACCCAAGTCACAAACCATTGTTCAAACGGATGTTCTTCGTCTTTATCTCTTAACAAATGCAAAGCTGCATTGTAATTACCTTGTGCCTGATGCGCTAATTTTGTGGCTAATTTCGAATCTATTTCTTCACGAGAAACCAAGGCATCAGCAATAACCGCCTCACTCAATCCGTTAAAATGCAATACCTGACAACGCGAACGGATAGTTTGAAGAATATCTTCTTCATTTTCAGAAATCAGAATAAATATGGTTTTCTCCGGTGGTTCTTCCAGTAGTTTCAATAATTTGTTGGAAGCAGCAATATTCATCTTATCAGCCATCCACACAATCATGATTTTATAACCGCCTTCATAAGCTTTTAACGAAAGTGATTTCAGGATTTCCTGAGCATCATCGACCCTGATTTCCCCCTGCTTATTTTGAACACCTAAAACAGCATACCAATCAAACAAACCACCATACGGATTTTGGGTTACAAACTCCCTCCAATCGGCAATAAAATCAATACTTTTAGGGTTTTTCTTTACCTCATCGGTGGTAACGGTAGGATAAGCAAAATGCAAATCGGGATGAGACAGTTTTTGGAATTTTATATTGCAGGCATGATTTTCACCATTGTTCTCTCCGTTTTGATTGCCGCACAAAATGTATTGTGCATAAGCAATTGCCATAGCCAGAGTCCCGCTACCTTCAGAACCTACAAACAATTGTGCATGCGGAATCCTACCTAAATCAGCACTTCTGCTAAGATGGTTTTTAATGTGTTCCTGCCCTAAAATTTCAGAAAATTGCATGAAGCAAAGATAGCAGAAAATGGATAAGTCTAAAATTTTAGATTATAAAGTTTCTTGTCTTTCACAGCTTGATTTTAGCACTCAAATTGACCTAAAATCCCAATTGAAACAGATTAAAATTAAGGCAATTTATAAATCTGTTCCATTTCCAACCATTTCTCACCCTCTTTTGCTCCCGGAGGTGCTTGCTGGAATTGCCACATTAATTTCTCCCATTCCTGAACTTTTGGATTAGCAGCATCCATCATCTGTTTGCGTTCCGGAGTATAGCTTTCGTCCACTTCCATAATCATAAACAATCGGTTGGCCAGGATATAAATTTCCATATCTATAATGCCCGAATCCTTTATACTTTTAGTGATTTCAGGCCAGGCGTTTTCTTTAGTATGATAACGCTTATACTCCTGGATCAATTCCGGTTTATCAATTAAATCACAGGCGTAATATAGTTTTCTTGTAGCCATAAAGTACTTTTAATAAATTAGTAAAACTATTTCTTTCGAAAATTCACTATTCCTGAATAGAACCTAAAACTTCTAATTCTGATAATTTAGCAGATTCTCCTTCGGGTATGTTAGTAAATGTTAACCTTATAAAACGTCCTGAAACAGGTTTAGTTAATTTTTCTATTCTAATTTTACTGGTAGAAGAGGCATTGGATAGATCAACAATCGTTATCCACTGATTATCCGCATTTAATGTCTCAATTTTATAACCCAACTTCGTTTCTTTCGGAAAGGTCAATTTGATTTGTTCCATTTTCACATTTCGTTCTAAATCTACCTGCCACCAGTTACCGGATTTATTATTTTCCGCCTGCCAAAAAGTATCCGAATTTCCGTCTCCAACCAATCCGGAAGAATGTCCAACCATTTCATTACTTGCTCTTGTTGGATTGTTCAACCCAAAACTACTAATGCTATTTTTTGAATTATTAGCAGTAAATGGGACATAAGGTCTGCTTATTAACACCGGAGTTTTCCCCTCTACAAATTGTGGTAAGCCTTTAGTAATAATTTTTACAACCGTATCCTTTAACCCCTGAGAAGTTGCACGAATTACGGTCTCTCCACCAAAATAAGAACGAAATTCAGTAGCAGCTAATCCGTCTGTAATTTCTATATCTGACTTAGAATCAAAAGTAATTGTCCTTCCAGTAGGAAACTCTCCCGGTCCCGATTCAATGATTAATTTTACCATAGGTGAATTACTTAATTCCTTACCCACATTATCGATAATACTAATCAAAATATGAGCATCATCGGTTCCGTCGTTACTTATTTCATTTTTATCAACCGTAAGTTGAATTGATGCCGGAACTCCTTCTGTTCTTTCAGGTGGAGCCTGAATATTATTGTACTCATTGCGATACCAATAAAATGATCTTTTAGGTATTCGGGCATAATCAACAATTCCCATGGAGCCAAATCGCTTTCCAGCTACACTACCGTGATCAAAACCACACCAAATTGCTTCTCCACTTCTCCACTCATAATGCCATGGGTATTTTTTACTTTTATCCTGATTTTCTCCAAGTGGTAAATCTCCCCAACCTGGTATATATTTACCGGGTCTAAAAGCCTCGGTTGAACCGTATTCGCTCACAACACTGGCAACACCCGGGTTGATAAAAAGACGAGCTCCATCACCATTATAACCAGCAACATCTCCAATAGTATCCATCTCACCACGTTGACAACCTCCTATAGCTACTGAACGAGTAGGATCCAACTGATGCCCTAAATCAACCTCTTTCTTCAACAACTTTCTTGTTGATTCTAAAGTTTCTTTCGTTGTAAAGAAAGGTTCATTACTAGTACTCCATACGATAACTGATGGGTGATTACGATGAATGCGAATCATATCTGTCATTTGCTCTAAAACACTTTCATCAAATGCTTCCCAATCTTCAGGATTTGTTGGATATGCATTACTTCCCTCATAATCTCCTTCCTCACGAGTTCCTCCAGACCCCCAAAAAGGAACTTCAGACCAAAACAACATTCCTTCTTTATCACAAGCATCAACGAAAGCTGGATCATGTGGGTAATGAGATCCTCTAATAAAGTCAAAACCGGCTTCTTTCATCATTTTAATATCTCTTAAAAAAGCATAGTTTGTAACGGCATCCCCCCAGCCAGATCGGTCTTGATGGACATTTGCTCCTTTAAAATAATAATGTTCTCCATTTAGAAAAAAACCTTGATCTGCAGTGAATTTAATACTGCGAAATCCTAATGGCGATATAAAATCGTCAACCTGCTTACCATTTGTTTTGATGATTGTTTTTACGGTATATAAATTTGGAGTTTTAGGACTCCATAATTTGGGGTTTTTAATAACAGCGCTGGTTTGATCAAAAAGTACTGTTTTACCCGCAGCAATGCTTTTAGCAGATGAAAACTTTGCTACCACGACTCCTTTATTGTCAATAACTGAATGTATTACTGTAGCAGAAACAGCAGTTTTTTTATCATTAACAACCTCTGTTTTTACATTTACTGTAGCCTCTTTCGCAGAAACATTAGGTGTAGTTACAAAAGTACCATACCAGGCCACATGTAAAGGATCAGTAACGACTAATTTTACATCCCTGTAAATCCCTCCACTAAAAACATGCTCACCTGCTCTAGGAGCCACACGGGAATCCCACAAATTATTTAAACGCACCGCTACAAGATTGCGACCTGTCTTAATCGCTTTTGTGACATCAATTTCAAAACCTGTATAACCAGAATTATGCTTGCCAACCAATATTCCGTTAACAAAAATTTCTGCTGTACGATATGCCCCTTCAAAATCTAAACTAACTCTTTTACCCATCCATTCAGCTGGCACATCAATATACTTTCGGTACCAACCGTAACCTTTGTAAAATTGAGCCGATTGATAATAGGGCATACTGAACGAATGGGGAATTCCAATATTTTCCCAATTTGAATCGTCAAAATCAGTAACTTCCGCACCGGAATAATCCCCTAATTTAAATTTCCACTCTCTATTGATGTTAATATCTTTTCTAATTGTCTGTGCTTCTGTATTATTTTGAAAATAGAACAAAAAAATCAAAAGAAGAATTTTGTGTATTAATTTCATAAATGTAGTGGTGTTATTTTTTATTAAAAATCAGTCAATGTAAAAGTTTGAGTTTGATTATTGGACATTTTTAAATCCAATACTTTTCCATTATAACGAATTTTAGCGGCTGTTCCTCCCACACTTTTTATAGCAATCTGTTCTATTTTCTTATTAGCCCAAACCATGCTTACCTCAAATCCTCCGCGGGCTCTCAATCCTTTTACAGCACCATTAACCCAGGTATCCGGCAAAGCTGGCAATATATCAATCACATAAAAATCTTTATTGGGTTGTTCGTCATCTGAATATGATTCCTGACTCTGCAATACCATTTCTGTCATACCTGATGTCGCGCCGAAATTACCATCAATTTGGAATGGCGGATGAGCATCAAATAAATTTGGATAAACTCCTCCTATACTTCCTCCACCTGTTATTTCAGTATAATTTAAAATATCCCTTATCATTTTATAAGCATGATTTCCATCTCGTAATCTCGCCCAAAAATTAATTTTCCATGCTTTACTCCAACCCGTCCCTTCGTCTCCTCTGAGTTCTAGTGATTTTTTACATGCTGCTGCAAAATCAGGTGTGTTTAGAGCTGATATTTGATTTCCCGGATGTAAACCAAACATATGAGAAGCATGTCTTTGATGTGGAGTTGATTCTTCATATTCTTTAGACCATTCTAACAATTGCCCCTTACTTCCTATTCTTAACGGAAACAACTTAGCACGCTTGTCAATGAGTTCTTTACGAAACTGGTCATCTATATTAAGAATCTTAGTAGCTTCTATCAAATTTGTAAACAAATCCCAACAGATTGATATATCCATAGTAGCGGCTGTCGTAACGGCATAATTTTTTCCATTAATTTTAAACTCATTTTCAGGAGATGTTGATGGCGCCGTTACTAAATAACCGTCCTTTTCAATCAGCCAATCAAAGCAAAACAAAGCAGCTTCTTTCATAACAGGATAAGCTTTAGTCCTTAAATACTCTTTGTCTCCGGTAAAACTATAATGCTCCCAAAGGTGTTGACAAAGCCAGGTTCCTCCCATATACCAATTGGCCCATGTAGGCGATCCATCTCCCACATCACCTACTGCATTACTCAATCCCCATATATCCGAATTATGATGCGCTACCCAGCCTCTTGCTTTATAATATTCATCTGCGGTAACACTTCCTGTTTTAGATAAATCCTTAATCCAATCTAATAATGGCAAATGCATTTCGGAGAGGTTAGTTTGTTCAGCTAACCAATAATTCATTTGTGTATTGATATTAATTGTGAAATTAGAACTCCAGGGCGGACGCATTTCTTTATTCCAAATACCCTGTAAATTTGCGGGACGTCCTCCTGCACGGGAAGAAGCTATTAATAAATAACGCCCATACTGATAAAACAAGCCTTCTAATTGAGGATCTACAGCTCCTTTAGAATAAGCTTTTATACGTTCATTTGTAGGCAGCAACAATTGATTTTTATCCGTTAAATTATTCGACAAATCATAACTTACTCTGTTAAAGTAATTTTGATAATCAACAAAATGTTTCTCTTTTAACTTAGCATACGGAAGTTTTTCAGCACTGAGTAATAAATTTGACGCAATGGCTTTTTCATCTTTCCCCTGAGAATCCGGACATTTATCAAAACCATTAAAACTGGTAACAGCAGTCAGATAAAGAACAACTTCTGTGGCTTTAGAAATATGGAGACCAATTTTATCTGCTTTTACAACACCGTCTTTTAGTAATGTTTTTACATTAGACTGAAAACGCATTCCATTACAACCGCTTGTATCTGCCCATAAAATAGGTTCACGACCTTTAGGGTTGTAATAACTTGGATCAACACGACTTGGTGCTTTTCCGTTCATAACCAATTGATTATTTCCTTTAGGAAATACTGTTTTAGCTAAAGCACTACTTAAATGAATATCAAATGTAAGCGATTTAGGTTTTGAAGCTGTAAATTTTATGACCATCACATTATTAGGAGCTGAAATAAACATTTCACGTATATATTCAACTCCATTTATCTTAAAACGAGTGGTTGTAGTTGCATTATTTAAACTTAAATCCCTGTAATATCGTGTCGGTTTAATGCCATTAAAATTTTGCTTAATTTTCAAATCGCCTAATGGTAGAAAACTTTCGCTATAATAGCCCTGCATTTTTTTGCATAAATCTGTTGCAAGCTGATAATCCTCATTTTGCAAAGCCTCTCTAATTGGCTGTAAACTTTTGTAAGCATCAGGATTCACATTTTTCTTCTGCGGACCACCTGACCATAACGACCCTTCATTCAACTGAATTAATTCACTTTCCACTCCACCAAAAACCATTGCCCCTATCTGCCCATTTCCTATTGGTAAAGCCTCTACCCACTTTGTTGCAGGTTTATCATACCAAAGTTTAAGATTTTGCTGTGCGACACTTATTGTCGAAACAGTTAAAAAAAACAATACATTAAGTCCAATTTTCATTTGCAATACTTATTAAATTTAACCACTTTAGATTTCTAATTCTTCTCCATTTATTTTTCCAGAACAGCTACAAATCCGCCTCTTGGAAGACATTCCACATTTAAAACAGCTCCTTTTGTTACATTTTTAACTTCGACTGCAAATGATTTATCATTTACACCATCCTTAATAATCTTTAATTTATAATTACCCTTATCAAGAAAATCAAAGTTCACTTTTAAAATTTGCGATTGATCTTTACCATTCAGTCCGCCTAAATACCACTGATTTCCTTTTTTTCTGGCTATAATAACTTTCTCTCCGGGATAACCATCAACGAATTTGGTATTATCCCAACTTACAGGAACATTTTTTAGAAATTCTTTAGGCTCTACAGGCAAACTTTTATACCCTTCCGGTCTATCGGCAAAATGCTGAAAGCCTGATTCGAAAACAACTGATAATGCTAACTCATGCGCATACGATGTAATATGAGGATGTTGAGAATCTGAGAAAGTTACCGGAGTATAATCCATAGAACCAATTACGTTGCGGGTAAAAGGTAACGTAGCATTATGTGCAGCAGCCTTATTGGTAAGTGTTGGTTTATTATTATACCATTCGGCTCCATAAACTGCTTCAGTTGTCATCAAGTTTGGATAGGTTCTAACCCATCCTCGCGGAGCAGTTGCTCCGTGGAAATTCACCATTATTTGATATTTTGCAGCATCTTTCAAAATATCAACATAATATTTCATCATATCTTGTTGATCTCCATTAAAAAAATCAACTTTAATACCATATACTCCTATTTCTTTAAGCCAAGCTAGTTCTTTGTTTCTTTTTTCAGCTGTTAACATACGGTCATTGGGAGTTGGCTCAAGCCAGGATGTTCCTGAATTGTACCACATCAAAGTTTTAATTCCTTTACTTTTTGCATAATTTACAGCATCAACTAAATTTCCGCCGTTACTCATTACGTCCCATTCCCAATCAATCAAAGTATAAGGCCATTTCATTTCTACAGCTAAATCAGTATATTCTGCGATCTTTTTATAATCTTTGGAACCGTGATTATTAGCCCAATAATTCCAGGACACTGCCCCTGGTTTAATCCAACTCGTTGCTTTTAATTTATTTGGTTCACTAACATCAGTAATCAAAGTAGATTCTACTACATCTGACAACTGACCAATAATTAGCGTATGCCATTGTGAATTCCAAGGCAAAGTGGTTTTAACTCCCGTTTGCTTAAAATTATCTCTTGGCGAAGGATAAGTCACTTTGTACTCATTTGGATTTTTAAGATTACTTAGTTTAGCAGCACAATTATTCTCTGTAATATTGGCTTCAGAAATCAACACCCAAATTGGATTATTATTTACTTTAAATAATGCCGGAAATCCCCATTCTTGCTTATTATTGCTCTTTCCAGTATTAGAAAAAGGAAAAAAACCTTCATAAGAATCAATATACTCTTGTAACCAACGATTAGTAGCCGATGGAAAAACATAAGTTGTTGTTTCATCAATGATATTTACTAATGAATTTGTTTTATCGGTGAATTCATAGCGAAATGCTACTCCATCATTATAAACTCTAAAAACAATATTTAAAGGTTTGTTATTTGAATTTACATATTGAAGAACCTTCTCATTACCTAAATTTGTACACAGTTTTCGCTTACCGGAAATCATTTCATATTTTTCATTTACGGTTTTCTCTTTCGATTCACCAACTAATTTTAGATTATCCGTAAACTGCTGATCATCTCTGGTAATTCCCATTGGAGAATTGGGTACTACTTCGATATATTCCGCTTTGTTTTTATATAAAATCTTGAAATATACTTTTCCAAAAGAGTTATTATCCGATGTTTTTTTCGAAGCAATAATCACCTTAATTTTCTTATTTGGTGATACAATTTCCTGAGCATTTATTGTAAACGCAGTTGAAATAAGACAGAATATTAAATAAATGTATTTTATTGATCTTATCATATTTTTATTTTTTTTGAATAGCAATACTATTTCCATTGTATTTTACCGAAATATTTGTTTCTCCGTTTTCGATACCAATACCGTTTGATTCGTCAACCCAAACAATATTAAACACACGGTTTTCAATTAATCCATTAAAACTTTTGCCTTTTCGTTTTCCAATTGTCAGCGTTTGTTTTTGTTCGTTCCATTCAAAAGGTATCACCGAAAAAGCTCCTTTTTCATAGTTGTAATTCGTTCCTTCATCCTCATAAAGCTCAAACTTCCCATTAGCGCCTGTATAGACTCTAATTTCAAGATTTTCAGCAGGCTTTTCATTTGTGTACTGCATTTTTTCTCCCATCGGAATGATTGAACCCGATTTTATATATAAAGGAATGGTTGAAAGAGATGCAGCTGTTTTTACAGTTTGTCCGCCATTATAATGTTTCCCTGTCCAAAAATTAAACCATCCTGATTGATTTTCCGGCAAGTAAACCTCCCAATTCTCCACAGCTTCTGAAACAACAGGAGCAACAAGAAAAGCAGACCCAAACATGTACTCGTATTTTTGCTGCAGTGCTTTTGTATCATTTGCAAAATCCATTATCAGTGGGCGCATCAATGTTCCGTTTTTAAAAGTTATGTCCGCTCCTTGTGAATAAATATAGGGAAGCAGACGATAACGAAAGTTTAAGTATTTTAAAGATTCAGCTTCCACTTTTTCACCGAATCTCCAGAATTCAGTATCCGTTTGATATCCGTGTACTCTTTGAAGAGGAGAAAATGTAGCCAACTGAAACCATCTTAAAAAACGTTCGTGAAATTTAGAATCTGTATATTGACTTTTCCCAGGACGGAAAAAACCTCCTGCATCAAAAGTCCACCAGGGTAATCCTGTTATGGAATAATTCAATCCCGCCGTAAGTTGTCTACGCAAAGTTTCCCAATCATTGCCTATATCCCCGGTCCAAACGGCTGATGCGTAACGCTGTTGTCCTGAAAACCCGCTTCTTGTAAGAATAAAAACTCTTTTGTCTGGATCGTCTTTTCTTAAACCTTCATATACCGTTTTTGTTACATACAACGGATAAACATTTCGCATTTGCTCTCCGGGAATTGCTCCATTATTTATTTTTCTGCCAACTAAATCATCATTTTCCGGTTCCGTAGCATCCTGCCACCAGGCATCAATTTCATAAGGCTTTAAGAGCTTTTCGCTGAAATTCTTCCAATAATAATTTGCTGCTTCAGGATTAAAAAAATCAACCCATTCGGTATTTGGGATATAGTATTTTTTGTTGCCAAATTCTTTACCAAGCACACTTTCTTTATCAATTTTGGACCAAACGGAAAGCATCAGTCTCATATTCATTTGATGTAATTCTTTTACCATTGCAGCAGGATCTGGAAACAGCTCTTCATCGAATTTCATCGAATTCCAACCATATTTCCCCCAATATTGCCAATCCTGAACAATTAAATCCATTGGTAGTTTTTTCGTTCTGAATGCTCTGGCATTCTCAAGCAAATCATCTTGAGTCATAAAACGCTCACGACAATGGATATAACCCAACGACCACACAGGCATAAGCGGAGCCTGTCCTGTCAAATCGCGATAACTTGAAATAACCTCATCTGAATTTCCGGCAAAAACTACATAATCCAGCTTATTAGCAACAGGAGATCTAAAGACTGTTTCATTGGTAACTTTGCGATAATACACTACAGGAAGATCGTTTTTTTCTCCTGTAACCACAATGTCGTGTTTACCTGCTGTTAATTTAACCAATGTGCTCGTTGTAGGCGGAAGCCAATGATTTTTAAAACTAATAACCTCTTTACCGTCAATTGTAAGTTGCCATTTTCTGGCCATTTTTTGCCCTACATCCAGCAAAATAGCATACTCACCATTGTCTTTAACCGTGAAATTTCCGGTAAAGACACCATCCTGGCGCGTTTCCTTTTGTGTTCCGTTAGTAGTGGTAACAGCAACAGTAATAGCTTCTCCACTTGTACCTGCTGGCTTTAAATTCACAATAGAATCAGCAGGATTAAAATCGGTAAGTCCGTAATTGTGCCATAACAAACCATAGCCTTTGCTTGACATAATAAATGGAATAGCAATTTGTGTATTTACCTGAGTTAATCTTCTGGGCAATCCTTTAATATCCAAATGTCCGTCCTGAAACTGACCTGTACCATAAATATATTCATCAGGCTGAGTAGTAAAACCTTGTTCCGCAATATAGCACGGTTCTCCTTGTACTGAACTTTGTTTAAAAATGCGGCTATCTGGTTTTTCGCTTAAAAACACCTTTCCCTGAGCATTCCGATAAGATAATACGCCACTTTTTTTATCCACCACCACAGTCATTTTTGATGTAGTAATTTCAATAAGCGATTTCGATTCGGAAACCTTAAAGTCAGGCAGCTTAACTTTTGAAGTAAAAACTAATTCGGGAATTTGACTTTTAATTTCCAAAGCATACTGAACTCTTACGGTATTTTCGGTTAAAGGACTCAAATAAAGTTCTCCTTTATCTAGAGTTAAAACTACTTTATCATTATGTTTTTTGTAGCTCTTAACCACTTGTCCAATACAAAACATTGGAATAAGTAAGACAAATAGAATTGTTTTTTTCTTCATTTTTTCATTTTTAAACAATTTCCAGCGCATTCGCAAAAGAAGCTTCGGGTTTTTGAGCAGGGAAATATACTTCAAGACCTTGTTCAGTCTGTTTAAACTTCAATTTTTCTCCTGTACTTACCAATTTTATTTGTCTAATTTTCTCTGTATGATGCAGATTTGATTTCCCTAAACTTTTAATAATTGCTGTGCCGTTTTCCGGCCAGGCCATTACAGTAGCATATAGTTTTTTATCTTTTTGAGCAAAACGAATATCTTCTGATGTGTACGGTTTACCTTTTCCTTCATTAAAACCCTGAGCAGTTAAAGCTGCAGTACTTTGTTGTTGTGGGCCTTCGCCAAATATTTTCCAAGGACGGGTTCCATAAATACTTTTACTGTTTAGTTTCATCCAAACGCCAATTTCTTCAACAATAGCACGTTCTAACTCATCGATACTTCCATCGCCTCGCACCGGAATATTAAGCATCAAATTTCCGTTTTTACTCACCACATCTATCAACGTATGGATAACCGTTTTAGCCGATTTGTATCGTTTGTTATTGTAAACGCCTCTATCATAATGCCAATTTCCAATACAGGTATCGGTTTGCCAAGGCAAAGGTTCGATGTTGTTACTTTGTCCTTTTTCAATATCCCAAACCATGGTTTTACGCTGCTGTTCAGTTAAAATTTTACCTGTAATAACTGTCTGAACGGTTTTATTTTTCTGCAAACTTTTATTATACATATGCGCCGCAATTCGCAAACCGGCATCGCTCACAGGCCATAATGGAAATGCCGTATCATCAAAATAAATCATATCTGGATTATACTTATCAATCAAATCAACCGTTCTGTCATGAAATTTTTCCGAATAGGCTGAAGTTGGTACTGAAGCACCATCACCCCAATCCCACTGGCTGTGCACCGATGAATTACCTGAAGGTTTTGCACTTAATGGATGATTTTGTGCATACAAATCCTGAGGGTCTAAACCTTCCCACCAGGTTCCTTTTCCATCAGCTTTAGTTAGTTTTCCATCATAAGGAACTCCTGCCAGCGGACCGTTTTTATCAGCACCCTGAGAAGTATCAAACCAATTCCAGGCATGAGCCGCATGGACACTCACCGCAAAAGGCAAGCCTGCTTTACGGGCTGCTTTTTCCCAACCGCCAATAATATCTTTTTTAGGACCTATTTTAGTCGAATTCCATTCAGGCTGAAACTTACTATCGTACAAATCCAAATTATCGTGATGATTAGCCATTGCCATAAAATATTTGGCTCCGGAATCCTTATACAAATTCACCAATTCTTCCGGATTCCATTTATCGGCTTTCCAGACATTAATTACATCTTTGAATCCAAATTTTGACGGATGTCCATATTTTTCAACATGATATTTGTACTGCCTTGAACCTTCTTCATACATTCCTCGCCCGTACCAATCTCCAGCTTCAGGTTCACATTGAGGTCCCCAATGTGCCCACATTCCAAATTTAGCATCGCGAAACCAATCGGGCACCTGGTATTTCGCCAGCGAATCCCAGGTTGGTTCAAACGGCCCTTTAAAAGCAGGGGAATTTAATATATGAGATTGTCCTAATAATGGAGATAAGTAAATTCCGGCCAGAGCCGACAAACCTAATTTTAATGCATTTCTTCTTTCCATCTTTTATAATTTTGATAGTTTTATATATTTCCGTTTTGGTATACTTTTATAAAATTTCATTTCTGCATTAGAATGAGTGCAAAATATCCTTATATATTATGCATTTATTATATAAATTTGATTATTAGTTTTTTTAACCTCAATTTTTTAATAAATAAAAACAAATGTAGCTTAGTCGTATTAGATATTTTTTATACAAAAACGATTTTTTATTACTCAAAAACGATTTTTTCATCTTTTTAAGATTATTATGTCCAAAAGTACTTTCAAATATTCTTTTTCCTTGTTACATATTGATTATGTGAAACTTGACCAAAAATGGAATTTCAACAATGTAATTAGTCCGTATTATCGATTATATTACATCGACGAGGGAATAGGCACTATTTCGAACAATTCCGATAAATTAATTCTGGAATCGGGTTTCTTATACCTTATTCCGAGTTTTACTATTTGTAATTTGAATTGCGAAGAATATTTAAGTCAGTTTTTTATTCAGTTTTTCGAGGAATCTCCTGATGGAATTTCGCTGTTTAATCATAATAGAAATGTTATGAAATTGCCCGCTACTGAAACTGACATTTCTCTTATAAAACAAATGCTTCAAAACAATCCAGGAAGAGGTATTAACAGATCTAACAATCCAAAAGTTTATGAAAAAGAAGCCTATTACAAAGAATATCAATCTCATAACAGCGAACTAAAACCACATCTAAAATTTGAAAACCAGGGAATTCTATTGCTACTAATTTCCAGATTTTTAAACACCAAGAATTTCAGGCAAAATACATCCCAAAGCATGCCTTCAAAAATTCTGGATACTATGAGTTACATACAACTTCATTTAGACAAAAACCTCAGCGTTGCTGAATTAGCGCAAAGAGTAAATCAAAATCAGGATTATTTTTCGAAACAATTCCTTATCCATACCGGACAAAGACCTTTGAACTATATTCACGAAAAAAAAATAGAAAGGGCACAATACCTTATTGCAACAACAAACAAGAGTTTTTTAGAAATTGCTTTAGATACCGGTTTTTCTAATTTACCGCATTTTTCAAAAATATTCAAGCAAATAGTAAGTCTAACTCCGGGCGAATACCGCAACAAAAATGATTTTTACCTCAATAATTAGCCTTTTTATAACAAGAAGTTTAAATTTGAGTTAGTTAATTCTGTTCTAATGAAAAAAAACATTTCCTTTTATGCCTGGCACATCTTAGTATGCATCACTTTTATGCTGCTGCCTTATGCTTTTACATCAACAGGAAGTATTTTTAATTTACCAAATTTATCATATAATGGTCACGACAGAATCTATTTCTTAATCTATTTTCTTTTACTGCTTTTCTTCTACTTTAATTATTATTGTTTAATTCCCCGATTCTATTTTTCGAATAAAATGGTTTCTTATTTTGGAATTATCATTGTGTTTCTGTTATTCTTTCTTTGGATTTCGACTCATTTTGATAATCCCGAACGCAATTTTTTGGATTTTGGAAAAAGAATGCCATTTCACAACAAAATGCCACATTCTTTTCCGCCCCATTTTGACAAAAGAGGCGGCGGCCCTCCTACCCAATACAGCCATACTGTTTTAGTCTATTTGATTGGCGTGATTTCCAGTTTACTATTTGCCATCAATAATCGTTTGCGAAAAGTTGAAAAAGAAAAAATGCAATCGGAATTGTCTTTCCTGAAAGCCCAAATCAATCCCCATTTTTTGTTTAACACCTTAAACAGCATTTATGCTTTGGCGATAAAAAAATCAGACAAAACAGCCGATGCGGTAGTACAATTGTCTGAATTAATGCGTTACATCATCACCAATGCTAATGATGACGTGATTTCCTTAGACAAGGAAATCAATTACATCAATAATTTTGTTGAACTTCAAAAAACCCGTTTAGGCAACACCGTATTAACTGACTACAAAGTGGAAGGAAACCAATACGGAAAATGCATCACGCCATTAATTCTGATTTCTTTTATTGAAAATGCCTTTAAACACGGTGTTAACCCTAATCAAAATTCGGAAATCAAGATTCATATTAACATTGGAGAAAAAATTTTGAGCTTATTTGTTTCCAATAATAAAGTAAAACCCAATTCGTCCGAAAATGGTATTGGATTACAAAACACCATAGAAAGACTGAACCATTTGTATCCCGACACTCATGATTTAATAATTAATGACAAACCGGAAACGTACAGTGTTACACTAAAAATTAAAGTAGGATGTTAAAAGCAATTGCATTAGATGACGAACCATTGGCATTAGAGGTTTTGCAAAGTTTTTGCAATCAGATGGATGTGGTTGAATTAGAAAAAAGGTTCACCAAATCAGACGACGCTTTTAAATATTTGAGAAAATATCCCGTCGACTTATTGTTTCTGGACATCAATATGCCATCGATTTCGGGGATTGATTTTTATAAAAAATTACCTCACAAAACGATGGTCATTTTCACCACCGCCTATTCAGAATATGCTGTTGAAGGT
Source organism: Flavobacterium sufflavum (assembly GCF_004016525.1). Lineage (GTDB taxonomy): Bacteria > Bacteroidota > Bacteroidia > Flavobacteriales > Flavobacteriaceae > Flavobacterium > Flavobacterium sufflavum. The sequence goes on from NZ_SACJ01000001.1 coordinate 560,088, forward strand.
TTTACATTAAGCGCCACCGATTATATTTTAAAACCTTTTACTTTTTCAAGATTCCAACAGGCCGTAGAAAAAGCTTATTCTCAATGGAAATTGCAAAACCAGGATCCTGAACAACAATACCTTTTTATCCGCGCCGATTACAGTCTGATAAAAATCCTATTCTCGGATATTTTATTTATCGAAGGATTGGATGATTACCTAAAAATCCACATTCAGAATCAAAAAACAGTCGTTGCCCGAATGACATTAAAAGCACTTTTAGAAAAACTGCCTCAAACGGAATTTATCAGGGTACATCGCTCTTTTATTGTACCTATTTCCAAAATTGACAAAGTCCGCAACAAAATCATTTACATCAACGATGAAGAAATTCCGGTAAGTGCCAGTTATGAAACTGCTTTTTTTGCTTTGCTCAACAAAGAATAATTTTTTTATCGAAAACAAATTTAAACCCATTTTTTATCTTTCTACCGCTTAAAACCACCCCGTTACCTCATAAATTTTAATGCATTTAGAAGTTTAAATACCTTTATATCCATAACCCTATAAATTGTATTTAGTATGGAAAGAAAAGATTTTTTAAAAGGATTAGGACTAGTAGGATTAGGATCTTTGGCTGTACCCATAATCAGTTCTTGTGGAAGTGATGACGACTCATCTACCGATTCAAGTGCAACCGACACCACCCAGGCTACTGATACCGGAAGTTCTTCGGGTTCTTCAACTTGTACTGTTTCGCCATCAGAAACAGCAGGACCATTCCCTACTAAAAGCCCTTCATCATTAGTCAAATCAGATATTACCAGCGATAGAACTGGAGTTCCTTTCACGATAAACATCACAATCCAAAATAAAAATGCCAGTTGCGCTGCTCTTGCAGGTGCAATCGTTGATATTTGGCATTGTGACAAAGACGGTTATTATTCAGAATACGGAGGAACCGGAATGCAATCGGCTGATTTTACTGCTGTTCATTTTTTAAGAGGAAGGCAAATCACTAATGCTAATGGACTGGTTAGTTTTACCTCAATTTTCCCGGGATGGTACAGCGGAAGAGCCACACACATTCACGTACACATTTACAATTCGGCTGGAACTTCTTTATTGGTTACCCAAATTGCCTTTCCTGAAGGTTCCGGCAGCGCTGTGGTTCTGGTTAATGCTTCAACTGCAAATGGATATACCAAGGGAATGAGCGGATACACTTATAACGCTAATGACAATGTTTTTTCGGATGGAGTAAGCAGTGAACTATCTACCGTAACCGGAAGTGTTGCAGCGGGATTTGTATTAACACATACCATAAATGTAGCGGGCTAATTTGATTCCCAAAATTATGATAAAGCAACATCCCGCCCAAATGTATCTGGCAACAGCAAGAGAGCAACGGCAAACTAAGGGCTACAATTGTTGGTCAACATTTAGTATCGAAAATTATCAAGAAAAAACAAAAGATTTGGGTTCTTTATTTCTTTTTAATTATCAGATACTAGCGCCACATCAAAGAACAACAATGTTAGCCCAAGCCGATTGTTTGTACTATATTTTACCACTCTATGGCGGAATTGAGTATCAGAATAAACTAATTACAACTGAAGAAATCCAACAAATTGTTTTCAATAAAGAAACTTCATTTGAAGTATCAAATCCGTTTGATGAAAACGTGAGCTTTTTACAAATTGGTTTTAAAACCAATGAGCCAAGCCTTGAAAACAAATCACTTAAATTTGATTTCGAAGAAAAAAACAAACTCATTACTTTATTCAAAAACAATACTGCCACTGCTTTTATAGCTCAATTTGATGGAAGGAAAGAAGCTCATTACCAACTCCAAAACAAAGAAAACGTTATTTTTGTTTACATAATCAACGGTGCATTCGAATTTGAAAACAGACTTCTTGAAAGTGGTGACGCTTTAAGTTTAAAAGAAATAGAAGATGTAGAATGGGAATCTTTATCAGAAAATGCCATGTTGCTACTCATCGAAATACCATCAGTATGAACTATAAATCAAAAATACGATTAGCCTATCGCTTTGAAATTGAACAAAGTGCTACTCTAACCTGGGACAAATACGTTTTTGAAGATACTTATCAGGAATATTTATTGCAGCACCAACAATTTAATTCGAAAGAAAATCCGAAAAAGACTTTCAGGGAATTACTGGCCGAGAATGAAAAGGCTTCACAACTGCATTATCTCGTAGGCATCGCTGCAAATAACTATGTCCAACAATTAAAAGGAAATTGCTACCGCGTAGCCGATGCCTTAGGAAAAAACTTTTTCCCCTTTATAAATTACCAATTAGACATTATAAATACCGACATTACCGATATTTCCAAACACAAAATAGGCATTACATTTTATTCGCCTTTGCTTACTTATTTAGGAATGGTTGACAACCACTTTCTGCTTTCTAAAACCACCGATGACGGCAATGAATTTGAAACCTTTATGATTGCCGCTCAACCTCATTTGTCTGTTTGTTATTTGAAAGAATAAGAAAAAAATAAAAACAATTATTGAAAGCCTTTTTTTAATCTCAAAGTGAGATTAAAAAAAGGCTTTTTGCATACACACCAACCAAACCAAAATCATTTGACTTTAAACAACTTACCAAACAACCAATTTATTTATCAACAAAAAATCTTACTTTTTTATCTGTTTCAAAATCAATATTAAAAACAAAAAAAATCGTTATAATGCGCATTTTACCGATGTTTTGCTTTTTTTTAAAAAATTTGTAACTATTTTATTAAAAATAAAATGTTAATAACTAAGGAAATCAATTTTAATTCTATAATTTTGTCTATAACAAGTTTAATTATTAAGACATGAAAGCGAAGGTTTTTCTTTTAAGTATTTTTATACTATCTACTGCTGCGACTTTTTCGCAAAACAAGACTATTCCCAAAGGCATTATAAGCACTGATGCAGTAATAAAAAAATACCATGATTTAGACGAATTAAAAACTAAACAAAAAGGGGAGCTTTTAGAGTTATACGTTGAACGTATAAAAGTTCTTGTAAAAACATTACCATACATTGCTTTTGCAACAAAACCAGGAATTACAACTGCTGACATAGGAATTCCAAATGATTCCGATAATAGAAAAGTGATTGACACACAATCAGAAAGCACAGCCGCTTATCTGGAATCAACAATTGAATTTCAAAAAAAATTGTTACCCTATTCAGACAAGGATAACCTAATTGCAGCAATTTTATTTTATGAAAATATAATGAAATCATTACATGAATTTGAAGGCTTATAAATATGTCTTACTTCTTTTTTGATTCGACAGTATTAATAATTTCATCTTTTAGCTTATGAAAAACTTTACTCAAATTATAGGAATGTTTCTTTTGGTGATTTTCAGTGCAAATGCACAACAAGAAAAAGGAATAACAGGGTTAAATAATTGGCTAAATAATTGGACTGAATTCAAATCCAATAAAGCTGATTATGGTGAAGCGAATCAAATATTGGCAGGAAACATTACTGCCAACACAAAATTATACAAGAAGAACGTTTACTTATTACAAGGAAGCGTTTATGTCTCAAACAATGCAATTCTTACCATCGAACCGGGAACTGTAATACTATGTGATTCTGAATCTAAGGCTGCATTGATTATTACCAAAGGTGCCTCCTTAATAGCCGATGGTTTAGAAACTGACCCAATTGTTTTTACTTCTAACAAAAGTTTCAAAAAAGCAGGCGATTGGGGAGGAATAATAGTGTTAGGCGATGCTCCTATTAACAAATTCGGAAGCGTTTCTTCGGTTAATTTCGATTTAGATCCTCTACAAACATCATACGGAGGAACAAATTCTGGCTGTAATTCAGGTATTTTGCGATATGTAAGAATAGAATTTGCCGGAGCAAAAGTAAATGGAGGAAATTTCAATTCTTTGTTATTAGCCGGAATAGGTAATAAAACTATAATTGAAAACATTATGGTAAGTTATTCTGGCGGTGATTCTTTTGAAATTTATGGTGGCGAACTAAACTTAACTAAGCTGATCTCCTTTAAATCCAGTAATGATGACTTCAAATTTAACTATGGTGCCCAATGCAACATAAGTAATTCATTGGCAATCCGCTCTTCATTTTTATCAAGCAAACTAGGTTCAAGATGTTTAGACATTGCTTCCTACAGCAAAAGAGAAGAAGTTGATTTCTCAAAAAAACAAACATCAGTAGTTGCAACAAATTTAACCTTAGTCAACAATAGCGATAACATTAATGCCGACATAGAATCAGGATTGATTAAAGAGGCTATTTATGTTGCCGAAAACACTTCTCTTGAATGTAAAAGAACAGTTGTTTCAGGTTTTAATCCAGCCGTTTTATTAGACAGTAAAATGGAAGTTAATGATGCAAATCTAAACAAAATCAAATTTGAACAGATGTATTTTAATTTCTGCAAAGGAAATATTTTCACAGAATTTAATTCCAATAATGAAGATTTAGAGAATTGGTATGGCAACAGTATTTTCTCGAATGTTTATGCTAAAAGTGACAACAAAGAAACTTTTATTGATTGCTTAAACGAAAAAAGACCTGATTACAGATTGCGAATAGGTAAAATCATTGCCTCTAGTGTAGATTAAACAACTTATTTCTAGAATTTTATATTTCAACCAGAAAAAGTAACATTAATATAAATTGTCTCCAAGTTATATTTTTAATTATGCTAAAAAAGAGTCTTTTAAGGAATGAATACTACCGTGAAAAAAATATTTTGTTTTTTATATTTTGCTCTATTTTTAGCAACAACTTCTTATGCTCAAATTAGTATCGGAACTCCTAATCTCGGTTTTAGCCAAATTTGTACTGATGCTACTTACAATGCTACAAAGCCTTTTACGGTAAGCTTTTCTTTTTCACCTGTTTCCGGACTAAACTCATCAAATCAATTTATAGTAGAACTATCAGATGCCAGTGGAAATTTTACAACTCCCACTACTCTAGTTAGTTCTAATCAGGGCGCAATAACCACCTCCCCTGCAACTTTAAATTTTTCTGTACCAACAACTATGGCTGGAGAACAGTACAAAATTAGAATCAGAAGCACCAGTCCGGCGGCAACAAGTACAAATTCAGTTTCCTTTTCAGCATATTATCAAATTCAAAACAGTCCGTTCTCTATTAACAATTTTGTTCCTACAGCCACCTATTGTCCTGGAGGAAATTATGTTTTAAAAATTGATAATCCGGGAACGGGAACTAATGATTCTCCGTTAAAATATCCTGCATTAACATACAAATGGTTTAAAGAACCATCACTGACCCCTATTGCCACAACTTCAAGTTTGACCGTTAACCAAGCCGGAACCTATTACGTTGAGACAAATTATGGCAGCTGTACATCAAATTCATATTCTAACAGAGTAAGCGTTTCAGAAGCTTCAGGTCAGTCAGCATCCATAACCTCAAGTCTTGGAAACCCTTTTTGTTCTAATGGAAATGCTACAACACTTACCACTCAAACAGGAAATAGCTATAAATGGTATAAAAACAATGTTTTAATATCTGGAGCAAATAGCAATACTTATACAACAAATGAAGAAGGTTTATACTCTGTTAATGTTGACTTTGGAAGTTGTATCTCCACGGCTACTATCAATTTGCAAAAAGTAAAATTCACTAGTTCTCTAAACATTTCAGAAACATATACATTAAGCGAAGGAGAGACAAAAAATGTTATTACAACAACAGATGCCGTAAATCCATCTTACAGATGGTATTTAGATGATGTTGCAATAACAGGAGCCACTGCTGCTAGTCTAAACATAAACCAAATGGGAAATTACAAAGTTATCATTACCCAAAACTCTGGTTGCATTTCATATAATGAAATGCTTTTTACTATAAATAGTTTTATTGATAGCAATGCGGTTACAATACCCAATTTGATAAGTCCCAATAGCGATGGAATAAATGATACCTGGGTGATACCTCAAGAATATACCAGCGGTACAAATACCGAAATAATTATGATGAATTCATCAGGTGAATTAGTGTTTAAAACGGATAATTATTTAAACAATTGGCCTGAAAGCATATTAAATTTTAAAAATATCAATCCTGTATATTATTACATTATCCGAACAAAAGACGGAAAAGTAAAAAAAGGGTCTATAACTGTAGTAAAATAAAATAGATGAAACGAATTTTACTATTTATATCCTTGTTTTTATGTACTACCCAGCTATTCTATGCTCAGGAAGATGGAGTAGTTTCATTTGCATTGCCCGTACGAAATTCTTTAAAATTCAATAGATATCTCATTAATCCCACCTTTAGCTTTGTTAGAGAACAAGGTTCTTATATCAGTTTTTACAATAAAAGACAATGGGTACAATTTGATGATGCTCCACAAACTTATTTAGTTGGTTATTCAGGCCGATTCAAAGAAAATGAAGGAATTGCAATTGGATTCTTTCAACAAAATTATGGTGTTCTAACCACCTTTGGTGCGGTTACTAATTTTGCTCATAACGTGGTTCTGGATAGAGACAGTAATTTAACCTTTGGTCTTAATGTTGGATTTTACAAAAGCGGTCTAAACAGTGGTAAAGTAATCACAACTAATGCAGACCCTTCATTGCAAAATATTCCTTCGAGCTTTTTAACAACCATAAATCCCGGCATCAATTATGGAACTGAGTTTCTTGATTTTGGTGTATCGGTGAATAATCTGATTTTATACAATTTTAAAACATCTAAAATTATTCAGGACAATCCTGAAAGAAGCATCGAATTGCATGCTATGCATACCGGCTATTTGGACACTTACGGTTTTTTCGATAAAAGTAAATTTTCAGCTCTATTGAAAACAGAACTTAAAAAAGACAAAACCATTGTTTCGGGTTTAGTGATGTTTGCTACTCCAAATGGAATTTGGGCTCAGGCAGGATATAACACTTTATATGGTATGTCTGCCGGTTTGGGATTAAATATAAGTCCACGAATTTCAATTGAATATAATTTTGAAAAAGCTATGGGGAATTTATCAAACTTTGGATCTTCCCACGAAATTACGCTTGCCTACAGATTTAAAGGAGACAACTATTACAATGATGATGACGATAACGAAGGTGCTCTCATTACCCCAAAAGTGACCAGAAAATATGTGGCTTCAAAACCTAAGACCAATACTAACACAGAAGCAACGGACAAAACAAAAATAGCTAACGAGGCTAGAGCAAAATTAATTGCCGATGCCAAAATAAAAGCTGACGAAAAAGCAAAGCAAATTGCTGATGCTAAAAATAAAGTTATTGCAGACAGAGCGAAATTAATTGCAGATGCCAAAGCTAAAAGAGAAGCAATCCTTCAAAACAGAATCAATAATCAAACTGCTATAGCTAATAAAACTAAAACAGAGCCTCTTACCCAAACTAAAGCTGCTACAACTGTTCAAAACAAACCAGCTGTAGAAAATAAAGCAAAAACTGATCCTCAAGCTAAATTAATCACGGATCAAAAAGCTAAAACAAATGCGATTGCACAGACTAAACCAGCTTTAGAAAACAAAGCCAAAACGGATCCAAAAGCTAAAACAAATACAATAGCACAGGCTAAACCAGCTGTAGAAAACAAAGCCAAAACTGACACCCAGACTAAATTACTGGCAGACGAAAAAGCAAAAGCAAAAGCAGATGCATTGGCACAAGCTAAACTAGCTGCTGAAAACAAAGCCAAAACTGACGCCAAAACTAAGTTACCGGCAGATGAAAAGGCAAAGACAAATGCATTGGCACAAGCTAAACTAGCTGCTGAAAACAAAGCCAAAGCGGATGCTCAGGCTAAGTTACTGGCAGATGAAAAAGCAAAGGCAGATGCATTGGCACAGGCTAAACTAGCCGCTGAAAACAAAGCCAAAGCTGACGCACAGGCTAAGTTACTGGCAGATGAAAAAGCAAAATCAGATGCATTGGCACAGGCTAAACTAGCTACTGAAAACAAAGCCAAAGCTGACGCTCAGGCTAAGTTACTGGCAGATGAAAAAGCAAAGGCAGATGCATTGGCACAAGCTAAACTAGCCGCTGAAAACAAAGCCAAAGCGGATGCTCAGGCTAAGTTACTGGCAGATGAAAAAGCAAAATCAGATGCATTGGCACAGACTAAACTAGCCGCTGAAAACAAAGCCAAAGCGGATGCTCAGGCTAAATTACTGGCAGATGAAAAAGCAAAGGCAGATGCATTAGCGCAAGCTAAACTAGCCGCTGAAAACAAAGCCAAAGCGGATGCTCAGGCTAAGTTACTGGCAGATGAAAAAGCAAAGACAGATGCATTGGCACAGGCTAAACTAGCTGCTGAAAACAAAGCCAAAGCTGACGCACAGGCTAAATTATTGGCAGATGCGAAAGCAAAAGCAGATTCTATAGCTCAAGCGAAACTCGCTATCTCACCAAATGATGAACTTGCTAAATCAATGGAAAATTTAATAAATCTAATCAAAGAATTCAAAACCAAACAACTAGAATTGTTAAAAAAACTTGATGGCACAGTATCTAATAAAGAAAAAGACCTTAAAGATTTAAAAGAAGAAAATGATTTAAGTGAAAAAGGGATTTTCACACAACCAAAACCTTTTAAAAGTGTAACAGCCGAAAACAATGCCTTGTTTTCTCTAAACTCAGAAATAGATCAATTGATTAAAACCCAAAAAGATAAAATAACTGAATTAGAAAACTTATATAAAGAAAGACTGAAAAAAGGTCATAATAAAACTGATGAAGCTAGTCAGCACTATTTACAATCGATTGAATCATTAAAAGATGACCAAACAAAATTAATTCAGACAAATACCAAATTGCTTACATCACTGGAAGAAATCAAAAAAGAAACAGAAATCGAGAAAAAAAGAAGGATAAAACGCGCTTCATTTGAAAATGATGATTCTAGATATTTAAAAGACCTGGAAGCATTAAAACGCATAAAAGAAACGACTCCTGTCTCTAAAAACAATTTCAAACCAGAAGATTTTGATTATGGAGATGAACAGGCCAATATGCAAATTTTAAAGAAGATTAAGAATACTGATGCAGGTTATTATCTGATAATTGCTGTACATAATGACTCATCCAAAAGAGACGAATTTTTAACAAAAACAGTCTCAGCAGGACAAAAAGACATTAACTTCTTCTATGATGTCAATACCAGTAAATATTTTATTTACTACAATAGATTTGACAATATTGAAGAAGCCAAAAGAGCCCTATCATCAAAAGGAAGTACTCCTTATAATGGTAAAATGATTATAGTTAAAGTTGAAAATTAATACAAAAAACTAACACGAAATGAGCTGTAAAAATAATATAATGAAAGTTCTCAAAATCTAAACTAAAAATACATTTTAAGAAATTTAAATAGATTTTATCCCCAAAGAATCTATTTAAATCAATAAAAATCGTCAGACAATTTTTGAAAAAAGATTTGCGCCAATGAAATCAAAAAACTACCTACTAACTAACATCTTGTGCGCTATAAATTCAACCCTCTTTTTTATAAAAAGGGTAAAAAATTATGGCCTAATCCATGTTCAACTATTGCTTTTTGCAGTATTTCTGAACACAACTTCGTATGCCCAAAATTACAAATCGTTTGCTATTAGATATAATAACAATGAAATAAAAGGGAATATGTTACTAATTGGTAACAATATTTTGGGCAAAGACAACAATAACCTGAGTGATAATAGCGTCAACCAGAATACAAACATGCAATATATTGATATTGACAGTGATGTTTCCACTTTTAGTTCAAGTAGTGCCAACCTAAAAATGCCAAGTACTACAGGCTGCTCCAGAATTGCATACGCAGGCTTATATTGGGCAGCTATACTTCAGGTCCCACAAAGCAGAACTGACATCAATAAAATAAAATTAAAATTACCAGGAAATACTGCCTATACTGATATAACAGGTGAACTTATTTATGATGCAGTAGTTTCTCCCATAGCAGCAGGAACAAACGAACCAACAAACACGCCATATGCTTGTTATGCTGACGTAACATCTTTACTATCTGGCTTAACCGATCCTCAAGGGACTTATACTATTGCAAATGTAACTTCCAGTTTAGGATTTAACTCAACGACAGGTTTATCGGCCGGATGGACACTTTTTATAGTTTATGAAGATGATACGGCAACAAAAAAATCAATTACCTCATTTGATGGTTTCAGCAGTATTTATGATGATAAAACCCTATCTATACCTATTTCAAGTTTTATAACACCACCTTCTGGAACTATAAACATATTATATGCTTTTGCTAGCTTGGAAGGAGATAAAGGAGAGGTTGGAAGTAAAACCGAAATCAATGGTAAAGCAATCACCAATTCTCAAAGAGCTTCCAATAGATTTTTCAATAGTAATATTACAGAGGCAAATGGCTATTTTACAGATAGAGTCCCTAATAATAGTAATTCATTAGGTTACGATACAGGAATAGAGAGTGTTTTAGGAGCACAGAATTCCGTTATTAATTATAATGCCACTAGTGCAACAATTACCGTTCAGGTAGCTAAAGGCCAAGCCAATCCTGTATTTTCCTTTTTTAATGCTTTTGGCGTAGATGTCATAGCCCCTGAAATTAAACTCTCTAAAATAGTTGAAGATATCAATGGAAATGATATTGGAAATACCAATGTCTCATTAGGAGATAATTTATATTATGAAATAGCTTTCCAAAACATTGGAAATGACAATGTCAAGAATTTTACGCTAAAAGATGTCCTTCCTACCAATGTAATATTTAATTACCCCGCGGATATTACTTCCTTACCAACAGGAGTAACCCATAGCTATAACTCCACTACAAGAACATTACAATTTTCTATCCCAAATACCTTAGTAGAAGTTGGTGATGTAAGCCAAACCATCCGTTTACATGTACAATTAGTCAGCGATTATAATCAATTAAGTACTGCCTGCTCTAATGAGATTAAAAATCAGGCTTTTGCTACTTATCAAGGCGTTATCAACACAAAAGTAATTCAGGATGAGGGTAGTTTTTCTACAACCACTTGTAATTTTGGTACACCCCAATCCACCAATTTTTTAGTAAATATTGATGGTCATACATTTACCAAAAGTTCCGTATTGTGTGGTGCCAGCGCAACATTATCTGCTGCAGACGGATATACTTCTTATTCCTGGTCCACAAGCCCGACAGGAACTCCGGTTGTAGGCACAAATCAAACCTATACCGCAACAAGTACAGGAACCTATTACGTTACTTCTACATCCAGTTGTAGAACCATTAAAGAAGAAATAACAGTAATCCCTTTTGGAAACACTATTACTAATCCTGTAATTCCTTATGCAGATGAAGTAGTTACCTGTCAAAATAATGGAAAACCATTACCTAATATCTTTCTTTGTGGAGCTAATGCAACACGACTTATCCAAACCAATATTTCAGATGCTTCCTCCATTGAATGGGAAAAATTAAACGAAAGCAGTTGTGCAGCACAAACGATTGCTAATTGTGCCAATGAAAATGCAGCCTGTCAATGGAATGTTTTAAGTACAGGATCTAATTATACGGTCAATACAGCAGGACAATATAGAGTGACACTAAGATACGCTGGTGGATGTTTTAGCCGATTCTATTTCAATGTATACCAAAATCTATTAAATCCTACCTATACCACCAAAGATATTGTTTGTACAACAAATGGAAAAATAACCATTGGAGGAGTACCTGCAGGATATGAATACAGTCTGGATGGAGTAACTTACCTACCATCTAATGTTTTTACAATTACAACCGCTGGTTCTTATACCGTTTACATCAAACAAGTAGGTGTAACTACAAATCCTTGTATCTTTTCAGTTCCTAATATCCTTATTAGAAAAAGAAATTTCTCAGTAGCTACCATTGTTACACAACCGCTTTGTAACGGAGACAAAGGTTCTATAAAAATAGCTGCTAATGATGCTGATCCGCAATATTATTACAGCATTTATCAGGGAGCTACATTAGTCAACAGTGTTGGCCCTATAACTGCCAGTGATTATGAATTCTCGGGCTTGAATCCAGCTACCTATACTGTCCGGGTTTGGACTGATGATGGTTGTGATTATTCTGCAAATATTCAAATAACAAATCCTCCTCTGCTTACGGCAACATCAGCTCTTACCAAACCATTGACCTGTACAGATGGAGAAATCACAGTGTATCCTTCGGGAGGTACTCCTCCATATGCCTATTATGTAAATGGGAGCACTAGTTCTCAAAGTATTCCACAAATTGTGGTGACCAATCCATTACCATCAGGAGGAATATACAATATACAAGTTGTTGATAGCAAAAACTGTAGTACTACAACTTCAATAACCGTTGCTGCCATACCGGCTCCAGTTTATACCGTTACCAAAACAGATATCTTATGTTATAACAATACAACAGGAGAAATCAAGTTTAACGTTACCAATGCCAATGGATACACTTTAACATATAGTATTGACAATGGAGTTACTTATGTAGCAAATCCAACTTTTTCTAATCTTGGTATAGGAACCTACAATGCTATTATTAAATATTCCTTAGCAGGGACAAATTGTTTAAGTACTCCACAAATAATAACAATTAACCAACCTACTGCAATTACGGGCACTGCAAAACTAACAACTCCTTATAGCTGTTCAAGTACCGCAACAATAGAAGCTCAGGGAGTTTCAGGCGGTACTCCCGGATATACCTATAGTATTGATGGCATAAACTTTCAGCCGGGAACTACTTTATCAGGATTAACAAATGGAACTTATAGCATTACTGTCAAAGATAGTAATGGCTGTACTTTTATTACTAATACAGTCACCATCACACCATTAAATCCCCCAGCGGATTTGACATTCAGCGCCACAGCTCTAACTTGTCCTACCAATAAATCAAATGTTAGCATCACTACCACAGGAACAAACACCCCTTATACTTATACCATTATACCATCTCTTCCTGCCGGTGCAATAGTAACCGCAACGGGAATCAACAATTTATCTCCAGGCACCTATACTTTTCAGGTAACGGATGCTAAGAACTGCACCTATCAGGAAGATTATACTATAGCACCATTAGCTCCAATAAATGTGGTAGGAACTATTGTAAATAATGTTCGATGTTTAGGCTCAGCAACAGGATCCTTAAACTTCGCTGTCTCAGGAACAACGAACTATTCATACACCATTAATGGAGGAACTCCTGTTACGACTCAAACAGCATCCCTAATTAATTTAAGTAATCTTGTTGCAGGAACTTACACTATAATAATTACTGATAATAATACAAATTGTACCGCTACATCTACAGTTACAATTGCAGCACCAACAGCAGCATTATCAGTTACAACAACGGTTTCTCCTCTAAAATGTAATTCTAACGGGCAGCTGACGGTAAATGCAGCTGGTGGCTGGGGAAGTTACAATTATACCCTTACACAACCTGATGCAACAACTGTAGGGCCTCAATCCAGTGCTGTTTTTACTAATCTATCCCAAGCAGGAACTTACTCAATAAGTGTAACAGATGCAAATAATTGTACTGTAACAAATACTTTTACCTTAATCGCTCCTGTTCAGCCAACAGCAAGTATAGCAGTAACTTCTGATTTTTGTTATGACGGAACTAATGGAGCTTCTTTAATAGCTACAGCTTTAGGAGGAGTGACTCCTTATGAATATAATATCAATGGCGGAGCTTGGCAATCGAGTAATACATTTTCTAATCTCACTCCCAATACCTATACCATAACTGTAAGAGATGCCTACGGATGTCTGGTAACTCTACCGGCACAAACTATTGCACCACAACTTGCGGTAAATGCTGTATTGACCAAAGAATTAGATTGTACCTCCTCTCCAAACGCTGTAATCACAGGGGCAGTAACTGGCGGTTACACCCCATTTACATATCAGGTAAAAATTAACGGTGGAAGTTATAGTGCTGCCACTACAGTATCAGGAAGTACTTTTACCTATCCTACTTCAACGGCAGGAACCTATCAATTTCAAATTACTGATGCTAAAGGCTGTACTGCCGAATCTGGAATAATTACAATTAATCCAATTGTTTATCCATCCGCAACAACAACAATTACCAATGTAAGTTGTAATAGTCTGAGTGATGGGAGCGTTACTATAATACCAAGTTTAGGACTTGCTCCTTATAACTATAGCTTTAATGGAAGTCCTTTTTCATCAGCCACAACTTATAGCAGCTTGGCAGCAGGAACCTATTCCTATATAGTCAAAGACAGTAAAGATTGTCTCTATAATGGTTCAGTTACCATTACACAACCTACAGCATTGACAACCACGGCAACTGCAACTGCCTTTAGCTGTAGTACTACCAATACCAAACAAAGCGCAACTATTACGATAGCTACTCCTGTTACAGGAACAGCTCCTTATCAATACAGTTTTAATGGTAGTGGATATAATGCAACCAATACCTTAACCGTTAATGACAATGGAACAGATCAAACGATTCCTTATTCTGTTAGAGATGCGAACGGTTGTACTGCAGGAAACTCCATTACCCTGTCAAAATTAAACCCGCCTACTGCTGGTACTATAACCAATTCAGCCGTTACCTGTAATTCAACAACGAGTACGGTTACGGTAACACCTACAGCAGGAACAGGAGTTGGTACACTGACTTATGAAATTACTTTTCCAGCCTCAGCTGCAACTCCAAATACAACAGGTATTTTCAATGGTTTAATTCCTGACACTTACACTTTTAAAGTTACGGATGCCAATGGATGCTATTATACTCAATCCATCACTGTATCAGCTGTAAACCCTATAGCTATTGCAGGAAACAAAACCAGCGATGTATTATGTAAAGGGGATAGTTCAGGTAGCATTCAATATACTGTTTCTGGATTTTCCGGAACCTATAGTTATGTTTTTAATGGTCAGGCAGCAGTAACAGGACAAACTAGTAACTCAATTGTCAAAAACGGACTTGCAACTGGAACCTATCTAATAACAGTTACAGACAATACCACGGGTTGTACCGCAAATACTTCGGTAACAATCACAGAACCTTCAACTGTATTAGCATTAACTGCTACCGCAACAAATGTGAATTGTAACAATGATAACTCACAAATCACAGGAACTCCTTCAGGAGGAACAGCAAATTACACCTATGCGGCTGTAATTTCAGGTGCTACTGCCCCAACAACTTATAGCAGCAGTAACATTATAACCGTTGACACCAATTCAGCAACCAATTTAATTTGGGATGTGTATGTAAAAGATGCCAATGGTTGTATAGCAACCAGCACATTAACTATAATCAATGATGCTTTACCTACAATTAATGCACCTGCGATACAATGTTATGTTGGATCACCAATAAACATTAGCATTACAGGAACATCTGTGGGAGTGCCAACTTACAGCATCGGTAGTGGATATCAATCCAGTCCAAATTTTACAATCAATGCTGCAGGAACTTATACTTTAAACCTTAAAGATGCCAGCGGATGTGTAGCGACAACAACTTATACCGTTTATCCTCAATTGACTGTTTTGCCGGCGATTACAAAAGAATTAGACTGTACAGCATCACCGGCTGCTACTATTACAGTTACAGCTGCAGGAGGAAAAAACCCCTATTCATACGCAGTTTCCACAGATGGAGGCAGCACTTATGCCCCAATGGGAACTAATGTCTACTCGACTTTAGTGGCTGGAACTTTCCAATTTAGAGTTACCGATGCCAACAACTGTATCACTACCACCACGACAACCATAAATCCTTTAACTCCGATAACGGCCACCACTACCAATGTTAATCCATCTTGTAATGGTGCTTCGGACGGGTCAGTACAAATAATTCCATCAGGCGGAGTAGCTCCTTATACTTATAGCAACGATGGAATTACGTATGTTCCGAGTTCATTATTCTCAGGATTAGGTGGTGGAAACTATACTTTTTACATCAAAGACAGTAAAGGATGTTTTATTACTAAGACTGTAACTTTAACCGATCCTGTAACTTTAGCAGCAACAGCATCAGTAACTCCATTTACATGTAGTGTTTCTAATACCAAACAAGCCGCAACAATAACAGTGACTGCAACATCAGGTACAGGAACAGCACCATACCAATACAGTTTGAATGGAAGCGGATATAGTGCTGTAAATACATTAACATTGAATGATAATGGATTAGACCAGCCTTATACTTATAGCGTAAGAGATTCTAAAGGTTGCATTGTATCAGGCGGCGGTACCTTATTAAAATTAAATCCACCAACGGATTTGAGTTTTACGGCTGCACCAATAACGTGTACTGCGACCACAACAACCGTTACGGCAACGGCTACAAATGGAGTGGGAACTTTGACTTACGAAATTACTTTTCCTCTAGCTTCTGCAACTTTAAATACATCAGGTGTTTTTGCGGGATTATCTCCGGGAACTTACATCTTTAAAGTTACGGATGCCAATGGATGCTATTATACGGAATCACATATTGTAAATCCAGTTACGCCAATTGCGGTTATAGGAAGTAAACTGAGTGATGTTTTGTGTAAAGGTGATAGTTCAGGTAGTATTCAATATACTGTTTCTGGATTTTCTGGCACCTATAGCTATGTTTTTAATAGTCAAGCAGCAGTAACAGCACAAACCAGTAACTCAATTGTCAAAAACGGACTTGCAACTGGAACTTATCTAATTACTGTTACAGACAATACCACGGGTTGTACCGCAAATACTTCGGTAACAATCACAGAACCTACTACTGCCTTAACGTTTACTGCCACTCCCACAAATGTGAATTGTAACGATGATAATTCACAAATCACGGTAACTGCTTTAGGAGGAACAGCAAATTATACCTATGCGGCTGTAATTTCAGGTGCTACCGCTCCAACAATTTATAGTAACAGTAATGTAATAATTGTTGACACTAATTCAGGAGCAAACCTATCATGGGATGTGTATGTGAAAGATGCCAATGGTTGTGTTACCAATAATACCCTTTCACCAACAATAATAACATTGGATCCAATGCCAACGGTTAGTACGCCAGCTTTGGCTTCAAACCAATGTAGTGTTTCAATAGGTTTTACTTTTACGGCAACAGGGACAGGAATAACTCCATTAAGTTATAGTATAAATGGTGGTGTTTCTTACCAAAGTAGTCCTGTATTTACTGTAAATGTTCCTGGTAGTTATGCAGTTACTGTAAAAGATGGTAATGGTTGTACAGCTACTAGTCTAACACCAACTATAGTTTCCTCTCCGATAACAACAAATGCTATTTTAACAAAGGATTTAACCTGTTCATCCCCAACTAACGCAACTATTGATGTGACTACCAATGGCGGAAAATTACCATATTCATATAAAGTTAAAATTGGAGCTGGAAGTTATGGTTCTTCAATAGCATTTGCAGGAACCATTTTTACATATACAGCTTCTACGGCAGATACTTATCAATTTGAAATAACAGATGCTAACGGTTGTACTAAGGAAACAAATATTACTACCACTACGGCAGTTTTACCTACTGCATCTTATACAGCTGTTAATCCCACTTGTAATGGTAACTCAGACGGATCTATAAAGTTAACTGCTTTAACAGGAGAAGGTCCATTTACCTATAGTATTAATGGTGGAGTTTCTTTTGTTACTACTAATGTATTCGGAGGTCTTGTTGCTGGAAGTTATTCTTATATTGTTAGAGATAATAAGGGTTGTGATGCATCCGGAACAATAACCTTAAATAATCCGGTTCTTATAGTACCAAATATTGTGATGTATCCAATAGTTTGTAACGCAAATACCCCAGGAAGTTTTGATGTTTCGGTTACTTCAGGTGGTGTTGCACCATTCACATATAATTTATATGATAGTTCGTATAATTTATTAGATACTTATTCAGAAACAGGAGCTTCGCCAACAACAGTTCATAATTTTGGAGGACTAACTTTTGGAGATTACTATATTACCATTGTAGATGCAAATGGATGTCAGTTTAGCAGTAGCAAACAGCGTATTACCACACCACCTTTTTTAACATTAGATGCCGTTACATTAGGAGGTGATTGTATCGTTGGAGCTACGGTTGATTTAACGGTTGTAACAGGTGGAGTCGCTCCATACAAATATTCAATTTTTGGACAACCATTGACTGAATCTGCACCAACTGCTGCTACTACTTATACTTTTAATGGGCTATTACACGGAACTTCTTATTTTTTCCAAGTAAAAGATAATAACAATTGTATATCAGTTTTAGAAGTTCCTATTCCGACTATATCTTCTATTGGAGTTGTAATTGACAATAAATCCAATGTGACTTGTAATGGAGTAAATAATGGAATTATTAATTATACTGTAAGTGGTTTTGATACATCGGTAACAACTATAGAATATGAATTATTGAATCCGCTGACAAATTCACCAATTAGTCCGGCAATAAATGGTACAGTTACTGGTGTAGCAGGTGGTCCGATATCAGGGAGTATTTCTGGTTTAAAACAAGGTGATTATTTATTAAAAGTAAAAGAATCTACCGGGACTCTTTGTTCTGCTTTAATTCCTTTTAACATCACCCAACCTATACAACCGCTCAATGCTATAATTTCTAATGAAACAAATGCTAATTGTAACACAGGTGCTCAAATTACCGTTTCTGCAACTGGAGGAACAGGACCTTATCAATATGCTTTCGTTCAGGATGGTGCGCCACAAGCCGGAGCATACAACAATAGCAATTTAGGAGTTTTAAATCCTTTTCCATTGCCTTTGAAATTAGATTGGGATATTTGGGTTAAAGATGCCAATGGTTGTGAATTCAAAATAGATAAAACAATTACAGTAGATCCGTCTCCAACAATTAACACAGTGGGTTTACAATGTTTTACGGGATCAGGATTGTCAATAACACTAACAGGAACTTATGTTGGCACACCAACATACAGTATCGGAGGAGCTTACCAAGCGAGTCCATCATTTACAATCAATTCGCCTGGAACGTACAATGTAAGTATTAAAGACAATAATGGTTGTATAGCTACAACTACATATGACGTCAAACCGCAACTGTTATTACAAGCAGATTTGATACAAGATTTAACTTGCTCAGTAGATGCCAGTATTACTTTAACTCCAAGTGGAGGAACAGGAACTTATACAAATTATGAAGTTTCATTCAATGCTGGAGGATTTACACCAGCAATTTCATCATTTATCACCAACACAGCAGGTAGTTATATTTTTAGAGTAACCGATAGTCAAGGTTGTCAAGCAATTTCTAATGAAATTATTGTTACACCAAATACTACTCCAACAGCTACATTTACACAAACCAATGTAAGTTGTAATGGAGGTTCAGATGGTAGTATTGTGATTAATGCGGCAAATGGGATTGCACCATATCAATACAGTATTGACAATGGAGCAACTTACCAACCGTCAAATGTATTCACAGGATTGAATGCTGCAGGAACGTATACAATTATTGTAAAAGACAGTAAAAGTTGTACTTCAGCAGCAAGTCCATTAGCAATAACAGAACCAACCATTGTTGGAGGCACAGCGGTATTGACCCAAGGATTAACTTGCGGCGCAGGTAATGCTACTCAAGCTGCTCTTGTTACTGTAACAGGAAGCGGAGGTACAGGATCTTATACCTATAGTTTTAATGGCGGACTTAATTATTCTTCATCAAACACCTATTCGACAAATACCACTGGAGTCGTGACAGCTTATATTAAAGATACCAATGGTTGTATTAGTGCTGTTCTGGCAACAGCGAATGTTCCTGCATTGAATCCTCCAACAGATTTAAATATTAGTGGAACGCCTGTTTATTGTGCGCCAGTTGCTAATCAAACAAGTACTGTTACACTGACTACAACAAATGGAGTGGGTACATTGAGTTATGCAATAATATCTCCGGCAAGTGCAACTACAAATGTTACGGGAGCTTCAAGCGGAATCTTTACAGGATTATTACCAGACACCTATTTATTCCAGGCAACAGATGCCAATGGTTGTACTTATCAAGAATCATATACTGTTAATCCGGTAACGAATATCACCGTTTCAGGTCAATTGATTAGTGATGTGACTTGTAATCCAGGATCTAATGGACAAGTATTGTTTACTCTTGGGAACTTTGCAGGAATGTACAGTTATTCATTAGATGGAGGAACAACAGTTATTACCGGGCAAACAAATCCAACGATAACCCTTTCCGGATTAACGACAGGAACTCAAACCATTATTGTTACTGATGAAACAACAGGATGTACAGCCACAACTTCTGTTGCAGTTACACAACCTGCACCATTGGCTTTAGTGGCAAACCCATTTATTAATGCCAATTGTAATTTTGGTGCACAAGTCAGTGTGACCGCTTCCGGTGGAGTTGCGCCTTATAGTTATTCCTATGTAATAAGCGGTGCTTCTGCAGGAACTTATTCTACTTCGGCTTCGGCAGTTTTAGACCCGGCTATAGCAACCTCTTGGGATGTCTATGTGAAAGATGCCAATGGCTGTATAATTACAGCACCATTAGCAATTACCATAACAAAAGATCCTCTGCCAATTATTGTTATGCCTGCATCACAATGTTTTGTTGGAACTCCGTTAACCATTGATCTTTCAAATGGTCAAACAGTAGCTGTAGGTCCGGCAACCTATACTATTAACGGTTCAAACCAAACGAGTCCAATTTATACCATTAATGCTCCGGGGACTTACAAATTGAGTATTGTGGATGCCAATGGTTGTAGCTCCAATGTGTTAGATTATATTGTACAGCCGCAATTATCATTGAATGCTGCTTTGACAAAAGAACTAGATTGCACAATTAGTCCTGATGCTATTGTAACACTTACTGCTGGTGGAGGTACAGCACCTTATACTCTATATGAATATTCTACAAATGCTGGAACGAGTTATACTGCTATGGGTAGTAATGTACTAACAATATCAACCGCTGGCACTTATATTTTTAGAGTAACAGACACTCAAGGTTGTCAGGCTATTTCTTCTGAAGTAACGATAACTCCAAAAACTACTCCAACATTTACTTTTACTCAAACTAATGTAAGTTGTAATGGCGGTTCGGATGGTAGTATTGTGATTACTGCGGCAAATGGGATTGCACCATATCAATACAGTATTGACAATGGAGCAAATTACCAACCGTCAAATGTATTCACAGGATTGAATGCTGCAGGAACGTATACAATTATTGTAAAAGACAATAAAAGTTGTACTTCAGCAACAAGTCCATTAGCAATAACAGAACCAACCATTGTTGGAGGCACAGCGTTATTGACCCAAGGATTAACTTGCGGCGCAGGAAATGCTACTCAAGCTGCTCTCGTTACGGTAACAGGAAGCGGAGGTACAGGATCTTATACCTATAGTTTTAATGGTGGACTTAATTATTCTTTATCAAACACCTATTCGACAAATACCGCTGGAGTCGTGACAGCTTATATTAAAGATGCCAATGGTTGTATTAGTGCTGTTCCGGCAACAGCGAATGTTCAGGCATTGAATCCTCCAACAGATTTGAATTTTGTTTCAACGACAGTAACTTGTCTGGCTTTGACAAGCGATGTTACTTTAACTACTACAAACGGAGTGGGTACATTGAGTTATGCAATAATATCCCCGGCAACTGCAACATCAAATGTTACGGGAGCTTCAAGCGGAATCTTTACAGGATTATTACCAGACACCTATTTATTCCAGGTAACGGACGCCAATTTCTGTACTTACAAAAAATCATACACTGTTAATCCGGTAAATAATATTACGGTTGCTGGTTTGGTTACTAGCGATGTAAAATGTTTTGGCGATGCAAATGGTACTGCCGAATTTACAGTTGCTAATTCTACTGGATCATACACATCTGCATTGATTACTGGTTCGGCTGCAACTATTACACAAACGGCAAACAAAGTAACAATTACCGGTTTAATCGCCGGAAATTACACATTAGAAGTAACCGATAGCACTACGGGTTGTACCGCACAAAATACAATTACAATAAACCAGCCTACAAATGCTTTATCAGCTACTTATACTACAGTAAATGCCAATTGTAATCTTGGTGCCCAGGTAAAGATAACAGCATCTGGCGGCACACCTAATTATCGCTATGCCGTTCTACAAGATGGAGCTACACCAATTGCAGCTGATTATTCAAACAATAATAATATAGTACTTAATCCTGCTATCAATACACTATGGGATGCCTATGTTTTAGACGCTAATAATTGCGTTACTAAAACAGATGTTACAATTGCAACTGATCCTGCACCAACAATTACTCTTCCTGCATTGGCCTCTGACCAATGTACCTCAGCAGGTGCATCGTATACATTTACGGCTACAGGAACAGGAGTTGCACCTTTAAGTTATTCTATAGGCACAGGATATCAGTCCAGCAATATCTTTACTGTGACGGCAGCAGGCACTTATACTGTTACTGTGAAAGATGCCAATGGTTGTACAGCAAGTAATCCTATCACCATCTACCCTGCTTTGAATTTAACCGCAGCTATTACAAGCTTGCCAAGCTGTGCCAATAATGATGGTGTTATTACCGTTGCAGCAACAGGCGGATCGGGTTCATACAATTATGGAATTAGTCCAAGTTTAGGGATTACACAAACAGCTAATGTATTTTCGAATATACCTTCGGGAACCTATACCATTACTATGACTGATTTAATAACTAACTGTAACAAAAATGTTTCAGTGATATTAAGTCCTGCAACACCGGTAACATTTGATCCGGCGACAGTAACAAATGTGTCTTGTAAGGGAGGAAATAACGGAACCATTACTGTAAATCTGGCATCAACCAATGATAATCCAATTTATAGCTATGCTATTACAGCTCCTGTATCAGTTGCCCCACAAGCCTCAAATGTGTTTACAAATTTAGCGGCAGGGAACTATACTGTAGAAGTAACCTCGGGCAGAAATTGTAAAGCGACACAGAATATATCAGTTACAGAACCCACAGCGGTATTAACGGCTACGGCAACAGCAAGTCCTTTTAGCTGCGCTTTGAATAATTCGGTGAATGCCTCAACAGTAACCATTACCGGAGCTGGTGGAACACCAACTTATACTTACAGTATCGATGGAACAAATTATTTCACTTCCAACTCTTTTGCCGTAATTGACACCGGTGCCATACAAACCATAACTGTTTATGTAAAAGATGCTAATGGTTGTACCGCAAACAATACCGTTACCATAAATCCGTTGCCGAAATTAATAAGTACAGTAGTGAATCAAACAAAAGCGATTACATGTACAAATGATGAATTAGTTTCTATTTCGGTTACAGGTGGATCCGGAAACTTTAGTTATCAATTACTGCCAGCTGGCACACCACAGCCTTCAAACAGTTTCAGTTTAACTGCTCCTGGCACTTATTATTTCCAAGTGAATGATGTAACAACAGGCTGTTATATTACGACACTTCCATATACTATTGCTCCTTTCAATACAATTAAAGTAGTGGCAACGGCTACTACAGCTGTAACTTGTTTTGGGGATAGCAATGGTGCACTAGCAATTAATGTAACAGGATATACAGGTCCTTACAATTATAATATAAAAAACAATCTGGGCGTTACGGTGAGCAGCGGTTTTGGAAACACAGCTTTAAACCCACAAACAATCAACGGATTGGCAGCAGCTAATTACACCGTAGAAGTAACCGAAACTACAAATCCATTTTGTATAAGTACATCCAATACAGTTACTATTTTTTCTCCTAGTACTGCTCTTAATCTAGTAGCCTCTGAAACCTCAAATGTAACTTGTACTAATGACAAGGGAACTATTTCGGCTATTGCAACTGGCGGCTGGGGTTCTTATCAATATGAATTAACCGGAACAAAAAATGTCTCCTATTCTTCTAATGGAACTTTTACAAATTTAACAGTGGGAACTTATACAATAAACGCTAAAGATTTGAATGGCTGCGTAGTTTCTCGCACTGTTACCCTGACTATCCCAAATCCAATTAATGCAACGGTAACTCCAAATACTACTGTTTTATCTTGTTTTGGGGATAAAAATGCAACCATAACGACAACTAATGTAACCGGCGGTCAGGGAAGTAATTATTCCTATATCCTGAATATGATTTCTCCTACTGTAAGTTCATCAGGACCGCAACTTGCTCCAACATTTAGTGGCTTAGGAGCGGGAACTTATACCATAACGGTAAAAGACGGTTACAATTGCAGTTTTACTTCTGCTAACATCGTTATTGTAGAACCTACTATTGTAAAAACGAATTTAATAGTGGCTTCAACCCAGACATGTTTGAACCAAACACAACTGACATTAACAGCCAGTGGAGGAACAGCACCTTATACTTATAGCGCCGATAATGTAACTTACACCCCAGCACCATTTGCTTCATCAGTAAGCTTCCCGGTAGTAGCAGGAACCTATAGTTACTATGTAAAAGATGTTAATGGTTGTATTGCTACAATTTCGAATAACATTAAAATTGACCCTCTTCCTGCTTTAGTGATTAATTTAGATAAAACTAATGCATTTATCAATTGTAAGGGAGATAATTCAGGAGATATAGCCGCAACTGCCCAAGGAGGACTTGGCAATTATATTTACAGTTTATTAGACGGTGCAGGACTTCCTATAGCCCCTTCTCCAACCCAATTAAGCCCTGGGAATTTTACAGGTTTATTTGCGGGCAATTATATGGTAAAAGTAACTAGTGGAGACTGTACAACAACATCGGCTGTTATTAACATTACTGAACCAACCGCACCATTAGCCGCACCATATACCACTAAAAATGTAAACTGCAATGGTGCAAAAAATGGGGAAATTATAATTAATGCTTCTGGTGGAACAGGAACAATTCAGTATGCTATTTCACCAAACTTGAATCAATTCTACAATACAAACACTTTTACTAATCTTGCTCCTGGAAATTATGATGTAATCGTTCAAGATGTATTGGGATGTTACATCAAAATTAATTTTGACATCACTGAACCCAACTTATTAACAGCTAGTACGACTCCTAATTCTATAATTCCGGAAATTTGTGCTGGAGATAAAGATGGGGCATTTAGCATTGATATTGCAGGTGGTACTGCTCCTTATAGCGTGAGTTTAGATAATCTTAACGGTACTTATACAACCGGTACCTTGTCTCAAACAGAATTTGATTTTACAGGACTAACAGGTGGAAATCATGTGGTTTATATTCGTGATGCGGCAGGCTGTACAACAGATTGGTCAGTTCCTTTGCCTCAATCAGTAAACATGAGTCCGGTTGCTGCTGTAAGTTACGATTGTGTGAACAATGCCGCTTCTAATTTGATTAAAATCACAGTAGATGCCAGTATCACTAATCCGGCAGATGTTGATTATTCTTTGGATGGAGGAACTTATCAAGCCAGCAATATCTTTACAAATATTCCGGCTGGAACACATTATGTTACAACCAGACATACTAACGGATGTGAACAAAGAACTTCAGATTTTAATATTGTACAAGTTGACCCATTAACTTTGGTATTAAACGACGGCGGATTAAATGAAATTGTGGCAACTGCTGCTGGCGGTGGCGGTAACTACCAATACACTCTTAATGGAGAATCCTATGGTAACACCAGCAATTTCATTATATACAAATCTGGCGATTATACCGTTACCGTTACTGATGCTAATGGATGTGTGGCATCGGCAACCAGACACTTTGAATATATTGATGTGTGTATTCCAAATCACTTTACACCAAACGGGGACGGAATTGAAGACGGATGGGCTCCTGGATGTACTATAAATTATACTAATCTGACCTTCGATATTTTTGACAGATACGGACGAAAAGTAGCAACCTATCGTCTTGGGCAATATTGGGATGGTAAGTATGATGGAAAAGAACTTCCTAGCGGTGATTATTGGTATGTTTTAAAACTGAATGATGTAAAAGATCCTAGAGAGTTTGTTGGTCATTTCACCCTTTACAGATAAATTAATTAACGAAATAATGCTTTCCCCCAAATGAGAATTATTCGAATGAAAAAAATAATAATCCCCTTTCTCCTCTTGGTCATAACTTCCGGTTATGGTCAGGAGTTAAATCTACCTGTTTTTACCCAATACTTGGCAGACAATCATTTTGTGGTTTCTCCCACATTTGCCGGAATTGGGGACAACTTAAAAATCAGAGCCAATGGTT
Organism: Flavobacterium sufflavum; assembly: GCF_004016525.1. GTDB lineage: Bacteria > Bacteroidota > Bacteroidia > Flavobacteriales > Flavobacteriaceae > Flavobacterium > Flavobacterium sufflavum. Next base: position 586,348 of record NZ_SACJ01000001.1, read on the forward strand.
TGACTCAATGGGTGGGCATAAAAGACGCTCCTGATAATCAATCCGTATATGCTGATTTTAGAATTGCAAGTCAATCGGGAATAGGAATTTCACTTTACAATGACAGCAATGGAAATACAAGACAAACAGGAATGAAAATCTCTTTTGCACATCACCTGATTTTGGATTATTATTCTAAACAATATCTATCTTTTGGAATGTCATACAATATCAATAATTTCAAAATAGATATCGATAAGTTTAATACCACTTATGAAATACCTATTCTCGATCCAAGCATTACCGATAACCGTTTTGTATCTAACAATAACTTTGATGTTGGTATGTTATATAGAAACAAAGCCTTTTATCTTAGTCTTAATGCCAGTAATATTTTAAATAAAAATGCAGATCGATTTTCAGGAGTAGAACCAGTTTTACTTAGAAATTACCAAGTTTATTCTGGTTACACTTTTAGAAGTAGAGAGAATAGCCGAATTGAATATGAACCTTCTGTTTTCTATCAATATTTTGCCAGTGATGGTCGTTCCAGTACCGATGTTAATATAAAGTATCGTAAATTTAACAGGTATGAAGATTATTATTGGGCTGGTATATCCTATCGGTTCCTGAATGACCAATTTTTCAAACCATTGAATTTGGGACCTATGGTGGGATTCAAAAAATCTAATTTCTATTTTGGCTATTCGTACCAAATTACAACAAATCAATTTGCTGCATTAAATACTGGAACGCATGTTATTACCATAGGACTTGATTTCTTTGCAGGGATTAGTAATTGTCCGTGTACTCAAAGTCCTGTTCATGATTAAAAAATAAAATTTATTTAATAAAAAACATTTTATTTGTTGATTTACAACGTTTTCGTTACAAAAAATCGACTTTTTATGATTTATTCAAATTCATTAATAATCTAAAAGTTCTATATTTGTTTCACTTTCAAAAAAATAAACTAAAAATAAACTAATGAAGACTTTAAACGATTTTAATTTTGCAAATAAAAAAGCAATTATACGTGTTGATTTTAACGTGCCGCTAGACGAGAATTTTAATGTTACTGATGTTACCCGTATCGAAGCTGCGAAACCGACTATTGATAAAATCCTTGCCGATGGTGGAAGTGTTATTTTAATGTCACATTTAGGCCGACCAAAAGGTGTTGAAGAGAAATACTCATTAAAACACATCTTAAAAACAGCAACTGACATTCTTGGAGTTCCTGTAAAATTTGCTTCAGACTGTGTAGGTGAAGTAGCTAAACAAGCTTCAAATGACTTAAAAGCAGGTGAAGTTTTATTATTAGAAAATTTACGTTTTTACGCTGAAGAAGAGGCTGGAGATGTTGCTTTTGCAAAAGAATTGGCTTCATTAGGAGACATCTATGTAAACGACGCTTTTGGAACGGCTCACAGAGCACACGCTTCTACTACAATCATTGCTCAATTTTTCCCAACAGCTAAATGTTTCGGAACTTTATTGGCTAAAGAAATCGAAAGCATTGATAAAGTATTAAAAAATAGCGAAAAACCTGTAATTGCAATCCTTGGAGGATCTAAAGTATCTTCTAAAATTACAGTTATCGAAAATATTTTAGACAAAGTAGACCACATGATTCTTGGTGGAGGAATGACTTTTACTTTCGTGAAAGCATTAGGAGGTAAAATTGGAAACTCTATCTGTGAAGATGACAAACAAGAATTAGCTCTTGAAATATTAAGATTAGCTAAAGAAAAAGGAGTTCAGGTTCACATTCCTGTTGACGTTTTAGCAGGAGACAAATTCTCTAATTCAGCTAACACTCAAGTGGTCGATGTAACAAATATTCCTGACGGATGGGAAGGTATGGATGCAGGTCCTAAATCATTGGAAAACTTCAAAAAAGTAATTTTAGAGTCTAAAACAATTCTTTGGAATGGACCTTTAGGAGTATTCGAAATGGAAACATTTGCTAAAGGAACAATTGCTCTGGGTGATTATATTGCCGAAGCAACTGAGAACGGAGCTTTCTCACTTGTAGGTGGTGGAGATTCAGTTGCAGCGGTAAAACAATTCGGTTTTGAAGACAAGATGAGTTACGTTTCTACAGGTGGAGGTGCTATGTTAGAGATGCTTGAAGGAAGAACATTACCTGGAATTGCGGCTATTTTGAACTAAATATCACAATTTTAACAGTTTTTATTGATTTTTTTAATTGTAACCTATTAAGTTTGCATAAACGAATTTGTAATCGTTTAAAATTAAGCACGTTGACAATAAAAATATGACTATAAAAAAAATCACTATATCATTTTTTCTATTACTAACAGTTCCCTTGTTTTCGCAAGAAGTTGCCGAAAACAAGGGAACTGCTGTAATGGAAACTAAGATTTCTTATCTGGATTCTATAAAACGCAGCTTTGTTAATGATGACATGGCCAGTTGTGTAGACAGCCTGTGGACAAAAGAACTGACTGATTTAGATTTGTACAATGACATCACTAAGGATATTGCAAATATCAATACAGATGAAAAAGTAGATTATGAATTACCTACTGAATTGTTAAAATCCAGGCTTGAGGCTATGAATGCTAAATCTCCGTTTAACATTCAGTACAATCAGGGCTTAGAAAATGTAATTAAATCATTTTTAAAGAACAGGAAGAAATCTTTTGAACGCTTAATGGCTATTTCGGAGTATTACTTCCCTATGTTTGAAGAAACTTTTGCCAAACAAAACATTCCTTTAGAAATAAAATACTTGGCCATTGTTGAGTCGGCTTTGAATCCAAAAGCCGTTTCCAGAGTGGGAGCTACAGGACTTTGGCAGTTTATGTATCAAACCGGAAAACAATACAACCTAAAGATAGATTCTTATATCGATGAACGCAGCGATCCTTTGAAAGCTACTGCTGCTGCTGCCCAATATATGGCAAATATGTTCAGTATTTTTGGCGACTGGGAATTGGTATTGGCTTCTTATAATTCAGGTCCCGGAAATGTTGCAAAAGCCATTAGAAGATCAGGTGGACAACAGAATTTTTGGAGCATCAAACAAAATCTTCCAAAAGAAACCCAAGGTTATGTCCCTGCTTTCTTAGCTACGATGTACCTATACGAATATCGTAACGAACACGGAATTAAACCAAACAAAGCTATCCTACAACACTTTGCGACCGATACGGTAATGATTAAAAAACAGATGTCGTTCAAGCAGATCTCCGATTTATTGGATATGCCTGTCTCGCAATTGCAGTTGTTAAACCCTTCGTACAAACTCAATGTTATCCCTTCATACACCACTGAAAATCACTTTTTGCGATTGCCAAAAGACAAAGTAGGTGTTTTTGTTTCTAATGAAGATAAGATTTACGCATACGTTCAACACGAGTTAGACACTAAAAACAATAGTCCTTTTAAAAACGCTGCTACTGCTGTTGCTACTGTCGAAAAACCATCTTATTCATCTGGAAGTACTACCCAATATTACAAAGTAAAACAGGGTGATAATTTAAGCAGCATTGCCAGCCAATACAATGTTAGTATCGAGGAATTAAAAAAATGGAATAAACTAAACAGCAATAGTGTTTCATACGGAAAAGTGCTAACAATAATAGCTTCTGAAACAAATACTAATAATACTGTTGCTTCGATTGAAACCAAAACAACCAAGGTTGAAAAAATAAAGAAAGAGGTTAAAAAAGATACTTTGGTTGCCAGCAACAAGACCAATTATATTGTTCAAAAAGGGGATAACCTAAGCAATATTGCCGAACTAAACAATGTAAGCGTTGCTCAAATTAAAGAATGGAATCACCTATCAGGAAATACTATTCAGGCGGGAACCAGCCTACTGGTAGCGGAGAGAGAAATTGAAACTAAAGAAGTAGTTGCTGCAACTCCTGAATTAAAAAACATTGAATACACTGTTCAAAAAGGAGATAATTTAGGCAACATCGCTAAGAAATTTGGAACTGCAATCGTTGATTTAAAAGAGTGGAATCACTTATCAGACAACAACATTGCTTTAGGAAAAACATTAATTGTGGCTAAAAACGAAGTTGCAATTAACACCTCAAAAGCTACTGCAGCCTCTTTCAAGAAAACTAAAATTGACAGTAGCTCATTACAACATGACTATTTAGTTAAAAAAGGAGATTCCCTGTTTAGCATTGCAAAAAAATCTGGAGTGACCGTTTCGGACATTAAAAAATGGAACGACATTAACAACGAAGAAATCAAACCGGGAATGAAATTAAAAATAGGAGGTTAAATTAATCCTCAAACAATACAAAAGGGCTTTATTTGGTAACAAAATAAGGCCCTTTTTCTTATTATAGGCATATTGTATTATTTTTATTCCATTTTTTTAAAATTTGGAACGATATTAGCAGGGTAAACTATAAGAAGACAAAATAATTAATAAAACAATAATTCATACCTAAAATTTGAATTGCAGTTACAATCGATGCAAAATGAATAAAATCCATTTTATATTGCTTTTCGTTTCCATCTTTTTCATTTCCTGCAAGCAGGAAAACACCAACCCCCGAAAAACCAATGGAAAAATCAATAGCATTTCGGTGATTATAGACGATTTGTTATGGAATGGCGAAATTGGCGATAGCATCCGAAATAAATTTGCTTCACCAGTAATTGGATTACCTCAGGAAGAACCTCTTTTTACCATCAATCAATATCCCGTGAAATTGATGGAAGGTTTTATGACCGATAGCCGAAACATAATTGTTATCAAAAAAGACACTAAAGAAGATTTCAGAATAGAAAGAAACAAAATCGCTTCACCACAAAATGTATTTTATATTTCCGGAAAAGCGGCAGATGATATCCTGTGTTTAATTCAAACAAACGCAGCCGAAATCATCAAAATAATGCATCAGACTGAGATTGAAGAATGCCAACGCATTAACAAAAAATCACTGCTAGGCACTAAGTTTTTCAAAGACAGTTTCAATATCAAAATTGAAATGCCTTCCAGCTACGAATTGATGCTTCAAAAAGAGAATTTTGTATGGTTTAAAAAAGAAATCATTAGTGGAAACAACAGCATTCTAATCTATGAGGTTCCAATAAACAGTATCGAAACTAAAAAAAATAAGATATCCAGTATCATCCAAATGCGAGACTCTATCGGAAGTTTATACATTCACGGCAAGGAATTAAACACCGATATGATTACCGAAGAAGCTTATGCCCCTTATTTTTCAAACATTGTTCTGGATCACAAAAAAGCCTATGAAACTAAAGGAACTTGGGAATTAAAAGACGATTTCATGTCCGGTCCTTTTATTAATTATGCCATTGTTGACAAAGACAATGACCGCATACTGGTTTTAGAGGGTTTTTGCTACTCTCCTTCGAAAGAAAAACGAGATTTGATGTTAGAGCTCGAGGCAATCATAAAATCGGTTAAAATAGGCAAAAAACCAATCCCTAAAGAAACTTCAAAGATTATGGCTATGTTTACAAAGTAAAACTAAATCTTGGTGATCAGGAATTCCACCCTTCGGTCAAATTCATCTCCTCTCCCTAAAGGAAATTGATTCCCCAAACCTTTGTATATCATTCTTAAACTGCTGATATTTTTGGAAATTAAATACTTGAAAACACTCTTTGCACGGTTTAAAGAGAGTTTTCTTTCCTTAGTAGCCTGATCAATTGCATCTTTGTAATCACTAGGCGTACAACAGACATGACCGCGAATTTCAAATTCTATACCTTTATTTTCTGAAGTATTCCTGCTATTTTATCCAATTCTTTTTGAGAAGCCAATGTAAGAGTGCTGCTTCCCAATTCGAAAAAAATGTTTTCGAGATAAATACGGTCGCCTACTTCATGCTGATCCTGAAAAGAAGTATAAATTCCTTTCCCAAAACTATTTTTCTTTACAATCAATAAATCGACACGTCTGTTTTTAGATCGGATATCTTCTAAACTTCCTCCCGAATATTCATCCAGAAGCACTCGTCCTTTGCCTTCAATGATTAGAATTTTATTCTTATTAAACCCATTGGAAACCAAAATACTCTTGACCGCATTAACTCTTTTTTCCGATAGTTTTAAATTGTAATCATCATTACCCCTGTCATCACAATACCCATAAATCTGAATAGACTCAACCGATGTTGTATCTATTTTACGAACAAAACCCACAACCATCTGCTCCTGAACAGCATCGATACTGTATTTATCAAATTCAAAATAAACAGTTCCTATCTTCTTCTCTTGGGCACACAAAGTTCCAAAAGAAAAAAAAGCAGTAATTAAAACAAATTTTAACATTAGATTTTTAAAATGTTCTTGTAGGCAGCAGTGTCGTTTAGAATACTCACCGCTTTTTTAATTTCCGAATTGGTTTTCATGTAATACTGGTAAAAACCTTCCTGATATTGGTAACGTTTTATAATTTCTTCCAGAATCAAATCCTTGATTTCGTCCTGATTATTGTCTAATTGAGCGTTTTCACTTTTCTGAATCGCTGCCAACAATTGATTATACTCGTTAACAATTGCGCCGTCAATAGCTTCTTTTTTGGCTACAGCCAAAGTATTTTTCAAAGATTCCTCGGTTTCGGTATCAAAAGAGATTTTTTGTATTTTCAAAAACTGCTTGAAATCCTGAAAATCAGCATTGGTAAAATTCGGAATCTGATTGCCTAAATTTGGATTTTTATAATAATAAGTCGTGGCATAATTAAAAATTCCATCGTTTTTGATTAAAGCATTAGCAATAACACTCGTTTTAGCTTCTTCTAACTGCACATCCGGCAAAATCCCTCCACCATCATAAACCGTTCTACCTTTGCGGGTTTTGAACGAATTATAATTGGTTGCCTGTGTACGGGTAGCCAATCCGTTTTTATCTTTATGGGCATAATCCAACGCCTGAATACATCTTCCCGAAGGTGTAAAATATCTCGAAATAGTTACTTTCAATTGGGTATTATAGGTCAAATCAATTGGTTTTTGAACCAATCCTTTTCCAAAACTTCTGCTTCCTACAATAACCGCACGATCTAAATCCTGTAAAGCACCTGAAACAATTTCGGATGCCGAGGCACTTTTGTCATTGACAATAATAACCAACGGAATATCCAAATCTACCGGTTCAAAAGAAGTTTTATAAGTATTATTGTGTTTTTCATTGATGGATTTAGTGGTTACAATAACCTCATTTTTTGGGACAAATAAATTACAGATATTGATGGCCTCATTTAAAAGTCCGCCAGGATTGTTTCTTAAATCCAAAACAATGCGTTCAGCTCCTTGTTTTTTGAGTTCCAATAACGCTTCTTTGGTTTCGTTCGAAGCTTTTTTATTAAAACGACTAAGGACGATATAACCTGTTTTATCATCAATTTTTGCAAAAAAAGGAACCGATTTTATTTCGACCTCATCAAGGATAATCTGGCTCGTATTAATTTTTCCCTGACGAAGGTATCTAATGTCTATTTTAGTATTTTTGGCTCCTTTTAGTAATTGGGAAGCATCGTCTTTAAAATCGGCAATTAGCACATCTCCTATCTGAATAATCTCATCTCCGGCTTTAAATCCGGCTTTATCGGCAGGGAAATTTTTATAGACCTCTCTTAGAATCAACTTTCCTGATTTTTGAGTAATCAAAGCACCTATTCCGGTATATTCTCCTGTATTGTTTATTTTAAATCGCAACACATCCTGCTCATTAAAATAAACGGTGTATGGATCTAAACTGGCCAGCATCCCTTTGATGGCAGTATCCATTAATTCGCCCGGATTGGTTTCGTCCACATAATTAGTATTCAATTCCTTAAAAAGCGTAGTGAAAATTTCTATTTGCTTTGCAATTTCGAAAAAGTCATCTTTAAAACTAGAACCAATAAACAAAAGAGCCGAAGCGACTACAGGGATGATATATTTTTTCTTAAAAGAGAGGTTCATGATGTTTATATATTATTGACTACTAAATTAGGAATAAATCATCAATAATAAAATTGACAATAAACTTATACTTAATTGATTATTTGCTAGATTGTTCCCCCTTTTCTGAAGATTCTTTTTTCGAATTTTGAGCTACAAACTTCTCAAACAACTGAATGGTTTTAGTATTGATTTCTTCATACGACAATCGCTCTTTAGTTTGATAAAAAAACATAAAAGCATAAGGCTTATCTAAATTATCCAAAAGAATATGCTTGTTGAGTCTATAGGTTTCGCGGAGAATTCGCTTAAAACGATTTCTATCAACAGCTTTTTTAAAATATTTTTTAGAAACCGAAACCCCCATTTTTATTTTCTCGTTCTCAACTAAAGAACCCGAATGATATACTAAGCGCAAAGGGTATTTTGAAACCGATTTACCTTCAGAGAACAACAATCCAATGCTGATTTTACTTTTTAGTTTTTCGTTTTTTGGATAGTTAAAGCTCATTTTTATGGGGAAAAGATATTTTTTTAGAGCACAAAGGTACAATTTAACACTAAACCTATTATTATTTAGGATTTAAATAGCACTAAAAAATTATTTCATACTTTTGCAGCTAATTTTTTAAGAATGCAAAAACTTATTTCGTATCCCGTATCCGTAATTTATTATTTGTGTTTTGGACTAACGTTAGTGATTTTCCATCCCATTCAGTGGATTTGCTTAAATATTTTTGGCTATCAAGCCCACAAAAAAAGTGTCGATTATTTGAACTTTTTTTTATTAAAATGCACTAACTTAGTAGGAACAACATATAAATTTGAAAACAGAGATAGTATTCCTGAGGGAGTTCCATTAATTTTTGTGGCAAATCATCAAAGTATGTATGATATCGTGGCTATGATTTGGTATTTGCGTCGATTTCATTGTAAATTTGTAAGTAAGAAAGAGTTAGGAAAAGGAATTCCAAGTGTTTCTTATAATTTAAGACATGGTGGTGGTGCCTTAATTGATAGAAAAGACCCAAAACAGGCAATTCCTGAAATTAAAAAATTATCAGAATACATCGAAAAAAACAAACGTTCGGCTGTAATTTTCCCCGAAGGAACCAGAAGTAAAACCGGTAAACCTAAAGAATTTGCTGTAACAGGAGTAAAAATATTGTGCAAAAATGCACCTTCAGCCTATATTGTTCCGGTTAGTATCAATAATTCATGGAAAATGGTAAAATTTGGTTTTTTCCCAGTAGGTTTAGGAAATCATCTTACCTTTGTAATCCACAAACCGTTAAAGGTTAGTGAACATAATTTCCCTGAATTAATGGAGATGACTGAAAGTGCGGTAGTAAAAGGAATAAAATTTTAATATAAATAAAATGTCAATAAAAAACATTCGATTAGAAGTTATGCAGTTTTTGGAAAAAAACGTGACTGGCTATATGGATCAATATTTGATACCAGTGGAGCAAATATGGCAGCCATCTGATTTTTTACCAAATTCTGAAGGAGATAATTTCTTAGAAGAAGTAAAAGAGTTACGCGAAATCTCAAAAGATTTGCCTTATGATTTCTGGGTAGCTATGGTGGGTGATATGATTACCGAAGAAGCGCTTCCTACCTATGAAAACTGGTTGATGGAAGTAGAAGGAGTAGATAATGAAGAAAGAAACGGATGGTCAGCCTGGGTACGTCAATGGACAGGAGAAGAAAACCGTCATGGTGATTTATTGAATAAATACTTGTATTTATCTGGTCGTGTAAATATGCGCGAAATTGAAATGACAACACAACACCTTATCAATGACGGATTTGACATTGGTACAGGTAGAGATCCATATAAAAACTTTGTTTACACGAGTTTCCAAGAGCTTGCAACCTATGTTTCTCACAATAGAGTTTCGCAATTGGCAAAAAGCTATGGCGATAAAAAACTGTCTAAAATGTGCAAGATGATTGCCGGGGACGAAATGCGTCACCACCATGCATACAGCCATTTTGTGAGCGAAATTTTCAAGGTAGATCCTAGCGAAATGATGCTTGCTTTTCAATACATGATGAAAGCAAAAATTGTAATGCCAGCGCATTTCCTGAGAGAATCAGGACAAAAAATAAGCTCTGCATTTGAATTATTTTCTGATTCAGCACAACGTATTGGAGTTTACACTGCCAATGATTATGTGGAGATCATGCAAAAATTAATCACCAAATGGGAAATTGATAAAATCTCAGGCCTAACAGATGAAGCCGAAAAAGCCCGTGATTATCTGATGAAATTACCAGCCAGAATGGCCAGAGTTTCTGAAAGAATAGTAATCCCTAAAGAATCTCATATTTTTAAATGGGTAGAACCGGCGAGGTTATAGATTTCAGATTGAAGATTAACGATTTCTGATTTTTTGAAATTGCCATTGAATTTGAAATTGAGTTACAAAATTAAAATACAATTTAGTTAATTTAAAATGTTGATTTTTGAAGTTTAAAAGCTTTGAGAATCAACATTTTTTTTAAAACAATAACATGAACAACAGCGACATTATCAGCAAAACAATCACTTTTGTAAAAGAACAACTCAATAATGCCGAAGGCGGTCACGACTGGTTTCACATCGAAAGAGTGTATAAAAACGCATTACTTATTGCGAAAGAAGAAGTTTGTAATTTGCAAATAGTCCAACTGAGTGCTTTGCTTCACGATATTGCCGACAGTAAATTTCATGATGGCGACGAATCTGTTGGACCAAAAGTAGCCAGAACATTTCTGGAATCTCAAAATGTTGCAGGAGAAATTATCGATGTAGTTATCAATATCATCGAAAACATCTCTTTTAAAGGAGGTAATTTCGAAAAAAAATTCAGTTCGATAGAATTAGATATCGTTCAGGATGCAGACCGTTTAGACGCCATTGGAGCGATTGGAATTGCCCGAACATTCAATTATGGCGGATTTAAAAATAGAACGCTCTACGACCCTGAAATTGCACCAAACACTAACATGAGTGCTAAAGAATACAAACGCAGTCAGGCACCAACGATTAATCATTTTTATGAAAAATTATTGTTGCTTAAAGACAAAATGAATACGCAAACTGGAAAACAGATTGCCCAGGAAAGACACCGTTACATGGAAGGATTTTTGGCACAGTTTTATGCCGAATGGGAAGGAGAGAAATAAAATTTTAGATTGCAGATTAAAGATTTCAGAAGTTTAAAACCTAAATCATTATTTATCAACACGAAATCTGCAATCAGATTCCTTTTTCTTTCATCTCAAGAATCACATCCGAAGCACTTTTAAAAGTTGGAGCTTGTTCGGTAATACTTCCCACCCTTTTTTTGTTGAGTTTAAAAACAACATCATTTTCTGTGGTGAATAACAAGGCACTTAAAAACGGCTTGTTCATATAAGAGGCTAATATCGGATAAGCTTCGTCTAAGCTGTGAAAACTTTCTATTTCTTCGGTTTTATATCTTGCAATTAGTGAAAGACTAAAAACATCATTTTCCAACAAAACGGGACGAACATAGATATTTTTCAATTCAGTATCACCAATGGTTTTTGCCAGGGTTAATTTGGCAAAAGTTTTATCCTCAATACTTTGTTTCACTCTTTCCCAAAAAAGGGCAAATATAGGCTCGTATGACATGTTGTTTTTTAATTATTTAATTCTGAAAATTCGCAAATCAAAGGTAAATGGTCACTTATTTCCAACCATTTTTCAATATTGCCAATTTCTATATTTTTTAAGTTTGATGAAAAATATTTACTACCAAAAACATAATCAATATGGTAAGGTTTCTCTAAGCTTCTATGAAGAAAAAAAGTAGGTAAACTTTCTTTTCCTTGCTCTTCGTTATAGAATTTATGATAAAAACTTTCAATTTCAATATCATTCAATTCTTTAATAACATCTGAATGATTCCACCATCTATCCCATTTATCCCAAATTTTATTACTGTTTAAATCGCCAACTATTAAACTTTTATTCAAATACCCCTTGTTTACTTGTAAGTACTTCCAAAATTGACCAATATATCCGAATGTTGGTGAATTGTTACTATGCGCCCAAATGGCTAACAATTCAAATTCATTATTGACAGAACAAGGTAAAAAGTATTTTACTTTATGACCTTTAAAATTATCCGACCAATCTAATTTTTGTAATTTAATATCTGAATTTGCAAAAATACCTATTCCTTTATTTTTATTATCTCCAATCCATAAATGATTATTAGCCCAATTAAAATATTCTTTGTGTTTTACTTCAAATGGATTTTCACATTCTTGAATGATATAAATATCGGCATTTAAACTTTTTAACTGTTCAAACTTTTTTCTTAAAGCGCCATTACAATTCCATGTTACAATTTTCAAATTGACACCTTTTAAGATTTTAACAAATATAATTCTGTTATAAATTACTCCTCGTCCTAATATGAAACTACAAATTGAAGACTTTCTTTATTCTCCTGTAAAAACCGCTTTTCTTTTTTCCAAAAAGGCTTTTGTTCCTTCTTTGAAATCTACCGTTCCAAAACATTTTCCAAAAGATTTTATTTCGGTTTCAAAACCATTTTCCCCTTCTTTATAATTAGCATTTACAGCATTGATAGCCATACTAATCGCAGCTGGTGAGTTTTTAATGATTTTTTGCGCTATTTCTATACTAAAAGGCAATAACTCGTCTACCGAAACAACATGATTCACTAAACCGGTTCTATAAGCCTCCTCAGCTGTTACCATTCCTGCTGTAAGAATCATTTCCATAGCACGCCCTTTACCAATCAATTGTGGCAAACGCTGTGTTCCTCCATAACCAGGGATAACACCTAATGAAACTTCAGGCAATCCCATTCGAGCATTATCTGAGGCAACACGAATATGACAAGCCATGGCCAATTCTAGTCCGCCTCCAAGAGCAAATCCGTTAATGGCTGCGATAACAGGCACTCTTAAATTTTCGACAAAATTAAACAAAGTATCTTGGCCTTGAGCCGATAACTGAATTCCTTCTTCGACAGAAAATTTGGCAAATTCAGCGATATCAGCGCCGGCCACAAAAGCTTTTTGACCACTACCCGTTAAAATAATAGCTCGTGTATCTTGATTTTGTTCCAATTCCTCAAAAGCATGATGTAATTCCTGAATGGTAAGCTTATTTAAAGCATTTAATTTTTCCGGGCGATTAATGGTAATAGTTGCAATATTATGCTCTTTGGCAATCAAAATATTTTTGTAGCTCATTGTATTGATTTAAGAGTTAATAATTGGTAAAGAAACTGTAAAACGAGTTCCTTTTCCGTATTCTGTTTCAAAGCTAATGCTGCCTTTATAATTTTCGATAATATTCTTTATAATTCCCAATCCCAATCCCATTCCACTGCTTTTGGTAGTAAACTTAGGTTCGAATATACGATTTATGTCCTCCTCTTTAATTCCTATTCCGTTGTCCTCAACAAGAATTAAAACGTTATTTCCCTCCTTCTTCACCGAAACAGAGATGATTTTATTCTCTTGTTCCTCCGGAATGGATTGAATGGCATTTTTTACTAAGTTAGTAATAATTCGAATTAATTGTGTACGATCTACTATGGAAATAATCTCTGCAGCATCACTTTCAAAAACAATATGATTCTCATTGAAAATATCCAAAGCCAGTTCTACCACCTCCACCACATTTAGGGTTTCGTTTTGCTGGGCCGGCATCGAAGCAAAATTCGAAAATGCAGAAGCCACAGCACTCATCGTATCAATTTGTTGAATCAAGGTTTCGGAGTAATCGTTCATCTTCTGTTTGATATCAGCATCTTCAGGGTTGAATTTTCGCTGAAAACTCTGCACCGTCAATCGCATAGGTGTCAATGGATTTTTAATCTCATGGGCTACCTGTTTTGCCATTTCACGCCAGGCCTCTTCCCTTTCGCTTTGCGCTAATTTAATGGCACTTTTTTCCAATTCATCCACCATTTGGTTGTAACCATTAATCAACAAATTGATTTCTTTACTGCTCGCTGAGAGTAAGATCTTTTCGTTTTTTTGATTCAATCGCGTTTCGTTTAATTTATCCGAAATGGTTTTTAAAGACTTAGTTATATAGGCCGAAAGAAAATAAGCCAGAGCAAAAGCCACAATCAACATAAAAGAATAAACCTGACCCAGACGAATAAGAAAACTACTTAACTCCTTTTCATAAAAGCCATCGTCTTCCTGATAGGGTAAGTTTAAAACACCCAGTGGTTTGAATTTATCGTCTTTAATTTGGGTGAACGAAGATCTGTTTTTGATACCGTTTATGGTTTTTATATCCACATAACGTTTCTCAATCGAAGAACGGACGAGCTTCAAAATATATTCAGGAATAGGCGGCGAAATTTTATCCACCGAAAAAGATTCTTTGGAAGATTTCAACAACTTTCCATGAAGATCATAAATATTGATTTCAATATTATGAATATGTGCCAACTCGTGGATTTTATCCTTAAAAATTAATTCTAAATTTTCGGTCGTAAGCGGATAAGTAGTTGTTGACAGTACAAAATTAATGTGTTCCTTAACCGCGTTTTCCTTGCGCTCTAAACGCTCTTCATGGTATTCTTTAGCCTCATTTTTAAACTGAATAATCGAAATAGAAGCTAACAAAATAGAAGAAACAATTATCACTACGATCATCGAAAGAAAGATTCGAACTCGCAACGAAAGCATTGATAATTTGAAGATTCTAAGCATAGTTTTTAGTGTTCAGTATTCAGTTTCTTTAGTGTTCAGTGCCAACTGAATACTGTTAACTGCTTACTGTTTTCTCTCTCTGATTCTTTTATAAAATTTAAAACCCAGCATAATTAAAACCGAAAATAAAACAATCCCAATTACGCCATAAATCCAGTTGACAGCATTTTTTAAAATTACTAAAAATACTACTGCAAAAAGAATGATGGTAGCCCCTTCATTCCACAAACGCATGAAATTCGTCGTGTATTTTACGGCATCATTTTGCAATTGTTTAAATATCTGGTGGCATTTTAAATGATACAAATACAACACAAAAACAAAGCCAAGTTTAACATGCATCCAGGGCATTTGCAACCAGGCATTTCCCGTAGGGGTAAAAAACAGCATCCAAAACGCAAAAAAACTTGCCAAAACCGCCGATGGCCAGGTAATAATATACCACAGCCTATAACTCATGATTTTAAACTGTTTTTGTAAAATCTCTTTTTCAGGTGAAGGTTTATCGGCTGCTTCGATTTGATATACAAACAAACGAACAATATAAAAAAGCCCGGAAAACCAAGTGATTACAAAAATAAGATGTAACGATTTTAAGTAGTTATAGTACTCCATTATAAAGTCTTTTTTCTTTACTCTTTGTTCTATTTTCTATTTCGCCCAATCGTTAATCCAATTCCCAACAGTTTTACACCATTCGTCATCGTCATTTAAACAAGGAATTGCCAAGAAATCTTCGCCACCGTGTTCTTCGAAATCTTCTTTGGCACGCATGGCAATTTCTTCTAAGGTTTCTAAACAATCTGAAACAAAAGCAGGAGTTACTACAGCCAATTTTTTAATTCCTTTAGCAGGCATGTTATTGATCTCGATATCGGTATAAGGTTCCAGCCATTTATCGCCTGCTAATCGGGATTGAAAAGTCAAGCTGTATTTGTCTTTTGGAATACCTAGTTTTTCTATTACCAATTTTGTGGTTTCATAACACTGGTGACGGTAGCAAAAATCGTGTGCTGGTGATGGCGTATTACAACATGAACCATCAATTTTACAATGAGATTTGGTTACATCAGTCTTACGAATGTGACGCTCTGGAATTCCGTGATAAGAAAATAACAAATGATCGTAATCAAACCCATTTAAATGCTTTTTCATCGAATCTGCCAAATTCTGAATATAATCTGGTTTGTTATAAAACGCAGGAACATCCGTAAACGTCATTTGAGGAAATTTCTTTTTACGAATTTCTTCTGCTTTCACTAAAATGGTCAATGTCGAAGCCATCGCATATTGAGGATACAATGGAAAAAGTAATACTTCGGTAACGCCTTTATCATGCAATTCCTGCAAGCCTTTTTCGATGGTCATAGTTCCATAACGCATGGCTAAAGCAACAGGAACATTTACTAAAGGCTGTACTTTTTGCTGCATTCTTTCAGAAAGAACTACTAAAGGGGAACCTTCGTCCCACCAAATTTTTGCGTAAGCATGAGCTGATTCCTCTGGTCTTTTTCTCAAAATAATACCACGAACTAATAAGGCACGCAACAAATACGGAACGTCAATTACGTATTTATCCATCAAAAATTCGTCTAAATACGGTTTTACATCTTTTGGGGTAGGACTCTCTGGAGAACCTAAATTTACTAATAATACGCCTTTCATTGTGTTTATTTAATTTTTCGTCAAAAGTAGTACAAGTCACTTTTTAGAAACATGATAAATGTTATTTTTTACTTATGCTTTTATATATAAAGCCAATACTGTTTTTACATATTAGTATTAATCGACATCAAATATTTTTTTGGAGTGGTTCCAAATTTCTTCTTGAAAGCAGCTATGAAATGACTTCCGGTGCTGTAACCTATTTTCAAACCTACTTCGTTCACATTATAAGAACCGCTGTCGAGTAATTTTCGGGCATAATCCATTTTGTAATCAAACAGAAAACCATAAACGGTGTCACCATAAATTTGCTTGAAACCCATTTTGAGTTTTTTCAAATTCAAACCAACCTGGTCAGCTAATTCCTGTAATCCTGGCGGTTCAGCCATGTTAGCAATAATAACCTCTTTGGCTTTTTTGATTTTCAACACATTTTCTTCATCTACCAAAAACGGACATTGTTCCGCATTTGGATCCTCATTTCGATTGAAAAAAAGACTCAATAATTCGTATCCTTTTCCTTTGTAATACAGGTTTTTTATCGACGGATTCAGGTTGTAATGAAACATTTGGTTCAAAACAATAGCCATCGACGGACTGATATCACTCTCGTTATAGTATTTTTTTTCCTGATTTTCTTTGCTCAAAAACGGAATATGCTCCGCATCATTGGTAAACAATCCGTGAAATTTTTTAATGGAAACAAATATAGAAATCAACCAGGTTTTAGGAGCAACTTCTACATTTAGAGGCAATTCTTTTTCGGTATTATAAAACAACAATGCTTTTTCTTCATTGAGTTTTAAATTATAATTTCCCTGATTAAAAATATAATTGGCACTTCCTTTTAAACCAAAATGAAATTGGATTAAACCCAGCTGTACAGGACGTTGAAAAGTTAAAACCTCATCAGTATTATTTTGAAAACGAATTAAAATAAAATCGTCGTCAATCTTTATTTCTTCCTCCATTTTTTTGATTTACTTAATTCAACTTACTCTTGCCGTTTTTAGTTAAACGACTCATTTGGTCTTTCAAAATTAAATCTTTTTGATGGTTAATTGTTTACTTCCGTCTAAATTTATAAAATCTTTAATTTTTTGAACTCCTTATTTCAAAACGGCATCAACCTGAATATTGATTTTATTAGCCACTTTATTCTTAACCACCGCCGGTATTGAAATATCAAAATCGCTGGCGTTGACTGAAAAATTAGACTGTAAATTAATTCCCGAATTAGACTGACTTATTTTTGCCGGAGCTTTAATAACCGCCGTTTTTCCGTGAAGTTCCAGCTTTCCATTGATGACAAAATCTTTGGGTTTTGGCGTTAAACTATTAACATCAAATCCTTCTATTTTACCTTTAAACAAAGCTTTAGGATATCTATCACTTTCCATATAATTTTCATTGAAATGTTCTTCCATCAAAGCCACTTTAAAACGAAAACCTTTCATTAAAGCTAAACTGGCTATTTGACCCGTTGCCGGATTCAAAACCAAAGTTACATTGTTGTTAGTTGCCTTAACTTCTTCAAAAGAAGGCACTGAAGCTTCAAAAATAATCACCGCTGATTTGCTGATCTTTTTTTCTTGAGCAAATATCAAACTTGATATCAACACCATTGCTACTACTATGTTATTTTTCATTTTTTCTATTTTAAAATTATTGTTCTAATAATCCATCTTGTTGCCATTGCGATACTATATCAATAGTTGCTTGAGGGAGTCTTGGGCCACCTTGCGGCATCAAAAAACTGTTGCCATTATTCAATGAGATTCTATTGAGTAATCCGCGATTTTGAACCGCATTTTTTACCTGGTCATAAGTCACTAAAGACATTGGAGCACCATTTCTAGGCACTGCGGCATGACAGGAAATACAATTGTTGTCGATAATGGATTTTACATTTTGCTGGTAAGTTATTACACCGTCATTGGGTACATCTTCCATCAAAGTTTCTGGATTATCATTGGTACAAGCCATAAAAATGCCGGCAAATGCGAGTAGCAGGAAAAAGTTTTTGAGTTTCATAATAAGTTGGTTTTTGGATTAAAAAAAGATTGTATCAGTCAGATGAATCATATACGTTGAAACCGACGCTCTAGTTTTCATAACGCCATTCTTTTTTCAACCAAAAACCAATCTTTCTCTTTTACCGTACATAACATTAGACCTTTAAAAACAATGTTATGAACAAAAAAATAGGATACGGAATTTTAATCTTATTGGTGGCAGCCATTGCCATCTATCGCTATACTTATCAAGATCATAGAGATATCAGCAGCGAAAAAGCCACTTATGTAACTACTATTCCCGCATTAGAAAAGGAATTTGCCACCAATGATAATTTGGCTTTCGCCAAATACCAGGACCAAACCATTGAACTAACAGCTAAAATAACCGCAGTTGATATCGAAAACAAAGCTGTTATTCTTGACAATAAAGTATTTGCAACGTTCAATGACAGCTTGCCCAAAGACATCGTTTCAGGCAAAACACTAAAAATCAAAGGACGATTTTTAGGCTATGACGAATTATTAGAAGAATTCAAAATGGACCAGAGTTCCATTATTCGCTAAAAAACTACTTACTAACAAACCAAAATTATATTTTATGAAAAAGCTCATTCTACTCTTATTATTACTTCCATTAATTTCATTTTCGCAAGACGATTTATTAAACGGAATCGATACTATTTCCGGAAAAGAAAAGGTGTCGGCAGCATTTAAAGGCTTAAAAATTGTCAATCTGGAATCGACTAAACTAGCCGCAAAAGGCGATTTGTATTTTATTGTAGCGCATCGATTTGGCTCTGTAAAAGATGGTTTTGAAGGTTTCTTTGGATTGGACAACGCCAACACTCAACTAAAATTTGTCTACGGATTGACCGATTGGTTAACGATTAGTGGCGCCAGAAGTGAATTAGCTTATGATTTTTCTACCAAATACATTTTTTTAAACCAAATTAAAGACGGTTTTCCGGTAAGCATTGCTGGTTTTACAAGTTTAGCCATAAATAATAAATTGAAAGAAAGTCTCTATCCAAAATTGACATTCGACAATAGATTGACTTATGTACAACAATTATTGATTTCCAGAAAATACTCCGAAAAATTATCTCTGGAATTAGCGCCAACCATCTTTCACGAAAATTTTGTTGATAATCCACAACAAGACAATACCCAATACGCCATCGGAATTGGAGGTCGTTATAAATTGTCAAAACGTTGGTCGCTAAATATTGATTACGCAGCACATTTAAACAGAGCTTCTAATTCTATTTATAAAAATCCGCTTTCTATAGGTTTTGATTTAGATACTGGCGGACACGTTTTCCAAATGCATTTTACCAGTTCTCAGGGGATTCATGAGGCTGGATTCTTAGGCCAAACAACCGGAGACTGGACAAAAGGCGATGTGTTTTTTGGATTCAATTTGCTAAGAGTTTTCTAAAAAATCGCCCTTTTAAAACTAATTCCAACAGTACCGGTATTTAAAACAATTCTAAATTGATGTTTTTCATAAAAATAGTAAAACCATAAAACAGAAACACTCGTAAATAATTTTTAAAACCTGAAAATTATGAAAACGAATAAAATTATCAAAAAAGGGTTGTTCATCCTCGCGGGAATTGTGATACTGTTCATCGCTATTTTGCTTTTTCACATTATTACAGCGAAACCGGCAGTCTATGAAAGTCCGAATTTACAAGTGAGCCGAATTGATTTCAAATCGAATATTGATTCGCTGCAAGCCAAACAAATTTGTGCCGACTTAAGAACCATAAAAGGCTTAACATCTGATTCTATTATTGTCAAAAGAAATGTTGTAGTGTATTTCCACAATAATAAAATCACCAATTCTGAGAAAGTTTTCAATGAATTGATGAGCAAGAGACCTTATGAGGCTAAACGCTACATCTTGCCGGCAAGTATGGCAAGCAAAGAAGTTTGCCCAATGGATCAAAATAGCTTCAGTTATAAATTATCTAAATCAATAAATCAATTTTTTAATTAATCCTTAAATTCTATTATCATGAAAAATTATTCTAAAATTACACTTGGTGTATTACTACTCGCATCAGCTGCATTTACTTCTTGCAGCAACGATGATGATGATCCAGCACCAGTAAAAGCTTCAATTTACAGCCGTTTAGGTGGAACAACTATGGTTGCTGACCCTGACAATTCAGGGCAAATGATTGAGAAAGGACGTTTATCTTTCCGTAAAGTGGTAAACTCTACAGTAGGTCTTATAGTTGCTGATGTTCAATCAAATGCATCTGGAAACTTAGGCGCACATTTTGCTCCTGTTTTAGCAGAAGTTGGAGCTGGCAACACTACTAAATTAGCTATACTAGTAGATAATTTAACTGATTTCTTTTCTTTCAATACGGGAGGAACAAACGCAGTAAATACATACTCAGGTTTAAGTATGTCAGCAGCTCATAATCCTGCTATGAATCCACGTATGGGAACAAAATCCAGTAATGCCGATTACACTAAATTTGAAGGTTATGTAGGTGCAGCTGCTAATGCTAATGGCGTAGCTTCAAACACAGAACTTTATACTGATATTGTAGCTGTATTAGAATCATTAAGAACTCCTATTGTTCAAAAATAATTCAATTTTAAGCATAAAAACGCTACTGTTTTGAGTAGCGTTTTTATTTAAAATACAACTTAAACCGAACACCTAAATTTCGAATACAGCTGTTATATAATTTAAAAAAGTGTTTTATAAAGTTATTTTTAATAACACTTTTCAAGAACTCTAAGCGATATTTTTTCGTATATAATATTGAAATCAATTGATGTTGTTATTTAGAACAAATCTACATAAATAACTAAAAAACACCTGATTTTGCACTATTTTTAAATAAAATCGATTTTGTAATTACTATTTTGAATCAAATTTACTCTAAGCGATACAAAAAGAACTTACAGCGTTGTTTTTATAAAATAGTTAATAATAATTTTGTTGAACTTTTATAAGGAAAGTATAAAATGGAAAATTATAACATGTCCAGAAACACCACTTTTTACGCTTTAGGTTTAAGTTATAAAAAAGCAGATGCAACGATCAGAGGTAAATTTAGCTTAGACGCCAAGGCACAATCTATCTTGTTAATGCAGGCTGAAGCCGAAGGAATCGAATCATTGATTGTCACTTCAACTTGTAACAGAACTGAAATTTATGGTTTTGCCAATCATCCTTATGAATTAATCAAATTACTTTGTGAAAACAGCCAGGGCTCAGTTCCTGAATTTCAGGAAGTAGCCTACATTTATAAAAATCAGGAAGCTATCAATCACATGTTTAGAGTGGGAACAGGATTAGACAGCCAGATTTTAGGTGACTTCGAAATCATCAGCCAGATAAAAAATGCTTTCAACCAGAGTAAATCCTATGGTTTAGTAAATACTTTCATGGAACGCTTAGTAAACTCAGTAATCCAGGCGAGTAAAAAAATCAAAACAGATACTGAAATTTCTTCTGGTGCAACCTCAGTTTCATTCGCATCAGTTCAATATATCATCAAAAACGTAGAAGATATTGCCAATAAAAATATCTTACTTTTTGGAACAGGAAAAATTGGTAGAAATACCTGCGAAAACCTCGTAAAACACACTAAACACGAACAAATTACTTTAATCAACAGAACCAAAGACAAGGCAGAGAAATTAGCCGAAAAACTGGATTTGGTGGTTAAAGACTATTCTGATTTGCAATTAGAATTACAAAAAGCCGATGTTTTAGTAGTAGCTACAGGAGCACAAAACCCAACGGTTGACAAGGCCATTTTAAATCTAAAAAAACCATTGTTGATTTTAGATTTATCTATTCCTAAAAATGTGAATGAAAATGTAACCGAAATAGAAGGTGTTACTTTAATTCACATGGATCATTTATCTCAAATGACCGATGAAACTTTAGAAAACAGAAAAAAACACATTCCTGCTGCTGAAGTCATTATCGAAGAAATAAAAGACGAATTTAAGACTTGGACTAAAGGACGTAAATTTGCTCCAACTATCAATGCCTTGAAAGCCAAATTGAACGACATTAAAAATTCAGAATTGGATTTTCAAAGTAAAAAAATAGCCGATTTTAACGAAGAGCAAGCCGAAATCATCAGCAATAGAATCATTCAAAAAATCACTACTCATTTTGCTAATCACCTCAAAGACGAAAACACTATGGTGGATGAAAGTATCGAATGGATTGAAAAAGTCTTTAAAATTGAGGCCTTAGTTAAATAATTAAAAACTTAATGAACCTTAATTCCTTAATGGTTTTAAATTAAAACCGTTTCCCGGAATAAAATATAAAAATGGCAGAAAAAACAATACGTATAGGTACAAGAGATAGCGAACTCGCTTTATGGCAAGCACATACTGTTCAAAACAAATTAAACGATTTAGGTTATAAAACCGAAATTATAGCTGTAAAATCCCAAGGCGACATCATTCTTGACAAACCCCTTTACGAATTAGGAATCACCGGAATTTTCACCAAAACACTAGATATCGCCATGATTAACGGCGATGTGGATATTGCGGTACATTCGATGAAAGATGTTCCTACTGCCCTACCTGTCGGAATTGTTCAGGCTGCCGTTTTAGAAAGAGCCAATACCTTAGATATTTTAGTTCACAAAGGCAATCTTGATTTTCTGGAAGCCAATGGAACTATTGCCACCGGAAGCTTGCGTCGTCAGGCACAATGGCTGAACAAATACCCAAACCATAACGTAGTCGATTTACGCGGAAACGTAAATACAAGAATGCAAAAATTACAGGAAAGCAATTGGAACGGAGCCGTTTTTGCCGCTGCCGGATTAGAAAGAATCAACTTAAAACCTACCGATTATATCGATTTGGATTGGATGATTCCAGCTCCTGCCCAAGGTGCCATGCTAGTGGTAGCCATGGGAAATGATAATTATACTCTGGATGCACTTTCACATCTGAATGATATTGAAACGGAAGTTTGTACTTATATCGAACGCCAATTTTTAAGAACCTTAGAAGGCGGATGTACCGCTCCTATTGGTGCTTTGGCAAAATACAATGAAGACGAAGATACCATTCATTTTGATGGGGTTTTATTTTCATTGGACGGAAAAGAAAAAATCGAAATCAACAAAGTAGTCGATATTTCAGAATGGAAAAAATTAGGATTCCATTCAGCCAAAGAAATCTTAGACAATGGCGGAAGCGAATTAATGGCGAATATTAAAGCAACTTTGAAAAAATAATTTCGTTTTCCAATCCCAAAACATGAAAATACTCTCTACCAAAATACTTGCTGATTCTCAAAAAAAACCACTGATTGACGCTGGTTTTGAACTCATCGAAAATGATTTCATCAGTACCCAAATCAAGTCTTTTGAATTGAAAAATATAAACGAAAGTTTGATTTTTACAAGTCAAAATTCTGTTGAAAGTATTTTACAACACTCTGAATTAGAAAAACTAAAAACCAAAAAAGTATATTGTGTTGGGATAAAAACCAAAAATTTACTAGCCGATAACGGTTTTGAGGTAATCGCTTATACTGGTTATGCCGCTGATTTGGCTGAAATCATCACTTTAATTTACAAATCAGAAAACTATACTTTTTTTAGTGGCAACAAACGTAGAGACACTTTACCAGATGCTTTAAAAGAAGCCGGAGTGACTTTTAACGAAATTGAAGTTTACGAAACCACATTAACTCCTCAAAAAATTAAAGGAACTGTCGATGCGGTTCTGTTTTTCAGCCCTTCAGCAGTTGAAAGTTATTTGGCAGATAATAAATTAAAAAACGAAATTTGCTTTTGCATTGGCGAAACCACCGCATCAGCATTGGAAAATAAAACAAAAAACATCATCGTTGCTGATCAACCTACCATCGAAGATGTAATCGAAGCAATAATAGAAGAATATAAATAAAATTTGCGCCTTAGCGCCTTTGTAGCAAATACAATTATGATAAAGAACGACCTATTTTTAAAAGCACTAAAAGGAGAAACTGTACAACGTCCACCGGTTTGGATGATGCGTCAAGCGGGAAGATATTTACCGGAATTTAGAGCTTTGCGCGACAAATACGATTTTTTCACCCGTTGTGAAACTCCTGAATTAGCTGCCGAAATTACCGTTCAGCCCATTCGTCGTATTGCTCCCGATGCTGCTATTTTGTTTTCGGATATTTTAGTAGTTCCAAGAGCAATGGGAATTCACGTGGAATTAAAAGACAATTTAGGTCCGATTATCCCGAATCCAATCCGCACGATGGAACAGGTAAACCAGGTTTACGTACCGGATGTAAATGAGACTTTAGGTTATGTTTTTGATGCCGTTAAGCTGACTAAGGAAATGCTGAATGACGAAGTACCATTAATTGGTTTCGCAGGTTCACCTTGGACAATTTTCTGTTATGCTGTGGAAGGAAAAGGTTCGAAAAGCTTTGATACGGCTAAAGGATTTTGTTTTTCTAACCCGGTAGCTGCTCATACTTTATTACAAAAAATTACCGATACCACGATTTTATACTTGAAAGAAAAAGTAAAATCAGGAGTAAATGCGGTTCAAATATTTGATTCCTGGGGAGGAATGCTTTCTCCTGTAGATTATCAGGAATTCTCATGGAAATACATCAACCAAATCATAGAGGAGTTAGCTAAAGTAACACCAGTAATTGTTTTTGGAAAAGGATGTTGGTTTGCTTTGAACGAAATGGGAAAAAGCAAGGCTTCTGCTCTTGGTGTAGACTGGACTTGTTCGGCTAGAAATGCGCGTTATTTATCGGGTGGAAATATTACTTTACAAGGTAATTTTGACCCATCTCGTTTGCTTTCGCCAATTCCGACTATCAAGAAAATGGTTCACGAAATGATTGACGAATTCGGAAAAGACAAATACATCGTAAACCTGGGTCATGGAATTTTACCAAACATTCCTGTGGATCACGCCAAAGCGTTTATTGATGCGGTGAAAGAATACGGGAATTAGTAAGCAGTTCTCAGTTTGCTGAAATATTTATATGTTGAAAAAGATAGTTTCAAATCGCAATAATTTAATTCCAGCATTAATATGTATTTTGTGGAGTTTCTTTGTGGTTTTTCAATTTTTTACATCCATTCCAAATCTTGATCAAAGTAATAAATTGGAAGGTTCAGGGATGTTTATAATTGGACTACTTATGTTATCTATGATAGTTTGTGTTTTAACATTACTTTGGATAATTATTTCAAACATTATAAATAAAATAAAATTTTACACTGATATACAATATAGTTTGATGATTTTACTAATTTGGACTATAGCTATTTTAGTAAAATAAGATTATAACTATTTTTTGAAAACCTTGCAGGAGAAAAACTGAAAAATGCTAAACAAAGGCTTAAGAGACCAAGAAAGTATAAGAATAGACAATGTGCTAAAAACGTTGCATTCTTTGGTTTTTGTACCTGAAAACGCATTTGATGTTCATAAAATAGAAGAAGCTCTAAAAGATTTCGGGCTAAATATCGAAAGTTTGATTGCAATAGCACCAAATGACTTGATTATACTTTTGGAAAGATTGCATCTGGACTGGAATCAATTCGAACAATTTGCTGATTTTCTGGTTGCTTTTTCGAAAGAAGGTAAATTTGATTTTAGAGAAAAAGCCATTTCCGTTTACAATTACATTCAATCGGAGAGCAAGACTTTTTCGTTTGGAATTTTTAATAAAATAGCTTCCGCAAAAGCCAATTTATAATGAAAGAACAATTTTACACCTACATACAAAACTTGCAAGACCAAATAGTCGCAGGACTTGAAGCGGTTGATGGTCAAGCCAAATTTAAAGAAGACCTTTGGAAACGCCCGGAAGGTGGCGGCGGAAGAACGCGCGTTATTGAAAACGGAGCCGTTTTCGAGAAAGGCGGAGTAAATATCTCTGCCGTTCACGGAAAATTACCCGATTCTATGCAAAAACTGTTCAACGTAGGCGAAGCCGATTTTTTTGCCTGCGGATTAAGTTTGGTCATTCATCCAAAAAGCCCAATGGTGCCAACAGTTCACGCGAACTGGCGCTATTTCGAAATGTACGATGATAACGGAAATGTCATTCAGCAATGGTTTGGCGGTGGACAGGATTTAACCCCTTATTATTTGTTTGAAGAAGATGCAATACATTTTCATCAGACTTGCAAAAACGCCTGTGACAAACACAATCCTGAGTTTTATCCGAAATATAAAAAACAATGCGATGCTTATTTTTGGAATGCACATCGGAATGAAGCAAGAGGAATAGGAGGATTGTTCTTTGATTATTGCAAAGCAACTCCAGAAATGTCAATGGAAAATTGGTTTAACTTTGTAACCGAAGTAGGCAATAGTTTTCTTCAGGCTTATGTTCCAATAGTAGAACGTAGAAAAGATTTACCTTATACAGCTGAACAAAAAAACTGGCAGGAAATTCGTCGTGGACGTTATGTAGAATTCAATTTAGTTCACGATAAAGGCACTTTATTTGGCTTAAAAACCAACGGAAGAATTGAATCTATTTTGATGTCTTTACCTCCACATGTACAATGGGTGTACGACCATCATCCGAAAGCGGGAAGTGATGAAGAAAAACTATTAGAAGTATTAGAAAAACCAGTTGATTGGATAGAAATTTCTTAAAAAAATATTTTTTAACGCAACCTTTTTTTAAAGTAGAATCTTATAATTAATAACAAAACCCAAAGGTTTATAAAATTTAAGAATCATGAAAAAAGTACTACTAGTTGTTTTAGCATTAAGTTTGTTCTCTTGTAGCAAAGAAAATGAAACAGATCCTGTTTTAGAACAGAATTATTTCGAAATCAATAAAAATGATACATTTGATGTTTCATTATATTATTCTGCTACAACTGGTTATTCTTGGAAATGGATAAAGGATAAAACTAATAAGTCAATAGATTCGATAAGCGTAAATTATGTACTTGAAGATTATGACCCGAAATTAATTGGAGGTGGAGGAAATGAAATTTGGAAATTTATAGGAAATGAAAAAGGGACTTATATATTAACATTCGAAAAATCCCGACCTTGGGAAACAAATTCGACTATTGAAACTAAAAATATTACTGTAAAAATAAATTAAAAAACATGTTCCCATTACAAAGAGGCAGAAGATTAAGAACCAACGAATCCATTCGTTCTTTAGTGCGTGAAACCAGTTTAAGTCCTTCTGATTTTATGTTTCCAATGTTCATTGCCGAAGGCGAAAATGTACAAGTGGAAATCCCATCGATGCCGGGAATCTTTCGCCGTTCGATTGATTTAACCGTAAAAGAAGTTCAGGAATTATTCGATTTAGGAATTCGTGCGGTAAATATCTATGTAAAAGTAAGCGAAAATTTAAAAGACAATACAGGAAAAGAAGCGTGGAATCCAAACGGATTGATGCAACAAGCCATTCGTGCTATCAAATCCGCCTGTCCCGAAATGATTGTAATGCCCGATGTGGCATTGGATCCTTACTCTATCTACGGCCATGACGGAATTATTACTAATGGCGATGTTGAAAACGATTCGACTAACGATGCCTTGGTAAAAATGGCGGTTTCTCATGCCGAAGCCGGAGCCGATTTTGTAGCACCTTCTGACATGATGGACGGACGTGTATTGCGTTTGCGTCAAGGACTGGATGCAGCAGGTTTCCACAATGTGGGAATCATGAGTTATTCGGCTAAATATGCGTCAGCGTTTTACGGGCCTTTTCGTGATGCCTTAGACTCTGCACCAAAAGAAGCCGATGTAGTGGTTCCAAAAGACAAGAAAACCTACCAAATGGACTATGCTAACCGCATTGAAGCCATCAAAGAAGCTTTGTGGGATGTCGAAGAAGGTGCCGATATGGTGATGGTAAAACCCGGAATTGCCTATTTAGACATCGTTAGAGAGGTTAAAAACGCAGTAAATGTCCCTGTAACGGTTTATCATGTTTCGGGCGAATATGCAATGATTAAAGCCGCTGCCGAAAGAGGTTGGCTGGACAATGACAAAATCATGATGGAACAATTAATGTGCATCAAACGTGCCGGTGCCAGCCTGATTTCGACTTATTTTGCGAAAGAAGCCGCCATTATTTTAAATCAAAAATAAACCAAAAATGAAATATTAATAGCATGAGTAAAAAATTAGTACTTATAGCATTGGCTTTCCTTGCTTTTTCCTGCAAAAAAGAAAGTCAGGAATCTTCTAACAAAGAAGAAGAACAAAATACTGTTGTTGCCGAAGACAAGGAATTAGCACCTGAAGAACTGGGGAAAGTTATTTTTGAAGGCAAAGGAAACTGCATTTCCTGCCATAAAACTGATGAAAAGTTAATTGGTCCCAGCCTACAGGAAATTGCCAAAATTTACCAGGAAAAAGACGCTAAAATCGCTACTTTCCTAAAAGGAGAAAGCGAAGCCATTGTTGATCCTTCGCAATTTGCCGTTATGCAGGCCAATTTAACATTGACAAAAACATTTTCTGATAAAGAATTACAAGGCTTAGAAGCTTATATTCATTCGAATTTGAAATAAATTAAGAGAATCACAAACACAGAAACCATTCGGGAAATCGAATGGTTTCTGTGTTTTAAATAAAACCTCTTTGCTGACTTTGTGGTTAATTACTTTATCCCTCCAAAAGCCCCAAAACAAGCATTTTTATGTAAAATTTCGGTGCTTGAAAAACCTACTTTTTTCATCAAATCCAATTGGTAAGTCATCGATCTCGGCGTATCTTCTTTTTCGATATAATCAAATACTTTTTGCTGGTATTCCTCTCCACCGTGTTGCTTCAAATAATTCCCATACATTTTCCAAACCAATCCATTAACACCTTCATGATCTTGAACCAATAAATCAGATATCAAGAAACAGCCTCCGGGCGTTAAACTGTCAAACAACTTTTGGAACACCAATTCCCAATCGGAGTCCTCTCGTAAATGATGCAAAACCGCTCCTGCCAAGATAATATCAAAATGATTCTTAGGTAATTCGATGTCTCGAATGTCTCCTTGAATGGTTTCGACTTTAGCTGAAGTAACTTCAGAAACACGCTCAAAAGCTTTATCCAACATATTCTGACTCAAATCGACCAAAGTGCAGTTCAAATTAGGTACTTTAGACAACATTTTCAACGTATAATTTCCCGCTCCGCAACCCAAATCTAAAATTGTTGTGGCTTCCGGTTTTACAGCTCTTGCGGTACATGTAATCAATTCTAATGCAATTTTTGCATCCATTGTGGCTACCTGTCCTGTTTCTAAATTCGAGAAACGTTCCACCTCATTATCAAAACGTTCCCTGATTTCTGTTACTGTTGATTTTTTCATAGTTTCTAATTTTGTTTTACAAACCTAAAATTTTTATATATGACTCAAAAATGCTTATTTTGTCATTAATCAATACTCAATAAGTATTTATGGAATTACGTCATCTAAAATATTTCCTCAAATTAGCCGAAGAACTGAGCTTTGTTCGCGCTGCCGATAAACTCTTCATTTCTCAACCGCCTTTAAGCCGTCAGATAAAAGAATTGGAAACAGAACTGGGTGCTACACTTTTCGAAAGAAATAACAAACGAGTAATCCTTACCGATGCGGGGAAATTTTATCAAAAAGAAATCCGGGAACTGCTCAAAAATTTAGAACGCATTAACATTCAGACTAAAAAAATAAGCGAAAATCAAAGTGGCGAATTCCGGATTGCCTATGTCAGTTCTACTTTTTCGGGAGATATTTCTAAGTTGATACAATTTTTGTCTGCTCAATATCCTTTTGTCAATTTTCGATTGTATGAAGTACCTACGGTCAAACAAATTGCCGCTTTAGAGGAAGGAAAAATCGATTTTGGAATCATTCGTGCGCCTTTGCATTCGCCAAAAATCGATTCCCAATTGTGGTTTAAAGACAGTTTTTCATTGGTATTTAATCGAAATAAATATGCTATTGCCTCGGAAGACGAACTGGAAATATTAAAAGAAGCCACCTTTGTGTTTTTTAATAAGCAATATGCTCCTTATTTTTATGATGCTTTATTGCAAATTTGTGCCCAATATGGTTTTAACCCAAAAGTAGTGCATGAATCCAACAATATTTCGTCTATCATTCAATTGGTTAAAAATGGTTTGGGAATTTCGATAGTTCCAACCGCCATTATGAAAAGTCATAATTATCCCGAATTGGAATTTTTAGAACTCAAAAAAGTAAATCTTTCTACCGATATTTTATTGGCTACACCAAAAGGAAATCAATCCGAAATTTCAAAAGCAGCCATAGAATTTTTAATGGAACAAAACAGTAAAAAATAAAAATATGCCATTTACATTTTCACATCCGGCCATAGTTTTACCACTATCATATTTACCTAAAAGATGGATTTCATTAACGGCTCTTATCGTTGGAAGTATGACTCCTGATTTCGAATATTTTTTAAGAATGAAAGTACAAAGCTATTATAGTCATACACTTTCCGGTATATTTTGGTTTGATTTACCATTAGGAATTATAATCACATTTCTATTCCATACAATAGTACGTAATAGCTTGTTTTTAAATTTACCGCTACAAATTAAAGCGAGGTTATTTGAATATCAAAAATTCGATTGGATCAATTATTTTAAACACAATGGGATTGTAGTAATTATTTCCCTGTTAATTGGAATTGCTTCTCATCTATTTTGGGATAGTTTTACCCACAATCTTGGATATTTTGTAGAAATTATACCGTCATTAAAAAATAAAACCAATTTGTTCAATTTACAAATTCCCATTTATAAAATCTTGCAACATTCCAGTAGTTTAGTTGGCGCAATTATAATTATACTTGGATTTAAAAAATTACCAATAAGCAAAATTGAAAACACCGAAATTAATTTTAAATATTGGCTAATCTTAATAATAACCGCTCTATTAATAATTTTAATTAGATTTTTAATAGGCTTATCATTCCATGAATATGGAACTATTATCATTACAATTATTTCTGCTACATTAATTGGATTAATTATTACTCCGATTTTAACAGATAAGTTATAATTTTTCTTTGTGAACATTGCGAAAACTTTGTGTACTTTGCGGTAAAATCAAGATATAAACATGGAAACTTGTTTCTTCAAAACACCTTTAGGAATTGCCCAAATCACAGGAGATGAAAACGGAATTTCAATAATTTCAATTGCTGATGAAGGAGAAATTAGTCCTGAAATTCCTGTCGTTTTACAAGAAGGAGTTACACAACTTCAGGATTATTTTGATGGAAAAAGAACCACTTTCGACTTTAAATTGAATCTAAAAGGAACCGAATTTCAGCAAAAGGTGTGGCAGGCTCTACTCGAAATTCCTTTTGGGAAAACCTGCAGCTATATGGATTTATCAAAGAAACTTGGTGATGTAAAAGCAATTCGCGCTGTGGCTTCCGCCAATGGTAAAAATCCGCTTTGGATTGTGGTTCCTTGTCACAGAGTCATTGGAACTGATGGTTCGCTAACGGGTTACGCCGGTGGATTGTGGCGCAAAAAATGGTTATTGGAACACGAAAATCCATCGCGAAAACAAGAACTTTTGTTCTGAAATTAAAATATACATTTATCATTTTTTATGTAAATTCGTACTGAAGCTAATTCAAACCCCATGAAAAAACTCAAAAAAACACTAGTCGGATTGGTCATTTTTATAGGTGTTCTAATCCTTTCGCTCTATATTTTCAAGAAAGACTATTTGTTAAGAGCTGTTAGAGTTACTTATTTTAACGGACATACAACCGCTTTTTTAGATGATTATAAATATTTTGACAATCGAATTATCCAAAAAAGTAATCAACCGCAACCTTGGAATTTAGCCAAAGATTACAACCAGGTAAAACCTACGGACAGATTAGAACAGCTACACAAAGAAATGGGGACTGTGGCTTTTTTAATTATCAAAAACGATAGCATCTGGAACGAAAACTACTATGATAACTACAGCAAAGATTCTAAGTCGAATTCTTTTTCGATGGCCAAAAGTATCGTAACGTCTTCCTTAGGAAAGGCTATCATGGAAGGAAAAATCAAAAATTTAGACCAAAAAGTAGGCGACTTTTTTCCTGAATTCAAAAAAGGAAAATCGGCACAAATGACTGTGGGAGACTTGGCTTCCATGTCCTCAGGATTGGATTGGGATGAATCCTATTACGACCCATTTTCAATTACTACTCAGGCCTATTTTGATGAGAATTTAACTCCAGTCATATTGGGTTTGAAAAGTATTCAAGAACCTGGAAAAGGTTATAAATACCTGAGCGGAAATACCCAACTTTTAGCAATGTGCATCGAAAAAGCAACAGGAAAAAATTTAGCCGATTATGTTTCAGAATCATTCTGGAAGCCTTTAGGAGCTGAAAGTGATGCTTTTTGGCAAACAGACAAAAAAGACGGAATGGTAAAAGCCTTCTGTTGCATTGCCGGTAACGCCAGGGATTTTGCCCGTTTTGGAAAACTCTATCTTCAACATGGAAAATGGAATAACAAAACCATTTTAGACAGCGCTTTTGTAGCCAAATCAGTAAGACCACGTTTTAAAGGATCTCCTCAATATGGCTATGGTTGGTGGCTAAGCCAATATAAAAACAAACAACTTTTTTATATGCGTGGTCATTTAGGGCAATATGTAATTGTAATCCCCGAAGACCAGCTAATCATTGTGCGATTAGGAAATAAAGAACATAAAAAAACCAATACTAATCCGCATAGTGAAGATTTGTTTGTGTACCTGGACGAAAGCTATAAAATGCTTGGAAAAAATTAATTTTAGAATGAAAAACGAAACTGATGATTGAAAAAATAAACCTCAACAACATCTTATTTCTGGATATAGAAACGGTTCCTGAAACGGAAGATTTCAACTCTTTGGATTCAGAGATGCAAGCCTTGTACGAACAGAAAACCCAATACCAACGCAAAGACGATTTCTCAGCAGAGGAATTTTATGATCGGGCGGGAATTTGGGCTGAATTTGGTAAAATTGTATGTATCTCAGTTGGTTTTTTTGTCATTAAAGGCGATATCCGCAACTTTAGAGTGACTTCATTTTTTGGAGAAGAAGCCAAGCTTCTGAAAGATTTCAATAATTTACTGAACAATCATTTCAATGGTCCACAACATCTTTTGTGCGGACATAATGCCAAAGAATTTGACATACCATTTCTTGCCCGCCGCATGATTATCAACCAAATCCCAATTCCCGACAAGCTGAATTTATTTGGCAAAAAACCTTGGGAAATTCCGCATTTAGATACTTTAGAGTTATGGAAATTTGGCGATTACAAGCATTTCACTTCTTTAAAACTAATGTGCAAAGTCCTCGGAATCCCTTCTCCCAAAGGCGATATCGACGGCAGTCAGGTAGGACATGTTTTTTATGTGGAGAAAGACATCGACAGAATTGTAACTTATTGCGAAAAAGACACTATTGCCGTAGCGCAAATATTTCTTCGTCTACGAAGAGAAGATCTATTAATTGAAGACGAGATTATTCATGTTTAATAATTTACCGCAAATTCGCAAATTGAATTTTAGCATACCTAAATATTTATTTTAATTTGCGAATTTGCGGTTGAACTTTTTTCAAAATTTTTACATTTACAAAAATTATAAATTATGGTATTAAGTAGATTTTGGTTAGTAATTTTCATTTCGTCGATTGCATTTGTGATGTTCAGTTTGTTTTCTGGCAATAGTTATACAATAGACCATGTTTTAAACGGAAAGAAAGACGATCCTATTTTAATTTCTGAAAAATATATCGATCAAATTCCTGCTTTTATAAAAGACAGTATCAATAAATCGGAAGAAAAAACCTTTACGATTAATAGAGATACGCTAAATATTGATACTACCTATGTCTATAAAAATAAAACGGTAAAAATCTACAGTGGTGTTCAAAAATCGGATGGTTTATTACCAACCTGTAAAAGTACCTTGCTTGATTTGATTTTGCCACTTATGGCTTATTTGGCTTTTTTCTGTGGATTAATGGAACTTTTAATCATTTCGGGAGTATCTGAAAAACTAGCAAAAGTTTTGAGTCCCGTATTCGTGAAAGTGTTCCCAAGTATCCCTAAAAACCACCCGTCTATTTCCTATATGACCTTAAATTTTGCTGCCAATTTCTTAGGATTGGATTCGGCTGCAACACCTTTTGGATTAAAAGCGATGGAAAGTTTACAGGAAATAAATCCGGAAAAAGACAAGGCCAGCGATGCCCAAATTATGTTCATGTGTCTGCACGCCTCGGGACTTACTTTAATTGCTACTTCGATAATTGGTTATCGCGCTGCTGCCAATGCCAGCAACCCAGCCGATGTGATGCTGCCTTGTATTATCACCTCTTTTATTGGTACTATTGCTGCTTTTTTAATTGTTGGAATCAGACAAAAAATCAATTTCAAAAGTGCTTCTTTACTCATCGGATTAATGATGTTAATTGCGGCTATTGTAGGTTTGTTAATGTATGTAAACCATTTGGATTTAATTGGTAAAAACTATTTCACTACTAATCTTTCTGCGATAATATTGATAGGAATTATTGTTGCTACTTTGATATTTTCTTTTCTTAAGGAGAAAAAATTCACTGAGGCTAATACAACTGTTTACGAAGCTTTTGTATCGGGAGCCAATAATGGGGTTAAAACCGGGGTCACTATTTTCCCTTATGTTTTGGGTATGTTAGTAGCTATTTCATTATTCAGGAACAGTGGTTTATTTGAAATTATCAGTGACTGGATTGCTTTTATTTTTTCGAATATGGGAGTGAACAAAGAAATTACCGATGCTTTGCCAGTAGCATTGCTAAGACCATTCAGTTCTGCTGGATCAAGAGGATTTTTGATTGATTCGATGAATACTTTTGGCGCCGATTCCATGACAGGGAGGTTGAGCTCTATTTTTCAATGCAGTGCCGAAAGTACTTTTTATGTGATTGCGGTTTACTTTGGTTCGGTTAACATAAAAAACACCCGATATGCCTTAGGAACCATGCTTATCGTTGATGTTATTTGTGTGATTACAGCTATTTTCGTGGCGAGCTGGTTTTTTTAAAAACCAAACTCTAATGAAAAATATTTCAT
This sequence comes from Flavobacterium sufflavum, assembly GCF_004016525.1. Taxonomy (GTDB): domain Bacteria; phylum Bacteroidota; class Bacteroidia; order Flavobacteriales; family Flavobacteriaceae; genus Flavobacterium; species Flavobacterium sufflavum. The sequence goes on from NZ_SACJ01000001.1 coordinate 621,760, forward strand.
GTACAAAGGATTAAAATCTGTTGTCGTAGAAACGAATTATATTCGAGCAATCAATTTTAACAGGATGATGTATCAATAATTCTAGGATTTCTAATCTATTTTTCATTCTTTTGAATTTCATACAAATTTCATACAAATTAAAATGTCAAAATACACTAAATACATCGCAATTGGTTTGCTTATTTTATTCTTAGTTACCAGTTTGTTTAGTTGCGGTGTTGTATATACCAGAAACAATTCATCTGGTAAAATTCCTCCAGGACAGGCTAAAAAAATGACGGGAAGTAAAAGTGCAAAATACTATGCACCGGGTCATAATAAATAATATCTAATAACTTAAACCAATAAAAAAATGTCAAAATACACAAAGTACATCGCCATAGGATTACTGATTCTATTTTTAGTTACTAGCTTATTAAGCTAATTTTAAAACATTATTATTAAAAAAAAGAGATGGTATTTATGAAACACCATCTCTTTTTGCTTGTTTTTATAACAAAAAGTGTGATTTTTCGAAAGAATCACAGCTGTTAAAAGACTGTGGCTACGCTAAATAATTTTTATATTTGTCAAAAAAAATACCAATGGACTTTATATACCAGGATCCTTATCCAATTTTAAAAGACGATACCCAATACCGCAAAATCACTTCAGATTACGTAAAAGTAGAAAAACTAGGAGACAGAGAAATCTTAACTGTTGACCCAAAAGCCTTAGAATTGCTTTCGCAAGAAGCGATGAAAGATGTTTCTTTTATGTTACGTACTTCACATTTGGAAAAATTAAGAGCTATTCTTGATGATCCGGAAGCAACAGACAACGACCGATTTGTGGCTTATAATTTATTGCAAAATGCTGTTGTAGCTATTGATGGCCAATTGCCTTCTTGTCAGGACACAGGAACAGCGATTGTAATGGCTAAAAAAGGGGAAAACGTATATACTGGTGTTGATGATGCCGAATGGCTTTCTAAAGGGATATTTAACACCTATCAGGAACGCAACTTACGTTATTCGCAAATTGTGCCAATCAGCATGTTTGAAGAGAAGAACTCAGGTTCGAATCTTCCGGCCCAAGTTGATATTTATTCCAAAAAAGGAAGTTCGTATGAGTTCTTATTTTTAGCAAAAGGTGGAGGTTCTGCCAATAAAACCTATTTATACCAACAGACAAAATCGTTGTTGAATGAAAAATCACTGGATGCTTTCATTCGAGCTAAAATCATGGATTTAGGAACTTCTGCTTGTCCACCGTATCACCTGGCTTTAGTAATTGGAGGAACTTCTGCCGAAGCAACTTTAGCAGCTGTTAAAAAAGCTTCTGCAGGTTACTATGACAATTTACCTACTACCGGAAACATGGCTGGTCAGGCTTTCCGCGATTTGGAATGGGAAAAAAGAGTGCAAAAGATCTGTCAGGAAAGCGCTATTGGAGCTCAATTTGGAGGAAAATATTTCACGCATGATGTTCGTGTAATTCGTTTGCCACGTCACGCTGCTTCTTGTCCGGTTGGATTGGGAGTTTCCTGTTCAGCCGATAGAAATATCAAAGGAAAAATTACCAAAGACGGAATCTTCGTAGAGCAATTAGAAGTGAATCCAAAACGTTTATTGCCTGAAACACCACCACATTTAGAAGAAGCTGTTGAAGTTGATTTGAACCAACCGATGGCTGATATTCTTAAAAAATTATCACAATATCCAATTAAAACACGTTTGAAACTAAACGGAACTTTGATTGTAGCCCGTGACATTGCACACGCTAAAATTAAAGAATTATTGGATGCCGGAAAACCAATGCCGGAATACTTTAAAAATCACCCGATTTATTACGCAGGTCCTGCTAAAACACCGGACGGAATGCCATCAGGAAGTTTTGGACCAACAACGGCTGGTAGAATGGACGTTTATGTGGAAGAATTCCAAAAAAATGGTGGAAGTATGGTAATGCTTGCCAAAGGAAACAGAACTAAAGATGTGATGAATGCCTGTAAAACTTACGGAGGATTCTATTTAGGTTCTATCGGAGGTCCTGCAGCCATTTTAGCAAAAGAAAACATTCTTTCAGTAGAAGTAGTTGACTTTGAAGAATTAGGTATGGAAGCCGTTCGTAAAATCACGATTAAAGATTTCCCTGCTTTTATTATAACTGATGATAAAGGAAATGATTTCTTTGAGAATTTATAATCTGAGGCACTAAACTACTCAGACACTGAGATTCTAAGTTTACATTTTTTAACCGCAAATTCGCAAATTATTTCAAAGTTTTTGAGATTTAAAATTTGCGAATTTGCGGTTTGTTTTTTTATTCAATCACCATTTCAGGAATATCGCCTTCGATAATCAATTCTGCTTCGGTTGAAGCGATGATATGCTCTACTGTTACTCCGGGAGCTCTTTCCAGTAATTTAATTCCTTTTGGGGTAATTTCCATAACTGCTAATTCAGTCACGATTTTTTTAACGCAGCCCACGCCTGTTAAAGGTAAACTGCATTTTTTTAAAATTTTAGATTCCCCTTCTTTGTTGACGTGCATCATGGCCACAATGATATTTTCAGCAGAAGCCACTAAATCCATCGCACCACCCATTCCTTTGACCATTTTACCGGGAATTTTCCAGTTGGCTATATCGCCGTTTTCGGCTACCTCCATAGCACCAAGAATCGTTAAATCAACATGCTTGCCGCGAATCATTCCAAAACTTAATGCCGAATCAAAAAAGACAGCACCGGGAAGCGTAGTTATGGTTTGTTTTCCTGCATTAATTAAATCAGCGTCTTCTTCTCCCACGAAAGGAAACGGACCCATGCCTAAAACACCATTTTCGCTTTGAAATTCGACGTTTATTCCTTCAGGTATATAGTTGGCCACCAGAGTAGGAATTCCTATTCCTAAATTAACGTAAAAGCCGTCTTGAAGTTCCTGAGCTATTCGTTTTGCAATATCTTCTTTTGTTAAAGCCATAATTTTATTTTTTGAAACATATAAGGCATATAAGTCTTCTTTTCAAACTGAACCCTAGATTTTTGAACCAATGTAAGGGATTTAAGTTTTGGTTGAAAAAGTGTATTTAATATAATTATTATTTTATCATTTCGTTTAGCCATTTTTCTGTAGATTTTGATAAAAAATTATCTTCCGAATAAAACATATCATTCAAAGTTAATTCTTCTTCGTTTGTACAACCGCTACAAATGGTTACTTTTTCCTTACTTGATTTATTAACTTTGATTTGATCAGACTCTTTTATAGTGAGTTTAATTAAATTTTTCTTTTCTAATTTTTCACAGGCAATTGTAGCTAAATATTTCTCGGCAGGGTTAACGTCGTAAAGTTTAGCTTTTAGGTTTGTAAATTTTTTGTTTTTCAGAATATCAGAAATTTTTTTAACAGAATTAGATTTACTTCCTGCATAATAACAAGCAAATCCAATTAAAGTATTTTTGTCAATTACTTTTGGCGGAGGTGGAGAATCAAGTTGTACAATAACTTCTTTTCCATTGCTGTTTTCTTGTTGTTTTTTACAACTCAATGCAATAAAAATTATTAATAAAAGTAAAGCCTGTTTCATCAATTTAAATTTTGTTTTAAAACTGAACACTGTAATCTGAACACTGACCACTATTTTTTCTCTCGAACAGTCCGCTTCTCAATTCTCTTCTCATACTTCTCACCTTGAAAAATCCGTTGCACAAAAATTCCGGGAATATGAATTTGATTGGGGTCTAAAGTACCCGCTTCTACTAATTCTTCTACTTCGGCAATGGTAATTTTAGCAGCACCAGCCATTGCAGGATTAAAATTTCGGGCGGTTCCTTTAAAAATTAGGTTTCCTGCTGTGTCACCTTTCCAGGCTTTTACAATCGAAAAATCAGCATTGAAAGCCAATTCCATCACGTGCATTTTTCCGTTAAATTCACGGGTTTCTTTACCAATGGCAACTTCGGTTCCAAAACCAGCCGGAGTAAAAAAAGCAGGAATCCCATCCTGAGCTGCACGACAGCGTTCGGCTAATGTTCCTTGTGGAATAAGTTCTACTTCAAGTTCGCCAGAAAGCATCTGACGTTCAAATTCGGCATTTTCACCTACATAAGATGAAATCATTTTCTTGATTTGTCTTTTTTGCAAAAGCATACCCAAACCAAAATTATCGACTCCGGCATTATTAGAAATACAGGTGAGATTTTTGATTTCTTTTTGGACTAATTCGGCAATAGAATTTTCAGGAATACCACAAAGCCCAAAACCTCCCAACATAATGGTCGCATTGTCTTTAACATCACGCAGTGCTTCCTGAACAGAATTTACTTTTTTGTAGATCATAACGAATTGATTTCTTTTGATTCTTAAAAATAAGCCTTTATTTTCAAAAGAAAAAACAATATTACAATTCGCCTTGAATTAAAGTTTTGGCTCTATATTTTTATGAAAATGATACGCACTTATGGTAAAATCTTCTTTGAAATATAATTTATGAGCAGTGGTTCTAGCCGGACCGGAATCCAATTGAATGGAAACACATTGCTGTTCCAAAGCAATTTCTTTTAAGTGGTTTAGAAGTTGCGAAGCATAACCTTTGCCTCTATGCCTTTCCAGAGTAGAAAGATCATCCAGATAAAGCATTTTTCCGCAATACAGCATTGTATAAATGCGATAACCTGCTATAGCTACCGTTTGATGGTCTTCCTGAATATAAAGTAAATTATAGCCTTCTTTCTGTAAGTTTCGAATTTGAGAAACAAAATTTTCTCTTTCTAACATTGGTCGTAATACAGAAATAGCTTCCCAACAGGAAGCTATTTCATTATCGGTATTTGCAATTTTAATTTCAGTCATAATGAACAAATTAAAATAAAACGTTTTTAAAATTCAAATTCGTCTGTATCCTGAATAACAGCGGTTGTATCCTTTTCTACTTTTGGACGCGGCTGATAACAATCTACTTTTATAGACAAATTAGCAGGTCTTTCAAAATCCTCTTTTGAGACTTTAAGATTTGGATCATTATAACACAATTTCATAAAATATCCCCAAACTGGCAGTGCTGCTGTAGCTCCCTGTCCGTAAGTAAGACTTTTAAAACGAGCCGAACGGTCTTCGCAACCTACCCAAACTCCTGTTACTAAATTTGGAACCATCCCCATGAACCACCCATCAGATTGATTTTGTGTCGTTCCTGTTTTACCCGCAATTGGATTCGTAAACATATACGGATATCCAGTCCAACGATTGTCACCACTACCTCCGTATTCAGTTCTTAATCTTGAACCCGAACCTCCTTCGGTAACTCCTTCCAGTAATTTAACTACAGCAAAAGCAATGTCTTTGTTTAAAACATCATGCGATTCCGGTATTGGCTCATAAATAACAACACCGCTTTTATCTTCTATTCGGGATAAAAACTGTGGTTTATTATACACTCCCTGGTTAGCAAAAGTACTGTAAGCAGCCACCATTTCTTCAACAGTAATATCTACAGCTCCAAGTGCAATCGAAGGTTGTGCAGGAATCTCTGTTTTAACTCCCAATTTATGTGTCAATTTAATAACTGCCTCCGGTCCTACTTTGTCAATTAATTTAGCCGAAACTGTATTAATCGAATTTGCCAATGCTTTTTTCAAAGTTACCATTCCAAGGTAAGTATTGTTTGAATTTCTAGGAGTCCAGGTTTCAGTAACATGATGACGACCAACAGGAATAGTAAATGGGGCGTCAATAATGGAATCACAAGGCGACATATTTAATTGTTCGATAGCCGTGGCATAAACAAAAGGTTTAAAAGTAGAACCTACCTGTCTGGCTCCTTGTGCTACGTGGTCGTATTGAAAATACTTGTAATTGATACCTCCTACCCAAGCTTTGATATTTCCGGTTTGAGGCTCCATTGCCATCAATCCGGCCTGCAAGAAATGTTTGTAATAGCGGATAGAATCCAATGGCGTCATAATTGTATCACGTTCTCCTTTCCAGGTAAATACAGTCATATTCACTTTCTTATTGAAAGATTCAATGATTTCGTCTTCTGATTTACCCATTGATTCCATCACTGTCCAACGGTTAGAAGCCTTCATTGCCAATTTCAGAACGCGATTAGTTTCCTTTTCAGAAATACCGACAAAAGGAGCATTCTTATTCCCTTTTTGCTCAATAAAAAATTGTTCCTGAAGGTTTTCCATGTGTTTTGCAACAGCTTCCTCCGCATGCAATTGCATTCTGGAATCGATAGTGGTATAGATTTTTAAACCATCTTTGTAAATATCATAATCCGAACCATCGGGTTTTTTATTGGTTTCAGCCCATTTTTTCATGTAATCACGCAAATATTCTCTGAAATAAGTTGCAGTACCTTCTCTATGACTCTCTAGTTTGAAATGTAAGTTTAGAGGTAGTTCCTTTAATTTTTCTTTTTGGGCTTCTGTAATCATATTTGACTTTTCCATTTGTCCCAAAACCACATTTCTACGGTTTTTTACACCATCAGGATTTCGAATTGGATTATATAGACTGGAATTTTTAAACATACCCACCAAAATTGCCGATTCGTCCACCGTTAATTCTTTTGGAGTTTTAGAAAAATAAGTCTGTGCCGCCGAACTTACCCCAACAGCTGAGTTTCCAAAATCATAAACATTACAATACATCGCAAGAATCTCATTCTTAGTATATTGTCTTTCTAATCGAATAGCAATAATCCATTCTTTAACTTTTTGAACAATACGAAATGGTAAAAACTTAGAACCTTCACCGTGAAACAATTGTTTTGCTAATTGCTGGGTTAACGTGCTCGCACCACCATTAGTTCCTAAAGTCACTATAGCTCTTAGTGTTCCCCTCCCATCGATACCTGAATGTTCGTAAAAACGCTCATCCTCAGTAGCTACCAATGCATCTACCAAATTTTTAGGCAAATCAGAATATTTTAATTGAGAACGGTTCGTTTGAAAATACTTTCCAATAACTACTCCATCAGATGAAATAATTTCGGTAGCCAAATTAGAATCCGGATTTTCTAAATCTTCAAATGAAGGCATGGAACCAAAAAGTCCCCACGAAGCAAAAAGGAAAAAAAGCATAATTCCTCCCATTCCGTAGAAGAAAAACTTCCAGAATTTTTTATTATAATATTTAAAATCGTGTTCAGTAGTATTTGTTTTCTTAGTCGCCATAACTATTTTATTCTTTTTTTTCTATTCTTAAACCTACTTCGGTAATACCTTCCAATTGTGTAACTCCGGGAACCTTACCTCCCTCTCTTACAGCTTGTTTTATATTGAGTTTGTATTTACCTCTAAACTTTACATTTTCTTTAAAATACAATTTGCTCTCTTTTATATCGGTAAATCCATCACCTAGCAAAGTACCATCGGCCGCAGCCATTTCATATTCTAAAGTATCCACTTTAGTATAACCATTTGGTTTTTCTAAGGTTACAATCAAAAAAAGATTCCTAAAGGGATAATTATTATTATCTCTTAAATTAATGAATACATCGTATCGTTTTGTAGAATCCAATTCGGGCAAATTAAAGGAAACAACACTGTCTTTATGCCAGGCACTACCAACGGATTTATATTCATCAAAAACTCTTTTTTTATCACAGGAAAAAAAAAGTATGCTAACTAAAAGTAATAAAATGCTATTTTTTAGCCTCATTTTTTTTAATAATTATAGGTTTTCTAGGTCCTTTAGGCTTCTTTTCAGCAGCAGGCTTTTCTTGTGTTGGAGCAGCTTGAGCCGGTTTATTCGCCTGTTTATTTACAGGTTTTTTAGTATTTGGAGCCACCGCTGTATTTTCAACTGCTTTTTTAGGCTTTTTATTGTGTCTTTTACTCTTTTTTGGCTGATCAAAACGAGTTAAACTTTCCTGCCCCATAGCATTATTGAAATCTTTTTCAACTTCTTGCGTAACTTCAATGGCAAAATCCTCCAAAGAAGAGACTTTCTTTTTCAGCTTGTTCTCGGCTATAATTTCCTTAACCTTATCGATTTTTAGAACATGCCAATTTGCAAAATTGTTAGTATAGGCAAACCACATCAATCCTTTAAAAATATCTTGTTTTTGACAAACAGCATCCCCTTTCTCGGTAACTAATTTGGTGTCAAAATCAGGGAATCCTTTTAAAGCATCCATGTAAGTGTCTAGTTCATAATTCAAACAACACTTTAATTTACCGCATTGTCCGGCTAATTTTTGTGGATTCAAAGACAATTGTTGGTAACGCGCTGCCGAAGTATTTACACTTCTAAAATCAGTCAACCAAGTAGAACAACACAATTCTCTACCGCAAGAACCAATTCCACCCAAACGAGCCGCTTCCTGACGGAAACCTACTTGCTTCATCTCGATTCTAGTATTGAATTCCTTGGCAAAATCTTTAATTAATTGTCTAAAATCGACTCTGTCATTTGCCGTATAATAAAACGTAGCTTTAGACCCATCCCCCTGAAATTCAATATCTGAAATTTTCATTTCCAATTTTTGGGCAATAGCTAATTCGCGGGCGCGAACTTTCATCGGCTCTTCTTTACTGCGAGCCGCCGACCAAATATCGATGTCTTTTTGAGATGCTTTTCGGTACACTTTAGGCACTTCATTGCTATTGGGATCAACGCCTTTTTTCTTCATTTGAATTCTTACCAATTCGCCTGTCAAAGTAACGATTCCAATATCATGTCCTGGAGAAGCGACAGTTGCCACAATGTCTCCCATGCTTAAAGTCAATTTTTCAGTATTGCGGTAAAATTCTTTTCTTCCATTCTTAAAACGAACTTCGACACAATCAAAAGGGGCTTCACCACCTGGTAAACTCATATTTGAAAGCCAATCGAAAACCGTTAATTTGTTGCAGCTATCGGTGCCACAAGTCCCATTATTTTTACAACCCTTCGGTGCGCTACCATCAGAGGTTGAACAACTTGCACATGCCATAATTTTATATGTAGTGTTGTGACTGGCACAACTTAAGTTCTTAAAACGTTTAATCTGTAAAGATAGTACTTTTTAATCTTAAGATGCAAAATTAAGAATTCCCCAAAACATTAAAATTTTTATAAAAAAAGGCTATCCAAAGAAATAGGCTTTTCAATCCATTTTTGACTATAAGGTGGATCTAAAATCTTAACCCATTGGGTGTAATTTAGTTGTTAATAATTACACCCAAAGCGTTAATCTTAAACTATAATCAGTTGATTTTAAATCAATATCCATTATATTGATTCTTTTGACTTTATGATTTTTAAAATTTTGTCTTACTTATACTGATTCTTATTTTTTTAAACTTTTAAAATCTTCAATATACAATCCTTTGGCAGTATTCGTAGGATTGAACGAAGCAAGATTGTCGTTTCTAAAAGACAATGAGGTGTTGGTGTTTTGAGTATTAGTCCGCAAAGTTTGCCCAGTAATCAGTTCGAGAGCCTTTTTTAAACAAGGATCTTTTATGTTTCCAAATTCAACCAAATTTAAGAAAGCAGAGTAAGGATTAATAGCGTAATCAGGTGTAATTTTTGCTGGATTTACATCTTTGTCTTTATTGTAATATTTAAAAGTAATGGGTTGCAATTGCCATTTGTGTTTGGTACTTCTATTAGTGTATGAGGTATAATTATATGTGGGGCAATCATATAGGGTGTTAGATCCTACAAATTTACCTACTGTATCTTCGCCTATCGTGGTTACGCTAATGTATTTTTTTAAACATTGAATAGTTAGTTCGCTGGCAGAAGCCGTTTGAAAACTTACTAAGACATATATTTTTGTTAAAGAAAGGCTATTTATACTTTCATCTCTCTGAAAGGTGGGCTCGTTATCAACCAAGTTGAAAACTCTAACTTTGTCTGAAAGGTATTCAAAGCCATCGTTGCTATTATGTTTATCATTGAAATCTAAAAAAACATAAGGCTTGTTAGTAAAACTTCCATTAATCATTTGCGCCAAAGCAATTGCTGTTTCTAATGATCCGCCTCCGTTGTATCTTAAATCTAAAACCAATTCGTTAATTCCATCCGATTGCATTTTGGCGAAAGCAGCATTAAGTTCATCATTATAATCTGATTTGAAACTATTATACACCAAATATCCAATGTTTTTACTGCCATATACTTTCTTTTCGTAATAAGCAACTGGGTTTTCGTCAATGTTGGCTTGGGATACAACTACAGTTGAGGCTTTGTCAGTGGTTACCATGCCAGTACTTATAAATCCCACACTTGCTGCCAAAGTAAGTGATATTTGCGTATTGGTTAGTTGATCATAATTACTTGAGTTAAGTTGGTTACCATTTATTTTTGTAATAACGTCACCTCTTTTCAATCCCGCTAAATCAGCAGCTGAGCCTGGTACAATATAATTTATCAAGGCTACCAAATTTACATTATTCAAATCTTTAGGATATAAACCATAACTAAAACCGTTACTTTTTTTGACTTCGGCAATTTTTGAAACATTCACAACTTCATTACTGTTTTCAATCCAAGAAAATCTATCAACAGTTCCTCTTTGATAAAGGAGCGAATAAAAAAGAGCATCCGGAGTTTTTCCATTAATGAAATTAGCATAGTTATTGCTCGAAGTAATTTTGCTGTCGGATAAATCGGAAACATTGGATTGCCAATAATACCAGGAATTCATTGCTTTCCAAACAAAGTTGTTAATCTCATCAGGTACAACAGTTTTGATTGCATCTGAATCCGCATCAGAATCCTTACTGCAAGAAGTAAAAGCCAATCCAACAAGCAATATTAAAATAAGATATTTTAGTTTCATTATTAATCAATAGTTTAAATTAAATTTGTGCGAATAAAACATCAAAACTATGAAAAATAGTACACCAAAAGTCATTATTTTATTACTTTATTTAGGATCTTTCTTTATTTTCTCATGTTCCAAGCAATTATTAGATATTAAAAACCAAACTTATAAAAGCTATAACAGAGATAGTGAAAAAGGATATATAGTTAGTTTTGAAATTGTTAATACGGCGATTATTCCAAAATCGATTGTGATTAATGGTATAGTTCAAAATATCTCAATAGCAAACAAAACTGGTAAAAATTACCAAGTAAATGTGATTGCACAAACCACTTTAATTTATAACTACCAAGTAAAATTAGAGAAAAAAGAAAACGGAATATATTTTGAGAAAGATTCAAAGGTGTTTTTTCAAGCTGTGAAATTCAAATTAATTAAGGATTAATTTTTCGCTACTCTAAAACATACCGATTAACTTTTTTCATAGTGTATCGACATCATAGTAAAGCACTTTAGATTAGAATATAAATTCGTTTATATAACTCGAAGCGGTTTTTAGTTCATTAAAATGAGTGTTTTTTAATCTTAAGTTGCAAGATTAAGAAATATCTAAAAGATTAAAGTTTTTATAAAAAAAGCCTATTTCAACTAAATTAGAAATAGGCTTTAAAACAATTTTAACTGTTATCTTTAGTTTAAAATTTTATATAATTTATCAGATAAACGAATTCTGAAAGGAACGGCAAAGGTTAATTTATCACCTATTTGAGCTTGAGTTCCTTCATAACCATTAACAAACATTTTATCCAAAACTAATTCTTGATTTCCTGTTGTTGGTCCGGAAATTAAAATTTTGTCACCCAAATTCAACTCATTATTTTCAATGGTAAAAAGACCAATATTCGCTTTTACATAATAATGTTCCGCTTTTCCAACTAAGGTCTTTTTTACTTTTATTTTTTGACGAATATCCGCTGATTTTGCAGCTGTCGCCAAAGCAGTATCAGACAGTTCGCCAGAATGTTTGAACTTCAAACTTTCTGATTTTCCTTTTCTAAATACTTTATTCCCTACTTGTTTCCCTCTTCTCAGTTTAATTTGCTCTTCATAAGGCAAATGGGTGATTTCCTGACATTCGCTAGAACAACAATTTTCCATAGCTGCTTTACATTCATCACATTGAATAAACAATAAATGACAACCATCGTTAGCACAATTGGTGTGATTATCGCAAGGTTTTCCGCATTGATGACATTGTGAAACAATATCATCAGTAATTCTCTCCCCCAAACGATTATCGAAAACGAAGTTTTTTCCGATGAATTTACTTTCCAATCCTTCCTCTTCAATTTGCTTGGCATAATTGATGATTCCGCCTTCTAATTGGAAAACATTTTTAAAACCTTGGTGCTTGAAATAAGCGCTCGCTTTCTCACAACGAATTCCACCTGTACAATACATTACCAGGTTTTTGTCTTCCTTATGATCCTGAAGTTGCTCGTTGATTATGGGTAAACTTTCTCTAAAAGTTTCTACATCAGGAGTGATGGCACCTTTAAAATGTCCTACTTCACTTTCGTAATGATTTCTAAAATCAACTACAATCGTATTTGGATCTTCCAGAATTTCATTGAATTCTTTGGCTTTTAAGTGTACGCCTTTATTGGTTACATCAAAAGTATCATCGTTCAATCCATCAGCAACAATCTTATGGCGTACTTTAATTGTCAATTTTAAAAACGCGTGATCGTCTTGTTCTACGGCAACATTCAAACGAATGCCTTTCATAAAATCATACGCCTCCAAAGTTTCTCTAAAAGCTTCGATATTTTCGGCAGGAACGTTCATTTGAGCGTTAATACCTTCATGGGCAACATAAATTCGACCCAGGGCATCAAGTGCGTTCCAGGCTAGAAATAAATCGTCGCGAAATTTTTTAGGATCTTCAATTTTGGCATACGCATAGAAAGACAACGTAAGACGTTGTTTACCCGCTTGATCAATCAGTTCAGCTCTTTCTTCTGCGCTTAAGGTGTTGTACAGTTGCATGCTATAAACAGTTTATGTTTAGAATATTTTTTGCAAAAGTATAAAAAATAACTAAAAACTGTATAATCTCAATCTTTTAACAAAACTAATTCAAACTTGCCTTAAACATTCGCAATTCGTCCCAACTGAATTTTTCGCCATATTCCTCTTTCAAACCACTCAGCGATTCTTCCTTGTAATATTTAAAAGCTTCGGCTAATTCGTCAATTTTATCTTGTGGTAAAACTTCGCTTATCGAAATTCGCTTTGCCTGAATCAGTTTCACCAAATGAGTTTCGATAGTTTGAATGCTTAATTTTCGAATATTGGCAATATCTTCAATCGAATTTTTAGCTATCCACAAATCGAATGTTTCTTCAACAGTTGATTTTTTCGGCTCTTTTTGGTCTTTTTTCTTCGAAGTGTAGCGATTTACATCTTCTTCATCTTCAATCAACGTAATATTCGCTTCCTTGAATTGGTTTTGGATGGCTTCTTTTTTCCTCGAAAGGTATTTTTTAATCTCGTCTGAAGTGAGTTTTTCTTTTGAAATAGCCTCATTTGCAATAACGGTTTCTATCAACAATTTTGTTTTCATTAAACGCAAAACGGCTTTGGATTGTAACTCTTCTAATTCCGATAATTCTTCGAAATAAGCTTTGGCTTTCTTCAGTCGTTTAATTTCTTCAATTTTCCATAAAATCTCAAAAACCAAATCATCCATAGGTTTGAAAAAATAATCAAACGCTGCCTGAATTCGTTCAGAAACATGAATTAAATCCACCGTTTCATTGGCAAATATTTTATTCAATTGTATGATGAATTTTTTGGACGGATCCAAAAGCGATTCGATATTTTCCAATTGTTTCGCTGCCCAAAGTGCATTTTTAGATTTTGCCGAAGTTTCCGTTTTATCCGAATAACTGAATTTATGATTACGCCATTCCTGAGCCAAATCATGCCAATCGAAGCTGTTAATCAAATAATTATGGATGAAATTCTTGGTTTCAAAATGCAGAGAATTCTTCAACACCTCTTCCGAAGCTTTATTTTGAGCATATTCCATCACATCCAGGTCGTTAGAAATACCATTCATTCGCAACGGAGACAGCAAAACCAAGCCTTCTAACGAACGTAAACGCGACAAGGCGACATAAGCCTGCCCAGGCATAAAAACCTGCGAAACATCAATCGCAGCTTTGTCAAAGGTTAATCCCTGGCTTTTATGTACCGTAATTGCCCAGGCTAATTTGATAGGATAATGTACAAAAGTTCCCAAAACCTCCTCTTCCACTTCCTTGGTCAATGGATCAACTTTGTAACGAATATTTTGCCATTCGTATCGTTCCACTTCTATGGTTTTATTTTCTTCCGGAAAATGCACCAGGATTTCCTGACTCGAAAGCGACTTGATAATCCCCATTTTGCCATTGAAATAGTTTTTTTCGAAAGCCAAATCGTTTTTGACAAACATAATTTGTGCTCCCACTTTCAATTGCAAATTATGCTCCACAGGATAAATTTTCTCTGGAAAATCTCCAACAATTTCTGGCTTATAGGTAATTAATTCTCCTTTTAAATCTTCCAAAGCCTGTGCATTCATCGCATCGGCTTTAGCATTATGGGTTGTTAATGTGATATACCCTTTATTCGCCTTTAAATCAAAATCAGGTTTGACATATTGATTTAAAACCTGAACATCTTCGGGAGTAATTTGGTTATTCCTCAAATTATTTAAAACCGAAATAAAATTGGTATCCGTCTGGCGAAAAATTTTAGATAATTCAATATACAAAGGCGGACTTTGCTGAATAACATGCGAATGAAAAAAGAATTTTCCTTTATAATAATTGCGTAACGTTCGCCATTCTTCATCCCGAATTACGGGTGGCAACTGCAATAAATCTCCAATAAATAAAACCTGAACACCGCCAAAAGGAATAGCTTTTTTCCGAACGGTTTGCATCATATAATCCATAGCATCCAGCAAATCGGCACGAAGCATACTCACTTCATCAATAACCAGCAATTCCATATTTCTAATCACTGCTTTTTTCAAGCCATTCATTTTAAAATGCCTGCGTAAACTTTCCTTATTTTCAAACTTCACCGTTTCCGAAAACTGAGATTCGGCAGTATGAGAAGGAATAAATCCACTAAACGGCAATTGAAACATCGAATGAATGGTAACACCACCGGCATTCAAAGCGGCAATTCCTGTGGGCGCCACTACGACAGTATTTTTATGCGTAGTTTCAATTATTTCACGCAAAAGTGTAGTTTTTCCTGTCCCCGCTTTTCCAGTCAAAAAAACCGAACGTTGGGTTTGATTGATAAACTGTAAGGTATATTGAGCGGCTTCGGATAAGGTTTGCATTTATATGATAATTAAAACGGCTAAATTAATGGAAATAAAATTATAATTATATAAGTTATTATTTACATTTAATCAGCTGTTAAATCAAAAAAAATGCCTTCAATCTGAAACCAGATGAAGGCATTTCTAAAAGTAGAATGAAAAAATTATTTCTTTTCTTCAGCTTTAGTTTCCGATTTAGCAGAAGCTTTATATTTGTCATTCAGAGCTTTAATGATTTCTTTAGTGATATCATATTTATCCTCAGCATATAAAATAGAAGCAGCATCTCCTGTTCCATAGATATATGAATAACCTTTCTCTTTTCCGTAATCTTTAATAAACTTTTTAACTCCTTTGATAAGAGTATCCATTTCAGCACCGCTTGCTTGTTGTAGTTGTTGTGCTAATTGTTGTTGAGCATAACCTAATTGTTGTTCTCTTTTTTGCAATTCAGCTCCCTTTTTTTGAGCCCATTCCTGTCCATTAGCCTGAGCCTGCGACTGAAAACTAGCTGCATCTTGCTTAAAACGATTAATCTCTGCTTCTAATTGTCTTCCTTTTTCTTCTGATTGCGCTTTATACTTTGCTTCAAGATCTTTTGCTTCTGAATACTCTTTCATAAGTTCCGAAGTATCTACGTAAGCTGTTTTAAATTCTTTAGCCTCTTTAACTTCTGCAGTTTTGTTACAAGCAACAACTGAAATAGAAATTGCGATAATTAATAATACTTTTTTACTCATATTATTGATATTTCTTTTTTGGTATTCTTGAATCTGTGATTTCATTTTGATTAAATTGTAATTGATGTGTTGATGTGTGGGAAGCAAAAATATAAAAAAATAGATAGTAACCTAAAAAACACTGAAAAAATGGGAAAATTTTACGGTATTAGATTTAATTATTAATAAAACGAAAGTTATAATTTAAAGCTATAAAAAACGGGTTAAATAGATTAAAAATAAAGCCAAAACAAAAAATAGCCACCAAACAATACCGCAAACATCAAAAAAGCCTCTAAAAAGGCTTTAAAATGAGTTTTAGTTGTTTTTTAAGATGTAAATCAACGAAGAATACTCCGAATTCTGTTTTGCTTTCCAATTCGACTGTAATCCTATAAAAAAGGCTTTTATGAAATTCATTTTTCCGTTTTTATATTTTTCCGAAAGTAAACTCACGTAAAACGAATCAAACATCATAGGAAGTACTTTTTCTAATTTCATGTTTTCTTTTTGGAAAAGCATTTGAATTGCTTTTTTTGAAAAATGCCAAAAATGAATTGGCACATCAAACGCAGCCCAAAAAGTTCCATAATGTTTTGCATCGAAAGATTTAAAATTAGGAACAGCAATAATTAAAGTTCCTGTTGGCTTTAGCAAACGTTTTAATTCTTTAATCTGGAAATCCAAATCAGGCACATGTTCTAAAACATGCCACATGGTTATCACATCAAAAGAATGACTTTCTAATGCAGTTGTATTTTCTACAAATGAAATCCCTTTATTGATTGCAATTCCTTTAGCTCTATCGCTAGGCTCAATTCCAACAGTTTCCCAACCATCATTTTTAGCAACAGTTAGAAAATCTCCTGTCCCTGCACCTATGTCTAAAATTCGCCCTTTAGGAACTTGCTGAGAATTGATTAAATTCAATTTATTTTTTAAGGCGATGCCTTTTACAAAATGATATGCTTTTTCAAATAAAGAACGTTTATTATCTGTATGCGAAATATAATCTTCGCTTTCGTAATACTTCCCTAAATTTTCTAAACTAGGTTGAGGATGCGTGATTAACATATCCAAATCTTCATCATGATACAATTCGAAAATTTCCTTAGAAACCGAATGATCTTTTACAGTAAGAAAATATTTTTTATTTGAAATATCCATTTTTAAATTTTCAGTGGTTGGTTTAGAATGAGGGTAAAATTTTATACTAATTTTAAAAAGAGTAATAAATCGAAATCTATTACTCCTTGTTTTTTTATTTTTAAAATCACTTTTCTTAGTAATAACAGGGCTTTCGAGCGTAGTTTCACGTGGAACAATTAAAGTTTGAGGATTGAAATTAGAGGTTAGAAGTTTACAATAATACTTCTAACCTCTAACTTCAGACTTCTAACTTCCAATTATCTTCCCATGTAAATCAACAATACCGAAATATCACTAGGAGAAACTCCGCTAATTCTTGAAGCTTGTGAAATAGTTACAGGACGAATCTTATTCAATTTTTGCTTTGCTTCAATAGACATCGATTTGATTTTATTATAATCAAAATCGTCCGGGATTTTCACATCTTCAAGACGGGTCAATTTATCCGCATTATTTCTTTCCTTTTCGATATAACCAGAATACTTCACCTGAATTTCGGCTTGTTCCAAAATTTCTTGGTCCAAATCATTTTCTGCTACATAAGTCTGAACTTTTTCAAACTTAATCATATCCTCCAAATCAATTTGCGGACGAGAGAAAATCTTAAACATCTTATCTCCCTGAGAAATTGGTGCGCTCCCTTTAGATTCCAAAATTGGATTGGTCTCTCCTATCGAAACACTCGTTTCCCTGAAAAATGAAACCATTTTTTCAGATTCATTCAGTTTACGTTCCATTCTTCGTAAACGTGCTTCTGAAGCCAAACCTATTTCATACGACATTGGTGTCAATCTAAAATCGGCATTATCCTGACGCAATAAAGTTCTGTATTCAGCACGAGAAGTAAACATTCTATATGGTTCTTCAGTTCCTTTAGTAATTAAGTCATCAATTAAAACTCCAATATAAGCTTCGTCTCTTTTTAAAATTAATGGTTCTTTTTCATGAACTTTTAAATGCGCATTAATTCCCGCCATCAATCCTTGAGATGCTGCTTCTTCGTAACCTGTGGTTCCATTTATTTGTCCAGCGAAATACAAACCTTCAACCAACTTTGTTTCCAAAGTATGTTTTAATTGTGTTGGTGGAAAATAATCATATTCGATTGCATAACCTGGTCTAAAGAATTTCACCTTTTCAAATCCTGCAACAGAACTCAAAGCTTTAAATTGAATATCCTCAGGAAGCGAAGTAGAAAATCCATTCACATAAACCTCACAGGTATTCCATCCCTCTGGTTCTACAAAAAGCTGATGTCTTTCTTTATCAGCGAAACGATTAATTTTATCTTCAATAGACGGACAATATCTTGGCCCCAAACTTTTAATTCGTCCGTTGAACATTGGCGAACGATCAAAACCTTCTCTCAAAATATTGTGAACTTCCAAAGAAGTATAAGTCATGTGACAAGATCTTTGGTGCGTCAATGGCGAAGTCAAATCAGAATATGAAAACTTATCCGGTTTAGCATCTCCTTTTTCTTCATTCATTTTAGAATAATCTAAAGAACGTCCATCAACTCGAGGAGGTGTTCCCGTTTTCATTCTGCCGGCTTCAAAACCTGCTTGAATCAAATCTTCGGTAATTCCATAAGCAGCACTTTCTCCCGCTCTACCTCCACCGAATTGTTTTTCTCCAATATGAATCAATCCATTCAGGAAAGTTCCATTGGTCAATACAACCGATTTGGAACGAATCTCTATTCCTAAAGAAGTTTTGATTCCTTTTATTTTTCCATTTTCAACAATCAAACCTTTAACCATTTCCTGATAGAAATCAAGATTTGGAGTTCCTTCTAACATCATTCTCCATTCTTCGGCAAAACGCATACGGTCACTTTGAACTCTTGGAGACCACATTGCAGGCCCCTTTGATTTGTTCAACATCTTAAATTGAATCGCGGTTTTATCAGAAACAATTCCTGAATAACCCCCAAGCGCATCAATCTCGCGAACAATTTGACCTTTTGCAATTCCACCCATTGCAGGATTACAAGACATCTGGGCAATGTTTTGCAAACTCATGGTAACCAACAAAGTTTTGGAACCCAAATTTGCAGCAGCAGCAGCAGCTTCACAACCTGCGTGCCCGGCACCCACAACAATTACATCATACTCTTCTAGAAACATTTTTTTATATTTTCCCTGAAAACAGGACTTAAATTAAAACTTAAAATACTAAACGTTCCACGTGGAACACTTAACTTCAAATTCAAAAATTAATTTTACTGTTCCACGTGGAACATTGCTATTTTTTCATCTTCCTTAGAACGCATCAAACGTTCATCATCTTCTCCCTTATCCTTATAACCACAATAATGCAAAACACCGTGAACCAAAACACGCTTCAATTCTTCTTCAAAAGAAACATTAAAATCATTAGCATTATCCTGAACACGTTCAACAGAAACAAAAATATCACCGTTTAACTCGTTCCCAACCGTATAATCAAAACTGATAATATCAGTAAGTGTATCGTGATTTAAATATTCCAAATTGATTTTATGAAGATAATCATCATCACAAAAAATGTAATTAATCTCTCCTTCATTCTTTTTTTCAGATGCAATTACTGCCGACAACCAAGTAGAAATAGCTTCTTCGTTATCTAAATTAAAGTCGTTTTCGTAATTAAAATTTATCATTTTGTTTTAAAATATTCTTGAACCTTGCGGTTAAAATTGGAGCGCAAAGGTAATGATTGTCTGTTTAATATCTCTATGCTATTGATATATTCTAACAAAGAATTAGGTAAAACTCTTGAATGATTAAGAAATTCTTTATCATTAGTTTGAGATTGTCTTTTGTTATCTTCTCCTTGTTGTTTAATCGCATTATTCAATTTTAAGAGTTCCTGCTTTAAATTCAACACTTGTTGAAGTGTTTCGTTCTTAAAACCTTTATTCAATAATTGCTTTTCAATCTGTTTCATTTGCTCTAAAGCATTCTGACCTTTACTTCCTAAACCTTGCTTTTTTAATTCACCATCTAAAGCTTCACGCAATTCTTTCTGCTCTTTGTAAATTTCCATTATAGATTTAGCATCACCTTCTCCTCCTTCACCATCATCATCCCCTTTACCCGAATTAGATTTCCCTTCTTTTCCTTCTCCGGGTTTTATTCCTTTTTTAATTTTATCTCCTAAGCCTTGTTGTTTCGAAATAATATCAGGCAACTGCATACCTTCACCTTGACCCGGTTTCGGTTTTCCTTGTCCCATTGAAGACAAAGACATTTGCATATTATTCAGCATTTCACTTAGAAAATCTCCTAGTTTATTAGCAGAAGCAATAACATATTGCTGATGAGAAACACCCTTAGGAATTTCAGAATCGGATAATTTATCAATAGCTTTATCGATGTTGTACTGAACATTTCCAACTTCTTTCGTAATATCTTCAGTGAATTTTGGATTTCGTAAAGACATAGCAAACAAACTATCATCAACATGTTTGAACTGGATTCGTAAATCCTGTTGCAGTTTTATATTCTTATTGAAAGCTGGAGAAGAAGAATTAAGTGATTTAAAATTCAACATTACAGATTCCTGAGAAAGAGAAAAAGCCAATAAATTATCTAAAATTTGGCGCAACATTTTAACGTCTTCTTCTAGTTGTTCCATTTCAGCTCCATCCATTCCCTGATCCATTTTCATAGCCATGGATTTCATTTTTTTAGAAGCACTTTTCTGATTAGGTTTTGCTTTTGAAGTATCGTTTTTTTGCAATTCATCTGAAGCCTTCTTCAAATCTTCGTCAATACTTTTTTCAGTTTTATCATCTTTAGGAATGTCTAAAGGTGATTTTAATTCTTTATTGTCTTTTTCTAAATCATTCAAATCTTCTTGAATTTTATCAAAATCCTTATTTATTTCTTGTTGTTTAGCATTAGTATTTTCCTTTTCATTCTCTGAAAGTTTATCTTGCTTATCTGATAATTTTTCTAATTTATCAGCTATTTGTTCTGCCTTTTTTTGAACGTAATACTTCTTAGTCAATTCGACTAATTGTTGTAAATTCTTAACCTGATTTTTACTCTTCTGTTTAAACTGATCTAACTTTTCAAGTAAATCTTCATTCTTCATTTTATCATTTAGAGCTTTTAATTCGTCTAAAAGTTTCTTGTTTTTTTCTAATTCTTCTTTGTTATTATCAATACGTTTTTCCAGTTCTTTTTTGAAATTATCCTCAGGTTTTGATTTAGATTCATCTAAATTATTTTTCATTTTATCCATAAAGTTGCGCATCATTTCATCCTGCTTCTTTTGCTGTTGAATAAAATCGTTTACTTTTTGTTGGTCATTGAATTCAAAATTTTCTTTTTCTTTTCCTGATTTTTGAATCTTATCCAATTGTAAAAATTGCTTGCCCTGACTCTTCAATGATTTCTGTAAACCTTGAATGTTATCATTTTGTTGTTGCAAAATTAAATCTTGCTTCTCCTGAGCAGTTACAATTCGATTAGAAAAAACTGCCGATTTAGAACTTTTAAAATGATGTAAAACATCATTATCAAAAACTTCAAAATAATAATCATAAGTTACTCCTTCAACAACAGGAAGATTAGCTGGAAATGAAAAAACAAATTGATCAAAAACTCCCGACTTAATAGCAATTGTTCCACGTTTGGCAGTAGCCTGTTTATTCGATTCATAATAGACAACTTGTAATTTTGACAAACCATTATCATCCCCTATTTTCCCTAAAAGATAATTGGTAGCCAACTTCAAACTATCAGGAGCCTGGTTAACTATAATCGTTGGATACTGATCTTTGATAACTGTAAGCTGATAATTTAGTTTTTCGAAGTTAGAAACCATATTATTTGAAGTAATAATCTGATAATCTGTATTTTCAAACACTTTTTTAGATAAAACAAAGTTGTTTTCTGATTTCGCAAATGGATAGACAGTATTTGCATTAGAAAACACCACTTTTTGAGTGGATTGAGTACTCATTTTCCACGTTACCAATGTACCTTCGGGAATAATGGCATTACCAGTTCCTTTGATAATTTCAGTTTTTCTATTGAGATGTGAAGGAAAATTCAATTGCATTTCGAAATTTAAAATAGAAGGAACAGCCACAACTTTTAATACATAATCATCAGATGAAACTGAATTTCCTTTAATATAAAAAGAAACATTTTGAGCGGGCTTCTCAATCTTAAATTCAAATTCACCAGGCTTTGTATTCTCCATAAAATAACTTTCATCATTAATGAAAATCATTGCATTTTCAGGAATTACTTTACCCACAGTTTTTACTTTAACAATAAAATCTTTGTTTTGTTCAGTTTGTAAACTAGAATTCAAAAGCACAAATTCAAAAGGAGCCGGAGGTAAAAAAGAAGCATTAAAATGCACTACCCTATTCAAACTTTGAGTCAGTATCGATTTATTTCCTGAAATATAAAAAGCAGCAAACAATAAAACAGGAATCAAAGCAAGTGGTAAATACTTTTTATTCGAATTAAAATTAATAGCATTAGAAAAAGGAATGGGTTGCAAAGCATTGGCTTTTTGTTCAATGGAGGCCAAAAGCAATTCGGATTTTGCTGTGTTACTTTCAGGATTTGAAAGCTGAATGAAATTAAGCAGCTTATCTTTCACATCCGAAAAATGATTCCCAATGATAGCCGAAGCATCATTATAATCAATCCCCTTTTGAAATTTAAAAAGTTTAAAAATTGGAAAAACAATAAAACGAAACAGTAAAAAAATTTCTACCCCGACAAAAGTCCAAAACAAAATGGCTCTTCCTGCAGGCTTTAACCAAAGAAAATATTCAATAAAAAGTGTAAAAAGAAAATACAACAAACCAAGCCCGATAAAGAAAACCACTCCTCTTATCAACTCGTTTAAATAATACTTTCTAATAAAAGCTTCTAATTTTTGATATATAAAATTGGAACTATTCAAGGTGTTTTTGCTTTATAATAACCCATAAAAGTAATAATTATAACATTATCAAATTCAATGACAATAACAATATCAACAAAAATCAACAGCTAGTTATTGAAAAACTTCTAACTTCTAACTTCTGACTTCTAACTTCTAATTATCTTTGTGCTAAAATTTATAAAAAATGTTAAACCCAATTCGTGTGCGTTTTGCACCAAGTCCAACGGGACCTTTACATATTGGCGGAGTTCGTACTGCCCTATTTAATTATTTGTTTGCCAAAAAAAACGGTGGAACTTTCTTTTTAAGAATTGAAGATACCGACCAAAACCGATTTGTTACCGGTGCCGAACAATACATCATGGAAGCCTTAGAATGGTTAGGAATAGCTCCTGATGAAACTATTGGAAAAAATGAAAAATTTGGTCCTTACCGTCAAAGCGAAAGAAAAGAATTATACAAACAATATGCTGACCAACTGATTAATTCCGGTTGGGCATACTACGCATTCGATACTCCGGAATCATTAGATGCTTACAGAAAAGCGGAGGAAGAACAAGGAAAAACATTTATCTACAATCATACTAACAGAGAAAAACTGGATACTTCTTTAGTTATTTCTGCTGAAGAAACAGCTCAAAGAATTGCTAACGGAGAACATTATGTTATTCGATTCAAAACTCCTGTTGACGAAATTTTACATTTAAAAGACATCATTCGTGGAATTGTAAAATTCGAAAGTAATCTGTTAGATGATAAGGTTTTGTTTAAAAGTGACGGAATGCCAACCTATCATTTAGCCAATATTGTTGATGATCATTTAATGCAAACTACGCATGTAATTCGTGGTGAAGAATGGTTACCATCAATGCCTTTACACGTTTTATTGTATCATGCATTTGGCTGGGCAGCTCCTGAATTTGCTCATTTACCTTTGATTTTAAAACCTGTTGGAAACGGAAAATTATCAAAACGCGATGGCGATAAATTAGGTTTCCCTGTATTTCCTTTAGAATGGAAAACGGATGAAGGCATTTCATCAGGATATAGAGAAAAAGGATTTTTCCCTGAAACTGTTGTTAACTTCTTAGCTTTATTAGGCTGGAATGATGGAACGGAACAAGAATTATTTTCATTAGAAGAATTAATTGAAAAATTTGACTTGAACAGAGTTCATAAGGCTGGTGCCAAATTTGATCCGGAAAAAAACAAATGGTTCAATCACCAATATTTAATTAAGCAAAAAGATGAAGATTTAGCGAAAGCCTTCGCTCCTATTCTTAAAGAAAAAGGCTTCTCGACTACGCTAGAAGTGATAACGAAAATTGTATCGTTGAT
This sequence comes from Flavobacterium sufflavum, assembly GCF_004016525.1. GTDB lineage: Bacteria > Bacteroidota > Bacteroidia > Flavobacteriales > Flavobacteriaceae > Flavobacterium > Flavobacterium sufflavum. The sequence continues at coordinate 646,004 of NZ_SACJ01000001.1, forward strand.
AAAAGAACGAGCTAATTTTGTTTCTGAATTTTGGGATTTAAGCGATTACTTTTTTGTTGCTCCAACTGATTACGACGAAAAAGCAAAGAAAAACTGGAAAGAAGAAACGCCAGCTTTAATGCAGGAATTGATTTCAGTATTAGAAGAAATCACCGATTTTACTTCAGTAAATATTGAAACGGTTGTCAAAGATTGGTTAACTAAAAACGAAATTGGAATGGGCAAAGTAATGCAACCATTTAGATTGAGTTTAGTTGGTGCTTTGAAAGGTCCTCACCTATTTGATATTGTGGAAATCATTGGAAAAGACGAAACTATTTCAAGAATTCAAAAAGCTATTGAAACCTTATAAAACTAAAAGTCCCGACAAATAATCGGGACTTTTTTTATAAATAAAGAATAACATTTCCGTTTAGAATTCCGGGATTTCCTTTAAAATGATAACCCAAATTTTTAGAATTTAAATTGCCTAACATATTAGAAATTCCGTATTGATAGGAAACATTTAATCTAAAATGTTTGGCTCCAGCTGTAATTCCAACAGTTGGATAAAAATTAAATTTACCAATATCAACAATATCTTTAGCCAGTAAAGTAGTTCCTGAAATTACGTTATTTTCTTTTCCTGATTCAACCTTAAATTTTCCGTTTACCTGAACCAAAGGACCAAATTCAAACGTCAAATGATTTTCGATTAAAACATAACTCAGTTGTAACGAAATTTGAGCTGAAGGCAATTTGTAATTCACATCTTCTTTACCAAAAACCAATTTATCAGTAACAACCGAAAAATTGTTTTCAGAAAACTGAATGGCATAAACCATATCCCAATTGTCATAAAAATTACCTCTCATAGATAATCCCGCATTCCATCCTGTATCAGGTTTAGTTTCAAAATTATTGGTATTTAAGGTAAATTGATTAATTCCGGCATGAATACCAATTCTATTAGAATCACGATAACCATATTGAGCAAAACCAAATGCCGAAACAATAAGGAAATAAAAAGTTAACGATAGCTTTTTCATAATGTGTGTATTAACAAACACAAACCTAAAGTTTTTTTGTAATTTAACAGAGAAATATTAACTAAATTATAGACTATGAACTTTTCTCTTGTTTTCTTGTTATTTATTGTGCTATTTATTTTCCTTTCCTCTTTTTTTACAGTCAAACAACAAACAGCTGTTATTGTAGAGCGTTTTGGAAGATTTTTAAGTATTAGACATTCTGGTCTTCAGCTCAAAATTCCAATGATTGATAGAATTGCCGGACGTGTAAATCTAAAAATCCAACAATTGGATGTCATCATTGAAACAAAAACTAAAGACAATGTTTTTGTAAAATTGAAAGTTTCCGTTCAATTTATGGTGGTTAAAGAAACGGTTTATGATGCCTTTTATAAACTTGAATTTCCACATGATCAAATTACTTCTTATGTATTTGATGTGGTTCGTGCCGAAGTTCCAAAGTTAAAATTAGATGATGTTTTTGAACGAAAAGACGATATTGCTGTTGCCGTAAAAAGAGAATTAAACGAAGCCATGACTACTTATGGTTATACGATTATTAATACTTTAGTAACTGATATTGATCCGGATATTCAGGTAAAAAATGCCATGAACAGAATTAATGCTGCCGATAGAGAAAAAACGGTAGCCGAATTTGAAGCGGAAGCATCAAGAATTAGAATTGTAGCTAAAGCCAAAGCAGAAGCTGAAAGCAAGCGTTTACAAGGACAGGGAATTGCCGATCAAAGACGCGAAATTGCCCGTGGATTAGTAGAAAGTGTGGATGTTTTAAATGGTGTTGGAATCAATTCACAGGAAGCTTCTGCCCTTATTGTGGTAACTCAACATTATGATACTTTACAAGCTATTGGAGCTGATACTAATTCTAATTTGATTTTATTACCCAATTCTCCACAAGCAGGAAGTGATATGTTAAACAATATGGTAGCCAGTTTTACTGCAAGTAATTTAGTAGGAGAATCGATGAAGAAGAATATAAAAGTTATACCTAAAAAGGAAAAACCAAAATCAGAAGAACCTGGAAAACCATCTGAAGAAGATGAAGTATAGATAAACAAAAAGAGGCTTAATTGCCTCTTTTTTTCTTTTTAAACCATTTTATGATAATTGGTATTAATAATCTGAATATTGTCCCGTATGAGCTAAAAAAAGTGCTTTTTACAGTCTCTACAACATTAGCGGTAACATTCAGGAATGAAAAGCTTTCTTTCGTTTTTTGAATGCTTAAAACTAACTTTTGATAGCTGATTTCTTTTTCAACTTTTAAAATTTCAAGTTCCCTATCAATCTGAGCATAAGAAGAATATTTTTTTGTTTGCATAATAATCAGTCGTTAAAAAATATTTCTGAAAATTTCTCTAAAATAGGTCCTTCAACAATTTTATCTCTAACTAAAAACAATAAAGCTGTTATAATAACATAAATTAAACCAACAGATAGAAAACCAAGGGTATAGCTACCAAAATAATTTCCAATAGCAAAGGCTAATGCAATAGAACAGAATAACAAAACCATACAAATACAAAGCAAAATTAAGGTGAACTTAAAAATCATTGTAGTTGATTTCATAGCCATCTTAAACGCTAATAATTTATAGTAAGAAAGATTCTTTTCTATATATTCTTTCGTTTGTTCCTGGATATTCTCTGAATGTTCTTTTAAATCGTCAAAAGCCATATTGTTTTGATTCAGTTATAAATAAATTATTTTTGAAGTTTAGCGTTTTGTTCTTTTAAATCAGCCAACTTTGTTTCTAAAAACGAAATAACATCTTCTGTTTTATAACTCATATTAGAAAGTAATTCTTCATAAGTTTGTTCTAAATCAACTTTGGCATTAACCAATTTAGATTTCAAATCTTTTTGAAGATCCTTGTATCCGTCTTTAATTTTTTTTCTTGTTTTGTCACCACTATCAGGAGCAAACAAAATTCCAAGTGCGGCTCCAATTGCTGCACCACCTACAACTGCCAGTAAAGTATTTCCAACATTATTTGCCATAATTCGCTATTTTTAAGTTTATTATAAAGATACTAATTAATTTAAAACAATAAATTTAAATATATATTATAAAAAAATTCGAATATTTAAACCTGATAAGATAAAATATTCGAACTCATAAATTCTAAAAAAAAATTAATAAGTGTAAGCTATTGCTTCATAAGTTCCGTTATTTTTTTTATTGATGGCAACAAATGGATAACCTTGAGCTGCAGCTTTATACTTAACACTACGTTTAGTATGTTCAAACTGTTCAGCCGAAGATATTCCTTTGGCTCTGTTAAGCTGACCTTTAAAAGTAGCTACTTTTTTTAAACCAACTGCATGATCCTGATGATGTAAAACCTGAACTTTATGATAATCGGCCTTGGAAGAAACAGCTACTTTATGGGAAACTGTTTTATGTTCAGCTGATTTTAAATCTTTTAATGAAGCCACAGCATGCGAACTTATTTTGTGATGTTCATGACTTCCAGGTTGCGAATAATGAATTACATTATTTTCGTGTTTAATAAAATTAACTTGATGTGCTACACCATCGTGTTTTACTAATTGATGTGTTTGGGCAAAAGCATTAAAGCCCAAAACTAAGGCTAAGGTTAAAAAAGTAACTTTCATAAAAAACAAATTTTAAATTTGAGATTATAGCTGAAAATTAATTTTAACTGAATATTGAGATTACAAATCCATTTGAAAAATAATTTGAATATTATCAAAAAGGAAATTACAATCGTTTTTCAAAGTTTAAAATAATTTTAGAGTTGTTTAAAATATAATTACAAAAACCAACTTGATTTTTTCAAATTAAAATCGAAATAAATATTTTTAACTCTTACGCTTTCTTGTTTTACAATAATATTGCTTTTACTTCGGTTTTTGTGTTAATGAAGCGTTAAACGAAATCTAAAAAACACTAAAAACGAATATAAAGACGCATAATAAACGAAAAAATAAAGAATGAATATTTTATCAAAGCATTTTAAAAAATATCTTAAAATTAAAATATGAGCGTCGTTTTTAATTACAAAATTCTATGATTTTAAGAATAAAAATAGTTTTTTATAATAATAAAAAAAAGCGCTAATTAAAGCGCTTTTGATAGTTATAATTTATTTAAAAATTGTTCTATAAATTCCTTTTCTCTTTCGGTGGAACTTTTAGGAGGATTAGCTTCTAATTTTAAAATTTCGTCTCTAAACGAATTTACAAAGTCAGATTCATATTCTAAATGATATAAATTTAAAACTGCTCTTGAACGAACAAAAGTCGATTCACTTCTAAGTGACATCAAATACAATTTAGAAAGATCTTCTTTATCATAATCTGAAGATTTTAAAGGAGCATATTTCAAAATCAAATTTGCAAACAACAATGAACTTTTATTATTGTTGATATTTTTCTTAAATGAATTTTGCAATAAACTATAATTAGAAATTCCAGCTAAGGTCTCCCCTATTGCTTTTCTAATGGCAATACGCTCTTCACGCGTTTCTACTTTAAAATATTTATTGATTTCTTTTAAAGAATTATTGATACTATTGCTGTCTTTTTTTCCTTTTTCTTCCCAGGCATCTTTTAATCCAACAGTCTTGTTAAATACTAATTTAGAAGCAGTTGAATCTTTATCGACATTAAAATAACCCAAACGTTGAAACTGAAATTTATCGCCAGAAACGGCAGTTTCTAAACTTGGTTCAACAAATCCTTTTATAATTGACAAGGAATTTGGATTGATAAAATCAAGGAAATTTTTCTCTTTATGACTATTCGGTGCTTCATCAATAAACAAACGGTCATACAAACGAACTTCAGTTTCAACAGCATGTTTAACTGAAACCCAATGCAAGGTTCCTGCTACTTTGCGTTTAGAAGCTTCACTTCCACTTCCACTCAAAGAATCAGTATCATAAGTAACATGAATTTCAGTAATATTTCCGTTTTCATCTTTTACAACACTTTCTCCTTTAATGATATAGGCATTTTTAAGACGAACTTCGTTTCCTAAACTTAAACGGAAAAATTTAGCCGGAGCTACTTCTAAAAAGTCTTCTCTTTCAATATATAATTCTTTAGAAAATGGTACTTTTCTATAACCGGCACTTTCATCTTCCTGATTATTTTCGGCATCCAAAAGTTCTTCTTTTCCTTCAGGATAATTAATAATAATTACTTTTACGGGATCTAAAACAGCCATAACTCTTGGAGCAGTTTTATTCAAATCGTCACGTAAACAAAATTCTAATAAAGAATAATCAATGATATTTTCACGCTTGGCAACTCCAATATTTTCGCAGAATTTTCTAATAGAAGCTGCTGTATATCCTCTTCTTCTTAGACCTGAAATAGTAGGCATTCTTGGATCATCCCAGCCATTCACCACATTTTCCTGAACTAATTGTAATAGCTTTCTTTTGCTCATTACAGTATAATTCAAGTTCAAACGGGCAAATTCATACTGATGTGGTCTTACTAGATTTTCATCGTAAATTTGATCTAAAAACCAGTCGTATAATTCACGGTGCATCACAAATTCTAAAGTACAAATAGAATGCGAAATTTGCTCTAAATAATCACTTTCTCCATGTGTATAATCATACATTGGATAAATACACCAATCATCCCCTGTTCTATGATGTTCTTTATGTAAAACACGATACATAATAGGATCACGCATCAACATATTAGAAGAAGCCATATCAATTTTAGCACGTAAAATATGTGTTCCTTCTTCAAAATCACCGTTTTTCATTCCTTCGAATAAAGCTAAATTCTCTTCAACAGAACGATTTCTATACGGACTATCAACACCTGCTTGACTTGGCGTTCCTTTTTGTTCAGCCATAGCTTCAGATGATTGACTATCAATATAAGCTTTGCCTTTATTAATCAAAAGAATAGCCCAATCATATAATTGTTGGAAATAATCAGATGCATATAATTCTTTATCCCATTGGAATCCTAACCATTGCAAATCTTCTTTGATAGCATCTACATATTCTTGCTCTTCTTTAGCAGGATTAGTATCATCAAAACGCAAATTAACTGGAGCATTGTATTTTAAGCCTAAACCAAAATTCAAACAAATGGATTTAGCATGACCAATATGTAAATAACCATTAGGTTCAGGTGGAAAACGAAATCTTAATTTATTTTGAGGAAACCCATTTGTTAAGTTTTCTTCTATAATTTGTTCTATAAAATGCAGTGATTTTTCTTCAGTTGACATGTCTTAATTTTAAAAAGACAAAGTTATCAAAATTGTTGATTAAATAAGGAATTGTAGAATTGCATATTTGCTTTAAACTTATAAATTTCAAATATTTTGTACTTTTACGCCTTAATTAAAACTAATAATAATACTGACAGAAATATGGAAACTATTAAATTAAAAAATATCCGAACTTTTTCATACCACGGATGTTTAGTTGAAGAAGGAAAAATAGGTTCTGAATACACTGTTAACTTAGAAATTAAAGCCAATTTACAACAATCTACACAATCGGATAACTTAGAAGATACTGTAGATTATGTTCATTTAAACCGAATTGTTGTAGAAGAAATGGCTATTCGTTCCAAATTATTAGAACATGTTGCTAAAAGAATTAACGCAAGAGTTTTAGCTGAACTTCCAATGGTAATAAAAACTATTGTCGAAGTTTCTAAAATAAATCCTCCTATTGGTGGTGATGTTGAATCAGTTACAATTATATTAGAAGAATCCAGAAATTAAATTCTATCCCGATAGTTATCGGAATAAAAAAATTCCAAATTATAAATAAATATATAATTCTATTATTTTGGAATTTGGGATTTGCTTTTTGTATTTTTTATATTACCTTTGCAATCCATTAAAACAATGGCGTCGTGGCCGAGCGGCTAGGCTGGGCTCTGCAAAAGCTCCTACTCCGGTTCGAATCCGGACGATGCCTCAAAAACCTCTAAAGCAATTTAGAGGTTTTTTTTATGTTTAATTTTTAAGAAAAATTAGGTAAAGTTTAGATTCGAATCCCAAAGATGAATCTAAAACCTTAAAGGAAACTTGGAGTTTTTTTATACCTTCATTGCGAGGAACGAAGCAATCTCATTTAGTAACTCTACAAAGTTTTTTATCTTAACATAGACTTCAAATTGATGAATTCTGTTCGGAAATAGTTTAGTGTGATTGCCGCGCTAACGCTCGCAATGACTAAGCACAAAAAAACCGCTTATTTAGAGCGGCTTAATTATCAATTTTATTCTTGTTTTTCTATATTTTGTAAAGCTTTAGTAACCATTTCTTTTTCTTTTGGAAACCAACCTTGAACCATTAAAACAATCCCAAAAACCATTAAAACTACACTGATTCCTTTTTTAATTCTAAGAATATTTGAAGGTGTCATTTTAGATTTTAACTGCTTAGCCAATAGAATTTTGATACAATCAACTAATAAATAAGTAATGATTACCGTAGTAAAAAAAGTCATCATTCTTGAAGTTTGCATGTCTAATTTAGGACCAACAGAAATAATCACTGCTAACCAAAATCCTAAAACTCCAATATTGATAATATTCAAAAAAAGACCTTTTATAAACAAACCTAAATAGTCTTTTTTAATAATTTCGTTATCGATTTTTTTGGTGTTTATCCTCTTTTCTTTGTGTAAACTTATAAAAGAAATAACCCCATAAGCCAACATTAAAATACCTCCAAAAATAAAAAGAGCAGGCTTATCTTTTAAACTTTGAATCAATCTAAAACTACCCAAATAAGCTATTGCAATAAAAATAATATCACCTGAAACTACCCCTAAATCAAAAAAAAGAGCAGCCCTGAATCCTTTTATAATACTGGTTTCAAGTAAAATAAAAAAAACAGGACCAATCATAAAACTCAGGAAAATTCCCCAAGGAATACCTGATAAAATATCGTTAATCATTAATTTTAGAATTTATTTAGAATAAAAATACATTTTTTTTATTCTTTTTCTTCAATTTTTCCTCCTAAAATTGTTTCCTGATTAATTTGTTTTGGTTTTCCATAGATAGAAACAGTCCCTCCAGCTTTAACTTTTGCATCAACTAAAGTACTTGCATTTATCTCGGCATTTCCTCCAGCTGAGAGACTTACAGTAGTTTGCGAAGTATGTAAATTTCTGGATTTTAAAACACCTCCCGACATGATAACCACATCCTGATTAACGGCATCTCCACTTAATTCAATAATCCCTCCAGTAACAGCTTTTACATTTACTTTTTGGGCATCTACTTTTAAATTAATTTTAGCTCCTTCTTTGGCATTCAAATCAAATATTGTTTGTTTAAAAACAGCATCACTGGAAACAGAAGAACCTTCGCTGGCCGAAATACCATCAATATTTTTATAATATAATTTAATAGAAATGTCATTACCTGATAATAATTTAGGGAAAGGCATTCTTAATTTTAATTCACCATTATTATTAACAACTTCTACTTCTTTTTCTCTTGCTCCGCTTATAACAACCTTATTTTCAGTTGAAGCTATTAGTTTAACTGTAAGTTTATCAAATACTTTTACAGCATTAAAATCACCTAATTTTTTTGTTACTTGCGCAAATGTTGCCTGTGATACAATTGCAATTGCTACTAAAAATACTTTTTTCATTTTCATTTTCATTAATTTACTTTTTATTCTGATCTTCTTAAAAAATTAAAATCCAATTGTTTTTTAACTAAATCGGCATTTTTAACTTTAACGTAAATTTCGTCTCCTAATTGTAATAATTTATTTGAAGTGGCTCCAACCAAAGCATATTGTTTTTCATCAAATGTGTAATAATCTTCTTTTATGTCTCTAATTCGAATCATGCCTTCGCATTTATTTTCGACAATTTCAACATAAATTCCCCATTCGGTCACACCCGAAATTACACCTAAAAATTCCTGATCCTGATGATCTTGCATGTATTTAACCTGCATGTATTTAATAGAATCTCTTTCGGCATTTGTGGCTAAACCCTCCATCGTAGAACAATGCAAACACTTAGTTTCAAACTCTTCTTCATCAACTGATTTTCCACCATCTAAATAAAATTGCAACAAACGATGAACCATAACGTCAGGATAACGACGAATAGGCGAAGTAAAATGAGAATAATATTCAAAAGCTAATCCGTAATGACCAATATTATCCGTAGAATATTTGGCCTTACTCATACTTCTAATTGCCAGCGTATCGATAAGATTTTGTTCTTTTTTACCGCTTACATCTTCCATTAATTGATTCAATGACTTAGAAATATCACCTGGATTTCTAAAATCAAGTTTATAACCAAACTTTGCAATTACGGTTTGCATCGCTATTAATTTGTCTTCATTTGGCTCGTCGTGAATTCTATAAACAAAAGTTTTCTTTTGTTTTCCAATGTATTCTGCCACTTTTTTATTGGCTAAAAGCATGAACTCTTCAATCAGATGGTTGGCATCTTTAGCTATTTTGAAATAAACTCCTTCAGGTTCTCCTTCGGCATCCAAATTAAATTTTACTTCAACCTTATCAAATGAAATCGCACCATCATTCATTCTCCTTTTACGGAAAATTTTAGCTAATTCGTCCAATTTAAGCGTTGCTGAGACAATTTCTGGAGAAACCTGATACGAAGTACCCGTTAATGAAATTTCAGCCGGAATTACATCATCTTTCGTTTCTATGATATATTGTGCTTCTTCGTAAGCAAATCGTTGATCAGAATAAATTACTGTCCGGCCAAACCATTGATTTACCACTTGACATTTTTCGGTAATTTCAAATACTGCCGAAAACGTATATTTCTCTTCTTGTGGTCTTAATGAACAGGCAAAATTTGATAAAACTTCAGGTAACATTGGCACTACCCTATCCACCAAATAAACCGAAGTTGCTCTTTGATAAGCTTCATCATCTAAGATAGTTCCTTCTTCCAGATAATGCGAAACATCAGCAATATGAATACCTATTTCATAATTTCCATTATCCAATTTTTTGAAAGAAAGTGCATCATCAAAATCTTTTGCATCTTTTGGATCAATGGTAAAAGTCAAGGTATCACGCATATCGCGACGTTTGGCAATTTCAGCTTCAGATATTGAAGTATCAATTTTTTGAGCATAGGTTTCTACCTCAATTGGAAATTCAGCCGGCAAACCATATTCGGCCAAAATAGCATGAATTTCAGTATCATGTTCTCCTGGTCTTCCTAAAACTTTAGTTACTTTTCCAAAAGGACTATCGGCTCTTTTAGGCCAATCTTCGATATGAACTAATACCACATCCCCATTTTGAGCTTCTCCTAAATTATCTTTTGGAATAAAAATATCAGTATACATTTTTGGATTGGCAGTCGATACAAAAGCAAAGTTCTTTTGAATATCAATTACTCCTACAAAGTCCGTTTTATGTCTTTCTAAAACTTTAATAACCTCACCTTCAGCACGTCTTCCCTTCCTACGATTATAAACATAAACGCTTACTTTATCTTTATCTAAAGCACGATTTAAATTATTCGTTGGAATAAAAACATCTTCTTCAAAATCCTCACAAATAAAATAAGCAGTCTTACGACTCGTCATATCTATTGTTCCCTCGTAATAATCCTGGCTTACCGCTTTGATTAAATATTTTCCAGGTTCGGATTCTATAATTTTCTTTTCGGCAGCTAGAATCTTCAAATCCTTTATAATTTGATTTCTGCTTTGTGTATCATCTAATTCTAATCTTTCAGCTATTTGCTTATAATTGAATGCTTTATTAGCACTATTCGATAATATTTTTATAATTTTATCTGAGAAACTTTTCTCTTTCTTAGCAGGCTTTCTTAATCTTTTTCCCATACGTCTTTTCTTAAAAGTCGAAAATTACAAAATAGTTAACAGTTAAAAGAATATAAGAACAGTTTTAAAGAAAATATAACGCATTAGCAATCGTTTCAACTTTGTAAAAACAATTTGATATGGAAACTTTTATTACCATTGCTACTTTTGATTACATTCATCAAATCGAAATCTTAAAACACCGATTAGATCAGGAAGGTTTGCAATATTACTTTGAAAACGAAATCATGTCATCCATAGCTCCGATGTATTCAACAGCTTTAGGCGGAATCAAACTTAAAATTCATCCTAACGATACTGCAACAGTAATAGCAATTCTTCAGGAAATGAAATACAATAACAATTTGAAAATTGTTTAATCTTTTCAAAGTTGTCAACATATATTAATATTATAAAAAAGAAAATTTTAAATTAATTAAATTATTGTTTGTTATTATAGCGTGTTAATAGCTGCAATAATTTTTTTAGAAATTGTATTATAATGAAGTTTTACCATGTTATAAAGACTTATTAACATAGTTATATGTAGCTAAATATTTAATTTTAAGGTCTTTTTAAAATTTAATTAACAACCGTTGATAACCTAAAATCATTTTAAAATGTAAATAAGTAATTTTTGAAATTGTATTGATAAACTAGTTTTTTGTGTTTATAACTTTTCTAAAAATCATCCAAACTTTTTTAGGTTATTAAATTCCAATTTTGGATTAGATTTTTTTTCGATACAACCAAAAAAAACTTCTGATTTTCTATCTCAACTTATCAACAAAAGATGTTAAATTAAAGTTAACTGAAAATCAAGCGATTATGAATCACTATTAACAATGTAAAATTTTAACAAATTAATTATATTATATTAATTGATTTTCAATGTTTTATGAATTATTAAAAATGTTGATAAACCTCTATTATATTCGTAATCTGAGGATTATATATTAAAAGTAGATTATATATTTTCTATTATTTTAAAAATAATAAAATACAAATAGTTTTGGTAAATTTGCAAAAAATTAAATAGACATAAAATGAAAATCTCAATAGGAAACGATCACGCTGGTCCAGAATATAAAAAAGCAATTGTAGCAATGCTTAAAGCAAAAGGATATCAAGTAAAGAATTATGGAACTGATACAGATGCTTCTGTTGATTATCCTGATTTTGGTCATCCTGTAGCTTCTGATGTTGCAGAAGGAAAAGCAGATTATGGAATTGTAATTTGCGGAAGCGGTAACGGAATTGCCATGACTGTTAATAAACATCCAAAGGTAAGAGCTGGATTATGTTGGATGAAAGAAATAGCATACTTAACCCGTTTGCATAATGATGCTAATATATTATGTCTTCCGGCGCGTTATACATCAGTACAACAAGCAATGGAAATTGTTGAAACTTTTTTAACTACAGAATTCGAAGGTGGAAGACACCAAAATAGAGTAGATAAAATTTCTTGTAAATAATTTTTTTGCGGTGCTACGCACCAAAATAAATACTTAGCCCGGTAATTCACCGGGCTTTTTTTATGATTTATAAATCCAAAATAATGTTATTATTTGAATTATTATGATTCCTATAAATTTGAATAAATAAGAAGCTTTTGCAATTTTATGTCTAAATAAGAGCATGGCTAATCCTGAACCAATTGTACCTCCAATAAATACAAAAGTAAGAAGCGTTCGTTCAGAAATTCTTCTTTTTTGTCGAATAGCTAATTGTTTGTCATATCCCATGAGTAAGAAAGCAATAGCATTTAGTATTAAAAAGAAATAGAATAAAGAAGGCATTTGTATCAAATTAAAATCAAAGATATTATTTTAGCCAATAGAAAAATAGACCAATGACTAATATAGAATTCATCTCCAAAAATGTTGCTACAGCAGCCATAAATATTCAAAAAACCGTTCAATTATTAGAAGAAGATTGCACGATTCCTTTTATTTCCCGTTATCGAAAAGACACTACAGGAAATCTGGATGAAGTACAAATTGAACAAATTGCCAAACTTCAAAAAGAATACGAAGCGATTGTAAAACGCAAAGAAGCTATTCTAAAATCAATTGAAGAGCAAAACGGATTGACGCCGGAATTAGATAGAAAAATCCAACAAAGTTTTGATTTACAGGAATTGGAAGATTTTTATCTTCCTTTCAAAAAGAAGAAAAAAACTAAGGCCGATGTTGCCCGTGAAAATGGTTTGGAACCTTTGGCTAAAATCATCATGGCACAAAATAATGATGATGTCGATTTCTTGGCAACGAAATATTTGAATGACAATGTGATTAATGAAGATGCGGCTTTACAAGGCGCACGGGACATTATTGCCGAATGGATTAACGAAAATATTTTTGTTAGAAAACAGTTGCGAAGACTTTTTCAACGAAAAGCAACCATCACTACTAAAGTTGTAAAAACAAAAAAAGACGAAGCAGACGCTCAAAAATTCAACCAATATTTTGATTGGTCAGAACCGTTGACAAAAGCGCCTTCACACAGATTGTTGGCGATGCTTCGTGCCGAAAATGAAGGTTTTATCAAGTTTAAAGTTGAAGTGGATATTGATGAAGCCTATGATATTATTGACGAATTGGTTTTAAAAGGGCAAAATGCTACTACGCCACATGTCCAATTAGCCATTGAAGACAGTTATAAAAGACTGTTGAATCCTGCTATTTCAAATGAAACTTTACAGGAAGCCAAAGCCAAAGCTGATGCCAATTCTATTCAGGTTTTTGCGAATAATTTGGGGCAATTATTGTTGGCTCCACCTTTAGGTGAAAAACGAATTTTAGCTATTGATCCCGGATTTAGAAGTGGTTGTAAAGTAGTTTGTCTGGATGAAAAAGGCGATTTGTTGTACAACGAAACCATTTATCCACATGCGCCACAAAATGAAACTGCGATGGCAATGAAAAAAATTCGTTCGATGGTGAATGCTTATAATATAGAAGCAATTTCAATAGGAAATGGAACTGCTTCAAGAGAAACGGAGTTTTTTATCAAGAAAATTGCTTTTGACAAACCGGTTCAGGTTTTTGTGGTTTCTGAGGCTGGGGCTTCGGTGTATTCGGCTTCTAAAATTGCCCGTGAGGAGTTTCCAAATTATGATGTGACAGTTCGTGGTTCGGTTTCTATTGGGAGAAGATTGAGCGATCCTTTGGCCGAATTGGTAAAAATTGACCCAAAAGCCATTGGCGTAGGTCAGTATCAACACGATGTGGATCAAACCAAATTGAAAGAAGAATTAGATACTACAGTTGTTCGTTGCGTGAATTCTGTTGGTGTAAATATTAATACAGCCAGTAAACATTTGTTGAGTTATGTGAGTGGAATAGGAGAGAAGCTGGCCGAAAATATAGTGAATTACCGTTCTGAAAACGGCCCTTTTGAAGACAGAAAACAATTGAAAAAAGTGCCTAGATTAGGCGAAAAAGCCTATCAGCAAGGCGTGGCTTTTATTCGAATAAAAGACGGAAAAAATCCATTGGATAATTCAGCGGTGCATCCAGAAGCCTATCCAATTGTGGAAAAAATGGCAAAAGATTTAAAGTTAAAAGTGACTGATTTGATTGCCAATAAAGAAAGAACAGCACTTATTAGAGCTGAAAATTACATTACGCCTGAGATTGGTTTGCTGACTTTAAAAGACATTATTAAAGAGTTGGAAAAACCGGGATTGGATCCAAGAAAAGCCGCTAAAGTATTCGAATTTGACCCGAATGTAAAAACCATTAAAGATTTGAAAACGGGTATGATTTTGAACGGAATTGTTAATAACATTACCAATTTTGGTTGCTTTGTTGATTTGGGTATCAAAGAAAGCGGTTTGGTTCATATCTCTCAGCTTAAAGCAGGTTTTGTAAGCGATGTTAATGAAGTGGTCAAATTGCATCAGCATGTTACTGTAAAAGTGACTGAAGTGGATGAAGATAGAAAGCGTATTCAGTTGACGATGATTTTGTAAAATCCCAAAAATAAAAAATCCCAAAATCCAAGTATAATTGGATTTTGGGATTTTTAATAAAAAACAGAATTTTTTATTTTGTCTCTTCTTCGCTTTTTTCTTCTTTTTTATCAGCTGGCTGTTGGTCTTCTTTTGCAGCGTTTTTGAATTCTTTAATTCCACTACCAAGACCTTTCATTAATTCTGGAATTTTTTTACCTCCAAAAAGTAATAAAATAACTGCAACTATAACAAGGATTTCTGGTAAACCTAATCTTCCCATGATTGAATAATTTATTGCCGAAGCAAATTTGTAATAAAAACTGGCAACAAAGATAATTAGAATAACTTAACACGAACTCATTTTAAGGCAATTATTTAGTTTAGATAACGTTAAAAATTATCTAATTTTTTTTCAATCATTTATAATGAGAAGCTAATGCTGGCAAAGCACATTGATTGACATTAATTATTATATTTGTGAAATAAAGAAAAAGCATGTCAGGGAAAAGACTAAAAAGAAAGAAACTTCACAGAAAATTATTCACTAAAAACCGATTGGTTATATTGAATGAGGATACTTTTGAAGAAACTTTTTCTTTAAAACTGACTTTAATGAATGTTTTTGTGGTAGCTTCACTGGGTGCTATTTTCTTGATTGCAGTTACCACTTTTATCATCGCTTTTACACCGCTACGCGAATATATTCCCGGTTATTCTTCTTCACAATTAAAAAAAGATGCCACAGAATTAGCTTTAAAATCTGATTCCTTAACAGCGGCATTAAAGAAAAACGAAGCCTATATTCAGTCGATTCAAAAAGTACTTAACGGACAATTAGATTATGCTAAATTCAATAAAGATTCCATTTTAGCATCAGTGACAGATACGATTCAAAAAGCAGATTTATCGACTTCAAAAGAAGAATTAGAACTGAGAGCCGAGGTGGAGAAAGAAGATAAAAAAGCGCAGCAAACGGCGTCTAAAAAGAAGAAAAAATAGGCAGTTAATTCCTGAAAATTGAATTCATTTTTTCTCAACAAATTATAATCAGCAAAACGAAATGTCAATAAAATCAATAGCGGCAAAACTATTTGCTAAAAATATTTATAAAAAAACACAGCTTTGGGCAAGGAATCCGATAGCGGCTCAACAAGCGGTTTTTGAAAGTTTAATCAAAGACGCGCAACAAACACAATTTGGAAAAGACCATCATTTTGACCAAATTAAAACCACTGCCGATTTTGCCAAACAAGTTCCCATTCGCGATTACGAAGATTTAAAACCTTATGTTGAAAAAGTCGTAAAAGGCGAAGAAAATGTGTTGTGGAAAGGTAAACCCTTGTATTTTGCCAAAACTTCGGGAACGACTTCTGGGGCTAAATATATTCCGCTTACCAAGGAATCCATGCCGTATCATATTGAAGCGGCTCGAAATGCAATTTTGCATTACATTCACGAAACAGGAAATGCTGATTTTGTTCATGGTAAAATGATTTTTCTACAGGGAAGTCCCATTTTAGAAGAGAAATACGGAATTAAATTTGGTCGACTTTCAGGAATCGTGGCGCATTTTGTTCCTAGATATTTACAAAAAAACCGTATGCCTTCCTGGGAAACCAATTGCATGGAAGATTGGGAAGCTAAAATTGATGCAATCGTCGAAGAGACTTTCGATGAAAATATGACGGTAATTTCGGGGATTCCATCGTGGGTGCAAATGTATTTCGAGAAATTACAGCAAAAAGGAGGGAAGCCAGTAGGCGAAATCTTCAAGAATTTCAATTTGTTCATTTACGGTGGTGTCAATTATGAACCTTACAGAGCCAAGTTTGAAAATCTAATCGGACGAAAAGTAGACAGTATTGAATTGTTTCCGGCTTCGGAAGGATTTTTTGCATACCAGGATTCCCAAAAAGAAAAGGGAATGTTGTTACTATTGAATTCCGGAATTTTCTACGAATTCATAAAATCGGATGAATTTTATACCGAAAATCCTCGACGTTATACGATTGGTGAAGTCGAATTAGGAGTGAATTATGTATTGATTATTTCTACTAATGCGGGACTTTGGGCGTATAATATTGGCGATACGGTACAGTTTACAAGTTTAAAACCATACAGAGTAATTGTTTCTGGTCGAATTAAACATTACATTTCGGCTTTTGGCGAACATGTTATTGGCAAAGAAGTAGAATGTGCTTTGCAGGAAGCGATGGAAGGAACAAATATTCGAGTGAATGAGTTTACTGTGGCACCACAAATCAATCCTGCGAGCGGTTTGCCGTATCACGAATGGTTCATTGAATTTGATCCCGAAGCTTCGGGAGAACCTGAAGACTTGGAACATTTTGCGGAAGCGATAGACAACGCCATGCGCAAGCAAAACATTTACTACGACGATTTGATTGTAGGGAACATTTTGCAAAAAGTAGTGATTACCAAAGTGCCTAAAAATGGTTTTCAGGAATACATGAAATCCATTGGAAAATTAGGAGGTCAGAATAAAATTCCAAGACTTGCCAACGATAGAAAAATTGCGGATTTTTTATCTAAAAACTCATGAAAGAAGCTAAAAACATATCCAGAACCAGAGCCCAGGAATCATCGGCGGCTATTGAAAAAATGTACATTACGATGCGTCATTTGTTCAATAGAGGTTTTTACAAACCGATGGGTGTTTCGGGCGATACTTTGCGTGAAGCATTGATGACTTTGCGTCCTGAAATTTATGGAAATATTGCCGACGAAAAAGTAGAATTAAAAGGACTTTTGTACGTTATCGAGCGTTTACCGTTAGGAATTGAAGAGTGTCGTTTTATCAACCTGACTTCTGATGAAGGTTATTCGAAATCGCATTTTCAAGCGATTGTTCCGCCCAAAAGAAAACGAAATTGCTACCGAATCGATGAGGAACAAATGAATATCGAAATTACCCGTGGTCGCTCGGATATTTATGATATTCTGACGCATCTGACTTTTATTTTTATCGAATCGCATAAGATAAAAGACAGGGTTTTGCTGGACGATGGAGGCGAAGTTTCGCGCGATTGGCAAAAACTGGAACAGGCGGTTTTGCAAAATGAAAAATTAACCTTGGTCGAAAAGGAAATTGCCATTTCACATGCGGCTAATATTTTAGGCAGAACCTTTGAAGATGTATTGGATATTTATGATGATTTTGGTTCAAATGAATTGCCGGATCGTTTTTTACATATCATTTTTTGGTTGGGAAAATTAGCTATCGAAGAAGTAGTTCATAACAACAAAAGAACCATTACTTTCAGCCCGATTCTCAGGGAACGTTTAGGACATCATATTCACGGCGAAATATGGGCAACGAACATCAAGGAGGTTTTAAAGGAAAATCAGCTTTTAGAACGTCCTATTCACATTATTAGTGCCAATATGCACTCGGTAATGAACTCTATTTTTGCAAAAAAGGTTTTAAAAACTACTTTCAAGGGCAAGTCGGATTTTGATATTTTCGAAGAATTAAGCAAACCTACTGCTAATGGATTCAGAAGTAAGGTTGTTGAAGAAGCTTTAAAACAAGGGATGATTTCCTTGCCGGAGACGGTTGGAACTAATATTGACGTTCAAATTTTTGATACGGCTAAGATTGACTGGGCTACAAGTGCTTTTCCGGAGGCTTATTTTGAAGGAGAAAAACCGGTGCTTATTGTGATGGATTATGCCTTTGGCGAACAGGCTTATGAAACCGTTGACGAGTTATTAAAACCTTATAAAAAGAATATTTTTTTAAATATTCAGTCGGTTTCAATCATGGGAAAAGCGGGAATTCTCGAAGGGAGAAAAGGCGATATCATGATTCCGAATGCGCATATCAATGAAGGAACTGCTGATAATTATTTTTTCGAAAATGAATTAACCGCCGAAATGTTTCAAGGAAATGGAATTTCGGTTTATGAAGGTGCCATGGTGACTGTTCTTGGGACTTCGTTGCAAAACAGGGATTTGTTGAAGTTTTTTCACGAATCGACCTGGGGCGTTATTGGTTTGGAAATGGAAGGTTCGCATTATCAAAAAGCGATACAATCGGCTTCTAAAATTAGAAAAAGCATTCCAAAGGATGTCAAAGTGCGTTATGCTTATTACGCTTCCGATAATCCACTGGAAACTGGAAGTACTCTGGCTTCAGGCGGATTGGGAACAACAGGGGTAAAACCTACTTATTTGATTACCATAAAAATATTAGAACAAATTTTTAATATCAATTAGAAAGCAATTGATAAATATATAGTTATGAAAAGAATATTGATTACAGGTGCTGCGGGATTTTTAGGTTCTCATTTATGCGATCGTTTTATCAAAGAAGGTTATTTTGTTATAGGAATGGATAATCTCATTACGGGAGATTTGAAAAATATAGAACATTTGTTCAAACTGGAGAATTTTGAGTTCTATCATCATGATATTACTAAGTTTGTTCATGTTCCGGGTGAATTGGATTATATTTTACATTTTGCCTCACCGGCAAGTCCAATCGATTATTTAAAAATTCCAATTCAGACTTTGAAAGTGGGTTCTCTTGGGACGCATAATTTATTGGGATTAGCAAGAGTAAAAAAAGCCCGAATCTTGATTGCTTCCACTTCTGAAGTTTATGGAGATCCATTGGTACATCCGCAAACTGAAGAATATTATGGAAATGTAAATACGATTGGACCAAGAGGAGTTTACGATGAGGCCAAACGTTTTCAGGAATCCATCACGATGGCATACCATACTTTTCACGGTGTAGAAACGCGTATTGTTAGAATATTCAATACTTATGGTCCAAGAATGCGTCTTAACGACGGTCGTGTAATTCCGGCGTTTATTGGTCAGGCAATTCGTGGTGAAGATTTAACCATTTTTGGTGATGGATTGCAAACGCGTTCGTTTTGTTATGTCGATGATCAGGTAGAAGGAATTTACAGATTGCTGCATTCTGATTACGTATATCCGGTAAATATTGGAAACCCTGATGAAATTACCATCAAAGATTTTGCCGAAGAAATCATTAAATTAACAGGAACTAACCAAAAAGTGGTTTATCATCCGTTGCCAATAAATGATCCTTTGCAACGTCAACCGGATACTACCAAAGCAAAAGAATTATTAGGTTGGGAAGCTAAAGTAGGTCGTACCGAAGGAATGAAAATTACCTATGAATATTTCAAATCTTTGTCTCCGGAAGAGCTTTCTAAAGAAGAACACAAGGATTTTACGGATTATATTAAGTAAAAATGGAAAAGCCTTTAGTATCTGTAATTATACCAACATTCAATTCTGAGAAATACATTTCAGATACTATTATTTCTGTCCAAAAACAAACGTATCAAAACTGGGAAATGTTATTAGTTGACGACGGTTCGACTGATGAAACCCAAACTATAATTACTATTTTTTTAACGGATAAAAGGATTCAATTTTATCCGTTAGAAAAAAATTCAGGCACAGGAGTAGCACGAAATTTTGGAGTTTCAAAGGCTGCCGGAAAATACATTTCGTTTCTGGATGCCGATGATTTGTGGAAACCCAAAAAACTCGAAAAGCAAATCAATTTCATGCAAAAGCAAAATTTACCATTTACTTTTTCGTTTTACGATTGCATCGACGAGCAAGGAAATTCATTAAATAAAAGGGTAGAAGCACCACGAAATTTGTCGTATCTTCAATTGTTTTTTTGCAATTATGTGGGGAATCTGACCGGAATTTATGATGTGGAATATTTTGCAAAAATCGGTATTTCTTCCATTCGAAAACGTCAGGATTGGATGCATTGGCTGACCATTTTGAAAAAGATTAAAACAGCAAAACCTGTTCCTGAAAGTTTGGCTTTGTATCGTGTAAGAGATAATTCCTTATCCACTTCTAAAACTGCTTTAATCCAATATAATTTTGCGGTTTACAGGCAATTTCACGGTTTTAACTTAGTAGTTTCCAGCTTGTGTATGATTGGTTTTTTATTTACTCAATTAGCTATAAAACCATTTTATTCTAAAGAGAGTTAACTATTTTTTATATCCAATTTTTGTTCTTGGTTTCTGCTCCTCTTTTTTCTCGGTTAACTCATCTAAATAAGAGAAAACTAATTCAATATTTTTCCCTTGATTTTCCAGTTTTTTCTGAATTTGAACAATATCCAATTTTATTTCGGTTGTGTCTAAAAGCATTTGTCTTACTTTGGTAAAAATCCGCATAATTTGAATGTTGGTTTGAATGGCTTTTTCGCTATTCAAAACGCTAGATAACATTAAAACGCCGTGTTCTGTGAAAGCAAATGGAAGATATTTTCGATGTGCACCTCTTCCTTTCTTTAAGGTCGCAATTTGCGACCTTAAAGAATTGTATTCATTTTCAGTGAGTTGAAACATGAAATCTTCTGGAAATCTAGTTATATTTCTTTTAACTTGTTCGTTAAGTCGTTTGTTTTCAATGCCATAAAGTATTGCCAAATCTCTATCCAACATTACTTTTTGATTTCTAATGTAGTAAATGTTATTAGAAATTGTCTCTTCCGAAAGAATAAGTTCTGAGTTCATCGCTTTATAGTTTATATAACACTAATATACGATTTTATTTACGTTATAAAAATGAAGTAAATTGTTTCAATTTGCCTCTAGCGGTTCTTTCTAAAGTGTTTTTTCTAATAAATGTAAAATGCAAGTTGGGCTCTAGATATAATGCAATCGTCTCTTCTATTTTTTGAATTTGTACCAAATCTAATTCATTTTCACTTACGTATTCAATCTCAAAACTATCGATTTTTCGTTGTTTGATAATAAATTCTTTGACGTTTCCACCATCTTCAATAATCGATTTGGTTACATAATAAAACGTCAATCCCGGTGATTTTTTTCCACTTGGAAGAATGGCAATATCATTGGTTCGACCAATAAGTTGTTTTAAAATGGGTTTTTCCAAAGTACTTCGTTCGTCCAAAATTCCAATATCGCCAATGTCGTAACGAATAAAAGGATGCGCTTTGTTGAATAGTGAAGTTATTGCAATGCGCCCTTCTTCGCCATAAGGCAAAACCTTATTATTTTCGTCCAGGATTTCAACAAAAAGCGTTTCGGAATTGATTTGCCATTCGTTTTTGGGGTTTTCGAAAGCGATTAAATCCAGTTCTGAAGCTCCGTATTCATTGACAATTGGAATTCCGAATTGGGTTTCTAATAATTTTTTGTCGTCTTCAAAAAGCATTTCAGAAGTGACCATACATACTTTCAAAGTAGGACAAATGTCTTTTAATATGAGGTTTCGCTTTCGCAAAAATTTAGCAAACAACACAATCGAACTAGTGTAGCCGTTGAGATATTCGAATTTTGTATTCTGAAATTTTTTCAGCATTTTTTCTAAAACGGCATCTGATAAATCAAAAATTGGAAATCGGAAACGCTTACTTAAAAAGTCCTTAAAACGTTCTTTTTTGTATCCAATAAAATCTAGTGGAATACCATAAAATCGGGCTTGCAGCGAACGATTAAAATCGATTCCAAACCAACCAAAACGGTACATATTTGAAGCCCAGGTAAGTGCATGGGCATATTTGTCTTTGGCAAAAATAAAAGGTGTGCCGCTGGAACCTGAGGTTTTGTTGATGTAACAGTTTTTAGTTGAAAAACCTTTCGAAAGTCTCGATTCTAGAGGACTTTGGAGATTGGTTTTGTTTAAAACGGGTAAGTCTTCCCAGTTTTTATATTCTTTCGAACCAGCTAATTTTTGATAAAAAGGATTGTTTTCTAAATGAAATTCAACAATAGCTTGTTTCTGATTTTCAATAAATTGTCTTTTTTCTTGAGGATAAAGAGCTACTATTTTGTCCAAATCGGATTTTGCTTTCTTGATAGGGAAAGCATTTAGTTGCAGCGAAAGATCGAAAATAGAAAACATGCGAGTGTTTATTTCCTCAAAAATAATATTATTAAGAAGAACTAAAGGAGAAGAATCGACAACTTTTTAATAAATAATTATTTTTTACGTTCAAAAGCAATTATTTTTGCAGCACTCTAAAAATGAGTTTTTGCAACTAAAATTAAAAGACATGAATATATTACTATTGGGTTCAGGAGGAAGAGAGCATGCATTTGCATGGAAAATGGTTCAAAGTCCACTTTGTGATACCCTTTTTATGGCACCTGGAAATGCTGGAACTGATGCAATTGCTACCAATGTTGCCATTGCTGTAACCGATTTTGAAGCGATTAAAGCTTTGGTTATTAAGGAAAACATAGAAATGGTTGTTGTAGGTCCTGAAGATCCATTAGTAAAAGGTATTTATGATTTCTTTTTGAATGATGCACAGTTGAGTCATGTTCCGGTAATTGGTCCTTCAAAAATTGGAGCACAATTAGAAGGAAGTAAAGAGTTTGCTAAAGAATTTTTGGTAAAACATAAAATCCCAACAGCAGCTTATGATAGTTTTACGGCTGAAACAGTAGAAAAAGGATGCGATTTCTTAGAAACTTTACAGCCACCTTACGTTCTTAAAGCAGACGGATTAGCAGCCGGAAAAGGAGTTTTGATAATTCATGATTTGGCCGAAGCCAAAGAAGAATTGAGAAACATGTTAGTGGGTCAAAAATTTGGTGCTGCGAGTTCAAAAGTAGTTATTGAAGAATTTTTGGATGGAATTGAATTGAGTTGTTTCGTTTTAACTGATGGGAAAAGCTATAAAATTTTACCAACAGCCAAAGATTACAAACGTATTGGTGAAGGCGATGCAGGATTGAATACAGGTGGAATGGGAGCGGTTTCTCCAGTTCCTTATGTTGATGAGGTGTTGATGGAAAAAATTGAAACTCGTATTGTAAAACCTACGATTGAAGGTTTTCAAAAAGATGGAATTCCATACAAAGGTTTTGTTTTTATTGGTTTAATCAATGTTAAAAACGAACCAATCGTAATTGAATACAATGTTCGAATGGGAGATCCGGAAACTGAAGTGGTTATTCCAAGATTGAAAACCGATTTAGTTGAATTGTTTTTGGCTGTAGCCACTGAAAAATTAGACAAAATTGAATTAGAAATAGACGAAAGAAGTGCCACTACGGTAATGCTTGTTTCTGGTGGTTATCCGGAAGATTTTGAAAAAGGAAAAGTAATTTCGGGATTAGAAAACGTGAATAATTCTATTGTTTTCCATGCAGGAACAAAATTGGATAACGGAAGTGTAGTAACTAATGGGGGAAGAGTACTGGCAATTACTTCTTATGGTGATTCTTTCCAGGAAGCTTTGGCGCAATCGTACCAAAACATTGAGGCAATCCATTTTGACAATGTGTATTTCAGAAAAGATATTGGTTTCGATTTAGTTTAAAATTGAAACCAAGTTGTATAAAAAAACGTCCTGATGGCTATCAGGACGTTTTTTATTTGAATCAGTTTATTTCTCTATCCTTATTTTAAGAAAGAGTGAGCTGTAGTATCTTGATTTTCAGTTCCAGCATCATCAAAAATACGTAATTGTTTAATCCAGTAAACAATTGCAGCTGCACAGATAATCATAAAAATCCAGTTTAGTGTATTAGCACCAAACCAACTTACTAGTTCTAAAGCGCGTAAACCGTCTAATGGTTTGAAAAGAAAATCAACAAAAAGAGTTTGTATTCCTTCGAAAAATGCTTTCATGATATATAATTTAAAATTTTATGAATCGTTTTATAATTGGGTAAATAATTAAAAATTTCATTGACCCAATAAAATTTTACTATAACTCGTTTCCTTTTTAAACAAGTATTATATTTACAGTCACAAAAGTATAAAATATCCTTATGATTACAAGTGTTTTTAAAAAATCTACACTATTAAATTTTTCTTTAGTAGTATTTTTGATATTGTTTTTCGATTTTATATATCAAATTCAAGATTTAGCTTGGTCAAATTCGGCTGTTTTGGTTTTTAAAAAGACAGCAATAGGCATTGTAATTTTGGCTTCGGCATTGATTACTAATTTTATATCTAAAAGAAATGGTCTCAGTAAAGACAGTGCCTATAGCATTTTATTCTTTCTGTTGTTGCTGCTTTTTTTTCCAACACTTTATGATAATATCAATCTTGTCTTTGCTAACTTTTTTATTCTTTTAGCATTTCGCAGGCTTATTTCGTTGCAATCTCAAAAAGCATCCAAAGAGAAAATATTTGATGCTTCCTTATGGATTTTTGTAGCTGCCTTATTTCATTTTTGGTGTATTTTGTATTTGGTATTGGTGTTTATTTCTATTATCTCGCATGTTTCGGGGGATTATAGAAATTGGCTTTTGCCTTTTATTGCCTTTTTTGCAATAGCCATTATTTTTGCTTTGTATTCGTTAATATTTAATGCTGATGCGATAGGTTATATTACCAATGGAATAGAAACTAATTTCAGCATTGATTATTTCACCAATATTTACCAGAATGCAGCGCTGTCTATTTATGCCACGGTGTCTTTGTTTTTTGTTATTTCGATGCTAATGACTTTATCTTCCAGACCATTATTGTTACATGCTTCGTTCAAGAAAATTATAATCGCGTTTTTAATTGCTGTAGTAATTTATGTGATTTCGGCTCATAAAAGTAATGATTTATTGGTGTTTACCATTGCTCCTTTGGCAATGATGGCTACCGGTCATATCGAAATGCCGCAGTTAAAATTAAATCAGGAACTGGCTTTAGGAGTGTTGATATTGTGTAGTTTATTTGCTTTTTTCGCTCAATTATAATTTGATTCCGTAAGCCAGGTCGCCAGCGTCTCCAAGACCCGGAACAATATAACTGTGCTCATTTAGTTTTTCGTCTAATGCGCCTATCCATAGGTGAAAGTTATCAGGCAAATGTTTTTCCAGATAAGCAATACCTTCTGGCGCGGCAATTGTCACGGCTATATGAATTTTTTTTGGTATTCCTCTTTCCATCAATCTATTGTAAACGGCAACAATTGATTGTCCCGTAGCAAGCATAGGATCTATCAATAATAAGCATTTATCATTGATATCGGCAATGGCCTGGTATTCGACTTTTATCTCAAAAAAATCATCATTATTAGGATGGTATCTATAGGCTGAAATAAATCCGTTTTCGGCCTGGTCAAAATAATTTAAAAAGCCCAAATGCATGCTTAAACCCGCTCTTAAAATGGAACAAAGAACAATAGTATCGGCAATTTGGGTTGTTTTTTTGATTCCAAGAGGAGTTTGAATTTCGATGGCTTTATAATCCAATTCTTTGCTTAATTCGTAAGCCATAATTTCGCCGATGCGCTCTATATTTCGTCTGAATCGCATCGCATCTTTATGGACGTTTACATCTCTTATCTCTCCTAAAAAATGGTTTAAAATGCTATTTTTTTCTGATAAATAATGAATTTTCATAAGAGAAGAATTGTTGGTTAGAAATGTGGTACAGAAAGTTAAAATGTAATTTTTTTATAAAAGTATAAAAAGTATCTTTGTCTAAATAAAAAGATAAATATGTTTTCAAAATTAGCTTATTCCGTTTTTGAACAAAGTATAAAAGATTATCACCAATTTGATAATGTAGACCAACCGATAAACAATCCTTTCCCGAAGGAACAGTTTGAGCATTTATTGTACCTGAAAAATTGGATTGACACCGTACAATGGCATTTCGAGGATATCATTCGTGATCCACAAATTGATCCGGTGGCGGCTTTGACTTTGAAAAGAAGAATCGATGCTTCTAATCAGGAACGTACTGATATGGTGGAATATATTGATAGTTATTTTCTACAAAAATACAGTAAGGTTGTTGTAAAAGAAGAGGCAAAAATCAATTCAGAAAGTCCGGCTTGGGCATTTGACAGATTGTCAATTTTAGCATTGAAAATTTACCACATGACTGAAGAAGCTAATCGTACAGAGGCTTCACAAGAACACAGAGATAAATGTCAGGAAAAACTAAATGTACTTTTAGAACAAAGAACTGATTTGTCTACAGCCATTGATGATTTGTTGACTGATATCGAAAACGGAGATAAATTCATGAAAGTGTACAAACAAATGAAAATGTACAACGACGACGAATTGAATCCTGTTTTATACCATGGGAAGAAATAATTGAATAGTCAATTGACTTCAAAAATAAAGCATATAGCCGTCATGAGACTCTCCGCAATGGGAGATGTTGCCATGACGGTTCCTGTTTTACGCGCCTTTGTAAAACAGTATCCAACGGTTCAAATTACCGTGGTTTCCCGACCATTTTTTAAGCCTTTTTTTGAAGGAATTCCCAATCTTTCTTTCTTTGCTTTTGATGAGAAAGAACTTCATAAAGGTTTTCCGGGTTTGCTGCGATTGTTTCAGGAATTAAGAAAGTTAAAAATCGACGCTTTTGCCGATTTGCATAATGTTTTGCGTTCTAAAATTGTGCGAACACTTTTTGCTTTAAGCGGAAAAAAAGTAGCAGCCGTTGATAAAGGCCGTGAAGGAAAAAAAGCATTAACCGCTCTTGAAAACAAGGTTTTCAAACAACTCCCAACGATGTTTGAGAATCATACCCAGGTATTTAAAAAATTAGGTTTTGCTGTTAATTTATCGAATCCGGAATTTCCTGAAAAAGCGGTTTTAGATCCTAAAATTGTTTCTATAATAGGCGAAAATCATCAAAAACTAATCGGAATTGCGCCTTTTGCACAATACGAATCTAAAGTTTATCCTTTGGATTTAATGCAGCAAGTAATAGCTAAATTGGCTGAAAATCCAGAAAATAAAATCTTGCTTTTTGGCGGAGGAAAAAAAGAAATCGAAATCTTGGATTCTATTTCGTTTCCATACGAAAACGTCATCAATATGGCGGGAAAAATCAAATTCCAGCAGGAACTACAACTCATCAGTAATTTGGATGTGATGCTTTCCATGGATTCCGGAAATGCGCATATTGCAGCCATATTAGGGGTAAAAGTAGTCACACTTTGGGGTGCTACACATCCTTTTGCTGGTTTTGCACCATTCAATCAACCACAGGAAAACGCCTTGGTTTCCGATAGAGAAAAGTATCCATTATTGCCTACTTCTGTTTACGGGAACAAAAAAGTAGAAGGTTATGAAGATGCCATGCGAACGATTTCCGTTGATTCTATTGTAAAAAAATTAAGTTAGTGTAAACAAGTGAATTAAATCAAATTCATATTTAAACTTGTTGTTTCTTCAATTATTTTTTGAAAGAATAATTTTATCAATTATTTAACAAATAGCTTTTAAATTATAAGTGTAAAAAATACTATTTTGGCTCGCTGTGAGTTAGCTCTTACAACTCAAGCTAATCTAGGGAAAAGAGGGACTTTTTTTGTCGAGTTGCTTTTTTTAAATGTTAATACAATATAAACAGAAACTATTTATGCCAAAAATTACATTAACAATTGCAATTTTGTTCTTATTCTCTTTTTCAGCATTTTCTCAAAAAGCGATTATTTCAGGTGTTGTAACTGATAGTAAAGATAAAACAGCAGTTCACAATTCGGTTGTTGCTTTATTAACCCCTGTCGACTCTATTTTATATAGGTTTACCCGATCGGATAAAAAGGGGAATTTTAATCTTAAAAATGTAAAAGCAGGAAACTATATTTTGATGACTTCCCACAGTCAATATGCCGATTATGTAGATGCCATAATTGTTAATGATAACGATAAAAATTTGGGAACAATTGCTTTGAAAAGTAAAATAGAAGTGTTGCGAGAAGTAGTTGTAAAGACAGGTTCTATTAGAATTAAAGGAGATACTACCAGTTACAGGGCTAGTGATTTTAAAGTAGATGCCAATGCCAATGTAGAAGAATTACTTAAAAAATTGCCAGGTATTCAGGTAGATAGAAATGGGGTTATAAAAGCTATGGGCGAAACCGTACAAAAAGTATTGGTAGATGGAGAAGAATTTTTTGGTGATGATCCAGGCATGGCAGTAAAAAATCTACGTGCAGATGCTGTAAAAGAAGTACAGGTTTTTAATAAGAAAAGCGAACAGGCTGAATTTACAGGCATTGACGATGGCAAAACCCAAAAAACAATTAATCTGAAATTAAAAGAAGACAAGAAGAAAGGCTATTTTGGTAAAATAGACGGAGCCAATCAGCCTTTTACCGATGCTGATTCCAGATACAATACCAATCTGATGGTGAGTAGTTTTAAAGGAAAAAGAAAACTATCTGCATTTTTATTGAATGGAAATACGGGTCAGGATGGTTTGAGTTGGGAAGATAGTGAGAAATTTGGTGCTCGTGATGGAAATATAAGCATGAATATGGATGATGATGGAAATGTGAGTTACGAATGGGTGGGAGGCAGTAATGACGGGGAACCTTATGTTAATACCCAAAACGGTTTTATCAAAAACACCAATGCCGGCATACAGTACACTAACAAGTGGAATGAAAAACAAAATCTGAATGTTTCCCCAAAATTTAATCAGCAAATTTACACCAACAATAATAGTAGAATTTCGCAAACACAGGTGGGAGATACTTTTTTGAATGAAGAAAGTTCAACGGAAACTAATGTTAATAGAAGAAACTTTAAACTCAATGCAGTTTATGATGTAAAATTAGATTCGGTAAACTCTATAAAATTCTCTGCCAAAACTAATTTTTATCAAACGCAAAGTGATGAATTTACTAATAGAAAAACAACTGGTGAGGCTGATGTTTTGAAAAATAAACAACAGAGAACATTCATTACCGATTCGGATAAGTCTGCTTTATCAGCGGGTTTACTGTTCAAACATAAATTCGCCAAAGCCCGCCGTACCTTTTCATTCAGTAGCAGTTGGAGTCTTTTGAATACCAATTCGAATAACATTTTAAAGTCATCTAATGAAAGTTATATTAATGGTAATTTTGATTCTAAAGTGGATGTAAATCAAAATAAAATTGGCGACAGAGCGAATCAAAATTTTACAGCAAGTGTAAGTTATTCGGAGCCTATTGCCAAGCAGTTAGCATTGCAGTTTAGTTACCAAATAACCTATGACAAGGGTAAAAACAACTATTTTACTTATGATTATTCGGAAGATACAGCTAAGTATGATGAATTAGTAACTTCGTTGTCAAACCAGTTTGAACAGGCAGTTGTTACACAAAGACCTAATGTAAGATTGAGTTACAATGCTAAAAAAATCAATTATAGTATTGGCAGTGGTTTTGGTTTTACTACTTTCGATTTACAGGATTTAAGTATGAATAAAGAATACAAGCGCAATTATACCAACTTTTTCCCGTCGGCTAATTTCTCTTATAAGTATAAAAGTAACAGTAATTTGCGTTTTGATTATCAGGGATCAACCAGACAGCCTAGCCTTGAACAATTGCAGCCTTTAAGAAACAATCAGGATTTCTTTAATCAAACCTTAGGGAATCCTGATTTAAAACAATCTTTTACTAATAGAATAAACATCAACCAGAATAGTTATAATATGCTAACAGAAACTCAGATTTATCAGGGGCTTTCTTTTAGTACAACAGCTAATCAAATTATTTATAACAGTACAATAGACCCTGAAACAGCCAAAACCATTTCCAAACCAATAAATTCGAATGGCAATTTTTCAGCAAATTTCTATTTTGGATACGGATTAAAGATTAAGAAAATTGATTTATATGCTGATTTCAGACCAAATATTAATTATAATAAATCGGTAATAAGTATCAATGATAAAATGGGTGATACTAAAAATTTAAATACAGGATTTTCAGTTTATTTGTCTAAATATAAGCAAAAGAAATATGATATTAGCCTGAGCAACAGATTTTCTTATAATCGAAGCAGTACTACTCAAAACAGCGAAGTAAAATCATTCAATACTAATGAATTGAATTTAAATTTAGGCGTTTTTTTGGGTGAAAAATGGAAACTGTCTACCGATTACAATTTAAGCACCCGACAAAAAACAATAGATTTTCAGGATAATTTGACCAATCAATTGTGGAATGCCAGATTGCAACGTACTTTCAAGAAAGACGAGTTTACAGCTTATATAATGGTACGGGATATTTTAAATCAGAATATAGGTATTCAACGAAATGTATATCAAAACACCATTAGTCAGGAACAAAATGACCGACTTAAACGATATGCGATGATAGGTTTTACTTGGAATTTTAAAAATGGAGGGGAAACAGCCAAAAAATAGATTTATTTGGTTGCAACGACTTTAAGGACAATTTCACAACTCATAATTTACAAACGATGAAAACAATATATTTTATAATTATATCATTAATTTTTACAACGTCCACTTTTGCACAGCAATTTGTAGATAAGGCTATTATTGAATTTGAAGTAAGTACCAATCTAAAAAAAACAATGAGTAATCGTAGTTGGGATGAGATGATGAAAGACAATTTGTCTGACCTTAAGATTTCTTATTTCACTTATACTTTTGCAGATAACAAAAGCATATTCAAATTTGACAGATGGAGCCCAAAAACAAGGATTCCAAAATACTATAAAGATGCTGATGAGGAAAACAGCTGGTATTTTGATTTTACCACAGGAACCATGAGTATGCAAAAACAAATTATAGGAACTAATTTTGTTATTACCGATAGTATTCCAAAAATTGAATGGAAAATCACCAATGAGAACAGGGAAATAGCAGGATACAATTGTCGAAAGGCAGTTGGGAAAATTATGAAAGATGTTTATGTTTTTGCCTTTTACACCGATGATATTACCATTTCAGGAGGACCTTGTTCTATAAGTGGTTTACCCGGCATGATTTTAGGTCTTACCATTCCAAGATTATACACTTCATATATTGCAACTAAAGTTGACGTAACATTTAGCAATGCTGCTGAAATAAAACCCTTCACGGCTAAAAAAACCTATGATTTTACAGCTTTGAAATCCTTGATTGAAGAAAAAACAAAAGACTGGTTCAGTTATGGCGATGACAAAGAAGAAAAAGAAGAAAACGAAAGACAAAAAAATATGTTTATGTGGAATGCTTTTTTATAGTCATTGCGAGGAACGAAGCAATCCCATTTGTTACTCTCCACGTGTGATGGAGCCCGTTCCTCGCAATGACCTACAAATATATCTTTTCATCCTTACATCTGTCATAAATATATCTTTTTAGATTTGAAATGGTTTCCAGATAATCAGGTGCAGGGTAACCAAAGCGTTCGTGTTCCATTTGCTCTTTTTCGATGGCGTTACAGCCTTTAATAACTTCTTTGAGCATATCGAGCATGGCCAGTTCTTTGTTGTTTGTTTTCTGAAATTTGAACTCTACAATTTCGTCCTGCAATTGCTCGCAATAGTCCATAAGTTGCATTACTTCTGGTTCGTCAATAAGAGAAGGGTTGTTCTTGAAAATTTCTCGAATGGATTTCATAGTATGATAATATAATGAAGTATTAATATTTGAATTTTTTACTTTTCCAAAACTGCCACCATCTTTTGTTTTTTATTACTACAACTTCACCTAGTAAAGCTTGTTGAGCTTTAATAATAAAAAGGTCTTTAGTTTTGGGTAATTCTGATTTGTCGATTATAGTTTCAGTATTTTCGTAACCAATATAAGAGATTATAATATGGATTTTGTTGGTCAATAAATTATCAGGGATTATAAGTTTAAAATTTCCGTCCAAATTAGTTATTGTTTCTGTTTTACTGTTTTTGATTAAGATATTTACACCTGGTAATGGTTCTTTTGATTTACTATCAATAACTTTTCCTTCAATTATATTTTTTAAACTGTCTAAAACAGGTTCTTTTTTCTGTTTTTTTTGATATGACGTATTTAATTTTGTATCAATAACAGATACAATTTCTATTCGGGAAGATTGTTTTGAAAATGGATTATTTTTTGCAAATGAATTTATTGTTGTTCCTAATAAAAAAAGTCCAGTTAGTGTTTTATATAATATTGAACGGTTTTCAAGTTGCTTATTTTCAATAAGTCTGTTAAGTTGCACTTCATTCAAGCGACCACAAATTTTATCTGATTTTTGGTCAACGATTTGAATAATTTTATTATCTGTTAAGGAAGTAAAATCAATCACAGTTTTTGAACAATAGGAACAAAATTTTCCATTACTAATTTTATACATTGAATTCCAATCTTGATGACAAGGATTATCAATTTTCAATATATAGTTCTGTCGTTTCACACTCTTGTTTTTAAATATTGATGATAGTATAATCAAAATTAACTAGATTTCAATCACTTTAATTATTGCTAATGTAAGAAAAATCAATTTTATATATAACAAAAAAACTTCCCTTTTCAGAGAAGTTCTTGTTATGAGTATCGGTAACGAATGCAAAAAATTAAGCCACTAAGTCATATTCTCTGTCTTGATTGAGAAGGTAATAACCTATTGTTTTGTTTTTGTTTTTATCTACAACAATTACAACAAAATTATTTTCTTTTTCGGTAGCCAGTAAAATGTGTTCAAAATCTTCCGTTGAATTTCTATAAACTTTATAAATCAACTCACGCTCTTTGATTTTGTGGGAGAGAATCTTAGCTGTTTTTAATTGGCTAACAAACGGCCAGATGTTAAAAACCGTTATGTCGTTCTTTGTTATTTCTAACATTTTCCCAAGCATTGTTGAGCGGTATTTTTCTTCATCAAGTAGTTTAGGTACTTTTTTAGTATTCAATATTTTAATAATGATGAAGGCAGAAAACAGAGCCGTTACTACAAATAGTAAAATAAAAGAGAGATGAAGAGGGTGAATTTGGTTGTGGATTGTCATAATATTTAATGTTTTAAACGGGTTGACAAATAGGTTTGACTCTACAAATCCATTCTAGATTTAGAAAGATTGCGATTATCTTAGATTTACTACTAAGATAATAAATTAAATAAAAAAAACTTCCCTTTTTAAAGAGAAGTTTTTAGTTATTGTAATTTGGAATTTCAATATTGATATTTAATACTAAACATCATCATAATCCACATAGATCGTTTCTGATGTTGGGTGTGCCTGACAGCTTAGGATTAGTCCATCGGCAATTTCTTTATCGGTAAGAATCGAGTTTTTCTTCATTTCGGCGCTTCCTTCGGTTACGCGGCAAAGACAGCTGCTGCAAATTCCGCCCTGACAGGAATAAGGTGCGTCGATTCCTTGTTTTAAGGCCGCTTCCAGAATAGTTTGTTTTTGGGACATTTCGAATGAAGTTTCTTCATCGTCAACCATAATGGTAATTTTCGAATGTCCGCTTAAATCTTTTATTTCATGTTCATGAACCGAAGCCTTGAAAAGTTCAAACTTGATAGCCGATTCTTTTACGTTTTTCTCTTTCAAAATCCCGGAAACATTGTCAATCATTGCTTCAGGACCACACAAATAGAATTTTTCAAATTCTAAGGCTGAGTGTTTGTTGTTCAGAACATAATTCACCACCGATTTGTCAATTCGACCAAACAATGCTTCATCTACTTTGACCTGACTGTACACATAATGAACAAACAATCTATTTACATATTGCAAATGCAAATCATGTAATTCTTGGTGAAAAATAGTCTGTTCAGGCGATTTGTTTCCGTAAACCAGTACAAAAGAACTTTTAGGTTCGCTTTTTAAAACTGATTTCAGGATAGACAAAACAGGGGTAATTCCGCTTCCGGAAGCAAAAGCAACATAGTTTTTTTGCTTGTTGGCTTCAGGTTCAAAAACGAATTTACCTTCAGGTTTTCCTACTTCGAGAACATCTCCGGCTTTTAGTTGATTGTTAGCAAATTGAGAAAACAAACCATCTTTTACGGCTTTTACGGCAATGCGCAATTCGCCACTTTCCGGTGAAGAACAAATAGAATACGCACGACGGATTTCTTTTCCGTCCAAGGTAAGTCTTAGATTTACATATTGACCTGCCACGAATTCATAATTGTCTTTTAATTCTTCGGGAACATTAAAAAGTATCGAAACGGCAGCTGCGGTTTCTCTTCTAACCTCTTTTATAAGGAGTTTAAGAAAATTTGGCATGGGATATAATTTTTGACAAAGATAGCAAACGGAATAGCTTCTTAAAATCAAAAGAGGAAAATTTCATACCTAAATTTGTTATGTATAAGAATCTTATGTATGTTTGTCGTTCAAAATGAAAGCGATTATGAAAAATTCCCAATTATACAAAGGCAGTTTGAATACCATTATCATGAAATTATTAGAAGAAAATGGTAAAATGTATGGTTATGAAATTACCCAAAAAGTAAAAGCAATTACTCAAGGAGAATTGAATATTACCGAAGGGGCGTTGTATCCTGCTTTGCATAAACTGGAAGCCGAAGGTTTACTTGATGTTGAGATTGAAAAAGTAGATAATCGAATGCGAAAGTATTATAAACTCACTGAATCTGGAGAAAAAGAAACGATGAATCGACTTTCGGAATTAGAAGATTTTATCAGAAATATGCAAAGTTTAGTAAATCCAAAATTAGAATTTTAATTTTCGAACTATGAAATTAAGAACAGAACAAATCGAAATAATTGATCAAACCTTAGTTTTAAACGGGATGGTTTATGATGATGTAAAATTAGAATTGATAGATCATATTGCCACTGATATTGAAAATCAATTAGAAAATAAAGAGACGAATTTTGAAGTTGCTTTAAAAATAGCTTTTGAAAATTGGTCAGATCAATTGCACTTGGGTAATTCGTTTTGGATAAATAGTCGAAAAGCGATTCCCAGAATGTTATTAGACCGCTGGATTTTAGAAACCAAAAAAAAGTTTTTTCTAGGCGGTATAATTGCAATTGTATTGTCTATACTAATAACTTTTATAGAAAAAATATTAAATAGTTCTACTATTTTAAGCAGCTTAGGTACGATTCTAAGAATTGTTTTTTCACTTGAATTAGTGACTATTTTGGTTTTCAGACTTATTATTTGGAAATCAGAGAGAAAATCATTTTCCGGATTTCTTTTTCAAACTCAAACTCGATTTGCGGTTCTTTTTATACTCTTTTTGTTTTGTTTTAAAGGAATGCCTTTTTTGATTTCGTCACCAGACTTAAAAATCAATTTAATTTCAAATTTCATGGGAATGTTTTACATGGTTGTATCATTATTTTTTATACAAATTGCCTTAAAACATTTTCAATTTATTCAAAAACATAAAGTTTCTTAACTATGAAATTAACTAACGAACAAATTGCAATAATTGACCAAACTTTAATAGATAAAGGTGTGGTTTATGATGAAATTAAACTGGAATTACTGGATCACATTGTAACGGATATTGAATTAGAAACCGAAGGATCTGATTTTGATATCGCTTTTTCGAAGGCTATGCTTAAATGGGAAAGAGAATTAGAAGGAGTTAATCCTTCGGGAAAATTTGCAGTTTCAAGAATGGTAAAAGAAAAATTTTCTAAGATCACTAAAAATCATTACAAATTCTCTTTACTTGCGGTTCTTATTTTTAGTGTTTTAATGACAACTATTACACGGTTAAAACCTGAAGAGTATTTTTATTATAATTTACATTTAGTTTTTTATTCTGTTTATTCTTTAATCTGTTTAATTAACATAATAAGTATGTTTTTTATCTGGAAATTAAAAATAAAAACAATTTATGGGCGATTTTTTCAAGCAAATGTAGGTTTTACGGCCTTTAATTTTTATCTGATTTATTCAGGTTTAAACAAACTAAGCAATTTGTATCGTTACTATATTTATAAAAGTTTTTTTTTAAATTTTTTAGAATGGGTTTTTAAGGGTTTCTTCTTTTTCATGGCTGTCTATTTAGTTATGGTAGCAGTAGAACATTTTAGAACAATCAAAAAATATAAATTGGTTTGATTTTTTGTAAAACATATAAAATCAATAAGTTAATAGCATAAAATGATTCGACAGAAAAGAATAGATGATTAAATTTAAATATTTCAAAAAGAAACGTATTTTTACCAGTCATTATACTAAAAAAACTTTTTAAAAGTTTAATGATAAAAACCGCGAATCATTGAAAACCAACAAATTTAAATATTCAATTCCCTTAGGGTGTTTGTGTGTTTTGGTAGCTTGTTCTACTAGGAATGATACTTTTTTGGCCCGAAATTCACATGCTTTAAGTACTAAATACAACATTTTATACAACGGTCAAAAAGGATTAGACAAAGGAATTAAGACCATTGAAGCCGGTAACCAGGATGATTTTTGGGAAATTCTGCCTGTCGAAGCCATGAAAATCGATGAGGATCTTGTGGTAGCCGACACGACTAAAAATGCCGATTTTAGATTGGCAGAAACCAAAGCTACTAAGGCTATCCAGAAACATTCCATGAATATTGGCGGAAGAGAACGCAATTATCAAATTGACGAAGCTTACTTATTATTAGGGAAATCCCGTTATTACGACAAGCGATTCATTCCCGCTCTGGACGCTTTCAATTATATTTTATACAAATATCCAAACAGTAGCCGAATTGATGAAGCTAAAATTTGGCGTGAGAAAACCAATATGCGTTTGGGCAACGATGCCTTGGTAATTAAAAATATTACCAAGATGCTCAAAGAACACAAATCTAAAAAACAGGTGTTGGCTGATGCCAATGCGCTTCTGGCATCGGCATTTTTAAACTTGGAAGAAAAAGACAGCGCGATTGTCAAATTAAAAAAGGCAGTCAACTTTAGCAGACGCAATAACGAAAAAGCCAGATACCGTTTTATCCTGGGACAGTTGTATCAGGAAATGGGTAAAAATGATAAGGCAAGAGCCTATTATGAAGCGGTGATTAAGATGAATCGAAAATCCGACAGGAAATACATGATTCAGTCGCAGGTGAGATTGGCACAACTGTTTGATTATCAAAATGGCGATAAATTTGCTTTTGACGAAAAATATCATAAACTTTTAGAGAATAGAGAAAATCGTCCTTTTCTGGATGTTTTGAATTACCAGATGGGAGTTTTTTATGACAAACAAGGTAAGGATGAGAAAGCTTTACAATATTATAATGCTTCTTTAAAAAAGGCTAAAACCGATAATTATTTAATAGCATCTAATTACAGAAATATTGGAGATATGTATTTTAAAAATGCCCGTTATCCAATGGCCGCAAAATATTATGACAGCACCTTAGTGAAACTCAATCCTAAAACCAGAGAGTTTATTCACATTGAAAAAGTGCGCAAGAATCTGGATGATGTTATTTTGTATGAAGAGATTGCGGTTAGAAATGACAGTATTCTTAAAGTGGTTTCGATGACTGAAACAGAGAAAGTGGCTTATTTTGACACTTATATCGAAAAATTGAAAAAGGCAGATGAAGCCAAAAGGATTCAAGAAGAAAAAGAAGCTGAGAAACAAAAAAATATTGAAAGAAACAGTAAATCGGCAACAGCCGATGCAGTGGTTTCGGCAAATGGAAAATCAGTGCCTAAACCGGCATTTACTCCACCTTCAATGACCAGTCTTCAAGCGGAAGCTACTTTTTATTTTTACAACCCATCTACGGTATCTTTTGGAAAAGTGGCCTTTAAGAAAAATTGGGGCAAACGTGTTGCAGGAGGATTTTGGAGAGTTTCTTCATCGGCTAATATGAATTCTAATGTAGCGGCTGCTAAAGATTCTGTTGCGGTTCAGGAACAGGAAGTAGTGGCGGAGAAGATTTCGAAAGAAAAAGAAAAAGTAATAGAACCTAAATACACTTCGGATTTTTACGTAGGCCAATTGCCAACTTCAACTACCGTGATTGACAGTATTGCCAAAGAGCGCAATGATGCTTATTATCAGTTAGGGGTTGTTTATAAAGAAAAGTTCAAAGAATACGATTTGGCTGCTCAAAAATTAGAGCAATTATTAGTTAATAAACCCGAAGAAAAATTAGTGCTTCCTACATGGTATAATTTGTATAAGATTTATCAAATTATAAACAGTGATAAAGCCGAAGCAATCAGAAATAAGATTATTACGCAATATCCTAATTCGCGTTATGCACAAATTCTAAACAATTCTAATGTGATTGTTGAAGAAGGAAGTCCCGATGTGGTTTACAAAAAACTATATCAACAATTTACCAATGAAGAATTTGATGCCGTTTTAGGAAAAATAGACGGTTTGATTAATCAGTTTTCGGGCGAGGAAGTGGTACCTAAACTGGAGCTTTTAAAAGCAAATACCATTGGGAAATTAAAAGGTTTAGTAGCTTACAAAGCGGCATTAGAATTTGTGGCTGCTACCTATCCAAATACCGAAGAAGGTAAAAAAGCCCATAGTATTTTGGCAGACCAAATTCCGCAATTAGAAAAAATGGATTTCGATTTCAAAGCCTCTAATCACTGGAAGATACTTTATCCGGTAGCCTTAAATGCTGCTAATGACAAAAAAGCAATCGAGGAAAAAATCAGCAAGTTTATGAATGCTGAGAACGGTCAGAAACTAAATCTTGCCTTTAATTCGTATGTTGATAATGAAGGATTTGTTATACTTCAAGGAATTGCTTCTGAAGAATATGCGGCCAGTGTAGCCAATGTTTTAAAAGAAGATCCAAATTATAAAATAGCGGTACCGGCAGTGATTATTTCTAACGAAAATTATAAAATAGTTCAAATCAAGAAAAACCTGAAGTCTTATTTAGAAGCCAAAAAATAATTATCATGTTTAATAAAAAAGAGAAACCTTATACTGACCTTTTAGGGAAAACCAATAGAATTGTTGAAGGGACTATAATAAAAGGCGATATTATTTCGAAGGCTGATTTTAGATTAGACGGAGAATTAATTGGGAATTTTCAATCCACAGGAAAACTGGTTATAGGCCCTACAGGAAGTGTTACAGGTGATATTACTTGTAACAATGCAGATATTGAAGGGAAATTTAGTGGTACAATTCAGGTAACAGAATTATTAAATATAAAGTCCAAAGCGAGTATTCATGGTGATGCAACCGTGGGTAAATTATCAGTTGAACCGGGAGCCGATTTTAGTGCTTCTTGTAGCATGAAAGAAAATCTAAAAACAACAGCAAGCGATGGAAGAGAAACCTAACAAAAAAAGACCCAGTAAATGGCTGGCTTTGATTAATATTCCCATACAAATGGGATTAATTATTTTTCTGTTCTCTTATTTTGGCGATTGGCTTGATGAAAACCATCCCCATCCTAAAATCTATTACAATAAAATATTAGTGATGTTAGGAGTAGGCGTAGCATTGTATAATGTAATACGACAGGTCAATGAAATTAACAATGAAAAAGATTAATCTTTAAATACAGCAGGATTTTTAGATAAAACAAAAAATATGATTTTAAAAAATTACAAGTCGTTTCGCTTTTTGATAATTTCAGTAGGTATAGCCTATGTATTGCACAAATTGATTTTTTATTTTTTCAAAATCAGCCAGGAGACTTTTTATTACAGCATAGAAAAGCTGTATTGCATCTTTTTTATACTTTCTGTTTTGATATTTTTGATCTTATTAAAGGTGAAAGAACGTAGTTTTGAGCAACTAGGAATGTTTTTCCTTTTTTTAAGTAGCATCAAAATTATTTTCTACTATATGCTTCTAAGACCGATTTTGAAGATCAGTCATTATGATACTACAACTGAGAAAGTAAACTTTTTTGTATTATTTATTCTTTTTTTGACAATTGAGACGCTTTTAACTATAAGAATATTAAGCGAAAAGGAATAAAACGGAGGCTTAATTGAGGTATTAAAAAAAATATATTTTCATATCCTTTTGGATATTAATAAAAAATGTACCTTTGCGCCAAATTTTAGAAACGTAAATATAACATATTTTGTAATTATGGTGATTTTAAACAGGCCACTTAGATTAATAATAGCAACATTTCTAGCGTGTCTTCCATTGATTAGTTTTGCAAATGGAGAAAATGATTCCACTCATGTTCAGACTGAAACAGTTGTTCATGAAGAGGCAGCTGCAGTTAGTGAACATCAAGAGGGAGCAGCTCACGAAGCAGTATCTCAAGATCCAAAAGAAAAAATCAATGCCTTTATTGATCATCACTTGCAAGATTCTCATGATTTTGTTTTCTTCTCAGATGAAAAAGAAAACGCACATTATGGTTTCTCATTACCTGTTATACTTTTAGACGGAGGATTGAAAATTTTCTCGTCTTCAAAATTGCACCATGGAGAAGCAGTTGCAGAAGTTGACGGGAACTACTATAAATTAGTTCACGGTAAAATTTACAAAACAGATGCAGCCGGAACAATTAATTTTAATGAGCACGGACATCCGGAAAACGAACAACCACTTGATTTTTCTATCACAAAGAATGTGGTTTCTATGTTATTCGTTTCAGCATTATTATTGTTAATGTTCACTGGTTTAGCAAAATCATACAAAAAAGGACCAATCCCTACTGGTTTTGGTAGAGTTTTAGAACCGCTTATTCTTTTTATTAGAGACGAAATTGCGATTCCAAATATTGGAGAGAAAAAATATAGAAAATTCATGGGTTATTTATTAACTGTGTTTTTCTTTGTTTGGTTGTTGAACTTATTAGGAATGACTCCTCTGGGAATCAACGTTACAGGAAATATTGCTATCACAATTTGTTTAGCGGCATTTACTTATATTATTACACAATTCAGTGCTAATAAAGATTACTGGGGACATATTTTCTGGATGCCGGGAGTTCCTGTACCAATGAAAATCATTTTGGCTCCAATTGAATTATTGGGAACATTGACAAAACCATTCGCATTGTTAATTCGTTTGTACGCTAACATTACTGCGGGTCACGTAGTTATTATGAGTTTGATTGCAATGATTTTTGTGGGTAAAAATTTAGCTGCCGATTTGCCTATCTCTTTAGGATTAACATTATTTATTTCGGTAATCGAAGTTTTAGTTGCATTTTTACAAGCCTTTATTTTTACAATGCTTTCATCTTTATTCATCGGTATGGCTGTACAAGACCATCACCATGATGATCACGAAGCACATTAATAAGCGTTTTTTTTAATTTAGAAGTTTAATTTTATATATATATATACTTTATGGGAACAATTCCAACTTTAGTAGGTGCAGGTTTAGTAGTAATCGGTGCAGGTTTAGGATTAGGTAAAATCGGTGGATCTGCAATGGACGCTATCGCTCGTCAGCCAGAAGCTGCAGGTAAAATTCAAACTGCGATGATTATCATCGCGGCTTTATTAGAAGGTTTAGCATTTGCTGCTTTAATCTTAGGAAAATAATAAAGAAGACAATGACAACATCTTTAACGGTTGGTTAGAGATGTTGTTATATTTTAAAAGAAATTAAATTTATAAAAGTTATATATAATGGAGAAGTTAATTAACGATTTTTCTTTCGGTTTATTCTTTTGGCAGGCAATTATCTTATTAATATTAATTTTATTAATGGTAAAATTTGCATGGAAGCCTATTGTTCAAGCTATTACAGATAGAGAAGAAG
The DNA here is from genome assembly GCF_004016525.1 of Flavobacterium sufflavum. Lineage (GTDB taxonomy): Bacteria > Bacteroidota > Bacteroidia > Flavobacteriales > Flavobacteriaceae > Flavobacterium > Flavobacterium sufflavum. Next base: position 688,148 of record NZ_SACJ01000001.1, read on the forward strand.
GAATTAAAAATGCATTGGATTCTGCTGAAAACGCTAGAAAAGAAATGCAAAATCTTCAAGCTGATAATCAAAGAATTTTGAACGAGGCAAGAGCTGAGCGTGATGCAATGTTGAAAGAAGCTCGTGAAATGAAAGAGAAGATGGTTGCTGATGCTAAGAACGAAGCACAAGTGCAAGGATTGAAAATGATTGAGCAGGCTAAAGCAGCAATTGAAAGCGAGAAAAACGCAGCTATGGCTGAATTGAAATTACAAGTTTCTACTTTGTCATTGAGTATCGCAGAAAAATTATTGAAAGACGAATTATCTAACACAGAAGCTCAAACCAAATTAGTTGAGAAAATGTTAGGTGACGTAAAGCTAAACTAATATTATGGCAGGTACAAGAGCAGCAATTCGTTACGCAAAAGCGATTCTTAGTATGGCAGACTCAATAGGAGTTGCTAACGAGATTAATAACGATATGATTTTAATTGCTTCAACTATTAAAGGCAACTCTGAATTAAATGCGTTTATTCAAAGTCCAACAATAAGTGTTGAGGTAAAAGAAAATGCACTATTGGAAGTTTTTGCTAATGTTAATGGCGTTACTAAAGGTTTCTTTCATTTATTATTTGAAAATAAAAGATTTGAAATCCTTGAAGCTATTGCAGTAGCATATTCTGAATTATTTGATGAGGCTAATGGTTTAGAAGTAGCTATAGTAACTACTGCTATCCCTTTGGATGCTGATTTAGAAGCTAAAGTTTTGGCTAAAATTGCATCTTTGTCAGATAAAAAAGTAACAATTGAAAATGTAGTAGATCCTGCTATCATTGGAGGATTTATTTTAAGAATAGGCGATAAGCAATACAATGCTTCAATTGCTAACCGATTACAAGTATTAAAAAGAGAATTAAGTAACTAGTTTTATTGCACATTAAGTGTCTAAATTATAAATTAAGATGGCGGAAATCAAACCTGCTGAAATTTCAGCAATATTAAGAAAGCAAGTAGAAGGTTTTGAATCTGGCGCTACGCTAGAGGAAGTAGGAACGGTACTTCAAGTTGGAGACGGTATTGCTCGTATTTACGGGCTTTCTAATGTACAATATGGAGAGTTAGTAGAATTTGAAAATGGTCTTGAGGCTATTGTATTGAATCTTGAAGAAGATAACGTAGGTGTGGTACTTTTAGGACCATCTACAGGAATCAAAGAAGGATCTACTGCTAAAAGAACTCAACGTATTGCTTCTCTTAAAGTAGGAGAACAAATGGTAGGACGTGTAGTAAACACTCTTGGTTTTCCAATTGATGGAAAAGGACCAATCGGTGGTGACTTATACGAGATGCCTTTGGAAAGAAAAGCTCCTGGAGTAGTTTTCCGTCAACCAGTTACTGAACCATTACAAACAGGAGTAAAAGCAGTAGATGCTATGATCCCGGTTGGTAGAGGTCAACGTGAGTTGGTTATTGGTGACCGTCAAACAGGTAAATCAACTGTTTGTATTGACACTATCTTAAATCAAAAAGAATTTTATGATGCTGGGAAACCAGTATTCTGTATCTATGTTGCAATTGGACAAAAAGCTTCAACTGTAGCAGGAATTGCAAAAATGTTAGAAGAAAAAGGAGCAATGGCTTATACAGTTATCGTTGCTGCTAATGCTTCTGACCCTGCTCCAATGCAAGTTTATGCTCCTATGGCAGGTGCTGCAATTGGAGAATACTTTAGAGATTCTGGTCGTCCGGCTTTAATTGTTTATGATGATTTATCTAAACAAGCTGTGGCTTACCGTGAGGTTTCTCTTTTATTAAGAAGACCACCGGGACGTGAGGCTTATCCTGGAGACGTTTTCTACTTACACTCTCGTTTATTAGAAAGAGCTTGTAAAGTTATCGCTGATGACGGAATTGCTAAAAACATGAATGATTTACCGGATTCTATCAAAGGAATCGTTAAAGGTGGTGGTTCATTAACAGCTTTACCAATTATCGAAACTCAGGCTGGTGACGTTTCTGCATATATCCCAACAAACGTAATTTCGATTACTGATGGTCAGATTTTCCTTGATGGAGATTTGTTTAACTCAGGGGTTCGTCCAGCAATTAACGTAGGTATCTCTGTATCTCGTGTTGGAGGTAATGCTCAAATTAAATCAATGAAAAAAGTATCAGGTACTTTAAAATTAGACCAGGCTCAATTCCGTGAATTGGAAGCGTTTGCTAAATTTGGTTCTGATCTTGATGCTGTTACTTTAAACGTAATTGAAAAAGGAAAAAGAAACGTTGAAATCTTGAAACAAGGTTTGAACGATCCTTATACTGTTGAAGACCAAGTAGCTATTATCTATGCTGGTTCTAAAAACTTATTGAGAAACGTTCCTGTAAATAAAGTAAAAGAATTTGAAAAAGATTTCTTAGAATTCTTGAACGCAAAACACAGAGCTACTCTTGATGCTTTAAAAGCAGGTAAGTTAACAGACGAAATTACAGACGTAATCGAGGCTGTAGCGAAAGAAGTTTCAGCAAAATATAACTAATATAGTTTATAGTTTTAAGTTTATTGTTAGTGGTTGTTGCTAACAATAAACTTAAAACAACAAACAACAAACAGTACATAAATGGCAAATTTAAAGGAAATCCGTAATAGAATTACTTCCGTTTCATCAACGATGCAGATTACTTCTGCGATGAAAATGGTATCTGCAGCCAAGCTTAAAAAAGCTCAGGATGCAATTACAGCCATGCGCCCTTATGCCGAAAAATTAACGGAATTATTACAAAGTCTTTCTGCAACTCTTGAGGGAGGAACAGGGGAAGAATTTACTACACAACGTGAAGTAAAGAAAGTATTATTAGTAGCAATTACTTCTAACAGAGGTTTGTGTGGTGCTTTTAATTCGAATGTAATTAAAGAAGCTAAAAATCGTTCTGAATTTTATGCTGGTAAACAAGTTGATATTTTTGCTATTGGTAAAAAAGGAAATGATGTTTTAAGTAAAACAAATACAGTAATTGAAAATCAAAGTTCTGTATTTGATAATTTAACTTTTGATAATGTGGCGGCTATTGCTGAAGCATTGACTCAAAAATTTGTTAGTGGTGAGTACGATAAAATTGAGTTGATTTACAATCAATTTAAAAATGCCGCTACTCAAATCGTTCAAACAGAACAATTTTTACCATTAGCTCCTGTTAAATCTGATTTAAATGTTGCAGCTGGAGATTATATCTTCGAACCATCTAAAGAAGAGATTGTGTTGACTTTGATTCCTAAATCATTAAAAACACAATTATACAAAGGAATCCGTGATTCATTTGCTTCAGAACATGGTGCGCGTATGACTGCTATGCACAAAGCAACAGATAATGCTACTGAATTGAGAAATCAATTGAAATTAACGTATAACAAAGCACGTCAGGCTGCTATTACTAACGAAATCTTAGAGATTGTTGGTGGAGCAGAAGCATTGAACGCTTAAGAATACTTACTTTATATATTAAGGCGGTTGAAATTTTTCAACCGCTTTTTTTGTTTTAAAAGCTTGCTCATAAGTTCTATTTATTGCTTATTAGTGTTATTTTACAGATGATTAAAAGAAAAAAATCATTACAAATCCAATACTGATAAAACCAAAGAATTAGTTATTTTTGTTTTTGTAAAAAAATTAATAAACACCGCATTTTGGGATTATATAAAAAACTTTTTAAACAAACAGCCATTTACGGACTTGCTACGGTTTTGCCTAGAATGTTTAGTTTCCTGCTAGTGCCACTGTACACTGATTTACTTCCAAAAGATGAGTACGGAAAAGTCACCATCATATTTGCCTGGATGATTTTTTTCAATGTGATTTTGGCTTACGGAATGGAAACCGCTTTTTTTAGATTTTATAACAAGGAAGAGGATAAAAAAACAGTGGTCGAAACTTCGATGGTTTCTATCTTTTGGACCACAATAGTCTTTCTGGCTGTAGCACTTTTATTTCGGACTACATTAGCGGATTGGTCAGGTATAGATTCGCAGTACATTACCTATACCATTTGGATTTTGGCATTGGATGCCCTGGTTATTATACCTTTTTCAAAATTAAGGGCTTTTCAAAGACCGATGATGTACGCCATCATTAAGGTTGGAAATGTTTTGGTTAACTTATTGTTGAGCATTCTTTTTTTAATTTATTTACCCAAATTAGCGGAGCTGAATCCTACTGGTTTAATCAGTTCTTTCTATGTTGAGAATTTCCAAATAGGCTACATCTTTCTGGCTAATATTATCGCCAGTCTGTTGACTTTTGTGGTTTTGTCTCCTGATTATGTTTTTCTAAAATGGAAATTCGATTTTAGTTTATGGAAACGAATGATGGTTTATGGATTGCCAATTTTGGTCGCCGGAATTGCCTTTGCCATCAATGAACAGTTTGACAAAATTCTTTTAGATAAATTATTACCTCAAAATATCGCCGCAGATGAAGTGGGAGTTTATTCGGCCTGTTATAAACTGGGATTGTTCATGGTTTTGTACCGTACGGCTTATACACTCGGAATCGAACCTTTCTTCTTTAGTCATGCTTCTAATGAAAATGCACCACAAACCTATGCGATGGTAACTAAGTATTTTGTGATCTTCGGTTCGTTTATTATGTTAAGCGTTATCGTTTTTGCTGACCTGTTTAAAATGTTAATGATTCGTGATAGTTCGTATTGGGTAGCGATGAAGGTGGTACCGTTAATTATTTTGGCCAATTTCTGTTTGGGAATTTATACTAATCTTTCTGTTTGGTACAAATTGATTGATAAAACTTATGTAGGTGCTTATATTTCAATTGTGGGCGCAGTCATTACTTTGGTACTTAACTTTTTGTTGATTCCTGGCATGAGTTATGTAGGTTCTGCCATTGCAACATTGGCTGCTTATGGAAGTATGATGTTGATTTCGTATTATCTGGGAAATAAATATTATCCTATTCCGTATGATTTCCAAAAAATAGGAGGCTATCTGGGTTTATCTATTTTGTTTTCCGTTGTTTCATTTTATTTTTTCAGAGAAAATTATTTTGTAGGAATCACGTTATTACTATTGTTTCTCTATTTTATTTACCACAACGAGAAAGACACCTTGATGAGCATTCTTAAACGAAAAAATAATCTGCAAGAATAAGCTTTGACTTGTTCCTGTATCAAAATAAAAAAATGAAAATAAATATTATCAATAAATCGCAACATGCTTTGCCAAGTTATGAAACCATAGCTTCGGCAGGAATGGATTTAAGAGCTAATTTGGTCGAATCGATAGTCTTACAGCCTTTAGAAAGAACCATCGTTAAAACAGGTCTTTTTATCGAATTGCCGATAGGTTACGAAGCACAGGTGCGACCAAGAAGCGGACTGGCTTTTAAAAACGGAATTACCGTATTGAACAGTCCCGGAACTGTTGATGCTGATTACCGAGGAGAAATAGGTGTGATTTTAGTTAATTTATCCAATCAGGCTTTTGAAATCCAAAACGGGGAACGCATTGCCCAATTGATTATTGCCAAACACGAACGCGCCGAATGGTTTGAAGTCGAAGAGCTTTCAGAAACTTCAAGAGGTACCGGCGGATTTGGAAGTACAGGAGTAAAGTAGTAATCAGTTAACAGTTATTAAATTTTAACAAATTTCAAATAAAAAATCCGTGGAAATCGTTTTAATCCGTGGCTAAAAAAAATATTAAATCCTTCGTGAACTTTGCGTGTCATCCTGAGCTTGTCGAAGGACTTCGTGAACTTCGCGGTTAAAAAAACAATTAAAAAATGAAAATAATAGTGCCTATGGCTGGTAGAGGATCTCGTCTACGCCCACATACCTTAACAATTCCTAAACCATTAATTCCAGTTGCCGGAAAACCTATCGTTCACCGATTAGTAGAAGATATCGCCGGGGTTTTGAATCAGGATATTGAAGAAGTAGCTTTTGTAATCCATGAAAGTTTTGGGGAAAAAGTAGAGCAGGATTTAATTGCCATTGCCGAAAAATTGGGAGCCAGAGGAACCATTTATTATCAGAATGAAGCTTTAGGAACGGGACACGCTATTATGTGTGCCAAAGAATCGCTTTCTGGTCCGGCAGTAATTGCGTATGCCGATACTTTGATTAGAGCCGATTTTGAATTGGATCCAACAGCTGATGCGGTGATTTGGGTAAAACAGATTGAGAATCCGGAAGCTTTTGGTGTAGTTAAATTAAACGATAAAAATGAAATCATCGAATTGGTAGAGAAACCAAAGGAATTTGTGAGTGATTTGGCTGTTATCGGAATTTACTATTTCAAGGATATTGCCGTTTTAAAAAATGAGTTACAAAACGTTTTAGATAATAATATCCAAAATGGTGGCGAATACCAAATTAACGATGGTATCAAAAACATGATGGCTAAGGGAAAAATCTTTAAAACAGGTGAAGTAAGCGCCTGGATGGATTGCGGAAACAAAAATGTTACTGTAGAAACCAATTCGAGAATGCTGGCTTTCTTGGCAGCAGACAAGATTGATTTGGTTAACAAAAATATTAAACTTGAAAATTCAACTATTATTGAGCCATGTTATATTGGTGAAGATGTAGTTTTAATAAACGCTACTGTAGGTCCAAATGTTTCTTTAGGAAACGGATGTCACGTAGTGGATAGCAGCATCAAAAACAGTTTGGTTCAAACGCATGCCCATATCAAAAATGCTAATTTAGATAATGCTATGATTGGAAATCATGCTAGTTTTGATGGTCAGTTTACAAGTATTAGTATTGGTGATTATTCGGTGTTAGAATAATTTCGATCTCTAATAAAAACATTTTACCATTAAGAAATTAAGTACATTAAGCTTAGGCTCTTAATTTTTTAATGGTAAATTTATGAAGTACTTTGAAGTTTAATTGGTAAAAATGAAAAAGGCAGTTTCTTTAATGATAATGGTGGTTTTGCTATGCAATTCGGCTTTGTCATGGGGACAAACTGAACCAGAAGAAATTAAACTCGAAGACAATAAATTTAAAGAGTATTTTTTCGAAGCTTTAAAGCAAAAAGCAATTGAAAACTACGATAAAGCTATTGTGGCTTTAGAACGTTGCCTGAAAATAGATGCCAATAATACCACTATTTACCACGAATTAGGCAAAAATTATCTGGCTTTAAAAGATTATAAAAACGCCTATTCTTCTTTTGAGAAAGCCAATACTTTAGATCCTAAAAACAAATGGTTTTTGATAGGAATGTATGATGTTGATTATGAAACTAAGGATTATGCAGATGCAATCAAGGTAATTAACAAACTCATTCCATTCGATTCAAAGTTCAAAGAAGATTTGACTTCGCTTTATATGAATACAGGCGAATTTGATAAAGCCTTGTTGCTTATCAATGAACTGAATGAAACTGTAGGCAAATCAGAAAGGAGAGAAAATTATAAACTTCAAATTTTGTCTCAGGGAACTTATCAGGATGCTGAGATAACTAATTTGGTTAATCAAATCAATAAGAATCCAAAAGAAGAGTCTAATTATATTTCGTTGATTTATCTGTATTCTAAAAAAGACGATATAGAGAAAGTCCTTGAAACGGCCCGAAAATTAGAAGCTGCTATTCCAAATTCAGAATGGGCTCAGGTTAGTTTATTTAAAAACTATTTGGTTAATAACGAGAGCGAAAAGGCTATAAAAGCCATGAACATAGTATTGGCCAGTACTAAAATAGACAGTAAAATAAAGCACAGGATTTTTAATGAATTTTTGATTTACGTCAATACTAATCCACAACTTACAGCCGATTTAGATAAAGCCATCGGATATTTTGATGATGATAAAAATGTAAATGTAAATAAGGAAGTAGGCAAATATTATCACAATAAAAAGCAGTGGGACAAAGCGATAAAATATTATCAGTTGTCACTTAAAAAAAGTAGCCCTGCCGATGTGGAAACGAGTTTACTTTTACTGGATGTTTATGTACAATTGGACGAATTTGAAAAATCGGCAAAAACTGCCAGTGAAATGATCGAATTGTATCCTGCCCAGGTACAGTTTTATTATTATGCGGGATTAGCTTATAATCAGTTGAAGCAGTTTAAAAAAGCGAAAGAAATTTTAGAAATGGGCATGGATTATGTAGTAGAAGATGCAACATTAGAAATTAATTTCAACATTCAGTTAGGAGAGGCTTTTAGTGGTTTAGGAGATGCTAACAAAAAAGAATTCTATTTTTCTAAAGCCAATGAATTATTAAAAAAACAAAAATAAAATGAATAAATACTTAGCATTATTAATAGTTGTTTTTATGGTTTCCTGTAAACCCAAGGCTATTGTTACCTCGGCAACAGTTACCGAACCAGTCGATGAAATGAAAGCAGCTAAAATAATAGACAATCATTACAGCAATAAAAGTGATTTTTCTACATTATATATTAAAGCCAATGCGCGTTATGCCGATGATAAACAAGCACAAAATGTAAGTGCCGAAATAAAAATAAAGAAAGACCAGCAAATTTTAGTAAGCGTTCGTTTTCTGGGAATAACGATGGCTAAGGCTTCTATAACACCGGCTTCGGTGAGTTATTACGAAAAGATAAAAGGAACTTACTTTGAAGGTGATTTCAGTGCTTTGAGTCAATGGTTAGGAACAGATTTGGATTATAGTAAAATTCAGAATATGTTGGTAGGAGAAGCATTGGACGATTTGAATAAAGGCAGATACACTAAAATTTTGCTTGACAATTTGTATCGTTTAGACGATGCAAATAATGGGAATACTCAAAAAAGCTATTATTTTAATCCAAATGATTTTAGTGTAAACAAACAAGAAGTAACTCAAAAAGCCGAAAACAGAACGATTCAAATTGCTTATCCGGAAAGAGTGGCTTATAAAGAGGCTAATTTGCCTTCCAGTATTGAAATTAAAACGGCTCAGCCTAAAGGGAAATCGGAAATTAATTTAAATTACAATTCGGTTTCATTTAATGAAGAACTTTCTTTCCCTTATAGTGTGCCAGATGGGTACAAAAGAATAATAATTAAGTAAATTTGCAAAAATATATTTTTTAAGATGCCAAAATATTTCCTTAGCCTGTTATTTGTATGCCTGACCTCTACTATGTGGAGTCAATCGCAACAAGAAAAGTTAGAACAACGTAAAGCTCAAATTCAAAGAGAAATTAGAGAGAATGAAAAGATGTTGCAAAACGTCAAGTCAAAGGAAAAATCGGCTATGAATGTTTTTTTGATTCAAAAAAACAAGATCAGACTGAAAGAAACTTTGATTAATACTACTGAAAAGCAAACCCGACTTTTGTCTAACGATATGTATATTAATCAATTGAAAATTAACAAGCTTAACAAGGAGTTAAAAATCTTAAAAGAAGATTACGCTAAGAAGATTGTAAACTCTTATAAAAGCCGTTCTGAGCAAAGTCGCGCGATGTTTATACTATCATCTGAGAATTTTTTGCAGGCATACAAAAGGGTACAATACCTAAAACAATACACCAGTTTTAGAAAATCGCAAGGAGAGGAAATTAATGTAAAGTCTACAGAATTAGTTGGTTATAATGAAAAATTAAAGGTTCAAAAAATAGCCAAACAAAAACTAATTGCCGAAAATCAGAAGGAAAAACAAACTCTTGTAAAAGAAAAAATAGAGCAGGAGAAACTGGTTAATCAGATTAAGAAAGATAAAAACCGCATTGTTTCTGATATTCGAAAAAAACAAAGAGAATTTAAAACTATCGATGCTCAAATTAACCGTTTAATTCGTGAAGCCATTGCTGAAGCCAATAGAAAAGCGGCTTTAGAACGTGCCAAAGCTGCTGCTTTAGCTGCTGAAAAAGCAAAATCATCATCTTCTTCTAATCCGAAGACTACCAGAGAAATAGCTAAGGAAATAAAAGAAACGGTTTCCAGAGAACCAGTATCTTCTTCAAGAATTGAAATGACACCAGAGAATAAGCTGATTGCTGATAATTTTAGAGCCAATAGAGGAAATCTTCCCTGGCCAGTAGAAAAAGGGTTTATATCATTAGGTTTTGGAGATCAACCGCATCCAGTGTATAATACACTAATTGTACACAATAGTGGTGTAGAAATCACGACTAATGATGGTGCTAACGCAAGAGCTGTTTTTGGTGGAGAAGTCTCAAAGGTACAGATTATATCTCCTGTCAATAAAGCGGTTATTATTCAGCATGGAGATTACTTTACTGTTTATCAAAACTTGAGCTCTGTTAATGTATCTCCAGGCGATAAGGTAAGTATTAAACAAAATCTTGGTAGAATTCGTACTAATGGAGATACTGGAAAAACCGTACTTAAGTTTATTTTATCACAAAACACAAGCTATATGAATCCACAGAGCTGGTTGTCAAATAGATAATGTTATATGAAACACAAAAAGCGAATCAATTTGATTCGCTTTTTTTATGTTTAGGCGTGAAGTTTTATTTAAGTATTTTTAGAGAAAAACTACTGCTGTTGTTGTTCGGCGTAATCTAATTGTTGTTGAAATTCAATGGAGTTTTTTTGCAATTCTACATCATTAATTTCTTCAAAATGTCTGCCGTCTTCGTATCCAATAGAAACACAAACAGAAAGTGTTTGTTTAGAAATTCCTTTGAAAGTACCTTTTACAGGAGTACAATCATCAAAGTTAATTCCAACCGATAGTTTCACATGGTTGTCCATAGTCCAAATATTATTAGTAGGATCAATGCCTAGCCAACCTTGTTTTGGGGTGTAAATTTCAACCCAGGCATGCGTAGCACCTTCGCCTCGAAGTCCGCTTTCGTTAGGGCAGATATAACCACTTACATATCTTGACGGAATGCCGGCAGTTCTTAAAAGTTGTAAAAGAACATGAGCAAAGTCCTGGCAAACACCTTTGCGATGACCTAATATTTCATCGACAGTGGTTTCTATATTAGTGATTCCTTTAGTATAAGTAAAGTTAGTATAGATGTATTGACTGCAATCAAAGGCAATGTGAATGATTGATTTGTTTTCGTAATCAATCTCTTTTAAAATGGCATCAATCTCGTCCTGCTTTTTAATAGTTTCAGGATAACAAAGACGCAGTAAATAGATATCGTTATACAAATTCAAATCGTCGACCTTAGTGTCGTCTATCTCAGGTATTTTAAGCGAATGATTAACACGAACCAGCATTCGCGATTCGATGGTCATTTCGGTATGTGCTTCTAAGGTGTTAAAATTCCCCACCCTGTTGCCATGATAATCGTTTGTTAAAGCTACATGAGGGTTTTGAGAAATCAAAAGTTGGTATTGCAGCACGTCCTGATTTTCAAAGTTATGCGGAAACAAACGAATCTCGTTGATGCTTTCTTTGATAGGCAAGTTGTATTTGTATTTTGTAATATGAATGATGTTGAAAACTGCCATTTTTTTAGGTATATGAAAAGAATAATTTAGAAAAATCCATTGAAAAATTATTCAACTGATCTTTGGTGTTTTTTAATACATGCTCTAATTGCAGGTTGGTAAGATGGTGGTAATCGGTGTATTCAATATAACTTTTCAATCGCCCAAATTGATTGCGCATTGTGCGTGCTTCTAATAAGTTATTGTTTTTAAAAACACAATCTAAATAGGTTTCGATTAAGCCTAAAGTAAATATTACCGAATGGGCAAAATCAGGATTGAAAATGACATGTTGGATTACTTTTCGATTGTGCGGAATATTGCTATAGCTTTTTAAGTATAATTCGTAGCCTGATAAAGACAATAATAATTTTCGCCAATACAATAAATCTTCTTTTCCTTCCAGGTTGTATTCTATCGGGGCATAATAAGATTGTGTCATTGAAATAGTTTGTAGACATCTTTCGATATGTTTACCAATACTCGAAAAACACCAGCCTAAGCCTCTGGGCATGGTCACATGAAAAATCCCATTGTATAGTAGGAAATCCTTATTGAGTTTGGCCAAAATACTAATAGCCTCAGGTGTTTCCAGTCTTTTAGGCAGGTCGTCAGCATTGATGTAATGGTACATCGAATTGATGTGTTCCCAAAGTTCCTTGGTGATTTTATCCTGCGAACCTCTGGCATTTTCTCTAGCTTTGGTAATCAGGTTTCGAACCGAATTGAGGTTTTTGTTATCGCAAAGCACATATTTCATTACAAAATTAGTGTCGTGCTGAAATTCGGCAATGTATTCGGGAGACAAATCGGTATAATATTTTAATAAGGGTTTGTATCCTTGGTAATCATTGGTTTCCTGGTCAAAAGACATGATGTAAAGGGTGTTGAGGGTAAGCAACATCCCATCGGTTCTTTCCATGTATCGGTTAAGCCAAAACATTCCGTCGGCTACACGACTGAGCATATTTACTTCCATAGTTCTTTCATTAAAAGTTTTAAAACAATTTCGACTTCATTTATTTCATTATCCAGGTATCCTTGCTTCCGCCGCCTTGGGATGAGTTTACTACCAAAGAACCTTCGGTTAGTGCCACTCGGGTGAGTCCGCCGGGAACGATTGTTACTCCATTGGGACCGCACAAAGCATAAGGTCGTAAATCGACATGACGCAGTTTTAATTCGCCATCAATGTAACAGGGAACGGTGCTTAACTGAATGATGGGTTGGGCAATAAAATTGCGCGGATTATTTAAAATAGCCACTTTAGCGGCTTCCAGTTCTTCTTCGCTAGCCTTATTTCCCATAACCATTCCGTAACCACCACTTTGATTGGTTTCCTTGATAACCATATTTCCCATATCGGCAAAAACCAATTCGCGTTCTTCTTTATTTTCCATTTGGTAGGTAGGAACATTTTTCAGAATCGGTTCTTCGTTTAGATAATATTTAATCATTTGCGGCACATAAGCATAAATGGCTTTGTCATCGGCAACTCCGTTTCCTACTGCATTTACCAGGGCTACATTCCCCATTTTATAAGCACTTATCAATCCAGGGACACCAAGTGCGCTATCAGGTTTAAAGACTAATGGATCTAAATATTCGTCGTCTAAACGTCTATAAATAACATCTACCTGTTGCAAGCCCGAGGTGGTTTTCATGTAGACTTTGTGATTGTTTACCACAAGATCGCGACCTTCTACCAGCGGAATTCCCATTTGCCTTGCTAAGAAAGTATGTTCGTAATAAGCAGAGTTGTAAACGCCCGGAGTCAACAAAACAACATTAGGATTAGAGATGCTCCTTGGCGAAAGCGAAACTAAAATATTGTGAAAAATCATAGGATAGTTAGCTACCATGCTTACATTGTTGGCACGAAACATTTCCGGGAAAATCCTTTTGGTAATTTCCCTGTTTTCCAGCATATAACTTACGCCACTGGGACACCTTAGATTGTCTTCCAGAACATAAAACTCTCCTTTTTCTCCTCTGATTAAATCAATTCCGGCAATGTGAACATGTATGTCATGCGGAACTTTTATACCATGTACTTCCGGAATATAATGCGGACAGGAAGCAATTAACGATGCAGGCATGATGCCTTCTTTTATAATCAGCTGTTCGTTATAAATGTCTTCCAGAAACAGGTTTAAAGCTTTTAATCTTTGGGCAATTCCGGTTTCGACTTCCAGCCATTCGTTTTTGGTAATTATCCTTGGAATAATATCAAAAGGAAATATTCTTTCGATTCCCTGATTGTCATCACTGTAGACAGTAAATGTAATCCCTTGGTTCATAAAAATATCCGAAGCCTGTTTCTGTTTTACATTCAGCTTGTCAATATTTAAACTCTCTAATGTTTGCAATACCTGTTTGTAAGAGTCTCTTACTCCATCATTGGAAAACATTTCATCCCATCCCTTTGGACTTAATTTAGGTGTCAAATTTACCATTCTATAATTATTGAAAAATTAATAAAAACTAATTTTGATTGAAAAAACATCAGTCTTTAGGCCTAATTTAATAATTTTTAAGATAAGTGTTTGATTTTTTGTTGTGAATAATGTAATTAATGCGGCATTCTTTTTTTGTTGATGCGTTTTTTGAGAATTAGTCTTTTAAAACTAAATTTTTTTTAGATTTCTCAACAGTAAAAATATAGGTATAGTGATATAACTCCATTATTGATAAGGAGTTATTTAGAAATTGAAGTTCTGTTTTTAATAGCTAAAGATTATTTAGCATTTACAAAAGTAGCTTCCATCGATTTCATCATGTGGTCAGTTGACCAGGTTCCGGACACAATCATTCGTCTTACAGTATAAAGTGGATCAATAGAATCTCTTTTAGTCGAAAGTATAAAAGCCATTTTATAACCGCTTTTTTTGATTTCCGGGATGGCTTCTTTGTTCCATAATCCAAAAGGATAGGCAAAATAAGGAATTGGTTTTCCAATGATTTCTTCGAGTTTGGCTTTTGGTTTTACCAATTGGGTGTTCCAGTCATCGTCGGCATATTTGGTTACCATGTGATGGTCCCAGGTATGTGCCGCAATAGTATTTCCAGAATCAGATAAGTTTTTAATCTCTTCTTTACTTAAATAATTAGGACGGTTGATGGAAACGGTCATTACAAAGAAAGCGCCTTTGAAATTGTATTTTTTCATTTCGGCTGCGCCAATGCTGTATTGCTCACCTCTGGTATCATCAAAAGTTATCATGACCGGTTTAGCAGGCAAGGGCTTGTTGTACACCAAATAATCATACAATTGATCAGGTAAAATGCTGTGGTAGCCTGCATCAGCTAAGGCTTTCATCTGTTCAGCAAAGTTTGCCGGTTTTACGGTATAGGTTTTAGTCATTTCGCCTGCAGATGCCGAGAAATCTTTGATATTATGATAGCATAAAATGGGTACTTCTTTTCGAGCCAATATAGCAGCGGCATCAGCCATAACTAATTTTTCGGCTTTTTTTGGACTTGCAATAACTTTTGGTGCATCTGCTTTATTTTCGATAGAGGTCTCTTTCTTTTGTTCGCAACTTAGTGTCAAAAAAAGACCAAGCATTCCTAAAAATATCGATTTTTTCATTTCCTGAATAAGCATAAAATTATTGAAACTGAATGTAACTTGGTTGTGGAGCGAATTTTAATAATTGCTCAGGAGTGTACATTTTCCAGTCGTTCCAGTTGTCATTTTTGTAGAACAATTTAAAGCCCGTAAACTGAACCGGTTCTCTGTAGATGTATCTTAAATAAGTAGATCGTTTTAAAACCTGACTTCCAAAACCGTCCATGTCCATTACAATTTGAACTTCGGGAACTCTTTTGATGGCTTTATAGTTAGTAACCATACCTTGGGTGAAACGATGAACCACCAAAATCTTTGGAGTTAATTTCTTTTCGCGTACAATTCGGGCCAGAATATCGATGGCATCATTGATATCATCAGCAGACATGGTTCCAATTTTTTTACCAGGAACATGACCACTTTTCATTGAAAACTCAGGATCAATTCCCAGATGAACATTCGGTAAAGCAAGGTATTCTTCGAGAAGGCTTACTTCGTCTTTTACGTTGCTATGTCCCACCTGAATATCCAAAAAGACCAGGGCATCAATAGGTTTTGCCCAACTTAAAAGCGTATCGATTTGTTTAAACGGCATACGCATGTTGTAACGATTGCCAGCTCCGGGAGCGCCTTGGGCAGAAACTGCAATATAATGAAAGGCAGGAATAGTGGTTACGCTGGAATCGGCAGCTTTCCATTTGGCTACTTCTGCTTGCAGTTTTTCAATCATCTCAGCTTTAGGATATTCACCTAAAACGCCCATTCTTTTCGAATATAAATTTCCGTAAAAAGCAATGATTCGGTGATAAGGCAATAAGGCACCCGGTAAAGGATAAGGCGCTTTTACAGGCCACATTCCCGTAGTGTCTTTGTTGCTTAGCGCAATCATTCTTCGGTTATAGTCGGCGGTGTCAATGCTAGTGATTGGTTTTTTCTTAACCGGATCTATTTTGATTGCTACACTGTCTTGAGCAGTTGCTTCTACAGTATTGGATTTACTTTGATTACAATTGGTAAAAACGAAAAACAAGAAAGGGCTAATAACGATTGCTAAAGTATATTTTTTCATAAAGAAGCACATTTGGGTTTAATACAAATGTAAACTTTTTAACTAACGATTTCTTTATTTGATTCGTATTCTGCTGCGGTTTTTTTTAAAAATTGAAGATGTTTAAATGGTTTGAATTAGAGAATGTAAATCAGATGTTTTTAAGATTTAAATAGTCTATTTATTTCATTTTTAATCATTTGTGAATAATTGTCTAACTTTATATAAATAATTATGGTTATGAGGAAATTCGTTTTATCCATAGTAGTTATTTTATTCGGTTTTTCACTCACCTCAGTTTCTCTGATAAAAAAGGAGGGTTTAAAGGCGAAAGCCTCTTATTTTGCCCAGTTTTTTCAAAAACCCGAAGAGTTTAATTCTGATATTTCTATCAGTAAACAGCTTATCAATGCTTTTTTCAAGAAATATCCTGATTTAAAACGATACGAATCGGGAGTTTATAAATTATATGAAAGTAGAAAATACCATGTGATTTGGTATGATTCCAATGATAAATTAATTGGTTTTTCCCAGTTGTTATATTTTAAGATAAATCAACTTCAGGAAGAAGGTGTGGAAACAAAGATGGAGTATCAGGAAATAATTGATGGGATTTTTGATTCGAATGCTACTTTGAAATCCCTTTCACAAACCGAAACAGAAATTATGTTATCCACCATGTATGTTTTCTATATGCAAAAAGTATTTCTTGGAATTGACGCCGGGAAACTTCAAGGAATGGGTTGGTTTTTGCCCAAGAAAGAAATCGCTTATGAACAGTTGCTCGATTCGTTATTGCAAAATCCTGAATTATTAAATTTTGATGAAAAACATCAATTAAGTCAATATTACAAATTGCGGGCGGCTTTAAAAAAATACCGCGAGATAGAAAAAAAAGGAGATTGGAAAACTATAGAATACGACTCTACCATTCAATTTTACAAACCTTTTGACAATTCAAAAACAATCAGTCAGATTAGAGAGCGTCTTTTTGTATTGGGCGATTTGAGTAAAGATTCTAAAAGTGCTGTTTATGATGATGAATTAATGCAAGGTGTCTTGCGTTTCAAAAAAAGAAATGGCTACCTGATTAATTATTTCATTTCACCCTGGCAGATTAAGCAAATGAATTTGCCTATCCAAAAATACATTCGAAAAATAATGATCAATATGGAACGCTGTCGATGGATAGATCCTAAATTGACTGACACCAGCGAGTACATTGTGATTAATATTCCATCGTATAAACTGATTTATAAAAAGGATGGTAAAACGCTCTTAGAATCTAATGTGCTTGTGGGACAAAACATGATGGAAACGGTTATTTTTAGTGGATACATCAGTTCGATTGTTTTTAGTCCGTATTGGAATGTGCCCCAAAGTATTATTGACAATGAACTAAAATATGCCATGGAACGCGACAAGAATTATTTGGAATCCCACAATATGGAATGGAATAATGGCAAAGTCAGACAAAAACCCGGACCTAAAAACGCTTTAGGTTTGGTAAAGTTTGTTTTTCCAAATACCAATAGTATTTATTTGCACGATACTCCTGCCAAAGCCTTATTTGATTTAGAATATAGAGCTTACAGCCACGGCTGCATTAATATGGATAAAGCCAAAGAATTAGCTTTTTTAATTCTGAAAGATGATCCTGATTGGCCTGTAGAAAATATTAACAAGGCAATGCAGGGAGAAAAGGAAACAACTTGCGTGCTAAAAAATAAGATTCCGTTACATATCACTTACTTCACGGCCTGGGTTGACAATGAGGATGTTCTCCATTTCTATGATGATGTTTATGGTAGAGATCCCCAATTGGCTTATTTTTTATTTAAGTAATAAATAGGTTTTCAATGTTTACATCCTAAAAATAAACCATTAAGGGAGTTAAGAAAATTAAGCGCAGGACTTAATGATTCTTAACTTTCTTAATGGTTTAAAAAAATAAAATGTTAAGGTTTTAATGAAGAAACCTCTTTTGCAGTCACCATTTTTTTGGTTTTATTAGTCCAGGAATTCATTACATAATTCATCACGTCAGCAACTTCTTCATCGCTTAAGCCCATAGGAGGCATGATGCCATTGAATTTTTTCTGGTTAACCAGGATTTCACCTTTCTGACCGTATTTTACAGCATGAATGCTTTCGGCTCTTTTTTTCTTTAGCCAGTCAGAACCATCCAAAGGAGGAAAAGTGGTTCCGTTTCCTTTTCCCGTAGCCATATGGCATTGGATACAAAAATCGGTATAGACTTCTTTGCCTCGAGCTATGCTTTTTTGCAGCGGCGTTTGCGGTTGTTCTTTTATAGACAAATACTCTTTTTTAGAGTTGGTTAAAATTGTTGGATTTGAAAAATACAAACCACCCAAAAGCAGTAGGCTTAAGCCAATATTTATTTTAGTAATCATTATTAATTAGGTATAATTTTTAGAATTCCTTTTCCTTCCACGCCAATGTAAATATAGCCATCCGGAGCCTGTGTTACGCTACGTAAACGACCAATGTTAGTTGCGATTTTTTGTCGGCCAATGATTTTATCACCGTCTAATTTTACCAATTCCAAATATTGAAATTTTAGTGAACCTACTAATAAATGCCCTTTCCAGTCAGGATATTTATTGCCAGTCACGAAAGTCATACCGCAAGGAGCAATGGAAGGTGCCCAGTAATACACAGGATTTTCAATTCCAGCTTTTTGTTGTTCGTTGCTGATAATGCTGTTGTCGTAGTCGATGCCGTAAGTCACCACTGGCCAGCCGTAATTAGCTGCTTTTTTAATAATGTTGATTTCGTCTCCACCCTGTGGTCCGTGTTCGTGTTCCCAGATGGCACCCGTTACAGGGTTTTTTGCTAATCCTTGCGGATTGCGATGTCCATAAGAGTAAATTGCTTCTTTGGCATTGGCTTGTCCTACAAACGGATTGTCTTTTGGGATGCTGCCATCGTCATTTAAACGGTAGATTTTTCCGTTATCTCTGGCAATGTCTTGTGGATTCACAAAATGATTGCCGCGTTCTCCTGCCGAGAAATACAAATGTCCTTCGTTATCAAAAACAATTCGCGAACCAAAATGCTGCCCTCTGGTAGTATTCGGACCGCATTTGTACAAAGATTCTATTTGGGTTAAACTTTCGTTTTCGAGTTTGGCTCTGATGAGTTTGGTGTTGCCGCCTTCGCCTTCGCCCTCGGTAGAAGCATAAGTAATGTAAATCCAACCATTTTTAGCGTAATCAGGATGCAAAACAATATCCATCAAACCGCCCTGACCACGGTTGTAGACTGCGGGAACATTTTTAACCTCGGTTTTTAGGCCTTTTGTAATATGGTATAAGATTCCTGATTTTTCAGTCACTAATAACGAGCCATCGGGAAGAAAAGCCATTCCCCATGGATTGTTAATACCGTCAACAACGGTTTCTAAGCTGTAATTTTTTGCATCTTCCTGTAGTGGAATAGCATCGTTAGTTTTTAACTGCGCATCACAGTTGGAAATGATAAAAGAAAAAAGAAATATCGTTAATGATCTCATGATTTGGGAGTTAAAAAGTGGTTTTAAAGGTAAGGAAAAAGTTTAAAACTTAGAATTGTTGTTTTTTGAGAGTATACTTTAAGAATAAGTAATGTTTGTATCACTAAAATGAAGATTAATTAGTAATAATTGAAATAAACTCTCCAACAACTCTCATTTCTGATCCGTTTTCTTCATTGATAACAATATTTTCATAAGAATCATCAAATGAATTGGGTCTTAAAACAATTGAAATGTGTTGCCATCCTTCTTCTGATACCACTTTTTCACTTGAATAAGTCTTGATAGTAAAAGCAGAATTAAAATCTTGATCTTGAATATCGATATTTTCTACCAAAACGACTTTGCCATTTCTACTACCTCCTGAATCCGTTTTAAATAAACAAATTGAACCGTTTGGGATTATTCTATTCATTGATTCGCCAACTATTTTGCAAGCAAAGTAATCACTATTAATTTTGATATTTTTTGGTCCTTCAATTAGGCTGAAATCTTTTTCTGACTGCATTTCGCTAAATGTTCCAGCTGCTGCATAAAAGTTATATAAAGGAATAAGATTTTGAGATTCAATTGTATCTTGAATTGGAAAAATTTTGTTTTCAATGTTAACCTTTTTATCAATTAGGTTTAATTTTTTATCAGTTGTGATGTAATGATAAATACTGTCAATTACAGGTTGTTCAAGATGAAATTTAAAATGGACAACTGGAGATTGAGTATTGGGCATATAGCTTTGTTCAATTGAATCAGGTATTATAGTAACATTTCCCATGAAATAAAAATCAGTTCCTTCACCATCCTCTTTTTTTACGAAAAGTAGAATGCGATTAGAATTAATTACATCTTTTATTTCATTACTATCTATTTTTCTATTTGATCTTGATTCCCATGCAAATGTGGAGGGATTAATAAAATGGTCATTGTAATTAATAGTGCTATCTATTTCATCAGATTTGTGATATGTAACAAAACAAGGTGTAACTCTCTCGTTGGTACGGTAGCCATAGACAGTACTGCTAATGTCTTTTTCCCAATTTAACAATCTACATACGTCTTTACGACTGTATTTATTGTAGAGAATTAACCCATTTTGATAGTATTCTTTTTTATATAAGGTTTCAAATGTCCTAATAGAATAATTTATAGAATCTAATAGAAAATCTTTAAAAATAGGATTACTTAGTATTTCTTCAAATTCTCGATGAAACTTAAATACGTTATCTTTTAGATAAATAATTTTCTCATTTTTTCTTATAAATATGAAGTTGATGTTTCTTATACAAGAATCAATAGTTGCTTTGTCTGGAGTATAATTATAAAGACGAAATATAGTTTTTTTAAATGTTGAAATACTCAGTTCATTTTCTAGGATTAATTCTCTTAAAATATAACTTTCCTCAACTCTTTTAGAATTATTTATTTCTTTGGAAAATAATTCTAAAAGCTTAACATCTTTGTTAGACAATTGAGGTTTGTAATCTTTTTCAATTTTTAATATGAAATTATAATACGAATTGGAATAGTTCACATACAAATAAGGGTCTCTAGAACCGTGCTCAATAAAATCCATCATCATTGGAATTCTTCCTAATTTGAATTTTAACAGATTGTAATCCTTTTTCAAATCAGCTAATAACTGCATGTTTGCAGAATCAATAGATTTAAATATTTTTTCTTTAGTAATTTCATCAAAATTGATGGTTGATGCCCCAGGTATCATCCTACTTCCTTCTGTAATTAATTTCCTCAAGGAATCCTTGTTGTAAGATGTATCACCATACAAAGCAATAGGTATTAAATAATTGTTTTCATAGTTGCCTATGAAATCTATAACGGTTAAATAGCTCTTTCCTTCAACTTTTCTTAACCCTCTACCTAATTGTTGGATGAAAATAATTGCTGATTCAGTAGGGCGAAGCATAATAATTTGATTGATTTTTGGAATATCAATACCTTCATTGAAAATATCAACTGTAAAAATATAATCTAGTTTTTCGTTTAAATTATCTGATTCTAATCTTTCAATAGATTTAGCTCTTTCTTCTTCAGAACTATCGCCTGTTAGAGCGCCTGTTTTATATCCTTTCAAATTAAATAAAGCGGATAATTCAATTGCTTCATTTTTTCTTGAACAAAAAATTAAGCCTCTAGTTATTCCGTTGTCACTTCCATAAAAATTTGATTGCTCAATTATTCTATCAACTCTTTCACTAGAAATTAATAGATTAAAATCTGATTTATTATCAATCTCTGTATTGTCAATTAATAAATCTGTTACTCCATAATAATGAAATGTACTAAGCATTTTTTCTTCCATTGCTTTGTTCAATCTAATTTCATAAGCAATGTTGTGGTCAAATAATTGAAAAACATCATTGCCATCTGTTCTTTCGGGAGTTGCTGTCATTCCTAAAAGAAATTTAGGTTCAAAATGTTTTATTAATCGTAAATATGAATCCGCACCTGATCTATGGGTTTCATCAATGATTATGTAATCAAAATGATTTTTTGAGAAGTTTTCTAAATGTGTGGACTTTGAAATAGTTTGAATTGTTGAAAATACAAAATCACAATCCAATTCTCTTTTTTCACCAGAATATAAACCCATTGTTTTTTCCTTTCCAAAAACTTTTTGAAATGTTTTTAATGAATTTTTTGCTATAGTTAATCTATGAACTACAAACAATAGTTTTTTTGGATTAAAAGCTTTTGCATCAAAAGCTGATAAATAGGTTTTTCCTGTTCCTGTAGCTGAAATAATTAAAGCTTTGTTTTTTTGTTCCGTCCTTAATTTTTTTAAATTTTCCAATGCTTCTATTTGCATTGAATTAGGTGTTATAACAGTTGGGGGTGGAATTAAGTTTGTTCTATTTAGAATAAATTGTTTCTGATATATTTCATTGTATGATAAAATATATTCTTTCGTTACATGTGTTGCTTTTTCAAAATCTGATTGAAATTCATTGATTACCTTTTCAACAATGCCACTTTCATCTAACGCGGAAATTTTTATATTCCACTCTTTATTAGATGATAAAGCTTGAGCTGTTAAATTACTACTACCAATAATTAAATTATAATGTTTATTATTTTTAAAGATATATCCTTTTGCATGCGCATTTCCTGTTGTAGCAATTCTTAGATCTATATTTTTGAATTGAGACAATCTTTTAAGCGCTTCAGGTTGTGTGAAGTTTAGGTATTGAGAAACTAAAATTTTCCCTTTTATTTCACGATTTTCTAATTCTTTTAATTTGTTAATGATTGTTGCTACGCCACTTGTTGTTATGAAAGCTACTGATATATAAAACTGATTGCAATTTTCAAGTTCATGAAGTATTGACGACAGAATTTTTTTTGGTGGATTTTTTTGATTGACAAGTAATTCAGGTTGATAAGCTACATCAGATAATATATTTTTATCTACATAACCTGTTTGTAAACTTGAATTGAAAATTTGAATTAACTTATCCATTTATTATTAATTTATTTACAATAGGAATATCAGCTGCTGCCCAATCTAGGCTTTTAAGCTCATTTAAACTTAGCCACTTATATGCTATATGTTCATTTAGAATGATTTCTTTTGATTTAACTTCACATATAAAACTGTGCATTGTTAATTCAAAATCTGGATATTCATGTACAACTGTAAGAAACAAAGATTTTATATCTACATTAATAATATTTAATTCTTCAAATAATTCGCGTTTTAAAGCTTCGTTTTTGGTTTCGCCTTCTTCAATTTTCCCTCCAGGAAATTCGAATTTTTCAGAAATATATGCTAATTTATTTTGTGGTCTTTGAACACATAAAATTTTATTCTCAAAATATATTATTGCAGCTACTACTTCAATTTTTTTCATTCTCAACTTGTGTTTTACTTTGAATAATTGGCAAAGTAAATTTAAAATTATTCAGGAAATTTTATAAAATATTTTACAACAGATGTTAGGTCTTTTAAACAAGTAAAATGTACATTTTTGTTTTTAATTTTACGCAAATTCAAATGTATACATTTATTTTGTCTGATTCTGAAAGGGAAAATATTCCTGACAGAAATAAGAATTGTCATTCAATACAAATATACATTTTTTGTATTGACAAGTATCATGTTACTCAAATTTCCCCTAGCCCTGACCGCAGCGAAACTCCTTATGCGGGAGGCCTGTGATTTTTTCTTGTGCCAAAAGAGCGACTGCAGGAAGCTCCTTTTTGGTGCTTAGAAAAATCCGGGACTCCAAATAAGAGTGAAGCGAAGGGCAGGAACAGCTTCTTATTTAAAAAACAGCTATCGCTTTTTCTAATATTCGATAATCACAACATATTTGTATAGAGTTATTTACGTTGCTCAAGTTGTGTTTTGTTTGTTGTTGGAATGATATTTTAATGGGTTATAAAGGTGTTTTTGACACTTTATGCTAATATCCTATAATATTCTGAAAAAATCTCATAGGAAATCGTTGTAGTTTTCGGGTAAATTTGTAAAATCTAGAATAAGTTGTACGATATACTTATTTGTGAGGAGAAATAAAATTAAAAATCCCATCTTTAATAAATGAAAAATTTACCATTATTAGATATCGCTATAATTGCAATTTATTTGATTGCAATGGTGGGCGTGGGAATTTATTTCTCCAGAAAAAACAAGAGTGCAGAGCAATATACAAAGGCATCAGGTAAGATTCCCGGTTGGGCAATAGGACTGTCTATTTATGCCACATTTTTAAGTAGTAATACTTTTTTAGGAGTTCCGGGTAAGGCGTTTGGAGGAAATTGGAATGCTTTTGTTTTTAGTATTTCGATGCCATTTGCAGCTTGGGTAGCGGCTAAATATTTTGTGCCGTTTTATCGCAGCACTGGAGAAGTTTCAGCTTATACTAATTTAGAAAAACGTTTTGGGCCTTGGGCCAGAACTTATGCTGTTGTTTGTTTTTTGTTGACACAAATCACCCGAATGGGATCGGTTTTTTTCGGGATTTCCCTTACGCTGCAAGCCTTGACAGGTTTTAGTATGGAAACAATCATGCTGGTTACAGGAATCTGTATTGTGGTTTATACCGTATTAGGAGGTATTGAAGCGGTGATTTGGACCGAAGTAGTTCAGGCCGTATTAAAAACCGGAGGAGCATTATTGATTATGTATTTGATTATTTCAAAAATGCCAGGCGGTGTTTCTAAAATAATAGAGATAGGACAACAAAACGATAAGTTTAGTTTGGGTGGTTTCTCGTTCGATTTTACAACTTCTACTTTTTGGGTGGTATTGTTGTATGGTTTTTTTATCAACCTGAATAATTTTGGGATGGACCAAAATTATGTGCAACGTTATCATGCTTCCTCATCGGCTAAAGAAGCTTCAAAGTCAATTTGGTTGTGTGTATGGATGTTTGTTCCTGTTTCTTTGATTTTCTTTATGATTGGTTCTTGTTTGTTTGCTTATTACCAAATGACTCCCGCTTTAATAGAGCCGATTAAATTACAGGCTGCTGCAGAACATCTTGGTGCGATGGCATCTCAAACGGAGATTACAAATTATGCTAAGACATTACAACCATCAGATTATGGAGATAAGGTAATGCCGCATTTTATGGTAAACATGATTCCTACCGGTTTATTGGGATTGATAGTTTCGGCGATACTTTCCGCGGCAATGAGTACCATTAGTTCAGGAATGAATGCTTCGGCAACGGTGTTTTCAGAAGACATCTACAAGCGATATTCGAAAAAGAAAATCAGCGACAAACAAAATATGCGTTTGCTGTATATCGGAACCGTTTTGTTTGGATTGGGCGGAATGGCTTGTGGTATCGCGATGATAGGAGTGAAAAGTATTCTGGATATATGGTGGCAACTATCGGGGATTTTTGCAGGAGGAATGTTAGGGCTTTTTCTTCTTGGAATTATCAGTAAAAAATCAGGTAATACAGAGGCTATGGCTTCAACAGTCATAGGAATTATGGTGATTCTTTGGTTATCAATTTCGAGTCTGATTCCGGATCAATATGATTTTTTAAGAAGTCCGCTTCATGCTAACATGGTGATAGTTATAGGGACACTTGCTATCTATCTGTCGGGCGCATTTATAGCTAAATTAAGAAGCGTAAAAGCTTAATTCATATAATAAAAGAGAAAATAGAATAACGATGAACAATTCAAAAAAAGGATTTATTCCGGTAATGTTAACGCCATTTAATAATGATGGTAGCATTGATTATAAAACACTAACTGCTCTTACGGAGCTGTATTTAAAGTCCGGTGTTACTGGTTTATTTGCCAATTGTTTGTCGAGTGAGATGTTTGAATTGTCAGAAGCGGAACGTCTTCAATTAACAAAACACGTAGTTGATGTTGTGGCTGGTCAGGTGCCTGTGGTAGCTACAGGAACTTTTGAAGGAACAATTCAGCAACAGGCTGATTTTACCAATAAGATATACGGAACTGGAATCGACGCTGTAATTTTAATTTCAGGTTTATTGGCTAAAGAAACGGATTCGGATGCGGTGTTTGTTGACAATGTGCACCAGTTATTGAATTTAACGCCAGGAGTTCCAACCGGTTTTTACGAATGCCCGGTGCCTTATAAAAGAGTGTTGTCGGCTGAGCAATTAGGAGAATTTGTTGATACAGGAAGAGTGATTTATCATAAAGACACCAGTCTAGATATCAATCAGATTAAGGCTAAATTGAGTGTGGTGAAAAATCCTGATTTTGGTTTGTATGATGCTTACATGGTACATGCTATCGAATCCTTGAAAGCAGGTTCGGCAGGATTGTCTTGTATTCAAGGGAATTTTTTTCCTGAGTTGATTGTTTGGATTTGCGATAATTACAATGATGCTTCAAAGGCAGAAGAATTAGCAGCAGTGCAACAATTTTTAGAGTCCAATATGGGAGTTATGCACGATGTGTATCCTATTGTGGCTAAATATGCTTTACAAAAAAGAGGATTGTCTATCTCTAATTTCACACGTAGAGAAGTAGGTGACTTTACTCCAATTGTAAAAAATGCAGTGGATCAACTGCAAAATGAGTACGATATTCTCCAGAATGAGTTATCATTCTAGTTTATAAGATATACATTTTTGGTTAGTGTATAGTTAGTGTTAGTTTTTAGTGATTATTAACTCGTCTGTTCGATTGTTTTTAAATGACCGCTCCTCCCAATTTTGGTCATTGTATAAAAATGTTGAGAGCCTTTTTTTGACCATAATTTTGGTTCTGAATACGATTTCCGATGGAAGTTTTTTGGACAGACGGATTAATAATTTTTTTGCCACGAATGCGCTAATCTTTTTTTTAAAATCTTCACGAAATCTTTCTGCTATTTGCGATTAAAAATTACCGCAAATTATTTCTTTTATTTTCAGATATGAAAATAAGCTTATCTGTACTTTTTTATCGCTTTTAGAAAACAAAAAACTTATATGCCTTATATGGTAAAAATTTCTTAGCGGGACTTTGCGAAAAACCCTTGCGCACTTTGCGGTTAAAAACTAATTCGACAAATATCTTTTCTTGTATTCCATAGGAGTTATTCCAGCTACTTTCTTGAAATGACGGTAAAAATTAGATACATTATTAAAACCACATTCAAAACAAATCATTTCGGTAGGAATTTTGTTTTCAATCAGTAATCTACAGGCATGGCTGATGCGGATTTCTATTAAAAAATCATAATAGGTTTTCTTGGTCATTAGCTTAAAATAGCGGCAAAATGAGGTAACACTTAAGTTGCTAAAGGCTGCAATTTCTTTTAAAGTAATTTCTTTTTTATAATTCGAAAGCGTATAACTGCATATTTTATTCAGTCGAATCGAATCGGATTCATTGGATTGGTAAAACGCATGCGAAGAAGTGATTTCGGTATATTCTTCCGTTTCCGATAGAAATTTTAAGATGTTTAACAGGATAATCAGCTTGTCAATATGATTGGCATTGGGTGCTTTTTCCATTTGTTCCATCACCATTTCTTTGGTGTTTCCATGAATAATCATCCCTTTTTTTGCCTTTTCAAAAAGTTTCGGAATCAGGAAAGATTCGGGTAAGTGTATGAAATCTTTGCCTAAACAGTCGGGTAAAAACTGAATCACGATGGCCTCGACATCCAGTTCCTTTTTGTTCTGATAATATTCTTCATGACAACGCCAGGTATGAGGGAGGTTTTCGCCAAGCAAAATAAGCTCTCCTGAGCCGAAATTGCTGATGTTGTCGCCAATAAAACGCACCCCTTCGCCCTTTATCACATAATGTAATTCCAGTTCAGGATGGTAGTGCCAAATCTTACCGAAGTTGGGTTCTTTGTTATGTCTTACCTCAAAAGAACTTTGGATGCTGGTAGGGACTTTGTGAAATAAAGGCTTCATAAACAGTGTGTTTGGAATTATTCTGCTAAATTAGTGTTATTTTTAAAATTACAAATAATTTTATGATAATATCCTATAGATACATGCAAATAAATAATAAGAGCCTAAGTCTAATTTTTAGCATATTTGAATATAGACTGCAACCTTTTTAATTTAGAGTTGGTTGATGGTTTAAGGAAAAATAAATCATAGCGTATCACAAAACAATTTGAATAAAAAATTCGAATTGTCTTTGTGTTTTATTGCTTATAAATAATTTAAAAATATGAACATCTATTTAGTAGCAAGTGGCGATTTGCGTTTATCAGCAAATCAAGTATGTTGGGATGCACAAGCCCAAATGGAACAATTATTATCAGAAGCTGTTGCCGAAGCAGGCGGAAAAATCATCAGAGCGCATGCTTATGATGAGAAAAAACAGCATGGTTTTATTGATAGCCAAAAAATGGGAATGCAGGTTTTTAAAAATATTGACCCAACAGCACCACTGATTGTTGCTGAAAGTGTTTGGCAATATTCGCACCATGTTTTGGCAGGTTTGATCACACATCAGGGACCTATTTTAACAGTGGCTAACTGGAGTGGCGAATGGCCAGGATTAGTGGGAATGCTAAATTTAAATGGTTCTTTGACTAAGGCCGGAGTGCAATATAGCACCTTGTGGAGTGTAGATTTCAGCGATGATTTTTTCAAAAATAATTTGAAAAACTGGATGCAAACGGCTACAGTTCAGCCAGATTTCAGTCACGTGAAAGCATTTGATAAAACACTTATTCCTTCGGACGAATTAGCAAAAGGAACTGCTTTTGCAAAAGCTTTCAGAAAAGAAAAAGCCATTATGGGTGTTTTTGACGAAGGTTGTATGGGGATGTTCAATGCCATTGTTCCTGATCATTTGTTGCATCCAACAGGAATTTATAAAGAAAGATTGTCTCAGTCTTCGCTTTACGCAAAAATGCTAACGGTGAAAGACGAAGAAGCTGAAGCCGTTTTAGCATGGTTATTAGATAAAGGAATGAAATTCGATTGGGGAACGGATGAAGTTACTCAATTGACTAAAAATCAAACGCTTTTACAATGCAAAATGTATATTGCAGCAGTGCGAATCGCAGCTGAATTTGGTTGTGATACTATTGGAATTCAGTACCAACAAGGTTTGAAGGATTTAGTTCCTGCCAGTGATTTGGTTGAGGGTTTATTAAACAATCAAAACAGACCTCCTGTTTTTGACGAAGAAGGAAACGAATTGTTTGCCGGTGAGGCCTTGCCACATTTCAATGAAGTAGACGAATGTGCCGGAATTGATGCTTTAGTTACTTATAACTTATGGCGTTCTATGGGATTGAAAGGCGAAAATACACTACATGATTTGCGTTATGGGGAATACTATAAAAACGAGACTGTTGACGGATTTGTTTGGGTATTTCTAATCAGTGGAGCGGCACCGCCAGAGCATTTTGTGGGTGGTTATGAAGGAACTTCCAGCGAAAGACAGCCTGAAATGTATTTTAGATTAGGTGGAGGAAGTGTGAAAGGAGTGAGTAAACCGGGTTCTATTGTTTGGAGTCGCGTTTATGTGATGGACGATGCCTTGCATTGCGATTTGGGAATTGGAGAATGTGTCGATTTACCAAAAGAAGAATTAGACAGAAGATGGAATATGACTACGCCACAATGGCCTATTATGAATGCTGTTTTAAAAGGAGTGAGTCGTGACCAGATGATGGGACGTCATAAGGCGAATCACATTCAGGTGGTATATGCTGAAAACGAATCAGAAGCTAACAAATTGTGCCGAATTAAAGCCGCGACCTTACAGGAACTGGGAATCCAGGTTCACTTTTGTGGGGATGTAGCGGTGTAATAAAAGGTATTTAAAAAACACCCCGGTCTTCGACCACCCCTCTAAAAGAGGGGAATGGCGCTCGAAATTCCCCTCCTTTGGAGGGGTGCCCAACGGGCGGGGTGGTTATAAAGATATTTATATAATGCACCACGGGTTTATAATATAAAATTAATGCACCAATTCGAGTGTTTTTTGTTCCGTTATGTTGCAAAAAAACACTCGAATTGACGTTTTAATAACTATATTCACAGTTGTTTAAAATGAAAAAAATAGATAGAACACAGATAATAACGGATAAAAAAGAATTAATTAGTTTTCTTAATTTTAATTTTTGGAAATTTATGTTCTAATAAAAAATTGAAAAGTCAAAAAATGAAGAAATTGAAAGGGATTACATGGAACCATACAAGAGGGCTTTTGCCTATGGTTGCTACTGCTCAGCGTTTTACGGAGCTGTATCCAGATGTAGAAATTAGTTGGGAAAAAAGAAGTTTACAAGAATTTGCTGATGCCTCGATAGAGGATTTAGCCAAAAGATTTGATTTATTGGTGATTGATCATCCATGGACAGGTTTTGGTGCTGCTACCAATACTATTGTTCCTTTATCGGATCATTTTTCAAGCGAATATATAAAAGATCAGGAAGTCAATACGGTAGGGAAATCATACGAAAGTTATGTTTTTAACAACAAACTTTGGGCTTTACCTATCGATGCTGCCACTCCGGTAGCTGCGGCTCGTTTGGATATTTTAGAAAGTAAAGGCTTAAAAGTGCCTGAAACTTATGAAGATTTATTGGCTTTAGCCAAAAAAGGATTGGTTGCTTTTGCCGGAATTTCGGTTGATTCATTAATGACTTTTTATTCGTTTTGTTGCAGTTTGGGCGAAGCTCCATTTTTGTCTAAGGAGAAAGTTATTTCAAATGAAACAGGAATTAAAGCCTTGCAAATGCACCGCGAATTAGCTCAACTTATGGATCCGGCTAATTTTAACAGAAATCCAATTCAGGTTTATGAAGCGATGGTAAATACTGACGAAATTGGGTATTGCCCATTTGCTTACGGTTATTCTAATTATTCAAGAATTGGTTACAGTAAACATTTACTTCATTTTTACGATTTAGTAAAGTTGAACAATCAGCCTATGATTAGTTCATTAGGAGGAACAGGATTAGCTGTTTCTGCTTTCAGCCAAAACCTTCCGGAAGCGTTGAAATATGCTGAATTTACAGGTTCTTCACATGTTCAACAAAATATTTTTGCTGACAATGGTGGACAACCAGGACATTTACAAGCTTGGAAAAGCGAGAGAATCAATCAAATTACCCACGATTATTTCAAGAATACCTTACCGACTTTAGAGCGTGCTTTCCTGCGTCCAAGATATTCAGGGCACATGTATTTCCAGGATCATGCCGGCGACTTAGTGCGTGATTATTTGATGAATGGTGGCGATGAAGTAGCTGTACTTGAAGCAATGGATGCTTTGTATGTAAAATCCCTTAATGCAGCCGCTGTATGAGACCTTTAGAAGGTGTGGTTGTTTTAGAGTTTTGCCAGTTTTTGGCAGGACCTTCAGCAGGATTGAAACTCGCCGATTTAGGCGCCAGAGTTATCAAAATTGAAAGACCCGTAAAAGGAGAAGCTTGTCGCCAATTGAGTATCAAAGACTTATTTGTAGACGAAAGCAGCTTGTTATTTCATACTATTAATCGAAATAAAGATTCTTTTGCTGCCGATCTTAAAAATCCAGCCGATTTAGAATTAGTCAAAAAACTGATTGCCAAGGCTGATATTATGACTCATAATTTCAGACCGGGGGTGATGGATAAAATTGGTTTGGCTTTCGCCGATGCTATTGCCGTCAATCCGAAAATTATCTACGGAGTGGTTTCAGGTTATGGAGACGAAGGACCTTGGTCTAAAAAACCGGGACAGGATTTATTAGTGCAATCATTATCTGGATTAACATGGTTGAGCGGACGAGATAGTCAGGGACCGGTTCCTTTTGGTTTATCAACAGCCGATATTATGTGCGGAAACCATTTGGTACAGGGACTTTTGGCGGCTTTATTAAAAAGAGCCAAAACGAATAAAGCTGTTTTGGTTGAAGTGAGTTTAATCGAATCGATATTAGATGTTCAGTTTGAAGCCATTACTTCTTATTTAAATGATGGTGGAAAATTGCAGGAAAGAGGTGATGTTGCCGGAAGTGCACATGCTTTTCTAAGTGCGCCTTATGGGGTTTATAAAACTCAGGATGGCTATCTTTCATTGGCCATGGGCGACTTAATGTACATCAGCGAATTGCTACAGGTGAATTTGGAGAAATATAGAGAAAAACATTTGTGGTTTGAATTCCGCGACGAAATAAGAACACTTTTAAGCGAACGAATCATTCAGGAAACTACAGACCATTGGTTGCAATTGTTGCAGGAAAAAGGCGTTTGGTGTGGAAAAGTATTGAATTATCAGGATTTGGATCAAATTGATTTTGGTATGCCAATGAAGCAAACCATCGAAAATTCAGATAATAAAAAAATTGTCACTACCAGAAGTCCGATTCAGTTAGACGGTCAGATTTTGACCAGCACCAAAGCGGCACCAAAAGTAGGAGAGCAGAATAAAATGATACAGGAAACTATTTTAAATTAGAAGATGAAACCATTAGAAGATTATTTAATAATAGATTTCAGCCAGTTTCTTTCGGGGCCTTCGGCAAGTTTGCGCTTGGCCGATTTGGGTGCCCGTGTGATAAAAATTGAGAAACCGGGTACAGGTGATATTTGCAGAACCTTATATACTTCGGATTTGATAATGAACGGAGAATCCTCTGTTTTTCATACGATAAACCGAAATAAAGAATCCTTCGCGATTGATTTTAAACAGCCCGAAGAATTAGCAAAATTGAAGAAGTTGTTGGCAAAAGCCGATGTAGTGATGCATAATTTCAGACCGGGTGTTATGGAACGCATTGGATTGAGTTATGAAGAAGTACAAAAGATAAATCCTAATGTAGTCTATGCCTCGATAAGTGGGTACGGTTCAAAAGGGCCTTTTAAAGATTTGCCGGGACAGGATTTGCTATTGCAATCGTTAACGGCTTTGACTTGGTTAACAGGAAACGAAGGCGATGGTCCGGTTCCTATGGGATTGTCTATTGTGGATATGTTAGCGGGAGCGCATTTGGCTCAGGGGATTTTAGCGGCTTTATATCGAAAAGTGACCCAGAATGTAGGTGCTTTGGTAGAAGTAAGTATGCTGGAATCGGCGTTTGATTTTCAGTTTGAAACCATCACGACTTTCTTTAATGATGGTGGCGAATTGCCTGTTCGAACAAAAACCAACAATGCCAATGCTTATTTAGGTGCGCCTTATGGAATTTACCAGACTAAAAATGGGTACATGAGTTTGGCAATGGGTTCCATTCCTGTTTTAGCCGAATTGCTGTCTTGTGACGATTTGAAGCAATTCCCGGAAAATAAATTTACCTTAAGAGACGATATTAAATCTATTTTAGTAGCGCATTTGCGTACACAGGATTCAGAATATTGGTTGAATATTTTAGAACCGGCTGATATTTGGTGTGCCAATGTGTTGAACTACGAGCAGCTTTTTGCTCAGGAAGGTTTCCAGATTTTAAACTTTGTACAACAAGTCGAAATGATAGACGGTTACAGTTATAAAACAACCCGATGTCCTATTAGAATTGATGGGGAATTGTTTACTTCAGGTAAGGCTTCGCCAAAGTTGGGTCAGGATAACGAAAGCATCATAAAAGAATTTAATCTTTGCTAATGGAAAACACAACATTTAGAATCGCGGTTAGGAAATTTGGGCCTTTTGAAAGTGCCTTACACAAATTATGGGATGCGTTTTGTTTAAAATACGATATCAGTATTGCGGTCGAAATGGTTCCCATGGAATTGCATGATTTGTATGAACAAACCATTACCGAAGGAGGTTTGAAAAAAGGTGATTGGGATATTGCCCACATCAACACCGACTGGATTTTTGATGCGGCTCAGGCCAATGCAGTTCAGGATTTAACGTCTTTTATTGCTAAAAAAGCACCTCAGGATTTCCCTGAAGGCTGGCACAATTCGTTGTTGCATTTACAGGAAATTGACGGAGGGATTTATGGATTGCCTTTTCACGATGGCCCTGAATGTTTGATTTACAGAAAAGATTTATTCGAAAATTCGATAGAAAAAGAGAATTTTAAAAAGCAGTTTGGTTACGAATTAGCGCCACCTAAAACCTGGACGGAATTCGAGCAAATCGCTACTTTTTTTAATCGTCCAAACGAAAATTTATACGGCTGCGTTTTTGCCAATTATCCTGACGGACACAACATGGTTTTCGACTTTTGTCTGCATTTGTGGACCCGTGGCGGTTCCTTGCTGAATGCCGAAAATCAGATGGATGTTAACACACAGGCCGCCATTGACACCTTAGATTATTACCGTTATATCGTTAAAAATATCGCTGCTGTTCATCCGGGTTCTGCCGATTTTGGTTCGGTTGAAGCAGGTATGGCTTTCGCCAATGGAGAAGCTGCAATGACGATTAACTGGTTTGGTTTTGCTTCGATGTGCGAAGTCATTGCCGAATCGAAAGTGAAAGGAAAAGTAGATGTCACCACTCTGCCTTTTGCTGTTGGAGGAAAAACCGCTTCGTTAAATGTGTATTGGTTATATACCATAGGGGCAGGAAGTAAAAACAAAAAATTAGCCTACGACTTTTTACGATTTGCCACCACTGCCGAAAGTGACAAATTATTGACAAATGAAGGCGGAATAGGCTGCAGAAAATCGACATGGAAAGATGCCGAAATCAATGCTACCATTCCATATTACCACAAGCTGGAAAGTTTGCATGAAAATGCTTTGACTTTGCCTCAAATAGCAGTTTGGCCAGACATTGCCATACTGATAGACCAGATGGTTTTACAGGCATTAAAGACTAACGTTCCATCGGCAGATTTATTAAAACACACACAAATTGAAATTGAAAAAATACTATAATTATGCAAATTCCTTATAAACCAAAACTGCCAAAAACCAACCAACCCATAGTAATTATTGGCGCTAGTGGAATTGTAAAAGATGCGCATTTGCCTGCTTATAAAATGGCAGGATTTGAAGTTTTTGGGATTACCAACAGAACTTTTGCCAAAGCTCAGGCGATGGCTGCGGAATTTGGGATTCCTCATGTTTTTGAAACAGTGGCGGATGCTGTTAAACATGCTCCTGCCAATGCTGTTTACGATATTACCGTTATGCCGGAACAATACATTGAAATTTTAGAACAATTGCCTGATGGTGCTGCCGTTTTAATCCAAAAACCAATGGGAAATGATTTGGCTGAAGCCAAAGAAATCCTGGAAGTTTGTGAAAGAAAAAAGCTGGTAGGTGCTATTAATTTCCAATTGCGATTTGCTCCTTTTGTGGCTGCGGCCCGTTATTTGATTAATGAAGGAATCATTGGCGAATTGTATGACATGGAATTTAAGGTGACCGTGAATACACCATGGGAATTGTTCCCATTGGTTAAAGTACATCCTAGATTAGAGATTTTATTCCACTCTGTACATTATATTGATTGTATCCGTTCGTTTGTTGGAGATCCAAAAAGTGTTTTGGCTAAAACCTGGAGACATCCATCGAAAGATTTATCGTCTTCGCGTTCTACGATTATTTTAGATTATGGTGATACGATGCGTGCGGTAATTAATACTAATCACGATCATCATTTTGGACCGGAGCACGAAGAAAGTTACATTAAATGGGAAGGAACCAAAGGAGCTGTAAAGGCTAAGATGGGCTTGTTAATGAATTACCCTGCCGGATTAGAAGATGTTTTTGAATATTCAGTTCAAAACGAAGCAGGAAAATACGAATGGAAGAAAGTACAACTCGAAGGTTCCTGGTTTCCGGAAGCTTTTGTGGGTACGATGGCTAATTTGATGCGTTACAAAGAAGGTTCGGACAGCGAATTGTATGCTAGTGTAGAAAACGTACTGGGAACTATGAAAGTGGTAGAAGCCTGCTATATCAGCAATAAAAATGGTGGAATTCCACAAGGTGATTTATAGCAACTAAGACCGCGTTAACGATTGAAGCGGCATCCTTTTATCCCGGTTTTCGGGATAAAAGATACAGCGGAAAGCGTGTTAAAACGCCGAAAAAAGTCCATAGTCCTTAGAAGAGGAAAGCTAAAGACTCACTTATTTAAAATTATTAATACAGTCCCTAGTCCTTAGAAATTAGTCCTTAGTATTTTGGCTAATCACTAAGGACTAAGGATTAACAAACTAGAAAATATGTATTTTAAGTCAACATTTTTTGAAGATTACCAATTAGGAGAAAAGCGCGTGACGCTGGGGAGAACCATCACAGAGACTGATTTTGTGGTACACGCGGGACACACAGGTGATTTTTTTCCGCACCATATGGATGAAGAATGGTGTAAAACACAGCCTTTTGGTCAGCGTATTGCCCATGGAACGATGGTACTTGCCATTGGGGTAGGATTGACGGCATCGGAGATCAATCCGGAAGCTTTTTCTAAGGGGTATGACAGAATGCGTTTTGTAAAACCGGTACATATTGGCGATACGATTCACTCAGAGATTACCATTTCAGAGAAAGGCGATGCCAAAAGACCGGAGATGGGAACGGTGACGGAACACTTGGAAATTATTAATCAAAGAGGCGAGGTAGTGATGGTTTGTGACCATTTGCTACTGGTAAAAAGGAAAAATTAACCAACCAATAAATATAAATTATGCAAGTAACCAATCAAATGGGTGATGTTCATGAAGTACCAACAGAAAAGGGACAAGGAGGTTCCAATTATCTGTTGCCTTTTATTTTAATAACGAGTTTGTTTTTCCTTTGGGGAATGGCTCATGGTTTTGATGGAATTTTGATTCCGCATTTAAGAAAAGCTTGTGAGTTAAATAATCGTCAATCGACATTAATAGATACAGCTGTGTTTTTAGCTTATTTTATTATGGCGATTCCTGCTGGAATGTTGATTAAGCGTTTTGGATATAAAAACAGTATTATTACTGGATTATTGGTGTTTGCTGCGGGTGCTTTTTTGTTTGTTCCAGCGGCTAATTCAAGAACTTATGAGTTGTTCTTGTTTGCCTTATTTGTAATTGGATGCGGACTGACTATTCTGGAAACAAGTGCCAATCCTTATGCAGCTATTCTAGGACCACCTGAATCTTCTTCAAAGCGTTTAAATTTGGCTGCTTCCTTTAACGGTTTGGCTGCTATGGCTGGGCCTGTTTTAGGTTCGATGTTTATCCTTTCCGGAAAAAGTTTTACTCCAGCAGAAATGGCTGCTATGCCTCAAGCGGAAAAATTGTCGTATTTAGCGGGAGAAGCAGCTACAGTAAAAATGCCTTATATTGTTCTAGGAAGTATACTGCTACTTATGGCTATTCTGTTTTATTTTATGCACCTGCCATCGATGAAACCAACTCATACAGAGGTTGAGGTAAAACCTGGTTTCTTTTCGGTTTTAAAATTTTCGCATTTGAGTTGGGCTGTTGTAGCACAATTTTTCTATGTAGGAGCACAGGTTTGTGTAACTAGTTTTTTTGTTAGAATTGCTGAACAAAGTGCTGGACTTGATGAAAAAACAGCAGGCTATTACCTTGGGATTTATGGAGCACTATTTATGTCAGGGCGATTCATTGGAACTTTCTTTTTGCGTTTTATAAAAGATTATGTTTTACTGTCCATTTACTGTGTGATGTGTGTTATTTTATGTGTTGTCGCTATTTATGCGAGCGGTATTTATGTAATTTATGCATTAGGAGCTATCGGATTTTTTATGTCGATAATGTTCCCAACGATTTTCTCTCTTGGTTTAGTGGGATTAAAAAGCAATACCGAAACGGGTTCTTCCTGGCTGGTAATGTCTATCGTGGGAGGAGCTATCTTACCATACGGAATGGGAACTTTGATTGATATGAATCATGACGATATTCAGTCAGGTTATTTGATTCCGTTAGTGTGCTTTTTGATTATTCTTTACTTTGGTGTCTTTGGGCATAAGGTGAAAAAAGTAGCTTAGTCACATTTTTTATAAAAATAGCAAACCCCTCTTTTCTGGTTATTGGAAAGAGGGGTTTTTGAGTTATTGGATCAGGTTTTCTAATAATCAAAAATATGTTCAACTTCTGTTTTTCTACTTTTAGCTTGTTTTAGAAATGTCAGCAATTGTTTTACAGGCACTAAATATACCAATCTTTTGATTTTTCTATTTGTCACTACATTTGATTTATAGAGTAGTTTTGTGTTCTCGAAATTATTGTTTTGTGATTCATTAGATAAAATAGAAACAACTATTTCGTCATTGCCTCCAATTTCTAAAATTTCTATGTCTTTATGGCAAAGCTTTAATAAATTAGTAGTAAAAGAACCCCATCTAGGGATGCTTAATAGCTTTTTGTTTTTTTGTTCTTTAAGTATTTTGATGTCTGCCGTTGGTTGTATCTTTTCTTTTGTATCTGCCAATAAATAGATATTTGTTACTGGTGTTTCATAACTGTTTTTTGCTGCCCATTCTATAAGTTGTGCATAACCAGCTTTGAAAGCAAATTCAAATGTGAAGAATAGTTTTCTTTCTGTTTTTCGTAAAAAACTACTCTTAGTAGTGTCTGAGGTATTCCAGACTTTTTTAATCCATGGCAAGAATTTAAATTCATACCATGCCGTATTGTAAATAAAATCAGAATAGGCTCGTTGCGCTGCAATTATTGTTTTTTCATCATCTGAAATAGTATCGTTAGCAAACCAACTAAATATTCTGCCAATAGTATTCTCATATAATATTTTCGCAGTATATTCCATAGTTACACTTATGCCAATTACTTTTAGCATAGTGGTGTATTCTTTGTTTTCGGGATAGGCGTCTGATACAAGTTTAATAGATCTATCATAAAGTTTCCAATATTCATCTATAGAAGCATAAAAAGGAAAATCAGAAGGATTATTCCCTTTTTCAAGATAATCAGCATATTCTTTAGGATTAAAAACTAAATACCATTCGGGAACAGTGAGGACAGTTTGTTCTTCGTCTCTAAAATAGCCCTTTATGTTTTCTCTCTCTTTTTCTATTGTTTTTTGGTTGTCAGGGTTGTATTTATCCAGTAGCTTATTGTTAAATCGATTTAAAGAATCTAATTTGTTTTTTATTTCGAAGTATTTGTTCGAATTTGGAAATCCTTGATTGAATTGTTTAATAGAGGCATGAGGTTGATATGGAAGATACCATGAGCCATTTTCACTTAAGATGGCATTGGTCATTTCTATCGTCCATTTCTTTACTATGTTTTTTGAAGAAGCGTCAGTCCCTTGTTTATAGTAAATTACAAAAGCAAAAACTTCTTCTTTTGCCCATGATAAATAAGATTCTTTGTCTGGATAAGCATGTCGTAAAGAAACATTGATAATGTTTACATTATATTTATTGAAAATTGTTTTCATCTTTGGAATAAACGATTGTATGTTTTTAACAGGAATGAAGTATTCTTGTAATACATACGTTTGTTCTTCTCGTGAGGCTGGCTCTAATTCAAAAACATCATAACTAGCTTCTTTATTTCTCCAAACAACTTTTTCTTTACTATAGATAATAGGGTCAACTATTTTACGTCTCATCCATTTGCCAAAATTTCCCCATGAGATTATTTGGATTAATTTAGGTTCGAGCCAATAATTTTGATTTTCAGGAGTTACTCTGGTTGTGTCTGTTAATTCTTTGTTTGTTTTTACCCATGATACGTTGTTTATTACATCGTAATTTGGAGGGTATAAATCACCATTTTGAAATACAACATTTTTGTTATTTCTAATATTTTTATCAAAAAAATCATTGTAGTTTTCTACTTTGACTAGTTTGGTTTGGCGTTCCACCTTTACATTGTCTTCTAATTGTAGTGTTGCTTCTACAATAACACCAATGCCTCCGTAACCACCAATGACAGCATTAAATACATCTGTATTTGCTTTTCTGTTAGCGGTTATTATTTTACCTGAAGCTGTTATTATTTTTAATTGTATTACGGAAGATATAATAGGTCCATGTCCAATATACCGACCATGACAATTTACAGATATAGATCCTCCAACAGTAAAGTTGGCGTAAGTTTGCATGATTTTTATTGATAGATTGTAAGGATCAATCTTTTTTTGTAAATCTCTCCAAACAATGCCTGGCTGAACCGTAACCTGTTTTTTTTGTAAGTCTATGTTTAGCACTTTGTTGAATTGACGCATATCAATATGCAAACTATTTTCATAACCTATCTGGCCACCCATACTGTAGCGTCCTCCTCCTATAGAAATTGGGCCGGTAGTTGATTGAATAGCTTGTATTATTTCTTTGACTGAATGCGGTTGTATTTCCTTATCAATCTGGATAGGGTTAATTGTTGTTACATCATTTATACACTTGTTTGGCAGTTTTTCATTGAAGCTTGAATCACCAGATATTTTTATAAGGATAACAACCAAAAGTAAATAAGCAATAAAACTATAAAAAGGAAGTGCGTATCGTTTTTTCTTGTGTATAAATTGTATGCTTTTTTT
Organism: Flavobacterium sufflavum; assembly: GCF_004016525.1. GTDB lineage: Bacteria > Bacteroidota > Bacteroidia > Flavobacteriales > Flavobacteriaceae > Flavobacterium > Flavobacterium sufflavum. The sequence continues at coordinate 728,501 of NZ_SACJ01000001.1, forward strand.
AAAAATAGAGAAGCTGAGTTTGAGAAGATGCAATAGTTTAAAAATAAGGAATTTAATTCCGTTTTTTATCTTTTTCATTGGAAGGAATTAATTATATTTTAGTGAACAGCATTAATGCATTTTTGGTAGGGTCTCCTTCTTGAAAAATGGTTCGTTTATCAAATTTGAATCCTATTTTTTCAACAAAAGGACAAATGAAATCTAATGAATAAAAGTTTCGTATTTCATTACTATTGTATTCCCATGTTTGTTTAGTTCCCATGTTAAATACATCATGTGCTAAAGCAACTAATGTTTTTTGATCTTCTGTATTACAGTCGTGGTCCCGTAAAATTAATTTTCCACCAACGCGAAGCGTATCTCGTATGGATGAAATAAAAGGAATACGTAAATCGATTGGGCAATGATGGAAACCAATATATATTGTTACTAAATCCAAACTGTTTTTAGGGATTAATTTTGAATATTTTGTGTGATAGTTTGTTAAAGGGATATATTTTGCTCCAATAGATATTTGTCCTCGATCTATCATTTCAGTAAGAGAATGACCTGGTTCTTTACCATCAGCATAATATCGTTCTCCTTTAATTGTACATTGTTCTTCTAAATAATCCAGATATCTGCCAGAGGAACCAATTTCTAAATAACCATTGAAAACAGAGCCTTTACCAAGTAACGTCACAGTTTGTTTTGCCATTTCCTCCTTTTGTTTGAAAAGTGATGGCAGCTGATGACTGAAAGCACTATTAAATGGAGTAATTTCTCCCAGTTTAGATTGGGTTTCAATATAAATGTCTTTATCATTATTTTTTTGAATAGTTACTTTTGTAATAAGTTGGTGTATATCATTTTCTGGAAATAAATTGAAAACATTTTTTAAGAATTTAAAAAATTCATTTTTCATCAACTTGTTGGAATAAATTCTTTTGAAGTTGCTTTTTGTTTCTAAAAGAAAATTAACCGTATTGTTTGGGAATGCTAATAATGGTACACTGAAAAGTAGTAGAGATTTAATAAAATGCTTTCTTTCCATAATCTGTTTAAATTTTCCACTAATATAATATTATTTAGTTAAGAAAGACAATACTTACTTTTAGCAATGCAAAACAGCTCTTAAAAATAACTCAATTCCTTATTTTGATTTACAATTAGAAAGTAGCTACTTTTATAAATTCTAATACCGCCATTGTGAAAATATTTTTAAACTTCTTTATCGTATTTTTTTTAGGGATATCAAATTGTCTTTCCCAGTCGCAGGTTGTTTTTAAAAAAATCAATCAATCGACCGGATTGTCTAATGGTAGAATTACCAGTATGACTAAAGAAAAGGATGGATTTGTCTGGATAGGGACTAATAATGGACTCAATCGATATGATGGTTTGGGGATTAAAGTGTATGACAAGAGAAACAGCACTATTGGCTCTAATGATATTTCGGATATTTTAATTGACAGTAAAAATAGAATTTGGATTACCACGCTTGGAGGAGGATTGAACTATTATAATCCTCTAAATGATACTTTCCAAATATTTAAAAATAACCCCAACAATCCTAAATCATTACTGTCTAATAATGTTAGTACGTTGATTGAAGATTCAAAAGGACTTATTTGGCTTGGGACAGAAAAAGGATTGTGCTGTTTTAATCCTGTGAACAAACAATTTGTCTCTTATACAAATCAGTTCAGTAACAGTCAAACCAAAAAAAGCAATAGTATCACCAGTATTTATGAAGATAAAAACAGGGATTTATGGATAGGTACTTTTGGGAATGGTTTGTTTTTATTTGACAGAACTGAAAAAAAGTTCCATCAAATTAAATCGGAACAAATACAAGTTTCGGATTTCATAAACGTGATTTCGCCTTTAGATCCTGACAGAATTCTTATAGGAACCAGTGGTAGTGGTTTGTTGATGTTTGATTTGGCTACACACAAGTTCTCTGATTTTTTAAAGGAAAATCTAGCCTTAAAACAGGAAATAAATATTGTCCGTTCTATAGAGTTAGATAGTAAAAATAATTTATGGATTGGTACTGATGGTAATGGTCTTCTTGAAGTGGAGTATCCTAATACCAATCATCCAGTAATTCACAACTATTTGTATAATTCACAATTAGAAACCTCGCTTTCAGGAAATGCCATTTATACCATAATGGATGATAACGATTCAAATATCTGGATAGGTACGGCATGGAATGGTATTAGCGTTTTGGATAAAAAAAACAGGAGTGAATTGTTATTCAGTGATATTGTAGGTTTAAATCCGTCGCCGGTACTTTCAATATACAAGAGTAATCAGGAATTATATCTGGGATTGGATGGCGAAGGAATGACCGTGTTTAACACAGCCACTAATAAAGTTAAATATTACAACGAAAAGAATCATAATTCAGGTATCAAAGGGAATTACATTCAGAAAATAACAGAAACTAAAGATGGTACATTATGGTTAGGGACTTTTAAAAACGGACTGGTTAAGTTCAATAAAAAAACCGGTCAATTTACACAGTACAAGCATGAGTTTAAAAATAAAAGTTCCATAAGTTATGATGATGTAAGAGATATTATTGAGGATAAAAACCATAATTTATGGATAGCTACCTGGGGAGGAGGTTTGAATTATTTTAATACTAAAACAGAGCAATTCATTAGTTATAGAGAAAGTGCCAATAATAACAAAACCGTAAACAATGACAACCTGATTGATATGGTTCCCGATGGAGATAAAATCTGGATTGCTACTTTTGGAGGCGGCTTAAATTTATTCGATACTGAAAAAGGACTTTTTCGCTATTACAAATACAAAGATTCCGACCCAAACACTATTAGTAACAACAATATATTCTCCTTATGTAAGGATTCCAAAGGCTATTTATGGATTGGTACTGCCGGTGGCGGTATTAACAGAATGAATTTAAAAACCAATCGGATTGAACGTTTTGAGAAAAATGATAACATAAAATACCAAACCGTAACAGGGATTATCGAAGATGACAATAATACCATTTGGTTCAGTACAAAACAAGGTATTATAAACTACAGTTATTTTACCAATAGGTTTAATATGTTGTCTAAATTGTCATCTGAATTTCATATCAATTCTATTTTTAAGGATGAAAAAGGATGGATTTATTTTGGAGGAATTGACGGGGTTGTTAAGGTCAATCCAAAAACAATAGAAGTAGACAGTAAGCCACCAAAGGTAAAGCTGACTAATTTTAAATTATTTAATAAGGAAGTCGCTATTGAAAAAAATGGGATTCTAACAAAAAACATTGCCTTCACAGACGAAATTACTCTTGATCACAATCAGAATGTATTGACTTTTGAATTTTCGGCATTACAATTTCCTTTTTCTAATAGTTGTGGGTATGCCATTAAAATGGAGAATTTTGATGAAGACTGGCGTGATATTGGAAAAGACAGAACAGCAACTTATACTAACTTGTCTCCGGGAGAATACATTTTCAAAGTAAAAAGTAAAGAAAATGGCGGGCAATGGGGAAAAGAATACGCTTCGGTAAAAATTCATATTTTAAGACCCTATTGGTTTCAATGGTGGGCTTTTTTAATTTATGGTATCGTACTGGTGTTTTTGTTTTATCTGTTCAGAAAGTATACCATTGCATGGGAACGTTTGAAAGCCAATCTTGAGTTTGAGAAATTGACTCATGAAAAGGATAATGAGTTGTATATGTTGAAACAGCAGTTTTTTACTAATATATCCCATGAAATCAGAACTCCGGTAACCTTAATTTTAAGTTCTATAAACAGGTTATTTGATAAGGGCGAAATGCTCGAAAGCAAACAAATAAAATCGGCACATACTATTAGAAAGAACAGTAATTTATTGCTTCAATTGGTAAATGAGCTTTTGGATATCAGAAAGCTGGAAGCTAATGATATCAGTTTAAAAATTACCGAAGGTGATTTTGTTTCTTATTGCAAAGAGATTTTTTTGTCCTTTTCGGAAATTGCTTCCGATCGTGATATCGACTATACTTTTCATTCTGAAAAACCTAAAATAGAGCTGTGGTTTGATAAAAATCAATTTGAAAAAGTACTCTATAATTTGCTTACCAATGCTTTTAAATTCACTAAAAACGGTGGAGCCATCAGTGTTGAAATTGAAATGGATAATGATGCTGTTTATTTAATAGTGAAAGATAGCGGTATAGGAATGTCAGAATCACACATGAGTAAAATATTCAATCGCTTTTATCAGATTAAAAATGCAGAAACCGATGAAAAATCAGGATTTGGTTTGGGTTTATCTATTGCAAAAGAAATTATAGAACTCCATAAGGGAACAATTGATGTTAAAAGTGAGAAAAATAAAGGAAGTGTTTTTGAAGTAAAATTGCTAAAATCCAATGCTCATTTTTATGATGTTGAAATTGAAAAAGATGATGTTTCAAGCAATCAGGAATCAAAAACGATTAAGCAATTAAAGCAAAAAATAGAAAAAAACGAAGTTAAAAAAGAAACGATTCTAATTGTCGAGGACAATATAGAGATTCAGGAATCTTTGAAAGAAATATTGAGTAATGACTTTGAGATACTTCAGGCTTATAATGGTGAAGAGGGTTTAAAAATTGCAATTGACGAGTTTCCAAACTTAATAATAAGTGATGTTATGATGCCTGTTATGGACGGTATTGAATTTGTCAAAAAATTGAAATTAAATACATTCACCAGTCATATTCCAATCATTATTCTAACGGCAAGAACTACCTTAAAAAACACCATGGAAGGCTATGAAACAGGAGCCGATGATTATATAGCTAAACCCTTTGATGAGGAGTTGTTAAAAGCAAGAATCACTAATTTGCTTAACAATAGAAGATTAATAAGGGAAAAAATCATAAATGATAATCTTTTAAATCCAAGAGAATTAGCTATCAGTTCCCCAGATCAACTTTTCTTAGAAAGACTGTATAAAAGTCTGGAACCTAATTTAGAATCCAATAATCTGAAAGCTGAGATCGTTGCCAAAGAAATTGGGATGAGCCATTCGGTAATGTATAAAAAGATAAAAGCATTAACAGGACTCTCGTATGTTGAATTTATCCGTGACTATAGATTGTCTATTGCTAAACAGCTTATACAGGATTTAGGATATTCTGTTTCTGAGGCTTGTTATAAAGTAGGCTATTCAGATCGAAAATATTTCAGTAAATTATTCAAAGAAAAGTTTAAAAAGAACCCTTCCGAATTCTTAAAATCATAAAGTCTTTTTTTAAGTTATATGTAATTTATTTGAATATTTTTTTTGTATTTGATTAAAATTCAGTGCTTTTTGCGTAAAGCAACGAATTCTTCACCCCAAATCAATGAAACTGACCCACATCAAAACTTGTAGAATCAAGGTACTTGCACCTATCAATTTAGTATGTATGATTTTCAGTGAGGATAAAAAGATTTACATATTAAAACGAAACTAACAAACTAACTTAAAAAATTATTTATGATGAACCGCTATCGAAAAAAAGGGGGGTATTTTAATGTAAAACAACATTTTCTTATTGGGTTGTTTTTATGTTTTTCCATAGCTTCTTTTGGTCAAAAATTAAAAATTTCGGGAATTGTTAAAGATGCCACTACTGCCGCTTCTATTCCCGGAGTGAGTGTAATTATCAAGAGTTCCAATCTTGGAACCACAACAGATTTAGATGGTAAATATCAAATCGAAGTGAATCAAAATGATGTTTTGGTGTTTTCTTACATGGGATACCAAAAGGTCGAAATGCCAGCAAAATCAAAAACTATTAATATCAGTTTAATAGAGGATACTCAAAAACTGGATGAAATAGTTGTGATAGGTTATGGTAGTACAAAAGTTAAGGATGCTACAGGATCAGTAACTTCAGTAACTGCAAAAGACTTTAATAAAGGAAATATTGTTACTGCCGAAAATCTTTTAACAGGTCGTGTGGCAGGTTTATCCATTACAACAGGCGGAGATCCGGGAGCAGGATCGACTATTAGAATTCGTGGGGGAGCATCATTAGGAGCGTCTAATGATCCTTTGATTGTAATTAATGGAATGCCTGTAGATAATAATTCAATAGGAGGTTCACGTTCTATATTAAGTTCGATTAATCCAAATGACATTGAATCTTTTTCTGTTTTAAAAGATGCTTCGGCTACGGCTATATATGGTTCCAGAGCTTCAAACGGAGTTATTATTATTACTTTGAAAAAAGGAACTAAAACTTTTTCTGCTACTTTAGATATGAGCATGAGTGTAAACACCCTTGCTAATAAAGTGGATGTCTTTAGTGGAAATGAATTAAGAGAATTGGTAAGTGTAAAGGATCCAACTTTGTTACCCTTATTAGGAACAGCAAATACCGATTGGCAAAAAGAAATTTACAGATCCAGTATCTCTTCAAATACTAATGTTTCGGTAAACGGAATGTTGTTTGACAAAATCCCATCGAGAGCCTCTTTTGGAAGAACATTACAAAATGGTTTGATGTTAACTTCGGAATTTGAGCGTAACACGGGTTCTGTAACCTTAAACCCAAGTTTATTTGATAATCATTTAAAAATTAGTGTTAATGCTAATGCTTCTTTGGAAAAAAACAGATTTGCTTCGGGACAACAAGGCAATGCCATAACTTTTGATCCTACGCAGCCTGTTTATGATGCCAATTCTGTTTTTGGAGGCTACTTCCAATATTATAAAGATAATCATGACGGTGTTATTAATAAAAGTGATTTAACTGAACGTGCCCCATTGAATCCGGTTGCTGAGTTAATGCAACGCAATAGCAGAAGTGAAGTGAAAAGGTTGTATGGTAATGTGAAATTAGATTATAATTTCCATTTTTTACCTGAATTAACTGCTGTGTTAAACTTAGGTATGGATAAAAGTACAGCCGATGGTTTTACAAGAGTCTCTGATAAAAATCCGCTTTCTCAGGCTGATGGACGTATTATAGGATCTCATTCAGAATATTCTAACGAGCTAAGCAATTATTTAATGGATGGCTATTTTGCTTATAAAAAAGAATTCGGAAAACTAAATTTTGAAGCTACAGCGGGTTATTCGTATCAAAAATTTACCAATGAAAGATACAATACCAATGAATTATTAAACGATGGGGTTGATAGTGCTCCTGTTTTAAATATAGATCCAAACTTGGTTTTAATTGGGTTTTTCGGAAGAACTAACCTTTCATTTTATGATAAATACCTTTTTACAGTATCATATCGTAGAGATGGTACATCCCGTTTTAGCGAATCAAATCGTTGGGGTAATTTTCCTTCTGCAGCCTTTGCCTGGAAAGTTAAGGAAGATCTTTTTCCAGAGTCTAAAACGCTATCTAATTTAAAATTAAGATTAGGTTGGGGAGTAACCGGGCAGCAAGATATTGGGCAAGCTAATTTAGACTTGTACATGTCAAGATATAGTACAGGTTTACCAACTTCCCAATATATTTTTGGGGGTACAGTAACTCCTATTGCCATACCACAATTTAGAAATGAAGATTTAAAATGGGAAGAAACCACAACGTACAATGCGGGTCTTGATTTTGGATTTTTTAAAGACAGAGTAACAGCTACTGTAGAAGGTTTTTATAAAGAATCTAAAGATTTACTTGCCAATGCAGCTATTTCAGACGGTTCCAATTTTAGTAATTCCGGATTCCAAAATATCGGTAATTTTACTTCAAAGGGGCTTGAGTTTTCTGTAGGTGCCGACATTATTAAAAATAAAAACGGCTTGAAGTGGAATGTTAATTTCAATAGCACTTTTATAAAAACAGAAATTAAAAGTCTGGCATTAGGTCAGGATCAGTTAGTAGGTACAACCGGTGCTGGTGCCGGTGGCGGATCTACAGCTCAAATACACAGGGTAGGTTACACTCCTTTTTCATTTTATGTATACAAACAAATTTATGATACCAATGGTAAACCCATTGAAGGTGCTTATGCTGATTTGAATGGTGACAATATCATTAATGATGCCGATTTATACATACACCATAATGGGATGCCAACGGTAACTATGGGATTTGCATCAAATATTAATTATAAAAACATAGACCTTTCTTTTAATATGAGAGCGAGTTTGGGTAATTACGTCTATAATGGTGCTAATGCTACAAGAGCGCAATACAATTTATTAAGAAACAGTTCGGTGGTGTCAAACTTACCCACTTCAGTTTTAGATACTAATTTTAAATCTACCGAAGACGTATTACTTTCTGATTATTATGTTGAAAATGCTTCATTTTTAAAAATGGATAATGTAAGCCTTGGATACACATTTGAGGATATATTTAACTCCCGTTCCTCTATCCGTTTGTCTGCCAGTGTACAAAATGTATTTACTATTACAAAGTATTCAGGTTTAGATCCTGAGGTATTTTCTAACGGAATTGATAATTCAATAACTCCCCGACCTAGAACTTTTTTAGTGGGAGCTAATGTGAAATTTTAAAAAGAAACAATATGAAGAATATAATAAAAAATAAAACAATTTACATTCTGGGTATGCTGTTCGTACTTTTTGGATGTACAAATGATCTTAATATTGATGCTAAAGACCCTAATGTACTTTTGGTTGATGATTTCTATTCTACTCCGGAATCTTATAAAGAAGGATTGGCGGGAGTTTATGGGAACTTGTCTTTAACAGGAGCATCAGGACCGGGTAGTTCTAATATATCAGGTTTAGATGCAGGGACAAGTCAATATGGAAGAGGTTTTTGGAATTTGCAGGAATTAACTACTGATGAGGTGAAATGGTCCTGGGAAAATGATCCGGGTCTAAGAGGCTTAAATCGCAATAGCTGGACTTCAGATAATGTGGTTATTAGAGGTTTTTTCGGAAGATGTATGACAGAGGTTGCTTTTGTCAATGAGTATCTTCGTCAAACATCTGATGCTAAATTGAATAGCAGAGGGGTTAGTGCCGAATTGCGTAACGAAATCAAAACCTATAGAGCCGAAGCTCGATTTTTAAGAGCATTAGCTTATTACCATTTGATGGATTTGTTTGGTAAAGCGGGCTTTGTTACCGAGAATGATCCCGTAGGTGCTTATCAATCGCCAGAATATGGACGTCCTGAGTTATTTGCATTTATAGAATCAGAACTAACAGAGATAATCCCGGATTTGAAAAATCCACTTCAAAATGAATATGCCAGAGCCGATAAAGCTGCTGCCTGGATGTTACTGGCTAAAATTTATCTGAATGCTGAGGTTTTCATTGGAGAGAAAAAATACGACCAATGTGTTAGCTATTGCAAAGATATTATTGGAGCAGGATTTTCATTAACACCAGTATATGCAAACAATTTTAAGGCAGATAACAATACCGGTGCTGCCAGAAACGAAATTATATTCCCTATTGTTTCTGATGGAGTGGTAACTCAAAATTATGGTCCGACTACTGTAATGGTTAATGCTCAAGTAGGATCTTTAGAACAAAATGGAGCTGATTTTGGTGTTGCTGGATGGGCAGGAGGATTGAGAGTAACGAAACAGTTTTCTCAAACCATGCTAAACGGAGATTATAATGATGACAGAAATACCATTATCAGTAAAGACAGAAGCATTGAAATGACCAGTATGGATAATTATGGAACCGGTTACATCACAGCAAAATGGTCTAATAAAACATCTACAGGGGCAAACGGTTCAGCAACTGAAATTGTAGATACCGATTTTCCTATGTTTAGATTGGCGGATGTTTATTTAATGTATGCCGAAGCAGTTCTTAGAGGAGGCACTGGAGGTTCGTTGACAACAGCAAAAGATTATGTTAATCTATTGCGTAGCAGAGCTCATAATACCAAATTGATAACTGTTAGTAACCTCAATTTAGATTTAATTCTGAATGAACGAATGGTAGAACTCTATGGGGAGGCTCACAGAAGACAGGATTTAATCCGTTTTGGGAAATTTACCGGAGGAACATACAACTGGTCTTGGAAAGGAAGTGTAGTTAGTGGTATTGCAATTAGCGATATCTACAAGGTGTTTCCAATTCCCAGAGCAAGTATCGCTGCTAATCCAAATCTTAAACAGAACACAGGTTATTAAAAAATAGATAAAAAAATTAAAGATATATACGATGAAAAAACTAATCATACTATTCATAGCATTTATAACATTAGTAAGTTTAAATGCTTGTTCAGACGATAATTCTCCGGTTTTTGTTGCAAAGCCAGATGTTGATGGTATAGCGTTTACCAATTCTTTTTCGGCTACTTATTTATTGTCAAAATCTACAAAAGAAAATGTAGCGGATCGATTTATTTGGGAATCGGCAGATTTTGGTGTTCCAACAAATATCTCGTATGAGCTTCAGGGTTCCATTTATCAAAACTTTTCCACTTTTAAAGTTATTGGTTCTACAAGCGAAAATAATTTGGCGGTTACTGTTGCTAAGTTGTTAGAATTTGCAGAGGATTTAAAATTGGATGATGACCCGTCAACTACAAATACAGATGGTTCGGCAAATAATAGTGGTCAGGTGTATTTTAGAGTAAAAGCTACTGCTGGTACTACTGGTGCTAATGAAACTTTCTCTACCATACAGCCAATAAGCATTAAATGGATCGAAACTGTTGCTGCAGGAAATACTTGTCCATCACTTTTTGCAGTTGGAGCAGCTTTGACTGATATTGGTTGGAATTTTAAACCTACTGGTGAAATGAAATGTAATAATAATGTTTTACAGGCAAAAGTTAGGTTAACTGCCGGTAATTTTAGATTTTTTCAAGAATCAGGAAATTGGTCATCTGGTTTAAAATACGCTTATTATAAGGAACAAGGATATACCATCGATGCTAATTTAGCAGATGCATTAGATAATGAAAATTTCAAATTTGTTGGAACTCCGGGGATTTACACCATAACTATTGATAATACCAAAAAGACTATTGTATTAACAGCATCCAGCTCTCTTTGGGCAGTAGGAGGAGCCGTACCTGGTGGCTGGAATTTTGATGCCGTTAAGACTATCCAATTTGTTGAGTCTACTCCAGATATCTGGTCTGCATCTATTACATTATCAAATGATGTTTTCCGATTCTTTCACGCTTTCAATACCTGGGATACTAAAAATAACTATGCTTATTATAAAGATGCTGGTTTTAAAATCAACGCTAATTTAGTAAGTGACGGAAGTGGTGATGCCAATTTTAAATTTACAGGTACACCGGGAACTTATAAATTAACGATTAATGGAGTTGATAAAACAATTACTTTAGAATAAATTTGACATCCGATGAAAAAAACAATGAAATTTTATATCAATGCATTTGTAGTTCTGGCCTGCTTTAATTTAGCATCTTGTCAGAATGATGCTGGAAGTACAGAAAAAGATCCTGTAGTAACTGTACCAATTACCGAAAATGGTTCTTTTTCAAAAGGAGCCGATGTGGGTTGGTTATCACAAATGGAAGCAACAGGCTATCAATTTTATGATGCTGATGGAAGCAAAAAAGATTGTCTGCAATTGCTAAAAGACAGAGGGATTAATACTATTCGGCTTCGTGTTTGGGTAAATCCTTCCAATGACAAAGCAAGTGGACATTGCAGTCCGGCCGAAACCGTTACGATGGCTGTTCGCGCTCAAAAATTAGGAATGCGCATCATGATTGATTTTCATTATAGTGATTCCTGGGCCGATCCCGGAAAACAAACTAAACCCGCTGCCTGGGCAAACCATTCTTTTACGGAACTATTAAATGATGTCTATAAACATACTTTTGATGTTTTGACTTTGCTAAAAACGGCTGGAGTAACACCAGAATGGGTACAGGTGGGTAATGAAATTCCTGACGGTATGTTGTGGCCAGAAGGGAAATCGGCTAATTTTGGTCAGCTTGCACAGCTTTTGAACAAAGGTTATGAGGCTACAAAAGCAATCAATCCGGCAATCAAAGTAATTGTTCATCTTGATCAAGGAAATGATAATGGAAGATTCAGATGGTTTTTTGATAATGCTAAAGTAAATAATGTAAAGTATGATGTAATTGGGATGTCCTATTATCCATATTGGTTAAAAAGTGACTATAAAGTGACTATTGCCGACTTGCAAAATAATCTAAATGATATGGTTTCCAGATACGGAAAAGAAGTCATGGTTGTGGAAGTTGGTGGTGATTATACTTTGGAACAAAATACTCATGACATGTTAGTTGCCGTTATTAAGGCGGTTAAAGCTGTACCAAATAATAAAGGTTTAGGCGTGATTTATTGGGAACCTGAAGGAGAAAAATCCTGGAGTGGTTACCAATTAAGCGCTTGGAGATCTGATGGAAAACCATCAAAGGCATTAGATGCATTTAAAGAATAATTTATTGATAAAATAGGATAGCTTAATAAAAAGTTACACTCAAAAAAGATAAAAATCTTTTTATAATATTAAATAATTAGACAGATTGATAATGAATAAATTGATAAATATTCTAATTGTATTTTTAACAATTATACAAATTTCCTTTGCTCAGCAACGAACAGTGAGGGAATTGGACTCGAACTGGAAGTTTCAAAAAGGAGATTTCGAAAATGCTTCCCAAATGAATTTTAATGATTCGAAATGGGAAAAAGTGAGCGTGCCCCATGATTGGGCCATTTACGGTCCTTTTGATAAAGAAGTAGATAAACAAAATGTAGCTATTGTTCAAAATGGAGAAAAAGTAGCTTCCGAAAAAACAGGTAGAACAGGTGCTTTACCTCATGTTGGAACAGCCTGGTACAGAAATAAATTTACGATTTCGGCTGCTGAGAAAGGAAAGAAAGTGATTCTGCTTTTTGAAGGTGCCATGAGCGAACCACAAATCTATTTGAACGGAAAAAAAGTGGGCGAATGGGCTTATGGTTACAGCTATTTTTATTTTGACATTACTGATTTCATTTCAGCAGGAGAGAATACTCTGGCGGTAAAATTAACTAATAAGGAATTTGCTTCACGTTGGTATCCGGGTGCCGGTTTGTATAGAAAAGTAAGCCTTATCATTAAAAATAACGAAAGCATTGATCAGTGGGGTACTACTATTACAACGCCTTTTATTAGCAAGGAGGTTGCTAAAGTAAACGTTAAAACAAAAGCGACTGGTGAAAACGGTTATTTAGTTACCACTATTTTTGATGCTAATGGACAAAAACTAAGTTCAGATAAGGCAACAACAAAATTCGGAAATGAATTCGATCAAAATATCAAGGTTGATAATCCCAAGTTGTGGAGCCCTGAAAGTCCTTATTTGTACAAGGCAGTTTCTCAATGGTTCGTGGGAGACGAATTAAAAGATGAGGTTACAACCCGTTTTGGAATTCGTGATATAAAATACGAAGCGAATAAAGGATTTAGTTTGAATGGTGAAGTGCGAAAGTTTAAAGGAGTTTGTCTGCACCACGATTTAGGGCCTTTGGGGACAGCAATAAATGTGGCAGCCTTACGTCGTCAATTGACTATTTTAAAAGATATGGGCTGTAATGCCATTAGAAGTTCCCACAACATGCCATCATTGGAGCAATTAGAATTGTGTGACGAAATGGGATTTATGTTTTTAGCTGAAAGTTTTGACGAATGGGCAAAGCCAAAAGTTAAGAATGGATACAACCGATTTTTTGAAGCTTATGCTGAGAAAGATTTGGTTAATTTAATTCATGCCACCAGAAATCACCCTTCTATTGTAATGTGGAGTTCCGGAAATGAAGTTCCTGATCAATGGGGAGAAGCCGGGGTTAAACGTGCCAAATGGTTACAGGAAATTTTCCACCGTGAAGATCCGACAAGACCGGTTACTGTGGGTATGGATCAGGTTAAGGCTACTATGGAATCCGGTTTTGGAGCTTTGTTAGATGTTCCGGGCTTAAATTATCGAGTGCATTTGTATGAAGAGGCATTTAAGAAATTCCCGCAAGGATTTATTTTAGGTTCTGAAACAGCTTCTACCGTAAGTTCAAGAGGGATTTATAAATTTCCTGTGGTAAAAGAAAAAAACAAACAATATCCTGACTTCCAGAGTTCATCTTATGATTTGGAAGCCTGTAGTTGGTCTAATGTACCCGATGAAGATTTTGTGTTACAGGATGATAAACCTTGGGTTATAGGCGAATTTGTCTGGACAGGTTTTGATTATTTAGGCGAACCTACACCTTATGATGAAAGCTGGCCTTCACGCAGTTCTTATTTTGGGATGAACGATTTGGCAGGTTTGCCTAAAGACCGATTCTATTTGTACAGAAGCCGTTGGAATAAGGAAAAAGAAACCTTGCATATTTTGCCACATTGGGACTGGGAAGGACGCGAAGGTCAGCAAACACCGGTATTTGTGTATACCAATTATGACAGTGCTGAGCTTTTTGTGAATGGCAAAAGTATGGGGATTCAAAAAAAGAATAACACAACACCACAAAACAGATACCGTTTAATGTGGATGGATGTTAAATACGAACCCGGAACATTGAAAGTAGTTGCCTTTGATAAAGACGGAAAAGCAGTTGCCGAAGAGGAAATTCATACTGCCGGAAAAGGGTATCAAATTGTGCTTAACGCCGATAGAAAAACAATACAGGCAGATGGTAAAGACTTGTCTTATGTAACTGTTTCTGTAGTGGATAAAAATGGTATTCCTTGTCCCACAGCAACAGATCAATTGCAATTTAAAGTGAAAGGAAAAGGAGTTTATAGAGCCGCATGTAATGGGGATGCCACTTCGTTGGAACAATTTCATTTGCCAACAATGAAACTATTTAGCGGAAAATTAGTAGTACTGGTTCAATCGTTAAAAGAAGCCGGAAATATGGAGTTAACGGTTAGTGGAAAAGGATTAAAAGCAGCAACTTTAACTATTAATTCTACCAATTAGAATTACTTAATAAAAATTTTAAACCCCTCTTTTCAGGAATTGGAAAGAGGGGTTTTTTGTTTATCGAATTTCTAAATTGATTCTCCAAACTTCTTTATCAAAATAGCCGTTTTCTTTGGATTATAAATTTTAACAGTAAAGTATCGAAAAGAGTGGTATGCTTATTGAGTAAAAATCAATTAATTTTAAATATATTTGTAAGGCAATCGATTACATTAATTATTAAAACCAAAAAATAATCCAAAAAAAAGAAGAATGAAAAATAAATCAAGAAATTTTCTGTTTGCTGCTTTTGTTATCATGCTATCGGGCTGGTCGCAAAACAGTGCTGCTCAAAATTCAAATTCTGAGGAACTTTATCAGGGAATTGAGTTTAAAATGGCTAAAGTTCAGAAGCCAAAAATTCCAAATAACACAGTAAATATCAAAGATTTTGGAGCGGTTAATGGCGGTTATGTGTTAAATACCAAAGCTTTTGCCGATGCTATTGATGCGGTGTCAAAAAAAGGAGGAGGAAAAGTTATTATTCCCCCGGGAATTTGGTTAACAGGGCCGATTATTTTGAAAAGCAATCTGGAATTACATGCAGAAACAGGCGCTTTAATCAAATTTTCACCAGACAAAAGTTTGTATCCATTAGTAGAAACCAGTTTTGAAGGATTGAATACCTGGCGTTGTATTTCGCCTATTTACGGTAAAAATCTGGAGAACGTTGCCTTTACCGGAAGCGGAGTTTGGGACGGTTCAGGCGAAGTTTGGAGACAGGTTAAAAAGGCTAAACTTACCGAAAGTCAATGGAAGAAATTTGTTGCTTCAGGCGGAGTTGTAAATAAAACACAAACAAGTTGGTATCCATCAGAAGTTTTTATGAATGCATCTGAAGGTGCTGACCAAAATGTGCGTTTGGATTTAAAGACTAAAGAAGATTTTGAAACTATTCATGATTTTCTTCGTCCGGTATTAGTTAGTATTCAAAACAGTAAAAGAGTTTTGTTTGATGGTCCTGTATTCCAAAATTCTCCAGCCTGGAATATTCATCCATTGATGATTGAGGATTTAATTGTTCGCAATGTAACGGTTCGTAATCCTTGGTTTTCTCAAAATGGTGATGGATTGGATGTAGAATCCTGTAAAAATGTATTGGTAGAAAATTCCAGCTTTGATGTGGGCGACGATGCTATTTGTATTAAATCAGGAAAGGATAAAGACGGTCGTGATCGTAAAAAACCTTGCGAAAATATTATCATCAGAAACAATATCGTTTATCATGGACACGGTGGTGTGACTGTAGGTAGCGAAATGTCCAGCGGTGTAAAAAACATGCACGTATCTAATTGTTCTTTTATGGGAACTGACGTTGGATTGCGTTTTAAAAGTAACCGTGGTCGTGGAGGAGTTGTCGAAAATATCTTTATTTCGGATATTTATATGACTGATATTCCGTCACAGGCTATTTCTTTCGACCTTTATTATGGAGGAAAATCAATTGCCGAGACTTTAGAAGAAGGAGGAACCAAGGTTGCTAATAAAGCACTTCCTGTTGATGAAAAAACACCACAGTTTAAGAATATTTCGATGAAAAACATCACTATTGCAGGAGCGCAACAGGCTGTGTTTTTACAAGGTTTGCCAGAGATGAACCTCGAAAATATCTCTATTTCTAATTTGATTGCAAAAGCCGATAAGGGTGTTACCATTATTGATGGAACCGGAATTAAAATTAGCGATGCAAAATTTGATATTAAAGAGAGCAATGTATTTACTATTTATAATGTAAAAAACAGCTCTTTGAACAATGTGGAAATCAATTCGACTTCTCCTAAAGCTGTTACTATTAATGGAGAAGTTTGCCAAAATATTGATTTAACTTCTTCTCCAAATTTATCTAAGAAAACATTCATTGGGGACGCAGTTCCTAAAAAAGCAGTGAAATTATAATAGAAAATTAAAATCCTAAAATCTCCAAAATCGCCTGATTTTGGAGATTTTTTTATCCAATGCTCTTAAACCAAATGTGTTTTTAATATTCTAAGTTATTACCACTCTCAAAACCAAAAAACGATGAATCCAACAAAAAAGAATTATTTAGCATTGCTGATGGCATTTGTGTTATCAGGTACTTTTGTAAATGCACAATCAGACAAGAAAGCTGATGATATTAGTACGAAGCCATTTGGCGATAGCGAAAGACATTGGTATGGGATTAAAGATGCTACTAATTTAGTAAATCCAGTTCCTAATCAACCTAAATATCCCGAGTCCGATTACACGAAAATTGCCGACAATATGATTCTTTTTCAGCGTGCTAATGGTGGCTGGCCTAAGAATTATGATATGAAGGCTATTTTAACTCCGGAGCAAGTCGAGAAAGTAGCTTCGACCAAAGCTATTTTGCACACTACTTTTGACAACGAGACGACTTATACACATATTTATTATTTGGCGCAGGTTTATACGGCTACTAAAATTGAAAAATACAAAGTAGCCTGTGAAAAAGGAATTCAGTTTATACTCGATGCCCAATATGCTAATGGAGGCTGGCCGCAATATTTCCCTTTAGAAAAAAATTACAGTCGTCATATTACTTTCAATGATGGGGCTTATATGGGAATTATCAATTTGCTGGATAAGATAGTCAATAATAATCCGAATTTTTCTTTTGTAGATGCTGCATTAAGGTCGAAAGTTACTCAGGCTTACAATAAAGGAATTGATTGTATTTTAAACATGCAAATTAAGGATAAGGGTAGGCTTACCGCCTGGTGTCAGCAACATGACGAAGAAACTTTGGCTCCGGCCTGGGCACGAAAATTTGAACCGCCAAGTATTTGTAATGCAGAAAGTGTTGGTGTTGTTTTGTTTTTGATGAAAATAAAAAATCCAAGTGACAGAATTATTCAATCGATACAAAGTGCTGTAAAATGGTTTGCCGATTCTAAAATTTACAACACCAGAGTTGAATCTTTTGAGATAGAAGCATTCGAATCCAAATACAAAACGGTGAAACGAGATGTTAGAGTAGTAGCCGATGCTACGGCTCCGCCTATCTGGACGCGTTATTATGAGTTAGGTACTGATAAACCTTTGTTTTCCGACCGCAACAGCGAGTTGTTGTATTCGCTGGCTGAGGTGAGTGTGGAGCGTCGCAGTGGTTATGCCTGGTATACTTATGAGCCTCAAAAAGCACTTGATAAATATGCAGAATGGCAAAAGAAATATGCAGTGGCTAATAATGTTTTACAGCCATAAACGATTTAATTTTTGAAATATTTGAAAGACAGTGAAAGCTGTCTTTTTTTATGTATTTTCTTTTTTGCTTGATCAAAAAAGAAACAAAAAAATCAAGTCTTACGCTTCCTCGTCGGTCAAATTAGTTTTCGAATGCTAAAAGAAAAGAACTCGTCCCGAAAGCTTTCGGGACTCAAACAGCTTTTCTTTTTACGCATTCTTCAAACATTTGACACTCGACTGCGGAAGATAAGGATGGTTAAATCTCGGAAATAACAATATTTTGAGCTATAGTTGAGTACAAATAGTGTGTTTTTTACACTTTATTTTTTTGAAACGGATAAATATTTGGTATTTTTGGCTTTACTAACCTTAATTATAAACTTAAAATGACCATTTCTGTTTTAAATCATTTGAAATTAGCCAATTTCAGATTCTTTTTTTACCTCTTTTTATTCAGTTTTTTTGTTGCCAATGTACAGGCACAACAAGTTGTCAGTCCTGACGGAAAACTGACTGTAAACCTAGTTGTCAATAATGGAACGCCCACTTACAGTGTTTCCTATAAAGGGAAATTGTTTTTAGAACCATCACCTATTGGCTTAAAAACTAATGTAGGGGATTTTAGCACCGGATTAGAATTAAAAGACAAGCAAATCCAAAACAAAATTGATGAAATCTATCAATTGCCAAATATTAAGAAAAGCGAGGTTCATTATGTAGCCAATGAAGCTGTTTTTTCTTTTTCAAAAGATAGTAAAGTAGCTATTGATGTTATTTTCAGGGTGAGCAATAATGATGTGGCTTTTAAATACAAAGTATATCCACAAAAACAGGCTCTTGCGGCTGTTGTAAAAGAGGAAGCCTCAGGTTTTTTATTTCCTGCGGGAACAACTACATTTCTTTCGGCACAAAGTAAAGCAATGGCCGGTTGGTCTAGAACAATGCCAAGTTACGAGATTCCATATACTGTAGATGCTGCTGTAGGTAAGAACGGAAATGGTGATGGCTATACTTTTCCTTGTCTTTTCAAATTAAAAAGTGGTGGCTGGATTTTGGTATCCGAAACAGGAGTAGACAGTCAATATTGCGCTAGTAAATTAATAGGTCATGAAAATGGTTTATATACTATTGGTTTTCCAATGGAAGGTGAAAACAATGGCAATGGTTCATCGGCTCCCGGGATTGCACTTCCTGGCGAAACGCCTTGGCGAACGATTACTATTGGAGAAACATTGGAACCTATCGTTACAACCACCGTTCCTTTTGACTTAGTAAAACCTCGTTACGAAGCTTCTCAAAAATACCAATATACTAAGGGAACTTGGAGTTGGATTATTGGTATGGATAAAAGTATGAATTATGATGAACAACTACGATATATCAATTTTAGTGCAGACTTGGGCTATCAAACACTTTTAGTGGATGCGCTTTGGGATACCCAAATTGGACGTGATAAAATAGCTACTTTGTCAAAATATGCGGCAAGCAAAGGTGTTGGTTTGTATTTATGGTACAATTCTAACGGAAATTGGAATGATGCCCCGCAAAGTCCCAGAGGAATTATGAATAACACGATTGCCCGACGCAAGGAAATGGCCTGGATGAAAAGCATTGGTATTAAGGGAATCAAAGTGGACTTTTTTGGAGGTGATAAACAGGAAACGATGAAGTTGTACGAAGATATTTTGTATGACGCTAACGATTATGGAATTCTGGTTATTTTCCACGGAACAACCCTGCCTCGCGGTTGGGAAAGAATGTATCCTAATTATGTGTCAAGCGAAGCTGTTTTGGCAAGTGAGAATCTGTTTTTTGGACAAAAAAGTTGTGATTTAGAAGCTTTTAGCGCTACGTTACACACTTTTATCCGTAATACTGTGGGAAGTATGGATTTTGGAGGAAGCGCGCTGAACAAATTTTATAATGATAAAAATATTCCAAACAAAGGCTCTAAACGAATGACTTCTGATGTTTATGCCCTGGCAACGGCGGTGTTGTTTCAAAGTAGCGTGCAGCATTTTGCCTTGGCACCAAACAATTTAACCGATGCTCCGCTCTGGGCTATCGATTTTATGAAAGCAGTGCCTACAACTTGGGATGAAGTTAAATTTATTGATGGTTATCCTGGAAAGTACGCCATATTAGCCCGTCGTCATGAGAACAAATGGTATGTAGCCGGAATTAATGCGCAGAAAGAAACGGTTAAAATTAAAGTAAAACTTTCTATGATTGCTGCGGGTGCTGAATTGAAACAGTACGCTGATGATGCGCAATTGAATGGAAATCTAACCACCACAAAACTGAAAAAGAATCAGGAAATTGAAGTAACGATTCCTTGTAATGGAGCTGTGGTGTTAGTGAATTAATTACAAAATAGAGTAATACTTCTTTAATAATTTAGGAGACGTCCCGATTTTCGGGACGTTTTTTTTTGCATTATTAGTAGAAATGATTTTTATAGAATTGAAAAACTTTGCTGAAATTTGTAAAAACAGATTCTGATAATTGCCATGGAACAATCTCCCCATAAAGTGGATAAGTATTACATCAAGAAAGTAGATGCCGATAAGAAAAGCATTTACTGTCACCACGATTTGATGGGAGAATTATTTGTTCCAACACACAAACACGACAAGGCACAGTTGCTTTATGCTGAGGGCGATGTGGTTTTTGTAACTACCGAAACCAAAACTTATTTTCTTCCGGCGCGTCATTTTATCTGGATTCCTGGTGGAATTGAACACAGCATTGAGCCAAAATCGGAAAATGTAATGATGCGAAATTTGTATTTTCCTGTTGAGCAAAATGAAGATGTCTTTTATCAAACCGAAGGTATTTATCCGGTTAATAACTTGCTGCTGCAGATGATGCTTTTTACCAATCGCTGGAATGGCGATCTGGAAAAGGGAACTTCCAATTTTGTGATTGCTAGTGCTATCAAAGCTATTCTGCCCCAAATTTGTTTAACTAATTTACCCTTAGAATTACCGCAGCCTAAAGATGAAAGACTGGGTAAAATTCTCCGTTTTATCGAAAATAATTTAGGTGAAACGATTCTGTTTGCTGATGTGGCCACTCAATTTGGCTATAGCGAACGCTCTCTGTATCGTCTGTTTCAAAAAGATTTAGGAATGTCTTTTATTCAATATTATACCATCCGACGCATTTTGAAAGCCATTGAATTGTTGTTAGAAAGAAAGCTTTCGGTAAAGGAAATTGCCCAGGAAGTGGGTTATAATAGTGTGCCTACTTTTAGCAATACTTTTTATAAGATTTTGAGACAGCGACCATCGGATTATTTAAATGGAGACGAAATCCTAAAAGGGAAATAGTTGTTAATTGGTTGAAAAACAATGTGTTTTGTTTTTGTTGTTTTTTAACGAATGTCCGAAATGAATATGTTGTTGGCTTTTAAAGATTATCAGTCAACAAAAAAATGCAGGAACTTTGCACTTCAATATTATTTGAAGTATTCATGTTACCTAAAAAATCCATTTGTCTGACAATTTCATTTTTCGAAAAAATGATTTTTGTCTTTATTTTGTTAAGCTTTACCACTTTAAAAGCTCAGCAAAATAATTCTATTTCGCTTAAAGAGGCATTAAAAATTGCCAAAGAAAACAACATCAGTATTCTAAAATCACAATTGGAAGTTCAGCTTTCCGAAGAAAATATCAAGGAAAATAAGGAACTTCGGTTGCCTGATGTGGAAATTGGCGGTGTTTATTCCCGAATTACCAATTTGACTGAGTTTAAAGATGGCTTTTTAAAAGGAAGGGAAGTGGTGCATTCTATTCCTGAAATTTATGACATCAAAACCAATTTTAAAGTGCCTATTTATGCTGGAAACAAAATCAATAATGCTATTGAAATGGCCAAACAGCAAAGTAAAATGGCCCAGATACAAAAGGAAAAAGTAGCTAATGATGTTCAATTGGAAGTTATTGCTACTTATCTGGAAATTTATAGGTTGATGGAATTGCAGGGAATTCTTGAAGAGAATATTAAAGAAGAGCACAATCGGTTAAAGGAAGTGCAATCGTTGCAAAAGCACAGAACAGTTACTAAAAACGAAGTTCTTCGTGCCGAATTGCAGCTTTCTGACCGTGAGTTGAGTGCGCTGAATAATGCTAAAAATATCCAGATTTCGCTTCATAATTTCAAAACACTTTTACAATTACCCGAAGAGCAGGAAATTACCATTGATATCACTGCGAGTATTGATGAAAACGGAATCGATCCCTATGATTTTTACATGCATCATGCTTTGCAAAATGAAGAGATGCGAATTGCAAGTCAGGAAGTTGCTATCAGAAAAACCGAATTGAATTTGGTAAAAGGAAATTATTTTCCGCGAATCAATTTCTTTGGGAATTATGCTTTAAAATATCCCAATTATATGTTTTTTCCACCCGATCCGTATTTGTATAGTCTAGGTCAGGTTGGGATTGAAGCGAGTTTTGATCTTTCGGGATTGTATAAAAACAAGACTAAAGTAAACATGGCAAATACCAAATTGCAGTGGCAGAAAATGCAGACTAAAAGCGTGCAAGATCAGGTAAAAGACGAGTTGTATAAAAATCACACCCAATATCAGGAAGTGGTCGAAAAGTTTAAAGTGGTCGATAAAGCATTAGAATTAGCTGATGAAAACTATCGAATTGTAAAACTAAAATATCTCAATCAATTGGTCTTGATAACCGAAATGGTCGATGCCGACAATGCTTTATTACAGGCAAAATATACCAAAATAGCAACCCGAATTGATGCTGCGATGAAACATTACCAATTGTTGCATACGGCAGGATTACTGAACGAAGAATTTAAATTATAATAAAAAGAGGAATACAACTGATGGCAAATAAAAGTAAAAAAACAAGTCAATTTTTTCATGTTTTTGTAAAATTAGTAGCAACAGCGCTTATTGTGAGCGGAGTTGTTTTGGGAATTTGGTTTTATGTTTTTAATGCAAATAACGAAGAAACCAATGATGCCCAAATCGAGCAATATGTAACCCCGATTATGTCCCGAATTACAGGTTATGTGCAGGAAGTACGTTACGAAGAAAACCAGTTTGTACACAAGGGCGACACCTTATTATTGATTGATAATCGTGAATACAAATCCAAATTGGATGCGGCTTTGGCCGATGTGGCATTGGCAAAACAAAATACGGTGGTTGCCGAAAGAAATGTGGTTACTATGGCAAGCACAACAGCTATTGGCGAAGCCCAATTAAAGGCGGCTCAAACTAATCTTTGGAAAACTAAATTGGAATACCAACGATACAAGGCTTTGGTAGCTGAAGATGCAGCAACCGAACAGCAATTAGAAAAAGTAAATGCCGATTATGAAGCTGCCCAGGCGCATTATCAGGAAATGAAAAACCGAATTCAAATGGCAAATTTGAGTACTTCTCAGGCTGCTGCTACGGTTCCATCGGTGCAATCGGTTATAGAGGCAAAGCAGGCCTTGGCGGATAATGCAGCCTTGTTTTTTTCGTATACCGTAATCGTTGCGCCTTATGATGGATGGGTTGGAAAAAAAACAATCCAGCCCGGACAATTGATAAAAGAAGGACAAGCGGTGGTTTCGATTGTTAGTAAAGAAAAATGGATTACAGCCAATTTTAAGGAAACCCAATTGCAATATTTAAAAGTGGGGCAGACAGTGAGCGTTGAAGCCGATGCTGTTGAAGGAATTGATTTTGTGGGAACAATTAGTTCGATTTCGCCAGCCAGTGGTGCGCGATTTTCGTTGTTGCCGCCTGACAATGCCACGGGGAATTTCGTGAAAATTGAACAACGAATTCCGGTAAAAATCAAACTCGAAGAAAATAATGCAAAAGCCGATTTTCTAAGAGCGGGAATGAATGTAAAAGTGATTGCTGAACATAGTTAAAATGAATAATCAAAGTATTTTTAAATCATGGGTTCCTAATTGGGCAATCATCATCATTTTATTTGTTTGCCTGTTGCATTCGATGATTTTATTGGGAGTTTATACTTCGAATGTTACTTATGCGGCGAGTTTTCTGGATATTGAACCCGAAGATTTGCAGTTTGCCATGTGTGTAACTTATGGAACATTGCTCGCCACAATCCTGATTGAAAGTAGGTTCTCCAATTATTTTCCGGCAAAGAATTATTTGATGGCGGTGTATTCGTTAATCGGGATAAGTATTATTTCTTCTGCTTATATCAGCAATTTTGCTGTTTTTCTTCTTTTAAGAGTACTCGAAGGAATTTTGATGGCCTTGCCTGTAATTACTATTCGACAATTGTTAATTGAACGATTTCATTCTAAAAATGCCATTATAATTGGGTTTTCATTTTATTATGGGGCGCTATTATTGTCCACGCCGTTTATAATGAATATTGCCGTTTGGTTTTTGGATAATTACGACTGGAAATACATGTTGTATGTATCCGGAATGTTGCCGATTCTGAATGTTTTTTTAATCATGATTACTTTCAGGGGACACCGAATCACAAAGAAAATTCCGTTGTATCAAATTGATTGGATAAGTTATTTTCTGGTGTTGACATCCATATTAACGGGTGCTTATTTTTTTGTGTATGCCGAAAAAAAATACTGGTTTGAATCTTCTCAATTGGTTTTGCTTCTCATTATTTCTTTAATCACCGCCGGATTATTTGTTTTTAAAGAGCTTTCGGTAAAGAGACCGAGTTTTAATTTTGAGGTTTTTCGTTACGCCAATTTACGTACGGGTTTTTTGTTGTTTTTTCTTTTCTACATCAGCAGAGCTACCTTGAGTCTTTGTCACGGAACTATGTATTCCATTTGGAATTGGGATCCATCCCGAGTTGCTGGAGTACAATATATCAATGGTTTTGGAAATGTGATCGGACTGGTTTTGGCAGCATTTTTTTTAATGAAATCCGTGCCTACCAAATACATTTTTATAATGGGTTTTTCGCTTTTGGCAATTTTTCATTTTTGGTTTAGTTTTCTTTTTGTGCCTGATATTGCCCTGTCCGATTTGCTGATTCCTTATGTTTTACAAGGAATAGGAGTGGGGCTTTTATTTGTGCCTTTGATTTTGTTTACCACTTCATCGGTTCCAGTAAATATGGCCGTTTCATCTGGGATTATTGGTGTAGCCGGAAGATTTTGGGGGAGTACCATTGGCTTTTGTGTGATGCAAAATGCGGTGGCGTTTTTACAGAAAAAGCATTTCTTGAAATTCAGTCAATTTGTAACAGCAAACAGTACCGAAACTCAGGAAACTATGGCAAAATATACTCAGGGTTTTGTTGCCAAGGGCTATTCACCAGATAATGCTAATAGTCTTGCTTTGAAAAAGATTTTGAGTTCCATTTCTAAACAATCAACTTTGTTGACCAATATGGAAATTTATACCGCTGTGGGTTATGGTTTGCTGATTTTGATTGTTTTTATCTGTTTCAATCAACACTTAAAACAGAGTTTTAATTTGTTTAAAAGCAGGCTTTGGATTAGTTAGAAATCAAGAGGATTTATTGAGGTAGGAAAAAATAATGCTCGTATCTTGCAATCGTTAAAACAAAGTATAAAATGAATCAGCAATGTGTTATTTTTGATATGGATGGAGTGATTTGTCATACTAATCCACATCATGTAAAGGCTTTTGAAGCGTTTTTTGATAAATACCAAATTCCCTATACTGAGCAAGAGTTTGAAGAGCATATGTACGGAAAACATAATGGTTATATCATGAGCCATTTTTTTAAGCGTCCCGTAAAAGGAGAAGAATTAAAAAAATTGGAAGACGAAAAAGAATCAATGTTTCGTGAAATTTATAAAGACAAAGTAGAGACTATTCCGTATTATTTAGTGTTTTTGGAAAAATTAAAAGCCCGTAATTTTAAAACTGCAGTTGCTACTTCGGCACCACGCGCAAATCTTGATTTGATTATAAGCAGCTTAAAAATTGAAGGCAAAATGGATTCGATGCTGTCAAGCGAAGATGTGAGTCATCACAAACCTGATCCTGAAGTCTATTTGAAATCGGCTAAACTTGTGGGGGTTTCTCCATCTAATTGCATTGTTTTTGAAGATTCTTTTTCCGGGGTATCAGCTGCCCTTAATGCAGGGATGAAAGTTGTCGGTGTCTTGAGTACTCATACTAAAGAAGAATTGCCTCCATGTGATTTTTATATATATGATTATAGCGATGTAAATGTTGATAAGCTTTTGGGCTTGTTAAACAGCTAAGGTTTTAAAAATATTTAATTTAATGGATTACCTCCTGCTTTTGCAGGAGATTTTTTATTTTTGAAGAGATTTTTGGTTTTGGAATAATGTTACGCCAGAATTTCTAATAGGGTCAGTTAGGTTTAAACAAAAAAAAAATCATCTTGCTAATAGTCTTTTCTAAAAAAAGCTTCTCAGCCGCGGCGGACTCGAACCAAGTATCCTCGGATTAATAGTCAGATGCTCTAAGCAACTGAGCTAAGGAGGAAACTGTATATTTAATATGCGTAAGGAACGTTTCTGGTGGCAAAACTTAAGCTGTGTTAGCTTGTTCTTAGTGGATGAAAATATAAGATTTTTTTATAAAAAAGCATTTTTTTTAAGCTCAGCCAATTCTAACGGAAAATAGCATCAAAGATTAGTTAAGATTTTTTCTGTTGTCATAAATTAATCAAATAAGCCATTGAAAAATTAAAATAATCGGTGTTTTTTAAATTCGATTCTCCTTTTAAAGCATTAGGGAAATTGATATTATAGCCTAATTCAAAATCAAATGATTTATAATTTAATTCTAAGGGAAGGTTTACTTGTGTATTTATTAAGTCAAAAGTAGAATTAGTGGTATAAACAGTTATGGGAAATCCATTATTGAAAAAGGTTCTTGCTAATTCTGTCGTTTGGTTTCCCGCCACAATATTCAATTGGGGTTTAAGATCCAATTGTGTTTTTTTGGTTTTAATGATGTGCAGTAAAGCATAATTGGTGGAAGCAATCTGCAGACCGTTTTCGTTTCCAAACAGATAAGAAACCGAAAGCTGTGTGCCAATGTTTCTCTTTTTGTTGTGAATTGCCAGAGCTGCATTCAGTACGTTGCTGTAAGGATTATTAAGGCTGTTGTTGTAGAAATATCTGGTATAAGAAGTACTATATCTCCATGTTTTTTGTTTGCCAAAATTTTTACCAAAACCGAATGTCGCAGTAGTTAAGTCCCATTTAGGATTAAACGAGCTATAGTAAATTCCCGATAGGCTTGCGAAGATTCCGCAAGAATGAAGATAACTGATTTTTGGGGTTAAATTGTATTGATTGACACCGATATCCCGACCTGAAAAATAAGTCTTGTTGTTATAATTCATCGAGAGATATAGAAATTGAAATTTAGAGATTGATTTTATTAGGGCGTCAATATCTTCATTTTTTTCTAATAGGTCATCAATGATTTCATCGGTTTCCTGTTCTTTAGGACTTACTTCCTGAGCCTGAGCTTTTAAGGCAAAGAGGATCAACGCAAGTAAAAAGAGTTTTTTCATTTAGTTATAAAATTAAAAAGTAAGTGACTGAAATTTTCAGTCACTTACTTTAATAGTATAAAAATATTAAAAATTTAGTTACGTTTTACATCACGGAATCTGGAATCTTTTATATTTTCACGAATTCTGTTGCCCATTTGTTCGTGGAGTTGTTGTCGTTGTTCGTTAGTTAAGGTGTTTTTAAAATCTTTTTTTAATTCCTTAATATTTTCCTTGTTTTCGTTTATTAAATTTCTTTGTGCAGCAGTAAACGTTGAGATTAATGCGGCTTGTTTTTCTTGTCTGCTTAAGCTTGCATCCTTTAAAATTTCAAGTTGTTCTGCTGTAAGAGAGGCTTTGAATGCTTCTCTATTCGCTTTTATTAACTCACGTTGTTCCTGAACAAGTTTTCGTTGTTCGGTGGTGAAATTATCAATCGCAGTGCTCTTTTGTGCCCTTCCAGAGTACAGTCCCATAAAAAAGAGAAATACTGTTATTGTAATTAGTGACTTCATTAGGAATAGTTTTTATTGTAATACTAAGTTAAGCGTTTTTCTATTAGACCCAAAATTTGATTGAAAGTTTAATAAAAAGGTTGTTTATATGTCTTCTAAAATATAGTTTGTAATGTATTCATCGACTTCTTTTTCCTCAACAAATAGTGACGAAACTAAAATATCATTTTCGGCAGTTAAACTATTATTCGGTATTGGATTATTGTAATTGTTTTTTGGAACAGCCGTTGCCCCGTTTTCATTGTCAATTTGGGCAATGCTATCAGTAATTGAATTAGCAATGCTTTGTTGGTCTTGGCTATTATATTTATTACAAATAGCTAATCCTAAAAGTAATGTTAGAGTAGCTGCAGCAAACCATGTTGCTTTTCTTCTGTAAAAAGGAATGGTTTTAGGCTCTTTTCTAGCTAATACCTTATTTAAAATATCATTTTTAGATTCAAGAAAATAATTTTCAGGAACATTAAGACCTAAAGAATCCGAATGAATTTTGTTTAATTCATCATCGTTCATTTGATTTATTTTATAATTTGTTTCCATATTGTTTGTCTTAAATGTTTTCTGTGTTTTGAAAAGATTCACCTTTTTTTATGGGTAATATTTCAATATTATCTTCAATAAACCGGACGGCATTATAATACAATGTTTTTATTGTTCCTTCTTTCATTTCTAAAATTGTTGCAATTTCACGAAATTTCAGGTCGTCATAATATTTCATATTAAATACCTGTCTTTGTTTGTAGTTTAATTCAGAAACCGCAGTTTGTAATTTTAATTGCATTACATCGCCTTCAAAAAAAGTATCTTCTAATAAACTATTTAAATATTTTGTGTTTACATCTTCTATTGAGATGGAATGTTTGTTTTTATTTTGTTCCAAAAAGCGAATAGACTCATTGTAGGCAATTTTATACATCCAGGTGTAAAGAGAACTTTGTCTTGAGAAATTAGTCAGGCTTTTGTATACTCTGATAAAAGTGTTTTGTAAAACATCGTCGGCATTTTCGTGAGTAATAACTAATTTTCTGATATGCCAATACAATCTAACCTGATAAAGATCAAGTAGTTTTTTAAAAGCTTTGTCTCTATCAGTTTCGCTAATTAGCTGGTCAATAAAATCGGATTCGTTTGCCAATAGTTACAAATTCAATTATTAATTCAAAATTACAATTTAAAGCTTAAATTTCTAATACAAAAGAATTTAATTGTATGCTGCTCAGTTTTTTGAAACCCATACAAGAGTTTGTTTTCCTGTATGGGTTAGGGTTTGATGATTACATTACCTTGTTTCTACACTAAGGAATGTTCCTGTTGCCGAAAACTCAAGTTCTAAATGAGCAGCAGCAGTAGTTGTGATATAGACCTCAATTGTGCCATCTCTTTCTTTATGAGCTCCATTGATTACTGCATCCGGATAATTGGTGTTAATATAAGTTGTGATTGCTGTAATTAAATCAGTTAAAGAAATAGAGACATGGTTACCAAAATCAGATTTAGTTTGTTCAGAAATAAATTCGAATGTTGCAGAGAAAGTTAATTTTAATTTTGCAGCAGCAGCTGTGGTAATATACACTTCATAAGTTCCATCAGGTTCTATATGTCCAATGTTTATAGTTGCACCGGTATAATTTGTTGTGATGTAAGCTGTGATTTCGGCTGGTAAATTAGCAGCAGTTATAATAGTATGTTCTCTTAAATGGAACGCATCAATAGTGCTTACCGATACAAATGTACCATCGGCTGTAAAGTTTAAATTAAGTTTGGCATCATCTGCAGTAACTATGAATACGTCGATACTTCCATCGGCCTCAGAGAAAGCAGTAACAATTTTTGATCCGGCATAATTATCATTAATATAAGTTGTGATGCTGCTTGCTAAATCGGCAATAGCTATGCGGGTGTGTTTGTCTGAGTGATGGTGTCTGTGGTTTCCATTAGCTTTCAATTCATAAGCTGAAACAAATTCTCCTGTACTGCTGAAATTAAGTTTGATTTTAACTTTGTCAGCCGTTGTGATTAAAACATCAAAACTTCCGTCCGATTCTACATGAGCCGAAGTTATGGTAGCGTCAACATAGTTGGTGTTAATATAGGTTACAATACTTGTTAATAAATCACTTATGGCTACCGGAGTAATTGTGCTGGAGCTGGACAAAAGACCTTTGGCAGTAAAATTCAATTTAAAAATAGCATTCACATTAGTGATGCTTTTAGATGTCGCTCCTGTGCTAACATATACGGTGTAGGTACCGTCTGAATTCAAATTTACTTCTGAAACAGTAGCCCCGGAATAGTTCTTAGCCACGTAGCTGCTAATGGTTGTAGGCAAAGTAGCTGCACTGGTGGTTTCGTATGTTAATGATGCGGTTGTTGAGGTATCGGTAGAATCGGTACCATCATTTGAACAACTGTACAATGCGCATGATAGAGCGATTGCAATAAGAGAGATTTTTTTCATTTTTTCTAAATTTAATTGTTAATAGTAGGTAGAGTTATTTCATAAATGCATTTAATTAGGAATGACTTCTAAAACTTATTAGACCCATGATCTTTTAAAAAGTTTTAGCGGATTGAAAAAAAAGTAAAAAAATAAAATCCTGAAGTTATTGAACTGCAATATCTTTAATTAATCTCGGTAGGGAGAAAAGTTTATAGTGATAAAAAGCCAGACGTTTCTTTCGGGTTTTTAGAAGTTTTTTTATTAGTGGTTAAATTAAATAATCAGCTGTTTTAAAAATTAATATTTAATTTATAAATAAAGTCTTATATTAGCATAAGACTTCTAAAGCTCCCCAACTTGACAGAAGATCTCGTTTTTTCTTCCGTATATCAATGTTTAGTAATTGAAATATGGAAGAAAAGGACAGGAATTATATTTTAAAATTTAAAATGGAATAAGAACTTGTTTCTAAAGGTCTTATTTCAAAACCTACTTTTAAGTCCAAAAGCATAAATGACATAGGCTATGAAAAATGATAGAATCGATTTCCAAAAAATATTTTTATCAGCTCCGAGCTTATTTTTGATTGTATCGACTGACTTGTCCATTTTAGACTTGAACGATTCCTATGAAAAGGCAGCGATGAAGAAAAGGGAAGAAATGATTGGTCGCAACTTATTCGAAGTCTTTCCGGATAATCCGGAGGATAAACATGCTGATGGCGTGTCTAATTTATCCAAATCGCTCCATTCGGTGTTAAAAGAGAAAAGGCCACATACTATGGCTGTTCAGCGCTATGATGTACAAGGACCTGACGGGATTTTTGAAGAGCGTTATTGGTGTCCGATAAACATTCCGGTACTGAATTCCCAAAATGAAATTGATTACATTATTCATCGGGTGGAAGACGTAACCGAATTCATAACGTTAAAGAACAAACAATCCAAGACTGAAAATGTTACTGTAGACTTACAGAAAAAAGTTGATGAGATGGAAGTTGAAATTATCAAGCGTTCCAGGGAAATACAGAAATTGAATTTCGAATTGGAGCAAAAGGTAAAAGAACGAACAGAAACTATCTTAAAAAGAGAAAAAACCCTGGCAGAGCAGAATGAAGTACTGAAAAGACAGAATAAGGAATTGGAGCAATTTACCTATATCACTTCCCATGATTTACAGGAGCCTTTGCGTTCATTGGTGTGTTTTACGGAACTTTTCGAAAAGGAATTTTCAGGGAAATTAGATGGTAATGGTGATATTTATATTGATTTTATATCTAAATCATCCCGACGCATGCAAGATCTGGTTAAAGGATTGCTTGATTATTCCAGAATAGGCAAGGAAAAACAATTAGGCGAGGCAGATTGTGCCCAAATCGTGAAGGATGTGATTTCGGATATGTCAATAATTCTTGAGGAAAGTAAAGCTAAAATAAGCGTTGATGATTTGCCTGAATTGAATGGTTATACTATCGAATTAAGGCAACTTTTTCAGAATCTTATCAGTAATGCTGTAAAATTCAGAAAAAAAGGGGTGATACCTGAAATCAAAATTACTGTTCAGGAAGAAGAAAAGAAATGGCTTTTCTCTATTCAGGATAATTCTATAGGTATTGATGAAAAAGACATGCACAAACTTTTTGTTATTTTCAAAAGGCTTAACAACCGTGACGAATATGAAGGAACAGGTATTGGTTTGGCTCACTGTAAAAAAATAGTCGAGTTGCATGGAGGCTCTATCTGGGCTGAATCAAAGCTGGGGGAAGGCAGTATTTTTAAATTTACAATTCAAAAACTTTAGGATAATTATGAAAAAGAAACTCAATTGTGTCTTATTGGTGGATGATGATAATGGAACTAATTTCATCAATCAGATGATTATAAAAAAAGCGGATATTGCTGAGTATGTTCAAACCGTATTGAATGGTAAAGAAGCACTTGATTTTATTACCAATAAAGGGAAATTTGAAAAAGCAGGAGATGTGTTTCCGCAGCCCATGTTAACTTTATTGGATATCAATATGCCGGTTATGGACGGTTGGGAATTCTTAGAAGCTTATCACGCTTTAGAAGAGCGTCAAAAGGGTAAGATTATTATCATTATGCTTACCACTTCTTTGAATCCTGATGATAAAAGCAGGGCTGATGATATTTCTGAGGTTTCTGATTATAAAAGTAAGCCGTTGTCATTGGAAATTGTTGACGATATTATGAAAACCCATTTCTCGGATTATCTTTAGGATTTAATCCTTCTAATGTATTTATAGCAAAAAGAAAGACCCTACGTCTGTAAGGCATATTGTTAATAATTTTATTTTTGTTTCGATTCTTATGAAGAACCAAATTGTTTAAAATAAAAAGCTATCAACCTAATCATGTCACTTTTACCAGATTCGATACGATAAAATAATTTTAGAACATTATGAAATACAAATTTTTGACCTTGTCTGCCTTTCTAGTATTAAGTTTTGCAGTTAAAGCTCAACAGCTCTCAAAACCGATCTGGGAGAGCAAAAATCTACCAGTACCTGAATCGGTGCTATATAGTGCAACTGAAAAGAAACTATATGTAAGTCTGATTGATGGTGCGGGCAACGTAAAAGATGGGAAGGGAGGAATTACTATTCTTAATGTTGATGGCACTGTAAACAATGCAAAATGGGTTGAAGGTTTAAATGCACCTAAAGGTTTGGCACGTTATAAAAACACACTTTTTGTGGCAGATATAACCGCTGTGGTAAGTATTGATATCCCGAGTGGAAGAATCATTAATAAACTGGAAATTGAAAATGCTGTTTTCCTGAACGATGTAACGGTAGATGATAAAGGAGTTGTTTATGTATCTGATACGCGTACAAATAAAATATATCGTATGAAAAATGGTAAAAGTGAGCTTTATTTAGAAAACATCACCAATGCCAATGGTTTAAAATGGATTAATAAAAACCTGTATGCGTTGGCTGATACTGAACTCTTGAAAATAGACGAAAAGAAAAATAGAACTGTTGTGGCCAAAGGTTTTGAAAAGCCGGGAGATGGTGTGGAGCAGCTTAAAAACGGAGATTTTATAGTTAGCTGTTGGGCTGGGTTAATTTATTATGTTAAAGCTAATGGTGAAATAAGTACATTACAGGATGTACAAGGGAAAATGAACACTGCTGATTTGGGTTATAATGCGAAGGAAAATGTGTTGTACATTCCAACTTTTAATCATAACAGTGTAATTGCATATAAATTGTTGGCAAACTAAAAAAGAAAAAAACTAATAAAATTATAAATAGAAAGGCCTTTGCAGAAATGTAAAGGCTTTTTGGTATAAAAGTTTAGAGCAAAAAAAAGACCATCATTGCTGATAGTCTTTCTAAAAAAGCTCCCCCTCTTGGGCTCGTTCCGATAGCTATCGGAACAAGGATCCTCTGATTAACTATATTTAAGTAGTAGTTTTTCGGAAATTTCAGGATGTTTTTTGAGATTGAAAAGATATGTTTTGCTTTTCATGTCTTTAATGTGTTTTTCTATTTTTCTGGCTTGAACAATATCGGTACATTCGATAAGATGAAACAATGTCCAATCATTAGCTATTTTAGTATGTGCCTTTTTAAACATACCTGAATTGTGCCATTGTAATCTAAGTTCTATATCTGAAGTTTCGCCGATATAGAAAGTGTCTTTATCTGAAGAGTAAATGATGTAAACAAAGTGCATGCGATACAATAGATTTAGAAAGTTTAGAGCAAAAAAAAGACCATCATTGCTGATAGTCTTTTCTAAAAAAGCTCCCCCTCTTGGGCTCGAACCAAGGACCCTCTGATTAACAGTCAGATGCTCTAACCAACTGAGCTAAGGAGGAAACTGTATATTTAATATGCGTAAGGAACGTTTTTGTTTGCTATTTTAAGCTGTGTGAGCTTGTTCTTAGCGGATGCAAATATAAGACGAATTTTGAATGTAGCAAATAAAAGAGTTGTTAATTCATTATAGATTTAGAAAGTTTAGAGCAAAAAAAAAGACCATCATTGCTGATAGTCTTTTCTAAAAAAGCTCCCCCTCTTGGGCTCGAACCAAGGACCCTCTGATTAACAGTCAGATGCTCTAACCAACTGAGCTAAGGAGGAAACTGTATATTTAATATGCGTAAGGAACGTTTTTGTTTGCTATTTTAAGCTGTGTGAGCTTGTTCTTAGCGGATGCAAATATAAGATGTTTTTTCAATTCGGCAAACAAAAAATGAGATTTTTTTCAAATTTTTTATTTGCCAATCACAGCCTTGTAAATGTCGTTTCCGTTGGCAAATAGTAACAGTGTGATAAGTAATACAAAACCAACCATTTGGGCATTTTCAAGGAATTTATCACTCGGTTTTTTACCTGAAACTATTTCGTATAATAAAAACATTACATGACCTCCATCTAAAGCCGGAATAGGCAATAAGTTCATTACCCCAAGCATAATTGATAATAAAGCAGTGATTGACCAGAACGTTTCCCAGCTCCATGTTGGAGGGAAAATATTGTAAATAGCCGCAAAACCACCTACTTGTTTGTAGGCTTTTGTTTCAGGGTTAAAGATCATTTTCAATTGTCTTCCGTAATTTACTAATTTGTCTTTACCTTTTTGAAGCCCAACCGGAATAGATTCTGCAAAACTATATTCTTTAGTACTGATTTTATAGTATCCTAATTTTTCTAATGTTTTTAAATCTAAATCTCCTGGTTGTACACCTAATTTTCCTTTTGCAGAAACTTTAACTGTAATAGGTGTTTCTTTAAAATTGCGTAAAACAACAACGTTGATTGTTTTATTTTTATTCTTCTCTAAAATAGTTCTCGCCTGATCAAAATATTTTACTTTTTCTCCATTAATAGAAACAAATAAATCTTTTGCTTTCAAATTCTTGTTAGGAGATTCTTCTGCGATTGCTGCTACTACAAAAGGTACTCTGGGAAGAATAAGTGCACTTTTTTCGTATTTTGACAATTGATCAATAACATCAGTAGGGATTTTAACAGAAAGCTGTTTTCCGTTTCTTTCAATCAAAATTTCTTTTGACATGATAATATTCATTGGAATATCATTATCAAAATTTTCAATTTTTTGACCATCGATTGAAATTATTTTGTCTCCTGTTTTAAATCCTGCTTTAAGCATTACAGGATTTTCAATCCATATACCATCTTTCATGTCAGAATTAGCAATATAAGTATCTCCGTAGGCAAAAGCCATTCCGATATAGATAATAAAAGCCAGAATAAAATTTACAGTAACTCCGCCTAACATGATAATTAAACGTTGCCAGGCCGGTTTAGTACGAAATTCCCAAGGTTGTGGAGGCAAAGCCATTTGTTCCTTGTCCATACTCTCGTCAATCATGCCCGAAATTTTTACATAACCACCTAGCGGTAGCCACCCAATTCCGTATTCAGTTTCGCCAATTTTCTTTTTTAGAAGGGAATATTTGACGTCAAAAAACAAATAGAATTTTTCGACTCTGGTTTTGAATAATTTGGCAGGAATAAAATGTCCTAATTCGTGTAATATAATCAGTAATGATAAGCTCAATAAAAATTGAGAAAGCTTGATAACAATATCCATTTTTTAGTTTTGGTTCTTAATTATGATTGACAAAAGTAAGGTTTTCTGTTTGTTTATTTTACAATAATTATTCCATAAGGTTTTAAATGTTTGTTAATTAATCCCAATTTCAATTCGGATATTCCGTAAGCTCTTGTAACTTTACTTTTCTCAAATAAAAATTGGATTATGTCTTCAAAATTATTCTCTCCACTTTCGATAAAAAGTATTACGTTAAAAAACCGAATTGTTATTTCTCCAATGTGCCAATATTCGTCAACAGACGGTTTTGCTAACGATTGGCATTTGGTACATTTAGGCAGTCGTGCCAGCGGAGGCGCGGGATTGATTATTCAGGAAGCGACTGCGGTTGCTCCCGAAGGTCGGATTTCGCCTGAAGATTTAGGGATTTGGAAGGACGAGCATATCGAAAAAATGAAGGCTATTACCGCTTTTATCAAAAGTCAGAATGCAGTTTCGGGAATTCAATTGGCGCATGCCGGAAGAAAAGCCAGCGTTTCTTCGCCCTGGAAAGGCAATAAAAAACTGGATGCCTCACAAGGAGGATGGCAGACCCTAGCACCATCAGCAATAGGCTATCATGACGATGAAACATCGATAGCTTTAGATAAAAACGGAATCCAAAAAGTAATTTCCGACTTTAAAGCAGCAACCAAAAGAGCAGTTCAGGCGGGTTATGAAGTTCTTGAAATTCATGCTGCTCATGGGTATTTAAATCATCAATTTTTATCGCCTTTATCCAATACCAGAACCGATGAATACGGTGGAAGTTTTGAAAACCGAATTCGTTTTACAATAGAAGTTCTCGAGGCGGTACAAACCGAATGGCCAGCGAATTTGCCTTTGTTTGTTCGAATATCAGCTACAGATTGGGCTGAAGGCGGTTGGAATGTTGAAGAATCTATACAGTTTTCTAAAATTTTAAAAGAAAAAGGAGTTGATTTAATTGATGTTTCTTCGGGCGGATTGGTTTCGTACCAAAAAATTCCGTTAGAACCAGGTTATCAAGTTCCTTTTGCCGAAAAGATTAAAAAAGAAACAGGAATCTTAACGGGAGCGGTTGGATTAATTACAGAAGCCAATCATGCCGAAGAAATCCTAACGAGCGAAAAAGCCGATTTGGTTTTGTTTGCCAGAGCATCACTTCGTGACCCCAATTTAGGATTGCATTTTGCGAAAGCATTAGAAACAGAAGTAGCGTGGCCTTCACAATACGAAAGAGCAAAAAAGTAATGGTTTAACCGCAAAGCTCACAAAGGTTTTCGCAAAGACCACAAAGGATTATAAAAAATCTGTGCTAATCTGTTGAATCCGTTGGATCTGTGTGCCAATTGTTATATTTGTAATAAGAAGAAAATTGTCAAAAAAGAATTAAAAATATGAAAACAATAAAAGCAGCCTTACTTTCTTATGGGATGTCAGGGAAAGTATTCCAAGCACCATTTTTAGAATTACATCCCGGTTTTGAGTTATTGGGTTCCTGGGAAAGAAGCAAAAAATTAATTCAGGAAGATTATCCTCAGGTAAAAAGTTACGAGTCTATTGACGAAATTTTAGCTTCTGATGTGGATTTGGTAGTAGTAAATACGCCAATTGATACCCATTTTGAATATGCAAAACGAGTTTTGGAAGCCGGAAAACATGCCATTGTAGAAAAAGCATTTACCACCACCGTTGCCGAAGCCGAGGAATTAGCTGCTTTATCCAAAGAAAAAGGATTGAAGTTGGCCGTTTTCCAAAACAGAAGATGGGACAGCGATTTGAAAACGGTACGCCAAATTTTATTAGATGGTGCTTTGGGCGAAATTGTGGAAGCCGAATTCCATTTTGACCGTTACAATCCCCTTTTGAGTCCAAAACAACATAAGGAAACCGTGAATTCAGGTTCGGGAATTCTGAAAGATTTAGGACCGCATTTAATCGATCAGGCTTTGTATTTGTTTGGTTTTCCAAAGGCTGTTTCTGCCGATATCAGAACTACACGTGAGAATTCGGTTGTGGATGATTGGGTAGATATTTTATTGTATTATCCTGATTTCAGAGTGCGTTTGAAAGCAAGTTTCTTTGTGCGCGAACCAAATCCGGCTTATGTGCTTCACGGCAAAAATGGTTCGTTTTTAAAACCAAGAGGCGATGTGCAGGAAGACGACTTGAAAGTAATGAAGAAACCAAACCTAGATTCCTGGGGAACGGAACCGTTGGAAA
Organism: Flavobacterium sufflavum; assembly: GCF_004016525.1. Classification (GTDB taxonomy): domain Bacteria; phylum Bacteroidota; class Bacteroidia; order Flavobacteriales; family Flavobacteriaceae; genus Flavobacterium; species Flavobacterium sufflavum. Next base: position 766,810 of record NZ_SACJ01000001.1, read on the forward strand.
AAGAAGGTTTCCTGCATACTGAAATTGACGGCAAAATTATGCATGGCAAAATCCCAACGCTTAAAGGGAATTATTATGACTTTTTTGACGGGGTTTACAATGCCATCATCAACGATACTGTTGAACCCGTTACAGCTCAGGATGGTGCAAGAGTAATGCAAATTATTGAAGCTGCAATCCAAAGTAGTAAGGAAAAAAGAGTGATTGATTTGTAAAATATATTCGAAAACAATTAATAACCGCAGATTCGCAGATTAAATAAATCTGTGAATCTGCGGTTATTTTTTTATTAAATCTGTCAAAATCTGTTTTATCTGTGTTCCATTATAAAGCCTTTATTTCATAAACTTATAAACGATAACGATGTATTATGGGCTATTAAAACCAAATTAGTAAGTGCCAAAATTCCTTTTCGTATTTTTGCATCTTCAATCCCTAAAATACAAAGCCTTTGTTACGATTAAATTTTATAGGAAGCTTTAGAGCACAAGGAAAGATTAAAAAGAGTTTTAGAAACGCAAAACTTTCTTATTTGAATAGAGTACGTTTTGCCGTGGCTTCTTTTTATTTCGGAATGGGTTTGTGTTTTGCTACCTGGGCGAGTAGAATTCCGGATATCAGAGTAGCACTTCATCTTAGTGATGCTGATTTAGGATCTATTTTATTTGCACTTCCGGTAGGACAATTGACCATGATGGCATTTTCAGGAAAATTAGTCACGCGTTACGGAAGCCATCGTTTAGTGGTTTTGTCGTTGAGTATGTATGCTTTTTGTTTGACCAATTTAGGTTTGGCAACCAATGCCTGGCAATTGGCTTTAGGATTGTACTTTTTTGGAATATTCGGAAACATGAATAATATAGCCGTAAATACTCAAGGCGTTTATACCGAACAACTTTTCAAAAGAACCATCATGGCTTCTTTTCACGGGGTGTGGAGTTTCGCCGGTTTTACAGGAGCTTTAGTAGGATTAGGAATGTTAGCTTTAAATTTAACACCTTACCATCATTTTATTGTTGTTGGGATAATTACACTATTGCTTATTGCTTTCAATTATAAATTTTTGGTTAAAGCCAAAGAGAAAAGAAAAATTGTCGAGAAGAAAAAGCTGTTTTCAAAACCAGATATGTCCTTAGTTTGGCTTGGAATTATTGGTTTTGGTTCGATGGCCAGTGAAGGAATTATGTTTGACTGGAGCGGACTTTATTTTAAAGATATCGTTCAGGCGCCGGGTCCACTTATTATTTTGGGTTATACTTCTTTTATGATTATGATGGCTACCGGACGTTTTTTAGGTGATGGCATGATTAATAAATTTGGTAGAAAAATGGTGCTGCAAACAGGAGGTGTTTTAATTTCAACCGGACTTTTTACAGCGGTATTTTTTCCTTATCTGATACCTTCAATGCTTGGTTTTATGTTGGTAGGGCTTGGGGTTTCGACTATTGTCCCTACGCTTTACAGCATTGCTGGAAAACATCCAACTATTCCTCCCGGTGAAGCACTAACGGCTGTATCCAGTGTGAGTTTTCTTGGGTTTTTAATGGGGCCGCCCGTAATTGGGTACATCGCCGAATTGTTTGGTCTCCGATTTTCATTTGCTTTTATTGGAATATTTGGGATTCTTATTGCCTTTTTAGTACCAAGAATTAAAGTGATTCAGTAATTTTATTAGGAGCTATTTCCCGCTATTCGCAGTATCTTTTATCTCGTTTTTAAAAACGAAATAAAAGGATACTTGCTGCTATCGGGGCTAGTGATTAGAAATAAAACAATAAAAAATCTACAAAAAAATCTAAGCAAATAATTTTTTTCTTATTTTTAAATAGTCAAAAGTGCTAGCTGACTTTGTTAAGTTGTTTAATACCACTGCTTTTGATATTGCTTGAATCGGTTTCGATTTTTGCTTAGTTTCCAAAAAACAACAATCCATACTTATTGAAATATTCCTTTTTGGGAATGTTTTTTTATGCTTAGAAATCAGATTTTTCAAGTTGTATGATAACGTGATGTTCTTTTTTTCAACAAAGGATATTTACGGTTAATTTTTTTGGCTTATGAAATATTTTCTTGTTGTACTTTTCGGTATGGTGCCAATGAATTGCATCTTGGCACAAAATCAAGCTCGAATTTCAGCCAGGGTTTTAGATGCCAAAACGCTAAAACCACTAGTTGCTGCTGTGGTTTCTATTCAGAATACCAATTTTACGAAGCTTACTAATTCTGATGGAATTGTTGTTTTTGAATCCATTCCGGCAGCTGATTATTTAGTGCTTTTTCACAGTCAGGGCTACAAAGATGCTTTGTTTCCGGTAAGTTTGAAAAATACTTTAGTAATAGATTTAGGAACTATTTTGCTGGAATTAGATCAGGTTGCTGACCAACAGGCAGCCGTAATCCAACTTTTTGAAGACGATTTAACCGATGACAACAGCAGTTCCGAAAATACTTCGGGATTATTGCAATCTTCCAGAGATGCTTTTCAGCAAGCTGCCGCTTTCAATTGGGGACAAGCCCGTTTTAGAATCCGTGGTTTGGATAGTGAAAATGCCAGTACGATGATTAACGGCGTCATCATGAACAAATTATATGACGGCAGACCCAATTGGAACAACTGGGGCGGACTCAATGATGCTACACGAAATCAGGAATTTTCCATAGGAACCACTCCTTCGGATTATACTTTTGGAGGGATTCTTGGGACTCAGGAAATTAATACGCGAGCCTCTATTTATCGAAAAGGAAGTCGAATCACATTTTCAGTAACCAATACTAATTATACTGGTCGTATCATGGCGACTTATGCTTCGGGAATGAGCAATTTGGGTTGGGCTTACGTTATTTCGGCAGGAAAACGCTATGCTCAGGAAGGCTATTTTGAAGGCACTACTTATGATGCGAATTCTCTTTTTCTAAGTATCGAAAAGAAATTAAACGACCAGCATTCGATTAATATTACGGGATTTTATACACCAAACGAACGCGGGAAAAATTCGCCTAATACTACTGAAGTGACTCATTTAACCAGTGAAATTTATAATTCTTATTGGGGTTATCAAAATGGAGAAAAGAGAAATGCCCGTGTAAAAACCGTTGAAGAACCTATCCTAATGCTGAATCATTATTTTAAAATAAACGATCATACTAATCTGAATTCGGCAGTGTTGTATCAGTTTGGGAAAATAGGAAACAGTACTATTGATTATCAAAATGCTAATAGTCCTGATCCAACCTATTTTAGAAAATTGCCGAGTTATTACAGTTCGATGTACGCTGCTGATAATGGAGAATTCTCAGGAGAATTTACTCCTGATTATGATAACGCTGAAAAAAACAGACTGGCATTTTTGGCAAATCCTCAAATCGATTGGGAAGTTATGTATCGGGCGAATCAGAATCCTGTAGTAGATGCCAATTCGAATATCATTGGTTATGAAGCTGCTCAAAGTCATTATGTATTGTATGAAGATAGGAATGATGATCAAACAATTGGTGTCAATTCTAACTTTAATTCTCAGATTTCTGAAAATTTGATTGTGAATTCTGGAATTTCCTTTCGCGATTTGAAATCGCATAATTATCAAAAGTTGTTGGATTTATTGGGAGGTGCTTTTTTTGAAGACATTGATGGATTTTACAGTGGTACTCAGGCGCAATCCGATTTAAACAATCCAAATCGCCAAGTCAAGGTGGGCGATGCTTATGGTTACAATTACAGGCTCTCGGCAGCAGTTTTAGAAGCTTTCACCCAGTTTAAATTTTCATATAATAAAATCGATTTTTATCTGGCACAATCTTTTTCCAGAACTAATTATCAACGAAATGGTTTGTATAAAAACGGAATTTATCCGACGATTTCTTTTGGCAAAAGCCAAAAATTGAACTTTGAGAATTTCGGTTTCAAAGGCGGAATGATTTTTAAAATTTCGGGAAGACAATCCTTGAATTTGAATGCAGCTCATTTGACTAAGGCACCTAATTTGAGAAATAGTTTTTCGAATGCTCGATTGAACAATACCATAGTTGATGGTTTGCAAAGTGAAACGCTCAACAGTCTTGATGCGACTTATGTTTTTCGTACTCCAAAACTCCAAACAAGGTTGACAGCCTATTATTCGAAGATTAAAGATGCTACTAAAATCAGCTTTTTTTATGCCGAAGGAATTTTTGATAATGAAGCAGGTTATACCAATACCAATGCTTTTGTGAGTCAGACTTTAACGCATTTGGATAAGAAGAATATAGGAGCCGAATTCAGTTTTGAATACCAAATAAATCCAACTCTCAAAACGAGTTTTTCAGCAGCTTATGGAAAATTTACTTTTGACAGCAATCCGAATGTAAGCATCAATAATGATGCGGTGGCTTCAATAGAAAATACCAATCCGTCCTTTGATTTTGGCACCGCACTTTTAAAAAATTACAAACAGGCGGGAATGCCGCAACAGGCGTATAGTTTGGGTTTGGAATATCGCGATCCAAAATATTGGTGGCTAGGAACGAATGTCAATTATTTGGCAGAGAATTATATTGATGTTTCGCCCATTTCCAGAACCAATCGATTTTATATTAATCCTGCCAGCGGATTTCCTTTTCCGGAAGCTACTGAAGAAAGAGCAGCCGAATTATTAAAACAGGAAAAGTTTGATCCCATGATTTTACTCAATTTAATTGGCGGGAAATCCTGGCGATTCAAAAACAAAACTTTCGGACTTTTTACGAGCATTAATAATCTGCTTGACTGTAAATACAAAACAGGTGGCTATGAGCAAGCCCGGAATGCTAATTTCAGGCAACTTAATCAGGATGTTTCCAGCGGAACGCCTTCCTTTGGGAACAAATATTTTTATGGTTATGGCAGGACTTTTTTTGTGAATCTCTATTTCAGTTTCTAATTTAAAATTTTAGCTGTTATGAAAAACTATACTTTTCAATTTTTTTTAATGATAATATCCTTCGTTGTTTTTGGAGCTTGTGCCAATAATGAAACGGAGATTCCGAAACTCATTTGTAATCAGCCTGATATTGCGGTGAACAAAACAGTAGCTGAAATTAAGAAAACTGCAGCCGAAATTGTCGCTCAATATCCTTATGATGATGTGATAGAAGCCTATGTGGTTTCGAGTGATGAAAATGGTAATTTTTTTAAAAGCATTTCGTTTCAAACCCTGGCTACAGCTACAACTCCTTCGGTTGGGTTTAGTGTTCCCATAGATGCCACAAATTTGTATGTTGATTATCGGGTGGGGAATAAAGTCTATGTAAAATTGAAAAATCAGTATACCGATTTGTATTATGGTGGTTTACGAATTGGTGCTTTGTATGTAAATGCTTTTAATCAGGGCGGAGTAGGGCGACTTTCGCAAAATGATTATAAAAAGGTTTTGAATGCTTCCTGTACCAATGTAAAAGAAGAGCAATTGGTTCGGTCGATTGGTTTAGGCGAAATTAACGATAGTCATTTAAATACGCTGATTGAATTGTCGAATGTGCAGTTTACAGAACCAGCCATCGGACGTCATTATTATGAAGAAGCGAATGATGTGGGCGGAGCGACAAATTGGAATTTGGTTGACAAAAACGGCAATCAGATGATTTTTAGAACCAGTAGTTTTGCCGATTTTTCAAAAAGTATGGTGCCTAATGGAAGTGGAAAAGTGCGAGGAGTACTGACTAAATACGACACCGATTATCAGTTGGTTTCCAGAAAAGAAACTGATGTTAGTATGATAGGAAAACGAAATATTCCTTTTTTTGTTGAAGATTTTCAAACGGTTTCTGATGGGACAAATTTGAGTTTGCCTGGCTGGAGTAATATTATTGAAGCGGGAGCAATTGTTTGGAAAGGCGGAATTTCTTCGGGTAACGGTTATGCCGAATTTGCGATAACGGGAACTAAGGTAGCGTCGAATATTGTATGGCTGATTTCGCCAAAAATCGATATGAATACGCATACTAATGAGAGTCTTTCGTTTAGAACTGCCCAGGATCATCTGGATGTGGATTCGCCGTTAAATACACTCGAAGTTTATATCTCCACTAATTTTGACGGACTGCATATTAATACAGCAAGCTGGACTCGGGTTTCGGCGAAGATTCCGACTCAGGCTACGCCCTGGAATGAGTTTATAGGTTCAGGAGCTATTGATTTGTCAATTTATACAGGGAAGATAAATATTGCTTTTAAATACATCGGTTCAGGAAAAGACCTGGCTTTAGACGGTACTTTTCAAATAGACGATGTGCAAATTTATGGGGATTAGTGCAGTTGGTATTTTTTTTCAAGAAAAGATGCTAGTTTTTCATAAGGGATGATTGCCCAGTCCATTAAACTGCAATTAGCTGAATTAGAAAAACTAAACTGAATCCCTTTTTCGGTAAGAATAAAATTAGGAATAGCCCAGGTAGTTTCTTTATTTAAATTACAATCGCTGGTTTGCATTTGTTGTGGGTAAAGTTCGTTTAATATCGAAAAGACCTTAGGAGCAAAAACTTTTTTTCGATATTCATAAGTTTGTGAAACATCATTTGCTTCTGGTTTGGGATTTTTTTCATCAAACCAAACTATGCTTTCTAAATCTATTTGTTGACCATTTTGGAGCTTTAAGCAAAGCAGTTGCTGTACTTTTACGGGATTTTGTGTTTTAAAAGTTGTATTTGAAATAATTTTGAAACTGATTAAATTTTCGTTTAGATACAGTATTTCCGATTCAATGTTTAAGCCGTTTCTGTTTGGGTTAAAACGATAATAGTCCTGAATAAGAGATAATTGTAAGGTCTCCAAAACATTATTTATACTGTCACAACTTGTTTTTTTATTTTCATTGTGTAATCTAAAAAAAGCAATTCCGGATTGCTTTTCTAAGTACCAGTCCAGAGTAAAATTTTTAGAAACTTTCTCGGTTTTTGTTTTGGTTAAATCTACTATAGAAATTTTATAAGCATCATAAAGATCTAATTCTTTAGATTGGGAATAGGAATAATATTTTGAATCAGGATTAGCAAATATAGGATTGAGAATAAGATCTATTTTTTTATTGGAACCTTCGCGCCAAAATCCTTTCCAAATCCCGTTTTTATCTTCCTTGATGACTAAATTTATTTCCGCATTTTGATTGTCAATTGAATTGAATTGCCAGGCATTTCCAATAAGATTTCCCTCCAGATAGTGATCTATTTTATCGTCTTCAAAATAGTAATTCATATAACGAACAGTAGATTCGTCGTAGCACTTAATTTTTATGATAATAGATTTATCTTCTATTTTACCTTTTAGATAGAGCATTTTGTCAACATGAGCCAGTAATTCACCAGATTTTGTGAATGAAGACACAAAAAAAGCGATGATAAAAACTAAGATAGGAGATATGTTTTTCATTATTTTTATTAAAAAAGCGGCTCGTAAACTTATATTACGAGCCGCCTGATTGCTAAATTAATAATTAATTTTGAAGTATCAAATTTTGTGTATTCACACCATCGATACCGCTTACTTTTATTAAGTATACTCCAGATGCTTTTCCGATGATATTAAAAGAAAAGGATTGGGTTCCTTCTGATAATACAACATCACGTTGTTCTACAATTTGCCCATTTAAAGTTACAATATTTATTGTCGCTTTTCCTGTTTTCAAACTGTTGATCTCTATTGTGAATTCGCCCGAAGTAGGATTAGGATAAACCTTCATTCCGGTTTCAGTTGTGCTGTTTTCATTAAGAATAGCCGATTTTGCTACTTTACTATATGTTCCGCAAGTCCCTATATTATCACCATGATTCAGATGTGATTGAACAGCTGATGAAGCTACGCAAATGGAAGTTCCATTGTGACAAATCATCACCTTATCTTTGTTGTTGCCACAGCTTACATCTATTACGTTAATAGCTGTTGAAGTGGTTACAGTACAACCTTGAGCATCAGTAACAACTACGCTGTAAGTTCCTGCTGTACTTGCATTAATAGAAGATGTTGTTTCTCCTGTGTTCCATTTGAAACCAAATGCGCCTGAACCACCATTAGGTTTTGCTGTCAGTTTTAATGACGACGGTCCGTAGCCAATGTATAAGGTATTCTTGTTATCGGTAGTTTGGTTTAATGCATAAACATCATTAATTGTTACAGAAACTGGAGCGTTAACAGTAACAGTGTTACTAATCGTTGATTGATTGTTATGAATGTCCGAAACTGTCCATGTAATTGTAGAAACACCTACATTAAAGTTTCCGCTTGCATCATTGCCATTACCGTTTCTTGAAGTAGCTCCGCTTATGGTGTAGCTAATAGAACTAATACCACAATTGTCCGTAGCGGATAATGTTGGAATGCTATAAGTACTTCCGTTATAGCAGAATGATTGTGACAATGGTTCAGTAATTGAAGGTTTCTGCGAATCTGTTACAACTACTTTTTGAGTTGCTGTTTGACTGTTACCAGCTGTATCTTTAGTTGTCCAGCTAACAGTTGTAGTTCCTATAGGGAAAATGCCAGGTGCATCATTTGTTGTTTCAACTGTATTAGTATCGCTTGTTGATGCAGTACCTAAAGCCACGTTTGTTGCTTGACAACTTCCATTATCGGCATTGATGCTAAGATCAGCCGGAGCAGTGATAGCCGGAATTGTACGATCATAAGTAATACGATTGCTTGTATTTGCAACACCAGAACCTGTGTTACCAGCAGCATCACTAAAGTTAATTGTATGGTCAACTAAACCTTCAGTATCCGTATTTGTCAATTGGTAAGTTGCACTGTATTTATTACTTCCAAGATCGGTTGCTGTAACAGCATGTCCGGCAATTGTTACCGTTGGAGTTTCAATTTCTTCTGATGTGGCAAAGTTCAAAGTAACAATATCTCCTTCTTTTGCGTAAGCAGGATTACTATTATTAGACGATAATATAGCCGATGACAATGTTGGTGCTGTGCGGTCGAATACAATTGTTTTTGCATCAGTAGCAACACTAACTGGGATTCCAGTGTTTCCTACTTCGTCTTTGAATTGGATAGCAAACGGAATTGTACCTTCAGTATCCGTATTTGTCAATTGGTAAGTAGCACTAAATTTATTGCTTCCAAGATTAGTTGTTGTAACAGCATGTCCTGCAATTGTTGCTTCTAAATTAGTTATGATTTCAGAAGCTTCAAAGTTTAATGTAACTGTGTCTCCTTCTTTTGCAAAAACAGGATTAGCATTGTTTGAGCTAATAGTTGCAATAGTTAGCGTTGGATTTGTATGGTCGAAGGTATAGATTTCACCATTTGTAAAGCCTTCTGCCAAAGCATTGTTTGCTCCATCAACAATTCCGGTACCGCTGTTATTTACATCTAAGCGAAGTGTACCATCGCCACTAATGTTGTTTACAGTTACATCAAATGAAGCATTAGTAACAGGACTTACTGATGCAATAGTTCCAGCTACGTTTCCAGTTGTATTTAATGCAAAATCAGCAACATCAACTCCGCTCACATCTTCAGAAAAAGTAACACGATAAGTAACAGTTGTTGCATTGTTTTTTGCAGATCCCGGTGTAAGTCTGTTGATAGTTGTAACTTTTGGAGCAACAACGTCAACCACTGCAATTTTTGCTGTAGGGATATTGTTCACATCCATGTCATACCCAATATAATAACTTGTATTAGGAGGTTGGTTGTAAGCTGAATTCTGCCAGGCAACTGCTGTACGATATTGTGGATCGTGCATCAATGTTGGGATACGATAGGTAGTAGGTGTGTCTGTCGTAAAAATTACAAGTTCTGTATTGTCTGATTTACGGAATATTATTTCTTCTCTCCAGTCACCTAAAATATCTGCCTGTAAGCAAGGATTCTTCTTGGTACTGTTGTTAGATGAAACAGGATAAGCCTGATAAATAGTAAACAAACGACCTTGTGCTTTTGTGGTAGGATTCCATTTGTCCATGACGTTACCATCTAATAATTCACGACCCAAATCGCCATCCCACCAAATTCCAAAATTGTAAGTTGGTTTGTTGGCACTGATAGCATTTCCTTTTACATCATAAGTACTATCACCTGAAGAACCCCACATTTCATAACCTTTAAAATAAGGATCAATGTCGGCAGCCATAGAACGACCTACGTCGCCAGTAGTTGGAATTCCCCAATTAGTTTGTCCGGTTTTGGCATCATACTGTCTTAAACCCAAACCATCATAAGAACCTGGAGATTCCAGATTAATCCAGATTTCCTGCCCAGGACGGTCTAAATCCATATCGGTCATGTGTAAGGCATCTCCATGTCCCATTCCATAAGTCCAAAGTGGTTTTCCGTCATCGTTTATGGCACTTGAACCATTGATGATTTCGTCTTTGCCATCTCCGTCAACGTCACCTATTGTCATTTGATGATTACCCTGACCTGAATAAGAATTGTATTCTGGATGAGTAGGGTCTTTACTGTCGAATTTCCATAGCATAGTAAGCTGTCCATTTCTCCAATTATAGGCTGCACGTGTTAATCTATTGTAATAACCACGACCCACAATTAAGCTTGGTCTGGCACCATCAAGATAGGCAACAGCCGATACAAAACGATCCTGACGGTTTCCATAAGTATCTCCCCAGTCAGCGGTGTTGTCGCGGGCAGGTTGATAAGTTATAGTTGACATAGCGGCACCAGTTAATCCGTTAAAAACCGTTAGGAATTCAGGACCTTGTTGTACCCAACCAGCAGAATTACGATAGTCAACTGAAGCATTACCAATTACAGTTCCTGCGCCGTCAACGGTACCGTCGGCAGTTTTTAAAATCATTTCGGCTTTTCCGTCTCCGTCAAAGTCGTATACCATGAACTGGTTGTAATGCGGTCCGGCGTTTACGTTGATTCCTAAGTCAATACGCCAAAGTCTTGTTCCGTCCAGCCTGTAGCAATCGAAAATTTGTTTTCCGCTATAACCACCGGCATTGTCATTCACAATGGTAGGATCCCATTTTAAAATAATTTCATAAGTACCATCTCCATCTACATCACCTACCGAAGCATCGTTAGCTGTATAGGTATAGCTTTGTCCATCAGGTAAAGTACCTCCAGCCGGCATCTGAATAGGAATAGATAATTTGTTATTACGAGCACTATTAAAAGTGTTCAAAGCCCATACTGTTGTTGGAGCAGTTTGTTCACTTTCAACTCCGTTTATAATTGTAGTAATACTATAATTATTGTTTGGAGTAGTAGTGGCATCTGTGTAATTAGTAGAGGTAGTGATAGGAGACGCATTAACTTTTACTCCGTTGCGATAAACGTTAAATGCAATGTTTGAAGGGTCATTACCCAGTAAACGCCAACTTAGAAATACTGAACTACTCGTTTTTTGTATGGCTACAAGACCTCTTGTTAGGAATTCTACCTGTTTAGGAGTTGTAACTACAGCATCGGGCACTTGTAAAGTACTTATTCTTACTGTATTTCCATAAGATGTACCAGCGCTATTAATTGCATAAGCCCTAGCATAATAAAAAGTTCCCGGAGTAAGTCCGCTAAGAGTTACAGAAAAAGAACCCGAGCCTGTAGTAGTAGCTACAACTTTGGCATCTGCGGTAGTAGGACTTGAATTGGAGTTATTATAAACAACCCCTCTTTGGGTTATTGCTGCTCCTCCATCTGAAGTGATATTACCTCCGGCTACAGCTGTTGTAGTGCTTATATTAGTTACATTGTTAGTAGTAAGTTCAGCAGGCGGCGGTGGTGGAGTGTACATCCTGGCGACAGGAGTCGTTACAGCACTAGAATTTGCTTTGGTATAAACTACATAAGGGTAAGGAGCATTTCCTATGGCAATTGAAGGCCAGCCTGTAGGTTCGTCAATACCTCTGAGAACAGTAGGATCTTTTAACTCAGTCCATGTTGTGCTGCCTGCTGCGAGAAAACGAACTCGGGTTGGAAATACGTTTGTAGTAGCGGTATAATCAATAAAAGAACAATATATATTGCCTGCATTATCATTGATTAAGCTAATATTAGGAGAGTCTCTGTTGGCAAGAGTAGTTGCAGTTCCCCAGGTATTGGTTGATTTGTTGTATAAAATAGCGGTTGCTCTATTAGTATTACCAGTATTGAAATAGGCAATACAAAGCGTATTAGCATCTTTAATTGCAATGTTTGTATGGCGGCCTGACATAGGCGTTGGAATAGTAACTGCAGTCCAGGCAGTACCATTGTATCCATAAAGTGCAACTGTACCTGTAGTGGAGTTAGCCGCAGCTAAGCTTAAGTAAGTTAACCAGGGTTTGTCATTTGCATCAATTGCTAAGCCAACTGATGCACCAAATCCTCCCGGAACGGCACCAGAACCAACAGTTTCCCATGAGGTTCCATTGAATTTTTTAACATAAGGTAGCATCCCTGACTCACTAAAAGCAATGTAAGGAGTGTTGAATGAATCAAATGCTATAGAACAACGTTGTGTTGAACTATATTGGCTTACGACACTCATACCGTTAGCGTTTCCTGTAGAAACATACAGGTTAGCGTTGTCTTCGTTCAAAGCATTCCAGGTTCCTGTAACATAATCATACTTTTTTAAGGCTAATTTAGAACCTGCCGAAAGATCGATGTAAGTAACGAACAGTTCGCCAATTGAGTTAGCGTAAATTTTAGTATAAGAAGCACTAGTAGCAAGGTTTGCACCGACTTGCTCCCAAGTTCCGTCGGTTAAACGTCTTTTTACTTTTGGTACTCCACTTTCTGTAAACGCAACATAAGGGATAAAATTAGAACCAATTTTTACCACCGCAATGCTGGTGTAAGAGGAACTAACTGAAGAGATCGCTTGTTCATTGCCTAGTATCGTCCATTGCTGGGCAAAGGACGACAGACAATTGAACAGAAAAAAACACATCGACAAGCTGATTGTAAGGTACAGTCGATGATAAGAAAAAGTAGTTTTTCTATTCATAAATGGTTTTGGTTATTGGTTAATAGTCAGGGGTAAATTTAATTAGGCAAGTGTAAATCAGTATCCTGTAGTATCTTGTACTGTGCTGAAATTAATACAGGTCAGTTGTGTTTGCTGTAAGAAAATAAGCTGTATTGAATTTGCCTATTTTGGGTTTAAGGATTCGTTATTTAAGGGGAGGCTTGGTTTTTATGCAAATTTGGCTAATGATGTTTTTTTTTCTTAGGACAGATAATTTTTTAAAATAAAAGCTTGATTTTACTATATTTGGCTTCTTTAAAAAATAATTTACCATGAAAAATTTATTATCGGCACTATTGATTATGACTCTTTTTATTTCTTGTAAAAAAGAAAATAAAATCAATAGCAGCGAAGCGCCAAGCGAGATTCCGTATGTTACTAAAAATGAGAAGCAAGTTGAAGAGTACGTTGCTAAAAAAGGATTAAAAGGAACTAAAAGCGAGTCAGGTTTATATTATGTAATCAATAATCCTGGAACGGGAAAGCAAGCCACTCCTGCTTCTAATGTAACTGTTGCTTACAAAGGTTATTTTATGGATGGAAAAGTATTTGATCAAAGTGACGAAAAAGGAATTTCTTTTGGTTTAAGTCAAGTGGTTAAAGGCTGGACAGAAGGAATTTCATACTTAAAAGAAGGTGGTAGTGCTTTACTTGTTATTCCTGCTAAGTTAGGATATGGAGGAAATGATTATGGAAGTATTCCTGGTGGTTCTGTACTGATTTTTGAGGTGAAATTGATTTCGGTAAACTAAAATTTTCTTTTGTCATTTATAGTCTAAGCTGATTGTTTAGGTATTATAAATCACATTTCTATTCAGCAAATCATTAAATTTGCAGCTTATTATATGATATGTTAGAAAAAGAAGTAATAAATTTTGAAAAAACAGCCATCGTTGGTATTGTTACTCAAAGTCAGAGTGAAGAAAAACTCACGGAGTATCTTGACGAATTAGAGTTTTTAACTTTTACGGCAGGTGGCCAGGTGGTGAAACGTTTTTCACAAAAAATGGATAAACCCAATCCTAAAACTTTTCTAGGAACCGGGAAAATAGACGAGATTCATCATTATGTAAAAGAAAACGGAATTTCGACTATTATATTTGATGACGAATTAACGCCTTCACAACAAAAAAATATTTCCAAAATTATTGATTGTAAAATTTTGGATAGAACCAATTTGATCCTGGATATTTTTGCCCAAAGAGCTGAAACTTCTTATGCAAGAACCCAGGTTGAACTTGCGCAATGTATTTATTTATTACCCCGTCTTTCAGGATTGTGGACACACCTTGAGCGACAAAAAGGGGGAATCGGGATGCGTGGTCCCGGAGAAACTGAGATTGAGACCGACCGTCGTATTGTGCGTGACCGAATTTCGTTATTGAGAGAAAAAATTAAAACTATCGATAAACAGATGGGCGTGCAACGAAGCAATCGTGGGGCTATGGTTCGTGTGGCTTTAGTGGGTTATACCAATGTTGGAAAATCAACTTTGATGAATGCTATTGGGAAAAGTGATGTTTTTGTCGAAAATAAACTTTTTGCTACGCTGGATACTACTGTTAGAAAAGTGGTTATTAAGAATTTGCCGTTCTTGCTTTCGGATACTGTAGGTTTTATTCGAAAATTACCAACACAATTGGTTGATTCGTTCAAAAGTACGCTTGATGAGGTTCGTGAAGCCGATTTGTTGTTACATGTGGTTGATATTTCGCATCCTGATTTTGAAGATCACATTGCTTCGGTGAATCAAATTTTATTAGACATCAAAGCGGGTGATAAACCGGTAATTATGGTCTTTAATAAAATTGATGCTTACAGACATCTGACCATTGACGAAGATGATTTAATGACCGAAAAAACCACCAAACATTATACACTTGAAGAGTGGAAATCGACCTGGATGAGTCGTGTAGGCGAGCAAAATGCTTTGTTTATTTCGGCTACCAATAAAGAAAATTTCGAAGAATTTAGAGAAAGAGTTTATGAAGCTGTACGTCAAATTCATATTACTCGTTTTCCATACAATAAATTCCTGTATCCTGATTACAAGGATGCGATTGAAAAAGAAGAAAAAGAATAGTTTTTTCAAACTATAAAGTACACTAAATCCCTTTTGAGTTTTCAGGAGGGATTTTTTATTGTTCATTTTTAACGTTTAAAAGTATTTGTATATCTGTTTTATTTTGAAAAAATTAACTATAATGCTTGAAAAAATTAACTAAATTTAATCGTTTTAAGACATTCGTAACTTCTTCAAATCAACAATAAACAAAGGTGTTAAATTATTGGTATTAAATATTTTAAACATATAATAAACCTACAATCGGTATAAAATATTATACATATAAAATTGCAGAAATTTATTATTAATTTAAAACTGAATATCATGAAATCACTAATTATTATTTTGTTGTTTTTTGGTTTTGCCTACACTTCTTACTCACAGGATGAACCCCTTAAGGAAGATGGGAATCTAGAGATAAATAAGTTACCTGAAATCGTAATAAGTAAGGCTGAAAAAGATTTTTCGACTTATATTCACGATAATAATCCTGACGGAAGTGTTAGAAAAATTCAAGAAAAATTTGTTGCTTATCAAGTTGGGAAAGATTACGAAGGATTTGAAGAATATCTTTTAGTTATGAAATTAAAAAAAGGTTCTTTAGCAGCCACTTATAACGAAAAAGGAAAATTAACTCATGTAGTTGAGAACTATAGAGATGTAATACCTCCTTACAGAGTGATGCTTTCTGTTCATAAAGCCTTTCCTCAATGGAGAATCATAAGTGATAAATTGTTATATAAGCAATCAAATGGAAATATTACTGAAAATCACTATAGTTTAAGAATTAAAAAAGATAAAGAAATTAAAAAGCTTCTAGTGCGTCCGGATGGCGAAATTATCAAAGTATTTTAATCGTCTATTATCAAATAAAGTCTCTATAAAAGAATTGTAACAATAGAAAAATCTTAATTTCCAATTGTACTGTTTAACTAAAACATAAATTAAAATGGAAGCAAATCAAAATTCGAAAAGTCTTTATGAAAGACTAGGAGGCCATAAAGGTATTGAGGCCATCGTAGATGATATAGTAGAACTGCATATGTCTAATCCGGCTGTAAAGGCCAGATTTTTACCTTTGAAGGATGATCCTCAACATTTCGCTGAAGTCAGACAACACCTGATTAATTTTTTAGCAGCTGGAAGCGGAGGTCCCGAAGAGTATGCCGGAAAAGATATGACTACTGCCCATAAAGGAATGAACATTAGTCAGGGTGAATATATGAATGCAGTAGACGATATTATGAAAGCACTGGATAAACATAATATTGATGAGCAAACAAAAAAAGATGTACTGTTTATTGCTTATTCACTAAAAGGATCTATGGTGCATGTATAATCTAATAGTTTTACGCATGATTAGTCTTTTTGAAAACTCTTAAATATTGGGTAATAATGATGCAGGAAATAACATAAAAAAATCCTTTTAAAATTTCAAAAGGAGTTTTTTATGAGATTAGATTAAAACTAGAAAAGGTAGTTGATACCCAATCCAAAAACTTCTTTTACCTGAACGGCTTTTATAGAGTTGTCATCGTAAATGGTTTGCAAAGCAATGTTTGCCGATAGGTATTTGTTGATTTTCATTACCACATTCATTTGGTAATCGATATCAACATTTTGTGGATCTTCTAAATAGTTCGAATATAAATTCAATCGGTTTTCGATGCTAACATTGGTAACAGCAACTAATTTGTAATAGGCGGAAATGCTGGCTCCAAATTCAAAACGGCTATTGTCTCCTTGTAAAACTCCAAAAGAAGGACCAAATTCGGTAAAATGTTTGTGAACCAGGATTAATTTTCCGGCAGCCGGAGCAAAATTGACACTTAAATTATTGTCTTTTTTCCATAAGAAACCAGGTCCAAATTGAAAATAAGCAGGAGAGAAAAAATGGGATATTTTTACATTGTTTCTGTCAAGACCAGTATCCATTTGAGATTTAAAGTTAAAATACATGGAATAGTACCAGTTTTTAGTCCCTGATTCTTTACCCCAAAGCGAATTTAATTCGATACGGTCATCAGTTTTAGCGGTTCTTTCGGCTCCTTTAATTTTGCTTAATCCATAGGCCAGAATAAATTTGTTGTCCCAGACCACACCTCCTTTTTTATAATTAAAGTCGTAGTTTAAACCAAAATTTCCGGCAACGTTTGAGGTACCGCCACCAAGCCATTGTTTGTTGTAAGTGGACTGACTTAGTAATAAAGACATATTGCCTTTTTTGGTCCATACTTTTGTTGTGTCTTTTATGGCTTCCTGGGCTTTTATCGAAAAAATAGAAAATGTAAATACGAATATTAGAAGTAGATTTTTCATATTTAAAGTAGTTTTTGAATAGTAAATATAAAAAAAATGCTACTTGTAAAGTAGCATTTGATTCAATAAATATAGCATTTAAGCTTTTTTAGGTGCTTTGTATAGCGGAACTGCTGAGCAGGCTTCTCCATACATAATACTTCTGGCAAATGGTTGTAAATGATGTGCCGCCAAAACATAAGCACGCATAGGTACCGGTTTTCGGGAACAGCCTTTAATAATCACCGATTTGTTTTCGTAAGCGGTATAATCTATTTTGGGAAGCAATTCTTCATATAAGGCTGCATCCAAATCTTCGATGTTTCCATTGATGATTTTTTTTGCAAAGGGAGCTAATTGTATCGCAACTAAGATGGAAGCCCAGGCTGGAACTATAGCATCGGTACTGCATTGAATAGCAACATAATGGTCTTGGTATTGCGACCAATCATGATTTTTTAAATCGTCTCTGAAATCTTTTTCTTTTAATAAAAAACCTTCCAGTAGCCACTGCGAAATGTCGATTTGCGTACGAATGCCCTTTGGATAGTAATCTTCTAAATCGAATACTTCCAAGGCACTATTAGCCACTTTGTTAATTATCTCTTCCATTTTAAAAGTTTATAGTTTTTAGTTTATAGTTTGAGGTTCAAAACAACAAACCGTAAACCAAAAACAAATTAACGGATTAAAGCATTCCTAATTCTAATTTAGCTTCTTCACTCATTAGATCTTTGCTCCAAGGCGGATCGAAAGTAATTTCTACTTCGGCACCTTTTACATGCTCAATCGATTTTATTTTTTCTTCTACTTCTCTAGGTAAACTCTCGGCTACCGGACAGTTTGGAGAAGTAAGTGTCATAAGGATTTTTACTTCGTAATCAGTATTTACCATTACATCATAAATCAATCCTAGTTCGTAAATATCTACAGGTATCTCAGGATCGTAAATGGTTTTTAACTTCTTTACAATCGCTTCTCCTAATTCGTTGGTGTCTATTTCTTGTTCCATTTTGTGTCTATTTTTGAACCATATAAGTCATATAAGTTCATTTGTGTTTTTGTTTTATCCTCTAGTATTGAATGCCAAAGCATACATTTTAATGTTCTTTATCATTGATACAAGACCATTTGCTCTTGTAGGCGATAAATGTTCTTTTAAGCCTATTTCGTCAATGAAACCCATGTCGGCATCAATGATGTCTTTTGGAGTTTGATTTGAAAAAACACGGATTAATATGGCAATTATTCCTTTGGTTAATATTGCATCGCTATCGGCGGTGAAGATTATTTTATCTTCGTTTTGTTCTCCTTGTAACCAAACTTTTGATTGACAACCTTTAATTAAATTTTCATCAACTTTGAATTCTTCTTTGATTAACGGAAGATTTTTTCCTAACTCTATGATGTATTCATAACGCTGCATCCAATCATCAAACATCGAGAATTCGTCAACAATTTCTTCTTGTATATCTTTAATTTTCATTGTTTTGTTTTGCAAATGAATTTATTTTAGTCACTATTTTTTTTATTTCAACAGGAGGAAAACCGTGATCAAAACTTTGTGATTCATAGCTTTTTCCTTTGTAATTTATTTTCAAATTGGCTATCGCCGCACCATCATAGAAACGTTTTTCAGTAGGCGATTTCAAATCTTTTATTTCTTCTAAATTTATTTCTTTAAAAAGGGCAATTAGTTCTTTCCAGTCAGCATTGGTGATTTTTGTTTGAACAGCTTTTCCTTTTCGGTCTTTTTTTATGCTTGCAATATGATTTTCGATTATTATTTCCTGATGGAATCCTCTAGAGTTAGCGGTGTAAATTAACTGAGCTGCTTCCAATTTTTTTTGTGCATCTCCTTCACAGCCTTTGCTTAGAAAAATGGTCAGGAATAATAACGATAGTAATTTCATATTTAAGTTTTAGGATAACATTAATTGGGCTTTTTTAACAGCATCAACTAAGGCATCAATTTCTTCTTTGGTGTTGTAAAACGAGAAAGAAGCTCTTATAGTTCCTGGGATTCCAAAGAAATTCATAATCGGTTGTGCACAATGGTGACCTGTTCGTACTGCGATTCCTAATTTATCAATAATACTACCAATATCATAAGGGTGAATTCCTTCGATATTAAATGAAATAACCGAAGTTTTTGCTTCGGAATTACCGTAAATGCGCAAACCTTCAATTTCTGATAAACGTTCGGTCGCGTAAGCTAATAATTCTAATTCTTGTTGTTGAATGTTTTCAAAACCTACTTCATTCAAGTAATCAATTGCTGTTCCTAGTACAATTCCTCCTGCAATATGTGGTGTTCCTGCTTCAAATTTATGAGGCAATTCGGCATAGGTTGTTTTTTCGAAACTAACTTCTTTAATCATTTCGCCACCACCCTGATAAGGAGGTAGTTTGTTTAGCCAGGCTTCTTTTCCATACAAGATTCCCGTTCCTGTTGGTCCACACATTTTATGTCCCGAAAAAGCATAAAAATCGCAATCCAAAGCCCGAACATCGGGTTTTAAATGCGGTACCGATTGGGCTCCGTCAATCAGGATTGCAGCACCAACTTCGTGCGCTTTATCAATCATGTATTTGATTGGGTTGATAGTCCCCAAAGCGTTTGAGATATGATTTACGGTGACAATTTTGGTTTTGTCTGAAAGCAATTTATCATATTCAGCCATAACCAATTCTCCTTTTTCATTCATCGGAATGACTTTTAGAGTAGCTCCGGTTTTCTCGCATAACATTTGCCAAGGCACAATATTACTATGGTGCTCTAAATGCGAAACAATCACTTCGTCACCAGGTTTTAAAATCGAAGCAAAACCATTGGCAACCAAATTGATTCCAAAAGTAGTTCCTGAAGTAAAAAGTACTTCATGAGCGTGTTTGGCATTGATGTGATTTTGAATTTTGCCACGAGCAATCTCGTAAGCATCAGTTGCTAATTGACTCAGGGTATGTACACCACGGTGAATATTGGCATTAATTTCCTGGTAATATTTTGAAATGGCATCTATAACCACCTGAGGTTTTTGCGAAGTAGCTCCGTTATCGAAATATACTAATGGTTTTCCGTTTACTTTTTGTTGTAAGATGGGAAAATCAGCTCTTATCTTTTGAATGTCTAACATAATTATTTAGAAAAAATCTTAATACAAAAGTACTAAAACTAAAATTGTTTTTTGCTGCAATTATTTGTTTTGATTGATTGTAGTATCAGTTTAATTTATGAGAAAGAAATTAACGATTTTTTTTTATCGTTTTTAGATTTCTCTTAACGGATTAAAAAAAACATAATAATAAAATTTAAACACAAAGCACACAAAATAAAATCACTAAGGGCACAAAGTTTAGTAAAAACTTAGTGCCCTTTGCGTAAATCTTAGTGATTTTTGTGGTTTAAAACTATAAGTCAAATCCTAATTTCACGCCTAATTTCATGGCGATGATTTTAGTGATTCTTTGTTTTAATTCAGGTATTTTGATGTTTTCGATTACTGCATTAGAGAAAGCGTACATCAATAAAGCTTTGGCTTCTTTTTTAGGAATACCTCTTTGTTGCATGTAGAATAAAGCGGTTTCGTCTAATTGTCCAACTGTACAACCGTGAGAACATTTTACATCATCAGCAAAAATTTCCAATTGTGGTTTTGCGTTGATAGTAGCTTTATCACTCAATAAAATGTTATTGCTTTTTTGGAAAGCATTGGTTTTTTGAGCTTCTTTCTCCACGTACACTTTTCCGTTGAAAACCCCTGTTGAACGATCAGAGAAGATTCCTTTGTAATCCTGGAAACTCTCACAATTTGGTTGAGCATGATTTACTAAGGTGTAATGATCTACGTGTTGGTTTTCGCCAATAATCGTAATTCCGTTCAACGTACTCGTCAATCTTTCACCGTAATGGTAGAAATTCAAGTTGTTTCTTGTTAGGTTTCCACCAAAAGAAAAAGTATGAACATAAACATGACTTTCTTTTTGTTGTGAAACGTAAGTATTGTCGATTAGATTTGCTTCGAGACCGTCATTCTGGATTTTGTAATAATCCACAATAGCACGTTTTTGAGCAAAAATCTCTGTAACCGAATTAGTTAAAACTGGATTCTCGCTTAAACTTTGGTGACGCTCAATGATTTGTACATGAGAATTCTCACCTACAATAACCAGGTTTCTAGGTTGAACCATTAATGCTGATTCATTTCCTGTTGAGAAATACATAATCTCAATAGGTTTGTCGGCAACCTTACTTTTTGGGATGTTGATGTAAGCTCCTTCATTGGCGAAAGCCGTATTTAATGAAGTTAAGCTGTCATCTTTGCTCGCAATTTTGTTAAAATAGTTATCAATAACCATTTTGTATTTTGGTTTTGTCAATGCCGAAGACATTAAACAAACATCGATTCCATCGTGTGTGGTCGAAGATAGGTGTGAACTAAAAATACCGTCAATAAAAACAACTTTATATGTATCAATTTCGTGAAGAAAGTATTTTTTAACCTGATTGAATTCTATAGCACTATCTTTTTTAGGAAAAACGGTAAAGTCATTTTTTAGAATGGCATTTAGCGAAGTATATTTCCAAGCTTCCTCTTTTTTAGTAGGGAAGCCTTTGTTTTCAAAGTTTTTTATTGCCGAAGTTCTCACATCATGAAGTTGTGATTGAACATCAACACGCTCTTCAAAAGCCATAAAAGACGATAATAATTTTTCTTTTAATTCCATTTTTTAATGTTTATGGTTTACGGTTTTTTTGTTTATTGCTCAAGTAGGAACAACAAACTATAAACTATAAACAAATTTTAATTTTCTCCTTTAATCCAGTCGTATCCTTTTTCTTCCAGCTCATGTGCTAATTCAGCTCCGCCAGATTTTACAATTTTTCCATTGTATAATACGTGAACAAAATCAGGAATGATATAATCTAATAATCTTTGGTAGTGCGTGATTACGATGATAGCGTTTTTATCGCTTTTCAATTTGTTAACCCCATTGGCAACAATTCTTAAAGCATCGATATCCAATCCAGAATCGGTTTCGTCAAGGATAGCTAATTTAGGTTCCAACATAGCCATTTGGAAAATCTCGTTACGTTTTTTCTCTCCACCAGAGAAACCTTCGTTAAGAGAACGAGATAAAAATTTACGGTCGATTTCTAATAATTCTGATTTTTCACGAATTACTTTCAACATTTCGTTCGCTGGCATTTCTTCCAGATGGTTTGCTTTACGTGTTTCGTTGATAGCTGTTTTCATGAAGTTTGTTACCGAAACACCTGGAATTTCAACCGGGTATTGGAATGAAAGAAACACTCCTTTGTGTGCTCTTTCTTCAGGAGCTAATTCAGAAATGTCTTCGTTTTCTAATAGGATTTCACCTTGAGTTACTTCATAATTTTCGTTTCCTGCAATAATTGCCGAAAGTGTACTTTTTCCAGCTCCATTTGGTCCCATTATTGCATGGATTTCTCCTGCTTTTACTTCTAAATCGATTCCTTTAAGAATTTCTTTATCACCTATTGAGGCGTGTAGATTTTTTATTGATAACATAAATGTTTTGTTTTGATATAAAGTCTTAAAAAGATTATCCTACTGATCCTTCTAATGAAATTTCTAATAATTTTTGTGCTTCTACGGCAAATTCCATCGGCAACTTGTTTAATACGTCTTTACTGAAACCGTTTACGATTAAGGCAATGGCTTTTTCAGTTGGTATTCCACGTTGGTTGCAATAGAAAACTTGGTCTTCACCAATTTTAGAAGTGGTTGCTTCGTGTTCTATTTTAGCAGATGGATTTTTACTTTCGATATAAGGGAAAGTGTGTGCTCCACAATTGTTACCCATCAACAATGAGTCACATTGAGAAAAGTTACGGGCGTTATCAGCTCTTGGGCTAATTTGCACTAATCCTCTATAACTGTTTTGCGATTTTCCAGCCGAAATACCTTTGGAAATAATGGTCGATTTAGTGTTTTTGCCTAAATGAATCATTTTAGTTCCTGTATCGGCTTGTTGGTAATTATTAGTAACAGCAATCGAATAGAATTCACCTATGGAGTTGTCTCCTTTTAAAATAACAGAAGGATATTTCCAGGTTATCGCAGATCCTGTTTCAACCTGTGTCCATGAAATTTTAGCGTTAGTTTCGCAAAATCCTCTTTTGGTCACAAAATTGAAAACTCCACCTTTACCTTCCTTGTTTCCAGGATACCAGTTTTGAACGGTAGAATATTTAATTTCAGCATTATCCAAAGCGATTAGCTCAACTACAGCAGCGTGTAATTGATTCTCATCACGGGTTGGAGCTGTACATCCTTCTAAGTAAGAAACATAGCTTCCTTCATCAGCAATTAACAGTGTTCTTTCGAATTGTCCTGTTCCTGCCTGATTGATACGGAAATATGTTGAAAGTTCCATTGGACAACGAACTCCTTTTGGAATATAACAGAAAGAACCATCTGAGAAAACAGCTGAATTCAAGGCAGCATAAAAGTTGTCTCTTTGAGGAACAACAGTACCAAGATATTTACGAACTAATTCAGGATGTTCTTTGATGGCTTCAGAAATACTCATGAAGATAATTCCTTTTTCACCTAATGTTTTCTTGAATGTTGTAGCTACCGAAACGGAGTCAACTACGATATCCATGGCTACATTGTTCAATTTTTTTTGCTCATCAATAGAGATACCTAACTTTTTGTACATCTCCAAAAGCTCAGGATCTACATCGTCAAGTGTTTTGTTTGGATCGGCTTTTTTAGGAGCTGAATAGTATGAAATGGCTTGAAAATCCGGTTTTTCATATTTTACATTGGCCCATTTAGGCTCAATCATTTCCTCCCAGGCTCTGAAAGATTCGATACGCCAATCAGTCATCCATTGTGGTTCCTCTTTTTTCTGTGAGATGGCACGAACAATGTCTTCATTTAAACCAATAGGAAACGTCTCCGATTCTAATTCGGTGTAAAATCCGTATTCGTATTCTTTGTTTTCGAGTTCGATTTTTAAATCGTCTTCTGTGTATTTGCTCATTTTTTTAATTTAAAGATTACTTCGTCCGTCCGTCTATAAGACTTGGGATAAAAATTTAAAGAGGTAATAGCTCTTTAAATAGTTTTTTAATCATTTATTTTTAATTCTAATTTTTAAGATTTATTTCCGTTGTAAGGATTTAAATTCTTAAACAGATTGTTTTTTATTCAAAGATTTAAAGAGAAAAACTCTCTCCACAACCACAAGTTCTAGTTGCATTTGGATTGTTGAAAACAAATCCTTTTCCGTTTAATCCACCTGAGAACTCTAAAATTGTTCCAGCCAGATATAAGAAAGATTTTTTTTCAACGGCAATAGTTATGTCATTGTCTATGAAAATTTTATCATCTTCACCTTTATTTTTGTCGAACTTTAAATCATAAGATAAGCCCGAGCACCCACCGCTTTTAACACCTACTCTTACATAATCTGTGGCGGCATCAAAACCATCTTCTCTCATCAAGTCGATGATTTTCTTTTTGGCAGTATCAGAAACCTTTATCATTGTGTATTGATTTTGTCTAAATTAACTGCAAAGATAAGGCATAAAAACGGTAATGTACAATAGATAACATTTTTATAACTAATAAGCAAATAGATAATAGTTATTTATCTTACTTATTTAGAATGAATATATTTTATTTTGATTTTTTAGGTAATAAATGATTTATTTTGTTTTACTAATGCTTTCATTTTACATAAATTGCCATGGCTAATTATTTTAGAATTTTTAAATATAAAACATGAAGTTATACCCTATAGAAACAGGAAATTTTAAATTGGACGGCGGAGCCATGTTTGGCGTTGTGCCAAAAACGATTTGGAACAAAACCAATCCTGCCGATGCTAATAATTTAATTGATATTGCTGCCCGTTGTTTATTGATCGAAGACGGTAATCGTTTGATTTTGATTGATACCGGAATGGGCAACAAGCAATCGGAGAAGTTTTTTGGGTATTATTCACTTTGGGGAACGCATTCTATGGACAGCTCTTTGGCTAAATATGGTTTTCATCGTGATGATATTACCGATGTGTTTTTGACCCATTTGCATTTTGATCATTGTGGGGGTTCTATTCAATGGAATGCCGATAAAACAGGCTACGAACCCGCTTTTAAAAATGCCAAATTTTGGACAAACGAAAATCATTGGCAATGGGCTACAAAGCCCAATTCCCGTGAAAAAGCTTCTTTTCTTTCCGAGAATATTTTGCCAATGCAAGAAAGCGGTCAGTTGAATTTTATCAAAAGAAATGAAAGCGATTTTCTGGAAAAATCCGAACTGGATTTTGGGATTTTCTTTGTCGATGGACATACCGAAAAACAGATGATTCCGCATATTCATTATAAAGGAAAAACCATCGTTTTTTGTGCCGATTTATTGCCTACAGCCGGGCATATTCCTATTCCGTATGTGATGGGATACGATACCAGACCACTTTTGACAATGGATGAAAAAACAAAATTCATGAATGCCGCCGCCGATAATAATTACTATTTGTTTATGGAACACGATGCGCATAATGAAATAATAACGGTACAACATACCGAAAAGGGAGTACGTTTGAATGAAGTTTTTTCTTGTAAGGATATCTTGTAGACTGTGGTTGTTTTAAATACAAAAACTCCATTTTATATTAATTTTAAAATGGAGTTTTTTCGTTTTTTAGATGTTTCACTTTTATAATAAAAAAGCAAGTTTATTTATCTAAGGACAATGTGTCAATTTGTTTTAAATTTCCATATTTGACCTGTCGTTTCCCCTCCTTTATTGTCTTTAACTACTACTTTCCAAAAATATTCTTTCGAAGGATTTAAAGTTACATCAAGCGTTGTTACTGCTAGGTTCTCGCTTATTTTTGATGTTGGAGGATTGACTGTACCAAAGTAAACGTCGTAAGTAAGAATATCGGTTTTATCTACATCAACAGCAGTCCAACTTAATTTTGCAGTTGTTGTATTGAATACAGAATTTATAGTTGGTTGTACTAATTCAGGCAAAAAAGGCAAATGATTGATTACCGCTTCGCCGGCAGTGTAAAATTTGAATGTAGTAGAATATTCGCTTAATAAACTTTGATTGTCTGTTGCTTTTATTCTCCAGTAGTAAGCAGTGTTCTTTTCTAATGCGATAGTTTGCGAATTAGAAGTTCCTTCAGCACTTTTTACAATCTGAGAAAATTGGCTGTCTTTTGCAATCTGTATTTGATAGCTTGTGGAGGTGTTATTTACTGCTACAGGGATATTCCACTGAAAATTTACCGAATTATCAATACATAATATATTATTTTCAGGAGCAATTAAATTAGGTGCTATCGGTGCTGTATCAGTTGAATCATCTCCAGTGTTACTGCAAGAGACGAATAAAAAACCAATGAGAGTATAGTATATAAAATTCTTCATTCTTATTTTTTTATGATTTTCAAATATTTAGGTTGAGCCAGGTATATTTTTGCAATATAAATCCCTGAGGCTTGATTTTCAAGATTGAGAGGAACACGTCCGTTAGTAGGAGTATAGGTTTCTTTCGAAATAATTTTAGAATCCATGGTGTATAAATCGATAACAATCTCTTTTATTGAAATTGGTATTTCAATTTCAAATTTTCCATTTGTTGGATTTGGATGAGCCAGAACGGATTCCAATACATCACTATCAATTTCTTTTAAATAAATTCCTTCACAGGCTTTAGCTGTTTTTACTTCTAAAAAATCTCCTTTGTTAACTCCTACCGAAAAAGTATCCGAAGCGGTTTCGAATTGTTCTTCCCCATTTACAAAAACGATATAAGGAGCTGTACCTTCTGTTATTTCTACAGAAGCCATGCGGGAAGAAACAGTTGATTTTGCTGTAATAGTAGCTCCTTTTGGAATTGTAACAGTGAAATTTTGCTCGAAAAGTTCTCCTGTAATTGTAATGGACACACTGTAGACAGCTGGTGCCAAATTGGAAACTTTCAAACTATTATTGACTAAAGGATATTTCGTTCCGTTTATATTAGCTACATAGTTATAGCTGGCTTTGGCAGAAATGTTTATTTCTCCGTTGTTTTGATTTAAACAGCTTTCTCCTTTTGATTCGATAGCAAAATTATCCGAAGCTAAAGTGAGAGGTGCTTCACAGTCTTCAGAATATCGAGTCGTTGTATCTTTTGCTCCAGCCCAATTTGTGTTTGAATAGGTAGTGTTATCCACTTTAATACAGAATAACGAAGCGTTATTTTTAAAATTAACAGTTAGCATTTTAGTATTGTTGCTATTGTTTAGATTTAAATTTTGCAAATTATTATTAGAGCAATTGACATCTGTTAAAATGGTGTTTTTAGAAAGATTTAAATTTACTATTTGATTATTCGAACAGCTCAATTTGGTCAAAAATAAATTGTTGGAAAGATCTAATGCTGTCAATCGGCCTGTGCCAGTGTTTTTTGCACTTGTTGTTTTATTTGTAATTGAAACCCCACCATCACAATACAATTCTACAAGCAGAATGTTTTTTGAAACATCCAGAGCAGTAAGTGGATTATTCGAACAATCTAAATATTTTAATAGCGTGTTTTTAGAAAGATCTATTGAGGATAACAAATTTCCTTTGCAAATTAAGCTTTCTAAATTCATGAAATATTCAATACCGGATAAATTGGTAATGCCGGAATTGGAAACATCTATACTTTTTACATTTAATATTTCAGCTGATAATACGGATCCATTTTTTCCGTCTTTATCAATACCTAAAGCAATTAGTTTGTCTTCAAATTCACTACTGATTAAAATATTTTGAGGTGGACAATTATCAGAATAATTAGCTGTTGCATCTTTCATCGTAGACCAGTTTGCATCAGAATAGTTTTTGTTGTCAACTTGAATGCAAAATAAATCAGGATTGTAGTTGAATCCCGAAAAAGGAATTTCTAGTTTTGAATTGTTTCCATTTTTTAAATTGAGACTTGTTAATTTGTTGTTTGAACAATTCAATCGCTTTAAATTAATATTTTTGGAAACGTCCAATGTTATTAATTTGTTTGAATTACAATTTAAGGTATCAAGAGCAACATTATTAGAAACATCTATTGCAGACAATTGATTTGAATAGCAATTCAAAACCTTTAAAGCGGTATTTTTAGTAACATCAAGAGTTATTAACCGATTGTTATAGCATCTTAATGTTAATAATGATGTGTTTGCAGAAACATCTAAAGTAGTTAAATTAACATTATTACATTCTAAATCAGTTAAAGCTAGATTTTTAGAAACATCAAATGTTAATAATTTAGAATTACCATTAGATTTTAAAGAAGTCAAAGCAATGTTTTTAGCAGGATCGAATGATATTAATCCATAATTATAAGAACAGTCCAAGGAAGATAAAGCAACATTTTTAGAAATATCCAAAGTTGTTAATTGGTTATTTGAGCAGTTTAAACTTGTTAAAGCAACAAAATCCTGAATTCCTGTCAAATTAGTAATTGATGCTGAAGAAACATCTAAAGAAGTTAACGAGGAAATATTAGAGGTTAAAACTTTACCATCGGTTGTCCCGGAATCGATTCCAAGGGCAATTAATTTTTTTTCAAAATTTATATTAGGGATTAATGTATAAAGATTATTTGTAGAATTATATAAACCCGTAATCTCATTTGTGGTTAATACACGATTCCAAATCCCAATGTCATCTATTAAGCCTTTAAAGTATTCATTATTAGTGTCTCCGTCAATTCGTTTTCCTATTCTTAAATTTTTATTAATTGTGTTTAAGGTTATATTTTTTCCATTAACATAATTTCCATCAACAAACAATGAAACCTTTGTGCCATCATAGGTTATAGTGATGAAATGCCAAGTATTGTCTAAATAATTATTTTGTATTCCAAGATCATTGTTAGAAAAATTAGACGAGCTTATAAAATCAAGATAACCTTTGGAGTAAAGACTAAGTGCAAATCTTTGAGTTGTTGATAAATTACCGTAATTAAATATAGTGTTATAGTTGCTTTCCGAGTAATTAAAAGAATTTGTTTTGAACCAACCCGAAATTGTCCTAGGAGAATTATTTTGGGGAATGGTGGCTATAGTTGCATCAATATAACTTGATATCCCATCAAAACTATAAGCAGAGTTTGTTTTCCCATACCTATCTGTCGTCAAAACCGCTCCAGATGCGACGCCATTATATCCATTTCCACTAGCATCATTTGCATTTGTATTAAAAGGATAATACGCAAGCAGACCACTTGTAGGTACGTATGTCGGTATTTGATTTGTAACTGTTACATCGACAGTTGTTCTTGAACTTTCACATCCGTTAACTGTTTGTGAAGCATAATATTTACCTGTTTGCAGGGTAGTCGATAAATCTAAAGCAGTCCCTCCGGTAATAGTATTATACCATTTAATATCAAGTCCACTTGCCTGCAAGTTGGCAACTGTAGCGCCAGTATTGAATGACTGTGCGGTTGCTGTTGGAGGTGGTGTATTGGTTATGCTACTAGTTGAATTGTTTGGGGTACTACAACCGTTAGCATCTTTTATTATAAGTGTATAATTTCCTGCTGATAAGCCTGAAAATACATTTGAAGTTTGGTAAACAAAATCAGGAGAAATAGCATATTGGTAAGGGGTTGTTCCGCCTGTTGCTGTAACAGTTAAACTTCCTTTGTTGTTGTTACAAGCATTTGTACTTTTTGTTGTAAAAGCAATAGCTGTTGGCTGAGTTATGGTAAAGCTTTTAGTGACTGTTAACGAAGTAGCATCTGTAATCGTACAAGAATAATCACCAGCTTTCAGGTCTGAAATTGAAGCTGTTGTAGCTCCGTTTGACCAAAGATAAGTATATGGAGCCGTTCCTCCTGTGACAGAGCTAATAGAAGCTGATCCATTAGTATCACCGGCACAGTTTAAGTTTGTTTGGGTTGTAGTTGCTGTAAATGCTCCTGGACAATTTATTAGCGTAGGTGATTTTTTATCTATAGTAGTTCCGTCTCCTACAGATCCTTTATTGTTACTTCCCCAAGCCCATAAAGAGCCATCAGTTTTTATGATAATAGTATTGTTGCCTCCTGTGGCTATTGTTTGCCAATTATTAGCTGTACTTATTTTTGTAGGTATGTTTTTGTATATAATAGTACCATCGCCTAATTGTCCTTGTTCATTACTTCCCCATGCCCATAATGTACCATCAGTTTTTATGGCAACAATATGATTGGATCCCGCAGATACGGCTTTCCAGTTAGTTGAAGCATCAACTTTTGCAGGTGACATTTTGTTGATGAATGTCCCATCACCTAATTGTCCTTGTTCATTATTTCCCCAAGTCCATAAAGTGCCATCTGCCTGAATAGCCGTTGTAAAATAACGTCCTCCAGCTATTGTTTTCCAATTATTGGCAGTACCTATCTTTATAGGTATATTTGTTTTTGTTGGAGTTCCATCACCTAATTGTCCATATTGATTATATCCCCAAGCCCATAAAGTACCATCAGTTTTTATGGCGATAGAATAATATCCTTCTCCAGTTGTTGCAGTTTCCCAATTAGTTTCAGTGCCTATTTTGATTGGTGTTTTTTTTAATGTAGTTGTTCCATCACCCAATTGACCATAAGAATTATCTCCCCAAGCCCATAAGGTGCCATCTGTTTTTATAGCTACATTAAAAGAATTGCTAGCAGATACCATTTTCCAATTGTTATCCGAGCCTATTTGTACAGGTGAATTTTTGTCTATTGTGGTTCCATCACCTAATTGTCCTATGTGGTTATATCCCCAAGCCCATAAAGTGCCATCTGTTTTTATAGCGACAGTATGAAAGGTACCGGCAGAAATTGTTTTCCAATTATTAGAAGTGTCTATTTTTGTAGGTGAATTTTTGTCTAAAACGGTTCCATCACCTAATTGACCGTAAGCATTATATCCCCAAGCCCATAAAGTACCATCATTTTTTATGGCAACAGTACGGTGTCCTTGTACATCTACAGTTTTCCAGCATTGTGCTTTTATTTGGATGTTTAGAAGAATTAAAAGTGATAGTAAAATTTTCCTCATATGATAAGATTTTGAACTTAAGTATTGTGTAATTCTTTTATTACACAATATTACAATAAATATTACTTTTCTTATGAATTTTTTGTAAGAATTCATTCTTTTTTAATTTGATTGTATTTTTATTAAAAAGTAGTTTTATATAGACTAGTATTTGAATGTTTTCTTGTGAGGATATCTTAATCTAGTGTTAATCCTGTTTTTTTTCAGATAGAAAAATTATTTTTAATCTATATTTGAAATGGACTAAATAATTAATGTACATGAATACTATAAAACCCATCTGTCTTTCTGTTTTTTCTGCTTTGGTTTTAGCAGGGTGTGGAGCGCAAAAATTGCCTAATTATAAATCGCTGACGGAAATAACAGCACCGGTAAACATAAAGAAAAATAAGGCTTTGACTGAAACTCAATTAAAACATTGGAATCATTATGATATTGTAAAAGATACGGTTCCGGGGATGAGTGTGGACAGGGCTTATGCTGAATTGTTGAAAAACAGAAAGAGTAAGAAAGTCATTGTTGGAATTGTTGATTCAGGTGTAGATATTGATCATGAGGATTTGAAATCGGTGATTTGGACAAATCCCAAAGAAATTCCCGGAAACGGAATTGACGATGACAAAAACGGTTATGTAGACGATATTCATGGCTGGAATTTTCTAGGGGAAATTATCAAAGAAAATTTAGAATACGAAAGAATTGTCAAAGACAAAAGTATTACAGATGAGGCAACTTATCAGGCAGCTAAAAAGTTTAATGCTAAGGTGGTTGCCGAAGCGCCATTGTATAAGAAACGCTATGAAGACTTATTAAGTGCCATGCAAGAAGCAGATAAAGTTATTGCACAGCAATTGGGTAAAACTGTTTATACTGCGGAAGAATCGGATGCGATAGATTCTCAGGATGCTTTGGTTCAAAAAAGCAAAAATGTCATGAAAAAGATGTTTGCTTATGGCATGAGCGTAAAAGGATTAGAGGATACTTTTAAGGAGGAAATTGAGAAAAATGATTTGATTATCAGTGGTGAGAATTTAAAACCTGACTATAGAAAAGTGCTGGGCGACAATCCGAATGATATTACAAAAACGAATTATGGTAACAATAACGTGACAGGACCGGACAAGGAGGAAGCACTTCACGGAACTCACGTGGCGGGAATTGTAGCTCAAGTAAGAAATAACAATATTGGAGGTGACGGAATTGCCAATAACGTAGCTATACTTACGGTGCGTGCCGTGCCTGATGGCGATGAGTATGATAAAGACATTGCTCTGGCTATTCGTTATGCTGTGGATAATGGAGCAAAAGTAATTAACGGAAGTTTTGGAAAAGCGTTTTCACCGCATAAAAATTGGGTTTTTGATGCTATTAAATATGCTGCCCAAAAAGATGTTTTAATCGTTCATGCTGCTGGAAATGATGCTAAAAACATTGATTATTTTGATAATTTTCCAAATGATTCCGAAGATAAGAAAACGGAGATTTCAGATAATTTAATCACTGTTGGAGCTTTGAATTTTGAGTATGGAGAAAATATTGCTGCTAGTTTTTCAAATATCGGGAAAATTAATGTGGATGTTTTTGCACCTGGGGTAAAAATCTACGCTTCGACTCCGGAAAACACTTATAAGTTTTTAAAAGGAACTTCTATGGCTGCGCCAAATGTAGCCGGAGTAGCAGCATTAATTCGTTCTTATTATCCAAAATTAACCGCTTCACAGGTAAAACACATTTTGATGGATTCGGGAGTAGCAATCAATATGGATGTTGTTGTGGGAGGAAATCCTAAAGATATGCGTCCTTTTAGTGAATTATCTAAAACAGGAAAAATTGTAAACGCCTATAATGCTATTTTGATGGCCAATAAAATGGCTAAAAAATAATTTGACAAGTCATTAATCTAATGGAAGGATAAATATCCTTCCATTTTTTTATTATTAACGAATGAGAAAAATCCTTTTACTGTCGTTGATTTTATCAAACACTTTTTTTCTGTTTGCCCAAAGTGCTGCTTATTGGCAACAAGAAGCTGATTATAAAATGGAAGTATTTATGGATGTTAAATATTTTCAATACAAGGGGACACAGGAGTTGGTTTACACCAATAATTCTCAGGATACTTTGAAGAAAGTATATTATCATTTGTATAATAATGCTTTTCAACCGGGTAGCGAGATGGATGCCAGAGCGCAAAAGATCAAAGATCCTGATGCCAGAATGGTAAAAAAAACCAAAGTTGATGGCGTAGAAGTAAAAGAAAGCCGGATTCAGAATTTAAAACCCAACGAAATCGGTTATTTGAATATCAGCAATTTTAAACAGGATGGTGCTGAGGCAAAAACAAAAACCATTGGGACTATTTTAGAAGTTGTTTTGACAAAGCCAATTCTGCCTCATTCTAAAACCACTTTTACCTTAGATTTTGACGGACAGGTTCCGGTGCAAATTCGCCGTTCGGGAAGAAATAATTCAGAAGGAGTAGCGCTTTCGATGGCGTTATGGTATCCTAAAATAGCCGAATTTGATTTTGAAGGCTGGCATGCCGATCCTTATATTGCTAGAGAATTTTATGGAGTTTGGGGTAATTTTGATGTGAAAATTACCATTGACAAAGACTATACGCTTGGCGGAACGGGCTATTTACAAAATCCTAACGAAATAGGTCATGGCTATCAGGAAAATGGAGTTCAGATTGTGTATCCAAAGAAAACTAAAAATCTAACCTGGCATTTTGTTGCGCCAATGGTTCACGATTTTACCTGGGCAGCCGATAAAGAATATTTGCATGATGTAGTCAAAGGACCTAATGATGTGGACTTGCATTTTTTATACAAAAACAATCCGAAAATTATTGAAAATTGGAAAAATGTCCAACCTTTAATGGTTAAGGCAATGGATTTGTACAATAAAAATATTGGCAATTATCCATACAAACAGTATTCTTTTATTCAAGGTGGCGATGGCGGAATGGAGTATGCCATGTGTACTTTGATTTTAGGAAACGGGACGCTCCAAGGGATTTACGGCACGGCAACACATGAGTTGGGGCATTCCTGGTTTCAACATGTTTTGGCTTCCAATGAGTCAAAACACGCTTGGATGGATGAGGGGTTTACCACTTATGTTGAGAATTTGGTTAAGAATGAAATGGCGGTTAAAAAAGTAGAAAATCCGTTTAAGCTGAATTATACAGCCTACGTTGATTTAGTAAATACAGGTAAAGAACAACCGCAAACCACGCATAGCGATCGATACGATGAAAACCGTTCGTATAGTGTTTCGTCTTACCTCAAGGGAAGTATTTTCTTGTCTCAATTGGGTTATTTAATTGGTCAGGATAAAGTAGCTGAAACCATTAAAAGGTATTATCTGGATTTTAAATTTAAACATCCTACGCCAAATGATATTAAGCGAACTGCCGAACGGGTTTCGGGAGCGGAACTCGACTGGTATTTGAACGAGTGGACTGAAACCACAAATACCATTGATTACGGAATTGCAGCAGTTAAAGAAAATGGCGAAAATACTATTGTGAGTTTGGAACGAATTGGCAGAATGCCAATGTCTATTGATTTGCAAGTAGAGTATGTTGATGGAACTGTGGAGAGTTTTTACATTCCGTTGCGAATGATGTATTTTGAAAAAGAAAATCCTAATCCTAAAATTAAAAGAACAGTTTTAGGAGATTGGGCTTGGGCAAATCCGAAATATGAATTAAGTATTCCAAAAGCCAAAAATACCATCAAAAAAATTACGATTGACCCAAGTAGTTTGATGGCAGATGCAAAAGCTGAAAATAATACTTACGAAGTGAAGTAAATTTTTATAACTATAAAAAATAAACCCGACAGCTTTTAGAAAGCTGTCGGGTTTGTTTTTTGTGTGCACAGGCAAATGCCTGCGCTAAAGTTTGTCTATATCTGAGCGGTCGGGTTCTAAAAGTCTACGATAATGGGAAGTCTGCACCATCAGGGTTGCTATTTATGAAATTGGTATCCAAAATTATAGCTTTGTAAACATCCGAAATTAGTAGATTTTTAATATAAGAATTAAATCGTGGCATCATCTTAAAAATTACCTATTATTTCATACTCTTTTGTTTTATTCTTTTTCTCTACCACTGATTTTAAAAACTGTTTCAACTCATTAGTCAGTGGTAATTGATTTTGACTACTCCAAAATTCTTCAGAATATGAAAAATTAGCTTTGAATAAATCTTTGTTTTCTGGGAAATTTTTTTTGACAATCTTATTAGTAAAACTATTGGTAGTCACCAAGTCATAGGTAGCTTCATAATTTGATTTTACTTGGTCCGTAACGATTTCAAAGCTGTTTTTTAGATATGCATTCCCAATATAATATTTGTTTTTTTTAATGTCTTTATTAAACATAATAAATAGTGTTAAACCAGTTGTTTTCAACTTAGAAGAACCTCCTCGAGAATAGGGACTATTCTTATAATATTCTACAATTTCATAAGCTACTTCTTTTATAGCTTTTTCATTTTTGTCAATAAGATAATAACCTTTTTCAGGTAAACAATCTTTATTCTCATCATTTTTTACAAATTCAATTTTTCGATATTGCAAATCGTTTGACGGGACTTCTGTAAATACATATTCTTTTGGCTTCAAGATGATAGTTGAAAACCATAAGAATAAGGTTTTGTAACTTGGAAATTGAATGTATGGAATTTTTTTTCTCTCAGAAAGTTCTACTTTTCTTAAATTTAGAATTTCTAATCCATATTTGATTTCATCTATTGATTTTTTTGGATAAAAAGTATTTCTCCAAATTTTTCCGGAAATATCCTGTACTCTTACAATTTTATCTTCTTTTTTTAACAGGCATCTTAAGAAAAGATCCTCATTGTAGGGTTCTAAAGGATAAATTTTCCATACATTTTTATAGACTTCATTAAGTAATGTTGTCGGATTATTTATCTTAACTTCATCTAATGCAATTGTATTAGCAGTCATGAAAATAGTATCCTTTTTTTCAATTTCTTCAAAAGTTGTATGGAGAGTTTCATATCCAATATGACTAATATTGATATCTTTTTCTTTTGATAAGAATATGAATTGACCGTCTTTATTTGTTATTGTATTGTCTGTTTTATTACTGATATTGGCATATTCTAAAGGGATCTTTGTTTTGCTGTCAACAATCGTATTTTTTGTTTTTAAAGTTTGTCCTTTTGCAGTATTAATAATAAATAATACTATTACTATTTTAGAATATTTTATTAGCATAATTTTAGGATGAATAAAACAGAGTAAACTTTATAAAGAGATTTTATTTTTTTTCATCTAATTGCCTTTCTAAAGTTTCGGAATTCCATTGTTCATTAATATATTTTCAAACAAATCTAATAAAAAAGTTCTTACATACATCTGTTGTTATTCTTTACTTAAAGAAGTATAAGGAATATGATTTACTTTGTAACTTTGCGATTCAATCAAAAATAACGATGAAATACAAACTATCATACTTTCTTTGTCTTGTAATCTTACTTTCTGCTTGTAATAAAGAAGATAATCAAAAGAGAATTGCCGAAAACGCAAGAGATGCCAAGAAAAAAGAAATCATTTTTAATAACGTAAAAAAAGCCTGGGATTTCTATGACGAGCCTATTAATGAGGCTACTGAAGAAAGTATAAAAACCTGGAGCGATTTGCGTGCATTTATGCAGGAACTAGGTCAAAAGCCAAAGAAAACAATTGGTGCTTTTCAGCAAAAAGCGGCGGCAATTTCTAAAAAAGCGATGGTTTTGAATAATAATATTCCGGAGCTATTCAATAAACCTCAAATAAAAAGCAGGGTTTCAGTTTTGATTACAAAGGTAAGATTATTTGATATGTTTATTCATTTGGATAATATTCCAGACAAAAAAGTAGCGCAATTGGTGGGAGAAATCAATAAAGAATTAGCCACTTTGCAACGCCAAATGGATATTCTTACCGAGAAAAGCAAGATTCCTATTGAGGAAGGCGAAGATGAAATGAGACGAATGTTGTTAGACTCAGCAAGAGCGATTCCTAATAATGGAATGATGCCAAATCAAACGGTTATTCCCGCCAGTACAAGAGCAATAATTAACCCAAACGACGCAAGAGTTGAGTAAATCTGCCTTATATACCCTCTACGAAACTTCGCCTAAAGTTCTACAAATTGCAGCAGCCTTACAGGAAAAAAACATGGCTAAACTGCATCTTAACGGTTTGCTGGGTTCGGCTGTTTCCTTTGTTATTCGTTCGGCGTTTAAAAAAGCCGAATTGCCTTTTCTGGTGATTTTAAATAACAAAGAAGAAGCGGCTTATTATTTGAACGATTTGGAACAGATGATAGGCGAGCAGGATGTGTTGTTTTATCCGGCTTCGTTTCGTCGTCCGTATCAAGTTGAAGAAACTGATAATGCCAATGTTTTGCTTCGTGCCGAAGTATTAAACCGTATTAATTCCCGTAAAAAACCGGCTGTAATTGTCAGTTATCCCGAAGCTTTATTCGAAAAAGTGGTGACGCGTCGCGATTTGGATAAAAACACCTTGAAAGTAAGTGTTGGGGATAAGATTTCGATTGATTTTATCAATGAAGTTTTATTCGAATACGAATTCAAAAGAGTCGATTTTATTACCGAACCGGGCGAATTTTCGGTTCGTGGAGGAATTGTCGATGTGTTTTCTTTTTCAAATGACAATCCATACCGAATTGAGTTTTTTGGTGATGAGGTCGAAAGTATTCGAACTTTTGATGTGGCTACACAGTTGTCGATTGAACAGAAAAAGAAAATTACCATTATTCCTAACGTTGAAAACAAGGTTTTTCAGGAAAACCGGGAGAGTTTCTTAGATTATATTTCGGAGCAAACGGTGATTTTTATTCAGGATACCGAAGATTTATTATTGCAATTAGACAAACAATTTGCCCGTGCCGAAGAAGCTTTCGAGAAATTGTCTAAGGATATTAAACACGCCACTCCGGAGCAATTATTTCTGAATCAAAAGGCTTTTATAAAACGCGCTTTGGATTTTTCTATTGTAGAATTGGCTTCAAAAGCCATTTTCAGAACTACTAAAAAAATTGAATTCCACATTCAGCCGCAGCCTTCGTTCAACAAACAGTTTGATTTGTTGTTGAATAATTTGAGCGAGAATCATTTTAACGGTTATAAAAATTATTTGTTTTGTTCGAATGAAGCGCAGGCAAAGCGTTTTCATGATATTTTTGAAACTTTGGATGAAGCCAATTCGGAGAATATCCGCAAGCAATACAATACCATAGTTTTGCCTTTGTATCAGGGTTTTATTGATGAAGAAAACCAAATTTCCTGCTACACCGACCATCAGATTTTTGAGCGTTATCATAAATTTAGCATTAAGAATGGTTATTCGAAAAAGCAAAATATCACGCTAAAAGAATTGACTACACTTTCGGTGGGCGATTATGTAACGCATATTGACCACGGAATTGGGAAATTTGGCGGATTGCAAAAAATCCAGGTCGAAGGAAAAACCCAGGAAACCATTAAGCTGGTTTACGCCGATAATGACATTGTGTATGTGAGTATTCATTCGCTGCACAAGATTTCGAAATACAACGGAAAAGACGGAACACCTCCAAAAATATACAAATTAGGTTCGAATGCCTGGAAAGTTTTAAAACAAAAAACCAAGGCGAGAGTCAAGCATATTGCATTCAATTTGATTCAATTGTATGCCAAAAGACGATTAGACAAAGGCTTTCAATTTGCGCCGGACAGTTATTTGCAAAACGAATTGGAAAGTTCGTTTATCTACGAAGATACGCCAGACCAGACCAAATCGACTCAGGAAGTAAAAGCCGATATGGAAAGCGATCGCCCGATGGATCGTTTGGTTTGTGGGGACGTTGGTTTTGGAAAAACCGAGGTGGCTATTCGTGCTGCTTTTAAAGCGGTGGATAATAGCAAACAAGTAGCGATTTTGGTGCCAACAACTATTTTGGCGTACCAACATTTTAGAACTTTTTCGGAACGATTAAAAGATATGCCGGTTTCCATTGGTTATTTGAACCGTTTTAGAACGGCCAAACAAAAGTCGGAAACCTTAAAGCAATTAGCCGAAGGACAACTCGATATTGTTATTGGAACGCACCAATTGGTGAACAAAAATGTGGTTTTTAAAGATTTGGGATTATTGATTGTTGACGAAGAACAAAAGTTTGGAGTAAACGTAAAAGACAAACTCAAAACCATTGCTGCCAATGTGGATACCTTAACGTTGACGGCTACGCCAATTCCGAGAACCTTACAGTTTTCGTTAATGGCAGCGCGAGATTTATCAGTAATTACAACGCCTCCGCCTAACAGATATCCTATTGAAACGAATGTGGTAGGTTTTAGTGAAGAAGTAATCCGAGATGCGATTTCGTATGAAATCCAGCGTAACGGACAGGTTTATTTTATCAATAACCGAATTGAAAATATCAAGGAAGTGGCGGGAATGATTCAGCGTTTGGTACCCAATGCCAAAGTTGGAATCGGTCACGGACAAATGGACGGTAAGAAACTCGAAGAGCTGATGCTGGCTTTCATGAACGGGGAATTTGATGTTCTGGTAGCTACAACTATTATCGAAAGTGGATTGGACGTACCAAATGCCAATACAATTTTCATTAATAATGCCAATAATTTTGGACTGTCTGATTTACACCAGATGCGTGGTCGCGTGGGTCGAAGCAATAAAAAAGCATTCTGCTATTTTATTTGTCCGCCTTATTCTTCAATGACCGAAGAAGCCCGCAAGCGAATTCAGGCCTTGGAACAATTTAGTGAACTCGGCAGCGGATTTAACATTGCGATGAAAGATTTAGAGATTCGTGGTGCAGGAGATTTATTGGGTGGAGAACAATCGGGTTTTATCAACGAAATTGGTTTTGATACCTACCAAAAAATCATGAACGAGGCCATCGAAGAATTAAAGGAAAACGAATTCAAAGATTTGTATCCGGTAGAAAACGATATTGAGACCAAGGAATATGTGAAAGACCTGCAAATTGATACCGATTTTGAGCTGTTGTTTTCGGATGAATACATCAATAATATTTCGGAACGTTTGAATTTGTATAACGAATTGAGTGCGATTAAAAACGAAGAAGAATTGGTTGTTTTTCAAAATAAATTGATTGACCGTTTTGGTCCTTTGCCTCCGCGAGCCAATGCGTTAATGAATAGTATTCGCATTAAATGGGTGGCAACCCGTGTGGGAATCGAAAAATTAGTGATGAAACAAGGGAAGATGATTGGTTATTTTGTTTCGGATCAGCAGTCTGATTTTTACCAGTCCAACCGTTTTCATAAGGTTTTGCAGTTTGTGCAAAAACATCCTTCACTTTGCAAAATGAAAGAAAAACAAACCGCTAACGGTTTACGTTTATTATTAACTTTTGACAATGTAAAATCAACCCGAAGAGCTTTGGAGTTGATGGAGATGTTGGGAGGGAAAGAAGCTTAGAATTATAAAACCCGTACCGGTAGCTATCGGGACGGGTTTGTTGTTTTTAAAAAACTATTTCGCAAAGTAATGCGAAGCCATCACTGAGATTCGCAAAGTTTAATTTTAAAATTCTTTACTTAGCTCTGAGTTTTTTCTTTGAGAATCTCTGTGGAATTTTATTTAATCAAATAATCATATTCTTTCAATGCTCCTGTTTTTCTGATTTCAAATAAATCTTCAGCATAAACTCCATGAGTAACTAAAATTTTTCCATCGCCTATTATATTGTAAGCTTCGGAGAAATTCTCTTTTATTTGTTTTTCAAATTTTTCTTCGTACTCAAATTCAATTGGAGTGGTGAAATTTATTTGTTTTAATTTATCTATGCCAGGAGAGATTGTGTTATATAATCCTTTAGGCTTTAATGGCGATGCCCATCTTCCTTCTTTTGTCATATATACATCATCAAAAAAATATCTTGTTTGAAGTAATTCTCCTTTGTATTCCAAAACATATAGTAAACAATATTCAAAATCAGCAAAAAAAGTTTTAAAAGGAACGTAATTTTGTTGTTTTGGAGCAGAATGTGGTGGGTAAGTTGTGAATTGAATAGTATCTTTTTTAAAATCGCCATAGATATTTTTAACTATTAAATATTTTGATAAAACCCTAGAGGTTAAAGGAAAACCATTACAATAACTTGATGGAGATTCCCAAATTTTAATCTTCTTACCAATAAACACATATAGTTTTGTTGGTTTTTCAGGATGAGAAGGCCAAACTTCACAGGGTTCTAATTTTAATTTAAGTTTAATTTTCTTCTTTGCTAAGTCAGCAACTAAGTGTTTTTCAGTTGTATGATATGTAGATTCAAAAAATAATGAATCCGTTAATTTAGCCTTTATTTCAAAATTACCGAGGCTGTCTGTATGTGCTCTGTAATTTTTGTCATAAAGTAATTGAGTTAGAATTTGATTGTTTTTAGAGGCTTCCAGATAAGACCTATCTTTTCTGTTTTCAAATTTTGATTTCTTTTTCCAGTCTTCATATAAAGAATCACTACGTTTTCTTAGTTTATTAATAGTGTCATTTTTTATAACATAGACAATTCGGTCATTAAATTTTCCTGAATTAAATGCTTGTCCTTTTACTACTACTTCCTGTGAAAATGTTATTTGAAATGTAAATAAAAACAATAAGATATATCTTTTCATTTTGAATTTTTTATAGTCATAAATATATGTTTTTTCTTTCTTAATTTTATGGTTATTATTAACTTTTGAGAACCTAAAATCAACCAGAAGAGCTTTGGAATTGATGGAGATGTTGGGAGGGAAAGAAATATAAAAATAGCTTTTTTTGATGTTTTTGTTAAGGAAGTTGTTTTGTTATTAATAATTTTAATTTTTGTAGTATTTTCACACAGATTTAGTGTAGGACGTCAAATACTTTGTAAACGGGTTTAAAAGTTTGTTTATTTTTATTAACTTGATGTTTTTAACCTACATAGTTTGTATTGAGACTTATGATATTAAAAAAAACGTCCCCAAAAATACTTTTTTTAATAGTTTCCTCTAGTGTGGTTTTCTTGCTGTTTTATGCGGCCTTGTTTTATTATATCAATAAGACAGAAAAAGAAGCCTATCAAAATGCCGTTGAATTATTCGAAAGCAAAATTAGTACGTTGTTATTATTGGAGTCAAAGCCAATTTTAACAGCGATTAATAATGATACTAACTGGGATGAGTTTGTGGATTTCGTTGCGACCAAAAATAAAGCCTGGTATAATGAAACGATTAATAATGAGTTAAAAATATATGGAGCCGATTATTTAGGTGTTTATGATGCGAATAAACAATTTATAATGCGAACTCCAACTCCGGTAATTAAAACGCTTGATTTTGTCCCGAAACAAGCTATGGAGTATTTGGATAAAATAGGCATTGGTAAATTCTATTTACGAATTCCGGAAGGAATTGTAGAGGTAACCGGGGCAACGATTCACGCTTCTGATGACCCATTTAAAAATAAAACCAAAACTTCAGGTTATTTTTTTGCTGCCCGATTAATCAATGGAAAATTCATCAAAAATTTAGAGAATATAACCTCTTCTGAAATCAAAATTCTAGGAGCTAAAGAAGTTGTTTCTGAACAAAGACATGTAGTAAGTGCTGTCTATCCTTTGAGGGATTCCCAAAATAAATTGATAGGAAGATTTTTATTTGAGCGAAAATTTGAAGTGTATTTTGAAAATACGCTTAATATTCTGTATGCCATAATTGTAGTTTTTATACTCTATCTGATCATGAGTATTTTTTACACCCAAAAACTAGTTTACCGACCTCTTTATTTGGTTCGAAAAGCTCTTGAAAGAGGGAATAAAAGTGCTATTAACGAATTGAAAAAGACAAAAGGAGAGTTTAGTTATATAGGCAATTTGTTTGAAGAGAATAACAATCAAAAATTGGCATTAATAAAGGCGAAAATAAAGGCGGAAGAAGGCGATTTGCTAAAAGCTTCTTTTTTGGCGAATCTGTCTCACGAGATAAGAACGCCAATGAATGCCATAAATGGTTTCACCGAACTTATTTTGAATACGGAACTTACGGAAAAAGAACGTATTGAGTATTTGAATGTGATACAAAATAACGGTAAAAATCTGGTTTCCATTATTGATGATTTGATAGAAATGTCTAAAATTGATTCCAATCAGATTTCTCCAAATTTCAGCGAAATTAATCTGGAATCCTGTATAGTTGAGCTTTACAAAACCGTTAAAGTAACGATTCCAAAAAGCAAGCCTGTAAAAATTAAATTGATAAAAAGTACTCTTCCGGCTGAGTATAATATCATTACTGATGAAATTAAATTAAAACAGGTTATCATTAATTTATTGACCAATGCAATAAAATATACCGATGAAGGTCTGGTAACCTTTAGTTACGAAATAGATGAAAAGGAAGGTTTAATCCATTTTACAATTCAGGACACCGGTTCAGGAATCGATGAAGATCATCACAAACATGTTTTTGACCGATTCAAGCGTGTGGAAAATGATAAATCAATTAAGGTGGGTGGTTTAGGATTAGGGCTTTCTATTTCGAAAGCTTACATAGAAATCCTTGGAGGTGCAATCAGTTTAGAATCGGAAGTAGGAGTTGGTTCTACCTTTTATTTTTCAATTCCGTTAAAGTATGCTAAGGTAGAACATATAGTGGTAAAGTCTATCCGCGAAAAAGAATCAGTAAAATCAGAGAATAAAGTTATTTTAATTGCTGAAGATGATAATATCAATTTTTTATTGTTTCAAAAAATGATGCAGAACAAAGGATATGAAATTATCAGGGCTCATGATGGTCAGGAGGCAGTTGATATTTGTATCAATAATTCGAATATCGATTTGGTGTTAATGGATATTAAAATGCCTGTCATGAATGGTTTTGAAGCTATTGAACAGATAAGGCCTATTCGTCCGCAACTGCCTATTATTGCGCAAACAGCTTATTCCTCTTCTGAAGATAAAGTCAAAATTATGAAAGCGGGATTTGATGATTACATAACAAAACCCTTGAACAGAGAACGCCTGTTTGAGTTGATAGATAAGTTTTAGGATAAATTAATTTGCATGAAGATTAACAAAGGAATTTCGGTTTTAGTTTTGGGATTAATGTCGCTTATTTCTTTTTCACAAGAAAAAGAACAGCTTAAAGATACAGTAGAAGAGAAAAAACTCAGCTTGAAAATTGATCTTGTGAGTCGCTATTTATGGCGCGGACAATGTTGGG
This sequence comes from Flavobacterium sufflavum, assembly GCF_004016525.1. GTDB lineage: Bacteria > Bacteroidota > Bacteroidia > Flavobacteriales > Flavobacteriaceae > Flavobacterium > Flavobacterium sufflavum. Next base: position 811,439 of record NZ_SACJ01000001.1, read on the forward strand.
GTGGAAATTATGCGGCAATTCAGCCAACAATTGAATACGCAGTTTTGCCAAAATTAACACTGGGTGTTTGGGCAACAACCAATTTCAAAAATCAATATTTTTATCCCGATGGCGAAACTTTGTACAAGGGATATCAGGAAATTGATTTTTATGCAACTTATCAAATCAATGATTTTTTACAATTCCAACTTTGGGATTACTATTGGCCTTCTGTGTCAAAAGTTGAGGGAGTGAGCAATACCTTTTTTGAATATGGCCCAACAAGTTCACAAACTGTTGATGCAATGCTTTGTTTTGATTTTTCAGAGGGTTATAAATATCCTTTTAATGCAACAATAAGTACGTTTATAGCCGGAAATGATTATCGCTATGATAATAATGGTATTCCAAAACACAATTACACCACTTATTTAGAACTGGGATATACTTTTAATTTATTCGAAAATTCCTCTCATAAAGCAATTCAAAATATAGAATTAGCGCCTTCAGCAGGGGTTGTGTTAAACAACAAGGCTCAGTATTATAATTTTGCCGATTATGATAAGCCGTCTTTTGTGAATTTAGCAGTAAAAGCAACTAAGGAATTTGATTTGGGAAGCGGAATTTCAATGCCATTGTCATTAAATTATATTCACAATGCTGCGACAAAAAACACTGATTTTTTCGGTAAGGATTTCTTAGTGGCCGGAATTAGTTTTGGATATTAATCACTTTTTCTCTGAGTAAAGAGCAATAAAAAACGGCTATCAAAAATAATTTTGATAGCCGTTTTTGTTATTTAACGTGAGTTCGATATAATCACGTAATAAATACGTAAAAATAATTGTACAAAAAAGCAAAAGTTAGTATATTTAAAGTGCTTAATTTCAAACAAATACTAAACTTTTGCTTATGCTTTCG
>NZ_SACJ01000020.1 GCF_004016525.1 Flavobacterium sufflavum
CTCCCGTAATTGTTGTTGCTGGCGAATTTGGTGTTGTTATTACAGCAGCACCAGATGCTCCTACAAAAGTCCATATACCGCTTCCCACCGATGGTGCAGTTTGCGTCATAGTGAATGTAGATGTATTGCATAAGGTTTGGTTCGGCTGATCGCTTACTACAGGTTGCAAATTAACAATTACCGTTACTGGTTTTATATCAAAACATCCATTTGCTGTGGTACCTTTTATATAATAGATCCCTGCTCCAGCAGTTGTTGGAGTATTGTAAATTATTGTTGCTGCCGCATCTGTCCAGTAAGTATAGGTCAGTTCTGTAGTACTTCCAGCCGTAACAGGATCTAAAGTAAGATTAACTGTTGAAGGAGAACAAACTGCTGTTGGGTTAGTAATCGTTACTGTTGGTTTCGGATTCACCGTGACCGTCGCGGTTATCGGTGTTCCGGTACAACCGTTGGCTGTTGGTGTGATGGTGAAAGTCACGGTCACCGGAGCATTGGTTGTATTGGTGAGACTTCCGCTGATGTTTCCGTTTCCGTTTCCGCTATCGCCAATACCAGTTACAGTCCCTGTATTATTTCTAGTCCAATTGAAAGTAGTTCCTGTAACATTTCCAGAAAGCACGATTGTTGTAATTGCATCAGCCGAGCAAATTGTCTGTGAAGCCGGAGTTGCCACAGCATTAGGAGTTGGATAAGTTTGAATTATTTCCCTAGTTTTGGTAGTAATACAATTGTTAGCATCTTTAATTTCTACAGAATAAGTACCTGGGACTAAATTAGTAAGATCTTGATTGTTTTGTTGTCCTAATGGAACAACTCCTCCATTAGAAGCAGTCCAAAAATAAGTGTAAGAAGGTGTACCTCCTGAAGGAGTTAAATCGATTGCTCCAGTAGCTGAACCACATTGTGATTGTGTTAAAACAAACTCACCATTAACACCTGCATTGACAGTTATTGAAGGTATTTTTCCGCATTTTGGAGAAATATTGTTTGGATCTAATGGACAAACCTCATTTGGACTGGAACTTGTCCATGCTTCCCAGATATTAGAAATTTTTACTATATCTCCACAGTTATATGTAACTTCACCAAAATTCAATGAAGTTATGGAATTAGGAGGAAGAGGACCGCTGCAACCAGTTCTCACAGTTGAAGAAATCAATAGTCCAGTGGTTCCGCTATAAATTTCTAAATTTCCCCAGAATGCAAAAGAGGTTCTAGTTGAACCAGTAGTATTATTGATAGATAAAACCAATGTACGAGTAATAGGAACTGCTGTTTCGCAGGAATTACAAATATCCCCACCTGATAGTTGAGCGGCAACAACTGATAAATCGCTGGAACTACAAGATGTGTTTGCAGGAGGAAATGATTGTCCAAAACCATTTGTTATACTAAGAAAAAATAGTAATAATATAAATAGAATGGTTTGTTTCAATTTTTGTAAAGGTAGATTTGTTTCCATATTCTAATTATTTAAATATTTTATAATAGAAATATTGTTGCAACTTTTGATTATAATTGAAATTATCATCAAATTATGCTTGAATTTAGAATTTACCAAAAAGTAGTAGGTCGTTAAGAAGAAGAATTTATGATTTGTTTTGCTTAATGATAACTGATTTTTTGTAAAGTTATAAGCTGAAGATTTTGGGGCAATCTAATAAGTAAGAATCTGTTTTTTGAAATTAAAAAAAGACATTAATTATAATCAATGAATTAAAATTATGTTTTAGAAAAAACAATAATTTTATATCTATGTGTAGTATATGTTAGTTAAAAACAACATATAGGGATCAAAATATTTTTAGTTTAAATAGATGTCTAATTTCTCTTTGTGGGGAGAAAAAATATTTAGTCATTAAAATATCTTTTAATTTTTCTTTGTGAAAAACTTATGATTAAATTTAAGAAGAATTAACGAGAATGATTTCTTTAATCTGTAAGTAACCTAAAAACTCGTTTAAATGTAATTTTAGTACAAATATATAATAAGTAGTATTTTTTTTAATTCAATTAAAAAAGCAAACCCTCGAATGAAATTTCATTCGAGGGTTTGTTTAAAATATTTCAATAAGGTTTTTTATTATAAAGCCGTAATGATAAATTCGCTTCTACGATTCATTTGATGTTCTTCTTCTGTACATTTTACACCGTCAGCACATCTGTTTACCAGTTGATTCTCACCGTATCCTTTTCCTGTAAGTCTGTTAGGATTTACTCCATTTTTAATTAACCAACTGATAGTAGATTTTGCTCTTCTGTCAGATAAGGCTTCGTTGTATTTGAAAGAAGCACGACTATCGGTATGAGAGCGGATATCTAATTTCATGTTAGGATATTGATTTAAAACATCTAGTATTTTTTCTAAATCTAAAGCAGCTTCGGTTCTAATATTAGATTTGTCTAAGTCAAAATAAATCATTTTAATACCAAAACATTTTCCTAAATCGTCACCTATGGTTACTTTACATTGGTCTTTTTCTAAAGCTATAGGAAGATTAGTTTTACCATTAGTTTTAGCGATGGTTATTTGTTTTTCGTTAGTACTGTAGTTTTCTTTTTGAGCTCTAACGGTATATAGTTTTCCACATTCGACCATGAAAGTATAATCTCCATTTGAATCAGCATCTACATTTTTCAAGATATTCATTTTATTATCAAACAAAGTCACTTTAGCATTAGGAAGAGCTATGTTTGATTCGGCATCAGTAATTTTACCATATAATTCTTGTTCACAAATGAGTTTTCTGGTTTCTAAAAATTTATAAATATCATCATAACCTTGTCCACCATCTCTATTAGAGGATAAGAAACCTTTTCTTGATTTACTATCGATAATGTAGGCAAAATCGTCTTTTGGAGAATTGGCATCCATTCCTATATTTAGTACTTTATTAAAAGAGCCATCATCATTAATTCTAGACATAAATATATCTAATCCACCTACACCAGGATGTCCGTCAGAGGCAAAATAAATTTCGTTTTCCTGACTAACAAACGGGAATGTTTCTCTCCCTTCGGTATTTACAGTTGGACCTAAATTTATAGGAGTACCAAAAGAGCCATCATCATTAATTTGTACCTTAAAAATATCAGATAGACCTAATGTTCCAGGCATATCTGAGGCAAAATACATTGTTTTCTCATCAGGACTTAGAGTAGGGTGAGCGGTACTGTAGCTATCGCTGGTAAAAGGTAGCGCTGTAATGTTAGTCCATTTTTCATCTTCTAATGTTGCTTTGTATAATTTTACTAAGGTAATTCCGTTTTCGTTTTTACCTTTTTTACCATTGATGTAATTGTTTCTGGTAAAATATACTGTTTTACCATCTTTAGTAAAGACAGGAGTGGCTTCGTTAAATTTAGAGTTTAATGACTTATTAAATTTAACAGGATTGCTTGGCGACATTTGTTCATCTAAGTCGGCACTGTATAAATTGGTAAAATGTTGGTCGGTCCAAGTGTGCTTTCTTTGTCCTAAACTTCCAGTATCTCTTGCCGAAGTAAAAACAACTTTGTTATTATAAATGCTAGAACCGTAATCAGAGTATTGTGAATTGATACCTGCATTTTCTATTTTGTATCTTCCTGAATTTTGTTTTATTTCTTCCAGATAATTAGTGTTTTCTTTAAAAAGTTTAGCACGACTATCATTGTCAGAAATTTTGTCAAACTGTTCCAGGATTTGATCTGCTTTCTTGTTATCACCAATTGCACGAAGTGATTGTGCATAACGATAATAATAAGTAGGTTCGATTTGTGTTTCCGGCATAGCAAAAAGTTCGGTATACCATTTAACAGCTTTGTCTAATTCTCCATTAAAATAGTAAGCATTACCTAATTTTTGAAACATAGGAGCAGACTTGTATCCTTTCTCAGCTACTTTTTCATAGGTTTTAATAGCATCTATATAAGCATAGTTGTTGTAGTTTTTATCAGCATTGGCCAACTTAGCCTTTTGGGAATAAATGTTAAATGAAAAAACACTTACTATAGCTATGCAAAGGAGTATATTTTTTTTCATGATAATTGTATTTAGAAGAATCTTGGAGTTGTAATTTTTTTATTGTTTTTGAAAATTTCATATCTCAAGAAAATTTCATGTGAACCCGAATTGTAATTATCTAATTTGGTAGTTTCTAAATCGTATCCATAACCAATATACATTGCCTCTGAAACTTGAAAACCAACCATAGCACTTGCTGCAGCATTCCATCGGTATGCGAGTCCTAAAGTAAGTTTATCATTGAACATAAAATTACCAGATACATCGACTTGTAGGGGAGCACCTTGTACCATTTTAGTTAATAAAGCAGGTTTGAATTTAAGATTGTAACTTAAATCCATAACATAACCGGCAATTAAATAGTAATTCATTTTTTCTTTGAAAAGCGCCACATCATTATCATCGTATCGATTAGATTCTATAAAGTTAGGTATAGAAAATCCTACATAAGCTTTATCGGAATGAAGATAAATACCCGCTCCAAGGTTAGGTGTGAATTTATTATTGAATCCTTGTAATTTTGGATCACCACTGTGTTCAGGAGTTAGTTTGTTAGGATCTAAATCGAATAAATTAGCTGTAGCTTTGATACCAAATGAAAGTTTTACAGTTTCAGAAGTAGGGATGGTATAAGATAGGTCAGCAGAAATAGTATTTTCATGAGTTGGACCAATTTTATCATTAATAACCGAAACTCCCAAACCTAATCTGCTATTATTAAAAGGAGTGTTTATAGAAACAGCATTTGTTGTTGGGGCTCCATCTAATCCTACCCATTGGGAACGATGCAAGGCAAATATACTCATTGCTCCTCTGGATCCGGCATAGGCGGGATTTACATTTATTGTGTTGTACATGTACTGCGTAAATTGTGCATCTTGTTGTGCATAACTTACCATTGCAGTAAACATCAAACCGATTAGTAATAGTTTTGTTTTCATTTGACTTGGTTTTATAACCAGAGGTTTTATTAAAAACCTCTGGTATTAGATTTGAGTTTTTTATCTAGTAAGGTATAGGTATCCTTGTTTTTTGTTAGGGATAATTTCATTTTGTAAACCAACAGAAGTATAGTTTAAAATATAGAAATAGGTTCCAGTAGGTAGTCCAGCATTTTTATCAACTGTAACTCTTCCTTCAGAATAACCTTTGAATACATTATTTACGTTATCGTATCCTTTGGTTTCATAAACTAATATTCCCCAACGGTTGTAAATTTCAACTGAGTTTTCAGGATAACAAAGTGTATCCTCAATATTATCAATTTTGAATACTTCGTTGAATTGGTCACCATTAGGAGAGAAAGCATTGTGTACATTTATAGTACCACATCCTAATACAAAACTTTGATCTATTTTTAAATTGATTACATAGATAATTGGACATGCTTGTGTTTCAATAATATATTGGAAACTATAATCTGCAGAAGCTACATTATTAGGATTTAAAATACTACCGTTTAATGCTCCAGAATTGTTAGTATCAACCCAAGTTCCGTTTTTAGGAGCATCTTGTGGTAGGTAGCTAGTTAAATCTACAGGAGTCCCATTTATACTATTGATAATCTCAGGAACTGTAATTGTTGTAATACTCGGAACAATGTTTACGATTACTTTTTGAGTCGCCGTAGTAATATTTCCGTTACCATCATTGAAAGTCCAGGTTATTATATGTGTTCCTTGTGTTGTATACGTTAACGGATCATTAGTTGTACCAGTGATTGTTCCTTTACAATTGTCTGTTGTAGTAGGAGCAGTTGCCGTAGCAGAACACTGACCAGTTACATCTGCCAAAGTAGGAGCTACAGGAGCTGTTATATCTTTAACGATTACTTTTTGAGTTGCTGTAGTAATGTTTCCATTTCCATCATTGAAAGTCCAAGTTACTACCGTTGTTCCCTGAGTTGTAATAGGGAATACAGTAGTTGTTGTTCCAGTGATTGTTCCTTTACAATTATCAGTTGTAGTAG
>NZ_SACJ01000021.1 GCF_004016525.1 Flavobacterium sufflavum
AAAGAAAGGCGACGACATACTCTCCCACATAACTGCAGTACCATCTGCGCAGGCGGGCTTAACTACTCTGTTCGGGATGGGAAGAGGTGAGCCCCGCCGCAATAACCACCTTAAGGTCGTTTTGCAATGGGTGATTAGCTTTTGCTAGTCAACATTACACAATATCTTAACATACTGAGATAAAGAAAGTATTATTTTAATTAGAAAGTTTGCTGTCCCGATTTACATCGGGACAAGCGGATGTACATAAGCTTACAGGTTATTAGTACTACTCGGCTATGACATTACTGCCTTTACACCTATAGCCTATCAACGTGGTCATCTCCCACGACCTTTAAAAGAAATCTCATCTTGTGGTGGGTTTCGCGCTTATATGCTTTCAGCGCTTATCCCTTCCCAACGTAGCTACTCTGCAGTGCCACTGGCGTGACAACAGATACACTAGAGGTTAGTCCAATTCGGTCCTCTCGTACTAGAATCAGATCCACTCAAATTTCTTGCGCCCACAGTAGATAGAGACCGAACTGTCTCACGACGTTCTGAACCCAGCTCGCGTGCCACTTTAATGGGCGAACAGCCCAACCCTTGGGACCTTCTCCAGCCCCAGGATGTGACGAGCCGACATCGAGGTGCCAAACCCCCCCGTCGATATGAGCTCTTGGGGGAGATCAGCCTGTTATCCCCGGCGTACCTTTTATCCTTTGAGCGATGGCCCTTCCATGCGGAACCACCGGATCACTATGCTCTACTTTCGTACCTGATCGACCTGTATGTCTCTCAGTCAAGCTCCCTTATGCCATTGCACTCTTCGCACGGTTACCAAGCGTACTGAGGGAACCTTTAGAAGCCTCCGTTACTCTTTTGGAGGCGACCACCCCAGTCAAACTACCCACCAAGCAATGTCCCCCCGGTTGGGGGTTAGGCCTCAGATAAACAAAGGGTTGTATTTCAACAATGACTCCACAACGCCTGGCGACGCCACTTCACAGTCTCCAACCTATCCTACACATCATTTATCCAAGGTCAATACTAAGCTATAGTAAAGGTGCACAGGGTCTTTTCGTCCCACTGCGGGTAAACGGCATCTTCACCGTTACTACAATTTCACCGAGCTCATGGCTGAGACAGTGTCCAGATCGTTACACCATTCGTGCAGGTCGGAACTTACCCGACAAGGAATTTCGCTACCTTAGGACCGTTATAGTTACGGCCGCCGTTTACTGGGGCTTCAATTCAATGCTTCTCCGAAGATAACATCTCCTCTTAACCTTCCAGCACCGGGCAGGTGTCAGGCCCTATACTTCATCTTACGATTTTGCAGAGCCCTGTGTTTTTGATAAACAGTCGCCTGGACCTCTTCACTGCGGCCCCGATTACTCGGGGCGACCCTTCTCCCGAAGTTACGGGTCTATTTTGCCTAATTCCTTAGCCATGAATCTCTCGAGCACCTTAGAATTCTCATCTCGACTACCTGTGTCGGTTTGCGGTACGGGTACTATTAACCTGAAGTTTAGAGGTTTTTCTTGGAAGCCCTTAGGCGCACTATCACTTCAACCGAAGTCTCCGTGTACTATCGTATTTCACCATTCTCTACGGATTTGCCTATAGAGAATATAGCTAGGTACTTTAACGAACTATTCCGTCAGTTCGCGGCGCTTTCATCACTCCGTCACCCCATCACAGTTAACAGTAGTACGGGAATATTAACCCGTTGGCCATCGACTGTCCCTTTCGGGTTCGCCTTAGGTCCCGACTAACCCACAGCTGATTAGCATAGCTGTGGAAACCTTAGTCTTTCGGTGTGCGGGTTTCTCGCCCGCATTATCGTTACTTATGCCTACATTTTCTTTTCCAGCCAGTCCAGCATACCTTACGATACACCTTCAACCCTGCTGGAATGCTCCCCTACCACTTTGCTTACGCAAAATCCATAGCTTCGGTACTACACTTATGCCCGATTATTATCCATGCTCGTCCGCTCGACTAGTGAGCTGTTACGCACTCTTTAAATGAATGGCTGCTTCCAAGCCAACATCCTAGCTGTCTGGGCAGACAAACCGCGTTCTTTCAACTTAGTGTAGATTTTGGGACCTTAGCTGATGGTCTGGGTTCTTTCCCTCTCGGACTTGGACCTTAGCACCCAAGCCCTCACTGCTAGAGAACATTATATAGCATTCGGAGTTTGTCAGGAATTGGTAGGCGGTGAAGCCCCCGCATCCAATCAGTAGCTCTACCTCTATATAACTTATATCTAGCGCTGCACCTAAATGCATTTCGGGGAGTACGAGCTATTTCCGAGTTTGATTGGCCTTTCACCCCTACCCACAGGTCATCCGAAGACTTTTCAACGTCAACCGGTTCGGTCCTCCACTGTGTGTTACCACAGCTTCAACCTGCCCATGGGTAGATCACACGGTTTCGCGTCTAACACTACTGACTAAAGCGCCCTATTCAGACTCGCTTTCGCTACGGATCCATACCTGAAGTACTTATCCTTGCCAGCAACGTTAACTCGTAGGCTCATTATGCAAAAGGCACGCCGTCACCCCACAAAAGGGCTCCGACCGCTTGTAAGCGTATGGTTTCAGGATCTATTTCACTCCGTTATTCACGGTTCTTTTCACCTTTCCCTCACGGTACTGGTTCACTATCGGTCTCTCAGGAGTATTTAGCCTTAGCGGATGGTCCCGCCAAATTCAGACAGGGTTTCACGTGCCCCGCCCTACTCAGGATACCACTATCCTTTACATTCATTACTTATACGAGGCTATCACTCTCTATGGCCCTACTTTCCAGTAGATTCTAATTCTTCATGCAAGAAATGTCGTGGTCCTACAACCCCAACATTGCCGTAACAACATTGGTTTGGGCTAATCCGCGTTCGCTCGCCACTACTTACGGAATCACTTTTGTTTTCTTCTCCTCCGCCTACTTAGATGTTTCAGTTCAGCGGGTTTGCCCACCTATCGGTGTACTATGTCTTCAACATAGTGGGTTGCCCCATTCAGGTATCTACGGATCAATCGATGTGTGCTCGTCCCCGTAGCTTTTCGCAGCTTATCACGCCTTTCATCGCCTCTGAGAGCCTAGGCATCCCCCATACGCCCTTATTTTGCTTATTGTACCAATCTCGTTACTTAAAACGAGACCGTTTTGTTTGTTTCCTATTATAAATAATAGAAAACGCTTTCTACTTTTTAATATTTTTTATCTCAATATGTCAATGAACTTTTATCTACTATCTATATAGTAAATCAGTGGAGAATAACGGAGTCGAACCGTTGACCTCCTGCGTGCAAGGCAGGCGCTCTAGCCAGCTGAGCTAATCCCCCATTTCTTTTAAAATTCCAAATTTTTAAATTCCAAATTCCAAAAAATAAGGATCTCAACCTCTAGAATTTCCTTCTTTTAAGTTTCTTACAGTCTTTTCAAGTTTTTGGCTTAAAAAGTAGTCCCGGGCAGACTCGAACTGCCGACCCCTACATTATCAGTGTAGTACTCTAACCAGCTGAGCTACGAGACTCTGTTTTTTACTTAAATTCTTATTCTTTTTTTTTAAATTAACAGCAAGAGTAATAAAATGTCAATATTAATGACCAATAGTTCTTTTCGTCTTTTTCCTTAGCGTGCACTTGGCTAACACTAAGGCTCTAGAAAGGAGGTGTTCCAGCCGCACCTTCCGGTACGGCTACCTTGTTACGACTTAGCCCTAGTTACCAGTTTTACCCTAGGCAGCTCCTTGCGGTCACCGACTTCAGGCACCCCCAGCTTCCATGGCTTGACGGGCGGTGTGTACAAGGCCCGGGAACGTATTCACCGGATCATGGCTGATATCCGATTACTAGCGATTCCAGCTTCACGGAGTCGAGTTGCAGACTCCGATCCGAACTGTGACCGGCTTTATAGATTCGCTCC
>NZ_SACJ01000022.1 GCF_004016525.1 Flavobacterium sufflavum
GTCCAGGCAGTTGACCAAAAAGTAGATTCCTGCTGGTCGAATATTTTTTCAGCCGAATAATTTCCTACCGAAACCTCTTCACTATCTGCATATGCAATTTTCCATTTGGAACGGTTTACCGCCAAACCATCAGTGCCAATCAGTTCCAATTCGGCAATACTGCTGCTTTGATCTTTAGGATTCTGGGAATCTAATGCCTCAAAACAAAAATACTGTCCTTCAAATTCCTTATTGAAAATTACTTCTTTCCAACCTTGTCCGCTACTTAACACTCCTTCATTGGCAGGAGTTTCAGCAGATAAATCCAGCGTTTCTCCTTTTTTGCGGTGTAAAAGCGATTCGTCTATCACTATTTTGTCTAAAACAGGAACAGTAACACCTTCCGTTTGGGCTTTTACTGGAGTTTCTAAATCGAGAATTATGATTTCATTCTTTCCTTTTTTCAACCAACATCCCGGCATATAAAGGGTTTGCTGTGGACCAATTTTCCAATAACGACCTAAATTATATCCGTTTACCCAAACCATTCCTTTGCCCCAAGTACTCATGTCAATATAAGTGTCACCTGTAGTTTTTAAATCAAAAGTGGCTTTGTACCAGGCTGGTCCATTGGCTTTTTTATTCTTGAATTTCAATTTTTTCTGGAAATCATAATCCACCGGAAAATTAAAAACTTCCCAATTTGTCAAAGTCGTTGAATTGGAAGACACCAACATTTCCACTTTCTCGGTAATTCCTTTTCGATCAATAATGGTTTTTCCGTAATTAACGCGTCCATTGGCGTCAACCAAAATATCCAAAACATCGTCTTTTTTTACAGCAGGAATTTCAATGGTATTTTCGTCTTTACGACGATCCAAATTCCCTATAAACTTTCCATTGACATAAATGTTTGCCCAATCATGCAAATCGGTAATTTTTAATTTAAAAGCCGTTTTAGATTCCGGTAATTTAGTACGATACAAAATTCGTCCCCAGCCTTGGTTAAAGGCTTCCATCGGTTTTATAGCTTCTGTTTTATTAGCTTTCGGAAGATTTTCGAAAAGCGATGCCGTTTCATTAAATGTAATTTTAGGAATCGAAATTACAGGATAATTTGCCGGTGGCTCGGGAATTGTTTCTCCCGGATTCAGATAATTTTTCATCAAATCGCGAACCGCATAGAACTTGTCTGTAGGTTGTCCGGCCTCATTTATAGGAGCATTATAATCATACGAAGCGACCATAGAACCAAAAGGAGGTGCATTGGCTCCACCCCATTGCCCAAACGAAGTACCACCATGAGCCATATACAAACTAAAGGAAATCTTGCGATCCAGCATATCTTTCAAACTACCTATAAAACTGCTTATAGATCGGGTTTCATGTGCTCTTCCCCAGTAATCGAACCAGCCTGTCCAATATTCGCTGCACATCAACGGAGCTTTAGGATAGACTTCCTGATATTTTTCAAACTGCTTTTCGATATTCGAACCAGCCCCAAAATTTAATGCCGTATATACTCCGTCTACATCATATTTAAAAAAGTTAGAACTCCAGTCGCAACGGAACAATTGAACTTTGTCAAATCCTGACGCACGGACAGCATCACGCACCTTACTCATATAGGCAACATCATTTCCAAAAACACCATATTCATTTTCGACCTGAACCATGATGATATTTCCGCCATTTTGAATTTGGTACGGAGCTAATTCTTTGCCTACCTGTTTTAAATAATTCATGGAACGCTCGATGAAATACGAATCATTTAAAGTACGCACCTGAATATCATTTTTTTTCAACAGCCACCAAGGCAAACCTCCCATATCCCACTCAGCACAAGCATAAGGACCGGGACGAACAATACAATACATTCCGTTTTTTTGAACGAGTTTTACAAATTCGGCTACATCTTTTTGTCCCGTAAAATCAAATTGATCAG
>NZ_SACJ01000023.1 GCF_004016525.1 Flavobacterium sufflavum
CTTTGCTATCGGTTACACCATCACCATCCGTATCCGAATTCTTAGGATCAGTACCATCAATTTTCTCTTGTTTATTGTTTACACCGTCGTTATCACAATCGACAGTTTCCCAAGCTGAATTTGGAGCTACTGTTTGACTAGCTAAGATAAATTTACAAGCATCTTTAGGATCAGTTCCATCTGTTTTCTCTTTGCTATCGGTTACACCATCACCATCCGTATCTGGATTATTAGGATCGGTACCGTCAATTTTCTCTTGCTTGTTGGTTACACTGTCATTGTCACAATCTGCAGTTTCCCAAGCTGAACTTGGAGCTACTGTTTGACTGGCTAAGATAAATTTACAAGAATCACTAGGATCAGTTGTGTCAGTAATTTCTTTTATGTTAGTTACTCCGTCACCATCACAATCTAAATCATTCCAATTAATAGTAAGGGTAACCGAATTAGATTGAGAAGAACAATTATCCGTTACTGTTAAAGTATATATACCTGCAGAAAGATTAGAAACCGTTGCCGTAGTTCCTACAATAACATTAGAAGCATTTTTCCAAGAATAATTTACCGTTCCAACTGAATTAGCAACTGTACCGGCAATTACTGATCCAGTATTAGTTAAACAAGACGCTTCAGTTTTAGAAGAAGTAGCAAGCGCTAAAGCTGCTTCCGGCTGTGTAATGGTATAATTACGGGTTGCCATACATCCGTTAGCATCAATTACCGTTACTGTGTAACTTCCTGCAGCCAGACCGGTAGCCGTAGCAGCCGTTCCGCCAGAAGGGGACCATGAATAAGTATACCCTGGTGTCCCCCCTGAAGGTGAAACTGAAGCAGAACCATTTGAACCTCCATTACAAGACACGTTCGTTTGTGAACCTGTTGCAGTATTAATAGCTCCCGGTTGAGTCAATGTAATTCCTGATACAGTTCCCGTACATCCATTAGCATCGGTAATTGTTACCGAGTAACTTCCAGCTGCAAGTCCTGTTCTGTCTTCGGTAGTTATACCACCGCCCCAGTTAAAGGTATAAGGGCCTGTTCCTCCAGTTGGAGTAAGGTTAATTGCTCCGGTAGTTCCACCATTACAAGCAACATTCGTAACAACGGTTGTTCCGCTTACGGCTGCTGCCGGTTGGGTCAATGTAATTCCTGATACAGTTCCAGTACATCCATTAGCATCGGTAATTGTTACCGAATAGCTTCCAGCTGCAAGTCCTGTTCTGTCTTCGGTAGTTATACCACCGCCCCAGTTAAAGGTATAAGGGCCAGTTCCTCCAGTTGGAGTAAGGTTAATTGCTCCGGTAGTTCCACCATTACAAGCAACATTCGTAATAACGGTTGTTCCGCTTACAGCTGCTGCCGGTTGAGTTAATGTAATTCCTGATACAGTTCCCGTACATCCATTAGCATCGGTAATTGTTACCGAGTAACTTCCAGCTGCAAGTCCTGTTCTGTCTTCGGTAGTTATACCACCACCCCAGTTAAAGGTATATGGTCCTGTTCCTCCAGTTGGAGTAAGGTTAATTGCTCCGGTAGTTCCACCATTACAAGCAACATTCGTAATAACGGTTGTTCCGCTTACAGCTGCTGCCGGTTGAGTCAATGTAATTCCTGATACAGTTCCAGTACATCCATTAGCATCGGTAATTGTTACCGAATAGCTTCCAGCTGCAAGTCCTGTTCTGTCTTCGGTAGTTATACCACCGCCCCAGTTAAAGGTATAAGGGCCTGTTCCTCCAGTTGGAGTAAGGTTAATTGCTCCGGTAGTTC
>NZ_SACJ01000024.1 GCF_004016525.1 Flavobacterium sufflavum
AGCTGACGGAAACTGTGCTAGCAACTATACTTTAACCAGAACATGGACGGCTAAAGATGCTTGTGGTAATGAATCTTCTAAATCTCAAACAATCACTGTAAAAGATACAACGGCTCCGGTATTGAGCGAAGCTCCTGCCGATCTAACTGTTGAATGTTTGGTCCCAACTGCGGCTACTCTAACAGCTACTGATAATTGTGGTACTGCTGCGGTAACATTCGCTGAAGTAAAATCAAATATCAGTGAACTTTTTGCTAACAACTATACATTGACTAGAACTTGGACAGCTAAAGATGTTTGTGGAAACACTGCTTCTAAATCGCAAGTGATTACTGTAAAAGACACTACTGCTCCCGTAACTCCTATTTTGGCTGATGTAACTATCAACGGATGTAGCGGAACTCCTGTAGCTCCAACTACAACTGACAATTGTAAAGGAACAATCACTGGAACAACAACTACTGTATTCCCTATTACAACTCAGGGAACAACGGTAGTAACTTGGACTTTCAATGACGGAAACGGAAATACAACTACAGCTAATCAAAATGTAATTGTAAAAGATATAACAGCTCCGGTAACTCCTGTTTTAGCTGATGTAACTATCAACGGATGTAGTGGAACTCCTGTAGCTCCAACTACAACTGACAATTGTAAAGGAACAATCACTGGAACAACAACTACTGTATTCCCTATTACAACTCAGGGAACAACGGTAGTAACTTGGACTTTCAATGACGGAAACGGAAATACAACTACAGCTAATCAAAATGTAATTGTAAAAGATATAACAGCTCCGGTAACTCCTGTTTTAGCTGATGTAACTATCAACGGATGTAGCGGAACTCCGGTAGCTCCAACTACTACTGATAATTGTAAAGGAACAATCACTGGAACAACAACTACTGTATTCCCTATTACAACTCAGGGAACAACGGTAGTAACTTGGACTTTCAATGACGGAAACGGAAATACAACTACAGCTAATCAAAATGTAATTGTAAAAGATGTAACAGCTCCGGTAACTCCTGTTTTGGCTGATGTAACTATCAACGGATGTAGCGGAACTCCGGTAGCTCCAACTACTACTGACCTTTGTTCAGGAACAATCACTGGAACAACAACTACTGTATTCCCTATTACAACTCAGGGTACAACGGTAGTAACCTGGACTTTCAATGATGGAAATGGAAACACAACTACAGCGAATCAAAATGTAATCATTGATGATATCACGGCTCCGGTAACTCCTACTTTAGCTGATGTAACTATCAACGGATGTAGCGGAACTCCTGTAGCTCCTACTACAACTGATAATTGTAAAGGAACAATCACTGGAACAACAACTACAGTATTCCCTATTACAACTCAGGGAACAACGGCAG
>NZ_SACJ01000025.1 GCF_004016525.1 Flavobacterium sufflavum
GTGGCTGCTCTCTGTACCGGCCATTGTAGCACGTGTGTAGCCCAAGGCGTAAGGGCCGTGATGATTTGACGTCATCCCCACCTTCCTCACAGTTTGCACTGGCAGTCTCGTTAGAGTTCCCGACATGACTCGCTGGCAACTAACAACAGGGGTTGCGCTCGTTATAGGACTTAACCTGACACCTCACGGCACGAGCTGACGACAACCATGCAGCACCTTGTAAATTGTCTTGCGAAAAGTCTGTTTCCAAACCGGTCAATCTACATTTAAGCCTTGGTAAGGTTCCTCGCGTATCATCGAATTAAACCACATGCTCCACCGCTTGTGCGGGCCCCCGTCAATTCCTTTGAGTTTCAGGCTTGCGCCCGTACTCCCCAGGTGGGATACTTATCACTTTCGCTTAGCCACTGAAGTTGCCCCCAACAGCTAGTATCCATCGTTTACGGCGTGGACTACCAGGGTATCTAATCCTGTTCGCTACCCACGCTTTCGTCCATCAGCGTCAATAAATTAGTAGTAACCTGCCTTCGCAATTGGTATTCCATGTAATCTCTAAGCATTTCACCGCTACACTACATATTCTAGTTACTTCCTAATAATTCAAGTCTAGCAGTATCAATGGCCGTTCCACCGTTGAGCGATGGGCTTTCACCACTGACTTACTAAACCGCCTACGGACCCTTTAAACCCAATGATTCCGGATAACGCTTGGATCCTCCGTATTACCGCGGCTGCTGGCACGGAGTTAGCCGATCCTTATTCTTACGATACCGTCAAGACATTACACGTAATGTTGTTTCTTCTCGTACAAAAGCAGTTTACAATCCATAGGACCGTCATCCTGCACGCGGCATGGCTGGTTCAGACTTGCGTCCATTGACCAATATTCCTCACTGCTGCCTCCCGTAGGAGTCTGGTCCGTGTCTCAGTACCAGTGTGGGGGATCTCCCTCTCAGGACCCCTACCCATCGTTGCCATGGTAAGCCGTTACCTTACCATCTAGCTAATGGGACGCATGCTCATCTTTCACCGTTGGAACTTTAATTATAAAATGATGCCACTCTATAATACTATGAGGTATTAATCCAAATTTCTCTGGGCTATCCCTCTGTGAAAGGTAGATTGCATACGCGTTACGCACCCGTGCGCCGGTCTCTTGGTCCGAAAACCAATACCCCTCGACTTGCATGTGTTAAGCCTGCCGCTAGCGTTCATCCTGAGCCAGGATCAAACTCTTCATCGTATATTGTTTGAGATTTTCATCTCT
>NZ_SACJ01000026.1 GCF_004016525.1 Flavobacterium sufflavum
TTTGTAAGTTACTACAGGAGCAGCATCACAATTATCAGTAGCCGTTAAATCAGCAGCAGTAGCAGTTGGAATCGCAGAACACTCTACAGTTACATCAGCAGGAGCATTGCTCAATACCGGAGCCGTTTTGTCTTCTATTTTTATAGTTTGATTAGCAGTAGCTTTATTTCCGCATGCATCAGTTACTGTCCAAGTTCTTGAAATAATTTTATTTCCAAGACAAGTAGGTTTTGGAGTTAAACAAACGCTTTTGAATTCAATATTACCATTGACATTAGCTTGTTTTCTGGAATAAATTAGCCAAGTACCATTCATAGATCCTGTGAAATTTTCAAAGCTTGATACGTATGATGTCAATTCAGGTATTGTATTTGTCGAACTGGTTGCTCCGTTTGGAGTGAAGTTTTGACTCACACCATCTTGAATAGAATTGTTGTTGTTCCATTTTGTATAACCAGAACTATTAGGATAAAATACAGGTAAGTATAATTCTTTTGTGCTTGGTGTTGCATCATCACATGCTCCACCTGTACAATACGGACCAACTAAAATAATTCCTTGACCATTAGGAGCAATTAAAGTAAATTCGGCTCTACCTTTTCCTTGATTTGTTTCGAATGCTAAAGCTATTTTTTCTATATTACTAGCTAATGTACCATCAAAACCTGTTATAGTAAATGGGAAATAATTACCATTTCCTGCATTGATTGATCCATTATTTGTTGAGTTACCAAAACATTCCGTATCAGAATAGCTTACTGTTGGATTTGAATCACATGCGTCGTTTATGTTGGTTACTGTACCTGTTACAGTAGGATCAGTATTTGCAATGCAATTTTCACCAGTATTTATTGTAATATTAGCAGGTACTGTAAAAGTAGGAGGTGTGATGTCCTGAACAGTTATAGTTTGACTAACAGAAGAACTATGGTTGCCACTTTCATCAGTAGCGTCCCAAGTAATTGTTCTGCTGTAAGAACCTGCACAATTTCCAGGAGTTGTTATATCCGATACTATATTAATTGTAGCAACAGAACAGTTATCAGTAGCTGTTGGAGCAGTAAATGAAGGTACCGCTGGACAGTTGATTGTTTTGTTTCCACCTGCTATAGAAATAGTTGGAGCAGTTACATCTTTTACAATTACATTTTGAGTAGCTGTTTCAGTGTTTCCATTACCGTCATTGAAAGTCCAGGTAATTACGTGAGTTCCTTGAGTTGTATAAGTTAACGGATCAGTAGTTGTTCCTGTGATAGTTCCTTTAC
>NZ_SACJ01000027.1 GCF_004016525.1 Flavobacterium sufflavum
AACGTGAGTTCGATATAAACTTATTGAAAAAGTACTAATTGTTTTGTGTCTAGGAAATTATTTTTCAAAGACGGTTTTTTGTCTGCAAAGTTGTAAGCAATCAGAGCGGAAAAAATATTATTGAAGTAGTTTGTTTGCGAACGATTTCTTGAATGTTCTACTTGGAAAATGTTTTTTAATTGATCAAATATGGTTTCAATTATGGCTCTTTTTCTGAGGTAAAAAGCGTCTTGAATCGGGGTTACGAGTTTAGTTTTCATATTCTTTCTTAATTTGGTAACAAGATGTATTCCGTTTGAAAATAGATCCTGAAAAAGTTCTTTGGAAAGATACCCTTTGTCACCAAAAAGTTTACCGTATAGTTTCTTGATAAATCCTTTCATTTTCAATGGAGAAGTATCGTGAACATTGGCTGGAGTAAGCATAAAATCAATGATTCCTCCACAATCGTTAGTTACAATGTGAAGCTTAAAACCATAAAACCAACCTAAGGAACATTGCCCTCTTTGAGCAAAGCCTTTAAAAGTTTTATTTTGATGAATCCTCCTTTTATCACAAACTCTTAATGGTGTGGAATCTACAAAACTGATACCTGTACAATCTGCCAAACCTTTAGTTTTTAAATAAATCATCATCGGAATAAAAGATGTGGATTTGAGTTCTACCATTCGATTATAACTAACCAAATTTGGGAACTCATTTGTTAAAAATTTAGACACATAATCAAGATAAAAAGTCTTGAAATTTCTATAACCAGAAATATGAAAAAGAACTTGAATTGTTATAATTTCTGAAAGTGATAAATTAGATTTTCTTATTCGTTTTTTTCCGTTTGAAAGAAGTTGATTTTCCCAGTTTGGCGCAAAATCTTTACAAAAATCATCAATAGAGCAAAAAATAGTAGTAATTTTATCTAGCGAAAGCATAAGCAAAAGTTTAGTATTTGTTTGAAATTAAGCACTTTAAATATACTAACTTTTGCTTTTTTGTACAATTATTTTTACGTATTTATTACGTGATTATATCGAACTCACGTTAA
>NZ_SACJ01000028.1 GCF_004016525.1 Flavobacterium sufflavum
CTTTGCTATCGGTTACACCATCACCATCCGTATCCGGATTCTTAGGATCAGTACCATCAATTTTCTCTTGTTTATTGTTTACACCGTCGTTATCACAATCGGCAGTTTCCCAAGCTGAATTTGGAGCTACTGTTTGACTAGCTAAGATAAATTTACAAGGATCTTTAGGATCAGTTCCGTCTGTTTTCTCTTTGCCATCAGTTACTCCGTCCCCATCCGTATCCGGATTCAATGGATTTGTACCATCAATTTTCTCTTGTTTATTGTTTACACCGTCGTTATCACAATCGGCAGTTTCCCATGCTGTTGTTGGTGCAAGGGTTTGACTCGCTAAAACAAATTTACATGTATCTTTAGGATCAGTACCATCTGTTTTCTCTTTACTATTTGTTACACCATCTCCATCACAATCTGAAGTATTCCAAACTGAACTTGGAGCTAACGTTTGACTAGCCAAAATAAATTTACAAGCATCTTTAGGATCGGTTCCATCTGTTTTCTCTTTGCTATCGGTTACACCATCACCATCCGTATCCGGATTCTTAGGATCAGTACCATCAATTTTCTCTTGTTTATTGTTTACACCGTCGTTATCACAATCGGCAGTTTCCCAAGCTGAATTTGGAGCGACTGTTTGACTAGCTAAGATAAATTTACAAGCATCTTTAGGATCGGTTCCGTCTGTTTTCTCTTTGCTGTCATTAACACCATCACCATCCGTATCTGGATTTTTAGGATCAGTACCGTCAATTTTTTCTTGTTTGTTGATTACACCATCATTGTCACAATCGGCAGTTTCCCAAGCTGAATTTGGAGCTACTGTTTGACTAGCTAAGATAAATTTACAAGCATCTTTAGGATCAGTTCCATCTGTTTTCTCTTTGCTATTTGTTAC
>NZ_SACJ01000029.1 GCF_004016525.1 Flavobacterium sufflavum
TTTCTACAGGTGCTGCTCCAACGAATTGTCCGGGTTCAAGCAATAGTGTGAATATTGTTGAGGTTGCTAATCCAGTTGCTCTTGTATTGACCGGAAGTTCTATTTGTGCTTCTAATCCAGGCACAGGCACAGTTAGTTCTAGTACTTCAGAATCAGGGGTGAGTTATCAGTTAAGAATAGGTACGACTAATGTTCAGGCTCCAAAAGCAGGTACAGGTTCAGCTCTGTCATGGACTGGTTTAAATGCAGGAACAAACTATAATGTGGTTTCTTCTGTAGGTAACTGTCCGGGTTCAAGCAATAGTGTGAATATCGTTGAGGTTGCTAATCCAGTTGCTCTTGTATTGACCGGAAGTTTTATTTGTGCTTCTAATCCAGGTACAGGAACAGTTAGTTCTAGTACTTCACAATCAGGAGTGAGCTATCAGTTAAGAATAGGTACGACTAATGTTCAGGCTCCAAAAGCAGGTACAGGTTCGGCTCTATTATGGACTGGTTTAAATGCAGGAACAAACTATAATGTGGTTTCTACAGGTGCTGCTCCAACGAATTGTCCGGGTTCAAGCAATAGTGTGAATATTGTTGAGGTTGCTAATCCAGTTGCTCTTGTATTA
>NZ_SACJ01000002.1 GCF_004016525.1 Flavobacterium sufflavum
AATAATATTTTTTCCGCTCTGATTGCTTACAACTTTGCAGACAAAAAACCGTCTTTGAAAAATAATTTCCTAGACACAAAACAATTAGTACTTTTTCAATAAGTTTATATCGAACTCACGTTATTTATAAAATTCAATTAATTTTTCAAATCTTTGATTACTTTGAAAGCAACATCTACCTGCTCTTCGCTAACCAGAATCGTGAATTCATTTGAAGTAGAAATTACCTCGTTGATGATGATTCCTTCCCAGGCCAAACGTTGGAAAATGAAATAATAAATTCCAGGAATTACAATGTTTTCTTTTGGTAATTTAACCGTTATAGAAGCCAGATTATCTAATTTCTGAATCAATTTTTCGTTAGAAAAATGTTTGTCTACCAGTTTGTTAACGGTATTGCTTACTACGATGTTAATTTCGTTTACTCCTCTTGATGAAGTATAAAAAACATCCGGAAAACCATTGATGTCTGAAATTAACTCAGCTTGTTTGTTTAAAACAGTTTCAGAAACTGCAAAAGTATAATCAGTCAAAGCCGAACGAACGGTAATTTCACCTATGTTTTTGATGACTTTGTTGATTTTGTGATTCAATCTAAAATCCAGTTCTTCTGTTAATCGCTTTAAAGACATTACAACAGCTCCCTGTTTTACTTCTTTTCCAAATTCACTCTCTAATTCCGACATGATGTTTCTGGATAAAGAGGTTAAATTGATGATCCCAAGTGACAAAGCATTTAATAAAAATGGTTTTGTTTTGATGTAATTTTCGACAATTGAAGAAACAGTTTTCATAATCAAATAGGTGTTTTTACTTAGTTTTTTGCGTCGATTTACTTAGTTAAATCGTTAAAAATATGGGCAAATATAATTAAAAAAACAATTTGTTACAAAAATAACATAAAAAATTATCGTTAAAAGTGATAAAAAGCATCTGTAAGGTGTTCAATTACAAAAGATTTCTCCTTTTTTTGTATGGCAATGATGTCAAAACGGACATTGATATCAAGGTCTTTTTCGACTACGTAGTTATCTACGGCTTTCGTAAGTAGTTTTATTTTTTTCGTTTTTACAAAGTCCTGAGGCAGACCAAATTCAATCGAAGAACGGGTTTTTACTTCGATAATAGCAAGTGTATCTTCTTTTTGGGCAATGATGTCCACTTCGGCTTTTTGAAAAGTCCAATTGGTTTCTAAAATAGTGTAGCCGTTCTTTTGTAAAAAATCAACAGCCAATTCTTCTCCCAGTTTTCCTAATTCGTTGTGTTCGGCCATTAGAAATAGTGTTCAGTGTTCAGTAGTCTAGTATTCAGCGGCTAGGTTGTTATTGAAATTGATTTTTGCCATTGCTATTACCATTGCCATTGAAATCGATTAATCTTCAAATTTCAATGTGCTTTTTTCCGGAGTAACTTCCATAGATACTGTGCTTCCTAAAATTAAAGCTCTATTGTCCTGAATGTGTCCTGCCGGGAAATTATAAATAACAGGAACATGGTATTTTTTAGTCACATCTTCAATGATTTCAACCGCATTTTTCCCCCAGGGAATTTCGTTGTCTTTCATCTTGGTCATCGAACCTACAATAATTCCTTTAATGCTTTCCAGACAGCCGTTGCGTTTTAAGTTCATCATCATACGGTCGATATGATACAAATATTCGTCTAAATCTTCTATAAACAAGATTTTGTCATGACAGTCAATCGCTGATGGGGAGCCAAACAAACTATATAGAATAGATAAATTTCCGCCTACGAGTTCGCCAGTTGCACTACCCATGCGGTTCATTGGGTCAGAAGGAATTTCGTAATTTAAAGGTTCTTCAAATAAAGCTTGTCTTAAAGTTTCGATGGCTTCCGGAGTTGCTCTTGGAGCCGTAACTGGCATGATGCCATGAATGGTTTTATAGCCTAAGGTATTAAGATGATTGTGCAAAACGGTAATGTCGCTAAAGCCTACAATCCATTTTGGGTTTTGTTTGAATTTGGTAAAATCCAATGTGTCAATGATACGTACCGTTCCATAACCGCCTTTTACACACCAAATGGCTTTTATGTTTGGGTTGTCCAGTTGCGCTTGAAAATCGGCAGTTCTTTCTTCGTCAGTTCCTGCCAGTTGATTGTTGTCTAGCCCAATACTTTTGCCAAGAACCACTTCAAGTCCCCAGCTATGCATTAAATCAATAGCGGGTTGCAGGTGGTTATCGGTATATTTTCTGGCGGTGGCTACAATGGCAATGGTGTCTCCTTTTTGTAAAGCGGCTGGTGTAATCATGTGTTGTTGGGCTTGACTATTGAAAGTTTGAAAAATAGAAATCAGGAATAGGAATATGCTAAACGTTCGGTTTATAAATAAAAATCGAGAAGTAGGCATGTTAGTGTTTTTCCTGGGTAAATAAAATTTGAAAATGCCTTTGTGAGACATCAAAACAAAGATAACCAAATTCAAAAAAAAACTACAGATTGTTCTCTAAAATGAACTAAATTTACTAAAGTCCTTTAAATCTGGTGAGTTATGAGAATGCTAAGATTGATTGTAGTGCTTGCTTTTTTGTTTTTGTTTCGAATTGGATTTTCGCAGCAAAAAAGCTATCGGATTCATACATTGGCATTTTATAATTTCGAAAATCTTTTTGACACCATCAATAATCCTGATACCAATGATGATGAGTGGACACCGAAAGGAACACAACGTTGGACTTCCAAAAAATACCATCAAAAATTAGAAAATCTCGCCCGGGTTGTACTCGAAATAGGTACGGCTGAAAATGCCAATTCGCCCACTTTTATAGCTTGTTCCGAAATAGAAAATCGGGGCGTACTGGAAGATTTAGTACAACAACCTAAAATGGCAATGCAGGATTATGGAATTATCCATTTTGATTCACCCGATAAAAGAGGAATAGACGTGGCCTTGTTGTTTCAAAAGAAATATTTCAAACCGACTTCTTACGCTAATATTCCGCTTTATATCTATCAAAATAAAACTCAAAATCAAGAGACGGCCTCAACTTCAGAAGAACAGGATGATGAGGTCGTAAATACTTTTGAAAATAGGGTTTTTACGCGTGATCAACTTTTGGTTACCGGTTTTTTAGATGGCGAAGAAATAAATATTATTGTTAATCACTGGCCATCGCGTGCTGGAGGGGAGAAAAAATCAAGTCAGTTTCGGGAAGCGGCGGGAATTTTGAATCGGAAAATAATCGATTCTTTGCAAAAAATAAATCCCGATGCGAAGGTAATTACACTGGGTGATTTAAACGATAGTCCTTTTAATAACAGCATCAAAAAAGCCCTTGATGCCAAGTCTCAAAAACAGGAAGTTCCTGAATTTGGAATCTACAATCCTTTTGAAGAAATGGCTAAGAAGGGTTTGGGAACTATTGCGTTTCGGGATTCCTGGGATATTTTCGACCAAATTATGGTCACTAAATCCCTGATTAAAAATGATTTTTCGACTTATCAATATTGGAAAGCCGGGATTTTCAATAAGAGTTATTTGATTCAGAGTTCGGGGCAGTATAAAGGCTACCCTAAACGACATTCGGCTACCGAAGTGGGTTTTAGCGATCATTTTCCCGTTTATATTTATTTGATTAAAGAGACTAAATGAGGTTTTTTAGCTTGTTACACAAAGATTCGCAAAGAAAACGCTAAGTTCCGCTAAGATTTTTTTCAATCTGTTTCTTTGTGTGTCTCTGCGGTTTTCTTAGTGAATCTTCGCGAAACTAAAATTCTTTTTTTTCGTACCTTAGCTTTTCTTAAAAACAACTCAAAATGGCAATTTCAAGACCTTTTAACCTTACCAAATGGATTGATGAAAATCGTCAATTGCTAAAACCACCTGTTGGCAACAAGAATTTATATGTGGATTCAGGTGATTATATTGTAATGATTGTAGCGGGTCCAAATGCCCGAAAAGATTTTCATTACAACGAAACCGAAGAGTTATTCTATCAACTGGAAGGTTCAATCCAGATTATCACTCAGGAAGATGGCGAGCGTCATGTGTTGGAACTCAATGCCGGCGATATGTACCTGCATCCGGCTACGATTCCACATTCTCCTGTTCGTTCCGAAGGTTCCATCGGTTTGGTTATCGAGAGAAAAAGAGCCAAACAAGGTTTTGTAGACGGTTTGTTGTGGTATTGCGACAACTGCAATCACAAGTTGCACGAAGTTTATTTTGAACTTAACGATATTGAAAAAGATTTCTTGCCCCATTTTGAGAATTTTTACAATTCAGAAAAACTACGAAGCTGTGAAAAATGTGGAACTGTTATGGAAGCAGATCCTAGATTTACAGCCAAAAAATAATTTTTTTCAGGAGCCATTCCCGTTATCCGCTATATCTTTTATCTCGTTTTAAGAACAAGATAAAAGGATGCCGCTACTACCGGGGCTAAAACACAAACGCACTAATTACCATGACAACAATAGCAACACAATTTGGAATAAAAGCCGCTTTAATCCAATTAGGAATCCATGATGTAAACGAAGGAACATCAACAGGAATGAACTCTTTTTCTACAGGAGCAATCCTGGAAAGTTATTCGCCTGTGGATGGTCAATTGATTGCAAAAGTAAAAACCACTTCAGCAGCCGATTACGAAAAAGTAATGCAAGCCGCCACCGAAGCTTTCCAGTCTTTTAGATTAATTCCAGCGCCTCAGCGTGGAGAAATCGTTCGTCAGTTTGGAGAAAAATTACGTCAGAATAAAGAAGCCTTAGGCAAATTGGTTTCTTACGAAATGGGCAAATCATTGCAGGAAGGCTATGGCGAGGTTCAGGAAATGATTGATATTTGCGATTTTGCCGTTGGACTTTCCCGACAATTACACGGCTTGACTATGCACTCTGAAAGACCCAATCACCGAATGTATGAACAATACCATTCTTTAGGTGTGGTCGGAATTATTTCAGCATTTAATTTCCCGGTTGCCGTTTGGTCCTGGAATGCTGCGCTGGCTTTAGTTTGTGGTGATGTTTGTGTTTGGAAACCATCGGAGAAAACGCCACTTTGCGGAATTGCCTGTCAAAATATTTTGGCGCAGGTTTTACAAGAAAATAAATTACCGGAAGGAATTTCGTGTTTAATAAACGGCGATTATAAATTAGGAGAATTATTGACTAAAGATTCCCGAGTTCCGTTAATTTCTGCTACAGGTTCTACTCGGATGGGAAAAATTGTGGCGCAAACCGTTGCTGCCCGTTTAGGGAAATCTTTATTGGAATTAGGTGGAAACAATGCCATTATTGTCACTCTTGATGCCGATATTAAAATGACGATTATTGGAGCTGTTTTTGGCGCAGTAGGAACAGCCGGACAACGTTGTACTTCGACCCGTCGTTTAATTATTCACGAAAGTGCGTATGACAAAGTAAAAAGTGCTTTGGTTGCTGCTTACCAACAATTGCGTATTGGAAATCCATTGGACGAAAAAAACCATGTTGGTCCGTTAATCGATACCGATGCTGTCGAAAAATACAATAAAGCCTTAGAAAAAGCAGTTTCCGAAGGAGCTAAAATTCTGGTAAATGGAGCTGTGCTTTCGGGTGATGGATACGAAAGTGGCTGTTATGTCCAGCCTGCTATTGTTGAAGCCGAAAATTCATTTGAAATTGTCCAATGCGAAACTTTTGCTCCTATTTTGTATTTGTTAAAATACTCAGGAACAGTTGAAAATGCTATCGCTATTCAAAACAGCGTGACACAGGGATTGTCATCGGCGATTATGACCACCAATTTGCGTGAAGCAGAATTGTTCTTATCAGTTTCAGGTTCTGATTGCGGAATTGCGAATGTTAATATTGGAACTTCCGGAGCCGAAATTGGCGGTGCTTTTGGTGGTGAAAAAGAAACCGGCGGCGGTCGGGAATCGGGTTCAGATGCATGGAAAGTCTATATGCGAAGACAAACCAATACCATTAACTACGGTAGTACTTTGCCTTTGGCACAAGGAATAAAATTTGATTTATAAAATTAAATCACAGTTTTTAGAGCTGTTTTTATTGATTTTTTTGAATGATCTTCGATAGGAGCATCGGTTGATGTGGTTTTAACAAATTGAATCGCATCTTCACGTGCAGCTTTATCTTCATATATTTTACTGATACCTAAAATTTGTCCGTTAGAGGATTTTAGGTTAAAATAGCATTCGTTCTTTGGAGTTCTTTTTCGAAAAAATTTGGAATCATCTTGAGCATTTCGTCTTATAGATTCTATTACAGTAATGCACATGGCTTTGTTTTTATAGCCTGATTTACTAAAGATTATTTGTCCTGATTTATCTATAAAGTCATATTTGAATTCGCTATTTGTGTTTTTGCTAATTACAAATTTTTCCATTTTGAGTTAATTATTTTGTTTTGGTTATTAATTTTAGTTAATCATTAAAAATAATTTTGAAAGTAGTTCCTTCATTCACTTTGCTTTCTACATTAATTTGTCCTTTCATGGATTCAATTTGATTTTTTGTGATATATAAACCAATCCCATTTGCGTTTTCATGTTTATGAAATGTTTTATACATACCAAATAATAAATTACCATGTTTTTCTAAATCGATTCCTAAGCCATTATCATTAATAGTTAAGACCTTTTTTTGGTTTTCTATGAAAAAATCAAATGTTATGACTGGAAACCGATTGGGATGAGCATATTTTACAGCATTTGTGCTAAAATTTAACAAAACGCTTTCCAGATAAGCCGAGTTAAAATTAATAATAGAACCTTTTGGAACCTTGTTAATGATAGTGACTTTGTTTTCTAAACCGTAGTTGTTGATTAACTTGCGGGTTTTTTCTAAGTAACTATTCAAATCCAAAGGTTCTTTAATAACATTCAAGTTGTTTTGGATATTAATTATTTGTGATAAATGAGCAATTGTCTCATTCAAATCATTCGAAACGGTTCGTAAATGATTTAGATATTCTTTTCTCAGTTGAACATTTTTCTCAGTTTCAATCAAGTCCAGAAGCTGTTTGATGTTTCCTGAATGCGTATTTAAATTATGAGAAGTGATATGAGTAAAATTTAACAAACGGTTATTGTGCTCGCTATATAATTTTATGGTTTGGATTAATTTTAATTCTTTTTTATTAGTCGTTATTATTTTTGGTTCTAAATTATTGGGGAATAATTCTTTGTTTACAATAGGGGTTGTTTTAAAGAAAGTTACATAAAAAGCGGTGCAGCCTTTAGCATCTAATTTTGTCTTTATATAAGCTTTAAATTCATATAATCCTTTTTTAGGGAGTAGACATCTAAATTCAATTTCGGCTTTTTCTTCAGTTTTTTTGAGCTGTATAAATAGTCGAAGTACTTTAATTCTATCCTCTTTATAAATCCTACTGTAAAATAAAGGTAGAATAGTATTTGAGATAAGATTATCTGGTAATTCAAATGCTTTGTATATTGATAATTTACGAAAATGATTGTCAGAGGATATTTTAAATATGAACATTTCTTCTGATAAATCTTTAAACAATTTTTCCTGAAAATCATTTGAATTTTTAGAATCATAGCTATTGTGAAAATGTGATCTCATAATATTATTAGTTTTAGAAAATCAAGAAACAATCCGTTTTTAAAATGAGATATTTCAGTCATCGATAGATTAGCGTTTTTCGTAATTTATTTTTTTAAATATTTTAATGACGATTGTCTAAAAGAAAAGATAGTAACCAACGAACTTTTAGAATATAATTGGCTTTTTTAGTCTGCATTTTTTGATAGATTGTTTCTGAGTTTTATAAGTTTATAATGTTTTGAGTGTAAACTAGGATGGTGTATTTTAGTTAAAAGAATTGGATGTTTGTTTTTGAAAATTAGATTTTATAGGTAATTCCAATTTTTCCACCACTGGTTGCATTTCCGCCACCTAATTCTAAATTGATACCTAATTTATCATTGAAAAAATATCGTCCTCCAATTTGAGCACCAAGACCAATGTCTGAAGCATCATTAGTTTTGTAAGCGTCATTTTCATAATTCCAGATGTAATAATTGAGACCAAGTCCAGCATAAAAATCCCATTTATTTGGAATTTCTAATACACGGTTAAAATGATAATTACCATTGATGCCAATTCCAGTTACTGAAGATTTATACTTAGAATTTCCAAAATTTTCGCTTTTTGAGCGATAGGATAATTCTCCTCCTAAAGTAATATCTTCATGGATGCCATAATCGAGACCTACATAAACAGGTGTTCCCCATCCTGAGGTTCCTAAACCTGCATTTAATTGGATGTGTCCTTTTGTTAATCTTCCTTGCGCTAAGGAGCTAAGAGTAATGAAACTAAATGTTAATAATAGAATGTTTTTTTTCATGATTTTATACTTTTTGATTTTACTTTATAGTTCAAACTTCAACTGTTTTCATAGAATGAATTAATATAATCACATTAGGTTAATACATTTTTGAGGTCACAATTAATCAGTTATTTGAACTGGTTTACTTTGATATTGCAAATATAATTGCAGTAAAATCAATGCTTTGTAGCGGATTTAGTAATGATAAGTAGAATTATTTCTACAAGGAGTCAAAAAAAAATAGTTATCAAATATTGATAACTATTTTGGATTTTTTTAAATGGACATTGAGATTTTAATAGGATAGAAAAACGAAATTATATGTTATTTTTCATCGTCATTGTACAGTCGAAAAAGTTCGATGAGAGCTGCTAAATTGTCGATTTCTAATTTTTCAAAAATTCTGTTTTTAAAAGTGCTAACCGTTGTTTTTTTGATATTTAAAAGGTCAGATATTTCTAAGTTACCATGACCTTTAATTAACATTCTGGCTACTTCTAATTCTCTATTGGACAATTGTTCAATAGGATTAATAGGCGATTTAGAGATATAAGAATCCAGGATTCTATCTTTAACATTTTGGGTTATGTGTTTGCCGGATAAAATCATGTTTGTTAATGCTTGTTTCATTTCTTCTTCTGAACTGCCTTTGCTTAAATAACCAGAAGCACCAGAGTTTAAATAGCGTAAAGCATAAATGTCTTCATTATATGCGGTAAAAATTAGAATTTTAATTTCAGGCTGGATATTTTTAATATCTTTAATAATATTGATGCTATTTCCTTCAGGGAAATTAATGTCTAAAATCAATAAATCAATCTTAGTCTCGTTTAAAAATTTAAAAGTATCTTTAAAATTTCCAGATTTGTAGATTTTAGGATTTAAAAACAATTCATTGATAATCATAGAAATTCCTTGTCTCACAATACTATGGTCATCTGAAATTAAAAAGGTATAGTTGTTTAATAATTTCATCCTTATAATAAATTAGAAATATTTGTATTTTAAACTTTACTCAATATTAAATTGAATTTTACGGTTGTTCCTTTACCTTCTTCACTTTGAATATTGATTTTTCCATCAAACAATTGAACTATTTCTTTACATAGGTTTAATCCCAGACCAACACCTAAATCATTGACTTTCCTGGAAACAATTCCTTGGTAGTATGATTCGAAAATGTTTTCCAAATCATTAGGGTTAATTCCTATTCCATCATCGTTTACTTCAATCTGGAGATCCATTTCATAATGTGAAATGTCCTGGATATTAATGGTTACAATTATATTGCCATTTTCGGTAAACTTGTTTGCATTTCCAATTATATTATAGAATAATTGGTGGATTTTGGTTACATCAGTGTATACTTCACAATCAGAATCGAGATTAGAAAGGATCTTTATTTTGTTCCCTTTAACTTCGGCTAGAGAGGACATGGACGAAATGATTTGGTATATTTCGGTTTTTAGATAAAGATTTCTATTTTTTAGGTTTAACTTTTTATTTTCATCTTTAGAATATTCTAAAATTTGATTTGATAAAAGAAGTAATGAATTTGTTGTAAATTCTATAGATTTAAAAGTGTCTTTTAGTTCTTTTTCTTTAATTAAAGAACGCACTTTTCTACTGTACATTGATATGATATTTAGGGGTGATCGTATCTCGTGACTAATCATTCCCATTATTCGATTTTTAAAAATTAAACTCTGACGAATTTGATTTTGAGCAGCTATTAATCTTTTCTCGTATTCAAAGGTTAAGTGCGTAAAGCTGAGTAGAATAATGGATACAATGAACATGATTGTAATCAAGAATATTATAGAATAACTTCTAACTATTTTATTTGATTTGTATTGATTAACTATATTGTTTTCATTGTCTGTTTGAAGTAAATCAGCAGAACTTTTATAGTCAGAAATGACGTTTTGACTTATTTTCAATAATTCATTGTTGAGTGCAATCAATTGAGAATCTTTATCTCTTAAGTCTAAAAATGATTTCTTTAAATTGAGAAATTCATTTTGGTAATAGTTGTTAGTTTTATGAAAAACAGTTTTTAATTGGTCTTCAATACTTCCCGAAATTACCCTGTCTTTATATTTCATGGTCACAACTGTGTTTAGTTGTTCTTTTTGAACATTAAGTCTTCCGGCAAAGGCATCTCCAAGTCTGGCTAGTAATCCTTTTCGGGAAACACTGTCAACTTTAATGTAAGAATCTGTTTTGACGCTGTCTAGTATTTTTTTAGATTCAAATTTTGTGAATTTAAAAAGCTTAGAAGTTTCATCATGACTTTTGTTTATTTGGCTATTGATAATGGAATCAATGGTGGATTTTAAAATTGAAATTTCAGCTTGGGTTTGGTCTTTTTTTAAAATTATTTTTTTGTAAGCTAGCTTTCCATTGGTAAGAAAATGCAAACTGTCTAATAAATGACTAATGTCGTTTAATGAGGAAGAATATTTTTTGAATGAAATTTCATTTCTATTATTGAGATAATTGTTGAAATGCTCTTGTGATTGAATTAAAGAAGTTTTTGCAAGATCAGCATAGTTGATTATCTTCTTTGAAGATGAAATTTCTTCAAGAGCATTTGATAATTTAGTTTCGTTTTTGGTTTCATTATACCAAATGACAATAGCTGTAATTTGTAATAAAATCACACTAGTTAGCAAGGTATAATGAATTATTTTTCTATGCTCAAATTTTAATTTTTTTAAAAAGAAAGCACGGGATAGGGAAGATATTTTAATCAAAACTTATTGAATATTAAAAAATTAATTAAGGAAATAGCGGCAACTTTTTTAACGTTAATTATAAAATATATAGCATATATTTTATTTTTTAAAAATCAAATAGGCACAGTTATCCATCAAAAATGAATTGATGTTTTAGAAAATGAATAATTTATTTAATTGTTTTATTCAGTAGCGAATTATTGTCAATAATATTGTTTAGTACATGATTTGAAATCATATATTAAAACAAAATAGCCATATTAAATAACAAATAAGAAAGTGTTAAAATAGATTTGGGGAAATCTTTTGAATGACTAACTTCTAATAAACATCCTTTTGTTTAGTGCAAAATTAGTGATGTTCATTACAAGCCATGTAAAGTATTTTTTAAACTCGTGTAGAATTAATTCTACACGAGTTTTTTAAGAAGTTTACTAGTTTAAGTTTAATTAAGAAAATTTAATTTGTAAAAAAACATTGTATTGTAATTATTGATGATTTTATAAATTAAATGAAGCACCAATATTAAACACAAACTGATTGTTTAGTCTTTCAAAACCAGTTGCTTCTGGTTTGTATTTGGCAATAGGAAAGCCTATTTCGCTAACCACTCCAAAACCTTCGGTAAAGAAATAACGAAGACCTAAATGCGCTCCAAAATTTCTCAAGCCTAAATCCAGTCCAGGGTAAATATCTACCTTCTCGTCTATCTTAAAAACGTTTCCCAGATTAGCGTTAAAACGGGCTTTAACGTCTACTCTGTCTCCAAAATCGGGTTTGTTGTCCATTTCGTCTCGGCTTACAGATAATAAGTAGGAACCAACAATTCCGATAGAAATATTTTCTCCTAATCCATAATCGTTAGAAAAACGAATTCCAGAACCTCCGTTTTGAATGTTAGCGGCAATGTCAAATTTGATATCTCCTTTTCCTTTAAAGGCTTGTGCGTTAATTAGGCTTGCAAAACTTAATAATAGTAGGCTAAATGTTTTTTTCATGATAATTTTTTTATACAAATGTAATTAATTTCTTCCTTTTTCCTCGAAATATAAGTTGTTCAATGGTTCGCTTTGCCAGAATTCTTTTGTGTCAATATCCATTATGGTTAGTGGTCCTTTGAAAGCAGCCCCCGTATCAATATTCCAAATACAGGCTTTGTTTACTGGAACGGTTTCCCCAATTCTAGAAACTGGAGTGTGGCCTATGTAAATTTCATTATATAAGGTAAATCTTTTTGGGTATAATAAATCGGTAGAATCCATGTTTTTATCCAGAGCTAAAGCTGTTTCCCATAAGGTTCTGTCCCAATAGAATAATCTTGGAAAATATTCAAAATTAACTCCGTTCATATTGGTAAAACCTGCGTGAATAAATAAGCGCTGTTGGTCGTCGAGATAGTAATCTTGTAAGGATTGTAAAAACTCAATGTGAATTTGTTTGGTTTGGTTGCTCACTTTTTCATAAGCTATAACTGTTGCTTCGCCACCGTGATTGTACCATAAAAGATTGTCGGTGCTGTCTTTTAACCAATGAAGTAATAATTCGTCATGATTTCCTCTAATGAAAACACAATCGTTCTTAGTATTTAGTTTTATTAAATAATCGAGTACTTGTGGCGATTGGCTCCAACCATCAACATAATCGCCTAGAAAGATTAGCTTGTCTTGTTTGCTAACCTGGGCTCTTTCCATGATTTGGTGCAAGGCGCGTAAACCACCATGAATATCTCCTATTACTAATGTTCTCATTTCTTAAAAGCTACTTTTTATAGGGTAATATAATAAAAATAGCTAAAAGAGACAGAAAAAGAAACAGCTTTCTCTTTTTTTTGTTTTTTACAATGTGTAAATAGGATGTAATTATTGCACATCGTATTTCATTTTTCTCAATACCCTCATGGCTTCTTTAAAAGATAAATAAACGGGAGGAAAGGGCTTTAGGTAGGTTTTGGCGTCAATCAATTTTCTTTTGGCATCTTCAAAGCCGTTGAGATAGCAAATCATAAAGGTAGAAGGCAGATTTTCGAGGTCTTTTTGTTCTCTGGGAGTCAGCTGAATTCCTTTTTTTAATTTGCTTACCAATGCTTCATTATTATTATAAATATGGAAAAGCATTTTTTTGTTGAAAGCAGGAGGTTCAAATAACATCTTACTTTCGATTTTGTAATACCCATTTTCGAAAAAATAAATGGTTTGTTGTTCAAGGGGATAATAACTGGTTTTGTCATTCAAACCCAGCGGAACATATTCGATAATGGTAAAAGTGTCTTCGTTAAATGAAATAGTAACAACGTCCTGATCAGAATAAAATAGTTTAATATGTTCATTAATTAGTTCAATATCTACACGGGATAGAAAAGTTTTGTCCCGTACCGTTTTAGGAATTCCAGCCCAGCAAATGATAAACAATTCTTTGAAAACCTTGTATTTTGGCGCCATGTCTTTGTGCCTGAAATTCATGAAATCAAAAACGCCGTCTAAGGTGTATTTGATATTGTTGCGTGAATTGTTTTCCAGATCAATTACGGTCTCTGTATTCAGGTAGTTTTTTTCTATTTTGTCTTCGGTAGGCGTTGTATTGCTTCCGCGTCGTATAAAAACACTCTGGGCAGGAATGGTATAAATCCCTTTTTTGAAAGCCGAAATTTTATTCTTTGGTTTAATGGTTACCAGACCAATAACCTTGTCTTTAGGAAGGTTTGGAAAAGGAACATTCTCGTATTGGATTTTAGGCGGGTTTTCTAGGTAAGCGTTGATTAAATTTTGAATATGACTGTCGTCAAAGAAATCGACACCTATAATTTCATTGTCCTGATCTTCGACCCCAACAACAATATAGGAATTATTGGCCGGATTAGAATTAGACAAAGCGCAAATGTGTTTTAAGAACTTTGCTTTACCCTCTTTAGTATGCAAATTCAGTTGACGCTTTTTGTCGTAAAAACTATTCTCGTCGTTGTGAGCCAATAAATTCTTTATTAGTAGACGCTTGTTAATCATGTGTTAAATTGGCATAGATTTTTTATAAAAAAATACTAATCCGTAACTTTAAACGTTAATACTAGATGTAATTAAATGTAATTAATTTAAATAACGGAAAGATATGAAAAAGATTAAATTTTATGTGTTAAGTTTTAGTTTAATAGCATTTATATGTTTATCGTTAGTTGGGTGTAATTCAAATGATGATTCGGAACAAACATCGAGACTTTCGTTTCGTATGACTGATGCTCCGGGAGATTATGATGCTGTTTATATTGATGTACAGGATGTTTTAATAAAGTCTGGTACAGATGAAAATGATGAAGGCTGGGTTAGTATAGGAAATGTAGCCCCTAAAGTTTATAATTTATTGGATTTGACGGGTGGGGTAAACGTCTTGTTAGCTGACGAAATAGTTCCTTCAGGTTTTTTAGGTCAAGTTCGATTGGTTTTGGGAGATGATAATGCTGTTGTTAAAGATGGTGTAACTTATCCCTTAAAAACGCCAAGTGCTCAACAATCAGGGTTGAAATTAAATATTAACCAAACCTTAGTTGGAGGAGTGGCCTATGAATTTTTATTGGATTTTGATGTAGAACATTCAATTGTAGTTCAGGCGGGTAGTTCAGGAAATTATAATTTGCACCCGGTAATCAGAGTTTCAACGATGGCTACTTCAGGAGTGATTAAAGGAAGAATAAGCCCTGTTTTGGAAGGTTTCCAAGTATTAGCATCAGTTCAGGTAGGAACTACTACTGTTTCTGCTTATGCAGATGAATTTGGTGTTTTTCAACTTAACGGAATTCCTGCCGGAACTTATGATGTTAAATTAACTCCACAAGTAGGTTCGGGAAAAGCCGAAAAGACTATTACGGGAGTAGTAGTGGTTAATGGAGAAATAAAGGATATAGGTAGTGTCACTTTAGATGCTATACCAATACCATAGTTTAGATAGAAAAATTAAAAAACAACAAAAAAAACAGCTGAATTAAGCTGTTTTTTTGTTTGTGAAAATTGGTTTCAAACCCAAATCAGTCCTTTTTTACTATTGAAAATGAAGCTTGAGCCGTACACATGACTACAAGATCGGCAATGTTTACATGATAAGGTCTTGAAACTACAAAATGAATAATATCGGCAATATCTTCGGCTTTTAAGGGAGTGAATCCTTTATAAACATTAGTTGCTCTTTCGGTATCGCCTTTAAAACGCACCTGACTAAACTCGGTTTCAACCATACCGGGATGAATAGCTCCCACTTTAATCCCGTGTGGGTTTAAGTCAATACGCATACTTTGATTGATGGCATCCACAGCGTGTTTTGTGGCGCAATAGACGTTTCCATTGGCATAAACTTCCTTGGCTGCAGTCGAACCAATATTGATAATGTGTCCTGATTTTTGAGCAATCATTTTTGGAATTATTACTTTAGAAACATATAAAAGTCCTTTTAGATTAATGTCAATCATGGCATCCCAATCGTCCATATTTCCGTCTTGGATGGGTTCAAATCCATGTGCGTTTCCGGCATTATTAATAAGAATATCAATTTTAGAAAAAGACTCGGGCAAAGAATTAATTTTTTCTAAAACGGTTTTCTTATCTCTAACATCAAATTGAAGAATGTGAATATTGGTAAATTGACTCAGTTCTTTTTCGAGTTCGTCCAATCGATCCTGACGTCTTCCGCAAAGAATAAGGTTGTAATTATTTTGAGCTAAAAGTTGGGCAGTTGCCTTTCCAATTCCGCTGGTGGCACCTGTTATTAATGCTGTTTTATTCATGTTTTTTATCTGTTGAAATATCTAATCTTAAAATGAGCTGAAATTTTTTGTGAATCGAAGTAAAAGCAAATGGAACAGAGTTGTTTCTTTTTTTAGGTTAATTCAAAATAGACTTTTGCTTCTAAAATGATGTGATTTATAATACGTTTATTAGCTGTTAATTAGACGCTTCTTTTAGGCTTCTTTTTTTAGAACAAAAACGATCTGTCATGCTTTTGAAAGTATAATTCTTAAAGTTCTTAAAATTATGGAAATTGTATCATAATTCGTCCTTAAAATTGTAGTATTGGTAGAAGTTTTAACCATTTTTTAACATCTTACCTTTAAAAAAAAATTCAATTTGCACTCTCAAAACTAAGGCATTAAATTCAAGGTATTAAAAATAATTTTATGGAAGAGAATACAGCGACTTTAGACATTAGAGCAATCAACGAAAAGATAGAAAGAGAGAGTGCTTTTATAGACCTTCTGACTATGGAAATGAACAAGGTGATTGTGGGTCAAAAGCACATGGTTGAACGATTATTGATTGGATTATTAGGACAAGGACATATTTTGCTGGAAGGTGTTCCGGGATTAGCTAAAACTTTAGCGATTAATACGCTTTCTAAAGCGGTTCATGGTTCTTTTAGCCGTATCCAGTTTACACCGGATTTATTACCTGCCGATGTTGTAGGAACAATGATTTACAACATTAAGCAAAATGAATTCTCAATAAAAAAAGGACCTATTTTTGCTAATTTCGTCCTGGCCGATGAGATTAACCGTGCGCCAGCTAAGGTACAATCGGCATTGTTAGAGGCTATGCAGGAAAAACAGGTTACTATTGGCGATACTACTTTTAAATTAGAAAAACCTTTCCTGGTTTTAGCTACGCAAAATCCAATCGAACAAGAAGGAACGTATCAGCTTCCGGAAGCTCAGGTTGACCGTTTCATGTTGAAAACAGTAATTGATTATCCTAAAATGGATGAGGAGCGATTGGTAATTCGTCAAAACTTAAATGGAAGCTACGAGAAAGTAAATCAGGTAGTTTCTATTGAGCAAATTTTACGTGCGCAGGAAGCAGTGCGTGAAGTGTATATGGACGAAAAAATCGAGAAATACATCCTTGATATTATTTTTGCTACCCGTTACCCTGAGAAATACAAATTGGCTGATTTGAAACCATTAATCAGTTTTGGCTCTTCGCCACGTGGAAGTATCAATTTAGCTAATGCGGCTAAATGTTATGCTTTTATCAAACGCCGTGGATATGTAATTCCTGAGGATGTTCGTGCTGTGGTTCATGATGTATTGCGTCATAGAATTGGTGTTACTTATGAAGCAGAAGCTGAGAATATTACTTCTGTTGATATCATCAATAAAATTATAAACGAAGTAGAGGTACCTTAAAAAGATTTTAGATTTTAGATTACTGATTTTAGATTTTAGATCTGAAATCAGCAATCGTTAATCAACAATCAACAAGCGAATGGATACAAAAGAGCTTTTAAAAAAAGTACGAAAAATAGAAATCAAAACCCGAAGATTGAGTGATCACATCTTCTCAGGGGAATATCATACTTCTTTCAAAGGGCGTGGAATGACTTTTAGTGAAGTACGCCAATACCAATATGGAGACGATATTCGAAATATTGATTGGAACGTTACTGCTCGTTACAATGAAGCCCACGTAAAAGTTTTTGAAGAAGAACGAGAGTTAACCATGATGTTAATGGTTGATATTTCGGGATCGGAAAGTTTTGGTTCTAAAAACCAATTTAAAAAAGACATCGTCACAGAAATTGCTGCAACGATGGCTTTTTCGGCTACACAAAACAATGATAAGATTGGCTTGATTTTGTTTTCGGACCAAATCGAATTGTATATTCCACCAAAGAAAGGAAGGTCTCACGTTTTGCGTATCATTCGGGAATTGATAGAATTTGAACCAAAAAGCCATAAAACCGATATTGCTCAGGCATTGAAATTCTTATCGAGTACTCAGAAAAAGAAAGCCATTGTTTTTATGATTTCTGATTTTATGTCGGATGATTACGAGCAAACTTTGAAAATTGCGGCTAAAAAACACGATGTAACTGGAATTAGGGTGTATGATATTCGTGAAGAGAAAATGCCAAATCTCGGAATGGTTCCCATGCTCGACGCCGAAACAGGGGAGATACAATTGATTGATACAGGTTCAAAAGCAGTGCGAATGAATTATGAAAAATACTATCATGAGCAATTAAATTATTTCAAAGAAACTTTCAGTAAATCAGGTTCTGGTATAGTAAATACCAGAGTTGACGAGAGTTATGTAACTAAGTTATTAGGTTATTTTAAATCGAGATAAGAATCCATACCCAGCCTCCCCAAAGGGAAGGAGTTGAAAAACAAATGTTTCAATAAACATGAAAAAATTAATATTCTTCTTATTACTACTGATTTCTACCACCATTTTTGCGCAACAAAAAAGAGTAGAAACAAGTATCGATACTACAAAAAATAAAATTGGTGCCGAGTTTAAATTAACCTTAAAAACATCGGTAGATAATTTGTCTAAGGTTGTTTTTCCAAATTTAAAAAATATCGGTGAACTCGAAGTTATTCAATCGTATCCTATTGATACCGTCAAAAATAATGACCGTTATGAGTTAATTAAAAAATACGGATTAACACAATTTGATTCGGGACGCTATGTG
Organism: Flavobacterium sufflavum; assembly: GCF_004016525.1. Taxonomy (GTDB): domain Bacteria; phylum Bacteroidota; class Bacteroidia; order Flavobacteriales; family Flavobacteriaceae; genus Flavobacterium; species Flavobacterium sufflavum. Next base: position 18,507 of record NZ_SACJ01000002.1, read on the forward strand.
ATTCCGAGTATCAAGGTACTTATCAATAACAAAGCTTATCAAACGGATGCTATTGCTGTTGAGGTCGCTAATGTTAAGGTGGATACTTTGCAACAAAAAATGTATGATATTAAGGATATCCAAGCCGCTAATGATTCTATTGGCAACTGGTGGAAATACCTTTTAGGATTACTTGTAATTCTTGGAATTGGTGCAGGAGTGTATTGGTTTCTTAAAAACAGACAAAAGAAAAAAATAGAGGAAGAAGTTTATAAAACACCTATAGAAAAAGCCACAAGTTTATTGAATAACTTAGAAAAGAAAGAACTTTGGCAAAAAGGAGAAATAAAAGAATATTATAGTGAATTGACTGATATTGCTCGAAACTATATCGAAGAAGCAATAGAAATCCCGGCTATGGAAAGCACTACTTCAGAATTGATTGCCGGATTAAGAGAGGCTTCGGTTAAGAAGAAAATGACAGTTTCTCAGGAAATTATTGGAAATCTGGAAAGAGTTTTAAAACAAGCCGATTTGGTAAAATTTGCCAAATCAAAACCGCTGGAATATGAAATAACTGATGATAGAAATAAAATCCAGAAAGCGATTTTAACCTTAGATAGTTCGATTCCTGTAGAAGTTCCGGTTGAAGAGGATATTTTGTTGAATGAAGCGCAAAGACAAAAACAAATTGCAATTCAATTAAAGAAGAAAAAAAAGCAACGTATCATTACTGCGGTTGCAACTGTTATCTTCTTAGTAATGGCAACAACCATTTTCCTAATGGTTACCAAAGGATTTGATTATGTAAAAGACAATATCATCGGGCATCCATCAAAGGAATTATTGGAAGGCGAATGGGTAAAAAGTGAATACGGAAATCCAGCCGTAAAAATTGAAACTCCTAAAGTGCTTAAGAGAATTGATTTGACAAAATCGTTGCCAAAAGAAGGTTTGGCATTGATTAAAGAAATGCAGTCTTTTGCTTATGGTAGTCTGATTGATAATTTTTATCTGATGGTTTCAACTTTTAAATACAAGCAGGAAACTCAAATTGATTTGAAGAAATCGATGGAAGTTTCATTGCAAACCATGGAATCTCAAGGAGCACAAAATATGATTGTGAAACAGGAGGATTATGAAACCAAAGAAGGGATTACAGGATTAAAATCATACGGGACTTTTTCAAGAATAAATCCAACAACTAATGATAAAGAAAGAATGTATTATGAAGTATTGTTGTTTAGCCAAGAAGGAGGATTACAACAAATTTTAATTCTACATCAGGAAGGAGATAAGTATGCAAATGAAATTTCAGAACGAGTTTTAAGCTCAGTTGAATTAAAACAAGAAGGTAGATAATGGCAAAAATAACTTTTTTAAATCCAGAGTTTTTTTGGTTGTTTCTTTTGATTCCGCTAGCCATCATTTGGTTGGTTTTAAAGAGAAACCAGCAATCGGCGACTTTAAAAGTAAGTTCTATTAAAGGTTTTAAGTCGTCCAATTCTTTATTGGCAAGGTTAAAACCCTATTTGAATGTCCTTCGATTACTGGCTTTAAGTTCTTTAATTGTAGCTATGGCAAGACCTAGAACGGTTGATATTAGCAATAAAACAAAAACAACCAAAGGAATTGATATAGTCATGGCGGTGGACGTTTCGGGAAGTATGCTTGCCAAAGATTTGAAGCCAAACCGTATGGAAGCTCTGAAAAGAGTAGCGACTGATTTTGTTGAGCAAAGACCTAATGACAGAATTGGACTGGTGGTTTATGCTTCAGAAGCTTATACTAAAACACCGGTAACCAGCGATAAAGCGGTAGTAGAGCAAGCCATCCAAAGCATAAAATACGATAATGTTTTGCAGGATGGAACTGGAATTGGAATGGGATTGGCAACAGCCGTAAACCGTTTAAAAGACAGTAAGGCTAAGAGTAAAGTAATTATTTTATTGACTGACGGGGTGAATAACGCAGGTTTTATCGAACCTGAAACCGCTGCTGATATCGCAAAACAGTATGGGATAAAAGTATATACCATCGGAATTGGAACTAATGGAATGGCTGAGTTTCCTTATGCAATTGGTCCAAATGGAGAGTTTTTGTTCCAAATGATGAAAGTAGAAATCGATGAGCGATTGATGAAAAGTATTGCCCAGAAAACAGACGGGAAATATTTTAGAGCCACCAGCAATGATAAATTGGCTGAGATTTATGCCGAAATCAATAAACTGGAAACTACTGAAATAGAAGAGTTGAAATTTTATGATTATGACGAAAAATACAGGGCTTTTGTATGGTTAGCCGGATTTTTAGTTTTAGTCGAAGTAGGATTGAGAAATACGGTTTATAGAAGTTTTATTTAGGTTCAAATACGAAGTTCACAAAGAATTCACAAAGGACACAAAGTTTTAAAAACTATAAGTTTTTTGAAAATAGAATTGTTAGTTAGTGATAAATGGAACTTTATAAAGAGAGATTAATTATAGTGTACTTTGCAATAAAACTTAGTGCCTTTTGTGGTTAAAGAAATATGGAATTAGACGAAAAAAAATATTTATACTTACTTTTTATACTACCCATTGTAGTGTTGCTTTTCCTGTTAACCATGTATTGGAAAAGGAAAAAACAACAGGAATTTGGTGATTTAGAAATAATAAAAAGGTTAAGTCCGGAGCGTTCTGTTTTTAAACCGGTTTTCAAATTGGTTGTTCTTTTATTGGCATTGCTAGGGCTGATTATTGGATTAGTAAATCCTAAAATTGGAACAAAATTAGAAACGGTTAAAAGAGAAGGAATCGATATTGTTTTTGCAATGGACGTTTCTAAAAGTATGCTTGCCGAAGATGTAGCGCCAAACAGATTAGAAAAAAGTAAACAGCTTGTTTCGCAAATTATCAATCAATTAGGAAGTGACCGAATAGGGATTGTTGCTTATGCGGGCAGTGCTTTTCCGGTTTTGCCTATTACTACTGATTATAGTGTAGCCAAGATGTTCCTGCAAAGTATGAATACCGATATCGTTTCTTCACAAGGAACATCATTGGATGAAGCCATAAAATTATCGGGAACTTATTTTGATGATAAAAGCAAAACCTCTAAGTTGTTGATTCTGATTTCTGATGGAGAAGACCATTCAGAAGGAGCACAGGAAGCGGCTGAAGAAGCCAATAAACTGGGAATGCGTATTATTACTGTGGGAATTGGAACCGAAAAAGGAGGGACTATTCCGCTTAAAGTAAATGGTGTAGTACAAGGTTATAAAAGAGACCGCAATGACGAAGTGGTTATTACAAAGCTAAATCAAGCTAGTTTAGAGGCAATTGCAAAAGCTACAAAAGGAGGTTATGTAAGTGGAAATAATACAAAAGAAGTATTAGAATACATTAAAAAAACATTAGATAATATTCAGAAAACAGAATTCGAATCGACTCAAATGGCCGACTTCCAATCGCAATTTCAATGGTTTTTAGGATTTGCCTTTGTGCTTTTATTCCTGGATTTATTCCTTTTAGAAAAAAAGACTAATTGGGTGAAGAAGTTAAACTTATTTAATGAAGAAAAATAAATGTCAGTTCCTTTGGGGAAGAACATAAAGAAATGAAAATGAAGAATTTTATAAAATACGGATTTACTTTTTTTGCACTCCTGTTCCTAGGATTGGGATGGGTTTTTGCACAGGAAAAAGATAAAACTTTACCTAAAGCAAATGAGGAGTATAGCCAAAGCAAATATTCAGATGCAGAAGCCGATTATAGAATATCGAATTCAAAATTCCCAAATCGTTCCGTTTCCCCATACAATCTAGGGAATGCTATCTATAAGCAAAATCAGGCATCTGAGGCGAAATATGCTTATGCAAAAGCCTTGAAAAATGCTAAATCCAGAATTCAAAAACACAAAGCCTTTCATAATTTAGGAAATGTGTTTATGAAAGAGAAAGATTACACTCAGGCGGTAGAAGCTTATAAAAATGCTTTGAGGAACAACCCTACCGATGAGGAAACCCGATACAATTTTGCATTAGCAAAAAAGATGCTAAAAGAAAATCCACCAAAAGATAATAAGGATAAGAAAGATAAAAATAAAGATAAAAATAAAGACAAAGACAAAGACAAGAACAAGGATAAGAAGGATCAGGACAAGAAAGACGGCGACAAAGACAAGGATAAAAAGGACAATAAAAAAGATGGCGATCAAAATAAGAAAGACGGAAAAGATAAGCAAGATCCAAATCAGCAGCCTAAACCACAGCCTGGAGGAATCTCTAAAGACCGTTTAGAAAATCTTTTGGATGCTGTTAATAATGAAGAGAAGAAAATTCAAGATAAGGTAAACGCTAAAAAAGTAAAAGGAAGACCTGTTCAAACAGAAAAAGACTGGTAGTACCGGTTACAAATTGTATTCAAAATAAAAGAATAAGGATTGCATAAAAAATGAAAAGATATTTAGTATTCATACTGTTAAGTTTTCAAGGACTTTGGGCTCAGGTACAATTTGAAACCAAAGTAAGCAAGAACACACTTGGTCTCAACGAAAGACTTCGTGTTGATTTTGTAATGAATATTGATGGAGATAATTTTAGTGAACCCTCTTTTGAAGGTTTTAGGGTTATAGCCGGACCAAGCCAGCAGGTAAGTCAGTCGTGGATTAACGGAAGGAGTTCATTTGAGAAAATATATTCGTACTATTTGATACCTAATCATAAGGGAAGTTTAGTTATCAAGCAGGCTACAATAGAATACAACGGCCAGGTTTATAAAACTGCTCCTGTGAGGGTGAATGTTACCAATGCTATTGAGCAGCCTAAAGATCCTAATGATATCAGTGTTTCGGTAGATAACAATTTGTATTTAGTTGCTGATATTTCGAAAACGAATCCTTACGTGAACGAGCCTATTACGGTAGTTTATAAGTTGTATTTCAGTTATAATATCGGAATTACCAATTTTAGAGAATTGGGTAAACCTAAGTACAATGATTTTTGGAGTCAAAACATTGATGTAAAACAATTAGTTCCCGAAGAAGGCATGTTTAAGGGGGAGAAATTCCGTTATGTTGTGTTGAAAAAAACGGTTTTATATCCTCAAAAATCAGGAAAGCTGACAATTGAACCACTTTCGTTAGATATTGATGTACAGTTGCCTACCAATCGTAGAAATATGTTTGGACAAATGCTGATAAAAGAAGACAGCAAGAGAGTTTCTGCCGGTGCCAAAACCATAGCTGTAAAAGCATTGCCAGAAGCCGGAAAGCCTGCTGATTTTTCGGGAGCTGTAGGACATTTTGATTTTAGGGTAACTCCAAGCAAAACCGAACTTAAAAACGGAGAAAGTCTGGATTTAGTGGTAAGTGTAGCCGGGAAAGGGAATTTGAAATTATTTACTTTGCCAAAACCGGTAGTGCCAAATGCTTTAGAAATGTATGATGCGGTTCATAACGAACAAGTAAATACGCCGCTTTCGGGAATGGCCGGAAAAATATCCGATAGTTATACCATTATTCCACAATACAAAGGAGAATATCCTATAAAACCATTGCAGTTCTCTTATTTTGATTTGAATTCGGGTAGCTACAAAACAATTAGTTCTAAGGAAATAATTGTAAAAGTACTTGACGGACCAATGCCTACTAATGCTATAGCATCTAATTCGGGAGTTCAAAAAAATCAGGTGGTTGCTAATGAGCAATTCAAATATGTCAAGTTGGAAACAGCGCTTGAGCCTATTGTACAGAATGATTTCTTTGGGTCTAAATTATTCTATAGTTTATTGTTGATTCCTTTTGGATTATTACCAATAATTGTATTGGCTAAGAAGAAAAAAGAAGCTATTGACGGCGATGTTGTTGGAAACCGAATCAAGAGAAACAACCGTTTGGCTAAGAAATATTTATCGGAAGCGAAAAAGCAAATCAATAACAAAGAGCCATTTTATGTGGCGCTTGAAAAAGCCATGCACAATTTCCTGAAGGCTAAATTGCATATTGAAACCTCAGAAATGAGTAAGGACAACATCAAAGAGATTTTATTGTCTAAAAATGCTAATCCGGAGGCTGTAAATGAGTTTATTGCACTTACCGAAAATTGTGAGATTGCAAGATACGCACCTTCATCAAGTGCAACTATTCAGAAAGATTATGAAAAAGCAGTAAGCATCATTTCTGATTTAGAAAAACAGCTTTCTTAAACTCTTAAACACAAAGAGCATTAAAAAATGAAAAACATACTTTATATATTATTGTTGGTAAGCCAGGTTTTCTTTGCCCAAAATGGCTTTGAAAAAGGGAATGATTTGTATAAAAACGGCAAATACGAGCAGGCAATTGATGCTTACAACTCGGTTTTGAGCGATAAGAAACAATCGGCGGAGTTGTATTTTAATTTGGGAAATTGCTATTATAAGTTAAACAAAGTGGCACCGGCAATTTACAATTACGAAAAAGCTTTGGTGTTGAATCCTAAGGATAACGATATTGCCAATAATTTGAGATTTGCCCAAAAGCGTACCGTAGATGAGATAAAAGTGGTGCCTAAAGTAGGTTTTGCAAAACTGCTGCGTGATTTCACAGCAATTTATCATTACAATACCTGGGCCTGGATTTCGGTAGCTTTTTCAGCCTTTTTTTTGCTGTCGTTTTTAGGTTATTATTTTTCAGCATTGACACTTAATAAAAGATTATTCTTTTTTGGAATGTTTGTCATGCTCCTGATGTTGCTTATTAGTGTTTCCTCAGCTATTTTCGAAAAAAGTCATTTCAAAAACGAAAGACCAGCGATTGTTTTTGCTGAAATGACCGATGTAAAAAACGAACCTCAAAGCAAAGGTGCCAGCGTTGTAATTTTGCACGAAGGAACCAAAGTTTTTGTAAAGGAAACAGTAGACAATTGGAAAAAAATCCAATTAACTGATGGAACCGAAGGCTGGATTGATAGCGAAGCTATTCAGGAAGTGAAGTAAATAGTAATCAGTGTTCAGTTATTAGTTTACAGTTTTTTTGCTGCCGGAAACTGAACACTAAAGGCTGCTTACTGTTTTTTTAAACCTCCATACCATTTTGTGATAGAAGGATACATAAAACCCGCTGTTTTTTGAATCGGATTGTAAAAAATGGATTTATCAAGCGTTTCTTTTTTAGCAAAAAAGTGATTGTAATTTATTTTTTCGAAAACAGAAAAGACAAGTCCAACGATTAATACCGTTTTTAAAATACGAAATAATCCTCCTCCAGCTTTGTTAATCCAACCTAAAAACGCAAAATCAGCTATTCCAGTAAGTATTTTGGCCAAAAAGTGAATCCCAATCGCAACGAGGATAAATGTAAGGATGAAAGCAATTACCTGAATGGTGTTAGGATTCCAATGTACAAAACCGGAAAGAATATCCTTGGTAATAACCGAGAATTTCACGGCAAAATAAACTCCAATCATTAAGGAAAGAAAGGATGCCAATTCGAGAAAAAGTCCGTTTGCAATTCCTTTGTACAATGCAAATGCCAGTAAAGCGCCTAAAATAATGTCTAAAAAACTCATAGTAAAAATAGAAAATAATAAAGAGCAAAGATAAAAGAATTATGTTGGTATCTTTGCCTAAAATAATTTTATGTTTTGTGAAGGTATAACTCATAACTCATAACTCATAACTGATAAAAATGTCAAGAGACACACAACTTAAAGAGCGCTGGGAAAAGCTCGTCGATATACTTTCTAATCAATTTTCGCAAGGTGAAGATTTAGATTTAGACGCCATTATTTTTTTAATTGGAGTTCAGGAATTAGGTAAATTTCACCGTGAATATAAAAAAGATGAGAAGCTAAACCTGATGCACATTGCTATTTGTCGATTGTTAGAGCCTTATGGTTTTTACGAATTCGAATTTTTTGATGAAGATGGCTGGCCACATTACAAAGTAAAAGAAGAATTGCCGCCTTTGAAGGCCGGAGAGCAAACCGTTTTAATGAAAGAGGCAATCGTGAATTATTTCATAGAAAAACAACTGATTGATTAGTGATTTTAGGGTAATGATTACGGATTTTAGATTTGCTTCAAAAACTCATAACTCATAACTCATAACTCACAACTTTTTCCTAAATTTGCCCTCTCAATTATTGGATGAAAATGATAGATAAGATAAAAGAATATATTGGTGAAGCTCAGGCTTTTTCAACACAAGACACTGCCGAATTAGAATCATTTAGAATTAAGTTTTTAGGAAGTAAAGGAATTCTAAAAGAATTTTTTGCCGAATTTAAAAATGTACCTAACGAACAAAAGAAGGAATTTGGTCAGGTAATTAACCTGCTTAAGACTTCTGCAGAAGAAAAAGTAAAATCAATCCAGGAAACTTTAGAAAGCAAGGAAGAATCTAAAGGGATTTATGGCGATTTGACCCGTGCTGCCGAACCGATAACTATAGGTTCCCGTCATCCTATTTCTATCGTGAAAAACCAAATTATAGATATCTTCTCAACCATTGGATTTAATGTTTCCGAAGGTCCGGAAATCGAGGATGATTGGCATAATTTTACTGCCTTGAACCTGCCAGAATACCATCCGGCACGTGATATGCAGGATACTTTTTTCATCCAGACCAATCCTGATATTTTATTGCGTACCCATACTTCATCAGTTCAGGTGCGTTATATGGAGAATAATAAACCGCCTATCAGAACCATTTCTCCGGGACGTGTTTTTCGTAATGAAGCCGTTTCATCACGTTCACACTGTATTTTCCATCAGGTGGAAGGATTGTATATTGACAAAGACGTTTCTTTTGCCGATTTGAAACAAACGCTTTTGTATTTCACAAAAGAGATGTTTGGAAAGTCAAAAATCCGTTTGCGTCCTTCTTATTTCCCGTTTACGGAACCAAGTGCCGAAATTGATATTTATTGGGGATTAAAAACTGAAACCGATTACAGAATTACTAAAGGAACAGGTTGGTTAGAAATTGGTGGTTGCGGAATGGTAGATCCTAATGTTTTGAAAAACTGTGGCATCAATCCTGACGAATACAACGGATTTGCTTTTGGAATGGGAGTAGAGCGTATTGCGATGTTGTTGTACCAAATTGGAGACATCCGTATGTTTTATGAAAACGATGTACGTTTCTTAGAGCAATTCAAATCGATAATATAATTTTAAAAAAGGTCCTTAGTCCCTAGTCCTTAGTGAAATATTTTTTGCTAAGGACTAGGGAGTAGGGACTCTTCACTTAATATATGAAAGCTGATATTACAATCCCCGAAGTAGAAAACGTATTTATTGCTGCCGTTCAGGAATGGAGCGATGATTTTATGGAGAAAGTTTGGTACGCTTATTTAGTAAACGACAGCGATTTTAACATTGAAAGTGCCATGGTGGTTTCTAAAGCTTTTGGAACTATCGATGGCGAAATGAAGAAAACCTCTATTTTGCGTCACGCTTTTGTGGAAGTTCCTGCTGTTTCAGTAGTGAAAATAGAAATGGTAGAGAAAAGTGTTTTAGCCTTGAATAACGAATTCATGCTGACTTTCTTCATTGGAAACACTTTGTACGACAAGAAATTTATATTTAAAGCCAATTCAATTAACGAAAACAATACTGAAGAAGTGCCGATTCTGTTTGTAGATGGTGTGATTGTTCGATAAGCTATTAGCTAAAAAAATATTGACCGCAAATTGCTTCGCCAATTCGCTATCGCTCGAGCCGCAGATTATAAATGTGAATCTGCGGTTTTTTTATTTCATGTTTTGTAAGTATATTTTCTATATTTGGGTTGAAATAATTATACCATTGTCATCAAAACAAAATAGAAGACTTTGTTTTGACAAGTTATAAACAAGTTAAATGCCTTATACTACATCCGAAACTCATGAAATTTAAAGACGAACTTCAATTAGAATGGGCAATCGAAAATTATGAATATTTGCATCAATTTCGAGTTTTTGATACCGGAGTACAGCATTATACCTCGATAGCAAAGAATAATATTCAATTTTCACATCCAAAATATTTATATAAATTTTTTGACAATTCTGATAATAGTCTAAACTCTTTATTGAATAATTATTTGTATTTCTCTAACCCAAATTATTTTAATGATCCATTCGATTGTCTTGTGAATCGTGAAAAGCAGATTGTATCTAGTTCAATTGATATGGAGAAAGCTAAAATTGAAAGAGATAATCTTGGAGTATGTTGTTTTAGTTTAATAAACAATAATCCATTAATGTGGGGGCATTACACAAATAGATATAAAGGTTTTTGTGTGAAGTTTAATTCTGAATCTCTAGTAAAAAAAGATTCAGAATTAATGACACATGTATCATATTTAAAAAATTATGAACCTCATAATTCAAATTTACAAGAATGTATTAAAAGGCTAAAAGCAAAAAAATTAGATAAACAATATGAAAATGGGCTACATAAACTTTTAATAATGCAGTTTGAGTATTCTTGGAAATATTATGACTGGAAATATGAACAAGAATATAGAGCTATAACACTTTCTGCTAATTCGTTTAATAGGAAATCTGAATTCGATAAAAAGCATTTAGAAGAAGTTTATATCGGGTATAAAATGAAAACTGATTGTCCGAATTATTATAGTTTACTAATGGATATTTTAAAAAACCATTATGAACATACAAAGATTTTTGAAGTTTTACCACACGCATTAGTTGTTGAATTAAAATTTAATCCACTTAAATAATAGACTACTAAATTATAGTTAGTATAGTCCTGAGGATTTGGGATGTATTCTGTATCTGTAAAGATTGTCAAAAGAAGCTAGTGAATACACAAACTTGTCATTCCGACGAAGGAGGAATCTCCGCAAAGTAATTAACCCAAAGTTGAGCTATGCAATTTCAAGAAGGTTATCATACATATTACATTTACATCATTACCAATAAAGCGAAAACGGTTTTATACACAGGTGTGACTAATCATCTAAAAATTAGATTGCAACAGCATAAAGACAATATAGAACAAAGGAATAAAACTTTTGCTTCAAAATATCAGGTGTGTTATTTATTGTATTTTGAAAAGTTTACTTGGATTCAGGAAGCAATAGCCAGAGAAAAAGAGATTAAGGGTTGGCGCAGGGAGAAAAAGATGGATTTAATTAAAACTATCAATCCTGATTTAGAATTTCTTAATTATTTGTTCGAATAAACCTAGATTGAAGAGATTCCTCCTTCGTCGGAATGACAAGTTTGTAGATTAGCTGTTATGAGTAGTAATAAAGTTCGTCTGCAAATACATAAAATAAAACCGCAAATTCAGATTTATAATCTGTGAATCTGCGGTCTTTTTTATCTAAACAGGATTAAACTAATCCAGTTTTTCAGTCAGTTTTTTAAATACGGTTTTGGCATTTTTACCTTCGTATAAAATTTCATGAACGGCGTCTATAATTGGCGTTTTGGCACCATAGCCTTGGTTGAGTTTGTAAGCGCTTTTAGCGGCATAGTAACCTTCGGCAACCATGCTCATTTCCATCTTGGCACTTTTTACGGTGTAGCCTTTCCCAATCATGTTTCCGAACATTCTATTTCTTGAAAAAACCGAATATCCTGTAACCAACAAATCGCCCAAATAAGCCGAATCATTGATGTTTCGTTTCATCTTGTGTACTTTTCGAATGAATTTCTTCATTTCGCGAATGGCATTACTCATCAAAACCGATTGGAAGTTATCGCCATAGCCTAAACCATGAGCAATTCCTGCTGCAATAGCATAGATGTTTTTAAGCATGGCAGCATATTCGGTGCCAATAATATCATCGGTAATTTTAGTTTTGATGTAATTTCCAGCCAGATTTTTAGCTACATTCTTGGCTTTTTCAGCATCGCCACAAGCAATAGTCAGATAAGACAAACGCTCTAAAGCAACTTCTTCGGCGTGGCAAGGTCCGGTAATTACGCCAATATTGTAATAAGGAATGTCGTATTGAAAATGAAAATGCTCCCCCACAATCAAACTCGTTTCGGGAACAATACCTTTTATGGCTGAGAAGATGATTTTATCTTTAAGGGAAACGGTTAATTTTTGTAATTCGGCATCTAAAAAAGCCGAAGGAATGGCAAAAATAACATAGTCAGCATAAGCAACAGCTTCGTTGATGTCATTAGTAAGTTTTAGCTTTTTGGTGTCAAACTCAACAGAGCTAATGTAGTTTGGGTTGTGTTTATGCGCTTTTATATGCTCAATTGCCGATTCATTACGCATATACCATGAAACTTCAGAAAGATTGACGCAGAGCATTTTTGTAATGGCTGTTGCCCAGCTTCCACCACCAATTACTGCGAACTTTATATTTTGACTCATCTTTTTATAGTTTAATCAAAAGTACTTAAAAATGTAGTAATGAAGCAAGACTTATCGTTTGGAATTGGGTTTTAGTTTATTGGAAGAATAATATGTTTTTATTTTTTTTTCTATCAGCATACAATAAAAAGAAGTTTGTTTTCGTTGTAAGTTTCTGTATATAAATAATTTGTGTTTAGTGTAATGTTAGTATTAGTTAATTTAGTTTTGGTGTTATTTAAAAGGCGTCTAAGAAATTTCGAAGACGCCTTTTTTGTTGATTTAGAAATAAGTAAGAATTAGTAACTTAATTCTACAATTGCTTTTAGTTTTTCCAAAGTAATATTTTGTTTTTCTCCCATAGCTTTCCAGCCTCTTTCATCAAAACGGTTCACGATAAAATCAGCAGTCTTGTTGTAGTTATCCGTGTATTGGGACAATTTAGTGTCTATTCCCATCGTGTGGAAAAATGCGACTGTTTTGTTGATGGCTTCATTAGCAATTTCGTCATCAGTTCCCGATAAATTAAAGATACGTTTTCCGTATTGGGCTAATTTTTCTTTTTTGGTTTCAAATATAACGCGGTATAAATTAGGTCCAATAATAGCCAATGTTCTCGCATGGTCAATTCCGTATAAAGCTGTTAATTCGTGACCAATCATATGCGTTGCCCAGTCAGTTGGAACTCCTTTTGCGATTAATCCGTTTAAAGCCATCGTACAACTCCACATAAAATTAGAAGCCAACGCATAATCGGCAGGATTCTCTACTACTTTTGGTCCCACTTCGATTAAGGTTTGCAAAATTCCTTCGGCAATTCGGTCTTGTAAATAACCTTCATGTGGATAGGTTAAATATTGTTCCATTACGTGAGTAAAAGCATCAACAACTCCGTTTTGCAATTGTCTTTTTGGTAAAGATTCAATTACCGTTGGATCACAAATGGAGAATTGCGGAAATAAAGCGCTTCCGCCAGAGGCTAATTTCTCCTGAGTCGCTTTAATCGTTACCACATATCCCGAATTCATTTCGCTTCCCGTTGCCGGAAGTGTTAGAATTGTTCCAAATGGCATCGCATTTTCTTTTATTAAAATATGTTTTTGAAGAATATCAATTGGATTACCTTCATAATGTACGGCAGCCGAAATGAATTTAACGCCGTCAATTACCGAACCGCCGCCTACAGCAAGGATGAAATCTATTTTTTCTGCTTTTATAATTTCAACCGCTTTCATCAAAGTTTCAAAATGCGGATTCGGTTCAATTCCGCCAAATTCTACTATTTCAAATCCTTTAAGATTCTCAATTACTTGTTGGTGAATTCCATTTTTAAAAATGCTTCCGCCTCCATAAGCCAATAAAATTTTGGCAGCTTTCGGAACTAATTCTGATAGTTTATTTATTTGTCCTTTCCCGAAAACCAGTTTCGTAGGATTGTATAATTCGAAGTTTAACATCTTATTTTTTAGTGTTTAATTGTTCTAATAATTTTTGTGCTACTAGTTTAGATGAGGCTGGATTTTGTCCTGTAATTAATATGCCATCTTCAACGGCATAAGGTTGCCAGTTTTCGGTTTTAGAATAAATACCACCATTGGCTTGAAGTACCTCTTCTAATAAAAACGGAACTACATTAGTCAGTCCTACCGCAGCTTCTTCAGTGTTTGAAAATCCGGTTACTTTTTTCCCTTTTACTAAATATTCGTCTTTTATTTTTACGTCTTTTAATACTGCTGGTGCGTGACAAACAAAGGCAATAGGTTTATTGTTGTTGTAGAAAGATTCAATCAATGTAATCGAATTTCTGTCTTTGGTTAAGTCCCATAATGGGCCGTGTCCGCCAGGATAAAAAACGGCATCATAATCGGCTTCTTTAACATGAGCTAATTTTAACGTGTGTTTTAGTTTAGCCAATAATTCAGTGTCGGCATCAAATCTTTTGGTGTCTTCGGTGGCTGATGCAGGATCAGCACTTTTTGGGTCAATTGGAGGTTGTCCGCCCAGAGGAGTGGCAATGTCAATTTGGATTCCCTTGTCGGCTAATTCATAATAAGGTGCAGCCAATTCTTCTGTCCAAAATCCTGTTTTTTCTCCTGTATTTCCCAGTTTATCGTGACTGGTAACTACAAATAATACTTTTTTCATAGGTGTTTTATTTTGTGCTGTTGCAGTAAAAGAAGCTACAGCTGAGATTATAATGCTGAATAATTTAAATTTTTTCATAGTTGATTTTTTTTTTTGTTGTTACAAATTTAGGACAGATATGTTATTAGTAAAAATAATTTAAATTATGTTTGTGATAAATATATTTATATCATGGTGAATTTAGAATGGTATCGAACGTTTAAATCGGTATATAAAAACGGAAATTTTTCATTGGCAGCCAAAGAACTATTTATCAGTCAGCCAGCGGTGAGTCAGCAAATTTCTATGTTGGAAGCCCATGTGGGTTATAAATTATTCAATAGAAAATCGAAAGGAGTTGAACCAACAGAATACGCTAAGTTACTCAATAACTTGATTATAGAAGCTTTAGATCGTTTAGAAAATGTAGAAAATGGTTTCCGTTCTAAAGCTTTTGATGCCAATCGTTTAATTACGGTAGGAATCTCGAAACATTTGTTTAGCAGTATGGCCAGTCTTTTGATTTCAAAATTCGATTATATTGATTTTAGTTTTCAGGAAAATGATGCGCTTTTCGAATTGGTAAATGCTAAAAAGATTGATTTTGCTATTGTAACCAAAAAGTATGACACCTTTGATACCTTGCAAAAAAAGTTGGGTGACATTAGGCAAATCATCGTAAGTTCAAAAAACATTGATGCTACAAAGCTGCAATCGGACATCAAGAATAGCGATTATAACGCCATTGAAAATTGGCTAAATGACCAAAAATGGTACAGTCATGATTCCGGAATTCCTCATATAAAATTGTTTTGGTTGCATGTTTTCAATAAAAAAAGACCTTCAATGGTTTCTAATTACATCATTCCATCAGAGTCCGAAATGCTGGATGTACTTTCTAAGAATTCAGGTGTAGCGGTGACTTGGAATGTAAATGCCAAATCTTTTATTCGAAATGAAAAATTGCAATTGCTATGGGAAACAAATCAAATGCCTGAAACTTCAGTGTATCTTTTGTCAGCTAAAAATACGGGTTTTAATTTGGCCACTCAGGAAATCGAAGAAGAGTTGAAAAAAGTTTTGAGTTAGTTAGACAATTTATTTCACATAAACCATCATCGTTTAATTCCTAAATACTTATATGATCTTATTTTTAAAACAATATAAATTATAAGCAAGAGATAAGATAAAGCCAAAAACTTATATGACTTATATGGTTTTAAAAATTGAAGTTATGATTTACTTTTTATAAAATAAATTATGGTCGATATATTCCCAAACTTTAGTGGGAATTAGAGGACGGACATTTTTACCTAATTTGATGTTTTCCCGAATAAAAGTTGAAGAAATTTCAACAACAGGAGCGTCAATTAAGCGGATTTTAGGATGGTTTTTAAATTCCAAATTTTCAACTTCCGAAGAAATACGTGGATACACATAAATCTCATGATGCGCCAAAATGGCTTCGTAATTCTTCCATTTGTGGAAAGACTTTAGATTGTCTTCACCCATAATCAAAGAAAATTGATGATGCGGATATTTCTCTTCCAGATGCACTAAAGTCGTTACCGTATAATTAGGTTGAGGAAGTTTGAACTCAATATCCGATGGTTTTAGTTTTGGATAATCTTCGGTGGCGAGATAAACCATTTGCAAGCGATGGTAATCGTCCAGCAGCGTGCTTTTTTTCTTCAAAGGATTGTGAGGTGTAACCACTAACCACACCTGATCTAAGTCGGAATGCTCAGCCATGTGATTGGCTATAATGAGATGTCCAACATGAATGGGGTTGAAAGTGCCGAAATACAATCCTATTTTCATATTATTTTGTTTCGCAAAGATTCGCAAAGATTTTCAGGAAGATTCACAAAGTTTTTGTGTATCTCTGTGCTTTCTCTTAGCGAATCTTTGTGTAATAATTCTATTTATTCACAAACTCTTTTACTAATTGAGTCGCTTCTTCTAATGCCACTTCTAAATCATAATTTTTTATAACCACATCAAATTGCGGAGCAGTTGCCAGTTCTACGTGAGCCTTGGCGATACGCATATTGATTTTTTCTTCGCTTTCGGTAGAGCGTTCTTTCAAGCGTCTTTTTAGTTCGTCCACACTAGGTGGTTTTACAAAAACAGCCAAAGTTTCTTCGGGAAATTTATGTTTGATGCGTAATCCGCCTGCCACATCAATATCAAAAATCACATTTTTGCCCAAAGCCCAAATGCGTTCTACTTCACTTTTTAAAGTTCCGTAAAAGTTATCTCTGTAAACTTCTTCCCATTCTACGAAATCCTCGTTTTTGATATGTTTTTTAAATTCGTCCAAAGAGATAAAATAGTAATCCTTTCCGTTTACTTCTTCGCCTCTGGCTTCACGGGTTGCAGCCGAAATAGAAAACTCTAAATTCAAGTCTTCTTGTTTTAATAAATGCCTAACTATAGTTGTTTTTCCAGAACCTGATGGTGCCGAGAATACGATTAATTTTCCTTTCATAATTTAGTGATTAGTCCTTAGTCCTTAGCGTTCAGTCCTTAGTTTTTTTCTAGGGACTATGTACTAAGGACTAAATTAGTCTATAGAACATTCAAAACCTGTTCTTTGATTTTTTCTAATTCGTCTTTCATCATCACGACTAATTTTTGCATTTGTGCGTGATTGGATTTAGAACCCATGGTGTTAATTTCACGTCCCATTTCCTGGGTGATGAAACCTAATTTTCTTCCGTTGGCTTCTGTTCCGTTGATGGTTTCCAGGAAATAATCCAAATGATTAGTCAAACGCACTTTTTCCTCAGTGATGTCTAATTTTTCTAAGTAATAGATTAATTCCTGTTCAAAACGATTTTCGTCAACGTTTACTTTTAACTCATCAATGGCAGTTTGCAAACGGTCTTTGATGGCCTGAACGCGTTCCGGATCAAGAGCCAGCGCATCGTTCATGTATTGACGAATGTTTCCAATACGCAATTGGAATTCTTTTTCCAGCGAAAGACCTTCATCTTTTCTAAAAGAAAGAATGTTGTTTAAGCTTTCGTTGATAACGTTTTTTATCTGAGCCCATTCGTTTTCGTCAATTTCCTCTCTTTCCACTTTCATGGTGTCGGGCATACGCACGGCCATTTTCATCAATTCGGTTTCATCAGCATCAGCATACACTTCTCTTAACTGGTTGATGTAGGCTTTTACAATAGGTACATTGACTTTAGTCGAAGTTTGCTCAGCGGTACTTTCGATATAAATAGAAAAATCTACTTTTCCTCTTTCTAGTGTTGAGGCAATTTGTGTACGCAATCCCAATTCCATTTCGCGGTAAAGCGAAGGCATTCGTACATTTAAGTCTAAGCCTTTACTGTTTAAAGATTTGACTTCGACTGTTATTTTTTTGGTTGGTAATTGCAAAGTGGCTTTACCAAAACCCGTCATAGATTGTATCATATTGTTTCTTAAAAAGTGCTCAAAGATACTAAAAAAGTATTCAGTTGTCAGTTTGCAGTTTGCAGAGTAGAAAAGGTCTAAATATTAGTTTAACCATTAAGTAATTAAGAGAGTTTAGACTTAAAATTCCTTAATTTCTTAATGGTTTGTATGGAATTGGAAATTATTTGTTTTCCAATGCTTTCATTACCTGAAGGATATTTTGTTGGCTGTTGCCAATGAAAACTTTGCCATCAATAATAAAAACCGGGCGACTCAGGAAAGTGTAATGTTCCAGAATGTATTTTTTAAAATCATCCTCGGTCAGGTCTTTGTCTTTTAATCCCATCGATTTGTACAATTGTGCTTTTTTGCTAAAAAGTGCTTCGTAACTTCCGGAAAGGGCGTACATTTCTTCCAGTTCTTCAGTAGTAATTGGGTCTTGTTTGATGTCGTGAAAAACTAAATTGTGATCTTTTGGTAATGATTTGATTATTTTTCGACAAGTATCACAAGAAGCGAGATAGTATATTTTGTTAGCCATAGTTTTTATTTCTTTATGCAAAGAAAAATCATTTACGACGTTAAATGCTTAATTTTATCGAAAATTTATTAATTCGAATTAAGGTGCAACAAGTATTTGAAACTACAATCAAGTCAAGAAATATGATTTTGGAAATGCTTCAAAATTATACTTTGGAACAATTAAATAAAATTCCGCCTGGTTTTAATAATAATTTGATTTGGAATATTGGGCATATTATAGTCGCCCAGCAGGTTTTAGTTTACAAATTATCGGCTTTGCCCATGATGATTGCTGATGAAATGGTCGAGAAATACAAAAATGGTTCCAGGCCAAAGCGGGATGTAACCGAAACAGAGTTGGAAGAAATTAAAAAATTACTTTTAAGTACTATTAATAAAACAACTGCCGATTATAATAATGGAATTTTCAAGACTTATAATGAATATACAACTTCAATAGGTTTTAATTTGAAAAACGTTGAAGAAGCCATTGCTTACAATAATTTTCATGAAGGACTTCATATTGGGATTATGATGACTCTTAGAAAGTTTATTTAGTACAAAAACAGTATTTTTGCGCTAAAATTTACAAACTCAATACAATGAAAGATATTTTAGAGATTACAAAAACCAGCAGAAACATGGTTTCTAAGTTGATTCAAGGTTTTACTTTAGAGCAATTGAACAAAGTTCCGGCAGGTTTTAATAACAATTTGATTTGGAATGTGGGGCATATGGTTGTTACACAGCAATTGTTAGTTTATAAATTAGCAGGTTTGCCTGTGATGGTTTCTGAAGAATTGATAGAGAAATACAAAAAAGGAACTAAAACCGAGCATGTAGCTACTCAGGAAGAAGTAGATGAAATTTTGTCTTTACTACACAAAACAGTAGCTCAAACTGAGACAGATATTGACAATAATTTGTTCCAAAATTTTAACGAATATCCAACATCTACAGGATTTGTTTTAAAAACCAATCGCGATTCGATGGAGTTTAATAATTTTCACGAAGGACTTCATATTGGTGTGATTATGGCTATTCGAAAATTGGTCTAATCCATTCGATTGAAAATATTTTATAGTAAAAGAGCTTCCACCGGAAGCTCTTTTTATTTTTAATGAGATAGTTTAATACTTATTGCAAGTAGTAAATGTAGCCTACATTTAACCAAACCAACCAATCATTAGCTTTGTTTTCTTTATATAGATCTGGATTTGGTTTTAAGCCATCAACCCAGTCCGAGAAGTAATATTGGAATCTTAAATCAATCATTAAATCGCTTAATGGAGCCAGTTTGTAACGTGTTCCTACACTTGAAACAATCGACCAAACGCTGCCACCTTCGGTGGAAAAACCATATTTACGATCGTCTGTTGGAGTCAGGTATTTTGGATATGTAGTTAAAGGCGTTCCTAAAGGGCCTAGAGAGGAATGGGCTTCGGCATTGTAGTAGCTAAATTGCGCTCCAAGGCTGACAAAAGGGCCTAAACTACCTATTGTTGCTGAAAAGTCGCGGATGCTTAAAGGGAAATATTCTAATTGCATTCCTAAGTTGGTCACAGAGGTGCTCCCTTTCATAGCGCGAAGCTGATTAGCCTGAAGAGAAGTTCTTGCAGGGCTAACCCATTCGCCAAAGTGTTCTAATTCGGTTTTGTTGTATGATAATTCACTTCTTAATTTAAAGTGATCGTTAAAATAAGTTTCAGGACTGTAACAATCACATTCTGCAGTATAAGAAAAATTTATATAATGGATAAGACCTACGCCAACGCCTGTATTTCCTAAATTGGTACTGAAATCATGACGCTCACCATAATCCGATTGAAAAGCAACGGGTCCGGCAATAGCTCCTATTTCATGCGAGAAACCATATTGCGCATTTATTCTATTGGATATTCCAAGCAATAGAAATAGGGAAAATAATAATGTTAGCCAATTATTTTTGAGCATGTTGATAACAATTCGAGTATGAACAAAGATATGAAAAAGCTTATTTAACTACTGAAATAATTGGGAAACTAGATGAAATTGATTTTTTTAAGATGAATTGCTTTATTGAGAAAAGTTTTCACTATTATTTTTTAAAAATAACAAGACTATTCTTTGTTTTGTGTGTAGATTTTGAATAGAGTCTTTGTATAAAAATGTATATTTGTAAGAGGAGTAAAATGTTTTTTTAACGCTAAAAACCCAAAGTGTCATGTCTCAAGCTATCCAGAATTTTGTACAAGAAGTTACTCTTAAAAATCCCAATGAGCCTGAATTTTTACAGGCAGTTTTAGAAGTTGCTGAAACGGTAATTCCTTTTATCGAAGCAAATCCAAAATACAAAAATAAAATGCTCCTGGAACGGATGGTCGAAGCTGAACGAACTATTATTTTCAGAGTGGCCTGGCTTGATGACAAAGGACAAATTCAAATCAATAGAGGGTTTCGCGTTCAGATGAATTCGGCTATTGGCCCATACAAAGGCGGACTTCGGTTTCATCCTACGGTAAATTTAAGTGTTTTGAAATTTCTGGCTTTTGAGCAAACTTTTAAAAACAGTTTGACAACTCTGCCAATGGGTGGAGGAAAAGGAGGTTCTGATTTTGATCCCAAAGGAAAATCAGATATTGAGGTAATGCGTTTTTGCCAGGCCTTTATGACCGAATTATGTAAACATATTGGTGCTGATACTGATGTTCCGGCTGGAGATCTTGGTGTTGGAGCCAGAGAAGTGGGCTATTTATTTGGCCAATATAAAAAAATCAGAAATGAATTTACCGGAGTTCTAACGGGGAAAGGAATCTCTTTTGGAGGTTCTTTAATCAGACCCGAAGCTACGGGGTATGGCGTGGTTTATTTTGCGCAAAACATGTTGGCTACTAAAGGGAATGATTTAAAAGGCAAAATTGTTGCTGTTTCGGGTTCAGGAAATGTGGCGCAATATACTGTTGAGAAAGCTACTCAACTGGGAGCGAAAGTAATTACAATGTCGGATTCTGACGGTTATATTTATGATTCCGATGGAATTGATGCCGAAAAATTAGCTCATATAATGCATTTAAAAAATGAACTAAGAAGCCGAATTAATGATTATGTGACAAAATATCCAAAGGCAAAATATATTGCCGGAGCAAAACCCTGGGAGCAAAAATGTGATGTGGCTTTGCCTTGTGCTACCCAAAACGAATTGGATGAAGAAAGTGCCAAAGCATTAGTTGCTAATGGATGCATGTGTGTTGCCGAAGGAGCTAATATGCCTTCGACTTATGAGGCAGTTGTTGTTTTCCAAAAGGCCAAAATATTGTTTTCTCCTGGAAAAGCATCTAACGCGGGTGGGGTAGCCACTTCGGGATTAGAAATGTCGCAAAATTCTTTGCGAATGAGTTGGACTGCCGAAGAAGTAGATGAAAAATTAAAAGCCATTATGCTCAATATTCATGCTGCTTGTGTGAAATATGGTGCTGATGGTGATGGTTACGTAGATTATGTAAAAGGGGCAAATATTGCCGGTTTTGTAAAAGTTGCCGATGCCATGCTGGCTCAAGGGGTGGTTTAGTTTTTTAGTCCTTAGTACATAGTCCCTAGTGTTTAGTATAAACGTTAGGGACTTTTTTTATAAAGCTAAGGACTCACTAACTAAGGACTAAGGACTCTTTTGGCTATCTTTGCGACTCATTTTTATAAATTGGATTCATGCAAATTAAAACCAAGGCAATTGTTATTTCGGCTTTAAAATACCAGGAAAAAAGCCTGATAGTAAAATGCTTTACGTTGTCGCATGGATTGAAATCCTATTTTGTTCGTGATGCTTTTTCGAGTCGGAAAACAAGTCAAAAAATGGCATATTTTCAACCGATGACTATTCTTGAAATTGAGGCCAATCATAAAAACAAAGGAACCTTAGAACATTTTAAGGAAATTAAAATTGCAGCTCCATTCCAGTCGATACATTCGGATATTTACAAGAGTACTATTGTAATGTTTATTTCTGAAATTTTGCATCATTCTATTCATGAAGAAGAAAAAAATGAATCGCTTTTTGTTTTTTTAGAAGCTGCATTGCATTGGTTAGACGAACACGATGATATGGCTAATTTTCATATGATTCTGATGCTGGAAATGACCAAGTACTTTGGCTTTTATCCTGATGTTTCCGATATAGATATGCCTTTTTTTGAAATGAACGAAGGTATTTTTACTCCGTTTCATGCTATCGGTTCTTTAAGTGAGCATGAAAGCAATTTGTTCAAAAAACTCATTGATTTAAAATTCGATAGCAATCAAAAAGTGTTTCATGTTATCGAAAGACAATTGGTTTTAAAAATTCTCATCGATTATTATTCGTATCATTTAGACGGTTTTAAAAAGCCAAAATCCCTAGAGGTTTTAAAGGAAGTTTTTTCTTGATTTTTCAAATAGTTAATATTAACAAAACATTAACACAACCAATAACGGAACGTTCGTTCCGTTATTATACATTTGTATTATCAAATTGTAATAATCATTAAAAAATAATAAAATGAACAAATTATCAAACAAGATTGCCATTGTTACCGGAGGAAATAGTGGAATTGGTTATGCAGCTGCCAAAGATTTTAAAGAAAATGGTGCAAAAGTTATAATTACAGGAAGAAATGAGCAAGCTACATTTAAAGCCGCTCAAGAATTAGGAGTAACCGGAATAGTTTCTGATCAATCTGATTTGAAATCAATTGATAGTTTGGTTGATGAGGTAAAATCAAAATTTGGAAAAATTGATATCGTTTTTTTAAATGCTGGATTGGCGGCTTTTGCTCCTTTGGATCAAGCTTCAGAAGAACATTATGATGCTATTATGAATGTAAATGTGAAAGGAGTTTATTTTACATTGCAAAAATTACTTCCAATTTTAAATGATGGAGCTTCTGTTGTGCTAAATACATCAATTAATGCGTCTGTAGGAATGCCAAATTCTAGTGTGTATGCAGCAAGTAAAGCGGCTTTGTTGTCTTTAAATCGCGTTTTTGCTACTGAATTAGCTCCAAGAAAAATTAGAATTAATGCTATTTCTCCTGGTCCGGTAGAAACACCACTTTATGGGAAATTAGGTTTGAATCAAGAAGAAGTTGACGGTTTTGGAAAAATTTTAGGCGAAAAAATTCTTTTGAAACGTTTTGGTCAGGCTGAAGAAATTGCAAAATCGGTTACTTTTTTAGCTTCTTCTGATGCTTCATTTATCACCGGAACAGAGTTGATAGTTGATGGTGGTTTGACTGTTAATTCAGTGGTTTAATTATTTTTTTGATTAAATTTGGAATGATTGTTCCAAATGGTTAGCTTTGTATATAATTATATACAAAGCTTTTTTTATGTCACGTGCAAAACGATTTAAAGAAGAAGAGATTCTTGATAAAGCAATTTCGCTTTTTTGGGATAAAGGATTTAATGGAGCTTCGGCACAAGATTTAGTCGATCATTTAGGTATTAGCCGTTCAAGCATTTATGATACATTTAGCGATAAGCGTACACTTTTTATAAAAGCATTGCAGCAATATCGTAAGAAAGCAGGCGATGGACTGAAAGAAGTATTCGCTAATTCAAAAGATGTAAAAGAATCAATTCGTGCAATTTTTCAACAAGCTGTTTTAGAAACCTTACAAGCTTCAGAAAACAAAGGTTGTTTTATGGTAAATACAACGACCGAATTGGCAATTCACGATAACGAAATTGCAAAAATTGTAAACGATAATCGTAATGAGATACAGCACTTTTTCTTTGAAGCTATCCAAAGAGGTCAGGAAATCGGTACGATATCGAAAGATAAAGACGCCTTAGCTTTGTCGCGATTTATTTTTAATAGTTATTCAGGTATTCGGGTATCTGCAAGATCTTCAGGAATGGATAAAGCCACCTTGGATGATATTGTAAAAGTGACACTCTCGGTTTTAGATTAAAATAATAAATAAACAGCGCTATAGACATGCCTTTTTTCGAAATGAGCGAAGGCGTTTTTATTCCGTTTCATGCTATCGGTTCTTTGATCGAACATGAAAGCAATTGGTTTTAAAAAACCAAAATCTTTGGAATTTTTAAAAAAGAGGTCTTTGCTTAAATTATTTTTTTAAAGATTTGATTTGTTTTTTTGGGTCAATTTTTAATTTAATTCCTAATGAAATGATATACGGTTCTTGTTCGAATGAGGGATTCGTTAAATTATAACTATGAACGTATTGGAGTTGGAATTTTAAATTTTCTAATCCTGCTTGAATAGTAAGGGCGGGTTCCAGTAGCCAATAGGCATTATTTGTTTTTAAATAATTTGGGTCAAAATCGGTTGAATTTGAACTTCCATTGATGTCTTTGTAATTTAGATGGACAATTCTTGAAGAAAGAGAAGTTGAGAAATGTTTCCGACTGTAGCTTAAGCTTGGTTGAATTCCAACACGGTTGAATTTTGCTGAGAAATTATTGGTTCCAGATGTGTTTTTTTCAAGTTCAATTTTTCCAAAGCCAAGCAATCCATAAGTTTCAAATACAAAATTTGAAGGTAAGTTTTTAAAATAACCAGCACCTATTTCTAGTATTCTTCCTGTTGCTTTGTAGTCATTAGAGCTGTCTCCTTTAACCCAATCTCCATTTAATTGTAAGGCGATGTGATTAGTTATGGCATGAGCAGCCTGGATTTCAAAGCCGTGAGTGTAGTCGCTTTCGTTTAATCCAATTCCTAAATTTGTTTGACCTTTAGATTTCATAATAGGTATATTTTGAGAATTGGGCACATAGTATTCGGGGCCACATCCTACTAAGGTAAGGATTGTAATGATGAATAAAATTGTTTTCATGATGTTAGTTTTAAATTATAAACTATGTTGTTGATTTTGAATAGGAATAGTCAAAATCTCATTGGATGTTTTTATTTTTTTCTTTAAATATTTCAACCCATTCGTGAAATATTATTATTAATGGATTATATGATTTTATGTTTTTTGGCAATCCATATTTAATCTGAACTTCTTTTAGCTCCTCTTGAAAAGTACCAAACAAGCGATCGAATATTATTAACACATTGCCGTAATTTTTATCAATATATTCTGGATTCGATGAATGATGTACACGATGGTGGGAGGGTGAATTTAGGATTGCATCAAAAATCCAGAAATTTTTAATGATTTGAGTATGTTGTATAAATGAGAAAAGGAATCCTATTGTTTCAACTGAAAAGATCATAGTTGGACTAAATCCGAGAAATAAAAGAGGAATCCAGAAGATGTTGTGTAAGAATAAACTAAAAAAAGGTGTTCTTACAGCAGTTGTGAAATTGAAAAATTCAGAGGAGTGATGGTTTACATGTATGGCCCATAAAAATCTTTTTTCATGACTAAGTCTATGAAACCAGTAATAAACAAACTCATTTAAAAAAAATAGAATTAAATAGGTTGTTAACGTTTCAGGTAATTTTATGGTTGAAAATTGATATAAGTAGGTCCATATTGCAATCCATATCCCTTTTGTAAGTACTCGGCTAATTACAGCTACTAAACCAAAAAAGATATTAATAAGGCAATCTTTAAGATTGTATAAATTGAGCTTGTTTCGAAGATTATAAAAGATTTCAATTGCAACAGATGATATATATATTGCAAGAAAAATATAAAACGAAAAATTGACACTATTATTCATGACTTTATTTTAATATTTATGATGATTGAATTTAATTGAGAAATTATTGGTTTTAGATGTACTGTTTTTAAAATCAACTGTTTTAAAACTAAGTCATCTATAATTTTTGCAGCTATGTTTTTACGCTTACCGTTACATTATCTAATTCTGTCTGGGAGTAGTTCGTGATTTCGATTTCCGATGTTGTATGATTTAAATTTATTGACATGACTGTTAGCAATCATTTTAATAAAGAAGGAAGGCAGCAACTTATCAATTAACAAAAACAGTTTGTTCATGAAACCAGGAATAATAATTTCATCCCGATTTAATAGTCCTTTAATAGCTATTGATGCAACTTCATCCGGATTCATGATGGATTGACGCGCCAACCAATGATTCGACTTATTCGTCATTATTGTTGTTGGATTCGTGTTCATGCCTCCAGGACAAATGACACTCACATTGATGCCGTCGGAACTTAACTCAGCACGCAGGCTTTTTGAAAAAGAATAAACATAGGATTTAGTGGCGCCATACACTTGTTTTTTTGCCAAATAGAAGAAACAGCTCAGACTGCTTACATTTAAAATATGGGAAGGTGTATTCGCTTTCAACATATCAAGAAACAGGCTGGTTAGTAATGTGGTTACCATTACGTTTAATTTCACTTGTTTTTGATAAAAATCGATATTTCCTTCTTTAAAGAACATGGTGCTTCCTAAGCCCACATTGTTGATGAGCATATTAACAGAAAGATTCATTTGCTCTACTTCTTTGAAAAGCATCATGCAGTTCTCTTCAACAGAAAGGTCTTTTTCTATAGGAACCACATCAACGTTGTAATTTTGAATTATAAATTCGGCCAGTTGGTTGAGTCCGGAATCCGGTAATGAAACTAGGATTAAATTCATTTTTCTTTTGGCACATTCTATTGCCAGTGCTTTTCCGAATCCTTCGCTGGAACCGGTTATTAAGGTGTAAAGTTTAGTTTTCATGATTTTGATTTTTTAGTGAATGAATCGTGTATTGCAGACCTTCGGTGATAGGAGTAATTTTGTATCCTAAATGCGTGATGGCCTTATCACTGCTGAAGATTTTATTGCAAAAAATTTGTTTGATGCTTTTGTTGGTGATAAATGGTTCCTTGCCTATTGTATAAAATTGAATCCATTGGAATACCGATAAAATTTTAGCAAAGATTTCAGGGATTTCAATAAGTTTTACTTTTGTATCAGCAATATTTTTTACTGTATTGAAAAAGTCTTTATAAGAAATATTTTCGCCTCCCAAAATATAATTCTCCCCAGGTTTTCCTTTGTTTAATGCCAGAATGTGACCTTCTACCACATCGTCGATAAAGCAGTAATTTGAAATCAGATGGCTGGGTTTTGGGATGAAAGTGAGTTTGCCGTTTATGAAGTTTTCAATCACTTTATTGATAGATATATCTTTTGTTTCCCTGCAACTATGTCCGTAAATTTTGGAGGGAGATGCTATTATGGTATATAGTCCTTTTGAAGCGTATTCTTTGACAAGTTTCTCTGCTTGAGATTTTGTGGTGTCATAATCACAGGAAAAAGGTGTTGTTCGCGAATCGTTTTCTGTTAATGTTTTTCCATCAGATGGTCCAATAACGCTGCAACTGCTGGTAAACAGAAATTTTTCTACTCCTGTTTCCAGCGATTTTTGAAGTAAGTTTTGGGTTCCTTCAACATTAACTTTGTAAAATTGTGTAGCATCGCTATTAAATATTTTTACCATAGCAGCAGCATGATATACTTGTTTACATCCTTTGATTGCTGCAGATATGGATGGAACATCGGTTATGTCACCTTGAAATACCTTGATATTTTTATGTTTTGGAATATTGAAAGAATTGGGGTTCCTAACCAATATATGTATTTCATTATTTCGTTCGGCTAAGGTAAGTGCCAGCTTGTGGCCAATTTGTCCTGTAGCTCCTGTGATTAAAATTTTCATGACTTTAATGTTTTTAATCGTGTTGAATCTAATCGATAAAAATTGATTTCGTAGGCCAATGAAAATGCTATATGCAGCATTATGGCAGGCCAAACAGCATTAAATAAGAAACTAAATAAACAGGCTGTAATTCCGAAAGGGATACAGGCTAAGATTTCTTTTCGGCTGTTGAACATGTGTAAGAGAACATAGAGAAAGATGTTGAGCATAATGGCTAGAGGTCTTCCTATAATTGAGGCGGTTTCAAAAAGTAAACCTCCTCTAAACCATAATTCATAGGAAAACAGGAATAAGGCTCTTGTTATAAAATAAGTTGTAAAAAAGAGAGCCGATAGTTGAAAAACACTTTCTGAGTTGTCTTTTTTTTCGTGAGCAGATTTACTTTCTTTAAAAGCAATAAAAAGGATTACAATAAAAGTTAGAGCATAAAGCAGTACGTTTTTTATTTCTATTGTTTGAAGGTCAATCAATATATCTAAGAAGAAATCTTTTAGGATCATCATAGGAACTAATCCGAGCCAAATGGCACCAATAAGATGTGTATATAACAACTGTTTGGGTTTTGAGGTGAAATCTCCGTTGTCATCAATCAGTCTTTGACTACCATCTTTGATGCTTTTTTGATTAAATACAAAAAAGAGAGTATAACTAATCAGGTATAGTAAAAAAGTAGTTGTAGGTTGCATGATTTTCTTTTTAATATTTAATAATTATTTCTGCGATATAGAATTTATGTTGCATCTTAACTTTAACACAAATGCCTTCTTTGTAGTAGTAGCAGTTGTAGTTTCCATTTGGAAATTTCATTCGGTATCCTCCGTCATCTGCTTTTGACAATTTGATAAAACGTTGTTGATTCTCACAATATACTTCTTCGGCGTTTTTAGGTTCCTGAAAGAAGAGACTCAGTAAATTGGTGTCAATCTTAGGGCACGAAAGTTTGGTTTTTTTGTCATTTTCGAGAATCTCATATTCATTTTCGACGAATCGGATTTCTTTGTTAAGATTGGTTTTACCATTGGTTTCTCTGAATTGTGAAGAATAAATAAGTTTGCCGTTTTCATAAGTTGATGTTTCTTTGGAAAACACCCTAATTGGAAATAAAAGTCTGGTTTTGATTTCAGAGATCAATAGTAAATCAGATTTGTTTCCGTTGTCATTTTTTTCAAGTCGAAGCCAGCCAATGTCGTTGCCACTAAACATTATTTTGTAATTAAGGCGTGAGTTCTGAGAAAAGGATATAAGGGGTAAAAAGGCTATTAGTGTTATGCAAAAACAAATTAGAAGTTTAGTGATAATAGTTTTCAGGTAAGAAACTATTTTTAAAGAGTTCGATAAAATATTTTGGGTGAGATATTTTTTTAATAAGGTGTAACAAATGATTAGTAACATGATTTCCAGGATTTAATTTTTGGAGAATGTAAAATCGTCAAAAACAAAATCGCTGTTTAAAGTTTCTATTGGGATTGTAATAGGGAGTTCAAAAGAAATTATAAATTCTACTTCTTTTAGAAAAGTTTTGTTTTCTGTTTTGATTTCTGAAATTAGAGTGGTTTTTTGAATATTGTATTTTGATACAATTAGGGAGCTGTCATTTACAGATAATAGTGTTGTTTTTTCAAACAGAGGAATTTGTTTTATTATATAATTCTTATCAGTAAATAAGAGATTTTCTTTCGAATCTATAGCTGCATAGGTATGACAACTTTGGATGAAGAAAGAAATTGCGATTAAAGGAGAAATAGGAGTTTCCATAACTTTGATATTTAAATTACATATCAAAATTAGTTTGGCTTCAAAAAAGCCTTATCCCAGATTGTCTATTTTGCAGAAATCAGGATGCATTGAATAATATAGGACTACTAAGTCTTACATTTCTTTATATTCTGAAGGAGTTTGGGAAGTGAATTTTTTAAAAGCAGTGTAGAAAGTTGATTTTGAGTTAAAACCACATTCTAATCCAATAGCTACGTTAGTATAGGCTGAATAATTTGGGTTTGTTAAATATTTTTTGGCTTTTTCGACCCTTAAATAATTGATATAATCCGAAAAATTATAACCGCTTTCCTGATTGATTAAGTGGGATAGTTTACTGGTGCTGATATTCATTTCAGAAGCCAATTTCTCTAAACTAAAAGTGGGATCAATGTATCTTTTGTTTTTTTCAATATAACTCTTGATGGGTTTGAATTTGCTATCGCTTGATTGGACGGTTACATGATTGTTTTCTTTGTTTTTTTCTTCCAATTGGATGGCTTTTCTTAATTCAATTCGCTCTGTCATTAGAGAATAATTATAAAATCCCTGATAGCTAATCCAATATAACAATGTGGTAGTGCTGAGTCGTAAAGGATAGTATATTAATACTTGTGGATTTAATGTTTTGTCTAAGTTTAATAAGATGGCACAAACCCACATGAGAATGATCATGGCTCCCAAAAACATTAAATTTCGCAGCCATTTTAAATTGTCAAAAACTAATATCTGTTGGTATAAGTCGGTATATTTAAATAGTACTAATAGTGTTTTAATAAAAAGAAAAATAGAGTAGGAAGCATTGATAATTTCTTCTATTTGCACATATTTTGCAATAAGCATATTTTTCCCCAAATGATAATAATGTGGGTACAATGCAATTCGAATCAATATTTCTATAATAAATATCGAAAAAGAGATGTACACAAAGGAGGAAATTTTCTTTTCAATTTTTAGATAATGGGTTAAAAAAACATAAAAGGAGGGTACTATTAAAACATACCACGGAATTTGCAATCTTTTTATAAAAAATGGGGCATCCATTAAAAAGGTTTCCAAAGAAAAAGCCTGAAGATTATTAAGTATCAAAAAGGCAATAACAAGATTGAGATAAAGTATGGCTTTATCCGTTTTCTTTTTGAAGAATAGTGTTGTGATTATAAAAATAATCCCAAGTAGTACTCCAGATATCATTACAAAGTCAAATACTTGTTTCATTTTTTGTTAGAATTAATTTATCTATTACATTCTTATGCTAAGAGTAAGTTGTAAAAAGCTCATGGTTATAACTTAAAACGGTATGCGGCACTCAATTTGATAAATGAACCATCAACTCTGCTGGTTTCATTGATTTTAATATTGTTTTCTATTGTGCTGGTCCTGATTTTTCTAAAAAGACTCCAGCCCGGTTCTATGGTAATGCAAATAGGTTTGGTCAGATAATAATCTAAAAATAAAGAGAGTTGATTGTCGTATAAGGTGATGTATTGTTGGTTGTTTATTCGATAGCTGTTCATCGGGGCACGGAAAGTCAATCCACCGTAAAATTTTGTGTTCCATTTATGTTCAAATGAAAGTCGGCCTGGTAGTAATCCAAAAATATAATTGGAGTCATTTATTTGCCAATTCAAACCTGCTAACGGGATTACAAACCAACCAAAGAATTCTTTATTTGCATAGATGCCAAAACGGATTTTTTTATTTGTCTTTTTTGAAAAAGTAGTAAAGACGATGGTACCAAATTGGAAATTATCATCTGTAAATAATTTTTCGCCATTCCAACTCAATATAGTTAATAAAGTAAGAGACCATTTCGATTCTCCTATCGAAGTAATCAGACCCATCGGCAATCGCAATGATTGTATTGTCGAGGATTGAAAGTCGGTGTCTTCCAGAGTGATTTGATTGTTGCTGTAAAATGGACTTACAAAAAGATAATTGTTGTTCTTTATCTTGATAGGGAGTTCGCTACTTATTTCTGAGATTTGAAAAAGAGAAGTTCCGTATTGGTTGTTTTTAAATGCATTTGTATGCCTAACTTGAAGAGGTTCAAAGTAGGATTGTGAAAAAAGAGATGTTGTGAACAATATGATTAATAAACTTCGTAACATGATTTGAGTTTTATTAGTGATAGAATTCTCCTTTTCAATATTTCTAACCTATTGTTTTTATGGGTTAAATGTTAAAATTATAGCTATATAATGTCTTAGTTTCTTAATTTTTTTATTTATATGAGGTGTTTATCAAATTTAGTCATAATAAATTGAAATTTAATATTTTATGTACAAAACTGAATTCGAAATGAACAAAGGTGTTTTACTCTGTTTCATGCTATTGGGGTCTTTAGCCGAACATGAAGGTAATTTGTTCAAAAAAGTTATTGATTTAAAATTGGTTAGCAATCAAAAAGTGTTTCAAGTTATGAAAGGCAATTGGTTTTAAAAATCCTCATCGATTATTATTCTTATTATTTGGATGGTTTAAAAAAACTAAAATCACCAGATTTTTGAAAGAATTTTTTTCTTAATTTGGTAATATTTGTTGTATATTCGCACATAATTATTTTAATCAGAATTAACATATAACTAATTATTTTACTACTATGCGGAAAATTACTTTTTCTATTATTTTACTTCTGTCGGTGACAATTTCAGCTCTTTCTCAAAGAAAATACGACGAAATAGTTAAGACCGACAATGCTGTTCAGGATTTAGTACAAAACGAAATTACTGGAATCGTTGTTTTTAAAGAAGGCGGAACTGTAAAAGGTTTGGATCCCGAAACAAAAAAAATTGTTTGGACTTTAACTAAAAATGATTTTGGTACTACATCAGCAGGAGATATTTTAAAAGATCCTGACTTTGGGAAAATTTTTAAGGATAAAAGTGCTTTAACAAGTGTTCCGGGAAGTCCTTATGTTGAAGCTTATATCAACAATAAATATATAATTATTAATACAGATACAGGTAAAGTAGTTTACAATTCATCGAAGGAATCTTTTTGGGTGACACAATCAGATTTTATTCCTGAAACAGATGAGTATTTGCTTACTTTGAAAAAAGATGGAGATATGGCAATTGCTTTGTTGGATATGAAGACTGGCCAATTGAAATGGAATACAACTGTAGATAAGGCGAAATCATTATTTAGTTTTTCTTTAAGAGAATCTGTAAATACAAATACTGCTACTGTACACGGATCAGTGATTTATTACTTATTGTACGGAAAATTATATTCTTTTGACAGGAATTCAGGAAAATTAAATTGGAAAGGAGAAGAAGATTATTCAAAATTCTTCTTAACTCAAAA
This sequence comes from Flavobacterium sufflavum, assembly GCF_004016525.1. GTDB lineage: Bacteria > Bacteroidota > Bacteroidia > Flavobacteriales > Flavobacteriaceae > Flavobacterium > Flavobacterium sufflavum. The sequence continues at coordinate 51,509 of NZ_SACJ01000002.1, forward strand.
TGATAAAAATATTGTTGTAGTTAATAATGCTGGAGTTTTTTCAACCAAACAATATTTAAATGTATTAAATACTGAAACAGGAAAAAGTATCTGGAAAGAATCTATCAAAACAAAAAGAGTTATTTATCTTGAAGATTGGGGGACTAAATTATTAATTGCTCATTTTAGTGGTTTTAATTTTTATGATTTAAAATCAGGAGAGAAAATCTGGAAAAAAGATGCTCGTGGTGACGGTTTAAAAAGAGTTATTCCTATTGATCAGGATTTCTTATACGTAGCTGAAAACGAAATGATGTTAATTAATAAAGATGGAGAAAAACTTTGGAAAAAATTCATTGAAATATCTGATGACAAAGAAGATCCAATTTATTATTTAGGTAAAGTAGGGCAAAAGGTAATGTATCTTACATCTACTTATGGAAATATGGTTGATTATAAAAGTGGGATTAAACTTTGGAAACGTAATATTCAATTTGATAAAAATCGTCCGGTATTGCCTGCTTATGATGAAGCTACAAATTCTTACGTGGTGTATAATGATGAAAAGTTATATAAATTTAATCCAAGTATAAGTGATAAGCCAGATCCATTCGCTAAAGTAAATGTTAAAAATGAAAAAGATTTAAACAGTATTGAATTTTTTAATTGGGGAGTTGTACTTTCTGGTCCGGTTGAAGTGATGGGAGTTAATATGGATGGAACAGTAAAATACCATCATACATATACCCAGCCTGGAGAGGGCACAAGACGTCTTATAAAAAGTGCAGCCATAGTTGGAAGTATTGGTCTTGGTGTAGCTTCAGCTGTTAGTGATATAAAAGGCGCTGAGATTACAATGACTTACCGCGATTCTAATGGAAATATGAGGGAGGCAGTTTTGAGAAAAGAAGATAAAACTAATTTGAACCAAGCAAAAAATTATGCAGCAGGATCGGCAGCATTAGGATTAGTTGCTGAAAAATTTAACTCTCGTTTTAATGCGATGAAGCAAAATAGAGATTTTTCTTATATTTTTGCAAAAGCAGATACTGGAGAAAAACTTTTAGTTAAAGTTAGTAAAGCTGATGGAGTTGAGGTTGATAAAATTATTTTCAATAACAATAAGCCGCTTTATGAGATTGATCCAGCAACTCAGAATATTTTTTATGCTTCTGATAATTCAATTCAAATTTTTAATAAAAAATAAATACAATGAAGCCATCAGAATTTGATTTTGATGGCTTTTTTTTTGCTATGAAAAAAACGCTGCTATTTGTAGTTTTTCTTGTGATAACTTCCATTCAGGCGCAAGAAAAAATAAGTTTTAAAAAAAAGAAATTTTATATACCAACAATCCGATACTCCTCTTTTCCTATTCTTGATAATGTTTTAACGCAAACAACTTTTTATCAAATGGATAAGCAGTTAATACAAGAAGAAGCAATCTTAAAGAAAAATTACTTTGATATAGACGGATTTATAAAAGACCCTGTAAATGGAAAACTAAAATTATATTTAACCATTGCGCTGCCTAAATATAATGCAACAAAAATTGATAGTACATTTGATAAAAAGAAGAGTGCCTGGAAATTTCAAGCCTATTCTAATTTTGATGTAAGAATAAAACTGGAAGCAAAATGTTTTGATAAAGTCTTATTGTCTCAGGATTTTAATACTATAGAATCGTTTATAGTTGGTGGTGGGTATCAAAAAGGAAATGTGAAAGTTGCTGTAGATTTGAATAATAAAAGGATTGCACAAGCAGAAAGGGATGATGATTATACTGCTGAAGAATTAGGAATAGATATAGTGATTTATAATTCTGTACAAAGAATTCAGAATTACCTTAATTACAAATTGTCTTATACAATAGATGAGGCTAAAGTAAAGTTTGAATTTGTAACTTCCAAAGCCCATCCAGAATATAAGCAAATGCTGGATTTTGAGACAGAAATTACAACTCAATTGGAGAAAATAACAATTGAAAAAGGTTTAGATGAAAAATTGTTAGCACCACATTTGCAGTATTTAGAAAGTTTATTGGTTAAATATCCTCTCTCCCCTGCGAATGAAAATATTCGGTTTATTATAACAAACAATTTAGCCGAAACTTATTTTCTACTTGAAAACAGGGAAAAAACCTTGCAATACGCTAATTTGCTTATTGAGAACGATAAGCAGGATTCAAGAGATCGGCTATTATTAAAAGACTTAATAATGTCATTTTTGCCGATAAAAAAATAAGGAGTCATACAAACCGTTTTGTAGAACTTAAAAAGTTAGGTCTTAAAATTGCTGAAGAAAAAGAAGAAAAAAGATTAGCTTTTTTTGAAAAAATAGAGCAGGAGGATGCAGATTGGGAAATTGAGAAATCGAATCGTGAAGCAAATTTAGAAAAAGCTAAAATGCAAAGATTTAATTTACTTGATTCTGTTCCGTATCAGTCAAATGCTAATCTGCTGGCTAAAGTAGTTGATAATTTAGGAGGAAGTCTGGCGTTAAAGAAATTGGAGAAGGCTCATTTGTTTTCTAAAATTAGGATAGAAGGTAATAATATATCACAAACAGAAGAAAAGTGGGCGACAACCTTTCATTATCTTCTTAGAAAAAGAATGCCTGAAAGCTATTATGAAATAATGAATGGAGCTGAAGCATGGAGTCATGATGATCGTGAAAGTGGTGAAAATGCAAAATGGACAAAATTAACTGCATATGATTATAGTAATTTGTCTAAGAATGCTGATTTAGTAAATTTTCTAACTGATTTTAGACTTGATTTATGGAATAATTTGGAAGTTTTAGAAGACGAGATGTACGAAGGTAGACTATGTTACCATTTGAATTATTTTGAAAAAACACTAAGTTCAGCTAATAGAACGATTCCTAAAACTGATTATCATGTTTTTATTGATAAGGAAAATTTTACTATAGTTTCAACTGAAAAAACAGAATTTTATAATGGAAATAAGAGTTTCTTCGAAAGAAAACTCTTTAGTGATTATCGTCCTGTTGCAGCATTAAATTCAGGAAAGATTCCTCATAAAATTAATTACGAAATTGAAGATTTTAATGGAGAAACTATCTACGAGGAACAAAGGGAGAAAGTCGAAATAAATCCTGTTTTCGGGAATAGAATTTTTATGAAAGAGGTTTATTTCGGAGGATTCAGATAATTCGGATTTATTAAAATAAATAAAAAACTGATTGTTTTTAGTTGACACCTTTATTTTTGAAGGCTAGTTCTAAAAATCATCAGTTTTTTATTTGAAATTAAACTTGTTTTTCAGGTTCAAATTTGAAAAGTATTCCTTGTCTATTACAAAATGTAGTCTTTTGTTCTTTTTCCGGTCATCTTTTCTCTAATTTCCTCAAAATTCCTTACTTTCGCACCTCGTTTAAGAAAAGGATAAAATGAGTACAAAATTTACTGAATACAAAGGACTTGACTTGCCAACAGTAGCGTCGGAAGTTCTTGATTTTTGGAAGAAAGAAAATATATTTGAAAAGAGTGTAACTACTCGCGAAGGAGCTGAGCCTTACGTGTTTTTTGAAGGTCCGCCTTCGGCAAACGGATTACCGGGAATTCACCACGTAATGGCACGTGCGATTAAAGATATTTTTTGCAGATATAAAACCCAAAAAGGATTTCAGGTAAAGCGTAAAGCGGGTTGGGATACTCATGGTTTGCCAGTAGAATTAGGTACTGAGAAAGAATTAGGAATTACCAAAGAAGATATCGGGAAAACTATTTCGGTAGAAGATTATAACGAAGCCTGTAAAAAAACGGTGATGCGTTATACGGATGTGTGGAATGATTTGACCGAAAAAATGGGTTATTGGGTAGATATGGAAGATCCGTATGTGACCTATAAGTCCAAATATATGGAGAGTGTTTGGTGGCTTTTGAAGCAAATCTATAATAAAGATTTGATGTACAAAGGTTACACTATTCAGCCGTATTCTCCAAAAGCAGGAACTGGATTGTCTTCGCATGAGGTGAACCAACCAGGTTCTTACCGCGATGTTACAGATACTACGATTGTGGCTCAGTTCAAAGCTAAAACTGAAAGTTTACCGGGCTTTTTAGAAGGTTTTGGAACGATTCATATCTTGGCCTGGACGACAACTCCCTGGACTTTGCCATCGAATACCGCTTTGACAGTAGGTCCAAAAATCGATTATGTTTTAGTAAAGACTTTTAATCAATATACTTTTGAGCCAATCAATGTGATTTTGGCTAAAAACTTAGTGGGGAAACAGTTCGGAAAAACATATTTCGCAACTGAAGAAGCTGCTGATTTTGAAAATTACAAAGCAGGAGACAAAAAGATTCCATACCAGATTTTAACTGAAGCTAAAGGAGCTGATTTAGTTGGTATTCGTTACGAACAATTATTGCCTTGGGCATTGCCATATCAAAATCCTGAAAATGCGTTTAGAGTAATTTCGGGAGATTTCGTTACTACTGAGGACGGAACGGGAATTGTACATACGGCTCCAACTTTTGGTGCTGATGATGCCAAGGTGGCTAAAGAAGCTACTCCTGAAGTTCCGCCAATGTTAGTTTTAGACGAAAACGGAACAGCAGTTCCATTGGTAGATTTGCAAGGTAGATTTGTTGAAGGTTTAGGCGAATTTGCAGGGAAATATGTTAAAAACGAATATTATGATGCCGATCAGGCACCGGAACGTTCGGTTGACGTAGAGATTGCTATTCGATTAAAAGAAGAAAATAAGGCCTTTAAGGTTGAGAAATATGTACACAGTTACCCACATTGCTGGAGAACTGATAAGCCTATTTTATATTATCCTCTTGATTCATGGTTTATCAAAATCACTGAAGTGAGAGATAGAATGTTTGATTTGAATGAAACCATTAACTGGAAACCTAAAGCAACCGGAGAAGGACGTTTTGGGAACTGGTTGAAAAATGCCAACGACTGGAATTTATCGCGTTCAAGATATTGGGGAATTCCATTGCCAATTTGGAGAACCGATGACAAACAAGAAGAAATTCTGATTGGTTCGGTTGAAGAACTGTACAACGAAATCGAGAAATCTATTGCTGCCGGATTCCAAAAAGAAAACCCGTTCAAAGGTTTCGAAATTGGAAACATGAGCGAAAGCAATTATGATTTAATCGACTTGCATAAGAATGTAGTGGATGGAATTACGTTGGTTTCTGCTTCCGGAAAACCAATGAAGCGCGAAAGTGATTTGATTGATGTTTGGTTTGATTCAGGAGCGATGCCTTATGCGCAATGGCATTATCCATTTGAAAACAAAGAGCTAATTGACAACAATAAGTCATTCCCGGCTGATTTTATCGCTGAAGGTGTGGATCAAACACGTGGATGGTTTTATACTTTGCATGCTATTGGGACATTGGTTTTTGATACTATTGCTTATAAAAACGTAGTTTCTAACGGATTGGTTTTAGACAAAAACGGACAAAAAATGTCTAAGCGTCTGGGGAATGCCGTCGATCCATTTGAAACTTTAAAAGAATATGGTCCTGATGCTACCCGTTGGTATATGATTGCCAATGCGAATCCTTGGGATAACCTGAAATTTGATATTGAAGGTGTGGCTGAGGTGCGACGTAAATTCTTTGGAACACTTTATAATACCTATTCATTCTTTAGTTTGTATGCTAATATTGATGGTTTCAAATTTGATGAGGCTGAGGTTCCATTGAACGAAAGACCGGAAATTGACCGTTGGATTTTATCAGAATTACATACTTTAATCAAATTAGTTGATGAAGCTTATGCCGATTATGAACCAACGAGAGCTGCTCGTGCTATTTCTGATTTCGTACAGGAAAATTTAAGTAACTGGTATGTTCGTTTGTGTCGTCGTCGTTTCTGGAAAGGGGAATATGCTCAGGATAAAATAGCTGCTTACCAAACGTTGTATAGCTGTTTGTTAACGGTAAGTAAACTGAGTGCGCCTATAGCTCCGTTCTTTATGGACAAGCTTTACAGAGATTTAACTTTGGCAACATCTTCAGAGAAATTCGACAGTGTACATTTGGCGGAATTTCCAAAATACGTTGAAAACTTTGTTGATAAATCGTTAGAGAGCAAAATGCAGAAAGCTCAGACCATTTCTTCATTGGTTTTATCACTGCGTAAGAAGGAGATGATTAAGGTGCGTCAACCGCTGCAAAAGGTAATGATTCCAGTACTTGACGAGAAACAGAGAGCTGAAATTGAGGCCGTTTCTGACCTGATAAAAGCAGAGGTAAACGTGAAAGAAATCGAACTTTTAGACGATGCTTCAGGGGTTTTGGTAAAGCAGATTAAGCCTAATTTTAAGGCACTTGGACCACGTTTTGGAAAAGATATGGGATTGATTTCCAAAGAGATACAAAGTTTTTCTCCGGAACAGATTAACCAATTGGATAAGGAAGGAAGCTTAAGTATTGTTATTGCAGGAAAAGACGTAACTTTATCATTAGAGGATGTCGAGATAACATCTCAGGATATTGAGGGTTGGCTGGTTGCCAATTCAAACGGAATTACCGTAGCACTTGACATCACGATTTCTGAAGAATTGAAGAAAGAAGGAATTGCAAGGGAGTTAGTCAACAGAATCCAGAACATCAGAAAAGATTCAGGATTTGAAGTGACTGATAAGATTAAGGTCTACTTGCAAAACAATGTTACTCTGGAAGCAGCAGTAAACGAAAACGATGGATACATCAAATCAGAAACATTAACCGAAGAGTTGGTTTTTGAAGGGCATATTGAGAATGGCACAGAAATTGAATTTGATGACATTAAAACTAAAATAACAATTACAAAATAATATTGATCATGGTAGATGAAGCAACACGATACTCAGACGCCGACTTGGCAGAGTTCAAAGAGATAATCCAAAAGAAGATTGAGAAAGCACAAGCCGATTTAGATTTGATAAAAAGCGCCTATATGAATGACTTGAATAACGGGACAGATGATACGTCTCCAACATTCAAAGCTTTCGAGGAAGGTAGCGAAACTATGTCTAAGGAAGCGAACTCTCAATTAGCTATCCGTCAGGAAAAATTCATACGCGATTTAAAGAATGCTTTATTCCGTGTAGAGAACAAAACTTACGGAATTTGTAAAGTAACGGGTAAATTAATTAGCAAAGAAAGATTGAAAATTGTTCCTCATGCTACAATGAGTATTGAGGCTAAAAACCTTCAAAAATAATAATTGAGATTTCAATATTAGAATTCCAAATTCCAAACCTAATTGTAAAATTATTGGAATTTGGAATTTAATTTTTATAAATTACCTATTTTTGCGCACTTAAAATTTTTAAAATGTCACTACGAAAAGCGTATCTACTTATCTTCATTGTATTAATAGTTGATCAGATTTCTAAAATATATGTAAAAACTAATTTTATATTAGGAGATGAAGTTGAAGTTTTCAATTGGTTTAAAATTCATTTCATAGAAAATGAAGGAATGGCTTGGGGAACTCAAATTCCCGGTACCTATGGAAAATTGGTTCTTACCTTATTTCGATTAGTAGCTGTTGGAGGTATTGGATACTGGTTGTGGGATTCAGTAGAAAGAAAGCACAGTAGTAATTATTTAATTGTGGCAATTGCTTTAATTCTGGCCGGTGCTTTTGGAAATATTATTGACTCGGTTTTTTATGGAGTAATCTTTGACGATAGCAGTTCGCAATTGGCAACATTGTTTTCAAATAAACCTTATGGAGAATATTTTCATGGAAAAGTAGTCGATATGTTTTACTTTCCTTTCTGGAGTGGAAATCTTCCGGAATGGTTGCCGGTTTGGGGCGGAAGAAATTTTACTTTTTTTAATGCTATTTTTAATGTTGCCGATATGGCAATATCAACAGGAGTAGGGATTTTGATTGTTTTTAATAAAAAAGCTTTTCACAAACACGAATAGTAAATTCTTGTAAAAAATACAGAACCGTCCCGATAGCTATCGGGACGGTTTTTTTATGGAATTTAAAAACTATAAATGGTTTTTGGAGTTACACAGTAATTCAATTGGATGTCTCCATCGTGAACATCGTCTATTGATTCTTCGGCTTCAAAGAATGATAGTCCTATTTTAATGGTTTCGGCTTGGCATTCGCCTAAGAATTTATCGTAAAAACCTTTGCCATAACCCACCCGATGTCCTTTTTTGTCAAAGGCTAAAAGTGGTATGAAAACAACTTCAATTTTTTTTGACGGTACTTCTATGCCGTCAACGGGTTCAGGAATATTATATTCGTTTTTTTTGATCTTGGTATTATCGGTTAAAAGATAATGTGTCATTTCCCGGGTTTGGAAATTAGATTTCGAAACCAGAATCTCTTTGTCTTTGCCTGAAAGCAAATGTAAAATCAATTCTGTGTCGATTTCCTGTTGTTCTTTAATGGGTAAAAAAACATGAAAGTAGTTTTTTTCCCAAACAGGAAGTTTCAGCAATTGATTGGCAATGGCTAAACTCATTTCTTCGATGTCGTTTTCAGAAAGTTGTTTTCGCAGTGTTTTGTATTTTAAACGCAATTCTTTTTTATTGTTTTCCATTTTTGATTTTATGCTGTGGAATTAAAAACTAAAAGTAGAAATAATTATTTGTAATTCGTAAATTTGATTAGAAATCAAACAATAGCTTTAAATCAGCATGATTTTGGGTTTTTTTGATGTTCTCAATCTTTTTTTTGAAACAAAATTCTAATGCAAAAAACAGCTCTCGAATTACAAATTCAAACTTTACCGGACAGTCCAGGTGTTTATCAGTATTATGATAAGGAAGGCAAGATTTTATATGTGGGTAAGGCAAAGAATTTAAAAAAACGAGTTTCTTCTTATTTCAATAAAATTCACGATACGGCTAAAACCAATGTCTTGGTTAAGAAAATTGTAACTATAAAACACATTGTGGTTCCTACCGAAACTGATGCGCTTTTGCTGGAAAATAATCTGATAAAAACGCTTCAGCCCCGATACAATATCAATTTAAAAGACGATAAAAGTTATCCTTGGATTTGTATTAAGAAAGAACCTTTTTCGAGAATATTTTCTACAAGAAGAATGGTCAAAGATGGTTCGGAATACTTTGGTCCTTATACCAGTTTTAAAACGGTGAATACCATTTTAGAATTAATCAAAGAATTGTATCCGTTACGCACTTGTAATTTTGATTTGAGTGATTCTAATATTGAAAGTGGCAAGTTTAAGGTTTGTCTTGAATATCATATTGGCAATTGTAAAGGCCCGTGTGAAGGTTACGAATCATTAGAAGAATATCAAAAACAGGTTAACGCTATCAGGGAAATTCTGAAAGGGAATTTCAAAGAAAGTTTGAAAGATTTCAAGAAATTGATGATGCAATTGGCGCAAGACATGCATTTTGAAGAGGCGCAAAAAATAAAAGAAAAGATAGAAGTTTTAGAGAATTATCAGTCGCGATCTACGATTGTGAATCCTAAGATTACCAATATTGATGTGTTTTCTATTGTTTCTGATGAAAGTGCCGCTTATGTCAATTTTTTACAAATTTCGCACGGCTCGATTATTCGTTCCCATACTTTGGAAATCAAGAAGAAATTAGCCGAAACCGATGAAGAATTATTGGAATTAGCTATTGTAGAGCTTAGAGAGCGATTCCAATTGTTGTCGAAAGAAGTAATTGTGCCTTTTGCAGTTGATTTAGGCGAAAACCTAAAAGTCACCGTGCCGCAATTAGGTGATAAAAAGCAGATTTTAGATTTGTCTATTCGAAATGCTAAATTTTACCGAATTGAACAATTAAAGCAATTGCAAATTGTAGATCCTGACAGACATACCAACAGAATTATGGCGCAAATGAAAAAAGATTTGCATTTGCCAGTGGAACCAAGGCATATTGAATGTTTTGATAATTCGAATATTCAGGGAACTAATCCTGTTTCGGCATGCGTGGTTTTTAAAGATGGGAAACCAAGCAAAAAAGACTATCGCCATTTTAATATAAAAACCGTAGAAGGACCTAACGATTTTGCTTCGATGGAAGAGGTGGTTTATCGTCGTTATAAACGATTGTTAGACGAAGAGCAGTCGTTACCACAATTAATTATTATTGATGGAGGCAAAGGGCAGCTGTCATCGGCATTGAAAAGTATTGACGATTTAGGTTTGCGGGGAAAAATCAGCATAATTGGCATTGCTAAAAGGTTAGAGGAGTTGTTTTATCCGGGTGATTCTGTTCCGTTGTATTTGGATAAAAAATCTGAAACCTTGAAAGTAATTCAGCAATTGAGAAATGAAGCCCATCGTTTTGGAATCACACATCATCGGGATAAAAGAAGTAAATCGGCATTGAATTCTTCGATAGAATCGATTCCGGGAATTGGCGAAAAAACCATGTTAGCATTAATTCAGCACTTTAAAAGTGTTAAAAGATTGAAATTGGCGACAGAAAAAGAAATTTCTGACGTTGTAGGAGTATCAAAAGCCAAAAAAATTACCGATTTTTACAAAACCACAGCACATTGATTTAAGTACAGCCGTTTAATGTCAAAAATGAAGATTGTTTTATGAAAAAATATATTCTTTTATTGCTTGTTTTTTTTAGTGGCCTGACTGTGTTTTCACAAAAAAAAGACAGACCGAAAATAGGATTGGTTTTAAGCGGTGGAGGAGCTAAAGGATTTGCTCATATTGGAGTTCTTAAAGTCATAGAAGATGCCGGAATTAAGATTGATTATATTGGCGGTACCAGTATGGGAGCGGTTGTTGGTGGTTTGTATGCTGCTGGTTATAATGCTGCCCAGCTCGATTCGATTTTTAAAGCAACTAATTTTGACGAATTATTAAGCGATTATATTCCCAGAGAAACCAAAAATTTTTATGAGAAAAGAAATGATGAGGTTTACTCAGTGGTTTTACCATTTAATAAGTATAAAATAGGGATTCCTGATGCCCTTTCTAAAGGCTTGTATAATTTTAATTTATTAAGCCGGATCACCAGAAATGTTAGGCATGTAAGGGATTTTAATAAGTTGCGAATTCCCTTTTTATGTATAGGTTCGGATATTGAAACGGGAGAGCAGGTGGTTTTGAATAAAGGTAATTTAGCAAGAGCCATGATTGCCAGTTCTGCATTTCCGTCTTTGTTTTCTCCAGTGGAATATCAGGATCATTTTTTGGTAGACGGAGGTGTTGTTAATAATTATCCCATAGACGAAGTTAGAAAACTAGGTGCTGATATTATCATCGGAGTCGATGTACAAAACGATTTATTGGACAGAAAATCACTTAATGATGCTACAAAAATCTTAGTTCAAATTACCAATCTTCATTCTATCGACAAGATGAAGGAAAATATTTTAAAGACAGATATTTACATTCGTCCTGATATTAAAGATTATGGAGTGATGTCTTTTGATAGTGGTCAGGAGATTCTGGGTAAAGGAGAAGAAGCTGCTTTTTCTGTTTTTGAACGCTTAAAACAATTAGGAGTAAAGTCTGAAAATTATAAAAAACCAAAATTAAAAATTCAGGGTGATAGTTTGCAAATTGAGAACATCAATTGCAATGAGTTAAAGAATTACACTAAGGAATATGTTTATGGTAAATTAAGATTTAGGCCAGGTTCTAAAATTAGTTATGGTCAACTGCAAACAGGAATCAATAACCTGAATGCGACACAGAATTTTAGTGCTATCGATTATTCATTTGAAGATATTAATGGGAAAGATAATTTGAATTTGGATTTAAAAGAGAATCCAATCGATACTTACTTGAAATTTGGATTGCATTATGATGGTCTTTATAAGAGTGCGGTGCTGGTGAATTTAACGCATAAGAAGACATTCTTTAAAAATGATGTTGCTTCTTTTGATGTTATTTTAGGAGATAATTTTCGCTATAATTTTGATTATTATATCGAGAATGGATACAATATTAGTCTTGGATTCAAATCTTATTTGAATCAGTTTAATAGAAATATTGAGGGGCAGATAAGTAATCTAAATTTTGATGATTTAGGGGTGAAAAGCTTAAATATAGATTTGTTTGATTTGACGAATCAATTGTATTTTCAGACCTTGTTTGCGCAACGGTTTTTGATTGGCGGTGGTGTGGAATATAAATATTTGAATATAAATTCGAAAACCTTAAATGCAGAGCCTGTAATAGATAAAAGTGATTATGTGAGTGTTTTCGGGAGATTCAATTTTGATTCTATGGATGATAGGTTTTTTCCAAGAAAAGGCTGGAGTTTTTCGGGAGACATGCATTCCTATCTTTTTTCTTCAAATTATACAAAAGAGTTTATGCCGTTTTCAATAGCAAAAGCTAATTTCGGATTTGCTTTTCCTTTGTTTAGAACTGTTGCTGCTAAAATTCAAACAGAAGCAGGATTTTCTATAGGTAATAAAAGTGTTTCTTTTTTTAATTTTATTTTGGGAGGATTTGGTTATAATGTGACAAATAATTTCAGTCATTTTTATGGTTATGACTTTTTGAGTTTAGGAGGTAATAGCTACATTAAATCCACTTTGACCTTAGATTGGGAAATCTTTAAAAATAACCACATTAATTTTACGGCTAATTATGCTAATATAGGGGATGATATTTTTTCAACAGTCGATTGGGTTTCTATACCTCAAAATTCAGGTTATGCAATAGGATATGGTTTAGAAACTGCTATAGGACCAATTGAAATAAAAAGGAGTTGGTCGCCGGAAACTAATGGTAGTTATACCTGGTTTAGCGTTGGATTTCCTTTTTAATACCTAAAAACAAAAAATTAAAGAAACGAATAGTAGACTGAAAGTCGCGGTTTTTGTCAAAAACTGCGACTTTTTTTTGTTAACAAAAGCTTTTTAAGTCAGGAATAATTAGCTTTTTGATTTTCGGTTTAAAAGTAAAATTAACACTTTAATTTTTTATCACTGTTTTTTTTATGATATGTAAAAAAAAACAGCTGGGCTTCCGAATCTTCTTTTAAAATTATGTTAAACTGTATTTTTACTATAGAAATCGCATTTTCTTGCCGTATCTTTGTCATATCAAAACAAAAGGCGTGGTTTCCTTTTGGTTTATATAAATTTAATAATTTATAATTTTTTGGTTGGTTAATAGCATAAAAACTCAGTCATTATTTGACTGAGTTTTTTTGTTTTAATATATTTGGAACAGAATTTGCAAAATTGAATCAATAAAAATAAAGTAAATTATGAAAAAGATAATGCTACTCTCATTATTGATTTTAACTACCAGTTTTGATTCTCATGCCGATGACTCATACGGTGTGGGTGAATGGTTTAAATTTCGTATTCATTACGGATTTGTCAATGCTGGATATGCCACACTTGAGGTAAAAGACGCTACTGTAGATAATACAAAAGTTTTTCACGTTATAGGTAAAGGTTATACTACCGGTTTGTCACGCTTTTTTTTTAAAGTTAACGATACTTATGAAAGCTATATTGATAAGCAAACAGGGAATCCGTATCAATTTGTAAGAAAGATTGATGAAGGAGGTTATACCAAAGATCAGGAAGGTTTTTTTAATCAATCAGCCAATAAAATAACGGTTAAAGATTATAAAAGGAAAACCGAAAAAACCTTTGTTGTTCCAAAAAACACTCAAGATATATTATCGTCCTTTTATTACTTACGTAATTATCCTAATATTGATAAAATCAAGCCCGGAGAGTTTGTTGTAATAGATATGTTTTTTGATGAAGAAACCACAAAATTTAAGTTAAAATTTATCGGGCGTCAAGATATTACCACTAAATTTGGAGTGGTGTCTTCAATGGTTTTTAGACCTTTAGTACAGTCAGGACGTGTTTTTAAAGAACAGGAGAGTTTAACGGTTTGGGTTTCAGACGACGAAAATAGACTGCCAGTGCGTATAAAGGCAGAATTAGCAGTAGGATCACTCAAAGCCGATTTAGATGCTTTCAAAGGATTGAAAGGCTCTTTTAAAATAAAGAAATAATGAGTGTTAATGAGAATACAGCCAGTATTTTAAAAGAAATAGAACAAAAATACGCATCCATTCATCAAAAAACGGATACGCAGTTAGAAGGTTTGCTTTGGTCAAAACCTGTTACTTACTGGGATTATATTCACACGGACGTATTGTTGAATTTGCAAATTCAAAGAACAGTTCTACCTGATGAAATGGTTTTTATTCTCTATCATCAAATCAACGAATTAATTTTCAAGATGATTCTTTGGGAAATGAATCAGATTTCTCATACTCAAAATATTCAAGCCGATTTTTTCACCGACAGATTAATGCGTATTAGTCGTTATTTTGATATGCTAACCACCTCTTTTGCTATCATGGAAAAGGGCATGGATGTAGAACAGTATATGAAATTCAGAAATACACTCACTCCGGCTAGTGGTTTTCAAAGTGCACAATACCGTTTAATTGAGTTTTGTACAACTGATTTGGTTAATCTGATTGATAGCCGTTTTAGAGCAACATTTGATAATACTATTTCAAATGAAAATGCGTTTGAAATTTTGTATTGGCAGGCAGCTGGAACAGAACCGGAAACAGGAGGTAAAACCTATACTTTAGAAGAATTCGAGAAAAAATATAAAGCCACTTTTTTAAATTATATGGAAGAGTATAAATCCATAAATATTTGGCAAAAATATAAACAGCTTTCCGTTCAGGATCAGGAGTTACAAACTTTGAAAGATGCAATGCGTCATTTAGATTATACAGTAAATATTAGCTGGGTATTGCAACATTTAAATGTAGCTATTAAATACATTGATCAGAGTGGTATGGGAGATGGAGAAGCAACAGGGGGAAGTGACTGGCGAAAATATATGCATCCAAAGCATCAAAAAAGAATATTTTTTCCTGAATTATGGAGTGGGGCTGAATTAGCAAATTGGGGTCAAGAATAATAAGATGTAGAATACAATAAATAGAAACAGTTTGAAATACTTTTTAATAATTATAATTGCACTAACTTTAGTAATATCCTGTAAAAAATCGGATGATGAAACACAGAAGAAACAGCTAGTTAAAAAACTAAATTCCAAAAAAGATAATTCTGATTTTGGATTTAATTTTGCCGACTTTAATGTTGTTCAGGACACCGTAAAAAAAGGAGATACTTTTGGAACGATTATAAATGAGCAAAATATTGGCGACCTAAAAATCTATGATATTGTAAATAGTATTAAAGATACTTTTGATGTGCGTACCATTAGACCTGATAAGGCATACACCATGTTGCGATCTAAGAATAAAACCAATAAACTACAGGTTTTTATTTACGAACCAAACGACTTAACGTATTATGTTTTTGATTTGCGTGATTCGGTGATAGTTGCGCATAAAAAAGTACGCCCTGTAACTTATAAACGCAGAGTGATTACAGGAGTTTTAAAAGGTTCTCTGTCTGAAACTTTAACTAATTCGGGAGTAGAAGCGGCTTTGGCAAGTCAGATTACAAAAATTTATTCCTGGTCAATTGACTTTTTCAAATTAAAAAAAGGAGATCGTTTTGGAATTGCATTCAATGAACGTTATATAAATGATTCGATTTATAATGGCGTAAGTAATATCGAAGGAGCTTTTTTTGAATACAAGGGCAAAATCATGTATGCTTTTCCATTTGTTCAAAATCAGGCTTCAGGCAAAGTCGATTATTATGACGAAGATGGTAAGACGATGAAAAATCTTTTCCTGAAATCGCCTATTAAGTTTAGCCGAATTACTTCCCGATTTACAATGAATAGATTTCATCCCGTGCAACACCAATGGAAGGCGCATAAAGGAACTGATTATGCAGCTCCTACGGGAACTCCTATTATGACTACGGCAGCTGGGGTGGTGGAAACAACGGGTTATACAGCAGGTAATGGAAACTTTGTAAAAGTAAAACACAATGGTACTTATTCTACCCAATATTTGCACATGTCAAAAATCTTGGTGAGACGTGGTCAGCATGTGAATCAGGGAGACGTTATCGGTCGTGTGGGGAGTACGGGTTTAGCATCGGGCCCTCATGTATGTTATCGTTTTTGGAAAAATGGAGTACAGGTTGATGCATTAAAATTGAAACTACCTACAGGAACGCCGATGGAGAGCGGAAACAAAGCGAGATTTATGAATACAATCGAACCTTTAAAGCGGGAATTGGACAGCATAGGGAATTTATAGTTTAAAGCATTGATTTTTTAATCTGAAATTATAAGGGAGAAACAGTTTATAGTGAATTGTTTCTCTTTTTTTATGCATAAACTGGTTGGTTTTTATAATTATATAGTTGGAATCTTTTCTGCAATTACAACTAATTTCAGTATTTTTACGACCAAATCTAAAACACTAAAAACAAAAAAATAAATGGCGTTAAGTACTCTAAACCCAACTAAAACAGCTTCATGGAAGAAGCTCGAAAAACATTTTGATCAATTGCAAAACGTTTCTATGCAGGAAATGTTTAAACAAGATGCTTCAAGAGCGGAAAAATTCAGCATTCTTTGGAATGATTTTTTAATTGATTATTCTAAAAATATTGTCAATCAGGAAACAATGGCTTTATTGCTTGAGTTGGCTAATGAAATGGGACTTAAAAATGGGATTGAGGATTATTTTGGAGGAGGAATAATTAATCAAACTGAGAATAGAGCCGTACTTCATACTGCATTAAGAGCTAAAAAATCGGCTGTAATTAATGTAAACGGAGTAAATGTAATTCCGGAGGTTTATGAAGTAAAAAATAAAATCAAAGCTTTTACTAATGAGATTACTTCGGGTAAAAAAACGGGTTATACCGGAAAAGTTTTTACTGATGTAGTAAACATTGGTATTGGTGGTTCTGATTTAGGACCAGCCATGGTGGTTGAAGCTTTACAATATTATAAAAATAATTTGAATGTTCATTTTGTTTCCAATGTTGATGGGGATCATGTGAATGAAATCATTAAAAAGTTAAATCCGGAAACGACTCTTTTTGTTATTGTTTCTAAAACGTTCACTACTCAGGAGACTTTAACTAATTCTGAAACTATCAGAAAATGGTTTTTACAATGGGCATCACAGGAAGATGTAGCCAAACATTTTGTGGCAGTTTCTACTAATTTGCAAAAAGTAACTGAATTCGGAATCAATCCTGACAATGTATTCCCAATGTGGGACTGGGTTGGAGGACGTTTTTCACTTTGGAGTGCGGTAGGATTGTCTATCAGTTTAGCGGTAGGTTTTGATAATTTCGAAGAATTGTTAAACGGAGCAAACGAGATGGATGAGCATTTTAAAACAGCCGATTTTGATAAAAATATACCAGTTGTTTTGGCTTTGTTAAGTGTTTGGTACAACAATTTCTTTGGAGCAGAGAGCGAAGCTTTGATTCCATATACCCAATATTTACAAAAACTGGCGCCTTACTTACAACAAGGAACTATGGAAAGTAATGGTAAAAGTGTTGGTCGTGATGGTAAAGCTGTCGGTTATCAAACAGGAACTATTATTTGGGGAGAACCAGGAACGAATGCCCAACATGCCTTTTTTCAATTAATTCACCAAGGAACTAAATTGATTCCAACTGACTTTATTGGTTACGTTCAGCCTTTGTATGGGGATAACAATCATCACGATAAATTGATGTCTAACTTTTTTGCACAAACGGAAGCGTTGTTAAATGGAAAGGAAGAAGCAAAAGTTCAGGCAGAATTTGACAAACAGGGACTTTCGGCTGAAGCAGCTCAATTCCTTTTACCATTTAAAGTTTTTGCAGGAAATAAACCTACAAATACGTTCTTGATTCAGAAATTGACACCTAAGTCATTGGGTTCTTTGATTTCTTTATATGAACACAAGATTTTTGTACAAGGATTTATCTGGAATATTTTTAGTTATGACCAATGGGGAGTGGAATTAGGAAAACAATTGGCTAATTCTATCCTGGACGAAATTAACTCAAATGAAGTTAAAAATCATGATAGTTCTACGGCTTCTTTGTTGAGTCATTTTTTAAGAAATAAATAACATTTAGCTTGTTTTGTTTAAATTGCTGATTTTCAGTCATTGTTTAAAAAATACTTGATTTAAATGAATATAAACCTCATTCTCTTTTAGCGGAATGAGGTTTTTTTTATACCTTTTTTGTTTATATTTGTTAAAAAAAATATCAAAAACATGTACGAATTCATTCAAAAATTTCATTCAGGTTGGGCTTATTTAGCACTTTTATTATTAGTGGTTGCGGTAGTTAATGCTTTTATAGGTTTAGCTTCCAAACAAGAGTTTACTGCTAAAGATAGAAAGATTGCAATTTTTGGATTGATAGGAACTCACACTCAATTATTAATTGGTTTGATTTTATATTTTGTTTCGCCACTTGGATTTACATCTTTAGGCCAAATGTCAGACAAAATGTTGCGATTAACTTCATTAGAGCATCCATTAATTAATATTATTGCTATTGTTTTAATTACAATTGGTTGGTCTAAACATAAAAAGCTAACTACAAGCGAATCAAAATTCAAGACTTTTTCTATTTTCTATGGATTAGGATTATTGCTGATACTAAGTAGAATTCCCTGGTCGTTATGGCTTCAATAAAAACTTAAAAAGTCCTTTTTAGGACTTTTTTTATCTGGTTTTTGTTTTAATAGATTTGAACTAAAAAGTTAATATGAAAAAATCAATAACATTATTATTACTTCTTAGTGTAGTTTTTGTAAATGCTCAAAGTAGGGTTAGACAAAAAACTACATCAGCAAAAACTGTTTTGTCAAAATCATCTGTTTCAAAAGGAAATTCATCTAAGGATAGCTTGAATAAAGATAATAAAGCTTTTGCTTTTGTAACTAAAAATGAAATAGTAAAAGATACGATTCAGGATGAAGTAGTAGGTAAGCTAAAAGTGTATAAAAGAAGTGTTCATGCTTCTTATTATGCCGATAAATTTAACGGACAGCGTACTACAAGCGGAGTAAGATTCAGTAATAATGATTATACTGCAGCACATAAAAAATTCCCTTTCGGAACCAAACTGAAAATTACCAATGAGGCCAACGGAAAATCAGTTATTGTTGAGGTTATTGACAGAGGTCCATTTGTGAGATCAAGAGAAATTGATTTGACTAAAAGAGCTTTTATGGAAATTGCCAAAAACAGAGGGTCAGGTTCTATGATTGTTACTATTGAGGAAATAGTAAAATAAATTACCAGTTTTTATAAGGGTTCTTGCTTAAATAAGAGTTGTAATAACGGTTGTCATTCGTGACTTCTTCTCCTAACCAACTCGGTTTTTCAAACATTTCTGTTTCCGATTGCAATTCGATTTCGGCCATTTCTAAGCCTTCATTTTCGCCGTAAAACTCATCCACTTCATAGGTGTGATTGCCTACTTTTACTTCAAAGCGCGTTTTGTCGATTACTCCTTTTTCGCAAAGCAACAATAGATTTTTAGCTTCATCAACAGCAATTTCTTTTTCCCATTCAAAACGAGACATGCCTGAAGCATTTGAGCTTCCTTTTATAGTCAAATAAGCCTTGTTTTCTTTTATTCGAACTCTAACAGTGCGTTCAGGATTTGAGCTTAAATAGCCTTGAATAATGCGTTTTTTCGAAAAAGCTTCCTTTTTATAAGAATCTGAAGTGACTAAAAATTTTCGTTCTATTTCTAACATCTATCTTGTAAATTATAGAGACTAAAGATATATTATTCTTTTATAATTTTAAATGTTTGTGGCGAATCGGTATTAGAAATTTTAAGAATATAAAAACCAGTATTTAATTTGGAAACATCAATAGTACCATCGGTGCTTTTTCCGTGTAAAATAGCATTGGATTCGAAATCAAAAAAATCATAATCAAAATTTTTGTAATCGTAATTCTTAATTGTAATCACAGTTGTGGCAGGATTAGGAAATACAAAAGGTTTAGGGATGCTTACAGTTTCAACTTGAGGGACATTGTTACAGGCGCTTTCTATCAAAGTAGCTAAATCATTTTCATCATAAACTAAGGTGTAACCAAGTGCTTTGGCTTTTTCGAATAATTCACAGGCTCGACTATATTTCTTTTGATCCAGGTAAATAATGCCTAAATTTTTCATAGCATACGAATTGTTTTTGTCCATCTTTAAGGCTTCTTTTAAATCCTGAATTCCTTTTTCGGATTCGCCCAGTTTATGGTATAATAAACCTCTGGTAGTTCTTAAATCCCTGCCTCCATAATTAGATGAGTGTGCTATGATTGCTTTTTCTTTTTTGAAAGCAATGGTGATACTTTCCATGGCTTTTTTATATTCGCCAATATCACTATATAATCGTGCTAATCCCCATCTTGCATGACCGTGTTCTGAATGTACGGCAACAATTTTTTCTAAATAATAGCGGGCTAAATCAGTGGATTTTTTTTCTAGCAAATAATTACCAAAATTATATAGGATTCGATAGTCTTCTGGAGCTGCAGCCATCGCTTTAACATAATATTGATTGGCAGCATTTTCCATTTCAAGTTCTCCATATAAGTTAGCAAATATGTCATAAAGAGTGCTTTCAAAATTTTTTCGGCTTCTTTTTGCAGCTTCTGAGATTACTCTGGTAGTGTCTTTATTGTTTTTATTTACGATCCATTCTACCTTTCTTAAATCATCAAGTGCTAAGAATCTATTGCCCAGACGGGCTCTTAAATCACCTCTGTTAAATAAGTCCCATAAATTGGTTGGATTATAATTTGTTCGGGTATTTAATTCTGTAAGTAACTGAAGGTACTTTTTTGCGTTTTCTTCTGTTTCCTTGTTGTTGAAAGGTAATTTGTGATCGGTTCGGCTTAACAATTTCCCATGCGAGAAATTCCAGGTAACCAGTTTTTCACCCTGATCGTTGTATTGAAATGAATAGGAATCTCTACGTCCTTTATCATCAAAATAAAAAACTTCATTTATTTTTCCATTGCTGTGATAGGTTTTCATGCTATCCATTATTTTATCAGATCCTTTCCATACTTCCATGGATATTACTTTGTCTTTATAGTAACGTTTGTAATCTTTAGTATTGATATCAATCTGACTCCATGATAAAACTGGAAAAAGGAATAAGGAAAGTATTTTTATATTCATAGGTATTGTTTTATAAATGAATTGATTTTTGATTTTAAGCATGTTAAATGTAAGATATTTATATGTATTTAAGCGTAAAAAAATATTATAATTTTGTTTTATGTCTGAAATGAATCCTCATAGAAAAATCATACACATCGATATGGATGCTTTTTTTGCTTCTGTGGAGCAAATGGACAATCCTGAGCTTCGTGGAAAACCCATTGCTGTGGGAGGTTCAGAAAATCGTGGTGTTGTTGCTGCGGCTAGTTATGAAGCCCGGAAATTTGGTGTTCGTTCGGCTATTAGTGGTGTCTTGGCAAAGAAATATTGTCCCGAACTTATTTTTGTACGACCACGATTTGAGCGTTACAAGGAAATTTCGAATCAAATTCATAAGATTTTCCGAGATTATACTGATTTGATTGAACCGCTTTCATTGGATGAAGCATATCTGGATGTAACCCAAAATAAAAAAGGAAATCCTAGTGCCAGTTTGTTGGCGCAGGAAATTCGCAGCCGTATTTTTAATGAGGTTGGATTAACGGCTTCGGCGGGAATTTCGATTAATAAATTTGTTGCTAAAATTGCCAGTGATTACAATAAGCCTAATGGACAAAAAACGGTGACTCCTGAGGAGGTGATTCCTTTTCTGGAAGTTTTGCCTATTCGAAAGTTCTATGGTGTGGGCAAAGTTACGACCGAGAAAATGTACCAATTGGGTATTTTTACGGGATTGGAATTAAAAAGTAAATCCTTGGAATTTCTGGAGAAGCATTTTGGGAAATCGGGAAGTTATTATTACTATGTGGTGCGTGGAATTCATAATAGCGAAGTAAAATCAAGTCGCATTGCAAAATCAGTCGCTGCCGAACATACTTTTGATGTTAATCTTTCTTCCGAAATTTTTATGTTGGAACAATTGGAACTCGTAGCCAATAGCTTGGAACGAAGACTTAAAAAGCACAATGTTTCGGGGAAAACGGTAACCTTAAAAATAAAATACAGTGATTTTACACAGCAGACACGTAGTAAAACTTTACCTTATTTCATTGCCGACAAAGGATTGATTCTGGAAACGGTAAAAGAATTGTTGTATCAGGAAAGAATGAAAGATTCGGTTCGTTTACTCGGAATTTCGATGAGTAATTTAAATACCGAAGTGAAGAAAGCGGTTGTTGCAGTACAGCTAAAATTTGATTTTTAAAAAAGAAACCGCAAATTCATAAACTAGAAACTAATTTGCGAATTTGCGGTTTAATAATTTTTTCGGTGAAATTATTTTTTACTTGAAAGTTTAGATAACAATCTTAGGAATTCAATGTACAACCAAACCAGGGTAATCATCAATCCCATAGCGCCAAACCATTCCATGTATTTAGGCATTCTTTGTTGGACTCCTTGTTCGATTCGGTCAAAGTCTAAGAATAAGTTTAAAGCTGCAATTACAATTACAAAAACACTGATTCCAATGCTCATCATTGAGTTGCCGTAATGCACAGGCTGGTAACTTGTAAACATTGAAACTAACCAGGAGATTAGATAATAAGTAGCAATGGCTAATGTTGCTGCCACCACAACCGATTTGAATTGCTCAGTTACTTTCACAATTTGGAACTTATAAAGTCCTAAACAAACAGCAAAAGTTACAAATGTAGCTCCAACTGCTTGGATAACAATTCCAGGATATTGTACTTCAAAAATAGCAGAAACTCCTCCGATAAATAATCCTTCAAACAAGGCATAGCCTGGAGCTAAATAGCCCGAATATTGTGGTTTGAAAGCAGAAATTACTACCAAAACGAAGCCTACGATAGCACCACCAATAGCAGGTATAATAGGATTCATGCCATTAAACGTCATCCACCAGATAACCATTGCTGATGCCGTAAGTAATAAGAATAGTAAAATGGTTTTGTTAATAGTTCCTGAAAGTGTCATGTCTTGGTCGTAACCAATAACGGTTGCTTCGTGAACTTGCTCTGCTCTAGATGTAGGCGAGAAGTTTTTATTGTTTAAAAAAGGGTTTTTAGATTTAAATTCCATACTAAATGCATTTTATGTTAGTCAAATATAAATGATATTTTTTAAGATAGCTGTTTAATTCTTCTTAATTTTTTTGAAAGCAATTTTTTATAAATTAAGATTATACAAATAGCTAAAAAGAAATATTGTATTATTTATTTTAAAAGTGTTGCTGGGCTTTAGTTTATTACTTTTTTGTTTCTTTTTATTCTTTTGTAATGTGTTTGACGAAGATTTTTATCTCCAGAAATTATGCTGATATTTCCATCAATTTCCAGCATTGCCAACTTTACATCTGAGAAATGTTCGATTCCATGTTCCCTAATGGCTTCTTTTAATTCATTAGAAGTAATGTTTAATTTACTCAATGTTTTGAAATACATTTGACCGTTGTGGATTAATATTTCTGGTTTTTCTTGTATAAAAGCACTGAATTTCGGAAACATAAATGTTAATTTTTTTAAAGTGAAATTGATAATAAATAGTACTGCGGCTGCAGCTAAACCACCAAAAAGGCTCACGTTGTTTCCTACCATTGCATTTTGAACTGAGTTGCTAATTAGTAGAATCAAAATAACATCGGCAGTATTTAGTTGAGATAATTCTTTCTTGCCAAACATTCGGAGAGCGATTAACATAAATAGATATACAGAAGCACTTCGAATGATAATATCAAAATACGGATTCATTTTTGTAATTTATTATGAGTTGAGAAATAATAAGTTTAAGTCGTAATTCAAATTAACAACAAATCTACGTTTAGTTGATTGGAAAACAGGAAAATCTAAAGATGAAGTAAGAAAAATTATTGTAGAACTATAGTTTGGATTATTTTTTAAAAGCAAAAATCCGTCCTGATAGCTATCGGGACGGATTTTTATATTTTGCTAAAATTGCTATTAGATAATTTCAGAAACTCTCATGGTGTTTACCATTCCTTTTTCGGTAATAGGCATAGAAGCTAAGTTGATGATATAATCACCTGTTTCAACATGTCCTTTTTCTTTAGCTATTTTGTTGATGTCAGTAACTGTAGTGTCAGTACTTTCTTCTTTATCATAGAAATAAGTTCTAACTCCCCATAACAAACTCAATTGAGTAAGGATTCTTCTGTTTGAAGTGAAAACCAAAATCTCAGCAGTGTTAGGTCTCCAGGCTGATAATTGGAAAGCAGTATAACCACTGTTAGTCATTGTAGAAATAGCTTTTGCTTCAATAGCGTTAGCCATAGTTGCTGCATGACGACAGATTGTTTTAGTGATAAAACGGTTTGTTTTGATTTGTGGGGTGTTTTGTGGTACGTGAATAAGAGGTGAATTTTCCACAGCCTCACAAATTTGGGTCATTTTTTGAATTACTTGTACTGGGTAATTTCCGGCAGCAGTTTCTCCTGAAAGCATTACAGCGTCAGCACCATCCATTACTGAGTTAGCAACGTCATTTACTTCGGCTCTTGTAGGAGTCAAGCTGGTAATCATGGTTTCCATCATTTGCGTAGCAACGATAACAGGAATTCTAGCCGTTTTTGCTCTTCGAATTAAGTCTTTTTGTACTAATGGTACTTCGTGAGCAGGAAGTTCAACTCCTAGATCTCCACGGGCAACCATCAAAGCATCACAATAAGCTACAATTTTATCCATGTTTTCTAATGCTTCAGGCATTTCGATTTTAGCAACAATTGGAATTTTGTTTTCAGCGTGTTCAGCAATTAATTCTTGTAAGTCCTGTAAATCACGTGGAGTTTTTACGAATGAAAGAGCGATCCAGTCTACTTTTTGTCCAATAGCAAAAATAGCATCGGCAATATCTTTTTCAGTCAAAGCCGGAAGAGATATTTTAGTATTAGGAAGGTTAACTCCTTTTTTAGATTTTAATTCACCACCTTGAATTACTTTAGCAACAACTTCTGTATTTTTGTCAGTTGAAACGATTTCGAAAATTAATTTTCCGTCATCTAATAAGATTCTTTCACCTGGATTTACATCGTTAGGAAAGTTTTGGTATTTCATGAAAACTCTTTCGGCAGTTCCTACAATGTCTTCGGCTGTAGTAAATGTGATTAAGTCACCATCGTTTACAACAACACCGTCGTTCATTACTCCAACACGAAGTTTTGGTCCTTGTAAGTCTGCAAGTATGGCTGTAGTATAACCGAATTCTTCATTAAGATCTCTGATGATTTTTATTCTGTTTTCTACATCAGCATAATCAGCGTGAGAGAAGTTAATTCTGAATACATTTACACCTGCTTCAACCATGTCCTTTATGATTTCTCTTGTGCTGCAAGCAGGCCCAAGGGTAGCCACAATTTTAGTTTTCTTGTTTGTAGTAATCATTTGCATTAAAAAATTAGATTGTTTTTAGATTTTATTTGTTTTGTTTCAACAGTATATACTGTTGTTATGTTGTCTATGGTATTTAATATTGTTTTTATTTCATTGACATCTATGTTGTCATCAGTATTGTCTATTTTTAAAAAATAATCAGCTTTTTTAAATTCAGGCAATAAGTACACTTTTGTCGAAATGTCTTCGCTTGTATCCGAAAATAAGTTGTGAACTCCTTCGTTTTTTTCTGAAACCACCTCGTTGATGTTTTGAACTAAGTTCCAGGCTACTGTATTTTCTTCGTCATAATAGTAAAATCTTGAGAATTTTGTTTCTCCTTCTTTGATATTGATATGAACTTCATCTATGCTTTTTGCTAGATTTATAGGAAGTTTTTGATTGATAAAATATGCCAATCGGTAATCTTCTAAAGAAGTATGAATCGCGATAAGATTGTAATCAATTTCATCAAATTCGTCAAGACTTAATTTATGAACAGCCATCTTCATTAAAAATAAAGATGTAAATATACTATTTCTATCGAAGTTTAAGTGTTGAAAATATAATGATTTCGTTAAATTTAAAACGAAAACGTTGTAGCTTTGAGGAATTTAGTATTATTTTTTGCTCATTTTCTCTTGAAACACAAAATAGGCACGTTGCGAAGCTTTTTCTTCGGCTTTCTTTTTAGAAGTTGCTCTTGCTTTTGCAATTACTTTTTCGTCAATGCTCAATTTAACACCAAATAGGCGTTGTCCATCTATGGCATTGTCCTCAAAAATGTCATAATGAAATTGTTTTTTCTCTTTTTGACACCATTCAATAATTAAACTCTTGTAGCTTATTACTTTTCCTTCGAGTCTGGAAATGTCAACATAAGGAATGATTACTTTTTGTTGAATGAACTTTTCGCAAAAAGCATAGCCTTTGTCAAGATAGATTGCTCCAATAAGAGATTCGAAAATATTTCCATGTATGTTTTCTCCAAAATGCTGTACGGGAACTTTGCTTTCTACAAAGCGAATTAAGTCCAGGTCTTTTCCTAATTCGTTCAAATGTTCTCTGCTTACAATTTTAGAACGCATTTTGGTAAGATAGCCTTCGTCTCCTGATGGTGCTTCGTTAAATAAGTGTGCAGCTATAACCGAACTTAACATGGCGTCTCCTAAAAATTCCAGACGCTCATAACTAATAGGGTTTCCTGTAGAATCCATTTTCCCGGAAGAGCGGTGGGTAAAGGCTTTTTGATAATGAATTAGTTTGCCCGGAGGGAAGCCAAGGATTTTTTGGATAGCATCAAAAAAAATCCCGTCTTCTTGAGAACGGGATTTTGTAAATATTTTTTTGAATATACTCATAGTATAAAATTAGAATCCTAATTTTTTTACTAATACACAAGCATTGTGACCTCCAAAACCAAAAGTATTACTCATTACAACATTCATGTCTCTTTTTTGAGCAGTGTTGAAAGTGAAGTTTAACTTAGAGTCAATTTTTTCATCATCTGTGAAATGATTGATTGTTGGAGGAACTATTCCGTGTTTTATAGAAAGAATAGCAGAAATTGTTTCAATTGCTCCTGCAGCTCCTAATAAGTGACCTGTCATGGATTTTGTTGAATTCAAGTTCATGGTATAAGCATGTTCTCCAAAGACTTGTTCGATTGCTTTACTTTCGGCCATGTCTCCAAGAGGAGTTGAAGTTCCGTGCATGTTAACTCCGTCAACGTCAGTTGGTTTTAAACCTGCGTCTCTTAAGCAGTTTAGCATTACATTTCTTGCACCTAATCCTTCAGGATGTGGAGCTGTAATATGATGCGCATCTGCCGACATACCACCACCACCTATTTCGCAATAGATTTTAGCGCCACGTGCTACTGCATGTTCGTATTCTTCAAGGATGATAGCTCCTGCTCCTTCTCCAAGTACAAATCCGTCTCTGTCTTTGTCCATTGGTCTTGAAGCTGTTTTTGGATCATCATTTCTGGTAGATAAAGCGTGCATAGCATTAAATCCTCCCATACCTGCAATAGTCACTGCGGCTTCTGAACCTCCAGTTACCATAACATCGGCATGACCTAATCTAATGTAGTTGAATGCATCAATAATAGCATTTGTAGAAGAAGCACAAGCAGAAACAGTTCCGAAGTTAGGTCCTCTAAAGCCGTATTTTATTGAAATATGACCACAAGCAATATCGCCAATCATTTTTGGGATAAAAAATGGATTGAATCGAGGTGTTCCGTCACCGGCAGCATAATTAAGAACTTCTATTTGGAAAGTTTCTAAACCTCCAATTCCTGAACCCCAGATTACTCCCGCGCGATCTTTGTCTACTTTTTCTAAATCAAAATTAGCATCTTTCATTGCTTCTTCAGAAGAGACCATGGCATATTGAGCATAACGATCCATTTTTCTGGCTTCTTTTCGATCTATAAATTCTTCAACATTGAAGTTTTTAAGTTCGCAAGCAAATTGAGTTCTAAATTTTGAAGCATCAAAATAAGTTATTGGTGCAGCCCCACTAACTCCGTTAATTAGACCATTCCAATACTCTTCTATATTGTTTCCAATAGGAGTAAGGGCACCTAAACCTGTTACAACAACTCGTCTTAATACCATATATTCTGTATTTTGTTATCTTTAAACAAGCAAAACCCACGCTTTCTTTTGTGTTTTAGCACCTAAGAGCCATGGGTGTTACATTATGTGTAATTGATTGAAATTCAATCGGACTTTTAATTTTAAAAAAATAATAACACCCGATTATTGAAATTATAACCGGGTGCGAGTGTATTATTTTTTAGCTTCTTCGATGTAAGAAATAGCTTGACCAACAGTAGCAATGTTTTCAGCTTGATCGTCTGGAATTTGAATGTCAAATTCTTTTTCGAATTCCATAATAAGCTCAACAGTGTCTAATGAGTCAGCTCCTAAATCATTAGTGAAGCTTGCTTCTGTTACAACTTCGTTTTCGTCAACGCCTAATTTGTCTACGATAATCGCTTTTACTCTTGATGCAATGTCTGACATAATCTTTAATTTTAGAATTTAATTTGTGGCAAAAATAAAAAACTTTATTTTAAAACAACCATTAAGTTGATAAATGTAACGTCTAAAATAGAAAATAATTTTAAACAAAGACTTCCTAATGCTATTTAATTTCGTTTTTTATTCTTTTTTTTGTGTGACTAAAATGAGATGAATTATGAAAAAAATTGTTGTTTTTGCTTCTGGATCTGGTACAAATGCTGAGAATATCATCCAGCATTTTAAAGGAGGATCTGTTGGTACTGTAGTTGGGGTTTTTACAAATAATGCAAAAGCAAAGGTGATTGACAGAGCTAAAAATCATGCTGTTCCTGTAGAGATTTTTACGAAGTCAGAATTATATGAAAGTGATTTAGTACAAAAAATAAATACGATCCAGCCTGATTTGATAGTTTTGGCAGGATTTTTATTGAAATTTCCTGATGCTCTTATTGCTGCTTATCCGGATAAAATAATAAATATTCATCCTGCGTTGTTGCCAAAATATGGTGGAAAAGGAATGTATGGTATGCATGTGCATAGAGCTGTTGTTGAAAATAAAGAAAAAGAATCAGGGATAACAATTCATTATGTGAATGAGAATTATGATGAGGGAGCTATTATTTTTCAAAAGCAGGTAACGGTTTTAGGAACGGATACGCCGGAGGTGGTTGCTGAAAAGATTCATGAATTGGAACAAAGATATTTCCCGGGAGTTGTTGAAGATTTGTTAAAAGCTAAATCGTAAATTTGGATTATCAAGTACATATATATACTGATGGAGCGGCAAAGGGAAATCCCGGTCCCGGAGGTTATGGTGTTGTTATGGAGTTAGTGGGAACCGCGCATAAAAAAGAATTTTACGAGGGTTTTCGTTATACTACTAATAATAGAATGGAGTTATTGGCGGTAATTGTAGGACTGGAGAAGCTGAAAAATCCAAATATGAGAGTTCTGGTAGTTTCAGATTCTAAATATGTAGTGGATTCAGTAGTTAAGAAATGGGTTTTAGGTTGGGAAAAGAAAGCTTTTGCTGCAAGAAAAAATGCTGATTTGTGGAAGCGTTTTTTGGTAGTTTACAGGAAGCATCAGGTTGATTTTAAATGGATAAAAGGGCATAATAGTCATCCTCAAAATGAGCGTTGCGATGAATTGGCAGTGTTTGCATCGAATCAAAAATCCTTGTCTGTAGATGCTTTTTATGAGCGGGAAGAGGGTAAAATTTTATGATAATTTTGCCGCTTTTAACTTTTGCAACTATGGAACTTATGAACTATCTTTGCATCTTTAATTCGAAATTCATAAAATGAATAAATTATTGATTGTTGGAACAGTCGCTTTCGACGCAATTGAAACTCCTTTCGGTAAAACCGATAAGATTTTAGGTGGAGCGGGTACTTATATAGGGCTTTCAGCGGCTTTTTTTAATTTACAATCAGCTATTGTATCTGTAGTAGGTGATGATTTTCCTCAAGAATATTTAGATTTATTAACTGATAGAGATATTGATATTTCTGGTCTTGAAGTGGTGAACGGAGGTAAAACTTTCTTCTGGAGTGGTCGCTACCATAACGATTTGAATTCAAGAGATACATTAGATACTCAATTAAATGTTTTGGCGGATTTTCAGCCAAAAGTTCCTGAAAATTATAAAAATGCCGATGTGGTGATGTTGGGAAACTTGCATCCGCTAGTACAAAGCAGTGTCTTGGACCAATTGGAAAGCAAGCCAAAATTAGTAGTTTTAGATACTATGAATTTTTGGATGGATTGTGCCTTACCTGAATTGTTAGATGTAATCAAACGTGTTGATGTAATTACAATTAATGATGAAGAAGCGAGACAACTTTCGGGAGAATATTCTTTAGTGAAGGCTGCAGCCAAAATTCATGCTATGGGACCTGAATTTGTAGTGATTAAAAAAGGAGAGCATGGAGCGTTATTGTTTCATGACAATCAGGTTTTCTTTGCGCCGGCTTTGCCATTAGAAGAAGTTTTTGATCCTACAGGAGCTGGAGATACTTTTGCAGGAGGTTTTGCAGGATTTATTGCCCAAAGTGAGAATGTTTCTTTTGAAAACATGAAAAATGCAATTATTTACGGTTCTAATTTAGCTTCCTTCTGTGTGGAGAAGTTTGGAACTGAACGAATGCTTAGTTTGGATAAACAGGAGGTTGTGTCTCGATTAAAGCAATTTAAGTCATTGACACAATTTGATATAGAATTATAATGCTTTGAAGCCTCGGAAACGAGGCTTTTTTCGTTCAATGTCTAAATCTAACTGGATTTCTTAATCTAGATTAATGGATATAAAGGCAAAAAATATAGAATTTTGTAATTCCAAAACAATAGTAAGCTTTGTAAATGAAGCTTGATAAAATAGAATAACACAACAACACAAATATAACTACAATGAGCGACGCTTTAAAACATGAATGTGGAATAGCTTTAGTTAGACTACTTAAACCGCTTGAATTTTACAAAGAGAAGTACGGTTCTGCTTTTTATGGGATACAAAAAATGTATCTAATGATGGAGAAACAGCACAATCGTGGACAGGATGGTGCTGGTTTTGCAAGTATAAAGCTGGATGTTGAACCAGGTGAACGATATATTAGCCGTGTGCGTTCTAATCAAGCGCAACCTATTCAAGATGTTTTTGCTCAAATTAATGAGCGAATTAATGAGGAAATGGAGAATCATCCTGAGTATGCAGATGATGTTGCGGCACAAAAAGCAAATATTCCTTATATAGGTGAGTTGTTTTTAGGCCACGTTAGATATGGTACTTTTGGTAAAAACAGTATCGAGAGTGTACATCCTTTCTTGCGTCAAAATAACTGGATGCATCGAAATTTGATTTTGGCAGGGAATTTTAATATGACTAATGTTAAAGAACTTTTTCAAAATCTTATCGATTTAGGTCAGCATCCAAAAGAAATGGCGGATACCGTTACTGTGATGGAGAAAATTGGACATTTTCTGGATAATGCTGTAACTGATTTGTATCAGGAATGTAAGAATGAAGGATATAATAAGCGAGAAGCTTCGCCAGTAATTGCTGAAAGATTAGATATTGCCAGAATTTTAACCAGAGCATCTAAGAATTTAGATGGAGGTTATGCAATGGCAGGTCTTTTAGGTCATGGAGATGCTTTTGTTTTTAGAGATCCGGCAGGAATTCGTCCGGCTTATTATTATCAGGATGATGAAGTTGTAGTTGTAGCTTCTGAAAGACCGGTTATTCAAACGGTTTTCAATGTTCCATTTGATCAGGTGAAAGAAATTGATCCGGGAAGTGCCTTGATTATCAAGAAAAGTGGATTGGTTTCTATGAAAGAAATTTTAACTCCAACAGTTAAAAAGGCTTGTTCTTTCGAGCGAATTTATTTCTCAAGAGGAAGTGATGCCGAAATTTATCAGGAAAGAAAGAATTTAGGAAAATTAATTTTGCCTGCAGTTCTTGATTCTATTGATCAGGATACCGATAATACTGTGTTTTCATATATTCCTAATACTGCTGAAACTTCTTTTTACGGATTAGTTGAAGCAGCTCAGGATTTCTTAAATCAAAGAAAGAATAATTATATTTTAGCTAATAGAAATATTTTAACTGCCGAAACTTTACAGGAGTTGTTAGCGGTAAAAATCAGAACTGAAAAAGTAGCTATTAAAGATGCTAAGTTAAGAACCTTTATTACTGCTGATGATAGTCGTGATGATTTGGTCGCTCACGTTTACGATGTGACTTATGGAGTAATTAAGCCTACTGATAATTTGGTTATTATTGATGACAGTATTGTTAGAGGTACAACTCTTAAAAAGAGTATCATTAAGATGATGGA
This sequence comes from Flavobacterium sufflavum, assembly GCF_004016525.1. Taxonomy (GTDB): domain Bacteria; phylum Bacteroidota; class Bacteroidia; order Flavobacteriales; family Flavobacteriaceae; genus Flavobacterium; species Flavobacterium sufflavum. The sequence goes on from NZ_SACJ01000002.1 coordinate 83,758, forward strand.
TCGTTTGAATCCAAAACGAATTGTAATTGTTTCTTCGGCACCACAAATTCGTTATCCTGATTGTTACGGAATCGATATGGCAAAATTAGAAGGTCTAGTTGCTTTTAGAGCAGCTCTTGAACTTTTGAAAGAAAGAAACTTGTATCACATTGTTGATGAAGTGTATGCTAAATGTAAGGCTCAGGAAAATTATAAGGATGCTGATGTGGTGAATTATGTTACCGCAATTTATGAGCCTTTCAAAGATCAGGAGATTTCAGATAAAATAGCTGAAATGTTAAGTTCATCTGAAATAAAAGCTGAAGTTAAGATTATCTTTCAAACTGTAGAAGATTTGCATATTGCCTGTCCTAAGAATTTAGGTGATTGGTATTTTACAGGAGATTATCCTACAGCAGGAGGAAACAGGGTTGTGAACCGTGCTTTCATGAATTTTTATGAAGGTAAAGACGCAAGAGCCTACTAATTGATAATTTGAGTTATTTATCGGTTTTTTAGGTTGTTTGTCTTGAATATTTGTACATAACTTATAACTAACATAACTTTGAGGTACCATAATATTAGTAGGTTAAGTTTATGGTAGATTTGGGGCAAAAAAGGTGGAAGCAATTCCACCTTTTTTATTGGAATAAAGTCAGAAAAAGAAAATAGAATAAAGAGGAAAGACGAACAAATGATATAATTTGTTCGTCTTTTTTATTAGAATAAAGTTTTAAAAAGATAAAATTAACTTAGGATAAGAACAAAAAAAATAGACGAACAAACTCAAAGTTCATTCGTCTATTCTCTATAATCTTTACTCTGTTTTCTTCTAACTATTTTTCTAAAGCATATCTTCTAGATACTTCAGTCCAGTTAATTACATTGAAAAAAGCTTCAATATAGTCAGGTCTTCTGTTTTGGTAGTTTAAGTAGTAAGCGTGTTCCCAAACGTCCATTCCTAAGATTGGAGTTCCACCGCATCCAACACCTGGCATTAAAGTGTTGTCTTGATTTGGAGTTCCACAAACATCTAATTTTCCTCCTTTTTGAACACATAACCAAGCCCATCCTGAACCAAATTGTGTTGCTCCAGCTTTAGCAAATTTAGCTTTGAATTCTTCAAATGATCCAAAAGCAGCTTCGATAGCAGCTAATAAATCACCTGTTGGTAATCCGCCACCGTTAGGAGACATAACTGTCCAGAATAAATTGTGGTTGTAGAAACCTCCACCATTGTTACGAACTGCAGCATTTGATAAATCAAGATTAATCAAGATGTTTTCAATTGTTTTACCTTCCATGTCAGTACCAGCAATAGCAGCATTCAGGTTAGTAGTGTAAGCATTGTGATGTTTTGTGTGGTGGATTTCCATTGTACGAGCATCAATATGTGGTTCTAGTGCGTCATACGCATAAGGTAATTGAGGTAATTCAAAAGCCATGATATTTTATTTAAGGATTTATAAAAAAATTTATCCAAAATTAAACATTTAAGTTTGGAATTGGAAACACTTGTTCGTTAAATAAATTAAATAATATGGTTTTTTGTTATTTTTAATGTTAAAAACATAATTGTTTTTCGAATAACAATTATGTAGCTGTTTACTTTAGGATTGTGCCATTGCCATGCAAATAATGCTGATTTTGGCTCCGGGAATTTTTAATAAGGCACGTCCGCAGGCTTCAAGAGTGGCACCTGTTGTGATTACATCATCAATGATGACAAAGTGTTTGTTGTGGTCTTTTTCAGAAAAATGAACGTCAAAAATAGTTTCGATGCCTTCGGTTCGGCCTAAAAGATTCTTTTTAGATTGCGTTTTCGAATATACTTTTCGAAATAAGATTGTTTCGTTATAATTCAGATTCAAGTTTTTAGAGATGGTTTGTCCAAAAGTAGTCACTTGATTATAGCCTCTTTCTCTGAATTTTTTGGGATGTAAAGGAACTGGAATTATTTCATCGGCTTTTAGTGAAAGTATGATTTCTTTTAAATCATCGGCATACCATTCGGCTAAAACTGTTCCAATTTCTTCGTGTCCTTTATATTTTAAATTGTGAATTATTTTTTGAACAATTCCCTTTTTATGGAAATAGAGGAATGCTGAGGCGTATTCGACAGGAATTCGGCCATAAAATTTATTGAAAGCTTCATTTTCTTTTAATAAATGATGATTCGTAAGTGGAATGTTATGTCGGCAAATGGTGCAAATTACTTTTTCGTTGGCTAATAAAATCGCATCGCAACCAGAACAGCTTTTTGGAAAAAATAGATTTAGGATGCTTTTGAACATACGAAGTTGTTTTTTATTCCTAAAAATATAAAAATCAATGCTTCAAACTTTAAATATTTTCTTTTTTTTAAATTCACTTTTTATATTTTTGCACCACTATGGCAAAACAAGAAGATATTTTTAAGAATGTAGTTTCGCACGCAAAGGAGTACGGATTTATTTTTCCGTCAAGCGAAGTATACGATGGTTTAAGTGCAGTTTATGATTATGCACAAAACGGAGTTGAGTTAAAAAAGAACATCCGCGAATATTGGTGGAAAGCAATGGTTCAGATGAACGATAATATTGTAGGACTTGACGCTGCAATATTGATGCATCCAACTACCTGGAAAGCTTCGGGACACGTAGATGCTTTTAACGATCCGTTAATTGATAATAAAGATTCGAAAAAAAGATATAGAGCCGATGTTTTGATTGAAGATTATGCTGAAAAGCTGAATCAAAAAGCAATCAAAGAAATCGAAAAAGCAAGAGCTCGTTTTGGTGATGCTTTCAACGAACAGGAATTTGTTACAACAAATGCCCGCGTGATGGAGTACAAAGCCAAAGAAAGAGAAATTCTGGAAAGAATGGCTCGTTCTCTTGGAAATGAAGATTTGGCTGATGTAAAAGCTTTAATCGAGGAGTTGGAAATTGCTTGCCCTGATTCTGGTTCAAGAAACTGGACTGAGGTAAAGCAGTTCAATTTAATGTTCGGTACTAAATTAGGTGCTTCTGCCGATTCGGCTATGGATTTGTATTTGCGTCCGGAGACGGCCCAGGGTATTTTTGTAAACTTTTTAAATGTTCAAAAATCAGGAAGAATGAAAGTTCCTTTTGGAATTGCGCAAACTGGAAAAGCCTTCAGAAATGAAATTGTTGCAAGACAATTTATTTTCCGTATGCGTGAATTCGAACAAATGGAAATGCAATTTTTTGTACGTCCAGGAGAAGAAATGAAGCACTATGAATTCTGGAAAGAAGCCCGTTTAAAATGGCATTTGTCTTTAGGTTTAGGAAGAGAAAATTATCGTTTCCATGACCATGAAAAATTAGCGCATTATGCTAATGCTGCTGCTGATATTGAGTTTAATTTCCCTTTTGGGTTTAAAGAATTAGAAGGAATTCACTCCCGTACTGATTTCGATTTAAAAGCGCATGAACAATACTCAGGCAGAAAATTACAATATTTTGATCCTGAATTAAATGAAAACTATGTTCCTTATGTGGTGGAAACTTCAGTGGGATTAGATAGGATGTTCCTGGCAGTTTTTGCTACTTCTTTAAAAGAAGAAACTTTAGAAGATGGTTCTACAAGAACAGTGTTGAAATTGCCTGCAGTTTTAGCGCCAACAAAAGCAGCTGTTTTACCGTTGGTTAAAAAAGACGGATTGCCGGAAATCGCACATCAAATTATTGCCGATTTAAAATGGGATTTTAATGTGGCTTATGATGAGAAAGATGCTGTGGGTCGTCGTTACAGAAGACAAGATGCGTTAGGTACTCCATTTTGTATTACAGTAGATCATCAAACTGTCGAGGATCAAACTGTGACTATCCGTCATAGAGATACCATGAAACAGGATCGTGTGAAAATTACAGACCTAAAATCAATTATTGAAAATGAAGTTTCGATGAAAAATTGGTTAATGAAAATGTAATTATTTTTCTAAAATAAATCTCAAAGGCTCTCCAAAACGGGGAGCCTTTTTTGTTTTTCCATTAACTTATGTAAGTAATGACTTTAAAATTTAAGGGTTGGAAAAGAGGGGTTTATGTTCTTGGTCGGATTTATTTACCCTTTATCAATTACTATTGACACTTCATCGATTTCTATTGTTAACACAATAAACAGATAAGTTAAATGTTTATTTTTAGAATGTTGAAAAGCGTCTTTTTAAAGTTAAAAAAGCTGCTTTTTTATATAGTTTCCCCAAACTACCATTGCCTTTTTTCTTAAACTGCGGTTGAAGTATTTTTCAACTAATGCTAATGTTGTGCTGTCTAATCAAATTAGAAAGTGCTGTAATGAGCTATTCGTATATTGTTATTGACGATGATCAAGAAAGTGTTCTGAAAACTAAAGCCATGGCGGATAGTTTTTCAGAACTGGATTTTCTGGCTTCAGCTAATAATTATGAAGAAGGTTTAAATCTAATTTTGGAGCACAATCCACAACTGGTTTTTCTTGAAATTGACCCTGCAAACAAGAAGAGTAATTTATCATTAGCACTTATTAATGAGCTGCACCGTTACTTAAATGTTATTCCTAAAATTGTAATTACTACTTCTAAGAAGGATTTGGCATTTGAAGCTATTCAATATCAGGTTACCGATTACCTATTGAAACCTTTGGCTCGAATAGATTTTGTTAAGCTGATTTTGAAATTGAATAAAACGGCTGTTGTTGTACAAGAAACACCAGCTTTAGAATCAGTAAAAGCTGAAGTTGATGAAAAGCCAGCTTATATTGTACAACATGAAGCTGCTGCGGTAAGTCAGCCACTTATATTGTGTATTAAATCTTATGGTGATTACAGATATATAGATGCAAGAGATATTTGTTATTTACAAGCCGATAATAATTCGACCGATATACACTTAAATACAGGGGAAACAGTAACTGCATTTAAAACTTTAAAACACTTTGAGAGTGTTTTATCTTTTCCTTTTGTCCGTATTCATAATAGTTATATTGTAAATAGTCAGTCTATTTCCAGAATTCATACCGGGAATGCTGTTTGCTATATCAAGAATTCTGCTGCAAAAATTCCATTCTCTAAATCTTATAAGGCTAATATAGACCTTATTATTTCCGAAATCTCAAACGGGAATTATTTAGAAATTTAAAAAAATAGTCATCTACCATGATTTGCCGTTCATTCACTATCAAACAACATCATTCTACCATAAACGCCTGAAAATACGATAGAAATAGGGGTAAGCTGTATAATTTTACTACAAGAAAAAGCAACAAAGCGATTTCAATAAACAAGTAAAAAAGTATAAAAACATAAAAAACCCCAAAGATTATGAAAAAATCTATCGTAACAATCGGACTATTTTCTTTAATGTTAGTATTAACATCTTTCACAACATCAACTACTAATGATGGAGGAAGCAGAAATATCAAAACTGATTATACTTCAAATGATGGAGGAAGCAGAAATATTAAAACTGACTATACTTCAAATGATGGAGGAAGCAGAAATATCAAAACTGACTATACTTCAAATGACGGAGGAAGCAGAAATATAAAAACTGATTATACTTCAAATGACGGAGGAAGTAGAAATATCAAAACTGATTAATATTTTGAAAATTATAAAAAAAGGCTACCATTTTGGTAGCCTTTTTTTATGCTACTAATTTAAAATTAGTATTTTTGGTGAAATTCGGAATTACTATTGAAAACAATTACTAAATTAATTTCTTGGATGTTGATATTTGTTTTATTTGGGTGTACCCAAAAAAAGACAGATAAAAAGCCTATTACAACATCAAATGATAGTCTTTCATCTTATTTTACTTTAGCTAATGATTTTAATCTTTCAAGGCAGAAACGATTAAGCTACATCATGAAAGCTAATGAGATTGTAATTAATCAGGAAAATGATTCATTAAATAGGGTTAATCTTTTTAAAATAGCCAATAGATATTTTAATATAAACAATTGGAAAGGATATAAAGAATCGGTTAATTTAGTCTTAGAAAATTCTGAAAAAGTAAGCGATACTGTGAGTATGGCTAAAGGTTATGGCTATTTGGGGGATTATTATAGAGTGAAATCTATTTCTGATTCTTCATTCTTATTTTATTATAAGGCAGAGAAAATGTATGATAAGCTTAATGATAAATATCAATTAGCCAAAACACTTGTTAATAAAGCCGATTTGTTATTTCGAGTTGGAGATTTGATAGGAAGTGAAAAAGAGATTTTTAGAGTATTGCGAATAATTAAAGATGATAATAATGATATTGCTAATGAAATAAATTATGATGCCAATAATATTTTAGGCATGGTTTATAATAGTATGAATGAGTATGGAAATGCTATTTCATATCATCAAAAGGCTTTGAAGACTCTTGATAAAATGCAGATAATTGGAAAAAATCAAACAATGGCTATTTCTTATTTGAATTTAGGATTAGTATATGTTAATTTGAAAAATTATAAAGTAGCCAATGATTATTTTTTGAAAGGGATTGAACAACAAAATATAGACAATCAAGATCCTAGTATTTATGCTTTATTGTTAGATAATTTGGGATATTCAAAATTTAAATTACAGGATAATGATGGATTGCCTCAATTGTTTTACAAATCATTGAAGATAAGAGATAGCTTAAATCTCAATTCAGAGATTATTTCAAATAAAATTCATCTTTCGGAATATTATAGCTCTAAAAACGATGAGACTAAATCATTACAGTTCGCAAACGAAGCACTTATTTTAGCAAGAAAGATAAATAGGTCTCGGGAGAAGTTACTCGCTTTGAAACAAATTACAGTTATTGATACTAAAAATGCCTCGAGTTATACTAAAGAATACATCCGTATTAATGAAGAGTTGCAAAAAGAAGAGCGTAAAATGGGAGAAAAATTCTCTCGTATAGAATATGAAACAGATCAGATAAAAGGTGAAAATAGTAGTTTAGAAACTAAGAATCGAAATCTGGTTTACTTTTTTAGTGGTTTTACAATTTTAGGACTTTTCTTCTACATCATAAAATCACAAAAAGCTAAAAACAGAGAGTTGTTGTACAAACAACAACAACAAAAAGCGAATGAGGATATTTATAACTTAATGATATCACAACAAAATACAATTGAGGCTAACAGGGTTCAAGAGAAAAAACGTGTGGCTCAGGAGTTGCATGACGGAGTTTTGGGTAGGATGTTTGGCGTGCGTATGAATTTAGAAGGTTTGAATCAATTTAATGACGATTTAGCCGTTACCCAGCGACATGATTATTTGGCGGAATTGAAAAATATTGAACAGGATATTCGTGAAATTTCTCATGATTTGAATAGAGAAAAATCAGAATTAATTAATAACTTCGTTGCAATTGTCGATAATCTTTTTGAGGAGCAAAGAAAAACTTTTTCGTGTAAGTTGTTTTCTAGTATCGATTCAAATATAAAATGGGATTTGGCTGTCAATTCGGTGAAGATAAACTTGTATCGAATCATTCAAGAATCATTGCAGAATATTAACAAATATGCAAATGCAACGACAATTAAAGTCGAGTTGAAGAAACAAGAGAACAATATTATATTGACAATTACTGATGATGGAGTGGGCTTTAATGTTAATTTGAAAAAGAAAGGAATAGGTTTGCAAAATATGATTTCACGTGCTAAGGAGTGTAATGGAGATTTTAATGTGAAATCAAAAAAAGGTGAAGGAACAACAATTATGGTTACTATTCCGTTAGAATAAGAAACAAATACCTTATAGTAAATGACAATTGAAACAGCTGAAGCAAGGCTTAAAAAAAACATCTTAATTGTTGATGATCATCCTTTTATTATTCAAGGGTATAAAAATGCTATAACTCGATATGAGCCTAATCAATACGAGTTTTCTATTCTGGAAGCAAAAGATTGTGAGTCGGCTTATCATGTTATTACAAATCCTACTGTTACTTTTGATGTAGCTTTTTTGGATATTAGTATGCCTTCTTATGAAGAAAAAGAGCTTTATTCAGGAGAAGATTTGGCCAAATTGATTCTGGAGTACATGCCTGATTGCAAAATCATTATGTTGACTATGTTTACAGAGTTTTTGAAATTAAAAACATTGATTAACAAAGTTAATCCAAGAGGGTTAGTCATAAAAAATGATTTAACTTTTGATGAGTTGTTAAATGCCTTTGATAAGGTTATTAAAGATGAGGTGTATTACAGTAAATCCATTTTAGAAATGCTGGAGTCGCATGATAATTCAATCGAAATTGATTTATTTGATAAGCAAATATTGTTTCATTTATCCAAAGGAACAGAAATTCAGGATATGCCACAATTTATACCAATATCTTTAAATGCGATAGAATCAAGAAAGTCGAATCTTAAAGAGTTGCTTAATGTAGTAGGGGAAGAGGATTTAGAGCTTGTAAAAGCAGCCAAGAACAAAGGCTTGATTTTTTAAATATTAGAAAAAAACATAAAAAAACACCGTCTCATTCTAAAAAAATGAAACGGTGTTTTGATTTGAAATTATTCACTTAAAGCATTCCAGCCTCTGGCTTTCAATGCAATTTTTGTATTAGCTCTTGTCACTAGATGGATGCCCTCATTTTCTTCAGTCATGTGACCAATGATAGAGAAATTAGGATTTCCTTTAATTTTGTCGAAATCTTCAATTGGGATAGTGAAAAGTAATTCATAGTCTTCACCGCCGTTGATTGCTACTGTGGTACTGTCAATATTAAATTCTTCACACACATTGATAAATTGTGGATCTAGAGGTAATTTGTCTTCATATAAATTACAACCTACGTTAGATTGCTTGCATAAATGTATAATCTCCGACGATAATCCATCCGAAATATCAATCATCGATGTAGGTTTTATTTCTAAGGCGTGCAATAAAGTGCGAACGTCTTTACGGGCTTCAGGTTTTAATTGGCGTTCGATAAGGTAGGTATAAGCATCTAAATCAGGCTGCGAATTTGGATTCACCTGGAAAACTTGTTTTTCTCTTTCTAAAACCTGTAATCCCATATAAGCAGCACCAATATCACCGGTAACCACTAATAAATTAGTTGCTTTCGCACCATTTCTGTATATGATTTCTTCTTCATCGGCTTCTCCTAAAACAGTAATACTGATGATTAGTCCTTTTTGAGAAGAGGTAGTGTCGCCACCAATAACATCCACTTTGTATTCATTGGCAGCAAGTGTAATTCCTGCGTATAATTCTTCGAGCGCTTCAAGCGGAAAACGGTTAGAAACCGCAATCGAAACTGTAATCTGGGTAGCTTTGGCATTCATGGCACAGATGTCCGAAACATTAGTAACAACAGCTTTGTAACCCAAATGTTTTAATGGCATATAGGCTAAGTCAAAATGAACGCCTTCGACCATAATATCGGTAGAAACCACTACTTTTTTGTCTTTGAAATCCAAAACAGCAGCATCGTCACCAATTCCTTTTAAAGTTGAAGCTTGATTGATTTCAAAATTTTTAGTCAAATGCTCTATCAATCCAAATTCGCCCAATTGAGCTATGCTTGTACGTTGTGGGTTTTTATCTTCAATCATAGTTTGTAAGTTTCAAAAGCACAAAGATACAAAGTTGTAGAGGTTTTGTCTAATTAAAAGAAAGCTGATTTCTGGGGTTTATTTTAGACTAAATCATACTTTTTAAAAAAGATCAATTTAAAAATACTACTGACAAACTGTTGTCACTGACCGTATCTAATTTTGAAGAAGTAAAAATTAAAACTTTAAAATTATGAAAACATTAGCGGCACAAGTTATTACTCCTGAAGATTTATTAAAACACTGGCAAGGACATCGTGCCTTAACACGTCGAGTGATTGAATTATTTCCAGAAAAAGATTTCTTCGAATTTTCAATCGGCGGAATGCGACCTTTTTCAAAATTGGCAGATGAACTTCTGGCTATTGGCGCACCTGCTTTAAAAGGAATTGTAAATCGAGATATTCAACCTTATACAGAAGGAACGGAAAAGCTAACTTTAAAAACCCAATATCTTGAAAAATGGGATGAAGCTACTGCCGAAATTAATAAATATTGGGAGCAATTATCAATCGAAGATTTTAATGAAACCTTCAATTTGTTTGGTCAATATGAATTTCCGATAATTCATAATATTCTATATTTTATTGATAACGAAGTGCATCATCGTGGTCAGGGTTATGTTTATTTGCGCGCTTTAGGTATTGAGCCTCCTTTTTTCTGGGAAAGATAAAATTTTAAAACTCCTAAAATGAATTTCGTTTTAGGAGTTTTTTTATGAAAGTCTTTGTTTGTTTATTTCCAGTAATTCCAGAATTCTTGTTTTTAATCCTTCTGGCTCCAATATAGTTGCATAATCTCCAAACATCAAATACCAACGCGAAAAACCATTTTCAATATCACGGCACATAAAAGTCATTTCGATTTTGTCATCGATTATTTTTTCTGAAACAAAACCGTGGTATTTTCGTTCAAATGCTAAATATTTAGTAATTTTTTTATCTACAAGAATTCGAACTTTGGTAGTAGAAACATTCTTGTTTTTATCCAAATAGGTTTCTAATGCATCGTGTTCTATAGAGAATGGGATTTCCGTTTTTTTGATTCCGTGAACTCGATCAGTTCTAAATTGACGATAATCCTTTCGCAAATGACAATAACCTAGCATGTACCAATTGTTATTGTCGTGAAAAACACCAACAGGCTCAATATGTCGCACGGTAATTCCCTCCGATTGAATGGCTTCATACGAAAGAATAACTTGTGTTTTTTCGGCTATACTTTCAAAAATCGTGGCTAGAGTATTGGGAGATTTGTCGTTAAAAAGTTTCTCCGAAGATTGCACCAAAACATTTGATTCTATGCTGGACACCCAATCTTTATCATCACTTCTAAGTACGGCTTTTAATTTGTACATCGCCGAAGTATAATGATTGCCAAGAGTGACATCAGTAAATTTCTGCATTAATTTTTCAGCAGCAATGAAACTACTGGCTTCTTCTCTCGTAAACATAACTGGTGGCAATCGATAGCCGTCCATTAAAGCATAACCAACGCCAGCCTCACTATAAATAGGGACTCCAGAAGCTTCCAGCGTACGAATGTCACGATAAATAGTGCGCAAACTCACCTCAAAACGATTGGCCAATTCCTGTGCTTTTACAATTTTTTTGGATTGTAATTGAATAAGAATAGCAACAATGCGGTCAAATCGTTTTGGGGTTTCGTCGAGCATGATTATGATTTTTTACTTCAAAGATACAGTTTTACTATTTTTGGGAATTGAATTAAAACAAAAAAACCTGACAATTTTCATCGTCAGGTTTTCTCTATATTCTATTCTCTTTGTTCTTTTTTTCTAAAAAAACTAGTCATTCAGCTTCAATACAGCCATAAACGCCTCTTGTGGAATCTCAACGTTTCCTACTTGACGCATACGTTTTTTACCTTTTTTCTGTTTTTCCAATAATTTACGTTTACGTGAAATATCTCCACCATAACATTTGGCAGTAACGTCTTTACGAAGTGCTTTAATCGTTTCACGAGCAATAATTTTAGCTCCAATTGCAGCCTGAATAGGAATATCAAATTGCTGTCTTGGAATCAACTCACGCAATTTTTCAGTCATTTTTTTACCAATATGGTACGCGTTGTCTTCGTGAATCAAAGCAGAAAGCGCATCTACATTTTGTCCGTTTAATAAAACGTCCAATTTTACTAATTTAGAAGTACGCATTCCAATAGGTGAATAATCAAAAGAAGCATATCCTTTAGAAACGGTTTTTAAACGGTCGTAGAAATCAAATACAATTTCGGCCAATGGCATATCAAAATTTAATTCAACTCTTTCTGTTGTCAAATAGGTTTGATTGGTAATTAATCCACGTTTTTCGATACACAAACTCATTACATTTCCAACAAAATCAGATTTGGTAATGATAGTCGCTTTGATATAAGGTTCTTCTACTCTGTCCAGTTTTGATGGTTCCGGTAAGTCAGAAGGATTGTTTACAATTAAAATAGTATCTGGTTCTTTTTTGGTAAACGCATGATAAGAAACGTTAGGAACCGTAGTAATTACAGTCATGTCGAACTCGCGTTCCAGACGTTCCTGGATAATTTCCATGTGCAACATTCCTAAGAATCCGCAACGGAAACCAAAACCTAAGGCTGCCGAACTTTCAGGTGTAAATACAAGTGAAGCATCGTTCAATTGCAGTTTTTCCATCGAAGCACGCAAATCTTCGTAATCTTCGGTGTCAACAGGATAGATTCCGGCAAAAACCATTGGTTTTACGTCCTCGAACCCTGTGATCATATTCGTAGTTGGCGTTTTGGCATCGGTGATGGTGTCACCTACTTTTACTTCTTTCGCTTCTTTAATTCCCGAAATCAAGTATCCAACATCACCTGTCGAAATCACATTTTTAGGAACTTGGTTTAATTTCAACGTTCCTACTTCATCAGCAAAATATTCATTGCCGGTAGCCATGAATTTAATCTTTTGTCCTTTCTTTATTTCTCCATTTTTCACACGGAAAATAACCTCAATTCCACGAAACGGATTGTAGTGTGAATCAAAAATTAATGCTTGCAATGGTTCATCAACATTTCCTTTTGGAGCAGGAATTTTTTCGATAATGGCAGCCAAAATATTTTCGACACCAAAACCGGTTTTACCCGAAGCATGAATAATATCTTCCAGTTTGCATCCCAATAAATCAATAATATCGTCACTTACTTCCTCCGGATTAGCAGATGGTAAATCGACTTTATTTAAAACCGGAATAATTTCCAAATCGTTTTCTAAAGCCAAATACAAGTTCGAAATGGTTTGTGCCTGGATGCTTTGAGCAGCATCCACAATTAATAAAGCACCTTCGCAAGCAGCAATCGAACGGGAAACTTCATAAGAAAAATCCACGTGACCCGGAGTGTCAATCAAGTTTAAGATATAGTCCTCACCTTTGTATTTGTATTCCATTTGTATCGCATGACTCTTAATGGTAATTCCACGCTCACGCTCCAAATCCATGTTGTCGAGTAACTGCGCTTTTTCTTCACGGGCCGTAACGGTTTGTGTGGCACCAAGAAGTCTGTCAGCAAGTGTACTCTTTCCGTGGTCAATATGTGCAATAATGCAAAAATTTCTTATCTTTTTCATTTTGTCTAAATATCAATATTGTAAATCCTACTGATTTTACTTAGGAGTTTAGTTGTTTTGTTCTGCAAAAAAGATTCCTTTTTCAACTACTAACTCAACCCAAAAACCAGTCGATTAATCTGCAAATATACGCTAAATTCGCTAGCTTCAAAGCTTATAATTTATAAACTAAAAGCTTTATAACGAAGTCTTTCCCAATTCTTCTTTTATCTTTTCATCTAAAAAGTGTAATTTTGCAGCAAATTTCAGAAGATGATCAAGATTGGCAACATAGAATTACCCGATTTCCCATTATTACTAGCACCTATGGAGGACGTGAGCGATCCGCCATTTCGTCGTTTGTGTAAAATGCACGGAGCCGATATGATGTACTCTGAATTTATTTCTTCCGAAGGTTTGATTCGTGATGCTATCAAAAGCCGAATGAAGCTCGATATTTTTGATTATGAACGTCCTGTGGGAATTCAGATTTTTGGAGGAGATGAAGAAGCAATGGCACTTTCGTCTAAAATTGTAACAACGGTAAATCCAGATTTAATTGATATCAACTTTGGTTGTCCAGTTAAAAAAGTGGTTTGCAAAGGTGCTGGAGCCGGAGTGTTGAAAGATGTTGATTTGATGGTGCGTTTGACAAAAGCAGTGATTGATAGTACAAATCTTCCTGTAACGGTAAAGACCCGTTTGGGTTGGGATGACAATTCGATTAATATTGATGAAGTGGCGGAACGTTTACAGGATATTGGCGTGCAAGCCTTATCTATTCACGCTCGAACCCGTGCTCAGATGTACAAAGGTCATTCCGATTGGTCGCACATTGCAAGAGTAAAAAATAACCCTAGAATTACAATGCCTATTTTCGGGAACGGAGATATCGATTCGCCGGAAAAAGCATTGCATTATAAAAATGAATACGGTATCGACGGTATCATGATAGGTCGTGCCGCCATTGGTTATCCTTGGATTTTTGACGAAATCAAACATTTCTTTAAAACAGGAGAGCATTTGGCAAAACCTACTGTTGCTGATAGAGTGGAAGCAGTTCGTAATCACCTCACTTGGGCAATGGAATGGAAAGGTGAACGTCTTGGTATTGTTGAAACCAGACCGCATTATACCAATTACTTTAAAGGGATTCATTCTTTTAAAACCTACAAACAAAAACTAGTGACTTTAGACCGTCCAGAAGAATTATATGCTGTCTTGAATGAGATTGAAGAAGCATATGCGGGTTATGAAGTAGTGTAAAACTATAGATTTAAACCTGTTGGGTTTTGTAGATCAAAATTTTATTCCAATAATTTCTCACTCACACGGCTACTCGCAATAAGTGAAGCAATAAATCCAAGAGAAACAATTGTAGCCATTACTATTAAAACATTTTCGATAGAGAAAACAACAGGATAAGCTAGTGTTGGAGTAATCATAATCCACTCAAAATGTTGTTGTAAAAGTACAATTGCTATTCCTAGTACAAGTCCAATAAGTCCTCCAAAAAAGCTCAATAAAGTACCTTGCAATAGAAATATTTTACGCAAATTTTTGATCTCAGTTCCTAAATTGTAAAGTGTTTTTAGGTTTCCTTTTTTGTCAAGAATCATCATAATCAAGGCGCCAATCAGGTTAAAAAGAGCTACCACAATCACGAGAGTAAATATTAAATACACGGCAATATTTTCGGTATTTAGCATTTTGTAGAGCGATTCGTTGAGTTGCGCTCTGTTTTTTATGTTGACTTTTCCTTTAAAAATGGTGTTTAACTTTTCTATGATAATGTTTTCATCAACATTGGGCTTTTCTTTAAGCTCAATTCCGGAAATTTGATTGCTCTTGTATTCCAGTAATTCCTGAGCCAAGCTTAAATTAGCAAAAACATATTTGGAGTCTAGATCTTCGTTGATGGCATAAATACCAATTGGGAAAATCTCCGATTTATTGAAAGCTTCTTCGGCATTTTCTATGTTTCCCTTCCCAGCTTTTGGAACTAAAACTTCTAGATGTTTGTTGAAATCAAGTAATCCTAAAGAAAGTTTTTGAACAAAACCAAAACCAACAACTACCTGATAGGTATTGTCTTCAAGCCATTGCCCATTGTAAATAATTTTATTGACATTGTTGACTTTGCTGTAGTTAGTGTCAACTCCTTTGAGGTAAGTAACCTCTTGTTTGTTGTCAAAAGTAAATAAAACGCGTTCCTCGATAATTTTTGAAAAAGAGGCAACACCATCAATTTTCCTGATTTCTGCTTCTTGAGCTGGAGTAATAAAAAAGGATTTGCCTAAGGTGCTGGTTATTTTTAAATCAGGATCAATATCATTGCTAAACGAAAGGCTAAAAACCTTTAGTCCGCTAAAAACCGATAATACAACAAACAAAGCCATCGCGCCAACAATGATTCCCATACTCGCAATGCGATTAATAATGTTGATGGCATTGTTTTTACTATTGCTACGAATGTAACGTTTGGCTATGTATAGCGGAAAATTCAAGCTTTATTGAAATTTGCGTTTCTCTAATAAATCTCTGTTTTCAATAGGGTTTTCCTGGTTTTTCAAAGCATTGTCAATTTTCTCTATATAATCTAAAGAGTCATCAATAAAGAAAACTAAATTGGGAACTCTGCGCAATTGCTTGCGAACTCTTTGCGCCAAATCATGCTTAATCAATGGAGTATTGGATTTAATTCCATTTAAAGTTTCTTGTGCTTTTTCCTGAGGAAAAATACTTAAATATACTGTAGCCACAGATAAATCAGAAGTCACCGATACTTTGGATACCGAAATAACCAAATTGCTAACTCCATTTTTTCTCACTTCACCTTGTAGGATATCCACCAAATCTTTTTGGATAACTCCGCCTATTTTTTTCTGTCTGTTTGTTTCCATACTGCAAAAATACTACTTTTAAAGATTAAATAAGCAATTTTATAATTTCTGATTTTTAGGAGCTATTTCCCGCTATTCGTTTCAATCTTTTCTTGTCTCAAAAAAAGAGACAAGAAAAGGATTTTCACTCCTATCGGGGCTAGGGCAAATTCAAAGTAAGTTGTTTAGTTCTAAAATCAAAAATCGTTAATCAGCAATCAAAAATCTAAATGCAAAGACATTCCTTTTCTATATACGACGCTTCTGCAGGTTCTGGAAAAACCTACGCATTGGTCAAAGAATACCTGAAAATTATTTTGGTTGCTCCAAAAAATGATGCGTATCGCAATATTTTGGCTATCACTTTTACTAATAAAGCGGTACACGAAATGAAAAGCCGTATCGTAGGTAGTTTGTCTGAATTTGCAAAAGACGAACCTTCAAAAAAAGCACAGGATTTAATGCGGGATTTGGCTATTGATACGCAACTCTCGCTGATTCAGATTAAAACTAAGTCACAGCAAATCATCAAGCACATTATTCATAATTATGCAGCTTTTGATATTTCGACCATCGATAAATTCACGCATAAAGTGATTCGTGCTTTTGCCCACGATTTGAATTTACCGATGACTTTTGAAGTTACTTTGGATACCGAAAATCTGTTGACGGAAGCCATAGATGCCATCATTGCCCAAGCGGGTGAAGACGAAACTTTAACTAAACTGCTCATCGATTTTACGATGGAAAAAACCGATGACGATAAATCCTGGGATATTTCCAGAGAGATAATGGAAACAGGTAAGTTGGTTTTGAATGAAAACAACCGAAATGAAATTACTCAGTTTCATGATAAATCCATTACCGAGTTTGTCGAAATTAAGAAGAAATTGCTTGTCGTTTGTAAAGATTTAGAGAAAGAAAATGTAGCCTTTGCCGAAGCTGCTTTGCTTTTAATTGAGAATAACGGAATTGATTTGAAATCATTTTCGAGAGGCACTTTTCCTAATCACTTGGTCAGCATTCGCGACGGAAAATACAATCCTAAGAATAAAACGTTTCATGAGTTTGATGATATTGCTATAAACAAAACAGCGATTGATCGGGCGCTGATTGAGAATTTAATTCCTGAATTATTACAAATTTTAGTTGCGATTTATAAAAATTTCGAGAAGCGTGATTTTTACAAAGCATTCCTAAAAAACATAACGCCGCTTTCATTACTGAATACGGTGAGTAATGAATTGGCTAAAATTCAGGAAGAACAAAATGTGCTTTCTATATCCGAATTTAATGCTATCATTCATCGCGAAATTCAAAATCAGCCAGCTCCTTTTATATATGAGCGATTAGGCGAGCGATACCATCACTTTTTCATTGATGAATTTCAGGATACTTCTGAGATGCAATGGCAAAATTTGATTCCGCTTATCGATAATGCGCTTTCGGGTCAGGACGATTATGGAGAAAAAGGAACTTTGATGATTGTGGGGGATCCAAAACAGTCTATTTATCGTTGGCGTGGTGGAAAAGCAGAGCAATTTATTGAATTGAGCAAAGACAATAATCCGTTTAATAATCCGGATAAAAAATTAGAGCATTTAGATAAAAATTACCGTTCCTATTCTCAGATAATTGAGTTTAATAATGATTTTTTTAAGTTACTGTCGTCCGAATTTGAACAGCCTGATTATAAAGATTTATATGAAAATCACAGTCACCAAAAAAGCAATGATAAAACGGGAGGTTACGTCAATATTTCTTTTATTCCAAAAATAGAAGCTACAGATGAAGATGAGGAAGCATTAGATAAGACTGAATTATTCGTTTTGGCGACTTTAAATACGATTCAGAAAGTGCTAAAAGAAGGTTTTGAATATAAGGATATTGTGATTTTGACCCGTAAACGTGATCAGGGAATTGCAATTGCTAATTATTTGACGGAACAGGGAATTCCACTTTTATCTTCGGAAACACTGATGATTCAAAATGCAACTGAAGTTCGACTCATAATTAATCTTTTGAAGTATTTAAAAAATAACGCCGATTTAGAAGCGAAAGCTTATTTCTTGCATTATGTGGCTGAAAACATTCAGGATCGATTGGCTGTTCATGATTTTATTGCCGCAGGAATGGAGCAAAAGCAGGAGGCTGATTTTGAAAAATGGCTGATGAGTTTTGATATTTCGCTTTCGTTTCAAAATATCCGAAAAAAGTCTCTTTATGAGGCTGTTGAGATTATTGTTTCGAAGTTTCTTTCAGTTAGTTCAAGTTCAGGGAATGCCTATGTTCAATATTTCTTGGATATTGTTCTCGAACGTGATGTACGCAATCAGGCTGGTATAGCTGATTTTTTGATTTTCTGGGACAAAAATGGGGAGAAATTCAGTATTCCGTCTCCAGAAGGGAATAACGCAGTTCGAATTATGACGATTCATAAGTCGAAAGGCTTGGAATTTCCTGTTGTAATTATGCCTTTTGCCGAAGAAGACTATAATAGAAAACCAAAAGATAAACTTTGGCTTGACGCCGAAGAAATGGATTTGGGTCTACCAAAGGCTTTGATTGATAATAGTAGTGCTGTGGAAGGTTTTGGAGAAGAAGCTAAATTGGTTTATGATCAAAAAAAGCAAGAAGAATTGTTGGATAATGTAAATGTGCTTTATGTTGCTTTGACACGTGCAGAAGAACAATTATATGTTATTTCTAATATGAATTTGTCCAGAAATGGAGAGATTCCTAAAAATAATATGTGTGCTTTTTTTATTAATTATTTGCTGAATAAAGGAGTTTTTGATGAAAATATATTGGAATATGAATTTGGGAATAAAATAAAAAATTCTTCAGAGACAAAACACATTGATACTTCGAAACCAATTGAAAATGTTGCTGAAACATTAAATCCTAAAAATATCAAAATAGCTCAAAGAGAAGCTTTAATGTGGGGAACGCATCAGCAGGAATCTATAGAATACGGTAATGCAGTACATGAAATTTTATCTTTTGTGAAAACAAAAAATGATGTGGATTTGGCAGTAGATAAGGCAATTGAAAACGGCTTGATTAATTTGACTCAAAAGGAATTGGTTTGCAAAACGATTCAGGAAATAGTGAATCATGAAGAATTAGCATTGTTTTTTGCAGAAGGGAATGAAGTATTAAATGAGCAAACTATTATTCAGAAAGAAGGAAGCTTGATAAAACCCGATAGAATGGTAGTTACAAAAGGGAATAAGGTGTTTTTATTGGATTATAAAACAGGGGCTCATAATGCGAAATACCAGAAGCAATTAGAGAATTATCAAGTTGCAATTGAATTAATGGGGTTTACTGTGGAGAGAAAATCATTAGTGTATATTGGGGAGAAGATTGAGATTGTTAATTTGTAATTTTTTATCTAATTTATTTTAGTAAAAAGGAAAATTTGTCAGTTTTTTTAATTATTTTTTATGATTAAATGCCGATAAATTATTTTTTTAGAAATTTTAAACAAGAGTTTTTTTAAAGTTACTATTCTTTCAATTATATTGAGTTTACAGTGTTTCTTTGGTGTTAATAATTAGATTTTACTACTTTATATGCAATAAAATGAGTCTAGTATAACTTTTTTTTGAATATTCTATTTTGTAGTTAAAGAATTACGCGTTACTTTTGTGTATAATTAACTAAATTGTAATTAAAAAATTTAAGTATGAAACATCTTAACAAACTTTTAATTGCTGTAACGATGGTGATGGGTTTAAGTTCTCACGCACAAGACAGTAATAATCCATGGGCTATTGCTTTTGGAGTTAATGCCGTAGACACTAGAACTAGTGCAGGTCCTGGGCATGTTGGTTGGTTCCAACAGCATTTTTCTCAACCATTTGATGTGAAAAATAACTGGAATATCCTTCCTTCAGTGTCTTATTTGAGTGTGTCTCGTTATGTTGGAAACAATTTTACGGTTGGACTTCAAGGTTCGGTTAATAAAATTGATAAATTGGTTACTTTTAATCCAACTGCTCCAGGTCATGATGGTAGAGGTATGATTGTAACAAATCCAGGAGATTTAATGTATTATGGAATTGATGGAAAGGTAAGATACAGTTTCATGAGTTTAATTAAATCTAAAGTAGTTGATCCTTCGTTACACTTAGGTGGAGGTTATACTTTCTTAGGGGATAGCAGCTTTGGTACTGTAAATGCTGGTGCTGGATTAACTTTCTGGTTTACAGAAAATGTTGGTTTAGAATTAGGAACTGCTTATAAAAAAGCATTTAAAAATGATGATCCATTAGTACGTTCTCACTTTCAACACACAGCAGGTATTGTTTTCAAATTTGGAGGAAAAGATACTGATGGTGACGGAATCTATGACAAAGAAGATGCTTGTCCAGAAGTTGCTGGTTTAAAACAATTCAATGGTTGTCCTGATACTGACGGAGACGGAATTATTGACTCAAATGACGCTTGTCCAGAAGTTGCTGGTTTAGCTGCATTCAATGGTTGTCCTGATACTGACGGAGACGGAATAGCTGATAAAGATGATGCTTGTCCAGATGTTGCTGGTTTAGCTTCTTTAAAAGGTTGTCCAGATGCTGATAAAGACGGAGTAGCTGATAAAGATGATAAATGTCCTAATGTTGCAGGTCCAAAAGAAAACGCTGGTTGTCCTTGGCCAGATACAGATAAAGATGGTGTAGCTGATAAAGATGATGCTTGTCCGGAAGTTGCTGGTCCAGCTAGTAACAAAGGTTGTCCTGAAGTAACTCAAGAAGCTATGGATGAATTGAAATCTCAAGCTAGATTTATCTACTTTAACTCTGGAAAAGCTACATTCAAATCTGCTGACGTTCCTAAGAGATTAGATGCAATGGCTGCACTTCTTAAAAACTATGCTAACTCTGAATTCTTGATCGAAGGTCATACAGATAGCGATGGTTCTGATGCATTCAACCAAAAACTTTCTGAAAACAGAGCTGATGCAGTTAAAAATGCATTACTTGAAAGAGGAATTTCTTCAAGCAAAATTAAATCAGTAGGATATGGTGAAACTATGCCGGTTGCTGATAATAAAACTGCTGCTGGTAAAGCATTAAACAGAAGAACTGAAGTGAAATTAATCAAATAATTTCTTTCTAAATAATTATAAGGAACGCCCCGATTTATCGGGGCGTTTTTTTATTTTTATGAAATGATAAACAGTACTTTTTTAGATAAGATTGCCCAGATTTTAATTGAAAAATATTCAGCTAAATTAGCTAACACAATAGTAGTTTTACCTAATAAAAGAGCTAAGATTTTTTTGATTGAAGCACTTAAAAAACAAGTTTCGAATAATATTCTTGCTCCGGAGATTATTAGTATAGAAGATTTTATTCAGGATATTGCGGGTGTTCGTACCGTTGATCCAATAGAATTGCTATTCGAATTCTACGAAGTTTATTTATCGATAACTGATAAATCAAACCAACAGTCTTTTGAATTGTTTGCCAATTGGGCGAAAACACTTTTACAAGACTTCAATGAAATTGACCGTTATTTACTAGATCCCACACATGTTTTGTCTTACTTAAAAGACATTGAAGACATAAAAAAATGGGGGATTGAAGTAGAGAACAAAACCCAATTGCTTGAAAAATATATCGATTTTTGGAAATTACTTCCTCTATATTACCAATCTTTATATGCACATTTACTTCAAAAAGGAATCGGGTATCAAGGATTAATTTATCGTGAAGCAGTAGAGAATCTAAATCATTTTTCAAATTCAATTACTGATAAACAATTTGTTTTTGCAGGATTTAATGCGTTGAATGCTTCCGAAGAAAAAATTATTCAGCATTTGATTTCGAATGACCAAGCCAAAATTTATTGGGATGCCGACCAAACTTTTCTAAATGATCCTTATCATGATGCAGGGTTGTTTTTACGTCGATTTAAAGAAAGTTGGAAGCATTATAAAACCAATCCTTTCGAATGGATTGTGGATGATTTTTCGCAGTCAAAAAACATTCAGATCATTGGGACACCAAAAAGCATCGGACAAGCCAAAATTTCAGGAAGTATTATTGAGAAAATTATAGAAGAAAATCCAATAACATCATTGGATAAAGTGGCGATTGTGCTTGGTGAAGAAAACCTTTTAGTCCCGCTTTTATATTCTTTGCCATCGACAGTTGGAGCTTTAAATATTACGATGGGGTATTCCAGTAAAAATAATCCTGCCCAAATTTTGATTGCCAAATTGTTCAAAATGCATACGAATGCCTTGTCCAGAAATGCAAAAAGTTATGTGTTTTATTATAAAGATGTTTTGGATATTTTAACCCATCCTTTGGTGGAACCGTATGCTCAAACTACAGTTCTGGTTGATATTATCAATAAGAACAATTATACTTTTATCAGCCATCATAAATTGATGGAACTGAATGCTAATCCGACTGATTTATTTTTGTTGTTGTTTCAAAAATGGGAAGAGGGTTCGATAGCGGTTTTGCAAACGGTTTCAAAATTATTACTGACAATAAAAGGAAATTTAAGCAATGATAATGAAGAAGAGAAA
This sequence comes from Flavobacterium sufflavum, assembly GCF_004016525.1. Classification (GTDB taxonomy): domain Bacteria; phylum Bacteroidota; class Bacteroidia; order Flavobacteriales; family Flavobacteriaceae; genus Flavobacterium; species Flavobacterium sufflavum. Next base: position 106,289 of record NZ_SACJ01000002.1, read on the forward strand.
ATCACCAAAGCCTTTGTTTTTGCCATTTTTAAAGTAATAAATAAGCTAATCAATTATTATTCAAAACACCAGCATATTGATAAAATAGAAACCTTACATGCCATTTACAAGCAAGTGATTGATTTGGCCGAGGTTTCTTTTGAAGGTGAGCCACTGAATGGTTTGCAAATTATGGGAGTATTGGAAAGTCGTGTTTTGGATTTTGATACAGTAATTGTTACTTCAATGAATGAGGGTAAATTTCCAGCCGGAAAATCACAAAATTCCTTTATTCCTTATGATGTAAAACGAGAATTGGGTTTGCCTACATTCAAAGAAAAAGATGCTATTTACACTTACCATTTTTATCATTTGTTGCAACGTGCCAAGAATATTTACTTGTTGTATAATACCGAAAGTGAAGGATTAGATGCTGGAGAAAAAAGTCGTTTTATAACGCAATTAGAAGTCGAAAAACAACCAAATCATAATTTGTCTCACGAAATTTATAATGCAGTTTTACCGGAAACAGCATACACACCAATGGTAATAGAAAAATCGCCAGCGGTAATGGAGCGTTTGAAAAAAATTGCAGAAGAGGGATTTTCTCCTTCGGCTTTGACGAGTTATATTCGGAATCCAATTCAGTTTTATTTTCAAAAAATATTGCGAATTCGTGAAGTGGAAGAAGTTGAAGAAAACATCGCTTTGAATACTTTAGGAACGATTATTCACGAAACTTTAAAAGCCTTATACGAACCCTTTATTGGGAAATTTATTTCTGAATCAGATATTGATAATTGTTTTAAACTCATCGATGAAGAGGTTTTAAAACAATTTAAAATCGTTTATAAAGAAGGTGAAATCAAAAAAGGACGCAATCTTTTGGCTTTTGAAGTGGCTAAAAGAAATGTATTTAATTTTCTGAAAGTAGAATTGGAATGTATTAAGGCTGGAGATGCGATTAAAATTATCGCTTTGGAGCAGACTTTTGGGAGAACTTTAAATCATCCCGATTTACCCTTTCCAGTGTTAATCAAAGGAAATGTCGATCGAATTGAAGAGCGCAACGGAATCATTCGCATTATAGATTATAAGACCGGTAAAGTCGAAAAAACAAGTGTTAGCCTGAAAACATGGAACGGATTGACTCAGGAGCTTAAAAATGACAAAATCATTCAGGTTCTGGCTTATGCGTTTATGTATGAACCCGAAGCCAACGGAAAATCAATAGAAGCAGGAATTATTTCGTTTAAAAATCTAAAATCAGGCTTTTTGCCGTTTCAATTTAAAGAGGATAAAGATGTTCAGCAAGTTATTAACGATGAAATAATGACTAATTATCTCGAACAAATTGTGTTGTTGTTGAAAGAGATTTTAGATTCAGATAAGTCATTTGAAGAGAAAATATAATGGATGGATTTTTTAGAATATCAGCAAATATTTTTGAATTCTACAAAAGTACTTTGATAATAACGTTATCTATAAGTCTTTTGGGATTGGCTTTGGGAGGTTTTGAAATTTTTAAAATCATACTCGTTGTTTTTGGATTCTGGATAAGTATTTTGATGAAAGAAGTCAATTCTAAAAAAGAATATTTATTTTACTATAACAATGGGATTTCAAAATACAAATTGTTGATTATTAGTTTTTTTATCAATGTTATCTTTTCAGTGTTGTTCATTTGGATTTTTAATCAAGTAAAATATTTATATGGTTAAAAATGTATTAGAAGTTGATAGTATCCAAAAACAATTTCAAGGAAAGAATATAATTTCAGATTTATATTTAAAATGTGAGACGAATGATATCATTGGAATTTTAGGAAGGAATGGTTCTGGGAAATCTACCTTTCTAAAAATACTTTTTGGTAGTGTAGCTGCTGATTTTAAATTTGTTCGAATTGATGGTTCGTCCAAATCAAAAACAGCAGATTTATTAAATGAAATTAGCTATTTGCCTCAGGACAATTTTATTCCTAATTTGTTTTCTGTAGAAAAGGCAATACGATTATCAATAGCAAAAGATAAATTAAAGCATTTCTATGAAGATGAAATGATTCAAACGATCCGAAACAAAAAAATTAAGCATTTATCGAGTGGACAATTACGGTATTTAGAGATTAAATTAATTCTCAATAAAGAAACAAAATTTGTTTTGCTTGATGAGCCATACAATGGATTGTCTCCAATTATGATTGAAAAGGTTAATACACTAATAATTGAAAATTCAAATGCAAAAGGAATTATCATTACCGATCATAATTATGAAAATGTGATAAAGGTTTCCAATAGATTGGCATTAATGAAAGAAGGCAAGATGTATCACTTAAAAGACAAAAGTGAGTTAGTAACAAGAGGTTATTTGAAATCAGAAATGATTTAAATCTTCTTAAAAAAGTCCAATAAAACTTTAGTTAATTCAGTTTCATTTTCAATGTGGGACATGTGTCCGTCTGGAAAAGTAACGAGCTGAACAGCCGTTTCTTCAATTTGCTCTATATTTTCTTCGTAATTTAAAACAGGATCTTTTTTTCCCAGAATCAGCATTTTTGGATAGGGGGTTAAGTGCAATAAAACTTCTCTGTCCATTCTGATTTTCATGCCTTCTAGTGAAGCAACAATACCTTGTAATGGTGTTTTTAAAGCTTCTTTTTTTACCAATTCTATTTTGTCTTGAAGTCTTTCGCGGTTTTCTTCGCTGAATAAATTAGCAATTGAAAGTGAGATAAAATTAGTGAAAGATTGTTTTACTGCTTTAATGGCGCGGTCGCGATTTGCTTTTCTTTCGTCGCTGTCGGCTCTGGAAGTCGAATTTAATAAAACCAAACCTTTGATATAATCCGGATACATTTCGGCGAAAGCCAAAGCTACATAACCGCCCATAGAATGTCCAATAAAGACTGCTTTTCGAATACGCAGTTCTGCTAAAACGGCATGAACCACATCGGCATTGTCTTCCATAGAATGCACATAACCCATACATTCGGTATTGCCATGACCTAATAAATCGATGGCGATGACACGGTGTTTTTTAGAAAATTCAGGAACAAAAGCATTCCACATCGTTTGGTTTTCCAAAAATCCGTGCAATAAAACAATAGCTGTTCCTTTGCCGGAATCAGTATAAGAAATGCTTGTGTTTTTAAATTGAATTTGTTTCAAGTGGAAGTTTTGTATTTGTGCAAAAATAAAGCTTTATCTAAGGATTGCAAAAAGTTATTTTTTTGGTTTTCTTTTTAAATGTTTTATAACGATGAAATTTTTGAATTAAAAAAGAAGTGAGATTTTGCTACAGAAGACTTTATGATGTGGTATGTTTCAGAGCAAAGAGAAGAAGAGAAAAATGCCCGTAGAGCTTTAGAACTTTTCGAATTAATCAATGAAAATGAAGCTACTGGAAAATTTGCATTGGATGTGCAAATTGCAAAAATTGGATAATAAAAACCAAGTAATAAATTTAAAATCCCTTAATGACGTATAGTTATTAAGGGATTTTTTTTGTCTGCTCAAAATTGATTTTTCGCAATAAAAAATATGTTTTTAGGTGTTTATTGTTTTAAATTGAGGTTAATCGTTGCGGATTTATTCTTCGATTTGTATTTTTAATGAATAAGTCTAATTTTAAAATTAATTAATATGAATAGAGAAGTTTGCACAGCAATGGTAATTGAAGCCAAACAAGAAAAACAAATTACCTATCAGTATATTGCTCAAGCTATAAATAGAAATATAGTTTGGACTACTTCAGCAATTTTGGGACAAAATACTTTTGACGCAACTGAAGCTAAGATAATTTGCGAAATACTAAATTTAGATACTGATGTCGAAAAAGCTTTGCAAATTTTTCCTGAAAAGGGAGTAAATGCTGTTATGCCTCCAACCGATCCTTTAATTTACAGACTTTATGAAATTGTATTAGTCTATGGTGAAACAATAAAAGAAGTAATTCACGAAAAAGCGGGCGATGGTATTATGAGTGCTATTGATTTTACAATGGATATTGAAAAAGAAGAAAATCCAAAAGGAGATCGTATCAAAATTATACTTGATGGGAAATTTTTAGCATACAAAAAATGGTAAAAATTTTAAAAATAGAATAAAACGAAACGGCTTACATTTATTGTGAGCCGTTTCGTTTTATTTATGTCAACTGAATACTTATTTTCTTTGGAGCAGAAGATTTCGATATTATTCACGAATTCTCCCGCTTTCCGTTACAATCTATTGCTTTTCAAAAAAAAGCAATAGGATTTCCACTGCAATCGGGGCTATTTATTTCGTTTTGTTCTCTATTGCTATTTTGCAAGAAATTATGTTGATAAAAAAAATTTCGGTTTAAAAATGGGGGGGATTTATTTGTACTAAAAGTCAGTATATTTGAGAAAAGGATTTTTAAAATATGAATAGACTAGTTATTATTGGAAACGGATTTGATTTAGCACATGGATTGCCGACTAGTTACGGGCATTTTATTGATGATTTTTGGAAGAATTTCAAAGATAAATGTAAAAGTGATGAATATAAAGAATTAGTTCATACTAATGATTCGTATGATGGATATTACAATGGATATAAACCGATAAAAAATTTTAGTGATTTTAAATCAAATTTAATTGAATATTGTAAGGATTACTCATACAAATATGCTGAAAATAAATTAATTGCTTTTACAAGCTCAACAACTGAAAGGGATACGATTTTTGATTTTAAAAGTGATTTTTTTAGACAGATTTGTGATAAGGAAACAATTAATAATTGGGTTGATATCGAGACGGAATATTATAGAAACTTAATAAATATTGCTAAAAGTACTCCTGTAAAAGGAGTTGATAAATCAAATTTAGTAGAACAATTAAATAGTGAATTTGAATTAATTAAAAAACTTCTATATAATTATTTGAAACAAGAAATCTGTGATAAATATGAATTTAAAATTGATGATTCAAATGAAATAATTAATTATTTTAAAGATGAAATAGACGATATAAATAACTCTTCATTTCAATCTTACTCTACTTTGTTTTTGAGTTTTAATTATACACCAACAGCAAGAGTTTATAATGATTATTTAAAAAGTAAATTGTATTCTTCAAATGTAAATTACATTCATGGTGAAATTGGGAATGGTGATAATCCTGATATAATATTTGGTTATGGAGATGATAAAGATGAAAATTATAAAATGATAAAAAATTTCAATGATAATCTATTTTTAGAAAATATTAAATCTTTTGAATATAAGAACAATGATAATTTTGAAAACTTATTAGATTTTTTAAGTCAATCAAAATATAAAGTTTATTTGGTGGGTCATTCTTGTGGGCTCTCAGATAAATATTTGTTAAACCAAATTCTTGAAAATGATAATTGTGATTCTATTGTAACATTATATAGGAACTATGAGGATGGAACAGATGATTTTAGAAACAAACCAAGAGATATTTCAAGACATTTTGATAATGATAGATTGGCCACGACTAGAATTGTTAATAAGAAAAAAAGCAGAGATATTCCGCAACATATCAGGTTTGAATTAAAGGATGATAATTTCGAGAAAATATGACGGTAAAACAAAAACGGCTCACATTGCTGCAAACCGTCTATTGTCTATTTTCTATTCTCTAAATCAAGAATTCATAAGCGTTTCAATCTCGTCAACTTCAATTGGAATGTTTTTCATTAAATTGAAAGGCTCACCTGTTGACTGAATGACTACATTGTCTTCCAGACGAATTCCGAAACCTTCTTCGGGAATGTAAATTCCGGGTTCTACGGTAAAAACCATATTAGCTTGCATCGGTTCAGTCAGGATGCCGTAATCGTGGGTGTCGAGTCCCATGTGATGCGAAGTGCCATGCATGAAATATTTTTTATAAGCCGGCCATTCCGGGTTTTCATTTTGCACATCGGCTTTGTCTAAAAGTCCCAAGCCTAGTAATTCTGAAGACATGATTTTGCCTACTTCTGCCTGGTATTGTTTCCAAAGCGTTCCCGGAGTTAACATCTGAGTTGCTTCGTTTTTTACTCTTAAAACGGCATTGTAAACTGCTTTTTGCCTTTCGGAATAACGGCCTGAAACGGGAATGGTTCGGGTTAAATCGCTGGAATAATTAGCATATTCGGCAGCAACGTCAAGCAAAATCAAATCGCCTGCTTTGCATGGTTTGTTGTTTTCGATATAATGCAACACATTGGCATTGTTTCCCGAAGCAATAATTGGAGTGTAAGCAAAACCTTTGGAGCGATTGCGAATGAATTCGTGGATGAATTCGGCTTCGATTTCGTATTCCGTTACATTGGGTTTTACAAACGAAAGAATGCGTCTGAAGCCTTTTTCGGTAATGTTACAGGCATGTTGAATCAAATCCAATTCTTCGCTTTCTTTTACGGAACGGAGGCGTTGCAAAATAGGATTACTTTTGGCAACAGCATGAGCAGGATATTTGTCTTTCCACCATTTTACAAAACGCGCTTCACGGGTTTCGGTTTCTACATGAGAACGGTAGTGTTCGTTAGTGTTGATGTACATCGTATCGGTGTATGTCATCATTTCGAACAAGACTTTTTCAAAATCCTGTAGCCAATGTACAGTTTTGATCCCCGAAACAGCAAAAGCTTCTTCTTTGGTTAACTTGGCGCCTTCCCAAATAGCAATCAATTCGCTGGTTTCCTTTAAAAACAACATTTCTTTTTGGTGTTCGTAAGGCGCATCCGGGCACAGCAATAAAATACTTTCTTCCTGATCGATTCCGCTTAAATAAAAAATATCGCGATGTTGCGCAAAGGGCAAAGTGCTGTCGGCGCTAACGGGATAAATGTCGTTTGAGTTGAAAATCGCAATACTTTTAGGCTTCATTTGAGCCGTAAATTTGCTGCGGTTTTTTATAAATAAATGGCGGTCAATCTGATGGTATTTCATTTGAAAAAGTTTTGAAATACAAATCTAAACAATCCAGTTTAAAAAGACTATAACGTAGTTTGTTATAAAATAACTAATACCGCAAATTCGCAAATTTTAATAGCTACTAATACGGCTAAAACATATTAACCGCAAAGGCTGCAAAGATTTCTCGCAAAGAACAGAAAGACATTTTTTTAAAAAATAATAATAATTTGCGAATTTGCGGTGTATATTTTTAATCAATCCATTTGTAATATCGGGCACCAATAAGATTTGGATTTTGGTTTTCAATTCTGTCTAAAATCCATTCGTTTTTTGGTGATTGAATGCTTTGTTTTTGTTCTTTTTTATGAAGTTTTTCGTAGGTGTCAAAATCAATTTCGAAACTTTTATCCAGAGTTTCAAAAAGCTTTATATCTGAAATTGCCGATTTCCATTCGTTCTGAATAATTCCTTCGAATACTTTTGATTTCGAACCGCTTCCGTAAGCTAGAAATCCAAAAGTGTTGCCTGAAATTTCTTTTTTCGAATCATAAAAATGCGCCAACGTAGAAAGGAATCCCATGAAAATAGAACCTGTGTATAAGTTCCCGATTAGTGAAGAAGCTAATTCGGCAGGCATTAATTTTTCTTCCACAAAGTTTTTGTATTCCGGAGTTTTGCTGGTTTCCTTTAATTTGGTTTGGTATTCAGCCGGGGTTTCTTCACCTGAGATGATTGAATTTTCGGCATCCAAAGCATAGATTTCAGATAACATACGACGACCTTGAAACGAATAAGGCAGGTGCATAATGATACTGTTCCAGCTTTGGTACAAAGTGTTTGAAGTTTGTTTTAGTTTTTTGAACGAGAAATACGCATTTCTGGTTCTGTCCATGTAACATTGATTCGAATATTGCCCGTCAAAAACAGGCTGGTCTTTGTGGATTTCAATTTCGGCTTCCAAATTATCAAACCAGGCTTCGTTATTATTATTTCCGCTTATTGCTTCTTTTGATACTGTTCTGTGAGGTTTGAAAAAGTCAAAAACACCTTTGGTATTGGTTGCCCAATGATTTTCGAAAGCAATAATTCTAGGGTTCACAGTAATTAACATGGCTGTTGCTCCGGCGCCTTGAGTATATTCTCCGGTAGAATTTAAATCGTATTTGGCAAAATCGGTAGTAACTACAATTGCTTTTTTAGTTGGATTTAATTTGATAAAGTCAATGCAGTTTTGCATCGCATCAACACCGCCAATGCAGGCAAAAGTAAAATCGACTACATCGCATTCGGCCAAAGTATTTTCTCCAAATTTTTGTTCCATCAAATCAACAAGGAAAGAGCCAATAGGTTTTGCATTGTCGATCGCGCTTTCGGTACCCACATAAATACGGGCAATTTCGTTAAGGTCGATTTGATTGTCCTGGATTAATTTAGTCAGGGCATTTGCGGCAAAAACTACGCTGTCCTGATGCGTATCAGGCAAAGTCATTTTAAGTAATCCTAAACCTTTTTCCAGTTTTTCAGGTTCTATGTTTCTGGCTGCTGCCAATGTTTTTATGGGTAAATGTAGCTTGGCTACGTCAAATGATAGTGCGTCAATTCCTGTTTTCATTTCCATATTTTTTGAATTTGCAAAGATAAAATGACGCTTTGGAAATGCTGTTTTTTTTAGTACACAAAATAGCTTGATTTTGTGTTTTTTGTTGATTTAAAAGTATTTGAATGTAAAAATTATTAAATGTATATTTTTTATGCTTTTGAATAGGAATAATTAATCTGTTTTTTAGGCTAATTTTGTCTTTTTTGGTGAGTAAAAAACATGTATAATGCTGTAAGTCAAATGTTTAAATTGTTTGTTTGTCTTCAAAAACCGTATTTTTAGTTAAAAACTTTATAACGTTTCTAAATAAGAACGAAAAGGTTGTAGTTCGTTACTAATTACTCTATTTTTGTGTACTTTTTAAATTATATTCTAAAATATTATGGCAAAATCTGGATTATTGAAATCGTCAATAGCAAAAAAAGTAGCTATGGCACTTTCAGGACTTTTTTTGATGTTGTTTCTAGCGCAGCATTTTTTTATTAATATGATGTCAGTGATTAGTGCTGATGTTTTTAATTCGATTTCTCATTTCATGGGAACTAATCCTTTGATTCAGTTTGTTATCCAACCGATTCTTATTGTAGGTGTGGTTTTTCACTTTATCATGGGATTTGTATTGGATATTCAAAACAGAAAAGCGAGACCAATAGGATATGCTAGCTACAATGGAGCTGCAAATGCAAGTTGGGCTTCACGTAACATGATCATTTCAGGTTCTGTTATTTTAGCTTTCTTAGCATTACACTTTTATGATTTCTGGTTTCCGGAAATGATTTATAAGTATGTTGAATTCAATCCTGCAGATGAGACAAGATATTTTCCTGAATTAGTGGAAAAATTCGAAAATCCTGTTCGTACTGGTTTATACAGTTTATCATTTGTATTGTTGTCTTTACACTTACGTCACGGATTCAGTTCTTCTTTTCAATCAGTAGGACAAAACAATAAATACACAAAAGGAATGAAAGGTTTCGGATTATGGTTTTCTGTTATCGTTCCTTTAGGATTCGTGTTTATTGCATTATTTCATCATTTCAATCATTAATATTCAATTATAATGGCATTAGATTCAAAAATTCCAAATGGTCCAATTGCGGACAAATGGACAAATTATAAAGATCATATTAATTTAGTAAACCCTGCTAACAAACGTAATTTAGATATTATCGTTGTTGGAACAGGATTAGCTGGAGGTTCTGCAGCTGCTACTTTAGCAGAATTAGGATATAACGTAAAAGCATTTTGTTTTCAGGATTCACCTCGTCGTGCGCACTCTATTGCAGCACAAGGGGGAATCAATGCGGCAAAAAATTATAAAGGAGACGGTGACTCAGTACACAGATTGTTTTATGACACTGTAAAAGGAGGAGATTACCGTGCCCGTGAGGCAAACGTTTATCGTTTGGCTGAAGTTTCTGCTAATATTATTGACCAATGTGTGGCTCAAGGGGTGCCATTGGCTCGTGAATATGGTGGATTATTGGACAACCGTTCATTTGGAGGAACTTTGGTTTCTCGTACATTTTACGCACAAGGTCAAACAGGACAACAATTATTGCTAGGAGCTTATTCTGCAATGAACCGTCAAATTGGTCGTGGAAAAATCAAAATGTACAACCGTCACGAAATGCTTGAATTAGTAATTATTGATGGTAAAGCAAGAGGAATTATTGCTCGTAACTTAATCACCGGAGAAATCGAAAGACATTCAGCTCACGCTGTAGTTATTGGTTCTGGAGGTTACGGAAACGTTTTTTTCTTATCAACTAATGCAATGGGTTCTAATGCTACTGCTGCCTGGAAAATCCACAAAAAAGGAGCTTTCTTCGCAAACCCTTGTTATACTCAAATTCACCCAACTTGTATTCCGGTTTCAGGAGATCATCAGTCTAAATTGACTTTGATGTCAGAATCGTTACGTAATGACGGACGTATCTGGGTTCCTGCAAAATTAGAAGATGCTCAAGCTATTCGTGAAGGAAAGAAAAAAGCAACTGATTTAGCTGAAGCTGATAGAGATTATTTCTTAGAAAGAAGATACCCTGCTTTTGGTAATTTGGTACCTCGTGACGTAGCTTCTCGTGCTGCTAAAGAAAGATGTGATGCTGGTTTTGGTGTTAACAAAACAGGAGAAGCGGTTTATTTAGACTTTGCTGCTGCTATTCAACGTTATGGTACTGAAGCTGCTTATGTAAAAGGTTTAGATGCTAATGACAAAGCTTTGGTAACTAAATTAGGTACTGATATTGTAAAAAGTAAATACGGGAACTTGTTCCAAATGTATTATAAAATTGTAGACGAGGATCCGTATACAACTCCAATGATGATTTACCCTGCGGTTCACTATACAATGGGAGGAACTTGGGTTGATTATAACTTGATGACTACAATTCCTGGTTGTTTCTCTATCGGAGAATCTAACTTCTCTGACCACGGAGCTAACCGTTTAGGGGCTTCTGCTTTGATGCAAGGTTTGGCTGACGGATATTTCGTATTGCCTTATACAATTGGAGATTATTTAGCTCCGGATATCAAAATGGGACCTATTTCTACAGACAGACCTGAGTTTGAGGAAGCTGAGAAATCAGTAAAAGAATTGATTGCTAACTTTGTCAATAATAAAGGAACGCATTCAGTTGACTATTTCCACAAAAAATTAGGTAAAATTATGTGGGATAAAGTAGGTATGGCTCGTAACGAAAAAGGATTAAATGAAGCTATTGTTGAAATCGCTGCTTTACGTGAAGAGTTTTATAAAGATGTAAGAGTACCTGGAACTGATAAAGGATTCAACCAAGAATTAGAAAAAGCAATTCGTGTTGCCGATTTCTTAGAATTAGGAGAATTGTTTGCTAAGGATGCTTTACACCGTAACGAATCTTGTGGAGGTCACTTCCGTGAGGAATATCAAACAGAAGAAGGAGAAGCACTTCGTGATGATGATAACTTTGCTTATGTTGCTGCTTGGGAATACAAAGGAAAACCAAGTGATGCAGTATTACACAAAGAACCATTGAATTACGAAAACATAAAACTAGTTCAAAGAAGTTATAAATAGTATTCTGAGAAAGTCTTGATACTTATTCATAATGCTTAATACCTTATAAAAATGAAACTTACATTAAAAATATGGCGTCAAAAAAACGCCCAAGATAAAGGAGCGATGGTCGATTATAAAATCGACGGAATTGAACCTGATATGTCATTCCTTGAAATGCTTGACGTATTCAACGAACAACAAATCAATGCTGGTGAAGAGCCAGTAGCTTTTGATCACGATTGTCGCGAAGGAATTTGCGGAATGTGTTCTTTATTCATCAATGGAGAAGCTCACGGACCAGACAGAGGAGTTACAACTTGTCAATTGCACATGCGTATGTTTAAAGATGGTGATACTATCACTATTGAGCCATTCCGTGCAGCTGCTTTCCCAGTAGTTAAAGATTTAGTTGTTGACAGAAGTTCTTTTGACAGAATCCAACACGCAGGAGGATTTATCTCGGTAAATACTTCAGGAAACACTATCGATGCAAATACAATTCCAGTAAATAAAAAAGATGCTGATGCTGCTTTTGATGCTGCCACTTGTATTGGATGTGGAGCTTGTGTAGCTACTTGTAAAAACTCATCGGCTATGTTATTCGTTGCTGCTAAAGTTTCTCAGTTTGCTCTATTGCCACAAGGTCAGGTAGAAGCGGTTGATCGTGTATTGAACATGGTAAGCCAAATGGATGACGAAGGTTTTGGTAACTGTACTAACACAGGAGCTTGTGAAGTTGAATGTCCAAAAGGAATTTCTCTTGAAAACATTGCTCGTATGAACAGAGAGTACATGTCAGCAAGTATCAAAGGATAATATTTTCCAAATATATTGCAGAAGCGCATTCATTGATTTGAATGCGCTTTTTTGTTGGGACAAACTTTGCGAATCTCTGTGTTAACTTTGTGTATCTTTGTGAAATAACTTTTTTTTATGAAAATAGCCTTAATACAGTCAGATTTAGTTTGGGAAAATTCTAAAGCTAACCGAGATTCTTTCGAAGAAAAAATTAATGGAATCAATGAGTCTATTGATTTGGTTGTTCTTCCTGAAATGTTTTCTACAGGCTTTACAATGAATCCTAGCCCTGTTGCTGAAACAATGCAAGGCGAAACTGTGTTATGGATGCAGTCTTTGGCGAAAGCCAAAAAAACGGCTATAACAGGAAGTTTGGTTATTGAAGAATCAGGTAATTTTTATAACAGAATGTTGTTTGCGTTTCCTTCGGGAGAAATTCAGTTTTACGATAAAAAGCATTTATTTACATTGGCAGGGGAAGACAAAGTGTATACGGCAGGAAATCAAAAATTAATTGTGGATTATCTGGGCTGGAAAATTTGTCCAATGGTGTGTTATGATTTACGCTTTCCGGTATTTTCCAGAAATGTAGAAAATTACGATTTACTGCTGTATGTGGCGAGTTGGCCGGAAAAAAGAATAAATGCCTGGGATGCGCTTCTTAAAGCCCGTGCCATAGAAAATATGAGTTATACTATTGGTGTCAATAGAATTGGAGTTGACGCTAATGGACATAATTATCCAGGACATTCTCAGCTACTGGATTGTCTGGGGGATTATTTGGCTGCTCCAACAGAATCAGAAAATGTTTTTCTGGTTGAATTAGATAAACAAAAAATGATTGCAGCCAGACAGAAGTTGGGTTTTCTGAATGATCGGGATTCGTTTAAATTACTTTAATTATTTTTCTTCTTTTTGTTTTTATCATCTTTTTTAGGAGGAGGCGTATAAGGAATACTTAAATCGAAAGTTTGTTCTACGTCCCAGTTGGTTCTCACATCAATTTCTCCTGATAAATAAACTACTTCTTCGGCATATTTTTTCTGTAAATAATTTCCGGGATCGTATTGGTTATTTTTGTTAGTGTCATAGATGGCACGAAGTGAAAATTGAGCGGGATCTAAAAGATTAAAATCTATTGTACTGGTTTCTTTTTCTATGTATTGGCTAGCGACAGTTTCTCCGGTTGATTTTAGCAATTCGACAATGATAGGATATGATTTTACATTCTCTAATTTCACTTTCAAATTCCCATAATCTTCCAGTTCTTTGGTGCTAATTTGGTAGTTTAAAGTGTCATTTGTCTGTTCGTAAAAATCAGTCAAAGCGCCAGGCAGCAAGGTGAAACTGTATTTTTTTGCAGGCTCTTTTTTGAAATCCAAATATAATTTTTGGTTGAATTCATCATAGCTTTTGGTGAATTTTATGGCAGTCGAATCTCCGTCTATTAATTTGATTTTTGTTTCGTCAAATTTAACTAGAGGTCTTGAAGATTCTAATGCAAAGCGATCTTTAAAGCTGGCCGGATTTATTGAGCTGATAGTTAAACTGTCCTTTTTTTGGTTTTTGGTTTTAAGCGTGAAAGTTTTTTCAAATTTATCATGAGTTATCGCTATTTTTAAAGAATCGGTTTTTAGGGGTTTGAACCAAATTTGGAGCGAATCTTTTTTAGGAAGCTTGGTGACTATACTGCTCAGTATTTCGTTGTTGTTTTTTAAGGTGATTTTAGGTCTTGAATTTGTTTCGGTTAAATCTCCTTCGTAACCCATAAATAGTTTGTTCGCTGACTCTTGAGTTGGCTTGAATGCCTTAAAAGCGCTTGTTTCTTTGAAAAGTTCTATTTCGTATAAGGTGTCGTTCGGGATGCTGATAAAATCTTTTATGAATCCTATTTTTTCAGTTTTAGGGTCGAATTTATTGTTTTTGTTAAGATCTTTTAAAGCAACTAAAAAATATTTTCCTGCTTTTAAATTCTCTAAACGAAACGTTTTCAGACTGTCTAAAGTGTTTGTGATGTATCTTGGACTTTCTTTGTAAATAACGGAGTCATTAAAAGTGTCATTCACTTCATAAAGCATTACAGATATAAAGGATTCTGCTTCCTTTTCGTAAGCGTATTTTACTTTTCCACCAAGGGCTAAAGAGTCGATATAACTGCCTGTGGAAAAAACATATTTAAATTGGTTCAAAGGGTTTCCTTCGTTATTGTCGGTTATGCTTTGTCCAAAATTAAAACTATAGGTTGTGTTGGGTTTAAGAGTGTCTTTTATTTTTATGGTAATATATTTGCTGGCAGTCGTGGGGATAATTAGAGGTTCGTATTTCATAGGAGGCGAAATCACTAATTGTTTACTTAAGGTTTTAAGAATTACAATTTCGTCAAACTCTAATTTAATTTGTTTTTCTTTAAAATTGCTGCTGAAATTTTCAGGGAAACTCATTTTTAGACTAGGGGCGATAGTATCCTTTAGTCCGCCGGTGATACTGCCTCTTTTGGCACAGCTTACCATGATTATTATTAGTAGTATAGAAATGTATTTTAATTTGTCTTTCAACATACAATTTAGAATTTAGAAGTACAAAATAACGATTATAATTACTGGAATTAAAACTTTTTATAGAATTATTAAGGGAGTGAAGTAGTAGAATAATTATCTTTAGAAATAGTTTTGTGCTTTATTGTGTTTAAAATTCAGAAATTGGATGAAAAAGATTGATCACATAGGAATTGCGGTAAAGGATATTGTAGCATCGAATGCTTTGTTCGAAAAATTGTTAGGTGTTTCTAATTATAAAACGGAAGAAGTAGAAAGTGAAGGTGTTTTGACTTCTTTTTTCAAAAGTGAGACCAGTAAAATTGAACTTTTAGCAGCAACTAATTCTGATAGTCCAATTGCTAAATTTTTAGAAAAAAAAGGAGAAGGAATTCATCATATTGCGTTTGAGGTTGAAAATATTCAGGAAGAGGTCCAAAGATTAAAAGAAGAAGGTTTTTTAGTTTTGAATGAAATTCCAAAAAAAGGAGCCGATAATAAGTTAGTGGTTTTTTTGCATCCTAAAAGTACTAATGGCGTTTTGATTGAATTGTGTCAAAGTATTTAGCTTATTTTGTTGGAGTTTTATTGTGTTAGTAATCAGTAGTTTTCTGTCAGGAAATTTTTAATATGAATGATGGCTTAAAAACTAAGTAAAAAATATTTGGAACAACCAAAAAATAGTGGTAATATTGCAGCCTCTTAACTGGTCCTATAGCTCAGCTGGTTAGAGCACCTGACTCATAATCAGGTGGTCCCTGGTTCGAGCCCAGGTGGGACCACAATCGATGAAAACCCTTTAAAATTAACGTTTTAAAGGGTTTTGCTTTTGTGTTAAATTCATTTAAATGCTATATCTTTGTTTTTTTATGACTAATGGTTTTGGAAAATGGAGATTTAAAATTGATTGTTAGTTATACAGGTTTTAAAAAAATGGATTTTACTTTTATGAGAAAAATATTAAATAATATTTATTGTATTTTTTTCTTCTTTTTTTGGGGGGCTGTTGTTTTTGCTGGTCCTGTGGTGCCTGTTCCAGCTAGTCCTGTTCCTCCTCCTCCAGGTTTGCCTATAGGCGATGGCTTTTTGGTGTTGTTTGTTGTAGGTTTGTCATTTGGGTTTTATAAAATTTATATTTCTATGA
Organism: Flavobacterium sufflavum; assembly: GCF_004016525.1. GTDB lineage: Bacteria > Bacteroidota > Bacteroidia > Flavobacteriales > Flavobacteriaceae > Flavobacterium > Flavobacterium sufflavum. The sequence goes on from NZ_SACJ01000002.1 coordinate 122,275, forward strand.
AAAAAAAGAAACGCTCGATATAATCGAGCGTTTCTTTTGGTGTTTGTTTCTTTAAATTTTGTTGGCGTATAATCGTGATATGTATTTGCCGATAACATCAAATTCCAGATTGATTTTTGAACCCACTTTGAAATTTTTAAAATTAGTGTGTTCGAGTGTGTAAGGGATTATGGCTACGCTAAATTGGTTTTTTTGAGAGTTTACAACGGTTAGACTTACTCCGTTAACAGTTATGGAGCCTTTTTCGATGGTCAGGTTGTTGAGTTTGTCATCGTATTCAAAGGTGTAAATCCAGCTTCCGTTGGCTTCTGAGATTGCAATACAGATTCCGGTTTGGTCTATGTGTCCTTGAACAATATGGCCGTCTAAGCGATCTCCTAATTTCATGGCTCTTTCCAGATTGACTAAGTCTCCTTCTTGCCATTCTCCTAAATTGGTTTTTTTTATGGTTTCGTCAATTGCGGTTACGGTGTAGTTGTTGTCTTTTGTAGCTACTACAGTCAGGCAAATTCCATTATGTGCTACACTTTGGTCTATTTTGAGTTCGTTTGTAATTGAAGAGTTAATCGTTATATGGATATTGTCCTTGTCTTTTTTTATTTCTTGGATGGTTCCAAGGGTTTCTATTATTCCTGTAAACATTCTTGTTTTATTTTACTAAATTTGCACTTCAAAATTAGCAATAAAAACTTGTGGATATGATTAAAAAAGCAGAAAATATTATCGTAGGAATTTCAATTGGAGATTTGAATGGTATTGGAAGCGAGGTTGTTTTAAAGACATTTGAAGATTCTCGAATGTTAGAGTTGTGTACGCCTGTTGTTTTTGCTAATGTGAAGATTTTGTCTTTTATAAAAAGAAATTTAGAGTCTGCTGTTGTTTTACATGGGATTGATAAGTTGGATCAGCTGGTTCATGGAAAGATCAATGTGCTGAATGTTTGGAAAGAAGGGGTTGATTTGAATTTAGGTGTAAATGATGATAAAGTAGGGGAGTATGCTATTAAATCTTTTGTTGCTGCTACCAAAGCTTTGAAAGAAGGATTGGTGGATGTTTTGGTGACTGCTCCAATAAATAAATACAATATACAATCGGAGGATTTTAAATTTCCGGGGCATACAGATTATTTGGATCAGGAATTAGAAGGGGATGCTTTGATGTTTATGGTGCAGGATAATTTGAGGGTAGGTTTGTTGACAGATCATGTGCCTATTAATGAGGTGGCTTCCCGCTTGACTGAAGATTTGATTGTTAAAAAGATAGAGACGGTAAGGCGGTCTTTGATTCGTGATTTTAGTATAGGTAATCCAAAGATTGCTGTTTTAGGATTGAATCCTCACTGTGGTGACGGAGGGGTTATTGGGAAAGAAGATGAGGAATTGATAAAGCCGGTTTTGAAAAAAATATTTGATAAAGGAACAATGGTTTTTGGTCCTTTTGCAGCGGATGGTTTTTTTGGAAGTGGTCATTATGAAAAGTTTGATGCTGTTATTGCGACTTATCATGATCAGGGATTGGTACCGTTTAAGACTTTGTCTTTTGGAAAAGGAGTGAATTTTACGGCAGGATTGAGTAAGGTTAGGACTTCGCCGGATCACGGTACGGCTTATGATATCGCGGGTAAAGGAATTGCAGATTTTAATTCGTTTAAAGAAGCTGTATATTTGGCTGTAGATGTCTATCGTTCAAGGATTCAATATGAAGAAATGACCGAAAAGCCATTAAAAGTTAGGGAAAAATAAATGTAGATAAAAAAAGATTAATAACGTTATTGGATTTATAATAATTTTATATCTTTGCACTCCCGAAGTTACGGGCAAAATTTTGTTGAAATGAATAGGACAAAAGAATTTTTAATTCCTTTCGTAGGCTTAAAGCTAGGGAAACATCATTTTGAGTATCAAATAAGTAATGCGTTCTTTGAGAACTTTGAATATGACGAATTTCAAAATTCGGATATCAAAGTGACTGTAGTTTTAGATAAGAAAAGCAATATGCTTGAGTTAGAGTTTAAGCACAAAGGGACAGTTAATGTTCCTTGCGACTTGACGGGAGAAGATTTTGATTTGCCGATTAAAGGTAAAATGAAATTGATAGTTCGTTTTGGTGAAGTGTTTAATAATGATAATGAAGAGTTGTTGATTTTGCCTTTTGGTGAATTTGAAATAGATATAGCGCAGTATATCTATGAAATGATTGCGCTTTCGGTGCCTTTAAAACGAGTTCATCCAGGGGTTAAGGACGGAAGTTTAAAGACGGAAGTTTTGGATAAACTGAATGAATTGCAGGTAAAAGAAGTAGATGAAGAAGAGAATAAAGAAGAGAATATAGACCCGCGTTGGGACAAATTAAAGCAACTATTAACGGATAAATAATATAGTAAAATGGCACATCCTAAAAGAAAAACCTCGAAAACAAGAAGAGACAAGAGAAGAACACATTATAAAGCTACAGTAGCACAAATCGCTACTTGTCCTATTACAGGAGAGGCGCATTTGTACCACAGAGCTTACTGGCATGAAGGGAAAATGTACTATAGAGGACAAGTGGTTATTGATAAGTCAGAAGCTACTTTTGCATAATATGTTTTTATAGATAATACGAGAACTCTCACATTGTGAGAGTTTTTTGTTGTTTGTAATTTTAGTTAAATAAGAAGTTTTTAAAGATAAAGGGTTTAGATTTTTTTTGTATTTTTAACCCCTTTTTAAACGTTTCCTTTTGTGTAGTTACAGGAGGGAAAATATCCGAATAAAATGAATAAAATTACGGCCGCAATTACTGCAGTTGGAGCTTATGTTCCAGATTTTGTGCTTTCAAACCAGGTTCTTGAAACAATGGTGGACACAAACGACGAATGGATTACTTCGCGTACAGGAATAAAAGAAAGAAGGATTTTAAAAGATGCTGATAAAGGAACCTCTTATTTAGCAATAAAAGCAGCTGAAGATTTAATTGCTAAGGCAAAAATAGATCCTTTGGAAATTGATTTGGTTTTGATGGCAACAGCAACTCCGGATATGCAAGTTTCAGCAACAGGAGCTTATGTTGCGACCCAAATAGGTGCTGTAAATGCTTTTGCTTATGATTTGCAAGCAGCCTGTTCCAGCTTTTTATACGGAATGTCTACAGCGGCAGCTTACATACAATCAGGAAGATACAAAAAAGTATTATTAATTGGAGCCGATAAAATGTCTTCTATTGTTGATTATACTGATAGAACAACATGTATTATTTTTGGTGATGGTGCAGGAGCAGTATTATTCGAACCAAATTATGAAGGTTTAGGATTGCAGGATGAATATTTAAGAAGTGATGGTGTAGGTCGTGATTTCTTGAAAATTGACGCAGGTGGATCTCTTCATCCAACAACGATTCAAACCGTTGAAGAAAAAAGACACAGCATAAGACAAGACGGTAAAACAGTATTTAAATATGCTGTAACCAATATGGCTGATGCAAGTGAACAAATTTTAAAAAGAAACAATCTTACTAATGAAGATGTTAACTTTTTAGTGCCACATCAGGCAAATAAACGTATCATTGATGCTACTGCGCATAGAATGAATCTGGAGGATTCTAAGGTCTTAATGAATATCGAAAGATATGGAAATACTACATCGGCGACCTTACCTCTAGTCTTAAATGATTTCGAACATTTGTTTAAAAAAGGAGATACCATTATTTTTGCTGCATTTGGAGGAGGATTCACTTGGGGTTCTATTTATCTGAAATGGGCATATAACAAACAATAAATTTAAACTAAAATCACAAATATTATGGATTTAAAAGAAATTCAGAACCTAATCAAATTTGTATCTAATTCTGGTGTTGCCGAGGTAAAGTTAGAAATGGATGATGTTAAAATTACCATTAGAACTACATTGGAAACCAGTGCTCCAGAGCCTACTTATGTGCAACAATTGCCAGCTCAGGCACCAGTGCAACAGATTATAGCAGCACCTGCGGCTCCAGCAGCGGCAGCACCAGTTGCAGCAGCACCTGCAGCTGATGATGCAAAATATATCACTATCAAATCGCCTATGATTGGTACTTTCTACAGAAAACCTTCTCCAGACAAACCAATGTTTGTAGAAGTTGGAAGTTCTATTGCTAAAGGTGATGTGCTTTGTGTTGTTGAAGCAATGAAATTATTTAACGAAATCGAATCTGAGGTTTCTGGAAAAATCGTTAAAATTTTAGTTGACGATATGTCACCAGTTGAATTTGATCAACCATTATTCTTAGTAGATCCATCATAAATTTAAGATTTTAGATTGCAGATTTTAGATTGCAGATTTGAACCTTAATTAACATTCAGATTCAAATGAATTGCATTCTTGACTTCTAACTTCTAACTTCTAACTTCTAACTTTTAAAAGATGTTTAAAAAAATATTAATTGCAAATAGAGGAGAAATTGCACTTCGTGTAATTAGAACATGCAAAGAAATGGGAATTAAAACAGTTGCTGTTTACTCTACTGCCGATGCAGAAAGTTTGCATGTAAAGTTTGCTGACGAAGCGGTTTGTATCGGACCAGCACCAAGCAACTTGTCCTATTTGAAAATGTCAAATATTATTGCTGCAGCCGAAATCACAAATGCTGACGCAATTCATCCGGGATACGGATTCCTTTCTGAAAATTCTAAATTTTCAAAAATTTGTCAAGAACACGGTATTAAGTTCATTGGAGCTGCACCTGAAATGATTGACAGAATGGGAGATAAAGCTTCTGCAAAATCAACTATGATTGAAGCTGGTGTTCCTTGTGTTCCAGGTTCTGAAGGAATTTTAGAATCTTTTGAGCAAGCACAAATAGTAGCTAAAGAAATAGGATATCCTGTTATGATGAAAGCTACTGCCGGTGGTGGTGGAAAAGGAATGCGTGCCATCTGGAAAGAAGAAGATCTTCATAAAGCTTGGGAAAGTGCACGTCAGGAAGCAGCTGCTGCTTTTGGAAATGACGGAATGTACATGGAGAAATTAATTGAAGAACCACGTCATATCGAAATCCAGGTTGTTGGTGATGCTTACGGTAAAGCTTGTCATCTTTCTGAAAGAGATTGTTCAGTACAAAGACGTCATCAAAAATTAACCGAAGAAACTCCTTCTCCATTCATGACTGACGAATTGCGTCAGAAAATGGGAGAAGCAGCAGTAAAAGCAGCCGAATATATTAAATATGAAGGTGCTGGAACAGTTGAGTTTTTAGTGGATAAACACCGTAATTTCTATTTTATGGAAATGAATACGCGTATCCAGGTTGAACATCCTATTACAGAACAAGTAATTGATTACGATTTGATTCGTGAGCAAATTATGGTAGCAGCTGGAATTCCAATTTCAGGTAAAAACTATTTACCACAATTACACGCTATCGAATGTCGTATCAACGCCGAAGATCCATACAATGATTTTAGACCTTCGCCAGGAAAAATTACTACATTACACATGCCGGGTGGTCACGGTGTACGTTTAGATACTCACGTATATTCGGGTTATACTATTCCACCAAATTACGATTCGATGATTGCTAAATTGATTACTACTGCTCAATCTCGTGAAGAAGCAATTAGTAAAATGAGAAGAGCATTAGACGAATTTGTTATTGAAGGTATCAAAACTACAATTCCTTTCCATAGACAATTGATGGATGATCCTCGTTATATAGCGGGTGATTATACCACTGCTTTTATGGATACTTTCAAAATGAACGAACCAGAATAAAAGTTTATATTTAATTCAAACCTCACTGAAAAGTGAGGTTTTTTTGTTTCTATTTAGTACGGAATTATAAAGTTTCTTTCAACCATTTAAAGAATTCTCTTTGCCATACTTGTGCATTTTGTGGATTGAGAACCCAGTGGTTTTCTTCTGGGAAATACAGAAAACGACTTTTAATTCTGCGTAATTGCGCTGCCTGAAAAGCTTCCTGAGCCTGACCTATAGGCACACGAAAATCTTTCCCTCCCTGGATAATTAAAATTGGTGTATTCCACTTTTCTACAAAATTCATCGGGTTGAATTCGTTGTATGCTTTTTGAGCAACGGCATTGTCCTTTTCCCAATATGCACCACCAAAATCCCAGTTGTTGAAGAATATTTCTTCGGTAGTTCCAAACATACTTTTAGTGTTGAAAACGCCATCATGAGCAATAAATGTTTTGAAACGATTACGGTGAATTCCAGCTAAATAAAATACCGAATAACCGCCGTAGCTCGCACCAATACATCCCAGACGATTGGTGTCTACATAAGGTTCATGGGATATATCATCAATAGCCGAAAGATAATCGTCCATTACTTGTCCACCCCAATCCTTGCTGATTTGTTCGTTCCACTCTACTCCATGTCCTGGCATCCCACGACGGTTAGGTGCTACAATAATGTAATCGTTGGCAGCCATTAATTGAAAATTCCATCGGTAAGAATAAAACTGTGTCAAGGCACTTTGTGGCCCACCTTGACAATACAATAAGGTGGGATATTTTTTTGAAGCATCAAAATTAGGCGGAAAAATAACCCAAACCAGCATTTTTTTGCCGTCGGTAGTGGTTACATATCTTTTTTCGGCGTTGCTTAAAGCTAATGATTGATAGGTTTCGGTATTGATATTGGTTAATTGTTGCCAATTTTTTTCAACCAAATCATAAGAGAAAATTTCAGCAGCATAATTAGTATCTTCTCTGGCAACTATGATTTTGTTGTCATTAAAACCAATGAGTTTAACAATGTCAAAGTAGCCATCGGTAATTTGTTGTACTTGAGGTTGTGTCTTTGTAAGTTCAGGAAAATGAACTTCAAATAATTGTTTGGTACCATCAATTGGAGCAATAAAATAAATTTTTTGGCTGTCTTCACTCCAAAGAAAACTATCGACAGTTCCATCCCAATGAGCAGTCAGGTTTATTTTTATTCCTTGGGAACTAACAATGATGTCATTTTTGTCGGCTTCATAACCATCACGTTGCATCTGTAACCAGGCAAGAATTCCCGAAGCAGAAAATTGTGGTGCAACATCATAACCTAAATTATCTTCAGTAAGATTAATAGTTTTTGCAGTTTCTAAGTCATACTGAAAAATATTGCTATTGGTAGAAATGGCATATTCAGTGCCAAATTTTTTCTTGGATACGTAAAGAATGCTCTTGCCATCCGGTGACCAAATGTAATCTTCATCACCGCCAAACGGTTTCTGCGGACAGTCAAAAAGTTCGTTTTCCATAATGTCCGTTTGCGGAGCATCATCTTTATTCTCTTTATAAAAAACATGGTTGAATTTGCCTTCATTCCAAGTATCCCAGTGGCGGTAATTTAAGGAATCATAGATTTGTACTTCGGCTTTTTCTAATTCAGGATAAAAATCTTTACCTAAAACATTCTGTAATTTTACTTCTTGATGGGAAAGCAGGTATTTGCCATCGGGTGATAGATTTTTATTGGTTAAAATAGTATTTGGGTCTTCAATTTCGCTTGGTTTTCCACCGTCTATTGGAATAAAGTAATGTTTAGTGTTTTGTTTGTTCTCTTCAATCGAAGGTGTATTTACTTTGTAAACAATATTTTTTTTGTCTTTGGATATTCCCAGTGCTGTTATTCGTCCTAATTGCCATAGCAAGTCGGCTGTCATTTTATTTTGAGTCATTGTCATTATTTAAGGAGTATAAAAATAGTTAATTTAAAATTGCTTATTTCTCTTCTCTCTTAAGTCAGTAGCTGATTTTTCAGTTTAATTTTAAACAGCTTAGAAATAAGAATAAAATTATTGGATGATTAGCTAAAAAAAGTAATTTTACTTCGTGTAAAATTCTAACAGATTTTAAGAGTTAGAGTTTTTAAAACGTTTAAGGAAAAGTATTAAGAGCATATACAATAAATGGCAACAAAAATTACTTCAAATTCAGCAAGCAAAAGACCCGCAAAAAAACAATCTCATGGTTTTATGGCTCAATTGAGGATAATTCTGTTTAAAATGATTTTATGGTTTATTGGTATTTCTTTGTTTTTAGTGGTCTTTTTTAAATTTGTTCCCGTACCAGTTACCCCTTTGATGGTTATTCGTGCTATCGAAAATAAGATGGCAGGTAAGCCAGTTTATTTTAGTCATGATTGGGAGCCTTTAGATAATATTTCGGTTAATTTACAAAAAGCAGTTATTGCGAGTGAAGATGGTTTGTTTTTAACGCATAATGGTTTTGATTTTAGGGCTATGCAAAAAGCCTATAAAAACAATGAAAGAGGCCGCAAAATAAAAGGCGGAAGTACCATTTCACAGCAAACAGCAAAAAATGTTTTTCTGTGGCAGGGACGAAGTTATATCAGGAAAGCTTTAGAAGCTTATTTTACGGTTTTGATTGAACTGATTTGGGGGAAAGAACGCATTATGGAAGTTTATCTCAATAGTATCGAAATGGGTGATGGAGTCTATGGAGCGCAGGCCGCAGCTGAACATTGGTACCGAAAAGATGCTGCCAATTTAACTAAAAAACAAGCGGCCGGAATTGCCGCTATTTTGCCTAATCCCCGAAAATATACCGCTACCAGTTCGTCTTCTTATATCAATCGAAGAAAAGATAAAATTATGCGTGTCATGCGTACAATAGGGAAAATTGAGTATTAGATGCAATCAAAAACAGTACTTTTTATCAATTTGTTGTTGCTGTTTTCTGTTGCTGTTTCGGGTCAGAATTCCAGTGTTGAAATAGGTATTGTTACTGATAATGATTTGTACACTTCTTCTAAAAACGATCAGTATTATACCAACGGTTTAGAAGTTTTTTACCGCTATTTGTCTAAAAAGAATAAACCACAGCTTCTGAAAAAAATCAATGAAATAAGAGCTGGACAATATATGTACAGTCCCAGATTTATTTATAAGAATAGTAAAGAAGAAATGTTCGACAGACCATTTGCGGGCTATCTTTTTGGCGAATTCGGGAATACTAATTTTTATACAAATCAGGCTGTTTTCAAAAAGTATATTCAGCTAGGTTATGTTGGTCCAAATTCTTTTGCAGCCGAAGTACAATCGGGGACACACCGTTTGTTTCATTATACGGCTTTTGAAGAATGGGATTACCAAATTAAAAATACTCTGGGAGTACAAATTTATGCCCTATTTGCTAAACCTCTTTTTAGCGGAATAAAGAGTCGAAGAATCGATTTTCAATGGCAATCGGAAGCTAAACTAGGAACAATATTTACTTCTTTGTCAACTGGTTTTGTTAGCAGAATTGGGATAAAAAAATTAGTCTCTCTTTCAGATTCCAATTTTTATGGTGCTTCATTAAAAGCAGATGCAAGTCCATTGGAGAGTGAGTTTTACTTTTATATGGCACCTTCTTTTAATTATCAAATTTATGATGCGACTATACAGGGAAGTCTTTTTAATGATAATAGCCCTGTGACTTTTGATATAAGACCATTTCGATTTAATGGAGAAGCAGGTTTGAGATATCGAAAAAACAATCTGAATCTTTCTTATGCATTTGTTTACCGGGGAAAAGAATTAAACTACTATAGAAATATCGGTTATTTTTATGGTTCTATAGCGATTTCATATATTTTTAAATAATTGAAATATTAAATAATGAAAAAATATAAAATGCTTTTCGGTTTGATTATAGTCTTGTTTTGTGCTTGCAATAACAAAGAGCAAATTATCAAAGAACAACCGAAAAATGTTGTTACTCCTCCCAATATGGTTTGGGTGCCGGGAAATACCTTTACACAAGGAGCAAAAACAAACGATAAATTAGCACTCGAACATGAGAAACCGGCACACAGTGTTGCTGTTGATGGTTTCTTTATGGATATCTCCGAAGTTACGAATGCCAGTTTTAAAAAATTTGTAGATGAAACCCATTATGTAACCACTGCCGAAAGACCAATTATTTGGGAAGAATTCAAAAAAACTTTACCCGAAGGAACGCCTAAACCAGCCGATTCTTTATTGCAACCAGGTTCGTTGGTTTTTAATGATAAAGTGAAAAATGTTACCGATTATACCGATTTTAGACAATGGTGGAAATGGGTTATGGGAGCCAATTGGCGCCATCCCGAAGGGAAAAATTCCAATATAATAGGAAAAGACAATTATCCGGTGGTGCATATTTCGTATGAAGATGCTCAGGCTTATTGCAAATGGGCGAAGCGTAGATTGCCCACGGAAGCCGAATGGGAATTGGCAGCTATGGGAAATTTGAAAAACAGCATTTATACCTGGGGAGATGATAAGTCAAAAATAGCTAAAGAAGCCAATACCTGGCAGGGCAATTTCCCTAATTATAATAGTAATCAGGACGGTTATGCTTTTTTGGCTGCTGTAAAATCATTTGCTCCAAATTCTTTAGGAATTTATGATTTATCTGGAAATGTTTGGGAATATACTCAGGATTGGTACAATGTGAATTATTATCAGGAGTTGTTTTCGAAAGGAGAAACAGCTATTAATCCGCAAGGAGCTGTCGAAGCCTATAATCCGAATAATCTGTGTGAAAAGGAAAGAGTCATAAAAGGAGGTTCTTTTTTATGTAATGAATCCTATTGTTCCAGTTTCAGGATTTCAGCCCGAATGGGAATGGCTGAAGGTTCGAGTTCCAATCATGTGGGTTTTAGAACGGTTGTTGATTTGAGAATGCTTCAAGGAAAATAATCGAAATTGTAATACGGTTTTTTTGTAGTTTCGTTATTGACTATTTCCGTTTTGGATTTTGTACACATTAATAGCAATTATGAATAGCAATTTTTGTCGATATATTTTACTTGGATTGTTTTTGTGTTTTTGTGTATCTCTAAATGCGCAGCAGTCTTTCGTATTTACATCTATCGATTCTAAAAATGGACTTTCAGAAAACAGGGTTCGTACCATTTTGCAACTTCAGGATGGTCGAATGGTAATCACTACCGAAGGTGTAACCAATATTTATGATGGAACATCCTTTAAATATTTACATCTAAAAGGCAATAACATTTCCCGATTAACCGGCTATTCAGGATTTCACCACGGCTATGTGGATAAAGAATATGTCTGGATAAAAGACAAAGGAAAGTTGATGGGTATTGATATAAAACAAGAGCGTTTTGTGTCGAAACCGGATAGCATTTTATTTAAAATGGGAATTCGGGAATCCATTGCCGACTTTTTTGTTGATGTATATCAGAATTATTGGGTGCTTACGTCTTCAGATAAGCTATTATTTCGAAATGCCAAAAATAGAAAGACTGCTGTTTTTCTTAAAAATGTTTCGACTCCCAATGGAATAAAAGACCAACTTTATGATATAGCTGTTATTAAGCAACAACTTTTTCTGTTCTATAGACATGGATTGATAGTTTGTTATGATTTGAAGACGGCCAAAGAGTTGTATAAAACCAATTCTTTGTCTGATCAAAATCCAACTCAATATGGCAACACGCTGATGGTGGTTCAGTCGGAGAATTCATTGTATCAGATACGAAATGGAGGAGGCGGTATTATGTTAGCTTATGATATTAAAAAGCGAACACATACAAAAATACTTCAAACTGACTATTGGCTCAATACGATTTCTGTTGACAGTAAAGGCAATTTATGGGTGAGTTGTGCCATCGGATTGTGGTTTATTGATAAAAACCTAAAAGAAAAACAATTGATTCCATCATTCAAATTGGTTGATGGGACCGCAGTAAATACCGAAGCGAGTACACTTTATAACGATTCGCAGGGCGGACTATGGATTGGCACATTCAATCATGGATTGTTGTATTACCATCCCGACCGATTCAAATTTAAGAATGTTGGTAAAACGTTTTTTGGAACACAATTAAAAGATATTGATGTCACTTGTTTTGAGCAAACGACACAAAATACAATTTTGGTTGGAACCAAAAATGGACTGTACAGTTATTCGTCCGAAACTTCTAAACTTTCTACTTTTCCGGGATTTCCAAAGGATGTAGATTGTCTTTCGATGACAAAAGATTCCCAAAATCGGATTTGGATATGCACACGAAATAAAGGAGTCTATTGTTTGCAAAACAATCAGCTTAAACATATTGATCATCTCGGCGGAAATTGTCGTTACATTGCGGAAAAACCGGATGGACAATTTTTAATTGCAACATCCGATGGATTGGCTGTTTTTAGTCCTGTGAGTGGAAATTTTAAGTCATTGCAATTGGCATTGAATGGCGAACAATTACGTTCCGTTTCTCAATTGATTGCTTTTGATACCCAATCTTTTTTGGGAAGAAGTAATGCTGGATTGTTTGCTTATAATTATAAAAAGAATAAAATCAGTCAGCCACTGAAAGAACTTTTGAAGAATGAAAATCAACAATATACAGCTGTTTTCAAGGACAGTCGTGGGATTGTATGGATTGGAACCCAAGATGGATTAAGTGTTTGGCAACCATTAAATGCAGAATTGCATACTCTTTTTACAGATGACGGATTGGTGAATAACAGCATTAAAGGAATTGTAGAAGACAGGCAAGGACTAATTTGGGTTACCACCGCGGGAGGTGTTTCGCGAATTTCGGTTAATAATAAAGGAAAAAAACTTCGTTTTTCGATTGCTAATTTCAACCATTATGATGGAGTGATTGAGAATGAGTTTACAGCTTCCGCAATTTTTGCATCGAGTAATGGACAGCTGTTAATGGGCGGTGTTAACGGTTTTAATAGCATCGATTTGCAAAAACCTTGGTCATTCAAACAATTGCAAAAGCCATTGTTTACTGGTTTGATGCTTTTTGGAACTAAAGTTAAATCGGGAGAATCCTATGATGACAATATCATATTGAAAAATGCGATTGCTACAACTAAAAGTATTACTTTAAATTACAATCAGAACTTTATAACTATTGATTTTTCGGCATTGAATTATGTCAATCCTACGCAAACTTATTATCGTTATCGTTTGGAAGGTATTGATGATAATTGGCGTGAAATAGTGGCGCAAAATGGAACTGGGAGTGCTTCCTATACTAATTTGGCTCCAGGAACTTATGTGCTGAAAGTAAAAGCAGCCAGCAATAGCAGGGAATGGTCGAAGGACTATGCCGAAATCACTATTGTTGTTAATCCGCCTTTTTGGAAAACACTAATCGCTTATATTTTGTATTTGGCAATTGTCTTGTTGTTGCTTTATTTGTCGTTATCGTATTATAAAAAATGGACTAATCAGCAATTAATGCGTAAAAATGAAGAAAAGCTGAACCAAATGAAGTTTAATTTCTTTACTAATGTCAGCCATGAATTCCGTACTCCGCTTACGTTGATTATTACTCCGCTGGAATCCATCTTGAAGGAAATAAAAGAGAATGCTCTAGAATCAAGAATTAAATTAGTTCACCGTCATGCGTTAAACTTGCAGCATTTGGTAAATCAATTATTGGATTTTAGACGATTGGAAATCTCGGGCGAAAAACTCAATCTGACTTTTGGCGATTTGGTAGATTTTGTAAAGCAATTCGAAGATTTATTTGGTAAACTGGCTCAGGAAAAACAGATTGATTTATCGATACAATCCGAAAAGTCAGAGTTGTTCATGTATTTTGATAATGATAAATTATATAAGGTAATCAATAACCTGTTGTCGAATGCTTTCAAGTTTACTCCTCCAGGAGGAACAATTACAATGAGACTTTCCCAAGCAATAGAGAATCAAAATTTGGATTTTGTTAAGCTTGAAGTTATGGATTCGGGTTCGGGAATTTCAGAAAAGGATTTACCTAATGTATTCAACCGTTTTTATCAGGCTTCAACAACTCAGGGAGGAAGTGGTATTGGATTGCATTTGGTAAAAGAATATGTGGAATTGCATTCAGGAGATGTAACGGTGGAAAGTGAACCTAATGTAGAAACGATATTTTTGGTTACAATTCCAACAAATCTTGTTCCTCAAAAAACAGATTCAGAAACTTTTGTTGCTACTGATGAAGACACAATCGATAATCAAATTATTGCAACAACATCAAAAAAAGAGACCCTTTTAGTAGTGGAAGACAATGATGATTTAAGACGTTTTCTGGTAACCGAATTGTCTCATAAATACGAAGTTTTTGAAGCTGCTGATGGTGAAGAAGGAGAAGTTTTGGCTTTGTCAAAATCTCCCGATTTGATAATAAGTGATGTGATGATGCCAAAAGTCGACGGTTTTGAATTATGCAAACGCATAAAATCAAACGTACAAACTTCGCATATTCCGGTGATATTATTGACCGCTCGCACATCCGAAGAACTCAAAATGACAGGATATCAATCCGGAGCCGATGAATATTTGGCTAAGCCGTTTAATCTGGAAATATTGTTACTTCGAATAGAGAAATTGATTGCACAAAAAAATCAACGACAATCAGCATTTTCGAAAAAATTAGAGGTGAATCCAAAAGAGATTACCATTACTTCAATTGACGAACAATTAATCGAAAAAGCACTTGGCTACATGGAAAAAAACATGGATAATCCCGATTATTCCGTTCAGCAGTTTAGCCAGGATTTGGGAATGGATCGAACGGTTTTGTATAAAAAAATGCAATCCATAACCGGACTTGCTCCTTCGGAATTTATCCGTTCCATTCGATTGAAACGTGCTGCACAACTTTTAATACAGGGGCAATATCCCGTAGCCGAAGTTGCCGAAAAAGTGGGTTTTAATACGCAGAAATATTTCAGTAAATATTTTAAGGAAGCTTTTGGAGTGAGCCCCTCAAAGTATGCTCAAAATGAAAAAAATGCTGATAATGAGTCGTAGTAAAGGAATAAACAACGAAATGTACCAATGAAAACAACATATTGTACCCATTCCTTTAAGTGAATATAAATAGTTTTGGTTCTTATTGATTAACTTAAATTAAACCAAATGAAAAATGCATTTCTGAGTAGAAACTGCCAGTACATTCTGTTGCTTGCGCTGTTTTCTTTTTCGTCATTAGCAGCTCAAAATTATCAAAAAACGGCTTTAGGTGTAAAAAGCAAACTTCAGTCGATGGATGTTGAGGTCCAGTTTTACAGTCCAAGTATCGTTCGTATTTTAAAATCACCCGGAGGAGTTGCTTTCAAAAAAGAAAGTCTATCCGTTACCAAAAAACCACAGGTGACAAAATTTACAATCCAACAAAAAGGAGATGTTCTTTCGTTAAAAAGCGAAAAATTAAAAGTTGATGTTAATTTAAAATCGGGTAACATATCTTATTACACAGTTGCAGGAGCAGCACTTTTAAGTGAGGCAGCATCAGGATCAAAGTTTACTGATTTTGATGATGCAGGATCTAAAACCTATAGCATCAATCAATTGTTTACACTAGATAAAGACGAGGCTATTTATGGTCTGGGACAACAACAGCGAGGCAAATTATCGTTGCGTAACGCAAGAATAAATATGGTACAAGGCAACGTTGATGATTATGTTCCTTACCTTGTTTCTACAAAAGGCTACGGATTGTTCTGGGATAATTATTCGCCAACAGTTTTTGAAGATAAACCAGAAAGTGCTTCCTTCAAATCAGAGGTTGGTGATTGCATTGATTATTACTTTATGATTGGTGGAAATATTGACGGATCTATTGCCGGTATGCGTGAACTTACCGGACAAGCTCCAATGTTTCCATTATGGACATTTGGTTATTGGCAAAGTAAAGAACGCTATAAAAGCCAAAATGAACTGGTAGGCGTAGTGAGCAAATACCGTGAACTGGGTGTTCCACTCGATGGGATCATTCAGGATTGGCAATATTGGGGTAATAATTACCAATGGAATGCCATGGAATTTCTCAACCCAGAATTTCCTAACCCAAAGAAAATGGTGGATGATATTCACAACATGAATGCACACGTGATTATTTCTATTTGGAGTTCATTTGGACCAGAAACCAAACAATTCCGAGAAATGCAACCGAAAGGTATGCTTTTGAATTTTGGTACCTGGCCCCAATCTGGAGTGGAATCATGGCCGCCAAACCGTGACTATCCATCAGGCGTTCAACCTTATGATCCGTACAATCCTGAAGCTCGCGAGATTTATTGGAAGCATTTGGATAAAGGTCTTTTTTCTGTGGGAATAGATGGTTGGTGGATGGATTCATCAGAACCTGATCACATGGATTTCAAGCCTTCAGATTTTGATATTAAAACTTATTTAGGTTCATTTCGAAAAGTTCGTAATGCTTTTCCATTGATGACGGTAGGAGGCGTTTCAGAACACCAACGCGCGGCAAGTGCTGATAAGCGTGTATTTATACTTACCCGCTCGGCATTTGCCGGACAACAACGTTACGGAGCCAATACTTGGTCGGGCGATGTGAATTCATCTTGGCAATCGTTGCGTAATCAGATACCGGCTGGTCTAAACTTTTCTATGAGTGCCATTCCGTATTGGAATACGGATATTGGAGGTTTTTTTGCAGGTGCTTATAAAAGAGGATGGGGCGACGGAACTAAGAATCCATCCTTTCAGGAATTGTATGTTCGCTGGCTTCAGTTTGGCGCATTTACTCCTATGATGCGTTCACATGGTACAGATATTCCAAGAGAGATTTATAATTTTGGAAAAAAAGGCGAAACAATCTACGATGCGATAGCCAAAACAATTGATTTGCGTTATTCATTGTTGCCCTATATTTATTCTGCTTCTTGGGATATTACAAATAATCAATCCACTATGATGCGCGCTTTGGTGATGGATTTTAATGATAAGAAAGTTGTAGACATGAACAATGAGTATCTATTTGGTAAATCAATATTGGTGGCGCCAGTTGTCAATGCTCAATATACTCCTGAAACTATTGTAAAATCAAATGAAGAAACAGGTTGGAATAAAGATAATGATGCTAACGGAGCTAAAGCCCAAGCTGTTACTTTCACTCAAGCAAAATCAACAAAAGTGTATTTGCCGGAAGGAACTGCGTGGTATGATTTCTGGACAAATGAGAAAATTAATGGTGGTCAGGAAATTGAAAAAGCAACAACTATCGATGAAATTCCTTTGTACATTAAATCAGGAAGTATCATTCCTTTTGGTCCAAAAGTGCAATATGCTACAGAAAAAAAATGGGATAACTTAGAAATACGTGTTTATCCCGGAGCTAATGGCGAATTCACTTTATACGAAGATGAAAACGACAATTACAATTATGAAAAAGGAGCCTATTCTACAATAACTTTTAAATGGAATGAGCAAACCAAAACATTAACTGTTGGAAAAAGAAAAGGAAACTTCAACGGTATGATAAAAAACAGAACGTTTAATATTGTTCTTGTAGGTAAGCAAAAAGGAACTGGAATGACTAGCAGTACTAATTTTGATAAAATAATATCTTATGATGGAAAAGAAAAATCGGTGAAACTGTAAATAACTAAATATAGATTCCTGAATAGAAGTAAATAAAAAAGTCTTAAACAATTATTGTTTAAGACTTTTTTTGTGGAGAATACCGGATTCGAACCGGTCGCCTCTACGCTGCCAGCGTAGCGCTCTAGCCAAATGAGCTAATCCCCCATTGCAGGGGCAAATATAACATTTTATGGGATTCAAAAAACAACTTTTGAAAAAAGTATTGTTTCTGTCGAATATTTTTAACTTTACCTAAAAACTATTCAATGGATATGCAAAGTTCTAATGGCTCATTAATTACCACTATTGAAAATAATATTGCTACGGTTGAGTTTGGACATCCGGCAAGCAACTCTTTTCCGCGTTCATTACTGGATTTGTTGACTTTAGAAATTAATAATTTAAGTATTAATGATACTGTTAAAGTGATTATTTTAAAGAGTAAAGGAACGACTGCTTTTTGCGCCGGTGCTTCTTTTGATGAGCTTTTGGCTGTTTCAAATGAAGAAGAAGGATTGGAATTTTTTTCAGGTTTTGCTCATTTAATTAATGCTATGCGTCGCTGTCCTAAGCTAATTATTGGGCGTATTCACGGAAAAGCGGTTGGAGGAGGAGTAGGCATTGCAGCAGCTTGTGATTATGTTTTTGCAACGGCAAATGCCTCGATAAAATTATCCGAATTAGCTATAGGAATTGGTCCTTTTGTCATTGAACCTGCCGTGAGTAGAAAAATAGGGAAAACGGCTATGACCGAAATGACCTTGGCAGCTCACGAATGGAAATCGGCGGCTTGGGCACAACAAAAAGGATTGTATGTTGAGGTGCTGGAAACTCCAGAATTATTAGATGCTGCCATTGCTGATTTCAGCTCCAAATTAGCTTCCTATAATCCTGATGCTTTATTGGAAATGAAGAAAGTAATTTGGGAAGGAACTGAAAAATGGGAATCACTTTTGTTGGAAAGAGCAGCGATTTCAGGGCAATTGGTGTTGTCTGATTTCACTAAAAAAGCTTTAACCCAATTCAAAAAATAATTTTTTCAGGAGCTATTCCCGTCATCCGCTGTATCTTTTATCTCTTTTTGAGAAAGAGATAAAAGGATGCCGCTTCTACCGGGGCTAAAATCGACGAAATTTCAAACGAACAATTTTCAAGTCATTTCTCATATCAATTCATTAAATTTGCAGTCAAAATAAATCCACGATGAGTAATATCAGAATTACAAAACAATTTAGTTTCGAAACAGGTCATGCCTTATACGGCTACGACGGAAAATGTAAAAATGTACATGGTCATAGTTATAAATTGTCTGTAACGGTTATTGGTAAACCAATTACAAACCGTAATGATGTTAAATTCGGAATGGTAATCGATTTTTCGGATTTGAAAAAAATCGTCAAAGAAGAAATTGTAGATCAGTTTGATCATGCGACTGTTTTTAACGAAACCACTCCGCACGTTGAGTTGGCTCAAGAATTAAAAAATCGTGGACATCACGTAATTTTAGTGGATTATCAGCCTACCAGTGAAAATATGGTAGTTGATTTTGCTGAAAGAATAATCAGAAGATTACCTGAAAGAATCACGCTTTTCTCCTTAAAATTGCAGGAAACAGAATCTTCGTTTGCTGAATGGTTTGCAAGTGATAATCTGTAGAAATTCCAATTTTTAAATTCCAAATCCCAAGTTTTACAACTTTATCTAAATGAAAAAAGTATATTTTGCTTCCGATCAACATTTTGGAGCGCCAACAGCCGAATCGAGTTTTCCCAGAGAACAGAAATTCGTTGCCTGGCTTGACGAAGTGAAAAAAGATGCTGAAGCCATTTTTCTTTTAGGTGATTTATTCGATTTTTGGTTCGAATACAAAACTGTAGTTCCAAAGGGTTTTGTACGTGTTTTAGGAAAGTTGGCTGAAATTCGCGACAGCGGAATCCCGATTTATTTCTTCGTTGGAAATCACGATTTGTGGATGGATGATTATTTAGAAAAAGAATTGAATATTCCGGTCTATCACGATAATCAGGAATTTACTTTTAATGGAAAAACATTCCTTATAGGTCATGGAGACGGAAAAGGTCCTGGTGATTTAGGATACAAACGCATGAAAAAAGTGTTTACAAATCCGTTTTCTAAATGGCTTTTCAGATGGCTTCATCCAGATATTGGAGTACGTTTGGCTCAGTATCTTTCGGTAAAAAACAAGCTGATTTCAGGAGAATCGGATGTTAAATTCTTAGGAGAAGAGAACGAATGGCTGATTTTGTATGCCAAGCGAAAATTAGAAACTAAACATTATAATTATTTGGTTTTTGGTCACCGTCATTTACCTATGATTCATTCAGTTGGCGAAAACTCTGATTATGTCAATTTAGGCGATTGGATTTCGTATTTTACTTATGGTGTTTTTGATGGAGAAAAATTCGAAATTAAAACATTCGAAAATTAATTTTTCCCTTCTCCATTTAAGTAGCTTTCCATTTTTATTCTGAATAAAGTTCCGTTAACTAAATCTTTCAGGTACTTTAATTCGCTTGTAGAAACTGACAAGTCGAGTTGGTACAAAGGTGTTTTTAATAAAAATTTGCAGTTACTGTTTTTTAAGGTACAGTCTTCACAACAACTATTTTTGGCAATACTTTCGTCGATTAAATATTCAAATTCGTTTAGTTCAGAAACGGTAAAAAACAATCCAATTTCCTTAAAAATTAATTGAATCCTGTTTGGAATAATTCCTTCTTGCTTTTCCCAGTAAAAAGCGATGCCAAGACTGTTGATATAGATTTGTTGTATTTGTTCCATAATATCTTATATGTATGAAACAAATATAATTATTATTTATATTAATTCTAAATAATAATTAATAAAAAATAAACCCGACAAGCATTTATTGTTAAGTAAGTTTACTTTTAATAATGTTAATCATGGATTCTAAATTGGTAGTGTTGGTGTTAATTGCCAGACTGCCGTTGCCATAAGGTTCGTATTTTTCCGGAACAGTTACTGAAAACAAACCTAAAACGGGTGTTTGAGAAGCGCAGGCAAGATGCATAATTCCGCTATCGGCTCCAATAAAAATACTGGTGTTAGCAATAAAAGCAGCTATTTCACGTACATCCTTACTATAAAAAGAAGGTGCCGCAAAATTAATTTGAGAAACATTTTCTACTGGTAAAACTTCGACAATATTATAGTCAGGGAAAGTAGCGACCAATTTTTCATAAACAGGATTCCACCATTCAGGAGAATAGCATTTGGCTCCGGTTGCAAATGTAAAAATGGCAATTGTTTTTTTGTCATTCGGTACTAATTGATCCAATACCGATTTTGCATCTTGAAGTTCTTTCTCGCTTAATTTAATGTTTATTGTGGGAACTGCTTTCTGTTGGTCAGGATAACCAAGTTGGTTTAAATAATGGCGTAATTCATAAACAGGATATTTGGCCATGTGATTGTAGTCAGGATATTGCTGAACAATTTCTTCGTTTTCTTCTCCAAAAAACTTGAATTTAGCATTCGCAAACTGAGTAGACAAACGTCCTGAAGAAGAAGCTTTATCGATATTGATGACTAAGTCGTATTTCTTTTCTTTTATTTTAAACCAAACTCGAAAATATTTAATGAGGTTTTCAAAAGGCTTTCGAGGTAAAATAATATAATTCTCTACCGAAGGATAATTTTCGAAAATGATGGGAGCCAAATTTCCTTTTACAAATAAATCAATCTTGCAATCAGGAAAAACGGAGTTGATTTCCTGAACAAGAGGAGTTATCAATAACAAATTACCCAAACGGTGGTTTGGACGGCTGATTAAAACATTTTTGAAGTTTATCTTCGAATTTGGATTATGGTTTTTATCCAATTTATTACTTCCAATGTTTTTAGTCAGGCCATGTGTAATTTTTCTTCTTACAACATTAATTTCCGATTTGAAGCTCATATTATTTCTTTAAAAAAGTGTGAAATTAGTATAAAAAAACAGAATAAAATTAAATTATCGTTAAGTGTTATTTTTTGCGCAAACAATAATTAGTTTTTTAAGAAAATTACATCATTTGTTTAATGTCGTTTTTAATCTTGTTTTTCATGTTCCTCGATATCTTTAGTCAAATCTAATTTTCTAAAAGACGGAGAGATAATTCCGGTTGTTAAAACAACTAAAAGTGTCATGCTTCCGCCAAAAACAACGGCGGTTACCGTTCCCATCAATCGGGCAGTTAATCCACTTTCAAAAGCACCTAACTCATTTGAAGAACCTACAAACATCGAGTTTACAGCCGAAACTCTTCCACGCATGTTGTCGGGAGTTTTAATTTGTAAAATGGTTTGACGTATTACCACCGAAATTCCATCGAAAACACCACTGAAAAATAAAGCAAAAAGAGAAATCCAAAACAGCGTAGATAAACCGAAAGTAATAATACAGACTCCGAAACCAAAAATGGCTCCTAATAATTTCATTCCGGCATTTTTGCTCAAAGGAACATAAGCAGTAATTAACATGGTCATGAAAGCTCCGACAGCAGGTGCAGCTCTTAAGAAACCAAAACCTTGTGGTCCAACTTTTAGAATATCCTGAGCAAAAATAGGTAATAAGGCTACGGCACCTCCAAAGAGAACTGCAACCATATCCAGTGTAATGGCTCCCAAAACGGTTTTATTGTTAAAAACAAATTTGATTCCTTCGGATAAGCTTTGCATTACGGGTTCGCCAATTTTTGGATTTAAAATTGGTTTTTCACTTATTTGGGACAAGGCCAGCAAAGCCATTATCGAACAGGCAAAAACCAAGCATAAAGACCAGTGAACTCCCATTAAAGTAATTGAAAATCCTGCAACAGCCGGACCTACAACGGAGCCAATTTGCCAAACC
This sequence comes from Flavobacterium sufflavum, assembly GCF_004016525.1. Taxonomy (GTDB): domain Bacteria; phylum Bacteroidota; class Bacteroidia; order Flavobacteriales; family Flavobacteriaceae; genus Flavobacterium; species Flavobacterium sufflavum. Next base: position 144,465 of record NZ_SACJ01000002.1, read on the forward strand.
GTACTGCTCCAGGTAGCGGCATTGGGATAAACTTTTTTTGGCACAATTAAAGATAAAAGAGAAAAAATAGTTGGCCCAAGAAAGGCTCTTACTAATCCACCTAAAAATACAAGAAAATAGATGGAATATAATATGATTTGTTTAGAAAAACCTTCAACTACAACTGGCCAGGTCAGTAAGAAAAGACCAAAACTAATTACTGAAAAGCCAAAGATACATTTCATCAATAATCCTTTCTTCTCTTTTTGATCAACAATATGTCCTGCAAATAAGGCTAGTGAAACAGCTGGGATTACTTCCATTAGTCCGATGATTCCCAGTGAAAGAGCATCTTTGGTAATGCTGTAAACTTCCCATTCGATAACGATAAATTGCATGGACCAGGCAAAAACCATAGCAAATCGCAGGAATAAAAAAGTATTGAATTCTTTGTAACGCAAGGCTGCGTATGGGTCTTTTTTGTGTATTTTTTTTGAAGTCATTATTGAATGCTTTTTAATCGTAATTGGGTTGAAACTTTGCCATTCCATTCATTTTCATCAATGCAATACGCAGCTTGAAATGTTTTTTGATTTGTAGTCAAATCGATTTTGTTTCCTAATCCAAAACCTATTGCGGCAATGCCTTCGGAGTTCTTTTGTTTTACAAATAGTTTCAAATGTTCGTCTTCTGAACCCAATTTTTTGGCATAACCTGTATCAATTACATTTTTGGTTAAAAAAACGGGTGTCATATTCATAGGTCCAAAAGGTTCGAATTGTTTCAAAATTCGGGTGAGTTTTGGTGTAATGTCTGAAAAATTTATTTCAGCATCAATTTCTATTTCGGGAACGAGCATATCGGGATGAATCGTTTTTTGTACTTGTTTCTCAAAAGCTTCTTTGAAAACAGCATAATTTTCGGCTTTCAGGGTCATTCCTGCGGCATACATGTGTCCTCCAAATTGCTCCAAATGTTCCGAACAGGCTTCCAGTGCATTATAAACATCAAATCCTTTTACCGAACGGGCCGAAGCTGCATATTTATCGCCACTTTTGGTAAAAACCAAGGTGGGACGATAATAAGTTTCGATTAACCGGGAAGCTACAATCCCGATTACGCCTTTGTGCCAATCTTCCTGAAAAACAACAGTTGTAAAACGTTTTTGTTCTTGGTTTTCTTCAATTTGCTGAAAAGCTTCTTTAGTAATGTGTTTGTCTAAATCTTTTCGATCGGAGTTGTATTGCTCTATTTCGGAAGCAAATTGTTGGGCTTGTTCAAAGTTAAATTCGCTTAACAATTCCACAGCATGATTGCCATGTTTGATACGCCCAGCAGCGTTGATTCTGGGAGCAATTATAAAAACAACATCGGTAATGTCTAATTTTTGTTTTTTCACCTGATGAACCAAAGCTTTGATTCCCGGTCTTGGATTGTTGTTAATGACCTGTAAACCAAAATAGGCCAATACTCTGTTTTCACCAGTCATCGGGACAATATCGGCAGCAATGGCGGTGGCAACCAAATCAAGATAAGGTGCTAAATCTTCGATGTTTTGATTTCTATTGGCGCCTAAAGCCTGAATAAGTTTAAAACCAATTCCACAACCGCATAATTCATCATAAGGGTAGTTGCAATCGCTTCTTTTTGGGTCGAGAACAGCAACGGCTTCTGGTAAAGTTTCTCCAGGACGGTGGTGATCGCAAATGATGAAATCGATGTTTCGTTCTTTGGCATAAGCCACATGATCAATCGATTTAATACCGCAATCCAGGGCAATAATTAACGAAAAACCATTGTCGTCAGCAAAGTCAATTCCTTTGAAGGATACGCCATAACCTTCGTCATAACGATCCGGAATATAAGTGGCCGCATTGGGATAAAAACTTTTTAAGTACGAAGAAACGAGTGAAACGGCTGTAGTTCCATCCACATCATAATCACCGAAAACAAGAATGCGTTCCTGGTTTTCGATGGCGTTTTCAATCCGGTCAATTGCCTTTTCCATATCTTTCATCAGATAAGGATCATGCAAATGTTCTAACGAAGGACGAAAAAAATGTTTGGCCTCTTCAAAAGTTTCAATGCCGCGTTGTACTAATAATTGGGCTACAAAGTCTTCTACATTCAGGGCTTGCGCCAAATGTTTGATTTTGTCTTCCGAAGGTTTGGGTTTAAGAGTCCAACGCATTTGATTTTAGATTTTAGAATGTTGATTTTAGATTTTTGAAATGAAAAAACGTTTAATCAAAATTTTAAATAATTTATTCTGAAGCCAAAGCTTCTCCTTCAAACTGGATTCCGTTCCAACCGTGAACCATAAAGTTTCGGATATTTTGGTGATTGGTTCCTTCAGGATCTCCCAATACTTCGTCGCGATAAAAAGCGCCAAAACAAGCTAAGGTCTCGGCTTGGGATAAGTTTTGCAATTTGGCAAAAGCAAATAGTTTACAAGATCCTGAATTGGTTCCTGCAGGATTATGAGTATTTCCATTTTGGAAAGCTGTTGGAGTAAAAAGGTAATTTTCTTCGATTACTGCTATAGTTTCAGGAAAAGTTATTGCTTCTGGTGTTTGTTTTAATTTTGAGATAAAAGATGCTATATTCATTTTGTATAATTGTTATTCTTCGTCTTTTTGAAATTTATTTTTCTTGGCTTCTTTAGTGATTGTTTTTCCAGCAACCACAACCACAATTTCGCCTCGGGGAGCTGTTTTTTCAAAGTGAGCTAAAACTTCTTTTGCTGTTCCCCGGCGGTTTTCTTCGTGTAATTTAGAGAGTTCTCTGGAAACACATATTTGTCGGTCTTCGCCAAAATAAGTCACAAATTCAGCCAGTGTTTTGACTAATTTATGCGGAGAAACATACAGAATCATTGTTCTGGTTTCTTCGGCCAGTTCTAAATATCGGGTTTGACGTCCTTTTTTTTCGGGTAAAAAACCTTCGAAAACAAATTTGTCATTTGGCAAACCGCTATTAACCAAGGCGGGAACAAAAGCCGTTGCTCCCGGAAGACATTCTACGGCAATTCCGTTTTCGACACAGGCACGCGTTAACAGAAAGCCGGGATCGGAAATGGCTGGTGTACCAGCATCCGAAATGAGTGCAATGTTTTCGCCAGCTTTTAATCTCGAAATTACATTTTCGATGGTTTTGTGCTCATTGTGCATATGATGACTGTGCATGTGGGTGCTAATCTCAAAATGCTTTAAGAGTTTTCCGCTGGTACGTGTGTCCTCGGCAAGAATCAAGTCGGCTTCTTTTAGAATTCTAATGGCTCTAAAAGTCATGTCTTCGAGATTTCCAATGGGCGTGGGAACGATATATAATTTTGACATAAGTAATTTTAAAACTTTAAACAGTGATTTACTGTTTGTGTGTTTTTAAAGGAATTTTTTTTCGATTATTTCCATAAAACGTTCTTCGTATTCTTCTTTTCCTTCCCAGTTATTGTAATCTGGTTTTACCATTTCGTCTATGAAGCTCTTTGTTTCGTAAAAATTATCATAGGTAATTAACTGATTCATCACACGGTTGTAATCTTCGTTACTGTTGCCAAAAAGATGTTTTACAAATGCAATGCGATCATTTAAGTCGATATCTATTCCTTTTGAGAATTTTTCATTTAGGGAAACTGTTTTTGGGCTAGATTTTTCAGTAGTTTCTATCTCTTTTTGTAGTGGAGTTTCTGTTTCTTCAATTTCTTTTTCAACTTCTTCTATTTTTTCAAAAACAATATCTTTAGCAGGAGGAGCAGCTACCTCGTCTACTTTTACAAATTCAGGTTCGTTATAGCTTAATCCTAATAAATCTTCAAATGAGATTTGAACAGCTTCAGGTTTTTTAGCTTCTTCTACTTCTTCTATTTCAGTTTCAGTTTCTTTGTCAAGTTCAAATGCAGCTTTGAATTCAGGGATTTCTACTGCTTCGTCTGCTGTTTTTTCTTCTGTTTCCTCCTCGATTTCTTCTTCTTCCTCAATTTCAAATTCAGGTTCTTGTTCATGGAATTCGGTATCGTTATTTTCCATCTCAGCTTCTTCAATAGAAATTATTTCTTCAGAAGGAATTTCGTCATCCGGGTTTTCTATTTCGGTTTCCGGAAAAACTGTTTCTTGTGCTTCTTCTGATGTTTCGACAATTTCAGTTTCCGGGGTTAAGTTAATTTCTGTTATTTCAGTTTCAACTGTTTGAGAAGCTTCTTTGTCGTAGATGTTTTCGATCTCTTTTTCAATTTCGCTGTAGTTGCCAATTGTAGGTTTTGCATCAGCATAATTCTCTTCTATAAATTTTAAAACAGACAGTTTTTCGTATAGTTTTTGGGTTTCCAAATACAATTGATTAATGTCAGATTTATCCTTGAGTTGTAAAATTCTGTGAGCAATGCTAATTAAATCGGCTTCTAATCTTTTTTTCATAATAGTTAAATTATAGTATGTATTTTGGCGAATGTCTTTTTTGTTTATTGAACAGAGAAGGATTTGAACGTTTACTTTTAATAAAGCATTCATAAATCCTCGAATTGCTAAAAATTTTCTACTTTTGAGAAAGTGTAAAAGTATAAAATCTTAAGCCGATTTATAAGTTTACAAAGTAATAAAAACTATTCATTTTTTAAGTTAGAAAAATACAAAATGTTTCTCGAAAATACAGTAAATCATAAAGAGCAATTTGGTTGGATTGAAGTTATTTGCGGTTCGATGTTTTCGGGTAAAACTGAAGAATTGATTCGCCGATTAAAAAGAGCACAATTTGCCAAGCAAAAAATAGAAATTTTTAAACCCGAGGTCGATACCCGCTATCATCAGGATATGGTGGTTTCTCACGATGCCAATGAAATCCGATCTACACCGGTTCCTGCTGCAGCTAATATTGCTATTCTGGCGCAGGGTTGTGATGTGGTTGGGATTGATGAAGCCCAGTTTTTTGACGACGAAATTGTGAGAGTTTGTAATGATTTGGCTAACCAGGGCATCCGTGTTATCGTGGCCGGATTAGATATGGATTTCAAGGGAAATCCTTTCGGTCCTATGCCTGCGCTGATGGCAACAGCTGAGTATGTGACTAAGGTTCATGCCGTATGTACTAGAACGGGCAATTTAGCGCATTATAGTTTTAGAAAAACAGCTAATGATAAACTGGTGTTGTTAGGGGAGACTGAAGAATACGAGCCTTTAAGCAGAGCAGCTTATTTTGATGCGATGCAAAAAAATCAGGAAGAGTAAGATTTTTTGTTCCTTGGTTAAAGCCCAAATTTAAATTCTGTAATAAATTAAGAGAATCATATAAAACGGATTGAATACTCTTGGTCGTATATTTGTATAGTATTAATTTTTAAAATTATAAGTCATGAAATATATTTATGTATTGTTAGCTTCTTTAATGATTGTTTCTTGTAAAAAAGCAGAAACTTCAGGAGTAATAAATGACAGCCAGGCAAGTGTTGATTCTATAAAACAGGCCAGTATCGATTCTATGAAAATGGAAATGGTCAAACAAAAAGCTATTGATTCTATGAAAATAGAAATGGCTAAACAAGAAGCAGCCAGCAAAGAGAAACAGGTAGTTGTGGTGAATAAAACTACAGCGGCTCCGGCAGCAGCCCCAGCTGAGAAAAAGAAATGGAGTAATACGGCTAAAGGCGCGGTTATTGGTGCCGGAGTAGGTGCAGCAACCGGAGCTATAATCAGTAAGAAAAAAGGTGAAGGTGCTATTATTGGTGGTTTGGCAGGTGCAGGCGTTGGTGCAGGTACCGGAGCTATTATTGATAGTAAGAAAAAAGAATAAAGATTTTATTTTATAAAAAGAGAAAGGCTGTTTCAAATTCATGAAACAGCCTTTCTTGTTTTCGAAACTAATGACAGTTATATTTTCTTTCGCATCCTTGCTACCGGAATATCCAGTTGTTCGCGGTATTTAGCTATGGTTCTTCGGGCAATAGGATAGCCTTTGTCTTTTAATAATTCGGCTAGCTGATCGTCGGGAAGTGGTTTTTTCTTGTCTTCTTCTTCGATAATATTCTGAAGTATTTTTTTGATTTCCAAAGTTGAGACATCTTCTCCCTGATCGTTTTTCATTGCTTCCGAGAAAAATTCCTTAATCAGTTTTGTGCCATAAGGAGTTTCTACATATTTACTGTTAGCCACACGCGAAACAGTCGAAATATCTAGGCCTACAATATCGGCAATATCTTTTAGAATCATCGGTTTTAACTTGGTTTCATCACCATCAAGGAAATATTCCTCCTGATAATGCATAATGGCATTCATAGTTACGAACAGTGTTTCTTGACGTTGTTTGATGGCATCGATAAACCATTTGGCCGAATCCAGTTTTTGTTTTATAAATTGAACCGCTTCTTTTTGAGAATTTGACTTGTCTCTTGAAGCCTTATAGGTTTGCATCATTTCCTGATAATCCTTAGAAACGTGTAACGAAGGCGCATTTCTTCCGTTCAGGCTTAATTCTAATTCATTATCAATAATTCGAATGGCAAAATCAGGGACTACATTTTCGGTTACTCTATTGTTTCCGGTAAAACCTCCTCCTGGTTTTGGATTCAGTTTTTCTATTTCGTAAATCGCTTTTTTAAGTTGTTCATTCGAAATGTTGTATTTCTGAATGAGTTTGTCATAATGTTTTTTGGTAAAAGCGTCAAACTGATTTTCGATAATATCTGCAGCTAATTCAACCGAGTCTGTCGGGGTTTTGTGCTTTAATTGCAATAAAAGACATTCTTGTAGATCGCGGGCGCCCACACCCGAAGGCTCTAATTGATGAATGACCTGCAACATACGCTCTACCATGTATTCATCGGTATAAATGGCCTGGGTAAAAGCCATGTCGTCTACTAAATCGGGAATACTCCTGCGGATGTAACCCATGTCGTCAATGCTTCCTACAAGAAATTCGGCAATTTCCCTTTCGTGATCGTTTAGGATAAAGGTATTGAGCTGATTGATTAAATCCTGATGAAAACTAATAGGTGCCGCTAGTGGCGATTCGCGCGATTCGTCGTCGTCACTGTAATTGTTGGCCTGGGTTTTGTAATCAGGAGTGTCGTCGTCACTTAAATATTCGTCGATATTGATGTCGTCAGCATCAATACTTTCGGAGTCATCATAATCATCATAATCGTCGTTTTCAAACTCGTCTTTTTCGTATTCCTCTTCATCCTTTCCAGTTTCTAAGGCTGGATTTTCATTCATTTCTTCTAAAAGACGTTGTTCAAAGGCTTGCGTAGGCAATTGAATTAACTTCATCAGCTGAATTTGCTGTGGAGATAATTTCTGTGATAATTTTAAATTTAAGAATTGCTTTAGCATATTTCTAGTTGTGGGTTATGTGTTATGGGTTATGAGTTGAGGTTTGTTGCTTAACTCATTACTTCTAACCTTTAACTTCTAATTTCTAACTTTTTTAAAACTCTGCACTTCCCGGTGTTCTAGGAAACGGAATTACGTCACGAATATTGGTCATTCCCGTTACAAAAAGCACTAATCTTTCAAATCCAAGCCCGAAACCTGAGTGAACGGCGCTACCGAATCTTCTGGTATCTAAATACCATGATAATTCTTTTTCGTCAATTCCTAAGGCTTTCATTTTTTCGACCAAAACATCAAAGCGCTCTTCTCTTTGAGATCCGCCCACAATTTCTCCAATTCCCGGGAAAAGGATATCCATTGCACGAACGGTTTTTCCGTCTTCATTCAAACGCATATAAAACGCTTTAATATTTGCCGGGTAATCAAATAAAATTACCGGACATTTAAAGTGTTTTTCTACCAAGTAACGCTCGTGTTCCGATTGTAAATCGGCGCCCCATTCGTTGATGATATAGCTGAATTTTTTCTTTTTATTTGGAGTGGATTCTCTTAAAATATCAATGGCTTCGGTATAAGAAACACGTTTGAAATTGTTTTCTAAAACAAAATTCAGTTTCTCAAGTAAAGTCATTTCGCTTCTTTCTGCCTGTGGTTTTGATTTTTCTTCTTCTAAAAGTCTTCCTTCTAAAAACTTCAAATCGTCTCCACAATTGTCCAAAGCATATTTAATTACATATTGAATAAAATCTTCGGCCAAATCCATATTGGCATCCAAATCATTAAAAGCCACTTCCGGTTCAATCATCCAGAATTCGGCCAAATGGCGGGAAGTATTGGAATTTTCGGCTCTAAACGTAGGTCCAAAAGTATAAATCTGTCCCAAAGCCATTGCAAAAGTTTCCCCTTCCAGTTGTCCAGAAACCGTTAAATTAGTATGTTTTCCAAAGAAATCTTTTTTATAATCGATAGTTCCTTCTTCTGTTTTTGGCAAATTATCCAAAGGCAATGAAGTTACCTGAAACATTTCTCCGGCTCCTTCAGCATCAGCTCCAGTGATGATTGGTGTATTGACGTACACAAAACCTTTTTGTTGAAAATAGTTGTGCACTGCAAATGACAATACCGAACGGATACGCATAATCGCACCAAAAGAATTGGTTCTTACACGCAAATGTGCATTTTCACGCAGGAATTCCAACGAGTGTTTTTTGGGTTGCATTGGGAATTTCTCCGGGTCTGAGTCTCCTAAGATTTCTAACTTCGCTACCTTAATTTCATATTTTTGACCAGCACCTTTGCTTTCTACCAAATTTCCAGTTACCGAAACCGCGGCTCCGGTAGTAATTCTTTTTAGTATTTCGTCAGGAGTATTCTCAAAATCGACTACACATTGTATGTTGTTGATGGTCGAGCCATCATTCAAAGCAATAAATTGGTTGTTTCTAAAAGTTCTCACCCAACCTTTTGCATTTACTTCCTGAAGCGTCGTGGTACTATTTAGTAAGTCTTTAACTTTTGTATGCCTCATTTTATGTATAGAGTTGATTTTAAAATTCGCTCTTGTTCGTATTGCAAATATAAAGGATTTGTTTGGAAATGCCATTGCCGCTAACAAAGCAATCGGGAGTTGCTATTGCTGATTTTTGTAGCAATTTCCCGCTATCCATTTCAATCTTAATGTTTTTAAAGAAAAAACATTAAGGATTTCCATTGCTATCGGGGCTAGGGTGTAGTGGAATTATCGTTTAATATCAAAAAAGCATTGGGATGAGTTATTTCACAAAGATGCTCAAAGGAAACACAAAGATTCACAGAGTTTTAATCTATTAATTAAAGATTTATGTATCGTCCCTACTGGACTTTCTAATGCGTATCAACAATTTCCCCGAAATAAATTTCGGGGCTACAATATGTGTCGTTCCTACGGAACTTTTTTGTGTAAATCGGGTGTAGAAATTCAATTTATTTTATAGAAGGATGTCAAAGAGCCGTAGGCTCGGCACATATTGTAGGGATGGATTTTAATCCATCCACAATTGACGATAATTTGTTTGAGTGCCGTAGGTACGGGATATTTAATTTGCAATGTGAAAGTTTATAAAGTACATTAACCCTAAGCTTGTCAATTCCGACGAAGGAGAAATCTCCGTAAGAAATCCTACCTTAATATTTGTTAATTGTTCTGGGGACAGATAAATATTTGGATTAACGAATGTTATAAACCTGCGTTATTGGAATCTTTAAAACGAATGTTGGCTTCTATTGTCGATAAAAGTAATCAAGAGTAGCTTGTCGTTCGCGATGTGGTAAATAAGGGAATTATGTTCGTCAACAATACATTTTCGATAACCAAATAGTTTAGATTCTGGACATATTTGATTAAAAGAAGCTAGTCTTTCAATGAGTTGGTCAACGTTTTTTTCAAAAGTTTCAATTTCCTTATTTGACCAATGATCAAATAAATAATCGACTACTTTAAAGAATGTTTCCAAAGCAGTTTCTGTCCAAACTACTTCCATTAAACCGACTTGTTTTGGATGTAATTTTTAATTCTTTCTTTGGCTTCTTTGTGAGAGATAAGTCTATTTTCTTCGATGTCTTTTACTCCTTTTTCAATGAGCTGAATTTGTTCTTCAGATAATTGTTCTGCCCAATCGGAATATTTATAAGTGAGAAAATCGATGTATTTATCCACTTCTTGCAAGAGTGATGCAGGAAGAGCATTTATCTTTTTAGTTACTTCTAAAGGAGTTATCGTCTTCATTTTTAAGTATTTTAAGTAGCAAGAAGCTACACAAAGATACAAAAAAGCACCCAAAAATCATTAATTGAGATTTTGGATGCTTTTTTAGTTTAGAGTAGAGAATGTTTGTATCTCTAACTTTATTTCTCAAATAACAATTTAACTATTATTCTCTAATTCCAAAATCAAATTAGCAATAAGCGCCGTCCATCCCGTTTGATGAGAAGCACCAAGTCCTTTACCGGTGTCACCATCAAAAAATTCATAGAAGAAGTGTTCGTTTTTAAAATGCTCGTCTTTTGCAAAATGCTTTTCATTGTCATCGGCATGGTATTGAAATTTGCCTTCTTCGTTTCTTTCAAAAAGTTTTATCAATCGTTTGCTCAGTTCGTTTGCAATTTGTTTTAGATTCAATTTATTTCCGGAACCCGTTGGGAATTCGTAGATGTAAGTTGGCCCATAAAAAGTATAATACTTGCGCAGGGATTGAATAATCATATAATTCAATGGCATCCAGATAGGGCCTCGCCAGTTCGAATTTCCGCCAAACATAGCCGAACGGCTTTCTCCGGGTTCATACTGGATTTGGTGCGAACCATTAAATACAAACGGGTGGTCTTTGTGGAACTTAGAAAGCGAACGAATTCCAAACTCGGATAAAAACTCTTTTTCATCCAGTAAGCGTTTTAATAGATTCTCTAACCTAAAACCACGCATAATCGAGAATAGAAAATTCCCTTCCTCGTTGGCTTTTTCTAAATTAGAAATTAACGAAGCAAGATCAGGACGTGTTCTTATAATTTCGTTGGCTCTTCGTCTAAAATCCTTTAATTCATCAAATAGATCTTTATGCATGATTTCGACAGCAAACATTGGAATAACACCCACCAAAGAGCGAACTCTTAGACGGTCGGTTTTTCCATTTGACATTTCGACAACATCATAATAGAAATTGTCTTCGTCGTCCCAAAGTGAAATATCTTTTTTACCAATATGGTGCATAGCCCAGGCAATATTCAAAAAGTGTCTGAAAAACTTAGCAGATACTTCTTCGTAGATTTTGTTGGTTTTTGCCAGTTCGAGCGACATGCGGAGCATATTTAACGAGAACATAGCCATCCAACTCGTTGCATCGGCCTGTTGCATTTTCTTGATTCCTTCCGGCATGTGATTGCGGTCGAAAACCCCAATGTTATCCAATCCTAAAAATCCACCTTCAAATAAGTCGGTGCCGCTGGTATCTTTTTGGTTTACCCACCAGGTAAAATTGATGAGGAGTTTTTGGAATGCTTTTTCCAGGAATGGGGTATCGGCTTTGCCAGTGCGAACTTTGTCTTTTTCGTAAACATGCCAAACTGCCCAGGAATGAACAGGAGGATTTACATCGCTAAAATTCCACTCGTAAGCAGGAATCTGACCATTAGGGTGCATATAACTTTCCTGTAAAACTAACAGCAGTTGTTGCTTAGCAAAACAAGGATCGATTTCTACAAACGAAGCCATGTGAAATGCCAAATCCCAGGCAGCATACCAGGGATATTCCCATTTGTCGGGCATGGAAATAACGTGACGATTATTAAGATGTTGCCAGCTAAAATTTCGCGGATTGCTTCTGTTTGCCGGTGTTTCTTCGGTACCACCAAATAGCCATTTGTGGATATTGAAATAATAGAATTGCTTGGTCCACAACAATCCTGAAAAAGCACTTTTTGCAATCGCTCGATGTGCTTCGGGTATTTTTTCGTTTATGGTTTCGTTATAAAAAGCTTCACATTCCTGTTTTCTTTGGTTAAATAGTGTTTCAAAATCGGCCCAGGGATTTTCTAGTGCAACATTGCTCAGGCGCAGATTAATGCTTTTTTCTTCGCCGGCTTTTAAATCTAGCTTGTACCAAATAGCTGCTTTAGTTCCAATTTTGTTAGGGTTTACAGAAGAATCTCCGTTTATAACATGATTGTTAATTCCGTCTTTAACGTATTCGTATTCGTTGTCAAACTTATAAATTCGTTCGTTATTGGTTTCGTTTTCACAAAATAGCTGTTCGCCATGTTCATGATAGAAATAATAGTCTCCGTTTCTACTGCTTTTGGAAAGTATCACATTATCACCCACTGACTCCATATTAGGTCGCGGATGCCTGTTGTTGTGTTTCCAGAAATTGCGAAACCAAAAATGAGGTAAGACGTGGATACTGGCGTCATTTGCTCCTCTATTGACCACGGTAACTTTCATCAGGATATCATCAATACCGGCTTTGGCATACTCGATATAACAATCAAAATAGGCATTGTCTTTAAAGGCGTTGCTGTCCAGTAGTTCAAATTCGGTTTCTTCCCGGCTTTTCCTATTGTTGTTAACCAAATCACTATAAGGAAATTCGTTTTGAGGATATTTATAGAGGTATTTGTTATAAGTGTGGGTAGGTGTGGAAAGCTGATGAAAATAGAGTTCTTTCACGTCTTCGCCATGATTTCCCTGATTATTGGTAAGTCCAAACAAGCGTTCTTTTAAAATTGGATCCTTGCCATTCCAAAAGGCAGGAGCCAGGCATAAAATCTCACGGGAATCACAAAAACCTCCGATTCCTTCTTCTCCCCATCGGTAGGCATTGCTACGCGCCTTGTCGTGGTCGATAAATTCCCAAGCTTCTCCGTGCTCGCTGTAATCTTCGCGAACGGTTCCCCATTGTCTTTCGGCCAAATAAGGCCCCCATTTTTTCCAATTTTTATAGTTGTTAGCAACAGCCAGTCTTTCTGTTTCTGAATTGGTATTCCCCATGTTTTTGTGTGCTAGTTAGTGGTATTATTAATGCTAAGACCTGTTTTTTAAAAACTCATTTTCAATGTGATTTTCTATACGGTCATTAGTAAAAATAAGATTTTTTTCCACAACTGCCCATTTGATGAAGAAGTATTGTCTAATTGTTTGTATTGTGAAGAATCTTTTTGCTTTTCGAAAAAAAAGGAGTGATTTTTTTGATGAAGTAGTATGGTTTTATTGTATTAAAACACCATCACGATAGCTGGATTTTTTTTCTCCATTGCTTTTATAAAGGATTCCATTAAATTCTTTCATGTCTTTCCATTCGCCAACAAATTTTTCTCCGTTGGCATAAAACATAGTTCCCTGACCGTTTTGTTTGTTGTTTATAAAAGCACCAATGTATTTATCGCCATTTGGCCAAATATAAGTGCCTTGTCCTGTTCTGTAATTATCTTTCCATTCACCAGTATAATGGTCTCCATTTGGAAATTTCATTGTTCCTTTGCCATTAAATTTACGATTTACAAATTGACCAATGTATTTTGCTCCATTAGCATAAGTTAAACTGCCAGCTCCATTTTCTTTGTCCTCTTTCCATTCACCTTCATAAATCGTTCCCTCTGGAGTTTTAAGTGTTCCTTGCCCATTAAATTTATCATTTATAAATTGACCTGTGTATTTTGTTTTATCTGTAAAAGTTAAGGTTCCTTGTCCATTAAATTTTTGGTTTTTCCATTCTCCAACATATTTAATACCATTTTTGAATGTTTTACGACCTTGCCCATTTAGTAAACCATCTATCCATTTGCCAACATATATATTTCCATCAATATCACTAAATTTTCCTTTGCCATTTAATTGGTTGTCTTTCCATTCTCCTTTAGCTATACCTTGTTTTAGATTTGCTTTTCCTTTTCCATTGGCTTTGCCGTTTAGAATAGCTCCTTTGTAGTATCCACAATTATTAGGGAACGGACAAATTAAGATGGAGTCTTTTTCAGTTGTAGTTAGTGCTTTTTTTTCATTTGTTGTGTTTTGCGCATTGCAAATAATGCCAATTAATAGAAATAGAAAAATTAATTTTTTGGTCATTTGGAATTAGATTTATAGTTTTAATCTATTTCAAATATATTGATTTATAAAATAACTTGTAAGAAAAAGCTATTTTAATAGGCTACGCAAAAATAGCCCGCTCTTACGGAGCTTCGATTCTAATGAACTATAACTTCTACAAACATTTCTCTCCTAACGGAGCTTAATCGGGTTGTAATTTATGTTCAACTGAGCCACAGAGTGGCGTAATGTTTTTAGTGAAAAACATTTGGCGGGTTTATAGCTCCAGCGGAGCGAAATGTTTGTAGAGAACAGTAATGATTAGTTAAAAGCTACAGCTGATTGAGCCTTTTTTTCTTAAATTAATAAGATAATAATGGTTTTTAAAAAAAACTTCCCGTCTTAATTTAAGAGGGAAGTTTGTATGATGAATAAGAATTTTAAAATAGTTCTTATTTGGTGTTTTTGGTTTGAGTATCCGTTTGAGGGAAAGGAATGTTGAGGTTGTAGTCTGAAAATTTAGTATATACTTTTTCATTCATGTCAAAGAATACGCTCCAATAATCGGGACTTTTAACCCATACTCTTACGGTAAAATTAACAGAGGTGGCTGCAAGAGCCGAAAGTCCTATAAAAGGAGCAGGCTCTTTTAAAATTCGACTGTCTGCGGCAATAAAATCATTAAGGGCTTTTTTGAAATTTTCTACATCATCGCCATAGGAAATTCCAAATGTCCAGTCCACTCTTCGTGTCGATTCGGCAGAGAAATTAGTCAGAGCACCTGTTGAAAGTGGTCCGTTAGGGATTATGACTAATTTTTTATCGGCAGTGTTGAGTAATGTTGAAAAAATAGTAATCTCCTTTACTGTTCCCGAAAATCCCTGAGCTTCGATAGTATCGCCTATTTTAAACGGTTTTAGAATCAGGATAATTACACCACCGGCAAAATTTTGAAGTGTGCCTGATAATGCCATACCTACGGCCAAACCTGCCGCTCCCAGAATAGCGACAAACGAAGTCATTTGGATACCTATCATTCCCATTACGGTGATGGCAACTAAAACTTTTAGGGTGATGTTTGTTAAGCTTCTTAAAAACGGAATCAGGGATTGATCGATTTTTGATTTTTCTAATGATTTCCCGACTCCTTTGGTAACTAATTTAGTAAACCATAAACCAATTACCAGAACTATAATTCCACCTACTAATTTGGGTGCGTATTCAAAACCAAAATCGATTGATTTTTCTATGTACTTATTTACTAGTGTAACTTGTTGATCTATTAACATTTTAATTGTTTTTCCTTTATAATAATTTCGTTTTTTTCAAAGCATCGATTTCTTCATCGCTGTGTTCGATGATGTCAATTTTTGGTTCGATAAATTCCTGTTCGTTTGCCAATGTTTTGTTTAGGGTTAAAACCAAAGCAGGCAGTAACATTAAATTAGACAGCATTCCGAATAATAAAGTCAATGAAATCAATCCGCCAAGGGCGATGGTTCCACCAAAACTAGACAACATGAATACCGAAAATCCAAAGAACAATACGATAGAAGTATAAAACATACTCAAACCGGCATCGTTAAAAGTAGCGTAAACCGACTTGCGGATTTTCCAGTTGTTTTTCTTTAATTCTTCGCGGTATTGTGCAAGGAATCGAACAGTATCGTCTACCGAAAGTCCAAACGCGATTCCGAATACCAATATTGTTGATGGTTTTAACGGAATGTCTAAAAAGCCCATAATTCCTGCGGTTAGCAATAATGGTAATAAATTTGGAATGATGGAAACCAAAATCATTTTGAACGAACGGAACATAAATCCGATTAAAAGTGCCGTTAAGAAAAAGGCAAAAACCAGTGACGAAAGCAAGTTGTCCAGTAAATAACCTGTTCCTTTTTGGAAAACCAATGCTTTTCCTGTGATGGTTACCTTGTAACGATTCGGTGGAAATATTTTATCGGCTTCTTTGCGGACTTCAGCTTCAATTTTTTGGATAGCTCCTCCATTGTCATCTCGCATAAAAGTTGTAATTCTGGCAAATTGGCCTGTAGAATCCACATAACTTTTCATCAGATTTTCTTTGGAATTCTTGGTGGCATTTTTAGCATACGTCAAGATAAAACCTTGTTCCTGAGAAGTTGGTAATTCGTAATATTCCGGATTTCCGTTATAGTAAGCCTGTTTTGAATATTTTACCAAATTGACAATCGAGATAGGTTTAGATAACTCAGGGATTTCATTGATAGCCTGTTCAAATTCGTCCATTCGTTTTAGCGTTGATAGTTTCATTACGCCTTTTTTGTGTTTGGTGTCAATCATAATCTCTAATGGCATTACGCCGTCGAATTCATTTTCGAAGAAAACGATATCCTGGAAAAATGCTTCTTTTTTAGGCATGTCTTCAATTAAACTGCCGGAAATACGCATTTTGTAAATTCCGATGATACTGATAACAAGAAGCGAAATAGCGACAACATAGATAGAAAAACGGCTGTGTTTCACATTGTGAAGAATCCAATCCATGAATCTTTTTACCGAGCCCCTGTCTAAATGTTCAATGTGGCGGTCTTTTGGTGCGGGAATATAACTATGGAAAATAGGTATTACTACAATGCACAAAAAGAATAACAACATAATGTTGATGGAAGTCACGTTTCCAAATTCTATCAGTAATTTGTTATTTGATGAAATGAAGGTGAAAAAACCAATGGCTGTGGTAACATTAGTCATCAATGTTGCCATTCCAATTTTGGTAGTTACCCTTTGTAAAGCTTTGACTTTATTGCGATGTACTTTGTATTCCTGATGGTATTTATTGGTAAGGAAAATGCAGTTTGGAATCCCAATAACAATAATCAACGAAGGAACTAGAGCTGTTAAAACGGTGATTTCGTAATTCAATAATCCTAAAACACCAAACGACCACATTACACCAATAATCACAATGATAATCGAAATTAAAGTGGCTCTGAAACTTCTGAAAAAGAAGAAGAATAATAATGAAGTTACTAATAATGAAGCTCCAATAAAAAGACTTATTTCGTCGGTAATGGTTTTGGCATTAAGGGTTCGGATGTAAGGCATACCCGAAACGCGCAAATCGATATTGGTTTCTTTTTCAAATTTCTCTATAGCCGGAACTAATTTTTCCAGAATGTATTCTTTACGGGCTTTAGTGTTTACAATTTTCTTGTCCATGTAAACGGCAGAACGAATGCTTCCGGATTTTTTATTAAACAACAATCCTTCGTAAAAAGGCATGTCGTTAAAAAGCTGTTTCTGGATATTTTCTAAATAGGCTTTGTCTACGGTTTTGCTTTGGTCAACAAAAGGAACCAATTCAAATTTTTGAAGCGAATCGTTTTTTTGAAGTTTTTTTAAATCGTTTATGGAAACTACTAAATCGATGGCTTTGTCTTTTTTAAGACCGTTCATTAAATTATTCCAGGCTTTAAAAGCTTTTGGAGTAAAAAAAGTTTTGTCTTTCACACCAATGATGATCAGATTTCCTTCTTCGCCAAATTTATTCAGGAACGCATTATATTCTACATTGGCAATATTATCATCAGGTAACATATTGGCTTCCGTAAAAGTGAAATGGATGTATTTCCATTGCATACTCAGAAAGACAGTTATCGCCACAATAATCGACAACATTAAAATTTTATTTCGAAGAACAACGCGAGCAATTAACTCCCAAAATCCTAAACTAAACCACTTGATCATAATTGATGTTTAAAGGCTGCAAATGTATTAAAAACCACAGTAAAGGAGCGGTTTATTTGTAAATTTTAAATTAATTTTAGGGTTTTTTGGTTTTGTTTTTACAGGTTGAAAGTTAATTTTGGGAATGTGAATACTATGAAAGAATTTAGCATCTTTGTGTAAAATTTAAATCAATTGATTTTGAGCTATGGTTTTGAAAAAATATAAGAATACTTTGTTTTATTTAGGGGTAACGGGAGGTTTTTCAGTATTGATTTATTGGATTATCGGACGGGGAAAGTTACTCGAATTAAAAAAAGCTAACCTTGTTGCTCATGCAGCCAATGATTCGTTTACTGATTTTGTAAATTCGATGTTACATAATCTTCAGGATCCTTTGGCTATTCTTCTGGCACAGATAGTCATGATTATTTTGGTGGCCCGCATTTTTGGTTGGTTTTTTAAAAAAATTGGTCAGCCAACAGTAATTGGGGAAATCATAGCAGGAATTGTCCTCGGGCCTTCTTTGGTAGGAATGTATTTTCCTGAATTTTCAGCGGCATTATTTCCGGTGAAATCTCTTGGGAATTTAAAGTTTTTGAGCCAGATAGGTTTGATTCTCTTCATGTTTGTCATTGGGATGGAACTCGATATAAAAGTCTTGAGAAATAAGGCAAGTGAGGCTATTGTAATTAGTCATGCCAGTATTATCATTCCTTTTTCTATGGGAATTGGTTTGTCTTATTTTGTGTATAATCAGTTTGCCCCTTCAGGTGTCGAATT
This sequence comes from Flavobacterium sufflavum, assembly GCF_004016525.1. Taxonomy (GTDB): domain Bacteria; phylum Bacteroidota; class Bacteroidia; order Flavobacteriales; family Flavobacteriaceae; genus Flavobacterium; species Flavobacterium sufflavum. The sequence continues at coordinate 162,816 of NZ_SACJ01000002.1, forward strand.
TCTTTCTTTCAGTTTATTTATGGGTATTGCCATGAGTATTACGGCTTTTCCTGTTCTGGCTCGCATTGTGCAGGAAAGAGGGATTCATAAAACCCGCTTAGGTGCTATTGTTATTACCTGCGCTGCTGCCGATGATATTACCGCCTGGTGCTTGCTGGCGGTGGTAATTGCCATTGTAAAAGCGGGCGATTTTGTAGGTTCGTTATATGTGATTTCGCTGGCTTTGATGTATGTTTTAGCGATGCTTTTTATTGTAAAACCCTTCCTGAAACGAATAGGTGATTTGTATGCCGAAAAAGAAAATATAGGAAAACCTGTTATGGCTATTTTCTTTTTATTGCTGATTATTTCGTCTTATGCTACCGAGGTTATTGGGATTCATGCGTTATTTGGTGGTTTTATGATGGGAGCCATCATGCCCGATATTGCTAAATTCCGAATGATATTTATCGAAAAAGTAGAAGACGTCTCGGTGATATTATTACTGCCGTTATTTTTTGTTTTTACGGGTTTGAACACACAGGTAGGTTTGATTAATGATGCTTATTTGTGGAAAGTTACCGGTGGAATTATTGCAGTAGCCGTGATAGGTAAGTTTTTAGGCAGTGCGCTGGCCGCCCGATTTGTGGGACAGAATTGGCATGATAGTTTAACTATTGGTGCCTTGATGAATACCCGTGGTTTGATGGAATTGATTGTGTTGAACATTGGTTTAGAGTTAAAAGTATTGACTCCCGAAGTTTTTACCATGATGGTTATTATGGCTTTGGTAACCACTTTTATGACAGGACCCGCTTTGGATTTACTTGGATTTATTTTCAAAAATAAGAGTCATGCAGAGTCAGTTGAGGCAATTGAGGAAGATAAATACCGAATCTTGATTTCTTTTGGAAGCAATGAAAAAGGAAAATCTTTACTGCGTTTGGCCAATAGTTTGACTAAAAAACAAAAAAAGACTTCGGTCATTACCGCGATGCACCTGTCCCAAAGCGATGAATTGCATTCGTTTAATATGGAAGAAATCGAAAAAGAGACTTTTGAACCTATTTTTGATGAGTCTGATCATTTAGGCGTAAAGTTGCTTACCGTTTTTAAAGTAACCAATGATATCGAAACCGAGATTGCTGATGTTGCTAATAATGGAGATTACGATTTGCTTTTAGTAGGAGTAGGCAAGTCTATTTTTGAGGGAAGTTTGCTGGGTAAAGTGCTCGGTTTTACTACCCGAATTATCAATCCCGATCGCTTGATAGATAAATTCAAAGGGAAAGAAGGTTTGTTTGAAAATTCGCCTTTTGATGAAAGAACAAGACAAATTGTTGCCAGGACTAAAACTCCTTTAGGAATTTTAATAGACAATGATTTTGAAGAATTGAATCAGGTTTTTGTGCCAATTCTAAAATCGGATGACGCTGATTTGATTGATTACGTTCAGAAGATGATTTACAACAACAATTCTAAAATTAATATTTTAGACATGAATGGTCTGTTGAAAAACAATTTTGTGATTCAAAGTGCAGTATCGGTTTTGTTGCAAAAATTTCCTAATAACATCAATGTAATTTCAGATAAAGAACTGAAAGCTGCTTTTTTAAAACAACAGGATTTAATGTTAATCAGTCTGGAAAGTTGGAAATGCATTATTGATGCTAATAAGGCTTGGCTTGTGGATGTTTCATCAGTTTTAATAATTAAGGCATAGATTATGAGTTGGATTTTGTTGATAATAGGCGGTTTGTTTGAAGTAGCTTTTGCTTCTTGTCTTGGCAAAGCCAGAGAAACAGCAGGAGTGGAATCAGCTTATTGGATGCTTGGTTTTTTATTGAGTTTAACAGCGAGTATGTTTTTTTTATATAAAGCCACTCAGGAATTACCCATTGGAACTGCTTATGCGGTTTGGACGGGAATAGGTGCTGTAGGTACCGTTCTTGTTGGGATTTTGGTGTTTAAAGAACCGGCTAGTTTTTGGAGGTTGTTTTTTATAATGACGTTGATTGCCTCTATCATCGGATTAAAGTTTGTGTCGAGCCATTAATGAATTTACTAGCTTAGTATCATGCAGGAAAGCAATAACATTACGTATATCTTTTTAATCATCATCTTACTTTTGGTTGTTATTATTGGTTTTATGGTTTACCAATTAGTACAAGTCAGAAAAGCGAAGAATGAGGTTGATAAGAATTTTTATGCGTTGGAAATGAAAGTCAATGATTTGCAGTTAGAAACTTTAGAGTCCAAATTAAATCCGCATCTTTTTAAGAATATTTTGAATTCGATTCAATCTCATGCTTATCAAACCTATTTTGCTTTAGATAAATTGGCCAATGTGCTGGATTATATTTTGTACGAGAGCAAGAAGAAATTTGTCACAGCTAAGGAAGAAATTGATTTTGCACTGAATTTAATCGAAATCAACAAAATTAAAATCAGCCCGCTTTTTGAACTGAAGATAAAAAAGAATATCGATGTAGAGGATAAATTGTATTTAGAGCCTTTATTAGCGCCGTTAATTTCTATTGATTTGATTGAAAATGCTTTCAAACACGCCGATTTGCAAAATCCGGACGCTTTTATCTCGGTTATTTTTGAGTTTAAGGACAATGCTTTTGCTATGACGGTTTCGAATAAGATTTCGGATAAAAAAGTATTAAAAAAAGAAAAAAGCGGTATTGGAAACGCCACTTTAGAGAATCGTTTGCGAATTATTTATAAAAACAATTTCAAGCTCGATAGGTTTGTAGAAAACGATATTTATATAGCCCACTTAAAGATTAACTTACTTGAATACAAAACTGAAATGTTTACTTCTAGATGATGAGTTACCGGGATTAACGTACCTGAAAATGCTTTGCGAACAAATTCCTGAAGTAGAAATCGTAAAAACGTTTAATAATCCTGAAAAACTGCTGACTGAAATTCCAAATCTCGACTTTGATTTATTAATCTCAGATATCGAAATGCCCGGAATTGACGGCTTGCATCTGGCTGGTTTGTTAAAGGACAAATTAGTTGTTTTTTGTACAGCATACAAAGATTATGCAGCCGATGCTTTTACTATTGATGCAGTCGATTATATTACAAAACCGGTAAAATTAGAACGTTTGCAAAAAGCCATTTCTAAAGCTTTTGAGCGTTTCGAGAATGCTGCTAGTGCTAAAAGATTTTTTCATTTCAATACCGATAAGGGAAAGAGTTTGTTGTATTTTAATCAAATTCTATACATCAAAACCGCTTTGGGCGACAGCCGTGATAAAACGGTACTTTTGACCGATGGCAGTTTTTTGAATTTGAAAAATGTTAAATTTGATACGCTTTTGAATGAATTACCAGAAGCTGATTTTTGTCGCATCAACAAGAAAGAAATAGTGTCTTTAAAAGCGATAAAGTTTTTCAATCATAACGAAATTGTACTGCATCATTTAGATGAAAATGATAAAAACACCAGTCTTAGCCTGAGTGAAACCTATCGCGCCGACTTTTTGAAAAAGATAAAAATATAACTTATTACAAAGTTTTTCCCTCTTGTTACATAGATTAAAAATTAGGTTTAAATTTCTTTTTTTGCTTAAAAATCACTTCTGATATTTGCCAATAAATTTAAAAAATGGCGTATGACTAGTATTAAAAATTCTTTGTTTTATGTTTCTGTTATTGGTGGTTTCACAGCGTTAATCTATTGGGTAATTTCCCAGGGAGCTTCGCTTGAAATAGGTCGTCAAATTGTTCATAGAGAAATAGAAAGCGATCATTGGAATGACTTTCTGCATTCTATGGTCGAAAATTTACAACATCCCTTAGCTATTTTATTAGCCCAAATTGTTACTATTATTTTAGTGGCGCGTTTGTTTGGCTGGCTTTTTAGGAAAATTGGACAGCCTTCAGTAATTGGAGAAATGATTGCCGGAATTGTTTTAGGACCCTCATTGGTCGGGATGTATTTTCCTGAATTTTCAGCCGCTTTATTTCCAAAAGAGTCTTTGGGGAATTTGCAGTTTTTAAGCCAGATTGGATTGATATTTTTCATGTTCGTCATCGGAATGGAATTAGACTTGAAGGTGCTTAAAAACAAAGCCCATGATGCAGTCGTAATTAGTCATGCCAGTATTGTCATCCCGTTTGCCTTAGGATTAACGTTGGCTTTTTTCATTTATCCAATTTTTGCACCAATGGGTGTTGAATTTTCTTCTTTTGGATTGTTCATGGGAATCGCAATGAGTATTACGGCATTTCCTGTTTTGGCTCGAATTGTTCAGGAACGTGAAATGCAAAAAACAAAACTTGGAACCATTGCTATAACCTGTGCAGCTGCTGATGATATCACGGCCTGGTGTATTCTGGCAGTAGTAATTGCTATTGTAAAAGCGGGTTCGTTTGCCAGTTCGTTATATGTAATTGGTATGGCCGTTTTGTATGTGATTATCATGTTGAAAATAGTTCGTCCGTTTTTAAAACGTGTGGGCGATTTGAATTCAACCCGTGAGAGTTTGAATAAACCTGTAGTTGCTATTTTCTTTTTGACTCTTTTATTCTCTGCTTATGCTTCCGAATTAATAGGGATTCACGCTTTGTTTGGAGCATTCTTAGCCGGAGCGATTATGCCGGAAAACAATAAGTTCAGAAATATTTTTATCGAAAAAGTAGAAGATGTTTCTATTATTGTTTTGCTGCCTTTGTTTTTTGTATTTACAGGTTTGCGTACCCAAATAGGTTTGTTGAATGATCCGTATTTATGGAAAGTTACAGGGTTGATTATAGCCGTTGCGGTAGTTGGGAAATTCTTCGGAAGTGCTTTGGCTGCCAAATTTGTGGGACAAAGCTGGAAAGACAGTTTGGCTATTGGTGCTTTGATGAATACCCGTGGTTTAATGGAATTGGTAGTTTTAAATATTGGTTATGATTTAGGTGTTTTATCTACCGAAATTTTCACTATGATGGTAATTATGGCCTTGGTAACCACTTTTATGACAGGACCGGCCCTGGATTTTCTTAACTTCATTTTTAAAGATAAGACAACGGCGGTTCCGCTGGAAATTGGTAATAAAAGCAAATACAAGATTTTGTTTTCGTTTTCTACTCCCGATAAAGGAAAGAAATTGTTGAAGATTGCTAATAGCCTGGTTAAAAAACAAGCTGATAGTTCTATTGTTGCTGCGATGCACTGTTCGTTAAGTTCTGAGATACATTCTTTTGATGTAAAAGATCATGAACGAAAAATGCTGGCGCCTATTCTTAAAGAATCACAACATCTTAATCAGGAAGTGCTGAGTGTTTTTAAAGTAACTAACGATATTGATACCGATATTATTGATACGGCTAATCAGGGTGAATACGATTTGTTATTGGTAGGATTGGGACGCTCTATCTTTGACGAAACTTTCTTGGGTCGTATTCTTGGTTTTACTACCCAAATTGTGAATCCTGACCGATTGATAGATAAGTTTACTGGAAAAGAAGGGCTGTTTGAGAATTCCCCTTTTGATGAAAGAACACGTCATATTATTGCCAAAAGTAAAATGCCTGTCGGGATTTTTATTGACAAGGATTTAGAGGATATTGATCAGGTTTTTATGCCTATTTTCAGCAAGGAAGATGCTTTCCTGATTGAGTATGCTAAAAAATTAATCAATAATAACGGTTCTCAAATAACGGTTTTGGATGCTGTTGGAGAAGTGAAAAAGACCCGCGATATTGAAGAAACGATTCGTTCTATTGAACAAATTGCTCCAAATCACATTATGATTATGAATGACAGAACCATTAGAAAAGAGTTTTTACAAAGTCAGAATCTGATGATTATAAGTTTAGAAAGCTGGAAACATATTATAGAGGCTGACACAGATTGGCTGGTGGATGTTTCATCTGTTTTGATTATAAAACCTTAAAATAATAAAGAGGAACCCTAAGCTTACAAAAGTTTAAAATAACCGCAAATTCGCAAATTATTTATGTCTTTTAATAATTTGTGAATTTGCGGTTATTTAATTTAGCTTTTGATTTTAAAATCCTAAATTCAAAACATAACTTAGCTTGATGGCAATATTGTCTTCAAATTTGGGTAATTGATTTGGTCCGTAACGGAAAAAAGTAGTTAATCCTAAGCCATTAAAAATTTGATTCAATTCGATTCCCGATTCGAAATAACCATTGTTCAGGGTTTTGAAATTGATTCCCACATGTTCTTCAGGATGGTCTAAATCTCCCCAGGCCATTCGGGAAACTAAAACTAAAGAAGGTTTTATTTTTTTGAATATTGTTACTCTGTTAAAGGCGTGCTTGAATTGGAAGAAAGCATATTTGCTGGAGAAAAATTCATTGAAATACATGGTTTCAAAACTGTTTTTTCCGCCAAAAGTAATTCTTTGAATAATCGTTTCTTTGGTGATATTGTTAGGCGAACTATTATACAAATGCGTCAATGGAACATCGCCCAGAGCATAGCCGGCCTGGAAAAGCAAGGAAGTTTTTTGACCATTTAGATATTTTTTTTCATATTCGGTCTTGAAGTCAAACTTGCTAAAATTAAAATCGTTGTTCCATAAGCTGCCCAGAGATTGGGTGTATTGAAAGCTGAATTTAGGAAAGCGTTTCTCAATCTCAATTTGCCCTGTTGGTGTTTGCATAAAATCACTAAAAGGACTCCATTGCAGCGAAACCATAGCGGTTGTCATGGTATAATTGGTGTACAATTTATTGTTTTTATTGAAAGCGTAATCAAATTTAGGTTGGATTTCAGAATGGGCTATTTCCCAGATACTTTCTGTTTTTGGAATCTGATTGGTTTCAAAATAGCTTTTCCAGCTCACATAATTGTAAAATGTACTGATGTTGATGGGTCTGGGATCGTATATTTTAAACGGCTTTTTTTCTATTGCAAAAGAAGTACTCGCAATTTCCCGAACATCATCAGTATAAGAAATTCCAAGCCATGAGTTGGCTTGCTGGCTGATTCTTGCTGCAGTGCCAATACTCCCTTTAAACATTCCGTCTTTAGTGCCATAAGCATAGTAGCCTTCAATTCTGAAATTTTTAGAAAGAATTTCATTGGTTACACCACCTAATCCCAAGCGGAAACCTTCGTAGTTGTTGTAGCTAAAAATTTTTCGCAAATCCATGTCGAAAAAACCAATTGGTAAATAGCCGTTGATGATTTTTTTTCCAATGCGAACACGATTGGCAATCTTCTTTCTAATAGCTATGCTGTCCAGCTCACTATATGTTTTTTTAGAGCGAATATCAAAGTTGTCTTTTCGATAGCTTTCCCAAAAAGATTCGTCTTTGTTGAAGGCATTTTTCTCAATTTCGACAGCAAAAGAAGGGTTTTCAATAGGAAGGCTGTTTTTTTGAATATCAAAAATATGACTTTCAGAACGCAAATAAATATAATCCGAAGGCTGCTTTTTCCTGGAGCTGAAATCTTGTTCCATATCGCCATCAAATTGAATGGTACCGCCAAAAATAGTGATATCATCGTCATTTTGACCTTTTATAATCTGGAAGGTTTTATGCGCCGGGAACCAGATGTTTTCTTCGGGAAAGTATTCAAACTCATGGGTTCCGCTGATGTTGAGTAATCCTCTAATGCGCATAATGGCTTTAGAAATGGCAAAATTGCTTTGGTCAATGTACAAGATGCCTTCGAGTCCTTTGGCTTTACTTTTCTTTTTGTTTTTAAAGTAAATCATATAGGAACTCCTGCCGTTAATGGCTACGGTATCCAGTAGTTTATAGTTGTATTCTTTGGTAGCATCATCAGCTATTGGGCTGTTGTATTTGGTTTCGAAGAGTTCGTATTTTGGGTCGTAAATAGAAAAAGATTGCAGGTTGAAGGCAATGATTTCGTACAGCGGCTGTTTTAATCCTGCCATTTTTGTTCCCAAAATAGTTTCCTTTAGTTTGTTGTCACTAAATTGATATTGGGATATTTTTTCGGTTTGAAATAAGTGGCGTTTGCTTACCGTGTTTTTAAATTTATAATTGGTTGAGTCAATTTTATACAATGTCCCTTGCTTGTATTTCCTAATGAAAACAGAGTCTATTTTTCCTGAAATAGAATCGGGATTAGCCGAAACAATTAATTTATTATAGTTTTTAAACGAAAAACTATGAAGTCTTTTTTGAGGATTATTATTGTCTTTGAGGGCAATTGTTTTTTTGATAATTGATAAAGCTGCGTTTTCGGTAGCAATTACAACTTCGTTCAGATTGTTGGTTGTTTGAGTCAGTTTCAGATTGAAAAACTGATTGTTTTTTTGAACATCGATTTTTATTTTGCTGAAACCAATGTAAGAAACATAAAAAAAAGAAATTGGCTTGCTTGAGTTGATGTTGAATTTTCCATCTACATCAGTAATGCTATTAATGCCATTGTTTGTGGTGATTGTAGCAAATGGTAGGGCTTTGTTTGAACTGTTTTCTTTTACAATGCCTGTGATGCGAAATTGAGCCTGAAGCGAAAGCGTGAAAAAGAAAAATAGAAAGAGATGCTTCATGGTTGCTGTTTGAATCAAAACGCTGCTAAACTCAATTTGGTATGGCAAAAGTAAGAATAAAAAATCCGTCCCATTATTTTAATAAGACGGATTTTTGAATGTGCTTTTTGAAAGTTATACTTTCATTATTTCAGCTTCTTTTTGAGAAAGAAGTTCATCTACTTTTTTGATAAAAGTATTAGTCAGATTTTGAACTTCTTCTTCGGCGCTTTTACAAATGTCTTCCGAAGTTCCTTCTTTTTCTAACTTTTTAATATCAGTGTTGGCTTCTTTTCGGGCATTTCTAATCCCGATTTTAGCGTCTTCAGCCTCTGATTTAGCTTGTTTAGCTAATTCACGGCGACGGTCTTCTGTCAAAGGCGGAACACTAATAATGATTAGATCTCCATTGTTCATTGGGTTAAACCCAAGATTAGCAATCATAATGGCTTTTTCAATGGTTTGCAACATGTTTTTTTCAAAAGGTTGCAAAGTAATCGTTCTGGCATCAGGAGTGCTGATTTTTGCCACCTGGTTAAGAGCTGTTGACGAACCGTAATAATCTACAAAAACACTTCCTAACATAGCAGGAGATGCTTTTCCGGCACGAATATTTAGAAACTCTTTTTCAAGGTGAGCAATAGAACCTTCCATAGATTCCTGTGTGCTATCTAATATAAAATCAATTTCTTCAGTCATTTTTATTTCAGATTTTAGATTTCAGATTTCAGATTTCAGATTTCCTGTTATCTGTAAACTGCTATCTGCTATTTATATATTTACTACAGTTCCTACGTTTTCTCCATCGCAGATTCTTTCCAGATTTCCGCTTTGGTTCATATCAAAAATTAGGATAGGTAATTTGTTTTCCTGACTTAATGTAAAAGCGGTAGTGTCCATTACATTTAGTCCTTTTTTGATGACATCATCAAATGAGATAAAGTCAAATTTTACTGCCGAAGCATTTTTTTCCGGATCTGAATCATACACACCGTCTACGCGGGTTCCTTTTAGGATTACATCGGCATTGATTTCAATTCCACGTAAAACAGCGGCTGTATCAGTAGTGAAATAAGGATTTCCTGTTCCTGCTCCAAAGATTACGATTCTTCCTTTTTCAAGGTGTCTGTCGGCTCTTCTTTTGATATAAGGTTCAGCAATAGATTCCATTTTTAAGGCTGTTTGCAAACGCGTTTTCATGCCTTTATCTTCAAGAGCTCCCTGTAATGCCATTCCGTTAATAACCGTAGCAAGCATTCCCATATAATCTCCTTGTACTCTATCCATTCCGCTGCTTGCTCCTGCAACTCCTCTAAAGATGTTTCCTCCACCTATTACGATGGCAATTTCTACTCCTTTGGCGTGAACTTTTTTGATTTCTTCAGCATATTCAGCTAATCGTTCAGGATCTATTCCATATTGACGATCTCCCATTAAAGCTTCTCCGCTTAATTTTAGAAGAATTCTTTTGTATTTCATGTGTTTGTTGCGTTGATTGGTGCAAATATAGGGATATTCTTTTTTTCTGAAATAGGACGACTTAAATTTTATAAATTTTGTTTTCGTAACTGTATTTTGCCGCCTGATAGCCCAAATTGAAAATAGCATCCATTTTGATTTTATTGGTTTCAAAGGTGCTATAAATGCTAAGTTCTTTGGGTTGAATTATCCAGTCGCATTGAATGAATTTAGCAACATTCGAATTTTCTGAAAGTATGTCAAAAGCCCTAGTGGTTACGGCCCGGATAGAATTCAAATCCTTAGCCTCAATTTTATTGATGGGACTCACATAAACGCCAATAATCATATCGCAATCCTCTCTTAATAAATCGGTTGGAAAATGATTCAAAATACCACCATCGCTGTAATGATTTCCCTTAATTTCATAAGGAGAAATAATGCCCGGAAAAGAAGAAGAAGAAATAAGGGCATCGACAATTTTTGTTTCGGGTTCGAATATTTTTAATTCGCCTTTAATCATGTCGGTGGCGGTAATTTGGGTTGGGATTTCCAAATCAGAAAGTCTGGCATCTTTAAAAACGGCATGAAAATAATCTTTGAATGCCTCCGAATCAATCAATCCAGCCTTAGTGAAAGTTATGTGTCTCCAATGAAATAAATAAATCGATTTGAAGAAGTTTAGGATTTCTTCAGGTGTTTTTCCCCAGGCATACATGGCACCCACAATTGAACCGGCACTGGTTCCTGCAATTTTATTGGGACGAATGTTTTTTTCTTCTAAGAATTTAATAGCACCCGCATGGGCTAAACCTTTTGACCCACCACCCGAAAGTGCCAAACCAATTGATTTTGAATTTAAGTTCATTTTTTGGGTAGTTTTTATAAAATTACAATTTTTAGTGGTTCGGAAGTAATTTTATAAGGATGAAATTAATTTTTTTGGGACACAGATAAAACGGACTAAGCAGATAATTTTCTGCTTAGTCCGAAATGAAATTCGACGAAGTCAATATGGGACTATTCAAGCATCAAAGATTCAATATTTTATGTTTTTGAAATCCTATTTAGTTGATAATTTTACTCTTTCATCCAATTCTTTTTTTGTTAGTTCCTGACGGATAATATTTTCTGGGGTTTCTACAGTGTAATTTTTGTATTCGTATATTCTGCCGTCTAAAGTCACTAAACCGGTATTGGTGTAAAACAAAGGATCTATCTTTTTTGGGATTCGTGTGTATAAATCTTTTTTCTTGTCTGGGAAAACATCTTTTATATAGGCTTTATAATAAATGTCAAAAAAAAGATGGTATTGATTATCTATGCTTTTTTCTAGTATACCTAAAAAAGTTGTTGGTAAAACGGTTTGTCCAATTTTTACAGTGATGGCGTCTTTTTTAAATCCTGAATAAAAGGCATAAGTTCCATCTTCGTGTTCTATGATAATAGAATTCCTTTTTTCGTCAAAAATGGAATAACTTTTGGGGTCAAAATCATAAACATTTATTATATCAATTACGATTCCTTTTCGCATGGCATGAATGGTTTCTGTTTTATTAGATTCAGAAAAATTTAAACAGTGTGCATAATGCGTATTACCTTCGTTGAGTTCGTTCATGATAGTCATAACTGTTGAAATAGTAATATTTTCCCCTTTTTTAAAAGGCAATAAGTAGGTGAAGTTTTTGTCAATATCAGGTTTTGGGTTTCCTTTTATATAGTAAGGTTCGCAAATAAATTTAATTTTCTTTTCTTGTTTTATGGGTTTCAATTGGAATAAAAATCCTGAATTCTCTTTAACATTTCCCTCGTATTGAAATTTGGCTGTGTTTTTTAAGGATTCGAAATTTATTATGAGGTGGAATGTTCCTGGCGTACTTTTTTGATAATAGAAATCACAGGAATTATCAGCGTTATGAATATAAGTAACTTGAACACCATCTATTTGGGCATAAGTATTAAAACCAGAATAAAAAAGAAGGAATAATGTAAATATTTTGATATTCATGTTTTATTATTTGGATTAATTGTGCAAATTGTTTAGTCTGATTTTAAAAATTGGCTCCTGAAATTTTAGGAACTAGGGTATCTGCATTTCAAAACAAATCTAATAAAAAAACATTTAGTTTTTCTTACAAAATAAAAAGCACAGCTTTCACTGTGTTTCTAAGATTTTAATGATGTTTTTTATAGTTATCTATTTGTCGGCGTTATCGGCTTTGTTTTTTGATTTTTTTGTAAACCAGATACTCGAAATACCTAAACTAACGGTGGTTACTTTTTCTGGGGTATCCAAACTAAATCCGTATTGTGTTAGTTCTATAAAAAAGGCAATGCCTTCGATATGTTCTAAGCCTAAACTAATTTTCTTATAATCGCCGTGTAGATTTCCGCGACCTAAAATAATTGATTTTCCGTAATCTGTTTGAATGTATAAGAATCCTTCTTTATCTATTTTTAGGCTTATTTTGAGATTGGCAAATGCAGGAACTACGACCAATTTTTTAGATGCAACCCAGTCAATGCCGGAATTTAAACCAACGGAAATAGTTTTGTTGAAATGAATACCTTCTCCAAATTTAAGGCTTAAGCCGTTTGGTGTAAACCAATTGGAGTCATCGTCATCTCTGTCTATATTTTCTTTTAAAGGAACTGATACACCAAATTGAGTATAGGAGCCTTGATCAAATTGGGCAAAAAGAGGCCATGAGAAACCGACTGTAATTAGTAAGCAAGCTAAGGTTTTCATATATAGATTTTTAAATTATCGATATAGAGTTTCTGTAAACAGATTCCTTATTCTTATTGTACTAAGTTAAGCAATTTTTTAAGGCGGAAATTAGGAATTGGATTTTAAATTATCTTCGAAAAGAGTAACATCGATTGCGTTTTTCACATCGTAATCGCCAATCTTTGTTCTTCTTAACACGGTTAAGTGCGAACCTGAATTCATCGCTTTTCCAAAATCATAAGCCAAAGAACGGATGTAAGTTCCTTTACTGCAAACGACTCTAAAATCGATTTCAGGTAATGCAATTCGGGTAATTTCAAATTCGTGAATGGTAGTTTTTCTGCTGGTAATTTCAACTTCTTCACCTGCACGGGCGTGTTCGTACAAACGTTTTCCGTCTTTTTTTATCGCAGAAAAAATAGGTGGTTTTTGGTCGATTTCGCCTAAAAATTGCTTCACGGTTTCGTGAATTAAGTCTTCATCGATATGAGCTGTTGGGAAAGTAGCGTCGATTTCGGTTTCTAAATCATAGGATGGAGTAGTGGCTCCAATATAAAAAGTACCGGTGTATTCTTTGGCCTGTCCTTGAAGTTCAGCGATTCTTTTGGTAAACTTTCCAGTACAAATTAATAGCAATCCGCTGGCTAGAGGATCTAAAGTACCAGCATGACCTATTTTGAATTTTTTTGGTAAACCTACTTTGTTAATAAGCAGGTATTTTAATTTATTCACCGCCTGAAATGAACTCCATTTCAATGGTTTGTCTATTAATAAAACTTGTCCTTCTAAGTATTCTTCGGGCGTCATTAGATTACAGTCAGTGGGTGAATAAAATAATGAATAATCAATAAGATTAATCCAGCGGCAATACGGTAATAACCAAAAAGTTTAAATCCTCTTTTACTTAAAAAATCAATAAAAGATTTTATAGCTAAAAGGGCTACTATAAAAGCCACAATGTTTCCAATAATTAATATGTTTATCTGGTTGTGTGTTAATACATAACCGTCTTTGTAATAATCATAACATTTTTTTACCGTTGCACCTAACATGGTAGGAACGGCTAAGAAAAAAGAAAATTCGGCAGCTGAAGTTCTGAATAGTTTTTGAGACATTCCGCCCACAATGGATGCACCACTTCGTGAAACTCCTGGGACCATGGCTAAACATTGGAACAATCCAATTTTGACTGCTTTAGTATAAGTGATTTCAGTTTCTTCTGAATTACTGAACCAGTCGTCTACTTTTAATAAAATGATTCCACCCACTAATAATGAGATGGCTACGGTTACAGGATTTTCTAATAAGGCATCGATTCTTTTGCTGAAAAGCAAACCAAAAATAACTGCGGGAATAAAGGCTACCAATAATTTGAAATAGAAATCAAAAGACTGGAAAAAGCGCTTGTAATAAAGTATCAAAACCGAAAGGATGGCTCCTAACTGGATTACAATAGTAAAAAGCTTGGTAAAATCGTCTTGTGCAATTCCGTAAAAAGAAGAAGCAATAATCATGTGTCCGGTTGAAGAAACAGGAAGAAATTCGGTAATTCCTTCTATTATAGCCAGAACAATAGCTTGTAATGTATTCATTTTATTTTTGATTTTAGAGTGTAGATTTTAGTTTCAGTTTTGCCAACTGAACACTGTATTCTTAACACTGCTAACTATTTTTCTTAGGATTTTTTAAAATAGCATAAACTGTGATTCCAAAACCAATTAGGACAGTCGTTGGTGCTAATCGGATTCTTCTAAAGTCAAAAATAGCATCGCTGTACACTTTAGGATCGTCGCTGCCACCACCGGACATTAATATGAATCCAAGTACAATTACACCAATTCCAATCAACAGAATTTTGTAGTTTATTTTATCGAATAAGAATTCTTGTTTGTCGTCTTTCATCTTTTATTGTGAGGAACGACTTGTCCGCCGTGGCGGAAGCAATTTCATTCCTGTATTTTTTAAAGTTTTTATTTTTTTAAATCGTTCTTTAATGATTTACTGAATACTAGTATAAATCGTCAGTTCTTAGGTTTAAGAAACGTTGCGTAGCAAAATGGGTACTCAACCAGGTGATTAAAACTCCAAATCCAAAAACTGCTGCAAAAACCAGTAAGATAAGTACTTTATCATCTAAGATTCCTAAATTGGGAAAGTTGGTTTGTACATAAGATAAAACACCTATCAAGGCTAAAATAGCCAATGCGGCTCCAAGCATTCCCAGTTTTACACTTCGCATTACAAAAGGTTTTCTGATGAAAGACTTTGTAGCGCCTACCATTTGCATGGTTTTAATGATGAATCGGTGGGAATAAATAGAAAGACGAAGCGAACTGTTGATCAATAACACAGCGATAAAAGTCAGAAATACGCTGACGATTAAAATCCACATACTTACTTTTTTGATATTGTCGTTTACTAAATTCACTAATTGTTTGTCGTAAACAATGTCAGAAATCATAGGGTTAGTACGCAATTGTCGTTCTATTTTGGCTACACTGTCTTTTTCTACATAAGCCGCTTTGATGTGGATGTCATAAGAATTCTGTAGCGGATTTTCGCCTAAGAAAGTCAGGAAATCTTCTCCAATAATATCGGTATGTTGTTTCGCCGCTTCTTCTTTGCTCACATAAACAATAGACTTTGCATAAGGTGCTCTTTTTAATTCGGTACCAAAACTTTTCAGGATGGTATCATTGGCTTCATTTTTAAAGAAAACCGTCATGGCGATTTTTTCTTTAAAGTCGTCAGCTAATTTTTTAGAATTAATAATGAAAAGCCCTAATATTCCCAGTAGGAATAAAACTAGGAAAATGCTTAAAACTACCGAAAAATAAGAGGAAATTAACCTGCGTTTCTGAAACTTATCAAATGAAGAACTCATAGTTTACTTTAATTATGGGGTAAAAATAATAAAGAATTTCTTTATTTAAAGTTAATAACGTTCAAAGTTTCAACTTTCGTGTTACAAAATGTTGCTTTTAAAGTATTAATACTCGTTGGGTGAAATTATCCAAAACGTCAGTTCGAGTGTTTTTTGCGTAATGAAATGAAGCAAAAAATGTATCGAGAACCGTTTTTGATTCTAAATTTTCTTTTTTGCTTGATCAAAAAAGAAACAAAAAAATCAAGTCTTACGCTCCCTCGTCGGTCAAATTAGTTTTCGAATGCTAAAAGAAAAGAAACTCGCTACGCTCAAACAGCTTTTCTTTTTACGCATTCTTCAAACATTTGACACTCGACTGCGGAAGCTAAGGACACAATCGAATCTAACACAAAGGTCATTCATGTTTTTTTAAGAATAAATTTTAGCCAACGGGTTATAAATCGATTTTAGTGATGATGGGATTGAAGGCTTTTGAAGCAATTAGGACTTTGTTTCCAATGTTTAAATCCTTTATTTCTTCTTCCATCGCAATTATTTTGACTACATTGTTTCCAATTAAAACCACGACAATATAAATGAAATTTTCTTTTTCGATTTTTAAAATTTCGCCCACAAACTGAAATTTTCCACTGACTAAGCGGCTGGAAAATACTTGCTCAGGAGTTCCTTGTTTGCTGATGTTACCATTTTCAAGTACAATTACCTTGTCGGACATTTTATAAATTTCGGCAATATCGTGGCTCACTAAAATGGTGGTGAGTTTGTATTTGTGATGCACCTGGATAATGTAATCCTGTAGTTTTAAACGCATTTCGTGATCTACCGCCGATAAAGGTTCGTCCAGCAATAAAATATCCGGTTTACGAACCAAGGCTCTTGCCAGGGCGACTCTTTGTTTTTGTCCGCCTGACAATTGTGCCGGTTTTTGATGTTGTAATTGTTCTAATTCCATCAGGGCTAACAACTCTTCAATAATGGTCTTGTCTTGTCCTTTTTCGAGTGCATAGCTTAGATTTTCTCTGACGCTCATATTGGGAAACAAAGCATAATCCTGAAAAACATAGGCTATTTTACGCTTTTGCGGAGGAAGCTGGATTTTTTTATCGGTGTCAAGCCAAGTTTCGTTATGGATTGTAATTATTCCTTTGTCGGCTTCTGATAAACCCGAAAGTATTCGTAATGTAGTGGTTTTTCCGGAACCCGATGCGCCATATAAGGTCACGAATTCATTTTCTTTGATTTCGAAATCAAGGTTCAAAAGCATTTCGCCCGATGCTGATTGGAGTTTTTTCTGGATTTTAAATACAATCATTGTAACGGATTGGTTTGGCTAAAACGATGATTAATACTGTAAACGCATAAAAGCACCACAAAAGCAAAGGCAAATAAAATCCCTGCATAAATATTAGCATTGTGGTAATTCATGGCTTGCACTTCGTCATAAATGGCAATGGATACTACTTTGGTTTCGCTGGGAATGCTTCCACCCACCATTAAAACCACGCCAAATTCGCCAATGGTATGAGCAAAAGTGAGTACAATTCCGGTTAGAATGGCTTTTTTTATATTCGGGATTAACACCTTAATTAGTGTTTCTGTTTTGCTTTTTCCTAATAAAAGTGAAGCTTCAATCAGTGATTTCGAAAGTGATTTAAATCCGTTTTGTATGGGCTGCACCATAAACGGCAGACTGTACAAAACCGATGCAATTACTAATCCGGGGAATGTAAAAACAAGTCGGATGTCAAAATACTGATCGAGAAATTTTCCAAAAGCATTTTCGGGACTAAAAGCTAGTAACAGATAAAATCCTAAAACCGATGGCGGTAAAACCAGCGGTAAACTCACGATGGCTTCAATGATTACTTTCGATTTCAATTTGCTGTAAGCTAACCAATATGCCAAAGGCAAACTCAGTACCAGCAATATGATTGTGGTGCAAAAAGCCAGTTTTAGCGTGAGGTATATCGGTTCAAAATCAATCATGAGTTGCCAGACTTATTTCGTTAGTTTTTATCATCGCCTGTACCAAATCGTTTTCCTTGATATCGAGTTGGTCAAAAGCATTTCGGGTAATTACTGATGCAAATTTAGTATTTTGGAAATTTAAGATGATTTTGCAAAGTAATTTTCCTTTTTCAAAAGAATGAACGTTACAATCTAATTTATTTTGAAGACTGATTGCTCCCGAGAATGCTTTGGCAAGCACGACTTCGGTTTCTTTGAACACAATTTTTATTTTGTTGTCAATGCGAAGATAAGTTGCGGTTTCAGGAGTTTCAATTACAATAGAAGTAATGGCGCAATCTTGCACCATCACTTTTACCAAAGACAAAGAGCCTTCAGTTTTTATTGCTATTATTTCTCCTGTTAATAGGTTCATTTTGTTGGTTTCAAAAAAGTTAAATTATGATTTTTCTTTTTTGCTTGATCAAAAAAGAAACAAAAAAATATTCATGCATTCTTATTGTTTTTCGGTATTCATGAATCTTCGATTTCAATTCTTACGCTTCCTCGTCGGTCAAATTAGTTTTCGAATACTAAAAGAGGCAGCACTCGCTGCGCTCAAACAGCTTTTCTTTTTACGTATTCTTCAAACATTTGACACTCGACTGCGAAAGCTAAGGACAATTAAAACTTATTTCTTTTTTTGAGAATAGCCATAATAATCTAAAATCGCTACTGCCTTATCTGATGAAATATAATCATAAAATCTCGAAGCGGCCGGATTTCCTTTGCCGTGTTTTAATACAACGCAACCTTGTTCAAGCGGAGCGTGATATTCTTGCGGAATCATATAATATTTACCACGTTCTTTTTTCATTGCTGGCGACAAAGCATCTGACAAGGCGATGATTCCAATTTCGGCTGCACCAAAAGCAACAAATTGAGCTGCCTGAGCAATATTTTCACCATAAACCAAATTGCTTTTTACGCTTTTGTAAATTTTAGTGCGTTTCATGCTTTCAACTGCTTTGGCTCCGTAAGGGGCAGTAGTCGGGTTGGCAATCGAAATTTTCTTCACTTTTGGGTCTAATAACGAATTCATTTTTTGGCTATTTGGATCTAATTTTTTACTCCAGATAGCAAGTCTTCCTATCGCATATAATTTAACTGTCGAAATACCAAAATGAGTTTCTTTTAATTTAACAGGAAAAGCCATGTCGGCTGAGAAAAATACATCAAAAGGAGCTCCATTGGCTATTTGCTCATAGAATTTTCCCGATGCTCCATAAGTAATCTGGATGTTATCGGCAGGATTTTTTTGTTTGTAAACTTTAGCAATCGAATCCATAGCCGTTTTCAAATTGGCAGCAACTACAATTGTTGCTTTGCCTTGAGCAAAAAAGACAGTTGTGCTTAATAGAACAGCTATAAGTAACAGGGATTTTATATTTTTTATCATCGGATATTAGCTAGTTGTTATTTGGTAAAATTGAATAAATCAGGTTTGAAAGTAATCATCAGATAACTCCAAATAGGGACAATAGAACTACTTCCGGTTTTAAGCGTTTCCATGCTTTTTTCGGCTGCCATGTAAGAGAATCCAAAATCAATTGTTGTAAACTCATTGTACTTGTATTTTACTGACATATCATTTTCGAAACCTAAATAAGGATTAATCGTAGTGCCTAAAGTATTTTTAGTTTTGTTCCCTAAATAAAATAGGTGAAAGTCAGAACGCAGCGCTACTTTTTTATTCAAATCATAGATAAAGAATAGGTAAGGATTAAACAATCCTCCTTTTTTTACATCGGCAGGGAAAGTAGTGAAATAGTCCATGTTTCCCATAAATTTCCAGGCTACTCCATAAAGAGGTACAAATGATTTAGAAAAGTCACTCGTTTTTTCGGCATTTTCACCACTCATGAACTCGGCACCTAAACGGGTGGTTAGTTTATTGGATCGAAGTTGAATTTCGGGTTGGAAATAATAAGCCGAAATGTGTTCTCTGGTTTGCAATTGGCCATATTGATAATAACCGCTCAGGGTTGCATACAAATTGCCTTTTTCAAATTCCAAACGTCCACCCGATGTTCCTCTGGTGTACAAAGTTCCGCTATAGGTTTTACTTTGATAACTGTCGGCTGAATTGATAGTGGTTAGCGTAAAATGCTCATTCAGTCTTGCTTTTAGAAAAAGTACATTGAGTAATTTATAATTTGTAAAAGTTGTTGGAGAAAAATCAGTGTCAAAAATACGTTCAGATGTTTGGTTAAAAGAGTTAATAGATTCTGCATGAATAGTACTACTGTTGTAAATAATATTTACGGCATCATGCGCTCTTCCTGCCTGACTCCAGTTGGCCGCCGAGAAAAGTCGGCCATTATCTAATTCTACTTTCTGACGTCCTAATCGCACTGAAAAAGCATCAGAAATGGAAGTTTCGGCATAGGCTTCAAAAACATTCAGCGAACCTGATGTAGACGTTTGACCGTATTGTCCCCACACGCGAATGTCCTGGATAGAAGTGTGGAATTTAAATTTGGGTTGGCTATAACTGAAATACAATCGGCTTCTTTGAGTTCCAAAAAAAGCGGCTTTGTTATCACTTGTTCTTAATTCTCGGTAACCATCACGATATTCCGCACGTGGTCTGAATTCTAAACCAATAGAAAAATTTTTATTTTCTGAATTTACTTTTTGAGTGAAGGCATTTAAAACACTTAAAGAGTCGGCTTCACGCTGAGTGATAATCTTTTTTTCGAGTAATAGTTTAGTAAGGTTATTATCGATTTGGGCTGTGATTTTTTCGCTCGAAAATAAAGCAAGGATGGTGAATGCAAAAAAGTAAAGCGTATTTTTTGTTTTTTTCATTAGAAAGATTGTAATGATTTTGGTTTTATTTGGTATCAGACTGATTTTTATTTTGATAACATTTAATTTTCGGCAAAGATAGCTTGGTTTTTTTACTTTTTCAAAACCTTAGATTTTGAGTTTCTTGTTTCGCGAAATCCTTGATTCGTTTTTCAATTTCGTAAAAAGTTTCGATTGCTCTTTCTCCGGCTTCAGTTAGTTTTGCACCGCCTCCGCCTTTACCGCCCAATACTTTTTCGACTAGCGGGCTTTCGGCACGTTGGTTCATTTCCTGTACTAATTGCCAAGCTTGGCGGTAAGCCATTTTCATTTCTTTGGCAGCATTAGTAATAGAGCCTGTTTTTCGAATGTTTTCCAGCAACCAGATTTTTCCAATTCCCAAAAAAGGACCTTCGGTTTCTTCAATCCAAAGTCGAACTTCTATGGTATATTTTTTATTAGACATCATGGGTGTGTTTTTTTAAGCACAGTGCAAACATACGTATTTTTACTTATTTTTTGATTGTAAATAAATTATTTTCGTAGCCCGCACAATAAATGTAAATTTGCCGTTCATTTTTAGTTTGTTGTTTATAGTTTTTAGTTT
Organism: Flavobacterium sufflavum; assembly: GCF_004016525.1. Classification (GTDB taxonomy): domain Bacteria; phylum Bacteroidota; class Bacteroidia; order Flavobacteriales; family Flavobacteriaceae; genus Flavobacterium; species Flavobacterium sufflavum. The sequence continues at coordinate 183,764 of NZ_SACJ01000002.1, forward strand.
GTTGTTATGAGCTTGAAATCAAAACCATAAACCACAAGCAATAAACCATTAACAGAATAATGACTTGAGCGTGTGAAAGCATGACTCCATTAAAAAAAACAATATACAAAGAGGAATGAAATACAATCCGAACGAAATTGAAGCCAAATGGCAAAAATACTGGGCTGATAATAAAACTTTTGCAGCCAAAAACAATTCAGATAAACCAAAACATTACGTTTTAGATATGTTTCCTTATCCTTCGGGAGCGGGATTGCACGTGGGGCATCCGCTGGGTTATATTGCTTCGGATGTGTATTCTCGCTTTAAAAGACATCAGGGTTTTAACGTGTTGCACCCAATGGGTTACGACAGTTTTGGATTGCCGGCTGAGCAATATGCTATTCAAACAGGTCAACGTCCGGAAGATACCACTCGTGTAAATATTGACGGTGGTGTGGATAAAGAAGGAAACCAAATTGCAGGTTACAGAAAACAATTAGACAAAATAGGATTTTCATTTGATTGGGATAGAGAAGTTAGAACTTCAAATCCTGATTATTACAAACATACACAGTGGATTTTTATCCAATTATTCAATTCATGGTACAATAAAGATTCAGATAAAGCGGAGGATATTTCGACTTTGATTGCCCTTTTTGAAGAAGAAGGAAATGCTAATGTCAATGCGGTTTGTGATGATACTATCGAAGGTTTTTCAGCTGCTGAATGGAATGCTTTCGCAAAAGAACAACAGGAGAAAATCTTGTTACAATATAGACTGACTTATTTGGCTGAAACCGAAGTAAACTGGTGTCCTGGATTAGGAACTGTTTTGGCTAATGACGAAATTGTAAATGGAGTTTCAGAACGAGGAGGATATCCGGTAGTTCGTAAAAAAATGACCCAATGGAGCATGCGTATTTCGGCTTATGCGGAGCGTTTGTTGCAAGGTTTAAATGATATCGACTGGAGCGAAAGTATCAAAGAAAGTCAGAGAAACTGGATTGGGAAGAGTGTTGGTGCGATGGTGACTTTTAATCTAAAAGACCATAGCGAAGTAATCGATGTATTCACGACCCGTCCTGATACAATTTTCGGAGTGACGTTTATGACTTTGGCACCGGAACACGAATTGGTAGCTAAAATTACAACTGCTGAACAAAAAGAAGCGGTTGAAGCTTATATTGAAAAAACAGCTAAACGTTCCGAAAGAGAGCGTATGGCTGATGTAAAAACCATTTCGGGAGTTTTCACGGGGGCTTATGCTGAACATCCGTTTACTAAAGAAGCTATTCCGGTTTGGATTGGGGATTATGTTTTGGCAGGTTACGGAACAGGAGCGGTTATGGCGGTTCCTTGTGGGGATGAGAGAGATTATGCTTTTGCTAATTTCTTCAAAGGTGAAAACGGAATGCCGGAAATCAAAAATATTATTGATAAAGATATTTCAGAAGCGGCTTTTGGAGGAAAAGAAGGTTTTCAATTAGTGAATTCTGATTTCTTAAATGGCATGGGTTACAAAGATGGAACCCAAAAAGTAATTGCCGAATTGGAAAAAATCAATCAAGGTTACGGTAAGGTAAATTACCGTTTGCGTGATGCGGTTTTCTCCCGTCAAAGATATTGGGGTGAACCATTTCCGGTGTATTATGTGAATGGTTTGCCACAGATGATTGATGCGAAACATTTGCCAATTATCTTGCCGGAAGTGGAAAAATATTTACCAACCGAAGACGGTTTGCCTCCATTAGGAAATTCTATTAAATGGGCTTGGAACACATTAACTAATGATGTTGATTTTAATGAAAAAATTGACAATAAAACTATTTTTCCTTTAGAATTAAATACCATGCCAGGTTGGGCAGGAAGTTCTTGGTACTGGATGCGTTATATGGATGCAACTAATGAAAATGAATTTGCATCGGCAGCAGCATTGAAATATTGGGAATCTGTAGATTTATACATTGGCGGAAGCGAACACGCAACCGGACATTTATTGTATTCCCGTTTTTGGAATAAATTCTTAAAAGACAAAGGTTTTGCACCAACAGAAGAACCATTCAAAAAACTGATTAATCAGGGAATGATTTTGGGAAATAGTGCAAAGATTAGACGTTATAATATTAATCTTGATGGTAAGACATTTGTTTTTGTATCTGCTAATAATCAACCAGAAATGAAAACGGCGCTTGAAGGAGGTTGTTATTTGCAATTTGAAAATGAAAATCAAATTTCAGAAGTAAATGGAGAAAAGATTAATGAAATAGGTGCGCAAGTAATTCATGTCAATATTAAATTAATTAATGAAATTACGAATGAATTAGATATTGAAAAATTCATTAATGATCCTTTGTATAGTGAGTATAAGAACTCAATTTTTATAGGAGAAAATGGGGAAATAATAACTAATAATAGCGATAAGATTTTTGTTTCTCGAGAAGTCGAAAAAATGTCGAAATCAAAATACAATGTAGTGACGCCTGATGATATTTGCGAAGAGTATGGTGCCGATACTTTGCGTTTGTACGAAATGTTCTTAGGTCCATTGGAACAGGCAAAACCTTGGAACACGGCTGGTATTTCGGGAGTTTTTGGTTTCCTGAAAAAATTATGGAGATTGTATTTTGATGAAAATGGTTTAATCGTGAACAACGACGAACCAACCAAAGACAACCTAAAATCATTACACAAAACCATCAAGAAAGTTTCAGAAGATATCGAGAGTTTCTCTTTCAATACTTCGGTTTCCCAGTTTATGATTTGTGTGAATGAATTGTCAACTCAAAATTGTCATTCTCGTGCTATTTTAGAACCATTGACCATTGTGATTTCTTCTTATGCACCTCATATTGCTGAAGAATTATGGAGTGCTTTGGGACATGAAGGTTCGATTGCGACTGTAGCTTTCCCTAAATTCGAAGCAGCTCATTTGGTAGAATCTGATAAAGAATATCCGGTTTCTTTCAACGGAAAAATGCGTTTCACGATTAATTTGCCTTTGGATTTAACCAAGGAACAAATCGAGGAAATCGTTATGAAAGACGAAAGAACCCAAAAACAATTAGACGGTAGAACACCAAACAAGGTGATTATCGTTCCGGGGAAAATCATTAATTTGGTTGGATAACCAAATAAATTCCAATATTTTAAAATTCCAAATTCCAATTGTCACACTGAGCTAGTCGAAGTGTTGTTGGAATTTGGAATTTTTATTTTGGAATTTTTTAACAGCTGTCAAGTTGGCATTTTTGTAATTTGGTTCAGAATTTGTTGCTTGTATTGAAAAAACAGAAATAAAAAATATAAAGATATGGGAAGTGGTTATTTAATTCTAGCTGGGGCAATTATGTTGTTCAGCTGGTTGGTGAGTTCAAGACTGAAGAGCAAGTTTGAACATTATTCACAACTGCATTTGCAAAATAATATGAGCGGTGCCGAGATTGCGCAAAAAATGCTATCAGATAACGGAATTTATGATGTGCGTGTCATTTCGACTGAGGGTCAATTAACGGATCATTACAATCCGGTGGATAAAACGGTTAATTTAAGCGAGTCGGTATACAATCAGCGTAATGCTGCGGCTGCGGCTGTAGCGGCACACGAATGCGGTCACGCGGTGCAACATGCCGTGGGTTATGAGTGGTTGAGTATGCGTTCTAAATTGGTTCCGTTTGTTAATGTGGCTTCTTCGTATATGCAATGGATTTTGCTGGCTGGAATCCTGATGTTGAGAACCTTTCCGGGCTTGTTGTTAATTGGGATTATCCTGTTTGCGGCAACTACCTTGTTTTCGATTATTACTTTGCCGGTGGAATATGATGCGAGTAATCGCGCTTTGGCCTGGCTAAAAAACAAAAACATGCTTAACCCGGCAGAATATGCGGGTGCTGAAGATTCTTTAAAATGGGCAGCTCGTACTTATGTGGTGGCAGCTTTGGGTTCTATCGCTACCTTGTTGTATTATTTGTCTATTTATTTGGGAGGTAATAGGAGGAGTTAAAAAAATAAAATTCCAAAAGCAAAAATTCCAAATTCCAACTGTCACACTGAGCTTGTCGAAGTGTTATTGGGATTTGGAATTTTTTTATTGAATATTTTGGGCTGTTATTGAGGCATATTTTGTTGCTGCCATTGTACTAAAAGGGCAACCTGGTCATTAGTTAAAGCTGGTTTTTTGTTTACAGGAGGCATAAATTTACGGTCGTCCTGAGGTAATTTTACACGGGCAATTATAGCTGTAATATGTGCTTTTACCTGTTCGTAGTTTTCAAACGGTTCTTTTCGCCCTTGAGGTGGCATGTGGCAAGGAGTACAGCTGTTAGCGATTATAGGTTTAACATCGGCAGTGTAGCTTATTTTTTTAGCTTCTACATATTCTGACTTTCCTTTTCTTGCAGAGCTACAATTAACCATTAGTATGGATAAAGGGATGATAAGGGCGATTAATTGGATTTTTTTTGTCATTTTTTGTGTTGCTTATTAAAGTTGGTTTTGTTTATTAATTTATTTTTCTAAGAAAATAAAAAAAATCTGTTTTCGAAATTCAATTTGCTTTTTTTTAAGAAAAAATCTTAAATATTTTTCAATAATGACTGTTGTTATGCGTTAAAGTTGTTTTTATTAGGCAAGTAAATTGTAAAAGTGGTTCCAATATTCTCCTCACTTTCAAATTTAATGTGCCCTCCGAGTTTTTCGATACCGTATCTAAGAGTGTAAAGTCCAATTCCGTTTCCGCTGGACTGATTAGTTGCCCGATAAAATAATTTGAAAATATTTTTTTGTAAATCTTTAATTATTCCTATCCCATTATCTGTAACTGTAACTTTGGTGGTGCTGTCTTCTTCTTTTGAAACATTGATTTTTATAAAGGAAGCATTTCGTTTCTCGTTTCGGTATTTTATGGCATTGTCGATGAGATTTTGGAATAGAGAAATGATGATGAGTTTGTCAAAATAAAAATCAGGAATTATTTCTATGTTTTCTTCAAATCGTACTACATTGTAACCCGGTATGTACGTAAGTGATTTTTTTACGTCAAGAATAATTTGCTCGAAATTTATTAATTCAACATGGGTGTCTCCTTTTTGGATTCTCAGTGTTTTGTTGATTTGATTCAGCGTGTTAATTAGTTGTTTGGCACTTTCTTGTGCTAATTCAAGATACATTTTTAATTCATTGATATCATTAGGTCCATTAAGAGCTAGATTCGTAATCCCTAATATACTTGCTATTGGACTATTAATATCATGTGTAACCTTGTAAGAGAATGATTCTAAAGCACTGATAGTATCTTTAAGTTCTGTTATGTTTGATGCAGTTATGCCAATTCCATCTCCAACTTTGAATACTTTTATCCGGTTGTGTTGGTTTCCAAATTTTGGATGGCTTAAACTGTCTTCAATAACAATTGGTTTACCTGTTCTAATTACTTCCAGGTATTTGTCATACAATCCTTTTTCTTTTATATCTGGTCCTATTTCTAAGACGTTCTTACCAATTATTGTATTGTAATCTAGATGATAGTATTTAAGTAAACTGTCATTTATATCAATTACATTTAGATTTTTGTCAAATACTATAAAGTGTAATTCTGCATTATTAAAAAATTCTGAACGAATATTTTTTATTTCATTTCCCTCTGTCATGTTTGCACTTTAGTAGTTATTGTTCTCAATTTAAATAGCTGTCATTTAAAATAACAATTTATGTTTTTTAATTTAAAAATAGGTGTTTAAGAAAGGAAAATATTATCGTTGTTGGTTTTGTTTTTGTAGAATTTTTCAGAATGTTTTTGGTTAGAAGTCAAAAATACTAAAAAACTGATTTGTGTGCTGTGATGATTTAATTTGTGTGAAATCTTTTAAACATAAAAAACCCGACAGCTTTTTAAACGCTGTCGGGTTTGAATTTGTATATACAGCTAAGGATTATTTTCCTTTATTAGCTTCGGTGATGTATTTTTCTAATGCCATAGTCATTGATGGTGTTCCCGGTGCAGGAGCCATAATGTCTACTCTTAATCCGTGATCGAGAGCTTCTTTTTGAGTAGTGCTTCCAAAAACAGCAATTCGGGTGTTATTTTGTTGAAAGTCAGGAAAATTTTTATACAATGATTTAATTCCTGTTGGACTAAAAAAGGCTAAAACATCATAGTAAACATCTGCTAAATCAGACAAGTCACTCATTACCGTTCTGTAAAAAGTAGCCTGTGTCCAATCGACTTTTAAGTTGTTTAAAGTTTGAGGAGCATCTGCATTTAATTGGTCAGAAGCTGGTAATAAGAATTTTTCGTCTTTGTATTTTTTAATCAAAGGCGATAAATCGGCAAAATCCTTTGGTCCAACATAGATTTTTCTTTTTCTGTAGACCACATATTTTTGCAAATAGAAAGCTACGGCTTCAGATTGGCAAAAATACTTTAAACCCTCAGGAACTTTAAAACGCATTTCTTCTGCCACTCTAAAAAAGTGGTCAACAGCATTTCTACTGGTTAAAATAATAGCAGAAAAATTGTTGAGATCAATTTTTTGAAGTCTAATTTCTTTCGCACTAACTCCTTCTATGTGTATAAAAGGGCGGAAATCAATTTTGATTTTATGTTTGTGTTGGAGTTCAAAGTAAGGCGAATTTTCTACCTTAGGCTCTGGTTGCGATACCAAAATTGTTTTGACTTTCATATATTTTAACATTTTCTAAGCGCTCCCTTTTGTAAACAAATAATACATGAAAAAATAGGGAGCTATTTCGAGAGTGCAAAGATATAAAATAAAATAAAACAACTTACTGAATATTAAACTTTGATATTTTTTTATTGAAAGGGAATATGTTAGTATGCTTAAGACTAGTATTATGCTTATTATTGCTATAGGAATATTCTGAGACACAGTGTTGTGGTAAAATAAAAGGATGTTAATAGGCAGAATGATTATCCCTATATAAGCCCTGTAAGTGATTTTTTGCAGGTTAAATTGCTCCACAAATTCCTCAATATTGAAGGTTGTGGCGATAATTTTTTCGATTAAAAACTTCGATAAAATAAAAAAGATAAGAAAAGTGATAATCTGTATGTACAATATCCAATCGGTTTTGGAGGCATAGCCAAAAATGCTTAACGAGATTTGGATAAAAAAAGCAAATGAGATTACCTGTACAAAGAACAGCGAGATAGTAAAACTGCTTTTGAGTTGGCTGCTATCGCGATAGACTTTAGAATACTTGTCGGAAAACAATAAATTAATAAAATCACTAAATCGGTTACCATAAATCGCTTTAGTGATGGCAATGATACCAAAGGCTAAAACAAATAAAAGGGTTGCCCAATCTTTGCTTTCTATAATTCTGGGATGTAGAAGGTATTCGGTCATAATGTTGGCAAAATTACTAAAATTTTGTGTCAATATTTTTATTATAAAATTATTGTGAATCAAATGCCATAAAAAGGTTATTTTTGCGGTGAAATTTCTAGAAACATGAATAATTGTATTGTTATAATTCCTACGTATAACGAAATTGAAAACATAGAAAGTATCATTAGAACGACGCTTTCCCAGCATAAACATTTTCATGTTCTTATAGTGGATGATAATTCGCCGGATCATACGGCCGACAAGGTCAGATTGTTGCAAACGGAATTTGAAGGACGTTTGTTTCTGGAAAACAGAAAGCAAAAATCAGGTTTAGGAACGGCATACGTTCATGGATTTAAGTGGGCATTGGCTCATGATTATGAATTTATTTTCGAAATGGATGCCGATTTTTCACACAATCCTCATGATTTAGAAAAGCTATATAATGCCTGCCATTTTGGAGATGCTGATTTGGCCATTGGTTCTCGTTATGTTACGGGAGTTAATGTGGTCAATTGGCCTTTAAACAGGGTGTTGCTTTCATATTTTGCCTCGGTTTATGTAAGAATGATTACCGGAATGGTGATTCATGATGCCACGGCCGGTTTTGTTTGTTATAAAAGAGCGGTATTAGAAAAGATAAATCTCGACAAAATAAAATTTGTGGGTTATGCTTTTCAAATTGAGATGAAGTACCGTACTTTTTGTAATAAATTCAATATTGCCGAAGTGCCTATTATTTTTACCGATAGAACCAAGGGGCAGTCTAAAATGAGTAATTCAATAATAGTGGAAGCTGTTTTTGGGGTTATTTCACTTCGATTAAAAAAATTAGTAAACAGATTATAATAATAAAAAGAACAATGAACAGGGTTTTAATTAAGAATGCCAAAATAGTAAATGAAGGAGTAATTTTTGAAGGCGATGTTTTAATTGAGAATGACTTAATTGTTGAGATTTCAGAAAGCATTAGTGCAAAATCATCCGATTGTAAAATTGTAGATGCCGAAGGGAATTATTTAATTCCGGGGGCTATCGATGATCAGGTGCATTTTAGAGAACCAGGTTTGACGCATAAAGGTGATATCGAGTCGGAATCCAAAGCTGCTGTTGCGGGTGGAATTACCTCGTTTATCGAGCAGCCTAATACGGTTCCTAATGCGGTTACTCAGGAAATCTTAGAAGAAAAATACCAGTTGGCTGCCGAGAAATCCTATGCGAATTATTCGTTTATGATGGGAGCAACCAATGATAATTTGGAAGAGGTTTTAAAAACTAATCCGAAGAATGTTGCGGGAATTAAGATATTTTTAGGTTCTTCAACCGGAAATATGTTAGTGGATGACCAGCTAACACTTGAAAAAATATTCTCAAGTACTCCAATGCTTATTGCAGTGCATTGTGAAGACGAGGCAACCATTAAAGCTAATTCGGAAAAATATAAAGAAGAGTATGGTGATGATGTTCCTGTAACGGTGCATCATTTAATCAGAAGTGAAGAGGCTTGTTATTTGTCTTCTTCAAAAGCGATTGCTTTGGCCAAGAAAACAGGTGCCCGTTTGCATATTTTTCATCTTTCTACCGCTAAAGAGATGGATTTGTTTACCAATAAAATTCCATTGGAAGAAAAGAAAATCACTGCTGAGGTTTGTGTGCATCATTTGTGGTTTACCAATGAAGATTATGCAACCAAAGGTAATTTTATAAAATGGAATCCGGCGGTAAAAACAGCAAATGACAGAGATGCTTTGTGGAAAGCCTTGTTAGATGACAGAATCGATGTTATTGCAACGGATCATGCGCCACATACATTAGAAGAGAAAAAACAATCTTATTTAAAAGCCCCATCAGGAGGACCGCTGGTACAACATGCTGTTGTGGCTATGTTTGAAGCTTTTCATCAGGGGAAAATTAGCGTGGAAAAAATTGTGGAGAAAATGTGTCACAATCCCGCTAAGATTTTCAAGATTGAAAAACGTGGTTTTATTAAAGAAGGTTATTATGCCGATTTAGTAATTGTAAATGCAGGTTTGCCTTGGGGAGTTAAAAAAGAGAATATTTTTGCTAAATGCGGATGGTCTCCTTTTGAAGGATTTACTTTTAAATCCAGAATTACGCATACTTTTGTAAATGGACAGTTAGTATATAATGCTTTTAAAGTAAAGAATATTCGTGCTGGAAAAAGACTCTTATTTGATAGGTAAGCAATGAAAAAAACGGTATTTTTTTTAGTTATTATAATGTTATTCTTTGGCTGTAAGGAGGAGACGGTAAAAGAACCGGATCATCTTATAGACAAAGAAGTAATGCAAAACATTATTTATGATTTGTCGCTTCTGGAAGCGATAAAATACAACGAACCTAATACTACCGAAAATTACAGAGTTAATCCTAAAGAGTTTATTTATAGAAAATATAAAATAGACAGCGCGCAATTTGCGCAAAACAACATCTATTATGCTTCTAATTTTGATGAGTATAAGGCGATGTATGATAATGTCATTAAGCGAATAGACGGTAAAAAGGCTGTTATTGATGCTGTTCTTAAAAAAGAAGCAAAAAGAGATTCTTTAATCGCCCAAAAGAAACGAACGGATTCTATCCAGAAAGTTAAGAAAATAGCGTTGGTTAAGAAGAAAGATTCGTTGCAAAAAATAAAGAAAAAAGATAGCTTGCTTTTGTTAAAGAAAAAGCCAAAAGCTCCAAAAAAGATTTCGACATCAATAAAATCAAAGGTGATTAAAAACGGAGTTAGAGTTAATTAGCGGTAAAATTTTCTTTGATGTATTGATGTACATCTAAAAATGAAGTATTTAACGCAGTTTTAATTTTGGCATTTGAAAATTCATTCCTGCTCATAAAAGAACGAAGAGTATCCTTAGAGATATTGTTGCTTTTACGGGAAAAAAGACTCAAAAACCAGTTTACTCTCCATGTGATTTCCATCATAAAAGGCTTGGCTTCTACGCTTGGCCTTTTTACTTTTAGAGTATCGGCAATAGTGTTGAAGATGTCTCTGAAAATAATGTTTTGTCCAATAAGAATAAAACGTTCGTTGCAAATGGTACTTTGTGTCAACTGGTACATGATTCTCACTACATCGTCTACAGCAACAAAACCAGTGCTTCCTAATGTGTAAAACAGCAAGCCATCGGCTATTTTTTTAATGAGCTGTCCGCTGCCTTGGTCTTCAAATCCGGGTCCAATGATAACACCGGGATTAACAATGATAACATTTAAACCTTCTTGTTGGCCACGCCAAATTTCCATTTCGGCTCCGTATTTAGAAATAGCATAATCGCTATGATGTTTCTCCGGATTCCATTCGGTTTCTTCGGTTTTTACAGTTTCGTGTGCGGCTAAATCGCCAAGAGCAGAAGTAGAGCTTACGTAGCATAATTTCTGGACACCTTTGGCAATACAAAAGTTGACGATGTTAGCTGTTCCTTCAATATTGATTTTTCGAAGTAAATTTTCGTCTTTTGGGTCAAAAGAAATCATGGCAGCACAATGATAAACTTGCGTGCAATTGACAAAAGCATGTTCTAGTGAAGGAATGTCAAGGATATCAGCATGTACCCATTCGATAGCATCAAACAAAGCGGATTTGTTATAATGCTGAAATAAGGATTTTGTTTTTTGAATGTTGCTTTTCTTGCGATAAATGGCACGAACGTTTTCTCCATTTTCTAATAAATGAAGTAATAAATGTGCGCCTACTAAACCGGTTCCTCCTGTAACTAAAATCATTTTGTAAATGTAATAAATCAATTTTAATGGCAAAAAACAATTTCCATCCCGATAGCTATCGGGATGGAAATTGTTTTTTGCCATTGTTATTGAATATTGTCATTGCTGTTGATTTTGTTATCTTTGCGCACTCGAAGCCTGAAAGGCTGAACTGACGAAAGTAAATTGATTAAAAACATGAAGAATTTTATTGAAGAAGTAACTTGGAGAGGAATGCTCCACGATGTTATGCCAGGCACCGAAGAACATTTGATGGAACAAATGCGTGTGGCGTATGTGGGGATTGACCCAACTGCAGATTCATTACATATAGGACATTTAGTGGGCGTAATGTTGTTGAAACATTTTCAGTTGTCCGGACACAAACCATTAGCATTGGTGGGTGGTGCCACAGGAATGATTGGAGATCCGTCAGGAAAATCTAACGAAAGAAATTTATTAGACGAAGCTACCTTGCGTCACAATCAGGAAGCGATAAAAGGACAATTGGCTCGTTTTTTGGATTTTACTTCCTATGCGCCAAATGCTGCCGAGTTAGTAAATAACTACGATTGGATGAAGAATTTCTCTTTCCTGGATTTCATTCGTGATGTGGGGAAACACATTACCGTAAATTACATGATGGCGAAGGATTCGGTAAAGAAACGTTTGTCGTCAGAGTCGGCTGAAGGAATGTCGTTTACTGAGTTTACATACCAACTGGTTCAAGGCTACGACTTCTTGCATTTGTACAGAGATAAAAGCTGTACACTACAAATGGGAGGAAGTGACCAGTGGGGGAATATCACCACCGGAACCGAATTAGTACGCAGGATAGCAAGTGGAAAGGCTTATGCTTTGACTTGCCCATTAATTACAAAAGCGGACGGAACTAAATTTGGTAAATCCGAAGGAGGAAATATTTGGCTGGATGCTGCCAGAACATCTCCATATAAATTTTACCAATATTGGTTGAATACTTCTGATATTGATGCCGAAAAATACATCAAGATCTTTACCTTTTTGTCTAAAGAAGAAATCGAAGATTTAACGATAAAACATAGGGAAGCGCCACATTTGCGTGTATTGCAAAAAAAATTGGCCGAAGAGATTACAATTATGGTTCACTCAGCCGAAGATTTAGAAAATGCCATTAAAGCATCGAATATTCTTTTTGGAAATGCCACTGCCGATGATTTGAAACAATTGGACGAAGCTACTTTCTTAGAAGTTTTTGATGGTGTTCCGCAAGCTGAAATTGCTAAGGCTGATATAGAAGTTGGTTTAGATATTGTTGCTGTTTTGAATGAAAAGACAGGATTTATGAAATCTAATGGTGAAGCAAGAAGAGCCTTGACTGCCAATTCTATTTCGGTAAACAGAGAAAAAGTAAAAGAAGATTTTGCACTTTCGACAAAAGATTTAATCAATGAGCAATTTGTGTTGTTGCAAAGCGGAAAGAAAAATTATTTTGTGGTTAGAGTAGTTTAATCATAAGAAGAATAAAGTGATTTTCTTTTTAGGGAATTACATTAAAAATTCAAAAGCCTGATAATATTGTTATCAGGCTTTTGTGTTTTAAGAACCGTTCTCTATTTTTGGCTTTTGCTATCAGTATGAAAAATCAACAAGTTTGGTCTTACGTAGTTTCTTTTTTTGTGGTTTCTCTCCTGTCTTTATCAGGATTGAAAGCCCAAAATCTTTTTTTCGAAAAAATTTCCGGTCGTGAAGCAAACCCCGTTACTCAAATACACGGTATTGCTAAAGATTCCATAGGCTATATATGGTTTGGAAGCTGGAATGGTGCTTATCGATATGACGGTAAAACATTTGACTTTTTTTATCATAACCCAAAAGATAAGACTTCATTACCTAATAATAGAATACGCAATATTGTTTCCGACAAAAAATTAGGACTTTGGTTTTTTACCTTCGATAGAAAATACGTGCGATTTAATTATCAGTTAAATTCTTTTAAAATTGTTCTTGATAATAAAGTACCTAAAATTGTAATTGAGAGGCTTAACAATAAATCCAGTGAGTTAAATAAAAACCGGATTGTAAATGGGAAAAGCTATTATTTATCCTCACATCAATTTACTTCTCAGGATGTAAAATCAGGTGAAGAATATCGTTATACGGCTAATATCAATCATCCGGGACAATTATTGGATGATTATATAACTGATTTTTTTATTGATGACGAGAATATTATCTGGCTGGGAAGCAGAGGAGGCGATGTGTATAAGGCAAATCCAAACAGGAATCCTTTTGAATTGCATTACAGCTACAGAAAGGATAGTGAAAACACCAAATTAGCTACTGTTAAAGGCATTTTAAAAGTAGATGATAAAATATGGCTGGCTACTGATGAAGGAATATTAATCTACAATAATAAAGGCTTAGATTATAATCATCCTTTTTATAAATCGAATAGCCAAATTAAGAATGCGCGTAGTTTTTTGAAGGACAATAAAGGCCGGATTTGGATAGGTGGTATTAACGGACTAGAGTGTTATGATCCTAAAACTAACCAATGTAAGGTTGTAATCAATAGAGTTTTAAGTCCTAATTTAGAAATATGGTCTGTTTATGCCTTAGAAGTATCCGGGAATAATTTGTGGGTTGGTTTGTACAATGGTATTGCCTGTATCAATTTAGCCAACGATAAAATCAGCTATTATGATTTAGCGGCTACTGTCCATAATGGTAGTGTTATGGATGTTTTATCTGTTAACGGTCGTGAACTTTGGTTAGCAACTGAGGGAAGCGGGGTTATCCGATTAAAAATAGATAATAAGGGGAAGATATATGATAAATTAGCACTGAATACTTTTGATAAGCATCTTAAGAATAAGATTTCAGGAAATATTATTTACGCTTTGCATAGAGACAAACGAGGAGCAATTTGGGTTGGTTCCAGCGAAGGATTGAATAAAATTTACACAAATACAAATCCGATGCGAATTGAAAAAATACAATTGCAATCGGAAAGTCCTAATATTTATATTTCTTCAATTACTGATGATGCCAAAGGAAATCTTTGGATTGCCCATAAACAGGGTCTTTCGATGATTGATATTAGAACGAATAAAATTTCTAATTACAGAAGAGAAGATCAGTTTGGGTCATGGACTTTTTCAGAAAGAGCTTTTTATAAAGATTTAGCCAATCAGAAAATATATTTTGGGGATAAAAACGGCTATCTTTCTTTTAGTCCAAAAGAAATCAAAACGAATTCAGTTAATGATAAATTGATTTTTAAAACCTTGTATTTATCGAATGAAAAAGTGATTCCGATGGATACAATTAATGATCAAATTGTTTTGACCAAAGATTTATCGCAAACCCAATCGATTCAGTTGGATTATGAAAACAGAAGTTTTACGATAGAATTAGCTTCATTTAATTATAGCAATACAAATAAGATGGTTTATGAGTACACCTTAGAAGGCTATGAAGACAAATGGATTAAGACCAATAGCAGTAAAATAACGTATAATAAACTGCCTCCGGGTAATTATGTTTTTAAGGCCCGTGTTGTTTCGCCAAATGATACAAAATCGCCAATAAAAGTATTGGATATTGATGTGAGTGCGCCTTGGTATGGAACCTGGTGGGCTAAACTGTTTTTTTTAGGTTTGTTGGCGGCAATAGCTTTTTGGATTTTTAAAGCCATGTTGTACAGGGATCGTTTGAAAAATGAAATCAAACTGGAGCGATTGAATACCGAAAGACAGGAAGCTTTAAACAAAGAAAAAATAGAGTTTTTTACCAATATTTCCCATGATTTAAAAACGCCGCTAACCCTGATTGTGGATCCCTTGAAACGCATTCACGATAATAAAGTGGCTGCAGAAGACAAAGAAGTTTATTTCTCCATAGTCAATAGAAATATAAATTATTTGACCAAGTTGATTCATCAGATTTTGGATTTTCGTAAATCGGAGATGGGTAAATTGAAATTAAATCCTACTGTTCAAAACTTCAATCTTTTTATAGAAGAATGTTATACCTCATTTCAATTTATAGCTGCAAAACGAAATATAGCACTTCAGCTTCAGGTAGATAAAACGCCTTTATACTGTTCTTTGGATTTTGAAAAAGTACAACAGATTATTGTGAACATAGTTTCTAATGCTTTTCAATATACTTCTGACGGAGGACTGGTAATACTTTCGGCAGCTCTTAATGAGGCGAAATCTACTTTGGAAATCACGGTTCAAGACAATGGTGTTGGAATTAATGCTGCAGAACTGGAAAAAATATTCGAACCATTTAATAATGTAGGCTCTAGTCCTTATCATGGGTATTCTTCCGGAATAGGGTTGTCTTTAACACGAAATTTAATTGAGCTTTTAAAAGGAACTATTTCTATTGAAAGTGAGCCTGATAAGGGAACTAAAGTATTGATTAGTCTGCCTTACGATGCCGCCAAAACGGAGGATATTACGTTAGTTAAAGTGGAGCAACTTCATCAAAAGGAGGAAGATTATGAGGATAATCAGGAAAAAGAGAGTGAACAAATTTCTTTTGAAAGCGCCAAGCCTACGCTGCTTATTGTAGAAGACAACCCGGATGTGCAAACCTATTTGAATAAAGAATTAGGGAAAGAATACACTTTGATTCAGGAGTATGACGGAAAGAAAGGGCTTGAGGCTGCCATAAAGTACATACCGGATATTATTGTTTCCGACATTATGATGCCGGAAATGCAGGGAACGGAATTTTGTGCAGCACTTAAAGGCAATGAAAATACCAGCCATATTCCGCTAATCTTTTTAACAGCAAAAGGCTCTGATGAAAACCAGATAGAAGGATATAATCTGGGAGCAGAGGCTTATGTGATGAAACCGTTTAATGTGGATGTTTTAAACGCACAGATAAAAAGTGTGTTAGAAAACAGAATCATTTTGCAAAACAGGCTTGCCGGTATCAAAAAGATTGAGCAATTACAACAGGAAGTACCAGATCAGGATAATGAGTTTCTTGAAAAAGTGATTGAAAAAATTACTCTCAACATAGAAGAAACTGATTTTAATTCTGAGGAGCTGGCGCAGGCTTTGGGTATTAGCCAAAGACAGTTGTATCGTAAACTAAAAGGAATAACTGGAAATACGGTTCATGAGTTTATTACTAAAGTGAAGATGAATCAGGCCGAAGAGCTGCTTAGAAATTCGGACTTAAGTATATCTCAAATTGCCTATAAAGTAGGGTTTTCAGAACCATCCAATTTTTCACGTACTTTTTCTAAGCATTTTGGTTGTAGTCCTTCACAGTATTTAAAATAAATTGTAGGCAATAGTTTTAAGCTTATCATTACTATTTAGTTTTCAGGTTCTAAAAATAATTACCGCAAATTCGCAAATTTTTAATAATCTGCGAATCTGCGGTAAAATTTATTTTCCAAAGTTTAGGTTTTGAATTTATAGTTTCGTGGTTTCAGTTTGTCAAATTCAAAATAAAATTATTCTTGTTATTTATTGTTTTTCTTCTTATTCACTAGTTATATTCAGCCATTTCATATCAAATTCCGCCAAATGTCAAGATATGAATGCTAATGGCAATCTATGATAATTCAAAATGAATTAAGGAATTTACATTTGTAGATGTATTGTTAATCTATATTCATTATAAAAAAATAAACCAAATAACTATTAAGCAATGAATTTGAAAGGAGTTTTATATGCACTCAGTTTTGTAACGCTATTGGCAAATACGGTATGTGCACAGGATAAAAAATCAGCTAGGGAAAAATACAACTTCAATTACGGCTGGAAATTAAATGTTGGAGATGTAGAGGAGGCACAAAATACCAACTTTAACGATAAGTTATGGACTAACGTAAATTTGCCATATTCCTGGAATCAGGGGGAAGCTTTCAGACTGGATATTTCCCATCTCTCAACAGGAGTTGCCTGGTACCGAAAAATATTTCAACTGCCAAAAGAGGCTGCTAACAAAAAAGTTTTTATCGAATTTGAAGGGGTGCGTCAAATGGGTGAAGTTTATGTAAACGGAAAATTTGCGGGGCGTCATGAAAATGGGGCTATGGCTTTTGGAATCGATATTTCTGCTTTTGTGAATCCTTTTCCTCAGGAAAATGTAATTGCCGTTAAAACCGACAACGATTGGCGATACAAAGAAAAAGCTACAGGTTCAGGATTTCAATGGAATGATAAAAACTTCAATGCCAATTATGGAGGAATTCCAAAAAATGTATTCTTACATATTAAATCCAAAGTATACCAAACCCTGCCTTTGTATTCATTTTTAGGCACAACAGGAACTTATGTATATGCCACTGATTTTAATATAGCTGAAAAGAAGGCTACTGTAAATGTTTCTTCGCAAGTGAAAAATGAAGAGGCTAAAACGGTCAGTGCACAATTGAAAGTAAGTGTTAAAGATATGCAAGGTAAAGAAGTGGCTTCTTTTTTAGGCAATGCAATATCATTGGCTCCAAATGAAATGAAGGATTTAAAAGCGTCCAAAGCCTTACAGGATTTGAATTTCTGGAGTTGGGGTTATGGTTATCTGTATACTGTTACTTCTGAATTAGTAGTAGACAATCAATCGGTTGATAAAACAGAAATCCGTACAGGTTTTAGAAAAGCGGAATTTAAAAACGGAATGGTTTATTTAAATGACCGTGTGATTATGATGCACGGTTATGCGCAACGCACCAGCAACGAATGGCCTTCGATTGGAATGTCGGCCCCGGCTTGGTTAAGTGATTATTCGAATAGTTTAATGGTAAAAAGCAATGGGAACTTAGTGCGTTGGATGCACATTACGCCTTGGAAACAGGATGTGGAATCCTGTGACAGGGTAGGTCTGATTCAGGCTATGCCGGCTGGAGATTCGGAGAAAGATGTGGAAGGAAGACGTTGGGAGCAACGTACCGAGTTGATGCGTGATGCTATTATTTACAATCGCAATAATCCTAGTATTTTATTCTACGAATGTGGTAACGAAAGTATCTCAGAAGCGCACATGAGCGAAATGTTGGCAATAAGAAATCAATATGATCCTTTTGGAGGTCGTGCTATTGGTAGTAGGGAAATGTTGGACAGTAAAGTAGCTGAGTATGGAGGTGAAATGCTGTATATCAATAAAAGTGCCCGTATTCCATTCTGGGCAACCGAATACAGCAGGGATGAAGGCTTACGTAAATATTGGGACGAATTTACCACGCCTTTTCATAAAGAAGGGACAGGAGGAACATCGCATAGTAATGTGAATGGGACAAAAGTAACCGATGCAAGTGCTTATAATCACAATCAGGATGCACATGCTATTGAGGATGTGGTACGCTGGTACGACTATTGGGAAGCACGTCCGGGAACGGGAGACAGAGTGAGTTCGGGAGGTGTGAATATTATTTTCAGCGATTCGAATACGCATTACCGCGGGCAGGAAAATTACCGTAGAAGTGGTGAGGTTGACCCAATGCGTATTCCTAAAGATGGATTTTATGCACACCAAGTAATTTGGGACGGATGGGTTGATACCGAAAAACCGGCAGTACATATTATCGGACATTGGAATTATGAAAAAGGGGTGACTAAAGACATAAACGTTGTCTCTACTGCTTATGCTGTGGAATTGATTGTAAATGGTAAAAAGATTGGTAAGGGAGTTCAATCAAAACAATTCCTGTTTACGTTTAAAAATGTAGCTTTCCAGGCAGGAAGTATCAAAGCCATTGGTTATGATAAATCGGGTAAAGCCATTTGTGAAGACGAGATCAAAACAGCAGGAAAGCCTTTTGGACTTAAATTAACAAGTATTGAAAGACCGGGAGGAATGTTGGCCAATGCTAACGATTTGGCAATTGTTGAGGTTGAAGTCGTGGATAACAAAGGCAACCGTTGTCCTACTGCGATGGACATGATTAATTTTGAGGTGACGGGTCAAGGATTATTCATAGGTGGAATTGCACAAGGGCCGGATAATTACATTGGTTCAAAGAATCTTCCGGTAGAATGCGGGGTGAACAGAATTTTTGTAAAAGCCAGCGACCTGGCCGGAGAAATTAAGGTAAAAGCTACTTCGGAGTCTCTTAAAGCGGCTGAATTAAGTATCAAGACAGTTAAAACCGATCTTCAAAAATTATCATTGGCTATGCCTTCAGATAATTTACCGTCTTATACTGCAAAAGGGCCAACACCTAATACCCCATCTTTTACAAAAACCAGAAATGCAATTAAGGTTACAGCTGTAAAGGCTGATTCGAATCAGGCGGATGCAGAGAAAAGTTTTGATGATAACGAATTGAGCGAATGGACTAATGGGGATGGAAGTCCAAAAATTGAATATACTCTGGAGCGTGAAGCAACCATTAATCAGGTTGTATTGAAATTATCGGGTTGGAGAAGTAAAAAATATCCGCTTCGAATTTCAGTGGACGAAAAGAAAGTTTTCGAAGGAATAACACCTACAAGTTTGGGTTATGTAACACTTGATGTTTCTCCGACCAAAGGGAAGAAAGTCCAAATTGAATTGATGGAGAATTCTAAAGATAGTAATGATATCAATTTGGTTGAAATTACCGGAAAGGTAGATGATGGAGGGTTGAAAAAAACAAATAGCAAAACACCGCAATTGCCTATAGTTGAGGTGGAGTTTTATGAGCCAATCGATACATTAAATAAATTGACAACAATTAAATAGGTTCGGTTAAGGTTAGTCAGTCGCCTATCTAAGTATACTATTTACTTGGATAGGCTTTTTTAATCAAATGAACGTCAAATTTCAATGAAAGAAAGATTCAGAACAGTATTGCTTCTATTATTAGTGTTTCAAAATAATATTTATTGTCAAGTTAGCATTTCTAGTAAACCTATGGAAGTATATTTACTCATAGGTCAGTCTAATATGGCAGGTCGTGGAGCTATTGATGCAGAGAGTGAGAAAACATCACAAGATATTTTTATGCTGGATAAATCTAATAATTGGGTGATAGCCAAAGATCCGGTACATTTTGATAAATCCTCAGCAGGAGTAGGACCGGCTATCAGTTTTGCTCAAGCGATGTTAAAAGATAAAATGAATGCTCAAATAGGACTTATACCTTGTGCCTGGGGAGGTTCTCCCATAAAAGTATGGCAGCCGGGGGTAAAGTATTTTGATAATTTTCCTTATGATGAGGCAATTGCACGAGCTAAAATAGCGTTGCAAAAAGGTGTTTTAAAAGGAATTCTATGGCATCAGGGTGAATCGGATAACGATTCCAAAAAAGCGGAGGTGTATTTAGAAAAATTAAAGGCTTTGGTTGCTAATTTAAGAATGGATTTGAATGCGCCAAATCTGTCGTTTGTGGCAGGGGAAATTGGCTATTTCAATAAAGAGAATCATATTAACACCATTATTAATAAGCTGCCTGACGAAGTAGCACATACAGCGGTAGTTTCAGCAAAGGATTTGACGGATAAAGGGGATCATTTGCATTTTGACACCGCTTCTGCCCGCGAACTAGGTAAACGATATGCTGCCGAGATGAAAAAATTAGAGCAGGAATCTTTTAAGGAAACTAAGAAACCCAGAGTCGTACTCACTTTTGATGATGCTGAAGTGAGTCATTTGACTAATGTAGCTCCTCTGTTGTTGAAATATGGCTATAATGCTACCTTTTTTGTTTGTGAATTTCCTATTCGTCAACAGGATGAAAAAGAGCAATATTTGGTTTGGAAGCAAATTAAAAATCTTCATGATATGGGATTTGAAATTGGGAATCATACGGGGCATCATAAAAATGTTACCAAATTGAGTGTTGAGGACATTAAAAAAGAAGTGGGTTTTGTTGATGAAAAATGTAAGGAATTTGGAATCCCAAAACCGATATCTTTTGCGTATCCGGGGAACCGTTATGACACCATATCTCAAAGAATTTTAAAAGAAATGGGGTATAAGTTTGCAAGAACCGGAGGCGCTAAGTATTATAAAGTAAATGAAGATTCCAGGTTGGCGATTCCAAGTTATACCGTAATATCTTCTTCTAAATATAAGGAGCGCACTTTGGAAGCGTTACAAAATTTAAAAGAGGAAGATGTTCTGGTATTAACTTTTCACGGAGTTCCTGATTTAATTCATCCTGATTACTCAACTTCAATTGATTTTTTAAATGAAATTTTGCAATTTATTAAAGAGAAAAAATATAAGGTTGTTGCAATGAAGAGTTTATGATATGAATAAAATAGTATTTTATTTTTTGTAAGTTAGTACTTTGAAAAAATAAAACAGATGATTGGACTTTTATTTATATATTGGATATGGAAAGCTTTCAGCAATTTAGCTATTGAGTACAATAAGAATAAATGGAAATATTTCTTTTTTGGAATAGTGTCTTATTATGCAAGTAGTGTTATAGTCGGATTTGTTTTAGCCATTGTGATGGGTTTTATAAATGGTTTTGATTCTGTTGCTAATGAAAATTATGACACATCTGGTTGGAATTTGTTTTTTGTCTTTTTTGGAGGTTTAGGATGTTATGGAGCTTATAAGTTTTTAGAACGCAAAGGAGAAAAGGAAAGAGAATTAGTAGAAAAAGAAGGAATAGACAGTATAGGTTTATTTGAAGAAAATTAAACTACCATTAAATTACAGCCGCGAATATCCGAATTATCAAAACGTCCCAATACCTCGAAAGAGTTGTTGGGATATTTTTTGCCTAAATCCTGGGTGGCAATAAAAGAGCAGGAATTGATATTAGCAAGGTCAATTACGTTGATACCGCCTGTTTTTCCTTGTGGAATGTAAGTCAAAGCATCTTCGGTATCGCGAATGAGGATTTGCATCCAGGAAGGACATTCAAATATGCCATTTCCTAAAGAATAGGCTTGGGATAATAATTCGGTCATGCCATACTCCGAATGGATGGCTGAAACACCAAAACCATCACACAATTGTTTGTGTAGTTCTTCGCGAATCATTTCTTTGCGTTTGCCTTTCATGCCTCCAGTTTCCATGATGATGGTGTTTTGGAGGTTAAGTTTTTCTTTTTCAATTAAATCGAGCAGGGCATAGGTAACGCCAATTAGAATGACATTTTGTCCTGATTGATCCAGTTTGAGTAGTTTTTTAATCAAATCGTCATGATTGTGCAAATAAAAACCACTCTCGGGATGATTGGAAAGTTTAATTAAATCTTCGACCATGTAAATTAGTGAAGAACCTTCTCTTTCCAGATAAGATGGAAGCAGAGCCAAAACGACATAGTCTTCGATGTTTCCATAAAATTCGGCAAATCCCTTTCGGTAGCTTTCCTCGTATAAAGTCACGTCGGTTACAAGATGTTTACTGGTAATCATGCCTGTAGTTCCGCTACTGCTAAAAGTAGTTTGAATGGGATTGTTATTAGAAACTACATTGTGGCTTTTGAAAAACTGAATGGGTAAAAACGGGATTTGTTGTAGCGATTTTACTTTTTGGACATCAGTTTTTAAGAAATCGCAAAATTCTTTATATACCAGGTTATTTTCGTACTGAAAACGGAAGACTTTTAAAGCTATTTTTTCAAATTGCTTTTGACTCGAAATAGTAAATATATCAGTAGCTGTAATCAAGAATTTTTTTCGGTAAAGGTATAAATTAAATACTTTTTGTTAGGAATAAAAAAAGCTTCAATTTGTATTTTGAAGCTTTTAATCTTATTTCAGGTTTTGTATTTATCTTACAATAAGTTTGCGGGTTGCTGTAGCATTTTGCTCATTAATCTTGATGATATAAACACCTGGAGATAGATTAGAAATGTTCAGCTCTCTGGTATTGAGAAGGGTTTGAAGTACTTTCTTTCCCAGAAGGTCAAAAATGATAATTTCTTTTTCGCCATCATTTTTAGTTGAGATACTTACTCGACCATTGCTTACAGGATTAGGGTACAAATTCAAGCCCTCAATAACTGAGGGGGCGTTCAGGTTTGTTTGCGGCTTATTTTCCTGAGCATAAATGCTTAGGGAGCAGAAAAAAACCATTAAAAGGATACTATAAAAGTAATTTTTTTTCATCAGCTTGATTTTGTGTAGTAAATATACAAAAAATCAAATAGTATGCCAAAAAAATGCCCTCCTAAATAGGAAGGCATTTAAATTATTGAAGAGGATTTATTATTTAATCAAACTAGCTCCTTTAACAGATGCCCATGTTCCTGCAGTAAGAGAAGCTCCAGTTGTAGTTGTGCTTGTGGTAAAATTACCAACAGGGAAACTAACCACAATTGAACCAGTTGCTCCTATTGGTGTTGTTTGAGTTGTGTTAGAGATTTTTGTGTTTGTAACTTTAATTTTAGCACCAGTAACTTGATTAGTATTTGTAGTTACATCCTGGATTTTTACAATTGCACCGTTATATGTTGTTGCATTTACAGTATATGTTCCGTAACCATCAACAATAACGTTGTTGAACTCTCCATTTCCTTCTTTTTTGAATTGGAATGCATCAATTTCTATAGAAGCATTGTCTTCAGGTGTACATCCAGCTGCTCTTTTTAGAGTAACTCCTTCCACTTTAGGGAAAAATGTATTGTTATTTCCTGAAGCCTCAATTTCCATTCCGAAATTACCTTTAACTTCTTGGTAAGCATACCAGTTAGTATTGTTTTGACCTTGCCATCCATCTTGCCAGTCAAAAGCGTCATCATAGTTACCATAAGAAATAGCATTAGTCATGCTTACAGTTCCTCCGAAGAATTCATATCCATCATCAGCACCTTTGTAAGAAACTAAATGATCTAATGTTGTTCCTGTACCACAAGAATAGAAAGTGAAACCGTTGTTTTCTTTTTGTCCATCAGCTAATTTTGCTCCGGCATATTCTACTCTTACGTATTTTAATGTTCCTCCGTTGTGAGCAGCATTAGTACCACCATAATTCAATGAATTTCCATCTTCTGATAATAAAGTTGTAAGTCCGCCAGCACCTTTGATTGGAGCATCACCGTACATGATAATTCCTCCCCATGAACCTGGAACTTCTGATTTTTCAGTAAATACAATTGGTTCAGAAGCAGTACCATTCATAATTGCTTTTCCACCATTTAAGATAACAAAAGCATTATCACCTGTTCCTTTATCACATGTAATAGTAGAACCTGCATCAAAAGTAAGTGTTACACCTGAAGCTACTTTTACTATTCCTTTTAAAGTATAATTTCCTTTTGCAAATGTCTTGTTGGCTGTAAATGTTCCTGTAATATCTCCTGTAGCCAGAACCGGAGCATCATCAGAAGAACTAGAGCAACCTGTAAAAATTGCAGATATAATCGCTAAACTTAAAATTAATTTTTTCATTTTGTTTTATTGTTTTTGTGTTAAAAATTTATGCAGCAAATATAGAATTGATGTTTTTTTTTGAGGTTAGCATAAGGTTATTCTATAGTTATAGAATATTGAATTTTACATGAATTTAACGTTAAGAATGTAAATTAAAAACACAAAAAAAAAAGACTGCTTTTTATAGCAGTCTTTTCTTTTAAAAGTATGTTTTTTATTAGAACTTATATTCAAAGCTAATTGAGAAGCCTGTCCCTTTTTTGTATTCTTGTACAGTTTTTGAGTCCGCTATAAAATTAACTTTGTTATCGTTGCCTATTATTTGTTTTCTATTTGGATTCAGGATATTATTTACACCTAATTTTAATGAATAATTTTCGGAAATTTTACTTGTCCATACAAAGTCAAGTTGTTGTACCGGTAATTCATAGATATGATCCAATCCTAATGAACCTACACTGTATATTCTTTTTCCAAAAACAGAATATACTAAGTTAGCTGTATTACTCCAGTTTTCTGAAAAGTTAAATTCGTATTTCACATCTCCATTTACTAACCATTTCGAAGCACCTTGTAAATCTCTACTTTGATGTGTTTCTGCAGTTTCAATTTTATTTCCTGTATTTGGATCTAATGTATATGGATTTACAATAACTTTAGTATTCATCAAAGTTGCATTTGCTCCAATGCTAAATTGTTTTAAAGAGTTATTAATTCTTCCTAAATCAAGAATTCCTTCAACTTCAATACCGTATAAATCAGCTTTTTTTGAGTTTAGGAATGTAGTGATATTTCCACCAGCTTCACCTCTGAAAGTTCTTTCGATTGGATTGTCAAGATGTTTAGCAAATGCACTTACTACAAAAAGTTCTTTGCTGGTTGGGAAAAATTCATATTTCAAGTCAAAGTTTAAGTTGTCGCTATTTACAACAAATGGATTTCCTTGTACACTTGTTCCATCACCATTGATGTATGAAATTGGAATAACTTCCATTGTTACAGGTTTAGTGTAATTTTTTGATGCAGCAAAACGAAGATTCGCTCTTTCTACTATAGCATATTTGATATTAAGTGCCGGAAGGAAGTAGTTTTTGTCGAAATTCTTTTTAAGGAATGGATCGTCAAATGAACCGTTGAAACGGTATTTAATTTCTCGGTTGAATTTTTCAAAACGAATTCCACCGCTAATTTCCCATTTGTCATTTAATTTGAACAAAACATTTGAATACGCAGCATTTGTGTTTTCAGCTAATTTAGTTTTATAACTTGTATTTGAATTTTCCTGGTAATTAAAATTGCCTGCAATTAAATCAGCATTTATAATTTTATCTAAATCTGAATTAATATGTCCGTTAATAGTAGAACTTCCGTTGGTCTTAATAAATCGATAAGATGTTTCAGTAAGGGAAGTATTTCCATTATATCCAAAAGAAAAATTATTTTTATCTTCTTTTCCAAACTTTAAGTTATACTCTAGTAAAGCTGAAAGAAAAGAATTTCCGTTTATATCTAAATATTGGCGAAGAAAATTGTTTGCACCATAGCTAATAGAAATATTGTCATTTGCATCGATGTTTCCTTTGTATATTTTTCTGTCAGGTTGTTGATAAGATGTTGTTGCAAAAGAGACTCCGGCTTTAATTTTTTGTTTTTTATTTTCACCAATTGAGTAATTAGCTAATAATTGTGAGTTGATATAATCGGATTGGTCTAATTGATTGGTGCGAATAAAAACATTTTTATTTTCCAATAATCCCCCGAAAGCACCTTTTTGATCCTGAATTAAATTATCAGTTGATCTTAAGTAAAATGTATTAGAAGTTAAATTTAAATTGCCTGTTTTATAGTTTAAATTTAACAATGTGGATAAAGCTGTTTTGTAGTGGTATTCAGATTTAAATGCGTTGTTGTCAAAAGTACCATTTTTTGCTTCAAAAGTATTATTATTACCTTGAGTAAAGGTGTAGCTATTATCTGCATTGATAGAAAGTAAGTATGAAAAATTTCTACCATTATTCAAATCAAATTTTTGTGAATGCAAAAATCCAATACTTGAATTTATAGGACTTGTAGATTCTGATACATTCCATCCCGATTTTAATCCGCTTAAAGCTTCGTTAGTAGTTAAGGTGTGGTTTGAAGGTGTTCCTCCTAAAGAATAAGGCAGTTCTCTATCACTTCCAGACAATCCTAAAAATCCTTTTGTGTTCTTTATGTCAGATGCTATAAGGAAAGGTGATAAATTGTTGTTTGTTGTATATCCAAAACCAATATTAAGTTTTGTTTCGCTTTTACTAGTTGTTGAAGTAGCGATATTGAATGTAGCTCCTGCAAAATCTCCTGAGATATTAGTGTTGAAGGTTTTGTATACGTCTATCGCTCCAACGATATCTGTTGGGAAAATATCCAATGGGAGAATTTTTCTGTACGGATTGTTTGAAGGTGCTGATAGGTCATTTACAAGTAAATTGTTGTATCGATCTTCTAATCCTCTAACAAATATACCTCTTGAACCTACTTTACTCACACCGGTAATTTTTGTTAAACCTTGTTCAACATTACTTACCCCTTTTCTGGACATTTCCTGAGCACCTATAGATTGTTTAATTTCTACTGCGTTTTTTTGTTCTAATAATAGAGCAGTTTCTTTTTGTCTGTTTACAGTAGATTTCACCACCACGTCCTTAAGAGTATAGGCTCCTGCAGACAGGGCTTGATTTATGGTTAATTTAGCTCCTTCAGTTACTTTTACAGGGAGTTCTTTAGGTTCGTATCCAACAAAGCTAAACTGAATAACGTAGCTTCCCGGACTGATAGTAATAGAATATTTTCCGTTAATATCTGTAGTGGCATTAAATTTCGTTCCTTTTATAAGCACATTTGCAAATGGTAATGTCTCATTATTAGAATCTTTGTCTGTTATTACCCCTGAAATCGTACCTTTACTTTGTGCAAAGCTAATTGTAGTGATAAAAAGTGATAGAATGAATAATCTAAGTTTCATAATTTGATTAAATTTTTTGCAAAGAAATGCTAGCTTTGTAAAGTTGGTGTTAATCGGTTGTTACGATTATGTTGCTCTAGTATTACTAAATTGTTATCTCTTTAAATTACGGTTAATAGGACTTTTATGCTGTTTTTTTATTGTTACATTTACAATCGCAAAAGAAAATTTGCTTGATATGAAAAAGAAAAACACAAAGATTTTACTGGTAGATGATGAACCAGATATTTTAGAAATCGTAGGTTATAATTTAACCCAGGAAGGCTATCAAATAGTTACTGCTTCTAATGGTAGGGAAGCTATTGCTAAGGCTAAAAAGGAATTACCTGATTTAATCATTATGGATGTGATGATGCCGGAGATGGACGGTATGGAAGCCTGCGAAAACATTAGAAACATTCCTGAATTAAGTAATGTAATCATAACATTCCTGACAGCAAGAAGCGAAGATTATTCTCAGGTGGCAGGTTTTGATGCCGGAGCCGACGATTATATTACTAAGCCTATTAAGCCAAAGTTATTAGTAAGTAAAGTAAAAGCTTTATTGCGAAGATTGAAAGAGGCCGGCGAACAGGATAGCGAAACATTAAATGTAGGCGGAATCGAAATTAATCGTGAAGAGTATAAAATCATAAAAGACGATATTGAGATTGCTTTACCACGAAAAGAGTTTGAGTTATTTTATCTTTTGGCGTCAAAACCAGGAAAAGTATTTAAAAGAGACGAAATTCTGGATAAGGTTTGGGGTAATGAAGTAGTTGTAGGCGGAAGAACTATCGATGTACACATTAGAAAACTTCGTGAGAAAATAGGTGATGACCTTTTTAAAACCATTAAAGGTGTAGGTTACAAATTTGAAGTATAGTAGTTATTTTTACAATACTTTTAAAAATCAAGAACAACTGTTAATAAATGAAAATTAGCTTTAAAAAAACATATAAGTTTGCCATCAAATCGGCATTTTACATCAGTCTTTTTTCTACCGCTTTTGTTATCTTTCTGGCGGTAGTTATTTTTAAAGCTTCTGTTCAAAGTTTATGGATTTTTGGAATTGTCTTTGTTTTTGCTATTTATCTTTTTTCTTTTTTGGTATTGCAATATCGTGTAGAGCGCTTCATTTACAGAAGGGTTAAAAAAATATACGATGATGTTTCCTTACTGGAATCCAGTACCCTGATTAATCAGCCCATTACAACTGATATGGAAACTTTGACCAGAGAAGTTAAAAAGTTTGCCACTGATAAGAAGTTGGAAATCGAAATGCTGCAAGTTCGTGAAGAATATAGAAGAGAGTTTCTGGGCAATATTTCGCATGAATTAAAAACACCATTATTTACCGTTCAGGGCTACATCTCCACTTTATTAGATGGAGCTATGGAAGATAAGGCTATTCGAAAAAAATATTTAAAACGTGCTGACAAAGGAGTAGAGCGTCTTATATATATAGTAGAAGATTTGGATATGATTACTAAGTTAGAATCGGGAGATTTGAATTTAGAGATAACCGAATTTGATATTGTCGAATTGATTCGAAATGTTTTTGACTTGTTAGAGATGAAAGCTGATAAGAAAAAAATCACTTTGAGCTTTGAAAACGAATACATCCGTCCCAATTTTGTCAAGGCTGATAAGGACCGAATTCAACAAGTTATCGAAAACTTGATCGTGAATTCAATCAAGTATGGTAAAAAAGAAGGTTCTACCGAAGTGGCCGTGGTGAATTTAACCAAAGAAAAAGTCTTAGTTAGAATAAGTGATGATGGTGAAGGGATTGAAAAGCAAAATATTCCAAGGCTTTTTGAACGTTTTTATCGTGTTAATAAAAGCGGTTCCAGGGCCGAGGGAGGTTCCGGATTAGGATTAGCTATTGTAAAACATATTATTGAAGCTCATAAAGAGAAGATATATGTAGAAAGTGAATTTGGAATTGGATCTGAGTTTTCATTCACGATTGAAAAAGCAAAGAAGGAAAAAAAGATTCTTCCGGAGGAATAGAAATAGTTTCTTATAAAATATGAAAAGGTGTCGTTGTTAATTCAACGGCACCTTTTTTTGTTTTTATATCGAAATGCAATCCAAAATCCCACTTTTTTACAGATTCAAAAACAGCTTATTTCTTCAATGTTAAGTAAATGTTAACAGAAAATAGTGCTGTTAAGTATTGTGTTTGCTGATTTTCTTGAATTTCTATATTGGTTTTCTGACATTATATAAAGGCTAATATGAATAAATCTTTACGTTATGTTTCCTTAAAGGTAACTCAGGCTTAATATTTACAACAAAGTTTAATATTAGGTTTGCATTAAAATAATATAAAGTTTATTAAAAGTTAAAATGAAAAAAATTTTATTTACAGGTTTACTGTTTGTTTCATGTTTGATTAATGCGCAGGAGGTTACAAACGATACGGTTAAATCTAATAGTGTAGATACATTAAAAACTGATGAATTAACCAGGTTAAAAGAATCAGTGGATGATCATTCAATGAAATTAGCAGGCTATGAGGAGCGATTTTCTGCCTTGGAAACAGTGGTTAATGAATTGTCTAAAATTAAAGTTTCAGGTTATATTCAGGCGCAATATGAAATGTATGATTCATGGGCTTCTGACGGTAGTCAGCACGGTATACCGGTAACAGGGTCAGCTTATGAAGACAACTCATTCTATATTAGAAGAGCGAGAATTAAATTTACGTATAAGCCTATTGACGGTGTGAATTTTGTGTTGCAACCCAACTTTGAAGTACATCAGGTTACTTTGAAAGATGCTTTTGTGCAATTGAATGACCGTTGGTTAAATACTTTCTCTTTATGGGTTGGACAGTTTAACAGACCAACATATGAGATAGAATATTCTTCTGCTTCAAGAGAATTTGCCGAAAGAACTTTAATGACCAGAACGCTTTACCCTACCGAAAGAGATCAGGGGGTCAAATTAGAAGCTGATTTTGCTACAAAGTTTGAGATTCCTTTAAAATTACAATTTGCAGTGTTAAACGGTAACTTTGGTGAAGGAGCTTTAGCTAATCAGGCGAAAGATGTTGATAATGGAAAAGATTTAATGGCCAGAGCGGTTTATTCTTTTAAATTCCCAAGTAAAGGTTTGGGTATTGATTTTGGAGCGCATACCTATCTTGGAAATACTACTGTAATTGCTCAAACAAGTCCTGTAACAGTATTTTCGGATGTGAATAATAATTCATTTACTCCTAATGTAGGAGATAAACTGAAAAAAGAATTGTTTGGAACAGAGATGCAGTTGTATTATGATTTCTTAGGAGGTTTGTCTTTAAAAGGAGAATACATTAGAGGAACTTATTCAGGAACAACTAATACTGCTCAGGTTAACACCTTGTTCAATGCTAACAAAGTAAGAAATGTAGAAGGTTATTATCTTTCATTGGTTAAAAATGTAGGTAAGGTAAATGAGGTTTCTTTGAGATATGATGTTTTTGATCCAAATACAAAATTGTCAGGAGATGGAGTTAAAACTAAGGATGATTTGAAATACTATAACTGGACATTTGCTTGGCAGTATTATTTCAATGATTACATTAAAGTAATGGCTTCTTATACATTGCCTGTTAATGAAAAATCTCTAAATGCCGGAGCGGATTATATTAAAGATAAACATGATAATATCTTCACATTAAGATTACAAGCTAGATTTTAATAAATATTAAATTTAAATTAAATAAATAGATATAAAATGAAAACAAATAAATTAAGAATCGCAGCAATTTTATTAGTTGTGATGACAATAGGTTTTTCTTTCACTACACTTAACAAAGTGACTGTAAAAGGATCTGATACAATGGTTATTTTGTCTCAAAAATGGGCTGAAGTATATATGAAGAAAAATCCCGGAGCTTCTATTCAGGTTACTGGTGGTGGTTCTGGAGTAGGTTTGGCAGCATTGATTAATGGATCTACTGATATTGCTAATTCAAGTCGTCCTATTAAGTCTTCTGAGGTAGAAAAATTGAAAGCAAGATACAATACTCTTGGTGTTGAAATTCCTTGTGCTAAAGATGGTTTGTCAGTATATTTAAATAGAGCTAATCCGGTTACGGCTTTGACAATTAAGCAACTTGGACAAATTTTCTCTGGTAAAATTACAAACTGGAAAGATGTAGGTGGTCAAGATGCTCCTATTAAATTATACGGAAGAGAAAGTAGCTCAGGAACTTTTGGTTTCTTTAAAGACAATGTGGTTAAAACAGATTTTTCTGCAAGTTGCCAAACATTGCCAGGAACAGCTGCAATTGTAAATGCGGTTAAAAAAGACAAATACTCTATTGGTTACGGTGGAGCAGCTTATGCTGAAGGAGTGAAAGATTGTGCAGTTAAGAAAGATGATAAAAGTCCGGCGATTTTGCCAACAGCAGCTACAATTAAAAATCATACTTATCCTATTACAAGATACTTGTATATGTACTTGAAATCAAAACCAACAGGTGAGATTAAAGCTTTTGTTGATTGGATTCTAAGTTCAGAAGGACAAAAATTAGTTGTTGAAACAGGATATTTCCCATTGAAATAATATTAGGTTAAAGATTTTTTATAAGGCCCTTGTTGTGAAAACAATAAGGGCTTTTTTGTTTTTAGTTCTTTTGAGTGATTGTTGTTTTGTTTTTTTATCAAAATTCTATTTGTTTTCTAATGTAAATTTATGATTAATTAACATTGATGGTTTAAAAAGTGCATAGTTTTAATAAATTATCTCCTAATTGTTTGGTTATGGTTAATTTATTGGCAACATAACACTGTCTTAACATTAGCTTAACATTGCCACCTCAACTTTGTAAAAAAATAAATCATAAGTTAAAAATGAAAAAAATTTTATTTACAAGTGTATTATTTGTTTCGTGTTTGATTAATGCACAAGATGTTGATAAAGTAGCAGTTGCGAAAGAAGTCGTTCGTGTTTTGGACTCCATTAATAAAGTTAAAGCTGCCGAAGAAAGTGCTAAGCCTAAAAAAGAACATTGGTATGATAATATAGGTTTAAGAGGTTATGTGCAAGTAAGATATAATGGTTTGTTATCAACAAATGATAAAGTGTCTTGTGACCAATGTGATAAATCCTGGGGAACTACTTCTACGGCTCCAGATGCAAAATCTACTAATGGTCTTTTTATCAGACGTGCCCGTTTAGTGTTTTCCGGACAAATCCATCCTAATGTTTTTATTTATATTCAGCCGGATTTTGCCAGTTCTCCTGCTACCGGAGTGAATAATTTTGTGCAATTGAGAGATGCTTATTTCGATTTGTCATTTGATAAAAAAAGAGAATTTAGAATACGATTAGGGCAAAGTAAAGTGCCTTATGGTTTTGAAAATATGCAATCCAGTCAAAATAGATTGACCTTAGACCGTAATGATGCCTTGAACAGTGCTGTGGCAAATGAGCGTGATTTGGGAGCTTTTTTCTACTGGGCTCCAAGTGAAGTAAGAGAACGTTTTGCAATGTTGGTAAAAGATGGTTACAAAGGTTCTGGAGATTATGGTGTGTTTGCTTTTGGAGCTTACAACGGTCAAACGGCTAATAAATCAGAAGGAAATAGAAATTTACATGTAGTAACTAGAGTAAGTTATCCTTTTGTAGTAGGAAACCAAATTATCGAGCCGGGTATTCAGGCCTATACTGGGAAATGGGCTTTTACAAGTGAACTTTCTACAGGTGTTGCTACTGCAAACAAACTAAATACTTTAGACCAAAGAGTTGCTGCATCTTTTATTTTGTATCCAAAACCATTT
Source organism: Flavobacterium sufflavum (assembly GCF_004016525.1). GTDB lineage: Bacteria > Bacteroidota > Bacteroidia > Flavobacteriales > Flavobacteriaceae > Flavobacterium > Flavobacterium sufflavum. The sequence continues at coordinate 216,855 of NZ_SACJ01000002.1, forward strand.
GGAGTTCAGGCAGAATACAACATTGGTAAAGGACCTCGTTACAATAAAGTTACAAATTCAGTTGATGTATCCAGTTTAGAAGGAGGGTATGTAACCTTGAACTATAAGTGGGATTTGCCTAAGCACCAGTTGTTGTATCCATTTGCTAAATTCCAATATTATGATGGAGGTAAAAAGTTCGAAAAAGATGCTAGAAGCTATGTGGTAAGAGATTATGAATTGGGTTTAGAATGGCAACCATTCAAGGCATTCGAATTGGTAGCGGAATGGGTAATTGCTGATCGTACTTTTGAAGATAGTGCACTTCCAAACAATAGGCAAAAAGGAAATTTATTGAGACTTCAGGCTCAGTTTAATTTCTAATTCAGAGCTAATTAGGTAGCTTTTTAGTAAAACAAACATAATATTAACTTAACATTGACAAGAGGTATATAAGGTACTTTTGTGCTAAATTAAAAACAATTAAAATGAAAAAATCAAATTTAAAATTATTCGCTTTTTTAGCAGTAATAATGACTGTTGGTTTGTCTTTTACAACATTGAAAAAAATCACGGTGAAGGGGTCTGATACGATGGTGATTTTGTCTCAAAAATGGGCTGAAGTTTATATGGCTAAGCATCCCGGAACGGTAATTCAGGTTACTGGAGGTGGTTCTGGAGTAGGTTTGGCAGCTTTATTGAATGGTTCTACAGAAATTGCTAATGCAAGTCGTCCTATAAAACCAGCAGAAGTTCAAAAACTAAAAGCAAAGTTTAAAACACAGGGAATCGAAATTCCATGTGCTAAAGATGGTTTGTCAGTTTTCTTGAATAAGAGTAATAAAGTTTCTGAATTATCAATTCAACAATTAGGAGATATCTATTCCGGTAAAGTTACTAACTGGAAAGAAGTGGGTGGAGATGATGCTAAAATTCGTCTATATGGAAGAGAAAGCAGCTCAGGTACTTTTGAGTTTTTTAGAGAGCATGTTGTAAAAGGTGACTTTGCGGCTAACGTACAGACATTGCCTGGAACTGCTGCTATTGTTAATGCAGTTAGTAAAGATAAATATAGTATTGGTTACGGTGGAGCAGCTTATGCTGAAGGCGTTAAAGATTGTAAAGTTAAGAAAGACGCTAAGAGTAAAGGTGTATTGCCAACTGCAGCTACTATCAAAAATAAAACCTATCCTATCGCGAGATACCTGTACATGTACTTGAAATCAAAACCAACTGGTGAAACTAAAGCGTTCATTGATTGGATTCTTAGCCCAGAGGGACAAAAATTAGTTGTTGAGACAGGTTATTTCCCAGTAAAATAAAAAAATAAATAATAACTATCCTTTATCGGGGGATACCACCGATAAAGGATATGTTGTATTTATAAAATTTTAAATATTCAAAATGAATTCTCAAATTCCGAGTAAACAAAATTTCACTAAAGAAAGTCTGAAGAAACAATTCAGACTTTCTGAGTTTCTTGCCGAAAAAATAATTTCATCCGTTGCTTTTCTTTCAATTGCGATTATTTTTCTGATTTTTATTTTTGTTTTTAAAGAGTCTTTACCCATTTTTTCTCAAGGTAAAGAATCAGTTAAAACTGAAATTCAACAGTCAGCTGCTTCAAATGATAAGCCTGAATCCTATGGAGGATCAGAAACATCAGCTGAATTGCAACCAGAATCATACGGAGGTGTAGAAAAAGAAGAGTTGCAACCAGAGTCTTATGGAGGTGTAGAAAAGGAGGAGTTACAGCCAGAATCATACGGAGGTGTAGAAAAAGAAGATTTACAACCGGAATCCTATGGTGATGTAAAAAAGGAAGATTTACAACCAGAATCTTATGGAGGTGTTGAGGTAGAGCCATTGGTTGCCGATGATAATTCGGCGGAGAGTACAGAAGTGAAAGAAGAAAAATCTAATTCTATTTGGGATAGTCTGTTGACTGCAGATTGGGTTCCTGTTTCTGAGAATCCTAGATTTGGATTATTAAGTTTGCTTATCGGTACATTAAAAGTTACCATTATTTCGATGCTTATTGCAGGTCCTATTGCTATTTTGGCAGCACTTTATACAGCTTGTTTTGCTTCTAAAAGAACCAAAGAAATTATTAAACCGATTATCGAAATGCTTGCAGCTTTCCCATCGGTAGTTATTGGTTTTTTTGCTTTGATGGTTATGGCTACTTTTTTTCAGGATATTTTTGGATATGATTCGCGTCTAAATGCTTTTGTTGGTGGTATCGCTATGGCTTTAGCGTCTATTCCAATTATTTATACGATATCTGAGGATGCACTTTCTTCTGTCCCTAAAACTTATACCGAGGCTAGTTTGGCTCTAGGAGCTAATAAATGGCAAACCGCTTTTTATGTGGTGTTGCCTGCTGCAACTCCGGGTATTTTTGCAGCCTTATTATTAGGTGTGGGTAGGGTTTTTGGTGAAACCATGATTGCTTTGATGGCTACAGGTAATGCGGCCTTGATGTCAGCAAATCCGTTTGAGAGTGTGAGAACTTTTGCGGCTACTATCGGAGCTGAAATGGCAGAGACCGTTTTTGGGGAAACTCATTATAGTGTGTTGTTTTTTATCGGTTCATTGTTGTTCATTTTTTCTTTTGGATTAAATGCGTTGGCAGAATTTTATGTAAAGGGTAGATTAATTAAGAAATTTCAAGGGAAATAATCATGGATACAGCGACTAAAGAAATCAACAGTTCCTTGCTTTCAACTCAAAATAATAATAGTGACATTAAAGGGAAACTTATTGTAGGAGCTACTCAACTGGCAGTTTTTACTATAATTGCAGTTCTTTTTGTTATTTTAGGAATTATAGTTTATGAAGGACGTGAAAAATTTTCATGGGAATTCATCAGTTCTTTTCCAACAAATGGAATGACCGAAGGAGGTATTTTTCCGGCTTTGATTGGAACCTTTATTTTGGTTATTGTAATGTCTATTGCTGCGGTGCCTTTTGGAACCATTACAGCAATTTATTTGACAGAATATGCCAGTGAAAGTTCAAAATTTGCTGCGGCAGTTCGTTTTTCTGTTCGTACTTTGGCGGTAGTGCCTTCGATAATTTTTGGTCTTTTCGGACTTGGATTTTTTATTCAGTTTATCGGTGCCGGTTTTGATACTGCTTTTAATGGAGGACAGTTACGTTGGGGACAGCCTAATATACTTTGGGCGAGTTTGACCATGTCTTTGTTGACATTGCCGGTAATTATTGTTTCTGTTGAAGAAGCTTTAAAAACCATTCCGCGTGAGTTACGCGAAGCCAGTTTGGCTTTGGGTGCGACCAAATGGCAAACTATAAAAAATGTGGTGCTTCCGGGTTCGATTTCGGGTATTATGACAGGGACTATCTTGGCGGTGAGTAGAGGAGCTGGAGAGGTAGCGCCTATTTTATTTACCGGAGCGGCTTATTATTTAGCTTCGTTACCTGGTTCATTGAGCGATCAGTTTATGAATTTAGGATACCATATTTATATTATGGCGACACAATCTTCAGATGTTGAGAAAACGATGCCTATACAATTTGCAACAACATTAGTATTGTTAATTCTTACTTTGTCGTTGAATCTTGTAGCGGTTATAATTCGATCAAGAATCAGAAGAAAAGCAAAATAGTTTTGCACATTAACTAATAAAATTTACTTTTAGATATAATAAAATAAAAATGAAAGACATAAAAATACAAGTAAATGATTTGTCATTGTATTACGGTGAAAAGAAGGCGTTAAAAGAGATTACAATGCAGGTGCCGGCTAATAAAGTGACTGCTTTAATTGGTCCTTCGGGTTGTGGTAAATCGACTTTTTTGAGATGTATTAACCGAATGAATGACTTGATTCCTAGTGTTTCTATAACGGGTCAAATGCTTGTGGAAGGAGTTGATATTTACGATAAGAATGTTGATGTGGTAAACATCAGAAAAAAAATCGGGATGGTTTTTCAAAAATCAAATCCTTTCCCGAAATCTATTTACGAGAATGTTGCTTACGGTTCCAGAATTAATGGAATTAACGATAAAAGAGAGCTGGACGAAATTGTTGAAACTTCATTGCGACAAGCTGCTATCTGGGATGAGTTAAAAGACCGATTAGGAGATTCAGCTTTAGGACTTTCGGGAGGACAGCAACAACGTTTGTGTATTGCCAGAACTTTGGCGGTAAGCCCGGATATTATTTTGATGGATGAGCCAGCGAGTGCTTTGGATCCAATTTCTACTTCTAAAATTGAAGAATTGGTTCACGAATTAAAAGAGCAATATACCATTATCATTGTTACGCATAATATGCAACAAGCAGCGAGAACCAGTGATCACACCGCTTTTTTCTATATGGGTGAATTGATTGAGATGGGGAAAACAAATGATATATTTACCAAACCAGAGAAAAAACAAACTGAAGATTACATTACAGGTAGATTTGGATAATATTTTTAAATTGGTATAAATTCCATTATCATATTAATTATATCCGTTTACTTTTAAATTTTAAATATATAAACATGGCATCACATTTTGAAATAGAACTTGAAAAACTTAAAAATGTAATTATAAAAATTGGTACTCTTGCTGAACATCAGTTAAGTGAGGCGGTAAAAGCTTTGCTTTCTGAGCCAATGGTTGAGAAAAAAGAGGTTAAAAAAACTGAAGAGAAAATCGATAAACTAGATGTGAAGATAGATGAGATTTGTCAAAGTATCTTTGCCTTACAACAGCCGGTAGCCTCTGATTTACGATTTATCATGGCCTCAATGCAAATTAGTAATGAGATTGAAAGAATTGGGGATTTGTCGATGAGTGTCATTAAAAACTCAAAAAACATAAAAGAGAAACATGACTTAATTGCTAAGTTCAATATTGCTGAATTAGCTAAACAGGTTGAAATTATAACTGTAAAAATGAATGAATGTTTTATCAATAGAAGTGAAACTACTATTGGAGAAATTTTTGTTTTAAATAATAGTATTAAAACGAGTAGTGATGATATTATTCATAACCTTATGAACGAAATGAAAGTTAATTCTAAGGCTGTAGTTTCAGGTATGAATCTGGTTTTGGTAATAAAACATTTAGAGCGAGTTTCGGAACATTGTACTAATATTGCTGAGCATGTTCATTTTATGATTAAAGCTAAAATCATCAAACATGAAAAATTTGAAGATAAACAGCAGTAATATATAATCTTGGTTTTATAAAAAAAAACTAGGTTTTTCGATAAGGAAAACCTAGTTTTTTTTTATGAAGTAAATTAGGTTTTAATAGTGTCTAAATATTTTTTTAAAAAATGTCTGTAATCAAAAAATAAGTATTATCTTAATGTTTTAATTCTGATTATAAAAAATACATTATTAAAAATATCTTAAAAATTTGAATTATGAATTGGAAACTCAGCAACAGATTCATTTATACAGGTTTTTTTATAGCTGTAATTATACTTCTACTTTTAAGCCTGTTTTCGTATCAATCACTTCAAAAAAGTAACGAAAAAGAACAATGGGTAAGACATACCTATGTGGTGCTACAGACCAGTAAAAAGATTTTATTATCAGTTAAAGATGCTGAAAATTATCACAGGGCATATATACTTACAGGCAATCAAAATTTTTTAGATTCTATTGCTAAAGCAGTTGTTAAAAAGGATGGTTTGTTTAATAAAATTGAGCTTCTTATTGCGGATAATCCCCGTCAGAAAAGTAGAATAGACACACTAAGAAAATTAGTAGAGAAAAAATATTTTTTTATTTACTCTAATTTGTCTTTAAGAGCAAAGAAAGGTTATGAAGAAGCTGTTAAAGTGATGAAAAAAGGGGAAGGTAAAAGAATAATGGATCAGATTATTGTTGTTTTTGAGCATTTAGAACAAGAAGAAAATAGGTTATTGGAAACTCGGAAGATAGAAACTCAAGTATATGTTTTTACAACTAAAATGATTCTGTTTGTTGGAACTTTTTTAAGTTTATTGATACTTTTTCTAGTTTTTTATGTTCTTCAAAAAGAGATTAAGAAAAGAGAAAAAAATGAAGCACAGTTGTTCATTCAGAACGAATGGTTTACACAAACTTTAGTGAGTTTGGGAGATGGTGTTATCACTACAGATACCAACGGAATAATCACAATGATTAACAAAGCAGCTTGTAATATAACCGGATGGATTAAAGAAGAAGCGATAGGAAAGCATATTGATTTTGTTTTTTTAATTACAAATGAAAAAAACGGGAATCAGGTTAAGAATCCTGTTATAGAAGCTATTAAACTCGGTAGAATAGTTTTTTTAGAACAAGATGTACTTTTACAAACGAAAAATGGAGAGAAAATATATATTGATGATAGTGGATCTCCTATTCATGACAGAACCAATACAATTATAGGAGGAGTACTAATTTTTCGTGATGTGACCGACAAGAAAAAGACACAGCAGGAGAGAGATTTATTTTATACTAAATCAATTGATATGATTGGTATTGCCGGAAAGGATGGTTTTTTTAAGCATATTAATCCTGCTTTTGAAAAAACGTTAGGGTATACTGAAACTGAATTTCTGTCGAAAGGCTTTATTGAATTTATACATCCAGATGATATTGACAAAACATTTAAAGAGGTTGAAAAGCTATCTATGGGGGAACCTACTGTGAATTTTATAAACAGGTACAAGTGTAAAAACGGGAATTATAAATCAATAGAATGGAATGTTACCCCAGTTGGAGATATTTGGTATGCAATAGCGAGAGACACTACAGCGAGATTAAAAGCTGAAGAAGAGATTAAGGCTGCACGACAAAAATTTTATCAGATTCTGGAATCTAATCCGGTAGCTATAGTGATTACGGATGTAGAAAATAGAAATATAAAGTATGCCAATGATGCTTTTTGTGAAATGTCAGGATTTGATAAAGAAATGGTTATAGGGAAAAATGCTTTGGAACTTAAAACATTAAGCGCGGAAGAGTTAGAAAGAATTAAGAAACAAACTTTTGATTCCGGAGGTCATGAAAAAAATTTAGAATCAAAATTCAGAAGATGTAATGGAGAAATTATTGATGTTCTTTTTTCTGTTGAAAGTATTGAGATTGAAGGAGAGATGTGTTTTATAGGTTCATTTATGGACATTACTCAAAGAAAAAAAGCAGAAAAAGAAATCAAAAAATTAAATCAAAATTTAGAAAAAAGAGTGGAAAAAAGAACAGCGGAATTACAAAACCAGAAGAAATTTACAGATGATATTTTGAATAAAATTCCAACAGAAATTGCAGTATATGATCATAATCAAAAATATTTATATGTGAATCCAAAAGGTATAGAAAATGAGGAGATTAGGGATTGGGTTATTGGAAAAACAGATTTTGATTATTGCAAGTTAACTGGGATAGATGATGCTGTTGCTAAAAAAAGAAGTGAATCCTTTGAAAAAGTAAAAGAAAATGAATCGGTTGAATGGATAGATGAATTATCCATGGATGATGGAGAAATAAAATATATGCTTAGGATTTTGCATCCATTGGAAGAGAATGATAAATATATTTTGACAGGTTATGATATTACAGATATTAAGAAAGCTGAATTTGAAAAACAACAATATATAGCCGATCTCGAACAAATGATGTTTATGACTTCACATAAAGTTCGGCATCCTATAACCCAGATTATTGGAATTTCAACGTTAATTGAGGAAGAGCAATCAAAGACCGAATTAGAAGAACTGTTAGGATGTATAAAAAAGCCAATTGCTGATTTGGATCTTTTTACAAGAGAGTTAACTATGTTTATTCATAATATTAAGAATAGAAATGGAAAATAATATATAGGGCTTTTACGGTAGTAACGCTACTAATCTATTTAATTTTAACTGTCTAGCCCAATAGATTTGTTAAAAATCGAAATGAGTTCAACTATATTTTTAATATTTAATTTGTTGAATATTTTGTTTTTATGAGTACTTACTGTTGTGAGTTGGATGCTCAGTTTGTTGGCAATCTCAATGTTTCCATCACCTTTCACCAATAATTCAGAGATTTCTCTCTCCCTTTTAGAGAGCTTGTCTAAGGGGTTCATGCTTTCTTTGTTATTGGAAGCTTTCACCAGTTCGTTGACAATGCTTGGCGTTAAATAATTACCTGTTTTTAAAATAGTATCGACAGCATTAATTAGCATTTTCTTGTCACTTAATTTGTTGAGGTAGCCATTAGCTCCGGCAATAATGTAAGGACAGGCATGGGTTTCTTCTTCGTAAACTGAAAAAATTAATATCTTGACATCAGTTTGAAGCTCTTTTATTTCCTGTATCATGGATGTGTTTCTGCCGCCGGGAATATTAATGTCTAATATGATTAGATCAAACGTTTTCTTTTTTAAAAGACCTAAAGTTTCGTTGTAATTATCGGTAGTTGAAATGGCAATATTTTTTAATTTTTCTTCTAAAATTATTGAAACACCTGTTCTTACAACTAAATGGTCGTCTACAATAAGGATTTCTTTAAGCATAGTTTAATATTTAGATTAAAAATTTATTTGAGGTTGATGTCGATGGTTACTGTAGTTCCATCATTGTTGGGATTTGAAAATACGATATCTCCTTTAAGTATTATTAATAATTCGAGTACTAGATGTAAACCGATACCATAGGTGCTTAAAATTAATTTTTCGGGATCTCTGTTTTCGAATAATTTGGTATAATAATCAATAATATCCGGACTCATTCCTACACCTGTATCTTTAACCCAATATGTGATTTTTTCAGTATCTGATTGGGCTCCGATTTCAATAATACCTGTATTGGTGTTTTTTACCGCATTGTCTAATAAATTATGAATGATTATTGAAATTATTCGAATGTTTATGTTTGATTTTAAATTGATATCGGCATTGTTTATAATTTTAGTGCCATTATTTAAAGCTATTTCTTCAAAGAAATTTTTTTTATTTTCAATTAGATCATAGACCGAGTACCGTTTTTGATTGTAATCTTTATCTTCTATATATATTTTAGAATACTCAATGAGTGTTTTTGTAAAGTCATAAAGCTGGGAGGATGATTTGTATATTGAATTAGCATATTTGTATGTGATGGTATTTTTAGCTTTTTTGCTAGTGCTAGTTAGATGTTTTGCAATGAGTTGGATGTATTTTAAAGGGCTCCTTATATCGTGGCTTATGGTGCCTATAATTTTTTTATGTTGGATAATTTCGGTGTTTAAATCCAGTTTTGTTCTTTCTAAATCTTTGATTATGGCTTCCAGTTGCTCTTTTTGTTGGTTTAATTCCTGTTTGGAATTAATTAATTTTTGGAGCATTGAACTGTAGTATATACTTATTGAACCTATGATTACACAGATGAAAAAGATATTTGTTAATAGCAGATAATATTTAACGGTGCGGGTTCCATTTCCTAATAAATTGGAAAAATTATCTTCTTTGATTGCTATTTGATTATTTATATAGTCTAATTGCTGGAGTATTTTGATTTTTGTTTTAAAATCTAATTGATTGGCTTCTATTTTTTTTTGTAAACGAACTCCTGTTTGATAAAGTTCTGCATTCAATACATCACCGCCTTTCCATTCGATTATTGCTTTTTTGAAGAATGAGAAGCCATTAAAATTTTTAAACAACCATATCATGTCGTCCAGGTCTTCTTCTTTATTCTTGCCTTCTCTAAAGCCCTGTTTTATGGTTTCTTTGTCTAATGCTTTAGTTAGTGCTATCCTTGCTTTGGCATCACCCATTGGTGTAATAAGGTTTTCTTTGAACTTTATCCAATATTTTTTGTTTGATGTAAACAGATAGTTAATCAAATTACGAGTAGCTATATTATGTCCTTTAGAATAATGAGACTCCCCATTTACATAAGCTCTGGTTGCCGATAAAGTTTTTATAGTATAAAAGTTGATGACTATCAACATAGAACAAGCCGTTAATATTATAATCAAAAAGGTAATAGTATTTGCTTTGGTTTGTTTCAATTTACAAAAGGGGTACTAAGTTGATTTTTAAAATAATAATTAGGATAATCCAGGGAATTGTATGAAAAGGGGGGCAGTTTTCATCAACTTTATTTTAAATCGTTCTACAAATATACCAATATATTTAACTTATTTTGTAGGAATATGTCCATTTACTGATTGAATATTGTCCATTTTTTAGTAGTTTTTATTTTGTTAAGTTGTAGTTTTATATCTATAGATAATTTAACTTTTTCCATATTCAATAATTTAATTTTGTTAATAAATCATTTCTGCTCTTGGGTTTTATAGTTTTTATAGTCATAGTATTCGTATAAAACGCCTAAAATGTGATTTAAATCAAAATTAAATTCTTTAGATTATGAGAAATAACTACCTTGATTTATCTAATAAAAACCTTATTCAAATAACGCAATTAAGAAACAGATTTAATAAGTTGTTTTTGTTCTTAGGGTTGATACTATTGTCTTTGAATTCTTATGGGCAATGTAATGTTGAAGTTCCTACCCCTTTTGTATCGGCTAATTTTGATAACTTATCGGTTAGTACAAATACTACAGGTGTTTGTCTTTCGATTGTGGGTTGTGGTATCAATAATGAAAGCCGCTTAATAGATGCCAGTTTAACCAATTTTGCTTCGGCCAATTTTGGAGTAGTCAGTATCGGGACTTCTCATTCATTGAGGGTTACCGATAGTAATACAACCTATACTGCTGGAACTTTTGCGGGATTTAAAATTGCTCCAAGTGGTGGATTACTTAGTTTGGATTTGCTAAATGGTATAACAATTAAAACGTACAATGATGGCGTTCAACAGCAATCATTTTCTGGTGCTTCATTACTGGGGTTAAGTTTGTTGTCCAGCCCGACAGATTATATTGTTGGTTTTAATACTTCAGTAGCATTTGATGCCATTGAGATTGTTTTAGATGGAGGAGTGTCATTATTAAGTTCTACTAATATTTACCATGCAGTTGTAAGAGAATATTGTGCAGGACCGGCTTTGGTTTGTAATACAGCTACTAAAGTAAGTTTGCCTACTTATCCAGTTGCCATTGATCAGGCTAATACAGGAGTTTCAGGGGTTAGTGTGGGAAGTGTTTCTAATGTTGAAAATGCTATTAGTTCTGATGCTAATGATTATGCAACAATTAATTTAACTGTTGGTTTGTTGGCTTCCGGAACTATAGCTATAAAAGATCAGCTTACAGATTATCCTGCAGGTACTTATGCCGGTTTAGAAATAGAGAATAGTAATCTTTTAAGTTTGACGGCCTTAGGGAATGTAGTGGTTAGCACTTATTTAAACGGTGTCCTAAGGGAGCAATTTTCGGGAAATAATCTAGTTGCAAATACCTCATTGCTCGCTTCGGGAGGGAGATTCAAATTAGGGTTTGTCAGTACACAATCTTTTGATGAAGTGAAATTGTCGGTCAATCAAACTTTAGCAGTGAATTTAGGAACAACCAGAGTTTATGGTGCTGTTTTTGAAAGATTCTGTGCAGGACCGGCCTTGCCTTGTAATACACAAACAGCAGTGACTACACCAACATATCCGGTATATGTTAATAATACCAATTCTGGTATAAATGGTTTAGTTTGTGCGTTATGTTCAGTAAATAATCAGGATAATTTAATAGATGCCAATCTTACGAATTATGCCGAAGTTAATTTATCAGTAGGGGTAGGTACAAGCGGAAGTTTATCAGTAAAAGAACAAATTACCGATTATCCGGCGGGAACTTTTGCAGGTTATACTATAGAAAATCCAAATTTAATTAATGTAGGTGCTTTTAATGCAGTAAGAGTAACTACCTATTTGAATGGAGTACAACAAGAATCAAAAATAGGTAATGATGTTTTGGTTTCTGTAGGAACCGATTTATTAGTTACTACGGGTAAAAAAACGGTTGGTTTCGTATCCACAACAGCTTTTGATGAGGTTAAAATTACTTTTGAAAATTTAGTCTCTTTAAATTTAGGGATTGTTAAAGTTTATAATGCGGTATTCCAAAAATTATGTGATCCTGTAGTAGAATGTAATAAGACCTATGTTTTATCAAATCCTGATTTTCCGGTAGTAATTAATCAAGATAGAACGGGAGTTGAAGGAGTTGCCTGTGTATCCTGTGCCGTTAATAATACCAATAATTTATTGACTGCCGATAAAACCGATTTTGCTAATATTACTTTGATTGCAGGAGTGGTAGGTTCAGGGTCAGTTTCTGTAAAAGATCAATTATTTACCTACCCTAAAGGAACATTTGCAGGATATGTAATTAGAGATTTAGGAACTCTGGCTCAGGTTAATTTATTACAATCTTTGAGCATCAGTACTTATAATGATGGTGTTTTACAAGAATCCCGAACAGCAGGACAAGTAATCGATTTGTCACTTATAGGGCTTGATGTTTTGGGTTCAGTTCCGGGAGTGTATAATATTGGTTTTAAAACTACGCTGCCATTTGATGAGATCAGACTTACTTTGAATTCAGTTGCAAGTGTAATTAATTCAATTAATGTTTATGGGGCTTTTGTAGATACTTCTGAGAGTGATGGTGGCACATTGTTGTGTAATTCATCGGCAATTACAGTAACTAAGGACGGAGTTTATGTTGATACCAATTCAGATGGAAAAGTAAACGTAGGAGATAGAATTGATTATACTTTTGTAGTAAAAAATACAGGCAATGAAACCTTAACCAATGTTACTGTAACAGATAATAATGCTAACGTTTCAGGAACTCCAATAGCGAGTCTTGCTCCGGGAGCCAGTGATTCTACAAGTTATACTGCCACTCATATTATTACCCAGGCTGATATAGATGCAGGAGTTGTGTATAATTTAGCAACTGTAACTGCCGTAACACCTTTTGGAACAACTATAACGGCTACTTCTACTGATCCAACACCTTGCGGTAGTTGTCCGGTAAACCCTGGTTGTACAGATTGTACTGCTACATTAGTGCCTCAAACGGATGGAATTGCTTTGGTAAAAACAGCAGTCGTGGGAGGAACAGGAGCTAAGGGAGACGTTATTACTTATACTTTCTCGGTAACTAATACAGGAAATACAACCTTAACTAATATTGTAGTAACCGATCCTATGGTTGGTTTGAGTATAACAGGAAATCCAATAGCCAGTTTAGCTCCGGGGGCTACTAATACTAGTATAACAGGAATTTATGTTATTACCCAGGCAGATGTTGATGCCGGAAAAGTAACCAATTCGGCATTAGTAACCGCTAAAGATCCACAGAATAATGATATTACCGATATTTCGGGAACAACTGTAACTACTGATGATAATACAGAAATACCGGTAACTCAAAATCCAAAAATTGCTTTAGTTAAGACAGGAAGCGTTGGAGGAGCTGGAGGATTAGGGGATCCAATTACCTATACTTTTGCAGTAACCAATACAGGGACAACAACATTAACTAATATTGTAGTAAGCGATCCTATGCCTGGATTGATTATAACTGGAAACCCAATAGCCAGTTTAGCTCCTGGGGCAACTAATATAAGTATTACAGGAACTTATGTGATTACCCAAGCAGATGTTAACGCTGGTAAAGTAACTAACTCGGCATTAGTAAACGCAAAAGATCCACAAAATAATAATATTACGGATATTTCGGGTACTACGGTATTAACAGATGATAGTACCGAAACTCCAATTGGTAGTAGATCTACAATTGCTTTAGTAAAAACAGCAATAATTGGCGGTACTGGAACAGGACTTTTGGGAGAAACAATAACCTATACTTTTGCAGTAACCAATACAGGGACAACAACTTTAACTAATGTAGTAGTGACAGACCCTATGGTTGGTTTAACTATAACAGGAAGTCCGATAGCTAGCTTGGCTCCCGGAATTACGGATACAAGTATCACAGGGACTTATGTGATTACTCAAGCCAATGTTGATGCAGGAAAAGTAACGAATTCAGCATTAGTAACGGCTAAAGATCCACTGAATAATAATGTTACTGATATTTCAGGAACTACTATAGGTACTAACGACAGTACAGAAACACCGGTTACTCAAAGCCCGGCTATCGCCTTGGTAAAAACGGCAGTTTATAATGGTAATCCGCTTAAAGCAACGGCAGGAGATACAATTACTTATACGTTCACAGTTTCCAATATCGGAAATACAACTTTATCTAATGTTGTCATTTCTGATCCAATGATTGGTTTAACAATAACAGGAAATCCTATTGGCAGTTTGGGAGTAGGTGCAACAAATGCAAGTATAACAGGAACTTACATTGTTACTCAGGCCAATATTGATGCAGGTAAAGTAACCAACTCTGCTTTGGCTACTGCCAGAACTCCTCAAGGGAATAACGTTCAGGATATTTCTGGAACTACTGTAAATAATAATACCAGTACTGAAACTATTTTGCCTCAAACATCAAGCATTGCGTTAGTAAAAACAGCCGCAATCAGCGGAACAGCTACAGGGCTATTGGGAGAAACAATAACTTATACTTTTGCAGTAACCAATACAGGAAATACAACTTTGACAAATGTTGTGGTGACTGATCCTATGGTTGGTTTAATTATCACTGGAAATCCGATAGTCAGTTTGGCTCCAGGTATTACAAATTCTACTATTAAAGGAACTCATGTAATTACTCAGGCTGATGTTGATGCAGGAAAAGTAACCAATCAGGCAACAGTTACGGCAAAAGACCCGCAAAATAATGATATTAGTGATCTTTCAGGAACTACAATAGGTACAAATGATAGTACTGAAACTCCTGTGACTCAAACACCGGCAATAGCTTTAGTGAAAACAGCTGTTTATAATGGTAATCCACTTAAGGCATCGGTAGGTGATACAATTACCTATACGTTCACGGTTTCTAATACAGGAAATACAACCTTAACTAATGTTGTAGTTTCTGACCCAATGATTGGTTTAACAATAACAGGAAATTCTATTGCCAGTTTGGGAGTAGGTGCAACAAATTCAAGTATAACGGGAACTTATATTATTACTCAAGCCAATATTGATGCGGGTAAAGTAACCAACTCCGCTTTGGTTAATGCCGAAACTCCTCAGGGCAATAACGTTCAGGATATTTCAGGAACAGCCGTTAATAATGACACGAGTACCGAAACTACTTTGCCAAAATCAGCTTCATTGGCTTTTGTTAAAACAGCGGTTTACAATGGAAATGCAACAAAAGCAGCAGTGGGAGATACTATTACTTATACTTTCACGGTTACCAATACCGGAAATGTAACGGTAAGCAATATTGTGATTAATGATGCCAAATTAGGAGCGACTAATTTAGCCTTGGTTCCGGGAACTTTAGCACCATCGGGAGTAGGAGTGGTAACCAGAAGTTACACCATTACCCAGGCTGATATTAATGCCGGAAAAGTAACGAATACGGCTATTGCCAAAGGACAAGATCCTCAAGGAGTGGATGTTCAGGATATTTCAGGAACTACTGTGAATAATGATACCAGTACCGAAACTACATTACCAAAATCAGCTTCATTGGCTTTTGTTAAAACAGCGGTTTACAATGGAAATGCAACAAAAGCAGCAATAGGCGATACAGTTACTTATACTTTCACAGTGACCAATACCGGTAACGTAACGGTAAGTAACATTGTAATTAATGATGCCAAATTAGGAGCGACCAATTTAGCCTTGATTCCGGGGACTTTAGCACCGTTAGGAGTTGGAGTGGTAACCAGAAGTTACACCATTACCCAGGCTGATATTAATGCCGGAAAAGTAACCAATACGGCTATTGCCAAAGGACAGGATCCGCAAGGAATTGATGTTCAGGATATTTCTGGAACAGCCGTTAATAATGACACGAGTACCGAAACTACTTTGCCAAAATCGGCTTCATTGGCCTTTGTTAAAACAGCGGTTTACAATGGAAATGCAACTAAAGCAGCAGTGGGTGATACTATTACTTATACTTTCACAGTGACCAATACCGGAAATGTAACGGTAAGCAACATTGTAATTAATGATGCCAAATTAGGAGCGACTAATTTAGCTTTAGTGCCTTCTACTTTAGCACCATCGGGAGTTGGAGTGGTAACTAGAAATTATACCATTACCCAAGCTGATATTAATGCCGGAAAAGTAACCAATACGGCTATTGCCAAAGGACAGGATCCGCAAGGAGTGGATGTTCAGGATATCTCAGGAACAGCCGTTAATAATGACACGAGTACCGAAACTACTTTGCCAAAATCGGCTTCATTAGCCTTTGTTAAAACAGCGGTTTACAATGGAAATGCGACTAAAGCAGCAGTGGGTGATACTATTACTTATACTTTCACAGTGACCAATACCGGAAATGTAACGGTAAGCAACATTGTAATTAATGATGCCAAATTAGGAGCGACTAATTTAGCTTTAGTGCCTTCTACTTTAGCACCATCGGGAGTTGGAGTGGTAACTAGAAATTATACCATTACCCAGGCTGATATTAATGCCGGAAAAGTAACGAATACGGCTATTGCCAAAGGACAGGATCCTCAAGGAGTGGATGTTCAGGATATCTCAGGAACGGCGGTTAATAATGACACCAGTACCGAAACTAGTTTACCAAAATCGGCTTCGTTAGCCTTTGTTAAAACAGCGGTTTATAATGGAAATGCAACAAAAGCTGCAGTAGGAGATACCGTTACTTATACTTTTACAGTAACCAATACAGGGAACTTACCAGTAAGTAACATTGTAATCAATGATGCTAAGTTAGGAGTGGCAAATTTAGCCTTAGTGCCGTCTACATTAGCACCATCGGGAGTTGGAGTGGTAACTAGAAATTACACCATTGCCCAAGCTGATATTAATTTAGGAAAAGTGACTAATACGGCTATTGCCAAAGGGCAAGATCTATTAGGTAACGATGTTCAGGACATCTCGGGAACAACAGTTAATAATGATACAAGCACAGAAACTAATTTACCACAATCTCCAAAAATTGGATTAATGTTAAATGGGGAGTTTCAAGATGAAAATAACGATGGCCAGGCTCAAATAGGTGAAACAATTTTGTATACCTATACTATTATGAATTTGGGTAATGTACCATTGTCTAATGTTTGGATTGATAATGCAATGGTTGGACTTGGAATGAATAGTGGTAGAATTAATATGCCTATTGGAGCTGTGGATAATACTACTTTCACAGGAAGTTATAGCATTACCCAAGAAGATATAATTGCAGGACATGTAACTAATCAAGCTACTGTATATGGTACAAGTCCTTTAGGTGTAATAGTTCAGGATTTGTCTGATAATGATAATCCATTAGAAAATGATGCTACCGTAATAGGTGTTGATGGTTGTGTAATAAAAGTATTCAACGCTGTTTCACCAAATGTAGGTTCAGAGTATGAGAGGATTTTATATATAAGAGGATTAGATTGTTATCCAAATAATACCGTTCAAATATTTGACCGTTGGGGGGTAAAAGTGTATGAAGTGGATGGTTATGATAATGCGAACAAGGCGTTTAGGGGAGTGTCTGAAGGAAGAACAACGCTAAGTCAATCTAATGGTTTGCCAAGTGGGACTTATTTCTATGTGCTTAAATATGTTGATGCAGAAGGTAAAGGGTTTAATAAATCAGGCTACTTGCATTTAGTTAACGATTAGTAAATAAATATAGCATTGGAAAGAAAGGTTCTTTAGAGTAATTAAAATTAATAGTATGAAAACAAATTCTATAATACTACTTCTGTTATTAGTAATGGTCTCTGGTTTTGCTCAACAAGATTCGCAATACACACATTATATGTATAATACAATTAATATTAACCCTGCTTATGCCGGTAATCGTGGTGTGACGAGTATTTTTGGTTTGCATCGTACCCAGTGGGTAGGATTAGATGGTGCGCCTACTACTAATGCTTTTTCGATTAATGCACCACTCCAAAATTCAAGGGTTGGGCTTGGACTTTCATTTGTAAATGATGAAATTGGTGCAGGAGATCAAAATAATATTGCTGTTGATGTATCTTATACTATTCCAACATCTGAAGAATATGATTTGTCTTTTGGAATCAAAGCTTCTGCCGATTTATTGAATGTGGATTATACCAAATTATCCCGATATAATACAGCTAATCCGGCATTTCAAAATAATATTGATAACAAATTCTCTCCAAACATTGGAGCAGGGGTTTATTATCATTCTGATAAAATGTATGTAGGTTTTTCGGTTCCCAACTTTTTAAACACAAAACATTTCGATGATAATTCATCAGTTGCTGTCAAAGACCGGTTGCATTATTATTTGATGGGAGGATATGTTTTTGACGTGAGTCCATCGATTAAGTTAAAGCCAAGTATTTTGACCAAAATGGTATCGGGAGCTCCTTTGCAAGTCGATTTATCTGCTAATGTATTGCTGCAGGATAAATTTACCTTAGGACTTTCTTATCGATGGAGTGCTGCAGCAACGGCAATGGCAGGAATTCAAGTTACTCATGGATTGCTTGTAGGCTACAGCTATGATTTTGATACTACTAGTTTGGAAAATTACAACTCAGGTTCTCATGAAATATTTTTACGTTTTGAATTGTTTAATATTCAAAAGAGAATAATAACTCCAAGATTTTTCTAAAAGAATAGCTTATGAAAAAGTATAACATATCAGTATTGTTGCTTGTTTTTTTTGCTTTGCAACTTTCGGCACAAGTTGGTTCCAGAGATAATAAGGCGGATAAGGATTACGACAGATTCGCTTATATCGATGCTATAAAAACCTACGAACGCATGTTTGAAAGAGGCTATAAGTCTCCGGACATGTTGTTAAAACTGGCCAATGCCTATTATTTCAGCGGTGATTTAGAGAATGCCGCCAAATATTACAAAGAGTTGTTTGCTTCTGAAACCATTGTGACTCCCGAATGTTATTACCGATTTGCCCAATCTTTAAAGTCAATTAAAGAGTATAAAAAGGCAGATGAAATGATGGCCAAATTTAATAAAGAGAATGGTAATGATTTGAGAGCTAAATTGGCAAGAACTCAAAGAGATTATCTCACTGTTATTAAGAAAAATTCGGGACGATATGCCATAGAAAATGCAGGTATCAATTCTAAATATTCTGATTATGGAAGTTCGTATTACAATGACAATTTGGTTTTTACCAGTGCCCGTGATACGGGAACTTTTGTAAAACGGATGGATCCCTGGACTGGAGAGGGGTTTACTAATCTATATCAATCAACTATTGATTCAGATGGCTTGTTAACTAATGTGAGAAGAGCATTTAAAGATTTGAATACTAAATTTCATGAGTCAACTCCGGTTTTTACTAAGGATGCTAAGACGGTGTATTTTACCCGAAACAATTATAATGACGGTAAACGCGGAAAGGATACTAAGGAAACTACTTTGTTGAAAATTTATAAAGCAACCTTAAATGGTGAAAAATGGGAGAATGTTACCGAATTACCTTTTAATAGTGATAACTATAGTGTGGCGCATCCGGCGTTGAGTTTCGATGGGAAGACTTTGTATTTTGCTTCTGATATGCCGGGAACATTAGGACAGTCTGATCTTTATAAAGTAAAAATAAATGAAGACGGAACTTATGGTACTCCAGAAAATTTAGGAAAGGGCATCAATACCGAAGGCAGGGAAACCTTTCCTTTTATAACCGAAAAAAACGAACTCTATTTTGCTTCTGATGGTCATCCCGGTTTAGGTGGAATGGATGTTTTTGTTTCGAAAGCCAGACAGGACGGAAGTTTTAGAGAGGTTTTAAATGTGGGAGAACCGCTGAATAGTCCTAAGGATGATTTTGGTTTGTTGTTTGACAATAAATCTAAAATTGGATATGTAACTTCAAACAGAGATGGCGGTTTGGGAGGAGATGATATTTATAAGGTTAAGGAAAACAGACCAATAGAATATCCTTGCGAACAGTTTTTAGGCGGGAAAGTTACCGATGTTGAGACTAATCAATTGATTGCAAATGCCAAAGTGAGTTTGTATGACAGTAGCTATCAATTATTGAAATCGGCAACAACTGATGTTAAAGGAGTGTTTGATTTTGGAGAAGTAGAATGTGAAGCTAAATATTATATTAAAACAGAAAAAGAAGCTTATAACACTGATGAGGTTGCTACAACAATTGCGGGAAATACAGGAAAAACCCATGTTCCGGTTGCAATAGAAAAAACCTTGAAAAAAGTAACTGTTGGAGATGATATTGCTAAAGTTTTTGGAATAAAAATTATCTATTTCGACTTAAATAAATCAGATATCCGAAATGATGCGGCGTTGGAATTGTCTAAGATTTTAGATGTGATGATGCAAAATCCAACAATCAAAATTGATATTCGTTCGCATACTGATAGTAGGAATACTGCAATGTATAACTGGAAATTATCGGAAAGAAGAGCCGCTTCTACTAAGGCGTGGTTAATTCAAAATGGAATTGATGAATTGCGTTTAACCGCTAAAGGTTATGGGGAATCACAATTGGTAAATAAATGTGCTGATGGAGTAGAGTGTACTGAAGAAGAACATCAGGCTAATAGACGAAGTGAGTTTGTAATTATTTCTATAAAGTAGTTTAGTTAGTTTAGGTTTTATTGCCGTTACCCTATAAACGGGGGTTATATAGGGTAACATTTTAAAAACACTAATTGATCATATTCAGTTATGATTGATTAGTGTTTCTTCTTTTAAAAACACATTGAGTATTTCAGGCCAGTTTAGATTGGATTTTATTTCAGAAAGTCCTTTGTAATCGTTTATCTCATTTAAATCTTTAATAGTGAAATGATCTTGTTTTGCAAAAGGAACTAGGCCTTCTTTTTTTAATTTTTGGGCTAAATATTCCTGTTCGTATTGTCCGGGAGTAGGAATGAAAAAAGCTTTTTTATTCAGTTTTGACAAGTCCATAATCGAGGTGTATCCGGAACGACAAAGTATGATATTACTTTCATTGAAAGCTTGTTCTAGCTGGCGACTGTGCATAAAATTATAAAAAGTAACAGCGTCTATTTGTTCCTTTTTTTGCTCTTTTTCTATAATTCCTTTTACAAAAAGAATGTCCCCATTGTAAAGTGCAATTTCTTTTTTTAGTTTTTCTTCCAGCATTCCTCGTTGCGGTTCAGGCCCCGAAAGAATAATCATCAAGTCATACTTTTTTTCAAGCTTCTTAGAATTCATTCGACTCAACGGGCCTATGTATTTTATGTTTAAATCATGATTTTTTAAATGACTTAATTCGCCCGCTAAATTAGGTGTATCAGCGGTGTCGGGAATCCAGCATTCGGTATACTTTTTAATAATATTTTGATGTAAAAGACTGCTTAACCAGGTAGTGTTTCCTGTCATGACATTAAGTTGGTGTGTAATAAATACCGAAGGCACTTTTTTATTGTAAACTCCAAGTCTGTTGTCAGAAATGATGCCGTCTATATCGTATTTTTTAATCCATTTTTTTACTAATTTCTTTTCTTCTAAAATGGCTTCAATCATTTTGGGGCAATTCTTCAGTAGTTTCCATTTGAAATATTTGCCGTTTTTGGCATATTCTATTTCGTAGGATGGTAGTTCCAGAAATTTTAAATAAGGAAATTCTTTTTTTAATAAGTCCAAAGCAATTCCGTCTGAGGCAATAATTGGAATAAAATTATTGTCTTGTAAGGCTTTAATAATCGGGATACAGCGCGTTGCGTGTCCTAAGCCCCAATTTAACGGAGCTACTAAAATTGTTTTGCTAGGAGAGTTTAAATTCATTTTTTTTAAATCATTTTAATGATAAAAATAGTTAAACAAAATTTTTGCAAACTTGCTTATGAATTATCAAACTATTAAGTTATTATTTCCTAATGTAATAATTAAAAAGTAATTGTTTAAAAAAAAAGACACTGTTGTTTATTAGAAAACAACAGTGTCTTTTTAAGAAAGTATATTGAAAATCTTAGTTTTCGTTAGTAACAATTTGCATGGTTTCAGTACCTAATTGTTTTAACAAAACTGTTTTTCCTTCAACCACTGTTTGGGCAGCAGTATCGTTAAAATGTCTGATAGTGTATAGCGTAACATTTTCGTTGTAACCCACTTTGAATTTTTTAGATAAAATGGCAAGTAAATCCTTGAAATTACCAAATTTGTCCTCAACACACACAGAAAAACTGATAGCTGAGTTTTGGATTAAGTTTACCTTAATTTTAAATTCATGGAACAATCCAAATATCTCACTGATGTTTTCTTCCATAATGAATGAAAAATCAATAGAAGAAAGTGAAATCAACAATTGCTCTCTCTTAACAATAAAACAAGGCATGAATGGCTCCAAAGTTGCTCCTTTGCTTACAACAGTTCCTTTTAATAAAGGATTGATGAATGATTTTACGTGTAAAGGAATTTCCTTTTTTTGTAGTGGTTGCAAAGTTTTTGGGTGGATAACCGTTGCACCGTAAAAAGCCAATTCGATTGCTTCTCTGTATGAGATTTGGTTTAACAAACTGGCATTTTCAAAATATCTTGGGTCAGCATTCATAACTCCCGGAACATCTTTCCAGATAGTAACACTCTCGGCATTTAAGCAATAAGCAAAAATAGCTGCAGTATAATCAGAACCTTCACGACCTAAAGTAGTTGTGAAATTGTTTTCGTCAGAACCTAAGAATCCTTGAGTAATGTTTAAACTTTTGGTTTTGATGTTTTTAGAGATGTTGCTTTGAGTCAATTCCCAGTCAACTTCGGCATCACGATAATTGTTGTTTGTTTTAATGTAATTACGCACATCAATCCATTGAGTTTCAATTCCCATGAAATTCATGTAATAACTCAAAACAGTTGTCGAAATAATTTCTCCCATACTTACAATTTGGTCGTAAACAAAGTTGTAATTAGGAGATTTATTATGAGCCAGGAAATACTCTAAATCAGAAAAATGTTCTTGCACAGCGGCAAAAACAGCATGGTTTTCATCTTCGAATAAATCCAATAGGATTTGATTGTGGTATTTTTTTATTTCCTGTACTGATGCGTTAAGTTCAGCTGATTTGTCAAAATAGTTTTTAATTACTAATTCCAGCGCATTGGTTGTTTTTCCCATTGCCGAAACCACTAATAATACATCTTCATAACCTGCTTTTTGCAAAACGTCGTATACGTTTCTTATTCCGGCAGCATCTTTTACTGATGCACCACCAAATTTAAATACTTTCATATTTTTATTTTCGCTAATATTGTTTTAATCTCTTTTCTATAAAATCAGCAATTCCTGCTTCATCCATTTGGGCAACATGCCATTCTTTTAATACTTTGGCTCCTGTTTTCTCGTAAAAATCAATAGCGGGAGTGTTCCAGTCCAGTACATTCCAGTCTATTCTTTTTACGTTGTCTCTCTGAGCTTGTTTGATAATTTCGGAGTATAACGCATAACCCACTCCTTTGCCCCGCATATTGTTTTTTACTACCAAATCTTCAAGATGGATTATTTTTCCTTTCCAGGTTGAATATCGGTAATAATAAAATGCAATTCCTACAATCTCTGAATCTATCTCGGCAACAAAAACGTGAAATAATGGTTGGTCACCAAAACCATCTCTAATTAAATCTTCGACCGTTACTATAACAGCATCTGGCTCTTTTTCAAATTCCGCTAACTCCTGAATCAGGCTCAAAACGCCTTTCATGTCTTCTTTTTCACCTACTCTAATATTCATATATTCGTATTATTTGGTTTAAAATTTAACAATAAGGCTTTTCGGAATTCTATTAGAATGCTAATTATTAGCAAATATACAATACTGCCAAACTAAGTAAGTTTTATTGAGTCATTATCACAAAAAAAACGATATTTGTGACTTCAAATTCAAATTATATCGATTTCGTAATGGAAGAAAGCAGTAAAACCTTAGGAGAATTTATTATTGAAAATCAAAATGCATTTCAATATTCATCTGGTGAATTATCTCGAATAATCAATTCAATACGTCTTGCGGCAAAAGTAGTTAGCTACAAAGTGAATAAAGCGGGTTTAGTTGATATTACGGGAGCAGCGGGTGAACAAAATATTCAGGGAGAAGATCAGCAAAAATTAGATGTTTATGCTAATGAAGTTTTTATCCAAACTTTGAAAAACCGTGAAATTGTTTGCGGAATTGCATCCGAAGAAAACGATGATTTTATCACTGTGGAAGGAAAAGATAAAGGTCATAAGAACAAGTATGTGGTTTTGATGGATCCTTTAGATGGTTCGTCTAATATTGATGTGAATGTTTCGGTAGGAACGGTTTTTTCAGTTTACAGAAGAGTAACCCCTGTGGGAACGCCAGTTACAATTGAAGATTTTCTACAACCGGGAACCATGCAGGTAGCGGCAGGATATGTAATTTACGGAACATCGACCATGCTGGTTTACACTACAGGTCATGGAGTGAATGGATTTACTTTGAATCCCGCAATTGGTACTTTCTATCTTTCGCATCCTGATATGAAATTTACTAAAGACGGACATATTTATTCTATTAACGAAGGGAACTACATTCAGTTTCCACAAGGAGTAAAGGATTATATTAAATATTGTCAATCAGAAGAGGGTGACAGACCATATACGTCAAGATATATTGGTAGTTTGGTTTCTGATATTCATAGAAACATGATAAAAGGAGGGGTTTATATCTATCCTACAAGTTCAAAGGCTCCTAAAGGAAAATTGAGATTGTTGTATGAGTGTAATCCAATGGCTTTTATTGCTGAACAGGCCGGTGGAAAAGCATCGGATGGATTCAGGCGAATAATGGAAATTAAACCAACTGAATTGCATGAACGCGTGCCATTTTTCTGTGGAAGCTATAATATGGTGACTAAGGCGGAAGAATTTATGCTTAATGCCAGTAAATAGTTTTCAGATTTATCGATAAATAAAAAAAGCTCTTGATGTTGAATTCAAGAGCTTTTTTTGTGGTATTTGGTAAATAAAATTATTTGTGCATGTTTTGCATTTCGTATGCAAAAGTGTCAAAATCTACTTTTTTGTCAACTAGAGACAAGGCCTTTGCAATAATGTAATTAACGTTACTTGGAGTAAAGCCTAAACCAATTGCAATTTTCTTTAAAACTACCTCTTGTTTGTCACCTAATTGATGGTCAACATGTACCATTCTAGCTAAATCGTACAAACGCTCTAGTCTTTGAGAGTATAAATAAGGAGGGTTGATAGGGTGGATTGTTGGGTTTTCTAAAATTTCATCGTATTCTGAAGGTGAAATTTCAAGCTTTGTAGCCAGTTTGTCTAAGAAGTTTTTTTCTTCTGGAGCAACAATACCATCGGCTAGAGCAACACGAACAATCGCAGAAAAATGTCCCTTATTTCTTTGTTTAAATTCGCTATCAAATAAATCTGAAAATGACATAATTATTGTGTTTTTTTTATTGAGCAAATATAAATCAATTTTTAAATTATTAATTTTCTTTTAAATTTTATTTAACGGGAAATATAATTTAGAATCAATTTTATTTCAAAGGAATTAGCAATAGAATTGAGGGGTTTCAAAATTAATCGTAAGTTTACAACCCCTTTATCAATTAAATAATGTAGCAGATGTCCCAATTTTTAATTTATTTTCAATTAGGATTAAAACATATTTTAAATATCTATTCCTACGACCATATTTTGTTTCTAATTGCGTTGGCAATTCCGCTTTCGTTTAAAGATTGGAAACGAATTTTACTCTTAATAACTACATTTACTTTAGGGCATACTATTGCTTTGTTGTTGACTATTTACGGAATCATCGCCGTTAAGGTGGCTGTAATAGAATTGTTGATTCCTATTACAATTTTAATAGTGGCTTTGTTTCATCTTTTTACAGCCGGAAAATCAGCTAAAAAGGAAAGCGTTAATTTGGTTTTCTTTATTACGCTTTTCTTTGGTATAATCCACGGATTAGGTTTTTTGAATACTTTTAAGTCTATTCATCATGGAACTGCGACTTCTAAGTTGTTAGCGATACTGGAATTTGCATTAGGTATTGAAGCGGCTCAGTTAGTGGTGATTCTTGTCGCTTTGATTTTGTCGTATATAGTACAAACTGTTTTTAGATTTTCTAAAAGAGATTGGACTTTAGTTATGTCGGCATTTATTATTGGAGTAGTTTTGCCTATTATTATAGGGAATGAAATTTGGTTAAGATAAATTATGGAACTAAAGAAATTAAATAAATACGATAAGGCTTATCTGCGTATTGCCAAGGAATGGGGACTTTTGTCTTATTGTAAACGCAAGCAGGTAGGCGCTATTATTGTTAAAGACCGAATGATTATTTCGGATGGTTATAACGGTACACCTTCGGGTTTTGATAATTGTTGTGAGGACGAAGAAGGATTGACAAGATGGGATGTGTTACATGCCGAAGCCAATGCGATTCTTAAAGTGGCCCGCTCTACCCAATCCTGTGAAGGAGCTACGCTTTATATTACGCTTTCTCCTTGTAAGGAATGCAGTAAATTGATTCATCAATCAGGAATTAAAAGAGTGGTATATCAAAACGGATATCGCGATGATTCAGGGATTCAATTTTTAATAAAAGCAGGTGTAATTGTGGAACACATTCCGGAATTAGAAGATTAAAAGTGAAAATAGATAGCAAATATATTCCCATTTATATTAGCGCCATTTTGGCGATAGGGATATTTATTGGCAGTTTATTAGATTTTACAATTCAAAATCAATCTTCGGTAGCTAATAATTCGAAAGTAAAACTCAATAAATTAATTGATTTTATTGACAACGAATATGTTGATGATGTTGACACCGATTCAATTATTAATAGGACTGTCGATAATATTTTAGCTCAATTAGATCCTCATTCAGTTTATGTTCCTCCTTCTGAACAGGCTGAAGTTGCCGAAAACATGAAAGGAGATTTTGTGGGTATTGGTGTTCGTTTTTACATTTATAAGGATACTGTTGCTATTATTCAGCCTATTGAAAATGGCCCTTCGGCAAAAGCAGGAATTAAGGCCGGCGATAGAATTTTGTATGCCAACGGGACAAAATTGTTTGGACGAAAATTACCTTCAGATACTTTGTTTGCTAAGCTTAAAGGAAAAGAAGGTTCTGAGGTAGCTCTTACTGTTTATAGGAATTCCGAAAAGAAAAAGATAGAGTTTAAAATCAAGCGAGGTGTTATTCCGCTTAAAAGTGTCGATGTTGGCCTGATGTTGAACTCATCAATGGCCTACATTAAAATCAATCGTTTTGCTGAAACTACTTATGAGGAGTTTAAATCTAATTTAATCCGACTTAAAAAAAATGGTGCAAAATCGCTGGTAATTGATCTTCGCGATAATGGTGGTGGTTATATGGAGCAGGCAATTGATATTGCTGATGAGTTGTTGGCGGGAAAAAAGTTGATTGTTTTTACAAAAAATAAAAGGGGGAGAGTCGAGAGAACCTATTCTACTAGAAAAGGGGATTTTGAAACAGGCAGATTGTTTGTGTTGATTAATGAAAATTCGGCTTCGGCCAGTGAAATTCTTGCCGGTGCAATCCAGGATAATGACAGGGGGACTATTGTGGGACGTCGTTCATTTGGCAAAGGGCTGGTGCAACAGGAAATGGATTTTGATGATGGTTCGGCGGTGCGATTAACCGTGGCGCGTTATTATACGCCTACCGGAAGGTCGATTCAAAAACCTTATTTTAAAGGGGAGGAGCAATATTTTAAAGAGTCGGAAGCGCGATTTAAAAACGGCGAATTGTATAATAAAGACAGTATAAAAGTGTCGGATGGTTTAAAATTTAAAACGCCTAAAGGAAAGATTGTGTACGGCGGCGGCGGAATTGTTCCCGATGTTTTTGTGCCACTCGAATTTGAAAATGCCGATGAAGCGACCGTTTATTTGATGGAGTCCGGAATTGTAGGCAATTTTGTTTTTGAGCAATTGGATAAAAGCAGAAATGGTTTCAAAGGGCTTTCGTTTGGGCAATTTTTAAACAAGATGAATGCTACAGATGAGTATTTTATTGTTTTCAAGAAATTTATTTCTAAACATCTAAAAGGGATTCAATTAGATAAAAGTAAAGCGGTTGTGAAGCGTTATCTAAATGCTGAATTTGCCCGACAATTGTATGGAGAAAAAGCCTATTATGATATTGTTTTGAAGGATGATGTTATGGTGAAAAAGGTTTTAAGTAAAAAATAACAATATGAAAAAGTTTTTGAGTTTCGTTTTTTTAGTTAGTTTGATTGTTTCTTGTGCTTTGATGAAAGATAAAAATCTGTTGACAGGTGATGTGGAGGCTATAGAATATGGTAAAGACGGTTATACGGCAAAAATTAAGACTGCTAAAAAAGAAATTTATTTGGCAACTATCAGTAGAGTCAATCTTGTGGACTCTCAGGATTATAAGGTTTTTAAAATAGGGGAGAAAGTTACTTTAAAAGGAGAATTTTGGAAATCTGATACTGAAAAACATATAAAAGTTACCGATATCGTGTTACGGTGAACTGATAAGAAAACAGAGTATTTTAAAAACTATTAAGGGATTAAGAAAATTAAGCTATAACGCTTAATTTTCTTAATCCCTTAATAGTTTAAATTTTTAAAGAAACTTATTTTTATCGAATGCTGTCATGAGTGTGGGTTTGCAGGCCATTATTCCATAAAGTAAGAATATCTGTGGCTACGGCAGCACCACTTCCGGCTGCAATGGCAAGCTGGCTTCTCCATCCGGCTAAAGTTCCTATGGCATAAATGCCTTCGGTTACTTTATGGTCACTGTTTTTTAATTGTATTCTTTGTTTTTCGGGAAGTGCTTTCTGATGTGGAATAACATATTGTGTTAATCCCTCGATTGCGAATGTATTTGCTGAACCAATACCTACTACAATAGACTTTGTTTTGTAGCTGTTTTTATTGGTGATAACATTAAAATTTGGATATTCTCCTTCAATTCGAATTACTTTTTCGTTTTGAATTTGTGTAATGTGAGGATAGCTTTCGCTTAAATGTGAAATGCTTTCAATAAGCAGTTCCGAGCCTAATTTACCTGCCGGAATACCATAAGCATTGTTAAATAAGGCGTCCTGTAGTGAAGAAGATTTCTGGTGTGCGAAAATGCCAATTTTTTTTTCGGTCGCAAAACTTTTGTTTTTGGCTGAGCCAAGAACTAAAGCGCATGACATTCCGGAAACTCCTCCTCCAATGATTAATACGTCAAACATATAATTTTATAGTTTGTCGTTCATTTTGTCTTCTATTTTTTTAGACATTCTAAAAATCAATAGAATTAAGATGGCACAACAAGAAGCAGCTATTCCAATAAAAGCTACTGCGTTATCTCCTCCAAACAGATTGTTGAAATCCAGTTGGGTGATGTTGAAAATAACAAGTGCTGATGCGAGAAACACTAAGATGTTAGTAAAGATTTTCATGATATTTTTGTTGGCTTGTAGATTGAAATTCAAGTTGTTTCTACAGGCTAAATTACGGGGTAAAATTATAAAAAATTTGTTTAGAGCAATAGACCTTTAACATTAGAAGCTTATAATTTAACAGCGATATGTTAAAATAGAATCGTAAGTTTTTGGTTGTTAGTTAGTTGTGTTGTTTTGACTAACTCTTGTTTGCTGAGGATTAGTGCTTGTTTTTTCTGATTTTAAATAGTTCCGGATTTAGTTAAAGTTAGGTATAAATAAGTTCTTGCTTGATAGTGTAAGTTAAGGATTGATTATCTTTGCATTTTATAAATTATAGTAAGTTAACCCATGTTTCAATTAGGAAAGACCATAGTTTCAGAAGATATTTTGGAAAAAGAATTTGTTTGTAATTTATCAGCATGTCACGGTGCCTGTTGTGTTGATGGCGATGCAGGTGCGCCTTTAAGTCAGGAAGAAACAGCTATTTTAGAAGAAATATTTCCCAAGGTAAAGCCTTTTTTACGCAAAGAAGGGATTGAGGCCATTGAAGCTCAGGGTACCTGGGTAAAAGGTACTGATGGTGATCTTGAAACACCGTTAATTGATAATAAGGATTGTGCTTATGTGATTTTTGATGGCAAAACTGCGCTTTGCGGTATTGAGCAGGCCTATAATCAGGGGATTGTAGATTGGAAAAAACCGGTTTCCTGTCATTTGTATCCTATTCGTGTAAAAGATTTTACGGAGTTTGCAGCTGTTAATTATGATAAGTGGGATATCTGTGACGACGCCTGTTCTTTAGGTAAGGAATTAGAAGTTCCGGTGTATAAATTTGTCAAAGAGGCTTTGATTAGAAGGTTTGGTGAAGATTGGTATTTAGAGCTTGAATTGGTAGCTCAGGAATGGAAAAAAGTCAAGTCAAAATAAACTATTTTTTTCTTGTTTTATATTGTTTAAATCCTATATTTTACGGTGCTTCATGTGGTTTTTATTGTTTTTAATTTATTGATATTTAATCGATTACTTAATTTGTAAAAAGAAGATTAGTTTTTTGTCTTTGTTAAAAACTAGAGTGTATTGTGAATAAGTTTGACTTTTAATTCCCGCAATATTTCATAATCTTTGTAATGCTTCTGAAAGCAAAAAATATCTTAAAATTTATCTAAAAATAACATAGTAATGTCGCAAATAGAACCAATTTTACAAGAGAATAAAAATCGTTTCGTAATATTTCCTATCAAACATCATGATATTTGGGAATGGTACAAAAAGATGGAGGCTAGTTTTTGGACAGCCGAAGAAATCGATTTGTCTCAAGATTTACATGATTGGAACAATAAATTGAATTCGGACGAGAAATATTTTATCAAACATATTTTAGCTTTTTTTGCGGCTTCTGATGGAATTGTAAATGAAAATTTAGCTGAGAATTTTGTGAATGAAGTACAATATGCTGAAGCTAAATTTTTCTATGGTTTCCAAATTATGATGGAAAACATTCATAGTGAAACTTATTCGCTTTTGATTGATACTTATGTAAAAGACGAAACTGAGAAAGACGAATTATTTAATGCGTTAGAGGTTTTTCCGGCAATTAGAAAAAAAGCGGATTGGGCTTTGAAATGGATCGAATCTGATTCTTTTGCCGAAAGATTAATTGCTTTTGCAGCTGTGGAAGGAATTTTCTTTTCTGGTGCTTTCTGTTCTATTTATTGGTTGAAAAAACGTGGTTTAATGCCAGGATTGACTTTTTCTAACGAATTGATTTCTCGTGACGAAGGTGTTCACTGTGATTTTGCGGTGCATTTACACAACCACCACTTGGTGAATAAAGTGTCTAAAGAAAGAATCAAAGAGATTATCGTGGACGCTTTGGATATTGAAAGAGAGTTTATCACCGAATCACTTCCTGTGAGTTTGATAGGTATGAATGCCGGTTTGATGACTCAGTATTTAGAGTTTGTTACTGATAGATTATTAGTGGAATTAGGTTGCGAAAGAGTGTATAACACCGCAAATCCATTTGACTTTATGGATATGATTTCGCTTCAGGGAAAAACAAATTTCTTTGAGAAAAAAGTGGCTGAATATCAAAAAGCAGGTGTTTTAAACAGCGGAACTGCGAATGACTCTGATGCTCAGAAAATTTCATTTGACGCTGATTTTTAATAGTTCGGCTTCTTTATAATAAACAAATTACTATTTACGGCTCTAGCCCAGATAGCAGTGAAAATCCTTTTATCTCTTTCTTTAAGAGATAAAAGATTGCAGCGGATAGCTGGAAACAGCTCCAAAAAAGATTACAAATAACCAAAAACAGTGAAGGGATTCCCTGTTTTACAAAACCCAAAACTTATGTACGTAGTAAAAAGAGACGGCCACAAAGAGCCAGTAATGTTCGACAAAATCACAGAGAGAATTAAAAAACTTTGCTATGGTTTAAATGATTTAGTGGATGCCGTAAAAGTGGCAATGCGCGTGATTGAAGGATTGTATGATGGAGTTTCTACGTCAGAGTTAGATAATTTAGCGGCTGAGACTGCGGCTTCGATGACCATTGCGCATCCGGATTATGCTCAGTTGGCAGCGAGAATTGCAATTTCGAATTTGCATTCGAATACAAAAAAATCATTTTCGGAAACAATGACCGAAATGTATCACTATGTGAATCCAAGAAACGGTCAGGCTGCGCCATTGATTTCTGATGAAGTATTTAAGGTAATTCAGGAAAATGCGGCTTTCTTAGATTCTCATATTATTTATACAAGAGATTTTAATTATGATTATTTTGGTTTCAAAACTTTAGAGCGTTCTTATTTGTTAAAAATAAACGGGAAAATCGTAGAGAGACCACAACATATGTTAATGCGTGTAGCTGTTGGTATTCACTTAGATGATTTACAGTCTGTTTTAGAAACTTACGACTTAATGTCTAAAAAGTTCTTTACGCATGCTACTCCAACATTATTTAATGCAGGTACTCCAAAAGCTCAAATGTCTTCTTGTTTCCTTTTGGCAATGCAGGATGATAGTATTGATGGAATTTATGATACTTTAAAACAAACGGCTAAAATCTCGCAATCAGCGGGAGGAATCGGGCTTTCTATTCATAATGTTCGTGCTACAGGTTCTTATATTCGTGGGACAAACGGAACTTCAAACGGGATTGTTCCTATGTTGAGAGTATTTAACGATACGGCCCGTTATGTAGATCAGGGTGGAGGAAAGCGCAAAGGTAGTTTTGCTATTTATATCGAAACTTGGCATGCTGATATCTTTGAATTCCTGGATTTGAAAAAGAACACAGGAAAAGAAGAAATGCGTGCGAGAGATTTATTCTTCGCAATGTGGACTTCTGATTTGTTCATGAAACGTGTGCAGGAAGATGCAGCCTGGACTTTGATGTGTCCTAATGAATGTCCTGGTTTATATGATGTTTACGGAGATGAGTTTGAAGCTTTGTACATTGATTATGAAAACCGTGGAAAAGGTAGAAAAACCATCAGAGCACGTGAATTATGGGAGAAAATTCTGGAATCTCAAATCGAGACCGGAACACCATACATGTTATATAAAGATTCGGTTAACCGTAAATCAAACCAAAAAAACTTAGGAACTATTCGTTCTTCTAACTTGTGTACCGAAATTATGGAGTACACTTCTAAGGATGAAATTGCGGTTTGTAACTTAGCTTCGCTTTCATTGCCAATGTTTGTTGATAACGGAAAATTTGATCATCAGGCATTGTTTAATGTTACTAAACGTGTAACAAGAAACCTGAATAAGGTAATTGACAGAAACTATTACCCGGTTCAGGAAGCAGAGAATTCTAACCTTCGTCATAGACCGGTAGGTTTAGGAGTACAAGGTTTAGCTGATGCTTTCATTATGTTGCGTATGCCGTTTACAAGTGAGGAAGCTAAGAAATTAAACCAGGAAATTTTTGAAACTTTATACTTCGCTGCTGTTACCGCTTCTATGGAAATGGCTAAAGAAGAAGGGCCTTATTCAACTTATGAAGGTTCTCCAATTTCTAAAGGAGAATTCCAGCACAATATGTGGGGCTTGAAAGATGAAGAATTATCAGGACGTTGGGATTGGGCTTCATTGCGAAAAGAAGTTATGGAGTACGGAGTTCGTAACTCATTGTTAGTGGCGCCAATGCCTACTGCTTCTACATCTCAAATTTTAGGTAACAACGAAGCATTTGAGCCATATACTTCTAATATCTACACTCGTCGTGTGTTATCAGGAGAATTTATTGTGGTAAACAAACATTTATTGCATGATTTAGTAGAGCGCGGATTGTGGAACGAAAGTTTGAAACAGGAAATTATGCGTCATAATGGTTCTGTTCAAAATATTGATGTGATCCCACAAGACCTGAAAGAATTGTACAAAACAGTTTGGGAAATGTCTATGAAAGATATCATTGATATGTCTCGTCAAAGAGGGTATTTTATTGACCAATCTCAATCATTGAACTTGTTCATGCAAGATGCTAATTATGCTAAATTAACTTCTATGCACTTCTATGCTTGGCAATCTGGATTGAAAACAGGAATGTATTATTTGAGAACTAAATCGGCAGTTGATGCAATTAAGTTTACCTTGAATAACGATAAAAAAGAAAATCCAAAGCCAGTTGATGAGGCTGAGCCGATAAACATCGAAGATTACAAAGCGATGATTTTAAAAGCACAGGCTGCAGGTCCGGAGGATTGCGAAATGTGCGGAGCATAAACCAAATTTAATTATTAATTCAAAATAATTATTGAAACAGCCATCGTTTAGATGGCTGTTTTTTTGTTTTAAACATAGTGAGTTTGTGAGATACGGCGGTGTAAAACTCTAATTATAAGATTGTAATTTGCTAATAATTCATTATATTTGAGATAGTTAAGTTTGTTGGTGTTTTTCTTTTCTTAATACTAAAAAAAGTAGCCATGAAAAACGAGGAATTTACAATAACAGCTGATTTACAGGCCACGCAGTTTCAACGTTTTCTTAACCTGAGCATTGATTTAATGTTTATTTATATCTTGGTGCTTAGTTTAGGGACAACAATCATTTTGGTTGCTTTGTCTGCCAATAATTTTGCGCTTTCTAATTGGGTAACCAATTTAAGTGCAGTAGAAATTGCTTTCTACACAGCAATAGTTTCCTTCTTGTATTATTATATTACTGAGGTGTATTTTTCCCGCACTATTGCTAAATTGTTAACCCATACTATTGTTGTAAATATTGATGGAACCAAGCCTTCTAAAAGAAGTTTTTTTATTCGAACATGCTGTCGTTTTATTCCTTTCGAAGCCTTTTCTTTCTTTGGATTAGTTCCAAGAGGATGGCATGATACTTTTTCGAATACTTATGTGGTTAAAAAACGCAAGCTGAATAAAAAACGCAAACATTTTGAAACTTTTACTGAGGTGGCTGAGACTTAATTTAATTATTTTCTTTCCCCGATTTGCTGTCTCCACATAGCGTAATACAGCCCTTTTTCGTCCAATAAATCCTGATGTTTCCCTTGCTCGATAATTTCTCCTTGTTCCAATACAAATATTTTATCGGCATGCATGATAGTCGATAAACGGTGGGCAATTAACACGGTGATTTGATCTTGTTTAGAAGATATACTACGGATGGTTTTAGTGATTTCTTCTTCGGTAATCGAATCTAATGCCGAGGTAGCTTCGTCAAAAAGTAACAATTTAGGATTTCTAAGTAAAGCTCTGGCAATCGATAAACGTTGTTTTTCACCTCCCGATACTTTTATTCCGCCTTCGCCAATGGTGGTATAGATGCTGTTTTCGGCACGTTTGAGTAAATTTTGACAAGCCGATTTTTGCAAAACATCATTGATTTCTTCGTCAGTTGCACTTGGTTTTACAAAAAGTAAATTGTCTTTTATCGTTCCCGAAAACAATTGGGCATCCTGGGTTACAAAACCTAATTGTTGTCTTAATTCGTTGAGGTCAATTTCTTTGGCGTTTTTCTCGTTGTAAAAGATAGCACCTTCAGCAGGATTATACAATCCGACTAACATTTTTACCAAAGTTGTTTTTCCGCTCCCAGATGGGCCTACAAAAGCGATGGTTTCTCCAGATTTTGCTGCAAATGAAATGTTTTTTACGGCATAACTTTTGGCGCTTTTATGTTTGAAGGATACATTCTGAAAACTTAAATGGCTGATTGAACCAATAGTTTTTGGGTTTTTAGGAGTCTTTTCGATTTTTGCATTCATCAAATCGCTAAAATTATCCATAGAAGCCTTGGTTTCGTTGTAAGTGGCAATCACGTTCCCAAGTTCCTGTAATGGATTAAACAAAAAGAATGAAAAGAACATTAGAGTAATCAAATCACCGGGTTTGATGATGTCTTGAAAAATGAACATATAGAGTGCGAAAACCAGACTGGTTCTCATAAAGTGTACTGTTGTGCCTTGTATGAAACTCAGCGAACGGATAAAACGTACTTTTTTTAATTCTAATCCAAGGATTTTAATGGTTGTAGCATTTAATCGGTTGACTTCCTGTTCGGTCAAACCTAAGCTTTTTACTAATTCGATATTTCGTAATGATTCGGTTGTGGCTCCTGCCAAAGCAGTGGTTTCGCCTAAAATTTCCCGGGATATCTTTTTGATTTTTTTTCCCAAAAAAGAGCTTACAAAAGCAATTACAGGAACAGTTACCAGGAATATAGGTCCTAATAACCAATGGATACTTATAGCATAAACCACCACAAATACAATCCCGACTATTGATTGAAAAATAAGCGAAATAGATAAGGTGATGAATTTTTCGCAATCAATTTTTACCTTTTGAAGCTTGCCCAGAGTTTCTCCGCTGCGTTGGTCTTCAAAGTCCTGAAAAGGCAATTGAAGTGCTTTTTGTATTCCATCGGTGTACATTTGAGCACCTGTTCGCTGAATGATGATATTGGTAAAATAGTCCTGAAAGTTTTTGGCAATTCTTGAAGCCATTGCAGCTCCTAATGACAATAATAGCCAGCCTGTAACAGCTTTGATAAAGCTGCCCTGATTGTGGTTGAAATTGGCAACCCCAACGCCGCATTCGTTTAATAGCTTACCAATGATTATCGAATCATATAAAGAAAAACACTGATTTATAGCGGCCAGAAACAGCGCTATGTATAAAAGTATTTTGTGGGTTTTGATGTAGGTATATAAAATTTGCATAAGGAATCTTTTAAAGGAAATAATTCAAACTAAAATAGGTATTTGAATTATAAGTTGGTACAAATTTAAAATATAAATATCGAAATATTTCGATATATTAAAAATATATTTTTATCTTTGCCTCATGATTACCGAATTGAACATAAAACAAGTTGAAAAAATTTCTAAAGCACTAGGAGATCCCTATCGTTTGAAGATATTGGATATGATTAGTAAACGAAAGGATTTTATGCAATGCTGTGAAGTTTCAGAATGTTTTAATTTGGCACAGTCTACCATGTCTCACCATTTGAAACAATTAGTGGAAGCCGAATTATTAGTATCTGAAAAGGAAGGACGCAATTTGAAATTTGTTATCAATAAAGAAATATGCGATGCTTATAGTCGTTATATTTCTAATTTAGGCTTTTAGCCTTTTTTTTAATTAAATAAATCGAAATATTTAGATATTTAAATACTTGCAATAATTAAATTATTATAAAAGAAATGAAAAAATTAGAAAACAAAGTAGCTGTTGTCACAGGAGGAAACAGCGGAATCGGATTAGCAACAGCAAAATTATTTGCAGAACAAGGTGCCAAAGTGGCAATAACAGGCCGTAATAAAAAGACAATTGATGAAGCGGTTTTCGAAATTGGGAATGCTTCGATTGGTTTGGTAAGCGATGTTTCGGATATAAACAATATTGACACCACCTACGGAACGGTTAAAGATACTTTTGGGAAAATTGATGTATTGGTAGTGAATGCCGGGGTATTTATTGCGGCACCTTTAGCAGATTATACCGAAGAAATGTTCGACCAAACCAGCGATATCAACTTCAAAGGGGTTTTCTTCACAATTCAAAAATCCTTGCCGCATCTAAATGATGGTGCTTCAATTATCATTACGGCATCTACAGTAGCCCACAAAGGTTTTGCAACTACTGCAGCCTATTCAGCTTCAAAAGCAGCCGTTCGTTCGTTAGCAAGAACCTTATCAGCCGAATTATTGGATAGAAATATCCGAGTGAATGTACTTTCGCCTGGGCCAATTGACACGCCAATATTTTCAAGAGGAGGAGCTTCAGAAGAAGAAGCAAACGGAACAAAAGCCTATTATGCTTCAGGAATACCGGCAAAACGTTTAGGAACCTCTGAAGAAATGGCTGAAGGTTTCCTTTATCTGGCTTCTGATGATTCTAAGTTTATGATAGGAGGCGAATTATTACTTGACGGAGGAGCAGCAACACTTTAAAAAAATATTTTAGTTTATTATTTGTTTTAATAACGGAAAGCCTTGGTTGAACAGCAGTCAATCAGGGCTTTTTTATTGTTGTATTTTATTGTGTAAGAAAAAAATGAATATATTTGAAAAACAAATAAAGCGAAACAAACTTTCGCCAATCTACCCAATTTTGGGTGTATATACGAAAGTTTGTTTCGCCTATAAATTAGTTAGTGGCAATGCTTAATCAAATTCTAATAACTTATGGCTAAGACTAGAAAACAAAGTTGGAACGTTACTGAAAATAGATTCATTTGCTTTTTAGATATAATGGGTTTTAAGGATATGGTAATGAGAAACTCACATAATGAAATTTACCAAATTCTTGAAGAGTTGGCTAAAGAACGAAGCACATTAGATGAAGGTAAAGTAGAAAGTTATGAAACCGATTCTATGAAGACAGTAAGTTTTTCAGATACTATAGTTATTTTCACTAAGACAGATTCAAAAGAATGTTTAGAATTGATAACTTTTGCAGTAAGTTGGCTGTTTGCAAGAGCAATGGAAAAAGAAATTCCAATTAAAGGAGCAATTGCTTGTGGTACAATGAGTGTGAATATTTCTAGACAAATATTCTTCGGGCAACCATTGATTGATGCGTATCTATTACAAGAAGACGTTGCTTTTTATGGTTTAGTACTTCATAATACAGCTGAAAAAAAACTAAATGAGTATATTGAAGTAATGATCGGCGACGAATTGTATCATGACTGTAAAGTTCCGTTAAAAAGTGGAAAAATAGATCATTTTATATTAGATTGGGTAGCAGCAATAAATTTTGAAAATGGAAAAGAAGAAGCAAAAAAAATCGGACTTGATTTAATGAAAAAGCATCGTCACAAAACATCTGGAGGACCAAGAAAATATATTGACAATACGATAGAAATCATTAATCAAATTTATAATTAGCACAGCCACTAACAGAGGTTTGGCAAGATTTGGGTTTTAGGCTTAATTTAAAGTTGGTTTTGTACTTGGAAAATTTGTGTTTAACCGAAAGACCCCCTCTGCCGCTCGTTTTTAACGAGTGCCTATTTAAATTAAAAAGATAAATCGTAGTATTTTAAACGCGGTTAAAAAATGAAAAGTTATTTTTTGGGATAGCTGTTTTTTATCATATAATGCAATAGTTTAGTCTCAAAAACAAAAGCCCTCTCAAATTAAATTGAGAAGGCTTCTTTGTAAATAAAGAAAATTAATTAAGCAATTGTAGTGTTTTCTACTGCAACACGCATCTGTTTTGCAGCAGCAACCATTTCGATTAAAGCCTTTTTGGTTTCATCCCAATGACGGGTTTTCAAACCACAATCAGGATTTACCCATAATTGATCGGCAGGGATTACCGCAGCTGCTTTTTCCAGTAAATGAACCATTTCTTCGTTTGAAGGCACACGTGGCGAGTGGATGTCATATACTCCCGGTCCAATTTCGTTTGGATATTTAAAATCGGCAAAAGCATCCAGTAATTCCATTTGCGAACGCGAACATTCGATGGTAATCACGTCGGCATCCATATCGGCAATATTTTGAATGATATCGTTAAATTCACTGTAGCACATGTGCGTATGGATTTGGGTGTCATCGGCAACTCCGCTGGCAGAAATTCTAAAAGCTTTAATTGCCCAATCCAAATAAGCAGCCCATTCTTCTTTTCGCAACGGAAGTCCTTCACGAATGGCAGGTTCGTCAATTTGGATGATTTTAATTCCTGCTTTTTCCAAATCTACTACTTCATCACGGATGGCAAGTGCAATTTGGGTACAGGTTTCTGAGCGCGCCTGATCGTTACGCACAAACGACCATTGCAAAATAGTAACCGGTCCGGTCAACATTCCTTTTACCCATTTTGGAGTTAAGGATTGTGCAAATTCAGCCCATTTTACAGTCATCGGATTCGGACGGGAAACATCACCATAAATAACCGGCGGTTTCACGCAACGGCTACCATAACTTTGTACCCAACCGTTTTTAGTAAAGGCAAATCCGTCTAATTGCTCTCCAAAATATTCCACCATATCGTTGCGTTCAAATTCGCCATGAACTAAAACGTCAATTCCGGATTCTTCCTGGAAACGAATGGTTTCTTCGGTTTCTTTTTCCAATAAGGTATCGTATTCGTATTGGGACAATTCGCCTTTTTTAAACTTAGCTCTCCAACTTCTTACTTCGGCAGTTTGTGGAAAAGAACCAATAGTTGTTGTTGGGAATAGCGGCAATTTTAAAGCTTCAATTTGTTTTTCTCTTCGAAAAGCAAATACATTTTTACGTTGATCGTCTCCGCTTGTAATACTGGCAACACGATTTTTTACCGCTTCGTTGTGAATTAATTTCGAGGTTTTTCGGTTCTCGTTAGCGATAGTGTTTTCCTGATAATGAGCCTGGTCATTTTCGGTGATTTCTCCAGAAGCTAAATTGCGAAGCACTACTACTTCTTCAATTTTTTGTTTGGCAAAAGCCAGCCATTGTTTGATTTCAGGAGTTAGCGTTTTGTCATTTGTTTCCAAATCTAAATCGCAAGGGGAGTGGATTAAGGAACAAGAAGGTGCAATTAAAACACGGTCATTTCCTATTGCAGCAGTCGCTTTTTCGATTAAAGCTAAAGATTTTTTGAAATCATTTTTCCAGATATTTCTACCATCAACAACTCCCAAAGAAAGTTTTACGTTATTGGCTAATTTTCCGGATTGTAAAATATCGTCTAATTGCGAAGGACAACGTACTAAATCCAAATGTAGAGTATCAACAGGCAAAGCCAAAGCGGTTTCCAGATTTTCTCCAAAACAGTCAAAATAATTAGCCAGAATTACTTTTAAGTTTGGAAAACGTTTGTTGATTGCATTATATACTTTTGTGTAGGTGTTTCTTTCTTTGTCAGTAAGATTAAGGGCTAAAAAAGGTTCGTCAAGTTGGATGTAAGTTGCACCTTGTGCTTCTAATTTTTCTAAAATTTCGAAATAAACAGGTAATAAAGCATCGATAAGGTCAATGCGGTTGAAGCCTTCTTCTTTTTCTTTTCCCAGCAATAAATAGGTGATTGGCCCAATTAAAACTGGTTTTGTATGAATTCCTAATTGCTTGGCTTCAATGAATTCGTTGATTATTTTTTCTGAGAATAAAGAAAACTGTTGGTTCTTAGTGAATTCAGGAACGATATAGTGGTAATTGGTGTCAAACCATTTGGTCATTTCCATTGCAACAACGTCTTGTCCATCTTTTTGCGAACCTCTTGCCATAGCAAAGTATAAATCCAATGCCGGTTTTGTTTTAGCAATTTCAGCATAACGATTAGGAATGGCTCCTAATGTTAAACTTAAATCCAAAACCTGATCGTAGAAAGAAAAATCATTTGACGGAATCAAATCAATTCCGGCTTTGGTCTGTAATTGCCAATTTTCTTTTCTGATTGTTGCGGCTGTAGCCAATAGTTCTTCGGCTGAAATTTTTCCGGCCCAGTATAACTCACTAGATTTTTTTAATTCTCTATTACTTCCAATTCTAGGGTAACCTAAATTATTTGTTTTCATTTTATCAGTATTTATTACTGTACAAAGGTATGTTTGTAGATTTTAATACTTAAATTTGGTTGTTAATTAAGTAAAATGAATTGTTTTTGTGTTTTATTTTGGTTTTTTGTTCTTTTAATAATTCTCAAACACAACTTTAGCAGTAAAATATTCTATGGAAAATTTAGACAACACCGATTTACAGATATTAAAACAGCTCCAACAGGACTCGAATATTAGTATAAAAGACCTGGCAGCTAAATTGTTTTTGACGGTAACTCCCGTTTATGAGCGCATCAAAAGATTGGAACGCGAAGGTTATATTATGAAATATGTTGCTTTATTGGATAAGAAAAAGCTCAATCGCGGAATGACCGTTTTTTGTAATGTACGTTTGAAAGAACACGCTAAAAATGTGGGAGCTAATTTTGTAAAAGATATCGTGGCACTTCCCGAAATCATAGAATGTTACAATATAGCGGGAGATTATGATTTTATGCTGAAGATTTTAGTTGCCGATATGGCGAGCTATCAGGATTTTGTAATGAATAAATTGTCAACCATTGAGAATATTGGAAATACCCAAAGTGTTTTTGTAATGGGTGAGATTAAACACAGTACTGAATTGAGTTTTTGATTTTTGCATTTTTAAATAAGTAATTATAGTCACTGTTTTCTTATATTTGGAGATAAATATTAGGAAACTATACTGTAAATGGAACAATTTAAAATTGCAAATTATTTACTCGCATCAAAACAAAAGCGAGTTTTAAATTGGATTATTGATATTATAATAATGCGGTTTATTGTTTATTTAGCATTGACTTTTATGAATTCTTCAGCTATTTCAAATAGAATAAATTCGTTTGACATGATTGAACGTTATTTATTCTGGAGTATTATCATTTTTATTTATTATGGAATTACCGAAGTTTTTCTTTCCCGTTCTCTAGCTAAATATTTTACTAAAACAATTGTTGTTATGGAAGACGGTTCAAAACCAGATATAATAACGATTTTAGTTCGAACTTTGGTGCGTATTTTCCCTTTTGAACCTTTGAGTTTTTTGAGAGGACGTACTTTGGGTTTACACGATGAAAAATCAAGAACTTTTGTTGTTATGAAATCCAAACTCGAACAGCGAATAGAAGAACATCTTGTGTTAGAATCTTTGGAGAAAGTCCTAAAATAAAATGTATTTTTGGTTCTTAAATCTACAATCATAAATCTACAATCTAATATCATATGAACTGGGAACAACTTTTATCTTTAAAACGACAAGGTGATACAAGCAAACGACTACGAATAGAGCAGGATGACACCCGTTTAGGCTTTGAAGTTGATTATGATCGTATTATTTTCTCGGCTGCTTTTAGAAGTTTGCAAGATAAAACTCAGGTTATTCCGCTTTCTAAGACCGACTTTGTGCATACTAGATTGACACATAGTTTAGAAGTTTCGGTTGTGGGACGTTCCTTAGGGCGTTTGGTTGGGAAAAAAATCATTGAGAAATATCCTTATCTAAAAGAAGTTCATGGTTTTCACATGAACGATTTTGGAGCTATCGTTGCTGCGGCATCTTTGGCACATGATATAGGAAATCCTCCTTTTGGGCATTCGGGCGAAAAGGCTATTGGAGAATATTTTTCTATTGGTAAGGGAAAAAAATACCAAGAGTTTCTGAGTCCAAAACAATGGCAGGATTTAATTGATTTTGAAGGGAATGCTAATGGTTTTTCGGTGATGACTTCCAGTCGTCCGGGGATTGAAGGCGGACTCCGAATTTCGTATGCCACTTTAGGTGCTTTTATGAAATACCCAAAAGAAAGTTTGCCTAAAAAACCAACCCGAAATATTTCTGATAAAAAATATGGTTTCTTTCAGGCTGACAAAGCGTTTTTTGAAGAAGCGGCAAAAGATATGGGTTTGATTCCAAATAAATCGGGAGAGGACATTGGTTTTGAAAGACATCCTTTGGCTTATTTAGTCGAAGCGGCAGATGATATTTGCTATACCATTATTGATTTTGAAGACGGAATTAATTTAGGTTTGGTTTCCGAAGATTTTGCTTTGGAATATTTAATCAAATTAGTGAAGGACAGTATTGATACCTCAAAATACAAAGCTTTAGAAACCAAAGAGGATAGAATCAGTTATTTGCGTGCACTGGCAATTGGTAGTTTGATTAATGATGCCGTAAAAGTGTTTATTACCAATGAAGAAGCCATTTTGCAAGGAAAATTTCCTTTTGCCTTAATGGATAAAAGTAAATATAAAGCACAAATGGATGATATTATCAAAATCAGTGTTGATAAAATCTACCAAAGCCGCGAGGTTATCGAAAAAGAATTAGTAGGTTACCAGATTATACAAACTTTATTGGATAAGTTTATTACGGCTTACGATAATAAATTTAATGGAACAGCCTCTAATTATGATAAGTTAATCTTGAAACTATTACCTGAAAAACATAATTTGGAAAAAGAAAATCTTTATGAGCGCCTGCTGCATATTTGCCATTATGTTTCCTTACTGACCGATGGGAATGCACTGGAAATATACGAAACCATAAACGGCAGGAAAAAAAGTTAGGCTTTAAAAGGCATAAGTCAACCCTACACCCAAAACTTGCTTGATTTGGGTTTTTGGACCTTCGGTTACTTGTACTCCGGCAACTTCGGTTTTATTTTTGATGTCATCATCATATAAAATTCGGGTTCCTATGTTGGCTTTTACATATTGGTTTACCACCAAGTTTAAAGCTAAGT
This sequence comes from Flavobacterium sufflavum, assembly GCF_004016525.1. Classification (GTDB taxonomy): domain Bacteria; phylum Bacteroidota; class Bacteroidia; order Flavobacteriales; family Flavobacteriaceae; genus Flavobacterium; species Flavobacterium sufflavum. The sequence continues at coordinate 260,932 of NZ_SACJ01000002.1, forward strand.
CACAGTCAACATCGACGTTTCCAAAATTGTTCACATAGTCCGAATAAAGGCTTAAGTTATTTACAAAAACCACGTTTTTGTAAATCTCTTTTTTGTATTGATTGGTAATTAAAAAGCCTAATTCATTTTTAGATCTTTTCCCTTTTGTTATTATATTTCCGTCTTTGTCATAAATGGCTTTTTCAACCCCAAAAGCTCCTTTATTAGCTAATTCCTGATCCCAAACAAAGGTTGCTTTATAGGTAAAAGGAGAAAGATATATTACCCGGCTTTTTGACTTTGTGCTGTTTTCTGCACCAACACCCAAGAACATATAAGCTGGTGCGAATAGTCTGGAAATAGGATTATCTTTATTTGGATATTTGTAACCATTGGTTAATTGGGTATTGAAATTCAGTTTAGCTGAATGAAACCAAGTGCTTTCTGTATCTTGTCTATGACCAAAGGTAGAGTTGAATCGGAAGGCATCGTCGGTTTTACGGATTTCAATTCCGTCTTGTTTGTTCATTCCGTATCTTACACTAAGCTCGTTAACCCATTTCACCAGTTTTTTTTCGTAAGTTCTGTTGAAATCGCCTTTGAGCAATCCTGAAATAGAACTGGTTCCCCCGGCACTCCAATTGACAAAAGCAATTTCGGAAATATCAAACCCAAGTATGTTTTTTTTGCCCCAACAAGATGGAAGCTTTTTTTCAACTTCAGGAAGTACAACCATTCTGGCAAGAGTATACTTTAGTTTTGCAGGTGGAATTTTTCTGTAAAAGTTGTCGTTTAATACCGGAAGAATAATTTTTTTTATAGTATCTGTTTGAGTCGAGTCACTAACTGATTGTGAAAAAACAGGAATAGTAATACTGAATAAGAATGTAATTATAAGGAAACTGAGATTTTGTGCTTTCATTCGTAAATTGAAATTTTGGGTTGCGCAAATTACTTGTTTATATAACTTGAAAAAAGTGATTTTAGTGTGTTAACATCAATCTTGCAATGTTGCTGCAATTGACTAACAGTAGCTTGCTCAATAAATTCATCTGAAATCCCCAGAGTTTTAAAATTGGGATGATAATTGTTTTGGGCAGCAAATTCTAAAATTCCACTTCCAAAGCCTCCAATAATTGTGCCATCTTCGATGGTGATGATATTTTTGAATTTTTTGAATATTTCGTGAAGTAATTTTTCGTCTAATGGTTTTACAAATGCAAAATCATAATGCGCAATTTTTTCCGGATTTCCAATTTCGTCCAGTGCCAGTTTTACATTGTTTCCGATGGTTCCATTGGATAAAATCGCTACATTTGTTCCGTTTTTAAGGCAAAATGCTTTCCCAATTTCAATACTTTCATAATGACCAAAATGTTCTTTTTTCCAATCGGCAATAATGCCGCGACCACGCGGATATCGGATAGCAATTGGCGATTCAAGCCCTAGTTGAGCGGTGTATAGAATGTTTTGTAGAGCAATTTCATTTGCAGGCGCATAAATAATGAGGTTAGGAATGCAGCGTAAATAAGCTATGTCAAAAACACCGTGGTGGGTCGCCCCGTCTTCGCCAACGAGTCCTGCTCTGTCTAAGCAAAAAATCACAGGCAGTTTTTGTAAAGCCACATCGTGAATGAGCTGATCGTAAGCTCTTTGTAAAAAAGTAGAATAGATATTGCAAAAAACAGTCATTCCCTGGGTTGCCATTCCGGCGGCTAGGGTTACTGCATGTTGCTCGGCAATACCCACATCAAAAGCGCGTTCCGGCAAGGCATCCATCATGAATTTTAATGAACTTCCTGTAGGCATAGCTGGAGTGATTCCTACTATTTTTTTGTTTTTTTGTGCCAAATCCAATATGGTTAAGCCAAAAACATCCTGATATTTAGGAGGTAAATTTTCTTCTGATTTTGGAATGATTTCGCCTGTTGCAGCATCAAATTTTCCCGGCGCATGGTATTGCACCTGATTTTCTTCGGCTTGTTGTAGTCCTTTGCCTTTCGTAGTGATGACATGCAGGAATTTAGGCCCTTTTATTTTTTGTAAACGCTTTAGTTCTTTGATAACGGCAAAAATATCATTGCCATCAATTGGTCCTGAATAATTAAAATTCAAGGATTTAATCATATTATTTTGCCTCGGATTTTTACCTTCTTTTACTGCGGTAAGATAGTTTTTTAAGGCCCCAACACTCGGGTCGATCCCGATGGCGTTATCGTTAAGAATGACCAATAAATTAGCATTGGTTACTCCGGCATGATTTAATCCTTCAAAAGCCATTCCCGATGCAATCGATGCGTCGCCAATTACTGCAATGTGTTGCTTATTGAAATCGCCTTTTAAATTGGATGCAATTGCCATTCCCAAAGCTGCCGAAATGGAAGTAGAGGAGTGGCCCACGCCAAAGGCATCATATACACTTTCGCTTCTTTTAGGAAAACCTGAAATTCCGTTTAGTTGGCGGTTAGTATGGAAAATTTCTCTGCGACCCGTTAGAATCTTATGTCCGTAAGCCTGATGACCAACATCCCAAATTAATGCGTCATTGGGCGTGTTGAATACATAATGCAAAGCAATGGTTAATTCGACAACACCTAAACTGGCTCCCAAATGTCCTTCTTTTACCGAAACAATATCGATAATAAAATCACGTAATTCCAGTGCTAATTGAGGAAGTTGGGCTTCGTCAAGCAGGCGTAAATCGTTGGGTGTAGCTATGTTTGAAAGTAAATTTTCCGGCATAGTGCAAATGTACAAATTGAATGCTGTATTTTTGCCCCATGGAAAATATTTTCACCGACGACTATTTTATGAAGAAAGCTTTGCAGGAGGCAGAAATGGCTTTTGAAAAAGGCGAAATACCTGTAGGTGCAGTTATTGTTGTTAATAATACGGTTATAGCCCGCAGTCATAATCTAACCGAAATGCTGAATGATGTTACCGCCCATGCCGAAATGCAATCTATAACGGCTGCGGCTAATTATTTAGGCGGAAAATATTTGAAAGATTGTACCTTGTATGTTACACTGGAGCCTTGCCAGATGTGCGCCGGTGCTTTGTATTGGAGCCAAATTTCTAAGATTGTTTTTGGCGCTAGTGATGCACAGCGTGGTTTTGAGAAAATGGGAACACAGTTGCATCCTAAAACTACGGTTGTTCGAGGAGTATTGGCTGATGAAGCGGCTGATTTAATGAAACGTTTTTTTCTGGAAAGACGTAAATAAGTTAATTTCTTTTCATTTAATATAAGTAAAACATATAAAGGCATAAGAATACCATAAAGCCATTAAAACAAATTATGTTGTAAAATGTGTTTTCAGAAAACCTTTTCCCTGAAAGAAGTATTTTTAAGCTTATCGCTATTGAAAAAAGCAACACACAATAAAAGTAAAATTGAATTCCGTTAATACTTAAGCTACTAGAAATATCACTTGTGTAATCATTATTCTTTGATTTGATTTTTGTTACAGATTTAAATACTAAAGAATATTCAAGTTCTATATCACTCTCTTCGATGTAATTTTTTACTGTTGAAAAAGTGAATCCTTTTTGTGTGTAATAATGATAAGACAGTTTTTGTGGTTTAGTTCCATTTTTTCCTCCAACAGTTCTTATAGCGTAATGAGTTATTATATCTGTTGTTTTTAAAGTCGGTAAGACGTAAAAATCTAAAAATCCTAATGATATAAAAAAGGTTATTATGCTTAAAGCATAAATCACTAATGTTTTGTTTTTTGATATGAATTCATTTTCAGGGAAATCTGCTGGTAGACTGGCCATTTATTCTATTCTTTAAGACGAACGAAATATAATATATTTTTAGTCTGATTTTTTGCATTCTATTTAAAATAAAAATATTCTTATGAAAATTTGAGTCTTAGTCCAGATAGAAGTAGCATTTTTTTATTTGTTTTTTAGTTTTTAAATCCTTCCATCAAATACACTAGCATATTTCTCACGGGTTTCCCTCCCCGATATTGTTTGATGATGACAGGAGCATTTATTTTTTCAAAATCATCTTTATAGATTTCATTCGGGTCGCTAAAATTATTGGAAACGTTAATATAGTAGGCGTCATCTCCTTTCTGGATTGGTTTCCTGAATTGATTCAACCAATGATAGGTGTGAATGTCTTCCAGTTTTCCAATGGCAACAAAATTAAGAAGAAGAGGTGCTGCAATATAATTATCAATATGTGCCCCCGGAAACCATTTGTTGTTGATGATAAAATTGGTATTGGTTTTTCCCTCTGATTTATTCTTCTGAATTATTTTACCAACTTCGGTTTTGAAAAAATTCCAATCATACATATCTAAAGTCACATCTCCTTTACCTAAACTAGCTTCATCGGTTTTTCCTAAAGTTCCGGGGTAAAATGATAGAACTAAAATTCCAAGAAAACTCACAGCTAGAATTAAATAATTAGCATAATATACTAAGCGGGGCAGCCGGGAATTGATTTTAAAATCAGATAAATAACAAGCTGACAGTAACAATAAAGCGGTGAATCCAGGTCCAGACCAGTGTGGCAAAGTATCTCTAAACAACGAAACAAACAATAAAATCCCAATCAAAGGAAAACTCATTAAAAGCAAGAGTCTGATATAATTAATTGAGATGTTAATTCTCTTTTTCCAAAAGGCAATCAAAGTAGTTATGATTATAAAATAATTTATTGGATTATTATATGCCGCTCCGCCAAAAAACTCCCGAATAAAACTATTGGGATTGATTCCTCGATTGATGCTTACTCGATTGCTATGAAAAGTGTAAGTGATAAAATCATTTTCTATATTCCAAAACAAAATAGGTGAAATCACTAAAAGCGTCAACAATATCGATACGTACAGATAGCCGTTTGAAAGTAACTTTCGATTGTAAATAAGAATATACAGTCCGAATCCAAACCACAAAAATACTCCGTGAACCTTACTCATTACGCACAAGCCAGTACTTAATCCAAACAACAGCAAGTACAAATTAGATTTTGCGTTGCTTTGTTCGTCAGTAATTAGATGCACTAAAAAGTAAAGACTGAGAATCCAAAAAAACAATTGTGGTGCATCGGGCATAATGAAAACACCAGCAATAATACTGGCATAAATAGACGAAGTGTACAGCAAAGCAGCAATGAAACTGGCTCTTTCGTCTTTGATTTTTTTCCCAATAGCATACATGAGATAGGTATTGGCAGCAGCTAAAAGAATAGGGCCTAATCGGATGAAAAAATCAGAGGTCAACATCAAATTAAAAGTCGTTAGCCGAATTAACAAGGCAACTAATGGCGGATGGTCAAAATAATTCCATTGCAAATGCTGGGCATAAGTCACATAATAAACCTCGTCATTTCCTAAACCTATTGAAAAAGCAATAATGCAGCGAATTACTGTTGCAAGTAGGATGAGACCTGCCACTTTATTTTTAAAGAACATATTTAGCTTTTAAAAGTATAGAAAGTATTCGCTCCAAAATTCCAAATAAATACAACTGCAGTCACGATGATTTTACAAACGTAAAAATTGATTTTGGTCTTTTTTTGCAATGAATATAGAAAGCCTGTATTGATGCTAAAACCAATTATTGCAATGATTAAAAAGCTAAGGAATTGAAGCCCGATTTCAGGATTGTGATTGTCGAAAGTGAAGTATTTATTCAAAAAATAATTATTTGTAACTCCAAATAGAAAACCAAAACCATTGGCAACGTATTTATTGAGGTTTAATTTTTCTTTACAAATCCAGGTGATACCAAAGTCAATAACAAGTCCTGTAAAACCAACTAATCCAAATTTAAAAAACTTTAAAATATCCATTTATTGTTGGCTTAGTGTAGGATTTGAAAAACTGGGAGAAGAGTGTTTTAGAGAATCTATTTTCTTTTTTACAACGGGATTTTCGATGATTTTATTAAACCAAATCACAGATAAAGAACCAAAAACTACTCCAATTAATGCTCCTGCAAATACATCCATCAAAAAATGATGGGCCAGGTAAATTCGGGAATAACCCACCAAAATACTTAATACAAGTAGTGAAATACAGATGTATCTTCTTTTGCAATAATTAGATAATACGGTTGCCAAAGCAAAAAAAGAAGCTGTATGTCCCGAAGGAAAACTGTTAAAGCCTATTCGGCTTGAAGCAAAAGTATCCAGATAATATTGATAATGATGCAATTCGAAATAAACTTTTGGCCTTGGAGCCGCTATGATGTTTTTTATAATTTGGGCAAAAATTCCGGAACTGATGTAGGAAAGTAAGATGATGAAGGCCAGTTTTCGATGTTTTTTGACAAAAAGTAAAATAAATACAGCCGAAACAATAATAAACCAACCATCACCCAGAAAGGTAATACTTTCGAAAATAAGATTTAAAATAGCGGTATGAAATTGATTCAGCCAGATGAAACCATCGGCTTGAGAAAAGGAGCATAACTGCAAGATAACAGTGGCTATCAGGACTAAATTAAGGCCGTAGAAAAAACTATTTTGAGTAATTACTTTTAAAAAAGAATTCATTTTACAAAAATTTAAACTTCTGTAAAGCTAGCTGTCAAAGCTATATTTAATGTAAAGCCGGTTTTGTGAAAACGAAATCAAATCTTTATCAATATGTTAGGAAAGGAAAATTAAGGTTAACAGTAGATTTTATAATTTCTTAACCGCGCTGGGATTTAAATTCCTTTGTTTCTTGAAATAATTAGAAAGATGACTCTCGTCTGTAAAACCAAATTCGTAAGCGATTTGTTTCATCGATAATTGCTTGTTCAGAATCCTTTTTTCTATTAACTGGGTTCTTAGTTTGTTGCAATATTCCCGATAACTTATCGAAAAATTACGCTTGAAATAGGTTCCAAAATAACTTTGAGAGATATTAAAATGTTCTGCAATGGTTTTAATCTGAACCAGTTTTGGTTTGTAAATATTCTGATGGATATAGGAAATAATCTGGTCGTTATCTATTCCTGAGCCGGTGATTTTTATATTCTGTTGTTGCAAGCTTTCTTTTATCAGTCCAAATATGGATAAGATTTGGTAAAAGGCAATTGGCGAAGTAGAAATATTGGCTTTGCTATTGTAGGCTCTAATATTGTCAATGGTGTTTTTTAGTATGTTTGCACAAGTAGCATCTAATTTTAGTACATTTTCTTTAAGTGATTTATCGCGCATGAAATTCTCGGGAGTATTGAGCAGAAACTCATCGCAAGCCAGTTTTTTATTTGAATTGAAATAGGTGTCGGTGAATTTGATAAAGAAAAACCGTGTTGTTTTTTTGATGTCAAAATAGTGCTCGTCATCAGTGGAAAGCACAAACAAATCTCCGGATTTATACGGAAGCAGGTTTTTGTTTAATTGGTGAATCCCACTTCCTTTTATAATGTAAATAATCTCGTAATAGGTGTGACTGTGTCTGGGAAGATGATATTGGTCTTCTTCAAATTCATCAATTACTAAGGTGTCAAATTGATTTAATGTTTTCATATGTAGATATTTATTGTTTTTTATCGGTCATATGTAATTCGCATATTTTCATTGGTGTTTACGAGTAATTTAGGGTGTGCTCATTTCATAACCTATAGTTGCAAGTTTATGTTGTAAAATTACAATTTCTTTGCAGCAGTTATCAATAAATTTGCAAAGTAAAATAGACGTTGCTCTATAAATGATGCCACGTTAGTTAATAATCTCTTTTATAATAAAATGAAAAAAAGTTTGCTTTCACTCGCTTTGGGTGGTTTGACGATAGGAATTACGGAGTTTGTGATGATGGGAATATTGCCTGATATTGCTACCAATTTAAATATTAGCATACCCGTTGCGGGACATTTAATTTCGGCTTATGCGCTTGGAGTTGTAATCGGTGCGCCATTGTTAGTGATTATCACACGAAATTATCCGCCTAAAAAAACGCTTTTGATTCTGGCGAGTATGATTACTGTTTTTAATACGCTTTCGATTATAGCGCCTAATTATGGATTTTTATTTGCGGTGCGCCTGCTTTCGGGATTGCCGCATGGTGCTTTTTTTGGAGTTGGTGCGGTGGTTGCCAGTCGCCTAGCTGACAAGGGTAAAGAAGCTCAGGCTATATCGGTTATGTTTGCGGGTTTGACTATTGCTAATCTTTTGGGAGTTCCTTTAGGGACTTATATTGGACATCATTTTTCATGGCGTTATACGTTTATAATTATCGCCATTGTTGGAACTCTTACAGTATGTTCACTTTATTTTTGGATGCCTAATATAGAGGCTAAAGCCAGGGAAGGTATGAAAACGCAGTTGTTGTTTTTTAAGAAAGCCGAAGCTTGGTTGGTGATTCTTATTACCGCTATTGGTGCAGGAGGTTTGTTTTGTTGGATTAGTTACATTGCACCATTATTAACAGAAATTTCAGGCTTTGATGCTGGTGATGTGCCATATATTATGATGTTGGCTGGATTGGGAATGGTTTTAGGGAATTTTATAGGTGGAAAATTAGCTGATCGATATTCTGCTGAAAAGACGATTATTGTGTTGCTTTCGGTTATGGCAATCGATTTGATGTTGGTGTTTTTCTTTTCGTCCAATCCTTATGTAAGTTTAGCATTGGTTTTTTCTACTGGTTGTATTGCTTTTGCTGTGGCTGCGCCAATTCAAACTTTGATGATACAAACTGCGGTAGGTGCCGAAATGATTGCTTCGGCAGCTATTCAGGCGGCTTTTAATACCGGAAATGCTTTAGGGGCTTTTCTTGGTGGATTGCCTTTAATTGCCGGATTTAGTTATGCTTCGCCTAATTTAGTTGGTATCACAATGTCGATTCTGGGAGTGCTTTTTACGGTAGTCTTTTTACAAAGAAAACGACGTGTTTTAAAGTTGCAAAGGATTTAATTTTTTACCACAAAGACACAAAGTTTAAAAACGCAAAGAGCACTAAGAAATTTGTCGATAAAATAAGGCACAAAAAAACCGCCGATCTTACGAAAGGCGGTTTTTTGTTGTATGTAAATGTGATATGTTTTCAGTAGTATTGAAGTTGTTTTAGTTTATAAACGTTTTTTTTCTATATTTACACTTCAATTATATAAAGATTTGCTTTACAATAACGGAAGAGTCCAACGATTTAAGTAGTTTATAAAACGAAAAAAATCTGCGGGCTCTTATCTTTAATAATATCTGTCTTTTATTGGAAATAAAAGATAAATAATGATTAGTTAAGTTGTTTCTTATTATGCTTTTACTCTTTTTGGAAAGTTTATTAGTGTAGATTTCTCTTCTTCTTACGGTTTTGTAATTAGGGTCGAAATGGTCAATTAAGATAGCTATTATTACCCCAAATCGTAATATTAATTGACGTGCTTCTTTTTTATTTGTAGAAAATAAAGTTGACTTTAAATTTTCAAGCCACTGGGAAAGTTTTGATTCAGATGTGTCTAGGGTTTCTGTGAATTCTTTTAAAGACATGACTCTAAATCTATGCCCTTGTTCTTTAATAAGACATTCCCCAAGAATTCTTTGCATTGATCGGTCTAGAATTCTGAACTTTCTAGATTCTATAGTTTCAATAAATCTTAATAATTCTTTACCTTTTTTAATTTTTGATAAGTCTGTATATTGACTTTCTAATCTTAAATATTCAATTTGAGCCCAAAATTGTGCAAACAAGTAAAAGACATATTTTTGGTTATGTAATGGGTCGATTGAATTTGAATTATCAAGGTTTATAAAGGAGGAAAGGTCTTCTTTTGCTAACGATTCTAGTTTTCCATATAATTCGCTTGCCGATTTTAATATTGGATCAAGATTTTCATAAAATATTTTTGAGGCTTCTCTTCTTGTGGTAAAATATCTTTTCACTTCAGGATGTAAGAATTTAAATCCCTCCCATATGACTCCTCCAGTTATTGCAGTTGTTATTGTTGTTAAGTGCTCTGTCATTAAAATGATTATTATCTAAAAAAGCATATTTGTGTACTTGTATCTTTGAAAGATATAAAACCTAAATATAGTATTTTATTCGTATAAAAATGAAAATTGAATTTTTGCAAAAAGAGATAGTCTTTTAAAAACAAAATCCCTAGCCCTGATAGTAGCGGAAATCCTTTTTATTTTTCTTTTAAAATAAAAAGATTGAAGCGAATAGCAGGAAGTAGCTCCTGAAAACATTTAATTTTTTTTACCACAAAGGCACAAAGTTTAAAACACAAAGAACACTAAGGAATCTGTAGTTAAAAAAAGGCACAAAAAAACCGCCAATCTCACGAAAGGCGGTTTTTTGTTTAGTCTTTTATAGCATTTCCTTTGTTGTCAAAGAAATGATATTCTAAATACGTGTAAGCGTCACGTGGTATAATTTTCACCCATTTTTTATGTTCAAGGAACCATTTTGAACGTAATGATGGAAAACCTTTGCTGAGGTAAGCAGCCACAAACGGATGTACATTAAGCACTACTTTTTTGTGGGTTTTTAAAACTCTTTCCAGGTCGGAGTTGATTTTATCAATGATTAGTATTGGTGCTTCGATTTCACCATTTTCATTGTTTGGATCTTCTTCTCTGGTTTTAATATTTCTTTCTGGTCTTACTCTTTGTCTGGTAATTTGGACTAATCCAAATTTACTAGGAGGTAAGATTTTGTGTTTTGCTTTATCGTCGCTCATTTCTTCTCTCAAGAAGTCGAACAAGACTTTGCGATTTTCGGGATTAGACATATCGATAAAATCCACTACTATGATACCGCCCATATCGCGCAAACGCAATTGTCTGGCTATTTCGGCTGCGGCAATCATATTGACTTCCATGGCTGTGTCTTCCTGATTAGTCGCTTTATTCGAACGATTTCCGCTGTTCACGTCAATTACGTGTAGAGCTTCAGTGTGTTCGATAATAAGATAAGCGCCTTTACTCATGGAAACGGTTTTCCCAAAAGAAGTTTTGATTTGTCTCTCTATATTGTATTTCTCGAAGATTGGCGTGTCGTTTGATTGATAAAACTTCACAATAGATTGTTTGGATGGAGCAATTTCTTGCAAGTAATCCTTAGTTTGGTTGTACAACTCTTCATCATCTATTTGGATACTGGTAAAGGTATCGTTGAAAACGTCTCTTAGTATTGAGGAAGCTCGGTTGAGTTCGCCTAATACTTTTGAGGGATGATGAGCAGTTGGTAATTTCTTACACATTGCAGTCCATCTGCTAAGCAGGTTCTGCAAATCTTTTTCTAATTCGGCTGTATTTTTGCCTTCGGCTACTGTGCGAACAATAACACCAAATCCTTTTGGTTTGATGGATTGTACAAGTTTTTTTAGTCGGTCTTTTTCTTTTTTGTCTTCTATTTTTTGAGAAATAGAAACACGGTCAGAGAAAGGAACTAAAACAATAAAACGTCCGGCAAGAGAAAGCTCGGCGCTAATTCTTGGTCCTTTGGTAGATATTGGTTCTTTTACAACTTGTACTAAGATAGATTGATTGGCGTTTATTACATCGGTAATGGTCCCATCTTTGTCTATCTCTTTTTCAAACTGAAAGTTTTTTAGGGAGAAATCTTTTATTTTACCTGCGCTTACAAGTTTTATGAATTTCAGTTGGGAAGTTAGATTAGGACCTAAGTCGTGATAATGTAAAAAGGCATCTTTTTCGAAGCCTACATTTACAAAAGCAGCATTGAGTCCGGCAACAGGTTTTCTGATTTTGGCAATAAAAATATCGCCTACCTGAAAGTTGCTTGTCTCTTCTTCTTTGTGTAATTCAATTAGTTTTCCATCTTTTAATAAGGCAAAATCTACTGAATCAGAACTAGATCGAATGATTAATTCTTTATTCATGTTGTAAATTTTTATCTGTTTTTTAGAAAATAGAACATAGAGAGAAGAGTAAAGACTTTGAAAGTCTAAAGTCTAAAATCTAAGATCTAAAATCTTATTTACAGATGGATTAAACAATATTTTTGAACAGGTATTAACCCGGAGAAAACTAGTTGGCAGTTTTCAGTTGGCAGAATGCAGCTAACTGCTGACTGAATTCTGAACACTGCTGACTGATTTTCAATTTCAATGAACGTTTAAAAAGAAAAAAGTAGTTCTAGACTACTTTTTCTTCTTGTGACGGTTAGCTCTCGCTCTTTTCTTTCTTTTGTGAGTCGCTACCTTATGTCTTTTTCTTTTTTTACCGCTTGGCATAGCTTGTAGATTTTATGATTAATTAATATTATTTTGCTTCGTTGTTTGTTTTTACTCCTTCTACAAAAACTTTTGCAGGTTTGAAAGCTGGAATGTTGTGTGCAGGTATTTTAATTGTAGTGTTTTTAGAGATATTTCTACCTGTTTTCTCTGCTCTTGTCTTTACGATAAAGCTACCAAAACCTCTTAAATATACATTATCTCCAGTTTCTAATGAAGTTTTTACTTCTTCCATAAAAGTCTCTACTGTTGCTTGCACATCACCTTTTTCAAGACCTAATTTTTCTGAAATTTTCGCTACGATATCTGCTTTCGTCATTTTCTTTCCTTATTTATTATTTTGTAATAATTTTTTTGAGTGTGCAAATATATGAATTTAAAAAACAATTATTCAAGCTAATTCATTAAATTTTAATTACATAAACTTTTACTTTTGTCAACAAATATTCAATGATGATTTTTCATAACTTTCTAATAAAGTGGTATTTAGAAAACAAGCGTGATTTGCCTTGGAGAAATACTACCAATCCTTACCATATTTGGCTCTCAGAAATCATGCTCCAACAGACGCGAGTTGCTCAGGGAATGCCTTATTTTTTAGCTTTTACTGCGGCTTTTCCAACCGTTTTTGATTTGGCTAATGCCGATGAAGAAAAGGTGTTGAAATTATGGCAGGGTTTGGGTTATTATTCCCGTGCCCGCAATTTGCATAAAACAGCTCAATATATAGCCTATGAATTAAGCGGAGTTTTTCCGGATAATTATAAGGACTTATTACAATTAAAAGGAGTGGGTGAGTATACGGCTGCGGCAATAGCTTCTTTCTCTTATAATGAAGCGGTGCCGGTTGTGGATGGAAATGTGTTTCGAGTGCTTTCTCGTTATTTTGATGTAGAAACCGATATTGCTTTGGCTTCCGCCAAAAAAGAATTTGCTGCTTTGGCTTTCGAATTAATGCCAAAAGACAAGCCAGCCATTTTTAATCAGGCCATAATGGAGTTTGGTGCGCTGCAATGCGTTCCTAAAAGTCCTGATTGTGGGAATTGTGTTTTTAATGATAGTTGTGCAGCATTGCAAAAGAAGAAAGTCGATCAATTGCCTGTGAAATCAAAGAAGTTGAAAGTGCGAAACAGATACTTTAATTATTTGATGCTTTCGGATGCTGAGGAGAATACTTTAATTCAGAAACGAACGGCAAAAGGAATTTGGCATAACTTATATGAGTTTCCTTTAATTGAAACTATGCAGGAAGAAGATTTTGAGTTTGTGTCGAATGCCGTTCAGCAAGAATCGTTTTTTACTAATCCTATCATAAGTATGCGTGCCTGCAACGAAAAAAGTATTGTTCATAAACTATCGCATCAACATTTACATATTAAATTTTGGAAACTAAATGTAAAAGGCGTGGTCGAAAATGGGATTACTAAGGAGGAGTTAAGGCAATATCCTTTTCCGATTGTTATTCATAATTTTATTGAAGCTAATTAAAGTCTATTTTTCTAGGGTAATTATTGATAGGATTTTTTTTATATTTATAGGCTTTAAAAAAATGCATGACACTTAATTTGAGTGGTTATTCGGAAGCTTAAAATATTAATATGAAAAAAATAGTATTACTGGTGTTTGTTTTAGCATTATTGTCTTGGAAAGGAAATCAAAAAAAGGATGTAGATGAAGAAAGTTATATCACTATTATTTTTAAAAATCCAGATATAAAAGATACTATTTTCTATAATAAGAACTTTTATGTAATTCGTGAAGATCAAATAACATATAGGTTAGAAAATAGTTTTATAGATCATAAGATTTTTGTTTCGAATAAAGAAAAGGTTGTGAGGATAAAAACTTCAAAACCAATTTATTTATATCACCAGTACTATATTCAGGATAATTATTTTAACTCTTATTGTTTTTATCCAAATGAGACATTGATATTTGAATATAAAAATGGTGTGCCTTATGTGGTGAGTCAAAAGTATAAAGAATACGATTATAATTTTGGATCGTTTTTTAATTTAAAAAATCCAACTGATACGGATGAAGGACGTTTTTTTAATAGGTTTAAGCGATATAAAAATGATCAGGAATTAACAGATGATAAAACAGCAAGAGAGCAAAGGGAAATAAAATTTATAGCTTTTTTGGATTCTTTGAAGACTAAAAAAAGCATTGGTGAGGCAGATTATAAATTGAATTTATCATATTTGAGAAATAAACAAAGGCTAAATTCTTTGAGTCCGTTAAAGCTTCTGAGTCAGTCTTATAATTTGGCTGATATTGGAAATGCTTTTTTAGTTAAAACTGCTTTTGAAAGAAAATATAAACCAAAATTGATAAGTGTTTCTGATGGGAGGATACCTGATTTTAAAGAGCTATTTGAGAATGCTGTGTCTTTAAAAATCATCAATTCGGTTAATAGAGAGTATCTGATGTTTTCGTATTTAGAAAGTTTGGCTATAAGAGGAACGAAAGAAAGTTTCTTAAAGTGTTATGCTGTTTTTGAAAAAGAAATAAAAGATGATGTTTTAAAGGGGTATTTTAAAAATAAATATGCTTTGTTTTTTGAGTTTGACAAAAATAAAAACAGCAAAGAAGTTTTGCTATTTGATAGGAATAAAGAGGAGAAGGTTTTAAAAGAGGTTGTTGGTAACTATAAAGGAAAGGTTGTTTATGTTGATTTTTGGGCAAGTTGGTGTGCTCCTTGTAGAGCTGCAATGCCAAGTTCACTTTTACTTCATGAAGAATATAAAAACAAACAAGTTGAGTTTGTTTACATATCAATAGATAATGATATTGTTAATTGGCAAAAAGCAAGCATCAAAGAAAAACTTTTGCCTTTGCAAAATAATTTTTTGGCAATAAACTATCCGCAGGCAAGCTTGTTTAAGGGGTTGATACTTAAGACTATTCCGCGTTATATTATTTTTGATAAAAATGGTCGCTTAGTTAATGATAATGCTCCAAGTCCCGATAGTAAAGATGTCAAAGTTGAATTAGATAAATATTTATTAGAGGAGTAGATTTATCTGTTTTATTTTTAGGTTTTCATTAAAATAAGTTTCCGAAAAAATGTATCTTTGGGATAGATACCATATATTAAAACGACTATGAACGGAACACTAAATAAGGTAATGCTAATAGGTCATTTGGGTGACGATGTTAAGTTGCACTATTTTGAAGCAGGCAATTGTATCGGAAGATTTCAGTTGGCAACAAATGAGGTGTACATTAATAAGACTACCAATGAGAAAATCACTTCGACTGAATGGCATAATTTAGTGGTACGCAATAAAGCGGCTGAGATATGTGAAAAATATTTGTCAAAAGGAGATAAAATTTATGTGGAGGGAAGGATTAAATCCCGTCAGTGGCAGGCAGAAGATGGTTCGATGAAGCATACTACTGAAATTCAAGTGACTGAATTTACTTTTTTAACAACTAAAAAAGATACTGAGGGCAATAAGCAAAATCAGGGTTCAGAATCCACAAAAAACACTAATTTTGACACACCAAATAAAGGCTTGCCTATCAACGACTTGCCTTTTTGATTGTTTAACTAATCTTTTTTAATTTGGACCCAGAGCCCAGTTTGAATTTCGTTTATACAGTAGATTTAGATCTATTGTTCGGTTTTGCCGGAATATTTGTATTGCTGTTTTGTTCAGCAGTAGTTTCGGGAGCCGAAGTAGCCTTGTTTTCGCTGTCGCAAAAAGATATTGATGATACGCTTCAGGAAAATCTTTCGACAGGAAAAATTCTTTCCGAGCTTTTGCAAAGACCTAAAAAACTATTGGCAACACTTCTTGTGGCTAATAATTTCATCAATATAGGAGTTGTTATTCTGTTCTCTTTTATTGGTTCCGATTTGTTTGCGGCAGTTACTTCGCCTGCATTGAAATTTATTTTTGAAGTTATCGTTGTGACTTTCTTATTGTTGCTTTTTGGGGAGGTGATGCCTAAAGTATATGCAAGTAGAAACAATGTGAAATTTGCTAAAAGAATAGCTTATCCTATATCGGTTTTGGATAATTTACTTTCGCCAATTAGCATTCCAATGCGTGGGGCTACAGTTTATTTACATAATAAATTAGGGAAGCAGAAAACTAATTTTTCGGTTGACCAATTGTCTCAGGCTTTGGAACTTACAGCAACCGATGAAACTTCTACTGATGAGCAAAAAATATTAGAAGGTATTGTTTCTTTTGGAAATACCGATACTAAGCAGGTTATGAGTCCTAGAATTGATATTTTTGCTTTGGAAATTACAGCCTCTTTCAGTGAAATATATGCTAAGATTTTAGAAAAAGGCTATTCGAGAATTCCGGTATATCGGGATAATATTGATCAGATAGAAGGCGTTTTGTTTATCAAAGATTTGCTGCCTCATATTGATAAGGAGCAATTTGACTGGACAACTTTAATCCGAGAACCGTTTTTTGTGCCTGAAAATAAAAAATTGGATAATTTGTTAAAAGATTTCCAGTCTATGAAAAGTCATCTTGCTATTGTGGTGGATGAATATGGAGGGACATCGGGTTTAGTTTCTCTCGAAGATGTAATCGAAGAAATAGTAGGGGATATTAGTGATGAATTTGACGATGAGGATATCAATTTTTCTCAAATAGATGATAAAAATTATCTTTTTGAAGGTAAAATTAACCTGAAAGATTTCTATCGAATTGTTGATGTTGACGAAGAAATATTTGAAGAGAAAAAAGGGGAGGCAGAGACTTTAGCGGGATTTATTTTGGAGATTTCAGGAAATTTCCCGGCCAAAGGACAAAAGATTGCTTTCGAGAATTGTCTATTTACCATTGAGGTTGTAGATAAAAAACGTATCAAACAGATAAAAGTTACTATTGATGTTTAATTTAAAATGTGCCAATAAAAAATACAATTGCAATGCATCGTTTTTTGTGATTGTGTTTTTAAGTTTAATGTTGTTTTCAAGTTGTAAAAATGATGTTTTGCCTAAACCGTCGAGTTATTTGCGATTGGATTATCCAATAGCTGAATATGCGCATTTTGAAAACAAATGTCCTTTTACTTTTGAGATGAATTCAAAAGCGATCATAAAAGGGGAAAAGGATTGTGGTTTTACGATTACTTATCCAAAGATGAAAGCGACCATTTATTTGACCTATAAGCCAGTAAATAACGATATCAATAAATTATTGCGTGATGCTCAAAAACTGACTTTTGAACATGTAATAAAAGCCGATGATATTTTAGAACAACCCTATTTGAATCAGCAAAGGAAGGTGTACGGAATGTTTTATCAGGTTGATGGAAATGCTGCAACTAACTCACAGTTTTATGCTACCGACAGCACGAAGCATTTTTTAACGGCTTCGGTTTACTTTTATGCCAAACCTAATTTTGATTCGATTATGCCTGCGGCCAGTTATATTAAAAACGATATGCAGCATTTGATGGAAACTTTAACTTGGAAGTAATTTTTATATAAAATTTACACTTTAAATACTTTTGTTATAAAAAGGTAAGCATATTTCACCGCGAACAACCGAAAAAGTTTTTAGGTTGTTCTTTTATTCATTCTGACGTTATTCCTTTATAAAATTTTTATTAATCATGATTTTTAATGGCGTAAAATTATTTTGAAGGTTTTTTCTTGTATATTAGGGTGCTTTTTAGAAGCAAACAAAACCATAAATAATTTATGAAATACATTACGCTTTTTTCTTTAGCATTAATATTATTGCTTTTTATTTTGTTTTGGTCATTGAAGAATAAAAAACATATTAAAGATTTTAATAGTCAAGATGTGTATGCTAAAGGAAGTACATTTAGGTATTATTTTATTTTAATACTTTTAATAGCAGCTTTGATATGTGCGCTTTATGCACAATTGATGAATTTTACAATTAATGATTAAGCAGTTTTGTATTAATTAGATTTGATAAAAAAGGAACGACATGGTACAAAGATTAATAATGAAAAGAGGATTTCAATTGCTTTTGTTTCTCCTTGTAGTTACTAGCATGCAATCGCAAAGCTATTTGGATGAATATGATCAATTATTTGTTAAAGAAGCTAAAATAATTAATTATCATCGGCCAGATAATTATTTCTATATAAGACCTGTTTCTTCTTATTTTGAAATATACCCAACCATTCAGCAGAGTCAATGTAATATTTCTATGATAAATGGTGATAATCAGATTATGATTACTGTCGCAATGATTCCTTACCCTAAAGGTAACACTAGGGCACAAAAATATTTAATTGCTACTGAAGATTTGAATCGTCCTCATGAAAAGTGGTTGTCTTCAGAAATGGATACTCGTTTATCAAAGTTGATTTATATTGATGCCCCCCACATAAAAAAAATGAATGCAAATAGAGGTTATCTATATAATTTAAAAGTTAGAAAAAACTTATATCTAGGGATTTATCCAAGATGTAAAAAATTAATTGTTTATAAAGATAATGTTGGTAGAGTTGAAATACTGTTTTTTTACAAATATGGTCAAGACGATATAGTTAAGCAAGAAATTGAGAAAACATGGGGGATGTTGAAATTTAAATAATCTTTGGTTTGTGGATAATCCTTTTGTTTAAAATTTACGCCTAACTTAATGGTTTGTTTGTACTTCATAGGTTTGGCAGATTTTTTTCTTTAAAAAAAGAAACTTATCTCGTCAAAATTGTACAATTTTGACAAAAAATTAAAGCTTTGGAATCAAAACAGTTGAAGTGGATTTATTTATTGGTTCTTGCCTTAATTTGGGGGAGTTCGTTTATCTTGATAAAAAAGGGATTAGTTGGATTGTCTGCTATTCAGGTAGGTTCGTTGCGAATTATTTTTGCTTCCTTTTTTCTGTTGATTATTGGATTTAAAAGTCTGAAGCTTATCCCGAAGTTAAAGTGGAAATACATTGCCATTACCGCTCTTTTCGGAACTTTTTTTCCGGCTTTTCTATTTGCTATTGCCCAAACGGAATTAGATAGTTCGGTAACTTCGATTCTAAATTCATTGACGCCATTGAATACATTGGCAATAGGAGTGTTATTTTTTGGAATTGGTTTCCAGAGGAAACAGCTTTGGGGTTTGTTAATTGGGCTTTTAGGTAGTTTGCTTTTGGTTTATAATGGTGCGCAAAATAATCCCGAACAAAATTATTATTATGCTTTGTTGATTATCCTGGCTTCTTTTAGTTATGCTACCAATGTTAATTTGATAAAAAGACATTTGTCTGACGTAAGTCCTGTAAGTATAACGACCGGGAATTTTGTGGTGCTTTTGATTCCTGCGATACTTATTTTGGTCTTTTCAGGTTTCCCGGAACAAATTCATTTGGAGAAAACCCAAAAATCAGTTTGTTTTATTTTGATTCTAGGTGTCTTAGGAACAGGGATTGCCAATATTCTTTTCTTTAAATTAATACAAATTGCTTCTCCTGTTTTTGCTGCATCAGTAACTTATTTGATTCCTGTTATAGCACTGTTTTGGGGATTATTAGATAACGAAATACTAACGCTCGTTCAGTTTTTTGGCGCTTTTGTTATTTTAATCGGTGTTTATTTGAGTGCGAGAAAATAGATTGTCGTGCTTGTGATTAGTTAGGAAACATGGAAGACGTATGAGTTTTTTTACCACAAATTCACAAAATTTATTTTATGGTTTTGCGAATTTGCGGTTATTTTAAATTTTAATAGGTTTGTTTGCTAGAACTTAGGTTTTTCAACAGGATTACCGTATTTGTCAAAATAGGAAATAGGGATGTTGAGCTTTTCTAATCCCGGGATGACTTCTTTTCCTTTGCCTACAATAACTATTCGGCTATTGTCTATTAGGAAATATTTGTTGGCAGCAGCCAGTACATCTTCTTTAGTGACAGCGTTGATAGTTTTAATGTAGTTTTCGTAGAAATCAGCCGGTAAATCTTCTATTTTAGTGTTTAGGGCGTATCGGGCAACCGATTCAGGTTTTTCGGCTTTCATTACAAATCGGCCAATGTAACCTGCTTTTGCATTATTAAGCTGTTCAGTGGTTACTTTTTCGGTTCTTATTTTTTTGATTTCTTTGATGAATTCTACCACAGCACTATCGGTTACATTGTTTTTTATAGCCGATGCTGATCTTATACTGGTTACATATTTTCCTGCGCCCATGTTAGTGCTGGCACCATAAGTCCATCCGTGAGCTTCTCTTAGATTCATGTTGAGGTAGCTGTTAAAACCTCCGCCTAAAATGTAACTGGCAATTACGGCAGGGAAAAAATCCTTGTCGTTCATTTTTAGCTTATAAGTGTTTACCAAAGAAATCTCAGATTGAACCGCATTAGGAACATCGATAAAGTTAATTTGGGTTGTTACGTTTTCTGGGTCGGGATAAAGAGTTTTAGTGATGTTTACTTTTTTCCAGGAACCAAAAAGTTGCTCCACCAGTGGTTTTATTTCGTTGTATTTAATATCGCCTACAATTGCTAAATAGGCATTTTGAGGAACAAAATTATTGGCGTAATTTTTTATAACATCTTCCAGAGTGATATTCGATAAGGTTTCTTCGGTAGTGAATTCGCCTGAAGGATGGTTTTTTCCATAAGCAAGTGTATTCACCATTCTGTTAGCAATAGCCGAAGCACTTTTTTCCTGAGAGCGCAATCCTTCTATTAGTTTTGCTTTTTCTTTGTTTAATTCTTCCTGCGTGAAATTAGGGTCTAATGCGCCGAAGGATAAAAGTTCTAAGGTGCGTTTTGAAAATTTTGAAAGTGAGCTGGCATAGGCACTGCTGGAGCTAAACTCCATTGTGGCTCCCATGAAATCCACTTCTTCATTAAAGTCTTCTTTAGATATTTTAGTGCTTCCGTTTCCTAATAGATTGCTACATAATTCGTCAACCCCTTTTTTGTTTCCTTCGGCAAAAGGCGGATTGTCGATGGTAAGGTTAAAGGTTACTTTAGGTAATTTATGATTTTCGACAATCATTACCGTAAGTCCGTTAGCTAAGATGAAACTTTGCGGTTTTTTTATGTTAACTACTGGTGGTTTTCCGGGGGTGGGCTGTTTGCGTTCTTGTGCTTGCATGATTGCGGAGACTAATATTATAATGAATAGTATGCTTGATTTTTTCATGATTCGAAATAGCTTAGTTTTCGTTCTTTTCAGGGCTAGGAATATAATCCAGTATCAGTCGCTGATTAGGATTCAGGTATTTTTTGGCAACAGCTCTAATTTCTTCTCTTGTGATAGAATGATAAATGTCGATATCGGTATTGATGAGGTTGATATCGCCATAAAGCAAATAGTATTTGGCTAAATTTTCGGCTATTCCTTCTACATTTGAGTTTTGATTGACATATTGATTCTCAAATTGGTTCAATAGTTTTTGATAATCTTTTTCAGAAATCAAATCCGTTTGGATTTTTACAATTTCTTCGTCTATTTCTTTAAGCAAATCATTGGTGGTGTAGTTTGTCATTGGCAAACCATATATAATGTACATGCCATAGTCTTCTTCGTTAAAACCTACCGCGCCAATTTGCAGGGCTTTTTTCTTGTCGTCCACTATTTTTTTATAAAGTTTAGAACTTTTCCCATCGCTTAGATATGAAGAAATGAAATCCAAAACGCGGGCATCTCTTGTTTTCATTGATGGAGTTCTGTAAGCAGTCACAAGCATCGGGATTTGAATGTTTGGATCAATGTGAGTTGCTTTTATAGTTTCGGTTATTGGTTTTTCAACAAATGTTTCTTTTTTTATTGCTGCTCCTTTTTTGATAGGTCCAAAATAGTTTTGAATCCATTCTTTGGCTTGTTTTTGTTCAAAATCTCCGGCAACTACCAGAACAGCGTTGTTTGGAACATAGAATTTTTCGTTAAAGGCTTTGAAATCTTCTAGTTTTGCTGAGTTTAAATGTTCTGTAGAACCTATTGTTGTCCATCGATAAGGATGGTTGAAGAATAAGTTTTCTTTAACAGCTTCAATTATTTTTCCGTAAGGTTGGTTGTCGTAACGCGAATTTTTCTCTTCCTTGATTACTCCTTTTTGAGTGTCAACCCCAATTTGATTAATTACCGGATGCATTAATCTTTCTGATTCCATCCAAAGAGCTAGTTCCAGATTATTGGAAGGAAAAACTTCGTAATAATAGGTACGGTCATCTGAAGTATTGGCGTTATTAACTCCTCCATTAGCGGTAACAATTTTGAACCATTCGCCTCTTTTAATATTCTGGGTGCCTTCGAATAATAAATGTTCGAAAAAATGGGCAAAACCGGTTTTGTTTGGGTTTTCGTCTTTAGAGCCTACATGATACATAACCGAAGTGATTACTACAGGGGCGCTGTTGTCCTGATGTAAGATAACATGCATGCCGTTGTCTAAATCATATTCTTCGAAAGCTATTTTTTGAGCTGTGGCTACACCACCAAGTAAAAGCGCAGTACTAATTGCCATTATTGTTTTTTTCATATAAGATTAATAAAAAATAAGGTTGCAATACTTAATGAGTAATATTGTTACCTCAAAAATACTTTTTTTTAGTATTGTTTCTATAGTAGAACTTTTTTTAACAAAAATATAAGTCGAATTCTGATTTTAATCAGTTGATAATAAGTGAAAAACAGATTGAATTATTTTTTTAAATTTAGTGATTGCGTGATAAAAAAATAATTGTATATTTGCAACCTTAAAAATCAATAAATCAATTTGGTATGTATGCAATCGTAGAGATAGCAGGGCAACAATTCAAAGTAAGCAAAGACTTAAAGGTTTATGTTCACCGTTTAGCTAGTGAAGAAGGTTCAAAAATTTCTTTTGACAAAGTTCTTTTATTAGATGACAATGGGAATGTAACTTTGGGCGCCCCAGCTATAGAAGGTGCTTCAGTAGAAGCTAAAGTGTTACAACACTTAAAAGGAGATAAAGTTATCGTTTTCAAAAAGAAAAGAAGAAAAGGGTACAAAAAGAGAAATGGTCACAGACAATATCTTACTCAAATTGTAATTGAAGGTATTACTGCAGCAGGTGCTAAAAAAGCGGCTTCTAAAAAAGCAGCAGTTGAAGCAACTACAGAAGAAGTTGAAGCTCCAAAGAAAAAAGTAGCTAAAGCTAAAAAAGAAGATACTCAAGAATAATAACAATATTAAAACTAAAACATCATGGCTCACAAGAAAGGTGTCGGTAGTTCTAAGAATGGTAGAGAATCAGAATCAAAACGTTTAGGTGTTAAGATTTTTGGAGGACAAGCTGCTATCGCAGGGAACATCATCGTAAGACAAAGAGGTTCAAAACACAATCCAGGTGAAAATGTTTACATCAGTAAAGATCACACCCTACATGCAAAAGTAGATGGAGTTGTTAAGTTCCAAAAGAAAAGAGATAACAAATCATACGTTTCAATCCTTCCATTCGAAGTAGAAGCTTAATTGATTTTCTCAATTTATTTTAAAACCTGTTAGCTTAGCTAGCAGGTTTTTTTGTGCCTAAAGTGTGTAAATGGTGGTTTTTCGGCGATTTATAGCGCATCTGATTACGGCTCAGAAGGTTACTGGTTTGAATCCAGTCGAGGTCACATTTAAGTTATTAAGTTAAAAATGGTTTCTGATACATCAGGATTTTAAAGTGTATTGATGAAGATGCCTCTCGACTCCGCTCGAGGTGACAATAGCTGTTATTTTAGATTGCTTTTTTTAGAATAGATATTCTAGTGATATTATGAATTTTTCCATTTCAATAGCTACAAATAACAAATCCCCTTGTTTAATAAAACAAGGGGATTTGTTGTTTAAAATTGAATTAATAATTGCGTTGATTAGTCCATCATTCTTTGGCCGCCACCGCCAAAGCCACCGCCACCGCCGCCAAATCCTTCAGGGCGTTCGCCTCTATCCATTCCTTCCATATTTCGGTTGTTTCTTCCAGGGGGTCTTTTCATTCCTGAGAAGTTCTGAATTTTGTAAGTCAAAGAGAACATGGCATAACGTCTTAAAACGGTGTTTTCGCTATCAGTAACCGATGTAGCCGAAATGCTTCTTGAGATACTTTGATTTTGGTTTAAAACGTCATATACTTTTACTTTAGCAATAAATGTTTTGTTTAAGAAAGTATAAGATAAACTGGTGTTCCATAAGTAATAACTTGGATTGTTAGAATTATAAGTGTATCCAAAGTCGTTACCCCAAATCCAGTTGGTTGGCCAGTAGCTTGTAGTTTGCAGATTGATTCTGTGAACCACATTCGATCTGGATTTTAAAGAACTAATGTCGTATTGCGTTTCGTTATATGAGAAATTGTAAGAAGGAGCTACAGTAAAAAATTCTCCGTAATCATAATTAAGATAAAGTCTAGGTGAAATTCCCATAGATTTGGCACCGTATAAAACCATATTGGTAAACCCTTTTTCAAACCTGTAATTAGCGCTTAAAGCTATACCATAACGCAATAAATTAGATTCCTGTTTGATGGATCTGTTCCAGCTACCACCTCCTGATAAGGAGTAAGTTCCTGATATGTTTTCATAGGAAGTTGTACGACTATTATCAGGGTTATAAACAGCAGTGCTAATGATGTCGTTGTTGTTGTAGTTACCATTAAGGAAGAGATTATATCCAGAACGGGTTTGGAAATTAAAATTTCTATAGTTAATGCTGGCAGTATGTGTTTCGGTAGGTAGTAAATCGGGGTTTCCTGTAACTGTATTTAAGGTATTAGATACGTTTTGGATAGGAAGTAATTGATTAGCCGATGGAAGCGATTGGTCGTAATTATATCTTAAAGTGAAAAATTTCGAACGATCTACTCTGTATCTAATTTGTGCACTTCCGTTAGGTAGGACATATTTCTTATTTAAATCAGTTGCTTCCCCTTGGTAAAAAGCATGATTGTCGTATTGTAAAATAGATGTAGAGGAATTGATGTCAAATGTAAATTTGTTTTTTTGTAAACGAATACCAGCTTTTGGAACAATGCTGTTTTGTTTAGAAGTCAAATAGGTAGTTTGGTCTTCATTTAAATCAGTATATACATTGTTTCCTATGTCGTCATAGGTTTTGTTATCGTTGATGTTGTTTTGGAAGTTGTATTCCATACCAACTTTAAAACGAATTGAATCAGTAACAGGTTCGGTATATTCAATTTCGGCAGAATAAGAGTCGCTAATGCTGTTGCTTTTAGTGTTTTGATCTCGTTTAACGAATCTGTTTGTAGCGTAGAAATTTGTTTCAGATTCGATAAAATTATTCGAACTTGAATTGTTGTTATTATTATTAAATACAAAGCTTAAATTTCTTGCTTTCTTTTCGAATGATTTATTAAAATTAATTGAATTGCTAAAGCTGTTTGATTCACTTTTGTTAGCTGATTTTGAGAAAGCATCGTTAACTAAAGTGTTATCTGTTAAATTAGTACTACTGCTATTGGATTCAGGATTGCTTTCTGAAGTAGAAGTGCTAAATTTTGGCGAAACAAATAATCGTATGCTTGGCGATATTTTGTATTCTAATTCTACATTGGCTTTGTTGCTGCTGTTTCTGCTATCAGTTTTTGAGTCAGAAATATTATTGTAAAAAATACCGTCAGGTCTTAACTCGGTGGAGTTAGAGTGGCTTTTGTTTTCGGTATGGGCATCCGAATAATTATAGCTGGCATTCGTTTGAAAATCTTTGAATAATTCGTCAGAATAGTTAAATCCTAATAGATTTGATGTGGTAATTCCATTGGCCTGGCTTCTGTTAACAGTTGTTCCACGGCTATTTCTACCGCCACCCATATTGTCAAATACTTCGTCTTGGGAAAACCCCTGAGCATTAATGTTGTTAGAAGAACCTAAAAGGCTTATTTTTTGGTTATTATTAAATAAGTTTACTATAAAGCTGGATTCATAACGGTCGTCAGTACCGTATCCACCAAGGAATTTTCCAAAATATCCTTTGTTTTTATCGTCGTCAATGGTTAAGTTGATACTGGCATTGTCAGATGCTGCCTGATCTTTAGAATATTCTTCTTTTTTGGTTTTAAAATCAGAAACCTGAACTTTATTGATTATTTCGGCAGGAAGATTTTTTAATGCCATAGCCCCATCGCGGTCAAAGAAGGGCTTTCCGTTTACCAATACTTGAGTAACTTCTTTACCGTTAGCGGTAATTTTTCCATCACTGTCTACTTCTAGTCCCGGAAGCTGTTTTAATAGAGCTTCGACGTTAGCATCAGGACGAACTTTGAATAAAGAAGCCTTGAATTCGATTGTATCGTTTTTAATTCGTATAGGTGGATCTTCAGCTTTTACTTTAACTTCCTTAAGGGTATTTACTGATTCGGCAAGATAGATGTTGTTGAAATCTTTATTGGTATTAATCTCTTTTTGCTCTTCAGCAAAGGTTTCAAATCCCATATAGGTTACTTTTAAAAATACCGGTTTTTCATTTTTTTTAACTGCAAAATTGAAATTTCCGTTTTTATCTGTTAAAGTATATTCCAATATAGTGGAATCTTTAACCGTACTGATATATACAGTAGCGGATTCTAATGGAAGCTGGTTGTTTAAATTAAGTACTTTTCCTTTTAAGATATAATTGCTTTGTGCAGATGCATAAAACGAAAAAGCAAGAAAAAACAGAAATGATAAATATTTACTCATAATAATTTGGTTAAACTTAACATAAGATGTTAATTACAACCAAAGGTTTAATAGGAAGTGTAAAATTTATATTTATTTTTAAGAGCTAGATTGAGAATTGTTTTATTTAATTCTGGAGCTGGTAATTTTTATGTCAGATGTGGCCCAGCTTTTGGCTATTTTGTTACTTATTTCTTTTGCCAAATTTTGTTCGCCTAGTTTTTCATAAGCTAGTTTTAGTCCATGTTGTGCCCATCCATTATTAGGGAATTGTTTTAAATCTTTTTGATAAGTCGAAATAGCTGCTTTGTATTTTTTAGCTTCTATTTGGACTGCCCCCAAATGATGTCGTACAGAGAAAAACCAGTCTGGTGGTTCGTTATAATTTAATTTGTCTTCAATAGAAACTGCTTTTTCAAGTATTGGGATGCTTTGTTCATATTTTTGTTCAGATGCGAATAGCTCTCCTTTTAAAACGTTACTTGCTATTTGTAGAATATCATACATTGAATTAATTCCCCAAATGGTCATTTTTTTCATTGAAGGATCATTGGTTAAGATTTCGAGTTTTGCTAATTCTAATTTAGCTTTTACAAAATCTTTTTTTCCTAGATATGCCATTCCTTTTGCATAATGAGAAATGGCTAAAGGGTATTTTAAGGTGTCTGATACTAATTTCATTTTTAGGATTTCATCCCATTTACCAAATTTAACAGCTACAAAATAAGGGATAACATAGTAATGCTGCAATGTTGACCATCCTGGTTCTGTCATTGTTTTAGGGTGAACCAATTTTGCTGTTTGTTTTGCAGCATGCATTGCCCATTTGTAATTACCTTCTAATGTGGCACAGGCGGCCATAAAATGATAATTGTGCGGGTAATATCCCAAAGGATAAGCACCCTGAGCATGACACATGGTTACGTAATTACTGTCTATTTTTACAGCGTTAATGTTAGCTATTGTGCCTTTGTGATATTCTCCAGTTCTAATATAAATGTGGGAAGGCATGTGAGTTAGATGCCCAGAGGCAGGGGCTAATCCTTTATCAAAAAGGTTTGCTGAGGTGTTGCCTCTTTCAGGAGTAAAAGAAGCTTCAACGGCATGAATGTAAAAATGATTGGCGCCAATGTGTTTTGGATTCTGTTTTAATACTTTTTCTAAGATTGAATCGATTTCAGGAGTCCATTTTTTAGGAGTTCCTTTTTTGTTGTATAAATCCCAAGGATGTAAATCCATTATCGACTCGGCATAAATGGTTGCGATGTCATTGTCTTCAGGATATTTTTTGAAAACCTCTTTCATTGCCTTGGAATAAGCAATGTCTAATTGACTTCTGTTCTCTACAGGTTTTGCAGTGTATCTTTTGGCTAATGCAATGATTAATACTTTCTCTTTTTCAGTAGCCATATTAGAAAGTTTTATGGCTTGTTGGATAGCATTATAAGCTCTTTCATAATTGTCAGGTTCCATGCCTGCATTATAATTGGGGCCAAGTACATAAGCATATCCCCAAAAACACATAGCACATTGAGGGTCTAATTTTGTAGCATAATAAAAGGAACGGGCTGCTTCTGCATGGTTGAAACCGTAAGCCAGAGCTAATCCTTGGTTGAAATATTTTTGTGCTTCGATATTTTTAGTGCTTATCGTATAGTCAATAATATCCATTCCGTCAAAAAGTGGTGCTTTATTGTCGGATTCAAACCATTTGGCATCTGTTGTTGCAGGAGCGCAACCATAGCTATTTTTGCCTGCAAGTGGTTTCTTTTGTTCTGGAGTTGTCTTTTTACAGGAAAAAAACAGGATACAAATGATTAAGATTATTTTCGGAATATTTCTCATAATAATCTGGATTTAAGTCTGTTAAAATTAATTCAAATATGTTTAAATTCAAATTATTATGAGATGTTATTTTGTTTGCTTGAGTTCGAGATGATTTATATTGAATTGTATAGATTTTTTAGTAGTAAAAAAAGGGATATTAATATGCCTATTATTAAGAAAGATATAATTCTTCTGTTTAACATGCGTCCCCATATCGTTAGTTCTTCAGATTGTTTTAATTTCTGAATAAATCTTTTATAGCCCAAAAGTAGTAGGCAAAGTGTTGTAAGGATTAAAAAGTTTATAAGCATTTGTCAGATTATTATTTGCTAAATTAATAAATAAAGCTTCTTAGAGGAATAAAAAAACCCTCACATTACTGTAAGGGTTTTGAAAATATAGGGAGATTGCTTCGTTCCTCGCAATGACCTAGTATCTGTAATATTCTGGTTTGAATGGACCTTCAACAGGAACGCCAATATAAGCAGCCTGATCTTCACGTAAAGTTTCTAATTCAACGCCTAATTTAGCTAAGTGCAAAGCAGCTACTTTTTCATCTAAATGTTTTGGTAACATGTAAACGTCATTGTTGTAAGCAGCACTGTTATTCCATAATTCGATTTGAGCCAAAGTCTGGTTTGTGAATGAGTTACTCATTACAAAACTTGGGTGACCTGTAGCACAACCAAGGTTTACTAAACGACCTTCAGCCAAAATGATGATGTCATTTCCGTTGATAGTGTATTTGTCAACTTGTGGTTTGATTTCGATTTTAGATGCACCGTGGTTTTTGTTCAACCAAGCCATGTCAATTTCGTTATCAAAGTGTCCGATGTTACAAACAACAGTTTTATCTTTCATTTGCTCGAAGTGCTCTCCAAGAACGATATCTTTATTTCCGGTAGTTGTAATGATGATATCAGCATTAGCAATTACAGTGTTTAATTTTTTAACTTCATAACCGTCCATTGCAGCTTGTAAAGCACAAATTGGGTCAATTTCAGTAACAGTTACAATAGATCCGGCACCTCTAAAAGAAGCAGCAGTTCCTTTTCCAACGTCACCGTATCCGCAAACGATAACTCTTTTTCCAGCTAACATTAAGTCAGTTGCACGACGAACAGCATCTACAGCAGATTCTTTACATCCGTATTTGTTATCAAATTTAGATTTAGTAACAGAGTCATTGATGTTGATTGCAGGCATTGGTAAAGTTCCGGCTTTTACTCTTTCGTACAATCTGTGAACACCAGTTGTAGTTTCTTCAGAAAGACCTTTAATTCCAGGAACTAATTCAGGGTAACGATCAATAACCATATTAGTCAAATCTCCACCATCATCAAGAATCATGTTCAATGGTTTTCTGTCTTCACCAAAGAATAAAGTTTGCTCAATACACCAGTCAAAAGATTCTTCGTCAAGACCTTTCCAAGCATAAACTGAAATTCCAGCAGCAGCAATAGCAGCAGCAGCCTGATCCTGAGTAGAGAAAATGTTACAAGAAGACCAAGTAACTTCAGCACCAAGAGCAATTAAAGTTTCAATTAAAACTGCAGTTTGGATAGTCATGTGTAAACATCCAGCAATACGAGCACCTTTAAGAGGTTGTTCGTCTTTATATTCAGCACGAAGCGCCATTAAACCTGGCATTTCAGCTTCAGCCAATTCAATTTCTTTTCTTCCCCAAGCCGCTAGAGAAATGTCTTTTACTTTGAAAGCCACATAAGGCGTAGTCGTTGTACTCATTTATAGTATATTTGTAATTGTAAAATTTTTGCAAATTTACGTAATAACTTTAGAATTAAACTAATTTCTAAAATATTTATGAATTGTTTAATGTCGTAATAACTAGAATACTAGCAATTTAATTATCAGTTGTTAATTATCAATTGTAAATTACTCCTTTAGGTTTTAATTTACTTCGAATTACAGCAACTTTAATAATTGACAATTTATCATTCACAATTAAAAGAATGCCTTTATATAAAAAAATACAATTTAATTCCGCAACCGCTATCTACGTTTGGAAGATTACCGAACCATTGGAACAATTATTAGAAGAAGTAAGTCTGAATCCTATATGTCAGTTGCGTATTGATGGTATGAAATCCGAATTGCATCAGCGAGGGTTTCTAAGTGTGCGCAAACTTTTAAATGAAGCTGGCTATACTGATTTTGACTTGTATTATGACGAATTTGGAAAACCACATCTTCATGATGGAAAACATATTTCGATAACGCATTCGTATCAGTTTGCTGCAATAATCATTAGTGATGAAATTGTTGGGATTGATATCGAATTACAAAGAGAAAAAATTATTCGAATCGCCGATAAATTCTGTGATGCAGAATTTGAATATTTAGACCGAGAAAAAACAGCCGAATACATTAAAAAGCTAACGGTAATTTGGGGAGCCAAAGAAGCGATTTTCAAAATTCGAAACGAAAAAGGAATCAGCTTTAAAGATCATATTGCAGTAAATGAGTTTGATTTGAACCAAACCCAAACTATAGCAAGTCTTCATTTTGGTAGTTTGCACAAAGATTTCAAAATTTATTTTGAAGAAGTGGAGGATTTTACTTTAGTCTATGCTTTGGAATAATAGTTTATTTTTAACCGCAAACCTGTCTGCCGACAGGCAGGGAGAATAAAGTTTTTTCGCAAAGATTCGCAAAGAGAAACACAAAGATTCACTAAGAGAAATTTTATAAGATTTATAGAATTTCTTTAACCTGCCTGTCGGCAGACAGGTCTGTGTTCCTAAATTTTTACTCTGTTCTTAAACATATTCAGATAAAGAAAACTACCCATTTTGCGGGCTCTGTTCTTTAAAATTTCCACATTTTCACCTTCAAAAAGAGAATCTAATGTCTGGAACCAATAGTTTAACCAAATCCCAAATTCATTCGCATTGATTTGACCATCAAAATGTTCGTCTACTTTATTATGAACAGCTATTGGATTGCCTTTGAATTTTCGAACTGCAAATAAATTGGTTTCCCAAAAATCAGTTAGCTTTTCTAAATGAGAATCCCAGTCTAAAATCAGTTCGTTAAAATAAGGGCCAATTTCTTCATCAGCCCTTATTTTGCCATAAAAAGCATGGACTAAAACAGCAACATCAGCTCTGTTTTTGATGTCGTTTTTCATTTTACAGATTGTTTAGAATAATAAATAAGATGCTTGAAATAGCACTTATAATAACGCTGTTAAAGATGAATTTATGTTTCATTTGAGCAAGAATGGATGTGTTTGCAATGATGCATATAAATACAATAATTGCCAGTTGGATCATTTGTGGTATTGAAGTTCCATTAGCTAATACGCTCATGGCAGCTGCGCCACCTAAACAGCTTTGTACTAGTATGCTTAAAGTAGCAGAACCAATAAAATTTTGATTGAATCTTTCGAAGGTAGTGTTGTAAAGTGTCATAATAATTTGTTTTAATACCACAAATTTACAACGGTACTAGACCACCATTTTATGACTTAAATCATATAAAATAATATTATTTAGCGATATACTTTTCGGTTGATTATTTTTAAATCGCCTTTTTTTTCCAGTGATTTTATAGCCCGGATAACGGTTTCGACTCTTAAACCGGTTAAATCGCCTATTTGTTGTCGGGTGAAATTAATTAGAAAACCAGCTTCTTCTTTTTTAAAATTCAATTGTTCTATCGAATAATCTATTAATCGCAACACGCGGTGTTCAGGATCCTGAGAAGAAATCTCGGCCGCCATAACCGATTTGTAATAGAGTCTTTGCGATAGATTTTTGATGATTGCTAAACTGATGTCCGAATTGTTTTTTAGTAATTCAAAGAATTTGTCTTTTGTAATTATGATTAATTCGGAATCAGTCACTGCTACGGCATTGGCAGGATAAACCTGGTCAATAAACAGCGGAGGTTCGCCAAAACACTGGTTTTTATAAAAAATTCCCTGAATGAATTCTTTGCCTTCATCATTGTAATTGTTCATCTTTACTTCGCCCGAAATAATTTGGTAATAATGCGTTGGTTGTTTACCTTCTTCAAAAATGATATCGCCACTTTGATAGTTTTTTATAATGCCATTATATTTTTCGAGCAATGGAATTGCAATCATAATCGGATGAGTTTTAGGATTTCTAAAAGTGCTAATACCGTTTGTTATTTTAAAATAGTTCCTTTTTGAGGAACTAAATGAAATATACAACGGCATTATACCAAAAAGATAGAATTAAAAATAAAATCAATATCAGTATAACAAATATAATTGTTTAGAAATTGTTCTGGTACTTTGAAAAACTTTTTACTTTTACGCTCTCATGGAAAAAGTAACAATTTATCAGGAAATACAAAAAGCTAAATCAGAAAACCGGAAATTATTAGCCATTCTTCTTGACCCGGATAAAATAGTTTTGGATACTATAGCGGATTTGGTTAACAAGATAAATCAATCCCCAGCTACTCATCTTTTTATTGGCGGAAGTCTTGTAGAAAACTCTATTTTGGATGATTTGATTATTAGAATTAAAAAGGGTTGTGCGTTGCCTATTGTGCTTTTTCCGGGACATCCTTCTCAAATTTCTAATCATGCCGATGGAATTTTGTTTTTATCTTTATTGTCCGGTCGAAATCCTGATTATTTGATAGAGCATCAGGTTAAGGCTGCGCCAATTTTAAAGCGAACCAATCTTGAAATTCTGTCTACGGGTTACATTTTGATTGAAAGCGGAAGCGAAACGGCTGTTGAACGTGTGAGTAAAACAACGCCTTTGGATAGGGATAATCTTGATTTGGTATTGGCAACAGCCCAAGCAGGTGAAATGCTTGGAAGTAAATTGATTTATCTTGAAGCAGGAAGTGGTGCACAAAAAGCAGTTCCGTTAGAAATGATTGAATATGTAGCTCAAAATATTGCCATTCCATTAATTGTAGGTGGCGGAATTGTAGATTTAGAAGGAATTCAAAATGCCTATCAATCGGGTGCTGATTTAGTTGTGATAGGGACGGCTTTTGAAAAAGACGTTGATTTTTTTAATCCAAAAACAAAAATATAAATGATAGATTTCTTTTTCGCCCAATATGCTAATTACCCCACTTCGGAAATTGTATTGGAATTGATGGGTGTTTTTTTTGGATTGGCAAGTGTGTGGTTTGCTAAAAAAGATAATATCTGGGTTTTTCCAACAGGATTAGTGAGTACTTTTATTTATGCTTATTTGCTTTGGAAATGGGAGTTATTAGGTGATTCGATGATTAACGGCTATTATTTTATAATGAGTCTTTATGGTTGGTATCATTGGACGCGGAAAAAAGGTGATGTTGTAGAATTTCCTGTTTCAGTTGCGACAAAAAGTGAGCATAAGATAGCGGCTGTTATTTTTGTTTTAACTTTAGTTTTTGTGTTTTTAGTTTACCAGTATTTTGATAAATTTACTAATTGGTATAATTATGTCGATACTTTATTAACGGCACTCTTTTTTGTTGGAATGTGGTT
Organism: Flavobacterium sufflavum; assembly: GCF_004016525.1. GTDB lineage: Bacteria > Bacteroidota > Bacteroidia > Flavobacteriales > Flavobacteriaceae > Flavobacterium > Flavobacterium sufflavum. The sequence goes on from NZ_SACJ01000002.1 coordinate 294,961, forward strand.
GATGGCTAAGAGGAAAATTGAGAACTGGATTTTTTGGATTATTGGAGATTTTATTTCGATACCTTTATATTTTTTTAAAGGCTATACATTTACAAGTTTGCAATATTTAATTTTTACAGTTCTTGCAGTTTTTGGTTATTTAGAGTGGAAAGGAATTTTAAATAATCAGCAGAAACAGTCTGGAGAAGCAGCTGTTTTAGAATAATAGTTTTTGTGTTTTTAATGAGATTAATGCAATGTCTTTTTACAATTATATGAGTAAGATAGGAGTTTTAGTGTTAGAGAAATCGGGATCAATTGATGATTTAAATAAAATTAAAAGTATGGGATTGTCAGAACAGGATTTTGAACAAATCAAAGAACATGGAGTTTCATTGGAAAACATAAAAAAAGAACTTGCGATTTTTAAAAAAGGAATTGCTAAGATGGAATTACTCGAAGCAGCAACAGTTGGAAACGGGATTCTAAAACTGACCGATACTGATTTTGTTGAGAAAGCTACTTTTTTTGATACACATAAATCCAATTTAAAATTATTAAAATTTGTGCCGGCTTCAGGAGCAGCAAGTAGAATGTTTAAATTCCTGACTGCTTTCCTGAACGAATTTAATATTGAGAAAGAAACGATTAATGCTTATATAAACAGAAAAAAGGATACTAAGCTGCCAGTTTTTATCGTAGGGATGGAAAAGTTGCCTTTTTTTGAAATTATTTATAACAGATTAAAAGAAGAGTTTCCCAACTTTGATTCCTTATCTCGTGATTATAAAAATTATTATTTTATAAAATTGATGTTGGATGCAAAGTATTTTGATTTTGCTTCTAAACCTAAGGGGATTTTGCCTTTTCATAAATATATCAGCAAAATTGCTACGCCTATCGAAGAACATTTATATGAATGTGGTTATTATTCAAGTACCAATAATAAATCGTATTTGCATTTTACGGTTTCTGAGTCACATCAGGAACAGTTTGAGCAGATTATAAATACTGTAAAGGATAAGGTAGAAAAGGAAACGCAAACCAGTATTGAAGTAAGTTATTCTTATCAGGATAAAAGCACCGATACCATTGCGGTGACGATGCATGATAAAGCTTTTAGAACTGAAGAAGGAAAATTGCTTTTTAGACCTGGAGGTCATGGTGCTTTGATTGGCAATTTGAATCAGTTGGATGCTGATATTATTTTTATCAAAAACATTGATAATGTAATTCTTCATAATAATGAGAAAATTGCGCTTTATAAGAAGGCATTGGCAGGTATTTTGTTAGAACTGCAACAGCAAATTTTTGCCTGTTTGAATTTGATTGATCTCTACACGATTGATGATAAACAAATCGAAGAGATTAAAATATTCTTGAAAGAAAAATTGAATATGGATATTAAGTCTGATTTTGATTTGTACACTATTGAGAATAAAATAAAAGTGCTGAAAAATGTATTAAATCGTCCTATCAGAGTATGCGGAATGGTGATTAATGAGGGGGAACCCGGAGGTGGGCCTTTTTGGGTAAAAAGTACTGAAAAGGAAGTTTCATTGCAAATTGTAGAATCTTCTCAGGTGGATTTGAATAATAAAAAGCAGGCTAAAATTATGGCCAATGCCACTCATTTTAATCCTGTAGATTTAGTTTGTGCTACTAAAAATTATAAAAACGAAAAGTTCGATTTGCATCAGTTTGTGGATGAAAATAGCGGATTTATAGTTGAGAAAAATTATCAGGGAAAAGACATTAAAGGTTATGAATTGCCTGGTTTGTGGAATGGGGCAATGGCTAATTGGCTGACTGTTTTTGTCGAAGTGCCTTTGATAACTTTTAATCCGGTGAAAACTGTAAATGATTTGTTGAAAGAAGCACATCAGTCGAAATAAGAGATGGAAATTCAAAAGATTATATCCGAATTACAATATAAAGCAGTGCGGAGTAGTGGTGCTGGAGGGCAAAACGTCAATAAGGTTTCGTCTAAAGTGGTATTGTCTTTCGATTTGAAAAATTCTCAGGCTTTGTCTGAAGAAGAAAAAATGTTGTTAGAAACGAATCTTTCCTCAAGATTGACAACTGATTTAGTTTTGATTCTGAACTGTGATGAAGACAGGAGCCAACTTAAAAATAAAGAAATTGTCACGAAACGTTTTTTGGAACTAATAAAAAAAGGACTCATCGTTCCTAAAATTAGAAAGTCTACAAAAGTTCCAAAATCGGTGATTAAAAAACGAATCAAAGACAAAAAGAATTTATCAGAAATTAAACAATCGCGTAGAAAACCAAACTTAGATTAAAATTTCAATTAATAAATTGCTTCGCCTTTCCGATAGCTATCGGAATGCTATAGCTCGGAGCCAAATACCAACAAAAACCATTTAAAAGCGAGTTTTTGGAATTTGGAATTTGATCTTTGGGATTTGATTTTTTTAGCGTTACCTTTGCCGCGTCTCAAAGGGGTGCTCAAAATAACGAGCTGAGATCATACCCAACGAACCTGGACGAGTAATGTTGTCAAGGGAAAAAATGATAAATCAATTATAATTACTTTTGAATTATCATAAAAAAAATCAATTAACAAAAAGAATAATTCCCCCTTTTATTCGTAAAACAATTACGGATGAATACTATTTTTAAGGATGCCAAGATACTAAGTTGTATAGGCTCAAAGTCAATTCTCTTTTTTCTTTTTTCTATTTTCTTTTCTCTTCTCTCTGTAACCTCTTTTTCTCAAGTAAAAGACACTACAAAAGTGAACCAACTCGATGAAGTGCTGGTTTCGGCGGTGCGTGTTACTACAAAAACACCAGTAAGTTTTTCTAATTTAGATAAAAAAGAAATTGCTCCTCGCAATCTAGGGCAGGATATTCCGGTGTTAATGAATTATATGCCATCGGTGGTTACCACTTCTGATGCTGGAAATGGATTTGGTTACACAGGAATTCGTGTACGTGGTAGTGATGCGACCCGTGTGAATGTGACTATTAACGGAATTCCCTATAATGATTCGGAAAGTCATGGTACTTTTTGGGTAAATATGCCTGATTTTGCTTCTTCAGTTCAAAGTTTACAATTACAACGCGGAGTAGGAACATCAACTAATGGAGCAGGAGCTTTCGGAGCAAGTTTAAATATGTTAACAGATTCTTATTCGAAAAAGAGTAGTGGCGAAATTTCAAATTCTTTTGGAAGCTTTAATTCGCACAAGCATACAGTGAAATTTAGTACAGGATTGATGAATGATCATTTTGAAATTGCCGGTCGTTTGTCAACTTTAAAATCTGATGGATATGTAGACAGAGCGAGTTCTGATTTGAAATCTTATTTCCTGCAAGGAACCTATGTGGGAAAAACTACTTTGATAAAAGCTTTGGTTTTTGGAGGGAAAGAAAGAACCTATCAATCTTGGAATGGAATTGATGCGGTAACAATGGCTTCGAATAGGAGGTACAACTCTGTAGGTGAAATATTTGATAATTCAGGGAATTTTGAAGGGTTTTATAAAAATCAAATAGATAATTACAATCAGGATCACGCACAATTACATTGGAATGAAAAAATTTCAAGTCGTTGGAGTACAAATTTAGCTTTTCATTATACCAAAGGGAAAGGTTATTATGAAGAGTATGTAGATGACTGGAAGTACACAAATTTGTATTACGCAGATGATGCTCAATATTCGTTTTTAGGTTTAAATCCTATAGTAGTTGATGGCCAAACCATAACTTCAACAGATTACACTAGAAGAAAATGGTTGGACAATGATTTTTACGGAACTACTTTTTCTGCTAATTATAAAGACGAAAAATTAAATGTGATTTTTGGAGGAGGAGCTAATCGTTATGAAGGAGCTCATTTTACAGAATTATTGTGGCTTCAATATCCATCAAATAGTCAAATAGGAGTTCCTATGGATTATAATATGGCAACTAAAAATGATGTGAATGTTTTCGCTAAAATCAATTACCAACTTTGTACAAATGTGAACTTTTTTGCTGATGCGCAATTGAGAAATGTACATTACAAAGCCAATAGTGTAGATACAGGTGTAGTTAATGATAATTTTAATTTCTTTAATCCTAAAGCCGGTTTAACTTATACTATTAATAATAGCAATGCAATTTATTTTTCTTATGCAAGAGCTAATCGTGAGCCTAATCGTACTGATTACGAAGGAGGAAGTGTAAAACCAGAACGATTAAATGATTTTGAATTGGGTTGGAGATATGTAGCGCCAAAAACTCAAATTAATTTGAATGGATTTTATATGAAATACAAAGACCAGTTGGTTTTAACGGGTGAATTAGATAATGTTGGAAATCCAATTAGAACGAATGTGGGTAAAAGCTATCGTTTAGGATTAGAAGTAGATGCTAGATTTCAATTGGATAAAAACTGGGCTATTAGTCCTAACTTTACGTTAAGTGATAATAAGAATATTGATTTTGTATTGGATAATGGAACCGATTTAATTGAATTAGGAAATACTAATATTGCTTTTTCTCCAAAATTAATTGCGGCTAATAGTTTGATGTTTTCACCAATAGCTAATTTACAATTGAACTTGTTGTCAAAATTTGTAGGGAGTCAGTATATGAATAATATAAATGACGGTCAGGGTAAATTAAAAGATTATTTCATCAACGATTTTAATGCAACTTACACCATTTTTCCAAAAAGTATTTTCCAAGCTGTAACTATTAGTGTCTTAGCTAATAATTTTGCCAATAGAAGCTATATTTCCAATGGAGCTGATTATGGAGGAGGCTATGTGTATTATTATCCACAAGCTGGAGCTAATTTCTTAGCCGGATTAACATTGAAGTTTTAATTAGAACTTTTAAATAAAAAAAGCCTGAAAATTTTAAAATTTTCAGGCTTTTTTTATTTAGTTGTATACTCGGAGTATGCTTCCTATCACTTCTACTCGATATTGTTTTAATGGATATTGTAATTTTCCTTGTCCTGAAAACAAACTGTATTCTTGATTGTCACAAGGACAAACCAGGTTAATACCATTAAGTGTCAAGGTGGAACAACTACTGAGTGCCTGATTAGGACAGGCTGCATCAAAAGCATTGTATCCACTTCCAGTGTTGAATACATAAATCCCTTTTGGACCTACATCGGGACCTGCATAATAAATAGCATTGCTCACAAATTTCAGATTCGAATAGGCTGGAAGATTCAAGTCGAAAGTTACCGAAAAATTATAGTTGGGTATGTATGGATTTTTATTATTAAAGCCATTATCGGAACAGGAAAAAAACAAAAGACTAATCAGGAAAAGCGGGATGATTTTTTTCATGTTTTTAATTCGTAAAAGTATTAGTGAAACAAATTTAATTTATTTACATTTGAAATATCATATGGTTAACATATAATTATACACTATAAAAAAATATATTATCTTTGTGGAAAGAAATCCCGTTCCGATGGGATTTTTTCTATTTTATAAAATGATGAAGTTATGAGTACAGTATCTTATTACACAGCAGAAGGACTTAAAAAATTAAGAGAAGAATTAGATTATTTAAAAACGGTGATGCGTCCTAAAGCATCTCAAGATATAGCCGATGCAAGAGATAAAGGAGATTTATCTGAAAATGCAGAGTATGATGCTGCCAAAGAAGCGCAAGGAATGTTGGAAATGAAAATTGCCAAATTAGAGGAAATTCATGCCAATGCCCGATTGATTGATGAGTCAAATCTTGATTTATCAAAAGTTTTGGTTTTGTCAAGCGTTAAAATTAAGAATCAGGCTAACGGTATGGAGATGAAATATACTCTGGTTGCCGAAAGTGAAGCTGATTTAAAAACAGGAAAAATATCTGTTACTTCTCCAATCGGGAAAGGATTGTTAGGGAAGTCAATAGGTGAAGTTGCCGAAATTAAAGTGCCTAATGGTGTTTTGAAATTTGAAATTTTAGAAATTTCAAGAGATTAGTTTAATAATTTAAAGCTTTAAATATGAGTTCTATATTCACCAAAATAGTAAACGGAGAAATCCCATGTTATAAAATTGCTGAAGATGATAATTATTTCGCTTTTTTAGATATTAATCCTAATGCAAAAGGACATACCTTGTGCATTCCAAAAGTAGAAGTCGATAAGATTTTTGATTTGGATGATGAAGTTTATTTAGGATTAATGCAGTTTTCGAGAAAAGTGGCCATTGCTTTAGAAAAAACTATTCCGTGTAACCGAATTGCGATTTCAGTTATTGGTATTGAAGTTCCACATGCTCACGTACACTTGATTCCGTTAAACAAAATGGATGATATACGTTTTCAGAAAAAAGTAGCTTTAAGCAAAGAAGAATTTGAAAGCTTAGCTCAGGAAATTAGAGCTAATTTGTAGTTTCTATAATAAGTTGATATATAAGTCGTTTAGAGGTTATTCTTTAAACGATTTTTTTATGCTTTTAAATGTTGTTATTGGTTTTTTTGTAAATTCTGGTTCGGAAGTAATTATGAATTAATCTTTGTATATCTTGTAAAGCTAATCTTGTTTTATATATTTGATATTGTACAACAAACTTTTTTATATTGTTATGAGACATACTCTTTTGTTGCTTTCTTGTTTTTGTTCCTTTTTTGTTTTGGCTCAAAAGAAACAAAAAATCCAGAAAAATTATGATTTGGTTGATGCTAAGATGGATAAAATGCCAGCCGAATATAATCAGTCTATGGATGAAATAAGCCAATATATAAAAAGTAATTTTCAAACAGAATCAGATAGAATTCGCGCCGTTTTTTATTGGACAGCTAACATTATTAGTTATGATGCTGACAATATGTTTGAGGTTAAATTTGACGAATCGCTTCAAGATAGAATTGCAAGAGCCTTTAAGGCCCAAAAAGGAAATTGTTTTGATTATTCCAATATTTTTAATCAATTAGCGACTTCGGTAGGAATAAAATCGGTAGTGGTAAATGGATATACCAAATGGAATAAGGTAAAAGTGGATAATTTGTCTCATTCATGGAATGCCGCCAGAATTGATAATAAATGGTATCTATTTGATGCTACATGGGGTTCAGGATATGTTATCAATGGGATTTTTACACGAAGACTGAACAATGATCATTTTAAAGTAGATCCCGAATTGATGATAAATACCCACATGCCATTTGATTATTTATGGCAACTTAGAGAATATCCAATTACCAATCAGGAATTTATGGAAGGCGTTTATGCGGGAGATGACACAAAACAAAAATTTGATTATGCAAATGAAATTATAAGATTTGAAAGTTTGCCTAAATTGGAACAACTTTTAGAAGTTTGTCAGCGAATTGAAAAGGGAGGAATGAGAAATCAGCATATTTCTCAGGCTTTTGTATATGCAAAAACGGCTTGGAGAAATGAAAATGAAAGAGAAAAAGGAAAGAAATATACTGAAATTATAGATCAATACAATAGAGCCAATAGACAGTTAAACGATTTTATCCATTATAGAAACAAGCAATTTCAACCCATAGTTCCGGATGAGGAAATAAAAAGAAAAATACAGGAACCTATAGATAGTTTAATCAGATGCCAACAGACTCTTTTTGATTTTGAAAAAGAGGTGAGTAGCGCTAATATGTCTAGTGTTGAAAATTTACGAAAAACAATTTCTCAAACTTTAGAGAGAGCCCAAGAACATTTGCAATTTGTAAATCTGTATTTGACCAAGCCGGCTTTAGTTAGAAAAACAATGTTTTATAAGATTGTACAGAGACCTAAGATGGTAAATAATTAGATTTTGCTGTATTTCACTTGCATGGTGGTGCCTTTTCCTATTTCGGATTGCAAGACTTTGATGCTGCCTTTGTGGTATTCCTTTACAATTCGTTTGGTTAAAGAAAGTCCCAGTCCCCAACCTCTTTTTTTAGTGGTAAATCCAGGTTCAAAAATGGTGTTGAATTGGTTTTTAGGGATTCCGCTTCCAGTATCAGTAACATTTATGCGGACATAAAGAGCATCTTCTTCTATGGAGACAACAATTTTTCCTTTTCCTTTCATTGCGTCAATGGCGTTTTTTATTAGGTTTTCTATGGTCCAGCTATGCAAAGTAGGATTGAGCATAGTATAAATTTCCGAATTTGGACTTTCAAAAGAGAATTCAATTTGTTTAGAAAACCGGGATTGAAGATAGTTGTAGGTTTGTAAAGTTTCTTCAATGATATTGCTTTTTTCTAAAACGGGTTCCGAACCAATTTTAGAAAAACGATCGGTAATGGTTTGCAGTCGATCAATATCTTTTTCGATTTCGATAGTCGTACTTTCATCAATATTTTCGGTTTTTAAAATTTCTACCCAACCAATTAATGAAGAAAGTGGCGTGCCTATTTGATGTGCAGTTTCTTTAGCCATTCCCGCCCAAAGTTTGTTCTGGGTTGCAATTTTTGTACTTCGATAAAAATAATAAATCAATGCCGAAAATAAGACTATAATCAGCAATAAGGCAATGGGATAATATTTCAGTTTATTCAGTAAAGCTGAATTTCCATAATACCATTTTTGGAATTTATTAGGTGCATATTCAATAATAATAGGATCGTTTTCTTTTTTTAATTGGGATAAAAAATCCATAGCTTTTGACTTGTTTTTTACTATGGCTTCATCAATGTTAATGGTGTTGATGATACTGTCGTTTTCGGTAAGAATGACCGGAATAGAGGTGTTGTTATTGAAAATTTGGAGAGGAAGTTCAACATCGGTATTTTCATCGGCATTGATGAGGGTTTTTTGGGCTTTTGCCAAAAGGTTCATCTTTAGACGTTCTTCGTTTTTAAATATCTGAAAAAAAGTATAGGTATTCCAAAGAATCAAGGAAATGATTAAAAAGGAAGCGAAAATAAGAATCCATCTTCCAGTATTTCTTTTGTCCGAAAATTGCATAAACGATATTTAGAACTATAAATATAACGAAATATAAGTGGTATTATTTTAGTTTTTTTTAAGTTTTATGTATCGGCTTTTTTGCTGAGAGTTCTTCTGTTTTTATCGAACCGTCTTGCCTGACAAGGAATTAAAAATTAAAATTAAAATTGTAAAACAAACATTGTGGTCAGATAGAAGAAGTTATTATATTTGTAAAACAAAGTTTTTCTGTAAAGAGTTTTGTTTTCGGTTGATTTTGAATAGATTGATTTAGAAATTAGCAAATACTCAAATGAAAAGAACGTATTTCAGTCGGGGAATACTTTTTGGATAATAATAATCAAATAACAATTAAAATAACGAAGATGGAAGTTACAGGGAAAATTAAAGTTGTTAATCCGGAGCAACAAGTTAGTGCATCATTTAGAAAAAGAGAATTAGTTGTTACTACCGAGGAACAATATCCTCAACATATCCTAATTGAGTTTACACAAGACAAATGTGATTTGTTGAACAATTATAATATTGGGGAAGCAGTAAAGGTTTCTATCAATTTAAGAGGTAGAGAGTGGGTAAATCCACAAGGGGAAACAAGATATTTTAACAGTATCCAAGGTTGGAGAATCGAAAAAATGGCTGCTGAAGCTCCTGCTGCTGCACCAATGCCAGCTGCTCCAGCTTTTGCACCGGCAACAAACTTAAACGAAGATGAGCCAGATGATTTGCCGTTCTAAAAAATAAAGAAATTAGAAGTTAGAAGTCAGAAGTTTGAGTTTACTTGAATTTCTGGCTTTTTTGTTTTGATATTGCCATTGATTTTTGAAATTTAAGCATGTATTACTTATCTCAGGACTTATTTTTTCCGCCAGTTCACCTAGCCCATTCTTCAGGAATTATTGGCTTAGGAGGAGATTTGTCGCCTGAGCGCTTACAATTAGCCTATAATAGTGGTATTTTTCCCTGGTTTGAAGATGGAGAACCTATTACCTGGTGGTCACCAAATCCCAGAATGGTTTTGTTTCTGGACGAATTGGTAGTTTCTAAAAGCATGCGTAACATTTTGAAAAGGAATGTTTTCAAAGTGACTTTCAATCAGAATTTCAGGGATGTGATTTCCAATTGTCAAAAGATAAAACGGGAAGGTCAAAACGGAACCTGGATTACTAATGACATGATTGAAGCCTATTGTAAACTCAATGAATTAGGAATGGCCAAATCGGTTGAGGTCTGGCAGAATGATGAACTCGTAGGTGGCTTGTATGGTGTTGATTTAGGACACATTTTTTGTGGCGAAAGTATGTTTTCTTTAGTTTCCAATGCCTCTAAAGTAGCTTTTATTGCCTTAGTTGAGAAACTTAAAAATGAGAATTACAAACTCCTCGATTGTCAGGTTTATAATTCTCATCTGGAAAGTTTAGGCTGTCGCGAAATTGAACGCGATGAGTTTATGGCAATTTTAAATAGCTTCTAATCCCGAGACTATAAACTGCCATTGTAATTTCAATTGGTCTTCCCAAGGCATGGCATATACCTCTTTTTCTTTCATTTCAGTTTCTAATGCTGTGGCAGATAATTTTCCAGAAAGTAATTCGTTTTTCCATTGTATAAATTGGTCACTCCATTCGTTTAAATAAGTATCAGGCCAGACCAATTCTCTGTCTTTTTTTGGAAAAATAAACAAAGGCATTTCTGAAACCAAGGTTAAGCAATCGCCTCCCAAACTTCGAATGGATTCCATTGAACTCGCATGAAATTGTGCCGCTGTTTTGGTGTCTCCTAAATTTAAAAAATGCTCTCGCATTTTTCCACCATCAGGACGGGTACAAAAACCTTCATCAATGCGTGTGAATCCTTTTTCACCTTTTCGGTCTAAATCATATAAGTCATAACCCAGTTCAGTTGTTTTGTTCTTGCAATCTTGTCTTAGTTTTTTTGTTCTGTCAATCCAGGCTTCATCAATTAAAAACCAAGCCCCATAACTTGATTTCATTCCGTGAAGAGAGGCGTGTAGGGAAAAAGTAGCATTTGCTGTTTTCCAAAAATTATAAACAGCAGTATTTTCAGGACGCAAAACAGGAATTTTTCCTTCTATTGGATAACCAAATTCTAAATCCCGTCCGGGTAATTCCCTTTGGACATGGAGTAAATATTGGGTTAAGTCTGTTTTGGTGTCGGTATAGTTATACCATTTTAAGTTTTGTTTTTCCCCATCAGGATTGGTATGAGGAACAATCCACCAACTATATTTTTCCAATAAAACATGGTTTTCTGGTAACGTTGAGAAATAGGAAACTAATTTCTTTAAAAGCAATGGGCCAATAGGTTCATCAGCATGATTACCTGCAATAAGACTAATGTTTTTAATACCTTTTCCAAATCGGAAGCCTTGAATAGTATGACCTTCAACAGAAGTACCAATATTAATTCCTTCAGTTTCTACTAAAGGCGTATCTAATATAAAATGGATATAATCGTATAAATTCATGGTAAATATTTATGAATTATAAAGATACAATTGAATCCCGAATAGCTTTTATTTTTAATAACAAAGTTCATAAAGAGAATTACAAAGACACAAAAAAGGATTTTTAAGATTTCTTGAATTTCTTAAACCTGCCTGTCGGCAGACAGGTCCGTGTTCCTTTTTAATGTAAACGCTAAAAATTCAACTTCACAAAACTCCAATCCAAGGTTTTATATAAGACCAATTCATTTTTCAAACTCGGTAAACCGATGATCAGTTTCAGGGTTTCGTGTGCCATCATGGTGCCAATCATTCCCGGTAAAGTACCTAGAACGCCATTAAAACTGCAATTAGGCACATCTTTAGGATTAGGTGGTTCAGGAAATAAATCACGTAGATTTTTACTTCCCTGATGATTAAAAACAGCTAACTGACCTTCGAAACCTAAAATACTGCCATAAACCAAAGGTTTTCCTAAAGTTACGCAAGTATCATTAACTAAATAACGGGTACTAAAATTATCCGAACCATCGACTACAATGTCAAAATCAGCAATAATTCTGGAAGCATTTCCAGCGGTTAGTTTTTCTTCGAAAGTCAGAACTTCAATGATCGGATTCAGTTTTTCGACAGTCGCTTTTGCAGTCAGGGCTTTTGATAGACCTATTTGCTCTTCGGTATATAAAATTTGGCGGTGAAGATTATGAATTTCGATAGTGTCAAAATCTACAATGCCAATAGTTCCAACACCTGCAGGAGCCAGATATTGTAAAATAGGGCAGCCTAAACCGCCGGCACCAATAACAAGTACTTTGGCATTTTTAAGTTTGTTTTGTCCTTCTTCTCCAATTTCAGGTAAAATTACCTGTCGATTGTATCTTAAAAAATCTTGTATTACGCTCATTTTTTAATAAGGTTCTAAGTTTGTAAGTTGCTAAGAATCTTAGGAACTTTAAAAATAAGTTCTGTCCCAATCTTTCCAAACAGGTTCGTATCCTCTTTCGGTAATAATTCTTGCAATTTCTGCTACTGAACGTTCATCACTAATTTCAAATTGCTCCAAGGATTGAGGATCGACAACATAACCTCCAGGATTCGTTTTTGAACCTGCACTCATACTGGTAGTTCCAATGGGGATAATGTTATTTCTAAATTTTTCATTCTCTCGGGTCGAAATCGAAATCTCCACATCTTCATTCCACAAACGGTAAGCACAAATTAATTGGGTTAAATCCTTATCGTCCATGATAAAATTGGGTTCGATAATTCCTTCGGCAGGGCGCAGTCTTGGGAAGGAAACAGCGTATTTGGTTCTCCAATAAGTCTTTTGTAAATAATCCAAATGCAAGGCATTAAAGAAACTATCGGTGCGCCAATCTTCCAGACCTAATAAAACGCCCAATCCAATTTTGTGAATACCCGCTTTCCCAATTCGGTCAGGAGTGTCAAGACGGAAATCAAAATTTGATTTCTTGCCTTTGGTATGGTATTTTTTATAGACTTCCTGATGGTAGGTTTCCTGATACACTAAAACCGAATAGACTCCTGCTTCATGCAATCGCTCGTATTCTTCCTGTGAAAGTGGTTGCACTTCGACAGAAATAATGGAGAATTGTTCTCTTATTTGTTCAATTGCATTCAGGAAGTAATTGATGTTTACGGTGTAATTGGCTTCGCCGGTAACCAATAAAACATGATCAAATCCTGCTTTTTTCAAGGCTTCGGCTTCGATTTTTATTTCCGAATCCGTGAGGGTTTTTCGTTTGATTTTGTTATCCAGACTAAAACCACAATAGGTGCAAATGTTTTGGCATTCATTACTTAGATACAACGGAGCATACATCTGAATCGTTTTACCAAATCTTTTTTTAGTCAATTCATGACTTAATTGCGCCATTTGTTCCAAATACGGCTGAGCAGCAGGAGAAATTAAAGTTAAAAAATCATCGAGATTTCTTTTTGACTTCGCTAATGATTGTTCTACTTGCTGGACTGTAGTAGTATAAATTTTGGATTGAATTTCATTCCAATTGTATTGTTCAAAAACCGATTTAAATGTTTTCATAGTTTTTAACCGCAAAGGGCGCAAAGATTTACGCAAAGTTCACTAAGCTTTGCGTTCTTGGCGCTTTGCTTTGCGAACTTTGCGGTTGAAAAATTATTCATATAAAAATGCTGTCAATGGACTTGATGCTATTGCATGAGTGTATTGTTGTCCTAGTTTGGCCTCGTAGGCTTTTCTTCCTGCGATTACGGCTTCTTTGAATGCTTCAGCCATCATTTTTGGATTTCCGGCCACTGCAATTGCGGTGTTTACTAAAACGGCATCGGCACCCAGTTCCATTGCTTTTGCCGCATCAGATGGAGCGCCAATTCCCGCATCGATAATCACAGGAACCTTAGATTGCTCGATGATGATTTCCAGGAAGTCGATGGTTTTTAGTCCTTTGTTGCTTCCTATTGGTGATCCCAAAGGCATTACAGCCGCTGTTCCCACATCTTCTAATCTTTTACATAAAACAGGATCGGCATGGATGTAAGGTAAAACGATGAAACCTAATTTAGCCAGTTCTTCGGTGGCTTTCAAGGTTTCGATTGGGTCGGGTAGCAGGTATCTTGGGTCGGGATGAATTTCCAGTTTTAACCAATTTGTCTCTAACGCTTCTCTTGCTAATTGTGCAGCAAAAACAGCTTCTTTGGCATTTCTAGCTCCTGATGTATTAGGTAATAAATTGATTCCAGGATGTTTCAAATGCGATAAAATAGCATCGGTATCGGTTTCTAAATCTACTCGTTTTAGTGCTACAGTCACTAATTCACTTTCAGAAGCCAAAATAGCTTCTTCCATTTGGATATTCGAACCAAATTTTCCTGTTCCTAAAAACAAGCGCGATTGCAGTTCTTTATTGCCAATTTTAAACAATGACGTTTCCATATAATTTTTCGTTAAGTTCAGTAATTAATTTTGTTTTGCTATCACTTTCAGTAATCAGTCCTGAAACGGCAATACCATGAATTCCTGTTTTGATAATAGATTCCACATCGTCAGTCAGGATGCCTCCAATAGCATAAACAGGGGTTTTTATTTGTTGCTCTTTTAATTGATTCAGGATGTTTTGGTAGCCCTCTAATCCTAAAATTGGACTTAAATTAGTTTTGGTTTTTGTAAAACGAAAAGGGCCTAAGCCAATGTAATCAGCTCCTTGATTGATTTGTTTTTGAATGTCTTCAAAAGTATTTGCCGTACCACCAATGATTTTTTGGTTACCCAGAATTGCCCTTGCGTTGGCTATTTTCATGTCGCTTAGCCCTAAATGAACGCCGTCGGCATCAATTTCTAAAGCTAGCGGTACATTGTCGTTGATGATAAATGTGGCTGAGTGTTCGTTGCACAAGATTTTTACGGCTTCCGCCAAAGTAAATGTGTCTTCTGAAGTGGCATTTTTGAAACGCATCTGAATCCATTGGCAACCATGCTCTAAAGCTTGCTGAATGTTGTGCAATTGTGTTTCAATTGTGTTTCCTTGTGAGATGTATTGTAAACGCTTATACATAATGATGTCCTAATTGTGATGAGTTTGACAATAAAAAGTTTTCGGTGTAATTTTTTCCGTTTTTGCAGGCAGTTAAAAGCTCTTGTCCTAAGGCCAGATTAGCGGTTATTGCTGCCGATAATACACAGCCTGAACCGTGTTTTTGATATATTTCAGTGTTTTTTGGCGAAAACCTGAAAGATTGATTTGGTGTATGCAAATAATCGGTGCCAACTTCCGTGGGATGATGTCCTCCTTTTAGTAAAACAGCGCAGTATTTGGATAATATTTCGATACTAACTTCTAGTTTATTTTCTGTTGGAATAAGTTTTAAAACTTCGTTGTAGTTGGGAGTTATCAGTTCTATTTTTTCTAAAATGCTAATAAAATCATTTTGATTTTCAATAGTCAAAAAGTCAAATTCAGTAGTAGATTTTAAAACCGTATCCCACACTATTTTGGTTTTTGGCGAAAGCCTTTTTATCAAAAAAACAATCGATTTTAAATAGTCCAAAGAAGGGATTATGCCAATTTTTACCACTTTGATTTCGTAAGAA
Source organism: Flavobacterium sufflavum (assembly GCF_004016525.1). Taxonomy (GTDB): domain Bacteria; phylum Bacteroidota; class Bacteroidia; order Flavobacteriales; family Flavobacteriaceae; genus Flavobacterium; species Flavobacterium sufflavum. Next base: position 310,371 of record NZ_SACJ01000002.1, read on the forward strand.
TCAAATAAGGTTTCGATGGATTGCAATACAAAATCAAGTTCAGTCCATTGAATAGCAACAAACTCGTTTTCGGTTTGGATGGTATTGGCTGTATTGATGGCAAAACCATAAACCTGATGTTGCTCGAAAGTTTTGACATCTGCCAAAACTCCAGCGCCAGCCGAAGGGTCAAAACCCGCAATGCTTAATACGAAAGGACGATTTGTTGACATAATTCAAAATTTTTGATAGGATTTTCTGCGTTCCAAATAGTGCCTAAAAGAGCAAAATCATCAAAACCAGCAGCTAGTGTTTTTTGGATATTCTCAGCTTCGATTCCGCCTAATGCAACTAGTTTAGTTTGATGATTAGTTCGGTTTTGTATTGCTTCCAATAAATCAATATTCGATTGGTAATTCGATTTTGATATACTGGCAAAAACAGGGCTTAGAAATGCATATTGAAAAAAGATTCTTAAATCGTTAAAGGCTTCTATGGTATGAATGGAAGTCGATAAATGAATCCTTTTCTCATTGTAATGATACAAAGTTTCGGGATCGATTTGTTTTCTCGTTTTTTCAGAAAAATGTAGTCGATTAATCCCTAAATCTTCTGCCAATTGATGTTGACTGTGTAAAACCAGTTTGCTGCGATATTTTAATCCAATAGCAGCTACAAAAGCTTTCATTTCCTTCTCTGAAAAATCAGGTTTTCGAACATGAAACAATTCCAATCCATGCTCGAAAAGAGCATGGATGGTATTGATTTCATTAGCTATCGCTGTTGGATTGGAGATGACTATCATTTTAAGTTAGAAGTTAGGGGAGGGAAGTTAGAAGTGAAGTTTTAACTTCCCACTTCTAACTTCCTACTTCCCTTTTTTAGATATAGATTTCTTTTCCTTGTTCGATAAACTCCTCTGATTTCTCCTGCATTCCTTTTTTAGCTTCTTCAACATCGCGGATTTCCTGTGATATTTTCATTGAGCAGAATTTTGGTCCGCACATAGAACAGAAATGCGCTACTTTAGCTCCGTCAGCAGGTAAGGTTTCATCGTGGAATTCACGGGCTGTATCAGGGTCAAGGGCTAAGTTGAATTGGTCTTCCCAACGAAATTCAAAACGGGCTTTACTCAACGCATTGTCACGGTATTGTGCTCCCGGATGTCCTTTGGCTAAGTCAGCAGCGTGAGCCGAGATTTTATAGGTGATAACACCGTCTTTAACGTCTTTTTTGTTTGGTAAACCAAGGTGTTCTTTTGGGGTAACATAACACAACATTGCGCAGCCATACCAACCAATCATCGCAGCTCCAATTGCAGAAGTGATGTGGTCATAACCAGGGGCAATATCAGTAGTTAATGGTCCTAGGGTGTAAAATGGCGCTTCAGAACAGTGTTCTAATTGTTTGTCCATATTCTCTTTAATCATGTGCATCGGAACGTGACCCGGTCCTTCAATAAATACCTGAACATCGTGTTTCCAGGCAATTTTTGTCAGTTCGCCTAAAGTTTCTAATTCGGCAAATTGAGCAGCATCATTGGCATCGGCAATAGAACCCGGACGTAAACCATCTCCAAGAGAGAAAGCCACATCATATTGTTTCATGATTTCGCAAATTTCTTCAAAATGCGTGTACAAGAAGTTTTCTTTGTGATGAAACAAACACCATTTAGCCATAATCGAACCTCCACGAGATACAATTCCCGTTACACGATTAGCTGTTAAATGAATATATCTTAACAGTACTCCTGCGTGAATAGTGAAATAAGAGACTCCTTGTTCAGCCTGTTCAATCAAAGTATCACGGAAAATTTCCCAAGTTAAATCTTCGGCAATACCGTTTACTTTTTCCAAAGCCTGGTAAATTGGCACCGTCCCAATTGGCACCGGAGAGTTACGGATAATCCATTCTCTGGTTTCGTGGATGTTTTTACCAGTTGATAAATCCATAATCGTATCAGCTCCCCAACGGCAAGCCCAAACCGCTTTTTCCACTTCTTCTTCGATAGAGGATGTAACTGCACTGTTTCCGATATTGGCGTTGATTTTTACCAGGAAGTTACGTCCCACAATCATCGGTTCACTTTCCGGGTGATTGATGTTGTTAGGGATGATGGCACGACCAGCTGCAATTTCTGAGCGTACAAATTCGGCCGTGATTTTACTTTTTGGCGTATTGGCTCCAAAGCTATGTCCAGCGTGTTGGCATTGCATTGCTTTTTGTGCCGTTTCTAATTGTTCGATGCGTTGGTTTTCACGAATGGCAATGTATTCCATTTCAGGAGTGATGATTCCTTTTTTGGCATAATGTAATTGCGAAACATTGGCTCCTTTTTTAGCACGCATCGGTTTGTGTAAATATTCAAAACGTAAGTGATTTAGTTTTTCGTCATTCAAACGTTCTTTACCGTAATTAGAAGTGATTTCGGTTAATTCTTCCACATCATTACGATCCAGAATCCATTGCTCACGGATGCGAGGTAATCCTTTGCGAACATCAATTTCGATATTTGGATCGGTATAAGGACCTGAAGTATCATAAACAGTTACAGGAGGATTTTTTTCTACACCACCTTTAGAAAGTTTAGTGTCGGATAATTTGATTTCGCGCATAGCCACTTTTATCGGGTGGATTTCACCATCTATGTACACTTTGGTCGAATTCGGGAATGGTTGTCTTGATATTTGTTCTTCGTTGTTCATGTTTTTGAAGTTATGGGTTGTGTGTTATAAGTTATGTGTTTGGCATAACTTTTAGAATTTTATGGAAATTTGTTACTCCTTGAGGTTAAATTGGAATTTGTTATTTAGTTTTTGGAATTTAAAAATGCCTATCCTCCCTGTGTGGCTGAAATAATTAAAATATCGTCAGTTTCAGATAGGAGGTGATTGTTCCAATTGGATTTTGGAATAACGCTGTTGTTGATGGCTACAGCAATGCCATTTTGTTTTTGGGGAATTTCGATATCGAGCAGGGCTTGAACGCTGAGAGACTCTGCTTCAAATTTTTTGATTTGGTTGTTAATTTTTAGTTCCATTCCTTTTAAATTTAGTATGAGTACTACTTTAGGAATGGCTACAAGTGCCCAAAAAAATGGGACTATGGAAGTCATCTTACTTTTCCCTACGCTAGTGTGAACTAGATCAGGTTCAGAGGGTAAAATCTCAGCCTGCGATTGCAGACACCCCTAAAGTGTGACGCAAATGTAATGAAAAAGTTAGAAATAAGATTTTAGAAGATAGAAGTTTAACAATTTTATACTGAATACCTCTAAACTAAACACTGCGTACTATTTTCTTGTCCAGCAAGTTTCCACGTGGTCATTAACCATTCCTGTTGCCTGCATGTGGGCATAGACAACAGTGGAACCAACAAATTTAAAACCACGTTTTTTTAAGTCTTTGCTAATGACATCTGAAAGGGGAGTAGTAGCAGGAATGTCTTTGAGACTTTGAAGTTTGTTGTCAATGGGTTTGCCATTTACAAAACCCCAGATGTATTTGGAAAAACTACCAAATTCTTCCTGTACTTTTATAAAAGCCTGAGCGTTTGTGGTGGTAGCGCGCACTTTTAGTTTATTTCTAATAATCCCCGGATTCAGTAATAATTCCTGGAATTTATCTTCCTGGTAGTTAGCTATTTTTTTATAATCAAAATTATCGAAAGCAAGACGGAAATGTTCTCTTTTTGCCAAAACAGTGTACCAACTCAATCCTGCCTGAAAGGTTTCGAGGATTAAAAATTCGAATAAAGTAGCATCATCATAAACAGGTTTTCCCCATTCTTCATCATGGTATTTACGGTATAAATCGTCTTTCTCGCACCAGGTGCAGCGTGTTTTGTTTTCCATGATTAATCGTTATGAAGGTATTTTTCGATGAGATGATGTCCAAGGTAAATTAAAGGTGTTAAAACAATAGCCAACATTAATTTGAAAGTGTAACCCGTTATGGACATGTTCAGGTATTGATTTGTTGTAATTTTTCCGGTAAGCCAAAAGGCAATTCCCGAAACGATAAAACTGTCGATAAGTTGGGAAATTAACGTAGAACCTGTACTTCTAAGCCAAATCATTTTTTTGCCGGTTTTATTTCGTAAAAACCAGAAAATAGAAACATCAATCAATTGTGAAGCTAGAAAAGCAATAATGCTGGCAACCATAATGAACATACCCTGGCCAAAAACGGCGTAATATTGTTCGTCGTTAACGGTTTCCTTGGTGATAAAAGCAGGGATTTTTGTCCCAATGAAAAGAATAAGAATGCAATAGGCAATAAGCCCTGCGGTTATATAGGAGAGTTTTTTTACTCCTTCTTTGCCAAAATGTTCATTGATAATATCGGTAGTGATAAAAACGATGGGCCAGGGAAGAATCCCGAGGCTCATGATAAAAGGGCCAATTTGGATGAGTTTTCCACCGATTAATTCGGCCACTACTGCATTGGTGATAAATATTCCGGCTAGGATTACGTAAACAAGGTCTTTTTTGGATTGAAACATTATTTGGAATTTGATTCAACCAAATTTAGTTTCTTTATTTTGAATTTATGGATGGAACAAAAGTTAAATTTAAAAAAAATCCCATTCGAATGAACGAATGGGATTTTGTACGAGTATAAAATATAGTTAGATTAACCTAAAGTAACTCTTTTGAAACCTGTAATTTCAACATTGAATCCTTTAACGTAGTCACCAACTTTTTTACTGTCATCTTTGATGAAGTTTTGGTCTAATAAAGCTTTTTCCTGATCTAAAGTAGTGTTGTCAGAGATGAAACGTTGTACTTTTCCTGGAATAATTTTATCCCAGATTTGCTCTGGTTTACCTTCAGCTTTTAATTCAGCTTTAGCATCTTCTTCAGCTTGTTTGATAACTTCAGGAGTTAATTGAGAGAAAGAGATGTATTTAGGAACATTTTTCAATGTTTTTCCTAAACGTGCAGCTTCTTCATTATCTTTTTCGATAACAGCAATACGAGCAGCAAGTTCAGATTCAACGAAAGCAGGATCAAAATCTTTGTAAGATAATATATCAGCTCCCATAGAAGCAACTTGCATAGAGATATCTTTTGTTAAAGCTTCAGCGTTAGCAACTGGAGCAGAAATTGCAGTTAAAGCAGCAATTTTGTTAACGTGAACATAAGATCCAACGTAAGCACCTTCTAAAATTTCGAAACCACCGATTTCGATTTTTTCACCGATAACACCAGTTTGCTCGATTAATTTTTCAGCAACAGTAATTCCGTTGAAATCAGATGCTAAAAATTCTTCTTTAGAAGAGAAGTTGATTGCTTTTTCAACTAATTCTTTAGCTAAAGTTACGAAAGCTTCGTTTTTACCTACGAAGTCAGTCTCACAGTTTAAAGTGATAATAGCTCCTTTAGTGTTGTCTGCATTGATAAAAGAAACAGCAGCACCTTCAGAAGAGTCACGGTCAGAACGGTTAGCAGCAACTTTTTGTCCTTTTTCTCTAAGGTTTTGTATCGCTTTATCGAAATCTCCTTCAGCTTCAACTAAAGCTTTTTTACAGTCCATCATTCCGGCACCTGTAGCTTGTCTTAATTTATTTACGTCTGCAGCAGTAATTGTTATAGTTGACATAGTATTTATTTTTAAGGTTTAAAAGTAAAAATTCCAATCTTCAAATCCCAAATCCCAACGTTATCAGATCGTTAAAATCTAATTTTGGAATTTGGAATTTAAAATTTGGAATTTAAAAGTTTATTTATTCTTCAGTTGCTGGAGCAGCTTCAGCCTCAGCAGCCGGAGCAGTTTCTTCAGCTACTTCAACTTCTTTCTCAGAACCTCTTTCAGAAAGTCCTTCGATAACTGAAGCAGTTACTAAAGATAAAATTTTCTCAATTGATTTAGAAGCATCATCATTGGCTGGGATAACGTAATCTACTTCACGTGGATCAGAGTTAGTATCAACCATTGCGAAAACTGGAATGTTTAATTTTTGTGCTTCTTTTATTGCGATGTGCTCAGCTTTGATATCTACTACGAACAATGCAGCTGGAAGTCTAGACATATCAGCGATTGAACCTAAGTTTTTTTCTAATTTAGCACGAAGACGATCTACTTGCAAACGCTCTTTTTTAGATAGAGTGTTGAAAGTACCATCTTTCTTCATTTTATCAATAGAAGACATTTTTTTAACTGCTTTACGGATAGTAACAAAGTTTGTTAACATTCCACCAGGCCATCTTTCAGTGATGTAAGGCATGTTTGCAGCTTTTGCTTTATCAGCAACGATGTCTTTTGCTTGTTTTTTGGTAGCAACAAATAATATTTTTCTACCTGATGCAGCGATTTTTTTTAAAGCTTCGTTAGCTTCTTCGATTTTAGCTGCAGTTTTATATAGATTAATGATGTGAATACCATTACGCTCCATATAAATGTAAGGAGCCATGTTTGGATCCCATTTTCTAGTCATGTGTCCAAAGTGAACACCTGCTTCTAGTAATTCTTTTACTTCTACTTTGTTTGACATTTTTGTACTAGTTTACGTTCTGTTGAGTAAGCAATGTATAAATGGCGAAATTTCGGCTAAATACATTTAGATGCTAAACTAATTTCTCACCTCGGTGAGACAACAACAACAACATTGTTTAAATTCAATAATAAATTCAATAAAGTCTTGCTCCTGTGAACAAGACAGGCAATATTAACGTTTAGAGAATTGGAATCTCTTACGAGCTTTCTTCTGACCGAATTTCTTACGTTCAACCATTCTTGGGTCTCTAGTTAATAAACCTTCTGGTTTTAAAACACCTCTGTTTTCAGCATTTACTTCACACATTGCGCGAGCGATTGCCATTCTTACAGCTTCTGCCTGACCAGTTACACCACCTCCGTAAACATTTACTTTCACGTCAAAGTTAGATGCATTTTCTGTCATAGACATTGGTTGCAATACTTTGTACTGTAAAGTAGCTGTAGGGAAATAAGTTGCAAATTCTTTTTTGTTAACAGTGATTACTCCTGTTCCTTCTGAAACATAAACACGTGCAACAGCGGTTTTTCTTCTACCGATTTTGTGAATAACTCCCATTACTTAAGATCGTTTAGGTTAACAGTTCTAGGTTTTTGAGCTCCTTGTTTGTGCTCAGCTCCTACAACAACATTTAAATTTCTGAAAAGTTCAGCTCCTAATTTGTTCTTAGGTAACATTCCTTTTACTGCTTTTTCAACTAAAGCTGCTGGGTTTTTAGCTTGCAATACTTTAGCAGTTAAAGTTCTTTGTCCTCCTGGATAACCTGTGTGACGCATGTAAATTTTCTCGTCCATTTTGTTACCTGTAAGGTTGATTTTTTCTGCGTTGATAACAATTACGTTATCTCCACAGTCCACGTGTGGGGTATAGCTTGGCTTGTACTTTCCTCTTAAAATCATAGCGACTTTAGAAGCAAGACGTCCTAAGTTATGACCCTCTGCATCTACAACGATCCACTCTTTAGTAGAGTTTGCCTTTGTAGTTGAAATTGTCTTGTAGCTTAATGCGTTCACAATAAAAATTTTTTAATTAAACATTCCATCCCCAATAAAGGGGTTGCAAAAGTACAATTAATTATTTTAAATACAAATACCTTTAAATGAATAATTTTTTCAGGTTTTTGTGCTGATAATCAATCGGATATTTAGAGTGCTTTGAAGTACTCTTTTTTTATAATTGGAGAGACTGCTTTAGGTTTTAAATTTATCTTACATTTGATATAAAAAATAATTTGATTACCTTGCAATCTTGCGATGTAAAGAATGGGGGGATTTAATTCCTTTTTTAGATGTAGTGAAGATGTGATTTTGTCAAAAAACATTTAGCCCATCTATTCTAAAAACGACTAAAACTAAGACAATATAATTCATTATGAAAGTTAAAGCAACACTGAAGCAAATTGCAAAAGAACTTAATGTTTCTGTTTCTACAGTTTCTAAAGCACTGAATGATAGTCCGGAGATTAGTAATCAAACGAAAGTAAAGATTAAGGAGTATGCTAAACTCAAAAATTACAAGCCCAATATCATTGGTTTGAATTTAAAAAACAGAAAGACAAAAACCATAGGAGTTATTATTCCGAATATCTTGAATTCTTTTTTTGCCAAAGTATTTAGCGGCATCGAAAAAGTAGCCGATGAAAAAGGATATAACGTGATTACCTGTATTTCTAACGAATCGATAGTTAAAGAAATCAATACACTAGGGATGTTAAGTAATGGAACTACCGATGGTTTTATTTTATCAGTTTCAGAAGAAGCTCAAAAACTTCAGGATTACTCTCATTTTACCGATATTATTAATGAAGGAACACCAATTGTTATGTTTGACCGCATTGCCGAAGAGGTGGAATGTGATAAAGTAGTGGTAGATGATTATGATTCGGCGTTAAATGTTACCCAAAGATTGATAGATACGGGATGTAAAAATATTGCATTGATATCTTCGGTAGATGATTTGAGTGTTGGAAAACTAAGAACCGAGGGGTATTTGAAAGCCTTAGCTGATAATGGAATTGCGGTAAATGAAAATATTATTCTTCGCACCAATTCAGAAGATGATATGAAAAAAAGAATTGAAGCTATTTTTGAAAACAATACTATTGATGGTGTTTTTGCTTTGGACGAACGCGATTCGGTTGCGGCTTTGAAAGTTGCTATTAAAAAAGGATATAAAATTCCAGAAGAGTTATCCATCATAGGTTTTGCCGACGGAATTTTAGCTTCGAGACGTTTAACACCAAGTTTAAGTACTGTAAGTCAGCATGGAGTTGAGATTGGAGAGGTAGCAGCCAAATTACTCATTGATCGCTTAGAAGCCGATGAAGAAAATGAAGCTCCTTATCAAACCGTTGTTATAAAAACTAATTTGAAAGAAAGAGAATCTTCTAAAACCACAAAAAAATCCATTCTTAAAAATAAATAAGAATGGATTTTTTGTTTGATTCGTAAATTTCATCAAAATCTATAGTTTGTATTTTCTATTGAATTGTAATTTTTTGTAAAATAAGTTTTGTAGGTCTTAGATTAATGGAGCTAGATTTTGTTTTTATTTTTTGTTTGAAATTCATTGTTAGATGTAAAAGTCCTTTTTCTATAAAATATTCCATAATATGCTCAGGTTTGTCTTTATCTTTAAAAGATATTGTCTTTTCTGATTTGTTGGCAGTGTAATTGCCTTCACGCAATATTTTATCTCCTTTTTTTCTTAAGTAAACATTATTGTCTTTAAAAATAAATTTGTCGTTTGCAAATTCCTTTTTTGTCCCTTGTTCGAATTCGGCTAAATTTTTATAGCCAAATGATTTAATAAGGTCAGGTAGCATTTTTTTATATTCTTTGAAATAAGATAATGAATCAGTTTCAGAATTGTAGTAATAATTATGTGTTTCAATGGAGATTACTTTCCATTTGCCTATAATTAATGTGTCTTTTTCTTGCGAAAAAATTAACGAGCTGTAAGCTAAAAACACAATTATTAAAAATCTTTTCATAAAAAACACAATGTTTTATAGATGTTGATCACTACATTCTGAGATCTAAAATCCGAAATCTAAAATTTTAATGCGCTTCCAGCCAGTCTTTACCCATTCCTAAATCGACAACCAGGGGAACTTCCAGTTTAAAAGCATTTTCCATTTCGGCTTTAATCATTGGTTGGATTTTTTCTAATTCATCATTATGAACGTCAAACACAAGTTCATCATGTACCTGCAATAACATTTTAGATTTCCAGTTTTCGGCAATCAATTTATTATGAATATTAATCATCGCAATTTTGATAATATCAGCTGCTGAACCTTGAATAGGGGCATTAACCGCATTACGTTCGGCACCGCCGCGAACAATAGCGTTTTGCGAATTGATGTCTTTTAAATACCTGCGACGACCTAAAACCGTTTGCACATAACCATGATCTCTCGCAAAATCAATTTGCTCATTAATATAAGACTTCAATCTTGGGTACGATTTGTAATAGGCTTCAATCAAATCAGCGCTTTCAGAACGGGAAAGATTGGTTTGATTCGAAAGACCAAAAGCCGAAACCCCATAGATAATTCCGAAGTTTACTGTTTTAGCATGACTACGTTGTTCGCGGGTTACTTCTTCCAGAGGTACATTGAAAACCTTAGAAGCAGTTGATTTGTGAATGTCTTCGTTGTTTTGGAAAGCCTTAATCATGTTTTCTTCACCGCTTAGTGCTGCAATTACACGCAATTCTATTTGAGAGTAATCGGCAGAAACTAAGGTGTAATTTTCATCACGGGCAATGAATGCTTTACGAATCAATCTACCTCTTTCGGTACGAATAGGGATGTTTTGTAAGTTCGGATTGTTAGAACTCAAACGTCCTGTTGCCGCAACGGTTTGCATATAATCGGTATGCACGCGTCCTGTTTTGGTGTCGACCTGGTTCGGTAAAGCGTCAATATAAGTGCTTTGTAATTTTACCATTTGGCGCCATTCTAGAATATCACGTACAATTTCGTTGTCATTGGCTAAATAACTCAGGACTTCTTCGCCAGTAGCATATTGTCCAGTTTTTGTTTTCTTTTGTTTGGCACCGCCAATTTTCAATTTGTCAAATAAAATATCGCCGAGTTGTTTTGGCGAAGCCAAATTGAATTTTTCACCGGCAGTTTCGTATATTTTTTGTTCTAAAGCATTGCTTTCGGCAGCCATTTCCACTGACATGCTTTTCAGGAAAGGAACATCAAGTTTGATTCCTTCGGTTTCCATAGCCGCAAGGACAGGAACAAGCGGAATTTCGATTTCGTCAAATAGTTTTTGTGTTTCGGTTTTTTCCAGTTCTACGGCAAATAATTCCTTTAATTGAAAGGTAACATCAGCATCTTCGGCAGCATATTCTTTGATGTCTTCCAAAGCTACTTCGCGCATCGACTTTTGGTTTTTTCCTTTCTTGCCGATTAAATCTTCGATGGATTTAGGCGAATATTTCAAATAAGTCTCTGATAAAATATCCATATTATGACGCATATCAGGATTAATCAAATAATGCGCAATCATGGTATCGAATAATTTTCCGGCTACGCGAATGCCATAATTCGATAATATTTTTAAATCGTATTTGATGTTTTGACCAATTTTTTCAATGGTTTCATTTTCGAAAAACGGAATGAACTTTTCTGCCAAAGCTTTGGCCTCGTCCTGGTTTTCGGGAAAGGGAACATAGAATCCTTTTCCTTTTTCGTAAGAGAAAGACATTCCAACCAGTTCAGCATGTAAAGCATCTAAACCAGTAGTTTCGGTATCAAAGCAAACAGAAGTCTGTTTTTGTAAGTTTTGCAACAATAATCTAATGCCTAAATCGCCTTGAATAATTTGGTACGAATGCGGGGTGTTTTCCAGTGTACTGTAAAATTGATGATGAGTTACCTCAGTATCTTGCGCTGGAGTGGTAGCCGAAAACAAATCAAACTGGTCTTCGTTTTTAGGCTGTGGTTTTTTATATAGTTTCGCTTCGTCAACTGGAATTACTTCATTTTGGGGAGCTTGGGATGGATTTTTAAAAATAGCATCAAATTGCTCCGCCATTCTTCTAAATTCGAGTTCGTTGAACAAAGCATCTGTTTTTTCTACATCAGGCTTTGAAAGTTCATAATCTTTTTCACAAAAAGTTACCGGGCAATCCAGTAGAATAGTTGCTAGTTTTTTTGATAGCAATCCCAGTTCGGCATTGGCTTCAATTTTGTCTTTGATGGCTCCTTTGAGTTGGTGGGTATTAGCCAATAAATTTTCGATAGAGCCATATTCAGCAAGGAATTTTTTAGCTGTTTTTTCTCCCACACCCGGTAATCCAGGGATATTATCAGCAGAATCGCCCATCATTCCTAAGTAGTCAATAACCTGCTCCGGTCTTTCGATTTCAAATTTCTCCAAAACCTCAGGAATTCCCCAAATCTCGATTCCGTTACCCATACGGGCTGGTTTGTACATGAAAATATTTTCCGAAACCAATTGGGCAAAATCTTTATCAGGTGTCATCATGTACACCTTGTAGTTTTGTTTTTCGGCTTGTTTGGCAATAGTTCCTATCAAATCATCGGCTTCATAACCCGGCACTTCAATAATAGGAATATGCATAGCGTTCAACAAAGCCTGAATATAAGGAACGGCAATTTTGATGGCTTCGGGTGTTGCGTCACGATTGGCTTTGTATTCCGGGAACAATTCGTTGCGTAAATCACTACCGCCTTTGTCAAAAGCTACCGCCAAATGATCCGGTTTTTCACGCTTAATCACATCCATCAGTGAATTCATAAATCCCATAATGGCCGATGTATCCATGCCTTTAGAGTTGATTCTTGGATTTTTAATAAAGGCATAATAGCCTCTAAAAATTAAAGCATAGGCATCGAGTAGAAAAAGACGTTTTTGAGCTGACATATAAAAGAAATTAGTCCGTAAAAATAGACAATTGACTTTTAAAAATGAATTTGTTACTGAAATTTATAATTGTAAATGGAGGAACCTTATGGCTTTTTGAAAAAATTAAAAGCTGAATTAGTTAATGCAAAGTTAATTTTTGGAGATGGAGAGCAATCTTCATTTTAGCTTCATTTTACCAAAATACATTTGACCTGTAAATAAGCAGATAAGTTTTTGTAAAGGTTGAAAATTCGAAACGAATTAGCCTTAAATAACGAAGTTGTTAATTAAAACTTAAGGTTTGAATCAGGGATAAAAACTTCATTTTGGCTTCATTTCACCAGAGTAAATTTGAACTATAAATAACAATAACATAAAAAATTAAAGTCATGAAAAATTTAGCATTAGCATTAGTAGCCGTATTTGGAACAAGCGTTTTAGCAACAGCAGCACCAATACAAACCAAACAAGCCACTCCTGTAAAAGAGGTTACAATGGCAAAACCAGCGACCCACAAAGCGAAAAAAGCTAAAAAAACAGCTGCTAAGGTGGAAGCAAAAACAGAAGCACCAAAAGCAGAAGCAAAAAAATAAATAATAACATAAAAAATTAAAGTCATGAAAAATTTAGCATTAGCATTAGTAGCCGTATTTGGAACAAGCGTTTTAGCAACAGCAGCACCAATACAAACCAAACAAGCCACTCCTGTAAAAGAGGTTACAATGGCAAAACCAGCGACCCACAAAGCGAAAAAAGCTAAAAAAACAGCTGCTAAGGTGGAAGCAAAAACAGAAGCACCAAAAGCAGAAGCAAAAAAATAAATAATAACATAAAAAATTAAAGTCATGAAAAATTTAGCATTAGCATTAGTAGCCGTATTTGGAGCAAGCGTTTTAGCAACAGCAGCACCAATACAAACTAAACAAGCCACTCCTGTAAAAGAGGTTACAATGGCAAAACCAGCGACCCACAAAGCGAAAAAAGCTAAAAAAACAGCTGCTAAGGTGGAAACAAAAACAGAAGCACCAAAAGCAGAAGCAAAAAAATAAATTCATCTTATAAAAAACTAAAGTCATGAAAAAATTAGTATTATTATCCGTAGTTCTATTAGGGACAACTGTGTTAGCAACAGCAGCACCACTACCTAAAAAAGCATCAGCTGCTAAAGAAGTAACTGTTGTAAAAAAACATAAACACAAAAGCAAAGAAGAACGTAAAGCTGCAAAAGCTGCAAAAATGGAGTCTAAAACAGTAGCAACGAAAGGAGCAAAATAGACAAGTTAATTTTGGTTAAAGACAGCATCTAACTAAAGCTGGTAAAGAAATTTATCAGCTTTATTGTTTTTAATTGGTTTAATAAAATTTATAAAATGTTTTTCAAAATTCATTACATTTAAATTAAATAAGACGAAGGTTTATGAATATTCTAATAGTCGAAGACAATCAGGAATTAGCTAATGAAGTTCGGGATTTTTTAAGCAGAAATGGTTATCTCTGTACCCTTGCTAAAAATTGTGAGCAGGCTTTAGATGCGTTTGCAGGAACCGATTATGATGCCATGTTATTGGATTTAGGATTGCCTGATGGTGACGGATTTGAGGTTTTAAAAGAGGTCAGAAAGTCAAAGTCAAAAATTGCCGTGATTGTAATTACTGCCCGTGGAGAAATAGACGACAGGGTGAACGGATTGGAATTAGGTGCCGATGATTATTTGACAAAACCATTTGCCTTAACCGAGTTGAATGCGCGATTGTTTGCCGTTATCAGACGTTTGCATGGTTTTGTTCTGAATGAATTGGAAATACATGGATTCAAGCTTCAGCTTCAGGATTATAAAGTAAGTTATCAGGGAAATACAATTAGTTTGACTAAAAAGGAGTTTGATATTTTTCAATATCTGGTACTCAATAAAAATAGAGTTATTACACGTTTACAGTTGACGGAACATATTTGGGGAGATGTTTTAGAGCTAAACTCTGATTCTAATTTTATAGATGTTCATGTGCGTAATTTGCGAAAAAAACTGGATAAATTTGTTTCAATACCTTGGTTTGAAACGGTTCGGAATGTGGGTTATTGTATCAATTCATAAGCAATGAAAATTAAGAGCCAATTAATAATTTTTAACCTGATAACCCGATTATTAGTAATTCTGGTTTTTTGGTTAGTATTACCCATTTTAGTCCAAAAAGTAGTTTACAAAAAGATTGATAAAAGCTTAGTTGAAAAGAAACAAAAATTCTTAGAGCATTTAGATAAAGAAGAAATAAATGATTTTATTCTTCGAAATGATACCACCGAAACCTATGCTAGTTTTTCTACCTTGCATAGTGAGTTTCTCCAATTGTCTCGAAAACCAACTGATTTTCATCAAAATAAAACGGTTTTTGTGGATGAATATCGAATTATTGAAGGAGAGCAGGACAATTACCGAATTTTAAGATACCAGTTTTTATATGAGAAAACAGCTTACGAACTCGAAATAGGAAATAGCCTGGGAGAAATTCAGGATTTGACTTTTATTATCAAGCTCTTTGTGTTGGTGGTACTCATCATTATTTTGGTTGTTACTTTTGTGATGGATACTTTTTATATCGAATATTTGTTAAAACCATTTTATAAAATTATCGATACTAAAATTAGGCGTGTCAATGAACCCGATACTTTTGACCATACTCCCATTAATTCGACATCTTCTGATTTTAGGGAATTGGATACGGTTTTAAACCAAATGATGAACCGAATAAGCGAGCTTTTTAAAATGGAAAAACAGTTTATTGCCAATGTTTCCCACGAACTTTTAACACCTATTGCATTACTTCAAAACAAATTTGAAAACCTCATTCAAAACGAATCATTAAATGACAACGCAGTCGATAAAATAGCCAGCTCATTGCGGACTTTGGATATGCTCAAGAAAGTGATTAATAATTTATTGCTTATTTCTAGAATTGAAAATCATCAATATGAATCGAATGAGAAGGTAAATTTACAGGAATTGTTAGATGACTTGTGCGAAGATCTTACAGACCGTATCGATGAGAAAAAGATAGATTTGAAAATGAATCTTCAGCATCAGTTTGAGTTTATTGGAAATAAAACCCTGATCCATATTCTGCTGTATAATCTAATGGTAAATGCCATAAAATACAACAAAGAAAATGGCAGTATTGTTGTAACTGACGGCTTTGACGAGACGGATTATTTTTTATCGATTTCCGATACCGGAATTGGAATGAATGAAAATCAGGTAAGTCATATATTCAATCGATTTACACGAATAAATGCCAACGAGGATGGAAACGGTTTAGGATTAGCCATTGTGAGAAGCATTGCGCTTTTTCACCAAATAAAAATTGAAGTGAATTCAAAACTTGGCGAAGGCACTATTTTTTTATTGCATTTTCCAGTTAAGGAAAATTTCTATTAAGAACTGTGTTACAGATACTTTGTTTTTTTCAGGAAAGTAGGTTGTGGATGCAATCGAGCGTTAGATGTTATAGTGACGGGCAATAGTGAGGAATTATTTTGAATCAAGATATTTTTGCCCTTCAGGCGTAATAATAGTTAATCCTTTAATGTCATAGTCGATTACTAATTTAACTGTGTATTTTGTCACTTTTACATGTCCATCTTCGTCAATTTTGCGATTTTGAACTAGTAATGTGTTAATTACTACTTTATTATTTAATGGGATTTCTCCATTTTGTATCATCGTTTTGAAAGTATTATCGAGCATTTCAAAGTTTATGATGTCTTTGTTTAGAAAACCTTTCCAATAGAATTTTCCGGGTTTTAATACTGGTGAAATGAGATCGATTTTTACTTCATTAGGTTCTGTTTCAGGAAGATCATCAGTTAGTAACGTAAAATTATAAAACTGTCCTCTTTGGACCTCTCTGTCTGTTCCAATTGGAGAATCATTATAAAGTCTTTGTGTTGAGATTTTATTAATGCGTTTATAAGAGGAAACTTTTTTATAAAAATTTGATCTTCGCCAAGTGATTTTATAATTTACGGCTAAATATTCTACTACTTTTTTAATTAGTTCTTCATTTAAATCTTCTTCTTGTAAACTTTTTAGGTGCAATTCTTTTAATTCTGCTTTTTTTAATTCATTATCTAACTCTAAATTTTCTATTTGAAGTTGAGTTAATTTTTTGTTTTCAACTGGAATTCGAGAGATAAGTAACGTTATTACGCTTACGATTAATGATATTTGGCTACCATTATCGCCAAGGAATTTCCATATTTCGATAAATCCACCTTCTTTAGGTGGTTCACTTTGCACAAGTATTTTTAAATCTAAGCTTTTTGCTATTTCATAATATAAGTTTAGAAGTTCTTTTTCGCATTCATTGCGTACTAATGCTTCAAAACCATGTGAAGTATCAGAGAAGTAATAATGAACTTGTATTTGATTTGCTTTGGATATACTCATTACGTGATTTTTTGTGAGGTAATATAGTCATTTTTCATTTATTTGCGAGCAATGTTTTACAAGAAACTAGGTGCTAAATACAATCAAGAAGCTAGATTCGGGATTATTTATGTAAAAATATTTACTATTGAACTTTCTATCTTAGTGTCAATATTAAATTGATTCAATGTCCATTGTACAGTATCTCTAAACCATAAAGAAGCTTCAGGAGAAAGTTTGATGCCTTTTATGAAGCTATTATAATTTTTTATTTCAAGTCTAATACCAGGCAAATATGGTTCATTTTCAATTTCATGTTTTCTTATGACTAATCTTATTTCTTTTTCAAATGAATAAGGGTGTTGTTTAAAGAAAAATGACTCAAATAAAAATACTTCTGGGGCATCAATTTTGGTTCCGAGTATTTCTCTGTTATGAAATAAGGGGACTTCATTATATTTAAGATCCCATTCGCCTCTTTTAACATATTTTACAAGTCCCATTTTTGCAATAAATGAATTGTCGATAAATTGTTCGTTTGCAAAATATATTTTGCTTAATTCATATCCATCAGTTGTTATCATTACACTATTTGGATTAGCTCCATAATATTTCCACATTGCTATGGATTCACTGGTTTCATTATACCAACAACTTACAAAAGTTTTACTTTTATAATGTTCAATTAATTCTGATTTTGAAGTTACATCACCATCGTATTCAGGGAAACATTTAAAAATTCCAGTTTTTTCTAATTCATTTGTTTTTATTTTTAGAAAGCCTTCTTTTAAAAGAACATAACCTTCAGAATTGTCTTCGAATAAAGTTGCATTAGGAATAAATAGTCCTTTTGTCATGAAATCAATGAACTTATCAAAAGAGATAAATCTAGAGAATTTGTATCCTTGAAGTATACCTATTTGTTCTTCGTTGAAGTATGGAAAATCTTTGTTCATTTAACTATGGAGTGTTTTTAGAATGTTCAGTTTTGCAATACTTGCTACTAACTTATATAAAGTCGAAAAGAATTTTCGTTTAGATACTCAAAATCGGTTAATTTCGGAGTTTTATCGTGCTTTATATTTTTTCAAATATATTAAAATATTCTTACAAATTTTATTGTAAAATTGAGTCGTTCTTTTTAGCCCTGATCGCAGCGGCATCCTTTTTATTTTGTCCTTCGATCCTTCGGTGAACTTTAGACAGGTTAAACTCAGTATGACAAAATAAAAAGATATAGCGAAGAGTAGGAGGGGACGTTATTAAATATTTTACCGTTCTGCTCCTAAAAAACAACTTTATCAAGTTAAAGTTTAATTAACATATTCAAAATTAAGCGGTAGATGTTGTTATTTTGTGTAAAAATGTATTAAAATGGGTTTTAGGTTACTATTTTTTGTAGTGTTTCTTATGGTGTTGGAACTCTATGCCTTTCAGGCTGTTAAAACAATTGTAAAGGATAAATGGTTTTTGGTTGGATACAGCGTGTTGAGTCTGGCAATTTTAATTTATATCGTTTACGGTTTTTTTAGTTTTGACCGTTCGGTGGGGCAAACCAAGCATACGATGTTTACCATGGGTTTGATGCTGCTGGTATATGTTCCTAAAATTGTTTTGGCTATTGTTTTATTAGGTGAGGATATTTTTAGAGTAGGAGCGGGAGCTGTCAATTATTTTGTGGAAAATGATAATGAGAGTTTCTTTAATTCGAGGCGAAAGTTTGTTAGCCAAATTGGATTAGGCCTGGCTGCGATTCCGTTTTTGTCTTTGCTTTATGGTGTAACCATTGGGAAATACAATTATAAAGTAATCAAACAACGCATCTTTTTTCCTGATTTACCTGATGCTTTTGATGGTTTTACGATTACCCAGATTTCCGATGTGCATTCGGGGAGTTTTGACAATCCTGAGAAAATAAACTATGCAATTGATTTGGTCAACGAGCAAAATTCAGATTTGATTTTGTTTACCGGCGATATTGTCAATACGCACGCTAAGGAAATGCATCCTTGGATTGAAACTTTTAATCGCATCAAAAAGCCTGAATATGGTAAGTTTTCGGTTTTAGGGAATCATGATTATGGAGAATATGTAAGCTGGCCATCGGAAGCTGAAAAAAGTCAAAATTTCAAGGAAATAAAAGAATTGTACGGGCAAATAGGTTTTAGTTTGCTGTTGAATGAACATACTTTTATAGAAAAAGAAAATGACAGGATTGCCATAGTAGGAGTAGAAAACTGGGGGCATAATTTTAAAAAAGCAGGCGATTTGAACAAGGCTTCTCAGGCTTTGGACGAGAAAGAATTTAAGATTTTGATGAGCCATGACCCGAGTCATTGGGATTATGAGGTTAAAAATCACGAAAAGAATTTTAATCTTACGCTGTCAGGACACACACATGGTATGCAGTTTGGGATTGAAATTCCGGGTTATTTTAAATGGAGTCTGGCGCAATATGTCTATGCACAATGGGCAGGTTTGTATGAGCATTTAGGGCGTTATGTATATGTAAACCGGGGTTTTGGCTTCCATGCTTATCCGGGTAGAGTAGGAATTATGCCTGAAATTACGGTTATCGAGCTAAAAAAAGGAGATAAAGTAGCATAATTCGTTAAAAATGCTACATTTGTATATGAAGAAACGTTATTTTTCTTAGATTTAAAAAAAATTAATTCTTGGTTTTATGTCAAAATTTGGAGAACTTATAAGTGCACAAGTACCTGTGTTAATTGATTTCTACACAGATTGGAATGAATCTTCGGTTTCTATGCATGAGGTTATTAGAGATGTTGCTGCAGCTTTAGGTGATAAGGCAAAGGTGATAAAAATTGATGTCGATAAAAATCAAGAGCTGGCCGAAGCATTAAGAATTAAAGGATTGCCTACTTTGATGGTATATAAAGATGGTCAGATGGTTTGGAGAAAATCAGGGGAATTAGATGCTAATTCTTTGATTACTATCGTGCAGGAGCTGCTGGTTTAATCTTTTATTGCTTCGAAAGAAAAGTGTTTATCAGCTAAATGTTTGAGCACTTTTGGCAACACATATTCCAGGTTTTTAAAAGCCTTTACGCTGTCGTGAAATACGATTACACTTCCTGATTGGGTATTGGATACTACATTATTCAGGCATTCTTCTTTACTGATGTTTTGGTCAAAATCGGCACTTAAAACATCCCACATAATTATTTTATAGCCTTGTTGTCTGAGTTTTTTAGCCTGGACTCTTTTTATTTTGCCATAAGGAGGTCTGAAGATTTTAGACTTTAGATCTTTGATTTCAGATGACAGATTATTGATTGTATTTTCACAACAAGAAATGTTTTCTAAATAATCATCAATAGAAGTTTTCCAGCCATTTAAATGATTATTTGTGTGATTGCCTATGCTGTGTCCTTTGGCTTGAATTTGAGCAAAGATTTCAGAATGTGCTGCAATGTTTTTACCAATGCAAAAAAAAGTAGCTTTGGCATTGTATTGTTCTAATTGGTTTAAAACCCAGGAAGTAATTTCTGGTGTTGGTCCGTCATCAAAAGTAAGGTAGATTTTCTTTTCGTTGTTAGGGATATCCCAAACGTAATTAGAAAATATTTTTTTGATGATACTATGTGTTTTAATCCAATAAGGTTTCATTTGTATTTTGTATTAAAAATGACAATTGGGTGTAATTATTAATGTGGCTTACAAATTTTCTTTTTTGCTTGATCAAAAAAGAAACAAAAAAATCAAGTCTTGCGCTTCCTCGTCGGTCAAATTAGTTTTCGAATGCTAAAAGAAAAGAACTCGCTATCGCTCAAACAGCTTTTCTTTTTACGCATTCTTCAAACATTTGACACTCGACTGCGGAAGCTAAGGACGTTTGAAACTTGAAAAATAAATCTCATCTATCATATTAAAGATAAAAAAAATGTAGCAATCTTTTTTGTTAGGATTGCTACATTTTTTATCAAATTAATACTTTTTTGCCTATTCTTTATCGCGGCCAAAACGCTGGAATATATCAATATAAGTATTGAAAGCTCCACGGTGTTTCTGGAAGAAAGCAGCGTCGTTGTTTTTCTTAACTACTTCTAATAAGGCTCTGTAACGCTCAATATCAGTAACTATGTCTATCGCTATGTCTGATTGGTCGCCAGCGCTCATTTTGCTGTAGTAATTTAGACTTTCTTTGTATTTTTCAATTAATTTTTCAAGAAGTTCATGTGCTTTTGCAGTCTCACCTACCTGATAATAATTGTTTACAAATGGTTCTAACAAAGAATAATAACCAAATTTGTCAATTGGCATTTTTTCCATGGCTAAATTAATCACTTTTTTAGCCTTGTCTATTTTACCGTCTTTGATTAGCTGGTCAGTCAATCGGGAAAGGTTCGTTCTGTAAGTAATACTTTCACGACGTGTTTCCGGGTCGTGGTAGATGTTACCTTCGCTATTCCCCCAATCCCATTTCATGACGATGTTGTACATTTTGTCGGCATCAATTTGTCCCATTTCCATAGGGTTTCCGTCTTTAGGAATGCTTGTTTTTACAGGAACCAGTTTGTAAACCATACCGTCTAATTGCAGGTAGTCTTTCATCCATAGGTATTCTTCGTCATCAAAAGCTCCACCACTAAAATAGATTGGTCGTTTCCAGTTGTTATTGGCAACAAGATCCAGCATCATCAATCTGTTTTTGTATAAGGCGCTTCCTTTGATGTCAATGTCGATATAAGGAACTATTGAATCGTAATATTTCTCAGAAACAATTTTGTTTTTGATGATGGTATTTTTGTCAACAGGAATCCTAATCTGGTTTGTTGGATAGAAATGGATGGTTTGTCCGTTTTGCATATCAACCGTCGATTTAGGATGTTTGATGAAATCCATAAAGCCTTTTACGCTCCAACGGCTTTTTATCTTAGGAATACTTACCACATAATCCAGCTTGTCTCCCACATATTGATCGTGTGTGAAAGAAATTGGCAATGGTTCTGATTCGTAAGTTTTGGTTTTCATTTGGTCAATGTACCAGTCGGTCATAAAAAGGCTGGTGTTGACTATTTTTATGTCGGTTCTGATGCCTTCGATTTCCTGTGCATACCAAAGAGGGAAGGTGTCATTGTCTCCAATAGTAAATAAAATAGCGTCCTTGTCGCAGGAACTCAAATAGGCTTTTGCCATGGCCAACGCCGTGTATTTGCCAGAACGATCGTGGTCATCCCAGTTTTGAGAAGCCATTAAAACAGGTGCTGTCAATAAAGAAGCAGCTACAATAACCGGTCCGGCAATTTTTGGGGATAAATATTTTTTGGCACTTTCGTACAATGAATAAACGCCTAATCCTATCCAGATAGCAAAAACATAGAACGAGCCCACTAAGGCGTAGTCTCTTTCTCTAGGTTCAAAAGGTCTTTCGTTTAGGTAGATTTTTAAAGCAATTCCCGTGAAAAGGAACAAAGCGAGTAATACATAAAAACTTTTTAAATCTTTACCGGCGTGATACATTAATCCAATAAGTCCTAAGATGAAAGGAATGAAATAATAGACATTACGCCCTTTGTTGTTTAAGGTGTCTGTAGGTAAATTATCTTGTGAACCTAAATGAATATCGTCAATAAACTTGATTCCGCTCAGCCAGTTTCCGTCCTGGTTGTCGTATCTTCCCTGATTGTCGCTTTGACGTCCTACGAAATTCCACATTAGGTATCTCCAATACATGTAGCCAAATTGGTATTCGGCCATAAAACTAAGGTTGTCAGCTGTAGTAGGCTTTTCGATTATTAGGTAGTCGCCATAGCTTCTAAGGAATTTTACATAGCCTTCGTTGTCAATTTGTTTTTGAGCATAAGCCTGTCGGAATTCAGAAACGGTTTTTTCTACCTCATTTTTTAATTGGGCAATCGCCTTGTTATAGTCTTCTTCAGAAAGTTTGCTTGCGTCCACACCATATCTGGCCAAATCATTTTCGTATGGATAATCAGGATTGATACTGAATTGAGGAGGATTCGTAAAATTGATGTAGTTTTCAATGTGTTCGGTACTCCACATTCTAGGTAAGAATGTTTTTTGGGCATTATCGCTGTTTTGTTCTGCGTTTTTGTAATTGTTTACAATAACATATTTACCGGTTTTGTAATCTCTCTCGTAGTTAGGAGCTTTGTCAAGATAAGGAGTGTTCTTGTCTAATCCGGCAAAACTCTCCGTGTATTGAGGTCCGTAAAATAAAGGGTTAGAGCCATATTGTTCTCTATTGTAATAAGCTAAAACCTCACGAGCATCCGATGGTTTATTTTCGTTAATGATAACATTTGAATTCGCTCGAATAGGCAGCATTAACCAGGTAGAGAATCCAATTAGGATGAATAAAATACAAAGAATTAGGGTGTTGTAAGTAACTAGACCTTTGTTTTTAGTGTATTTTAATCCAAAATAAAACGCAGCTATTAATACTAAAGTAACCAGAATGGTTCCCGAATTAAAAGGCATTCCAAGGCTATTTACGGCAAAAACCTCTGCTTTGGCAAAAAACGCCATCGTTAAAGGAAGTAGTAATTTGAAAATAAACAATAAAACAGAAACTACTACAACATTAGCAATGATGAAATTTTTAATCGTTACAGTTTTGTAATGTTTAAAATAATATAAGAATCCTATTGCAGGTATCGTTAATAATGCCATAAAGTGTACCCCAAATGAGAGACCGGTTACTAATGAAATAACTAATAACCATTTGTTTCCTCTTGGAGTATTCATGTCTTGTTCCCAACGCAATCCCAGCCAAAAAAGTAAGGCAATAAGTAAAGAAGCCATAGCGTATACTTCGGCTTCTACAGCGTTGAACCAAAAACTGTCCGAAAAAGTATAGGCTAAAGCACCAACAAAAGAACTTCCTAAAATTACAATGTCATTACTCTTACTTGGTTCTTCAGAACTGGATATGATTTTTCTTAAAATCATAGTTGAAGACCAAAACATAAAAAGAATAGTAAAGGCACTGGAGAAAACAGAAGTCATATTAACCATTAAAGCAACATGTTGTGCATTAGTGGCAAACATGGCGAAAAAGGCACCAATCATTTGAAATAAAGGAGCTCCGGGAGGATGCCCTACCTCTAGTTTTGCTGCTGTGGCAATGTATTCTCCACAATCCCAAAAGCTCATAGTGGGCTCAACGGTAAGAGAATAGGTTATTAATGCGATTCCAAACGCAATCCAGCCTATGATAGTATTCCATTTTTTGAAATTGAAAGACTCCTTATTCATGTAGTAAAATTTAGTTAATTTTTCGAGGTACAAAGAAAATGTTTTTTTGTTTAAGGATGGAGGCATTAACAAAATTTTCTGCAAAACAAATGGGTTTTTTAAAGTATTGATTATGAGTGAGGTTTTTGTTTTTTGAATTTTTTTTCGAAAAAAAAACTAAAAAAAGTTTGTGTAAACTGAAAAAGCTTGTAAATTTGCACTCGCAATAAAGCACTGCTGGTCTATGGTGTAATGGTAACACAACTGTTTTTGGTGCAGTCTTTCTAGGTTCGAGTCCTAGTAGACCAACATAAAAAGCCTCTCATTTGAGAGGCTTTTTTTATTTGTAGTTTTTGAATTTATATTTTAAAAACAATCAGTGGTTTGGTGGCGTGATTGGCTAAGTCTTCGCTGATGCTTCCGGTAAAGAAATGGGAAAGTCCGGTTCGGCCATGTGTGCAAAGGCTTATCAGGTCGGCGTTTATTTCTTTTGAGAAATGAATGATGCCTTTTTCAATATTTAGGTCATTGTAAATGTGGGTAGAGAAATTTTTGATTTCAAACTCACTAATGAATTTCTGGAATATTTTTTTTGCAATAGCTGTAGTCTTAAAGCTGTTTGGTGTGCAAATGGTTACTAAGTTGAGTTTGGCATCGAATAAATTTACAAAATCAAGTACTTTTTTGAATGGTTTTTTTATTTCTTCAGAAAAGTCGGAGGCAAAAACAATGTTTTTAGGGTTGAAGTTGTTGATTTCTTCTTTGATGATTATGACTGGAACGGCTGATAGGCGGACTACTTTTTCGGTATTGGAACCAATGATTATTTCTTCGATTCCTGAAACACCGTTGGAACCCATTATGATTAAATCGATGTTGTTTTCTTTGCTGTAGGAAAGAATGCCTTGTGAGGCTTTTTCCAGTTTGATGGATTCAATAATAGGGATATCTTTTAGGTAGTGTTGCTCTTTTATATAGTGGATTGTCTCTTTTGCTTTTTGTATAAATAGCATGATTTCAGGTATCGCAGCTCCGCCTGAGATGGCGTCATTCATTTGGCTGGGAATTTCCAGCATGTGTAAAAGGTGTATCTCGAAATCGTTTTTCCGTGCTATTTGTGCTGCAGCTTTCAGGGCGTTTTCGGCCTGTGTTGAGAAATCGGTAGGTACTAAAATACGTTTCATGGATTTTGGTTTTTGTTGGTAAGGTTGGGATGTTTTTATTATTTAAATAAAGGTAAGGAATAATTTTACAGCAATCAATTATTTTTGGTTTATAAAAATAAACACTATATTTGTGCCGTTATTTATTAAAATCTAGATAATGAGGGGACTAAATGTCCCCTCTTTTTATAAAAAATATGACATTTAAAGAGAAAGTAAATACGTTATTGGTGGAGGCTCTTGAGGAAAGACCTACACTTTTTTTGATTGATTTGACTATTACTGATGCATTTAAAGTTATGATAACTTTAGATGATGATAATGGTGTAATTTTGCAGGACTGTATTGATATTAGTCGGGCAATAGAGAGTAATCTGGACAGAGAAGAGCAGGATTATTCTTTAGAAGTAGCTTCAGTAGGGGTAGGTTCGCCGTTAAAAATGGTTCGTCAATATGTGAAAAATATTGGTAGAACCTTGATTGTGACTACAAATACTGAAAAAATTGAAGCTGAATTAGTTGATGCTAATGAAGATTTCATAATTTTGTCTTGGAAAGCAAGAGAGCCTAAAAAAGTAGGAAAAGGAAAAGAAACAGTACAGAAAGAACAGCAAATACCTTATACAGAAATTAAAGAGGCAGTTGTTACAGTAACATTTTAATTTAAAGAATTCGCATGGAAAATTTAGCATTAATCGATTCATTTTCAGAGTTTAAAGATGATAAACTTATTGATCGTGTAACGCTTATGGCAATTTTAGAAGATGTATTTAGAAATGCATTGAAGAAAAAATACGGTTCAGATGATAATTTCGACATCATTATCAATCCTGATAAAGGAGATATGGAGATTTGGAGAAGGAGAGTAATCGTTGCTGACGAAGATTTAGATTTCGAAAATGAAGAGATTACTTTGACTGAGGCTAGAAAAATTGAAGCAGATTTTGAAATTGGAGAAGAAGTTTCTGAAGAGGTAAAATTGATTGATTTAGGAAGAAGAGCTATTTTGGCTTTGCGTCAAAATTTGATTTCTAAAATACATGAACACGATAATACAAATCTTTATAAGCAATTTAAAGATTTAATAGGCGATATTTACACCGCCGAAGTACACCATGTAAGACCAAGAGTTGTTATTCTTGTGGATGATGAAGGGAATGAAATTGTTTTACCAAAAGAAAAACAAATTCCATCCGATTTCTTCCGTAAAGGGGATAATGTTCGTGGAATTATTGAAAGCGTTGAATTAAAAGGAAACAAACCTCAAATTATTATGTCTAGAACTTCTGAGAAGTTTTTAGAGAAATTATTTGAACAGGAAATTCCAGAGGTTTTTGACGGTTTGATTATGATTAAGAAAGTAGTGAGAATTCCAGGTGAAAAAGCAAAAGTAGCTGTGGATTCTTATGATGATAGAATTGACCCGGTAGGGGCTTGTGTGGGGATGAAAGGTTCTCGTATTCACGGAATTGTACGTGAGTTAGGTAATGAAAACATCGATGTTATTAATTATACTAATAATGTTCAATTGTTCATTACAAGAGCATTGAGTCCGGCAAAGGTTTCTTCGATTAAAATCAATGAAGAAGCTAAAAGAGCTGAGGTGTTTTTGAAATTAGAAGAGGTTTCAAAAGCTATTGGTAGAGGAGGACACAACATTAAACTAGCTGGTTTGTTAACTGGTTATGAGTTAGATGTTATCAGAGAAGGAGATGTTGAAGGTACTACCGCAGATGAGGATGATGTTGAATTAACAGAGTTTTCAGATGAAATCGAAGAGTGGATCATCGAAGAATTTGCAAAAATTGGATTAGATACAGCAAAAAGTATCTTGAAACATGATGTAGAAGATTTAGTAAGAAGAACAGATTTAGAAGAGGAAACAATTCTAGATGTAATGAAAATATTGAAAGAAGAGTTCGATAGTTAGTTCTATACTTCTAAACAACACAACGAAATAGGTAATAATAAAAAGGTTATATGTCTGAAGAGAGAGTAATAAGAATAAACAAAGTTTTAAGGGAATTGAATATTTCTTTGGAAAGAGCTGTGGATTATCTTAAGGATAAAGGGATTGCTATTGAGTCAAATCCGAACACAAAAATTTCTGATGATGTATACAATGTCTTGTGCGGTCAGTTTGCGGGTGACAGAGGGAAAAAAGAGGCTTCTAAAGAAGTAAGCGAAGAAAAAAGAAAAGAGAAAGAGGCTTTACGTATTGAGCGTGACAGAGAGGCAGAAGATAAACGTAAGCAAGAGGAAGAATTGCAAAGACAACAACAGGAAGTAATTAAGGCAAGAGCTGTAATTTCAGGACCTGTTCAAGTTGGAAAAATTGATTTAAATCCTGCAAAACCTGCTGCTGCTCCTGTAGCTGAAGAGAAAGTAGTTGCTCCTAAGCCTGAAGTTGCAGAAGACAAACCGCTTGCTAAAACTAGTGCTCCAGAGAAAATCGAATCAGACAAAAAAGAAGAAAAACCTATTGTTGCTGAAGCTAGTAAGACTGTTGTTGAAAATATAGCACCTAAAAAAGAAGTTAAAAAAGAGGAAGAGCCTGTTGCTGCTCCTCAGGCTAAGGAAGATGTTAAGGTAGTTAAAGAGGTTGCAAAAACAGATGAAGCTCCGGCTGAAGAAGCAATTGCTACCCAATACCAAAAACTTTCCGGAGCTAAATTAACAGGTCAGACGATTGATTTATCTCAATTCAACAAGCCTAAAAAGAAAAAAGAAGATCCTAAAATTACTCCTAATAAACCAGGTGCGCCTGGAGCTGCGGGAGCTAATGCAAATAAAAACAAGCGTAAGAGAATTGCTCCTAAGCCTGGAACGGCCGGTTCTCCTAATACACCAACTACACCTAGAGCGCCTGGTGCTCCAAATCCTAACAAGATAACACCTAATACAGCTGGTGGTGGATTTAATGCCAACAGAGGAGACAGAGGTGCCAGACCAGGATTTGTAAAAGGAAATCGTCCTGCTATTGTGGCTAAAGTTGAGCCTACAGAAGAGGAAGTAAAAAATCAAATTAGAGAGACTTTAGAAAAACTTCAAGGTAAAAAAGGAGGAAAATCTAAGGCTGCTAAATACAGAAGAGATAAAAGAGATACGCACCGTCAAAAATCAGACGATGAACAAAGAGCTTTAGATGAAGAAAGTAAAATTCTTAAAGTAACCGAGTTCGTAACTGTAGGTGAAATTGCTATCATGATGGATGTGCCAATTACGAAGGTAATTGGAACTTGTATGTCTCTTGGAATCATGGTTACCATGAACCAACGTTTAGATGCTGAAACATTAACTATTGTGGCAGACGAGTTTGGTTATGATGTTGAGTTTATAACTGTAGATATCGAAGAAGCTATCGAAGTTGTAGAAGACAAAGAAGAAGACTTAGTAACCAGAGCGCCTATTGTTACGGTAATGGGTCACGTCGATCACGGTAAGACCTCTTTACTGGATTATATCCGTAAAGAAAATGTTATTGCTGGTGAGTCTGGAGGAATTACACAGCACATTGGAGCTTATGGAGTAACTTTAGACAATGGTCAAAAAATTGCTTTCTTAGATACACCGGGTCACGAGGCGTTTACCGCGATGCGTGCACGTGGTGCTCAGGTTACCGATATTGCAATTATTGTAATTGCTGCCGATGACGATATCATGCCACAAACCAAAGAGGCTATCAGTCATGCTCAGGCAGCTGGTGTGCCAATTATATTTGCCATCAATAAAGTAGATAAGCCAAATGCTAATCCTGAAAAAATTAAAGAGCGTTTAGCAGGTATGAATTTATTAGTAGAAGACTGGGGTGGAAAAATCCAATCTCACGATATCTCTGCTAAAAAAGGAACAGGTGTTAAAGAACTTTTAGAAAAAGTATTATTGGAAGCTGAAATTTTAGATTTGAAATCAAATCCTAACAAATCAGCTCAAGGAACAGTAGTCGAAGCTTATTTAGATAAAGGAAAAGGTTATGTTTCTACCATATTAGTACAACATGGTACTTTGAAAATTGGAGATTACCTATTAGCAGGTAAGCACCATGGAAAAGTAAAAGCGATGCATGATGAACGTGGTAATATTGTTACAATTGCAGGACCTTCAACGCCAGTATCTATTTTAGGTCTGGATGGTGCGGCAACTGCGGGTGATAAATTCAATGTGTTTGAAGACGAAAAAGAAGCAAAACAAATTGCTGCCAAACGTTCTCAATTAATGCGTGAGCAATCAGTACGTACACAACGTCACATTACATTAGACGAAATTGGTCGTCGTATTGCATTAGGTCAGTTTAAAGAATTGAACGTAATCCTTAAAGGAGACGTGGATGGTTCGGTTGAGGCCTTATCTGATTCGTTCTCTAAATTGTCTACTGAAGAAATTCAAATCAATATTATCCATAAAGGTGTTGGAGCAATTACTGAAACTGACGTTATGTTGGCTTCTGCTTCTGATGCCATCATTATCGGATTTAACGTTCGTCCTGCAGGAAACGCAAGACAGTTAGCTGATAAAGAAGAAATTGATATCCGTTACTACTCAATTATCTATGCGGCTATTGACGACTTGAAAGACGCGATGGAAGGAATGCTTGCTCCTGAAATGAAAGAGGAAGTATTAGGAACTGCTGAAATTAGAGAGTTGTTTAAAATTTCTAAAGTGGGTACTATTGCCGGATGTATGGTTATGGATGGTAAAATTACCCGTCAGGCGAAAATCAGAATCGTTAGAGATGGTGTAGTAGTTCATGAAGGTGAATTAATTGCCTTGAAACGTTTCAAAGACGACGTGAAAGAAGTTACTAAAGGTTACGATTGTGGTATTCAGGTTAAAGGTTACAATGACATTGAAGAAAGAGATGTTATTGAAGCTTACCATGAAGTAGCAATCAAGAAAAAATTGAAATAGTATTTCAAATATATTTTTATAAGAAAATCCCGAGCAATCGGGATTTTTTTTGTTTTAACCCATTTAGTTTAATTTGAAAAAACAAAAGCTTGTGTTTTTTGTGTAGTATTTTTCGTTACTTAGTGGTAAATATCTAAACTATGTCAAAATTCCCTTCACTTCAAAATGTTTTTGATGCAACCAAAGCGACAGTTATACGATTTCCGTTAGAAATTATAGCGGCTTTATGCGGAACTATTTTTGCAATTCGGTCTATCGATTTGGAATACCAAGATCCTACGAGGCAGTTTTTGTTAAAAGCAATAATGAGCAGTTCGCTCTGTTTGGTTTTGTTTCTTTCCGTAAGCTTGTACTTTATAAGTAAATCCAAAAATTATCTCTATCGTTATTTGATTAGTTTGTTGCTGGGAGTATTAGCGGTTTTATTTGTTTTTAATTTTCATGAATCACTTTCACAAGTTGATATTATTCAGTTTGTGGTTCTTGATATTGCTTTGCATTTGTTAGTTTCATTTGCCGGATTTATACCAATTCAATATAATCAGGAAGAGTTTTGGGAATTTAACAAGCGTTTGTTCTTGAGGATCTTGACCGCCGGTTTATATAGTGTAGTGCTATATCTGGGATTAACTTTAGCATTGGTAGCAATTAAAGAATTGTTTAATGTTGATTTTGATAATAAAATTTATGGTTATCTGTTTTTTACTATCGCGGGTATTTTCAACACCATGTTTTTTTTGAACGGTGTTCCTTCAATTGGTAAAAATCAGCAGCCTCTTCAATTGAAATATCCTAATGGACTTAAAAATTTCACCCAATATGTTTTGTTGCCTTTGATTAGTATTTATTTGCTTATTTTATTAGGCTATGAAGCAAAGATTATAGTTTTATTTTCATTACCTATTGGTTGGGTTTCTTATCTGGTTTTGGTTTTTGCAATAGTTGGGATATTATCCTTTTTATTGATTCATCCAATAGCAAACATTCAAGGAAATTTATGGATGCGAAGTTTTAATCGTTGGTTTTATTTTTTATTGGTTCCATTATTAGGCTTGTTGTTTTGGGCTATTTTATACCGCATACAATTGTATGGGTTTACGCATGAACGATATTATGTATTATTGCTCTCTATTTGGTTGACTATTGTTATCGCTTATTTTTTAATTCAAAAACAACCCAAAATAAAATTTATTCCTATTAGTATGTGTGTTGCAGGATTGTTGTCAATTGTTGGACCACAAAGTGCTGATAGTATTTCGAAAAATAGTCAACTTGATAGATTTGAATCCTATTTGCAAATAATTAAAAAACAAAAATTGAGTTTCAAACAAGAGCAGGACTTAAGTAGTATTATAGATTTTTTAGATGATAATTACGGGGTAGAAATATTTCTCGTTTCTGATGCAAAAGGTAAACTTTCTTCCTTGCTTAAAAAAGATAAAAATCCAAGTCCGTTCAAAATTATGGAATCGTTGGGACTTGTGTATCATGATAAATATGAAAGAGAAAACAATGTTAATTCAGCATTTTATTATAATTTTTCAGATAATCAATATGTAGAAAGTATACAAGGCTATGATGTGATTATAGCGCTTTCAAATTATTCAGATTTAAATTGTGAAAAGTGTCTAGAAATTGGTAAGGTTCTTTATTCTGTAAAATCAAATAAGAAAAGTTATGGTATCGATTTGCAAATTAATAATGATACTATTCCTTTGAGGATTTTTGATTTTATAAATAAAAATGCAGATTTTGACAGCAATCTAATTCATGATAAAAAAATAATTCAATTAGTTGAATATTCAAAGTATCATCTTTTAATAACTTATTTGAATGTTAATGGTGTTAAAAGAGGAAGACAAAAAGTTGTGGAGAATTTTGATTTAAAAATAATGGTGAAAATTAAATAGCTTGATTTTTTTAAATTATTATCTCTCTATTTGTATTTATTAAATGCAATTTTTGCTTGATTTTTAATTTTGTACCATAACGTTATAAGTTGACTTTTAATGTGATTTTAGGTTAATTATAATGTAAATAAAAAGAGACGAATCAAGTGGTTTTCTACTTGATTCGTCTCTTTTATTTGTAGCAAAAAGTGTTAAATTTTTATTTTTTAGGTTTTATTAAAAACGCATTAGCATATACTTTTTTAATTTCTACTAAATTTCGTTCGGCTTCAATTCGGGTTTTAAAATTACCCATCCAAACTTTGTAATTAGGAGTGTTGAATACGATGGTTCCGTCTAAATCGGCAAAATTTTGTTTGCAGTCGCTTAAGGTCTTTTTTGCCTTTTCACTCACGCCACTAAAGACCTGAATTTTATATCTCTCATTTACAGCTATTGAGCTGTTGATCTTTCTTTTTTCGTTT
Organism: Flavobacterium sufflavum; assembly: GCF_004016525.1. GTDB lineage: Bacteria > Bacteroidota > Bacteroidia > Flavobacteriales > Flavobacteriaceae > Flavobacterium > Flavobacterium sufflavum. The sequence continues at coordinate 342,825 of NZ_SACJ01000002.1, forward strand.
AGTAATTGTTCAAACTTAGGATTTTGCTGAATGTTAATTTTTGTTTCCTGGGCTGATAATTTTAGGCTTAAAATACTTAGATAGGCAATGTAAAAAATGCTGTTTTGAATAGTTAAAATTCTCATAACGTGAAGATTTTTAAGTAAAATTACTAATTATATACTTAATGTGAAATAAAAAGATTATTTAGAATTAATATAAATTGTTGTTTGGGTTGTTTTAAGGTTTTGAGAATAGTTCTTAAGTCGTATTTTTGTGGCTGTTTAAAATAAAGGGACGTTTTTATATGAAATTGTTGTATAAAAAATTGTGCCAATTTTTAGTAGATAATCATTATACTTTATGAAAAAGGTGGGTAACCATAATTCGAACTCAAGGAAAATGTTTTTAGGTTTAGCAATGATGCTAACTTTTTCCTTCTCTTCATTTGCGCAAGATGCTGCTCCTGCAGCTGCAACCGAGGCTGCTCCTGCAGCTGCTACAGCTGGTGGTGATCCAGTAAAAGGTAAGGCGCTTTTTAATTCTAATTGTGCTGCGTGTCATAAGCTTGATGCTAAGTCAACAGGTCCTGCGCTTAGAGGGGTTGCTGAAAAACATGACATGGCTTGGATCTATAAATGGGTTCATAATAGCTCTGAAGTAATTAAATCAGGAGATGCTGCTGCTGTTAAATTATTTGAAGAAAATAATAAGTCGGTAATGACTCCTTTTCCTCAGTTATCTGAGGCTGATATTGATAATATTATAGCTTATACTTCTGAGCCTAAGGCAGAGCCTGCGGCTGCGGCCGGTGGAGCTGCTACTCCTCCTGGAGCGAATGTCGAAGGGACGGGTTCTAATAATAATGTAATTTTAGGAGTTCTTGCTTTAGTTTTGGTGGTTTTAGTTGTGATGTTGTTTATGGTAAACAATGTCTTAAGAAAAGTTGCTAAAGCAAATGGTATTGAAGTTGCTCCTAAAGCTGAGTGTACTCCAATCTGGAAAGCTTTTGTTAAAAATCAATTTTTAGTATTGGTTTCTTCTATCTTCTTATTATTGGCTAGTGGATATTTTGTTTACGGTTTTTTAATGCAGGTAGGTGTTGATCAGGATTACCAACCGATTCAGCCAATCCATTATTCTCATAAAATTCACGCTGGTGATAATGAGATTAACTGTAAGTACTGTCACTCTGCTGCCAGAGTAAGTAAAAATGCAGGTATTCCTTCTTTGAATGTTTGTATGAACTGTCATAAAAATATTTCTGAAGTTGCTGAGACTACTGCTACTGCTGAGTACAGCAAAGCATTCTACGATGCTCAAATTCAAAAATTATACGATGCTGTTGGTTGGGATAAAACCACTCAGTCTTACACTGGAAAACAACAGCCTGTTAAATGGGTTCGTATCCATAATCTACCTGATTTTGTTTATTTCAACCACTCTCAACACGTAACTGTTGCAGGTATTGAATGCCAAACTTGTCACGGTCCTGTTGAAACTTACGAAATTCAAAAACAATTTGCTCCGTTAACTATGGGTTGGTGTGTGAACTGTCACAGAAAAACTGAAGTTAAAATGGAAGGGAATGGGTATTATACTAAGATACACGAAGAACTTTCTAAGAAATACGGTGTGGACAAATTGACTGAAGCACAAATGGGAGGTTTAGAATGTGGAAAATGCCACTATTAATCAAATTATTAAGATTTTAATATATATATACAATGTCATCAAACAAAAAATACTGGAAAAGTGTTGAGGAACTAGAAAATGGTTCTATTGTTGAGGCGCTTAGAAATAACGAGTTTGTTGAAGAGATTCCTGCGGATGAATTTTTAGGAAATGCTGATGCGATGTCATCTTCTTCAACTTCAAGACGTGATTTTCTAAAGTACGTTGGGTTTAGTACTGCAGCAGCTACACTTGCAGCATGCGAAGGACCTGTGAACAAGTCGATTCCTTATGTATTACAACCAGAGCAAATCATTCCTGGAGTAGCAGATTATTATGCAACTTCTGTTTTTGATGGTTTTGATTTTGCAAATCTACTTGTTAAAACACGTGAAGGGCGTCCTATTAAAATAGATAATAATACTATTTCGGGAGCTAAATTTGCTGCAAATGCTAGAATTCATGCCTCAATATTGTCATTGTATGATAATATGCGTTTGAAAGAATCTAAAGTTGAAGGTAAGAATTCAGATTGGTCTGTAGTGAATTCGAAAATTAAATCAAGCATTGCCGATGCGAAAGCTAAAGGTGGTCAGGTGGTTTTCTTAACGAATACTCTAGCGAGTCCTTCAACTGAAAAATTAATCGCTGATTTTATTGGAGCTAATCCAAATGCAAAACACGTAATTTATGATGCTGTTTCTTCTTCTGAAGCTTTAGATGCTTTTGAAGCTGTTTATGGAGAAAGAGCTTTAGTAGATTATGATTTTGCAAAAGCATCTCTTATTGTTTCTGTAGGAGCTGATTTCCTTGGAGATTGGCAAGGTGGAGGATATGATGCAGGATATGCACAGGGAAGAATTCCGAAAAACGGAAAAATGTCCCGTCATTTCCAATTAGAAGCTAATATGACTTTGTCTGGTGCTGCTGCTGATAAGCGTTTACCGATGTCGGTTGCTAATCAAAAACAAGCATTAGTACATATATATAATGTAGTAACAGGTTCTGCTGTTGCTGTAAACTTAGCACCTGAATTTAAGGCAGAAGTTACTAAAGCGGCTCAACAATTGAAAGCTGCTGGTTCTAAAGGACTTTTGGTTTCAGGTATCCAAGATAAAAACGCACAATTATTAGTATTGGCAATCAACCAGGTTTTGGCTAGTGAAGCTTTTACTACTGTAGGTGTTAGAGAAATAAGAAAAGGTTCTGATGCAAAAGTGACTCAGTTAATCAATGACATGAAAGCTGGTAGCGTTCATACTTTGATTATGAGTGGAGTGAATCCGGCGTATACTTTGGCTGATTCATCTTCTTTTGTTGAAGGTCTTAAAAAAGTAAAAACTTCTGTTGCTTTATCTTTGAAAGAAGATGAAACTGCTTCAATTGCAACTATTGCTGCTCCGGTACCTCACTACTTAGAGGCTTGGGGAGATTTAGTTTTAACTAAAGGAACTTATAGTTTAACGCAGCCAACTATCCGTCCATTATTCAAAACAAAACAATTTCAAGATGTTTTGATGTCTATTAATGGTCTTACCGGAACTTACTATGATTATTTAAAAGCATTTTCTTCATCATTTATTGCGGGTTCAACTTGGAATAAAGTTTTACACGATGGGGTATTTGTTGGAGCTCCTGCTGCTTTATCTGGAGGTGCTGCTGATTATACTGCTGCTGCAACTGCATTGGCTAAATCAAAAGCTGCTAACGGATTAGAATTAGTATTGTATACTAAAACTGGTATGGGAGACGGTCAACAAGCTAATAACCCATGGTTACAAGAGTTCCCGGATCCAATTACAAGAGTATCTTGGGATAACTATGTAACAGTTGCTAATGCTGATGCTAAAACATTAGGATTATCTAATGAGATTGTTGCTAATGGTGGTTTGAATGGTAGTTATGCTACTATTACAACTGCTGACGGAGTTAAATTAGAAAATGTACCGGTTATTGTTCAGCCAGGACAAGCAGTTGGTACTGTTGGTTTAGCTTTAGGTTATGGTCGTAAAGCGGCTTTAAAAGAAGAAATGCAGGTAGGTTTAAATGCTTACGCTTTATATAAAGGTTTTAATGATGTGCAATCAGTTGAATTAGTTAAAGCTGATGGAGAACATGAGTTTGCTTGTGTTCAAGGTCAAAAAACCTTAATGGGTAGAGGAGATATCATTAAAGAAACTTCTTTAGAAATCTTCAATACTAAGGATTCTGCAATTTGGAACGAAACTCCAAAAGTATCTTTAAATCATAAAGAAGTTGAAGCAACTACTGTAGATTTATGGGAATCTTTTGATCGTTCAGTAGGACACCACTTTAATCTTTCTATCGATTTAAATGCTTGTACAGGTTGTGGAGCTTGTGTGATTGCTTGTCATGCAGAAAACAATGTACCTGTTGTAGGTAAATCTGAGGTAAGAAGAAGTCGTGATATGCACTGGTTGCGTATTGACAGATATTATTCTTCTGAAGAAACTTTCGAAGGAGATAATGAAAGAAAAGAAGGTATTGCAGGATTGTCTAGCTCACTTTCTACATTTAATGAAATGGAGAAAGCATCAGATAACCCACAAGTTGCTTTCCAACCAGTAATGTGTCAACACTGTAATCACGCACCTTGTGAAACAGTTTGTCCTGTTGCTGCTACATCTCACGGTCGTCAAGGTCAAAACCACATGGCTTATAACAGATGTGTTGGTACTCGTTACTGTGCTAATAACTGTCCTTATAAAGTACGTCGTTTCAACTGGTTCTTATACAACAAAAACAGCGAATTCGATTACCACATGAATGATGATTTAGGTCGTATGGTATTAAACCCAGACGTAAACGTTCGTTCTCGTGGGGTTATGGAAAAATGTTCTATGTGTATCCAAATGACTCAAGCTACAATTTTGAATGCTAAGAGAGAAGGAAGAGAAGTGGTTGACGGTGAATTCCAAACAGCTTGTTCTGCAGCTTGTTCTTCTGGAGCAATGATTTTTGGTGATGTTAATGATAAAGCAAGTAAGGTAGCTAAATTAGCTGCTGACGAAAGATCATATCACTTGTTAGAGCACGTAGGAACAAAACCAAATGTGGTTTATCACGTAAAAGTTAGAAACACTTAAGAAATAAATTTAAAATCAATATAAAGGAATATGTCTCATATATACGACTCTAGTATTAGAAAGCCTTTAGTTATAGGTGATAAATCTTATCACGATGTAACAGTAGATGTGGCAGCGCCTGTCGAAGGTTTGGCTAATAAACATTGGTGGATTGTTTTTACAATCGCCTTAACAGCCTTTCTTTGGGGAATAGGATGTATAGTTTATACGATATCTACAGGTATTGGAACATGGGGATTAAATAAAACAGTTGGTTGGGCTTGGGATATCACTAACTTCGTTTGGTGGGTAGGTATTGGACACGCTGGAACCTTAATTTCTGCGGTATTATTGTTATTCCGTCAAAGATGGAGAATGGCGATTAACCGTTCGGCTGAGGCAATGACAATCTTCTCAGTAGTTCAGGCAGGTTTGTTTCCAATTATTCACATGGGACGTCCTTGGTTAGCTTACTGGGTATTACCTATACCAAACCAATTTGGATCTTTATGGGTTAACTTTAACTCTCCATTACTTTGGGACGTATTTGCAATCTCTACTTATTTATCAGTATCATTAGTTTTCTGGTGGACTGGTTTATTACCTGACTTTGCAATGCTTAGAGATAGAGCGATTACTCCATTTAATAAAAGAATATATTCAATCCTAAGTTTTGGATGGAGTGGTAGAGTCAAAGACTGGCAACGTTTTGAAGAAGTATCTTTGGTACTTGCTGGTTTAGCAACTCCTCTTGTACTTTCTGTACACACAATTGTATCGATGGACTTTGCTACTTCTGTAATTCCAGGATGGCATACAACTATCTTCCCTCCATACTTCGTTGCTGGAGCGGTATTCTCAGGATTTGCAATGGTAAATACTTTGCTTATCATCATGAGAAAAGTTTCTAACTTAGAAGCTTACATTACTTTACAACACATCGAGTTGATGAACATCATTATTATGATTACAGGTTCTATCGTAGGTGTGGCTTATATTACGGAGTTATTTGTGGCTTGGTATTCAGGTGTAGAGTATGAGCAATATGCTTTCTTGAACAGAGCTACCGGACCTTACTGGTGGGCATATTGGGCAATGATGACTTGTAACGTTTTCTCTCCGCAATTTATGTGGTTCAAGAAATTAAGAACTAGTATCATGTTTTCTTTCATTATTTCGATTGTTGTAAACATAGGAATGTGGTTTGAGAGATTCGTAATTATCGTAACCTCTCTACATAGAGATTATTTACCGTCTTCTTGGACAATGTTCTCTCCAACATTTGTTGATATTGGAATTTTCATTGGAACAATAGGTTTCTTCTTTGTATTGTTTTTATTGTATTCAAGAACTTTCCCTGTAATTGCACAGGCAGAGGTTAAAACAATTTTAAAAGCAACAGGAGATAATTACATAAGAGAAAGAGAAGCAAATAAAGATTCACACCATGAGTAATAAAGTAATTTACGCCATTTATAATGACGACGATATATTGATGAATGCTGTTAAGAAAACAAGAGCAGCACACCATCATATTGAAGATGTTTTTTGTCCATTTCCTGTTCACGGTTTGGATAAAGCTATGGGAATAGCGCCTACAAGATTAGCTATTTGTTCATTCTTATATGGATGTGTTGGTATTTCTGTTGCCACTTTTATGATGAGCTATATCATGATTCATGACTGGCCTCAAGATATTGGAGGAAAACCAAGTTTCAGTTATATTCAAAATATGCCATCTTTTGTGCCTATTATGTTTGAGATGACTGTATTCTTTGCAGCTCACTTAATGGTTATTACTTTCTATATGAGAAGTAGATTATGGCCTTTCAAAGAAGCTGAAAATCCAGATGTTAGAACTACAGATGATCATTTCTTAATGGAAGTTGCTATTAAAGATAATGAAGAAGAATTGGTTTCTTTTTTCCAAAATACAGGTGCTGTAGAAGTTAAAGTAATAGAAAAGAATTAATTTAGATATGAAAAGGGTATATAAAATAACACTATTGTTAGGCATAACTATGTTAGTAGCTTCATGCCATAATGATAAAGCGCCGAATTATCAGTATTTTCCAAATATGTATGAGTCAGTAGGCTATGAAACTTATTCAGAGTCTAAAGCTTTTCCTAATGGTAAAGAAGGTCAACTTCCTGCTGAAGGTAGTATTAATAGAGGTTTTGAACCTTACGAGTATGAAAATTCTACTGCTGGATATCAATTGGCTAAAGCTAATTTAAAGTCACCGCTTGATTCATTAGATAGAAATTCTGGTAAAGGAAAAGAACTTTTCGAAATCTATTGTATTAGTTGTCATGGTGCAGCTGGTAATGGTAAAGGAAAATTAGTTGAGAGAGAAAAATTCTTAGGAGTTCCTAGTTATAAAGATAGAGATATCACTGAAGGAAGTATTTTTCACGTTGAGACGTATGGTTTAAATGCAATGGGTTCTCATGCAAATCAATTAAGTAAAAAAGAGCGTTGGTTAATCGCTGACTACGTGCTTAAACTTAAAAGCCAATTATAATTGTTGAACAAACTGATCGTATTAGATATGTATACATTTTCAAGTAAATTAAAAACTTTTTCTATCATCTTAATGGCCGTTGGTATATTAGGAATAGCTTATGGTTTTTTAAACGCACCTAAAGATATTCATGAAGTTGAGAATATCCTTGCTGCTGAATCTCACGGTGGACATGGTGAAGCACATCATGAAGAAGCTAAAGCTGAGGGAGCTCATGCAAAAGCTGAACATGTTAGTGCAGCTGAAGTTAAAGAGGCAGCTGAACATGAAGAGCATTTAACTCATGTCTTACACCAATTGCAAAATAAGCCATGGGCAGCTTTATATGTTGCTTGTATTTTCTTTATGCTTATTGCTATGGGAACTTTAGCTTTTTATGCTATTCAACAAGTTGCTCAGGCAGGTTGGTCTCCGGTTTTGTTTAGAGTAATGCAGGGTATTACCGCTTATTTACCAGTTGGCTCAGTAATTTTCTTTGTTATTTTGGTTTTATGTGGATTACATTTTAATCATATCTTCGTATGGTTAGGAGAGCATGTTACGGATCCTAAACATGCTGATTATGACGAAATTATTGCTGGTAAATCAGGTTATTTAAACTTTGGGTTTTGGATTGCCAGAGCTGCTGTTTTCTTAATTGGATGGAATTTATACCGTCATTATTCAAGAAAAAACTGTTTAGAACAAGATGAAGCTAATGATAATGCTTCTTATAAAAAGAACTTTAAATTATCAGCTGGTTTCTTAGTTTTCTTTATCGTTTCTGAGTCTATTATGTCTTGGGATTGGATTATGTCAATTGATCCACACTGGTTTTCTACCTTGTTTGGATGGTATGTATTTGCAAGTTTCTTTGTAAGTGGTATCACTATGATTGCAATGGTAACTGTTTATTTAAAATCAAGAGGTTATTTAGAATTTGTAAGCACTAGTCATATTCATGATTTAGCTAAATTCATGTTTGGTATCAGTATCTTCTGGACTTACTTATGGTTCTCTCAATTTATGTTGATTTGGTATGCTGATATTCCTGAAGAGGTTACTTATTTCGTTACCAGAATTAATTTATACAACTTACCATTCTTTGGAGCTGTTGTTATGAACTTTGTTTTCCCGATATTGATTCTTATCAATACTGATTTCAAACGAATTACTTGGGTAATCGTTATGGCTGGTATCGTTATTTTGGCAGGTCACTATATAGATTTCTTTAATATGATTATGCCGGGTACTGTTGGTGATCAATGGTTTATTGGTATTCCTGAAATCTCATCAGTTCTTTTCTTCCTTGGATTGTTTATTTTTACTGTATTTACAGCATTAACTAAAACTCCTTTATTAGCAAAAAGAAATCCTTATATCGAAGAAAGTAAACATTTTCATTATTAATTTTTAAAGAGATAAACAGATGACAAGTTTGTTGGTAATTATAGTTTTAGTTTTATTAGCTGTTGCTTTATGGCAATTGACTAAAATATTCGACCTTACTCAAGTGGGTTCTTCTTCAGATAGTTCTCAGGTAGCTAATGATAAAGACAATAATATTCAAGGATATTTGATGTTTGGTTTTTTAGCATTCTTATATGTTTTTACTATATATGGTTTGCTTACTTGGGGTAATTTACCTCTTCATACTCCTGCTTCTGAGCATGGAACAGAAGTTGATAGATTAATGAATATTACTTGGGTTTTAATTTTTACAGTTCAGGCAATTACTCAGGCTTTATTACACTATTTTGCTTTTAAATATAAAGGTAAAAAAGATCAAAAAGCTTTGTATTTTGCCGATAACAATAAATTAGAAGCTTTATGGAGTATCATTCCTGCAGTAACATTGGCTGGTTTAATTCTTTACGGATTGTATGCTTGGACTAATATTATGTTTATTGATGAGGACGAAGATACTATTGTAATCGAATTGTATGCACAACAGTTTAAATGGACTGCCAGATTAGCTGGAGAAGACAATGTTTTAGGTAAAGCAAATGTTAGATATATTGAAGGTGTTAATACTTTAGGAGTTGATTTATCAGATAAAAATGCACAAGACGATATTGTTGTAACTGAATTGCATATCCCAAAAGGTAAAAAAGTACAGTTTAAACTACGTTCTCAAGACGTTTTACACTCAGCTTATATGCCTCATTTTAGAGCACAAATGAACTGTGTTCCAGGTATGGTTACTGAATTTGCTTTTACTCCTACTTACACAACTTCAGAGTATAGAGAATTACCTTATATGATTGAAAAAGTAGCTCATATTAATGAATTAAGAGCTAAGAAAAGTGTTGAGTTAATTGCTAAAGGTCAATCTGGATTAGATCCTTATACTTTTGATTATTTGTTGCTTTGTAATAAAATTTGTGGTGCTTCTCACTATAACATGCAAATGAAGATTGTAGTTGATACACCGGAAGATTACAAAAAATGGTTAGCAGATAAAACTACCTTAGTTAATGAAGTAAAAGCATCATTAGAAAAACCTGCTGATGACGCATCAGGAGAAGCTCAGGGAGATTCAGTAGCGACGGCTAGTAAAGAAGTTGCTATTAAATAATTTATTAAGAAAATTTAAAGTATAATATATGTCAGCAGAAGGTCACGATCACGCTCACGATCACGAACACGAACACCACCATAAAGACACATTCATTACTAAATACATTTTTAGTATTGATCACAAAATGATTGCTAAACAATACCTTATCACAGGTATTATTATGGGAGTTATTGGTATTAGTATGTCTTTGCTTTTTAGAATGCAATTAGCATGGCCAGAAGAGTCTTTTAAAATTTTCAATGTTTTATTAGGTGATAAATTTGCTCCTGAAGGTGTAATGGCTAATGATGTTTATCTTGCCTTAGTAACAATACACGGTACCATCATGGTATTCTTTGTTCTTACAGCAGGATTGAGTGGTACGTTTAGTAATTTACTTATTCCGCTTCAAATTGGTGCCCGAGATATGGCATCAGGATTTATGAACATGATTTCTTACTGGTTGTTCTTCTTATCAGCAGTAGTTATGTTAAGTTCATTATTTGTTGAAGCTGGTCCTGCATCAGCAGGTTGGACAATCTATCCGCCTTTAAGTGCTTTACCGCAAGCAATCCCTGGATCAGGTGCTGGTATGACATTATGGTTAGTTTCGATGGCTTTATTTATTGCATCTTCTTTAATGGGATCTTTAAATTATATCGTTACTGTTATTAACTTGAGAACAAAAGGAATGTCTATGACTAGACTTCCTCTTACAATCTGGACATTCTTTGTTACTGCTGTTATTGGGGTAATTTCTTTCCCTGTATTGTTATCTGCAGCTTTATTATTAATTTTCGATAGAAGTTTTGGTACATCATTCTTCTTGTCTGATATTTATATTGCTGGTGAAGTTTTACATTATCAAGGTGGATCTCCGGTTTTATTTGAACACTTATTCTGGTTCTTAGGGCACCCTGAGGTTTATATTGTAATCTTACCTGCAATGGGTCTTGTATCTGAAATTATGGCTACAAACTCTCGTAAACCAATCTTTGGTTACAGAGCGATGATTATGTCAGTTCTTGCAATTGCATTTTTATCTACAATTGTTTGGGGTCACCACATGTTTATCTCAGGTATGAATCCGTTCTTAGGATCTGTATTTACATTTACTACTTTATTGATTGCAATTCCATCTGCTGTAAAAGCGTTTAACTGGATTACAACTTTATGGAAAGGTAATTTGCAATTAAATCCTGCTATGTTATTCTCTATCGGAATGGTTTCAACTTTCATCACTGGAGGTTTAACAGGCATCATTTTAGGGGATAGTACTTTAGATATTAACGTTCATGATACTTACTTTGTAATTGCTCACTTTCACTTAGTAATGGGTATCTCTGCGCTTTACGGAATGTTTGCTGGTATTTACCACTGGTTCCCTAAAATGTACGGAAGAATGTTGAATAAAAACTTAGGTTATATTCACTTCTGGGTAACTGCGGTTTGTGCTTATGGAGTTTTCTTCCCAATGCACTTTATTGGATTAGCTGGTTTACCAAGACGTTATTATACAAATACAAACTTCCCGTTATTTGACGATTTGCAAAACGTAAACGTATTGATTACAACATTTGCATTAGTTGGTGGAGCATTCCAATTGGTTTTCTTGTACAACTTCTTTAGCAGTATTTTTTACGGTAAGAAAGCGGTTCAAAATCCATGGAGATCTACTACATTAGAATGGACTACTCCAGTAGAACATATTCACGGAAACTGGCCAGGTGAAATTCCTGAAGTTCATAGATGGGCTTACGATTACAGTAACCCTGAGCACGAAGAGGATTTTGTTCCTCAAACAGTTCCAATGAAACCAGGTGAATCAGTTTTACATCACTAAATATTATAAAGACCTTCTGAAAAGAGGGTCTTTTTTTTTGTTAATAAAAAAAAGAAATTTTAAATAAAAAATCCCAAATTCCAATGATGTATAGTCTTATTATTGGGATTTGGGATTTTTAATTTGGAATTTAACTGTTTTACAAACTGATTACTTTGTCTATCTTTGTTACATGAATGAAAATTTAGACCCAACAAACAAAGGATATAATTCCGAAGAACTTGATCTTGAAAAACGATTAAGGCCTCTTTCTTTTGATGATTTTGCAGGACAGGATCAGGTTTTAGAAAATCTTAAAGTTTTTGTTGCAGCGGCTAATCAACGTAATGAAGCTTTAGATCATACTTTATTTCATGGGCCTCCGGGACTTGGAAAAACTACATTGGCTAATATCTTGGCTAACGAATTAGAAGTAGGTATCAAGATAACTTCTGGGCCTGTACTTGATAAACCGGGAGATTTGGCTGGTTTGTTGACCAATCTTGAGGAAAGAGATGTTTTGTTTATTGATGAAATTCATCGTTTGAGTCCTATAGTCGAAGAATATTTATATTCGGCAATGGAGGATTTTAAGATTGATATCATGATTGAATCAGGGCCAAATGCCAGAACGGTTCAGATTAATCTAAATCCGTTTACTTTGATTGGTGCCACAACTCGTTCGGGACTTTTAACAGCTCCAATGCGTGCCCGTTTTGGTATCTCTTCAAGGTTACAATATTATACTGTCGAATTGTTGACAACCATTGTACAGCGAAGTGCTTCTATTTTAAAAATGCCTATTACCATGGAAGCTGCCATAGAAATAGCAGGTAGGAGTAGAGGAACACCAAGGATTGCAAACGCTTTGTTGCGAAGAGTTCGTGATTTTGCCCAAATAAAAGGTAATGGAACTATTGATATTGAAATTTCGAAATATGCCTTAAAAGCACTTAATGTTGATGCTCATGGTTTGGACGAAATGGATAATAAAATCCTAAATACCATCATTGATAAATTCAAAGGTGGGCCTGTAGGATTGAGTACTCTGGCAACTGCTGTTTCCGAAAGTAGTGAAACTATAGAGGAAGTTTACGAGCCTTTTTTAATTCAGGAAGGATTCATCATGCGTACTCCACGCGGACGTGAAGTTACCGATAAAGCCTATAGGCATTTAGGTAAAATTAGAGCTAATATTCAAGGAGGACTTTTCTAAAGTTGTGGGTTGTGAGTTTAAAACTTATCCATAACCCATAACTGACAACTCAAAACTCAAAACTCATCGACAATAGATCAAAATACACGCAGTTCATAAAATCCGAAGCCAAACGCCTCGGATTTTTATCTTGTGGTATATCTAAGGCGGGTTTTCTGGAAGAGGAAGCACCCAGACTGGAAAACTGGTTGAATAAAAATTATAATGGGCAGATGGCGTATATGGAGAATAATTTTGATAAACGCCTGAACCCAACTTTACTTGTTGATGATGCTAAAAGTGTGGTGTCACTTTTGCTTAATTATTATCCGGAAAAAGAACAAATTTTGGATTCGTATAAGATTTCTAAATATGCTTACGGTAAAGATTATCATTTTGTCATCAAGGAAAAATTAAAAGAACTGCTTTTTTCTATACAGGAGACTATCGGAGAGGTTTCAGGTCGTGTTTTTGTGGATTCAGCACCTGTTTTAGACAAAGCTTGGGCCGCCAAAAGCGGTTTAGGTTGGATAGGGAAAAACAGTAACCTATTGACTCAAAAGGTAGGTTCTTTTTATTTCATTGCCGAATTAATTATAGATTTAGACCTGGAATATGATAATCCTACGACTGACCACTGCGGAAGTTGTACTGCCTGTATCGATGCCTGTCCCACAAAGGCTATTGTTGCTCCTTATATCGTTGATGGAAGTAAATGTATTTCGTATTTTACCATCGAGCTGAAGGAAAACATTCCTGCGGAAATGAAAGGACATTTTGATGATTGGGTATTTGGGTGTGATACCTGTCAGGATGTTTGTCCGTGGAACAGATTCTCTAAAAGTCATAACGAACCATTGTTTAATCCTAATCCTGCTTTGCTTTCGATGACTAAAAAGGATTGGGAAGAAATGACAGAAGAAACCTTTAAAATAGTTTTTAAAGATTCACCAGTTAAGAGGACTAAGTTTCAAGGATTGAGTAGAAATGTTAATTTTTTGAAGTAGTTTAAAGCTTCATCGTAGATTCCCGAACGATTATATTGGTGTCTAATTCAATTGTTTTTGGAGTGAAAACGGTTTTCTCTTTATGACAATTCATTTCTTCTAACAATAAATTGAAAGCCGAAATACCCATTTCGTTGCTAGGTTGGTCAACGGTACTTAGTTTTGGGGTAAATACTTGTGAAATAAACCAATTACTAAATCCAATTACGGCGATTTGATCCGGAACTTTAATCCCTATTTCATTGAAATAAGAAAGTACACCAACGGCAACCAAGTCTGTAATTACGAATATTCCGTCAGTATCTGGATGATCTGCAAGGATTTGCTTGGCAAATTCATGACCTTCTTCAAAACTAACTTTTTCGCAGGTGTAAACTAATTTAGGATCAAAAGCGATATTGTTTTTTTCTAAAGCTTTTTTGTATCCAATATAACGATCAATGGCATTTTGTGGGTTTTCAGGGCCGCGGATATGGGCTATTTTTTTGCAACCTTTGTCAATTAAATGTTGCACAGCATTAAATGCAGCTTTCTGGTCATCAATAATCACTTTAGAACATTTAGCCAATTTGGATATTTTGTCAAACATTACAAGAGGGATGTTTCTGTTGACTATTTCTTTTAGATGCTCATCATAATTAGATTCGTTTGAAAGTGATATTAGAATTCCGTCAACTCTTTTATTGATAAGAAGTTCCACTTGTTTTTTCTCTAATTCTAGTGTTTCATTTGATTGAAGGATTATAACTAAATAACCGTTTTTTTCGGCTTCATCTATAATTGCATTAATGATATTCGAGAAAAAATGATGCAGTACCTCAGGTATAATCAAACCGATGGTTTTAGATTCCTTTGTCCTTAAATTTACTGCAAAACTATTAGGTGTGTAATGTAATTTTTGCGCTAATTCAGTAACAGCATTTTTAGTTTTGAGACTAACATCCGGATAGTTTTTGAGAGCTTTAGAGACAGTTGTTATTGAAATTCCTAATGTTGTTGCAATTTCTTTAAGAGTAATGTCTTTCATGAACTAGTTTCTAGTGGTTTAGTATAATAATTTAGACTTATTTCTTCACCTTACATTTGGTTTAAATAAAATTCCACCATCAATTCCGAATACCAAGATAGAAATTTTTATAATATGGATTCTTTTTTTATTAAAATAAACGATGAAATTAAGATTGATAAAATTTCAATCTTATGTAGTTTCCCGTTCAATTAATTTAGTTTCTAGTTCAATAGACTGAAAAATTATAGGTAAATGATTCTTTTTTAAGTTAATTTCATCAAATAGAATTTCTGCTGATTTTCTTCCGATTTCAAATCCAGGTTGATCAATCGTTGAAAGGCTAGGTGATATAACACTTGACATAAACCAATTGCTAAATCCTAAGATAGCAATCTGGCCTGGAATTGAAATATTTACTTCATTTAAATATTTTATAACTCCAATAGCAACTAAATCAGTTACTGCAAATATCGCATCGATGTTTAGATTTTCATGGATTATTTTTTTAGCATTTTCATAACCGTCTTGAAAATCGTTGTTGTTTTCGCATACAAAAACTAAAGAAGGATCATAGGGAATATTATTGTCTTCCAATGCTTTTTTATATCCTAAAAAACGATCAATAGAATTTTGCGGTAGATATGAACCTCTGAAATGTGCAATCTTTTTATACCCTTTTTTAATCAGGTAACAAACAGCATCATAAGCTGCTTTGCGGTCATTAATCATCACTTTTGAACAGTCAACAATTTTTGCAATTTTATCAAAAAGAACTAAAGGAGTATTGTGGGAAAGAACAGTATTCAAGTGATTAAATTCGCCGGTTTCGTTAGATAAGGAGATTAAAATACCATCAACCCTTTTATTCAATAGAAGATTAATTTGTTTTTTTTCCAATTCAAATTTTTCATTTGACTGTAAAATAATCACCATATAATCCCTTTTTTCGGCCTCTTCGAGAATTCCTTCAATAACATTCGAAAAAAAATGATGTACAATAGTGGGGATTATTAAGCCTATGGTTTTGGATTCCTTTGTTCTTAAGTTTACCGCAAAACTATTTGGTGTGTAGTTTAATTGATTTGCTAATTCTACTACAGCCTTTCGGGTTTTTTCACTTACATCGGGGTAACCTTTTAGCGCTTTTGAAACGGTTGTTATGGATATTCCCAATTGATTGGCAATTTCTTTTAGAGTAGTATTATTCATGTTTTGATTTTCTAATAAAAAACAAATAAAAACTGTTTAATAGAAACTAATTTACAATTTATTTATAGTAAATCAATTTCTATTAAACAGTTAAATTAAAAATGATTCTTTTACTGTTATTTGAATTCTATTATTGCGGCTTCATATGGTCGTAAAGAGTTATTCTTTATGTTTTTAGTATTAAGGTAATTGTCTAAAACTATTGTAGATTTATTCAATGGCATTCCTATATTGAAGGAGGCAGCTTTGTCTGAAAAATTTAACAGTACCAACATTTTTTTTCCGTTAAGGTCTCGGGAATAAGCAAAAACATTTGGGTTTTCTTTATCCAAAAGAGTGTATTTTCCATAAACGAGCGTTGGCTCTTTTTTTCTGATTTGCACTAATTTTCTAAAATAGTTTAATACTGAATTGGGGTCTTTTTCCTGGGCTGCCGCATTAACCATTTTGTAATCAGGATTTACTTTTAGCCAAGGTTTTCCAGTTGTGAATCCTCCGTTTTTATCAGTATTCCATTGCATTGGTGTGCGTCCGTTTTCTCTTGAGGTTTGTTTTTGTCCTTCTAGGAATGCTTTTAAATCGCCTCCTTTTTCTTTTAATCCAAGATACTTGTTTCTGGTATCTACATCATTATAATCATCAATCGAATCGAATCTTATGTTTTTCATTCCTATTTCATCTCCATAATAATAAAAAGTAGTTCCACGCATTGTCATAACAAATGTAGAAAGCATTTTTGAAGAAATATTCCTGAATTCTGGAGAGTCATTTCCAAATTTACTCACCATTCTTGGCTGGTCATGATTGGCAATAAAAATAGATAGCCATCCTTTATCTTTAAAATATTCATCATATCGGGAGAATATTTCTTTGTATTTTACCAATCCAAAGTCTTTTACATGGTTTCCTACACCGACACTTTCAAAATGGTAAGCGATATTCAATTCTTTTCTATCGGGATCTACAAATTTCATGGCATCTTCAGGCGAACTTCCTGCACCTTCAGCAACGGTCATTACATTAGGATATTTGCTTAATACCTCACGATTCATTTCTTGAATATAATCGTGTAAATGAGGTCCTTCACCATAATATTTATTGATTTCTTTCTCATATCCCTTTGGTAATTCTGGCCAAGTGGTGTCTTTGGATACATATTGAAATGCATCCATACGGAAACCATCGATACCTTTATCTAACCAAAAGCGCATAATATCATATACTTCTTGTCTTAATTTTGGATTTTCCCAATTCAAATCAGGCTGTTTTCTGGAAAAATAATGCAGATAATAAGAATCTGTTTTTGCATCATATTTCCAAGCGTCACTGTTTACGTCAAAAAAACTCCATCTGTAAGGTGGTTTTCCTTTTTCGGCTGGCCACCAGTGGTAATAATCTCTATAAGGATTGTCTCTTGAACTGCTGGCTTGTTTAAACCATTCATGTTCATCACTGCTATGATTTACTACCAAATCCATTATTAGTTTTATACCGCGTTCATGCATTCCTTTCAACAAAAGATCAAAATCTTTCATGGTCCCAAAATCTTTCATGATTTCGCGATAATTACTGATGTCGTAACCATTGTCATCATTTGGGGATTCATATATTGGATTTAGCCATATCGCATCAATACCGAGACTTTTTAGATAATCCAATTTAGAAATAATCCCTTTCAAATCACCAATGCCGTCGCCGTCGCTATCCTTGAAACTTCTAGGATATATTTGATATATAACGGCTTCTTTCCACCATTTTTGATCATTTTTTTGAGTTGTTTTTGCAGACATGTTTTGTGCCAATGTGCTCTCATTTGTGGACAGTATCATAGCAGAAAATAAGCATAAATTAATAATATGTTTCATGGTAGTTAGTATTAAGTTTTAAATTTATATTAGGAATATAATTTGTTTTGTAGCAATTGTAAGACTTCAATATTTATAATTCTATAATAATGGCTTCATAAGGTCTTAATGTTGTAGTTTTTGCTGGTTTAGAATAGTTAGTGATTAACACTTTAGCCTTGGTCGTGTTTATTTTTGTTTTTACAGTCGCATTTTTGGATGTAAAATTTAATAAAACGAGCATTTTTTTATTATCTAATTCCCGGGTATAAGCATATACATTTGGGTTGTCTTTGTCCAAAAGCGTATATTTTCCATAGATCAATACAGGATTGTTTTTACGTAATTTGACCATTTTTCTAAAATAATTCAATACTGAATTTGGGTCTTTTTCTTGCGCTGCCGCATTTAACGTTTTGTAATTTTTATTTACTTTTAGCCAAGGCTCAGCATTTGTAAAACCACCATTGGTTGTATTATTCCATTGAAAGGGAGTTCTCCCGTTATCTCTTGCGCCGCCTGTTTTTTGGTCTTCGATGAATTGTTTCAAATCGCCTCCGGCTATTTTTAGCTTTTCGTATTCTGCAATGGTTTCAATATCTCGATAATCGTCTATTTTGTCAAACTTGGCATTGACCATCCCTATTTCGTCGCCATTATAATAATACGGAGTCCCTCTCATTGATAGTAGGAACGTAGTAAGCATTTTTGAAGATTGTTCTCTAAATTCAGGTGAATCATTTCCCCAACGAGAAGTCATTCTTGGTTGATCGTGATTTCCTAAATAGATGGTTCCCCATCCTTTTTTGTCATAAACGGCATCCCAATCAGAATAGATTTTTTTGAATTCAACCAGGCTCCAATCAGGACTCATTTTTTTGAAATATCCAGGAACATAGCCTAGGTTTACCCCATCAAAATGGTAGCCCATATTCAATTCTTTTCTGTCGGCATCTACAAAATTTAAGGCTGTTGATTTTATCATTCCTGCACCTTCAGCAAGAGACATTACATCATATTTGCTCAAAACTTCTTTATTCATTTCCTGAAGGTACTCATGTAAATGAGGACCGCTAGCCATATAAACATCCCATCTTTCCTCATAATTTTTATTTAAATCTTCTTGAGTGATAACAGGAAAAGTGGTGTCTTTTGAGATGAAAGGAATTACATCCATTCTAAAACCATCGACCCCTTTTTTTAACCACCAGTTCATCATTGCATAAATTTCTTGACGCAATTTTGGATTTTCCCAATTTAAGTCGGGTTGTTTGTAATTGAAATAATGTAAGTAATACGAATTGGTTGTTTTGTCATATCTCCAGCCACTGCCATCGGCTTCAAAAGCACCTGGTCGGAAGGCCGGTTTTCCTTTTTCGGCTGGCCACCAATGGTAATAATCCCTGTAAGGATTGTCTTTTGATTTTCGGCTTTCTTCAAACCATTTGTGCTCGTCGCTACTGTGATTTACAACTAAATCCATCACCAATTTCAACCCTCTTTCATGCATGCCTTTTAACAATGCATCAAAATCTTCCATAGTCCCAAATTCCTTCATAATGGATTGGTAGTCTGAGATGTCATAACCATTGTCTGCATTTGGTGAACCGTATATAGGGTTAAGCCAAACAACATCTATTCCTAAACTTTTTATATAATCAAGTTTTGAAATAATTCCTTTCAGGTCACCAACACCATCGCCGTCAGTGTCTTTGTAACTGCGGGGATAAATTTGGTAAACTACGGCTTCTTTCCACCATTTTCTTTCAATTGGAGCATTTTTTTCCTGGGCCATTATAGGTTTACTTGATAAACAAGCTAGAAGAAAAAGAAGTCCCAGTGAGGTTGTTTTTGTGAATTTTGGTTTCATAATCATTTTAGGATTATTATTTGTTAATAGTTAGAATTTAATTTTTTTTAATTTTTTCTGATTGAATACTCAATTTGGGATATGGTTTTAGGGAAGGGTTGCTCAATGAAGTTATAAATCCAATTATTCAATAAAATTTCTATTTTTTCAGATGAATTAGCAATAATGATAGTATTGCTTTCTTCTTTTTTATGATAAAATGCTAATAAAATGGTCGTTTGGAAGAATAGGCTTAATAGCATAGTATTTGCGAATTTTACTTTAAAAAGTATTTATTTTTATATTATCTCTATAAAAATAGAATTCTTTTTTTTAATTGTCTATTTTGTAATAATCGATAACGTTTTCGTTATATCGAAAACGTTATCGATTTGAGTTTTAAGAAAAAAAATCATTTTTCTGTAAAATCTTTTATAGGTTTGAAAAAAAAAGTTTAAAAAAACAGTTATGAACTTGAATTTAAAAATAGCATTGTTAATGCTTTTGGTGTCTCCAATTACTTTTGGACAAACTAAATCTGATGAATGGCATTTGTATGCCAATTCGAGACAAAATTATTTTGGAGTTGCAATGGCTAATGGCCAGATAGGTATTGTTACCGATGATACTCCGTTAAAGACAAAGGAAATTTTCTTAAACGGGATTTATGATGGTAGTCCTGAAAATGGAATTAGTAGAATTGTAAGAGGAATAGAATTTCTTAATCTTCATTTATCAGTTAATAATCAGGAAATACAGTCGAATAATATTGATAATTGGAGTCAGGTTGTTTCTATGAAAGAAGGGACAAGTACTACATCTTTTACTTTTAAGGATTTGGTTAGTATTAATTATACTATTT
The DNA here is from genome assembly GCF_004016525.1 of Flavobacterium sufflavum. GTDB lineage: Bacteria > Bacteroidota > Bacteroidia > Flavobacteriales > Flavobacteriaceae > Flavobacterium > Flavobacterium sufflavum. The sequence goes on from NZ_SACJ01000002.1 coordinate 363,425, forward strand.
TGGCGAATAGGGCTGTTCCTTTTTCTGGAATGGCAATTGTAGAAATTATTCCTAAAAGTGATGTTGAAATAATGGCTAGTAATTATATGATTGTTCCTGATGAATTAAAAGAAGCAAAAAATCAGTTTAGAGTTTTAAAAGACAATCAATTTATCATGCCTGTTTTTGGAACAACGGCAAAAACATTGACGGGTAAATATACAGTTTCGGCTTCGACAACATTCCTCTTTGACGGTAATAAAGAGATTTTAAAACAAACAGAGAAAAATGAAGTTGGATTTTCAAAAAAATTAGTAAAAGGACAAAAATATAGATTTGCCATTGCCGGTGGGATTTGCACTTCCAAAGATTTTACTGATCCCTTGAATGAATCTGAAAGACAAGCTATATATGCTTTGCAGGAAGGAATTGATAATTTGTTGCAACGTCATAAGAATGCCTGGTCTGAATTATGGAATACCGGAGACATTCAAATCGAAGGGGATTTAGATGCGCAACAACGTGTACGATTTGCTTTGTATAATTTGTATTCTTATATCCGTCCTGGTACAAGACAAAGTATTGCGCCTATGGGATTGTCTTCGCAAGGATATAATGGGCATATTTTTTGGGATACTGAACTTTGGATGTATCCTACTCTTTTAGCGTTACAGCCTGATATGGCCAAATCTTGCTTGGATTATCGTTCGGATCGCTTGCAGAAGGCTAAGCAAAAAGCAACCGTTTATGGTTATAAAGGAGCAATGTATCCCTGGGAATCGGATGATACAGGTGAAGAAGCTACTCCGACCTGGGCATTAACAGGGATATTTGAGCAGCACATTACTGCCGATGTATCAATTGCTTTTTGGAACTATTATACTTATACCCAAGATAAGGTTTGGTTAAAAAAAGAATGGGATGTTTTAAAACAGACTGCTGATTTTTGGGTAAGTCGTGTACATAAAAATCAGGATGGAAGTTATTCTATTTTGAATGTTGTCGGGGCAGATGAATATGCGCAACATATAGATGATAATGCTTTTACAAATGCATCTGTAATTGAATCTCTGAAAAATACAATCAAAGCAGCCGCAATTCTTGGAGAGCCAGTAGATGCCAGATGGGTTGAAATATCTGAGCATTTACTCATTCATACTAAAAATGGAATTACTCAAAATTATAAAGGTTATGACGGTCAGATGATTAAACAGGCCGATGTGAATTTATTATCATATCCTTTACATATAATTGCAGAAAAAAAACAGATTGAAAAAGATTTGGAGTATTATGCTGCCAAGATCGATCCTAAAGATGGGCCTGCAATGTCATCCGGAGTATTGTCTGTTTTATATGCTCGCTTAGGAGATAGAGAAAAGGCTTATGATTATTTCGTGAAATCGTATTTGCCTAATAGTCGTCCTCCATTTGGAGTGTTTTCAGAATCAGCAAATAGCAATAACCCTTATTTTGCTACTGGTGCAGGGGCTATGCTTCAAGCAGTTATTTATGGTTTTGGAGGAGTCGAACAAACAGATAGTGGTTTGAAATTTAATAAAGGAATTTTACCTAAAAAGTGGAAATCATTAAAAATAATTGGACTGGGTTTTGATGATAAAACAATTACAATAAACTAGAAATAGTCAATAAAATTTTTAAGACGAATGCTTTTTCGGCCTATTGATAGGTTGGAAAAGCATTCGTCTTTTTTATTTATAATAGAAATAAATTTTTTAAATGCTTTGTTATTTAAAGCAGCATTATTTTTTCCTTTTAGGTCTAATTATAAGATTAGGAATTTTTATTCCCTAATGGGAATGATCTTTTATGGGGTTACAACACCTGAGTTGTTGGTAATGAGTAGAAAATAGAGATAGTGTTTTTTTATTCGCTTATTGTTGTTGTTAATGTAATTTTTACATTAATTTTTTAGGATATTATTATTAAAAACTAAAACGTTTTCGATAAATCGAAAACGTTTTAGTTTTTGGTTCAACTTAAATTAACATGATTTTATCATTAGGTTTACCTTATAATTAAAACAAACCACTTAAAAACAAATTATTAACCAACTTATTTATTACGTATGAAAAATAGTCTAATAAAAGGCTTGATGGTGTTTCTAACCATGCTTTGTACTAGTTTGACTTATTCGCAAGAAGTGTCAGGTACAGTATCAGATCCTAGTGGTCCTCTTCCAGGAGCTACTATATTAGTAAAAGGAACAACAAACGGAGTGCAAACAGATCCGGATGGTAAATTTACCATTAGAAATGTAGGTTCAGATGCAATTTTAGTTTTTAGTTACATTGGTCTTAAAACGCAAGAAGTTAATGTAGCAGGAAAAAAAACGATAAATGTTATTTTAAAAGATGATTCAGCTGAATTAAAAGAAGTAGTCGTAATTGGTTACGGTACTGTTAAAAAGAAGGATGCAACCGGAGCAGTAGAATCAATTAAGGCTGCCGATTTTAACAAAGGAGTTACAACCTCTCCAGAGCAATTACTTCAAGGAAAATCTGCAGGTGTTCAGGTAACCCAGGCTAGCGGTGAACCAGGAGGAAGTAATACAGTGAAAATTAGAGGAACTTCGTCAATTCGTTCAGGAAGTGAACCTTTATATGTTGTTGATGGTGTGCCTATCGGGGGAGGGAATGTGAGTTCAGGAACTACGGATGTAGGTGTTGGTGCTCAAACCGCTAAAAACCCTTTGAATTTTATTAATCCATCTGATATAGCTAGTATGGATGTTTTGAAAGATGCATCTGCAACAGCTATTTATGGTTCTAGAGGTGCAAATGGTGTAATCATTATTACAACTAAAAAAGGAACTAAAGGTGCGGGTCAATTGGTGCTTAATACCTCTTATACTACTGCAACAATAGCCAAAGATTATGATTTGTTAAATGCTGCTGAATTTAAAGCGGCTAATCCAACTGCTGATTTTGGTTCAAGTGTAAATGCATTTGATGCAATATTAAGAACGGCGGTAACAAAACAAATTGATTTAGCTTACAGTGGAGGTGGAGACAATGGAACTTATCGTTATTCTATGGGCTATACCGATCAAGAGGGTATTGTTAAAAATACAGGATTGACAAAATACAACTTGGGTTCCAGTATAACTCATAGTATGTTTGACAATAAATTGAAATTTGAGGGCAATATTCAAACTTCATTTATTCACGATAAGGCTACTTCTTTGTCTGATAATGTGGGTGCTGAGGGAGATTTATTTGTTTCTGCTGTTAAATGGAATCCAACAAGAGCATTCTTTAATCCAGATGGTTCTTATGTTAAAATTAGTAACAATCAAAGAAATCCAATGGATTTGTTAGATAGATATACTGACTATACTAATACTGCCAGAATTTTAGGAAATGTATCAGCTACTTATAAATTAGCTAAAGGTTTGGATTATAAAGTTGGAGTAGGTGTTGATTATTCTAGTTCTAATAGAAATGTTGGTATGTCTAAACTATTAGGTATTGATCCTGCAACGTCTAACGGAGGTATTGCTGTTAAATCATATGTTGAAAGATCTAACTATTTAGTGGAACAAACTTTAAACTATTCTACCGATATCACCAAAGAATTAAAATTAAATGCTATTGGAGGATATTCATTCCAAAAGTTTTCAAATCAAGGGAATACCTTTGTGGGTACTGGTTTTGGACAATATACAGATCAAGGATATTATATTAAAAATATTACTGCGGCTACTAATTTTGCAATTTCTGGTGCAAATGCCCAAACGGCTTATTTTGATCCAAGTAATAAATTGCAATCTTATTTTGGTAGAGCGATATTAACGTATTCTGATAAGTATATTTTCTCTGCAGTTTTAAGAAGAGACGGGTCCAGCAAATTTGGATCAAGTAATAAGTATGGTACTTTTCCAGCATTATCTGTAGCTTGGAAAATAATAGAAGAACCTTTTATTCCAAAAGTATTCAGTGATCTTAAATTAAGAGTAGGTTGGGGTATTACAGGAAATCAGGAGTTCCCTGCCGGAGCTGCAAGTACATTAGTTAAACCTGTAGAAGGTGTTCCTACTATCTCTAATATTGGTAATCCGGACTTAAAATGGGAGCAAACAGCTCAATATAGTGCAGGTGTTGATTTTGGAATATTAGAGAATAAGTTGACAGGATCTTTTGATTATTATAAAAAAGTGACTTCAGATCCTTTATTACAGGTTCCTGTAGCAGATCCAAGTTTGTATGCTACAAAATGGGCTAATTTGCCTAATGCAGAAATTACTTCTCAAGGGGTAGAGATTGCCTTGAACTATAAAATCATTGATAAAGATGATTTCTCATGGGATTTAGGTGGAAACATCGCATTCAATAAAGGAAAAGTTACAGGCTTAATTGCTGACGGTTACCCAACAGGTATTGTAACAGGAACAATTTCAGGCCAAGGATTATCTGGTACAATAGCTCAAGGTCATTTTGATGGTCAAAGTACTTATACTTTTAACTTATTACAGTTTACCGGTTTTGATTCAAACGGAAAGTCAACTTATAAAGATTTAAACGGTGACAATCAAATTACAGATGCTGATAGAGCTTTTTCTGGTTCAGCAAATCCAAAGTTTAATGCAGGTTTAAATACTTCAATACACTATAAAAACTGGGATTTCGTAGCTAGTGGATATGGAGCTTATGGGCAAAAAATTTATAACAATACAGAAAACGCATTATTTGTTCGTGGTCTATTGACAACCGGTAACAATGTACCTGCTTATGTTGTAAATAATGGAGAAGCTACTTCTGGAAATTCTAATGGAGCCTCTACAAGATTCTTAAAATCAGGAGACTTTTTTAGATTGTCTAATGTTCAAATTGGATATACATTTAAAGGTGGTGAGAAAAGTTTTGCTCCTTGGATGAAATCATTAAGAGTATATTTTACAGCTTCAAATCTATTTGTAATTACACCATATAATGGTTTAGATCCTGAGGTAAATTCTAATAAGCAATATAATGGGATACCATCTTTAGGTATAGATTATGCAACATATCCTAAATCAAGATCTTTTGCTTTTGGTTTAAATGTTAACTTATAATTTTAACAATCATGAAAAAAAACATAATACTATTGGCAGGAGTGTTGTTAACGCTGACCTCTTGTTCTTTGTCAGAGGAGTTAAATGACTCTATTACTAAAGAAGCTTCAAATAATATTTTAGGTGCCGATCAGGCTTTATCATCTGCTTATCTACAATTGAGGTCTTTCCAAAATAATGATAATCAATTAATGCTTCAGGAGCATCCTTCTGATGAAATGGCAGGGCCTACAAGAGGAGCTGACTGGGATGATAACGGTACTTGGAGAGCTTTGCATCTTCATACCTGGACTCCGGATAATGCAAGAATTTTAAGTTCATGGGAGCAATTGTACAAAGGATTGGCTTTTGCATTAGATGCGCAAAGTTTTACCGGAATAACAGCTTCACAAAAGGCGCAAGCTGTATTTTTACAATCTTTATATACTTTTTATATTACGGATATTTTTGGGCAAGTTTCTATGCGTGAGCCAGGAGAAGCAGTTATTAATCTTCCGTCTAAAAATTTAAAAAGAACAGAGGCTATAGATTTTGCTATACAAATCCTTGAAGCACAGTTAGCGAATTTACCTGATGGAACGGCTGCAACATCATACATTGCCAACAAAAATGCGGGAAATGCACTTTTGGCTAAAATGTATTTAAATCGTGCTGTTTATAAAGCAACTGATGCCGATGGAAAGCCTCAGGCAGGACCTTATACATTTACGGCTGCTGATATGGACAAGGTAATTGCTTATTCAGATGCAGCAATGGCAAATAGAACGTTACAAACTAATTATTTTGAAAACTTTGGACCTACAAATGGTGAAGTTTCCACTGAATTAATTTTTACGGCTAAAAATACAAATACTGAGGGAGGCGATATTCAGACACTATCTTTTGCTTCTTTGCATTATAATCAAACGCCTAGTGGTTGGAATGGTTTTGTGGCTTTGACAGATTTATATAATAAGTTTGAAGCACTAGATACTCGTCGTTCTGCATCAGTTCCTGGTTTTACTGATAAACATGGTTTAAAAGCAGGTATTTTGTTAGGGCCACAAGTTAATGAGAATGGGGCACCTATTCTCCTTAGAGACACACCAAACACGCAACTTTCGTTTACACAAGATTTTTCTCTTACAAACTCTACAGAAGAGAAAGGGATGAGAGTGGTGAAATATTTTACAGATTATAGTAAGCCTACAAGACCTAGTAATGATTTTGTTTTCTTGCGTCTGGCAGATGTTATGTTAATGAAAGCAGAGGCTTTGGCTCGTAAAGGAAATACCGCTGCAGCTTTAATAATTGTTAATACACTTAGGGTTAAACGTGGGGCTAGTAGCTTTGTTTCCTTGACTCTGTCAAATATATTAGATGAGAGATCTAGAGAATTGTATTGGGAAGGACACAGAAGACAAGATCAAATTAGATTTGGTACATTTAATGCAGCTGTACAAGGGCGCGCTACTGTAACAGATGTCCATGTTTTAATTTTTCCAATTCCATTGGCTAAGTTGGCGGCAAATCCTAATTTGGTACAAAATCCTGGTTATTAATTATTTTACAGCTGAAATCATAAATTGAGATTATAATAGAAGAGGGTAATATTTTACCCTCTTTTCTTCCTGTTTTGTTGCTTTTGTTGCAAATGATTTGCTGTGTAAATTAGCATTGCTTAAAAATATAAATCTAATTTTTTATCTGTGGATTTTTAAATATCTAATCTATAACAGCAATAATAGTAATGTTTTTGGTATCATTTTCAAAAGATAATTAGGTTCAAAAAAATCTTCTATTTACAAAATTAAATTCTTTTCAAACCAGAGTTAGTTTTGTAAATGAAGTTAAAGAAATGGAATCTATATGGATGTATTGAAATATGGTATAATGGAAAAAGAAGACATGTTGCTTTAGTTTATAAAACAATAGAGGAGTTCAATAATCAAAATCACATTTATAAAAATGTAGTTTAACTTAAACTGTAAATTTTATTAGCATATTCAAACCACCATTTAATAAACTAACCGTATATGGGAGTAAAACTAAGATTGAATTTTTGGCAAATTTGGAATATGAATGTCGGATTTTTTGGAATTCAATATAGTTTTGGATTGCAACAAAGTGCTGTAAATCCCATCTATGATTTTTTAGGAGCAACTCCAGATCAAATCCCTTTATTAAATCTGGCTGGTCCAATGACAGGTTTGTTAATTCAACCGCTTATTGGAGCAATGAGCGATAAGACCTGGCATCCCAAATGGGGCAGGCGTAAACCTTATTTTTTTGCAGGAGCCTTGTTGTGCAGTATTGCGTTAATGTTGTTTCCATTTAGTAGTTCGTTATGGATGGCAGCGGGTTTATTATGGATTTTAGACGCGGGAAATAATACTGCAATGGAGCCTTATAGAGCTTTTATTGCTGACAAGCTGGATGAAGAACAATTGCCTTTGGGGTTTCAGATGCAAAGTTTTTTTACCGGATTTGGACAAACGTTGGCAAACTTGTCATTGTTTATTTTTCCAATGATAATTGTTGGTAAAACAGGATCATTGCCTTCCTGGGTTTATGCTTCCTTTTTTCTTGGGGCAATTTGTTCGATTGGGACTATTTGGTGGAGTATGAAAACAACGACTGAAATCCCCCCCTCGGAAGAAGAATTGCTTCACATTAAAGAAAAAAAAGGAGGATTGTTCGATCCTTTAATAGAAATATTTTCGGCTATTGGAGATATGCCTAAAGTGATGTGGCAATTGGCATTGGTATATCTTTTTCAGTGGTATGCGTTGTTTTGTTATTGGCAAAATTCCTCCAAAAGTATCGCCTTATCTGTTTGGGGTGCCACTCCCCAAAGTAACCCTGCTGCATATGAAGAAGCAGTAGGTTGGACAGGATTGGTCAATGGTTGGTATAACATCGTCACTTTTGTTACTGCATTTGCTTTGGTTGGTTTTGCCAAAAAGTTTGGCCCCAAAAAAGTACATGCCTCCTGCTTGATTTTAGCGGCAATAGGATTTTTAGTATTTCCGCATATAGAAAATAAAAATCTTTTGTTTTTTGCTATTACCGGTTTTGGTATCGGTTGGGCAAGCATGATGGGGATACCTTATCTGATGATTGTAGCTGATATTCCAAAAGAACGGTATGGTGTATATATGGGTATAATTAACATGATGATTGTAATTCCAATGATTTTTCAAAATCTTTCTTTTGGCTATATTCTTAAACATTTTTTAAATAATGATCCTCGATTAGCAATAAGCTTTGCAGGAGTGTTATTAGTGATTGCTGCTTTCTGCACATTATTAATTAAAATAAAAAAGACAAAATTAAGTGAGTAATACAAAAAAAGAATAATATGAATGAAATAGATATCCTTTGTGTTGGTGAAGTTCTTGTGGATTTTATTGGGCATCAAGAAGGAGTACTTATTAATGAAACTAGAGATTATCATAGGTATTTAGGCGGTTCACCTACTAATGTTGCTATGAATTCAAAGCGATTAGGTTTGAATACCGTTATGGTTGCAACTGTTGGGAATGATGGTTTTGGATCCTATATCACGGAACGATTAACGAGTGTTGGTATAAATACAAACCATCTTAACGTCCTGGATGATAAATCGACTAGTGTGATTTTTGTTTCAAGATCCGAGGGGACACCAGATTTTATTCCGTACCGTTCAGCAGATTGTTGTATCTATGAAGAACAAATTTCAAAGGAAATACTATCCCGTACAAAGATATTCCATACCACTTGTTTCGCATTAAGTAAAAATCCGGCACAGAAGACTATCTTAAAGAAAGCACAAGAAGCACACGATTTAGGGTGTAAGCTAAGTATCGATGTTAACTATGCAAGAAAGCTGTGGAAAAGTCAAAAGAAGGCTTTTAAAGTAATCAAAGCCTATTGTCAGTTCAATCCATTAATAAAAATTAGTGAAGATGATATGTTGCGTCTTTTTGAGAAGGAACTTCCCCATGAAGAGATATTTGAATTTTTTCACCATCAGGGAGTAGATACTGTTTGCTTAACTTTAGGTAGCAAAGGGGTTAAATTATCCCAAAAAGGGAAAGAAATAATACAAATGCCAGCAATAAAAATTGACAAAGTTATGGACTCCACTGGGGCGGGTGATGCTTTTTGGTCCGGATTTTTATTTGCTCATATAAAAGAAAAATCAATTAATGAATGTTTGGATATCGCTTTAAAATTGGCGGCTTTAAAACTTCAAAATGTCGGACGATTACCGGATAACATCAATATCCTCTCTAAACTTTTATAAAATACGATGCAACAAAATAATAAAAAAATCAGTAATGGTGTAATGCTCAATGTTTATCCGGATAGTATTGGAGAAAAATTTAGTGACGCCATAGCCATGCTTAAAATGGCCGAGTTTAAAGAGGTATTTTCTTTCCTGTACGTCTTACCTACCTTTTTTAATAGTGATTTGGATAGAGGTTTTTCTATTATTGATTATGATATAAATAAAGATTTAGTAGATACAAAAGATTTAAAGGATTTGAATGAGCTACAGATAAAGCTGAAATTTGATATTGTGTTAAATCATCTTTCTGTAGCTTCCCCTCAGTTTAAAGACTTACTACAATATGGTAATGAATCTAAATTTAAAGATTTTTTTATCAATTGGAATGAGTTCTGGGAAGGGAACGGCGTGAAAAATGAAGATGGAATTGTAATCCCAAAACCAGAGTTTCTCCAAAAATTGTTCATGAGAAAATCGGGTTTGCCCATATTGAAAGTCCGTTTTCCGGATGGTACAGAACAACCTTATTGGAATACTTTTTATCAACAGATAACTTATAATCCGATTGATGTAGCAGATTTACAAAATGTAAAAGGATTAACAGAAAAGCAAAGTCTATTTGTAGTTGCCGCAATAAATACTGCAATTAAGGATAATCGGGATTTTTTGACTATTGATTTTGAAGACTGTACTCCTTTGAAATCAGAAATTTTACAAATTGTAGAACAAAAGCGTTCCTATTTAGGACAAATGGATGTCAATGCGGCATCGTCTTTGGTATGGGATTTTTATGAGGAGACACTAAAGAAATTAAATGGTTATGGTTGTAATATACTTCGATTAGACGCTTTTGCTTATTTGCATAAACAAGTAGGGGAATCTAATTTCTTTAATAAACCAGGGACTTGGGAATATCTTGAGCGTATTAAGAAAATAGCACAACAAAATAATTTGATGCTATTGCCAGAAATTCACGCAGAATATGGTTTGCATTTACATGATGAAGTCGCCAATGAAGGATATTACATCTATGACTTTTTCTTGCCTGGTTTAATGATACATACTATCGAAAATAAAACGAGTAAAGCTTTGTTGAGTTGGGCTAAGGAAATTATTGCTAAAGGATATAAAACAGTAAACATGCTTGGTTGTCATGATGGGATACCTGTTCTGGATTTGAAAGGTAAGGAGGTTAATGGTGTCTATAATAAAGGATTGTTAGAAGATGTTGAGATTGAAAGTATCATGAATAAAATTATGGAACGTGGTGGTCGTGTAAAGAATCTTTACGATCCTTCAGGAAATAAAATTTCGTATTATCAAATAAATGCTACATTTTTTAGTGCACTAGGTGAAGACGAACAAAAGTTGCTTCTTGCGAGAGCTATTCAAATGTTTATGCCGGGAATACCGCAGGTTTGGTATTTAGATATTTTTGCCGGTAAAAATAATTATGAAGCAGCAGATAATGGAGGTAGTGCAGGACATAAAGAAATTAATCGTACCACATTGACCATGCACGATGTAGACCAAGGGGTGAAAACGGAAGTTGTAAATAGGCAACTCGAAATCATGCGCTTAAGAAATAATTCGAATGCGTTTTCAGGTCAGGTAGAAATAAATGATACTGTTGACGCTGTTATAGATATCAAATGGGTAAATGGTACCACAATTACTCACCTAAAGGCAAACCTTCAAATCAATCGTTTTACAATTGACCATTCGGTAAATGGTATGAAAAGCACTATGAGTTTTTAAATTTTATACTGTAATCGAAAAATTAGGCCTGTCAAAATATCAAAATAAAGGTAGTGACGCCTAAAGGGATTTAAAAATCATAATTGTTCAAATGATTAAAAAATAAAACATGAAGAAAAGCACTGTAAAAATAGCCATGTATCTCAATTATTTTGTGTTTGCAATTCTGCTCAATAGTGTAGGGATTGTAATCCTTAAATCGCAGATAAATTATGGTGTTGATGAATTGCAAGCCAGTATCCTGGAGGCTTTCAAGGATTTACCTATCGCTATTGTTTCTTTTTTGGTTGCCTCTTTTTTACCTAGAATTGGCTATAAAAAAGCCATGCTTATCGGTCTTGGGTTGGTTGCTTTTGCTTGTGTCAGTATGTATTTTGGCAATTCATTCCAATCGGCAAAGTTACTTTTTGCAACGGTAGGTATTTCTTTTGCATTAATTAAAGTGTCTGTTTATTCATTAATAGGAACCGTTACCGAAAATCAAAAAGAGCATAATAGTTTGATGAGTAGCATTGAAGGGGTTTTTATGTTAGGGATTGCACTGGCATATTTTCTTTTTCCGGCGTTTAATTCGGATACTAATCCAGATGCCTGGTTGAATGTGTATTGGTTATTGGCGGCAATTTCATTGGTTTCATTTGGCTTTTTGTTTTTTACAAAATTTGAAAATCAAACAGAAATACCGGGCGTTAATTTGGCTGATGATTTTACGCAAATGTTCAAATTATTTGCTAAGCTTTTAACGATAGTCTTTGTGATTAGTGCTTTTCTCTTTGTGATGATTGAACAGGGAATCATGTCCTGGCTTCCTACATTCAACAGTAAAGTGCTGCATCTGCCGCAGAATATCAGCATTATGATGGCCAGTATTTTAGCTGTTACATTGGCAATAGGCAGGTTGTTAGCAGGGATTATTACTAAAAAAATAAACTGGATTTGGGTGTTGAGTTTTTGTATTGTGATGGCTATGCTCATCGTGATTTTTGTGCTTCCCAAAACAGTTGGATTAGAAGTAAAAGAAATCAACTCTCTTGGTGATATTCCAATAATAGGATTTGCTTTTCCACTTGTGGGACTTTTTATTGCACCTATATATCCACTTTTGAATTCTGTTGTTTTGAGTGCGCTGCCTCAAAAATTGCACAGTTCAATGACCGGTCTAATTGTTGTTTTCTCTGCTTTAGGAGGAACCCTTGGTTCCAGAATTATTGGCTATCTGTTTAAAAATGAAGGGCCTGAAAATGCATTTTATTATACTTTAATTCCGATGTCTTTGTTGCTCATTTCTTTCTTTATATTAAAAAAACTTACTTCTAAATCATGAAAATAATACTCAATATAGATAAAGTATTCCAAGAGCTTTTGCTTCAGGAGGATATTGATCAGGACAAACGAATTACAGTTGAAGATAAAGGTCCTAAAAAATTTCATCTTGCAAGTAACGGGCAGGAGATTGTTGTTGAGGGTACTTATTTTTTGTCTAATTTGTTGCAAGAGTTAATCCTGGCGGGAGAGCAAGGCAATGATTATATTGATACCGAAATGATATTTGAAAAACCTGCTGAGCGAATCTCCAGAATGATACGGGATTATTTTTGGGATGGTTTAACGAGGACGATGGATGAAAAAGGGCTGGAGAATATTTTGACTGATTCGAAATCTAAGGCTGAAAAAGCAATTGTTTACGTGCCTTTTACAGACCATTTTGCTTTTGAATATTATAAAAAATTAGCATCAAAATTTAATCTCAAAGTGGTGCAGTTACCCGAGAAAATAACGCCTGAGTATGTGAGAAGTATCAATGATGAAGGTGGAATATTGTCATTAGCGCTGGTTGAGCATAACGGTGAAATTTCAGGTTTGCCTTTTGTGGTTCCCGGGGGAAGATTTAATGAAATGTATGGATGGGACAGTTATTTTGAAAACATAGGTTTGTTGCTCGATGGGAAATTAGATTTGGCAAAAAGTATGGTGGATAATTTTGCCTATCAAATTGAACATTACGGAAAAATATTAAATGCCAATAGGTCATATTATCTAACCAGGACACAGCCTCCATTTTTTTCTAGCATGATTCGGGAGGTTTTTGAAAGCATGCCGGATAAAGATATAAATTGGTTGCAATCTAAACTTGAAATTGCCATTAAGGAATATGAAACGGTTTGGATGGAAAAAGGGAAAAGGTTGACGGATAACGGTCTCAATCGTTATTTTGCAGAAGGAATTGGTTTGCCACCTGAGACAGAACAAGGACATTATGATGATCTTTTGAAGCCCTATGCCCAAGCGGCCAATCTCTCTGTTGCAGATTATGAGAAAGAATATTACCAAAGGAAAATTATAAACAAAGAATTGGATGCTTACTTTGTACACGATAGAAGTGTTAGGGAAAGTGGCCATGATACCAGTTATCGTTTGGAAGCGATTTGCGCCTCATTAAACGTGGTTGAATTAAATGCGATGTTGTATAAATATGAAACAGATTTTGAAGAGTTAACTACAAAGTATTTCAAAGGGAGTTTCATGTATAACGGTTTTACCTATACACCTGAATATTGGAAGGAAAAGGCTGAGAAACGAAAACATCTGATGAACCGGTTTCTATGGAACGAGGACCTGAAATGTTTTGATGATTACAATTTTGAAACCCAAAAAAGCATTAATTTTCTTTCAGCTACCAGTTTTTTTCCATTATGGGCAGGGATTGCGACTGAAGAGCAAGCTGAAAAAATGGTAAGATATGCTTTGCCTAAACTAATTTGTTTGGGAGGAATTGCAGGTTGCGCTCCGGAAGCTTTGGCTCATATCGGAGCTGAACAAATGCAACGCCAATGGGATTATCCTAATGGATGGCCTCCACATCAAATCATAATTTGGAAAGGATTGTGCCATTATGGATACGATGATTTGGCTCAGGAATTAATCTACCGTTGGTTGTGGATGATTACCAAGAATGCCTGTGAATACAACGGAACCGTTCCTGAAAAGTATGACGTTGTGAGTGCTTCCCATAAAGTTTTTGCCGAATATGGCAATCAGGGAACTGATTTTGAATACATCACCCGGGAAGGATTTGGATGGATGAATGCCTCTTTTCAATATGGATTAAATCATTTAACCCCTAATTTGAGGGGGGAGTTGAATAAAATGACTTCTCCGGAGGATTTATTTTGACCATTTTTTTGAAACTTTATCGCTTGAGTACTGTTTTTTTTTATAAATTTATAGTTCTTAAAAATTCTCAATATGACTGTAAATCAAATATTAAGCACGAAAGGGAATAATGTATATTCAATTATTCCAACTATTAGCGTTTATGATGCTATTAAAGTAATGGGGGAGAAAAATGTTGGGGCAATACTCGTTATTGAAAATGACCAACTGAAAGGAATTCTGTCTGAGAGGGATTACGCCAGGAAAATTGTTCTTAAGGGGAAATCGTCTAAGAATACTTTGGTGGATGAAATAATGGTAAGTAAGGTAATTACCGTTAAGCCTACTGATGATTTAGATTATTGTATGGAATTGATGAGTTCTAATAGAATACGACATTTACCTGTTGTTGTTGATAATAAAGTCATTGGGCTTATCTCTATTGGGGATGTTGTAAAATCGATAATTGAAAAACAAAAAGAAACGATTCAGTTATTGGATTCTTATATCAATGGAACCCAGTCTTAGTTTTTGATATTAATTATATATAAAGATATTTTCCAGCCGCAATTTTTTGCGGCTTTTTTTATGGAATTAATTGTCGGTTTTTTATAAAAGAATTATGAAAATGTTAACTTTTTAAGTTAAGACTTCTATCTTTGTATATAAGATAAAACTGCTATTACAGTTACAGCTGTTTGGGAAAGGAAGATGGGTAATAGTAATTTTGAACAAAAAAACTTTATACAAAAAGTCTCAGATGATTGCACATTTACAAGGGAAGTTAGTTGAAAAATCGCCAACACAAGTCGTTATTGATTGTGGTGGAGTGGGTTATGATGTTCATATTTCATTACACACTTATTCTTTGCTTCCTAATTCTGATTTTATAAAAGTATTTACTTATCTTCAAATAAAGGAAGATGCGCATACTATATTTGGTTTTGTTGAGAAATCAGAAAGGGAGATTTTTAAATTACTGATTTCGGTTTCAGGTATTGGGGCAGGTATTGCAAGAACCATGTTGTCTTCATTGGATCCTAAACAAATTACTAATGCAATTGCATCAGGAGATGTGGGAACTATTCAGTCTATAAAAGGGATTGGGAGTAAAACGGCTCAAAGAGTAATTTTAGATCTTAAAGACAAGGTGTTGAAATTGTATGATTTGGATGAAGTTTCTATGTCACAAAGCAATACAAATAGAGATGAAGCGTTATCTGCATTAGAAGTTCTAGGATTTGTTAGGAAAGCTTCAGAAAAGGTCATAGAAAAAATTGTAAAAGAGAACCCGGACGCATCTGTAGAATCTATTATCAAACAAGCATTAAAAAGCTTATAAAGGCACAGTAAAAACCAATTGTATGCATAAAATCTGTATTTTTTTGGCGGTTTTATTATGTGGTTTTGTATCACTAGCTCAAGTAAATGAACCAGTTCAGGATACAACAAAAAGAGAATATTCATTAGGTAAAGTTCAAATAAAAGATCCTAAGAGTATTCTGTCTGCGTATACTTATGATCCAAAAACAGACAGGTATATCTATACCAGTTCTGTTAGTGGATTTTCAATTAAGTATCCTCTTATTTTGACTCCAAAAGAATATGAAAACTTAGTTTTAAAAGATTCTATGAGAGATTATTTTAAAAAGAAGTCAGATGCAATTGATGGTAAAAAAGAAGGAAGTGAAGCCAATAAAAAGGATTTATTGCCTAGATATTATGTGAAATCGGGTTTGTTTGAATCCATCTTTGGAAGTAACACCATAGACGTAAAACCTACGGGTTCTGTTGAAATGGATATGGGAGTAAGATATACAAAACAAGATAACCCTTCATTTTCACCAAGAAACAGATCTAATCTTGCTTTTGATTTTGACCAAAGAATCAGCATGAGTTTGATGGGGAAAGTGGGAACAAGATTAAATGTTAATGCTAATTATGACACACAATCAACTTTTGCTTTTCAGAATTTATTAAAGTTAGAATATACACCAACAGAAGACGATATTATTCAGAAAATTGAAGTTGGAAATGTCAGTATGCCATTAAATAGTTCGCTGATTAGAGGAGCACAGAGTTTATTTGGGGTTAAGGCACAATTGCAATTTGGTAAAACTACCGTTACTGGTGTTTACTCTGAACAGAAGTCACAAACAAAAACAGTAGTTTCTCAAGGTGGGGGAACCATACAGGATTTTGATATTTACGCATTAGATTATGATAACGACAGGCACTTTTTCCTGTCTCAGTATTTTAGAAACAGATATGATACTGCATTAAAAAACTATCCTTTTATAGATAGCAGGGTTCAAATAACCCGATTAGAAGTTTGGGTTACTAATAAACAAACACGTCTTAATACAACATCTAATAATCTTAGAAACGTTATAGCTCTTCAGGATTTAGGGGAATCGCAGTTGACAGGATTAGCTGATAATGAAGTGGTGGTTTTAGATCCTTCCACGGGAATGTTTAATAACCCTACTGATTCACCTTCGGATAACTCGAATAATAAATACGATCCGGAGCAAATCCAATCCGGTACAGGATTATTGAATTCTAATATTCGTGAAATTGCAACGGCAAGTTCCGGTTTTAACAGAACGGTGAGCGAAGGACAGGATTATTCGAAACTTGAAAATGCCCGTAAACTTACAACCAATGAATATACCTTTCATCCACAATTAGGATATATCTCTTTACAGCAAAGATTGTCAAACGATGAGATTTTGGCGGTAGCCTATGAATATACCGTCGGTGATCAGGTGTATCAGGTAGGGGAATTTGGAAATGATGGTGTCGATGCTACTCTTGTTACAGGAACCCCACAATCGACTCAGGCAGTTATTACACAGAGTTTGATTTTGAAGATGCTGAAAAGTAATTTAACCAATGTCAAAAATCCGGTTTGGAACCTGATGATGAAAAATATTTATCAGATTCCTGGTGCTTATCAAATAAAACAGGAAGATTTTAGATTTAATATTCTTTATACCGATCCGTCACCTTTAAATTATATTACTCCGGTAACTGGAAGTCCTTTCCCGTCAAATCCATTGCCAGAAAACAAAGTGGCCGAAACACCATTATTGAATGTCTTTAACTTAGATAAATTAAATTATAATAATGATCGTCAAATAGGCGGGGATGGTTTCTTTGACTTTGTTTCAGGATTAACAATGGATACCCAAAATGGACGTATTATTTTTACGACTAAGGAGCCATTTGGAGAATTGCTTTTTGATAAGTTAAATGACCCTAATAATCCTAAGAACTATGACGATCCGGTGGGTTATAATGATAATCAAAGGAAATATGTTTTTAGAAGTATGTATCGCAATACGCAATCGGGAGCATTACAGGATAGTGATAAGAATAAGTTCTTGTTGAGAGGAAGATATAAATCTTCTGCTGGAGACGGAATCCCTATTGGGGCTTATAATGTGCCTCAAGGTTCGGTTGTGGTAACTGCCGGAGGTAGGGTTTTAGTTGAAGGAGTAGATTACAGTGTAAATTATCAATTAGGAAGAGTTCAAATTTTAGATCCTTCGTTACAGGCATCTAATACGCCTATTAATGTTTCTCTTGAGAATAATTCCATTTTTGGTCAACAAACCCGAAGATTTATGGGAGTAAATGTCGAGCATAAGTTTTCGGATAATTTTACTTTAGGGGGAACCTTTTTGAAAATGACCGAAAAGCCATTTACACAAAAATCCAGTTATGGACAGGAGTCGGTTAATAATACCATTTTTGGATTCAATACAAATTTCTCTACCGAGGTTCCGTTTTTTACCCGATTAGTGAATATGCTTCCTAATATTGATACTGATGTGCCATCGAATTTATCAGTAAGGGGAGAAATAGCTTTCTTAAAGCCTGATACGCCAAAAGCAGATCAATTTAATGGAGAATCAACGCTTTATGTAGATGATTTTGAAGGTTCGCAATCTACTATCGATATGCGTTCAGCCTATGCCTGGAGTTTGGCATCAACACCAGAGGAGAATACTCATAGTACTTATAATTTTAATGCAAAATCGAATGATTTAACGTATGGTTTTAAAAGAGCCAAATTAGCCTGGTACACCATTGATCCTATTTTTTATGTTCAAAGACCATCAGGAATATCTACTGATGATATTTCGTTGAACTCAACCAGAAGGGTTTTTAGTGAAGAACTGTATCCGTTAACTGATATTGCACAAGGACAAACACAGGTAATTAATACCTTAGATTTGACCTATTTTCCATCCGAAAGAGGACCTTATAACAATAATTCTAGTTTTGGTTTAACTCCAAAAGATAATTTTGGGGGGATTATGCGCTCGCTGAGTTCTACTAATTTCGAACAAGGAAATGTGGAGTATATCCAGTTTTGGGTTTTAGATCCTTATGTAGGAAACGGTAAAGCTGATGGAACAAATACGGGTAAAATCTATTTTAACTTAGGGGAAATTTCGGAAGACATCCTGAAAGATGGTAGAAAACAATATGAAAACGGACTTGGACCTGATCAGGTAAAAGTAAATCCACAGCCAATTTGGGGAGATGTTCCGGCATCACAATCATTGGTGTATGCTTTTGATGCAGATACAAATAACAGAAAGAATCAGGATGTTGGATTGGATGGTTTGTCTAATAATGCAGAGGCAACTATTTATAATAATTTTGCTTCTGAACCAGACCCGGCAGCCGATGATTATACCTATTATCTTAATACTTCGGGAGGAGTAAAAGACCGCTATAAAAATTATAACGGAGTGGATGGTAACTCAGCTGTTGATATTAATGACCCTAATCGTGGTGCTTCGACTGTTCCGGATGTTGAAGATATTAACAGAGACAATACCATGAATACTATTAATGCTTATTATGAATACAGCGTTGATATGAAGCCGGGTATGCAAGTGGGACAAAATTATGTGACTGATGTTAGAGAAACTCAGGTAACCTTGCCTAATGGGGGGACAACTAATTCGAGATGGATTCAGTTTAAAATTCCGGTTTCACAACCTCAGAATACCATTGGGAATATTTCCGATTTTAGATCCATTCGTTTTATGCGAATGTTTATGACAGGATTTGAGGATGAAGTAACGGTGCGTTTTGGGGCTTTGGATTTAGTACGTGGTGAATGGAGAAGATATACAAACACATTAGATCCTAATGATACCAATGTGGATGATGATAACACAGAATTAGCCGTTACGGCAGTAAATGTTCAGGAGAATGATGAAAGATGTCCTGTTAATTATATCACTCCTCCAGGGGTTCAAAGAGAGCAGTTGTACAATAATAATACTTTGATTAATCAAAATGAACAATCGTTATCATTAAGAGTGGCTGGAGATGGTTTGGAGATTGCTGATTCCAGAGCGGTTTTTAAAAATGTGAGTGTAGACATGCGTCAGTTTAAAAAACTGAAGATGTTTTTACATGCCGAATCTTCAAAAGGAGAGATTCCATTAGAGGATAATCAGATGGTAGGTTTTATTCGATTTGGAAATGATTTTACTCAAAATTTCTATCAAATTGAGATTCCTTTAAAGGTAACCAAAACAACAGATGGTAATTGTAAATATACTGCTGAAGAGGTTTGGCCTGAAGCCAATGAAATCGATTTGTCTTTAGCTTTACTGACAAAATTAAAAATAGAAGCTATGGCGGTAGATGCCAGTACGCTGCCTTTGGATGGAATTTATTATAAAAATGAAGATGAGCTGGATGGTGGTTTAGCTAATAAAATCAATAAATTGAGATTAGGTATTAAAGGAAATCCAAATTTCGGGATGGTTCGTACCCTGATGGTGGGGATTAAAAGTAACGAAACGCACCAGGATCTTAAAGGGGAAGTTTGGTTTAATGAACTTCGTTTAGCTGAAATGGATAATCATGGTGGTATGGCGGCGGTGCTAAATGTAGATACAAACTTTGCCGATTTTGCAACCGTTTCTGCAACCGGAAAAATTAGTACTGTAGGTTTTGGTACTATTGAACAAGGTCCAAATGAAAGAAGTCGTGAGGATATCCAACAATATAATATTGTGACCAATTTGAACTTGGGCAAATTGTTGCCTAATAAATGGGGTGTTAATTTGCCTTTTAACTACAGTGTAGGAGAAGAGACTATAAAGCCGGAATATGATCCTTTTAATCAGGATATTAAATTAAAACAGCTTTTAAGTGAAACCGATGATGCCGACGAAAGAGCTAATTTAAGAAATCGTGCAATTGATTATACTAAGCGTACCAGTATTAATTTTATTGGAGTGAGAAAACAAAGAGGAGCAGAGCAAAAACCACACGTTTATGACCCTGAGAATTTTACTTTCTCCCAATCGTTTAATAAAGTAGAGCGACATGATTATGAAATTGAAGACTATCTTGACCAGCAAGCCAGTACTTCAGTTGATTATGCTTATACTTTCGATTCTAAAGCGGTGGAGCCTTTTAAGAAAACGAAGTTTATGAAGAAAAGTTCATATTGGAAGTTGTTGAGCGATTTTAACTTTAATTATTTGCCTTCTAATATTACGTTTAATACTAATATCAACAGACAGTACAATCGTCAGCAGTTTAGACAAGTGGATAATGTTCCTGGGCTTGAATTAGATCCATTGTACCGAAGAAATTTTGGATTTAATTACAATTATGGATTCAATTATAATTTGACTAAATCGTTGAAATTTAGTTATGCGGCTTCAACGAGCAATATTGTTAAGAATTATTTGGATCAAGACGATCAGCCTATAGCCGATTTCTCAATTTGGGATAGTTATTGGGATATTGGAGATCCAAATAGGCATACCCAGCAAATTATTTTGAATTATGATATTCCTATCAATAAGATACCGCTATTTAGTTTTGTAAAGGCGAATTATTCTTATACAGGAGATTATAGTTGGCAGAAATCGGCAAATGCCTTGTCTGAAATAGAAGTAGGTGGGTCAGCATATAATTTAGGGAATACTGTTCAAAATGCTCGTACCAATACTTTGAATGCCAGTTTTAATATGGATATGTTGTACAAATATTTAGGCTTGTCCAAAAAACCAAATGCAGTGGCAAAGACTCCCGCTGTAGCACCAAAACCAGGGCAAAAAATAACAAATGTAGCAGCTAAACCACAAGCGCAAAGCAACGAATTTGTAGATGGTTTGATGGGGGTTTTGACAAGTGTTAAGAATATTCAAATTAATTACACCGAAAACAGTGGTACTTTATTACCGGGATATACGCCTAGTATTGGATTCTTAGGTTCTTCCAGACCATCATTAGGATTTATTTTTGGTAGTCAGGATGATGTAAGATATGAAGCAGCCAAAAACGGTTGGTTGACTAATTACCAGGAATTCAGTCAAAATTATACTCAGGTTAGTAATAAAGTATTGAGAGCTACCGCTAATGTGGATTTATTCCCTGATTTGAAAATCGATTTGACAATGGATAGATCGCTTTCTTCAAATTATTCTGAGCAGTATGATGTGTCAGCCAATGGGACTTATAATTCGCGTTCTCCTTATAATTACGGAATGTTTTCTATTTCTACGGTGTTGATTAAAACAGCATTTTCTACCAGCAATGAAAATTCTTCAGCGGCTTTTGATGATTTTAGAACCAATAGGCTTTTGGTTGCTAACCGATTGGCAACAGATCATTACGGTGCTGTAGTGCCAAGATATGATGCTGCGGCTCTTCCGGCAGAAAATCCAAGTCTTCCTGAAACTGATTTGGCAAATCCTAATAACCCTGAGCGAAAAAGAATTATTAGTAATGATGGATATCCAATAGGTTTTGGAAAAAGTAATCAAGCCGTACTATTGCCGTCATTTATAGCGGCATACTCAGGAGCCGACGCTTCAAATGTATCGACGGGTATTTTTAGAAATTTCCCTATTCCTAACTGGACATTAAAATACAATGGATTGATGCGTTACGGATTGTTTAAAAAGAATTTCAAGCGATTTTCTTTGCAGCATAGTTATAGAGCGTCTTATACCATTAATCAGTATCGTTCTAATTTTAATTATGATGAAAATCCTTCAGGAACCGATGCCAGTGGCAATTTTTACAATAAAACAATTATGTCTAATGTGAATTTAGTGGAGCAATTTAGTCCGCTTGTTCGAATGGATTTTGAATTGAAAAATTCGTTAAAAGTGCTTACCGAAATTAAAAAAGACCGTGCTTTGTCAATGAGTTTTGATAATAATTTATTGACCGAAGTAAAAGGAGTTGAATACATAGTAGGTTTAGGCTATCGTTTTAAGAATGTAGTTTTTTCTTCAAGACTAGCCGATAATCCTACCGGAGTTATAAAAGGTGATATCAATGTCAAAGCCGATTTGTCGTATAGAAATAATCAAACCATAGTGCGTTATTTAGATTATGATAACAACCAATTGGCAGGTGGGCAAAATTTATGGTCTTTGAAAGTAACAGCTGATTATTCGTTCAGTAAAAATCTAACCGCTATTTTCTATTATGACCATTCGTTTTCTAAAGCAGTGATATCGACTTCGTTTCCTATAACTAATATTCGATCTGGATTTACACTTCGATATAATTTTGGGAATTAATTTCTTGAATCTCGATAAGATTTAATTCGAAGATTGTTACATTTGCCAAAAAAAACAATTATCATATATCAATTACTATTATTATGAGTATACCAGCAAATTTAAAGTACACTAAAGATCATGAATGGGTAAATTTAGAAGGAGATATTGCAACAGTAGGAATTACACATTTTGCTCAAAAAGAATTGGGTGATATTGTCTATGTTGAAGTGGAAACTTTAGATCAAACACTTGAAAAAGATGAAGTTTTTGGTACTGTTGAAGCAGTAAAAACAGTGTCTGATTTGTTTCTTCCTTTATCTGGAGAAATTATCGAATTCAATACTGGATTGGAAGATGCTCCTGAATTAGTAAATTCAGATCCTTATGGTGCTGGATGGATGATAAAAATTAAAGTTTCAGATTTAGCTGAATTTGATACTTTATTAACTGCTGAAGGCTACAAAGAACTTATTGGTGCTTAAGAAAATTTGTTTAGGAGCCGCTTTATCTTGGACAGGAATTATTTTGTATTTGTGTTTAATTAAGGCAAGTAATCTCCCTAGCGTAGATATTGTCTACCTTGATAAATTTGTTCATGCTTTTTTCCATTTTGTTTTTAGTCTATTGTGGTTTTTAGTACTTCGATTTTATTATAAAAATCAAAGTAGTACAAAGCTTTTAGGGATCGTTTTTTTTATCTCTTTATCTTTTGGGATTACAATAGAACTATTTCAGGCATTTTTTACTGTTTCCAGAAATGGAGATGTAATAGATGTTTTATCTAATACAACGGGTGCTTTATTAGCGATTTTAGTTCTTACGTTTTTAAATAAAAATAACTTTTTAAATAAAATACCAAAATAATTAAGAATCCTGCTTCGGCGGGATTTTTTATTGTTATTGCAAAAAGCAGGAATAACTTTGATAATAATTAACAATACATTAATAGCCAAAACTAATTTTGGAATGGTGTTTTGTTAGTTTTTAATTTCTAAATTTGCAGAGTGTTTAAGGAATTAAAGACTTTATATTTATAAATTTTTAAATAAAAAAAATATGGCATTAGCAATAACAGACGCTACTTTTGAAGAAGTAGTATTGAAATCAGATAAACCAGTTATGGTAGATTTTTGGGCAGCATGGTGTGGGCCTTGTAGAATGGTTGGTCCAATCATTGACGAATTAAGTTCTGAATACGACGGAAAAGTAGTAGTAGGAAAAGTTGATGTTGATGCAAACCAGGAATTTGCTGCAAAATACGGAGTGAGAAACATACCTACAGTGTTGGTTTTTCATAACGGAGAAGTCGTAGGAAAACAAGTAGGAGTTGCTCCGAAACAAACTTACGCAGATAGTTTAGACGCTTTGTTGTAATCGTAAGATTATGATTTATATGAAAAAAAGGTTTGGCGAGAGTCAAGCCTTTTTTTGTGGGATTAATTAAAACCGGCAGCTTTTTAAAAGCTGTCGGTTTTTCTTTTTTATTATCTTTGAGAGATGAAGATTGAATCTCAAATAGGAAAAATTTCCAGTTTTCAGCATTTGGAGTTATTGGCAAACCAAGTGGTGGAAGGTTTTATTTCGGGTATGCACAAAAGCCCATTTCATGGTTTTTCGGCTGAATTTGCTGAGCATAAGGTGTATAATACAGGCGAAAGTACGAAGCATATCGATTGGAAATTGTTTGCCAAAACAGATCGGTTGTACACCAAGCAGTTTGAAGAAGAAACTAATTTGCGTTGTCATATTATTATCGATAATTCTTCGTCGATGCATTATCCAAAATTAAATGGGAATCAGAATTTTTATGAAAACAAAATAGGGTTTTCTGTTTTGGCTTCGGCTGTTTTAATGAATCTTTTAAAGAAACAACGTGATGCAGTAGGGCTAAGTGTATTTTCGAATACTTATGAGTACTATGCGCCCGAAAAAGGTAGTGATCGTCATCACAGAATGGTGTTAAATGCTCTGGAGAATTTATTAAAAGAACCGCTTGTTAGTAAAAGTACCGATACGATTACTTTTTTACATCAGATAGCCGAGAAGATTCACCGTCGTTCGATGATTGTTCTATTTACTGATATGTTTCAAACTGGAGAGGAAGAACGATTGTTGAGTGCATTACAACATCTAAAATACAATAAGCATAAAGTGGTTTTGTTTCATGTAGTAGATGGAAAAACAGAACTTAATTTTGATTTTGATAATGCGCCCCGGAAATTTATTGATGTAGAAACTAAGGAAGAAATAGTTGTTTTTGCTGATAATGTCAAAGAAGAATATGAAAAACAAGCCTCTTTGTATTTTAAAAAGCTCGCTTTAAGTTGTGCTCAAAACAAAATTAAGTACGTTCCGGTAAGTGTAAGGGAAAATTTTGAAAAAATAATGCTAACTTATTTGGTTGAAAAACAAAACTTTGGATGATAGTCGTGAAAATATATTATTATTTTTAGCAAAAACGCTTGTGTAAACAGAAATCTATTGTATCTTTGCCACCGCAATAAAGCAGAGGTTTGGTAGTTCAGTTGGTTAGAATACATGCCTGTCACGCATGGGGTCGCGGGTTCGAGTCCCGTCCAGACCGCAATATTGGGAAAGCCTTTCGTAACTGAAAGGCTTTTTTTTCCACTATACGGTATCTAAAGCTAGTTGTGTTGTTTGGTTAGCCTTTGTAACGCTAACCGTGGTTTAGTAGTTAGACCAATGAAAAGCTTTTCACTTAATTGTGAATGGCTTTTTTGATTTTAAGGCATAATTTATTTTGAAATACTTTTTTAAATTCTTCTTGTTTTTAAATAAAATTATATTGTATATTTGCACTCGCAATAAAGCAGAGGTTTGGTAGTTCAGTTGGTTAGAATACATGCCTGTCACGCATGGGGTCGCGGGTTCGAGTCCCGTCCAGACCGCAAATTTGCAAGAAGCCTTTCTTAACGGAAAGGCTTTTTTTATTGATAAATTTTAGTTTAGTTAAAGAGGAGTGCTTTATACTCCCAAATAATTGAAATGAATATCCCGAAGTAAATCACGCAAAGCATAAATTGTATAAAGCTGGAAGCTAAAATTCCTAAAACAGATCCAGTGGCAGCCCTTAATGCTTGTTTTATATTTTTAGTATCAAAAACTAATTCTCCAATTAACGCACCTGTAAACGGACCAATTATAAAGCCTAATGGAATCGGGGCCAATAATCCAATAACAAGTCCAATATTTGTTCCCCAAATTCCAGCCTTACTGCCTCCAAATCGTTGAGTCCCTTTAGCTGGTAGAATATAATTGGCAATAGAAAAAAGAATGACGACTAAAAATGTTGTTCCTAAAACCCAGTAATTAACTGGAATTGCATTTGTAAAATAAAGTAACACTATTCCTAACCAGCACAAACTAATACCCGGTAATACCGGTAAAAAACTGCCTAGAATTCCAATTAACATACAAGCTAAACCAAGAATTAAAAGTAAAATATCCATAAATTAATTTTTGCTAATTTTGAAAAAATAAATAATAGAAAGTTATGAAGATTATTTATTTTCCAAAGCATCTCAAAAAAATAATTGTATTTTTATAAAATATTGGTCGAATTCAAAAACAAAACCTTGAAGCATTATTACTTTTTTTTACTCTTTGTTATATTTAATTCCTGTCAATACTTCGAAAAACAAGTACCGTCAGAGAAAGAATTATTGCAAAAGGAATTGAAAGCCATTAACTGGAAAGAGGTTGACGAATATCCTTCGTTTGTGGATTGTGATAAATTAGAAGAAAAAACACAGCGTCAACAATGCTTTTTTGATTATTTAACCCAACTCATACAGGAAAAATTAAAAGTAGATACACTTTCGGTTTTGTATCCTGAACTCGATACCATCGAAGTAAAAGTGACTGTTTTTCCTAATTCTAAAATGCAATTCGAGCCTCAATTTCCTAAAGATTCGGTTGCTTATGATACTATTAAAATCGACAGTATTCTGCACGCCCGATTGGTGAATTTTCCAAAAGTAAACCCAGCCATCAAACAAGGCATTCCTGTAAAAACCCAATTTATTCTTCCTGTAATTATTAAAGTGGAGTAATGTTTCCCCTGAGCCTAGTCGAAGGGAGGAGCTTTATCCTGCTGTCCACTGTATCTTTTATGCCGAACACCGGCATAAAAGGATGTCGTTCCCATCAGGGCTAAAGGAGTAGGTTTAAGAATTGAATTTTCTTCCTTTCCATTCATACTTCCAAAACATAGTATACAAAGCCACACTTACACTGAAAAAAGGATAAAGTAAACTACTAAGTAAAAAAGAATGTGTTTTTGTTTTTAAAAACTGATTCGTTTTATGGATCAGTACAAAGTCAATAGCTAATTTTATTAATATTAAGAAACACAGCAAATAATAGCTTCCTATTCCAGACAATAAACAATAAACAATAAACCACAAATCGATATTTCCTCCAAAAACTACTAATCCTAATATTTTCCCAAAGCTACTTTGATAAGAAGTGGTTTTCGAAGCCCAGCGCACTCTTTGGTAAAACAAGGCTTTCCAGTTGTCAACTGGTTTTGTGGAGACAATGGCGTTTTCTGATTTTAAATAATGTACTTTTTCGGGAAATTGCGCGATAGCTTTTTGCAACAGAAAAACATCATCCCCGCTGGCAATGGTATTATTTCCTTCAAAACCGTTTAGTTCTTCAAAAAGTGATTTGGTATAAGCCAAATTCGCACCATTACACATAAAAGCTTTTCCTACTCCAAAACTCCCTATTGTTGCTCCTTGTAAACTAGCCAAATCCAGTTGCTGAAAATGATGTAAAAACGAATTGTTGCATTCGTAAGTCACTGCTCCTGCAATCATCGAAACCCCATGCGTTTGAATATAATTGTCCAGAGTTAAAAGCCAATTTTCAGGAACTATGCAATCGGCATCGGTGGTGATAATCCATGTTGTTTTTATCAATGGAATGGCAGTTGTAATGGCGTCTTTTTTTGGAGAATTCGAAACTCTAATAGTATCGATCACCGAAATCTGAAGTCTGAAATCTGAAGTCTGAAATCTGCAATCTGAATCATCATCAACTAAAATCACTTCGAATAAATCCGTTGGATAATTCATTTTTGAAATACTTTCTAAAAGTATTGGCAAATTCTCAGCTTCATTTCGAAAAGGAACTAGAATCGTAAAGCTAGTTTTTGGCTTTAAGCCAATAGCATCGTAGTTTTTTATTTTGGTAAAACCATAAATTAAAAGCAATATGGTTGCGAAATAAATGGATAATATGAGGATTAGAAAAAGCATTATGCTATTTCTCTGGATTTGAAATTCAATACATAATAACTGCCAATCACCACCGGAATTACCACATTAAGAAACCACATCAAAGTAGAAATAAAAATTACAATCCATTCATTTATGCCTAAAATTCCGAAGAAATAGATGGCCACACTTCCTTTTATGGCAAAATCCAGAAACTGAAAACTAGGCAAAGCGGAAGCAAGAAAATAAACACTTGAAATCGCAGCAATGAGTGTTAAATAAGGTAAATCAACATCGAAAGCGAGAAACAAGAAATAGTATTGATGTGAGAAAACGATATAGCGACAAATGCCAAGGAAGATATTGCGTTGGTGAATGCTTTTTGGAATTTCGTTAATTTTATGGATTAATTTTTCTATCGAATAACCTTTAATTGTTAGTTTTTTTATTGAAAAAAGTAAAGCAAAACCGGTAATTAAAATTCCGAAAAGTATCAAAACGGTGTTTGATGTAATAACATTAAACTCCGCATTGAAATATAACAAACCAAAAAATCCAAAAATAATGGTCAGTATCATTTGGATTCCGTTGCAAATCAGGTTCAGGAAAATTACCTTTTTAGCTTCTGATTTATTGAAAAACAGGGCTTTTCCGGCATATTCGCCTACGCCGTTTGGGGTAAATAATCCGGCGGTCAAAGCGGCAAGTACTTGTTGGGTTGATTCGACTACTGTAATTTTACGAATGTGTTGCGCCAGATTTTGCCATTTTAAGATTTCGAAATAGCGGTTTAAAACACTCAACAACAAAATAAAACTGATTCCTGAAACGGACTGGTTTTTTTTGAACAAAACGATGAATTTTTGCCAATCCAGTTTATCATTATTCGCTAGTTGGTCATAAATAAAATAAAAGGCACCGGCTACAATCAAAATTTTGATTAGAAGTACGAGGAATTGTTTAGTTTTGTGAGGAATTGAAATCATAACGAAGAACTATTACGCAAAGAAACGCAAAGACTCACAGAGTTTCGCAAAGAATTTTAAATTTTTATAGTAACAAAAAAACTTCGTGTATCTCTGTGCCAACTTCGTGCAGCTTAGCGGAACAAAATAATGACAAAAGAACGCATCATATTAGGGATTGACCCGGGAACAACCATAATGGGTTTTGGTTTGATACGTGTTATCAATAAAAAAATGGAGTTCGTTCAGCTTAACGAATTGCAATTGTCTAAATACGATAATCATTACCAAAAGCTAAAAATCATTTTTGAGCGTACCATTGAGTTAATCGATACGCATCATCCGGACGAAATTGCCATTGAAGCACCTTTTTTTGGTAAAAATGTACAATCGATGTTAAAGTTAGGTCGCGCCCAAGGTGTGGCTATGGCGGCAGGATTGTCAAGAGATATCCCTATTACAGAATACGAACCTAAGAAAATAAAAATGGCGATTACCGGTAACGGAAATGCCAGTAAAGAACAAGTTGCTAAAATGCTGCAACAGCTTTTAGGACTGAAAGAATTGCCTAAAAACCTCGATTCCACCGATGGTTTAGCAGCGGCAGTTTGTCATTTTTTTAATTCCGGAAAAGTGGTGGCAGGGAAAAGTTATTCGGGTTGGGATGCTTTTGTGAAACAGAATGAGGAAAGAGTCAAGAAATAGTGGTCAGTGGTCAGATTTTTAGTGATCAGTTTATCTGCTGGATATTAAAAAAAAACTGAACACTTGAGCACTAACTGGAGAAACATAGTGTTCAATTTTAAAAATGTATTTATGAGATTTCAGGATTTATTAGCTTATAAAAAATTATTTGCTTTGGCAATGAAGATTTTTGAAATAACACAGAAGTTCCCAAAGGAAGAAACCTATTCATTAACAGATCAAATTAGGCGTTCTTCGAGAAGCGTTCCTGTTACTGTTGCAGAAGCCTATAGAAAGAGAATTTATCCCAGACATTTTCATAGTAAATTAACCGATTCTGATAGTGAAAATTCAGAAACACAAGTTTGGTTAGAGTTTGCATTTGCTTGTAAATATATATCTGAGACAATTTATCAAGAACTTACTTCGGAAAGCTTAGAAATAGGAAAACTCATTAACTATATGATACTAAATCCAGATAAATTTGGGGTGAAAAAGGACTGAACACTTCTTAAAGACTGATTACTAAAAAACTGAACACTGAACACTAATTTATGAGCGGTATCTACATTCATATCCCTTTTTGTAAGCAAGCTTGCCATTATTGCGACTTTCATTTTTCGACTTCGATGAAGAAAAAAGACGAGATGGTTTTGGCTTTGGCTAAAGAAATTCAGTTGCGAAAAAATGAGTTTGCCCAAGAGACGGTTGAAACCATTTATTTTGGAGGAGGAACACCCTCCGTATTGCAGACTGCAGATTTAAGATTTCTGATTGATGAAGTGTTCAAAAATTATAAAGTAATAGAGAATCCAGAAATCACGATTGAAGCTAATCCTGATGATTTATCTAAAGAACGAATTATTGAATTATCGAAAACTCCAATCAATCGGCTGTCTATTGGAATTCAATCTTTTTTCGAAGATGATTTGAAAATGATGAATCGTGCGCATAATTCGGCGGAAGCTAAAAAATGCTTGGAAGTAGCGACAAAATATTTTGATAACATTTCGCTGGATTTGATTTATGGGATTCCAGGAATGAGTGATGAACGTTGGAAAAAAAATATCGAAACGGCTTTGAGTTTTGGGATTCCGCATATTTCGAGTTATGCCTTGACGGTAGAGCCAAAAACAGCCTTGAATAAATTGATTCAAGCAGGGAAAATTGCCGAGCCAAAAGATGAGGTGGCTTCAGCACATTTTATGATTTTGGTCGAAACACTCGAAGCCAATGGATTTATTCATTATGAATTATCCAATTTTGGTAAACCAGATTACTTTTCTAAAAACAATTCGGCTTATTGGTTGGGCAAAAAATACATCGGAATTGGTCCTTCGGCACACAGTTATGATGGTGTTTCCAGAAGTTGGAATGTAGCTAACAATACACTTTATCTGAAATCTATTCAGGAAAACAAACTTCCGAATGAAACCGAAATTCTTTCCGTTGTTGATCGTTATAACGAATATATTATGACGGGATTGAGAACTATTTGGGGTGTGTCGTTGGATAGAATTCAAGCTGAATTTGGACAAAATTATTCGGATTATTTATTAAAACAGACACAGAAATACTTAAACGATGATTTGCTTTTTGTTGAAAGTAACATCCTAAAACCAACAAAAAAAGGAAAGTTTTTAACGGATGGAATTGCGAGTGATTTGTTTTATTTAAATTTGGAATAATCTAACCACTAAGAACACAAAGAAGGCACAATGACCACAAAGCTTTGTGAACTTAGCGCAAACCTTAGTGCTCTTTGTGTTTAAAAATGATACCAATCCAAGTAAACTCATTTATAAAAATATGATTAGCGTTTCTACAGATAAAACTAAATTAGATATCCCTTTTATCCATAATTTTCTAAAGGATATTTATTGGACTGCACCCAGAACTATAGAAGAGGTACAAACTTGTATTGATAATTCTTTTTGTTTTGGGATTTATCTGGATAATCAACAAATAGGTTTTGCAAGAGTAATTACTGATTATGTAGTTTTTGCCTATTTGATGGATGTTTTTATTGATCAAAAATACAGAGGAAATGGCTATTCGTCTATATTGATTGACGCCATGATGAACGAACCGGAGTTAAAAGAGATTAAAATTTGGAGATTAGCCACTACAGATGCTCATTTTTTGTATCAAAAATTTGGATTCAATTCGTTGGCTTGCCCAGAGAAATTAATGGAAAAAATAGTGATATGAATTTAGAGATTTTTTATGAGTATTGTACTTCCAAGAAAGGGGTGACTGAGCATTTTCCTTTTGATGAAGATACTTTGGTTTTTAAAGTAGGAGGCAAAATGTTTGCTTTGTCGTCATTAAAACAATGGGAAATAGGAACTCCATCGGTTAATTTAAAATGCAATCCTGATTTGGCTAAAGAATGGAGAGCGCAATTTGAAGCTATTCAGCCGGGTTTTCACATGAACAAAAACCATTGGAACACGGTTGTTATAAATTCTGATGTTTCTGATTCGTTTCTGAAAGAAATGATTGATCACTCTTATGATTTGGTTTTTAGTAGTTTAACTAAAGTGAATCAAAAAAATGTATTGGATTTAGATTAGTTTTGTTTGATGGATTTAAGTATAGCTATTTTGTTTATAGTATTTTATGGCGCTTTTTGGTAGAATAGAAAACAAAAGTGAGTAAAATTTGTTTTTTAAAATTTAATTCCTCACATTTGTAATGTAAACGTTTACATTTATCAAATTGTCAAATTTAAAAGCAGTAGCTGAACATTCTAAGGTTTCTATAGCCACAGTATCTAGGGTAATTAATAATGATCCTAAGGTAAGCAAGGATACTATGCTTAAAGTTCAGGCTTCGATAGCGGCTTTGGAATATAAACCAAATCGTGTAGCCCAAAGATTAAGAAGTACCACCAAAAAAACAAAATTATTAGGCTTGGTTATTCCTGATATTCAAAATCCTTTTTTCGTTGATGTAGTCAGAGGTGTTGAGGATTATGCTTATCAGAATAATTTTGCGGTTATGATAGGTAATTTTGGACAGGACGAGAAAAAAGAAAAATTGTATTTAGACATTCTTCAGTCTGAAAATATTGATGGTTTAATCGTTGCTCCTATTCATGGAAAGGATAAAGGGATTGAAAACTTAGTTAAAAAGAATATTCCTGTTGTTTGTATTGACAGGGGATTGACAGAGATCGATGTTGACGTGGTGAAAGTGGATAATGAACAAGGCGCTTTTAATGCGATTGATCATTTGTTAAGTATAGGTCATAAAAAAATTGCTTTTATTTCTGGTAATTTTAGAATCCCAACATATATTGAGCGTTTAGCTGGTTATAAAAGAGCCTTAAGTGAGTACGGAGTTCCTTTTGACGAAAATTTAGTTTTTGCAAGAGACACCGATTATAAGAGTGGATTTGAAATTGCGAATAAAATTCTAGAGTTAGAAGATAGGCCAACAGCCATTTTTTCGGGAAATAATCTGTTGACTTTAGGAGCTCTTGAAGCTATACATTCAAAACATATCAGGATTCCGGAAGAAATTTCGATTATAGGTTTTGATGATATGCCATGGTCTATTTCTTTGAATCCACCATTGAGTGCTGTTCGTCAGCCTGGTTTTGACATGGGAAGAAAAGCAGCAGAGATGTTGTATGAAAGGATTTTGAATCCTCATAGTAAAAAAGAAAAAGTTATTTTGAAAACAGAGTTAATGCTGAGGAAGTCTACTGCTCCTTTAGAGTAGTTTTTTTGATTCAAAAATGTAAACGTTTACATTTTTGAATCAAAGGGTTTTTTAGGTTTATTGTGTTGTTTTTAAATCGTTTATGTAGAGATAGTAGTATGAGAGAAATTGTGATTTTAAACCCTAATCGTGTTGTTTTTGGAGAAGGAAGCATAAAACGATTTGTTAGTGATTTTGTAGAAAGAGGCCTTAAGCGAATGTTTTTGTTGACAATAGTTGAGCTTAGAAGCGTTTTGTCTCCTTTTATAGAAGAATTGAAATCACAAGGGATTGAAATTGTAATTGATGAATCAATAGTAGGGGAACCAACTTTTGATGATTTTGAAAATGTTTTGCTTAAGGCTAAAGCTTTTGAAGCCGATAGTATTGTTGGTATTGGAGGAGGAAGTGTGCTGGATGTTGCAAAATTGGTTGCAGCTCAGTTAAAGAATTCTCAAAGCTTGGAGGAAGTAAAAGGAATTGGAAATCTTAAAGAAAGAAAAACACATCTGGTTTGTATTCCAACGACTTCCGGAACAGGAAGTGAGGTTTCTCCAAATGCCATTTTTGTAAATAATCAAGGAGAAAAAATAGGAGTTATAAGTCCGTATTTAGTTCCGGATGCAGCTTATATTGATCCTGTTCTGTCAGTTTCTTTGCCAAAGAATATTACTGCTGCAACAGGAATTGATGCTTTGACACATTGTTTAGAAGCTTATACCAATAAGTTTGCGCATCCATTTGTTGATTTGTATGCTTTGGAAGGGGTTCGAATTATTGCAAAATATTTAAAAAGAGCTTGTGATGATGGTGCCGATATAGAAGCTAGAAGTCAGGTGGCCTTAGGGAGTATGTATGGTGGGATGTGTCTTGGACCGGTAAATACAGCCGCAGTACATGCTTTGTCTTATCCTCTGGGAGTGGAGTATCATATTCCTCACGGATTGTCAAATGCTTTGTTGTTGCCTTATGTAATGGAATTTAATATAGAAGCTGATGCCAGCAGATATGAGCGAATAGCTGAAGTTTTAGGGGCTGAAAAGAAAAGCAATCCGAAAGAAACGGCTTTAGAAGGGGTAAAAATTTTAAAACAATTAATAGCCGATTGTGGGTTGCCAATTTCTTTGAGACAGACCGCAGTAAAAGAAGAATCAATTGCTAAATTAGCCGAGGAAGCCGTAAAAGTGCAGCGATTATTGAAAAATAATATTAGAGAAATTGCTGTAGACGATGCGGTTGCAATTTATAAATCAGCTTTTTAGTAAATAAAAATGAAAAACATTAAAAAATATCACGGAGTAGTTGTGCCAATGGTGACGCCATTAAGCAACGATTTAAGTATTGATTTAGATGCAGTAACTGTTTTGGTCAATCATTTAATTGATGGTGGTTGTCATCCTTTTGTATTGGGAACAACGGGAGAATCTAGTTCTGTTTCTTTCGAAAGCAAAGTAGCATTGGTTAAAAAAACAGTAGAAGTAGCTAAAGGAAAAGCTACGATTTACGCCGGGATTTCAGGGAATTGTTTCCAGGAATCCTTAGATCAGGCTAAGGTTTACACTGATTTAGGTGTTGATGTTTTGGTAGCTCACGTTCCTTATTATTATCCGTTAAGCCAGAATCATATTTTAAATTATTTTAATCAATTAGCATCGGCAGTTTCATTGCCGCTTATTGTTTACAATATGCCAATGACAACCAATATGTCTATTGATTTAGAAATTGTCGATACTTTGAGTAAACACCCTAACATAGTAGGTTACAAAGAATCTGAAAGAGGCGAAGAACGCATGGCAAAAGCAATCGGACTTTGGAAATACCGTGAAAATTTCTCGTATTTACTGGGTTGGGCAGTTAAATCGTATGAGGGAATGTTGCTCGGAGCTGACGGATTAGTGCCTAGTACGGGAAACTTAACTCCGCAATTGTACAACACGATTTACGAAAGTGTGCTTTCAGGAAATAACGAAGCAGCTCAAAAAGCTCAGGAAAAAAGCGATGCTATTTCTAAGGTGTACCAGGAAAATCAAATAGTGACTAATGCCATACCAATACTCAAAACGATGTTGGCTCATTACAATCTTTGTAAGAATGAAGTATTGTTACCAATGATAAAAGTCAATACAATTAATGAGCAAGAAATTCAAGCCAAAATAAATGAATTAGGAAAGGATTTAAAAGGCTTAAACAGCATTGAATAATGGAGAATAGAAAGCCAATTTTAGGGATTACTATGGGGGATCCTGCAAGTATAGGGCCTGAAGTAGCCGTAAAAGCCTTATTGGATTCTAATGTTTATGAAGTGTGCCAACCTGTTTTAGTAGGTGAAGCCGATGTTTTTGAACAGGCAATTCAGTTTTGCGGATTGGATTTAAAAATAAATAGAATCTCAAAAATTGCTGATGCCAAATTTGAAAAAGGCACAGCAGATGTTTTTGATTTGAATTATATGAATATCGCCGATTTAAAGATGGGCGAAATCACAGCCGAAGCAGGTGATGTGGCTTTTAGAACCGTTGTTAAAAATATCGAATTGGCTTTAGCCGGAGAAATTGACGGAACGGTTACTGGTCCCATAAACAAAGAATCGATTCAAAAAGCAGGTCATGTTTTTGCCGGGCATACCGAAATATACGCCCATTATACCGATACTAAAAAATACGGAATGTTATTAGTAGAGGAGAATTTGAGAGTAATTCACGTTTCAACCCATGTTTCTTTGAGGCAAGCCTGTGATTTGGTTAAAAAGGATAGAATTCTGGAATGTGTTTTCCTTATTGATGAAGCTTGTAAAAAGTTAGGAATTGCAAATCCTAAAATTGGTGTTGCTGGATTAAATCCGCATGCCAGCGATGGAGGGCTTTTTGGTTATGAAGAAGAGCAGGAAATTCTTCCGGCAGTACAGGAAGCACTAAAAAGAGGATTCAATGTAGAAGGACCAATTCCTGCTGATACTTTGTTTCCAAAAGCAATTGGGGGTGTTTATGATGGTTGTGTAGCTATGTACCACGACCAGGGACACATTCCTTTTAAAACAGTAGGATTCAATTGGGATCAAGCCAAAGGACAAATGAAAAGTGTAAGAGGAGTAAACATTACGTTAGGGCTTCCTATAATTAGAACTTCAGTTGATCACGGAACTGCGATGGAAATTGCGGGAAAAGGAATAGCGAGTCCGGACGCTATGGTTCTTGCCATAGAATATGCAGCAAGATTACATAGAAATAAACAAGATAATCTATAGAAAATGATAGCAGTTATATCAGATGATTTTACAGGTGCTGCCGAAATAGGCGGAATTGGTATTCGTAACGGATTTAGTGTTACGATAGATACTACTGTAAATGCAAATTATAACTGTGATGTTTTAGTAATAGCAACAAATACACGCTCTTTGTGTAAAATTGATGCTCAAAAACAAATTAAAAAAGTTACTCAAGAATTACTTAAATTAAATCCAGATTTTATTTATAAAAAAACCGATTCATTACTTCGTGGAAAAGTAGGGGATGAACTCATAGCCCAACTCGAAGTTTCCGGAAAGAAAAAAGTATTACTAGTTCCCGCAAATCCTTTATTACATCGAACTATTGTGGACGGTGTTTATTATATAAATAAAATCCCGCTGATGGAATCTGATTTTTTTGGAGACGATTTTGCTAAAGGGGCAACTTCAAATGTTTTAGATATGATCGGTAATGATTATAAAGACCAATCTTTTTCAATTTCTCTAGGGCAGGAAATGCCTGGTGAAGGTTTTATAATTGGGAATACTGCGACCAATGAGGATCTGATGGAGTGGGCTAATTTGATTGATGAAACCATGTTGCCGGCTGGTGGAGCCAGTTTTTTTAATGCAATTTTAAGAAAAATTAAATCAGAAAGAAAAAAAACAGTATCTTCCCACACGTTTGGCAAAAAAGCCTTGTATTTATGCGGGAGTAATTATCAGCCTAGTAGAGAGGTAGTTAGGAAGGCGAAAGAAAGTGGTGCTTGTGTTTCTTATATGCCGAGTACTATTTTTTGTGATAATAATTATGAGGAAATTATACAAAAATGGTCAAATGAAATTATTAAAATTATTCAGAAAAAAGATAAGGTTGTTATAGCTATAGATGAGTTAGAATGTGAAGGTGTGGAGGATGTCTCTAATAAAATTAATGATATATTTGGAGTGTTGATAAAAAAAGTGCTTGAAAAAGTAAGTTTGGAAGAGTTATTGATAGAAGGTGGTGCTACGGCCTATTCGATAATTGAACATTTAGGATATAAAAAATTTTACCCAGAGCAAGAACTATCTCAAGGTGTAATAAGGATGGAGATTGAGCAAACAAATAAAATGCATTTAACCCTAAAACCAGGAAGTTATCAATGGACTAAGTCTATTTGGAAATTTTAAAATTATAAAGCATGAATGAATCTTCGTTACACCTTATTGACTATTTAATAATAATTTTATCTTTATTAGTTACATTAGGAGTTGGAGTAAAATATTCTGGAAAAAACACTAATACACAACAATATTTTGCAGCGGGGGGAAATATTCCGGCTTGGGCTATTGGAATGTCAATTTTCGCAACATTAATCAGTAGTGTAACATTTTTAGCTTACCCAGGCGAAGGTTATAAATCCAATTGGATATTACTAATCCAAGGTTTTATGGTGCCGGTAGTTCTTCTTTTTTCCATACGATTTATTGTTCCTTTATATCGAAATGTCATAGGATTAAGTGCCTATGAATATTTTGAAAAACGATTCGGTTATTTGGCAAGAGTTTATGGCTCATTAGGATTTATTTTTGCCCATTTCTCAAAAATGGGATCCGTATTATATCTTTTGTCATTAGCATTGACTTCAATGACGGGTATTGAACCCTTGATTATACTTTGGGTGATAGGAATTTCAATTATATTGATAACCCTTTTAGGAGGAATGGAAGCCGTAATTTGGTTAGATGTTATCCAGGGATTTTTACTTATTTTAGGAGGATTAGTAGCTATTGCAGTAATTATTTTCAAGACTGATGGAGGTCTTCCTGCCATTGTAAATTACGCCGTTGACCACGATAAGATTGGATTTGGTCCATTTAATTGGGATTTTGTAAATCTTACTTTCTGGGTTATGTCTATCAATGGACTATTTTATGCCATACAAAAATATGGTGCCGACCAGACTATTGTGCAAAGATATCTTACAGCAAAATCAGATAAAGAAGCCATTAGAGGTTCTATCATCGGAATATCAATCACGGTGCCTATATGGACTCTTTTTATGTTTATCGGAACGGCTTTGTTCTGCTTTTACGCCATAAATAATTTAGCATTACCTGTTGGTATAAAACCGGATGCAGTTTTTCCGTTTTTTATAACCACTCAATTGCCTCCGGGACTGGTTGGATTAATATTGTCAGCACTTATTGCAGCGGCTATTTCCAGTTTAGATGCCGATTTAAATTCTTTGGCAGCAGTAGGGGTAGATGATTATTACAAACGATTAAGACGTAATAGTTCGGGAAAACAACAGCTTAATTTTGGAAAATTATTAGTTGTTATAGCAGGTACAGGAGCGATTTCAGTAGCTACTATTTATATAAAATTAGGAAGTGGAGTTGGTATATTGTCTACAGTTTTTATGTTGTATGCTATCTTTTCGGGTGGAATTGCAGGAATGCTGCTGTTAGGACTTTTTGTAAATAGAGCTAACAGACGAGGTTTGAATGTTGGAATTGTAGCTTGTATGCTCTTCACAAGCTATGCTTTGTTAACATCAACTTATACAGGAAGTGGAGCCACTAGCCATCTTGTTTTGGACTTAGGCTCATTTAATTTTACACATCATAAATACATGTTAGGGGTTTATAGTCATTTTGTATTGTTTTTTGTAGGCTGGATAGCCAGTTACTTCTTTCCGAAAGTTGAAGTACCTACTAATCTCACTTATTATGGTTATTTAGAGAAAAAGAGAAAAGGTCTTCTTTAAAAAGATAAATGAAATAAAAAAAGTCTTAGTTGTTTGTGTAAAATAACTAAGACTTTTTTGTTTATTTTTATCAAAATAATTACAATCTAATACCTAATAATTAACTCATATTTATGAAATTAGGTCTTACTTTTGTAAAGTAAAAACGACTATTCAACCAATAGAAAAATAAATCTAGTCTAAAATGAAAGAACAAATCAAGAAATTTTTAAACGAAGAACAAGATCCTAAAGCTATTGAGAAAATCACCTCAAAGCTATATGATTTATTGATGAAGAACGAAGAAATTGGGTATATCGCAGTTCAAAAAAAACCGGCAATTACTGTTTTTCCCGATAGTATTGTTTTGACAAATAAGCGAATCATCATTTGCCAACCTAAAAACTTAGGACTTTCGATGGATTTTGTTGATTATACCTGGGATCAAATCGAAGGAACTTTTGTGAAAGAAAACATTCTGGGTTCAGAGTTTTCTTTTTCGACTAAAACTGATATGACGGTTTCTATTGATTATATCCCGAAAATTCAAGCCAGAAAGATTTTTACTTATGCTAAAGAGCAATTGGATATTCTAAAAACCGGATCGGTTCAAAACACGGTAGCTACTCCAGAAGAGTCTGTAGAGGAAATTGAAGAAATGGAAACAGAAGAGGTTACTAATTATGCCGAAATTATACCTAGTGTTCCTGATTATTCCGAAAGACCAAATGATAATCTTAGCCCAACAGCAGAAAAAAAATTAAATGAATTGTCTCAGGACGAACTTTTTGAAAAATTACAGAATTATAAAAAACTACTGGATAACGGATTGATTCTTCAGGGAGAATATGATGCCCTTAAGAAAGAGATTCTGAGTTTGATGTAGTTTATGTAAATCAATAGAAATGGGCTTTAGCCCGTTTCAAAATTAAAATTTATAATAGGCTTTAGCCGAAATCTAAATACGGATTTGGCTAAAGCCTTTTTTGTTTTTCAAATGCTTGTCATCTGGCTAAAGCCAGACACAATTGATGAAAACTTGAATTTTTGTAAGATTTATTTATATATTAGCAAAAAATAGAATCTGGAGTTTATCAGATCAATCCACCCAATTTAAGGTAGATAAGTCTGATTTCATCAGACCTATAAGCGAGTTATAGCGAATGCACCTAAAAAAACAAAATAAATCGAGTTTTAAAATAAACTATGAAAAAGACATTCTTAATATTTTCCGTTCTTTTTATTATGTGTTCATTTAATGAAAATGGACAAAAAAATGGATTGAATTGTACTTTACAAAAAGGAAACAGAATAATGAAATTGGAATTTGACACTAATAAAAAGTATTTAGAGTTAAAGAGAAGAACTGCATTAAAAATTTCATTTGAAAATATTTACATAAATGGTTTCAGTATTGAGGGTGTTGGGATTCAAATGTGTGGAGGAGGAAAGAACTTTACTAAATTAAAAATTTCTCCAGTGAAAAAATATCTTGTTAATAACCAATTAGAAATTTCTTTATTTGAAGAAAGGAATGG
Source organism: Flavobacterium sufflavum (assembly GCF_004016525.1). GTDB lineage: Bacteria > Bacteroidota > Bacteroidia > Flavobacteriales > Flavobacteriaceae > Flavobacterium > Flavobacterium sufflavum. The sequence continues at coordinate 404,301 of NZ_SACJ01000002.1, forward strand.
GAAAAAAGAATTGTTTCGTAAATTATTGATTCCTGTTAAAGTAGATTAAAATAAAGTACTGGCTATAACAGCTACAACGGATTAGGGTAATAAGCTTAATTTAATGATAGAATTGTAACTGAAAAATACTGTTGAACAAAAATCATAAACAAAAACCCAAAACGTTCTAGTTGTCTGGTATTGTGTTTTATAAAGTTTTCTTCTGTTTCTCTAAAAAATTATTGGATTGCAGTTCCAGTAAATTAGTTGCGTTTTTTCGTTGTAAATCATACAATTGCTTGTCCTCGGCAATATCCTGATATACCTTGTCGTGCATGGCAGCACTGGTTTTTACTAGTAAACTTCGTTGGTATTTGTCTTGTTCTAATGTAGCTTTTAAAGCAGTTTCTAAATCCTCTAACTTATAATCGTATTCGCCTTTTGGAGATAAAAGTTTGGCAATAATCGGTGAAGTTTCAATGGCCAGAAACAATAACATGATAAAATAGGACGGCAGCGAGGGTAATTTACTCAACGCATTGATTCTTGCCATTAGGCCGTCAAAACCGTCAATGATGGGCTGGGTTTGGGTTACTTTTTTGTCTAAATCAGTCTGAAGGATTTTGTTCTGATTTTCCTTTTCGGCAATTTTTGCCAGATTCTTTTTTCTAATGGTATCCAGTTCGGCTGAAGCCAGATTATGTTTGGCAATTTTTTCCTTAAAAACAGGACCTTTTCCCATTCTCATAGTGCCTTTGGTTCCTTCAGCTTCGGTAATATAGGTTTCGTATAAGCTATTGACTTCTTTCTCTTTTTGGGTGATTTCATTCTTTAAAGTCGCAATTTCAGCCTTGTTTTTATCCAAATCCGATTTGAAATAATTAGCCACTTCTTTTTTGTTATTCAAAGCCATGGTATTTTTTTCTTTCAATAAAACGGTATTGATTTCCTTTTCGAAAATTTTAATTTCCAAAGGCTTCGAAATAACGATGGCGATTATGATTGCCAAGACAATTCGGGGCGAGGCCTGTAGAAATTCGCTCCCAAAACGCTCTCTTTTTCGAATAGTCGACACAATAAAACGATCCAAATTAAAAATCAGCAAACTCCAAATCACCCCAAAAGCAATAGCGGGATATACGCTGTCAAATACGGTAAAAAGCGCATAAGCACTAGCTATAAAAGCCATGACGGCAGTGAAGAAAACCGTCGCGCCAATGCCTACATATTTGGTTTGTTCCCCTTCGGAGCATCCTTCTAGAAGGTTTTTGTCGGCTCCGGAACAGAGGATAAAAAATGATTTTAACATGATTGTCTTTTTTGATTCGTGTATTGATTACAAATTTAACGCCAAAAAATGAATTTTGGTGTAAATAATTGATATGTATTTGGTTATGATTTTTTTGAAATAAAAAAAGCTGTTCGTATGGAACAGCTTGTATTGTTTTTGGACGTGATTGTATCAAGAACAGAAAATTTACTTTTTTCTTTTTTGCTTGATCAAAAAAGAAACAAAAAAATCAAGTCTTACACTTCCTCGTCGGTCAAATTAGTTTTCGAATACTAAAAGAAAAGAAACTCGCTACGCTCAAACAGCTTTTCTTTTTACGTATTCTTCAAACATTTGACACTCGACTGCGGAAGCTAAGGACAATTAAACCCCAGAAAAAAAACATAATTTAATTTACATTTAACAAAGTATAAACGTTATGCCTCTGGAGCTCCACTCAGGATTTCGTCATTAGCATAAGACTCAAATTTCATAAAATTTTCCCTGAATTTTTGAGCCAATTCGATTGCTTTAGTATCGTATAAGTTCTTGTCTTCCCAGGTGTTTCTTGGATTTAAAATTTCGCTGGGAACATTAGGGCAGGATTCCGGAATTGCCATTTTAAAGACAGCATGATTGTGATAATTCACATCATTTAGCTGACCGCTTAAAGCCGCAGTAATCATGGCGCGGGTATATTTTAATTTCATTCGGTTTCCTGTACCATAAGGACCGCCTGTCCATCCGGTGTTGATTAACCAAACTTTTACATCGGCGTCTTTCATTTTTTTGCTTAACATTTCGGCATATCTTGTGGGATGCAACGGCATAAATGGAGCTCCAAAACAAGCCGAAAAATTAGGTTGAGGTTCGTTGATTCCTGCTTCAGTTCCTGCAATTTTTGCGGTATAGCCCGAAATAAAATGATAAGCCGCCTGACCCGGAGTTAAGCGGGCAATAGGAGGCAGGATTCCAAATGAATCGGCAGTCAGAAAAAAGATATTTTTAGGATTTGTACCAATGGAACCCGGTTGTACATTGTTAATGTGTTCAATTGGGTAGCTCACACGTGTATTGGGAGTAATGGAAATATCGGTGTAATCGACTTCGTTTGTTCCTTCTTTAAAAACAATATTTTCTAATAATGCGCCTTTTTTTATGGCTCTGAAAATATCAGGTTCGTTTTCTACGCTAAGGTTGACCACTTTGGCATAACATCCGCCTTCAAAATTAAAAACGGTATTTTCACTCGTCCAACCGTGTTCGTCGTCTCCAATTAATTTTCGGTTTGGGTCGGCAGAAAGGGTGGTTTTCCCGGTGCCGGACAATCCGAAGAAAATAGCGGTTTCTCCATCTTCGCCTACATTGGCGCTACAATGCATCGGTAAGGCATTTTTAAAAACAGGAAGAATAAAGTTTAAAGCGGAAAAAATCCCTTTTTTCATTTCGCCTGTATATCCGGTTCCGCCAATGATTATAGTTTTTCGAGTAAAATTTAATATTGCAAAATTCTCATGACGTGTTCCATCGGTTTTTGGGTCGGCTAAGAAACTGGGTGCACAGATAAGTGTCCAATCGGCAGTAAAATCAGCCAGTTCTTTTTCTTCCGGTCTGAGAAACATATTGTAGCAAAATAAATTTTCCCAGGGAGTTTCGGTAATAACGCGAACATTTAATCTGTAATTCGGGTCGGCACATACATGGGCATCTCTGACAAAGATTTCTTTATTCGATAAATAGTTTGTTAGTTTGGTATATAAAGCATCAAATTTTGCCGGTTCAAAAGGAATATTAATGTCTCCCCACCAAACTTCGTTTTGGGTAATACTGTCTTTTACAATAAAGCGATCCTGTGGTGAACGACCTGAAAATTTACCCGTATTGATGGCTAAGGCTTCGGTTGCTGTTTCTGTTCCTTCTCCACGATCTAAGGTCAATTGGTGCAACTCATCCGGACTCAATTGATAGTGTATTTCCGCGTTTTTAATTCCTATATTTTCAAGCGAAAACAAATTGTTGACAATCATAAGGTGGCTTATTTAGTAGTTCTTAGGTTTCTATATTAAAGATAAAACATATATTTTAGTTCCTCTTTTGAAAGCCTAATTTTTATCGGACTTTTTTGTGATATTATACAACAAAACAGCCCAGGCACTAATTAATAAAAAACCACCAATAGGCGTTACAAAACCAATTACTCTAAAATCAATAGGAGTAAGCCCATTTGTGGCTAATAAATAGATGGAACCTGAGAATAATAATACCCCGAAAAGCACCAGATTATAAATGGTTTTTTTGGTTTTCGAATTTAAAACAGGCAGTAATCCAATGAATAATAAAAATAAGGCGTGATACATTTGGTAGCGAACTCCCGTTTCAAATGTGGCCAATTGTTCTATACTGAGTACTTTTTTTAAGGCATGAGCGCCAAAAGCACCTAAGATTATTGCAATCATTCCGAGTAAAGCCGCTGTAGAAATTGTTTTTTTATCCATTTTTGTTCTGTTTAGGTTCTACACAAAAGTATTCGAAATCAAAGGAAACCAAAAGTTTTTTGGAGGATAGTTTACTGTTTGTTGTGCTAAAGTTTTGTGTCCCGATAGCTATCGGGATTTTTAAGAAAGCAGATTGATTTTTTTACCGCAAATTCGCAAATTTTTTTTGAAATATTTTAATTTGCGAATCTGCGGTTATTTTTTATTTAATGGCTAGCATTTGTGTTAGCTCAAACAATTACCTATTTTTGAGTTATATTTCCCCACTATGAGAGAGATTTTAATTATTGGTGCAGGTCGATCCGCTTCTTCGCTGATTCAGTATCTTTTGGATAAGTCTGAAGAAGAACAATTGCATCTTGTAATTGCCGATTTGTCTTTGGAATTAGCTCAAAAGAAAACCAATAATCATCCTAATGCTACTCCAATTGCCTTGGATATCTTTAATGAAAAGGAGCGAAGAGCCGCAATTGAAAAAGCCGCCATTGTAATTTCGATGTTGCCGGCACATTTGCATATCGAAATTGCCAAGGATTGCCTGAATTTCAAGAAAAATTTGGTGACCGCTTCTTATATCAGTGATGCGATGCAGGCTCTTGATGGGGAAGTAAAAAAGAACGGACTCATTTTTATGAACGAAATGGGCTTAGATCCCGGAATCGACCACATGAGTGCCATGAAGGTAATTGACGAAATCAGGGAAAAAGGCGGAAAAATGCTTTTGTTCGAATCTTTCTGTGGCGGACTAGTAGCTCCCGAATCGGACACTAATCTTTGGAATTATAAATTTACTTGGGCACCTCGCAATGTGGTTTTGGCGGGGCAGGGTGGTGTGGCTAAATTTATTCAAGAAGGAACATATAAATATATTCCGTATGATTCTTTGTTTCGCCGAACCGAATTTCTGGAAATAGAAGGTTACGGCCGATTTGAGGCTTATTCCAATAGGGATTCTTTAAAATACAGAAGCATTTATGGTTTAGATGATATTCTCACTTTATTTCGCGGAACGATTCGTCGTGTTGGTTTTTCGAAAGCCTGGAATATGTTTGTGCAACTCGGCATGACCGATGATTCTTATGTCATGGAAGATTCCGAAAACATGAGTTATCGCCAATTTATCAATTCGTTTTTACCGTATCACCCAACCGATTCGGTGGAGATAAAAACCCGTTTGTTACTCAAAATTGATCAGGACGATATTATGTGGGACAAATTGCTGGAGTTGGATTTATTCAACGACAAGAAAATCGTCGGACTTAAAAATGCTACTCCGGCCCAGATTTTAGAAAAAATCCTCAATGACAGTTGGAAACTCCAGCCCGATGACAAAGACATGATTGTGATGTATCATAAATTTGGCTACGAAATTGATGGCAAAAAAGTCCAAATGGATTCCCAAATGGTTTGCATAGGACAAGACCAGACTTATACCGCTATGGCAAAAACCGTTGGACTGCCTGTTGCTATGGCTACCTTATTAATCCTAAACGGAAAGATTACAACTCCCGGAGTGCAACTCCCAATCTTGAAAGAAGTGTATTTGCCTGTTTTGGAAGAATTAGAAAAATATGGAGTTGTTTTCCATTCGCAAATGTTGCCTTATTTGGGGTATAAATACAGTTGATAATAACATGTTGGGTAAATTATCAAAAACGTCAGTTCGAGTGTTTTTTGCGCAATGAAATGAAGCAAAAAATGTATCGAGAACCGTTTTTGATGATAAATTTTCTTGTTCTCGACATTATTTTCTAACGAAAATTACCTCCATTGACGTTTTTATTAAAAGAGAAAATTATAGTTTATCAATTTTCTTTTTTGCTTGATCAAAAAAGAAACAAAAAAATCAAGTCTTACGCTTCCTCGTCGGTCAAATTAGTTTTCGAATACTAAAAGAAAATAACTCGCTACGCTCAAACAGATTTTCTTTTTAAGTATTCTTCAAACATTTGACGCTCGACTGCGGAAGCTAAGGACACAATCGAATGCAATAAATGTCATTTTAGATTGCTTTTTTAGAATAGAAATTATACCTCGAATTGACGAAAATTTACAATCAAAAACAATTTCACCCAACAGGTTTGATAATAATTTGAGCGTTCCCGCCAGATTGCTTCCTCGTTCCTCCTCGCAATCGCGGGCCAGGCTGTACGCTATATCTTTTGCTTTTTTCGATATTTATCATAACCTATAAAAATAATTACAGCTATAATAAAATAAATAAAATAGGAGATTGGTTCTCCATTTCCTCCGACGGTCGTAAACATTCTGTTCCATCTAATTTTATGAATTCCTTTACCATCATTATTCCAACTTAACCAAATAAATATAGGCTTACCAACTATATGATCAAAAGGAACAAATCCCCAAAATCTTGCATCGATTGAATTGTCTCTATTGTCGCCCATCATCCAGTAATAATCTTGTTTAAAAGTATAAGTGGTGGTAAGATTACCGTCAATGAAAATTTGATTTCCTTTGATACGTAATTTATGACCTTCATATTCTGTAATTAATCGTTTATAAAGAGGTAGAATATCTACATTGATTGCAATTGTCTTTCCTTTTTCAGGAATATAAATAGGCCCATAATAATCAGCATTCCAGTTGTAGTTGATATTGTGAGGGAATGTTTTTAAATTTCTGAATCCATTTTTGTCTTTTCTCAATTCTAGGTTTTCTATATAAGGATTGTTTCTTGCCTTACTGGCGGCTTCCTTAGTTGCTTGAACAAAATAATCTCCAGATTTAGGGTCATAAGCTATTCCGTCTGTTATGTCATATGATTTTAATAGATTGGAAACTTGTTCATAACTAGAAAATTGGGTTTTAAATTTAATAGTATAGGAGAATTGTAATTTTGCTCTATCAGGCATTTTTGATGGTTGTCCATTGATAAATACATAACCATTTTTGATTTCTAAAGTATCTCCTGAAATTCCAACACAGCGTTTTACTAAATTTGTTTTTTTGTCTATAGGTTTATAATAATTTCTATCAGGATTAAAATTATTCATATCCAAAAGAGTATCGGCCGGTTGATTAAAAACTACAATATCATTGCGTTCTATTTTTTGAATACCTGGTAATCGCATATAGGGCAATTGAAAAAGATTCTTTAATGAAGATTCTTTTTTTGAAATGTCATCATCAAATAAATACGATTTCTTTTTCAGGAAAGGAATTGTATCATGCACCATCGGTAACGCAACTGTAGTCATTGGAATTCGTGCTCCATAATGAAATTTACTTACAAATAAATAATCTCCAACCAATAATGACTTTTCTAATGATGAAGTTGGAATTGTGAAAGGCTGAATAAAATACGTATGAATAATAGTCGCAACAACAACGGCAAACAATAGCGAACTAACTGTTTCTTCAACTCCTGACTTTGGTTTTAAGTTTCGATTGGTATTGTATTCTAATTTATCAGAAGTATAGTTTAAATAAGCGATGTAAAATCCGAAAGTAAAGATTACTAATAATGTGTGATATATACTGTTTTTACCAAAACTTCGAATAGTTTCAACCCAAACTACGGCAAACATTATTAAATTTATAACAGGAATAAAAAATAAAAATACCCACCATTTAGGTCTATTAATGATTTGCATTAATATAACAGAATTATAAATTGGAATTAATGCTTCCCAAGATTTTCTGCCAGCTTTTACATATAATTTAAAAGTGCAAAAAAAATGAATAAGTTGGATAATGATGAATAATATTAAAAGCTTAGACATTTGAATAATTTAAAAGTTCTGGACAAAATTCGTTTAAATTATTGCTAATAATTACCAAATTCATGAATCTGGCAAACAAAATCATATATGATTTTTATTTTTTCATAAATAATTCTCGATAGTCAATTGCTGTAGTCTTTGTGATATTCTTGAAAGTTGTATTAAAAGAAGATATACTATTAAAACCACTTTCATAAGCAATAGCTGAAATTTTATAATTATTATAATCGGGGTTTTCTAAATATTTTTTCGCTTCTTCAACGCGATACCTTGCAATATATTGAGAGTAGTTTGTATGTTCAATTTGATTAATAATTTGAGATAGCTGCTTCGATGAAATATTCATTTTTTCTGCTAATTTCACTAAAGTTAATTCTGGGTCTAAATACAATTTATCTTTTTCCATAAATTGATTAAGTTGGTTTGAATATTCTCTTGCAATTTTTGTATTTAATGTTGAATTGGAATATTTTTCTTTTTGCATTTCAAACAGCCACAAATTTTTGTAACCTAAAACAGCCATGAAAATATTTATAAATGAAAATAAGAACGTACTACTTGGGTAAAAAGGCACTATATCAAAAAAGATGAGTATAGCATTAATAAATACTAAAATGGTTGATAGTATAAAAAAAAGCAACCACTTTTTAATTGTTTCTTGCCTTTCTAAAACAATCGTATCACTTTGGATATTTATAAGCCAGTATAAACTATAAAAACAATAAATTAAACCATGTAAAAATAGACCCAAGTAAAAAATACTTGTGTAGGTAAAATTATTATTTGGGACAAATACACTATAAATAGTTATTAAACAAAAAGGAGTAAAATGCAAGTAATATTCTAATTTTTTTACGGGAGTATTATTACAATAGCGATGTTTAACATAAAACCAAGTATAAGGACCAATTAATAAAAACAAGCATAAAAAAAAGGCTAAAAAAGAATCAGTCATTTCATAATAATTATGAAATATTGCTTTTGTAGCACGAAGGCTTAATACTAAAAAATATAGAGATAAAAAAAGATTTGCTTTTAAACCTTTATCTTTTTTTACAAGTAGTTGTATGCTAAATAAAAATCCTAAAATAACACCTATACTACTGATTAATAATTCAAAACGATTAAAAAATTCTGATTCAATATTCATGCTCGCAAATAAACTAAAATCTTAGGTATATTACAATTTATTTTTATTTATATAGAATGAAAATTATTGTTTGTGTTTTGAATATGTAATCTTCTTTCTTTTAAGCAAAAAAAATACAATAAAAAATCCGTTCATTGCTAAACGGATTTTGTCTCTTTTAACTTGCTGTACTTTGCGAAAAATTTAGCGTCCATATAGTTATCGGGATTGCGGTTAAATTACTTTGAAAGCTCTACAAAATATTTATAAAACAACGGAATGGTTTCGATTCCTTTTAGGTAATTGAAAATCCCAAAATGTTCGTTGGGAGAATGAATGGCGTCGCTGTCGAGTCCAAATCCCATTAGGATGGTTTTGCTTTTTAGTTCTTTTTCGAATAAGGATACAATGGGGATGCTTCCGCCTGAACGCACCGGAATAGCAGGAATACCAAAGGTTTCGGTGTACGCTTTATTGGCAGCCTGGTAACCAATGCTGTTAATAGGGGTTACATATCCCTGACCGCCGTGATGCGGAGTTACTTTGACGGTAACTGCTGCGGGAGCAATAGCGGTGAAATGGGTGGTAAATAATTGGGTGATTTCCTCCCAATCCTGATTAGGAACCAGTCGCATCGAGATTTTGGCGAAAGCCTTAGAGGGAATCACGGTTTTGGCTCCCTGGCCGGTGTAACCTCCCCAAATTCCGTTGACATCCAGCGTAGGGCGAATGGCGTTTCTTTCGTTGGTAACATAGCCTTCTTCGCCATAGACCTCATTTAAGTCGAGTGCTTTTTTGTACTCTTCGATATCAAAAGGCGCTTTTGCCATTTCGGCTCTTTCTTTCAGTGATAATTCTTCTACCTTGTCATAAAATCCCGGGATAGTAATGCGATTGTTTTCGTCGTGAAGCGAAGCAATCATTTTGCTTAGAATATTAATAGGATTGGCTACAGCACCGCCGTACAATCCTGAATGTAAATCGCGGTTAGGTCCTGTGACTTCAACTTCAACATAACTCAAACCGCGCAATCCTGTTGTGATAGACGGCTGCTGATTAGAAATCATTCCGGTATCGGAAATTAAAATCACATCGTTTTTTAGTTTTGCTGCATTGTTTTCGACAAAGCTTTTTAGGTTCACGCTGCCTACTTCTTCCTCGCCTTCAATCATGAATTTGACATTGCATGGTAAGGTCTTGCTCTGAATCATGTATTCAAATGCTTTGATGTGCATGTACATTTGACCTTTGTCATCACAAGCGCCGCGGGCAAAAATAGCACCTTCAGGATGAATAGCTGTTTTTTTGATTACGGGTTCAAATGGAGGAGACGTCCAGAGTTCCATAGGGTCGGGCGGCTGTACATCATAATGACCGTAAACTAGAACCGTTGGTAAATTAGGATCAATTATTTTTTCGGCATAAACTATAGGGTAGCCATCGGTTTCGCATATTTCGACTTTATCACAGCCGGCTTTCTCCAAGCTCCGTTTTACCGCTTCGGAGGTGTCAATTACATCCTGGGAATAAGCAGAGTCAGCACTTACAGATGGAATTTTTAATAGTTCAATTAATTCGTTGATAAAACGGTCTTTATTTTGTTGGATGTAATTTGTAATGTTTTCCATTGATTATGCTGTGTTTTGATACTTTCAAAAATACAAAAAACAGAATTATAATTTTTTTTAATTTTTTACTTTGAATATTGGAAAGTATCCTTATATTTGCACCCACAATAACGCGCGGATATGGCGAAATTGGTAGACGTGCCAGACTTAGGATCTGGTGCCGCAAGGCGTGTAGGTTCGAGTCCTATTATCCGCACTAAAACCCTGACTATTACGTAGTTAGGGTTTTTATTTTAAAATCTGCCCAACCGTTGCCCAACGGATTGAAAAAAACATAAAAAAAACCCGTTTCAGGGTTTAATTATAATTTGTTTTTGAATGGGTGACTTTACCAGTTATCATTTTTTTTAACTGTTGAATTAATACTTTCAAACAGAGATTTGTTTAAAGTATTGAAGTAATTTATATTTTCATAAAAGTATTTGTTAGTTTCTCTTGGTTTGCCATTTTTTCTATAAAAAATATTCTTTAATCTTTCTTCTGTTAAATTGTTCTTATATTCTGGAATTTCATACCAAGAAGCTGATTCGCTGGAGTTTCCTGAAAACCAATTTTCGTATTTTATTACATCAAATTTATACTTACCATCTTTAATATAAATTTCAATTTGATATTTGATGTCTTTAAATCCCTTGCCGTACATATTTTCATAAGAGAATGCGTTTTCTCCAATCCCTTCAAATCTTATATATTCATTTTCAATTGTTGAAAGAATAACTTTGTCAGGGTTCTTATAATTGATTTTTATCCATTCAATTACTTTTTTATATATTTCAGGAGCAGTTTTTCCTTCAACTGAAATAACAATATAATCGGTCATTCCTTTTTCAGGAGTAAAAGTGAATTCTGTTTCTTGTGCGTGAATAATACTTGTAATAAGTATAAAAAGAGAAAATATTTTTTTCATTTTGAATTTTTTATTTACCATTCTAAGTTTTCAGTATTAAATTCTAGTATTTGTGTTCCATTTTGATAAAGTGGTATGCCAATTAGAGTTTTTTTAGATTTTTTTAGTTTGGATAAGAATTTGGTTTCGTTATCGATAAAAATCAAGTCACTACTATTGTCTTCAGGTTCAGAGTAACTAAATGTAATGGGTTTGTCTTCATCAAATCTAACCTCTATGTAGTTGTTTTCATATCCTCCGTGAATTTGTCCTTTGTCTATTTTAAGGTAGATATTTAAAGTTCCGTTTTTCTTTCTTAATGTTAGATATGCCCAATTAACTCCATCATAAGGGAAATCTAAATCTAAACTTTCGTTTGATGTAATGGTTGCAAATTTTGAAGTTTTTGAAGTCATTTTGTCAATACTCGAATCGTATTGCCACTTGTTGTCATTTGCAGTTGGTGTGTTTATCATTGTGTCAACAGAAACGGCAGTTGTATCAACTGTAATAGGTTCACTTAGTGTTTGAGATGTTGCATTTGAATTATTTAAACTACCTATAATCCAAAAAACAAAGACAGCTAAAACTATTCCTATCAATAATTTTCTCATAATTTGTGTTTTAAGTTAAAATGTGTCTTACTTTATTTTATTGAATGAACTCAATATTTTATATTCAATATTAGTATTTGTTGCTTTTATTACTTCAATTCGTAGTCCTTTAAATCCAATAAGATTACTTTCGTTTAAATCATATTGCAATTCTTGGTTAAAGGCAGGTCGAGCCATATCGTTAATATACTCTCGATAAATAAATTTTAAATTAGTGCCAACTTTTCCATTAAATATAAATTCTTGTTTGAAACAGTCTTTACAATCATTATCAATAAATGTATCCTGTTTAGTTTTAAAACCTTCTATTTTTTTTGTATATAAACCTCCCATTGCACCAGGAATTGAACTTAGAAAAGGGTTTATTATTGAGGTATTTTTTTTATTAATTGCTATTCCAAAGAAATAACTATTTGTTCCAATATCTTTTTTATTATAATATAAAAACCATTCATTAGTAGAACCTGAAAGAGGCAATATTTCACCATTTTTGTATGGGTAAATTGCTGTATTGATTTTAAAATCACGACTTTCCGTAATCTTTAAGGCTTCTTGATAATACTCTTTTCCAGTAGTTATAAGTCTATCCCCTATTTCATTATTGAGTACTGTGTTTAATGGAACGTCATCATAAGTCCTGCTTTTAGGTTCTATTGGTTTAATTTGAACTGCACAAGAAGTTAAGAATAAGCATATACTTAAAGAGGTAATAATTTTTTTCATTTTTTGATTTTTTAATTTAATACTGAAATATTAGATGTTTTTTAAAATTGGTTTATTGGGATTAATCACAATCTAATTCGTTTACTTTTTTATTATAATCAGAATTGATTTTATCCCAGCATGCTTTTGAACCGTTACAATTATGCCAGCCTTGTGTTCGTAATTCTTCTAACCTAGCCATTTCTTCATCGCAATTCGTTTTTGAGCAAGACAAAACGATTAATGCAAAAAACAATAATAATATTTTTCTCATTTTTTATTTTTTTATTTTCCAAATATAGGAAAAATTGGAAGCGAGTACGCTCTCGTGTGTTTTTATTTGTTTTTGACCTTTGAATATGATTTCAGGGGATGTTTTTTTGGTGCAATTAGGAGTTCACATTCGGCAGTTAAGGGAAAGAAAAAATCTTTCTCAACAAAACTTGGCTGATATGTGTAATTTTCCAAAATCTACAATTGCACGTATTGAAAGAGCCGAAATGAATACTTCTGTAAAAACCCTCGTAAAAATCGCCAACGCCTTTGAGATTGAGCCAAAAGAACTTTTAGATTTTCAAATTAAATAATTTTGTTTCCGAATTATTCATTTTTGATAACGAATGATTTTCAGTAAATTAACAAGTATTAATTTTTACCCACAATACCCATTTTTAGTGATTTTTCTATTTTAAATTTTTAAAAAATTATTGTGTAAGGTTATGGGGGTTATTCCACTTTGGTAATTAAGGGGGGTAGGGGGTGTCCTTGTGATGTTTTTAGTTTTCCTCGCGCGCGTACGCGCGTAATTGTTTGCTAAAGGTCTATGATGTTAGTTTTAAAAGTCTTTAAGAACAGAATTATTATTCATTCCATCAAGAAAGGTGTTTGTAACATCGCCATTACTTTGTATCATTTCATCGGTATTGTTAAACCCTAATATCTTTGCTACACTATCTGAACTGAAATAGATTTGTTGGGTTAGTTTGTCTTTTTTTATTCTTACTTCTGTTCCTTGAAAGTAATCTATATAGTAATCGTATTGCGTATCGGTGTTTATTAGTCTCATTAGTTTACTGTTTATATTCCTAATTGGGTTAAGATGTTTAATTGGGAATGTTGAAAATAATTTACTGGTTGGTTATATCCCTTTTGTTTAATCTTGAACGAGTTGAAATATTGGTTTCTGATTTGTTTAGTAAGGTGTGATATTTCTGATTGCTCAAATTTGGGTTTACATCTGGATTTGCTTAGTAAATTAAGTTTAATCAGTTCAAAAGTTTCAGGATTCGTTTCTTTTAGTTTCTTTAGTGTAGCTGTTAGAGCGTATTTAGCACCCTCTTTTTCATCACATAAATTTAATCCAGTTACTTTACAAATCGAGGTTTTTGCCGTATCAATTGTTGTTTCATTATAGGTGCATATTCCCCTATTATATAACTGTGAATCTGCACCCTTTTTGATAATGTCTTTAGGCTGTGAAATTGCACCCTTTTTTAGTTCTTCAAGTTTGTCATAAATGATTTGCCACAATTGATTTTTTAAGTTATTAGGCACTTTGTCTGTTAGTTTATGGTAGGCGGTTTTGTTCTTACTAAAACTATTGCGGTTTGATGAGTTGTTTATCTTGTACCATTCCATCGGGTTGTTGTACTTTGCTATTTTGTTTTGTTCCTTTTGTGTTAGACTTTTATAATCGGTGGCACAATCTAAAATTAAAACCTTTTCAAACTCTTTGATTAGACTTTCTGTCAATGCCAAATAAATGGCTGAGTTTAGTAGGTCTTTTGCTGTATTAATGCCTAGTGGGTTAATGAACCTACTCTTTTTGCTTTTAACTTCAAATCGGAATGTATTTATATGCGCATTGTTCGGGAACTGTAAACCTTTGGCATACGCCTTAATTATTTTGTATTCGTTTGCCGTTCCTTTTGCACTAACTGAATAACTTTTTTTACTATATGCCAGTTCTATATCTGTTCTAAACTCATTTTTTTCGTGATAGGCTAAATAAGTAATCAAATCTTTTATATCAATAGGAGAAATACAATTTAATCCGTATTCGATATTTACTACTTTAAATGCCTGTAAATCTATTTTCAAGACGTTTTTAACCTCAATGATTGTGTTGATGCAATCTATAATCGAAAAATCGTTTGCATTGTGTAAATTGTCATTAAAATAGTAATGAGGTTTAAATCGTATCTCTAATTTGTTGGAATAAAAACAAAAATAAATACCCTTGTATTGTTTTACTTTTTTGGTTGTTATTACCTCGTTATCATAAATATTTATTTTGTCGGTATCACTAACCCAGTTCAGTAAAATATGGTTTTTGAAATAATCTATTTGCGAAATAGTATAAGTTTCTAATTTTAGAAAGTCTATCATTTTTTACTATCTTTACAATGTTTCTGCATTGCCTGTTGAAACGAACTTTGAACAATAAAGGGAGCTTGAACAACTCCCTTTTTTATTGCCTTTCAGGTTGTTTAATAGGTGTTAATGATGTTTTGAAGTATTCCGTTGTGATTAGGATAAAAACCTCTGTAAATATCAATAAACAGGGTTTGTTTGTCTTCTGAAAACAAAAAGATTAGTAAGGTTCTTTTTGAGGTTTCTTTGTCTCTGCGGTCGCCATAAAAGACTTGCGGTTTGTTTGTGTTTTTTAATCCTGTTATTTGTTCGCAAGTACTCCAGTTGTTTGTGGTTCGTAATCGCAAATAGTCTTTAATGTTCGAGGCGTTGGATTTTCCTTGAAATTTCTCAATCCTCAAAATATCAGTAAGTAGATTTTTGTTTCTTGCGACCTCAGCCAATTGGTAAATGGTGTAACTTTTTAATTCGCTCGTCACGTTATAAGTGTGTCGAATGTAGTCGGGTGTATTGCCTGTTGAACTCATCGTTTACACATTTAAAGGTTGTAAACTGGCTTCTACTTCGGAACGTAGATAATAAATTCTTGAACCCAACGCCAAAGGATTGAGACGTTTTGATTTCGACCAATTGTGGACGGTCGAAATATCCACCCCAAACATATCTGCAACATCTTTTCTCGAAAGATATTCTTTGGGTTGTTGCGGTTGGTAGAGTTTTAGGAACTCTTCTAATTGGTTTTTTACCGATGCGGTAATTTTGTTTTGTAGTTGTTCGGGGGTGTACTGAATGAATTGAATTGATTCCATGAGTAAATGTTTAAATATTACTCTGCGAATTTCAATCTGTTTAATTTCCGATTGCTGGCAGTTTTTTCCGAAAATATCGGAAGATTGTATTATCTATTAAATACGTTGTTAAAGTTGTTTTCTCTTTGTGCTGAAAAAGATTTTTTTAAAGTTCTGAAACCAGAGTTTTTATTTATTGTGTCCATGATATTTTCATTGATGTATTTGTTTCTAAATAGTAATTCTGCAAAGTTTAAGTGTGGTATTTTGGTGATTATATTTTCATTTAATAATCGTTGAAATAAATACGAATAATCAATATAAGGTTCTACGATATGTAGTTTAGTATATTTATTGAAATTGATGATTTGTGATTTGTCACAAAAGATGTCGTATAATGGACTTTGAAATTCTTCAATCTTTTTTATTTCATGCTCTAAACATTCTTTGTATAAAAAGTATTTTGCTTTTACAGTTGCAGTAATGCTGTCAAAAAAAGAAAAATAATTGTTGTAATTTTTCTTCTCATAATGCCCGTATTTTAATTTAATGTATTCGTTTTCAAAACGTTTGGATGGATTGAAGTTTTTGTTGTAAATATTTGTAGCCTCATCTATTTTTATTTTTTCTGCACTTTCAATGAATTCATTTATAGTATCTAATTCGTCCCTTAATGTTTTAATGTTTAAAGAATATTTGTCATTAAAATTTTCTACCAGTGCGAAAAATATCCTCATTGCATCATATTTTATGAGTCTTTCAAATGCTTCTTCTTTTGTTTGAGGAATTCTTTTTGTGGTATATTTATCCCCTATATTTCCTCCTAACTGTTTGACTGTTTCTTTATCTGTAATTTCATAAATGGTTATTGAGTTTTCATACTTTTCAAATTCCTCTTGATGTTCACTAAATGAAATGTTTCTTTCTTCAATCATTTGCCTGTTATTTTAAATTGAACTTTTTCTTTATAAACGTATTGGAATTTGTTGGTTTTTCTAATATAAACTAAAACCTATGTTGATTATATGCTTTTTTTTACCACGTCGTGAATAACGTGGTAAATTTTTACCATCTTTTTACCACGTCGTGAATAACGTGGTAAATTTTTACCATCTTTTTACCACGTTACTCATTCATCAAAACTTTGATTAATGCGTTATTCATATAATAGTTTGATTTGCCCACTTTTGTTTTTTCTAAAAATCCTAATTCCGCAATTTTATCTAAATAATTTTGTGCAGTTCTTTTATTAATTCTCAATTCCTTTTCTAAAAATTCAATCTTGGTGTAAGGGTTTCTAAAGAGGTTGTTAATTAAATCTTGACTGTATATTTTAGGTAATTGGGTTTGAATATCGGTTTTGTAATCCTGCATCAGAGTATTGATATTCGTAATTAAATCAATGGTTTGTTTGGCTGTTACCTCGACACTTTTTAGAAAATATAAAATCAAATGTTCCCAATCGTTTTTGGTTCTTACGTCTTGTAATACTTGGTAGTATTCTGCTTTATTTTGGGTAATATAACGACTTAAATACAAAATTGGAATGTCTAACAATCCTTGTAAAACCAAATAGAGAATGTTTATAATACGTCCAGTACGTCCGTTGCCGTCATAAAATGGGTGTATGCTCTCGAATTGATAATGAATGATTGCCATTTTTATTAATGGATCGAGATTTGAAAATTCATTGTCGTTTATGAACTTTTCGAGGTTGCTCATTAAGTCTAAAACTTCGGTTGCGCTCTGTGGCGGTGTGTAAACGGTTTGCCCTTGAGCGTTCACTAATTTTGTACCGCCTTGGGTTCTAAATCCTGCGTTGTTTTCTAACAACTCTTTTTGAATGGTTAGGATATGTTTGTTTAATAAAAGATGTTCTTTGCGGACAATTTCAAACCCCAACTTTAAACCCTGTGCATAATTATACACTTCTTTGGTGGCTGGGTTAGTGTGAATTAGTATGTTTTCTTTATATAAATCATCGTGAGTAGTTACAATATTTTCTATCTCACTACTGTCTTTTGCTTCCTGTAAGGTTAAAGTATTAATCAAAATACTTTCGTTTGGGATTGTTTTTGATGTTCCTTTTAGTTCGGCTAAATAACGGTGAGATTGTGCAAGTTGTTTTAATATTGCTATTGTTTCAATTTCTTGCTGTGGCGGTAATATTGGTAAGATAAAATTTTCGTTAATCATTTGTTCCGCTTTTTATGATTTTTAGTTGAGGTTCTTTGTCTTTGTTGAGTTTCTCGTAAAACTGCATAAATAAATCAGCATTTGCATCTTTATCCTCTCTTTTGTTAATGTAGGTTAAAAATAAACTTTCTTTTGAATGCCCAGTAATATTTATCAAAATGGGTGTAGGTATCTTTTTGTAGTAGTTTGAGGCAAAAGAACGTCTGAAACAATGTGAGGCAATTAATTCGTATTTCGGATAGTTTCCTAATTCCTTGCGGTTGGTTTCTGTATTTAGTTTTGTTCCTTTAACTACCTCAACAATTCCAGCCAGTTTGCAAATTACTTTTGCATATTCGTTTAGTTTTTGGTGTGGTATTTTTTTAGGTAAGTTGTTTTCTACTATGTCGATAACGTGAGGTGCAATGATACCGATTGTAACACTCTTATTTGTTTTCTGTTGTATAAGGTCGATATAGTAGTTTTTGCCGTTATATCTAATGTTTTCGCGAGTGATTTCTAATAAGTCGCCTCCACGTTGCCCAATTTCACAACCTAATAAAATCCAGTTTCGAACGTTGTTTAAACTTTCAGGGGTAATTGATAGGTTTTTAGTTAGTTCGGGGTTTTCTTTTTTAAATTGGTTGAGTTGTTCAATATTTGATAAATCTACATTTAGAATTAATTCCAATTCCTCAAATGACAATGTCTGAATGTATCGGTCTTTTTCACTTTCTCTAAAATGTTGAATAATTTTAGAATAGGGTGCGACTTGAATTTCGTTCTTTTCAGCATCTATACAAACCGTTTTTAAGATTTCTAATTGTTTTCCTGCGTAGTTAGTAGAGTAGTTTTTAGTATTGATAAGCCAGTTTGTGAATTTGTCAACAAAAGGTTTTGTAATCTCTATAAACTGGATTTGTTTTTTAATTTTCTTTTGATATTCTGAAATGATGTTTCTGAATAAAGTGTAGTTTTTAATTGTGCTTGCACTTAAACCGATTTTGTTTTTTACTTTTCGGGTATTTGCATTATCGATAATGTGTTGAATGTGATTAATTAATAAACTGGTGTCGGTTTTAACTACTCTGCTAAAACAATCATTAATTTTTGATTCTAACCAATTGGAATCAATTAAGATGCTTTTGCCTAAATCGGTGTTAAGGTTTTCAATAATATAGGAATCTAGTTTTTTGAGGTCACTAGATAGTAGTTTGTTTTCGGGTGTGGTTTGTTTGGGTAGGTTGTTTGTTTCGCTCCAGTCTTTCGGATTGATTGAGAAACCTGTATTTAACTCAAATACATTATTTCGGTCTATTGATAGGCGTACTTTAATAGAAACATTTTTGTTTGCCTTACTTCTTAATCTAAATTGAATAGTTGCCATTTTGTGAACTTTTGAACTTTGAACAATTCAAAAGTAATGAATTTCGTAATACGTTTTACAAAGTTGCCCAACCGTTGCCCAACCGTTTTAAGATTTTATTCAATTTCGTTCAATTTTATTCTATTATTGAATGATGCTTTTGTTTCTTATAAAGTATTGAATTTGTTGGTGTTTTAAGGAATTTGTCTAGGTTTTTTAATGGTTTTCTGAAAATGCCAAATCGATGGTCTAGGCGTGTAGGTTCGAGTCCTATTATCCGCACAAAAAGCTTCTCAATCGAGAAGCTTTTTTTATACCTTATGTTTTGTGGGATTATGCAATCTGTAATGTCAATCCTAACGCATTGATTATTTGTACAAAATTTGAAATTTGTAAATCAGTTTTACCTTGTTCAATTTTAGCAATATAGGCGCGTTCTTTGCCTATTTGATCCGCTAATTGTTGTTGTGTTAGGTTTTTTTCTTTGCGTTTTTCTTTTATCAATTCGCCATAATAAAAAGCCAATGCTTTTTTTGTGAACTCCTCTCTTTCGGCTGTGCCTTGCTTGCCATATTTTTCGTCTAAATAGTCATTAGCAGAGTGTGTTTCTTTTTTTAACTTTTCTATATTTATTTTTATTCTTTCCATTGCTCTAGAATTTTAATTGCCTTTTTTATCTGTTTGTCATAGTCCTTAGTCGATTTTTTCATAAAACCATTTAGAAACAATATTTCCTTACTTTGGTTTATATTGTTATGGTCTATTGTAAATATGATAACCCGATATTCATTGTTAACCTGTATCCTAATCTCATAAAACTGAGTATTGATTAATTTCTTTGCTATTTTAGAGTTAATTACCGATTGGGTTTTTATAACTTCAAATAGATAAGCTATTTTAGTTTTAACAATGGTTTCAGATGAATTTATGAAATCTAAAAACTCGTCCGTGAATTGTAAATTTCTCATATTTAAATCTTTTACAAATGTAATGAATTAGTTACATTGTTTTTTGTTTTGTTCCTTTTTTAACATTTCAGTATTAGGGGTTTAGTCTTTTCATCTTTCTTATAAAACTACATAAATAAATTGATGTTTGTATCTTGGTTTAATTTTGGAAAAAGTGATGCAGGATTAATAAAAAATTTAAATGTATTTTTGTGTTCAAACAACTACAAATATTCAAAACAATAAATGGATATTAGACCTTTTATAGATTCCACTTATTTAAAAACAGCTTCGCAAGCGGCATTGGATGAAACTCAAAACCAAGTTGTGGTGGAGACTTTTATCAGAGAAGCTGTGGAAGAGCGTTTTAAGCTCATTATGATTCGTCCGGAAATGGTTGCTGTAGCCAAAAAAATAATTTCAGAATCGGAATCGAATCTCCAAGTAGGAACAGTAATCGATTTTCCCCAAGGGCAATCCGGTATTGAAGAAAAATTGCGTGAGGCTAATCAGGCGATTGTTGACGGCGCTGACGAATTGGATTTTGTTTGTAATTATGAGGCTTTTAAAAATGGTAATGTAGATTTGGTGAAAGAAGAAATTCTCAGAGGAACCCAATTAGTATTGGATAATAATAAAATAATCAAATGGATTATTGAAGTTGCCGCTTTGAGTGATAAGCAAATAATTCAGTTGTCGACTTTGATAAAAAATGTTGTTATGGCTAATTTTAAAGAAGCAGATTATGCTGCTGTCTTTGTGAAGTCTTCAACGGGTTTTTATCAAACTCAAAATAATGCGCCTAACGGTGCCACGATTCCTGCGGTAATTATGATGATTGAGAATGCATCGCCACTTTCGGTAAAAGCGGCCGGTGGAGTTCGAACCTATGAAGATGCGGTGGAGATGATTAAATTAGGTGTCAAACGTATTGGGACATCGGCAGCAAAAGCAATTGTAAATGGAGAAAAAAATCAAAATGAGTATTAAAAGAATGGTTGTAAACGATATGAAAAAAATAGTGCCAATTTTGTTTTTGTGCTTTTTTACTATTTTGGGTCATTCTCAATCTCAGGATTTGAGTTCTGATGCGGTGTTGAATTCGCAACGTTTTCCTGTTTTTCCGGCTTGTAAAAGTTTAGAAGCAGCAGCACTGGAAAGTTGTTTTTATAATGAGGTGCAGGAGTTTGTTTTTCAAAATTTTGTTGTTCCGGAAAATTTGGTGGAGAATAATTTCAAGGGAAATGTCAAAGTGCTTTTTGAAGTAGATGCGACTGGTGTTTTTAAAGTGATTTATGTCAATGCAGTTGATGAAAATTTAATTCAGGAAACCAAGCGCGTTTTTACAAAATTCCCAAAAATTACTCCTTCCACTTATAACGGGAAAGCGGAATATTCGAGATATAATATCACAATTGCTATTCCGTTAAAAAGCCCAGCTACATTAGCAGCTGAGAATCTGGCAAAAGCGGATATTCTTAGAAATACCACCCAGCAATTGACTGAATTAGATAATATTGTTTATAAAAAATACAATAATCCTGAGTTTGAAAGCCATTTGAATATTCCTTTTTCGCATAGTTATTATGCGCAATTTGATGGAGCTTTAAACCAAGTGGGAAGCAATAATCATACGGCTTCAAAACCTTATACTTATGCTGAGGTTGCTAAATATTACAACATTAAACAAGAAAATGAGAAGTTAAAGAAAAAAACTTCGGGCTGGTGGACCAGAAAATTATGGAATGAAAATACGGTAGAAATAAGAGGGGAAGATTATTGGTTTACTCTGAATCCTGTTTTGGATTTGCAGGTAGGAAAAGCATCAGGGAATAATTCGACGAATACATTTGTCAATACACGCGCCATTAATTTTAGAGGTGGTTTAGGGAAGCAATTGAATTTTACGACCACGATTTTTGAAAGCCAGGGACGTTTTGCGGATTATTATAATCGTTATGCCGAGTCGATAAAGCCTTCCGGAGGAAATCCGGCGATTATTCCGGGAATAGGTATTGCTAAAGATTTTAAAACCGATGCTTACGATTTTCCTTTGGCTGAAGCCAATTTAACTTTTACTCCCAATAAATTTTTGGATTTGCAATTGGGTTATGGAAGGAACTTTATAGGTGACGGTTATCGCTCTTTGTTAGAAAGTGATGGTGCAAGTCCGTATCCTTATTTTAAGTTGAATACCAAGTTTTGGAAAATAAAATATACCAATACTTATATGTGGCTGAAAGATGTGCGTCCTGCCGTAACGTTGGATAAAACTTATGCTACGAAGTTCATGGCGAATCATTATTTGAGTTGGAATGTTTCTAACAGATTGAATTTAGGTTTCTTTGAATCAGTAGTATGGAGCAATAGTAATGATAGAGGATTTGATGCGAGTTTTATCAATCCGATTATTTTTTACCGTTCGGTAGAGTTTGGTTCTTCTTCTAAGTCAGGTAATGCTTTGCTTGGTTTGACTTTTAAATACAAATGGGATAACCAAATTAACTTTTACGGGCAGTTTCTCTTAGATGAATTTTCATTGGGAGATATTAAAGATGGAGATAATAGTTGGAAAAATAAATACGGTTACCAGTTAGGGGCTAAATATTACAATGCTTTTAATGTGACCAACTTATTATTGCAACTGGAATACAACCGAGTGCGTCCTTATGTGTATTCGCATTCTGATCCAATTACTAATTACGGACATAATAACCAGAGTATCGGCCATCAGTGGGGTGGGAATTTTGGTGAGTTTGTAGCTATTGCCCGCTATCATAAAGACCGATTTTTTGCTGATGTAAAATTGACAACTGCGATAAGAGGTTTTGATTTTGCTGCTTCAGGAGCGAATTCTAATTACGGTGGTGATATTTATCGCGATTACGACTTAGAGCGTTTTGCAAATTCAGGAGTAAAAGTAGGGCAAGGAAATAAGACTAATTTTTTCATGGCTGACATTCAGGGAGGTTATTTGATAAATCCGTCAACCAATTTGAAACTTTTTGCGAGTTATATTTACAGGGATTTTAACCCAATGCAAAATACTGCAACTGTATTTAAAGAAAGTACTAATTGGTTTTCTATAGGAGTTCGTTCGGATGTTTTTAACTGGTATTTTGATTATTGATAATTAAGGCGCAATAGATTAACTTAATAAATTTTCAAGAAGTTATCCTAATTAGTTTTGATGCAAAAAATTGTATCTTTGAAGTAATAAAAGACAGATTGTTATGAATTTACAGTTAACAAAAATGGAGCTGATAGAGATGCTTTTAAGTACTAAAAAAGCGACTGTGTTAAAGAAAGTAAAGGCTATTTTAGAAGAAGACCAGGCTCGATTAACAGAGGAGGATTATAAAATTATTGATTCGAGAAGAGAAAGCCACTTAAGAGGTGAAAGCAAATCTTTTTCATGGGAAGAAGCAAAACAGCAGATTCTTAAATCATAGTTTTGTGAAGTATACGCTAGAAATTAAAGAAGAAGCAGTTCTTGATATTAAGGAAGCGTATCTTTATTATGAGGAACGTAAAATAGGTTTGGGGAATCGTTTTTTAGATACTTTAGAAATCTATTTAGAAAGAGTACAGCAATATCCTGAGCATTATCAAATCAGGAGAAAACCTTATAGAGAAGCTTTTATTAAAGATTTTCCATATTTAATTATCTACGAAATAGAAGGAAATAAAGTAATTGTTTATGCTGTTTTTAATACTTGGAGAAATCCAAATAAAAAACCAGTAAAGAAATAAATGTGGTATCTCTCAATGGTATTGTTCTTAAGGATTTGTGTCGAATGCTACTTCTTGTAAACTTCTCGATACAATTTTTAATAGTAAAGCTGTCGCATTACTATTAAAAACCACTCGAAGTGATGGTGCAATGGATTAACGAAATAAATTTTCAAGATTTTACTCTAAAAAAGCTTAAATTTTTCTTCAACAATATTTTATGATTTGTTTTTTGTCAAATCCCTTTTGTTGCGTTACTTTTGCAGCAGTTTTATAAAACTTAATGAAAACTGCATTGAACACGACTATAAATACATTTTCCCTTAAAACGGTTTTTACAGATTTTAAAGAAATCACAAAAGCAGGATTGGCTATTAGTGTTTTGTTTTCTTCTATTGCGGGATATCTTTTAGGTTTTAATGAGGATCAGCCTTTTCAATGGTCGGTTTTGTTGATGCTTTGTGTAGGTGGTTATTGTATGGTAGGAGCTTCAAATGCTTTCAATCAGGTAATTGAGAAAGATTTAGATGCTTTGATGGATCGAACTAAAAATCGTCCGGTGCCTTCAGGAAGAATGTCTTCAAATATGGCGTTGGTAGTGGCTAGTTTACTTACCTTAATAGGGCTTTCATTATTGTATATGATTAATCCCAAAACAGCAATGTTTGGGGCAATTTCTATATTTTTATACACCAGCGTCTATACACCGCTAAAAACACTTACCTCTTTATCTGTTTTTGTGGGGGCTTTTCCGGGTGCTATTCCTTTTATGTTGGGCTGGGTTGCTGCTACAGGCGATTTTGGAATTGAGGCAGGGACTTTATTTTTAATTCAGTTTTTCTGGCAGTTTCCTCATTTTTGGGCTATTGGTTGGTTTTTGTATGAAGATTATGAGAAAGCTGGTTTTTTCATGTTGCCTACCGGTAAGAAAGATAAAGGAACGGCATTGCAGGTTATTTTGTATACCGTTTGGTTGATTATTGCTTCTTTGTTGCCATCAATTGGGTACACAGGTAAATTGTTTATTTCTTCATATGCTGCGGTAGCAGTGTTTTTATTGGGGCTTTGGATGCTTTATTATGCGGTTCAGTTGTATAAGGTTAGAACGGCTAAAGCGGCTAGGACTTTAATGTTAGTAAGTGTTTCTTATATTTCATTGTTGCAATTGGTTTATATAATTGATAAATTTTTAAGATAGTTATGGGAGTTACAATGACAGCAGACGAACATAAAGCAAGAACGGCAAGATCATATAAAATGATATTGTTGTTTGCTATGGTTAGTATGACTATGATGTTTGCAGGATTAACAAGTGCTTTTGTGGTAAGTAAGTCAAGAGCCGATTGGTTGAAAGATTTTCAGTTACCAACAGCTTTTTGTATTAGTACAATTGTGATAATTGGATGTAGTGTGACTTTTTATCTGGCTAAGAAAGCAATTCAAAAGGATGATCAAAGTCAAACTACAATAATGCTTTTGGCTACTTTGATTTTGGGAATTTTGTTTGTGGTATCGCAATTTGTGGGTTTTGGACAAATTATCGAAAGTGGTTATTATGTGACTGGGCAAGGAAGTTCGATTACGATGACTTTTCTTTATATAATTGCTTTAATGCACTTATTACATGTGGCTGGAGGCTTAATTTCACTTTTAATTATAATTTATAATCATTTTAAACAAAAGTACAATTCGAGTCAAACTCTTGGAATAGAACTAGGTGCAATGTATTGGCACTTTCTGGATTTCCTATGGGTTTTATTATTTGTATTTTTATATTTCTTTAAATAAGAAAAAAACGTAAATTTGGGAACTTTTTAACGAATAACTTTTATGGAAGCGACAGTTACTACTGCAAATAGTGAAGAAAAAACTTGGGGAGGCGGCAATGAGCCAATGGGAGCAAGTTATGGTAAAATGATGATGTGGTTTTTTATCGTATCAGATGCCTTAACATTCTCTGGATTTCTAGCAGCTTACGGTTTTTCTAGATTTAAATTTATTGAAACATGGCCTTTGCCAGATGAAGTGTTTACTCACTTCCCTTTTATGCATGGGGTTGCGGCACCTATGTACTATGTAGCATTTATGACTTTTATTTTGATTTTCTCATCTGTAACAATGGTTTTGGCTGTTGATGCGGGTCATCAAATGAAAAAGAATAAAGTTATTATTTACATGTTTTTAACCATTATCGGTGGTTTAATTTTCGTTGGTTCTCAAGCTTGGGAGTGGAAAAACTTTATCAATGGTGAGTATGGAGCTATCGAAACAAAAGGAGGAAGCATTCTTCAGTTTGTTGATAAAGACGGAAAACAAATAGCACTTGCTGATTTTGCAGCAACTTTACCTGAAGAAAGAACTCAGTTGTCAAGAAGTCATGCGACTTGGTTTATGGAAGAGTCTACTCAGCCAACTTATTCAGTAGCTGAAGTACAGGCTGGTTTTAAAGCACATCCTGATTTGTTGATTAGAACTGAAGTTATAAAAGATAAAAAGAAAACTGTTCTTTCAAGAGCTGAATCTGAACAAAGATTAGCTCAGGCTGCTTTAGTAGTTGAAGGAGCTAACTTGGAAAGAAATGAGTATGGAAGTAAGTTGTTTGCTGATTTCTTCTTCTTTATTACAGGTTTCCACGGATTCCACGTTTTCTCAGGGGTAATTATCAATATCATTATATTCTTTAATGTGTTGCTTGGAACTTATGAGAAAAGAAAAAGTTATGAAATGGTGGAGAAAGTTGGATTATACTGGCACTTTGTTGACTTGGTGTGGGTATTTGTATTCACGGTTTTCTATCTAGTTTAATTTTTTAAAGTTATTTTATTATGGCACACGCACATGAATCAAACGCGGGTAGAATTTGGAAAGTATTCGCAATCCTATCAGTAGTTACAATTATAGAGGTTTTTTTAGGTATTTACAAGCCTGATGCTTTACATCATAGTCATTTTCTTGGTTTAAGTTTGTTGAACTGGGTGTTTTATGCACTTACTATTTTTAAGGCATATTACATTGTATGGGCTTTTATGCACATGGAAGGGGAGAAATCAAGCCTTAGATGGGCTGTAGTTTTACCAGTTGTTTTTCTTGTCTTATACTTACTTTTCATTCTGTTGACTGAAGGGCATTATATTTATGGGGTTTTTAAAGATTCAACCATTAAATGGAATTTTTAACACTATATTAATTCAAAAAAAGGGCACGCATTGCGTGCCTTTTTTTATTTTTGCATTTAAAATTAATTTTTCCTGATGAAAAAAAATATAGTTCTTTTTACACTCTTTGTTTTGCCTATTGTAGCTTATCTTTTCTTTGCTTCGGGTGTTAATAGCTTTACTAAGCTTCCTATTATTACCCCTAAAGTTGCTGACTTAGGAAATTGGAAATCTTTAAAGGGAGAAAAGGTTAGTCTGGATAATAAAATTACTATTCTGGGCTTTTCAGGAACGGAGATTTTAAAGAACAGAGGGAATCTTTTTAATTTAAATGAAAAGATCTATCAGCGTTACCATACTTTTAATGATTTGCAGTTTGTGATGGTTTGTCCATTAGGAACTGAAAAGGATATAAAAAACATAATGGATGCTTTTGATGACTTTACCGATGTTTCTCAATGGCATTTCGTTTTTACAACTCCTGAAGAAATTGAATCCTATTATAAGCAATTAAAATTAGTGAAGCCATTAGATGCTAATGCTGGAACTTCTAATGTTTTTATAGTAGATAAGCTAAGAAATTTGAGAGGTAGAAAAGATCAAAAAGAATATAAAGAAGGCTATGATACTTTTCATCCTTCTGAATTGAGTAATGAGATGTTAGATGATTTTAAGATTATTCTTTATGAGTACCGTGCTGCTCTTAAGAAGAATCACAATGCTACCAAACAATTATAAAAACATTTTATGTTGAAAAATAAATCATATATCGGGATTTCGTTTATTGTTTTAATTTTTGGAATTTATGCAGTTCCAAAGATTATTTCACGTATTCAAAATGGAGATGTTGTTAAGGCCGATCGTTTAGATAAAGTGTCGTCTGGCAGTAATTCAGAAGAAAATTTGGTAAAAATTGGTCCGGCACCAAAATTCGAATTGACAAATCAGGATAATCAAAAGATAAATAATGCAACTTATAAAGGGAAAGTTTATGTTTTGGAATTTTTCTTTACAAGCTGTCCTTCTATTTGTCCAAAAATGAATCAAAGCATGTTAATTCTGGAGAAAAAATTCTTTGGGAATCCTAACTTCGGAATCGTTTCCATTACAATTGACCCTAAACATGATACTCC
Organism: Flavobacterium sufflavum; assembly: GCF_004016525.1. Classification (GTDB taxonomy): domain Bacteria; phylum Bacteroidota; class Bacteroidia; order Flavobacteriales; family Flavobacteriaceae; genus Flavobacterium; species Flavobacterium sufflavum. Next base: position 432,419 of record NZ_SACJ01000002.1, read on the forward strand.
TGAGGTTTTAAAATCTCATGCTAAATTGATAGGGGCGACTTCGTCTAATTGGAATTTTTTAACTGGCGAAAGACAAACAATATTTGATTTGGCTAACAAAGGTTTTAATCTTTATGCAGGAGAAAACAGCAAGGTAAATGGTGGATTTGAGCATTCAGGAATGTTTGCTTTGATTGATAAAAATGGTAATATCCGTTGTAGAAAAGATGATTTTGGAAATCCAATTTTATATTATGATGGATTAGAAAAAGCAGGAGTTAGAGATATTCAACAGGATATCAGTATTTTATTAGCAGAATAAATTATGGAAAATCAAAGTTTAGAAACAAAATACAATAAGTGGATTGTACTATTGTCAGTTGTAATTCCATTAGTGGTTGCAATCCTTTTTGGAGTTAATTTGAGAAAATTGGGTTATGATGTAGAGCCACTTTCTTTTTTACCTCCTATTTATGCTACCATAAATGGGATTACAGCAATTGTATTGGTTTTGGCTGTGTTGGCTATAAAAAAAGGAAACAGACAATTACATGAAAGCTTAATGAAAACGGCTATAGCTTGTTCTGTTGCCTTTTTAGCGATGTATGTAGCCTATCACATGACTTCCGATTCTACAAAATTTGGAGGTGAAGGAATTATAAAATACGTGTATTATTTTATATTAATAACTCATATTGTTCTTTCGGTTGTTATTATTCCACTGGTTTTAATCACTTATGTTCGTGCTTTGGCACAAGTATTTGATAAGCATAAAAAAATTGCTAAAATTACTTTTCCTATCTGGTTGTATGTTGCGGTTACAGGTGTTATTGTGTATTTAATGATTTCTCCTTATTATGTTTACTAAAGTCAGAAGTCAGAAGTTAGAAGTTAGAAGTGAAAATGGTAAAGTGAAAATTCTATTTTCTATTTTCTGTTTTCTATTTTCTATGTTTTTTTCTCTTACTACTAACGCTCAATGTGCTATGTGTAGAGCTGCCTTAGGTGGTGATGCTAACGTAGAGAAAGCAAAAGCCGTCAATGATGGAATTGTTTATCTGATGGTTATTCCTTATTTACTAGTGGCTGTAATTGGTTATTTTGTTTATCGAATGAAGAAAAATAAAACGAAATAGTTTTATTTGAAACCGTCAACAGTAATGTTGATTTCTCCATTTACTTTTACAAAAGCAATAATAGCATTTTGGCTCAGTTCTATTTTTTGAAATTGAATGTCCTCCATTTTTCCATTTACAAATACCCCCGTCATTGGCGAGTAATTGTTCAGGTAGTTTAGCATGGTTTTCTTTCCTTCTTCAAGGTTGGGTTTAATCGAATAGCGGCAGTTTTCCTGAATTTTTCTTAAAATTATTCCTTGAGCAAGCCAGTTTGCGGTGCGCATTAATTTGCTTTTGGTGTCTAAGGCATAATCCAATTCATCAAAATAAATTTCTTTTTTCTCGGGATTGTATTTTGGAAATCCTGCCAGATATATCGTTCCGTTTAGTGAGCCGGTTAAATCTAAGGCAATGACCATTTTTCCGCTTTTGTGCCAGATATTTACGTCTTCTACTTTTACTTTTCTTGAACCAGAGGCAAATTCTTCACCAGTGAAATTTTTCTTCATTATTCTGGAGGCATCAGCATAACTGGAAACGGCAGTAATATTTGCTGTAATTTGATTCGGAATTTTACTGACAGCCTTCAATGTGATTTGATTCGCATTGAATTTAGTTTCCGGAACCTGACCTATAATAGTTTCCATATTGCATTTCATACCCATTTGTAATAGAAAAGATTCGTTTTTTAAATGGGCTGCTGTGGAATATATTTCTACAGGGACAATTCTGAGCCAACTTTCGTAAGCTTCATTCATTTGAAAGGGAGTGCAGATTTTTTGTAGAGCCGCCATAACATTGGGTTTAAAATCCGTTGATTTTTCAATAGCGTCATCAATCTTTTTTTCTATTTTGGATTTGAATAATTTTATAGAAGGATTAATTAAGTAAGTTACAGGCATGTTTTTACCAAAAACACTCATAGTCGGACTTTCGTTCCAGTCTAAAGAGGTCAATTCGGTTTGGGTTTTCAGTTTCCAGTTGTTTAGACTTACCGTGCTATTTAGCGTTACAACCCCATTTAAATTAAATTCTTTAGTATTGTAAAGTGAAACTCCCATTGTTTTTGTTCCAATTCGGTATTTTATGATGGCTTTTAATGGTAGTATGGTGGTGATTTTTTCTGAACTGGCAGCACTACCGTTTTTAATGGTAATAGGAGCAAGTTTCCAAATTTTCATTTCTATATCATCGTCTTCGATGTTGCTGTCGTCATAAATCAATCCGTTTAATGCGATGTTGGTTTGGTTTTCAATGTCTTTTAATTTGATGCTTATAGGCAAATTGATAAACGAAGGAACATTGTTATAAACAATCGGACTGGCATCATCTGGCTCAGGTTTTAATGTGGCAATTTTTTGAGAAGTAGAACAACCTATAACAGCCAGTAGACTAGTGAAAACAGTTAAGAAAATAATTTTTTTCATTGGATTGATTTGAAGTTGTAAATTTAGAAAAAGCTTTTAATTCCTGTTAAAAAAAGAGAAGACTAAATGACGAAGCTTTTATTTGTTTGATTTTTAAATGTTTTTGAAGGATTTGAATATTCTTAGCAAGAAAAACTTATTTTTGTGTAGTAACTTTACTTCATTTTAGTTCGAATAAATATGAATCCAAAAAAATATTTTAGTTTACTACTTTTTGTAATAATTAGTTTTTATTCGAATGCACAATCTCGTCGATGGTCTTTGGAAGACTGTGTAAAATATGCTTTAGAGCATAATATTTCCATCAGACAATCAGAGTTAGATACCCAATCGGCAGGGATAGATAAAAAAACTGCTTTTGGAAGTTTTTTGCCTACTGTATCGGCTAATGCTTCTCATTCCTGGAATATTGGTTTGAATCAGGATATTACTACCGGACTTTTAAAAAATCAGACTACTCAGTTTACTTCGGCTGGAGCCAATGTGGGAATTGATATTTACAAAGGTTTGCAAAATTTAAATACGTTGAGAAAAGCAAATCTTTCTGTTGTGGCTGCAAAATACCAATTGCAAAAAATGAAAGAAGATATTGCTCTTAATGTTGCTAATGCTTATTTGCAGGTGCTTTTTAACAAAGAGAATTTAAAGGTGCAAAATAATCAATTGGTTATTGATACGAAACAATTAAACAGAACTCAGGAATTAGTCAATGCAGGGACTTTGCCTAAAGGGGATTTGTTAGATGTCAAAGTTACTATTGCTGCCGATAATCAAAAAGTAATTAATGCCGAGAATGCTTTGCTGATTGCTAAGTTAAGTTTGACTCAACTTTTACAACTGGATAGTTTTGAAAATTTCGATGTTACTGATTCTAATGAATTCCAAATGGATCAGGCTATTTTATCCCAAACACCAACAGCAATTTATGATAAAGCAAAGCAAGAGCGCGTGGAGTTGAAAATTGCTCAGACCAATCTGGAAATTGCCCAGAAAAATGTAATTATAGCTAAAGGTGCTTACCAACCCACTTTGAGAGGTTTCTATAATTTTAATAGCCGTGTTTCTTATGCGGATATTGCTTTAAGAGACAGCAATACAGGAGCTATTATTGGTACCCAATCACCGCCTAAATTTATAGATCAGTTTAGTGACAATAAAGGACAATCGTTCGGAGCTCAGTTGAGTATTCCTGTTTTTAATGGTTTTGCTGTTCGAAATAATGTCGAGCGAAATAAGGTGAGTTTCGAAAAGTCTAAAATAGCTTTAGAAAAGCAGGAATTAGATTTACAACGCAATGTTTACACTGCTTTTACCGATGCTAAAGGTGCTTTGAAAGCTTATGAATCGGCAATTCAAGCCTTAGATGCGAGATCACAATCGTATAATTATGCCAAAGAAAAATTTGAAGTGGGTTTGATGAATTCATTCGACTTAAGTCAATCGCAAACCTTATTGTCTGCAGCGCAATCAGAAGTGTTGAGAACCAAATACGATTATATTTTTAAAACTAAAATACTGGAATTGTATTTTGGAATTCCAATCATAAAAAATTAAATAAGTTATGTCAAAAAGAAATATTTATATCCTTGCTGCTGTTTTTGTAGTGGTAATTGCTACTTTGATTGTATTAGGAAAAAAAGGAGTTTTTGGAAATAAAGACGATGTTAAAGAGATAGAAATTGCCAAGATTGTCCCTATGACTATTGTTGAAACAGTTTCGGCAACGGGAAAAATCCAACCTGAAATTGAAGTTAAAATAGCTTCGATGGTTTCGGGTGAAATCATTGATTTACCTGTAAAAGAAGGACAGGTAGTTAAAAAAGGGGATTTGTTAGTAAAGATAAACCCCGATTTGTATTTGTCCAGTCTGAATAGAACTGTTGCGGGCTTGTCTGGTTCTAAAGCGGGACTGACACAAAGTGAAGCACAATTTAAAGAGGCTAAAGCCAGTTATGATCGAAATAAAATCTTATTCGAAAAAGGCATTATTTCAAAATCAGATTGGGATAAATCAGTTGCTTCTTTTGATGTTGCTAAAGCGGCAAAACAATCTGCTTATTTTAGTGTTCAGAGTGCTTCGGCATCGGTTAATGAGGCTAAAGATAATTTAGGTCGAACTATTATTTATGCTCCTGCTGATGGAACTATTTCGATGTTGAATGTAGAATTAGGCGAAAGAGTATTGGGAACGCAACAAATGACCGGAACGGAACTTTTGAGAGTGGCCAATTTGAATAATATGGAAGTGGAAGTGGATGTCAATGAAAATGATATTGTGAAAATCAAAGTAGGCGATTTGGCTAATGTTGAAGTGGATGCTTATTTGAAAAAACAATTCAAAGGAGTTGTTACCAGTATTTCTAATTCGGCGAGTTCGACTTTGACAGCCGATCAGGTGACCAATTTTAAAGTTAAGGTTCGGATTTTAAAAGAATCTTATGAAGATTTATTGGTTGGAAAACCGGCAACCTATTCGCCATTCAGACCAGGAATGACTGCCACGGTTGATATTATTACTAAAACGAAAAGAAATGTTTTAGCGGTGCCAATTAGCTCCGTTGTTGTAAAATCGGATACTACTGCTGTGGCTGTGTCAGATAAGGAAATTCCGGATCCTAAAGAAGATAAAAAGGAAGGGCCTAAAAGTGATAAAAAACTGGAATGTCTGTTTTTAAAAGTTGGCGAAAAAGCTAAAATTAAGATTGTGAAAACAGGAATTCAGGATGATACGAATATTGAGATTCTAAGCGGAGTTAAAAAAGGCGATGAAGTAATCACCGGACCTTATACGATAGTGAGTAAAGAATTGAATTCGGGAGATAAAGTGAGTATTAAATCGGAAAACAAAAAGAAATAAGCCGTTTTCTTTTGACTGTTGATTTAAATTTTTTTAGACCTTTGCAAAAAGAAAATAAGACATTGAATTATATACTTAACATAGAAACAGCAACAAAGAATTGTTCCGTTTCAATTGCCAAAGAAGGCAAAACCCTGATTTGTAAAGAAATTGCCGAAGAAGGCTATTCGCATGCCGAACGGTTGCATGTATTTATAGAGGAAAGTATAAAGGAAGTTGGTATCACCTACAAGGATTTGGTTGCTATTGCGGTAAGTCAAGGGCCGGGTTCTTATACGGGACTTAGAATAGGTGTTTCGGCGGCAAAAGGATTGTGTTTTGCTTTAGGGATTCCATTAATTGCTGTGGATACGCTACAGGCATTAGCGGCTCAGGCAAAGATTGAATCCGGTTTTGTAGTACCAATGTTAGATGCGCGAAGAATGGAGGTTTACAGTGCTGTTTTTTCCGCTAAATTAGAATCAGAAAGGGCAATTCTTGCCGAGGTTATCACCGAAGATTCTTTTCAGGAATTTGAAGAAACCTTATATTTTGTTGGCGATTGTACCGAGAAATGCCAGACGGTTTTAAATAAAGCTAATTTTGTTTTCTTAGAAAATATAAAATATCCTTCGGCTAACGAAATGAGTGCTTTGAGTTATGAAAAGTACCTGAAAAATGATTTTGTAGATGTGGCATATTTTGAGCCTTATTATTTGAAAGATTTCATGATAACGACTTCTAAAAAGTAATAAAACTAAATATAGTGAAACTGTTTTTAGATTATAAATAGAAATAAATGAACAGAACCAAGAAAATGATTTTAGGATGTATCCTTCTGATCCTTATTACCTTGATACTACTTTTCATTCCTGAACGCAGAAATGAATTGAAAACCCAACATTTTACCTTTTTTTATAGTACAAGTATTGATAAATCTAAAATAGAAACCCTTTCAAAAACATTGGAAGGTAACTACATGAGAATCCAAAACGATTTAAAAACAACGGCTGCCCCAAATATTATAACAACCGTATATGCCAATAGATGGCAATATGTGAAAGCAACAAAAAATTGGGGAGGATCAGGTAGTATCGAAGGAATCAATAAACTTCATTTCATGGAACATGCCTGGGATGAAGCAGATTCCAAAAAAGTGACCCTTCATGAGTTTACCCATACTGTGACATTAAAATTATTGTTGGATATTGAAAAACAGCCCATTAACAACGAAGTGTTTGATAAAAAATTTTTAACATTCCCCATTTGGCTTTGGGAAGCCATCAGTGTTTATGAAGCACAGGAATTTATAAATCCCAAAACCTTGTCCTATATGAATAAAGTACATTACCCTAGTGTAACAGAACTCAACGACCGAAAGAAAGGCGGGAAAATATACAGCTGTGGTTACACTATTATTGAATATATCTTGGAAAAATACGGACAGGATAAATTGATTTCACTGATTAAAAATTACGGAAATTTGCAGACGACTTTTGACAGTTCCAATGACCAATTTTTCAGTGAATGGTATGATTTTGTTCAAAATAGATATTTAAAATAAAAAGCTATGGAAATAAATTGGATAGAGTTAGATATTATTTTATTTTGAGTAAAAGCATAACAAAAAAACATTCCACATTACTATAATGCTTTATTAGCATTGTATTGGTATTCAGTTGTTCGTTTGTTTTCTTCTTGGAGAAAATTAAGTCCTCGAACAATTCAATCTATAATCTAACTAGTTTTTGCAATTTCGACAAAAAGGGAGATGACAAACCGAATGTTGTGTTTATATTTGAGAATCATAAAAACAAAAACGCGTTTCAATCGAAACGCGTTTTTGTTTTTTATAAATGAGTTTGTTTTAAGCATTAATTGCTTCCACTTGAATTTTTTCATCATTCAACATGCTCTTCAACATGTTTTCGATTCCTGATTTTAAAGTAAAAGTAGAAGATGGACAACCACTGCAAGCACCCTGAAGAATTACTTTTACAGTTTTACTTTCTTCATCATAAGACTCAAAAGCAATGTTTCCACCATCGGCAGCAACTGCTGGTTTTACATATTCTTCCAGGATGTTGATGATTTGTTGTGAAGTAACATCAAGTTTGTCGAACTCTTCGGTTTTAATTTGCTCTTGTTTTTCAGCATTGATTACTACGCTGTCGTCAAGAACAATTCCTCCATTCTCGATATATTCTTTGATGAATGTTCTTAGCTCTAAGGTAATTTCATCCCAGCTGTTCAATTCGTATTTTGTTACCGAAATATAGTTTTCGTCAATGAAAATTTCTTTTACATAAGGAAATTTAAATAATTCTTTTGCTAAAGGCGAAGAAGCAGTTTGATCGATGTTTTTGTATTCAATAGCATTTTTTGTCAGCATTCTGCTTACAACAAATTTCAAAGCCGAAGGATTAGGAGTCGTTTCTCCGTAAACCGTAATAGGCTGTTTTTTTGGTTTGTTCTCATCAATATTTATGATGGTCCCACCATTGTTCACAAAGTTTTCAATTTGTTCAGCAACAGCTTCTTTAACATCGTCCCATTCTACAATACTAAATCTTTCAACTGCAATGAAATTACCCGAGATATAAACGGTTTTTACAAATGGTAAATAAAACAATTGTTGTGCAAGAGGGGAGGATTTAGCCTCGTCTATATTTTTGAATTCAAAACTTTCATTTTTAGTGATAAAATCTTCAAATTCAAATTTTAATATTGTAGGGTTTTGTGTCTCTTTAATGGATATTTTTGTCATAATTTTTGTAAATTTTTACAAATTTAGTAAAGTTATTTTCTATGAATAACTATATTTGAATTATTAATGAATAAATTAACTTAACTTTAGTTTTTGGGTTAAGTTTTTTTTTGCTTTTTCACTTATCTTGATTAATATTTTTTAAATGTATACCAAAATTAAATATTTTATAATCTGCTTTTTTATCGGTGTGTATTCTTATTCTCAAGAAGGAATTCCTGTATATTCAGATTACCTTTCTGATAATTATTATCTGTTACATCCGTCGATGGCTGGTGCTTCTAATTGTTCTAAATTAAGACTGACCGCTCGTAAGCAATGGTTTGATCAGGAGGATGCCCCATCACTTCAAACCTTGAGTTATAATGGCAGAATAGGTGAGAAAGCAGGAGCCGGGATTATACTTTTTAGTGATAAAAATGGCTATCATTCTCAAAAAGGAGTGAAGTTAACTTATGCTTATCATTTGATGTTTTCAAGAGATGAAATCGATTTGAATCAGTTGTCTTTTGGTATTAGTGGAGGTTTAATTCAAAGTCAGTTAGACGAGAGTACCTTTACTGATTTTGATCCAATAATATTTGGGCAAATTCAAAAAGATTCTTATTTCAATGTCGATGTTGGAATGTCTTACAATTATTTGGATTTTTATGTGCATGCAACAGTTCAAGGTCTTTTAGAAACCAGAAGAGATATTTATACCGAAGTAGAAAGTGATAACTTAAGAAAGTTTATCTTAAACACAGGTTATATTTTTGGGGATAAAAATAGAATATTATGGGAGCCGTCAATCATGTTTCAGTATTATGATGTAACGAAACAAAAAGCTATCGATATCAATATGAAAGCCTATAAAAACATGGATTTTGGTAGTTTATGGGGTGGTTTGTCCTATAGAAGCAGTTTTGATGGTGCTGAATTTAATAATGGAAACGGGACTTCTAAGCAACGTTACCAATCAATCACTCCAATTGTTGGTGTAAATTATAATAATTTCATGTTTGCCTATACTTATTCGCATTTAGGTGGAGATGTGAAATTTGGAACTGGTGGTTTTCACCAAATTACCTTAGGTCTTAATTTGTTCTGCAAGCGTGAGAAGTACGAGTGTAACTGTCCTGCAATTAACTAAAATATTTTACATTTAAAAAATGGTAATAAAAGCTGTTAATGGTATATCGCCTAATATTCCTGAGGATTGTTATGTAGCCGAAAATGCTACTATTGTTGGTGATGTTAGTTTTGGTGCTTCTTGTAGTGTTTGGTTTAATGCTGTAATTAGAGGCGATGTTAATTATATAAAAATTGGTAACAAAGTCAATATTCAGGATGGAGCTGTTATTCATTGTACTTATAAAAAACATCCAACTATCATAGGGAATAACGTTTCTATTGGGCATAATGCCCTTGTTCATGGCTGTGTGGTTCACGACAATGTTTTGATAGGAATGGGTGCCATAGTAATGGATAATTGTACTATTGAAAGCAATTCTATTATTGCGGCAGGTGCGGTGATTACTCAAAACACCGTAGTTACTTCGGGTTCTATATGGGCGGGAGTTCCTGCCAAAAAAGTAAAAGATTTAGATCAATCCAGTTTTGCAGGGGAAATTGAGCGTATTGCCGAAAATTATTTATTGTATTCCAGCTGGTATAAAGAAGAGGAATAGTTTATAGATTGATTTTTTCGAAGAAAGAAGTCTTATAGCTTTCGCTGATAGGAATGCGTTTGTCGGCAATTAATACCTTATTTTTTTGGATGGATTTCACGTATTTGATATTGATGATATACGAACGGTGAATTCGGGCAAAACCTTTGGATGAAAGTAAGTTTTCAAGTTTTATCAAACTGATTAAGGTTAGCGTAAATTTATTGTCAGTAGTGTATATTTTGACATAATCTTTCAAACCTTCGATAAATAAAATATCCGAAAAATTGATTTTTACATTTTCGTATTCTGAACGAACAAACATAAAATCGGGTTCAATTTCCGGGGCAACTACTTTTGGAGTAGCGGTAGTAGGAGTGCTATTTTGTGAAAGAAATGTTTGTTGGGCACGCATCACCGATTTTAAGAAACGATGAAAAGGAATTGGTTTTACCAAATAATCGACAGCTCCAAGATTAAATCCTTCTACGGCATAATCAGAATAGGCAGTGGTGAAAATGACCAGTGGTTTTTTGTCAATCGCATTCAGAAAATCAATGCCTGAAAAATGAGGCATTTCGATGTCCAGAAATATCAGGTCAACACTTGAAGTATTAATCATAGCTATGGCGTCAATAGCATTATTGAAGGTACTGATGAGTTCCAGACTTTCAACTTTGCTAACAAATTCTTTGATTAAATCAACTGCTAAAGGTTCGTCATCTATAATTACACACTTCATCTTTTTTGTTTAGTTTTCCAATGGTTCTAGTTTCAAATTCAAATGAACACAATATTTGTTATCGGTTTGATTAATGGTTAATTGGTGTGCATTTGGATACAGAATATTCAATCTGTTTTTAATGTTTGCCAGCCCAATTCCAGAGTTGTTAGGATCTTTTATTTGATTTTCAATTCTGTTTTCAATCCAAAAATCCAGGATGTTATCTTCTATACTGATTTTAATTTTTACGTAAGTAGTTCCTTTGTAATCAGTCCCGTATTTAAAAGCATTTTCGATAAACGAAATCAACAGCATGGGTTCGATAGACTTGTTTCTGGTATCGCCATGAATGTTGATGAAAATATTTTCAATATTGTTTAATCGTAACTTTTGTAAATCGATATAGTTTTTGATATAGTTGATTTCCTTTTCTAAAGATACAGCTTTATTGTCGGTTTCATAAAGCATGTAGCGCATCATTTCCGATAAGGTAACAATCGCATCAGGCACAAGATCCGATTTTTTATAGGCTAAAGAATATATGCTATTTAAGGCATTGAATAAAAAATGTGGATTAGTTTGTTTCCTTAAATAGTTTAATTCGGTAGTTGTTTTACGGGTTTCAGAAATTAATTTGTTTTGTTGATTAGTGTAATATTCTGAAAGCGTTTTAATTATGGTGCTTATTGTAACGATAAATAAATAAAAAAGGGAAGGGAAAAACTTGAAAAAAAAAGGTGGTTTTTTTAGGAATCTTTTCTCAGGAATAAATTCTTTTCCTGCTGCATCATATAGTTTTTGATGAGGAAAATTGTGGAAATCGGGTGAGAAATAAAAAATCTTCAGGCAGCTGAAAAAGGTCACTATGGCAAAAATAATTCCTAAATAAGCGGCATATTTTTTTTGCAAAAGCAAATTAGGGACAAAATAAAAATAGTTTGCATAGAAGATGATAATGCCACTTGACCATTGTACATAAAATTCGGCGTTGATACTGGTGAAATTTTGATAAAATGGCAATAGTGAGGCAATTATTAAAAAGCACCAAATGATACTGTGTATCAGTATTTTGTTTGAATTGTTGTTTGTAATTCCCTCTAAGTTCATCTAGATTTTAATTGACAATAAAATTAAATCTTTTTTTGTAATTGTAGGCGATGTTTTCTGTTTCAATTTTTGTAAAACTAAGTTACCTACTTTTAGTGCTTCCTCTTCGCTTTCAAACGATTTTTGATTCGGAATTACCGGTATTATAGATTGTTTTATAATGATTTTGTCATTGTTTTTTATAATGTATCCCCAGCCGGTTGGCGTTTTTATGGATTTTAAATTTAAGCCTTGCTTATTGTTGCAGGAAAAGAATATTATAAAGCCAATTAGTAATAAAAGCTTTTTTGTGGCATTGAATAGAAAATTCTTCCGGATGTTAGTCCGGAAGAATTTAGGGTTTGTATTAATTGTCATTGTCATTTTGTTCTTCTAATGGTTTAAATTCCCAGGCATCGTCATAATAAGTAGAGCCTGATCTACCTAGTAATATAAATCCTCTTTGGTTGATTGAAAACCCAATAGCATCTGTTCTTCCTGAACCTTCAAGAGCTGTTTTTTCTTTCCAAACATCAGTAGCAGGATTGTATTCCCAAATGGTTTTTGAGCTTTCTCCACAAGCAACATATCCTAATCCATTTATTGAGAATGCTGATGCATTAGAACGTGTAATTGCATAATCATCGTTATAGGTTTCATCATCATTATCGTCCTGATCAATATCACGTTTTTTAGTCCAGGTATCAGTACTTGGATCAAACATCCAAAAATCGACCTGATAAACTCCATTATTGATACCTGTTCCTAAGTAGGCTTTGTCATCAATAATAAAAACGGTAGCATTTCGTCTTTTGTTTCCGCTAAAACCATTTACTTGTGACCAGGAATTTGAGTTGGCATCATATTGGTAAAAATCCTTTAGATAATTTCCATCGTATCCTGTTCCAAAATAAGCTTTTCCACCCACTTGAAATCCAACAGCCGAATAGCGTGCAGTTCCAGTAAAATCAGCTTTTTGAGACCAGCTATTAGTGTTTGGATTGTATTGGTAAAAATCTTTTAGTTTATTGGTTCCATCATATCCTAAACCGATGTATCCTTTTCCGTCTAATTCAAATCCGGATGCCGAACTTCTGGCAACACCTGTAAAATCAGCTTTTTGTTCCCAATAATCGCCATCAGAATTGTAAGCCCAAAGGTCTTTTAGATATTCGTCTCCGGTATATCCTGTAGAAACATAAGCATACGAACCAATTACAAAACTTGTTGCGCTTGATCTTGCAGGGCCGTCAAATGAAGATTTTTTAATCCAGTTACCTAACAACTCTTCATCGTCGTCATTGCTGCAACCCACAAATACTAATCCCATTAATAGCATGGTAATTATCGTTCTTCCTTTTAAAATAGTCATAATTTATTTTATTTGTTACTGTTTGTATTTTATGCCAATGTTAAAGTGGTAACCATCATTAGCGTTGAAATTAAATTGTGTTGTTCCTCTATCGTTTGTTAATGTATATTTTTTGTTAAAATCATATCCTCCCTGAAAACTCATGAACCAGTTGCGATCAATGTTTCTCTCATATTCTAATGCGGTTGTCATTTGAGAAAAACTCATTTTTGTAGCACTTAGATTTGAATTGATAGCCTTTGCCTGATCGAGATTGTAATATTCTCCACTGAAAGTATTTGTCAATCGGAAAGCGTTTCGCTCGTTATTTGAATAGCTAATACTCGAATTAGGGAATCCTATTTCAATAGCGGTATTGCTGTTTAGTTTGCTGTAAAAAGCAACTGTAGGAAGTACTTCTGCTTTCCCAAAAACGGTCATCCTTTTTACTCCCAGATGAATAGTGTTGTTCCCATTAAAGTCATATTTAATTCCTGTTCCACCAAGGATTGTAACGTCAGAAAACCCCAAACTTTTTTCAAAAGTAGCTACTGTTTTAAATTCGAAATCCCAATCCATTTTATTGTTGATTTGATGTACGAGTCCGAAGTTGTTTTCTATCCGGTTGTATTTATTGTTGTTGTTCTCTGAATAATAATTTTCAAGGTTATAGTTTAAACTTGTGTTTTTATAGCTAAGGCTATTGGTGATTTTGTTTTTCGAATCTAAATTTTCATCAAAAGAAAAGCCTATTCCGGTTTCGTTTTTGGTTATTTCTTTTGTCGGAATCGTTTTTAGATTCAATTCTAACGAATAGCTACTTTGAGCAGATATTTTAAGAATTGAAATCATGAAAATTAGAGTTGTAAAATATTTTAACTTCATTTATTTTTTTATTGCTTCAAAAGTAGACTCAATATCTATTTTAAAAAAAGAAGATATATAGATGGCTGTTTTTAATAGACAAATCGGGGTTTTCTTAGGGTGAATCAATTATAACAACACGGATTGATTTTGTAGCTTAAAAAGGGGCTTTTATAGATGTAAAATCCTTGGTTGTATATGTTGTTAGGCTTTGTAGATAGTGCTCTGCTATATTTGTTCAAAAATTTTTTATGTATAGATTATTTATAGTGTTGTTTTTTGGAGTTATACTTACTTCGTGTAACTCTGATGTAGATGCAGGAGAATTTGTAGTGGGTTCTGATAATTTATCGGTGACTAATAAAGTAATACTAATCGATACTGCCACTGTTGAAGTTTCAACTATAAACTTTGATTCCTTAGTGACTTCTGGGCAAAGCCGAATTCTTTTAGGGAATTATGACGATCCTATTTTTGGGAAAGTAAATTCAGAAAGTTATTTTCAGCTTTCGTCTTCCGGTTATAATTTACAAACAACGAGTTCAGATACTGAGGGAGCTAATTATGTTTTTGATTCTATCAGAATGGTTTTAGTACCGGATAGATATTATTATGGCGATACTACAAAAGTGCAATCAATAAGCATTCATCGTTTGTCACAAAAAGTAAAATCAGATTCTGAAGATGATGCTAATTTGTATAACAATTCGAAATTCACCTATGATCCGGTAACTTTAGGAACAGCTTCATTTGCACCTAAGCCTTTAACTCAGGACACTGTTTTTGTAAAAATAGATAATACTTTTGGAGAAGCCCTTTTTCAGAAATTAAAAAAGAGAGAGATAACTACCGAGGATGAGTTTATAGAATATTTTAAAGGTTTGGTCATTCGGTCTACTTCGGTAAATTCATCCAGTGTTATAGGCTTTAGCACATCAGCAACATTACAATTGTATTATTCGAAAAAAGTAACCGATTCTAAAACATCAATTTTAAAAGAGTTTACAATTACTGACGCTAGCAAGCAATTTAATAGGATTTCTTTAGATCGAACCGGAACGGTATTGAAAGATTTACCGGGAACAACCGAGCGTTTGTCGAGTGAGTCCACCGAGAATAAATCTTTTATCCAATCCGGAACGGGATTAGCCTGTAGGATTGATTTTCCCAATATCAAGCAACTCAAATACATTACTGAAAAAGGCGCCATTGTGGATGCCCAGTTAGTTATCAGACCTGTAAATAATACCTATTCTAAAAGTTATCCTCTGGCAGATTCCTTGAATGTGTATGTTGCCGATAAATTAAACAGGCTGAGTGGTACTCTTAAATCGGCTACGGGGTCTTCTATTTATGCCAAGCTGAATAAGGTTAATGACGAGTTTGATGAAAATATAGGTTACAGTATTCCATTAGGAACGTTTATGCAAAACGAGATGGTTAAAACATCGGATTCTAAATCGGCGTTAATTTTGACGATTCCCAATATTTCCAAGGCTGTTGATCGTTTGGTTTTGGGTAACCAGAAAAATGTGGGCAACAAAGTTCAATTGAAAATTTACTATATCTCTTATTAGATGAAAAATACAATCGCATTATTATTCTTTTTGATTTTGGGTTCTTTTAGCTCTTTTTCACAAAGTTTGTCCAGTTCTCCTTATTCTATATTTGGTTTAGGAAGTTTGTATGATTCTGATTTTGGGTCTATTTCGGCTATTGGTTCTTCGGGAGTTGCCCTGCCATCTAATCGATTTATAAATAATTTGAACCCTGCTTCTTTAGGATTTATGTATCAAAATCACTTTTTGTTTGATGTAGGAGGAAAGGCTATCCAGACCTCATATCAAGATTTGTCGAAGAAGGAGAGTCGCAATAACGTACAGTTTTCTCATATTGCTTTTGCTTTCCCGTTAAGTACTAAATCGGCTGTTAGTGTTGCATTAAAGCCTTATTCCAGTGCTGGATTTAAAATATCAGATTACAAATTACCTATTCAGGATAGTAATGAAGAATATACTTTAAGTGCTACAGGAACCGGAGGTTTAAATAATTTAGATATTTCGTATGGCTATCGAATAGGAAAAAAAGGAGCATTAGGATTGTTCGGTTCGGTTCTTTTTGGAAGCACTAAAGACAATAGGGAATATGTTATTGCAAATTCAGTAACCACTATTGATAAAGAATCGAGTTATAATGGAGTCCGACTTAATTTAGGTGGCCAATTCAAAGTAGATTCTACTTTTACTATTGGTGTCAATTTAAAATCGCCATCCAAAGTAAATGCAACCAAAGTCCAATCGGTAATCACTTATAACGCTAATTTGAATGCTTCTAATACTGTTGAATCTCAAGCGAGTTCGGATGTAGATGATTATTATTTGCCATTTGAATTTGCTGTTGGTATCAATAAGCAGTTTAAGAATAAGCTTAATGTGAGCATGGATTATGAAAAGGCTTTTTGGAAAACGACAGATCAGGCTGATATGTATGGGAATTATTTAAACCAGGAAAAATTTAAATTAGGGTTTTCGTATCGAAAGGGAAAAAATCCAAGAAGCTATTTTGATCGAATCCAATTTTCAACCGGAATTAATTATGATACCGGTTTTCTTGAAGTAGACAATAAAAGAATTGAGAATAAGGCGGTTTCTTTTGGGATTTCTTTGCCTATCGAGAATACTTTTTCAGCCCTTAATATTTCGTATTCTTACGGACAAAAAGGAAGAATTAGCAATGGATTAATAAAAGAAAATTATCATAAAATTTCTATTAATCTGTCTTTAGACGGGATTTGGTTTGTCAAAAGAAAATTTGAGTAATTAAAAATCTTTTTCTTGTACAACACAATTATTGCCTAAAATGGTTTGTAAAACCTTAGGGTTAGTATTGGTGTAAAAAATGGGCTTGCTGTTGTTATCATTGTTAAAGCCGATTTCTTTTAATAGGTTTTGCGTTTGTCTTGCCACGGCCAAACCAGAATCGATTATCTGAATATGATCGGGGATGATTTTTCTTATTTGAGGGATAAGATATGGATAATGACTGCAGCCCAGTACAAGGAAATCAATATTGGCTTCAATCATAGGTTTTAGATAGGAGTGAAGCAATTGAGTCATTTCCGCCGATTCAATTTGTCCATTTTCTATCAATTCGACTAATCTGTAGCCTATTTGCTCAATGATTTTTATGTGCTGGAACATTTCGGTAGTTTTATGAAATAACTCACTGTTTAATGTTCCTTTGGTAGCCAGTATGCCTATAATTTGTGTTTTGGAGTTAATTGCGGCTGGTTTTATGGCAGGTTCAATGCCTATAAACGGAACGTCATATTTATCCCTTAATTCTCTTATAGCGTTGGTAGTTGCCGTGTTGCAGGCCACAACAATGAGTTTGCAATTCATATCAAGTAGAAGATCAGTATTCTTCATGCTTAATCGAATGATTTCTTCTTTGGATTTTTCTCCATAAGGAGCATTTTTGCTGTCGGCTAAATAGATGGTTTTTTCATTTGGTAAAAGATTGTGAATCTCTCTCCAAATTGAAGTTCCTCCTATGCCAGAGTCAAAAACGCCTATGGGTTGGTTGTTGTCCATTGAAACAAATTTAAGGGCTATGAATTAATTTTCCTAAAAATAAGGCATAAAAAAACCGCTCGATTCTGTGTAGAAAAAAGAGCGGTTTTTTTATTTTTTGTTTTAGAATATTAGAATCCTAAGTCTTTTTTAACATCAGCAGTAATGTTTGGACCATCAGCTAATAAAAGATTAGTACTGTCTAAAACATATTGGAATCCTTTAGCTTTACCTACTTTTTGAATAGAAGCTTTTACTTTTTCCATTAATGGTTTTACAATATCAGATTCTTTTTGTTGTAATTCTTTTTGAGCGTTATCTCTAAAGTCAACAATTCTTTTTTGCATGTCCTGAACTTCTTTACCACGTTCAGTGTTTACAGCTTCAGTTACTGTTGTAGATTCAGCTTCGTATTTTTTTAATTTAGCCTGGTATTCTTCTACCATTTTTTTGTAATCTGCATCGTATGTTCCGCTTAATTTTTCTAATTGGCTTTGAGCATCTAGCATAGCTGGCATTTTCCCCATAATTTCACCTGTATCTACATGGGCAACCTTTGCTTGTGCATTGATGGTTTGATTTGCTCCTAAAACGAAAAGAGCGGCAATTAATAAAGTTTTAATTTGTTTCATTGGTTTTAAAATATTAAGTAATTAATTTATTGTTTAAGTTTTTCTTCTTTTACTCTTTTGATAGAGTCTCTTTGTTGAATAATTTTAAGTCTTCTTTCTTCTAAAGCTTTTTTACGGTCTTCAATAATTTTTTTTCTTTCTTCAGCAGATTTTGCTTTTGTGTCTGCTGCTTTTTGTTTGGCTAATTCCGCTTCAGTTTGAGTATCTGCTGTTACTGCTTTTTGAACTTCGGTTTTAGCGGTATTTGTGTTTTCTGCTTTCTTAGCTGTTTCAGAAACGGACTTGTTTTTTTGAGCTGCTCTGTCATTCAGAATTTGTTGTCTTCTTTCTTCTAAAGCTTTTTTACGATCTTCAATAGTTTTGTTTCTGTCTTCAAGAGCTTTTGCTTTAGCATCGGCTGCTTTTTGTTTGGCTAATTCAGCTTCGGTTTGAGAGTCTTGTGTTGCAACTTTTTGAACCTCTGTCTTAGTTGTTTCAGAAACCGTGCCATTTTTTTTAGCTGCTCTTTCGTCCAGAATTTTTTGTCTTCTTTCTTCGTATTCTTTTTTCTTTTGTTCTACGGCTGCTTTTCTGTCGGCTATAATTTTATCTCTTGCGGCTTTTCTTTCATCTAAAACCTTTTGTCTTTCGGCAAGATTTGGATTGCTGTCTATTGCGTCTTCTTTGCTTTCTTTTTCCTGTTCAGCGGCTAATTCTTTTTTGCTTAGCTGTTCTCTTTTTTCGGTGCGATTGATAATTCTTAATACCTGATCACTAATGTCAAACCTCTTGTCAGCAAATAGCAATGTTAAATCAGATGATTTGTCAAAAATAAAGTCGTACTTTTTTGCTTCGGCAATATCCTGAACTGCTGTGAATACCTGATCTTGTATTGGTTTTGCTAATAATGCTTTTTGACTCATCAGTAAGCCATTTGGACCAAATCTCTTTTGTTGTAAATCTAATAATTCGTTTTCCAGAAAAGTAATTTCACTTTCCCTTTCTTCTATTAATGATTTTGTCAACAGTGGTTTTTCGGCTGTAAGTGCTTCTTTGAGTTTGTTAATGTCTAATTTTTTTGTTTCTATTTCCTGTTTCCAATTTTCAGCCTTCTGTTCTAAAAGAGAATTAGATTCGTTATAACTAGTTACATTTTGTAAAATATACTCCATGTCAATATAGCCGACTCTGTTTCCTCGAGCTTGCGAATGAAGGCTGTTTACAGCAATCGCGGCTAAAAATAGAAATAAAAAATGTTTTCTCATAACTTATAGTATTAGAAAATCAGAGACCAATTTTTTTTAGAATTGTTGTCCAATAATGAAATGAGTCTCCCAACCATTTGGTTTTGTTGATCCTGGCAAGGCGTCAAATCCATGACCAAAATCAATTCCTAACAATCCAAAGGCTGGCATGAATACTCTTAAACCAACACCCGCCGAACGTTTAATGTCAAACGGATTGTAGCTTTTAAAATCTTTAAAAGAATTACCTGCTTCTAAAAAGGCTAATGCATAAATTGATGCTGCTGCTTTTAATGTTATTGGATAACGCAATTCCATAGAGAATTTATTGTACACAGTAGCTCCAATTTGTTGTCCTGCTGCGTTTACTGGTGTCAAAGAGTTGTTAGGATAACCTCTCAACTGTACGGTTTCTCTACCGTCCATTGAGTAGTTAGCCATTCCGTCTCCACCCACATAAAAACGTTCAAATGGAACTAAACCTCTCTCTTGGTTGTATGCGCCAAGAAATCCAAATTCAGTTAATGTTCTTAAAACAAATTTACCATAAACTTTCGTATACCAATCAGCTTTGAATTTAATTTTATAATATTCTAACCAATTGTATTTCTTTTGATCTACTTTAGATGCATCGGCTGTAGCATCATTTGCTGAATTTGCCCTTGTGTAAACTCCAGATCCGGTAGAAGTTTCTTTTAAATAATCACTTGTAGTGGGGATACCGTTACTGTTATCAATTGTTAATCCGGAATTAGGATCGTATTTCAATTTGTAGGCTTCTTGATTTTTTAAATCACCATAATTAATACCATTGAATAAAGAATATGGAGGAGTAACTTTTGCAGAAATACTAAATTCAGAACCATAAGTTGGGAAAATAGGATTCACCCCTTTATTGCTTCTTGAAAGTCCTACTGTATAAGCAAAGTTTCTTGAAGAACCATTTCCAAAGGTAAATAATCCAGTGTTGTAATTATTTAAATCATAATGTTGGTAACTGATAGATTGTGATAATACAAAGAAATCATCAGGAACAGTCAATCTTTTAGCAAGACCTACCGATAAAGTCAGGATGTTAAAACTTTTAGTTTTATCTACTTTGTAAGTAACATAGTTGTTTAAGAATTGCTTACTGTACGAAATAGAAGAACTAAATTGTACCGGTTTTTTTTGTCCAAACCATGGCTCAGAAAACGATACGCTATAAGTCTGGAAATAAGTACTTCCTTGTAAACGTAAAGATACTTTTTGACCGTCTCCCATCGGTAATGGTTTATAAGCCGATTTGTTCATGATATTTCTTGCCGAGAAGTTGTTGAACGAAAGTCCTAATGTACCGATGAAACCACCTCCACCGTAACCTCCCTGAAGTTCAATCTGGCTGGAACCTTTTTCTACAAGGTTGTATTCGATATCTACTGTTCCGGCTGCTCCATCTACGTTTTTAAATTTAGGATCTATAGCTTCCGGGTCAAAATAACCTAATTGACCAATTTCACGAACAGTTCTTACCAGTTCTTCTTTGCTGTATTTTTCTCCTGGTTTTGTTCTTAGTTCTCTGTAGATTACGCGGTCATTTGTTTTGTCGTTTCCTACTACAGTAATATGGTTAAAATAAGCCAAAGGACCTTCGGTTACTCTAATTTCGAAATCAATAGTGTCATTGGCTGTTTTTACCTCTACAGCGTTGATACTAGAGAATAAATAACCGTTGTTTTGGTATAAATTGGTAATATCTTCTCCATCAGGTTTTGATTTGTCAGCAATTCTTTTTTCAAGTAAAACCCCGTTGTAAGTTTCTCCTTTTTTAATTCCTAAATATCGGTTTAAATACTGATCAGTATAAACAGAGTTTCCTAAGAATTTGACATTACCAAAATAGTATTTGTTTCCTTCTTCAACATTGACCTTAATGGCTAAGGTATTTTTTTCTTTATTATAGGCTACTGTGTCCGAAACAATACGGGCATCTCTGTATCCTTTTTCTTTATAAGATTCAATTACTTTTTCTAAATCGGTTTTGTATTTGTCTTTAACAAATTTTGATGCTTTTAATATGCGAATAGGATTTCTTTGTTTGGTATCCTTCATCGCTTTACGTAAAGTTTTGTCAGAAAGTTTGGTGTTGCCTGTAAAGTCAATGTGACTGATTTTTATTTTGTCTCCTTTGTCTACGCTTACCACCATGTTTACCTGATTGATAGCAGCAGTGTCTTTTACAGTGTTGATGTTTACTTTGGTATTGAAGTAACCGTCTTTTTTGTATTTGTTTTCTATGTAGTTTTTTGTCGTAGTTATTAAGTTTTCGTTGACTACTTTGCCTTTAGTTAGGCTGTTGTCTTTTATTAATGCTTCGGTTTTACTTTTCTTAACTCCTACAAATTTAACCTCGTTAAGTTTAGGAAGTTCTTTGATGTCTAAATCAAGATAAATACTATCATTAGATACATGGTTGACATAAAAAGCAATCTCATCAAAAAGACCTAGCTTTCCTAGTTTTTTGATAGCTGCACTAATTTCTTCACCGGGTACGGTGATTTCCTGACCTTTTTGTAGTCCGGCAAAGGTTACTACAGTTTGGTCATTGAAACTAATTTTATTTGTTAATTCAACCTTAGCTAAAATGTATTTTTTACCCTGATCGAATGGTACTCTGTCTTGTGCCTTAATTTGTGAAAAACTTCCCAAAAATATTAGGGTAAGTAATGCTTTGATACTTTTATTCAACACTAAAAAATTATTTAATTTGTTCACTTGTTTTTCCAAATCTACGTTCTCTTTTTTGATAACTCATGAGTGCCTCATAGAGGTGCTCTTCTCTGAAGTCAGGCCACATAACCTCAGAAAAAAATAATTCAGCATAAGCAATTTGCCATAGTAGGAAATTACTTATCCTGTGTTCTCCGCTTGTTCTGATTAATAAATCTACATCGGGTAGATTTTGCGTGTAAAGATGCTCATTTATAATTGAATCGTCAATAGAGTCTATTGAAATTATATTATTTTTAACTTTATCAGAAATCTTCTTTACTGCATTTACTATTTCTTCTCTTGAACCATAACTGAGGGCTAGTGTTAAGGTCATTCGAGTGTTGTTTTTTGTTGTCTCTATTACCTCAAGAAGCTTTTTTCGAGCCGATTTTGGCATCATGTCTAAGTTTCCTATAGCATTGAGTTTGATATTGTTTTCCTGAAAAGTAGGGAGTTCTTTTTGTAGTGACTTTGTTAATATTTTCATTAAGGTTTCTACTTCCAGTTTTGGTCTGTTCCAGTTTTCAGTAGAAAAAGCATATAATGTCAGGTTTTCGATTCCTAATTTAACACAGTTTTCGATTGTAATTTTTACTGATTTTGTACCGTTTTCATGACCTATTGTTCTTAATAAGCCTTGTTGTTTTGCCCAACGACCATTGCCGTCCATAATAATGGCAAGGTGTTTTGGTAAATTATTTTTATTTAAAGTATCTAGTACGCTCATTTTTTATAGTGGACAGTAACAGGGCTTTTCTCCAAAGGTATACGTTAATGTAAATCCTGAGAAAACATACCAATCATTATTATTTAAATTTCCAAACCGCAATGCACTCAAACTACTTTCTTTAGGGTTGCTGCCATCAAGATTGTCAGTAAATGTATAGCGGGCTCCAGCTTCAACTCCCAGAATAAGACTCCTTGATATTTTTGATTTTACTCCTACAATCATGGGAATCGCAACCGAGCTTTTTCCTCCGTTCTTCTTTGTTTCTCCTAATTCGACATACAAATTGTCATACTTTAAAAAACTGATTCCAGAGGTCACATAAGGCGTGGTTTTGTGGTCTAAAGTATGAAGATTGAAATCGAAAAAGTTGAATTCAAGGGCTAAAGATAGTTCTTTTATGCTATTTTCAAAATGATAGCCTCTCAGACTTCTGCCGGCTTCCTCCGAATCGCGGTCATCGGCACTAATAGTAGACTGTGAATAGGATATTCGCCAGGAATGTCTGGGGCTTCTGTTCCATTTGTATAAAATGCCAAAAGCAGGCTCATTAGGAGCAATATAGGTGGTTGAGCCTACATCGCCAATGTAGTTACTTCCGCCGATAAAAACTCCAATTTCGTGTATTTGTGCCTGTAGACTCACGCTCAGAAATAAACCTATTATTACGCTTAATTTTTTTTTCATTTTCATAGAAAATAGCCTGCAAATATAATAATTATCAATACGAATCAATGCCCATTAAAATAAATGTACTTTTTTTTGAAAAAAAATCTATTTATCTTAACGGGAACCCGTTTTTGTTATACTAAAACGGTAAATTTTGACTGTATTGTATAATTTAGGAGATAAAAAAATTAATTTCTTTTGTCTTCTCCCCAAAGCAATTTGCTTCTGAGTGTTTTTAGGAAGGTTTCGTTAGGTATTTCGACCATATTAATTTGAAAAGGAGTTTTCTTAACAGTCAAAATAGATTCGTTCCCTACAGATGTAATTCGGGAATCCAGTGAAACTAAATAGTTTTCTTCCCTTCCGGAAACTTTTAGCATAATCTCAGTTTCATCAGGGATTACCAGTGGTCTTGCATTAAGATTGTGAGGGGCAATAGGGGTGATTACCAAACTTTTTACATCTGGAGTTAAAATAGGTCCGCCACAACTTAAGGAATATCCTGTTGAACCCGTAGGTGTCGAGATAATAAGTCCGTCAGCCCAATAGGAATTTAGGATTTCACCGTTCAAATAGGTTTCGATGGTAATCATCGAAGTGGTATCTTTTCGGCTAACAGAAACTTCATTCATGGCAAAGTTAATGTCATTCAAAGCTTCGTTTTCCGGTGTAGAAGTTAGGCTTAACAGCGTTCTTTTAGAAAGGGTGTATTTTTTATCGATTACAATTTGTAAAAACTTGTCAATATTTTCTTTAGGAACTGTGGCAAGAAAACCTAGTCTGCCTGCATTAATTCCCAGGATTGGGATTCCGGAATCCCGAACTAAGGCTGCGGCTCTTAAAATGGTACCGTCTCCTCCAATGCTTAAAAGCATGTCGAAGCTGGAGTCTAATTCGGTGTGAGAACAAAAGGTTTTGTATTCCTTTTCGATTATTTTTTTTTCTTGAATTAAAGCTAAGAACTTGGATTCGATAACTATTTCTATATTTCTTTTATTAAAAAATACAAAGATGTCTTTTATAATTGGTTCTGTACTATTTTGATAATATTGACCGTAAATGGCTATTTTCATTGGTATTACATGTTAAGATATTTGTCTAAATAGTCTGAACGTTCTTTTAAATTAGTAATGTATGAGTCTTCGTGGTGTTCGGAGATAATTTCGTAATTGTATCTTCTGAAAGTTTGAATAATTTCATTGATAGCTCCCGAGCTAATTTTTATGGTTACTTCAACACTGTCGATATCGGATTCTGAAATAAATAATCCCAAGAGTTTACCATTGTTGCTTTCCACAATCTGTGTAATTTGGCTCATTGAATAATCCAAAATGCCTTTTCTTATTTTTACGATGGCTCCCTGTTCTTTTATGAAAGGCGTTTGATGGAAGAAATTGATAATGTCTTCTATTTCATAATAGCCCACATATTTATTGTTTTCGTCTAAAACCGGAATCAAATTAGAATGGTTTTTGGCAAAAACTTCTAAAACTTCTAGCCAAAGTGCGTTGGTTCTGATAAAAAAAGTTTCAAGGCTGTATTTGTAATCAGCTACTTTTTTATGTTCTTCAAAAGTTTCAACGTCTTCTGTCGAAATGCTGCCAATATAGATGCCCTCTTCGACAACCGGGAAATGAGAAAAATTGAAATCGACCAAAAAATCCCTTACAGTACCAATAGTTTCTTGGCTGTCAATAGGTTTGAAATCATTAGTGATGTAGTTTGTAATTTCCATTTTGTCTGAGTCCTCAATTTTTATGCAAAATAATCAAAAAAAGGCAAAAACGCCTAGCTTTTACTTTGTATTTTTGTAACCAAATTATAGTTTTTCGTAATCAAAAAGCGTTCCAATGACAAAGTTAAGTGTAAACATCAATAAAATAGCTACTTTACGTAATGCCCGTGGAGGAAATGTTCCCGATTTATTAAAAGTAGCCACCGATATTCAAAAATTTGGAGGACAGGGGATCACCATTCATCCGCGTCCCGATGAGCGTCACATCCGTTATCAGGATGCCCGCGATTTGAAATCGATTGTTTATACTGAGTACAATATCGAAGGCAATCCGCAACACAATTTTATCGATTTAGTTTTGGAGTGTAAACCTGACCAGGTTACTTTAGTTCCTGACGCTATTGGAGCCATTACTTCTTCGGCAGGTTGGGATACGGTAAAAAACCAGGCTTATTTAACTGAGATGATTCAGGAATTTCAACGCAACGGAATTAGAACTTCGATTTTCGTGGATCCAACATTAGAAATGATTGAAGGTGCTAAAAAAACAGGAACTGACAGAATCGAATTGTATACCGAAGCTTTTGCTCATCAATACAGCCTGGGAAATGAAAAAGGAATTACTCCTTATGTGGAATCGGCTGTTTTGGCAAACGAATTGGGTTTAGGAATTAATGCCGGACACGATTTGAGTTTAGATAATATTCAGTTTTTTAAACAAAATATCCCTGGATTATTAGAGGTTTCTATTGGTCACGCTTTAATTGCTGAGGCTTTGTACTTAGGTTTGGAAAACGTAGTTAATATGTATCTGCGAAAATTAAAATAATTTCAATTGATTGAAGATTTAATAGAATTTTTTCTGCAATCTAAATCTGCAATCTAAAATCTAGAATTAAATGTTGTATTCAAAAAAAGAAGGAGAAGGAAAACCTTTTTTAATCATACACGGATTTCTTGGAATGTCCGACAATTGGAAAACCTTAGGGCAGCAATTTGCCGGCGAAGGTTTTCAGGTTCATATGCTCGATATGCGCAATCACGGGAGAAGTTTTCAATCGGAAGAGTTTAGTTATGAGTTAATGGTTCAGGATGTTTTTGACTATTGTCAGGCTCATGTTTTGCAATCCATTAATATTTTAGGACATTCGATGGGAGGGAAAATAGCAATGCTTTTTGCAACCCGATATCCGGAGATGGTCGAAAAATTAATTGTTGCCGATATTGGTCCTAAATATTATGCACCACATCATCAAACTATTTTGGCAGGATTAAACGCAGTAGATTTTTCGGTTAAACCAAGTCGCGCCGACGTTGAAGCAACCTTAGGACAATACATTACCGATTTTGGTACCAAGCAATTTTTGTTGAAAAACCTCTATTGGCAGGAACCGGGACAATTGGCTTTCAGATTTAATCTGGATGTTTTAACTAAAGAAGTTGAAGAAATAGGAGTGCCTTTGCCATCAGAATTGGTTTTTGAAAAACCAACACTTTTTATCCGTGGCGGAAGTTCGAATTATATTTTAGATTCTGATGTTGAGGATATAGTCGTTCATTTTCCATTGATGAAACTGGAAACCATTCCAAATGCCGGACACTGGCTTCATGCCGAAAATCCAGCCTTGTTTTACCAAATGGCTCTTTCGTTTTTAAATTAATTGGTTTGTTATAAACTTAGGATTTATAAAATAATTTTATACAAAACAGCAACTTTCGGGTTGCTGTTTTTTTATTCCCCAAAATTGAATTACCGTTTTTGTAAATTATAATTTTGATAAATGTAAAAAAAACACTTATGTTTGTGCTGTTTGAAAAAACCGCTATTGTTTTTTTAAATGAAATTAGAAACCAACTAAAAATTAAAATTATATGAATGCAATTATTGGCTTTTTTAAGAGAAACCAAACTTTAAAAAATCTCAGTCTGGCTTTACTGGCAATTGCTATTTTACAGAGTTGTACTACTTTGAAAAATGGGGATAAAAAATCTTCAAAAGATAAAATGGGCGCTTATTTAATGACTTATTTTAAAGACGATACACATGGATTGTATTTTGCATTAAGTAAAGACGGCTATACTTTTACCGATGTAAATAATGCTAAGCCTATTATTGCCGGAGATACTATTGCTGAACAAAAAGGAATTCGTGATCCTTATATCATGCGCGGTAACGATGGTTATTTTTATTTGGCAATGACCGATTTGCATATTTATGGTAAACAAAAAGGTTATCGTGAAACCGAATGGGAACGTCCTGGGGATAAATACGACTGGGGAAATAATAGGGATTTGGTATTGATGAAATCAAAAGATTTGATTCATTGGTCACATTCTATTTTAGATATTGACAAGATGTATCCGGAATGGAATGTTGGTTGCGTTTGGGCTCCCGAATTGATTTATGACGACGTAAAAGATAGAATCATGATTTATTTCACTATGCGTAAGAGTAAAGGAAAGACGAAGTTGTATTATGCTTATATGAATAAGGAGTTTACAGCATTGGAAACCACGCCGGAAATTCTTTTTGAGTATCCTGATAGTACAAAACAAATTTTAGATGCCGATATTACTAAACTTCCTGATGGAAGATTTTGTATGATGTATGTTGCGCAGGAAAATCCGGGTGGGATTAAAATGGCATTTTCGGATAAAATAAATTCAGGTTATGTTTATCAGCCGGAACAAATTGATTTTGAAAAAAAATCATGCGAAGCTCCCAATGTTTTTAAGCGTTTAAGCGATAATAAATGGGTTTTGATGTACGATATTTTTAGTGTAAATCCACACAACTTCGGATTTGCTGAGACCAGCGATTTTAAGACATTTACTAATCTTGGTCATTTTGATGAGGGAGTGATGAAACGTACTAATTTTTCGGTTCAGAAGCATGGTTCAGTTATTCATTTGACTAAAAAAGAAGCGGAGCTTTTAGCTAAACATTGGAATACGAATTTTTCATTTAATGATAAAAAATAGCAAATTATGAAATCAATAGTTAAAATAGCATTTTTCAGTTTGTTGTGTGTGTCCAGTTTATCAGCTCAGCAAAAGGATTTTAAAGGCTATTTATTTGCTTATTTTGAAGGCAAAGGACCTGGCGAAAAACAAGAGCAACTGCGTTTTGCGGTGAGCGATGATGCAGTTAATTGGAAGGCATTAAATAATAATGAGCCAGTTGTGGCGTCAAAGGATATTTCCAATACAGGAGGAATTCGAGATCCGCATATTCTTAGAAGTGCCGATGGGAACAGTTTTTATATGACCGCTACCGATATGAACACCAAGAAAAATGGATGGGATTACAATCCGGGAATTGTCTTGATGCATTCTAATAATCTTTTGGATTGGAAATCATCGGTAATTGATTTGGAAAAATTATACCCTACAAAATTTAAAGATATCAAATGGGTGTGGGCACCACAGACTTTTTACGATACTAAAGCCAAGAAGTATCTGGTTTATTTCACGGTTCGTTTTAAATATAATGAGAAGCTTGATTTCTATTGCGCTTATGCCAATAAAGATTTTTCAGGTTTTGAACAAGAACCTAAGTTGATGTTTAGTCCAAAAGACGGCGCAATTGATGGGGATATTATTTATAAAGACGGTGTTTATCATTTCTTTTATAAAGGAAATACAAAAGACGAAAACGGGAAGGAAATCAAAAACGGTATCAAACAGGCTAAAAGTAAGAAGCTTCAGGGGCCTTGGAAAGAAAGTTTCGAATATTTAGATTATTATGCCGATAAAAAAACGGGTGTGGAAGGTTCGTCAGTTTTTAAGTTGAATAATAGCGACGAATATATTTTGATGTATGATTTGTATTCCAGTGGTCGATATGAATTTCAACGTTCTAAAGACCTGTATCATTTTACAGATAAAACCGAATCGTTTACCAAAGATTTCTTTCCACGACACGGAAGCGTAATTGGTATTACAACAGAAGAAGCAATAAGATTACAGGAAAAATGGGGCGGCATTCCTCAAAGTTTATTGACTGCTAAAGATGGAACATTCCAATTTAAGGCAGAAGGAAATCCAATAATCAAACATAAGTTTACGGCTGATCCGGCTGCTTTTGTAGAAAAAGATACCTTGTGGTTGTTTACAGGGCACGATTTTGAAGGAGGCCAGAAAGGATATAAATTGAAAGATTGGCTGGTTTTTTCAACTACCGATTTGAAAAATTGGACGGAATATCAGGTGCCTTTAAAAATTGAAGATTTTAAATGGGATAAAACCAATGATGCTTATGCAGGTCAAACCATCAAAAGAAATGGGAAGTACTATTGGTATATCAGTACAAATGGTTCCGGAATTGGGGTGGCGGTTGCCGATAAGCCACAAGGGCCTTATAAAGATGCTATTGGAAAACCGTTGTTAACTAATGCCGATTGTTTTGCATCTACGCATTCCTGGACTTGTATTGATCCGGCTGTTTTTATAGATGATGATGGGCAGGCCTGGTTGTTTTGGGGTAATGGCGTGTGCTATTATGCTAAACTAAAAGAAAACATGATTGAAATTGATGGAGTAATTAAGAAAATCGATTTCAAAGGATTGCAATTCACTGAAGCTCCTTGGGTTCATAAAAAGAACGGTAAATATTATCTAAGTTATGCCAGTGGTTTTCCGGAAAAGATTGCCTACGCAATGGCTGATAATATTGAAGGCCCTTATGAATACAAGGGGATTTTGAATGAAATAGCAGGAAACAGTAATACTAATCATCAAGCGATTTTAGATTTTAAAGGAAAGC
This sequence comes from Flavobacterium sufflavum, assembly GCF_004016525.1. Classification (GTDB taxonomy): domain Bacteria; phylum Bacteroidota; class Bacteroidia; order Flavobacteriales; family Flavobacteriaceae; genus Flavobacterium; species Flavobacterium sufflavum. Next base: position 462,294 of record NZ_SACJ01000002.1, read on the forward strand.
CGTATTTTATTTATCACAACGGAGCAATCCAGACAAATGGTTCCAGTTACAGCAGATCGGTTTGTATTGATAAATTAGAGTACAATAACGATGGTACTATAAAAAGGGTTGTAATGACTACCGAAGGTGTTACGAAATAAGACTGAATGCGGATTATAGCAATTTCTTTTTTTAAAGAAATTGCTATAATTTAAAATAGTAGTATTTTTGAAGAATAAATATAAAGTAAATGAAATTAATTATTAGAGTTCTGACTACTTCAATCTTGGTATTGATAATCTCTCATTTTATGACCGGGGTTCATGTGGCAAGTTTTACTACGGCACTTTTTGTTGCTATTGTTTTAGGATTGCTTAATGTTTTCATTAAGCCTATTTTGGTTTTGTTCACTTTGCCTATTACTTTTTTTACGCTGGGATTATTTTTATTGGTCATCAATGGTTTGATTATTATACTATGTGATAATATTGTGGGTGGTTTTGATGTGGATACTTTTTTCACGGCTTTGATATTTAGTATTATACTGTCGGTATCACAGTCTATTGTGAATCTATTTTTGGGAGACAAATAGTCGCAGGAATCTATAAAAAAATCATAAATACAAATTGATTTCTCTTTTGACGGAGTAAAATCATTAATTTTGTATTCAATAAGGATTTAAAAATGAATAAAATCTACATCATAGTATTTTTGTTACTGGGCTTCTTCTTGATGCCGGGTGCAACTTATGCATGTGGGCCTGATTCAGGCAATCATTCCTGTAAAATGGAAATGTCTTCCAAAACAAAGATGAAAGATTGCTGTAGTAAAAAATCAAATTCTAAAGATTCAAAAGACAAAGGTTGTTCAGGGAAATGCGGACAATCTATGTGTAGTGTTTCTTCAGTAAATATTGGAATCACTTCTTCGATTCAATACGAAATTCTGAATACAGCTTTTAGCTTTTCAGAAAAAAAACAAAATTTTTCTCATGCTGTATCCTTCCCTTCTGATGGATATGTCAGCCTTTGGTTGATACCTAAAATAGGCTAAATCTCTTTCTTGATAGCCATTGGTGTATCAAATTCAAAGCAAAATTATTGCTTTACAAACAATTCATTTTTTCGGTTAATTAAAAATACGATAGTGTATTAAGACTATCTTGTTGGTATTGATTAATCTTATCATTTAAAAAATATAAAGTCATGAAATCATTTAAAAAAATAATGATAGCAGCGGTGGTATTGCTATCAATCAGTGTTAATGCGCAAATTAAAAACAAAAAAACAGAGACTGTAAAAATTTCAGGTAACTGTGAGATGTGTAAAAAGAACATTGAAAAAGCAGGGAATCTTAAAAAAGTAGCTTTAGTAGAATGGGATGTCGATTCTAAAATGGCAAAAATAACTTATGATTCAGCTAAAACAAATCCGGATGAAATTTTGAGCAGAATTGCCCAAGCCGGTTATGATAGTGAGAAGTTCTCAGCTACCGAAGAGCAATACAAAAAATTGCACACTTGTTGTCAATACGATAGAGAAGCTACCGGAACTACTGATACTGATAAATCTGAAAAAAAGGAAGATCATAGTCACCACTAATTCTTCAATTTTATTGCTACAGTCTTTAGTTTTTTTTTGTATTCCAAAAAGACTGTAGTAAATTATTGAATGACAAAATTTAAAAGAGATGAAAACAGATATAATAAAAAAACGATTGATTGTCTTGGTAATGTTACTGGGCATGATAAATTCCTATGCCCAAATTTCAAAAGCCGAAATCATTGCGACAGGATTGACTTGTTCGATGTGTTCCAATGCAATTAATAAACAACTTAAGGCAATGCCAGAGGTTGAAAAAGTAATGATTGATTTGAATAACAATACTTTTGTGGTTAACATTAAGAAAAACAGCGTGATAACTCCGCAACAATTAAAAGCCAATATTGAAAAAACAGGTTTTTTTGTGGGTTCCATGATTTTGACAATGGATGTGGATAATTTACAGCAAAAGGACAATACAAGCTTTAAAAATGAAAGTGGAACTTATGTTTTTGTAGATGCCAAAGAAAAAGCAGCTAATGGAACACTTAGACTGAAAGTGTTGAATAGCGGTTTTGTAACTAAAAAAGAGTACAAACAATCGGCTAAGATGTTGTCGAAATATTTAGCTTTAGATGCTCAGGAAGGAACTTATTTTGTAAAAACAATATAGTGATGCGATATTTAATAATCTTGATGCTGAGTTTATTGTCATCACAAATCAATGCCCAAGAGTTGTTTGTAATGACCGAACCGGCCAGTAATATGCCTACAGGCTCAATAGGAGTAAGGGATATGAGTCACTTTGCGTTTAAAAAGACTGCGGATTATAATTACCACAATATGCCTGAGTTGATGTGGGGTGTTAATAAAGATTGGATGCTTCATGCTTCGGCTTTTTTTAGTAACAAACAGGGTAATTTGGTCTTAGAAGGCGGAAGTTTATATGCTAAGTATCGTTTCTTTTCGGTTGATGATCTTCATAGTCATTTAAGACTGGCTGCTTATGGAAGAATTAGTACTAATAATGCTTCGATTAATCAGGAAGATATAGAGACTATGGGAATGAATTCAGGTTATGAAATAGGAACCGTAGCTACTAAATTGATTAATAAAACGGCCTTGAGTGCAAGTGTTAGCTATGAAAGAGCGCTGAATAATCAGGACAATGCCTTTCCCGATGCATTTAGTAATAGTGCGATGAATTATACTTTTTCGATAGGGCAATTGATGTATCCTAAAAAGTACACTAATTTTAAACAAACAAACATCAATGGAATGTTAGAGTTTTTGGGGCAACGATTGAACCAAAATGGGAAATCTTATCTAGATGTTGTACCTTCGATTCAGTTTATTTTAAACAGTCAGGCGCGAATAGATTTAGCTTATCGACGCCAGATATATAGCAATATGGAACGCACAAGTACCAGTGGTATTTTGCTGAAATTTGAGTATACTTTTTTTAATGTAACCAATTAGTTTTAATTCTTTTAAATTTAAAAATGAAAAAAATAATTCTTTCTTCTGTCTTATTAGCGCTTGTGGTGCTAAGTTGTAATCAAAAAAATAAAGAAACAGGAAGCGAAATCGAACAAACGACAGCACAAAGCGACGAAAAATACTGCTGTCCTATGCATCCTGAAGAAACAGGGAAAAAAGGAGATAGCTGCAAAAAATGCGGAATGGATTTAGAGCCGGTAAAAGAAGCTCAAGAAGCTCCTGAAGAAAAAATAGAAGAAATTGTCCCGGTAAGCGATGCCGTTAAAGCATCTGTTTCAACTGAAGTAATTATCAATGCCTATTTGAAAATTAAAAATGCATTAGCAAAAGATAACGGTAAAGATGCAGCCGCAGCTTCAACCGATTTTATTAAGGCAGTTTCAGCTACTGATACTAATAAAATAGATGCAAAACTTACAGTGAAGTATTCTGAAATCACCGAGGATGCTAAAAAACAAGCTGAATTGATTGTTTCTAATTCAGGAAAAATTGACCAACAAAGAATGCATTTTGCGGTTTTAAGTAAGGATATAACCAGCTTGATTGCCACTTTTGGAAGTAAACAAAAATTGTATCAGGACTATTGCCCAATGTATAATGAAGGCAAAAATGGCTACTGGATAAGTGAATTTAAAGTAATCAAGAATCCGTATTATGGTTCAGAAATGCTGGAATGTGGAGGAATGATAAAAGAAATTAAATAGTTTTTTTAAGTATAATGTTTTAAAATTTAACCATTAAGGTAGTTAAGAAGTTAAGCAATAAACTTAATGACTCTTAGCTGTCTTAATGGTTTTAAAAGATTTAGATGTTTATAGTTTTTTATTATTTTTGAAAAAAACTTCGATGTTGCAACTTTCAGAAATTTGGATTTATCCTGTAAAATCACTGGCAGGTATTCGTTTAGAGGAATCCCGGGTAACCCAAAGAGGATTGGAATACGACAGACGCTGGATGTTAGTGGATGAGGAAGGTGTTTTTATCAGTCAAAGAACACATCCCAAATTAGCTTTATTTCAGCCAAAAATAGAGAAGGATATTTTTCATATTTCGCATGCTGATTTGTCCAAAGGCAGTGTGTCTTTTTCTCTTTCTCAGCAAAATAACAATGCACTGTCAGATGTTATGGTTTGGGAAGATTGTGTAGCAGCCGTTGAAGTGGATGCCGAAATTTCGGCTTGGTTTTCGGAAATTCTGGGCTTTAGCGTTCGATTGGTCTATATGCCTGATGAAAGTCAGCGAAAAGTAGATCCTGATTTTGCCGTTTCTCCGACTGATATTACGTCGTTTTCGGATGGATTCCCTTTCTTAATTATTGGTCAGTCGTCGTTGGATGATTTGAATTCGCGATTGGCAGAAAATTTGAGTATTCGTCGTTTCCGACCTAATTTTGTTTTTAGCGGAGGACAAGCCTACGAAGAAGAAAGCTGGAAGGAATTTACTATTGGTACATTGCTATTTTATGGAGTGAAACCCTGTGGGCGCTGTATTATGACAACCGTTAATCCCGAAAAAGGAGTTTTCTCGGGTAAGGATCCTTTGTTTACCTTGTCAAAATACAAGAAAGTAGGTGAGAAAGTGATTTTTGGGCAGAATGCAATTGCAAAACAGGACGGAAATTTAAAAGTTAGTGATGTTGTTACAGTTGTGAAACACAGTGACTCAAAATAGTTTTGTTTCTTGAGAAAGGCCAGTTATTTCCAATGAGGATGTTTAAAAAGAAAAAGTAGTATTGTTTTTAATAACGGATGTAATATCAATTTTCTTCATATTCTAAATATATTTTAAAAGTAGAGCCAATATTTATTTCGCTGTTGACTTCAATTTTACCATTCATGGATTCAATTTGGTTTTTGGTAATAAATAACCCAATACCCCTGGAATCAGCATGATTATGAAATGTTTTATACATTCCAAAAAGCTTCTTTTCGTGTTTTTTTAAATCGATTCCTAAGCCGTTGTCAATAAATTTTAAAATAATATATTTATCGGTTTTTTTCGCTTTTATTTTTAAGTAACTATTTCTTTCTTCAGAGCTGTATTTAATAGCATTCGAAATTAGATTCATAATGATGCTATCTAAGTAAGCTGGAATTGCTTTGACAGTAGTGTCTTGATTGACTTCGTTTGTAATAGTTATGTTTTGTTTATGAGCCTGAATCATTAGACTGCTAATATTATTTTCAATAACAGGCTTTAACAAAATGGTTTCCAGTTTTGCTTTAGCAGATAAATTAATTTGAACTACTTCGGTTAAATGTTTTATCGTTTCTGAAAGGTTGATAGAGGATTTTTTTAGATAATCAAAATAGTCAGTTTGGCTAAAATCCGGAAATTCTGATGCTATCAATTCAATTAGGGAACTGATACCTCCAGAATGCGAGCGTAAATTATGCGAAACGATATAAGCAAAGTTTTTTAGTCTTTCATTTTGAGATTCGGCAATTTCAAGCAGTGTTAGGATTTCTCTTTCTACTTGTTTCATTTGGGTAATATCAGTGGCTATTCCAAGAAATCCGGTAATTTCACCTTTTTGTTTAATGGCTGACATAGAAAGTAAAACAGGAAAAGTACTGCCGTCTTTTCGTTTGTAAGTCCATTCTTTGGTTTCTGATTTTCCCTTTCGTACGTTATTTACAAAGATGTTAAGACCTTCTATTTGTTCGCCTGTTTCTTCAAAATGCTTTTGACCGGCCTTTATCATTTCCTCGGGAAGGTGAATGAATTGAGGTGTTTCTTTATCAATAAGGTCGTTGGCATTATATCCTAGTAATAGTTCGGCGCCTTCATTAAAAGTTTTAATAATTCCTCTGGTATCCGTCCCAATAATGGCCACTTGAGTGCTGGCATGCATTATGGCTTCATTATAAGCAATCGTATTTTCTAATTGGATCTCGGTATTTTTCAGCGATGTAATATCTACAAATTGGGATATGAAATAGAGGATTTCTCCTTTGTTATTTTTGACTATGGAAACCGCAAGAATGATATAAACTAATTGTCCGTTTTTATGAAAATATCGTTTTTCTGTAGTATAACTGTCCCGCTTGCCTTGAATCAGTTGTTTTAGTAAGTATAAATCAGTTGTTACATCTTCAGGATGGGTTATTTTTTTAAAGGTCAGGTTCAAAAAATCTTTTTCTTCGTATCCTAAAATGGAACAAAGTTTTTTGTTTACTTTAATCCATTGTCCTTTATGGTTCAACAACGCCATGCCGACAGCTGCATTTTCAAAATTTCCTCTGAAAGCTTCTTCGTTTATGCGCAGTTGTTCCTCGGTTTTTTTCTTTTCTGTAATATCTTGGAAAGTTCCTATGAGTTTGATGATTTTATCATTTTCTATCCATGCTTTTCCAGAAGAACGCACCCATTTGAAGTTATTTTTTGCGGTAATAAAACGACATTCTACATCAAAATCTTCTCCTGTTGCGATGGCGTTTTCAATGGCATTTATAATGATATGTCTATCATCAGGATGGTAAAATTCAATTGCTTTTGATTTGTCGTAAATTAAATTATTAGGTACTTCATGAATGTGGTACACTTGGTCTGTCCAAAAGGTATTACCCGTTGTTAAGTCTAATTCCCAAGCACCAATATTATTTATTTTTTGGCTTTCATTGAATAATGCTGAAATTTTATTTAAGCTGTTATTTTGTTCTTTTAGCTCAAATGTTTTTTTACGAAGTTCCAAAAGGTTGATGACTTGACTGGCTAGCATCTTTAAAGATGTAATTTGTTTTTCAGTTAGTGTTTTTGGGGAATCATCTATTACACAAATTGTCCCTAGCGGAAAACCATTTTCAGTTACCAAAGGCATTCCTGCATAAAAGCTTACTTTTGGATGTCCTGTTACTAAAGGATTGTCGTGAAAACGTTCGTCTATAGTCGCGTCTTCAATAATGAAAATGTCTTTTGGGTGATTGATGGTGTGTGCACAAAATGCTATTTCTTTTGGCGTTTCACGTTCTTTTAAACCATGATGGGATAAAAACCATTGTTTGTCATTCGTAACTAAGCTGATTAAGGAGATTTTGGTATCGCAAATTTGTGCCGCCATTTGTGTCAAAAAATCATAATCTTCCCCTTCTAGTTCTCCTATTATTTTATAAGAATCCAGTTCTGCAAGTCTTTCTTTTTCATTTTTGGGTATGATTGGCGTTTTCATTTTTTGTAAATCGGTTAGAATGGGGTTTGGTTGTGTAATAGTAAAGACTATACGGTGAATAGGTTTTTATTTACAAATATGCGATTTAATATAAGAACGTAAAATTTATTTTGCTGATACAGAGGAAACAAATGTAACACAGAATTGACATGATTGGTTGATTTTTAAAAATAAATCAGCTTGCATACAGAAGTTAAACGAGTTGATTGTAATTTTAGTATTCTTTTGAATAAGAAAACGTTAGTTTGTAAGTTGATTCTTTTTTCAGGTTTCAATGGGGTAGTTGGGCAATTCTATTCCAAACATTAATTTTGTCTAAGCTTATTCCAATTGATGCTAAATAAAGGTTTAAAAAGTATTTAATTCTTTTTATTGAACTAGCACAAGCTTTTACTTTTATAATGTTTGCCCAAAGGTCAGCAAGTTGTTATCAGGATCAAGTAATGAAAATTCTTTTTGATCCCAAGGTTTTATTGCTAAATGTCCGTTTGGATGAATGGGTACTTTGTTGTTTAATAAGGATTGGTACAATTGGTCAATATCATCTGTCCGGATGTAAACCTGACCGTAGTTTTCTTTCGGGTCAAGTTCTTTAAACTCAAAAAAATGAATTTGGATATGGTCTTTTTGCACCATAAGATAGCCGTCAAAATCAGCGCTGCCAAATTCCTGAAAGCCTAGTTTATTGATGTAATAATCCCGGGTTAGTCCTTTGTCCCGCATGGGTAACTTTGGATGAATGTCTGTAAGCATGTTTTTTTAGATTTTATTTTAATACTATTCTCGTTTTTTTTACTTCGTCTGAGTTTTTATCCACTTTAGAATTTCTATTAAAGTAGTAGGGGAGAAAGTTTGTTCAATTGTAGCGTATTCCTGTGGAGAACCCGTTTTACATTCTTGAAATAAATGGTTTAAGTTGGGAAGTTCTATTGCAGTTACATTTTTATTTCCACCTTTTGATAATGCTTCTTTTATTGCTGCTAAATTCTCTTTTGGAGGTACTTGCAAATCTTTTTCACCATTAAGAGCTAATACGGCGCATTTGACTTTTTCTAAGGTTGGTGCAGGGTTGTACTTGATGAAATAATGCATCCAAGGAGTTGCGATTTGTTTAAGTTGTAGTTTTATAAAATCATCATCGCTCATTTCTGCTGGTTTTTCACCGTTAGAATTGTCTTTTAAAGTTTGTTTAATGTAATTCGTTAAATCTATTTGCAATTGCTCAAGGCTCGCCGATTTGTTTACAATGTCAAAAACTTTTCTATTGGACAATTTGTTTTTTTGTAAGTCCTCATCACTAACTCCTGATGCTTTTCCTATTAATTGTTGTTGTAATAAAAGCAATTGGTCGCCTTGAATTCCTGTTCCAGCTAACAAAACAATAAAAGCAACATCTTTTGATTTACGGGCAACCATAGGTGCAATTATTCCACCTTCACTGTGACCAATTAAACCAATTTTACTTTTATTAATTTCCTTTCTGGTTTTTAAATATTCAATTCCGGCTTCAACGTCTGTGGAGAAATCCAGGCTTGTAGCGGTTTTAAAATTGCCTTTGGATGCTGCAACTCCTCTGTCGTCATAGCGCAAAACGGCAATTCCGTTTTTTGTTAAATAGTCTGATAATACAAGGAATGGTTTGTGACCTAATAGTTCCTCGTCTCTGTTTTGAGGTCCGCTACCACTAATTAAAATTACAACTGGGAAAACGCCGTCTTTTTTTGGTAATGTCAGCGTGCCGGCTAAATTGATTCCTGCTTTTTTATTTTCGAAAATAATGTATTCTGAATAATAGGAATATGGTTTTGTAGGTTCTTGTGGTCGAATAAGTGCTTCTTTTTCCGCTTTTTCTTTTGACAAATTCATAGGGAAACTTTGCCCGGCTTGTTTAAAATTACCCACAATGATATTGTCTTTTCCTAATGTTCCTTCGTATTCAATTTTTAAGTTTGCTACGGTGATTTTTAATACCGAATTTTCAAAACTGCTTGTGCTTACCGGAATTCCTTTAGCTCCCTGATCTGGACTGTCCATAGTTGCGCCGATTCCATTAGCTGTTTTTTGGATATCAAATACAAGCCTTAATTGTGCCCCCGGGACTTTTAAAATTCCATTCCATTGTCCTGCAATTTCTTGTCCAAAGAAGCTTAGTGAAATTAAACTGGTTAATATTGTGAGGATTATTTTTTTCATTTGTTGTTGATAATTTTAGTTTTTCAATTCAATTTTTCCATCAAATTCTTTTGATTGGGTATAAAATCTAATTCCTAAAATTTTCCAATCGATTGAACCTGAAATATGATATTCATATAAATTATTGTGAACTTTATTTAGAAATACAGTAGAGGGTTTCCATTCGGTTCCCATTTCGATTCCTGTCCTACTTACGTAAGCGGTTAGTAATTTAATTTCATTATTATTTTCACTATATTTAATTAACATTTGAAAATCTGTTAATAGATTTTGCTCAAGTTTCTTCTCATTAAGATGTTCGTTCCCTTCAAATTTTTCAGATTCTATTTTCTGGGATACGTTTTGTAAATCAAAGGTTTTAATTTTGTTATTTTCATCTTTTGAATTCACTTTAAAGGATAAAAGACCCAAAACCAAAACAAGTGCTGCTATTCCTCCTAAATTTTCACGAATAACTTTAACTGCTTTGAAGCAAATAATTATGAAATAAATTAGGATGGCAAAATTGAGTATTCCCCAGATTAGTTCAAGCATAATGATGTTTTTTTTGAATAACTAGTATTTTTAATCCAAATATATTCATTTTTTCTTACAAAATATTTAAATCAATTTCAATAACAAGGTGTTGTCTCTAAACACAAAGTTGCGTGAAGGATGGCAGTGAAAATCCTTTTATGGAGCGTAGCGGAATAAAAGATTATAACGAACAGCCTGAACCGGAGTTGCGAGGAGGAACGACGAAGCAATCTCGGAGGGACACGCCCAAATAAATAGGTGGAAATAAGTTGGACTTTAGCATCTTGAACTCCTTGAAATTCAATAAATAAAAAAGCTTGGTTGGCTTGTGAAAATTTTATAATTTTGCCAGCCAATTTTATTATGTAAATTAAAGAAGAAGATGGATATTAAAAGAGTAGCAATTGATGCTGTAACTGAAACCATTGTAATGACTGTGGTACACATGGATTACAAAGGACAAGTAGCCAAAAGAATCAACGAAAAAATGCCTTTGGCGCAAGTAAAAGGATTTAGAAAAGGGGCTGTGCCTAAAGATTTAGTTGAAAAACAATACGGTAGAGAGATTAAAAAAGAAGAAGTTAAGAAAGTTGTTGACTTGGCTTTAGAGCGTTATATTCAATCTGAAAGATTAAATCTTCTTGGAACTCCACTTGCTAAAGTAAACGAAGAATTAGATTGGTCTGCTGAAGAATTGACTTTTGAATTCGAAATTGGTTTAGTGCCAAACTTCGAATTAGACTTAGATGCTAAAAACGATATCGTAAAATATGTAGTTACTGCTGATGATAAATTAATCGATGGTCAGGTAGCTCGTATCCAAAAACAATTTGGTACTGCAATTCCTCAGGAAGTTGTTGAAGCTACTTCTGACATCAAAGGAATTTTTACTAACGAGGCTGAAGGAATTGGTAACACAACTACTATTTCATTAGATATTTTCAAAGACAAAGCTACTGCTGATAAATTCATCGGTAAAAAAGTGGGTGATGTTGTTACTGTAAACACTAGCGGTTTATTTGAAGACGATCACCAATTGATGGATTACTTAAAAGTAGGTCATGATAACGTTCACGGTTTAGCAATTGATGTAGATTTCGTTATCGAAGCTATCAGTGTTTCTGAGCCAGCTGAATTGAACCAAGAATTGTTCGACAAATTGTTCGGAGAAGGAAAAGTAGCTTCATTGGAAGATTTGAAAGGAAAAATCAAAGAAGATGCTGAATCTCAATTTGCTCAACAAGCGGACCAAAAATTATTAGGTGACGTTACTGAGTTTTTAATCGAAAACACAAAATTCGACTTGCCTTCTGAATTTCTTAAAAAATGGTTGCAAACTGTAGGAGAGAAAAAATTAACTCCAGAAGAAGCTGAAGTAGAATATGCACGTTCTGAAAAAGGATTGCGTTTCCAATTAATCGAAGGAAAAGCATTGGCTCAAAATGATATCAAAATCACTTTTGAAGACTTAAAAACTTTTACAGCTAAAAACATCAGAGTTCAAATGGCTCAATTCGGGCAAACAAATCCTACTGACGAAGAAGTTCAAGGAATTGTAGCTAGAGTTTTATCTAACCAAGACGAAGTAAAAAGACTTTCTGATCAGGTAGTTGCTGAAAAATTATTGGAATTGTTCAAAGAAAAAGCAAACCCAACAACTAAAGAAGTGACTTACGAAGAATTTATTGCTGCTTCTTACGGAGAATAAATAATTTCGTGAATAGCTGTAGGCATTAGCCAAAAGTTAAAAAAATAGTTATATTTGAGCGTCAGAAGTTTTTTTTGACGCTCTTTTGTTTTAAATTGTTTCAGGAGCAAAATCCAGCTATACGCTACAAGTTTTTTCATCCGTTTCAGTTTTTTAAAATTCTTGAAAGAGCTTCCTCCGGTCGCTTTACAAGAATAAAAAAACTAAAAAACGGATTTCAAAAAGCTTTTCGCTACTATCTGGGCTAAAAAACAAGACATAATGGCATTATTTGTAAAGAGGTATAACCTTTGTACAAGTACAACAGAACGAGATATAACGTAAAACTTAGAACAAATAAATATGAACTACGGTAAAGAATTTAAAAAGTTTGCTACAAAGCACCAAGGAGTAAACGCCATGTATTACGATAAAATCGTAAACGCCATGACACCTACTAATATGACTCCGTATATTATTGAAGAACGTCAATTAAACATTTCGCAATTAGACGTTTTCTCAAGGCTGATGATGGACAGAATCATTTTTCTGGGAACAGGAATTGATGACCAAATTGCAAACATCGTTCAGGCACAATTACTTTTCTTAGAAAGTGCTGATGCTTCTAAGGATATTCAGATTTATTTGAACTCTCCGGGAGGAAGTGTTTACGCAGGATTAGGAATTTATGACACCATGCAATACATCAAACCAGATGTAGCAACAATTTGTACAGGAATGGCAGCTTCTATGGGAGCAGTATTGTTATGTGCAGGTGCGGCAGGAAAACGTTCGGCTTTACCACATTCACGAGTAATGATTCACCAACCGTCAGGAGGAGCTCAAGGAGTTGCTTCGGATATGGAAATCAATTTACGCGAAATGTTGAAACTGAAAGATGAGTTATATAAAATTATATCTCACCATTCAGGACAAGAATTTGATAAAGTATATGCTGATAGTGAACGTGATTACTGGATGATTGCTGAAGAAGCAAAACAGTACGGAATGATTGATGAGGTTTTAATAAGAGGATAAATAAAAAGTTAGAGGTTAGAAGTTAGAGGTACGAATATGGACTTCTAACTTCTAATTTCTAACTTCTAAGTTAAAAAGATGGCAAAAGAAGTATTAGAATGTTCGTTTTGTGGAAGGAAAAAGCCAGAAACCAATTTATTGATTGCTGGAATTAATGCGCACATTTGCGACAGATGTATCGAACAAGCTCACGGAATTGTTCTGGAAGAATTGAAATCAAGCGGAAGTTCAAAATTAGTTGGTGATTTGATTTTGCAAAAACCAAAAGAAATTAGAGCTTTCTTGGATCAATATGTAATCGGACAAGACCAGACTAAAAAAGTAATGTCGGTGGCGGTTTATAATCACTACAAACGTTTAATGCAACAGCAACTGGATGATGAGGTAGAGATTGAAAAAAGTAACATCATCATGGTGGGACAAACAGGAACTGGAAAAACATTGGTTGCAAAAACCATTGCTAAAATGTTAGATGTTCCTTTGGCTATCGTGGATGCGACAGTTTTAACTGAAGCAGGTTATGTAGGAGAAGATGTTGAAACTATTTTGACACGTCTTTTACAGGCTGCAGATTATGATGTGGCTAAAGCTGAACGCGGAATCGTGTTTATTGACGAAATAGATAAAATTGCCCGTAAAAGCGATAATCCATCCATAACTCGCGACGTTTCAGGAGAAGGAGTGCAACAAGCCTTATTGAAATTATTAGAAGGAACGGTTGTAAACGTACCACCAAAAGGAGGGCGTAAACATCCGGACCAAAAATTTGTGGAAGTAAACACCCAAAACATTTTGTTTATTGCCGGTGGTGCTTTTGATGGAGTAGAAAGAATTATCTCTAAACGTTTGAACCGTCAGGCTGTGGGTTATTCTACGTCAAAAAATGAAGACAATATTGATAAGGAAAATCTATTGCAATACATCATTCCAAAAGACATCAAAGATTTTGGATTGATTCCAGAGATTATTGGTCGTTTACCGGTGTTAACACACATGGATCCTTTGGATAGAGCAACTTTGAGATCAATTTTGACTCAGCCTAAAAATGCTTTAATCAAGCAATACCAAAAGTTATTCTTAATGGATGATGTGGAATTCACTATCACTAATGAAGCTTTGGATTTTATTGTCGATAAAGCATTGGAGTACAAATTAGGAGCTCGTGGATTGCGTTCGCTTTGCGAGGCTATCTTAACCGATGCGATGTATGAATTACCAAGTTCTGATGATAAAATATTAGAAATTGATGTGGATTATGCTAAGGAAACATTGAATAAAAATTTATTGAAGCGTTTGGAAATTGCTTCTTAAAAAGATTCCTTTTTTATTACAATACTTAAAACCTGTTCATTAGTTTGAGCAGGTTTTTTTTTATAATTGATTTTAATTTGCATAAGAAAATATTTATACATTTGAAGTATTTCACAATCATTAATAAATAAGATAAATTTATGTTACAAAAGATTTCAATACCTATACTGATTTTTGTAATCGCTAGTTGTTCATCTGTTAAAAAGAATACAATAACTAATAATGATAACAAATTAAAATCTATTGGAAAAGTTGAATCGGTCAGTACAAAGCCAATTAAGACAACTCAAATTGTAAATTATTCAGGAATACCCGGGATTAAAGATACTTACTTTAATAATGCTTCAAGTGCTATTAATTATAATGGAACTATTTTAATAACTGATACGGGTAATAATCTTATTAGACAAATCAAAGACAATAAGATTACGACATATGCAGGTAATGGTCAAAAAGAGAATATAGCAGGACAATATACCAAAGCTTCATTAAATAATCCGGAAAACATCATTGTTGATAGTAAAAATAATATTTATGTTTCCACAGATTATGATCAAATTTTTAAAATTGACACTCTGGGTAATGTTAGTCATTTTGCTGGGAAATATTCTAAGAGTGGATATGATGTCGCAGTAGACGGTCAAAAAGAGACGGCTATGTTTAAATTTATTTCAGCTTTAGTTGTAGATAAAAAAGATGAAATATATGTTGCAGATAAAAATAAAATCAGAAAAATTGGGTCTGATGGAAAAGTAACTACTGTTACCGGGAAAGATATAAGTGGAGATCAGCAAGGACAAGCTGGTGAAGCTTTGTTTAATCAAATTTCTGATATAGCTTTAAATAATGAAAATGAACTTTTTATTGTTGATCAAGTAAATAGGAAAATTAAAAAATTAGGTCTAGATGGAATGGTTACAACTTTTATACCTAATGGAATAATTAAATGGCCGTCATCAATTGCGTTAACTAGCAAAGGATATGTTTTAGTATTTGATAGTTCTGATAAAATATTGTATGCGTTTGATAAACAAGGTAGATTAAGAAAAGCTTTAAAGAGTGATGGTTTGAGTTCTCAGGACTTTTCATTTCATGTCAAAATTACTGTAGATGATAATAATAATATTATAGTTCCATCTAAAGATTTTGTAAATATCATTGATAAAGATGCACAGATAATTCAAATTGGTGAAGATAATGGTAGTCGTAGAAATGGGATTATAAATAAAGCAACATTTAGTTATCCTTATGATGGGGTTTTTGATACTAGTGGCAATCTTTATGTTATCGATAAAGGAAATTTGGTGATTCGAAAAATTTCATCAGACGGAATGGTAAGTACTTTTTCCGGAAATGGAAAATATGGTAACAAAATAGGAATGCCACAAAATACAAGTTTTACAAATACTGAAGCCATAACAATCGACAATTTGGGAAATCTCTATGTTATAGATGGAGATTTTAAAAATGTACAGATAAAAAAAATTGATATAAATGGACAATGTTCAATTTTTATTGATCCCCAAAGTAAAAATTTAGATTATAAAAGATGGAATGATTTGGTTTTTGATTCTGAAAATAACCTATATGTTTCAGATAATTATGCAAATAAAATTTTCAAATTTGATGCTTGGGGTAAAGAAATTCAGTTTAATTTATCGGTAGCATTGAATGGTCCAGCAGGACTTGCAGTTGATAAAAATGACAATCTGTTTATTTGTGATTCTAACACAAATAGAATTTTGAAAGTTTCAAAAAATAATGATGTGAAATTAATAGCTCCTAACGGAATTATATTAGATGAACCAGAGAATATTACAATTGATGCTTCAGGGAATATCTATGTCACTGATAGAAAAAGAACCCGAATTATAAAGATAGATCAAAATTTGGATGCGGAGATTTTTCTTGAAGACTCTTCTTTAGGCAAAGACAAAAACCATAATTTAAGTGAGTATACTAATACATTAAAAATAGAGTCATTTAAGGATGATATTTATGTGTTTGATAAGTATGATAACCAGATTTTTAAATTGAAATAATTAGCTGTCGTTACAAAGCGTATTTTTTATATGTAAAATTTATTGAAGCGTTTAGAGATTACTTCTTAATTTTTTTGATTTATAAAATTTCAAACCCGTCTCGTTTTTTAGAACGAGACGGGTTTTTTTATGCGGATTATTTCTTTAAAATTATCTCTTTGTAAAAAACAAACAATATTCTTTTATATCAGCAATAGATTGTCGATTTTTGTCGCTTCTAAATCAATATAGATTAAAAATGGAAATTGAGGATAAAGAGATTATTTTATTAAAAGTTTCTGGTCAGGATAAACCAGGGGTAACTGCTGGTTTAACATCAGTGTTGGCAACGTATAATGCCATTGTTTTAGACATTGGACAAGCCGATATTCACGATACACTTTCTTTAGGGATTTTGTTCGAAATCGAAGCAGGTTCTTCTTCAGCGCCGGTTTTAAAAGACTTGTTGTTTAAAGCCTATGAATTGGGAATCAAAGTAAAGTTTATTCCAATTACCATTGCCGATTACGAAAAATGGGTAAAAGCCCAATCTAAACAACGTTACATCATTAATATTTTAGGCGAAACATTAGCTGCGGTACAACTGGCTGCGGTGACTAAAATAATGTCCGACCAAAATTTAAATATTGATTCCATAAAAAGATTAACTGGAAGAACTTCGATTGTAGAAACAGAAGTATATCCTCGTTCTTGTGTACAATTGTCCGTTTCTGGAGAAATTGTAGATAAAACTGTTATGACGGCTAGTTTTATGGAAATTTCCAGAACCTTAGATGTTGATATTTCTTTTCAGGAAGACAACATTTACAGAAGAAACCGTCGTTTGGTATGTTTCGATATGGATTCTACTTTGATTCAAACCGAAGTAATTGATGAATTGGCCGAATTGGCTGGTGTTGGTGAGCAGGTAAGAGCTATTACCGAATCGGCGATGAATGGTGAGATTGATTTTAGCGAAAGCTTTAAGAAACGTATGGCTTTGTTAGAAGGCTTAAGTGAAGATGTATTGCACAATGTGGCTATCAATTTGCCAATAACAAAAGGAGCACACCGTTTGATGAAAGCCTTGAAGTATTACGGATATAAAACGGCTATTTTATCTGGAGGTTTTACTTATTTTGGAAATTATTTGCAAAAAGAATTAGGTATTGATTATGTTCATGCCAATGAATTGGAAATTAAAGACGGTAAGTTAACAGGGAATTATATTGGCGAAATTGTTGACGGTCAAAAGAAAGCCGAATATTTGAAAGCTATTGCTGAGAAAGAAGGCATTCACATCAATCAAACTATTGCTGTGGGTGACGGAGCAAACGATTTACCAATGATTAATTTAGCCGGATTAGGAATTGCTTTCCATGCTAAACCTACGGTAAAAGAAAGTGCTGCCACTTCTATTTCGAGTTTGGGTCTTGATGGTGTTTTGTATCTTTTAGGTTACCACGATAGACACATCGATATGATGGACGAAATTTAAATAACAAAATAATAACGTTTAAGAAACCTTAGTTCTCATTTTGAACTAAGGTTTTTTTTATGAATGTAAATTTAAAATCGTATTTTTATAAAACGGACTTAAATAGAGCATAATGATAACAGTACAAACTAAAATTCAAGCTCCCATAGAAAAGGTTTGGAGTTTGTGGACATCACCTGAGCATATTACAAGCTGGAACGCAGCTTCAGAAGATTGGCATACCCCTTATGCAGAAAATGATCTGAAAGTAGGAGGGAAATTCAAATATACTATGGCTTCCAAAGATGGAACAATGAGTTTTGACTTTGTAGGTACTTATTCGGCTATTCTGGACAAAAAATTAATTGCTTATTTTATCGAAGACGGCAGGATGGTCATTGTTGTTTTTGAGGAGCAGGAAGATGGATTTGAAATAAGGGAATATTTCGAGCCGGAATCAGTAAATTCAGAAGAATTACAACATCAGGGATGGCAGGCTATATTAGATAATTTCAAAAAGTACGTTGAAAACTAATCCGATTTAAATTCAATAAAGATGACTAAACAGATATGGCTTAATCTTCCGGTAAAAGATATTAAGCAATCTAAGCTATTTTTTTCTAAACTTGGTTTTTCTTTTAACGAACAACATGATACCGAATATTCCACTTGTTTGTTAGTTGGGGAAAGTAATTTTGTGATCATGCTTTTTGAAGAGATGATGTTTCAGGAGTTTATAAAAAATAAAATTACGGATACACAGCAAAGTTCAGAAGTATTAATTTCGATAGATGCTGAAAGTTGGGAAGAAGTAGATGCAATCGCTCATAAAGTTGAGGAAGCAGGAGGAATAGTCTTTTCAAAACCGGCCTTGAGTCAGGGTTGGATGTATGGCTGTGGTTTTTCTGATTTAGATGGTCATCGATGGGGAGTGTTGTATATGGATTTTAGTAAGTTGTCTTAATACTTACAGATATAAAACACTACATTTTTAAAGGCATTAGCGATAGTAAAAGAACTTTCAAAAGAATAAATCAATCAAACTTAAAATATAATTATGGCAACAATCAATCCTTATTTAATTTTTAATGGCAACTGTGAAGCAGCCTTTTTGTTTTACAAATCAGTTTTTGGTGGGGAATTTCCATACATCGGAAAGTTCAAAGATATGCCTGCAGGAGACAATACTCCTGAATTATCTGAAGAGGAAGGAAACAGAATCATGCACGTTTGCCTGCCTATTGGTCAGGCTGTTTTGATGGGAAGCGATAGTAATTCGGCTAGTGGTGATGTGGTTTTTGGCAGTAATGTTTCTATTTCTATCAATGTGGAAAGCAAAGACGAAGCCGATAGAATTTTTAACGGACTTTCAGTAGGAGGAAATGCTTATATGCCGATGGCTGATACTTTTTGGGGTGCTTATTTTGGAATGTTTACCGATAAATTTGGAATCAACTGGATGGTGAATTTTGATAAAAACGAAAAACAATAAGCATGAGAATCATTAAAAAAATAATATTTGTATTTCTGGCCTTAGTAGCTTTACTTTTAATTGTGGCTTTGTTTATTCCAAATGATTATACGGTTTCGGTTTCAACCACTATTAATAAGCCGCAGTCAGAGGTTTTTGATTATGTAAAGATGATTAAAAATCAAGAGAAATACAGTGTTTGGGTAATGCAGGATACTAATGTCGTTATGGATTACCAAGGCACCGACGGTACAGTAGGATTTAAGGCTTCATGGAATAGTAAGGATGACAATGTGGGCGAAGGTTCGCAGCAAATTACGGCTGTTTCTGATGAACGAATTGACGTTGATTTGCATTTTGAAAGACCAATGAAAGGCGATGATAAGGCAGCTACAATTGTAGAGGCTGTTTCAGGAAATCAAACGAAAGTTACCAATGAATTCTATGGTCATGCCGCTTATCCGATGAATTTAATGTCTATTATAGGGAAGAAATTTATCACCGATGCACAAACTCAAAATTTGGCTAATTTGAAGAAGATTTTGGAAGAATGATTCTTTTTGTAAAATATATAGTTAAAAACCTTAATTCAATGAGTTAAGGTTTTTTTATAAAATCACTTTTTCCTGCATGTTCTTCAACTGTTCTAAATAATCCCTTTCATTAGATAATCTCGGGATTTTGTGTTGACCGCCTAATTTGTTATTGTCTTTGAGCCAATCGTAAAATAAGTGTTCTCTGGCCACATTGATTACCAATGGATTTAGCGTCATGTTGTTGTAACGTTTGGCTTCGTAATCCGAATTTAATGATTGCAGAGTTTCGTCCAACGCTTTTTGGAAAACCACCATATCAGCCGGTTTTTTCTTGAACTCAATCATCCATTCGTGGGCTCCTTTTTCTTTTTCTTTCATGAAAATTGGAGCTACGGTATAATCTACTATTTCGGAATGAGTGATATGGCAGGCTTTGGCTAAGGCTTGATCGGTGTTCTCGACCATCAATTCTTCTCCAAAAACATTGATGTGGTGTTTGGTTCTTCCGGTAACTCTAATCCGGAATGGATTTAGTGAAGTAAAACGTACCGTGTCTCCCACTAAATAGCGAAATAAACCTGAATTAGTAGTAATTACAACGGCATAGTTTTTATTCAACTCCACATCGGCCAGACGGATAGTTTTTTGATTCATTGTCCCAAAAGTATCCATTGGTATGAATTCATAGAAAATTCCGTAGTCCAGCATCAACAATAAATCACTGGAATGATTTAAATCCTGAATGGCAAAAAAGCCTTCGGAAGCATTGTATATTTCGTAGTATTTAAAATCTTTTTTAGGAAGTAAGTTTTGATATTGTTCGCGGTATGGATTAAAACTCACTCCACCATGAAAATACACTTCCAGGTTTGGCCAAATTTCGAATAAATTCCCTTTGCCTGTTTCTTCGAGCATTTTATTCATTAAAACCAACATCCAAGAAGGGACACCGGCAAAACTGGTTACATTTTCTCTTTTGGTTTCGTTGATAATGGCAGCCATTTTAGATTCCCATTCGCTCATTAACGAAATTTTGTTGCTGGGAGTGCTGCTAAATTCAGCCCAAATAGGCATATTCTCAATCAGTATGGCTGATAAATCACCAAAAAAACTATTGTTGTCTTCATAGATTTGAGAGCTTCCTCCCAAACGTAAACTTTTGCCTGTAAAAAGTTCAGAGTTCTCATTGTTACTCAGGTACAAACACAATAAATCTTTGCTGCCTTTGTAATGACAATCTTCGAGTGCTTCGTTACTTACAGGAATAAATTTGCTTTTCGCATTGGTAGTTCCGCTGGATTTTGCAAACCATTTGATAGGCGATTCCCAAAAAACATTTTGTTCTCCTTGTCTTGTTCTTTCAATTAAAGGCTGTAATTCTTCATAAGTAGAAATCGGAATTCTTTCTGCAAAAGTGGCATAGGAATTAATGGAAGCATAATCGTATTTTTTACCCAATACTGTGTTTTTTGCAGCAGCAATCAAATTCACAAGTAGCTCTTCCTGAACCTCATTTGGGTATTTCAAGAAAAGTTCAATCTGATGGATTCGTTGTTTTAAAACCCAGGATGCAAATGAATTGATGAGCTGTGTTGGCATTTTTAAAAAATAGGGTTATGAAATTTACCTTAGGAATAATAACTTTACCAAAAATAGGAAAATTTACGAAACATCAAACTTTAAAAAACTAATCTTAATGCAATACGAAGGAGTACTTACTAAAATGGAAACCGAATACGGAAACCCGATTCAATATTACCTGGTTTTTGAAGATAGTTTTTTGAATGTAAACCAGCTATTAGATAAAAATATTGCCATTAATTTTGTTGGTTTCCAATGTTTGAATTGTGGTAAAAAGAAGAAAATATTCCGTCAGGGTTTTTGTTATGATTGTTTTTATTCCAGTGCCGCTGTGGGCGATTGGATTATGAAACCCGAGTTGAGTACGGCGCATTTAGGAATTGCAGATAGAGATTTGGCTTATGAAGAAAAAGTGCAATTGCAACCTCATATTGTCTATCTGGCCTTGTCAAGCGAGATAAAAGTGGGAGTGACTAGAAAAACACAAGTTCCTACGCGATGGATTGATCAGGGTGCCAATGAGGCGATAGCCATTGTGGAAGTTCCTAATCGTTATTTGGCAGGAATTACCGAGGTCGCTCTAAAAAATCATTATGCCGATAAAACCAATTGGCGCAAAATGTTGACCAACGATATTGAAGCCGTAGATTTAGTTGCTGAACGATTGAAATTGGAAAATTTAATTCCTCACGAAGTACGAGATTATTTTATTTTGGATAAAAATGATTTGTACCAAATGGAATATCCCGTTTTACAATATCCTTCTAAAGTAAAAAGTCTGAGTTTAGACAAAACCCCTAATTTTGAAGGGAAATTGACCGGGATAAAAGGACAGTATTTGTTATTTGAAGATGGAACTGTTTTTAATGTTCGTGGTTCGGAGGGTTATGTGGTGAGTATTGAAGTCTAACAGTATTATTATTGGGGCGTATCCTTATTGAAAAAACAAGAAAAATGTTTTTTCAATAAGGTCGGGCTGTACGCTATATCTTTTAGGAATCATCCCGTCCAAAAAGGGCGAAGGATTCCTAAAAGGATGCCGCTTCTATCCCTTACGCATAGTGGACAACGATAAGTTTTTGTTGTTTTTTTGGTTTTCGGAATATAAATTTGAGAGGCGAACTCCGCCCCGTTTGGGGCAGAGCCGTCTCTCGATTAGCTAAAGTTATTTTGTTGAGATTGCTTTATTAGTATATTTTAAATTCTCCATCAATTCATTGTAGTTAGAGAAATTTTCAATTCCAAATAAATCTTTATAGGTTAACCAGTCTGTTGGAACCTTCAAGTTTCTAGATTTGTGAAAGTTTAATAAGTATGATCCACCATCATACCACATGTCACCAAGTTTGTCAGAGAAGTTTTTTTCATAATAGATATATTTTTCATATTCTCGATGCTTTAACTCATCCTTTAGATGTAAATATATTTTATTATATTCATTTCTGCTAGTTAAAGATTTCTCACTGTTTTTATAATTTAAACTTCGATGTTTCTTTATTTCAGGAGAATATTCTTCTTCAAAGGCAATATATTCATTAACAGCCTTCTTCCATATTTTTCTTAGGTTTTCATAGTTAGGAGATTGATGCATAATCCATAAAAGATTTTGATCTTCTTGGGTAGCCAAAGAATATCTACTTTTTCCTTTTTTTATGTTTTGAAGATAAAAAGCTAACTTTAAATAACTTAATTGTTTGTCAATACTGTCTTTCTTATTTTTCAATTCCGAAAGATTCATTGTTTCGTATTTAGAAGTACTATTTTGGGCAGAAGAATAACTTGTAATTAAACAAATAGCTGCTGCAATAATTAAACATTTTAATTTCATAGTTTTATTTTAACTAACTTATATACGCAATACTATCTATACTAAGCTTGCTTTAATCAATAAAGCTGGTTTTATTTTGCTTCTCAAATATATAAAAATATCCTACAAAATTTTAAGTTTTTGAATTTTATTAAAGAGCCGAGTTGGCTAGTTCAATGAAGTTTTAATTAGAAAACAAAAAAAGGATGGTTTTCTAATTCAGAAACCATCCTTTTTTTAAAAAGATAAATTATTACTTCGTTGCAGTCGTATCCACTACTTTTTTCTTTTTGTTGAAAAATCCATTTAATAAGTCAGAAGCTTTCGCTTTTACCTGCTCTTTGGCTTTTTCTTGTACTTCTGCCTTGGTTGCAGGAATAACTGTTTTAGTGGTATCTCCCGGTTTTTTGTTTTTATTGATAATATCAGTTAATGCTGAGG
Organism: Flavobacterium sufflavum; assembly: GCF_004016525.1. Classification (GTDB taxonomy): domain Bacteria; phylum Bacteroidota; class Bacteroidia; order Flavobacteriales; family Flavobacteriaceae; genus Flavobacterium; species Flavobacterium sufflavum. Next base: position 485,561 of record NZ_SACJ01000002.1, read on the forward strand.
TGCCTTTGTTGACTAATTTCGTTTTTTGTTGTTGAATCAACTGATTAGTAAGATTTGTAGCTGCAGTTTTTAAATCGGTGGTGATTTTAGGTTTCGAAAAACTACCGGTCAAAATAGCATTGATAGGAATGTTTTCCAGTTTTTGGGCATCGGCAGCTGATAATTTCGAAATTAACGCATTGGCTTCTGTTCCCAGATATTTTGCGGGAACATTTAGTTTGATGTTGTAATTCATACTTTGGTCAAAACCATGCGATCCACCAACAGTTGCCTGAATGTCCTGGTATTTGATATTGAAAGGTTTTACGTTTACTTTTCCATCTTTGAAGGAAATAGCCGCTTTCAAATCGTTCAAATTGATTTTACTCATGTCTAAGAACTTGATATTTGAAGTTAGGGCTGTCAATAGCGTCGAATTACTGGAATTGATGGTAGTGGAAAGAAACTGGCCTAATAAATCTCCTGTAATGGTTTTTAAATCAGGTGTTAGTTCGTTTGCATCCAGATTTCCATTCAATTTGATGGTAGAGTTGATTTTACCATTAACAATTCCGGCAATTGGGGCTAATTTTTTTAGCATGTCCAATTGGGTGAAAGACTGTGCAATATCTACTTGATTTAAACCTAAATTCATATTGAAAGTGGGTGTTTTTTCTTTAGTAGAAACCGCACCATTTAATCCGATTGAACCGCCAAAAATGGAAGTTTTAACGTTCTCCATTGTTAGTTTTTCGTCTTTAACAATTAATTTTCCGGAAACATTTTTTAGGTTTAAATTGTCATACAATACCGTATTGGCTTTTGCCGTAAGACTACAATCTAAGAAAGCTGGGATTTTCATCGCTTCTGTTTTCTTAGTTTGTGTTTTAGAAGCATCATCTTTTTCAGTAGTCACAAAATCATCGACAGCCAATTGGTTTGAAGTCAGGTTGAAATTTCCTTGCAGGTTTTGATTTTTAAATATGAAACCATAGAAATTTTCTAAAACTCCAGTAACGCTCAAATCGCTTTTTCCGGTCGAAGCATTAAATTGTTTTAAGTTCACTCTTGACGGATTAAATACAATCGCAGCATTGTTAATGTTCATCGATTTACCGTTTTCGTCAGTATATTTAAAACCTGATAAACTCATCGTACCGGCATTGTTGATGTTCTGGTACTGGCTTTTTTCTACCGATTGCATGTCAAATTTAGTAGTGACATCGGCTTTTAAGATTCCGCTTAACGGTTTGTCTAATTTGATAGGGTAGGCTTTAGATAAATTACCCAAGTTGATCGTTCCTTTTAATGCAGCATCAACAATGGCGTTTTGAGTAACGTTTTTAATATTGGCTTTGGCATTAAAAACATCCTGATCAATGCGGAAAGAAAGTTTGTCTAAGTTGACATAAGTGTCATTTAAAATTCCGGTTTGATTGATGATTTTAGTGTCTATGATAATATTTTGTACTGATTTTGGTAGATTAGGATATTGAAAAGAGGCATTGTTGGATGCAATTTCGATGTTGAATTTTGGTACTGTAGTGTCCGAATACAATCCTTTGGCAAAACCAACAACGGTAAAATCACCGGTGGTTTTTACATTGTCTAAACTGGCGGCATAAGCCGCAGGAATAACACCTAAGAAATTTTTAAAGGAAGAGGTAGGGGTTTTAAATTTCAAATCGTATTCCTGACCCGCATCGACTAATTGAATGAATCCGTCAAATTCTAATGGTAATTGATTGATTAAAGCCTTGTTTTCTTTGAAAGTGTATTTGCTTTTTTCTAAATCAATCCCTAAAACAGCGTCCAGTGTCAGGGCTACATTTTTCATATAATTCACCTTGTCCATATCCAGACTTATTTTAGCAGTTGATTTGGTTTCTAAATCTAATTTGGAAGCCGCAAAATTACCTGTTCCTTCGTGGTTTAAGCTGTCGATAAGCATTTTTATTTTCGATTTTTCATCAAAATATCGGAACTGAAAATTCTCTATTTTATAATTCTGAATATTCAAAGCCAATGGTTTGCTTTTAGATTCTTCAGCTGCTTTGTTATCTTTTATGGCAATATCATAATTTCCAATTCCATCTTTGTTGAAAATAATATTGATTAAACCATCTTTAGAGCTAATTCCGTCAATATTTATGGGTTCATTATTTCCTTTGAAAAGTTCTTTGATTGACATTTTTAAATTCAGTTCGCCTAATGCAATCAGTGTGTCTCCTTCAAAAGGTGCTTTATTGATGATAGCTAATTTTTCGATGGTAACATTAGCATTGGGAAAGTTTTTAAACAAACTCAGATCGGCATCGGCAAAACTGACTTTGGCATCCACTTTTTGATTGATGGCGTCAATGATTTTAGCCTTTATCTGATCCTTGAAAAAATAAGGAATTGCAAATAATGATCCTGCAACTAAGAGGATGATAGCTCCTGTGATTATTGCTATTTTTTTTAACATGGCGATGGAATATTTATTTTATACAAAGAATCTATTTTATGAACCTATTCTATTACAAAAATAGCAGATTAGCTCATAGGAAATTTACAATATTTTCATAATATCTTACAATTTTCAACAGCATTGAATTTGTGAGGAATAGATAAAAAAACCGTTTAAGGATAACTTAAACGGCTGATGTTTTTTTAATAAATCGAAATTTCAAATGGCATCATAGCCTGAACTCCTTTTCGGGATTGGAATTTTTTTAGTTGCTGTAATAGTTGGTAATTTTCGAAGCCAATTTCCTCTTTTATGATATTCTCTTTTGAATTGCTAAAAGGTAGTTTAGCTAATACATCATCTAAGTCTTTTTCGTATTCGGGATAATTCTGAGTAGTGTAATTTGAGGTTTTTGATAAACGGGCTGCTTCGACAATTGCAGCGTTTAATCCGCCAATTTTATCGACAAGACCAATTTTTAGTGCTTCGGCTCCTGACCAGACTCTTCCCTGAGCAATAGAATCTACAGCCGCAAAATTCATTTTTCGGCCTTGGGCAACGTGACTTACAAAGGTTTTATAGATGTGTTCAATGCTTTCAAGTGTAACGGCTTTGAAGTTTTCGTCCATTGGAACAAAAGGACTGTAGCGGGCAGCATTGTCATTTGTTTTTACTTGTTCGATATTGATTCCTATCTTTTTTGACAGTTGACTAAAGTTAGGCAAAATCCCAAAAACACCTATAGAACCGGTAATGGTATTTTTTTGAGCAAAAATAGTATTGGCATTACAAGCAATATAATAACCACCTGAAGCGGCATAATTTCCCATTGAAACCACTATGGGTTTTACTTTTTTAGTCAATTCAACTTCTCTCCAAATCAAATCAGATGTTAAGGCGTTTCCTCCGGGACTGTCAATTCTCAGTACGATGGCTTTTACTTTTTTGTCTTTTCGTGCTTCTTTTAAAGAACGGCGTATAGAGCCTTCCCCGATAGTGTTTACATCTCCTTCTCCATTTTGAATTTCGCCTTGAGCAAAAATAATGGCGATTTTATCATCGGTTTCAGAAATTATAGAAGTTGAGGTCATTTTATGCGTGTAATCGCCAATGGATATTTTGTTGTAGTCCTTGTCAGGGCTTATTTTTAGTGCTTTTTTAATGTCGTTATGGTACACATCTTCATAAGCAATGTGGTCGATTAGTTTTTGTTTTTTAGCCATTTCAGGAGTTCTCGCAAGTAAGCCGTTGGCAATTTCGTTTAATTGGCTAACAGAAATTTTTCTGCTTTTTGAAATGTCGGCACAAACTGAATTCCAAATGGATTGTAGCAATGCCGTGGTTTGTTCTCTATTGGCATCACTCATTTTATTTTCTAAGAAAGGTTCAACGGCGCTTTTGTATTTTCCATGTCTCAGGACTTCCATTTTTACACCTGTTTTTTCCTGTAAATCTTTGAAAAACATAATTTCAGAAGATAATCCTTTGAAATCTAATTCACCCACAGGATTTAGATAAATGCTATTGGCTACCGAATTCAGGTAATATTCTTTTTGTGAATAGCTATTGGCGTAAGCCATTACAAACTTTCCTGATTTTTTGAAATTTTCTAAGGCATTGCGCAAATCTTTACTTTGTGCCATTCCTAATTCGGTATTGTTGTTTAGAATAGAAATTCCTTTGATGTTGTCGTCTATCGAAGCAACATCAATAGCATTGATAACATCCGAAAGACCAATATTTTTTTCTTCAGAAAGAAAACTCATCCAGGGATCTTTGTATTTACCGGCATAATCATATTTTACATGTTCAAGATTTAATTCGATAACGGAATCATTTTTAAGGGTTTCTGTCTCAGTTTCTCCGCCAAAAATAGCTGCGATAAAAAAGATTCCGAAAAAAAACAGCATTAGAAATACAAACAGACCTACAACGGTAGCGATAACATTGCTTAAAAACTTCATAATAGTATTTTTGATTTTATAAAGAAAAAGTATCTGAATTATTGCCTTTGTCAGGGATTTTAATACAGATACTCTGTGCAAATATATTGCTATTTCTAAAATTCTTTAGTTAATTTGTGCTTAATATGAGAGCACAACATCAGGTTATTTTATCTATCGGAACTAATCAAGGCAATCGTCTGGAAAACATCAAACAATGTATTGGATTAATCCATCAGGAAATAGGAACGGTAATTGCCGTTTCCCGGGTTTATGAAACCGCAGCCTGGGGCTTTGATAGTGATGCTTTTTACAATTGTTCATTGATTTTGCATACTTATCATTTGGCAGAAGAAGTGCTTTCTAAGGCCTTAGAAGTAGAGCAAAAATTAGGACGAATTAGACAAAATGCCAATGGATATCAATCCCGGATTATTGACATTGATATGATTGCTTTTGATGAGGAAATTATCGATACCGAGGCGCTCACGGTTCCACACCCATTGATGCAAGATCGAAAGTTTGTTTTGCTTCCTTTTCAGGATTTAAAAATAAATTGGACGCATCCTGTGTTGCATAAAACTATTTCGGAGTTAATTGAAACCTGTCCTGACAAAGGAGTTTGTGAAGCTGTAGCTAATTTAGAAAGTCCGTTGCAAAATGTTTCTTTTGAAAAGATAAATTATATTGCTTTTGAAGGAAATATTGGAGCAGGAAAAACAACATTGGCGACTAAAATTTCAGAGGATTTTAATACCAAAACACTTTTTGAACGTTTTGCCGGAAATTCGTTTTTGGCTAAGTTTTACAAAGACCAGGAGCGTTATGCTTTACCACTTGAATTGTCGTTTCTGGTAGATAGATACCAACAACTTTCAGAAGATTTAGCTTCATTAGATTTGCAAAAAGATTTTCTAGTTGCCGATTACCATGTTTTTAAGTCGCTTATTTTTGCAAAAGTGACATTGGAAGAAGCCGAATATCAGCTGTATAAAGACCTTTTTGATATTGTCTACAAAGAAATTCCTAAGCCTGATTTGTATGTTTATTTGTTGCAACATCCGGAGCAATTATTGAAAAATATTCAGAAAAGGGGCCGGGATTACGAACAGCTGATTTCCACCGAATACTTAGAAAAAATAAATACTGCTTATTTGGATTATTTGAATTCTCAGACCGAATTGAATGTTTTAATTATTGATGTTACCAACAAAGATTTTGTAAATAATCAATCGGATTATCTTTTTATTTTAGACGAAATTCAAAAACGAATTAATAGCTAATTTATTATCTTTTTAGTGAAAAATGTCCTCGTTTTTCAAGACCGGAATCATCTATTTTTAAAATGTACCAGTAATCAGAAGCAGGGAGCATAATCTTATGATATGTTCCATCCCAGCTTGGGTTATTACTATTTAAAATACTGATTAATTTCCCGTAACGATCAAAAATGGTTACCGATGCTTTTGGGTAATAAATTAATCCGTTAATCTCCCAGCGGTCATTGAAAGAGTCATTGTTTGGAGTGAAAAATTTAGGGGCAATTAGTACAATGAAATTTTTACTGTCTAAGCCACATGAATTTATTTCTCTAACATAAGCCGTTTGTAAACCACTTGGAGCATCAAAAAATACGTTTGAAGATTGGTAATTAATACCGTCAATGGAGTATTCAAAATAAACTTCTTCCTTTTTTAAATAGATGACTACGGTAGTTTCGTTTACATCTATACGATCGATTTCGGGAGTTGTGTGTTCCGTAACGGTTATAGTTTTTTTGCTATTGCAATTATTTACATTAGTAATTTCTACGATATAGTTTCCAGAAGCTGAAACGGTGATCTTTTGCGAAGTGTCTCCTGTAGACCACAAATAGCGCATTCCACTTAGTCCTGCGTCTAATTCTTTGTTAGTTCCTTTGCATAAAATAACGGTTTCGTCGCTAACATTTGGAGAAGAATACACTACAATATTTACGGCGGTTCTAACACCATTGCTACAACCATTGTTTATAGCTTCGGCATAGTAGGTGGTGTTTTGTGTGATTATAGGTGTGGTAAATTGTGTCCCCGAGCCTAAAATGGTATTATCAGTTGAAGAAGTGTACCAGTTAATGATGCCAATATCAGTTGTTGCTGTTAAGGTAGCTTTTCCTGAATCGCATATTGGGATTGTGGTGTTTGCTATGCTTAAAGTTGGTATTTTGTTGATAGTGGCTGTTACGGCGATTCTTGTAGATTCGCAGCCGGCAGCTTCGGCGTAATAAGTGGTTGATGATGATAAAGTAGGAGTAGTAAAACTATTTCCTGTTGCTAATATTGTACCTCCTGTTAGAGAGTCATACCAGCTTACGGTTCCATTTAGTGCAGTTGCTTTTAAAGTTACTGATCCATTGCCACATCGGGAAGCTGAGGTTGTGCTTGTGATATTGGAAAAGTTTAGTGTTGTACTTGCCGAAAGATGTAATTCTGGGTCTCCGGGCATTCCGCCATATTCTACGATATAGCCTTTAGGGAAATAAAGTCCGGGTGGGTCACCTTGTTCTGCTAAATCATTCCATGTTCCGGGATATCCAAGTGCCGGATCGGTAATATGGGCATAATCTTCTCCGTTTATTTTTGTAGTGGTGTTTGTACTGTTGTTTGGTTCACCTCTTTGTATTACCCAATTGGTATAATAAAAAGGAGGAGTCGCAGTTCCATTGCTTTTTCCTTGCCAGAAAGTAGTTCCTGCCTCAGGTCCTGTAACCCATTTCCAAGTACCTTCTGTTTCGGCATCACTTCCGCCAATCCATCCTGTTCCGGGTGCTTGTGCGCCGGCTAGTTGTGCTTCATCCGAAGCGGTTAATGTCGCCAGATAGCCTTGTAAATAATAATAGGTTCTGGAAGCAGCTTCATCTCTGGCTCTTGTCCAATTGATTCCAGAAGAAGCAACATACTCATAATAATGACCATTTCTGGGTAAATAACTGAGTTCTCCAATACCGATGCTGATGGAAAAGTTTCTCGTTCCGGATGCAGAAGCAGAAGAATTGTAAAATTCAACCGCTTCAATTGCTGCAATAAAATCAGTATAAGGTAATAAGCTAGCTGTTGGGCTGTATAATTTTAATTTTCCTTCAGAAGGATAAAAAAAACTTGTGATTTCAGGATGGGCGGCAGTATAGCTGTCGCTTAATTTAAGTATGTCTTGTCCATTTACATAGCCGGAAGAAATTTGAATATAAACTGCATCAGTACTTGTTTCTGCCGGGTCGTGAGTAATGACTACATTTTTTGCAATCTTTGTATAAGATTGAGGGCAATAGATTTCATTACCATCTGCAGTAATCGAGGGAGGGTTAATTGTATTTGTTGTTTTGTTACAGATTTCAGAATAACTGGCTGTGGCGTCTTTAATTGCCGCCCATTTAGCATCCGAATATACTTTGTTATCTACTTGAATACAGGTTAGTGTGGGGTTTAATTTTAGATCAGAAAGCCCAGTAGCGAAATTTGTATTATTTCCGTTTTTTAAGTTTAGCGTTACTAACTTATTATTAAAACAACTTAGTGCCACTAAATTAATGTTTTTAGAGAGGTCTAGACTGGTTATTTGATTATTAGAACAGCCTAAACCAGTTAAAGCTGTATTTACGGAAATGTCCAATCTTGTTATTTGATTAGAATAGCAATACAAAGTGTTTAGAGCCAAATTTTTTGAAACATCCAAACTAGTTAATTTATTAGCTTCACACGATAAAAAGGTTAATGAAGAAAAATCCTCTATTCCTGTTAAATCAGTAATATTCCGAAAAGGAACACTTAAGCTTGTCAAATTTTTAACACTTGCAGTAAGTACTTTCCCATCAATAGCACCACTATCAATTCCTAAATCTATCAAAGCTTTCTCAAAATTAACATCAGGAATTGAAGTATATTGGGCATGTCCAAAAAAACTAGACAAAAGGATAAAAAGTAGATAAAGTTTTTTCATGCCCAAATTAAATTTTTTAAAGAAAAAAGTTCGCGGAAGATATAAATAAACTCTTGTAAATTAATTGTTTTATATGAAAAAAAATAAAAAATCACAAATTCCAATTCATTTTCTGAAATAAATCCCAAACTACAATTCCAGCACTAACTGAAATGTTCAACGAATGTTTAGTGCCTAATTGAGGAATTTCAATACAGCCATCACATAATGCTACAGCTTCCTGGGCTACGCCATGAACTTCGTTACCAAAAACCAAAGCGTATTTTTGATCTTTTTCTACTTCAAAATTTTGTAGAAAAATAGCGCTTTCTACTTGTTCGATGGCTAGAGTAATGACTCCTTCTTGTTTTAAGTTGGTGATGGTGTCAAGTACATTTTCGTTGTGTTCCCAAGTTACCGTTTCGGTTGCGCCTAAGGCTGTTTTGTGAATTTCTTTGTTGGGAGGAGTTGCGGTAATACCACATAAGTATATTTTTTCAATCAAAAAGGCATCAGCAGTTCTAAATACCGAACCAATATTGTGTAAGCTTCGTACATCGTCTAAGACAAGGATAAGAGGTGTTTTTTCAGATTTTTTGAAGTCTTCAATTGATTTTCGTTCCAGCTCGCTGTTTTCTAGTTTTCTCATTTTTTAACAATGGCATTTATTCGAATAAAAAAAGCTTCCGATTTTGTCAAAGGAAGCTTTTTTTGAGTTTTATAATTTAAAAATTAGCTCTTTTTTGGAGCGTCATCAGGAAGAACTGTTCCTTTGATAGTTAAAGTCTTAGTAGCTTGTCCTTCAGCATTAGAGGTTACAGTAACTGTTTTTGTAAATTGACCTACTCTGTCAGTAGCATATTTTACATTGATAACTGCTTTAGCACCTGGAGCAATAGGCTCTTTTGGGTAAGTTGGAACGGTACATCCGCATGAACCTACGGCATTCGTGATAATTAAAGGTTTGTTTCCGTTGTTTGTAAAAACAAATTCACGTTTTCCGTCAGCATTGTGGGCAATTGTTCCGTAGTCAATAGTTTCATTTTCAAAAACCATTCCTGCTCCGTTTACTTTTGCCATTTTAGTAGCCGATGCTTTGATTTTTTTAGTTGTTTCTTGTGCTTTAGAAGTAGTAACTCCAAATACAATAAGTGCTGCAAGTAAAATTATTTTTTTCATTTTTTTTTTTAATTTTAGGTTTGGTACAACAAATCTAAAGAAAAAATCATGCCATTGACTTAAAATTTACTTAAAAATGTTTTTAATTTTTTTAGTGATAGTTATTCGTTATAAAATTTTTAAATTCGCCTTCACATTTTTCTAATAAATTAAATACGATACAAATTGGCATCTAAAGAGAAAACGGTTAAGGAAACCCCATTAATGAAGCAGTATAATGAAATCAAGAGGAAATATCCGGATGCTTGTTTATTGTTTAGGGTTGGTGATTTTTATGAAACATTTGGAGAAGATGCTATTCGGTCAGCAAAAATATTAGGAATTACATTGACTAAACGTGGTGCGGGTTCTGAAACAGAAACAGCTCTTGCTGGTTTTCCACATCATTCTATTAATACTTATTTGCCAAAATTAGTCAAAGCGGGACTTCGTGTTGCAATTTGTGATCAGCTTGAAGATCCTAAAATGACTAAAACGATTGTGAAACGCGGCGTGACCGAATTAGTTACTCCCGGGGTTTCTATGAATGACGAGGTTTTACATTCTAAGACCAATAACTTCCTGGCTTCTGTTTATTTTTCTAATAAAGCAATAGGAATTTCTTTCTTGGATGTTTCCACAGGTGAGTTTTTGACAGCTCAGGGAAATGCAGAATACATTGATAAATTATTACAGAATTTTAGCCCATCGGAGGTTTTAATTCAAAAAAATAATAAGAATGATTTCAAAACTAATTTTGGCGATGATTACCATTGTTTTTATTTAGAAGACTGGGTTTATAAAGAAGATTATGCTTTTGAGACTTTGACCAAGCATTTCCAAACGATTTCTTTAAAAGGTTTTGGAATAGAAGATTTAAAAGATGGAATTATAGCTTCGGGAGCAGTGTTGTATTATTTGTCGGAAACCCAACATAACAAAGTGCAACATATCACGGCAATTCAGCGTATTGCCGAAGATGCTTATGTGTGGATGGACCGATTTACCATTAGGAATCTCGAATTGTATCACAGTTATAATCCTAATGCGGTTACGCTTTTGGATGTAATTGATAAAACGCTTTCGCCAATGGGAGGACGTTTGTTGAAACGTTGGTTGGCATTGCCTTTAAAAGATATCAAGAAAGTGCAAAGCCGACATGATGTAGTCTCTTATTTGAAAGAAAATCAAGAGGTGTTGCAAAAAATACAATATCAGATTAAGCAAATTTCGGATTTAGAGCGATTGATTTCTAAAATCGCTGCGGGGAAAGTATCACCTCGTGAAGTGGTTTATTTGAAAGAATCATTAGATGCTATTATCCCTATAAAAACGCTGTCGTTAGAAAGTCCGCAGGAAGCGGTGAAAGTTATTGGAGATAATTTACATAGCTGCGATTTATTGCGCGAAAAGATAAAAACTACTTTAAACCAAGATGCGCCGGTGGCTATTGCCAAAGGAAATGCGATTGCTAAAGGAGTGAATGAAGAGTTGGACGAATTGCGTGCGATTTCTACTTCGGGAAAAGAATTTTTAGAAGGAATCGAGGCAAGAGAGTCAGAGCGTACAGGGATTTCTTCTTTAAAAATTTCATTTAATAATGTTTTTGGTTATTATATCGAAGTTAGAAATACTCATAAAGATAAAGTGCCAACGGAATGGATAAGAAAACAAACCCTTGTTAATGCCGAACGCTATATTACCGAAGAATTAAAGGAATACGAAGCTAAAATTCTGGGTGCTGAAGAGAAAATTCACAAAATTGAATCGGAATTATTCGAGCAATTAGTGGCTTGGATTGCTACTTACATCAAGCCGGTTCAGTTGAATGCTAATTTGGTTGCGCAACTGGATTGTTTGTGTTCTTTTACACAATTGGCAATTGAGAACAAATATGTTTGTCCAGAATTGGATGAAACATTTGAATTAGATATTAAAAACGGAAGGCATCCTGTTATCGAAAAACAACTGCCTGTAGGCGTGCCTTATATTGCTAATGATGTTTTCCTGGATAGAGAAACTCAGCAATTGATTATGATTACAGGGCCTAATATGTCGGGTAAGTCGGCTATTTTGCGTCAAACTGCTTTAATTGTGCTCTTGGCTCAAATGGGAAGTTTTGTTCCGGCTGATAGCGTGAAAATGGGACTAGTAGATAAAATCTTTACCAGAGTAGGGGCGAGCGATAATATTTCGATGGGAGAATCTACTTTTATGGTCGAAATGAACGAAACAGCCTCTATTTTGAATAATATCTCCGATAGAAGTTTGGTGTTGCTGGACGAAATTGGAAGAGGAACCAGTACTTATGACGGAATTTCCATTGCCTGGGCTATTGCCGAGTATTTGCATGAGCATCCATCTAAGCCTAAAACTTTGTTTGCGACCCATTATCATGAATTGAATGAAATGAGTGAGTCATTAGCCCGAATTCAGAATTATAATGTGGCTGTAAAAGAATTAAAAGATACGGTGCTTTTTATTCGAAAATTAGTCAAAGGAGGAAGTGCGCATAGTTTTGGAATTCACGTGGCAAAAATGGCGGGAATGCCTCAAATTGTAATTTCGAAAGCACAAAAGATTTTGAAGAAGCTGGAGAAAGATCATTCTGGTGATGCATTAAACGGAATCAAGTCAGAAAAGGAAGAAATGCAGATGAGTTTCTTTAATTTAGACGATCCATTGCTGGAAGAAATCAAAGAAGAGATTTTAAATATCGATATCAATTCGGTAACGCCGGTAGAAGCTTTGATGAAATTGAACGAAATTAAAAGAATGTTAACCAGGAAATAATTTTTTTATTTTTTAAATTAAAGCAAATCAAAAGCTTAAAAAAATATTGATTATTTTTTCAAAAAAGGCTTGTATAATCGAAAAAAGCTCTTAAATTTGCATCCGCAATACAGAACAAGTATCGCGGTTCTTTTTAAGAATTGATAAATGCGAAAATAGCTCAGTTGGTAGAGCGCGACCTTGCCAAGGTCGAGGTCGCGGGTTCGAGCCCCGTTTTTCGCTCGAAATCACATCATGCTCGGATGGTGAAATTGGTAGACACGCTGGACTTAAAATCCAGTGAACAGCAATGTTCGTGCGGGTTCAAGTCCCGCTCTGAGTACAAAGAAAGCTTCAAACTAATGTTTGGAGCTTTTTTTATTTTGTATAAAATCAGTTTTGTGGTTTGTTTTGAATCTGTGAAGAGGTGAGCTTTTTGAATTCTGAATAATTGGAATTTAGAATTTTTAAAAATTGGTATTTGGAATAAAAAATATGGGAACTTTTGTTATTAGTAAAAGATTTAGCGGTGATTATAAGTTTGAATTTACTTCCAGGAAAGGAAAAACTATTTTTACGAGTAATGCGTATGAATTAAGGATGGATTGTGAGGCAGATGCGGAATATTTGCGTTCGGTATTGGAGGCTTGTTCTTATGTAAAGTTTAAGACGTCTAAAGGGAAATTTTTCTTTAGAGTTGTAATTGATAACAGGGTTGTGGCTGTAAGTAGAAAATACAGTACGGAGTTGATGGTTCAGAAAGGAATTGATGAAATAGTAAAATACGGTTCGAAAGCAGAGATATTGGATTTTGCTAACAATGATTTTGTTTTTCCGGATTAAGAATTTTGAAGACTGTTTAAAGTGTGGTCTTTGGAATTATTGGGTATAAAAAAAAGCCGTCACAATGTGAACGGCTTATTTTTTACTGTAATTTAAAATTACTTAGCAGGTGCAGCAGCAGGAGCTTCAGTAGCAGCAGCAGCAGGAGCAGCAGCAGCAGAATCAACAGCAACAGCAGCAGTATCAGCTACAGTAGCAGCAGAATCAACAGCTACAGCAGTTGTATCAGCAGCAGCTTCTGGAGCAGCCTCTTCAGCTTTTTTACAAGATACAACAGTTAAAACAGCAACAACAGCTAAACTTAAAAATACTTTTTTCATCTTACTTTATTATAAAAGGTTAATTATTAATTCGAGGCAAAGATATAAAATTTTTAATATGTAAAATATTTTTTCATTTTTTTTTTGAAATAATATTCGATTATTTTTCCGACCTTCAAAAAGCAAATTTTATAAGGAAAATAATATTTTAAAATAAAAAGTTGCTTTGAACATGGGGTGTTTTTTGGTTTTTAATAACTTGATTTTTAATTTGTTGTATCTGTTTTTGGTTGCTTATTTGTGAATTGTGAAATATGTAGCTTTCTTTTTTGAGAATTAAATTGTTTTAAATGCTAATTTTTAAGATTCATTTAAAGGTCCCGTTTTCAGATATTTTCTATTATCAGGCTGGTTGCTCCTTTGTTTGTATTTACAAAATTGCTGCAAATAGCCCCTTTTTCATCTCGGATTGTGTCATTAGAAATTAATGAATCAAAAGCGTTTTTTAATTCGTTTTGATTAGTAATACTGATGCAGCCACCTAAATTTACCAAAGCGGTTGCTTCTGCAAAATGTGAAAAATTAGATCCGATAACTATTGGAACTCCAAAAGTAGCTGGTTCTAATATGTTGTGTACGCCCGGATTTCCAAATCCGCCACCCACATAAGCAATATCAGCATAGCTGTATATTTTAGTTAAAATCCCAATAGTATCAATGATAAATACATCAAACTCTGCAAGGTTTTTGTTTTCTTTTTCTGAAAAAAGAACCGTTTTCTTAGAAATGCTGTTTTTTAATTGCTGTATTTGTTCCGCTTTTATGTTGTGAGGTGCAATGATGAATTTTACATTTTGAGTAGATGAATTGATGTATTCAATCAATAAACTTTCGTCTTTTGGCCAGGAACTTCCAATGACAATAGTTAGCGTATTGTTTTTGAATTGGGAAATAAAATCCAAAGAGTTATCTTTTTCTAAAATAGCGGCAACCCGGTCAAAGCGGGTGTCTCCGGAAACAGCGATATTGGTCTTGTTTAATTGGAGTAATAATTTTTTTGAAGCTTCATTTTGAACAAAGAAATAGGTAAAAGTATTCAGTGCGTTTCTGTAAAATTGACCGTACCATTTAAAAAATAGTTGGTTTTCTCTAAAAATCCCAGAAATCAAATAGGTCGGAGTATTAGATTTTTTTAGTTCGTTTAGGTAATTTGGCCAATATTCATATTTGATGAAGAAAGCCTTTTCCGGATGAACTAGTTTCAGGAATCTTTGAGTATTCTTTTTAGTGTCCATCGGCAGATACACTGTTGCATCAGCAACCGTATTGTTTTTTCGAACTTCGTAACCTGAAGGAGAAAAGAAAGTCAAAACAATTTTATGTGAAGGATATTTTTCTTTTATTTTTTCAATCACAGGAAGCCCTTGCTCGTATTCGCCAAGTGATGCCGCATGAAACCAAATGGTTTTATCCTGAGGTTTTATTTTTTGCGAAAGCGTTTCAAAAACTGTTTTTCTTCCGGCAACAAAAAGTTTCATTTTGGGGTTAAACAATGCGATAATTTTCAAGAAAAAATCGGCTAATGTAATGGCTATATTGTACAGAAAAAGCATTCGGATAATTTTTGGTGCTAAAATACATTTTCTTTGGCTTAAATTCATTGGTTTGAAATCAATAATACCTATTTTTGTTTCCGTTTTATGAAAGTTTTGTTGTTGCGTAAGAAGTGTAAAAACAACAGCTTTCTAACTATTAATAAAGTTGAAATGAAGAAAATTCAAATGGTTGACTTGAAAAGTCAATATGATAAAATTGCTACTACAGTAAACGCTTCTATTCAGGACGTTTTGGATACAAATACTTATATCAATGGACCTCAAGTGCATCAATTCCAAAAATCTTTGGAAGATTATTTGGGCGTAAAACACGTAATTCCTTGTGCAAACGGAACAGATGCTTTGCAAATTGCGATGATGGGATTGGATTTAAAGCCGGGTGATGAGGTAATCACTGCCGATTTTACTTTTGCGGCTACAGTTGAGGTAATTGCTTTGTTGCAATTGACTCCGGTGTTAGTTGATGTTGATTTGGACAATATGAATATCTCATTAGAAAGAATCAAAGCGGCTATTACTCCAAAAACTAAGGCAATAGTTCCAGTACATTTGTTCGGTCGTGCAGCTAATATGGATGCAATTATGGCTTTGGCCAATGAACATAACTTGTATGTTATTGAAGATAATGCGCAAGCCATTGGTGCCGATTTTATTTCAGCTTCAGGTGCAAAATCTAAAGTAGGAACTATTGGTCATGTAGGAGCAACTTCATTTTTTCCTTCTAAAAATTTAGGTTGTTATGGTGATGGTGGAGCTATTTTTACCAATGATGATGCTTTGGCACATACTATTCGCGGAATTGTAAATCACGGAATGTACGAACGTTACCATCATGATGTAGTAGGAGTGAATTCTAGATTAGATAGTATTCAGGCGGCTGTTTTGAATGCTAAATTACCTTTATTGAACGATTATAATACAGCGCGTCGTGGAGCTGCCGCTAAGTATAATGCTGCTTTAGCTGGTCACGCTAATATTATTACCCCTTCATTTGATGAAAATGAAAATGATCATGTTTTTCACCAATATACGTTGCGAATTATTGATGCTGACAGAAATGCATTGATGCAACATCTGTTAGATAAAGGGATTCCTTGTGCTATTTACTACCCAATTCCGTTGCATTCGCAAAAAGCTTATGTTGATGTAAGGTATAAAGAAGAAGATTTTCCGGTGACGAATCAATTGGTTAAAGAGGTGATTTCGTTGCCAATGCATACCGAATTAGAGGATGAGCAAATAAAATTTATTACTGATAGTGTTTTAGAATTTTTAAATAAATAAAAATGAAAAAGTGTTTTTTATGCTTGACCTTAGTTTTAATCTCGTTTTCAAATTGGGCGCAAATAAAACCAATTTCTAAAGAAGAAAGTGCTGTTTTAAATAGCGTTGAAGCTTTTAGAAAAGCATTAATTGACCCAACAGAAAGCAATTTGAAAGCTTTGACTTCAAAAGATTTAAGCTACGGACATTCCAGTGGTGTACTTCAAGATCAAAAAGTTTTTATCGAAAAATTACTTAACGGAGAATCTGATTTTGTGACGATAGAATTTCAAAATCAAAGTATTCAAGTTACCGGAGATGTTGCTATAGTAAGACATAGTCTGGCAGCACATACTAAAGATAGTGGTGTTGAAAAAGACATAAAAATTGGAAACGTACTCGTTTGGCAAAAACAAAAAAACAAGTGGTTGCTGATTGCCAGACAGGCTTTTAAATTACCTCAGTAAAAAAAGCTGTAAAAAGTAAAAATCCCAAATTATCGAAATAGATAGTTTGGGATTTTTTGTTTACTTACTTCTTAGCGGCTTCTTTTAATTTATTTGCGGCTTCATCCATTTTTTCTGCTCCTTTTTCAAGGATTTTACCCGTTTTTGATTGAGTTGAATCAATGGCTGTTTCCACTTTTTTGGTTACAGTATCCACTTTTTGTTCTACTTCAGCTCCAACGGCTTCTTTAGCATCTTCAATTTTGTCTTTAGTTTTGTCCTGGCAGGAAACCATCGCAGCAAGCATAAAAGCTACTGCTAAAATTGTTTTTCTCATTTGTACTGTATTTTAATGATTGATATTTAAAACGTTGTCTTTCAAATATAAAAAAATCCCCGTAAACTTTCGCTTACGGAGATGTATTTATGAAAACAATTCTTTTTACAAGACTAATTCAGAATATAGTTTTTCGAAAGTCTGGTCTAAATCGCTGCTAAATCCCGAATGGGGTCTTGAGGTTTGAATACTCGAACTTTTAACAGCAGTGAGCCATCTAAATCGTTCGTCTTTTTCAAATTGAGCAATAGGTCCCGCTTCTTTTTTGCCTTCGCAAATGGCTACAAAAGAATCTAAATTGATTTTGAGTTGGTCTAAATCAAATTCACTGCAAAACGAACTGATTTTAGCAACAGGAATTTGATATTGAATTCGTAAATATTTCTGACGCTTGGAATAAAGCATCAAACCTACATTTATAAATTCTTCGCGTTCTACTCTTGGTACAACACGAATGATAGCATAATCATATAAGTGTTGTTCGTGCATCTTGAGCTTGTTTTAAAAATATTTCAGCATTTTTCAAGCGTAAGCTTAAAAACTGGAAATAGACGTTTTTAATTTCTTCCGGAGTTATCGTTTGATCTTTCCATTGCAACCAGTCTTCAGGAATTTGATTTACAATTTCTTTTAAAATCGAATCATTTAATAGCCTTGAACATTGTACATGTGCTTCTTCAAGTTTTGATGCCTTTGGTAATAAAACATGATCTTTAATTAATGCAAATGGTGTAAGTGCAGTTTTCTCCCAGTTAATCCAGGAATGATGAAAATAAAAAGAAGCTCCGTGATCAATAAGCCAAAGTTCTTTTTTCCAAATTAAAAGATTGGTGTTTTTAAAGGTTCGGTCAACATTAGTAATAAAAGCATCTAACCAAACAATTTTTGATGCCAATAAAGCTTCGCAATCATTTGCAGCGGCATCAAAGGTAATTGCTCCTGATAAATAGTGTAGCCCTAAATTTAAACCCTGACTAAATTTTAATAAATCCTGAATTTCTTCGTCAGCTTCTGTTCTTCCAAAGGCTTCGTCTAAGTGTGCAAAAACTAATTCAGGAACTGGTAAACCTAATTGTTTTGCTATTTGACCACCTAAAAATTCAGCAATTAATGCTTTTACCCCATGACCTGCTCCTCTAAATTTTAATACATATTTAAAATCATCGTCGGCTTCTGCTAAGGCAGGTAAGGAGCCACCTTCCCGAAGTGGCGTAATGTATCGTATAACGTTTACTGTTCGTAAATCTAAATTCATAAGAAAGTATTCTTAAAAACAAAGATAACTATTAGCGTTTATTATTTCGGAATAGCCTAATTTCTTTTTAAAACAAAAAATCCTCACAAACCGAAGTTTATGAGGATTCTATTTATTATAGTGTTGATTTTTAATTCTGAAATCTAATCCCGATAACTATCGGGACTGCAATCTGCAATTTTATGCATTTGCAGTAGCTGCTTCTTTATTGATTTTTCCAATTAATCCAGCCAATACTTTTCCTGGACCTACTTCGGTAAATAAAGTAGCACCGTCAGCAATCATTTGTTGTACTGATTGTGTCCATTTCACAGGAGCTGTTAATTGAATGATTAGATTTTTCTTAATCTCATTTGCATCCGAAACCGCACTTGCAGTTACGTTTTGATACACTGGGCAAATAGGAGCAGAGAAAGTAGTTGCTTCGATTGCAGCAGCTAGTTCTTCTCTTGCCGGCTCCATCATTGGTGAGTGAAAAGCACCACCAACAGGTAATAATAAAGCACGTTTTGCACCTGCTTCTTTCATTTTTTCGCAAGCTAATTCTACGGCTTTAAATTCTCCTGAAATTACTAATTGTCCAGGGCAGTTATAGTTGGCAGCCACTACAACTCCGTCGATAGAAGCACAAACTTCTTCCACAATATTATCTGCTAATCCTAAAACAGCAGCCATAGTTGAAGGAGTGATTTCGCAGGCTTTTTGCATCGCCAAAGCTCTTTGAGAAACTAATTTTAATCCGTCTTCAAAAGACAAAGCACCATTGGCAACCAAAGCTGAAAATTCGCCTAAAGAATGTCCCGCTACCATTTCCGGTTTGAAATCTTCTAAAGTTTTAGCTAAGATTACCGAGTGTAAAAATACTGCCGGTTGCGTAACTTTAGTTTCTTTCAATTCTTCTGCAGTTCCTTCAAACATAATGTCTGTGATGCGGAAACCTAATATTTCGTTTGCTTTTTCAAACAATTCTTTTGCTAATGGAGAGTTTTCATATAAGTCTTTGCCCATTCCTGTAAACTGCGCACCCTGACCTGGAAATACGTATGCCTTCATATTTTTTTAATTTAAAAATTGAAATATTTATAGATTGAAATATTAGATTCAATCGGGATGCAAAAGTAGTATTTTTTTAGGATTTATATGAAAAGATAAAAATGGATAAAAGAAAACCTCCCTGCTTGCTAATGAAGTAGGGAGGTTTGTATGTGAAGAAAATCAGTTTTTGTGAGATTCTTTATAGTTTTATTAATTGTAATTCGATGTTCAGTTTTACATCTTCGCCTACTAAAACACCACCAGTTTCTAAAGCCGAGTTCCAGTTCAATCCCCATTCTTTACGGTTTATTTTACCAGAAATATTCAATCCTGCTTTAGTATTTCCCCAAGGGTCTTTCATTAATCCGCTGAATTCGGTAGGAAGCTTAACCGTTTTTGTTACTCCTCTTAAACTTAAATCGCCTGTTAGTTCATAATCATCACCATTTTTAGTCAAAGAAGTAGCTTTGAAAGTGAGTTTAGGAAAGTTTTCAGCGTCAAAAAAATCACCACTTTTTAAATGATTGTCCCTGTCAGTGTTGTTGGTGTTAATCGAATCGATGTTTGCAGAGAATTCGATATTTGCGTTTTCGAAGTTGTCATCTTCGGCTGTGATTGTAGCGTCGTATGATTCAAATTTTCCTGAAACATTTGTAAACATCATGTGTTTTACTTTAAATCCAATTTCTGAGTGTGTCGAGTCAATTGCCCATTTTGTAGTTGCCATAATTTTATTTTTTTAAATTGTTATTTTATTTTGATATGACAAATTTATGGCAACAATACAGCTGTGTCACTTAACCTAGATTAAGAAATAAAAAACGGGATATTAACTTTGGAATTTAAGCTATCTCTTCGTATAAAGATAAAATCGGTAAACCAAAATTTTCGGTTGCACTTGGGTTTTGTTTTTTGAGTTTAATCTTTTTTGGTTTTCTGGTTTCGATTAAAAGATTGATTTTGTTTTTTGTAATAGCTTCTTTTAGCAATGATTCGAAGTTTTCAGGATTTTGGTCACTAAAAATTTTAGCCTGACTCACGATTCTAAAATTAAAACGATTCGGAATTAATTCCTGTAAATCCTCAATTTGAAGTTTTGATTTTGTTTGTTCCAGATACATTGCTTTGGTTAAATCGTACTCTTCGAAATTTGGACTTAGATGCAAAATTGGGCATTTGCAATTACTCAGAATTTGGACAAATTGATTGTGGATTCTTTTTTCGGCGTTTCTGAACGAAGGCGTCAAAATGGTCAATTCAATTTCAAGATGTTCAATTAAATTTCGCATCAATGGTGTCGAAATTCCATATTGATAATGGATTTTTAGATTGCAGTTTTGAGAAATAGCAATTAATTCTCTACAATATTCTAATACATTTTTTTGCGAAACGCTCATGTCGCTTTTCATGCTTCTTAGAAATGTAGCCGAAGAATAAGTGTTTGGAATGTCGTTAACTAATGCTAAAAAGATAGTGCAGTCTTTACCTTGAGATTGCTGGACGGCTACTTTGATAGCATTTATAGTATCTGATTCTAATGTTGAAGGTATTAATAAGTTTTTCATATGTATTGTTTTAATTATACATACAAAATAAGGGGTTGAATATTAGAGGGTTCTTGGATTAAAATTAGAATTCCCTAAGATTTTAGATTAGAATTTTTAATGTTGGTTTTTTCGAAGGTAATATTAACAACCGTTCCTTTTCCAGTTTCCGATTGAATTTGAAGTTCTCCGCTGTGCATTCGGATAATTTTCATGGCCAATGGCAATCCAAGTCCGTAGCCATTGTATTTAGAAGCGATTTTTCCTCTAAAGAAAGGTTCGTACAAATACGGAATATCTTCAGGTGGAATTCCAATACCAATATCAGTAATGGCAATTTTAATCTTAGACTTGTCTGCGGTAAGGTTGACAAAAACTTCATCGTTATCCGAATATTTTACACCGTTTGAAATAATATTATTCAAAGCCAATTCTAATAATGGTCGGTTGCAGGGAATGGTCAATAGCGATTCGTCTTCCGGAATAGCATTCAGTTTAATGTTAACCCGATTATTAGGGAAAAGCGTGTCTATCGAAGCTTTTACCTCTAAAAGAATTTCGTCAATTCGGGCAATGTCTAATACTTGCTTGGTTCCGTCATAGCCGGTTTGGGTCAATTTTAAAAGGCTTTCGGTTAGGTTTCCTAATTTGGAAGCCTGCCTGTTGATGTTTTCTAACGAATGAATGTACTCTTCAGTTTCTCTTTCTTTTAAGAGCATAATTTCAGTTTCGGCAATAATGGTCGTAATTGGTGTTTTTAACTCATGCGAAGCATTATTAATAAAATTAGCCTGGATTTCGAACGAAGTTTCTAATCGGTCCAGCATGTCGTTGAAGGTTTTGGTAAGATCAGTAATCTCATCTTTTCCATCGGCATCCGCTAATCGGTTATGAAGATTAGAAGCACTGATTCTATGCACTTCTTTTGTGATTCGGGCGATTGGATCAATTACTGTTCGGGCTAAAAACTTACCAAAAAAGTAAGCCAGAATGATAAAACCGATACCTCCAAAGATTAAAAGTTGCAAGATATAAATGGTACTCGTATTGCCACGGCGGTCTTTGGCTGTAACAATTACAATGTGTTTTTGCCCGGCTTCACTAAAAATTTGTCCGTAATAATAGCGGTAATCTTCTTCAATCCAGCCGGAACCTTTTTTCATTACATCGTCATAAAATTCATGAGGAAGATGTAAATCGGTGTTGTATTCAAAAGAATTGCTGCTGTTTACTTTTAATTCATAATCTTTTTCCTCAATGAGTTCTTCTAAGCCGCCTTTTTTGAATTTTTGAAAAGAATCTTTGTTTTCCTGATTTTTTTGGAAATAGGCCGATGAAGCGATTTTGGCCCTATCCTGAAGCCTTTTTATAAAATAATATTCATTGTTTTGCTTGAACAGAAAAAAAACAGCTATACACAACAGCAAAGTGCTAAAGCACGATAGCGCAATATAAGTAATGGTGATTTTTTTTCTAATTTGCATGAATTATGGTTTTATAATGTAGCCTAAGCCTTTGATGGTATGGATTAATTTGTTTTGATAAGGTTTGTCTATTTTGTTTCTCAGATAGTTGATGTAAACATCAACCACATTAGTATTCATGTCAAAATTAATATCCCAAACATTATCCAATATTTTTTCCCGGGACAAAATAGTTTCGGCATTGTTTGCCAAATAGTATAATAATTTGAATTCTTTAGCGGTTAATTGAATCAGCTCTCCATTTCTTTTGACCGATTTTGCTCTTCTGTCAATTTCTAAATCATCAATCTGGATTAAGTCATTCGGTCTGTGTTCCTGATTTGATCTTCGGGCTAAGGCTGCTATCCGCGCTTCCAGTTCCGAAAATTTAAAAGGTTTTGCCAGGTAATCATCGGCACCGGCATTCAATCCGGTAACAATGTTTTCGGTAGTTCCCAGAGCGGTTAAAAGTAAAATTGGTACAAAGTTTTTAGCGGCTCTTAATCGTCTGCAAATTTCGATTCCGTTAATATCAGGAAGCATGATGTCTAAAATTACGACATCAAAATTATGGTTCAAAATCATTTCCAGCCCTGTTGTACCGTCAAGGGCTACACTTACCTCATTATTTTTTTCAGAGAGACCTTTTCGAATAATCGATAAAAGGTTGGGTTCGTCTTCAATAATGAGTAGTTTCATAAATGATTTTTTAATTCTACTTCAAAAATAGATATTGTCTTCTTAAAAATTTGCAAAATAATGACTAATCTTATTTTTTTATCAAAATCGTAGCTTTTGTTAAAAAAGGAGATATTGTTTTTATAAAAAAAGAAAGCGCTACCAGAAGTAACGCTTTCTAAAAATAGGGTTTGAATTATTTTTTAAAGTTCGATTGATTGTATGATTTCAAGCAAATCGCCTTTTAGTTTTTCATTTGTAATCCCTTCTTCGCTGTTGAAATTTTCACCAAAACTTGGCAAAGAAAAACTTCCTTTTACATTAGCACCCTGAAAAGGGAAACGGTTTTTTGCAATTTCTAAAACGCTAAGTCCTCCTCTTAGGCCTGGAGAAGTAGCGAGGATCAGGGTTTGCTTTTCCTGGAAAAATTTAGGATTCACTCGGGAAGTCCAGTCAAAAATATTTTTGAAAGCGGTTGAATAAGCGCCATTATGTTCGGCAAGCGAAACAATAACTAAATCGGCAGTTCCTATTTTATTGAAAAAGTCTTTTGCTAATTCAGGAATACCATTTTGAGATTCTCTGTCCAAAGAAAAAATAGGCATTTCGTAATCGTTTAAGTCTAAAACTTCTACATCAGTGTTTTCAAATTGTGATGCAGCATAAGTTGCCAGTTGTTTGTTAATTGAATTTGTACTTGAGGAAGCACCAAAGGCGATAATTTTTTTAGTCATTTTTCTTGTTTAAAAAGTAGGTTAAAGCTCCCGAAGGACATTTATTTACAGTATCGATAATTTTTTCTGTTGTTGAAGCCTCCGGTCTTATCCAGGGCTTTTCTTTGGGATGAAATACATCCGGATTATTGTGGACGCAATTAGCCGAATGGATGCATTTTGCTGATTGCCATACAATGGTAACTTCACCATTAGTATATTCTTTTTTGATGTCTTTTGGATTCATAATTACAATAGTGTATTAATAGTTACTTTTCCTTTTAAGATTTTAGAAACGGGGCATTTGTCAGCAATTAGTAGTAATCGTTCTTTTTGTTCTTGAGTAATATCAGTAGAAAAAGAAATTTGTCTTGAAAAAATAGTTTCAAATTCACCGTCTAATTCCTGTGTCGCGTTGAGAGTTATATTGATTTCAGGAATATTCCAGCCTTTTCGGTCAATGTACATTCGCAGAGTTGCCAGTGTACATCCTGCTAAAGAAGCAAAGAGGGTTGAAAAAGGATCAGGACCTATATCTTTTCCTCCATTGCTTTCGGGTTCATCCATAATCAATTGACCATTACGCCAGGAAATAGTACACAAATATTTTTGCGAACCGATTGTTCCAACAATGTCTTTCTCTAGTAAGTTTCCCATTTTTTTAAATTAATTCTTTAAAGACAATTATAAAACATCCCTAAATTCAGGAGTTTTGTCAAAAACTTTTTTTGCAAAAGGACACAGAGGGAGAATTGTTATTTCTTTTTCTCTGGCAAATAAAACTGCTTTCTCCACCATTTTCTTTCCAAAGTTTTTACCATTGTGTCCTGGATTTACTTCGGTATGATCAATAATGATTTTATGAGGTCCAGCGAAAACAAAGGTCATTCTTGCTTCAATCTTGTCTTCGATTTTGACATAAAAATAACCTTTTTTTTCGTTGTATTCTAGTCCTATAATTTCGTTCATAGACTTTTATTATTAGTATTTCATTGGAATTTCCATTAATAAAAATTTAGCATCAGTCGTTGCTTTGATATCCAAAGTTTTAAAATCAGTGATTCCATAACCGTCACGGGTTTCTAATTCCTGACCATCAACATTTACAGTTCCTGAAATTACAAAAATATAGATTCCGTTTCCTTCTTTTTTAATTTCGTATGTTTTAGCAAAATCTTTGTCAAAGTCAGCTAAATGGAACCAGGCGTCCTGGTGAATCCAAACACCTGCATCATCTGGATTTGGAGACAATATTTGAGCAAAATTATTTTTTTGTTCTGCTGTGTCTAAAGTAATTTGTTGGTATCTAGGTGTTACATTTCTGGTTTTAGGAAACAACCAAATTTGGAACAATTTAGTTCTTTGATCTGCATTTGGGTTAAATTCGCTGTGCTGAATTCCTGTTCCGGCGCTCATAACTTGTACGTCACCTGTTTTGATGGTAGCGGCATTTCCCATGCTGTCTTTGTGAGCCAAATCGCCTTCCAATGGAATGGTGATGATTTCCATATTATCGTGAGGATGTGTTCCAAAACCCATTCCAGCTGCAACGGTGTCATCATTCAAAACGCGAAGTGAACCAAACTGTACTCTATCCGGATTGTACCAGCTAGCGAAACTAAAACTGTGATAAGCGTTTAACCATCCGTGATCTGCGTGTCCTCTTGTATCTGCTTTGTGTAAAACTGTAGTTGCCATGATATTTTTTGTTTATTGATTATTACATTACAAATGTACATCCGCCATAAGCGTTTTGCACTTAACCTAGATTAAGAAGTGACCACGGATCATTTTTTTAGCAATCGGCTTTTCATTTTACTGAAAAATTCAGGTGTTACACCTATATAAGAAGCAATTTGTTTTTGAGGGATTTTATGGGTAAGATTACCATATCTTTTGTTGAATTTGTCAAAGCGTTCTTCTGCCGATAAACTCAAATTATCCATTAGTCGGTCTTGATGGGCTACTAATGAATTTTCAGTAAGGATTCTAAAAAAGCGTTCCAGTTTAGGAATTTCGGTATAAAGTTGTTCCTGATTTTCTTTGGATAGCAATACTAATTCGGCATCTTCTAATACTTCGATAAACAGATTTCCGGGTTTTTGCGAAATTAAACTGTACATATCGCCCATCCACCATCCTTCGCAGGCAAAGCTTAAAACGTGTTCGACAATGTTATCATTGATATTGAAGCTTCTTAAAATACCGGAGTTTACAAAATAAGAGTATTTGCAAATTTGCCCCGAATTGAGCAGAATACTTTTGGCTTTGTAATGATGAATTTCAGTTTTACTTAAGAAAAGTTCTTTTTCTTCGGCTGTTAGCTGAACGTGTTTTTCTATATTGGTTAAAATCAGGGACATTATTGTTTTTTAAAAATTGACTCTGCAAGATAGTTATTTTGCTTTGTTTGTTCTTTCGTTAATTTAATAATTCTTAAACCAATCGAAACAAATCATAAGGCAAAGTGGGGTTTAGCTTAGGAAGAAAAAATAGCTCAGTTCTAATATTGCGTGTTTTTTATACATTAATTAGTTAATATTGCTATATTAGTATTGTGCAGAGTTCTAAATGAGAATTTTGATACAAAACCGGGAGATTTATAGTAAGACAATAATTAAGCGGTCTATATAAGCAATTCATAATGACTGAAACAAAAGCAATTAATAATAAACTATTGGTTACAGCACTTATGGTGGGTAATGAAAAAGCTTTTAGTGAGCTTTTTAATACCTACTGTAACGATGTTTATGCTTATAGTTTAAGTATGCTTAAAAATCAGGCTCTGGCAGAAGAAATTGTTCAGGATGTATTCTTAAATATTTGGTTACACAGAGACCGACTTAATGCTGATTTATCTTTTAAATCCTATGTGTTTACTATTACACGTAACTTAACATTTAATCTTATTAGTAAAGTAGCCAATAGCCATAAGCTTAAAGAAGAAGTATTTTATGTCAGTCAAAAGTCATACAGCCCAATTGAGGATATTATTGATGAAGCTGATTATGATGTTATAAAACAAAAGGCTATTGAACAACTGCCACCCAAACGCAGAGCTATTTTTGAAATGTCACGTAATGAAGAAATGAGCTATGAAGAAATAAGCAAGGAATTGAATATTTCGGTAAGTACTGTAAAAGGTCAAATGAGCAAAGCCTTAGCCGATATTAGAAATTTTTTGGAGACTCATGGAGATGTTACACTTCTGATAACTCTTCTTTCATCTCGTTGGCTGGAATAATGATTCGTTAATTATTACCTTTTCTTTCTTTTATATTTTCCATTCCTTTCTATTTATTTCTTTTTAGTTATTATTTTTCTATTTTTCGAAAAAAATAATAATACTGAATAGTACTTTTCCTTTTCTCATCTGTATTATATATAAGAACGTATATTATGCAACACGATAGCCATACCCAAAATTTATTAAAAAAGTTCATTCTCAATCAATGTTCCGAACAGGAGGTTGATGAAGTTGTACAGTATATTCAGGAGTTAACCGAATCTAGCAGACTACCAACTGTAGAAGAAGTGTTGGCAATTTTAGATGATAAGCCAATGCTGACCGAGCTTGATGCTATGCGTATTAGGGATAAAATACTAGCTACTCCCCAAAAAGAACAAAAGATACCTCTAAAAAAGAAATCCCATTTTATGAAATATGCAGCTGCAGCTGTTTTCATAGGTGTTTTAACTACAGCTTATTTTTTTAAGGATGTTCTTTTTAATCAGCCAGTCCAAACTATTCCGGTAATAGTTAATCGGGATACTAAAAATGTTGTTGAACCGGGTACTGATAAGGCGGTACTTACGTTAGCGAACGGTTCGCAAGTAGTTTTAGCCAATGGAGCTTCGGTGAAAACACAAAATGCCAAAAGTAATGGTGAGGAAATTATTTATGATTCCCAAAAAGGGAATGCAAATGAAATGGTCTACAATTATTTGACTATTCCCAGAGGAGGGAAATTCTCTATTACATTGTCTGATGGCACCCAAGTATGGTTAAATTCTGAAACTAAATTAAAATTCCCGGTAGCTTTTATTGAAGGACAAACCAGAAAAGTAGAATTGGTTTACGGGGAAGCCTATTTTGATGTTTCGCCTAGTACAAAACACAAAGGAGCTCATTTCAAAGTGCTTAATAATAAACAGGAAGTGGAGGTTATTGGTACCGAATTTAATATCAAAGCTTATAAAGACGAAGCCAGTATTTATACAACTTTAGTTGAAGGAAAAGTGGATGTGAGTATTGAAAATAGAAAACAAAGATTAATGCCAAACCAACAATTAAGTTTAAACATCGCAACCAGCAGTTCGGTTATAAAAAATGTAGATGTTTATAATGAAATAGCATGGAAAGAAGGGGTTTTTAGTTTCGAAAAAATAACACTTAAGGATATGATGAAAGTGTTGTCCCGTTGGTATGATTTTGATGTTGTATTCAAAAATAAAGCAATTGAAAATGAAATTTTTGATGGGGTTATAAGGAAAACCCAAAGTCTGGATGAAATTTTGAGAAGTATTAAGAATTTTAAAATTATAAAAAACTATGAGATAAAAGACAAAGAAGTAATTCTGGAATAAGAAATCGGGAAGAAGTAGCACATCCCTCAGTGTTTACTAATCCCAGCTATTTAAATCGATTAAACTATTGTATAACCAACCAAACCAAACCAAAAATTATGGAAATTAAAGTACGTAATGCCTTTATTCCCGTTAGAGAAAGGCTAATTAAAACTGCTATGAGAGCGTTTATCTTTTTATGGTGTACCAATGTTTTTTGTCTCAATGTAGGCAAGACATTTGCACAAGCGAATGTGACTATCGAAAAGGATCAATCGGTAACAATTTTTCAGGTTTTTAAAATTATCAAGCAACAAACTGATTTGAATTTTGTGTATCCCAGAAAGGTTTTTAAAGACATTCCGGATGTTGAATTAAAAAAAGGTACCATTGCAGTAACTAAATTATTAGGACAATGCCTTTCGAAAAACAATCTCAATTTTGAGCTAACGGATGATAATACCATCTTAATTAAAGAAAAGGCAGTAGTTGTAAATAAGGCAGTACAGCAAAAAACAATAAGCGGAAAAATTACCGACGGTTCAGGACAGCCTATTCCTGGAGCAAATATTGTTGAAAAAGGAACCACAAACGGAGTTCAGAGTGATTTTGACGGTAAGTTTTCATTAAGTGTAAAAAGCGAAAAAGCAATATTAGTGGTTTCTTATATTGGTTTTACAACAAAAGAAATTCCGTTAAATGGGCAGAGTAATCTTGTGATTAAATTACAGGAAGACTCAGCTAAACTGGAGGAAGTAGTTGTTGTTGGTTACGGTTCTGTTAAGAAAAAGGACTTGACCGGAGCTGTGGTTTCTGTTGGTGCAGAAAAACTGGAAGGCAGGTCGAATACTAACGTGCTTCAATCGCTTGCTGGACAGGCTACGGGTGTTCAAATTACACAATCTCAGGGTGCTCCTGGTCTTGCACCAACTGTAAAAGTACGTGGTGCTTCTTCGATAAATGCAGGAACTACTCCGCTTTATGTTATTGATGGAATTCCATTGGAAGACAGTTCAACAAATTCAACTGATACAGGAATTACCACGGGTAGTAACCTGAGTTTTAACCGAAATCCACTAAATTTCATTAATCCTAATGATATTGAGTCGATTGATATCCTGAAAGATGCATCTTCGGCAGCTATTTATGGTTCAAGAGGAGCAAATGGTGTTGTTATCATTACAACTAAGCAAGGAAAAGCCGGTAAAACTAAGATTGATGCAACTATAGAAACTGGTTTTTCTCATGTTAACCGTACGACTAAGATGATGAATGCTTCCGAATTTATTGCTTTCAACACAGCTGCCAGAAATAATTCATGGGCAACAATTGTTGCTGCAAATCCAACGGCTACAAGAGGACTTAATGTAACTGTTCCTGTTGAATTTTCTGATCCAGCGTGGCTTGCCCGTATTGGTAATGGAACGGACTGGCAGGATGTTGCACTTAGAACTGCACACAACAAAAATTTTCAATTATCGGCTTCCGGAGGTAATGAAAAAACGCAATTCATGGCGTCATTGGGCTTTTTAGATTCAGAAGGTGTTGTTGACAGAAATACTTATGATAGAATAAACCTAAGATCAAATATTAAGCATAAGTTTAATGATAATATCCGTATGGGATTGAACATTGGTCTTAGCCGTGCAAAAGAAGCTCCTTACGGAACAGGTGGAAAAAGTGATGTGGTGAGTTTGGCTTTACAAAGTGATCCGTTTTTTCCATTGTATGTTGAAACAGGAAGTTTAGGATTTAAAGATCCTGCTTCAATTTGGAATACCTTTTCTAAATATGGTTTCCAACTTTGGCATCCTTATTCATTAACAAGAGAAGCATCCACTAAAAAAACAACTAATATATCTACAATCACTTCTTATTTGGAGTGGGATGTTATTAAAGATTTGACGTTTAAAACTTCTGCGAGTTCTAATATTGAGAATACATTTTATAATTTCTATTGGAATGCAGGTCAGAACTGGGGTTACTCAGGATGGGTGCCGGCTCAGGCTGATTTCAAAACATTACAATCCAATAACTGGATTTCGGAAACTACACTGAATTACAATAAGACATTTAATGAGGCTCACACATTAAATTTATTGGCGGGTTATTCTGCTCAGGAACAAACTACAGATACCAGCAGTATGACAGCGGGTAGTTTCCCGAATGATTTAGTGCATACGTTGAATGCGGGTGTTGTGAATGCCGGTAATACTTTTTCAGAAGAGTGGTCGTTAGTTTCTTATTTGGCTCGTGCTAATTATTCTTATAAAGGTAAATATTTGGCATCGGCGGCAATTAGAGCAGATGGTTCTTCCCGTTTTGGAGCCAATAACAGATGGGGGTATTTCCCGTCGGGATCGCTTGCATGGCGTATCTCTGAAGAATCTTTCCTGAAAGATGTTTCATGGATAAGCAACCTGAAAGTTAGGTTAAGTTATGGAGCAACGGGTAACAATTCGATTCCAAATTATGGATCGATTGGAACATTAGGGTATAGCCCTTATGTAAGTTCCGGAACTGTGAACCAGGGGATTTATACATCAAATTTTGCTGATAAAAATTTGAAATGGGAAAAAACGGGTCAAACTAACTTTGGAGTTGATTTCAGTGTATTTAACGGGCGCGTGAAGTTTACAGGTGATATCTATTATTCTAAAACGAAAGATTTATTACTTAATGTGCCTATTCCAATCCTTTCAGGATTCTCTTCTACTTTGACTAATATCGGCGAGCTTGAAAACAGAGGGATTGAATTAAATCTTAGCACACAAAATATTGACAGCGAATTCAAGTGGAGCACTGATTTTAATATTTCTGCTAATAGAAACAAAGTATTGAAACTGGGTGCTAACGATGCTCCAATAGATATTAATGTGAGTAGTATGACATCGCGCACAGCTGTAGGAGAACCAATAGGTATGTACTATGGTTATGTAATTGATGGTGTAATCATGTCAAAAGCTGAGTTGGATAGCAAAGCTTATCCGGTATGGCCAGGCAGTGAAGCGGGTGACCCAAGGGTAAGGGATGTCAATAATGATGGTAAAATTGATTCTAATGACCGTACCTATTTAGGGAATTACCAACCTAATTTTCAATGGGGGATGACAAATAATTTTTCTTATGCAGGATTTGAACTTTCAGTTTTGTTACGCGGTTCACAAGGTGGCGAAATTCTTAACCATAATGCCCGATATTTAAAATCAGGTGTTGGTGGTGGTAACCGTAACATGTATGCTGAAGTAAATAATTACTGGAAGTCGGATGCTGAGCCAGGAAACGGAATGATTCCTAAACCTCGTATGTTGCCAACTACTGTTCGTGATTTTGGATCCAGTTACTGGGTTGAAGACGGATCATTCGTTCGTATCCAAAATATTCGTATGGGCTATAATTTGCCAAAAACATTAGTTAATAAAATGAAGCTAAGTAACGTAAAATTATATGTGAATTTGGAAAATGTACATGTATTCTCTGATTATTTAGGTTACGATCCGGAAGGTAGTACTTATCAATCAGGTGTATTGGTAGGCTTTGATTATGGTGCTTATCCAAATCCTTTTACGGCTACTGCTGGACTAAATATTAGTTTTTAATCATCCGGATCAATCATTTAAAACTTAAGAAAATGAAAAAAATAACATACATCATACTTTTTTGCAACTTATTCCTATTGGGATGTAGTTCTGATTTTTTAGATAAAGCACCTATTTCAAATGCTAATGAGGAAAATTTCTATAAATCCCAAAAAGATATAGAAACAGGGCTATGGTCTGCTTATAATTCGCTTTATACCTTGTACGGTCCTGAAAGTTTGCCTTCTTTTTATGGCGAGTTAATGTCTGATAATGCATACAGTGATAATGCAGCCGGAAGGATTCAGGATTACGAAAGTTTTGAATTGCACACGATGTCTATCGATAATGAGTTAGTGTTCAATTTCTGGAATAATTATTATAAGGCACTTTATACTGTAAATAACATTATTGCTAATGCCGAAAAACTGGATTTTGCCAGTAGAGATGCTTTAATAGGCGAAGCCAAGTTTTTACGTGCTTTGTATTATTTTGACATGGTTCGTGCCTGGGGCGATGTGCCATTGGTTACAACTCCGCTAAGTATTGCTAATGCTTATTCACAAGGACGTACGCCAAAAGATCAGGTTTATGCTCAAATTGTTGCCGATCTTGATTTTGCTGCCGCTAAATTGCCGGTAAAAACAAGTCAGCGTTTTGTAGGTGCGGCCAGCCAGGAAGCAGCTAATACTTTGCTGGGTAAAGTTTATCTAACTATGGGGAATAAAACAAAAGCTGCTGAAACTTTGTTGAAAGTTTATGGTAAATTTAGTCTGGTACCTTACGCTGATTTATGGAATTTAACTAAGAAAAATGGTGCGTCTTCTATTTTTGAGATTCAATATAAAGGTGGAGTATCTAATCCTTATAGTTTGTATTGGGCTATGTTTTCACCGGTTGATAATCGTGTGGTTACTGCCTGGGGAGGAGGATTTAATCAGGTTACCAATGATTTATGGAATGCTTATGAAACAGGTGACCCAAGAAGAGATATTTCTATCCAAAATGGGTACACAACCCCTAGCGGATCATTTGTCAATGTGAAATTTCCAATTAAATGGAAAGATAAAACAGCTCCTGTTGCCGGTTTAAGAGAAGCTTCGGATAATAACTTTATCGTTCTTCGTTATGCAGATGTCCTTTTAATGCTAACAGAAGCAACTTCAGATCCAAAATACCTAAACGAAGTTCGTGCTCGTGTTGGCTTACCGGCTTATGGAGCGATAGGTTATCCTGCTCAGTACAATACGGTAGCTCTTGCTCTGGAACATGAAAATCAGGTAGAATTTGCATGCGAATTCCACCGTTGGTTTGATTTAATAAGAACCGGAAGAGCGATTCCGGTAATTAAAGCTAGTGGTAAAAATATTACTACTACTGAAGCTAAATTACTATTGCCAATTCCGTTTTTAGTAATTAACCAAAATCCGGGTGTGATTACTCAAAATGAAGCTTATAAATAGATATTAGAATTTAATTTGTGTTAGTGTTAGTTTAGTCAGGAGATAGACTGCTTGCTTGTCGAATAGACAGTTAAGCGGTCTTTCTTTTTTTGTTTTAATTCGAATAATTCTTAAACATATAAATCCATAATAATCTTGATAATCTTATGTTTAATGGTGACAAAGCGATTATTACGCCCATAATAATGGGGATAATTCTTAAGTCGAATGTTTCTTTAAAAAAGAAATGAGCTATAACATAAGTTGCAATTCCCTGGGTTACTGTAAGTCCGTAATTAACATACATGGCACCAAAAAAATAACCCGGTTCTTTTTTGAATTTATAATGACAATGCGAACAGTATTCGTTCATTTTAGGAAAACTGAATTTGAAAAAAATACTATTTTCTTTAAAAAATTTCCCTTGATGACAATGGGGACAATCGTTGTTCAGGATGTGAAGGATTGTATTTGACATGATTTCTATTTTTTTATCAAAGGTATTTATTATCAATCTGCCAGCTATTTTCTATATTCGCTTATTATAGGACAAAAAAGACATTTTTAGGATGAAAAAATATCCCATCTATAGTATTGAACAGTTTAACTGCAATTCGGTAACGAGCGATTTGTATATCAATACTTTTAAAAATCATTTGCTTAATCATAGTTTTGTAGAAAAACCGCATCGTCATAATTTTTATTTGCTGGTTTTTTTTACCAATGGTTCGGGAATTCATGAGGTCGATTTTGATCGCTTTGATATTCGTCCGGGAAGCGTTTTTGTCTTGCAGCCAGGACAAATGCATCATTGGATTTTATCAGAAGATATAGAAGGATTCATTGTTTTTTATACTGCCGAAATGTATAATTTGTATTTTGGAAATAAGACAATCGAAGATTATCCGTTTTATTTTTCGGTAAAAAATAGTCCGGAAATTATATTGGAAGAAGCCGAAATAAAATCCATTTTGCCTTATTTCGAAAATTTGATTGCCGAAATGCAAACGAATAAAGTATTGAAACGGGATAAAATAATGAACTTGTTGGATATTATTCACATTGAACTGGCTCGTAAATACAGCGAAATTTATATTCATGAAGCGCATTCGTACAATGTGAAAATTAAAAATCTGGAACAGCTTTTAGAGACGAAATTTAAAGAAGAAAAATCGGCGGCGTTTTATGCCTCAGCATTAAATGTCAGTTTGAAGCATTTGAACCGAATTTGCAATGAAATCCTAAAAAAAACAACCACCGAAGTGATTGTTGATAGGGTTATGCTGGAAGCCAAACGAATGTTGCTCGATAAAAACTGGACGGTTAATGAAATTGCAATCGAGTTGGGCTATGACGATTACTCTTATTTTACGCGTTTGTTTAAAAAACACACGAGTGTAACACCCACAGCTTTTCGATTATTAAAAACAATGTTCTAGTACTATAGCGAATTTGGGATTAAATTAAGCCCATTAATTGAATTTGTCAAATCATCTCAAATAAAAACCAACTTTCCATTTAGCCAATTGCCCAAATCCGTTGTAATAACTTTAGTAACAGGTGTTTTTATTTCAATGATTTTACAAATTCATCTGCATACTTTATTAATTGATTAAGAGATTTTTCTTCCATTGGATAATGTCCACCATCTTCTAATATTTTCACAGTATAAGGTGCTTTAATTCCTTTCATTGATATTTTACTCAACTCTAATGGTGTCCATTTGTCTTTGTCAGGTTGTGTTAATAAAATTGGACATTTATCAAATTCATTAACCGGGATTGGTAATTTGTAATTCATATACTCATACAAAAATTGTAGTTGTACGTTGGCTGCTGCGGAAGCTTTATCTTTCATAAAGATCTTTAAGGCTTCTGGATGATTGGTAAGATAATTCATTTTGGAAACAGCTTTCATAGGAATTGAAAATCTTTTGAAACCTATTTTTTTTAATAAATTCATCATCGGAAACATAAACCAATTTGTACTTCCGTACTTTGCTGTTTGTTTTCCAACCGTCTTGTCATCATTTTTTAAAAAACACATTCCTATAATACCGTGAATTTCATTCATAAAGCAAGATGAATTATAACATATCATACCACCGGCACTTAACCCATAAAGTATTGGTTTTTTATAATCTCGCTTTGTTTCAGCATTTACAAAGTCCGCAAAACAATGTACCCAATCATCATAAGTAATATCTTTTTGGTTTACCTCCGTCATTCCATAGCCTAAGTTATCAATCGCAACAACATCGTAACCTAATTCCGCCATTTTATGACCAAATATCATATTTAATTGTCTTCCGTTTGTACCAACACCATGATGCAGGAAAATTCTGTATTCTGATGTGGGATTTGGATATCTGTCAAGATGAATTTTGTTTCCGTTCCAATCCCAAGTTTCTTCAAGAGGAAGTTGTTCGTCTGTGATCTGAAATTCTTTTGGAAGTAAATTGTTCAATTGTTTCCAAGCTGTGTTTGAATTATAAGTTTTCATTTTTTGTTGATTTAAAATTAATAGTACAAAGTTCTAAATCAATAATTTAAATGCTCTTAAATTAATTTAAGAAATGAGTTTAGCTTTTAATTTACTTAACCAAACTGGAGTTATTCCCATAAAGCTAGCTATATTTTGAGCGGGAAAACGTTTAAATAGAAAAGGATGAGTTTCATAAAGCCAACTCAAATATTCTTCACTTGTTAAACCTAATTGAAAGTTACGGAATAAATCTAGTGTGACAAAAAGCTCTTCTGTTTTATGAATGTAATATTGAAGCAATTGGATGTCTTTTTGTACAAATGCAAATAAAAAGTCGAAATCAAAAGCAAGAACAATGGATTTTTCATTTGCTTTAATTTCATAATTTGTTTTTTGATGAAAATAGACGGTATCGTAAG
Organism: Flavobacterium sufflavum; assembly: GCF_004016525.1. GTDB lineage: Bacteria > Bacteroidota > Bacteroidia > Flavobacteriales > Flavobacteriaceae > Flavobacterium > Flavobacterium sufflavum. The sequence continues at coordinate 521,758 of NZ_SACJ01000002.1, forward strand.
ATTTAAAAAATTCGTGAAAACTTTCTGTGTGAAACATTATAGTTTTTTCTTCACCTCTGGAAGTAATGATATTCCTTATAAAACTTCCTTCTACTACAAAATAAATTTGTCTATCCTTTGTTTGAAATTTAATAAGAGGTTCGTTTTTGTTGAGAATAATAACATCACATTTTTGCTCAAGTTCAGCAAAAAGTTCTTGGTTTTCAATTGGAGGTAGCTTATTTGCTAAAATCGAAAAATATGATGATGCATTCATTTTCAGAGAATCTTGTTGATACTTGCTACTAACTAAGGATTTACAGTTACTAAACTCGCGGCTTTTACAGCACGTTCCACAACTTCTTCTACTGGAGTTTCTAAAGAATCGCTTGTCAAAGCTACGCCCATTCTTCGGTAAGGTCTTGAAGATGGTTTGCCAAAGATTCTGAAATCGGTTTTAGCTAAGGCAGCAATTTTTTCTATTCCGGTATATGTTGGATTGGCACTGTTTTCCGAAGCCAAGATTACAGCACTTGCTCCTGTTTTTTCTAAGGTGATTTCAAAAATAGGTAAACTTAAAATTGCTCGAAGATGCAATTCGAATTCATTAAAATTTTGTGTTCCGGCTAACGTTACCATTCCGGTATCATGCGGACGAGGAGACAATTCAGAGAAATAAACGCCATCATCGGCTATGAAAAATTCAACGCCAAAAAGTCCTGCGCCACCCAAGGCTTCAGTAACTTTTTTGGCCATATCCTGCGCTTCGTATAAATCTTTATCAGAAATTCGGGCGGGTTGCCAGCTTTCCTGATAATCGCCACGTTCTTGTCTGTGACCAATAGGAGCACAGAATAAAGTGCGGCGGTTGTTTTGGGTAACGGTTAATAAAGTAATCTCGGAATTGAATTTTACAAAAGCTTCCACAATTACTTCTACCACATCTCCACGCGAACCCGCAACGGCATATTCCCATGCTTTTTCGATGTCAGCTTCGGTTTTTATCGTAGATTGTCCTTTTCCTGACGATGACATCAATGGTTTTACTACACAAGGAATCCCGACTTCTAGAACGCCTTTTCGTAACTCTTCGGCTGTTGTGGCATAACGATATTCGGCAGTTTTCAATCCTAATTCTTTAGAAGCTAAGTCACGAATGGCTTTGCGATTCATCGTAAAGTTGGCCGCCTTAGCCGATGGAACAACGGTAATTCCCTGTTTTTCGTAATCGTAAAAGCGTTCGGTTCTGATAGCTTCTATTTCGGGAACGATGAAATCGGGATTGTGTTTAGCAACAATTTTATCTAAAGCGTCGCCGTCCAACATATTAATCACTTCAAAATCGTGAGCGACTTGCATAGCAGGAGCATTTAGATAGCTGTCAACTGCAATTACAGTTTGCCCGATGCGTTGCGCAGCGATTACAAATTCTTTACCAAGTTCGCCTGAGCCGAGAAGAAGGATTTTTGCCATTTTATATTTTATTGCGAGGAACGAAGCAATCTCACTACGAGAATTACTAATGAATAATTAAAAAACAAAAATAGTTTAAAATTTGGAGTATTGCGACTTCAAATTTTAAACTATTTTCAGCAACGCGATTAATTTTAAGTATAAATGAATTCTGTTGCAAACGCTTGTTTTTGTGTTTTATTAGTAATTGGGTATGCGTTGAAAACGAGCGCTATTTTGTAACTCATAGTGACAAAATTTATAAATTTTTCACAAAGTAATTCCGCAAACTGAGTCATTGCGAGGAACGAAGCAATCTCACAATAAATTTTATAGATTATAGGAAGACGTGCGAAGTCAGGAGATATTCGCACAGCATTCCTAATTATATTTTGTTGTTAGATGAAGACTTCGAAGAGTGGGGAAGAATTCTGTAATTTAATTTTGGTCTTTATAGTTTTATCTTATGGGGACAAGCGTGACGTAATTTATTTTTTAAGTTTCTCAATTTCATCCAAACTTCTAATAGCTAAATTTAAAGCATTATCTTCTTCTTCTTGGGTCAATTCAATTCCGTGAATTGCTTTACTGCAAATTTTAATTACATAGTTTAAATTATCTACTGTTGATTTTGATAAGATATTCAATCCATACATAGTATAAAGTATTTTTTGAGGAGAAGAATATTCATTTGTTTGTAACTTATTTTTATTAGCTAAATCTCTTATAGTTATCTCTAAGTGTCGACGCAATTTTGCTAATGCATTCCAGGTTTGACCTGTTTCATACTCAAGTATTATAGGGATTAAATCCATTGAAATATTGGCACTATATTCTCTGCTATTTTCTGGAGCAATAATTTTTTGACTTAATTTTTCTTCAGTGCCTATATAGTTAACAATTGTCTGAACGTATTTATTAACTATTTTTTGAATTTTTTTGTTGGCAGAATATTCTTTTATAGTTACTTGTCCTAAATTTTTGTCAAGATATTTGCCTAATAATTTTATATCAAATGAATCTATTAATTCATCCAAAGATTTCTCTCTTATATCGTCGAGTGATTTAGTTTGTTTTTTTTTTATTGAAATAAATAGCTAATAGAGTAGCTACCATAGAAAGTATCCCTGTTAAACTAGAAATAGTAGTAATAATATTTTGAAAATCCTCCATAATTACTGATTAAGAATTGATCTATATAAGGAAAGGAAAGGACGTATCTTTTTTAAATCGCTTAGTAATTTGATTGCTGAAATGTATTCTCGTGTTATCAAATTTAACTCGTACATTTTATAAAAGCCATATGAAGCTGTTGCAAGTGAAAAGCAAAAAGCTATTATTATTTCTTGAAGATTAACTTTAAATTCTTGTTTGAAATATGATATGCTTAATGCGACAATAATAGAAACAGCAGCACCGATTGTGCCTTTTATAGTCATCGTTGTTTTGTCATAATACCAATCAAAAGCTTTTTGTACTTTTTCTTCGGCGTCTTCAATGTCTTCTGATGCCAAATCAATTAAATCTATTATTCTAATATCACTCATATCTCGATTTAGATGGCTGTGTTAGTAAATTGCTGTTAACTTGTATATAGGTTTGATAGCTATCCGCTATCGTATTTATTTCTCAAATATATAAAAATATCCTACAAAATATTTCTGCAACTCGTTTTCTTTCTCAATCATTTTATTTAAGGTTTTCAATTGGATTTGCAGTTTTTCTATTTGGGAGTTTTATTGGTGTTGAGGTAAATCCAGATGCTATTGTGGTAACAGGATTATGGGTTAGGGATAGTAGTGGAAATCCTTTTATTTTTTCTTTAAAAATAAAAGATTGTAACGGATAGCCCGACCTCGTTGTTGAAACAAAATAAATTGGAATTACAATTTTCAACAACGAGGGAACCCCATAAACAAAAAAATAGTTTAAAATTTGGAGTATTGTCACTTCAAATCTTAAACTATTTTAGAAAAAGGAGTTGTTTTTATAACTTAATTTCAGTCATTCGGTCATCGATAAAACCGAATCCCCAACCCGGTAAATCGTGCGGTTTTGCAAAACCATCCTGGATAACCATAGGATTGTCAATTAATGGATCGACCCAGTCAAAAGATTCTACGCCCACGCCATTTGAAATGGTACACAACAACGGAACATCGTAATCCTTGTAATAATGCGGGAGCACAGGCAGGTGGAAACTTTTAGCCAAAGCTGCACTTTCGCGCCAGGCTTCGACACCGCCAATTCTCAAAATATCGGGTTGCCAAATGTCCAAGGCATTTCTGGTAGCTAATTCTCTAAGCGGCAAAGTATCGAATTCTCTTTCTCCCATAGCTAGTGAAATTCCGGTTTGGTTTTTCAGGATTTCGTAGCCCTGAAAATTCTGGTGATGGATAGGTTCTTCAAACCAGTTGATGTTTAAATCCCGGGCTTCACGAGCCAGTTTCATTGCCGATGGCAAATCCATTCCTTGGTTGGCATCCATCATAATATCTACTTTGTCGCCCACGGCTTCGCGCACTAAACGCAAACGCTCCACATCGGTGCTGACTTTTGGCGAACCTACTTTTATTTTTACCGCTTTGAAACCTCTGTCGGCATAATTGGTCACTTCTTCAATCAATTCATCGATGGAGTAGGAAATCCAACCGCCGCTTCCGTAAATGGATACTTTTTCTTTGTGTGTGCCTAAGATTTTATGGATGGGTTGTCCTAAAGTTTTACCCCAGGCATCCCACATGGCAATGTTGATGGCGGCTTGTGCCCAACGCAATACGCCCTGGTTTCCAAAATATTCGGCTAAGTCGTCCAATTTTTGGTAAACTGCCGCAGTTTCGTTGGCCTTATAGCCTTTTATGACCGGAATAATATCTTTTAGTGCACCTACAATGGCATTGGGAGAATATTGAAAAGACAATAAATAGGATTCGCCAATGACACCGTTTTCCAGTTGGATTCGCATTACGATAAATGAAATTTCGGTTAGCGTATGTGTGGCATCCGATATTGGTTTTTTAAGTGTAGTGGAAGCCTTGTATAATTTGACGTCTCTGATGGCAGTATCTGTATTCATGCTATGTTGTTTTAGATATGCAATATTACAACTCTAAAAGCAACACTATTTACACAATAAATGGATTTTTAAACACTATATTGATAAAGAATAGTGTATTTTTAATCTTTATTAAACCATTATAGTGTAAAAATGAAAGCTGAATACCGAAGTATAAGTCCATCGCCGGGTAGTTCTTTTAAAACGACTTTGTTTGAAGGCAAAGAATTTATTGCTTCCTGGCATTTTCATCCTCAATATGAGCTGACTTATATTCTGGGAAGTAGTGGAATCCGATATGTGGGAGATAATATGGGGAATTTTGAATATGGCGACTTGGTTTTGGTCGGTTCTAATTTGCCGCATTGCTGGAAAACCATTGGCGAACAAAAAGAAGAAGTACGCTGTATTATTGTGCAATGGGACGAAGAAATGCTCGAAGATTGGTTAGAGAAAAAAGAATTCCAGCACATTAAGCAACTCCTTGCTTTGGCTTCAAGAGGAATTCGGTTTGATTTTGAAACGGCTTTGAAGGTGGAGAGTAAGTTGTTAGCCTTGGTTGAATTGCCTCCTTTTGAGCGGCTTTTGTCTTTTTTGCAAATATTACAGGAATTAGCAGTGAATGCGAATCATCACTTTTTAGCTGGCGAAGGTTTTACAACTAATTTGACCATTAAAGAAAGTGAGCGGGTGAATTTGATTTACAATTATGTGAAGGAATATTACAACCAGCAAATTAGTCTGGACGATGTTTCTAAAAAAATAGCGATGAACAAAGAATCCTTTTGCCGTTTTTTTAAGAAGACCTTTCGCAAATCTTTTTTTGAATTTATCAATGAATACAAAATTAGTATGGCAACCAAAATGCTTATCAATACTGATTTAACCGCTTCTGAAATTGGTTACGAAGTGGGTTATAATAATTTGAGTTTTTTTAATCGACAGTTCAATAAGTTTGTAAAAATGTCGCCTTCTAAGTATCGAAAGATGTATCGGGATATTTAATAAAAAAAGCCCCAAGTTTCCTTGAGGCTTTGATATAAATTTTAAGTTAGTGTTCTAACTTCTAATTTCTGACTTCTAACTTTAGACTATCCTGCCAAAGCGTCTTTGATTCTTTTTAATGCTTCTTTTAACAATTCGTCGCTGGTAGCATAAGAAAAACGAATACAGTTAGGGTTACCAAAAGCATCACCAGTTACGGTTGCTACATTTGCTTCAGCCAAAAGATACATAGAAACATCGTTAGCATCTTTAATTTCAGTTCCTTTTAATGTTTTTCCGAAGAAAGAAGAAACGTCTGGGAACACATAGAAAGCTCCTTCCGGAACGTTGATTTTTACTCCTGGAATTTCTTTTAATAATCCAACAACTAAATCTCTACGGCTGTGGAAAGCCTGAACCATGTGGTTTAACACAGACGGGTCAGCATCTACAGCAGTAATTGTAGCGCGTTGTGCCACAGAATTTGCTCCTGAAGTTACCTGTCCTTGAATTTTAGTACAAGCTTTAGCGATAAATTCCGGTGCTCCAATGTATCCAATTCTGTATCCTGTCATAGCGAAAGCTTTAGCAACTCCGTTTACAGTGATTGTTCTGTCGAATAATCCTGGGATAGAAGCGATACTGCAGAAAGTTCCTGAGAAATTGATATGCTCATAGATTTCGTCAGCAACGATGTATATGTTTGGATATTTTTCTAAAACTTTACCAAGCGCAGTTAATTCTTCACGGCTGTAAACAGATCCTGAAGGATTACAAGGAGAAGAAAACCACATCATTTTAGTTTTTGGTGTGATAGCAGCTTCTAATTGTTCTGGTGTGATTTTGAAATCAGTTTCTACAGAAGTTGGAACTTCTACAGGAACACCACCTGATAATTTTACGATTTCGAAGTAAGAAACCCAGTAAGGTGCTGGTAAGATTACTTCGTCACCATCGTTTAACATTACCTGTGCAATGTTGTATAAAGATTGTTTTGCCCCTGTAGATACTACAATTTGAGATGGTTTGTAATCTAAACCGTTGTCTCTTTTGAATTTTCTGCAGATAGCATCTTTCAATTCAGCATATCCGTCAACTGGAGAATAAGTGCTGTAGTTTTCGTCAATCGCTTTTTTAGCGGCTTCTTTGATGAAATCAGGCGTGTTAAAGTCAGGTTCTCCTAAACTTAAACTGATAATGTCTTTACCTTGCGCTTTTAATTCTCTAGCCAAAGCTGCCATTGCTAATGTTTGTGATGTAGCAAGATTGTTAATTCTGTCTGAAAGTGGATTACTCATTAATAAAGTGTTGAAAGCCCTAAAATTCTTTTTTTGAATTAAGGGAGGTTAATTATTTATTTTAATTAATTATTGTTTAAAAACACCGAAGCGTCTCTTTATTTTATGCCATTTCTGGGTTTGTTCCTAATTCTTTTAAATGTTTGAAATGTGCAATTATAGCACTTCCCATGGTTTTGTATTCATAATAAGGCAAATTGCATTCTTGTGCGGTTTCGCGAACAATCTTTGCAATTTTACCATAATGAATGTGACTAATATTTGGAAAAATATGATGTTCTATTTGATGATTTAATCCTCCGGTGTACCAGTTAACTAACCAGTTTTTTGGGGCAAAATTAGTTGTGGTAAACAATTGGTGGATTGCCCAGGTGTTTTCCATTTCTCCTAATTCATTTGGAGAAGGGTTTTCGACTTCATCTACTACGTGTGCCAATTGGAATACGATACTTAAAATCAATCCTGCGGTATAATGCATTACGAAGAAACCAATTAATACTTTCCACCAAACGATTCCAATTAGGATAGGCATTACAATCCAGATCGAAACATAAATTATTTTAGTAATAATTAAAGTAGTCCATAGAATTTTAGGACTTTTAGGTTCACCATAGGATAATTTTCTTTTAAGGTAGTTTTTCATTTGCTTAAAATCAGTCGTAATCGCCCAATTGAAAGTTAATAATCCATATAGAAAAACGGAGTAGTAATGTTGAAAACGATGAAAGCTATGCCATGGTGCACTTTTAGTAAATCGGATAATTCTTCCTGCATCTAAGTCTTCATCATAACCGGGAATATTAGTATAGGTATGGTGTAAAACATTATGTTGTACCTGCCAGTTGTACACATTTCCGGCCAATACATAAATGGTTCCGCCCATTATTTTATTAACCCAATTTTTATTCGAATACGAACCGTGATTCCCATCATGCATGACATTCATTCCTAATCCGGCCATGCCAATTCCCATAACGATGGTTAAAAGTAGGTGAGCCCAAAAAGGCATATCCAACGTAAGAATTAAAAAGTAAGGAACCAGAAAAACAGTAAAAAGGATGACCGCTTTTAAATGCAGTTTCCAATTACCTGCTTTTGAAATGTTATTTTCTTTGAAGTAGTTGTTTACCCGCGAGTTAAGCGTTCTAAAGAACTTTAGTTTGTCTTGCTTAGCAAATGTAGGTGCGGTAGTATTCATATAATTCAAAAATAGCGTTCAAAGATAATTATTTATAAATTTTAACTCTGCAAAATTGAGTTAAATATTTCAAACTTAAAAATAGTACTTTTGTTAAAAAAATAAACGATGGACGAAATATTGAGCTATTTTCCGGATTTAACCGATATTCAAAAAGAACAATTCCAAAAACTGGATTTTTTATACCACGATTGGAACGAAAAAATAAATGTTATTTCAAGAAAAGACATTGATTCTTTATACACTAAACATGTTTTGCATTCTTTAGGAATTGCTAAAATCATGAAATTCGAACCCGGAAGTTATGTGCTGGATGTGGGAACTGGCGGAGGATTCCCAGGGATTCCATTGGCGATTTTATTTCCTGAAACCCGTTTTTATTTGATTGATGTAATTGCCAAAAAAATAAAAGTAGTGCAAGGTGTTGCTGATGCTTTAGGTTTGAAAAATGTAAAAGCGGAACAAATCAGAGCCGAAAATGTAAAAGGCGATTTCGATTTTATTGTAAGTCGTGCGGTAACAAATATGCCTGATTTTGTTTCCTGGGTAAAAACCAAAATCAAGAAACAACAAAAACACGAATTGAAAAACGGAATTCTTTATTTAAAAGGAGGAGATTTAACCGAAGAATTAGCCGCTTTCCCAAAAGCAACACAATACGACTTAGCCGATTTCTTCAAAGATGAATTCTTTGAAACTAAAAAAGTGGTGCATTTGCCATTGAAGTTTGTGGTTTAATTGAGATCAAAAAATAGAATAAAAACGCCGAACCTTTAACTAGATTCGGCGTTTTTTTAATCTGAAATCTGATTTCTAAATTCTGAAACTATTCTCCCAAAAACGGATATCTGTAATTTTCCGGAGATACAAAAACTTCCTTGATAGTTCTTGGTGAAACCCATCGTAACAAGTTCATTGCCGAACCTGCTTTGTCATTAGTTCCAGAAGCTCTGGCACCGCCAAAAGGTTGTTGGCCTACAACGGCTCCTGTAGGTTTGTCATTGATGTAAAGATTACCGGCAGCATTTTGAAGTTTTACCGTGGCTTCTTCAATTGCATAGCGATTCTGGCTAAAAATAGCTCCAGTAAGAGCATATTCTGAAGTTTGATCTATCAGTTCTAAGGTTTCAATCCATTTGGAATCCTCGTAGACATAAATAGTTAAAACAGGTCCAAATAATTCGGTTTCCATCGTAACGTATTTTGGGTTTGTGGTAAGTATAACCGTAGGCTCAATAAAATAACCAACCGATTTGTCGTAATTTCCTCCAATGATAATTTCGGCATCAGTATCTTTTTTAGCTCTGTCAATATAACCAGCCAATTTATCGAAAGAGCCTTCGTGAATAACAGCTGTAATAAAGTTGCTGAAATCTTCCGGCGATCCCATTTTCATGGATTGGATATCAATTGTAAGTTGCTCTTTAATAGCTGGCCACAAACTTTTAGGAATATACACTCTTGATGCAGCCGAGCATTTCTGCCCTTGGAATTCGAAAGCGCCACGCACAATTCCGGTAACGGCTTGTTTTACATTAGCACTAGGATGGACCATAACAAAGTCTTTTCCGCCAGTTTCGCCTACAATTCTTGGATAGGTTTTGTAATGGTGAATGTTGCTTCCAATTTTTGCCCAAAGATCTTTGAATACAAAGGTGGAACCTGTGTAATGCAATCCGGCAAAATCACGACTTGCTAAAATGGTATCGGTAATCATTGCGGCATCACCAAAAACAACATTGATAACTCCGTTAGGAAGTCCTGCTTCTTTGAAAATTTCGATAATAATTTTTGCCGAAAACACCTGACTATCGCTGGGTTTCCAAATCACCACATTTCCCATCATGGCAGCACTTGCAGGAAGATTAGCGGCAATGGCAGTAAAGTTAAACGGAGTGATGGCATATATAAAACCTTCTAATGGGCGGTATTCTAAACGGTTCCAGATTGCGGAGTCGGAGGTAGGTTGGTCAGCGTAAATTTGCGTCATGAATTCTACGTTGAAACGCAAAAAATCAATTAACTCACAGGAAGCATCAATCTCAGCCTGATGAATGTTTTTAGATTGTCCAATCATGGTTGCGGCGTTGATTCGGGCTCTGTAAGGACCAGCAATCAGTTCGGCGGCTTTCAGGAAAATAGCGGCGCGTTGTTCCCAAGCCATATTTGCCCATGCTGCTTTTGATTCTAGTGCATTTGCAATAGCGCTTTCTACATGCTTTTTTTCGGCAAGATGATAGCTCCCTACAATGTGTTTGTGGTCGTGTGGAGGAGTTATGTTTTTGGTGTTTCCAGTTCTGATTTCTTCACTACCAATGTATAAGGGAACGTCAATTTGAGTATTCCACATTTTTTTGTAAGCGGCAAGAACGGCTTCTTTTTCGGGTGAATTTGGAGCGTAACTTTTTACAGGCTCATTTATAGCTTTGGGTACTTTAAAAAATCCTTTTAGCATTGTATTTTGTTTATCTAAGGTTAGAAAATTTTATATTATTTAGATAATCGAGTTGTCATCCCGAGCGGAGTCAAGAGACAAGGTTTTATATAGACAATGTTCTCGACTTTACTCGAACTGACATTGGATCAATATAAAATCTAAATGGTTACTAACAAAAGTACAAAAGGAGATTTTAAAACTTTTATAAAGATTTATAAATAAGTTTTAAAAAATGTTAAACGGGGGATTAATTTAATGCAAATGGAGCACACAGCCTGAAGGTAGGAATGATAACTTTGAAGTTTTTAGTATTGGTAAAGTTAATCATATTAAAGTGCCCTTTCATAGCTCCGTAAGGAGAAGAAAGTAAGCATCCTGAGCTGTAAGTGTGGTTTTCTCCAGGTTTTAGAACCGGCTTTTTGCCAATAATTCCTTCGCCATCAACAATTTCGATATTGTTTAAAGAGTCAAATATTTCCCAGTGGCGTGAAGTAAGCTGTACCGAATCTTTACTGTGATTTTCAATTGTGATATGATAACTAAAGGCAAAGTGGATTTTGTAGTTTTTGAAGTAGGTACCTTCAAAACTAGTCAAAACGGTTATTTTTATGCCTCTTGTTATCTGAGAAACCATACTTAAGTGCTAAATTATGTGCTTAACAGGGTCAAAATTACAAAATTTTCATTTGCTTTTGTTTATTTTTAAATGTTTTTTTAGTTAATGATGTTCAGAGAATTAGCTGTTCCTTTTCCAATAATTCTGTCATATCGTCCAGTGTTTTCTTTATAGTAAACCAGAACCAGATATTCGTTTTCAGTTTGATAGAAATTTCCGTCGATTGCATTTGTGTTATCAATGGTTTTTTTATTGTCGGCAACAACATATTTGAAATTGGTAAAGCCTTGTTTGATTAAAACCGCTTTTTCATAAATCCCTTTTTTCTCGTTGTAATCCATTTTATAATCTGGAGTCAGACTGTAATTGTTGAACATGCCGTTGATGTAAATGTCTTTATCAAGTCTGTAGGTTGGTGCCGAAAGACTGAAATAAACCCAGGCATAATCGGCTTCGATTTCATTGTTGGTTGCATTTGTGTTTTTTACAACAAAATTACCGTTAATGTCTCCAAATTGGGTATATGGAAAATTAGCCCGTGCATTATTGGTATGTAAATAGCAATTGTAAATATCAGTACTTGAGTCTATTCGGGCTACATTATTGCTCGCTATTCTGATGTCTTTGTTTTCAAAATAAAGAAATTCGTTGCCTGCCCAAAATTGGGTTTCGGTATCATATTTATAGATTAAATCATTGCCAATGGTGTATTGGGGCTTGATGTCTTTTATTTCAGAATTGAAATTTCCATTTTGAATCAGACGTACTTTTATGTTTTTTATAGGATTCTGAAAAGTAATTGTGCTTGATTTTACTGAAAAGTCCAGATTGTGTTTGTATTCAATAACACTAACATTTCTGGCTCTTTTTATTTGCAAAGGAACTGTGGCGATATCTTCGTAAAGCATGAATTTTCTGGAAAAGACAACCTCTTTGTCTTCGTTTAAGATTTTAAGAATGTAATTACCACTCAAGCGCAATTGCTGCGTAAATTGGTTTGGGATGCTTAAATTATAATGCGAATAAATTTGTAGGGTGTTTAAAGAATTCGAATAATTTTGGATTCTTTGATTGTCAAACCCCTGTAAATATTCGTTTTTTTGAATATTAGAAGGAGCCCAGTTATAATCACAATGAATGATTTCATAATAATAGTTGGCTTCGTTGCCAAAAAGGTCATCAAATTGAAACTGAAAACCGCTACCTAATCCAAAAATAGGGACTACATTTTGGTTGTTTTGTACAAAAGAAACTGTTTTTATGTTGTAGGGAGGAGCCACTTCCTTTTCTGTTTGGGCTAAAGAAAGATTTGTTGAAAGTACGATAAGAAAAAACAGGATTATTTTGAAAAAAGACTTTGCCATTTTGTAGTACTTAAGATTTTGTAAATATAACGAATACTCCTTGTTTTTATTTATTAAATTAATTTCTAAAAATATTTTTCGTGTGTATTTTCTGTTAAATAAAATGTATCTTCGTTAGGTGTTAAGAATTATCTTATTGTAACTGTATTTAGCTCTATGAAAAAAATCAACAATTTAGTATTCGGGATGATGGTATTTCCATTGGCTGTTTTTGCACAGCAAATCGATTTTTCAAAGAAAATTCCTTTTGATCCAACTGTAAAAACAGGAAAGCTTGAAAACGGCTTAACCTATTACATCAAGAAAAACGCAAAGCCAGAGAAAAAAGTAGATCTTAGGTTGGTGGTAAATGTAGGTTCTATTCTTGAGGATGATGACCAACAAGGATTGGCTCATTTTATGGAACACATGTGTTTTAATGGGACGAAACGGTTTCCTAAAAACCAGTTAGTCGATTATTTGCAAAGTATCGGAGTAAAGTTTGGGCAACATTTAAATGCTTATACCAGTTTTGATGAAACAGTTTATTTCCTGCCAATTCCATCAGATAGTCCTGAAAAATTGGAGAAGGGTTTTCAAATTCTTGAAGATTGGGCATTTAATACCGTTTTGAGTCCCGAAGAAATTGATAAAGAAAGAGGTGTAGTATTGGAAGAATATCGTTTGGGTTTAGGTGCCCAAAAACGAATGCTAAGTCATTATATTTCTAAACTGATGTATAATTCTCATTATGCGGAACGCTTGCCTATTGGGAAAAAAGAAATTTTAGAAAAATTCAAATATGAAACCTTAAATCGTTTTTATACAGATTGGTATCGTCCAAATTTGATGAGTGTTATTGTTGTGGGTGATATTGATGTTAATGAAATGGAGCAAAAAATCATTTCTCATTTTTCGACTTATAAAAATCCAACGAATGAGAAGGCTAGAAAAACTTTCGAGATTCCGAACCACAAAGAAACTTTTGTAGCTGTTGAAACAGATAAAGAGGCTCCATCAGCTCAAATTCAATTATTGTACAAAGATTATGAGGCTCCAAAGCCAGTTATAAATGTTGGAGATTTTAAAAATGATTTGGTTGAAGGTCTATTTACAACTATTTTGAATACCAGATTAGGAGAATTGGTTAACTCTCCAGCGCCACCTTTTACGTATGGCTATTCTTATTATGGAGGAACTTTTGCCAGAAATAAAAAAGCGTTTCAATCGGTAGCGATGTCACAGGAAGACAAGCAATTGAGTGCTTTGAAAGTATTGGTTACTGAAAATGAAAGAGTGAAGAAATTTGGTTTTACCCAAGGTGAATTAGATCGTTCTAAGGCGGAATTTCTAGCTTCAATTGAAAAAGCATACAATAACAGAGATAAAACCAATTCGGCAAATTTTGTAAGCGAGTACCAGGCAAATTTCTTAAATAATGATCCTTCACCAGGTTTAGATTGGACGTATCAAATGGTTAAAGAACTATTGCCAGTTATTGATTTGAATGATGTAAATGCTTTGATTAAAACCTATTTGAAAGAAGATAATCGTGTGGTTATTCTAACAGGTCCAGAAAAAGAAGGTCTTAAAAAAGTTGGAGAGCAGGAGGTTTTAGATGCTTTAAAAATTAATACAGATGCTATTGAGCCTTATCAGGATGCAGCTGTAGCAACTAGTTTGATTCGAAATGAAATTAAGCCAGGTAAAATTGTTAAGCGTGAAAGTAATCCAAAAATTGGAACCAAGACTTTAGTATTGTCTAATGGGGCAAAAGTAACTTATAAAAATACCGATTTTAAAAATGACGAGATTCTTTTTGAAGCGGTTAGTTTTGGAGGTACTAATTTGTATTCTGATGCTGAGATGAAAAAAGTAGAGTTTGCAAACGGAGCTTTGAAGGAAGCCGGTTTTTCAGGTCTTAAACTGAATGATATTAATAAATTCATGACAGGGAAAAAAGCAAGCGTAAGGCCATATATTGGAAGCGTAACCGAAGGATTGAGCGGTAATGCAACTCCTAAGGATCTGGAATATTTATTTCAAATGACCTATGCTTATTTTACCGATTTAAACTTAGATCCAGTGGTTTTTGAAGCATACAAACAAAAGCAATCTACTTATTATAATAATCTGGCTTTACAACCTAATTTTTATTTTCAGCAAGAGCTTTCTTCTTATTTGTACCAAGATAATCCTAGATTTAATGGTTTAGTTCCAAATGATAAAACCTGGAAAGAAACAGATTATACTTTGGCATACAATAAATACAAAGAGCGTTTTGCTAATGCAGCCGATTTCGAATTTTATTTCGTTGGAAATATTGATGATAAAACGATAGAAGAATTCGCCGTTAAATATTTGGCTTCTTTGCCTTCTTCTGATAAAAAAGAAAAAGCGAGAGATTTAGGATATAGAATGCTAAAAGGAGATTTGAAAAAAGTGGTGAATAAAGGAGCTGACCCTAAAAGTAATGTCATGATATTGTATTATGGAGATGCGAAATATTCGAATAAGGAAGCCATGAGCATGCAGGCATTAGGCGAAATTTTGACAATAAAATTAATTGAACAATTACGTGAAAATGAAAGTGGGGTTTATGGAGTTTCAGCCAGAGGAAGTATGAGTAAAGTGCCGTATGGTTCTTATAATTTTTCTATCGGATTTCCGTGTGGTCCCGAGAATGCTGAGAAATTGACAACTTCAGCTTTAGAAGAACTTAAGAAAATTATAGATAACGGACCGGATGAAAAAGATGTGGCTAAATTTAAAGAAGGGGAACTAGCCGATTTTAGAAAAGATAGTAAAGAAAACAGGTATTGGTTGTCTAATTTTACTAATTCTTATACTAAGGGGAACAGTGTGGAAGAAGTCTTGAAATTTGAAGAATCTGTAAAGGCAATAACTGCTAAAGACATTCAGAATGTTGCCAAAAAATACCTCACAAAAGATAAAGTAATTGGGATGCTAATGCCAGAAAAGAAAATAGAACTGAATTAAAGTTAAAAACCTGTTCGCCGCGGCGAACAGGTTTTTTTATGATGTAAAATTATTTGAAACAAACAGGGATAATTTCTCCTTTGGCCAGACAATATTTGTCTACTAATTCAGGACTGATTTTGTTAGTGTAATCTTCTTCGATTACTTTAAAACCAATACTTCTTAGTTTGTCAAAATAATCGCGACCGTAAATGCGTACATGGTCGTATTGACCGAAAATTTTAGCGCGTTCTTTTTGGTCTGTAATCGAATCATCTGCAAAAGTAACGTCTCGATTCAAGTCTTGCGGAATTTGTAAAATAGCCATTCCCCCCGGTTTTAATACACGATACAATTCCTGCATGGCTTTAGTATCATCAGGGATGTGTTCCAAAACGTGATTGCATAAAATCACATCGTACTGATTGTCCTCAAAAGGTAAATTACAAATATCAGCTTTTACGTCTGCCAAAGGCGAAAACAGATCGGTTGTGGTGTAATCCAAATTTTTTTGTTTTCTGAACAATTTGTAAAAAGCCTGTTCCGGAGCAAAGTGTAAAACTTTTTTGGGAGCTGTGAAAAAATCTGTTTTTTCATTCAGATATAACCAAAGTAAACGGTGTCTTTCTAACGAAAGTGTACTTGGTGAAAGTACATTGTTTCTTTGTTTTTCGTATCCGTAAGGCAACATCGATTTGAAACTTTTTCCATCAATAGGATCCGTAAAATTAGTTCCTTTTAATGAAAAAGCGATAACGGGACGCGCCACATAACTCAAACGAATTAATAATGGACGCGGAATGGTATTAAGAATGAATTTGAATGCTTTTTTCATTATAGAACTAATGGAATTTTTCTGAACTCATCTTCTTCATTACTCTCTATTCCTAACGCTTTATAGATGTATGCAAACGTAGAAAGCAACTCTGGTTTTCCATCTACTAAAGCAATATCGTGCTCAAAATGTGCAGATGGTTTTCCGTCGGCAGTCAAGATTGTCCAGCCGTCTTTTAATTGTTTAATGTTTCGTGTTCCCTGGTTAATCATGGGTTCCAATGCGATAACCATTCCTTCCACAAAAAGTTTTCCACGTCCTTTTTTTCCATAGTTAGGCATTTCGGGATCTTCGTGCATTTTTTGTCCTAATCCGTGGCCCACTAATTCACGAACCACTCCGTAACCATGTCCTTCAGTATATTTTTGAATAGCATTCCCTACATCTTCTACGCGATTACCTGCTTTGAATTCGCGCATTCCCACATATAAAGATTCTTTGGTAACCTGTAATAATTTTTTAGTTTCCGGGGCAACTTCACCCACTTCAAAAGTATAAGCGTGATCACCGTGAAAGCCATTTTTAAAAGCACCACAGTCAATAGAAATAATATCACCGTTAACAAGAGGAGTGTTGTTCGGAATTCCGTGAACTACCTGTGCGTTTGGACTCATACAAAGTGAATTTGGAAAACCGTATAGACCTAAAAAACTAGGTACGGCGCCATGGTCGCGAATGAATTCTTCGGCTAATTTATCAAGGTGTAAAGTTGTAACTCCTTCTTTTACTTCAGAAGCCAGCATTCCTAATGTTTTGGATACGATTAAGGCACTTTCGCGCATTAATTCTATTTCTTCACGTGATTTTACTATAATCATAATTTCGGATTTTCAGTGGGCAAAAGTACAATTTTTAAATTATTTAATCCGGATTCGCCATAATTTTAAAAAGTTCCGAGTTAGAAACGTAAAATCGGTTGGCTAAACTTATTTCAGCCAGTTTAGCACTTACCAGATTATTCTCGCGTGTATTGATTAAAAACAGCGAGCTTTCGCCAAAAGAAAATAATCGTTCTTCCGAATCCAGCATGATTTTGTTATCCTGAGCTAATTTTTTTATCAGGTCTAATTGTTTGTTTAACGATTGGATTTCTGTTTTTTGAGCCTGAATTTTGTTTGAAAGTTGCATTTTTTCCACACTCATGATGTATTCCGTTTCCTGAATTTTATATTTGGTCAGTTTTAGTTTACCTCTTTCTTTTCTTAAAAACAAAGGAAATGAAAAGTCAACACCCACTTTGTAATTTTCCCGATTAAAATTGTCAAGGTAATTGGTGTCGGACAAATAGGAATAGCCTAAATTGATTTTTGGCAGTAATTCATTAGCGTTTAATTTTCTTTCTACGTTTAGAATGTCAATTTTACTTTGCAAAGCATTAATCTTTGGATGGTTTTCTAAGGAAACCGATTCGCTAAACAAATTATTGGTTTTCAAAGTTTCCTGAATGCTGCTTTCGAGTTTTGTTTCCGGGATCAGGTCATTAGAAATTTCCATTGGAATAGCGTTGTCCAGCCATAAATAATTAGATAATTCTAATTTGGCTTTAGCCAATTTTAAATTAGAATCTTCTAAGCTCAGGAGGCGGTTTTTAACGTTAATTCCTGCTTCTACACTGTCAATAGCAGGTTTGTCTCCCAGGACAATTAAGGTTTGAATTCCCTTGTATCTGGACTTTGCGTTATTGCTGTAATTTTGATACAGCTGTACTTCTTCATAGTTTTTTTTCCAGTTAAAATAAGCTAATGAAGCATCATATAAAACAGCAATGGCTTGTAGTTTTACCTCGGCCTGACTGAGTTTTATTTGCATTTTGGCTTTGCTTAAATCGGCCATTCGTTTATTAATCCACAAACCCTGTCCTACGGGAACACTAATTCCCAGTGAAGCTAAACCATCAGTAGGGGTGTTGTGCTCCGGGTTTAAATAATAACCTTCGTTGTTTTCAAAACCGGCTTTAATTTCGATTCCGTACCAAGTCGGTATTTTGAAACTGCTGTTTAAAAGTGAATAATATTCCTTGTCTTTGAATTGTTTTTTTGCATAATCCACTTCAATTTTAGGATCGAAAGCACCGCGAGTCATCATTAAATCGGCTTGGGCTTTGTTGAGCGTTAATTCAGCATTTTTTACCAACGGATGGAATTTTTTCACATAGCCCAAAAACTCATTGTAGCTCAGTTCTTTCGAAACCGGTTCCTGAGCTACAATGTTTAGGGATAAAAATAGTAAGATGTAGAAAAGCTTTTTCATTATTTCTTTTCTTTGGTTGTTGTTGATGTTGCTTGTTTGTAATAATTAGGAGGGAATCCGTTTAGAACTCGCCAGATTTCAAACCAGATAGGCACAGTATCCAATAAGGCTAAGGTTTGCGCGCCTGAACCGATGCTTAATTCTTTAGGCCATTTGTCTTCATTTTTGTCGGGAGTAATCAAGACTCTGTATTTGCCGTTTGGACTGATGAAATTTTCTATGGCAACAATGGTCCCTCCAAAGGTTCCATAAGATATATCAGGCCAGCCTGAGAAAACTATGGTAGGCCATCCGTCAAACCAAATGCGAACTTTCTCTCCTTTATGGATTAAAGGCAGGTCAATAGGGTCTACATAAGTTTCAACGGCAATTTCATAAGCGGCAGGCATAATGGTTGCAATAGCAGTTCCTTCTTTTACGGTTTCACCAATTCCTGATTGTAAAGCCCTGTTGATGTAGCCGCTTTGAGCCGCTCTGATGTAGTACATATTGTTGCGGATGCTGTAATTAGCATGCTGATTTTCCAGTTTGTTCACCTGTGCTTTAGCATCATATTGACTACTTAGGGCAGTAAATTTATCGCTTTGAGATTTTGAAACTTTCTCAGCATATTCAGCAATGATTCTGTTTACTTCTACTTTGGAGTTGATGAAATCATTTTTGCTGGTCAATAATTTGTTTTCCTGATTGATGATTTTAGCCTCGACTTCCTGAAGTTTTAGTTTCTTTTCTTCAACATCGGTCAGAGGTTTTAGTCCTTCGTCGTTTAATTTAATAGCACGGTTAAATTGCGTTGTAGCAATTTTAAGTTGGGTATTAGCAGCAACAAGATCAATACTGTCGCTTTTTATTTTAAGGCGCGCTTGTTTGATTTTGTTGTAAGCCTGTTCCAGTTTTAATTTTTTTTCGGCTTCAATGGCTTGTAATTGATTCTCTAAGCTGATTACTTTTGCCTGATATGATTCGACAGCATTTTGTTTGGCATCAACCTGGTTTTTTGTATTTTGAACCAGATTAGGATCCATGTAGTCTTCCTTGATTTCCGAGATGTATAAGATAGTATCACCTTTTTTGACAAAATCACCTTCCTGAACATACCATTTCTCTATTCGACCGGAAATAACGCTTTGAATAGATTGCGGACGCTGGTTGGGTTTTAAGGTGGTTACCGCACCTGAACCGGAAATATTTTGTGTCCAGGGCAAAAACAACATCGCTATTCCCAGTATGGAAATACCAATTATAATTTTGTTTAAAATCTTATAATGCGTTTTGTTTTCAAGCGTGCGAACGGTTTTAAATTGTTCTAAGACTTGTTTGGGATTGTTGTTATCTGAAATATTTAGCATTTTTTTACTTTTTTGAGTCCGAAACTATTTTACCATCTTGCATTGTGATTATTCTATCACTTTTAGTTTTCCAATACGGATTTTTAGAGGAGACAACTATGGTCCAGTTGTGTTCCTTAGCAGTTAAGAAATCAATGATTTCTTTGGCTACGTTTTCATCCATCATGTCAGTTGGGTCTTCGTAGAAAAGAATCTTCGGTTTATGTATGATACTTCGGGCTAATAATATTTTCTTAACATTTGAAGAAGTCAGTTGTTTGGCTTCCGGGAAAATGGCAGTGTCGAGTCCTTTAGGTAATGATTTTATTAAATCGGTGAGCTGTAATCCTGTAATTGCCCACTTTAAATCTTCTGAGCTTACAGATTTGTCGTTAAAGGTAATATTGCTTAAAATAGTCCCTTCGAAAGGTGTTTCACCATGAATAATACTGCCAATTTGTGAACGGTATTGTTTCAAGTTTATCTTTTTGAAAGTGTCGTCGTTAATGTAAAAAGCTCCAGCTGTAGGTTGTAATAATCCCGAAAGGATTCGGATTAAAGTGGTTTTTCCTGAACCGTTTTTCCCTTCTAAAAAGATATGTTCGCCCTGATTAATTTTTAAATCAATTTCATTTAAGGATTTTTGTTTCGAATCAGGGAATCTAAAGCTTAGATTCTCAGTCTCTAAACTAATGTTGGTATAGCAATTATCGTAAGATTCCGTAGTTTCTTCTTCGATGTCCATATCGGTTACCTGACCAATTTTTTCGGTAGCGGTCAATACATCGTAAAAAGTTTCTAATCCTAAAATAATTTTTTCAACTGAATTGATTACAAGCAAAATAATGATTTCGGCAGCCACAAACTGACCGATATTCATTTCCTGTGATAAGACTAAATATCCACCAATTAATAATAAACTTGCAGTAATTAAAACTTTAAAACCAATTAACTGGATGAATTGTTTTTTGATTACATTAAAATGTTTCTCTCTGTAATCAAGATAGCCTGAAACTATAGCATCGTTTTTTTGCAACGCATAATTATAGTTTAAATCGTTTCTGAAACTGGAATTGTTTCGGGCAATTTCCTGTAGCCAGCTTGCAACTTTGTATTTGAATTTAGATTCTTTTAAACTGGTTTCAAGCCCTGATTTATAAGAGAATTTGAAAATAAAATACAATAAAAAGAAAAGGAAAATCCCAAATACAATAAAGAAAGGATGGTATAAGGATAATAGAATGATACCAAAAGCAATTTGCAATAAAGCTGCCGAGAAATCAATTAATAGTTTTGAAGTCCCTTTTTGGATCGTTAGAGTATCAAAAAAACGATTGGCAATTTCCGGCGGGTAGGAATTGTATAATGCTTCGAATTTTATTTTTGGCAATCGGGTTGCGAATTCAAAAGAAGAACGAACAAATATTTTTTGTTGTAAATTCTCGGTAATACGCAATTGCATCAACGAAAGAATCCCTACCAGAGCCACTCCAATAATTACAATAATAATTAAAACAATCCATGAAACACTGGCGTGCCCTGATTGTATAAAGTTAATGATGGCTTGGATACCCAAAGGCAAAGACAAGCTTATTAGTCCGGCGAAGATGGCGTAGAAAAAAATCTGGGCAACATCTTTTTTGTCTAGTTGGAGTAAGTTGTAAAATCGTCTTAATGGTGTCATATGAAAGATTGTATTTTTTATTTTTTTAATATTCGGCTTACTAAATCAAAGTAAAATGAAGTTACGCTTATCGAATCATTACAATCGGTAATCGTATTTAGATGGTCGTTAAGAAAATGTTGGTGTAAACTTCCTTCTACTATTGTCGATGCTAAGCTTTTGCTGTATGGATAATCAGGGTTGGCTTCGTGAATAATGGCAGCCAACTGATTGATTATTTTTTGATAGACCCAGAAATAGCCTTCCTTGTTGTCCTCGTCAACTTCTTTAGTATAGAGCGCTTTGTTAAATTCGGATATAATAATTTTGTTTAAAATAGATTCGTTAATGTGTTTGGTGCTGTCGTCATCCTTAATTTTTTCGGTCAATACTTTTATGGCTTTATTTAATTTTTCTGATGGATTTTGGATGTTGTTAGTTGCCAAAATAAGTTTGTATTCTATCCATCCCCAATACCAGGCTGATAAATACATGACTAGTTTGTGTTTGTTTTCAAAATAGCGATAAATAGAACTTTCGTTAGAACTAATTCGTTCCCCGAGTTTCTTGAAAGTGAAATGTTCTAATCCAATTTCGTCTATTAATAAAATACTGTGTTGGATTATTTTATTCCCCAGCTCTGAAGTGTCCGGATCTTTCAGATACAGTTTTTCGTTGACTTTTATCTTTAAATTCTCTAAAAAAGCACTCATTATCAATCTCTGTTTCATACAAAATTAATAGTGTTACTTTTAATTTTGGGGTTTTAACAATTAATTAAGTGAAAAAAAAGCATTTTCTAATGTTGCTCTAATGTTGGTTTAATCTTGGTATTTTTTTGTAGGTAATTGTTTTCTTTTTAAAATAATATCAGCAGCTGAAGAAGTCTGAAATCATAATTTTAGGATTAAGATTTTTTAAAAAGTTAAATTGAATTCAAATAAAAACGGCTGCTCTTTCGAACAGCCGTTTATGTAAAATATGTAGTGTATATTATTTTGCCAATAACGAATGACTAGACATTGCAGCAGGTTGTGCTACTCCCATTAAATCTAAAATTGTTGGGGCAATATCACCTAAAACTCCGTCTTGGATGGCTATTTGGTCATTGTCAACTAAAATAAATGGAACTGGATTAGTTGTATGAGCTGTATTAGGACTTCCATCAGGATTAATCATGGTTTCACAGTTACCGTGATCGGCAATAACAATTGTTGAATAACCATTTTCTAGTGCAGTAGTAATTACTTTTTCTACACATTTATCTACAGCTTCACAAGCTTTTATTGCAGCTTCCATGATTCCGGTATGCCCTACCATGTCACCATTGGCAAAATTAAGACATACAAAATCCACTTCTCCTTTTTCAAGTTCTGGACAAAGTGCATCGGTTAATTCGTAAGCACTCATTTCAGGTTGTAAGTCGTAAGTAGCTACTTTAGGAGAGTTTCTCAAGATACGTGATTCACCTTCAAACGGAACCTCTCTACCTCCAGAAAAGAAGAAAGTTACGTGTGGATATTTTTCAGTTTCAGCAATACGAATTTGCTTTTTGTTGGCTTTTTCTAAAACTTCACCTAGTGTTTCAGTGATGTTATCTTTGTTGTAAACCACTTTTACATTTTGGTAGGTTTCGTCATAATTGGTCAATGTAACATAGTACAAATTCAATTTATGCATGTTTTGCTCATGAAAATCCTGTTGCGAAAGTGCTTCAGTCAATTCACGACCTCTGTCGGTTCTGAAGTTAAAGAAAATAACAACATCATCATCCTGGATAGTAGCCAATGGTTTATTGTCAGCATCAGTAACTACAAGTGGTTCTATGAATTCGTCGGTGATGTCGTTTCCATAACTTGTAGCGATAGAAGTAACTACATTACTTGTTGGAGTTCCTTTTCCGTGAACAACCAAATCATAAGCCAGTTTTACTCTTTCCCAACGTTTGTCACGATCCATTGCGTAGTAACGACCAATTACCGAGGCAATTTTTACCGGAGTATCAGCAATGTAGTTTTCTAAATCCTGGATGTACTTTTTACCAGATTTAGGGTCAACATCTCTACCATCAGTAAAGGCGTGGATGAAAACTTGGTTTAAGCCATAATCTTGAGTGGCGTCAATTAATCCACGTAAGTGAGAAGTATGTGAGTGAACACCTCCATCAGAAACCAATCCTAGGAAATGAACTTTTTTATTGTTGTCTTTTGCGTACTGAAAAGCATCTTTTAATACTTGTTCCTGTGCTAAAGTTTTATTGGCTACAGCCAAATTGATTTTAGCTAAATCCTGGTAAACAATTCTTCCTGCACCAAGATTCATGTGTCCTACTTCAGAATTTCCCATTTGACCTTCAGGTAAACCTACATGTAAACCATCAGTTCTAAGTTGTGCGCTAGGGTATTTTTTATAAAGACTGTTTATAAAGGGAACATTTGCATTGTCAATTGCAGATACTTTAGGGTCAGGAGATTTTCCCCAACCATCCAAAATCATAAGGATTACTTTTTTGCTCATTAGTTTTTAGTTTTTGGCAAAGATAAATTATTTATAAAATCTTCGTTATTAATAAAACTACTATTATGTATTCAAGAATTTAGCTATAGTAAAAATGACAATTTTGTTGTGGAAGTGCTGTTTTATTAAAATAAATGCAGTTTAGAATTTGTTTTTTACAACATTATAATCAATGAAGTAACGCAGGCTAATAGAAAAAATATTAGTCATATTAGCGTTAAAAATTGTATTAAGATTACGATTTAGATTTCGTTCTACCATATTTGTTTCTTCTTGAGCATAGTTTCTGTATAAAACTGACAATTGACTTCCTGGAGCAAACCACCAGGAATAGGATAGATCTAGATTCCAGGAATTAAAATTTCTGTTTTTATTGTTATCATAAAGATCATTATGGGTTAGGTAACCGTCATCTTGAAGAGTATAATAATGATGGTTGTCAGAGTATGACCAGTAATAACGTGCTTTTAAGTTAATAGTCATTTTATTATTGATAGCATATTTTCCCGTTAATTCGGTTTGTAATATTTCTCTATCCCTTCTTGCGAAAACAATTTCAGAATCAGTGGTTTCTGTCCATCCTATATTGTTTGCTTCTTTTGTGTAATCAGTATAAAAAGCCAGGGAGAATTTGTCGTTAAATCGGTATTTTGGTCCAGCATATATTCTATAAGAAAATCGATTGGCTTCGTCGTATTTAACAAAAGAAGGAGTGATGTCAAATGTTAAATTCTTGTTCCTGTTAGATTCTATTTCCAGATATCCCGAAAATTTACTTGGCATATAAAGATATCTGCCTTTTTCACGAGGTTCGTAAAAGTCGAATGTTTTAAAAGGGTTTAATGTGAGACCTAATTGGAAATAAAAAAAATTTAATGTTGTTGCTGTTGCGACTGTTTGAATCCAACTAGTGTTTTGAAGTTTATTAGTAGTGTTGTCTATGTCTAAATTTACTTCTTGTTCTATAAGGAAAGTGTTGAAAATTTTATTAGGGTTCAAGATCCTGTAACTTCCATTGACATAACCACTGTAGTAATTGTTGTAGTATAAGATGCCAAGGTCATTAGTGTCAAAATCTTTTGAGGTATATTTTCCGGTAAATAAGTATCGGTATTTTCCGCTTGTTTTGGCAAAATTTAGAAAGGTTTTGAATCCCTTAGAATCATTGATGTCGTTTATAGAGCTGTATTTGAAGTCGCCAGAAAGATTATAGGTATTTGCTTTTGTGTTTAGATCGAATACTAAACCTGTAACGTTAGCATCTTTAAAACTACCATTACGAGTTGTATTAGTATTGATAAATGATATAGATGAATTTTGTCTAAAGCGTTGGTCAAATACTAGTATGTTATAATTGGTTAAGGGATTTATTATTTCTTTTCGGGTATTATTAGTGTCTGTGTTTTTTATGGTTGCATAAGTTTTTTCGGTAATGGCATTAAGAAAACCAATGCCCAATCCCTTTTTTGTTCTTCCGGATATTTTTACAGCATTTATTAAATCGACATTACTGGGATAATTGGTGATTTCTTCATTACTGGCAGTTGAAGGAGTAGTAGTTGGGTTTCCACCAATTCTTCGGGAATAGAATAGCCCACCAATATTGAATAGATTAGTTCCTTCTGTAAAAAAAGGTCTGTTTTCGTTTAGTTTTTGTTCAAAAGGTGCCAGGTTAAGGATGGCATTGTCAAATTTAGTTTGCCCAAAATCAGGAACTAAAATAGCATCCAGAGTGAATGCATCATTTATTCCGTATTTAATGTCCAATCCGGCTTTTAATGTTTTGTCAGATGTAAAATCATCTTTTTGATAATAAGCTGAAGTATAAGGGATAAAGAAAAGACGAGTGGACGGACTTATGTTTTCAATGCCTTCCAGTTGCCCAGTTTGAGTTACAACTGCGCCTATTTTAGTGTCTATTCGGTTCCAAGTGTATTTTTGAGTTGTTCTTTTGATTTCACGTAAGAAATTAATGCCCCAGATTTGTTTTTTGTTTTTTGGAAAACGGATAGCGGCATAGGGAATCTTCATTTCTACTGTCCAGCCAGAATTAGTTATTTTAACACTGCTTTGCCAAATAGCATCCCAGGTAAAATCTTCATTGTCTTCGGTGGCTAAACAGTCCATTTGTACACCCGAAGCACTGACATAAAAGCGATAGTCTTGTTGTCCATCATTAAAGCCGTTAATGTAAACAGCAAAATGATCGGCTACGCCAAAGACATCTCTTTCTGTTAATTCGCGTTGGATTTTTTCAGGTTCGTTGTCGTTTAAGATAGCTGAAATGTAGATGGCATCATTGTCGTAAAGAACCTTTACTTCTGTTTTTTGATCTTTGTTAATTGGTTTTCCGTTGTCTGGAGTAAACATGATGAAATCAGTGGCAATTTCGGTATTGTTTTGCCATTCTTCTTCGTCAATTTTTCCGTCAATAGCGATGTTTCCACCTTTTATTTTTGCCAAAACGATTTTTTTTTGAGCAAAAACACTTAGGTTCAATAGGGCGAATAAGTAATAAATTGATAAACGGAATGACGCCATGCAAAAGATAATATTCAAGCAAAAATAAGAAAATCGACGACATTAACAACTTTTTAACAGATATATCTGTAGTAAAAGAATTACTAATAAGTTAAAAGCATCATATAAGTGTTATTTTGAGTTTTGTTTAGCGGTTTTTTTTTATATTTTTGGCAACAATAGTTTTGTTGTAATTAAATAATAGTCAATGGTTTATAATGGTTTAAGGGTCTTTTTAGTGCTAGTTGCTTTGTTTGTTTCCACGAATGTGTTTTTTTCTAAAGAAAAAGCAAATGCAACAGTTTTAAAAAGTAATGTGGAAAGAGTGAATGTAGAGCCAGATATTGAAGAGGTTTATAATAAATTACATTCGGCAAATTATGATTTGCCTAAGTTAGAAAGTTTTAAAGAAGCCTTAGAAGGTTTTTACAAATTGAAAAATCAAGGTCTTGTAAGTAAAAATATAATTACGCTTATCGATTTTAGTTTGTCGGCAAATACTAAAAGACTTTGGGTAATTGATTTGGATACTAATAGCATTTTATTGCACTCTCTTGTGGCTCATGGAAGAAATACAGGAGATGAATATGCTAATAGTTTTTCAAATGCGCCAGAGTCTTACAAAAGTAGTTTGGGGTTTTATGTTACCGGCGAAGTGTACAATGGCAAGCATGGTAAGTCATTAAAACTAGACGGTTTAGAAAAAGGAATTAATGATAATGCCCGAGATAGGGCTGTTGTGGTTCATGGGGCCGATTATGTTTCGAATTCTTTTATTCAAAATAATAAGAGATTAGGAAGAAGTCTTGGTTGTCCTGCTATTCCATTAGAAATTACAGATGAATTAATTAGTACCATAAAAGACAAATCCTGCCTGTTTATTTATTATCCTTCGGAGTCTTATAAACGTTCATCAAAGTTAATTTCTTAGTTAAGATTAGAAAAAGAAAGAAGGATATATCGTTTAGATGGGGATTGAATGAAAAAAAATCAAGAGGTAACAATTTAGTTTTAAAAAAGTTATAGTTTAATTCGGGTTTTTAGATAAAAAATCTACTCTAAAAATTTGTTTTAAACTTAACTTATTCTTTATATTTGCACCACGCTAATGCGGAAGTAGCTCAGTTGGTAGAGCTCCAGCCTTCCAAGCTGGTTGTCGCGAGTTCGAGCCTCGTCTTCCGCTCTGTTAAACCCAAACGAAAGTTTGGGTTTTTTTGTTTTTAGACTGGTTGTTGTCTCGTTGCTTGTAATGAGAAGCCTTAGTTTTTTAAAATCCGGAATTGTGAAGTTTTTTTTCTTTTTAAGCTGGATGTGGAAAATTTTTAGCAATCTGGATAATTGGAATTTTAAAAGCGGGGGTTTAATGAACTTTTATTTTATAAAACTCAATTCTGAGCCAGGTGCTACTCCAATTGGAATACGGTTTTGTCGAAATAATTTAGCTGATAAGTTTCCTTTTAAAATTATTTTCCCTTCTTTTATTTCAAGCCAACTTCCTTCTTTTAGTCCTAAAACGGGAAAATTGTTAAATTGATGGAATTCATTTATTCTGGTTTCCCGGGATTCTCCCATATGTGTCGATTGAGGATCGGTATCCAGAAAGTGTACATTTAAATTAAAAGGAATTAATCCTAAAGTTTGAAAACTTGGAGGATAAACAATAGGCATGTCGTTTGTGGTTTGCATTGTCAATCCAGCAATGTTGCTTCCTGCGCTGGTGCCCAGATAGGGAGTTCCTTTTTCAAGAGTCTCTTTTAAGGTAGTCATGATTTTGTCATGATACAATTGCTTTACCAGTAAAAAAGTGTTGCCCCCTCCTGTAAATATCCCTTCTGCATTTTGAATAGCTAATGCAGGGTTTTTGTATTCGTGAATTCCTTTTACGGCAATGTTTATTTTGGCGAAAGCCAAGGCGACTTTTTTTGTGTATTCTTCATGTGAAATTCCGCTAGGTCTGGCATAAGGAATAAATAATATTGTTTTGCAGTTCTTGAAATGCAATTTTAATTCTGGCAGAAGGTATTCCAGATAATCGGTTCCGTAAAGGCTAGAGGTGCTGGCTAGTAATAGGTTTTTCATTGTGATTTCTTTGGATTTAAAGGTATAAAATCAGAACTAGTTGGCTTTGATTTATTAACAAATTTTTATCAGCTTCTTAGTATCAAATTGGGATGGGCTTGGTTTATTTTTACTCTTTGGTATTGTGTAAGATGAATAGATTTCTGGCTACTTTTTTTATTTTGTTTACTACTGTTGTTTTGGGTCAGTTAAAAAAATCGACTGAGATAAAAGGACAGCTAAATGCTTATGGATCTAATTTAGAGGGGGTTTTTGTTATTAATTTAAAATCAGAGCAAACCGTTTTTACTAACGAGACCGGATATTTTGTAATTAAAGCCAGTGTTGGAGATACTTTGGTGTTTTCGGGATTGCAATTTAAACGCAAGGAAGTGGTATTGTGTGCTGAAGATTTTCAGAAAATCATTTTGGATGTGCATTTAGTAACAATGGTTCATCAATTGGATGAGGTAGTGGTTCGGAATTATAATTCGATTAATGCTGCTTCGCTTGGAATTATTCCTTCAAATCAAAGGAAATATACGCAAGCTGAAAGAAAGTTAAAAACAGCTACCGATTTGAATCCTTCTGCTAGCTTAAGTGGAATGGCTGGTGGCTCTATTTCGGCTGATCCGCTTATTAATTTGCTTTCAGGAAGGACAGCTATGCTTAAAAAAGAATTAGAAGTTGAGAAAAAAGAATCCTATATAGCGATGCTGGAAAAAATGTTTGAGAAAGAACATTTTATTAATAGATTGCAATTACCTTTGGATTACGTGAAAGGTTTTAAGTATTATGTGATGGATAATCAAAAATTCACAAAAGTGTTAGAAATGAATAATAAGACTACAATTGAGTTTTTACTTGGAGAATTGGCTGAAAAATACAAAGCGATAATAGCCTGTGAAAACGAATAATACTATTTTTTTATTACTGCTTTTATTGTGTCAAATTGTTTTTGGTCAAGATCACGATAGAAAAGAAATTCATGGCATTATTCGTGTCGATTCTACTTTGGTGGAAGGAGTGAATATTGTAAATGAAACTACCCAAAAAGCAACTTCGAGTGATAAAAATGGGAATTTTTCTCTTTTTTTAAAAGAAGGTGATCTTCTGGTGTTTTCTGCAGTAAATCTCGTAACTTTACGTAAAAAGATAGTGCGTGCTGATTTGGAAAAATCAAATTTAGTAGTACAATTACATGTTGAAAGCATACCGCTTAAAGAAGTTATTGTAAAAGAGGAATCTCGAAT
The DNA here is from genome assembly GCF_004016525.1 of Flavobacterium sufflavum. GTDB lineage: Bacteria > Bacteroidota > Bacteroidia > Flavobacteriales > Flavobacteriaceae > Flavobacterium > Flavobacterium sufflavum. The sequence goes on from NZ_SACJ01000002.1 coordinate 551,523, forward strand.
TAATGCTGAAAGTTTAGGGATTGTTTCCTCTGGACAAAAAAAATATACAGTTGCCGAGAGGAGATTGTATACCGCCAGATCGGGTTTGTTAGATAGACCTTTAAATTGGATGTCCGGCAGAACTGCCATGTTGAAAAAAGAATTAGTTGTTTCTGAAAAAGAACAATTAATGGCTAAATTGGAATATCTTTTTGAAGAGAAATATTATGTGGAAAAGTTGAAAATCCCCAAAGAGTATATTAAGGATTTTCAATTGTATTGCATTGAAAATAAAGATTTTGTTTCTTCTGTAAAAGCAAAAAACAAAACGCTATCAATGTTTTTAATTATTTCGTTGGCAAGTGATTATAATAAAATTGTAGTATATGAAAACTAAAGTAACAATTTTGTTTTTTCTTCTTTTGGGGCAATTATCATTTTGTCAAATTGGGGAAAGAAAAAAATTAGAAGGACAGGTTAGAAACGATTTGGTTCCTGTTGAAAACGTTATTGTTTTTAACGTTAATTCAAGTTTAGGAACGGTAGTCAGTCAATATGGCTCATTTGCAATTATGGCAAAAGTCAATGATACCTTGGTTTTTTCTAGTTTGGCATTTAAATCTAAAAAAATTGTTCTTAGTGAAAAAGATTTTATCGCTTCAAAATTGATTGTGAAATTAGATGTTTTCACTAATGAATTAGCCGAAGTTTTAATTAGAGCCAAGAAAGAATTAAGTCCTATTGAAGGAAATACGCAAAAATATGTTGATTTAAAATTCTTTGATGACGAAAAATCATCACCTAAAAACAGGACTATGCCGCCTGATGGAACGATAGAAAACGGAATGGATTTTGTACGAATTTACAAAGATGTTTTAGGTGTTTTAAGAAAGAAGAATCCTCAAAAAACCGATTTTTATAAGGAAACCAGTTTTTCTGAATTTGCTTTGAACAAAGTGAATTATTCTTTCTTTTCTAATACTTTGCAGTTAAAAGACGATCAGATTAAGTTGTTTTTGATTTATTGTGAAAATGATTCAAAATCCAGGGATTTAATGCAGCCGAGTGAGGAATTTAAGTTGATGGACTTTTTTATAACTAAAAATAATGAGTTTAAGAAGATTACTCAATATTAATAGGCTTTTTTATGAAAAAATTAAAAGTGAACTTTTTTAATTTTGGTATATTTGCCCTTTAAAAATATAGTATATGTTTGGTATAGGTGGAGGAGAATTAGTCTTTATAATGTTTGTAGTATTGCTGTTGTTTGGTTCTGATAAAATACCGGAAATAGCTCGTACTATGGGAAAAGCTATGGCACAATTAAAAAATGCCACAAACGATATAAAACATGAAATTCAAAAAGGTGCCGAGGAAAATGGTTTAGATACAAAATCATTGTCGGAAATGACAGGTGGTATCAACTCGCAAATCAATAAAGTCAAAGAAGATCTTTTAGGAGATAGCGTTGTTCAGGCAACTAAAATCAAGGAAGATATCGAAGATATTGCAGGGCCAGTAAAACGTAGTCGATAATGCTGGATAAACTAGTTTCTTTAGATGTTCAATTATTTGTTTATTTAAACGGTCTAGGTTCAGAATCGTATGATGGATTATGGCTTTTTATAACCAAACAAATCAACTGGATACCGTTGTTTTTGTTTTTACTTTATGTTATTTTTAAAAAAATAGGAGCTAAGCAAACCTTGTATGTTCTTTTGTCTATAGCGATACTTATTTTAATTACAGACCAGTTTACCAACTTGGTTAAATATAGTGTTCATAGGTTGCGTCCTTGCAATAATCCGGATATTCATTCAATAATGAGGATTGTAAAGAGCTCAAATTCATTTAGTTTTTTCTCAGGACATGCGGCTAATAGTATGGCTGCAGCTACGTTTATTTATCATCTTATTAAGCCATATTTTAAATATACTTTTTTATTGTTTCTGTGGCCGTTAATTTTTGCCTACAGTCGTATTTATTTAGGCTTGCATTATCCATTAGATATATTGAGTGGTTATTTATTTGGAATATTGACAGGAACATTTGTTTTTAGAGTATACCAATTTACACAAATAAAATATTTCCCACTTTAAATTTTAAAGTGTTCCAAAAATAAAAACCGCATATTCACAGCCTTTATGTAAAATGTGAATATGCGGTTTTTTTATAAATGAGTTTTTTTAAAGTACTCTGCTTACGGTTAGTCCATCCCGGATAGGCAGTAAGACCGTTTCTACTCTTGGGTCTTCTTTTAATAATTTGTTGTAATCAAGTAATATTTTTGTGCTTTTGTCTTTCGGATTTAATGGTTCTAAAACTTTACCGCTCCAAAGCACATTATCTGATAAAATAATGCCTCCTTTGTTCATTCTAGGAACAATCAATTCAAAATAATTCAAGTAATTTTCTTTGTCAGCATCGATAAAGATCAAATCAAATTTGATGTCAAGCGTAGGGATTATATCAACGGCTTCGCCTAAATGTTGAACAATTTGACTTCCCCAAGGTGATTTGTCAAAATGTTTTCTCTGAAAATCGACTAATTCTTCTTTGATATCTATAGTGTGAAGCTGTCCGTTTTCCTGCATTCCTTCACACAGACATAAGGCTGAATAACCAGTGTAGGTTCCAATTTCAAGAATATTTACAGGTCGGATTAATTTGGATAACATACTCAAAATACGTCCTTGAAAATGTCCACTTAACATTCGGGGTAATAAAATTTTTTGGTAGGTTTCTTTGTTTAAAGCCGCCAATAATTCGGGTTCTTTTTCAGAATGTAGTTCGATGTAGTCTTCTAATTCTTGGGAAATGAAATGCATTTTTAAATTTTTTTCAATTTCGGACAAAGTTATCAAATTATCAAAACAACAAATCAACAAATAGTCATTAAATTTGCAGCATGCAAATGGAGAAAAAAGACATAAGAGCCTTATCTAAAGAAGAATTACGCAATTTTTTTGTTGCCAATAAGGATAAAGCATTTCGTGGAAATCAGGTTTACGAATGGTTGTGGAGCAAAGGAGCGCATAGTTTTGAAGATATGACTAATATCTCTAAAGGAACGCGCGGAATGCTGGAAGCTAATTTTGTTATCAATCACATCAAGGTGGATACGATGCAACGCAGTGAAGACGGAACGGTAAAAAATGCCGTTCGTTTACACGATGGATTGGTGGTGGAGTCGGTATTGATTCCTACTGAAACCAGGACTACTGCTTGTGTTTCCAGTCAGGTGGGTTGTAGCTTGGATTGTAATTTTTGTGCTACTGCACGATTAAAAAGAATGCGTAATCTTGAACCTGCCGAAATTTACGATCAGGTTTTAGCCATTGATCGCGAAAGTCGTTTGTATTACAATCATCCGTTGTCGAATATTGTTTTTATGGGAATGGGTGAACCGCTTATGAATTATAACAATGTTATTAAGGCGATTAACATGATTACTTCGGAAGAAGGATTGGGGATGTCTCCAAAGCGAATTATGGTTTCTACTTCGGGTATTCCTAAAATAATAAAGAAAATGGCTGATGATGAGGTTAAATTCAAATTGGCAGTTTCCTTACATTCGGCAATTGATGAAATCAGATCCAGAATTATGCCTTTTAGTAAAAATTTTCCATTGACTGATTTGCGTGAAGCCTTGGAATATTGGTATCGAAAAACTAAAAGTAAGGTGTCATACGAATATGTGGTTTGGAAAGGAATCAATGATAACAAAGCTTCGGTTGATGCATTGGTTAAATTTTGTAAATATGTGCCTTGTAAAGTAAATTTGATTGAATACAACCCAATTGATGATGGCGAATTTCAACAAGCATCTGAAGAATCAATAAGCGCCTATATAAAAGCATTGGAGGCTATTGGCATAGTAGTAAAAGTAAGAAGAAGTCGAGGGAAAGACATAGATGCGGCCTGTGGGCAGCTAGCGAATAAAGAAGCATAAAAAAAGGAGTTCAATTTGAACTCCTTTTTTTTAGTTTTAAGATTGTATTTTAATTATTTCCCCAGTGTGATTTGAGTAGCTGTGCCACCATCAATAGATAGCATGGCTAAATTATCACAAGTACCTTCACCATAATTAATCGTTGCATAGTGTGTGTTTTTTGAAAGTTTTAAGATTCCCGAAACAGGGAATGGCATCGGATTTTGTAATAAACCACAAGCGGTTTTATGTACCAATGGAGTGCTTGATTCAATTAAAGAGGTATAAACATTTCCATTAGGGTATGTCGTTGTGAATGTTCCATAAGTAGAAAATATATCATCTGTTGGGCTTGTTCTTGTTGAGAATCCTGCAGTCATTTCTCTTACTCTGTTTCCGTTGCGGGTATAAGTTCCTTTAGAAGTTGTCAGCTTCATATTGTTCATAGTAAATGTAGTTTTTGGGTGTAAATCTACATTTAGGGTTCCAATCATTTCTCTTGTCCAGGTTGAAGTTCCTTCTATTTTATTGTCATTAATATAAAAGTCAGAATAAGTAATGGTCATTGTTTTTGGAAATGTAGTTCCTCTGGTACGGGTTAAAATAATTTTCCCTTTTAAATTATGACCTCTAAATTTACAGGCAGTAGTTTCGGTTCCAAAAGTAATTGTCAAGACCCTAACTAAGTCAGTAGATCCTAAATCACTGATATGGACACAATCCGGTAATATGGAAGTGTAAATAGCAATGTTTTCCTTTCCGGTTGTAGAGCCTTCTGTTGCTTCGTATTGGTCATCAGCAATCACCGAAATATCATCAAAGGAATCGTCGACTTGTTGGTTTTCAGCGACATCATTAGCAGATACATTAGATGTATCCTGTTCAGAATCTTTAGTACAGCCGGTGTAGGTTAGGCAACTCAATACCATACTTAAAAATAAAATTTTTGTTTTCATAGCTAATAGGGTTTAGGTTTTCTTTTTTGATAAAAGAATTGGTTAAAGGTTTAATTATGGGGTAATTATCGAATAAAAATAATCAAATATTTCTAATGTTGTATATAATATCGTTGAACGACATGATTGGATTTATAGTTGCAATTATTTAATTCATAGTCTAAATTTACTATGGTTTATTTAAATAAGATACTTCTTGAGAAAGAGGTGGTTTTTTTATTAAAAATAGTATATTTGAAATCTGAATGAATATTACTTCTCAAATAAAACAGCCCATTTTTAATGAAATGGAACTTTTTGAAAAAAAGTTCCACGAATCGATGTCCTCTAAAGTGGCGTTGTTAAACCGAATTACCTATTATATTGTAAACCGCAAGGGAAAACAAATGCGTCCGATGTTTGTTTTTTTGACGGCAAAAATGGTTTCGGGTGGGGTTGTTAACGAAAGAACCTATCGTGGTGCCTCGGTGATCGAGTTGATTCATACCGCAACTTTAGTGCATGATGATGTGGTGGATGACAGTAACCGTCGTCGTGGATTTTTTTCTATTAATGCTCTGTGGAAAAATAAAATTGCAGTTTTAGTAGGTGATTATCTTCTTTCAAAAGGATTGTTGCTTTCTATAGACAATGGCGATTTTGATTTACTGCGTATTATTTCGGTAGCGGTTCGCGAAATGAGCGAAGGTGAATTACTCCAGATTGAAAAAGCCCGAAGACTTGATATTACCGAAGCAGTGTATTATGAAATAATCCGTCAAAAAACGGCCACTCTTATCGCTGCCTGTTGCGCTCTTGGTGCAAAATCGGTTATTGAAGATGAAATTCAGGTCGAGAATATGCGCAAGTTTGGTGAATTAATTGGAATGGCTTTCCAGATAAAAGACGATTTATTCGATTATACCGATGAAGCCATTGGAAAACCTACAGGAATTGATATCAAAGAGCAAAAAATGACCTTGCCTTTAATTCATGTCTTGAATAATTGTACTTCAAAAGAAAAAAGCTGGCTTATCAATTCGATAAAGAATCACAATAAAGACAAAAAACGCGTTAAAGAAGTGATTGCTTTTGTGAAAAACAATAACGGATTGGCGTATGCCGAACAAAAAATGGTCGAATTCCAACAAGAAGCACTTCGTCTTCTAGATCATTATCCTAATTCAGAATTCAAAGAAGCCTTGATTTTGATGGTGAATTATGTTATCGAAAGGAAAAAATAATCAATAAAATCAATAACAATTTCAATGACAAAAATCAATGGCAATATCAAATTTTTAAATTGATATTGGGAATTGTCATTGCTTTGTGATTACCATTGCTATTGAAAATTGTAATTGATTTTTGAAATTTTTTCTTCCCCATGCAACCTTTTTGCATTGTCAATCGTCTATGCTAATAGAAACACTTTATAAAAATTTTGAAAGTAATCAACTTACATCAGCAGGAAAACGAACTAATCCGGTTAGCGGTCGAAAACAATCGACAAGCTCAACAAAAGATTTATAGCCAGTTTTCACCCAAGATGCTAAGTGTTTGCCGACAATATATAAAAGACATTCATCAGGCCGAAGATATCATGATAACTGCTTTTATGAAAGTGTTTACCAATTTGAAGAATTTTCAATTCAAAGGAAGTTTTGAAGGTTGGATAAGACAAATCATGGTAAACGAATGTATTTCATTTATCAGGGTTCACAAAAAATTGAAGTATATCGAAGATGATTTCGTCATTGGACGCGATGAGGAAAGTTTTGATTCTATTGAAAGTCAATTTTCGGTAGCTGATATTCAGTTTTTGATAGACAGTTTGCCAGATGGTTATAAAGTCGTTTTCAATTTGTATGCTATTGAAGGATATAAACATCAGGAAATTGCCAGTATGTTAGGAATTAGCGAAGGGACGTCTAAATCGCAGTTATCGCATGCCAGAAAAGTATTGAAAGGACAAATTAATAAGTTGAAAAAGTATAGCAATGGAACCGAATAAATTAGAAAAACAATTTAGGGAACAATTGAATTCTCGTGAAATCAAACCCTCTGAAATGGCTTGGACAAAACTCGATACCATGCTTTCGGCAGCAGAAAAACCAAAAGCTAAATTTCCTTGGTTATATGTAGCTGCAAGTTTAGCAGGTTTGCTATTGATTGGAACAGCTTATTTTGCTTTTCAAGAAAAGACAATTAAAACCCAGAAAAATGAAGTGGTAATTCAAAAAACAGTTGCTCCTAAAACTAAAGCAATAACGTCAGATTCTGTTAATTTAAAAATGGAGAAAAAAGAATCTATAGTTCAAATAATTCAAAAATCGACTTCAAAAAGTAATCAACCTTCTGAGTTAAAACAAGAATCAGTAGCTGTTAGAAATGAGGTTTCAGTTATTAATCAAAATAAAGATTATGATTCTGTTGCTGTTTCTTTTGAAAAGAAAAATTTTCAATCAATGACCAAAAATAAATACGTTTCAGCAGAAAAATTATTGGCAGAAATCAGTAATACTAAATTTGAATCTGCTAATGAGACAATGGGAAGTACAACTAAAACTATTTCTGTAAATCCACAGATTTTATTATCAAATGCTGAAAATGAATTGAATCAGTCTTTTAAAGAATCTGCATTAGACAGATTTAATAAAAAAATTAAGACTATAAAAACAGTTTTGGCTAATAGAAATTACGAAGATTAAGAATCAATCAAAAAATCAAAAAAGTAAATTATGCAAAAATATATTTTATTTATACTAATAATGGCGTTTGCTTTCGCAACGAATTTAAATGCGCAAAAAAAAGGGAGTTATAAAAAAGTTTTAGATTGGGGATATTGGCAAGCTGAACAGCCAGAATACGAGATGAGTCTTGAAAAAAAAGCGGAACTAATTGATGAAAACATCTTAACTATTAAATCTGTTAAAAGTAAAATTGATGGTTTTGGAACGCTTATGAAAACGACTAAACCGGATTTGTATCTAGGAAAAACAGTTAAAATGACGGCTTATGTTAAAAGTGAAGATGTAAAATCCTGGACTGGACTTTGGATGCGTGTTGATTATTATGATAGTAATGTTCTTGCTTTTGATAATATGGAGAAAAGACCTATCAAAGGAACGTCTGATTGGGGAAAATATGAAATTGTTTTATTTGTTCCTGTTGAAGCAACATCCATTTCTTATGGCGTTTTATTAGCTGGAACTGGTCAAGTTTGGTTTAAGGATGTAAAGTTCGAAATTGTTGATGATACTGTTCCTGAAACAGGGATAAATAAAGGAAGAGAAAATAAAGTATTGTCATTTGAAGCCAAAGCCAAAGCAATTGGTAATGAAATTAAAAGAATAACAGATGAGGAGAAAAATGCTCTAAAAGCTGAAGTAAGTTCAATAGATAAAGAAATTGAAGAGGGAATAATTTTTAAAGAAAAAGCAGCAGAACTCAAATTGAGAAAAGCACAGGAACATGCTGCTAATATTGAAACGAAAGTTGCTGTTGAACAAGAAAAACTGAATCAATTAGTTCAGGATAAGGTAGATGGAAAGGTAGGTGAAGAAATTGATCCGAAAAAGAAAGGAGGTACGTTAATTTTAGGAAGTAATAATGGTTCTTTTGATAACAGTAGAGAGATTAATCTTGCTTCAATGAAATTTTATTATGGTTATGATGACAAGTTAAATCGTCATATAAAACGAACAACAAGTCAGATTGTTTTTGCTATAGGAGCCAATAATTTAATTACTGATGGGGCAGTTGAAAATTCTGATTTTAAATACGCGAGATCGTATTTTTATGAATGGGGATTGACCTATAATACCAGAATATTAAAAAACGATAATTTATTGCATGCCAAATATGGTTTGTCGTTGATGTATAATGATTTGCGTCCAACTAATAACAGTAGTTTTGAGGTTAACGGAAATCAAACCGGTCTTGTTGTTAATTCGGTTGATTTAAAGGATTCCCGTTTTAGAAATGTAAACTTGGTAGTGCCTTTACATTTGGAATTTGATTTTACAAAACCGACCGTTATAAATGATAAGACTTATTTTAAATCTCATGACAGTTTTAGGTTGGGAATAGGAGGCTATTTTGGAACTAATATAAAATCTAAGCAAATTGTAAAGTATAATTTGGATGGATACAAAACAGTAGATAAAACCCGAGGCGATTTTAATACCAGTGATTTTATTTATGGTTTGAGTACTTACATGGGTTATAAAGCGACTAGCTTGTATTTGAAATACGATTTAAATCCGTTGTTTAAAGATAATGCCGTAAAGCAAAACAATGTTTCCTTAGGATTGCGATTTGATTTTAATTGATTTTTGATATTGTCATTGAAATTGAAAATTGCCATTGATATTGTATCTTTGACCTTTCTTAATATTATTTCTTAAAAATTGATTTCAAAAGCTACCATAGATACTGTATTCGAAACTGCCCGTGTAGAGGAGGTTATTGGCGATTTTGTGCAATTAAAGCGCGCAGGAAGTAATTTTAAAGGCTTGAGTCCGTTTTCTGATGAGCGTTCGCCATCGTTTATGGTGTCGCCTGCCAAAGGAATCTGGAAAGATTTTAGCTCGGGCAAAGGAGGGAATTCGGTAGCTTTCCTGATGGAGCACTCTCATTTTACCTATCCGGAAGCCATTCGTTATTTGGCTAAAAAATATAATATCGAAATTGAGGAAACCGAGTTAACGGATGCTGAAAAAGCCAATACAGATGCTCGTGAAAGTATGTATTTGGTTTCTGAATTTGCAAAAGATTATTTTCATAAAACACTTTTAAATTCCGAAGAAGGTAAAGCAATTGGACTTTCGTATTTTAAAGAAAGAGGTTTTACTACCGAAACGATTAAAAAGTTTAGTTTAGGATATTCGCCTGAAACCTGGGATGCTTTTACTAAAGAAGCATTGGGGAAAGGCTATAAATTAGAATTTCTGGAAAGCACAGGTTTGACTATTCCTAAAGAAGACCGACCTTTTGACCGATTCAAAGGTCGTGTGATGTTTCCTATTCAAAGTATGTCGGGACGTATTTTAGGATTTGGAGGTCGAATTTTAACCAATGATAAAAAAGCGGCTAAATATCTGAATTCACCAGAAAGTGAAATTTATCATAAGAGTAAAGTTCTGTACGGAATTTTTCAGGCCAAACAATCTATTGCAAAACTGAATAATTGTTTTTTGGTTGAAGGCTATACGGACGTGATTCAGTTCAATCAAGCTGGGATTGAAAATGTGGTGGCTTCTTCGGGAACTGCTTTAACTCCGGACCAAATTAGACTAATCAACCGATTGACTAAAAATATTACCGTTCTTTTTGATGGTGATGCTGCAGGACTTCGTGCTTCTGTTCGTGGAATCGATTTGATTCTGGAAGAAGGAATGAATGTCAAAGTTTGTACTTTTCCTGACGGTGAAGACCCGGATAGTTTTGCTAAAAAAACACCTCACGATGATTTGGTGGCTTATTTAGAAAATAACGCCAAGGATTTTATCCAGTTCAAGGCTTCGCTTTTGATGAATGAAGCTAAGAACGATCCTATCAAAAAAGCCGATTTGATTCGGGATATGGTGCAAAGTATTTCTAAAATTCCAGATCGTATTCAACGTGAAGTTTATATTCAGGAATGTTCCCGAATTATGGATATTTCGGAGCAGGTATTGGTGAGTACTTTAGCTCAGTTGATTCAAAAAGATGTTGCTGAAGTTGCTAAAAAGCAAAAGCAGGAACAAAAACCTTTTGAGGTTTATAGAAACCAAAACCCAAAAAATACGGGGTATTCAGGAGGAGATCCAGAAGATCCTAGATTTGGGCCGCCAGAGGATTATCCGGGAGAACCAGGATATCCAAGCGAGTCTACAGAAAAAGTAGATGTTTTATATCGTTTAGAGCGTAAAATAATTGAAATTTTGCTTTTGTATGGTAATAAAACCGAAGAGTTTGAGGATGTTTTGATGAGAACTAATGAAGAAGGGGAAATCGTCAATGTTACAGAGATGAAATCGTATAAAGTATTTCAAAGGATTTATCTGAGTTTGCAAGAAGATGAGGTTGAATTAGCAAATCCATTGTTTCGAGGGATATTTAATAATTTGATAAACTATTATCTTCAAAATGATAAATTCAGTCTGGAGCAGTATTTAATGCACTTGCCGCCTGAGTATGCTCAGGAAGTGACTGATATTTTGATGGAAGATGAAAAATTGGTCATGCATGACTGGGAAGGGCAAAATATTTTTCCGAAAACAAAACAAGATACCATAAGTCAAAATGTTTCTGAAACCATTTTAACTTTAAGATGGTATTTAGTTGGGCGAATTATTGACGAATTAAAAAACTCCATATCACCTGATAAGGATAATATGGAGTCTATGATTATGATTAGAGATTATAATGAACTAACCCGTGCTTTTTCAAAGAAACTTGGTCGGGTTATGTCTCGTTTTTAAATTAAACGATCTCTAAACTTTTAGCTTTGTTTACTAAGTCAACTAAATTAGTAACATTTAGCTTAGTTAATAAACGTAATTTGTAAGTACTGATGGTTTTTTCGTTTAAACCTAAGATTTCAGCAATCTCGTGGTTTTTCTTTCCACCACTTAAATAACGTAAAACTTCTACTTCACGATTAGAAAGTTTACGGTACAAACGTTCGCTTTTACTTTGTTTAGCAATTAAAGCCAGGTTTTTCTTAACAGTTTCATTCATGATAATTTTACCTTGATGAACTTTGATAATAGATTGTCCTAATGTCTCTAATTTCTCTTTTTTGTGAACATATCCAGATACTCCGGCTTTAATAGCGTTTGGAGCATAGATTTGTTCAGAAAGTCCGCTAAAAATAATAATTTTAGTTTTAGGAAAATTCTTTAAAAGCGATTTCACTTCAAATATACTCGAAAGACCTTCTAGTTCCAGGTCTAAGACCAGAACATCAATTTCTTTTGTTTGGAGAATATCTCGAATCATCAAAAAACTACCAACATTGGCAGTAATTGATATGTCTGAATGGTCTTTGAAGTACGACTTTACTCCAAAATGCACTACCGGGAAATTATCGGCTAGACAAACTTTAATCATGATTTTTTTTTTTTAGGGTTGTTTTTTTGTGTGAATTCTATATATAAATTTAGGAAAAAAAAAGATTTAATACTATTTTTTATAGATAAAATAGTATTAAATCCGATTAATTACACATACGGGTATTGGATTCATCTTGTGTTGGTTGATTGTGTTGAGTCTTTTGTAGATTTCAAACACCTTTTTTTCTCTTTCAGTGTAGTTGTCTGAAGAGTTTTTGTTTTCGTCTTCAAGCATTGCCCACTCTAATTCGTCATAAGAGGCACCTAATTGTTGTTCATCTGTCTTTTCATCTCCAAATAAACCATCTGAAGGTTGGGCAGTTAAAATAGAATCAGGAACTCCTAAATAAGTGGCTAATGCAAAAACATCTGATTTCATCAAATCGGCGATTGGGCTTAAATCGACACCGCCATCACCATATTTAGTGTAAAAACCAACGCCGAAATCTTCTACTTTATTACCTGTTCCGGCAACTAAAAGTCCGTGAACTCCTGCATGGTAATATAAAGTAGTCATTCTTAATCGGGCACGGGTATTGGCTAATGTTAGATTTAGTTTGTTTTCATCAAAGTTTGTCGGGACTTCTTTTTTGAAAGTTTCAAATACTGAGGTTAAATCAGTTTGTACACTACTTACGTTAGAAAAACGTTTTTTGAGTTGCTCAATGTGTTCTTTGGCACGACTCACATGACTTTCATGTTGGTGTATTGGCATTTCAACACATAGAACCTGAAGTCCTGTTTGAGCACATAAAGTTGAAGTTACAGCCGAGTCTACGCCTCCTGAAATCCCTACAACAAAACCATTAACCTTTGTGGTTTCTGCATAGGATTTTAACCAATTGACAATCTGGGTGTTTACCTGCTCAACTTTGATAGTACTTTTTTTAGTCATAATAGTTCAAATTTTAGCCATCAGGAGCGTATCTTTGCACAAAATTTCTAGTAAAATACTGGTTATCCTGATATAATGGTGCAAATTTAATTAAAATAAAATGAAAACTTGTGTATTTTCCTTACTTGTATTGTTCTTTTTTTTGTCTTGTGATACGAAGAATAAGACAGAAAAAGCAGTAGAAGCTATTCCGGTAGATTTAAAAGTGGTGCGATTTGATAAAATATTTTTCGAAACAGCTCCTAAGGATTTACCTAAGATTAAAAAAGAATTTCCTTTTTTCTTTCCTGTAGGAAATGGTGATGCTGTTTGGTTAGAGAAAATGCAAAACCCGCTTTGGCGAGAATTGTATACTGAGGTTCAGAAAAAGTTTTCCAATTTTGATTCGTATAAAACTGAATTAGAAGATGTTTTTAAGCATGTGAAGTATTACTTTCCAAAAACGAAAACTCCTAAAGTCTATACTGTTATTTCGGAAATGGATTATAGTAATAAGGTGATTTATGCAGACAGTTTATTGATTATTTCGCTTGAAATGTATTTGGGGAGAGAGCATAAATTTTATCAGTTTCCAAATTATTTAAAACAAAATTTTGAACCTAAACAACTCATGCCAGATGTTGTGGAAAGTTTTGCCAAAAGACAAATTCCGCCTGGTATGGAAAAAAGTTTTTTGGCTGCCATGATTTATTCCGGTAAGCAGTTGTATTTAAAGGATATGCTTTTATCGGAAGATTATACTGATGCTGATAAAATAGGTTACACACCGGAGCAGTTGAAATGGTGTCAGGAAAACGAAAGTTACATGTGGCGCTATTTTATTGAAGATCAATTGTTGTATAATGATGATCCTAAATTGATTCCCAGGTTTATCAGTCCGGCACCTTTTTCTAAATTTTATTTGGAAATCGATAATGAGTCTCCCGGTAAAGTGGGAGCGTGGATAGGATGGCAAATTGTTCGTTCGTATATGAAAAATAATGAAGTATCTTTGCCGCAATTAATGCATGCCAGTGCAAAAGAAATATTTGAAAAATCAAATTATAAACCTAAGAAGTAATGTCAGATAAAAATAAATCAGAAATTAATTTTCTAGTAGAATTAGATGAAAACCGCATTCCGGAAAAATTGTATTGGACGGCAAAAGATGGTGGGGTAGAATTAGAAGAATCAAAGGCAATTATGCTGTCTGTTTGGGATAGTAAGGCTAAAGAAAGTATGCGTATTGATTTGTGGACTAAGGATATGCCTGTGGATGAAATGAAGATTTTCTTTCACCAAACTTTAGTGGCTATGTCGGATACTTTTCACCGTGCAACGGGTGATGAAAAAATGTCGGCAACGATGAAAGATTTCTGTGAGTATTTTGCAGAAAAGTTAGAGTTGACGAAATAATCCCGAAGTTTCGGGATAAAAATTCCAATAAAAAAATCCCAAATTCCAATTGTTAAAGTTGGAATTTGGGATTTTTTATATTGAGTATTGTGTTTAGAATTTGGAATTTTGTTCCGATAGCTATCGGAATTGGAATTTGAAATTTAAAATCCGCTGTTATTCTTGAAAATTTCCTGATTGACTTCGTCTATATAATTTAAAACTTCGTCTCTTCCGGTTCCTTCTGTAGATGAGGTTACAAAATATGGTGGCATTTCGGCCCAATGGTTAGCGAACATCTGTTTTTTGTAAGCAGCAATGTGTGAGTCAATTTTAACCTTACTGATTTTGTCGGCTTTGGTGAAAATAATGCAGAAAGGGATTTCGCTTTCACCCATATAACTCATGAATTCAATATCGATAGCTTGTGCATCATGACGAATGTCAATTAATACAAAAGCACAGGCTAGTTGTTCTCTTTTTTCAAAATAATCCGTGATGAATTGTTGAAAAACAGATTTAGTTTTCTTGGAAACTTTAGCGTAACCATAGCCTGGTAAATCGACTAAAAACCAATTGTTGTTAATTAAAAAATGGTTGATTAGTTGGGTTTTTCCTGGTCTTCCTGATGTTTTAGCTAATTTTTGTCGGTTAGTCAACATGTTGATTAATGATGACTTCCCTACGTTTGACCTGCCTATAAAAGCATATTCGGGCAAAAAGTCCTTAGGACATTTGCTTACATCTGAGTTGCTAATTACGAATTCGGCGGTATTGATTTTCATATTTTTTTATCTAAAAAAGCTATTTTTATAGCGAAGGAACTTTTAAATTGGTTTTTGTAAGCCATTCTTCCAGTAATTTATTGAATTCATCGGGGTGTTCCATCATGGCTGCATGACCACATTGGTCAATCCAGTACAAGGTGGAATTAGGTAGTAATTTGTTGAATTCCGTCGCTACTTCCGGAGGGGTAACCTTATCGTTTTTCCCCCAAATAATACAAGTTTGAACGTGCATTTTTGGTAAATCTTTAGCCATATTGTGACGAATTGCACTCTTAGCAATAGTTAAAGTTTTGATTAGTTTTATACGATCGTTTACGGTTGCATATACTTCGTCAATCAAATCAGGAGTGGCAATTTTTGGGTCGTAAAATACGTCTTCAGCTTTCTTTTTGATGTATTCGTAGTCACCTCTTTTTGGGTAGCTGTCTCCCATGGCGCTTTCGTAAAGTCCTGAACTTCCTGTTATTACAAGTCCGGCTACTTTTTCAGGATACATTTTGGTGTGGTACAATGCAATGTGTCCACCTAATGAGTTTCCTAAAAGAATTACCCTGTCAAAACCTTTAAAAGTAATGAAGTCCTTTACGTATTTAGCAAAGGCTTTTACGTTGGTTTTAAGTAAGCTTTGAGTGTATATTGGTAAGTCTGGAATAACAATTTTATATCCTTTGTCAGAGAAATAACGAGCTACACCATCAAAGTTGCTTAAACCTCCCATTAAACCGTGTAAAATAACAATAGGGATTCCTTCTCCTGCTTCGTAATAGCTGTATCTGCCTTCTTTCTTATAGTTTTTGTCCATGCTTTTGGATGCGAATTTCAATTTCGACAAATATAGTATATAATCAGTTAAAATGAGTTTTTGAAAACTTTTTTTGAGGATAATATTCCAGAATTCACTTATATCTAAAAAAAGTGTGTTTGGTTATCTTGTTGAGTATCTAGTGTTTTTTTGAGGAATTGTAGGTGTTTTTTGTTGATAAAAAAGCTTCTTGCTACGGACTGTTTTTTGGATTGAAATGGCATGCTTGTAAGAAAAGATAATTGAGCTAATATTCTGATAGTCTAAAAATTAAGGGTTTTGCTTCTAAAGTGGGTAAACTTATCAACAAAGTGGTAGAAAGTGGTAAAAGGTGGTAAATTTTTTTATATTTTTGCTCTGTATCATTTAAAGCAATTCTTTTGAATACAATTATTGGAACATATGAGTGTAAAGTCGATGCTAAAGGGAGGGTTTTGTTACCTGCTCCTTTAAAAAAGCAATTGGCTACCTCTCTTCAGGACGGTTTTGTTTTGAAGCGTTCCTTGTTTCAGCCTTGTTTGGAGTTGTATCCAATGGAAGAATGGAATTTGATGATGCAAAAAATCAATAAGCTTAATCGATTTGTTAAGAAGAACAACGACTTTATCCGCAAGTTTACAGCTGGTGTTAAGGTAGTTGAGATTGATACTTTGGGGCGTTTATTAGTGCCTAAGGATTTGGTGAATTTTGCCAGTATTGCTAAGGATGTTGTTTTTTCGTCTGCGGTTAATATTGTGGAAATTTGGGATAAGGATTTGTATGAGCAGTCAATAGATGATGGTGTTGATTTTGCAGACTTGGCTGAAGAGGTAATGGGTAATATAAATGATGACAACGATGGAATATCATAATCCGGTTTTGCTGAAAGAGACGGTAGATGGTTTAAATATTAAGCCTGATGGAGTGTATGTAGATGTGACTTTTGGAGGAGGTGGTCATTCGAAAGAGATTTTAAGAAGATTAGGTCCTGATGGAAAATTATTCGCTTTTGATCAGGATGAAGATGCGTTGGCTAATGCGCTTCCTGATGAGCGATTTGTGTTGATTAATGAAAATTTTAGACATATAAAACGATTCTTGCGTTTTCACGGTGCAAGAAGTGTTGACGGGATTTTAGGTGATTTAGGTGTTTCTTCCCATCAATTTGATGTGCCGGAAAGAGGTTTTTCAACCCGATTTGATGCAGGTTTGGATATGAGAATGAGTCAGAAAAATGACCTTAATGCTTATAAGGTGGTTAATGAGTATGATGATGCTAATTTGAGAAGGGTTTTCTTTGATTATGGCGAATTGAAAAATGCACCTGCTTTGTCAAGAACCATTATAGAAGCCAGAGTGCATCGACCAATAAAAACTACTGATGAACTAAAAGAAGTTTTGTCGAAATATTTACCTGAAAGAGTTCGAAATAAAGTATTAGCTCAAATTTATCAGGCAATTCGAATTGAGGTGAATCAGGAGATGGATGTTTTAAAAGAATTTTTAGAACAATCATTAGAAATTTTGAAACCGGGAGGGAGATTAAGTGTGATATCTTATCATTCCTTAGAAGATCGTTTGGTAAAAAGATTTATAAAAAACGGCATGTTTGAAGGAGAGCCGGAACGTGATTTTTTTGGAAATTTTTCAGTTCCATTTAAAACTATTGGAAAGCTAATCGTTCCTGATAACGAAGAGATTAAAGTTAATAACAGAGCAAGAAGTGCTAAGTTGAGAATTGCCGAAAAGATTTAGATAAAAACAATGAAAACGAGTATTTACAATCTATTAAAAGCAAGATTTTTAATCGATGATGATGCGATTAAGAACTGGCGTTTTATTGTTTTTTTGATTGTTCTGGCTATTGTCATGATTGCAAATACACAGCGCTACGAGCAAAAAGTATTTAAAATAGCCGAATTGACTTCGGAGGTAAAGGAGTTGCGTTCTGAGTTTGTGGACAGACGTTCGGAATTGATGAAATTGAGAATGGAATCGACGGTTTCTGAAAAGATGGTAGAGAAAGAGATTTTCCCGTCAACAGTTCCTCCAGTGAAGATAAAAGTGAAAAAAGTAGAAGAAAAAAATTTCCTTAAGAAATTATGGCAGTAGATGATAAATACATATCGTACCGAATCTACCTGGTTGCTTTTGCTATTTTTTTGATAGCAATGGCAATTGCTGTTAAGTTGACCAATATTCAATGGGTTGAAGGAGATTATTATAGAGAATTAGCTAAGGAAAGAACTGTTAGGAATTTTGTTATTCCTGCCAATAAAGGAAATATTTATTCTTCTGACGGAAGTTTATTGGCTACTTCAATTCCAAAATACATTATCCGTTTTGATGCTTTGGCACCAAAGAGAGAAGCTTTTGAAAAAAATGTTAATGCATTAGCCGATTCATTAGCGACTGTTTTAGGGAAATCAGCGGCTTATTATCAAAACGAACTTAGAAAAGCAAGAGCGAATAATAACCGTTATTTTTTAGTTGCCAGAGATTTAAGTTACACTGATTACATGAAAATCAAAGGATTTCCTTTATTTGAATTAGGGGCTTATAAAGGCGGAATCATAATCGAACAAAAAACAGTACGTGAACATCCAATTGGCAAAATTGCTGAAAGAACCATTGGTTACGAAAGAAAATATCAGGTAGGACATTCAGATGGTAAAGGAATCGAATGGGCTTATAGAGATTATTTGAATGGTAAGGATGGAAAAATTCTAAAGCAAAAAATTGCTAAAGGACAATGGAAACCTATCAGGGATTTAAATGAGGTTGACCCTCAGGATGGATACGATGTGATTTCTACATTAGATGTTTACATTCAGGACATTGCACACCATGCTTTATTGAAACAACTGGAAGATTATCAGGCCGATCACGGTTGTGTGGTGGTGATGGAAACGCATACCGGACAGGTAAAAGCAATTTCTAATTTAGGAAGAGCTAATGATGGTTCTTATTACGAAACAACTAATTATGCTGTAGCCGAATCGCATGAACCAGGTTCTACTTTTAAACTGGTTGATTTAATGAGCATTTTAGAAGATAAAGTTGCCGATACCAGTACGGTTTATGATAGTCATGGTGGTGTAGTTAAATATTACGGAAGATCTGTACGTGATTCACATACTGGTGGTTATGGTAAGATTTCGTTGGCCCGTGGTTTTGAACTTTCATCAAATACAGTGATGGTTCAGGCGGTTTATGAGAATTATAAAAATAATCCATCAAAATTTGTAAATCACATCAAAAATTTTGGATTAGACAAACCTTTAGGATTGCATCTTAAAGGGGAAGGAAGGCCAATTATTCCACATCCTGGTGATAAAATTTGGTCGGGAATTTCACTTCCGTGGATGGCTTTTGGATATTCAGTTTCAGTTACTCCAATGCAAACTTTAGCCTTTTATAATTCGGTTGCAAATAATGGCGTAATGGTAAGGCCTCAATTTGTTTCAGAAATTAAAGAATGGAACAAAACGATTAAAAAATTTGATACGGAGGTAATTAATCCAAGGATTTGTTCGCCTGAAACACTTAAAAAAGTAAGGGCAGTTTTAGGGAATGTGGTAAAAAAAGGAACAGCTTCTAAATTGTATTCAAAAGATTTTCCGATGGCAGGAAAAACAGGAACTGCTATGGTTAATTATAATAAGGCAGGAAGAGAAGGAATGTATTATGCCTCTTCTTTTGTGGGGTATTTTCCGGCTGATCATCCTAAATATTCCTGTATTGTAGTGGTGCATAAACCTAATACGGCCAATAATAATTATTATGGTGCCGACGTTGCGGGCCCTGTTTTTAAACGAATTGCTCAAAAGATTTTTACTGAAGTGCCTTCGACAAATGAAATCAAAAAACTGGACAGAAAGATTCCAAAACAAGAGAAAAATTACAACGAGTATTTTGCTAAACTTCAAAAAAATCAACAACTAATTCCTGATGTTAAAGGAATGCCGGGGATGGATGCTATTGCTTTGCTAGAAAATTTAGGAATGAAAGTAAGAACCAGTGGAATGGGGAAAGTTAAAAGACAATCGCTACAGGCGGGTCAAAACATTAAGAAAAACACAACTATAACCTTAGAATTATTGTGATAAAACTAAAAGACATATTATATAGAGTAGCAATCGAAGCCGTTCATGGATCGACTGACATTGCCATCGGGAAATTGGATTTCGATTCGAGAAAAATCGAAGCCAATGATGTGTTTGTTGCTATTCGCGGAACAATTTCGGATGGGCATGATTATATTCAAAAAGCAATCGATTTAGGTGCCAAAGCAATAATTTGCGATACTTTTCCTGAGCAATTTGCTAGTGAAGTTACTTATGTTCAGGTAAACGATACGAACAAGGCGCTTGCTTTTATGGCTGCTAATTATTTTGGAGATCCATCTGAAAAATTGAAGTTAGTAGGAATAACGGGAACTAATGGGAAAACAACTATTGCTTCTTTATTGTATCAATTGTTTAAAAAAGCAGGATTTAAAGTTGGTTTACTTTCTACCGTAAAAATATTGGTTGATGATGTGGAGTACAAAGCGACTCATACCACTCCCGATTCGATTACGATAAATCATTTTTTGAATGAAATGGTTGATGCCGGTGTTGAATATTGCTTTATGGAAGTGAGTTCGCATGGAATTCATCAAAAACGCACCGAAGCATTGCATTTTACAGGAGGTGTTTTTACTAATTTGTCACATGACCATTTAGATTACCATCCAACATTTGCCGAATATAGAGATGTTAAAAAATCATTTTTTGACAATTTACCAAAAACTGCTTTTGCGATTTCTAATATCGACGATAAGAATGGAGCGGTAATGTTACAAAATACGGTAGCTAAAAAACGTACTTACGCTCTTAAATCTTATGCTGATTATAAGGCTCAAATTTTAGAGAACTTATTATCCGGTTTGTTGTTGAAAATTGAAGGCAACGAAGTTTGGGTGAAATTAATAGGTGTTTTTAATGCTTATAATCTGTTGGCAATTTATGGAACTGCTATCGAATTAGGTTTGGATAATTTGGAAACACTTCGTTTGTTGTCGGAACTAGAGAGCGTTTCAGGAAGATTCCAATATATTGTTTCCGATTCGAATATTACTGCCATTGTTGATTATGCACATACTCCTGATGCCTTAGAAAATGTATTGAAAACGGTTAATGAAGTACGTACTAAAAACGAACAACTTATCACGATTGTAGGTTGTGGAGGAAATAGAGATAAGGCTAAACGTCCAATTATGGCAGGAATTGCTGCCGAGTTAAGCAACAAAACCATTTTAACATCGGATAATCCCAGAGATGAAGATCCTGATACCATTATCAGTGAGATGGAAGCCGGAGTGCCACCACAAAATCATAAAAAAGTTTTTGCCGTTACCGATAGAAAACAAGCTATAAAAATTGCTTGTCAATTGGCTCAGCCAAATGATATTATTTTAATTGCCGGAAAAGGACATGAAACCTATCAGGAAATCAAGGGCGTTCGTACCCATTTTGATGATATGGAAACTGTTAAGGAAATTTTAGAACAACTTCATAAATAGTAAAAATATGCTGTATTATTTATTTGATTATTTCAACAAAACATTGAATATTTCTGGAACAGGAGTTTTTCAATACATCACTTTTAGATCGGCATTGGCCTTTATACTTTCGTTGTTGTTGTCTACAATTTACGGGAAAAGAGTTATTCGTTTTTTACAAAGGCAGCAGGTTGGTGAAACCATCAGGGAACTTGGTTTAGAAGGGCAAAATGAGAAAGCGGGTACTCCTACCATGGGAGGTTTGATTATCATTTTTGCAACATTAATCCCTGTTTTGTTGTTTGCCAAATTGCATAATATCTACATTGTTTTGTTGATTGTAACTACCTTATGGATGGGGACAATTGGTTTTGTGGATGATTATATCAAAATTTTCAAAAAAGACAAACAAGGGTTAAAAGGAATCTTTAAAGTTTTTGGCCAGGTAGGATTAGGATTGATTGTGGGGAGTGTCTTGTATTTTAATCCTCATGTAACTGTTCGTACCGATACAGGAAGAACAGACATCTTTAGGCAAACTACAGAAACGGTTGTAGTACCAGCTGGTGTTGAAGAAAAATCGACGGCAACGACAATTCCTTTCGTGAAAAATAACGAATTTGATTATGCCGAAGTGCTTTCGTTTATGGGAGATGGATATGAAAAATGGGCATGGATAATCTTTATTCCTGTAGTGATTTTTATTATCACGGCGGTTTCAAACGGTGCCAATTTAACTGATGGTATTGACGGACTCGCGGCTGGAACTTCTGCAGTTTCGGTACTGGCATTGGCGATTTTTACCTTCGTTTCGGGAAATATCATTTTCTCTAATTATCTCAATATTATGTATATCCCTAATTCGGGGGAAATGACGGTTTTTATTGCCGCTTTTGTTGGGGCACTCATCGGATTTTTATGGTATAATTCGTATCCGGCATCCGTATTTATGGGAGATACAGGAAGTTTAACCATAGGAGGGATTATAGCGGTATTAGCTATTGCGGTTCGAAAAGAATTATTGATTCCACTTTTATGCGGGATTTTCCTTGTCGAAAATTTCTCAGTGGTTTTGCAGGTGAGTTATTTTAAATATACGAAGAAACGTTTTGGCGAAGGCCGAAGAATTTTCCTGATGTCGCCATTGCATCATCATTATCAAAAGAAAGGTTACCACGAAAGTAAGATTGTTACCCGATTTTGGATTGTGGCCATCATGTTAGCGATACTTTCCATTGTTACCCTAAAACTAAGATAAGATGAGACTGGTAGTATTAGGCGGAGGCGAAAGCGGAGTGGGGACAGCCATCCTGGGAAAAGAAAAAGGATACGATGTTTTTGTATCTGATTTTGGAAAAATAAAAGAAAGTTACAAAGAAGTTCTTATAAATAAAGGGATTGAATGGGAGGATGAAAAGCATACTGAATCCCTAATCTTAAATGCCGATGTGGTGATGAAAAGTCCCGGAATTCCGGAGAAAGCACCCATAGTTAAAAAGCTGGTTGAAAGGGGGATTCCGGTAATTTCTGAAATAGAATTCGCTGCTCCTTTTACTAAAGCAATTACGATAGGAATAACAGGAAGTAACGGGAAAACAACTACTACGATGTTGACGTATCATCTGCTTCAATCAGCAGGATTGAATGTAGGACTGGCAGGAAATATCGGGAAAAGCTTTGCTGAACAGGTTGCCGAAGATAAGTACGATAGTTATGTGTTAGAGTTGAGTAGTTTTCAGTTGGACGGAATCATAAATTATAAGCCGCATATAGCCATTATAACTAATATCAGTCCGGATCATTTAGACCGATATGATTATAAATATGAGAATTACATTGATTCGAAATTTAGAATAACAATGAATCAGACTGAAGAGGATTATCTCATTTATGATGCAGATGATGAGGCAATTTCAGAATGGTTACAAAAGAACAAAACAAGAGCAAAATTAATTCCTTTCTCTTTGACAAAAACATTTGAAGAAGGAGCCTTTATAAAAAATAACACAATGGAAGCAATAATCAATCAAGAGGAATTTAAAATGGAAACAGAATCAATTGCCTTGGAAGGAAAACATAATTTAAAAAATGCCATGGCAGCAACTTCTGTAGCAAAATTGATGCAAATTAGAAAGGCAACAATTCGCGAGAGTTTATCTAATTTTCAAGGTGTAGAACACCGTCTTGAGAAAGTATTGAAAATCCAAAATGTACAATACATAAACGATTCTAAAGCAACGAATGTAAATGCTACTTTTTTTGCCTTAGACAGTATGAATACGCCAACAGTATGGATTGTGGGTGGTGTTGATAAAGGAAATGATTATAACGAATTGATGGCATTGGTTCGTGAGAAAGTAAAAGCTATTATTTGTCTTGGAGTTGATAATAGAAAAATTATTGATGCTTTTGGCAATGTGGTTGATATCATGGTTGAAGTGAACACTATGAGCGATGCTGTAAGAATGGCTCAACATATTTCTGAAAAAGGAGATGCCGTTTTATTGTCACCAGCCTGCGCTAGTTTTGACTTGTTTGAAAACTATGAAGACAGAGGTCGTCAATTTAAAGATGCAGTGCATAATTTGTAAAAAAGTTAGGAGTTAGAGGTTAGGAGTTAGAAGTCTTCCATTATTTAAAGTTTTTTTCTAACAACCCAGCCCCATAACTTATAACTGACAATATATAACTTAAAAACGATGAAAAAACTAATTAGCAGATTAAAAGGAGATAAAGGTATTTGGTCATTTGTGGCCTTATTGGCCTTATTTTCCTTTATGCCTGTTTTTAGTGCGAGTAGTAATCTGGCTTATTTGGGTCATGGGACAGGAAATACTTTAGGGTATTTGTTGAAACATTTGGCGCATATTGGTTGTGGTTTTGCCATTATCTATTACGTTCATAAAGTTCCTTATCATTATTTCCGTTCTATTTCTAAATGGTTATTGCCTGTAGTTTGGGTAGTTTTAGCCATTACAATGATTAAAGGTACGGTTATTGGCGGAGCTAACGCCAGTAGATGGCTTCAAATTCCGTTTGTGGGGATTTCGTTCCAGCCTTCTGCTTTTGCGGCTTTGGTTTTATTTGTGTTTGTGGCTCGTTATTTGTCTAAAACACGAACAGAACCGATAGATTTTTTAGAGTCATTAAAAGAACTTTGGTTGCCTGTTTTTATTACTTTAATGTTTATTCTTCCTTCGAATTTTTCTACTACGGCGTTAATTTTTTCTATGATATTAATGTTGGTATTCATAGGGAAATATCCAATGAAGTATATCGGAATCATTGTAGGCTCCGGAATTATATTTCTGACCTTCTTTGTTTTGATTTCAAAAGCATTTCCTGATGCTAAATTCTTTAGCAGGGTTAGAACCTGGGAAAGCCGAATTGAAAATTTCAGTACCGATAAACCGGATGAAGACGATTACCAGATTGAGAAAGCTAAAATTGCGATTGCATCTGGAAAAATATATGGATTAGGCCCGGGGAAAAGTGTTCAGAAAAACTTTTTACCACAATCTTCTTCCGATTTTATTTACGCTATTATAGTTGAAGAATATGGATTGATTGGTGGTTTAGGAGTGTTGTTCCTGTATCTGTTGTTGCTTTTCCGTTTTGTAATTGCTTCGCATAAGGCCAATACGCTTTTTGGAAAATTAGTCGTCATAGGACTTGGTTTTCCAATGATTTTTCAGGCGATGATTAATATGGCGGTGGCAGTAGAATTATTGCCTGTTACGGGACAAACCCTGCCGTTAATCAGTAGTGGAGGAACTTCTATCTGGATGACTTGTATCGCATTGGGAATTATCATTGGTGTGACCAAAAAAGAAGAAGAGATAGAGCAGGAACAAAAAGAAGCTGCCCGAAGAGAGGAAGCTCTTAAAAGATTGATTGATGCTGAATTGGCAGCTGAAGAACAACAGCAAAAAGAGTCTTATTCGATAGAAGATAAAATGACTAATCCAATGAATGCCGTTTTAAACAAATAGATTGATAGCAATGAAACAGTATAAATTCATATTAAGTGGCGGAGGAACAGGAGGTCATATTTATCCTGCGATTGCAATTGCCAATGAATTAAAGTCGCGATTTCCAGACGCGGAGTTTCTTTTTGTAGGAGCTCAGGACAAGATGGAAATGCAAAAAGTGCCTCAGGCCGGATATGCTATCAAAGGTTTGTGGATTGCCGGATTGCAAAGAAAATTGACTCTGCAAAATGCAATGTTTCCATTGAAATTAATTAGCAGTTTGTGGAAATCCAGAAAAATAATAAAAGAGTTCAAACCCGATGCGGTTATAGGAACAGGTGGTTTTGCTAGTGGTCCTTTGTTGCAAATGGCAAATTTGCTTGGTATTCCAACATTGATTCAGGAGCAAAATTCTTTTCCGGGAATTACAAATAAATTGTTGAGTAAAAAAGCGAATGCTATTTGTGTGGCTTATGAAAATCTGGAACGATTCTTTCCAAAAGAAAAAATGATTTTAACTGGAAATCCTGTTCGTCAGGATTTGATTGCTATTGAGGATAAAAGAGCTGAAGCAATTGAATATTTTAAATTGGATGCCAATAAAAAAACGCTTTTGGTTCTTGGAGGAAGTTTAGGTGCCAGAAGAGTGAATCAGTTAATTGAAAAAGAGCTGAAAAATATACAGGCTCAAGGCATTCAAATTATCTGGCAATGTGGGAAGTTGTATTTCGAAGATTATAAAAAATACAATTCAGAAAACGTTCAAGTGGTTGCTTTTATTGAAAAAATGGATTTTGTTTATGCTGCCGCCGATATTATTATTTCGCGTGCAGGAGCTTCTTCGGTATCGGAATTATGTATTGTGGGGAAACCGGTAATTTTTATTCCATCGCCTAATGTAGCCGAGGATCATCAGACTAAAAATGCTAAGGCTATTGTCGATAAAAAAGGAGCCCTTTTAATCAAAGAATCCGAATTAGATACCGAGTTTAGTTTGGTTTTCGAAGCATTGTTGAAAGATACAGGAAAACAAAAACAGCTGAGTGAAAATATAAAAGAATTGGCATTGCCTGAAGCAACGAAGCAAATTGCTGACGAAATTGTGAAATTGATACAATAACAATGGCAATTGTTAATAGCAATGACAATAGAAAAATAGAAAAAAAAATAATAACACAATAGTAAAGTCAATTTGGATTTCTTGAAAATTGACATTGTTATTGAAATTGATATTAAAAATGAATCTAAATCAAATACATAACGTATATTTTATCGGTATCGGTGGTATTGGTATGAGTGCTTTGGCGCGCTATTTTAAGTATATCGGAAAGCAAGTTTCCGGTTATGACAAAACACCAACGATTTTAACTAATGAATTAATCGAAAGTGGAATTGATATTCATTTTGATGATGATATCAGTTTGATACCTAAGGATTATTTTGTTGAAAATACCTTGGTGATAATTACGCCTGCGGTTCCTAAATCGCATTCAGAGTGGAATTACTTTTTAGAGCGTGATTATCAGGTTAAAAAAAGAGCCGAAGTTTTAGGAATTATTACTAAGGATACTTTTTGTTTTGCAGTGGCGGGAACGCACGGGAAAACCACCACATCAAGTATTTTAGGACATATTTTGCATGAAAGTGGTGCTGATGTTACGGCTTTTATAGGCGGAATTGTAGAGAATTACAATTCGAATTTAATAGGAAGTGGGAAAACCGTAACCGTTGTTGAAGCTGATGAATTTGACCGTTCGTTTTTGCATTTGCATCCGGATATTGCCTGTGTGACTTCTATGGATGCTGATCATTTAGATATTTACGGAACAAGTGATGCTATAAAAGAATCGTTTACGGAGTTTGCAGATAAAGTAGAGGATAAATCTAAATTGTTTATTACGACTGATTTGCCACTTTCAGGAATTACTGTTGGAGTAAATGAGGAAGCGGTTTACAATGCATTTAATATCAGAATAGAAGACGGAAACTATGTTTTTGATGTTAAAACACCTGCTGGAGTTTTAAAAGATTTTCGTTTTGGATTACCAGGAAGACATAATTTAATGAATGCTTTAATGGCTTTTGCAATGGCAGTAAATTTCGGCACCCCAACCGATGCCATTGCAAAAGCCTTAGCTTCATTCCAAGGAATAAGAAGACGTTTTTCGTATCAAATTAGAACTGAAAACCTGGTTTATATTGATGATTATGCGCATCATCCTACCGAGATAAATGCGGTGCATCAAGCAGTTAGGGAATTGTATCCTAACAAAAAAGTATTGGCTGTTTTTCAGCCGCATCTTTTTAGCAGAACAAAAGATTTTGCAGATGATTTTGCTAAAAGTCTTTCTCAATTTGATGAAGTCTTGTTGATGGATATTTATCCGGCACGTGAGTTGCCTATGAAAGGAGTGACTTCGGACTGGTTGTTGTCTAAAATAGAAAATCAGAATAAAAAATTAGTTTCAAAAGAAGATTTGATAGCAACTATGTTGAAAAGTGATGCTCCGGTTATGGTTACAGTTGGAGCTGGTGATATTGGTGAAATGGTGGGAGCAATTAAAAACGCTTTAAATGAAAAAAATATTTAATTGGACAAACATCAGATTAATCCTAATGTTAGGGTTGGTGGTTTTTCTTTTTTCGTTTACTTCTAAGCGAAATGAAAAGCGAAAATTGGCAAAAATCTCTGTTGTTTTTGTAGGAGAAAACAATCTTTTTGTTAAGACGGAAACGGTTAATAAATTGTTAATAGAAAATATGGGTGACCCATTAGCTATTGAAAAAGATAAATTAGATTTGAATAAGCTGGAAGGAAAGCTGAATTCAAATGCGATGATTGACGAATCAGATGTTTTTGTAAGTATCGATGGCATTCTGAAAGCGGTTGTAAAGCAAAAGACTCCTGTGGCTAGAGTGATTAATGGTTCGGAATCTTTTTATGTTGATTATAAAGGTGGTAAGATGCCGCTATCGGATAATTTCACAGCCAGAGTTCCACTTGTTTCGGGGGATATAAATAGAGGGGATAACGAAAAATTGGCTCGTTTGTTTCGTGTGATTTATGAGGATGATTTTTTGAAAAAAAACATCATTGCTATAGAGATTATGCCTAATGCTAGCTTAAAAATGTTCAATAGAAATTACGATTACCAGATTGATTTTGGTAGTATGATGAATTTTGAAACGAAATTTAAAAATTATAAAGCCTTTTTTCAAAAAGCAGTTTTAGATAGTACGTTATATAAATATAAGAAGATTGACCTCAGGTTTACAAAACAAGTAGTTTGCACTAAATAATAGAAAATGGAAAAAGAGAATATTGCAGTAGGTCTAGATATAGGGACAACCAAAATCGTTGCCATGATAGGCAAGAAGAATGAATATGGTAAGTTAGAAATTTTGGGAGTTGGAAAATCCAAAAGTCTAGGTGTGGCTAGAGGAGTGGTTAATAATATTACACAAACCATTCAATCTATTCAGCAAGCAATAAATGATGCGGAAACAAATTCAGGTTATAAAATTAAAGATGTTGTTGTAGGGATTGCAGGACAACACATCCGTAGTATTCAGCATACCGATTACATCAGCAGAAGTAATCCCGAAGAAGTGATTGGCGGTAATGATATCCAATTACTGATCGATCAGGTTAATAAATTAGCCATGTTGCCAGGGGAAGAAATTATCCATGTTTTACCTCAGGAATTTAAAATCGATGGGCAATCGGAAATTAAAGAGCCTATCGGAATGTACGGTGGAAGACTGGAATCTAGTTTCCATGTTGTGGTAGGTCAGGCATCGTCTATACGTAACGTAGGACGTTGTATTCAAAGTTCAGGAATCGAATTGTCAGGATTGACTTTAGAGCCTTTAGCGTCGTCAGATGCAGTTTTAAGTCAGGAAGAAAAAGAAGCCGGAGTTGCCTTAATTGACATCGGCGGTGGAACAACTGATTTGGCAATTTTTAAAGATGGAATTATTCGTCATACAGCAGTAATCCCTTTTGGAGGAAATGTAATTACTGATGATATTAAAGAAGGTTGTTCTATTATAGAAAAGCAGGCTGAATTGTTGAAAGTGAAATTTGGTTCGGCTTGGCCGGGAGAAAATAAAGACAACGAGATTGTTTCTATTCCGGGATTGAGAGGAAGAGAGCCAAAAGAGATTTCGTTGAAAAACTTGTCTAAGATTATTCACGCCCGTGTGGTGGAAATCATTGAGCAGGTTTTTACAGAAGTAAAAGCTTATGGTCACGAAGATCCAAGAAAAAAACTAATTGCTGGAATTGTACTTACCGGTGGTGGAGCTCAACTGAAACACATCAAACAATTAGTAGAATACATTACTGGAATGGATACCAGAATTGGATATCCTAATGAGCATTTAGCAGGTAATTCAGACGAAGAGTTTTCTAGTCCATTGTATGCAACTGCAGTTGGATTAGTAATGAATAGTATTTGTAATAATACGCAGAGTGCGATAAGAAAAGAAGAAGTAGTTCCTCAAAGAACTGTTTTTTATCGTGAACCAGTTGTTGAAACTGTAGAGCGATTTGAACAAGAAGTAGAAGAGGTAGAAACGCAAAGTTATTCTAAAAAAGAAGAATCAACAGGGGAGAAGATTAAGCGATCTTTCTTTGATCGTTATGTTGATAAGATTAAAGATTTTTTAGATAACGCAGAGTAGTAAGATAGAAGAATAAAGCACAAAAATATATTAATATCAAAAACCAAATATTATGACGAGCAACTCAGAATTTGGAAGTATTTCATTTGATTTACCAAAAAATCAATCAAATGTAATAAAAGTAATAGGTGTAGGTGGAGGCGGAAGTAACGCTATCAACCACATGTTCAAGCAAGGAATCAAAGGGGTTGATTTCATTGTTTGTAATACTGATTCACAAGCACTGCAAAATAGTGGTGTTCCTAACAAAATTCAATTAGGTGTAAATCTAACAGAAGGTCTTGGTGCTGGAGCTAATCCAGACGTAGGACAGCAATCGGCTATAGAAAGTATCGCTGATATCGAAAAAATGTTAGACCGTGGTACTAAGATGGTTTTTATTACAGCCGGAATGGGTGGAGGTACCGGAACTGGTGCTGCGCCTGTAATTGCTCAACTGGCTAAAGAAAGAGAAATCCTTACCGTGGGTATTGTAACCTTGCCGTTTACTTTTGAAGGAAAGGTGCGTCAGGAACAAGCACTTATAGGAATTGAAAAATTACGTAAACAAGTCGATTCTTTAATTGTTATCAATAATAACAAATTAAGAGAAGTATATGGAAATCTTGGTTTTAAAGCAGGATTCTCAAAAGCCGATGAAGTTTTGGCAACAGCCTCAAGAGGAATTGCCGAAGTAATTACACATCACTATACGCAAAATATCGATTTACGTGATGCTAAAACCGTATTAGCTAATAGTGGAACGGCTATCATGGGATCATCTGTTGCTTCAGGTGAAAACAGAGCTAAAGAAGCTATTATTGCTGCTTTAGATTCTCCATTATTAAATGATAACAAAATTACAGGAGCCAAAAACGTATTGTTGCTCATCGTTTCTGGATCTAACGAAATTACCTTAGATGAAATTGGTGAAATTAATGACCACATTCAAAGCGAAGCGGGTTATAATGCTAATATCATCATGGGAGTTGGTGAAGATGATACATTAGGTGATGCAGTTGCTGTAACTATCATTGCTACTGGATTTGATATTGAACAACAAAACGGAATTGTAAATACTGAACCAAAAAAAATCATTCACAGCTTAGAGGATGAGCAAAAAATTGTTCACAATTTAAGTAATACTCCTGTTGCGAGTTTTGATTTGAATATTGACAAGCCGGTAAGTAATACTGAGAACAGGGTTGTTTTTGATTTAATTGATGAAGAAGAGGAAGAAATAGCTGTAGCTCCTATTGTAGTTCCAACTTCTGTTGTAGCCGAAGCTCCGGTAGTTCCTGTTCCGGGAAACGAAGAATTGATGGCAATGTCTGAATTTATTAAAAATATAGATGTTACTTTCGAAATAGTTTCTCCAATCCAAGAGGAAGAATTTACATTTTCTGCACCAAAAGTAGAAGAAGTAAAACAACAACAACCAATTGTTGAACAACCAAAAGCAATTGAAAAACAAGAACAAACTTCTATTTCTTTTGATATGCCTCTTTTTAAATCCGAGCCAGTTCAGGAAGTTAAAGAAGAGAAAGTTTTATTTGAATTAACAAATGAAACTAAAGAAATCAAAGTAAATCAAGCGGTTCAATTTGTGCCTGTTACTGAATTGTCTGATAATGGAATTATCAAATATTCTCTTGAAGAGTATATGGATGCTGAGAACGAATTAGCAGCTTCTAAAGCGGTTGCAAAAGTTGAAGAGGTAATTCCTGAGGAGTTAAATATTACGATGAAAAAAGTAGAATTGGCTCCGGAAGATTTTTCAAATGCTGAAGATATTTCTCCAATCGAAATGACAATTGAAGAAACATTGCGTTTAAGAGCTGATGAGAGAAGAAAAAAATTAAAAGAATTCAATTATAAGTTTCATAATAATGTTTCTAAAATTGATGAATACGAAAAAGAGCCTGCTTACAAAAGATTAGGTATCGATATTTCAAACAATCAAACCAATAATGCCAATTCAAGAATTTCGGTTGGAATTGATAGTAATAACGATTTACAATTGCGTTCAAACAATTCTTATTTGCATGATAATGTAGATTAGTACAGGATATTCACTTATACAATAACCCGAAAATTGCATTTAATTTTCGGGTTATTTTTTTTATCTTCGCACAAATTTTGAGGCTTGGTTCGTATTGTTTTTTATCAAAACCAGTCCTATTTTTATGCAAAAAAATGTCAAACAAAGCAGTATTGCTTATTAATAAAAACACAAATGAGTTTATCAGTAAAAATCATGGACGAAATGAAAACGGCCATGAAAGCTAAAGATACAGTAGCATTAGAAGCTTTAAGAGCAATAAAATCAGAATTGCTTTTAGCACAAACTTCATCTGGTTCTAAAGAAGAAATTTCAGAAGACGAAGAGATTAAATTATTGCAACGTTTGGTAAAAACCCGTAAAGAAAGTGCAAGAATTTTTACTGAACAAAATCGTCCTGATTTAGTTGAGCCAGAATTGGCTCAGGTTGCTGTAATAGAGAAGTTTTTACCAGCTCAATTAAGTGAAGCTGAGATAGAAGCTGTAATTGCGAAAATCATTGCTGAAACTGGAGCTTCTGGAATCGCATCTATGGGTAAAGTAATGGGATTGGCTTCAGCACAATTAGGAGGAACTGCCGAAGGCAAAACGATTTCTACTATTGTAAAAAAATTATTAGTCTAAATTTCCAATATAAAAATTCCAAATTCCAAATTGGGATTTGGAATTTATATTTTGGCTACGTAGTTCAACTGGATAGAATATCAGATTTCGGCTCTGAGGGTTGCAGGTTCGAACCCTGCCGTGGTCACAATTTTAAAGCTTCAAAAATAATCAGACTATTTTGATTGTTTTTGAGGCTTTTTGTTTTTAAATTGGAAATAGTCAATCTATATAAAAATCAAATTTCAGTAAACTATGAAATATTATGTATATGTTTTGGAAAGTGAAATAGATGGGAGATTATATAAAGGTCAGACATCTGATATTGATAAACGTATAAAAGAACATAATTTAGAAAAACTAAATCTACAAAAGGATATAAACCTTGGAAATTAGTTTATTTTGAGGTTTTTGATACAAGAGAAAAAGCATTAGAGCGTGAAAAATATTTTAAAACAGGAAGTGGAAGGGCTTTTTTAAAAGAGAAATTACAAAATAAATGACCAGTTGGTTTTTAGTTTTGTTAGTCAACTGGATACCTGTCTGCCGACAGCCAGGGAATATCAGATTTCGGCTCTGAGGGTTGCAGGTTCCCCGCCTGCCGGTCGGGCAGGGAACCCTGCCGTGGTCACCTTAAAAAACATCTTAGAAAACTAAGGTGTTTTTTGTTTTTAGGAAGTTATATTTGGCATTTTGTTTAAATATAAAAATTAGAATTTACTTCCGGTTTTTTTTATCTCTTAATGGGGTAGTCTCTTTTGAGATTGCCCCTTTTTTTGCTTTTAATTTGATACTTCTTTTCAATTAACAAGACTTATAAACTCAAATTCCCGAGTTTTTTTATAGTAATAGTTTTATGATTTTTAGTATGAATGAATTGTTTTTTATATTTCAAAATAATAGCCACTAATCTTTAAGTGCTTATTATTCAGCTTATTATTGTGCTGTGTTTTTTAATTTTTAGAAATAATTAATAATTTGTTTTAAAAAAATTAAGTTTTCATTTGGTCAGTTTGAATTTTAACTTAACTTTGTCTATAGAATTAGTAGAGTTTTAAAAACAATATTCATTAATAAAATTAAGGCTTTGAAAACTATCAAAAACACCTCTTTTTTGATCATGCAATTAAATCAAGTATTCGTCAATCCTGGACGAGTATGTTGTTGCTGTTAGAGTTTTTATAAGCCTCAGATTATTTGGTTTTGTATGAAAGTACAGTTGCAGTTTAGAAAAAAAACGCTTGGTATTATTAGTTATGCAAAACTAAAATAGAAAACAAACAAATTCTTAAAAGAAGAATTATACAAAAGTTTATTGGAAAAGAAAGATGAGAAATGCTTGTGGAAAGTCAAGTGTGTTTCTTGTGGTAAATAGAAATTATATTTTTTTGAATCTGATAAAAAATCAAAATAGTATTAATCAAAAATAAAAGAAAATGAAGTTAATGTGTTGTAAATAAAAAAAGCCATTTCTGCGGCAACAGAAATGGCGAAGTTTAAAAAAGAAATGTTCATCTCAAAAAAGGAAAAAGAAAGTTGATAAATCAGCCTTCAGGCTCCTTATTATTTAAACTAAAACAAAGTAATGAAAAAAAAATTAAATATATATTCTTTGGTAATCCTAATATTATTATCAATTGGAATTAATGCACAAAATACAAAACCACTGATACAGTCAAGATTGGATGGTACCGTAATAGACGATATTACAAATGAACCAATTGTTGGGGCGACTATAGCTATTAAGGGGATTACTCATAGTGTAATCAGTGATGCCGAAGGTAAATTTTACTTTCAAACAGGACAAAGATTTCCTTATATTTTAGTAGTAAGTTATATAGGTTACAAGAAAAAAGAAGTTATAGCCGACGGAAGTCCCATTATCATCAGTTTAAAGAAAGATCTTCAGGAGCTGAATGAGTTGGTAGTAGTGGGTTATGGAACTCAAAAGAAAAAAGATATTACTGGTTCAGTAGCTTCAGTTCCTAAAGGAAATCTAAGTCAGGTTACTTCTTCAGCCGATAATTTATTACGAGGTGCGGTATCAGGAGTGGTCGTGACTCAAAGTTCAGGGCGACCTGGTGCTACTTCCAGTGTTCGTATTAGAGGAGGAAACTCAATCACAGGAGGGAATGAGCCACTATATGTGGTAGACGGTATATTGATTTATAATGACAACAGTAATGGTACGGCCGGGGTGTCTAATGCAGGAGCAGGAGTCAATGTGTTGTCAACGATAAGTCCGGCTGATATTGAGTCGATTGAAGTATTGAAAGATGCTTCTGCAACAGCTATTTACGGTTCACGTGGTGCTAATGGGGTAGTTATCATTACTACTAAAAAAGGAACAAAAGGACAGGATAATATTTCATATCAGGGTTATTTTGGATTTCAAAGAGTTTCCAAAAAACTGGATTTATTGAATGCCAGCCAATGGGCCAGTTTGCGCAATGACGTTCAGGCAAGTATAGGACAGGCACCTTCTTTTACTCCGGAGCAAATTGAAGCTTTAAAAACTTCAGGAAATTATGACTGGCAATCGGCAGCTTTTAGAACTGCTCCGGTTCAAAATCATCAATTGTCATTTTCAGGTGGAGATGATCGTTCCAGATATGCGGTTTCAGCAGGGTTTTTCGATCAGGATGGAGTTGTTATAGGGTCTGATTTTAAACGAATTTCGCTTCGAGCTAATTACGAAAGAAATTATTCCCAGAACTTTAAATTTGGTGTGAATGCTAATTATAGTAATTCAGCTTCTAATGGTATTGCGAATAATGCTGGTGGAAGAAATCCAAATCCATTGGTTGCTGTTTTATATCAACCTCCTGTAGTTCCTATTAAAAATGCTGACGGAACCTATAATTTTACCAATAATCCTTACGCAACTGCAGTAAATGGGATTATAGCCAATCCAATTAATGATTTGGAAAACACCATCAACAAAACCCAAATTAATAGAATTTTGACCAGTTTGTTTGGTGAATATAAGGTAAACAGAGAACTTACAGCTAAAGTGGCTGTTAGTGGAGATGTGATTGATACCAAACAAAATTATTACGCTCCTTCTACTACTGGAACAGGAGCAGGGACTAAAGGATTAGCTTCAGTTGGAAACAGATTAGTAAGCTCGGTATTGAATGAGAATACAGTGAATTACAATACTCATTTTGGTGATGATCACAAGTTCTCTGCTTTGGGAGGATATACACTTCAATATACTAAAGGTGAAGTGGTAAATGCAGGGGCTAACAGCTTTGTAAATGATGTTAATAGCTACAACGCTTTGCAAGATGGGGTGGCTGTAAAACCGTATAGCGAAGCATTCGAAAGTGTATTGAAATCATGGTTAGCGAGAGCGAATTATTCTTATAAAGGGAAATACAATTTAACGGTATCGGCACGTGCGGATGGTTCTTCAAGATTTGGTTCAAAATCAATTTGGGGGTATTTCCCATCAGCAGGTTTTTCCTGGAACATTACCGATGAGGACTTTGCTAAAAATATCAAAGGGGTTGATGATATTAAATTGAGATTAAGTGCAGGAACAACAGGGAATCAAGAGATTGGGAATTATCTTTCTTTAGCATCAATAGGTTCTGTTAATTATAGTTTTGGAGGTACTGTTCAAACAGGATTGACGCCAACGCGTTTGGCAAATCCGGATTTGAGATGGGAAAAAACAACACAATACAATGTTGGTTTAGATCTATCATTATTGGACAGGAAAGTAAACTTTGTTTTTGATGCCTACTATAAAAAAACAAACGATTTACTAGTTAATGTACCGGTTCCATTGATTTCCGGGTATTCTGCAGTTCTTCAGAATATTGGAGGTGTTGAGAATAAAGGAATTGAAATTGGTTTGAATACAGAAAACCTAAAAACAGAAAATTTTTCATGGAATTCTAACTTTGTTTTTTCTGCCAATAGAAACAAAGTACTTGAAATAGGGAATGGGGTTGATCAATTTTTCCCGGTAGTTCCAAATGGTACTTTGTTGCAACAACAACCAGTAACGGTAAAAGTAGGATTGCCTTTGGGAACTTTCTGGGGATACAAATCTAATGGGATCTTCCAAACTCAGGAAGAGATTAATACACAACCTAAAATAAACAGTCTTGCTAATACAAAAATAGGGGATAGAAGATACGTAGATACCAATGGAGATGGAGTAATTACTGCTACTGACAAAGGGGATCTGGGAAGTTCACAACCTAAATTTGTGGCAAGTTTCAGTAACACTGTTTCTTATAACAACTTCGATTTGCAATTTAATTTCCAGGGATCTTTTGGAGGTAAAATATTTAACGCCCTAAACCAACAATTAGAAATTTCAACTCTTGGAACCAATGCTTCTACAGCTTTATTAGATCGTTGGACTCCTACTAATCTAAGTAATGAAATTCCTAGAGCAACAAGTTCTCCGTTAGGAATCATTACGGAGCGTTATATTGAAGATGGTTCTTTTGTGAGATTAAAAACCATCACTTTTGGATATACACTTCCTAAAAGTATTTCTTCAAAAATAGGAACTAAGAGCGTTAAGCTATATGTATCTGCCGAAAATCTAATTACATGGACTAAATACAGAGGCTTTGATCCAGAAGTAAGTTCTTATGAACAAAACAATTTATATCCCGGAATTGATTTTGGAGCTTATCCAAATTCTAAAACATTCATCACGGGCTTGAACGTAACTTTCTAAGTAAAAAAAATATATACGATGAAAAAGATAATTCTAATATTGATATTAAGTGCCGGTCTATTTGTATCGTGCACCGAGCTGGAGGTCACACCAACCTCTTTTGTAACCAAAGAAAATTTTTTTATAACTCAGGATGACGCTATTGCGAGTGTGACTTCAGTTTATGCTTCTTTGAGTCTTGACCCGGGAGAACAAAGCTTATTCGGAAGAAATCTTTATTTCCTGACTGATATGGCTTCTGATTATGCTGCGGCTGGAGTTTCGGCGACTAATCCACAGGTAAGAGCTTTAAGTAGTTTGACTCATGATGCTACTTCCGATCGTGTTCAGGTGGCTTGGCGCCAAATTTATGCAGGAATAAACAGAGCGAATGTGGCTATTGATAACATTCCGAAAACAGCTGCTACTGACGTTGTAAAGACAAGATTGATTAATGAAGCTAAATTCATCAGAGCATTATTGTATTTTCAGGCAGTGCGTCTTTGGGGAGGAGTTCCAATCGTTTTACACGAACCAACTTCTATTCAAGTGGAAAGTTTAAAATCAAACAGAGCTACTGTAGATCAGGTTTACACGCAAATTATTTCGGACTTAACGGACGCCGAAGCATTGCCATCAACTTATACAGGAACGAATGTGGGACGTGCTACTTCAGGAGCTGCAAAAGCTATTTTGGCAAAAGTGTATTTGACTAAAAAAGATTGGCCAAATGCGATACTTAAAGCGAAAGAAGTAATTAATGGAGGTTATGGATATGCACTTTTCGAAAATTTTGCAGACATCTTTGATAAAACGAAAAAGAACGGAAAAGAACATATTTTTTCTGTTCAGTTTGAGTCAAATCAGGCAGGGAATGGTTCTAGTGGAAGCACTTTTCAATCGACTTCTTTTACAGGATTCACTGCTACCGAGCCGGCAGATATTATTTCGGATGTAGCCTTGTTCTATGATATTTATGCAACAGGAGATACCCGAAGAGATGCGAGTTATGTGAAACAATTAGTGAATCCTGCTACAGGGGCACTTTATACTTTTCCAAAACCACTTTTCAAAAAGTATTTGGATTTGAACAATTTGGCTACACCATCTAACGTGGCGATTAATTTCCCAATAATTCGTTATGCTGATATTTTATTATCTCTTGCAGAAGCGATTAATGAAAAAGACGGAGCGACTTTAGAAGCTCATGAATTGGTGAACCAGGTAAGAAGAAGAGCTTTTGCAAAACCAATCTCAACACCAAATGTGACGGTAGATTTAGTAGGACTAACAACTGTTCAATTAAGAGAAGCTATTCGCGAAGAGCGTAAAAAAGAATTCGTTCAGGAAGGACAACGTTGGTTTGATTTAGTGCGTTGGGGAACTTTAGTTACAGAAGTGAAAAAAGTAACGGCTAAAAACTCTGTTTCTGCCCGTAATAATTTGTATCCAATTCCTCAAAGTGAACGCAATATTGACCCGATAGGATTGCCACAAAATGACGGTTATTAATCTATAAAATTACAGAAAATGAAAAATTTTAAATATAATAGTATCATCAAAAGCCCGCAAAAAGGGCTTTTGATTACCGCTTTGATTGTTGCTCAATTAGGTTTTGCCCAGAACAAACCGGATGCCAATTATAAAGGAGTTATTGGTAAAACTTTAGCTGAGTCTAAAGAATATTGGCCGGAGCCGGTTACTGCGCCTAAGGGCGCTCCCAATGTAGTTTGGATTATTCTGGACGATGTAGGCTATGGGGCTTCGAGTGCTTTTGGAGGATTAATACAAACACCGGTATTAGAGAGTCTGGCCAACAATGGATTGAGATATACTAATTTTCACACTACAGCTATTTGTGCTCCTACACGTTCGGCTTTGTTGACAGGAAGTAATTCTCATAAAGTCCATGTTGGAGGATTCTCGCATACTATAATGTCAGCTGGGTTTCCGGGTTGGGATGGAAGATTACCTTCAAAAAATGGAACTATTGCTGAGATTTTACGTGACAAAGGATACAATACTTTTGGTGTAGGTAAATATGGAGTAACTCCTGATGAAGATGCTACCGATGCAGGTCCTTTTGACAGATGGCCTACAGGTAAAGGATTCGAGCATTTCTTCGGATTCTTAGGTTCAGCCACCGATCAGTACAAACCGGATTTAATTGAAGATCAGGCACACGTTACTCCGGATGGAAGACATCTTAGCGAGCAAATTACCGATAAAGCCATCAGCTATATCAGCAGACAGCAAAAAGCAGCTCCGGGAAAACCATTCTTTTTGTATTATTCACCAGCAGCTGTTCACGCACCGCATCAGGTTGAAGCAAAATGGAGTGATGCTTATAAAGGAAAATTTGATGACGGTTGGGATGCTTACCGTGAAAAAACATTGGCTAACCAAAAGAAATTAGGAGTGGTTCCTGCCAATGCTGTATTGCCGGAGCGTAATTCACTTATTGCAGACTGGAAAAAATTAACTCCGGATCAAAAGAAAGTATATTCAAAATTCATGGAAGTATATGCTGGATATCTGACTTATACCGATTATGAAATTGGACGATTGGTGAATCATTTAAAAGAAACCAATCAATTAGATAATACTTTGGTTTTTGTTTTAATAGGTGATAATGGAGCCAGTAAAGAAGGAACCTTACAAGGAGCAGTCGACAGACAAACTTATGTAGCAGGAGTTACAGAAGAGCAGGCATTCCAAAATAATCTAAACCGAATTGGTGAAATTGGAACTCCTCAAACTTATGGGAATTATCCATTAGGTTGGGCACAGGCCACTAACACTCCATTTAAATCATGGAAACAAGATGCTAACTCTGAAGGAGGAACGCACAATCCGTTGATTGTTTATTATCCAAAAGGGATTAAAGAGAAAGGTGGAATCAGAAATCAATACAGTCACGTAATTGATATTTTGCCAACAACCCTTGATATTCTGGGAGTTAAAGCACCTGAGTCTATCAGAGAAATTAAGCAGGATTCCATTCAGGGCTATTCGTTTTCTAATTCTTTGAATGATGCAAAAGTGGCATCGTCACATAAAATTCAGCACTATTATATTTTTGGAGCCAGATCAATTTATAATGATGGTTGGAAAGCAGCAGCTGCACATAGAAGCTCCATTGATGTGAAAGAGGCATTGAATGATAAAACTAAATTGAATGCTTTAAATGCTGATTTCGATAAAGATGTTTGGGAATTATATAATATCAATGAAGATTTCAATGAAAGAAAAGATTTGGCTAAGAAATATCCTGAAAAACTGGCCGAATTGAAAAAACTATTTGATGAACAGGCTAAGAAAAATAACCTGTACCCATTAATTGACTGGTCGGATGTTTACCAAAGAAGAATTCACCAAACGCCCGGTACGGAAGGTAAGACGGCTCAGGAATTATTGACCAAGGCAAACAGGTAATATTTATTTCAGGGCTATTGAATTTGAATTTGGTAGCTCTGATAATTCAAAAAATGAGATAGTTGTGAAACGAATCAACTTTGAAATTACAGGAAAATGAAATTAGTGCTGACAGTTATTTATCTGATACCGTTATCCATTTTGATGGCTGTTTTTTCTATAATTCGTTTTCTGAAAAGAGTTGTAAAAAAAAACAATAAAGGCAAAGTAAACAAAGGCTATTTCTAATTCTGGACTTTAAAGTTAGTGGATAATTACATAATGAAATTATATCATACCTATAGAATTAAACAGGTTTAAGGTGTTTAGTTCTTTCAAAATTAACGAAATATTCACCCCATAGCGGGTTCATTAATAATTTATAAAAAACAAAACAATGAAGAAATTTAAATTTAATTCAAAGTTGAAAACTCCCCAGAAGGGACTTTTACTTACGGCTTTAGTTGTTGCACAGCTTAGTTTTGCTCAAAATAAAGCTGATGTGAATTATAAAGGAGTTATTGGTAAAACATTAGCAGAATCAAAAGAATATTGGCCAGAACCGGTAAAAGCTCCGGCAGGCGCTCCTAACGTAGTTTGGATTTTGCTGGATGATGTAGGATTCGGTGCTTCCAGTGCTTTTGGTGGTTTGATTAACACGCCAACATTTGATGCCTTGGCAAACAATGGATTGCGATATACTAATTTCCATACAACAGCCATTTGTGCACCAACCCGTGCCGCATTATTGACAGGTAGAAATTCAGGAAGAGTTCACGTTAGTGGTTTTTCACACACCGTTTTATCGGCAGGTTTCCCGGGTTGGGACGGAAGAATTCCAGCGGATAAAGGAACAATTGCCGAGATTTTAAGAGAGAATGGCTACAACACTTTTGCAGTGGGTAAATATGGAGTAACTCCTGATGAAGATGCTACCGATGCAGGTCCTTTTGACAGATGGCCAACAGGGAAAGGATTCGATCATTTCTTTGGTTTCTTAGGTTCTCAAACCGATCAATACAATCCTGATTTAGTGGAAGATCAGGCACATGTAAAACCGGACGGAAGACATTTAACCGATCAAATTACGGATAAAGCGATTGGTTATATTAAAACACAACAAAAGGCAGCTCCGGGAAAACCATTCTTTTTATACTATGCTCCGGGAGCGGTTCATGCCCCACATCAGGTTGCTGAAAAGTGGAGTGATGCTTACAAAGGAAAATTTGACGAAGGTTGGGATGTATACCGTGAAAAAGCATTGGCAAATCAAAAGAAACTGGGTGTAATTCCTGCTAATGCGGTGTTGCCGGATCGTAATGCACTTATCACTGAATGGAAAAAATTAACTCCCGATCAAAAGAAACTATATGCAAGATTCATGGAAGTGTATGCCGGATATTTGACGTATACAGATTACGAAATTGGAAGAGTGGTTAATTATTTGAAGGAAAGCAATCAATTAGATAACACCCTGATTTTTGTTGCCATTGGTGATAACGGTGCGAGTAAAGAGGGAAGTCAGGTAGGTACAATCAGCCAAAATCTTTTTTCTAAAGGTGTATCTGACGAGCAAAATCTTCAGTCTAATTTGGAGAAAATCGGAGAAATTGGTACAGCAAAAGGCTTGAATACCAATTATCCATTGGGATGGGCACAGGCTACTAATGCCCCTTTCAAAAATTGGAAACAAGATGCACAATCCGAAGGAGGAACACGTAATCCTTTGATTGTTTTTTATCCAAAAGGTATTAAAGAAAAAGGCGGAATCAGAAATCAATACAGCCACGTGACGGATATTCTTCCTACTACATTGGAAATTGCAGGAATCAAAGCACCTGAAAAAATTAAAGAGATTAAGCAGGATATTATTCAGGGTTCGTCTTTGTATGCTTCGTTAAATGATGCTAAAGCGGAATCTTTACACAAAGTACAGTACTATTATATTTTTGGAAACAGGGCTATTTATAAAGATGGTTGGAAAGCGGCTGCGGCACATGCGAATCCGTTTACCTCACCAAATACTGCGGGTAAAAATCAGGCACCGACACCAAGCAATTTTGACACTGATGTTTGGGAATTGTACAATCTGAACGAAGATTTTAACGAGCGTAATAACCTGGCTAAAAAGTATCCTGAAAAATTAGCCGAACTTAAAAAATTGTTTGACGAACAGGCCAAAGAAAATAACCTGTATCCATTAATTGACTGGAGTGATGTATTGGGTAGAAAAATACACAACCCTTCAGGAGATAAAAATCAAAATATTCAGGAATTAATTCATAAGACACCTCAAACAGGTAGCACTAATTAATTGCTTAATCGTGAATTCAGGTCTTTTATTGGAACCTAAAAGGCCTGATTCTTTTAAAAATTATACAAATGAAACTAATAGATTTTCAAATAATAGCAAAAAAAATTATCGTTGGGATAATCGTCTTTTTAGTACCACTACTGATTTTAGCTGGAGGTTTAACATTATTAAAAACTTTTTTAAATTAAAAAATCATGGCATTAGATAAAACAAAATTAAAAAGAGACTTAGGTATTAGTCTTTTTATTTATAGTTTGCCGGTATTGGCAATTTACCTTTATTTTAAACTAAATAATGGTATTGTAGCAGAATCACAGCTTACATTACCATCTTATTTGGAATTTTTGCAACCAGTTTTTAAAAACATAAGAAGTTGGGGATTAATTGTATTCTCGATTGTTTTAGGAATTGTCGAATTTACGGCAGGTTTGTATGATGATCACTGGACAGGACGTGAACGTAAAGTGGATATCATTTGCTTTTTAGCACCAAAATTGCTTTTACCACCTGTAACAGCATACTTTAGCTTAACCGTTTTACCGTATGTAATTCCAAATTTGGCAAACACATTGTCATGGGTGCCATTTTGGGGAGGATTTTTTCTGATTGCAATAGCTGACGATTTAACCCAATATTGGTACCACCGTTTGCACCATCAAGTGCCTTTTTTATGGCGTTTTCACAGAACGCATCACTCGGCTCCTTACATGGGAATGGCAATGGCTTCAAGACAAAACTTCCTTTACACGGTTTTTTTCTCTCAGATTTATTTGACTGCAACCCTGACTTATTTAGGTTTGGGAATACCGGCTTTATTTGTTTTGGTTGTCAAAAGTTTTATCACCTTAGGAGCACATTCCAGTCTTGCCTGGGACAAACCGTTTTACAAATACAAAGTATTGCACCCGATTGCCTGGGTTTTAGAACGACTTATTTCTACTCCGGCTACGCATCACGCACATCATGCGGATACCAGTGGTGATGGCGTAGGACATTTTAAAGGTAACTTTGGAAATATGTTTTTCTTATGGGATGTGATTTTCGGTACGGGTTTAATCACTCGTAAATTTCCAAAATCATACGGAACGAAATCATACAAAAGCGAAGAGTGGTATGCACAATTCCTTTGGCCAATATTTAAATCTAAAATTGAAGGAAGTCCCTTAGCTGATGGAGTCATTGCTATTCCAATTTCTCAAAAACAGACTGTTCAACCTAATCCAAACGCATATGAGCCAGTTCAATCTTAAAAGTTTTAAAAACAGTATCACAGCAATAATTTTGCTTTTTACAATTGTCGGTTTTGCCCAAAATCAAAATACAATTACCTTACAATTAGCTCCTTTTTCTGCAAAAATTAAGGAACAAAAAAATCCTCAGATAGTTGATGCACGAGGTCCCGAGGAGTTTGCATTAAACCATATCAATGGAGCGGTTAATTTTAATTTGGAAACAAAAAATTATACCGAGTATGTAGCCCGTTTGGATAAATCAAAACCAGTATTTATCTATTCAATTGGTGCGGGAAGAAGTAATTTATTAGCCAAAGAATTATTGAAAAATGGCTTTTCGGAAGTACATGATTTACAAGGAGGAATTGCTGCCTGGATAGGAGGCGGAAA
Organism: Flavobacterium sufflavum; assembly: GCF_004016525.1. Classification (GTDB taxonomy): domain Bacteria; phylum Bacteroidota; class Bacteroidia; order Flavobacteriales; family Flavobacteriaceae; genus Flavobacterium; species Flavobacterium sufflavum. The sequence continues at coordinate 596,183 of NZ_SACJ01000002.1, forward strand.
GCCTTTTTACACTAATTTGAAAAGCAAGTTGACATTGGCGGAATACAATAAAATCATAGCCGATAATAAGAGTGTTTTAGTTGATATAGGTTCCAGATATTGTGGTGCCTGTAAAAAAGTAAAACCTATTTTGGAAACTATCAGAGCAGAGCAGGGCACTAATTTAAAAATCATAGAAATTGATTTGGAAGAAAGTCCACAAGTGATAGCCGATTTAAAAACAGTGAAGGTTTTTCCAACTTTGATTTTATACCAAAACGGAAAAATTGTTTTCAAAAAAGACGGTTCGAACGATTTGAAAAAAGAGGTTGATGCGGCTTTAGCCAATAAAATATAATTTTTATTTATCCCTGACAGGTTTTAGAAAGCTGTCAGGTTAGTTAATTTTTCAACACAGATTTAGTCATTTTTCACAGCATGTTTGGTGGGAATTGGCTAAATCTGTGTTGTTTTTTGTTTAAAATCCTGTATGATTAAAAAAAAATATAATTCTGTTTAATCCTTATTTTATATGGGTTTGCGTAGGTTTTGTGTTCGCTGTTTTTATTGTAAGACAAAAAAATAGAATTCAAAATTTGTAAGTTGGTATTTTTAATATACATTTGTTCTATCAAATTAATAGAATTAAAAATTCTAAAACAGAAAAATTTTGAAAAATACCCAATACATCTCTTTTTTAAAAATGCAAGATCTTTTTGCATGTGGCATTCTTTGCCTGATGTGTTGTTGTTAATGCTTTTGCTTTTTATCCATTGAAATTTTAATACAATAAGTTCCTGATTCGTTCGGGTACGCTGATAATGAAATAATACGAATATGAAAAAATATAGTTTAATTGTTGCCATTATTTTATCGGGTTTATATACTGCTTCGGGGCAGGAAAATAAAGCTGTTGCTGTTGTTACAACAACAAGCTGTGAAGCAATGTGCAAGGCAAATACTTCTAAAAAAGCATTGTTACTGCAATCTATTGAAAAGAAATCTAAAGAAAACACGGCAACTTCTACCGATGGAATGGTCTGGGTTCAAGGGGGAGAATTCAATATGGGAACCAATGATTATCCCGATGCAAAACCCGTCCATAAAGTAAGTGTAAAAGGCTATTGGATTGATGAACACGAGGTAACCAATGCCCAGTTTGCAGCTTTTGTAGCTGCGACTAATTATGTAACTATTGCCGAAAGGCCTTTAAATCCGGCTGATTATCCGGGAGTTCCACTTGAAAATTTAGTGCCGGGTTCGGCAGTATTTGTACCGCCAACAACAAAGGTTTCTTTGGATAATATACAGCAATGGTGGCAGTATGTTCCGGGAGCCAGTTGGAAACATCCCAGTGGACCGGAAAGCAGTATTGAAGGACTCGAAAATAATCCTGTAGTACAAGTTAGTTATCTGGATGCCAAAGCTTATGCTGAATGGGCTGGAAAGCGATTGCCAACAGAGGCTGAGTGGGAGTTTGCCGCCAGAGCAGGAAGAGAGCATACTAAATATTATTGGGGTCAGGAGTTGAAACCGAATGGGAAATGGCTAGCCAATATTTTTCAGGGAACTTTCCCGAATAATAATACCGCCGAAGACGGTTTTGCAGCCGCAGCTCCTGTAAAGTCTTTCCCTAAAAACCCTTTAGGAATCTATGATTTGGAAGGAAATGTATGGGAATGGTGTAACGATTTATACCGTGATGATTATTATAAAACGAGTCCCGGTGATAATCCAAAAGGGCCTTTAGAAAGTCATGATCCGGAAGAGCCGGGTGTTGAAAAACACGTTCAAAGAGGTGGCTCTTATTTGTGTAGCGACCAATATTGTATTCGTTATGTAGCTGGCAGCCGAGGCAAAGGAGAAACGACAAGCGCTTGTAATCACTTAGGATTTAGATGTGTGAAGGACAAATAGCAGCACTGATTTTTAAACATAAAAGCTAAATTATTATGAAATCTTTTTACCAAGAAATAGCCCAACAGCATCAAGACTTCCTGATTCTGCCAAAAAAGAAATTAATCCATCAATTTATAGATGAGTTGTTTTCGGTTTTGTTTTCGAATACCTCAAAATCTTTCGGGAATGTGACTATCATCGAAGAAAAATTCACAGAATTAGAAATACAATTTAATGAGCTGGTTTTGGATTTTGAACCCAAAAACGAGAGAAGCCAGCAACAGACCAAAACGTTTTTTGAGGCATTACCCAATTTACATAAAAAGGCATTAAGTGATGCCAAAACTATTTTTGCCAAAGACCCGGCTGCAAAATCTTTAGAAGAAGTTTTGTATACCTATCCCGGTTTTTTTGCAATTGCCATTTATCGTTTTTCACATCAGATTTGGAAACAGGATTTGAAATTGTTGGCCCGAACCATTTCGGAATATGCACACAGTAAAACCAGTATCGAAATCCATCCCGGAGCACAAATAGGCGATGAATTTGCCATAGATCACGGAACCGGAATCGTGATTGGAGAAACCGTAATTATTGGGAATAATGTTCAAATATATCAAGGAGTTACCCTTGGCGCTTTGAGTGTCAAAAAAGGAGAAGCATCCATAAAAAGACATCCAACGATTGAAAACAACGTCATTATTTATGCCAATAGTACCATTCTTGGTGGACAAACAACCGTAGGCAGGGATTCTATCATTGGAGGAAATGTTTGGTTGACGTATACCATTCCGTCTAATTCGGTGGTTTATCATAAAAACGAAATCAGGGTTAAGGACAATAATCCTTTTCCGGAGCCTATTTTTTATTCGATTTAGTTGTTTTTTAGTCCCTAGTACTTAGTCCTTAGTACAAATCTAGAGACTAGGAACTAAGCACTAAAAACTAAGGACTACGGACTAAGTACTAGGGACTAAAAACTAAGTATTAAAAAAAGAATTACAAAAAATGAAATATCAAAATATATTAGAAACCATAGGGAATACACCCCACGTAAAACTGAACAAACTTTTTCCAACGCATCAGGTTTGGATAAAATTAGAAAAATCAAATCCGGGATCGAGTATCAAAGACAGAATTGCCTTGGCGATGATTGAAGATGCAGAGGAAAAAGGGCTTTTAAATCCTGATTCGATTATTATCGAACCCACTTCCGGAAACACAGGAATTGGATTGGCATTAGTAGCCGCTGTAAAAGGATACAAAGTAATCTTGGTAATGCCGGAATCGATGAGTATCGAAAGAAGAAAAATCATGAATGCCTATGGCGCAGAATTTGTTCTGACACCAAGAGAAAAAGGAACTGCAGGAGCGGTAGAAAAAGCACATGAATTAGCGGCTTCGACTCCCAATTCGTTTTTGCCTTTGCAATTCAATAATCCGGCGAATGTGGCAGTTCACGAAAGAACCACCGCCCAGGAAATTCTAAAAGATTTCCCCGATGGAATTGATTATTTAATCACCGGAGTGGGAACCGGCGGACATATTACGGGAGTTTCCAAAATTTTAAAACAACATTTCCCCAAGTTGAAAACCTTTGCTGTTGAGCCGGCATTATCGCCGGTTTTAAGCGGTGGTATAGCTTCACCGCATCCCATTCAGGGTATTGGCGCCGGATTTGTTCCGGATGTTTTTAAAAGGGAACATGTAGATGAAATCATTACCGTTGAAAAAGGAGATGCCTTTGAATTTTCAAAAAAATTAACCAAAACAGAAGGAATTTTTTCAGGAATTTCTACAGGAGCTGCTTTGGCGGGAGTTTCTAAAAAGCTTGAGGGGATACCTGAAAACGCAGTAATTCTAACTTTTAATTACGATACCGGAGAACGATATTTGTCTGTAGATGAGTTGTTTGATTCGGTTTTGTAGGCAGGAGGATTTAACAAAAATAACAAGTAGTCGATGTGGATAATTAATCGTAAAACATTAAATTAGCAGAAGAGTACTACGCAATAGAATTTTACGAATACATTATTAAATAATCTAAAACTAAGAAAATGGCAGAAGTAAAAAAACAACAGACTGCGTTAGGAGACGTAGCAGCAAGACAATTAGCAATAGCAACACGTTCGGTGCCTACAATGGCAACTTCTCCAAGATGGCTTACACATTTGTTACACTGGGTTCCGGTTGAATCAGGGGTGTATCGTTTGAATAAAGTAAAAGATGCCAATCATATTGAAGTGGATTGTTCGGCCAGAGACGAAAGAACTTTGCCTAATACCTTTGTGGATTACATCGATAATCCAAGAGAATACAATTTGGCTGCAGTTCAAACTATTGTTGACGTACATACTCGTGTTTCGGATTTGTACAGCAAACCATACAACCAAATTTCAGAGCAATTGCGTTTGGCAATTGAAACGATTAAAGAACGTCAGGAAAGCGAATTAATCAACAACAAAGAATACGGTTTGTTAAATAGTGTAGCGCCTTCTCAGATTATAAAAACAAGAACAGGAGCTCCAACTCCGGACGATTTAGACGAATTGTTGACCAAAGTTTGGAAAGAACCTGGTTTTTTCCTGTTGCACCCATTAGCTATTGCAGCATTTGGTCGTGAGTGTACCCGTCGTGGTGTGCCGCCTCCAACAACTTCTTTGTTTGGTTCCCAATTTTTGACATGGAGAGGAATTCCGCTTATTCCTTCTGATAAATTACCAATTAAAGACGGTAAATCTAAAATCATTTTATTGCGTACAGGAGAAAGCCGTCAAGGTGTAATTGGTCTTATCCAACCGGGATTACAGGGAGAACAGTCTCCGGGATTATCGGTACGTTTTATGGGAATTAATGAAAAAGCCATTGCTTCTTATTTAGTATCCTTGTATTGTTCCTTGGCAGTTACTGTGGATGATGCCATTGCCGTATTGGAAGATGTAGAAATAGGAAAGTATCATGAGTACAAATATTAATACAACGGGTACGGGATTGCCTAATATTGCCGACTTGGAAAAGTTAGCCAATGAGTTGTTCAGTGCGTTGCCAAATGAGTTTCCAAAAGAAATTTCGTTGAGTCCCAATGCCAGTGAGCATCCTCGCGCTACCAAAATTGCCGAAACGCTGCTTGCTGCGGGTAATTTAGGTGGTGTCGAAGCGGCATTTCCAGTTAGCAATCACGATACCTTGTTGGGACAATCCGGTTTTGCTCCATTGGCAACTCCGGCGGTTTCAGCCAGTCCGATAGGTTCTGTACAAACACCGCCTTCGTTTGGTGGCTTTGGCGGATCGCCTTCGGTGGTACAGTATGGAAAGACACCCGCTTTTGGAGGCTATTCTAATGCTTTTTCCGATCCTACTATCGAAAATATTTCACAATTAGGTGATTTGAATCTGGATACCAATCAAGGGTTTGCATCTGCTCCTGTTTCAGGAAGTGGAGCCGATCCCTATGCGGTACATAACGGCAATAATATCAATGCGGCTGACCCGCAAACCAGTTTCAATGATCCCAATCTGAAAAATAGTGGCGGGAATTCGTCTTCGTCTACGAATTTGAATCAGAATTATTTGCCATTCGAATTGGAACATACTTCTTTTGAAGCCGAATTAAAGGCGGCTTTAGAGGCACTGAATTCGAGTTTTGGAATTCCATCTTTGGTAAACACTCCGGGAATTATCGATACTCCGGCATCTTATTATTTTTTGAATGAAAATCCTTTTGGTTTTGATTCCAAAAAAGCAGATGTTTCGCCTGTAAGTCATCATGAATTTGAAGGTTTTGGTGGAACGAATTTCAATCCACATATTGTCAAGAAAGATTTTCCAATTTTGAAGGAAACGGTAAATGGCAAACCTTTAATCTGGTTTGACAATGCTGCAACAACCCAAAAGCCACAATCAGTAATTGATCGTGTGAGTTATTTTTACGAGCACGAAAATTCGAATATTCACCGTGCCGCTCACGAACTGGCAGCCAGAGCTTCTGATGCCTATGAAGCTGCCCGTGAAAAAGTGAAAGTATTCCTGAATGCCAAATCGGTAAACGAAATTGTTTTTGTTCGTGGAGCAACGGAAGGAATCAATTTAGTGGCTCAAAGCTGGGGCGATCAGAATTTGGTTGCCGGCGATGAGATTGTGGTGAGTAATTTAGAGCATCATGCTAATATTGTGCCCTGGAAACGTCTGGCTGATAAAAAAGGCCTGAAATTAAGAGTGATTCCTGTGGACGATAGCGGACAAATTCTGTTAGACGAATATGCAAAACTGCTGAATTCTAAAACGAAATTAGTCGCTTTTACACAAGTTTCGAATGCGTTGGGAACGGTAACTCCGGCTAAGCAAATGGTAGAAATGGCTCACGCTGTTGGTGCTAAAGTACTTTTGGATGGAGCGCAATCTGTTTCGCACATGAAAGTAGATGTTCAGTATCTGAATGCCGATTGGTTGGTTTTCTCTGGTCATAAATTATTTGGACCAACGGGAATTGGCGCTTTGTATGGCAAGGAAGATTTGCTAAACGAAACCCAGCCGTATCAATCTGGTGGAAATATGATTCAGGATGTGACTTTTGAGGAAATCAAATACCACAAAGCACCGAATCGTTTTGAAGCGGGGACAGGAAATATTGCCGATGCCATTGGTCTGGGTGCAGCGATTGATTATGTTTCGAAAATAGGAATAGAAGTGATTGGGCAATACGAGCATTATTTATTAGAATATGCGACTAATTTGCTGAAACAAATTCCGGGTGTTCGATTGATAGGAACTGCGGCTCATAAGGCGAGCGTGCTTTCTTTTAACCTGCAAGGTTTTACTAATGATGAAGTAGGACAGGCATTGAATAAAGAAGGTGTTGCCGTGAGAACAGGACATCATTGTGCACAGCCTATTTTGAGAAGAATGGGCGTAGAAACCTGTGTGAGGCCGTCTTTGGCCTTTTACAACACCACTCAGGATGTGGATGTTTTTATAGAAACCCTCTGGAAATTAAAATCCGGAAAGAAATAAAAAAGCAAAAGCCCAGGATTTAGTTCTTGGGTTTTTTTGTTATAAACAGTAACCACAAATTCTCTGAATTATTTGGAGTTTTTGTGGTTTATTATTTGTTAATTTGAGAAAATATATAGAGGGTAATTAAAATAGAAATACTCGTATCACAAGACTATATTTAAGGAATTAAATAGGTTTTAAAATGATTAAATTGTAAAAAATGGATAAACCTACTGAAATTTTAGAATTAGAAGAATATTATGGAATTTCACTTACTGAATCGAGTTCTTCTTTTCAAAATAATTCATATAGTTTAAATGAAAATCATGAAATTGTTGGTTTAAATTTAAGTAAATGCCAAATTTCAGAAATATCAATTTTGAAGGATTTAGTTTCATTAACCATTTTAAAATTGGGTGAAAATAAAATTTCAGATATATCAAGTTTAGAAAATTTGGTATTACTAACTAATTTAAATATTGAAAATAATAAGATTTCAGATATTTCAATATTAGAAAAATTAAAATTACTGACTAATTTGGATTTAGGAAGTAATGAAATTTCAGATATTTCAAGTTTAAGAAATTTAACTTCTTTAGATTCCTTAGCTTTAAGAAATAATCAAATTTCAGATATTTCAGATTTAGCGAATTTAGTGAATTTGAGATCATTAAATTTATGGATAAATGAAATTTTCGATATTTCAGTTTTGGCAAATTTAAAAAATTTGACTACACTATATTTATGGCATAATAAAATTTCAGATATATCAAGTTTAGAAAATTTGAAATTATTAATTATTTTAGATTTAGGCTTTAATAAAATTTCTGATATTTCTATTTTGGAACATTTAACATCTATTACTTCATTAGATTTAAGTAGAAATAATATCATGGATATTTCATTTCTTGAAAATTTGACATCATTAACTTCATTGGAGTTGTCTGGTAATCAAATAAGTTTGATTAATTGTTTAAAGAAATTAGAAAAATTGAATACTTTACGTTTAAGTGATAATCCAGTATTTGACATCACACCTCTTAAATATTTAAAAAAAATAAAAAAAATATCATTAAATAATATTGCCTCTAATGATTTTCAAATTTTAGGGCAATTAACAAGTTTAGAAGAATTGTTTATAGCTAGTAATGATATTTACAACATTTCTTTTTTAGGAGACTTAACAGACTTAAAAGTTTTAAATTTAGGGAAGAATAATTTATCAAATCTAGATGTTTTAAGGAAGTTTAAAAAGATCTCAAAAATTTTTCTAAATGATAATGAAATTTTAGATTTAGAACAATTTCAGTTTATAGTTAATATAGATTCATTATTTATTACTACTAATAATAATCCTTGTTTTGATGGGTATGATGTGGAATTTGAATTAGATAAAAACCATTATGATCTAGTCTTAAATCTTATAAAAAAAATAGATGAAGAAAAAAAGGAATATGTTTTACCAACGAAAGTATTATTACTAGGCAATACAGGGTGTGGAAAATCGACTTTATTAGATTATATATTACAGGACATAAATCCTAAAATGTTTAAAAATAATTTAGAAAGTACACATATAATTCAAGTGGAAACTTTTCCAAAAAAAATCAAGAAAAATATAATTCCAGAAGCTGTCTTTTATGATTTTGGAGGGCAAGATTATTATCATGGTCTTTATAAAGCTTTTCTAAGTAATGATTCCTTAAATATTCTATTATGGGATAGTCAAAATGATAAAAATCAAATAAGGAAAGATCGAAATGAACAGCTAACTAGAGATTATGATAGAAATTATTGGTTATATCAATTAAAATTTCAGTATAGTAATTCAAAGAAATTAAATTCTACTGAAAATACAGAGCCTATTATTTTGATTCAAACTCACGCTGATAATGAATTAGTTAATAGAGAGACTTATATTGGCGATTGTAATAATTTTAATATAATTAATGAATTTTATTTGTCATTCAATTCAACTGCCATTAAAAATAATAAAACCTTAGATATTGGTTTACGTTATTTTGAAGAAACATTAAATGAACAAATAAAACAAAAGCAAATAGTTAAATATGAACCAATTTGGTATAAAGATTTTTTGAATTATATTTTAAGGTCTAAAAGGAAATCGTATATAAGATTAGAAGATTTAGGACTAGAATATAAAAGGGAAAGTGATAAAAATAATTATTTATTGCCTGAAGTTTTACGCGAAATTGCTCAAACAGGATTAATCTTATATTATAAAGATGATGCTGATTTAAAAGATATTGTTTGGCTTAATCCAACAGGAATAATAGAAGATATTCATAACCGAATATTATCAAAAGATATTATAAAAAAGAATAGGGGGATAATTAATCAAGAAGCTTTTGATAAAATCATAAAGGATGATAAAGTCATAAAATTATTAATTAATCAAAAAGTAATATTTTTAGACGAGTATGATAATAATTATATTATTCCAGGTTACTTACCATTGACAGAAGAGGAAGATAAATTATATGAATTACTTACATTTGATTTTATTGAACCTAATTTCGTAATGAAGTTCGAATATTTCCTTCCTTTCGGACTAATTAACCAACTAGTTTGTTTCTACGGAAAAAATAGAAATAAAAAACATTATTGGAGGGATCAACTTTTATTCACTAAAGATAATTCTAAAATATTAATCAAATTAGACTTTACTAATTTAGAAATTTCCATCTCTATAAAATCCAAAGATGACAGTAAAAAGATAGATAAATTACAACAAGAAATATTTAAAGATATTTTAGATATATATTGGGATAAAACATATGAAGTCAAACATAAAGATATAAAAGAAGGGAATATTAATATTGAAGATATTAACAGTGAAAATTTAATTGATAGTAGATTAAAGGCTAATGTTTATAATGAAAGTATAAATTATGAATTTGTTAGTCCTGATGATTTATATATTTCGATAGATAATAGATATTTTGTAAATCATAAAGACTTAGAAAATAAGAATAAAACCTTTAATAAAATTATGTCTTTTGGTTTGAAAATAAAAAATGAAACACAAAACAATAAAGAAATTGAAATAAGAAGATTAGATAAAAATTCATTTAAAGAAAAAGCTACAGGATTGTTTAAGAACTTTACAAATAATAAGAATGCAGAAAATATGAAAAAAATATTTATCTCTTATGCAAAGGAGAATAAAAGAGAAGTTAATGAATTTCAGAAACAAATAGCTCCTTTTAAATTGACAAAAGAAGTTGAGACTTGGCATTGTTCTGAACTTGAATTAGGTGAGGATTGGGAATCTAAAATAAAAAAGAAATTTTATGAGGCTGATATAATTCTTTATTTTATTAGTAGTGATTTTTTTAGCACACCTTTTATTTTAGATGAAGAAGTTAAAAGAGGTATTGAAAGAAATAATGATCCAAACGATAATGTGGTTTTGATTCCAATCATTTTAGAAAAAATTCATTGGGAAGATTTGTTAGGAAAATATACTTCTAATTTTAAAGGTAAACCAATTAATTCTTATGAGATATCTAATAATGTTTGGTATGAAATTGTTGATGATTTAAAAAAGCATCATTTCAGAAAAACAAATCCAGAAAGTACATCAGGTATCTTAGGACAGTCAAAAGAAAAGATGAAAGCCCAAGAGGATAGTATCAGTTGAGCGCTGTAATTTTACATTTATGAAACCCGATCGCTCGGATATGTAGTAAATATCTCGTCAGCGGATAGCGCGGTTTTACACACGAGCGATAGCGAACTGACGAAGTAAACCTTGCCCACAAACGAGATTAAGTAATGAAATTTTAAGAAGCTACAACCCGAAAAGACAATTAAGACTTGAAACAAATGAGAAAAATATTCGGACTTTGACCTGTATAGTATTATGAAAAGAGGATTTGAATTTCTTAAACAGATAAAAGAAAATAACAATCGGGAATGGTTTACTAAGCACAAACCAGAATACGATTTGATTGTGAAAGAAAATAAAATTTTTTTCGAACAGATTTATTCCGAACTTCAAAAACAGGATAGTTTACAAGGAATCCATATTTTTAGAATTTACAAAGATGTTCGTTTTTCTAAAGATAAATCTCCTTATAAAACTAATTTTGGAGCTGGATATTCCCGTACAAAACCAATGTTAAGAGGTGGTTATTATATTCATTTAGAACAAAATAACAGTTTTGTGGGTGGAGGATTTTGGGCTCCAAATAGTGAAGATTTACTTCGTATCCGTAAAGAATTCGAAATGGATACAACAGAAATCGAAAAGATTACTTCCGAAAATACTTTCGTAAAATATTTCGGAGAGCTTAAAGGAGAAGATGGAGTAAAAACTGCTCCGAAAGGCTTCGATAAAAATCATCCTGCAATTAATCTGATTAAGAAAAAACAATTTGTAGTGAAGAGAAAATTTACAGACAAGGAAGTTTTATCTGATGATTTTCAGAAAGAAGTGATTGCAACATTTTTAGCAATGAGACCTTTTTTCGATTATATGAGTGAATTACTTACTACGAATTTAAATGGAGAATCTTTATTCTAAAAGGAAGCGATAATAAAGCAATGTAACTGTCACCTGATTCCTCGGTTTTACACACGAGCGATTAATGTAATAAGTTAAGGGATAGTAACTAAACCACCCCGCCCGTTGGGCACCCCTCCAGAGGAGGGGAAGTTGCGTGATTTCCCCTCCTCTGGAGGGGTGTCTGAAAGACGGGGTGGCTTTTCTATATGACATTGCACGAGCAATAGCGAACTGACGTAGAAACCCTGCCTACAAAGGAGAGCATAAAACGGTGTACTCATGAATCAGAATATCATAACAATAAAATCTTTAGATTTGTGTTATAAAATTTCATGAAACATGAACTACAAAATATCATTTCAGAAAAGAGCCAAGTTGAGCATGGAGCAACTATCCAAGCAGTCGCCAGTTACCTTAGAGGAAGCAAGGGCACAGGCAAAATGGCTTAGCGAAGTGAGTACATCAAAAGAGAAGAAGCAAAGAAAATAATAAGTTTGCAATCAACTTTTATTTCCTGGACTTCAACCTACTCAAGGTTTCCTGCGAGATATTTAAAAACGAAGCTACCACTTTATTAGGAAGTCTTTTTACCACAATAGGTCTTTCTTTTAACAGGTTTTCATAGCGGGTTTTGGCGTCCATAGTGATAAACGACATTAGACGATTGGTATTGGTCACATAAGCATATTCCAAATAATGCCTGTAGAATTTCTCCCAAACGGGATATTTTTCTAACAAGTAGAAGAAATCCTTTCTGTCAATGTAAAGAAGTTCAGAATCTTCCAATGCCTGAACATATTCTACAGCAGTAGTATCAGTTATGAAAGAAATAAGAGCACCGGCAAGATAATTTTCAAAAGCCAGGTGGCGGGTAGATTCCTGGCCTTCTTCATTGATGAAAAAAACACGAAGGCATCCTTTTTCTACAAAATACAGTTGATGACCCAATTCGCCATGGCTTACCAAAAGTTCATTTTTTTTGGCAGAAAGCATTTTGAAGTAAGGTAATATAGAATCTAAATCTTCACCAGAAATACTTAATTTCTCTCTAATAAATTGTGTTAGTTGGTCATACATCTTGCTGCATTTTTTATAAACTTAAATCAGGATTTAAGAGAAACCAAAAATCCGATGTATTAAATTCAAATTGCTTGTGTTGTTTTTGTTTCAGTAGTTGCTTTTTCGGCCAACTTTCGGGCTTTTGGGATAATTAAAAATGCAGCCATATAAGCAACAGGAAGCATGATACTCCAGGCATTTAAGAATTTGAAAAACCAATCTTCTCCAAAACCATAATTACGAATCAATCCCACAAATGCCATGATCAAAGTCATTGGCAAAACCACAAATAAAGTATTGATATACTTGAAATATTTCTTATTCATCTTTCTAGTCTTTAATGTTCTATGCAAAGATGAAACTAATAAAACTGTGAAAAATTGATGTAAGTCAATAAATCAAAGCTTGACTTTTTCATTCCTGATTTTTCGTCTTAATCAGTTTTTTTTCGTTTTTTATGATGTCTTCTATGGTGTTTCCGCTAAGCACTTTTAGGCTGGCGGTTCTTAGTTCGGTCATTACTTTTCGTAATCCACAGATGGTTTCATCTACACAATCATCGCATTTTTCGTAAAAATTTAAACTGGCACAAGGAATCATAGCTATAGGTCCGTCGGTTAAACGGATGATGTCTGTTAAAGCAATATCCTTTGGGCTTTTCAATAAATAATAGCCACCATTCACACCCATTTTACTTCCCAATAGGTTATGTCGGCGTAATTCCAGTAATATGGCTTCCAGGAATTTTTTAGGAATTTTTTCCTGTTCTGAAATTTCTATAATACGCATAGGAGAACCATCTTTATTTTCCTTTTCGTGTTTTGCCAAAGCGACTAATGCCTTGATAGCGTATTTTGATTTTTTAGAAAGCATGCTGTTTGTTTTTTTACAAATATAAAATTACTAATCTAATTCGTTGGGTGAAATTATTAAAACGTCTGTTCGAGTGTTTTTATGCGTAATGAAATGAAGCATAAAAATGTATCGAGAACCGTTTTAGATTATAAATTTCTTAGATACGATTCCGCTCAAAAAGAAATCAGAACTAATGACGTTTTTATCAAAAGTGAAAAATTAGATTTACCAATTTTCTTTTTTGCTTGATCAAAAAAGAAACAAAAAAATCAAGTCTTGCGCTTCCTCGTCGGTCAAATTAGTTTTCGAATGCTAAAAGAAAAGAACTCGCTATCGCTCAAACAGCTTTTCTTTTTACGCATTTTTCAAACATTTGACTCTCGACTGTGGAAGCTAAGGACAGTTGATTATCTAAAACAACAACATTTTGATTTATAGAAAAATATAAGTATAAACGTTGTTTTTGTGTTGTTTTTTTGTGGTTTTTAAATTTTGTAATAATCCATTTATGGCCTTGTTTTTAATTTAAAAGTCTATTATTTTTATAGATTACTATTGTTTTGGTTAAAAATATTTATATTTTAACTTATTGTTTTTTAGTTGGTTGTGATTTGTTGTTATTGTTTTTTGAAAAATAAATTAAAATATTTTTTTGTAATTCAAAAATAGTTATACATTTGCAGTGTAAGTTTTTTGATTTTAAAATCTGCTAATTTTATAGATTTAGTAATATTTAAAAATAAAAGAAAAACTCATACAGTAAAAACGAAGAAACAATGAAATCAATTATAAAAACAATGAAACTGTGTTGTATGATGCCAATGTGCAGCACGGATAAATATTGCCTCAAGCGAAAGAGATAATCATAGTTAACTATGAAATCGAAAGTCCTTTTGGTAAGCTGTCCAAAAGGACTTTTTTTATAAAGCAATTTTCAACAAGAATAAAAAACAAAATAGTATTAAAACATTAAAAACATATCAATCATGAGCACTCAAAAATTTGAAACAAACGCATTACACGCAGGACATGACGTAACAAAAAACGCAGGGACAAGAGCTGTACCAATTTACCAAACAAGTTCTTATGTATTCAATAATTCGGACCAAGCTGCCAATCTTTTTGGTTTGGCCGAAGCAGGATTTATTTACACGCGATTAAATAATCCAACAAATGATATTTTAGAACAACGCCTGGCAAAACTCGAAGGAGGAATTGGTGCAGTGGTTACTGCTTCAGGCACATCGGCAATAGCTACGGCCTTATTGGTTTTATTGAAAGCAGGAGATCACATCGTTGCTTCGAATAGTTTATACGGAGGAACCTATAATTTGCTAAAAGTAACCTTGCCTAGATTAGGTATCACGACCACTTTTGTAGACGCTGCTGATCCATCTAATTTTATTAATGCTGCAAAAGAAAATACAAGAGTGTTTTTTGCAGAGAGTTTAGGGAATCCAAAATTAGATGTACTGGATTTAAAGGCTATTTCGGATGTAGCGAAGCAATTTAAAGTGCCTTTTATTGTAGATAATACCGTGGCATCGCCATATTTATTAAACCCAATTGAATACGGAGCTAATATTGTTATTCATTCATTGACCAAATATATTTCGGGTAACGGAACTTCGCTTGGAGGTGTAATTATCGATGCGGGAAATTTTGATTGGAGCAATGGTAAATTCCCTGAATTTACGGAACCGTCTGCCGGTTATCACGGTTTAGTATACCATGAAGTATTAGGTAATGCCGCTTATATTGCAAAAGTTCGTATTGAAGGACTTAGAGATTACGGAGCAGCCTTGAGTCCGTTTAACGCTTTTCAGATTATTCAGGGCTTAGAAACTTTGGCAGTTCGTGTTAAAAGACATAGTGAAAACGCATTGGCTCTTGCCCAATGGCTGGAACTTCAAAAAGAAGTGGCCTGGGTAAATTATCCTGGTTTAAAGGTGAGTAAGCAATATGTTTTGGCACAAAAATATTTGCCAAAAGGGCAGAGTGGTGTTTTGACCTTTGGTCTAAAAGGAGGATTCGAAGCCGCTAAAAAAGTTGCTGACGGTGTGAAATTATTTTCTCTTTTGGCCAATATAGGAGATACCAAGTCTCTGATTATTCACCCTGCCAGTACAACACATCAGCAATTGTCAGAAGAAGAGCAAATTGCTACGGGTGTTACCAATGATTTAATTCGCCTTTCAGTAGGATTAGAAGATATAGAAGATTTAAAAGCCGATTTAAAAGAGGCTTTTGTACAGCTTCCGGTTGAAAAGTTAGTTTAGTTTGTTTTTGGTTTTTTTTTATAGCTGCCCTCATTGGTTAGTAGGGGGCAGTTAAAAAAAAACAATAATTAGTTAATAGATAGAGAAATCATGTCAGCAATAAGAATAAATGTAGTCCTTTTTGGAGTTGGAAATATAGGTAGTGAACTGTTAAGTCAGGTCATTGAAAGCCAACGATTTTTTCTTGAGAAAAGAAATATCGATTTGCGTTTTCCTATAATTACAAATTCTACATTAGCTTTCTTTGAAGAAGAAGGCGTTAAAAATAAATGGGAAGCCGATTTTACAAAATTGGCATTTCCGTATAAATTTCAGGACATATTGGATTATGTAAAGGAAAAGAAATTAGAAAACCTAATTGCGGTAGATGCTACTGCAAGTTCTGAAATCATTAAAAATTATATTCCGCTTATCCAAAACGGTTTTAATATTGTGGCTGCCAATAAAAAAGCCAATACTTTGCATATTGAGTTTTATAAAGAATTGCGTCGAATTTTAAAAAAACACGACAAGCTTTTCTTGTACGAAGCTACCGTTGGAGCAGGTTTACCTGTGATTAAAACCATTCGCGATTTGCATTTTTCAGGAGAAAAAATCACCAAAATCAGAGGGGTTTTCTCAGGCTCATTGAGTTATATTTTCAATCGATTTTCGAATGAGGAGGAATATTTTTCGGTAATATTAAAGGATGCCGAGAAATTAGGTTTGACTGAACCGGATTCCCGCGAAGACCTGGCCGGAAATGATGTAGCTCGAAAATTACTCATTCTAGCCCGTGAAATCGAAAATGAATTTGATTTTTCGGATGTGAAAATTGTGTCATTATTGCTCCCGAATTTGAATGAAAACAATTCCAAGGCAGATTATGCCCGAAACAAGTCATTATTAGACAAGCCTTTTCGATTAGCCAAATTGGCGCAAGCCGAAAATAATGTGTTACGCTATGTGGGCGAATTGGATATTGCCAAAAAGAAATTGGATGTAAAACCGGTTTCGGTATCCAGGGATTCGGTTATTGGTCAGTTAAGGGGAGCCGATAATCTGGTTGAGATATATACCAAAAGCAATGTTGAGCCTATTGTAATTCAGGGTGCAGGAGCAGGAAGACAGGTAACGGCAAGAAGTGTCCTTACGGATATTTTAGAAGTTGCAGAAAAAATCAAGATTAAAGAGACTGTTTTAGAGTTCATTTAAGTTTATGGTGAAATTTATTCGTTTATTTTAGGCGCCCCACTTAATTTTAAAACGAAAATATTTTACGCTAAGATAAAAAAAGAGTCAGCTGGTAAGCAGCCCTAAATAGTAAAGCTTCAAAAATAATCAGCTTAGTTGATTGTTTTTGAAGCTTTTTATTTTAAATTGTGTCCCAATAGAATTGCCCCTATAATGGATTTGAAAATCTTGTTTCAATTTATAATTATTCTTCTTTTTGGGCTGCTTGTCCTTCGACTGATTGTTTTTAGAATTATTGAACCTGTTTATGTATTAGCCTTCAAAAAACCGTTGTTTTTGTATGGATATATTATTCTTAAAAAGTTAAATGACAATCAAAAAGAAGTTTTAGAAAAAGAATTTCCTTTTTACCGGAGACTATCTATTAAAAAGAAACGCTATTTTGAGCATAGAGTAAATGAATTTATAGGGAAATATGAATTCATAGGCAAAGACATTGCCGTGACTGAAGAAATGAAAGTGCTTATAGCCGGAACTTATGTGATGTTGACTTTTGGAATGAGAAATTATCTGATCAATCAGTTCTCAAGAATATTGATTTATGCTACCAATTATTATTCAACAACAAATGATGCTTTTCACAAAGGAGAATTCAATCCAAGGATGAAGGTGATTGCTTTTTCCTGGGAAGATTTTGTTTTAGGGCATGGTACCTTGAATGATAATATTAATTTAGGATTACATGAGTTTTCACATGCCTTGCATTTTCATTGTCTTCAAAAAAGAGATCCCAGTGCAGTTATTTTTCGGGATGAATTTGATAAAGTGATACAATATTATAATGATGTTGATTTAAATGCCGAATTGAGAACCAAAGGCTATTTTAGATTGTATGCTTATGAAAATCAATTTGAATTTTTGTCTGTCATCTTAGAACATTTTTTTGAAACACCGGAAGTTTTTAAAAAACAGCATCCTCATTTATTTACTACGATTGCTACGATGATTAATTTCAAAGGGGATAATTAATTAAACTTGATTGACATTTAGTTTTGAATGTTATTTATGTTAAAATAACTAAGGGCTAAATTTTGAAGTTGGAATGATAAAAAAACTATATTTTTTTCTTGATATATAGTGAAATAGTATAGCTGTGTTTTTATATATTTGTTTGCAATTAGTGTTTAATTATTGTTAAAAATACAATTACTTCACGATTGAAATTATTCTATTTCATCATGTTTTTTGAACCGTTGAAAAGTTTTAATATTAAAAGCAATTAAAACAGACGGCATTATCACATCAGTCACTATCATTATTTAATTTATATAAATATGCTAAGAAAAGTTTCTTTCATTTTGATTTTAGGTTTTATAAGTATTCTAAATTCATGTAAGTCACCAGAAGAGGACAAAGAGGAACTCTCAATCGGGTTTTCACAATGTATCAACCAGGATGTCTGGAGGATATCGATGAATCATGAAATGACCGTAGAGGCATCTCTTCATCCTGAAGTTAATTTAAAAATCTACAATGCTAATCGTAAAGTAAAAAAGCAGATTCAGGATATTGAAAGGATGATTCAGAATAATGTGGATGTTATAATTGTCTCTCCTTTTGAATCGGATTCTATAGTCCCGGTAATAGAAAAAGCAGGTGTAAATGGGATTCCTGTGATAATTGTAGACAGAAAAGTAAACACCTCAAATTATACGGCATACGTAGGTGCTGATAATGTTGAAGTAGGACGAATAGCGGCGAAACATATTGTTTCACTCTCTAAAGGGAATGCGAATGTTATAGAGATAAAAGGTAGTTCCTTTACTTCCCCTGGTTTTGAAAGAAATTTAGGTTTTAAGCAGGTTTTGAGTAAATATCCGGGTATTAAAGTGGTTACTATGGAAGCCCGAAAGGATGAACTAGACTTGGAGCCTTTTGTGGAAATTCTGAATCGTTTTCCCGAAATCAATTATATTTATGCATATAATGATGTAATTGCCTATCAAGCCTGGATGGTACTTAAGAAAAGAGGCTTAGAGAAGAAAATAAAAATTATTGGGGTTGATGGACTTAACGGACCCACTGGAGGACTTCAGTTAGTTAAAGATAGAATTATAGATGGAACGGTTTTGTATCCCACCGGAGCGGCAGAGGCTGTTAAATTAGCATTGAAAATAGCAAATAAAGAGATTGTCCCTAAAAACAACAAGCTGAATACCATATTGATTGATTCTTTGAATGCGGATATCCTGAGCAATCAATTTGATAAAATAACTATCCAGCAATCGGATATTGAGCAACAACAAAGTGTTATTAAAAATCAGTTAAAAAAATATTCAACTCAAAGTAATCTTATAAAACTTTTGATTTCTTTATTGCTAATTGTGTTGAGCCTTGCTGTTTATAGTATTTATTCTGGAATTGTAATTCGTCGTAAAAAAATAGAATTAGAAGACACCAATAAAAAAATTAAGAATCAGAGAAATGAGATTAAGAAATTTTCTAATGAATTAAAGAAAAGTAATGAGGCAAGATTGAACTTTTTTACCGGTTTGTCACACGAATTTAAAACGCCTTTGACATTGATTTTGAGTTCTATAGAGTCTTTGGAAACGGAATTCAAGAATAAAGGAATTTCTGTGAATAAAGAAATCAATTTGATGTATAATAATTCCAGAAGATTGCTGCGTTTGATCAATCAGCTGCTGGACTACAGAAAAACCGAGGGGCATAGCTTTACTTTAAGAGCATCTCAAACTAATTTATTAGATTTCTCCAAAAGTATTGTCAGTGATTTTGAACGGGAAGCAAAGAAAAAGAATATCGATTTTTCATTAACAACAACTAATCCGGATTTAGAGGTGTATTTGGATCGAAATTTAATGGATAAAGTGTATTTTAATTTGTTGTCAAATGCCTTCAAATTTACTCCTGAAAAAGGAAAAATTTCGATTACTATTAAAGAAGATAAAACGAATAATATCGTTAAAATTCACTTTAAGGATTCAGGAATTGGAATCCCGGATAATGAATTGGGAGAAGTGTTTAATGCTTTTTATCAAGGTTCAAATAATTACAGAAACAGTTCCGGAATAGGATTGCATTTATCTAAAAATTTTGTTGAATTGCACAAAGGAACTATAGAAATTCATTCAAAAAATGGAGCCGAATTTATAATTACATTACCATTAGGAACGGCACATCTTGATGAAAAAGAGATCATCAAAGAACCAGTTTTAGATTTTGTTCATCAATCGGATTATTTGGATTCAGAGGTGATTCAAAAAGTGGAGCCTAAAAATACTGAGGATAAATATTCCATCTTGTACATCGAGGACAATAAAGATCTTTTGGATTTTGTTTCCCATAAATTCTCAACCGAGTATATTTTTTTCTCATCAGATGGTACTGATGCCGTTGAGAAAGCTTTGGAGTTAATTCCGGATATTATTATTTGTGATTTGAATTTGCCGGGAATGAATGGTTTTCAAATTTGTGAAACGCTAAAGAAAGATTTAAGAACTTCTCATATTCCCACCATTATATTGACCGCTTCAGATGATCAGGACTCTTATTTAAAGGCTTTGGATAGTGGAGCCGACATATTTTTGACTAAACCTTTTCATTTAAAAGTTTTAGCGCAGTCTATAAAAGGATTGCTTTTTAATAGAGAAAAACTACGTTTTTATTATACTAACAATATTGTAAATATTGAGGAGGGTAGTTTTGGTATTTCGGAACAGGATTTTCTTAAAAAACTGAATGAGTTAATCGGGAAAAATTTGGAAAATTCATCGTATACTGTTGAAGATTTAGCTCGGGATTTAGCGATTTCCCGTGTTCAATTGTATCGAAAAGTCAAAGCCATATTAGGAATTAGTATCAGTGATCATATCAATAATATGCGATTGGATAAATCCAAAGAACTGTTGAAAAAGTCAGATCAGACCATTTCGGAAATTGCCTATGCCGTTGGTTTTTCATCACCCAATTATTTTTCGACTTCCTTCAAGAATAAATTTGGAATTTCTCCTAAAGAATATAAAAATATTTAGGTATCATCAGTATTATAAAATGAACCAAAAATCATGTGGTACTTTTTTGAATCTGAAAATTTTTAAATAAGTCCAATATAGATATAAAATAGAATTAAGCTTCGTTTGTAATAAGCACGTTTTGAAAAGAGCGTGCTTATTTTTTTAGTGTTTCAATCAAGCCCGTCAAATATCTTTTGACGGGCTTTTTTGTAATCATATAAATGGAGTGTTTAGGCTTTAGTATGGACAAAATCAACATCGATTGATTTACCAATAAAAATGATACATAGAAATTATGATATAGTTTCATTTTAATTCAATTCAAAAATAAACTTCATTGAATTAATAATGCTTTTAAAAATCAATTTGCCTAAAATTTTCACAAAAATAATCTTGTGTTCTCTTAAAAAGCATAAGAATGTGTTAAAACCCAATTAAGAAATCAATACCGACATTCATTTTTTGAAAAACTAACGTAACATCATTGTAATTGATGTAACATCATTATAACTACATCGGTATAGTTTTTAATCTTTTTTAGGTTTTAATCTACTGAAATCAAGTGTTTTGAAGGGAAGATTGTAGTGGTTCTAATGTGTTGTAGGTTATTGTAACATATTTAAAATAGGCAGCTTTTTTTTACGGATATCTTAGCAATTCAAATTAATAATTTTTGATAATGAAAAAAAATGTTGTTTGGTCTGTGATTGCTTCATTGGCAGAATTCTTTTTCGGATTTGATGCAACGCTAATTTCAGGATAAGATAAGAAGCTACAAGTGCTTTAGAATACCTCCGATACTTTTTTTGGAGTCATGCTAATCAATAAAAAAATAAACGTAACAATTTATATAGAATGAGAAAACAAATTTTCAGCCTTATCCTAATAGTGTTCTTCTTGAGTTATGGAAGTGTAGAAGCGCAAACCAAATCGACCGATAGTTCTTTATTGGCATCAACTCCACCTATGGGTTGGATGACTTGGAACTATTTTGCGGATAATTTTAATGAAACTGACATACGTGAAATGGCAGATGCAATGGTAAGTAGTGGTATGGTTAAGGCGGGCTATAGTTATCTGTTTATTGATGATGGATGGCAGGGTGGAAGAGATAACAGGAACAATATAATTCCTGATCCTAAAAAATTTCCATCTGGTATAAAAGCACTTGCGGATTATGTGCATAGCAAAGGATTAAAATTAGGTATCTATTCGGATGCAGCACCATTAACCTGCGGGGGGTATACTGCTAGTTTGAATTTTGAAGAACAGGATGCGAAAATTTTTGCTTCTTGGGGAATTGACTATTTGAAATACGATTATTGCGGTGCTCCCGATGATATGGAGATTGCGAAAACACGTTACAAAAAAATGGCAGATGCTTTACGTAACAGCGGACGTGATATTGTGTTGGGTATTTGCGAATGGGGTGGACGTAAACCTTGGCTTTGGGGTGGACAGGTTGGTGGTCAGTTATGGCGTACAACCGGTGATGTCAGAGATAAATGGAGAAGTCTTAAGCCAGTGAAAACACTTAAAGATTTAGATACTGAGGGAGCCGGAATATTAGATATTGTTGATTTTTCTCAAGATTACGCATCCTATGCCGGACCTGGGCATTGGAATGATATGGATATGCTTGTGGTAGGGCTTTATGGTAAAAAAGGGCCTTCGGGTGATTTTGGTGGAGTTGGATGTACCGTTGCCGAATACCAAAGTCAGATGAGTCTTTGGTCTATTATGAATTCTCCATTGGCAGCATCTAATGATGTTCGGAATATGAATGCCGAAACCAAACGCATTTTATTAAATGATGAGGTAATTGTTATCAATCAGGATGCTTTGGGTAAACAGGCAGTTTGTAAAATCAAGAATGATACTTGGAGTGTATTTGTAAAACCATTGGCAAATGGTGATGCTGCAATCGCTATTGTAAACCGTTCTGAAACAATCCAGAAATCAAAAATAAATTTTGCTGAATTAGGATTGAACGAAACCTATGAGATCAAAGATTTATGGGAACATAAAGTGATTGGTAAAGGGAAAAAATGGAATGGAGTAGTACAACGTCACGAAACAAAGATGTTTCGATTGAAAAAAATGTAATACACGTACTCTTTTTGTTTTTGTAGGTTCGATTTGATGGGTTTTTAAAGGTTTAAAGACAAGCCATTTTAAAAATAATGTATTAGTAATATAAATTTAAAATTACATATAATGAAAAAAATAGTCACTTGGTCTGTTATTGCTTCACTAGCAGGTTTTCTTTTTGGTTTTGATACCGTGGTCATTTCTGGAGCTGATAAAAAGCTACAAGTGCTTTGGAATTCCTCTGATGCTTTTCATGGTACGGTTGTGATGGGGATGGCTTTATGGGGTACCGTTTTTGGAGCCATATTTGGAGGAATACCTACTAATAAAATAGGAAGAAAGAAGACATTATTATGGATAGGAATTTTGTTTTTCTTTTCAGCTATTGGATCAGCTCTTTCAAACAATCCTTATGTGTTTGCTGCTTTTAGATTTATAGGAGGTCTTGGTGTGGGAGCGTCTACAATTGCAGCGCCTGCCTATATTTCTGAAATAGCACCTGCAAAAGACAGGGGGAAATTGGTTGCCTTTTACCAGTTTAATATTGTATTTGGAATTTTGATGGCGTTTCTTTCTAATTATTTACTCAGAAATACAGGTGAAAATTCATGGAGATGGATGATGGGAGTACAAGCCTTTCCGTCTTTTATTTATACTCTGTTTATTTTTTCTATTCCAAAGAGTCCAAGATGGTTGTTGTCTAAATCCAGAAATGAGGAGGCTAGAAAAGTGTTGGCATTAATGGGGCAGGAATCAGAGTATGAAGAAATGAAAAAGGAGATTGAATTGGATAATAACAATGCTGCTTTGGCAAATGATAATATCTTCCTGAAAAAATACCGTACCCCTTTAATCTTAGCTTTCTTAATTGCTTTTTTCAATCAGTTATCGGGGATAAATGCATTCTTATATTATTCACCAAGGATTTTTCAGGAAGCAGGTTTGGGAGAAAGTACAGCTTTATTAAGCAGTATAGGAATTGGAGCTACTAATTTGGTTTTTACGCTGGTAGGTGTTTTTCTGATTGACAGATTGGGTAGAAAAGTATTAATGTATATCGGTTCAGTGGGCTATATTATTTCGTTGAGTCTTGTTGCCATGGCTTTCTTTTTGAAATGGCAGGGAATCGCGGTTCCGACATTCTTGTTTTTGTTTATTGCTTCCCACGCCATTGGACAGGGAGCTGTGATCTGGGTATTCATTTCAGAAATTTTTCCGAATCACCTTAGGGCATCTGGGCAAGCTTTTGGTAGTACGACCCACTGGATTTTGGCAGCTATAATTCCATCGTTGATTCCGTTTTTGTTTTCTACGATAGGCCCTGGAGTGGTGTTTTTGTTTTTTGCCGTAATGATGGTTTTCCAACTCTTGTTTGTTGCGTTTTTAATGCCGGAAACCAAAGGGATTTCTTTAGAAGAATTAAGTAAAAAATTAATAAAAGAATAAAGTCATGATCGAAATTAATAAAAAGAGTTACTTCAGATTGGTGTGTAGCGCCATAGGATTTCTGGTTTTGTTTGGTTGTAAACAAGCTCCGTTTGCTGATAAAAAAGAGTATTCAAATGAAGAACTGTACAGACCCAACTTTCATTTTACGCCTAAAAAAGCCTGGATGAACGACCCTAACGGGATGTTTTATTATAATGGCTATTACCATCTTTATTTTCAATATTATCCGGATTCAACTGTTTGGGGACCGATGCACTGGGGACATGCAATAAGTACCGATATGGTTACCTGGACAGAAAAACCAATTGCCATTTATCCGGATGAAAAAGGATATATTTTTTCAGGAAGTGCAGTAGTTGATTTAAAAAATACTTCTGGTTTTGGGAGTCTGAAAAATCCGCCTATCGTAGCGATGTTTACCTATCATAATCCTGAGAAGGAGAAAGCCAATGCACCGGGAGTACAATCTCAGGGAATCGCTTATTCGTTAAATGAAGGTCTGACCTGGACTAAGTATAAAAATAACCCAGTGGTTGAGTTTCCGAGTAAAAAGGATTTCAGAGATCCAAAAATGACTTGGGATAATATTCATAAACAATGGCTGATGGTTCTGGCTGCTGGGAATAAAACAATGTTTTATGGTTCGAAAAACCTAAAAGATTGGGAATTGCTTTCTGATTTTGGTGAAAATATTGGAGCTCACGGAGGTGTTTGGGAATGTCCTGATTTCTTCCCGCTGCTTGTAGAAGGTTCAGATGAATACAAATGGGTGCTTTTACTGAGTATCAATCCGGGAGGCCCTAATGGCGGTTCGGCTACGCAATATTTTGTGGGAGATTTTGACGGTAAGACATTTAAGCTGGATGAATCTTTTTCTAAAGATATAAATAAAGAAAAAGGGTTATGGATAGATTACGGAAGGGATAATTATGCAGGAGTTACCTGGTCGAATATTTCAGAAATCGATGGCAGAAAGTTGTTTATAGGTTGGATGTCTAATTGGGAATATGCCCAAAAAGTTCCAACTCAAAAATGGAGAAGCAGTATGACTATGCCAAGAGAATTAAAACTGATTAAAGAGGATAATCATTACAGGGTTTCTTCTCAGCCGGTTAGGGAATTACAAAATTATGTGGCAAAGACCATAAAGAAAGAAACTCTTAAAATTAAGGATAAAAAAACAGTCTTAATTGATAGATCACTGGTTGATTTAACAAAGTTAGACATTCAGTTTACTTTGAAGAACCTAAAGAAAGATGTCTATACCTTTTCACTATCCAATGGTTCCAATAATACCATAAGTTTCGGTATCAATAAAAAAGACAAATACTTTTTTATCGACAGAAAAAAATCAGGGGATTTGTCTTTTTCGGATGCGTTTGCAAAGCAAATTTCTAAAGCTCCCTTTACGGAGGATTTTGATAAAATTGACGTAAGAGTCATCGTTGATAAAACGTCAATTGAAGTCTTTTATAATAATGGCAAAACAGTTATGACAGAAATATTTTTTCCGGAGAAACCAATGGAAACATTTGCTGTCACCAAAGGAAATTTCGATTTCACCATCGAAAACTTAACAATTAACCAATTAAATTTTAACTAAACTATCTAAACTATGAAACGAAAAATCATTCTTTACTTAATTCTAATGGGGTCCTTTTTTTCACTAACGGCCCAAAACATAGGAATAAAAGGAACTGTAACTTCTTCCGAAGACGGAATGTCGTTACCGGGAGTATCTGTTCTGGTCTCCGGAACTAATAAGGGTGTTACAACTGATCTTGATGGTCATTATGAACTTAAAAATGTAGATGCAAAAGCAACTTTGACCTTTAGTTATGTAGGCTACATGAATCAAACGGTACAAGTAAATGGACAAGAAACGATTAATGTTGTTTTGAAAGCAGAATCGCAACAATTAACTGAAGTTGTTGTAACAGGATATTCTAAAGAACGAAAAGTCGATGTGACCGGTGCTGTTGTTGTTGTTGAAATGAAACCAATCGTGGGTCAAAGTATGAGTTCGGGTAACGCTATGCAGGCCATGCAGGGTAGGGTTGCCGGTTTGTCTATTGAGAAATCTGGAGATCCAAGTGGTACGAGTAGCAAGATTTTAATTAGAGGGGTAAGTACCCTGGGGAATACCGATCCATTGTATGTAATTGATGGGGTTCCTACAGTAAGACCTGAAGTTTTTGCCAGTTTAAATCCAAGTGCGATAGAGTCAGTTCAGGTATTGAAAGATGCTTCGGCCTCTTCTATCTATGGTTCCAGAGCGGCCAATGGAGTTATTGTAGTAACCACAAAGAACGCCTCAAAAGGAGGAGCTATGAGTGTTTCTTATAGTACTAGTATTTCTAGAATGTCAGAAAAAAAACAAAGATATGATATGCTTAATGCAGTGGATCGTGGGAAAGTTTTATGGCAAGCTTCAGTTAATGATGGAGTGAAACCAGAAGATGGTTATGGCGAAATCTATAATTTTGACTGGAATCAGAATTTGAGTAATCCGGTTTTAAATAGTGTATCGGTTAAGCCATATGTTGGGGGTAATACCGATGTTCCTGCAGGAGATACTAATTGGCAGGATGTAGTGTATAAAACAGGGTTTGTTGTCAATAATGATTTGTCTGTTTCGGGAGGTTCAGATAAAATGAATGCGATGTTGAATTTAGGGTATTTAGACAATACAGGAATGTTGAAATACACGAATTATGAAAGATATACCGCAAGATTAAATACTAATTTTAAATTATTTAATGATAAGGTTAGATTTGGGGTTAATACACAGTTTACACAGTCTAATGAAAAATTAGCGGCTAATGATGTAGGAAATTCTCCGGTTCCTGCTCTAGCTATTTCATTAGCACCAACAATTCCTGTTTATACCAATTCTGGTGGATATGGAGGACCATTAGGTTCTGGTTATTCAGACAGAAATAACCCTTTGTTGATGCAATATTTAAACCGATGGGATAATACAAGGAGAGTCTCTTTATATGGAAATGTTTTCACAGAAATAGATTTAGTTAAAAACCTTACTTATAGAAATAGTATTGGTATTGATTTTAATGATTTCAGCAGGAAAGACATTGAGCCAAAAGTAAACAATGGTTCTGTAAACAGAGGTAATAATAGTTTGACTTATGATACCAATAAATATTCCAGTTTAACGATATCCAATACTTTAAGTTATAATGTAAAACTTTCCAATCATAAAATTGGTGTTGTTGCAGGTATAGAATCGGTTAAAACAGATTTTAATAGTTTATTAGCCCGTGGAGAGAATTTTGCGGTGGAATCAGAATCTTATTTTGTATTATCGGCTGCATCAGGATCCAGAACTTCAAACGGATTAACAACAGGAAGCAGATTACTATCTCAGTTTGGAAAAGTTAATTATGCGTTTTCTGATAAATATTTGGCAACTTTTACTATAAGACGAGATGGTTCTTCTCGATTTGGAGCAGATAACAGATATGGTGTTTTTCCGGCTGCTACAGTAGGTTGGAAAATCAGTAATGAAGATTTCTTGAAAAATGTTAAAGCACTTTCGTCATTAAAACTTCGTGCCGGTTATGGTGAGGTAGGAAATCAATCTATTGGAGATTTTGCCAGTCTAGGCTTGTATGAAGCCAGATACGGAGCTAATCAAAATGTTTTCATACCTGATTTTTTCAATATTTATTATAATGTTGGTACAGCTTATGATTTGGGTGGAATTAATACAGGGAATTTACCATCAGGTTTTGTTTCTATACAAGCGGCCAATTCAGGATTAAAATGGGAATCTACTAAAGAGATAAACGTTGGTTTGGATTTTGCTTTTTTGGATAACAAATTATCAGGTTCCTTTGATTATTTTACCAGAAAAACTGACGGGATATTAATTAAACCACCAGTTGCTTCAGTTTTAGGAGAAGGACAACAACGTTTTGTGAATGGGGCGTCTACTTCGAATAAAGGTTGGGAATTAGTTTTAGGATACTCAGACACTTTAGAGAATGGATTGAATTTTAATGTTACCACTAATTTTGGTGCTACTAAAAACAAAATAACAGAATTGCCGGAAGAAGTAAGAACAGCTTATCCGGGTACAGCAGCTAATTCTATCGTTGGTCATTCCCAGTTTGAAGTTTTTGGATATAAAACGGAAGGTTTGTTCCAATCGCAAGCAGATATTAATTCCCATGCCACTCAAGTAGCATCCAGATTAGGAGGTATTAAATATGTGGATATCAATAATGATGGAGTTATCAATTCTAATGATAGAACTTTTATAGGTTCAACTCAACCAAAATTAGAATATGGTATCAATATTAGTTTGGCTTATAAAAATATAGATATGTCAATCTTTGGTTCAGGGGTTACAGGAAGAAAAGGGGTCGATCCTTATATCTATTGGAATAATTTTGTTCAGGGTAGAGAAAATGCAGGACCTGGAACACTAAATGCATGGTCTCCAACAAATACAAATAGTGATATACCTTCACTGACAACAAATAATACGGATTACGCTAATATGTCCGATTACTTATTCAGAAACAACTCTTATTTCAAAGTTAGAAATATACAAATTGGATATTCACTACCGGAGAGTATAACTGAAAAAACGGGTTTTATTACTCGTTGTAGAATATACGCTCAAGGGGAAAACTTATTTTGGTTTACTCCAAAAGGATATATCGGTTCTGATCCGGAGCGTACTAATATCAATAGAATACCAGTACCTACGACATTCTCATTAGGTATAAACTTAAACTTTTAATTAATTCCCATGAAAAAATATAATAAAATAGTTATCAGCTTTTTGTCAGCAATATTGCTGGCATCATGTAGCGCAGATTTTTTAGATTATGAACCTAAAGGCGCATTAAAACCAGATCAGGTTGCTACTATGGCAAATGCGGATGCACTTGTTAATGCTGCTTATGCCGCAATTGGAAATGACGAAATGATTGGGCCAATTACCAGTCAGTGGGTTTATGGAAGTGTGCGATCTGATGATGCCTACAAAGGAGGTGGAGGTCGTGGAGACGTAGATGTTGTGGACAGATATGAGCAGTATAATTTGACCATTCCTGATTATGGAGACTGGATGTTGCCTAGAACCTGGACTAATCACTATAAGGCAATTTCCAGAGCTAACTTTGCTTTATCTGTAATCAATGCTTTCTCAGAAACAGATTATCCGTTAAAGAAAACCAGACAGGCAGAATTACGTTTTTTAAGAGCGCATTCTTATTTTATGTTGAAGTTATTATTTAATAAAGTTCCGTTTATTACAGAAGATCTTACTAAGGAGCAAATTTTGAAAACTTCAAATGATTTATCTTCTGATGCATTATGGAATAAAATTGCCGAAGATTTTATTTTTGCACATGATAATTTACCTCCTTCACAAGATCTGGTAGGTAGAGCGGATAAAAATGCTGCATCGGCATATTTAGCAAAATTGAGATTGTATCAAGCGTATGAACAAAATGATGCACATCAAGTTACAGGGATTAATGCAGCTAGATTGCAGGAAGTAATCAACTATGCTAATGAGGTAACGGGAAGTTTAGAGCCTGATTTTGGTTTCAATTTCTTAGATGGTCATGATAATGGACCAGAATCTATTTGGGCTGTTCAGTTTTCTATAAATGATGGAACTAATACAGGAAGAGTAAGTTTTGTTACGGGATTAAATTCACCTCATGGTACACCTCTTTATGGATGTTGTGGTTTTCACTTGGCAAGTCAAAATATGGTGAATGCATTCAAAACCGATCCTGTGACAGGTTTACCATTATTGGATACTTTTAATACTTCTGATATTTATAATACTGTAGATAGTAGTGGTAAATCATCATTAACTGCAGGAGTAACGCTTGATCCAAGAATTGATCATACAGTAGGAATTCCTGGAAGACCATTTAAATATAAAAATACGCTGAAAACAGCAGGAGATATGGTTTATAATTTTAGCTGGGCTAGAGATCCTGGAGTTTATGGTTTCTTTGGTAATATGAAAGAGCAACAATCACCGGACTGTTCTTGTTATGTTAAAAACGGACCTTTCGTAGGAACTTCTAAAAACGTCGATTTTATTAGATATGCTGATGTGTTATTGTTCAAAGCAGAAGCATTAATTCAATTGAATAGACAAGATGAGGCACTGCCAATAATTAACCAAATTAGAGCAAGAGCAGCAGCTAGTACAGCAATGCCATTGGCAGCAGGAGCTTCAAATGTTTATAAAATAGGACAATATCTTTCTTTTCCTTCAAAAGCCTATGCTTTGAAAGCACTTAAATTTGAAAGAAGATTAGAGTTTGGAATGGAAGGTCCTCGCTTTTTTGATCTTGTAAGATGGGGTGAAGCTGAGCCGGTTTTAAATGCTTATCTTGCTGTTGAGAAAAATCCAAATAGAGCTAATAAAAGTTTCCTTTTAAGTGCTCATTTTACAGCGGGTAGAGATGAATATTATCCAATACCTCAAAGAGAAATTGATTTTACAGGAGGATTATACAAACAAAATCCTGGGTACTAAAAATAAGGTTAATAATGGTTGTTTAAATTAGTTGAATCAGATTAAGGGCGAGTTTCTACTTGCCCTTAGCTGTTTCTTAATTTTGAATCTAAATAGGTGTTGAATGTGTATTGTTTAGAAGGTGTTTTTAGTTGATTTCAATGCAATAACACATCATGCACATTAAAAAACATTCAATAAAAAAAGCAGCGTTTTAAAAACAAGAATTATGAAAGAAAAACGAGCAACGTATTTAAATAAAATCATATTTTTTTGTGGTTTTATTCTGGTTACGGCAGATATATCGGCACAAGTAATTATTCCTATCGCCACCGAAAATAATATGTTATTGATGCAAACTGACAATAACAATAGATTAAGGACAGTATATTTTGGGAAACCATTGGAGAATGAAAGTGAGTATAAGGCTGTAGCTGCAAATTATAATTATGATGAATCGAATGCTGGGATTTATAATTCGGCTTATACTCCCGCGGGAACCTGGAATTTGTCTGAGCCTGCAATTCAGGTGAAACATGCTGATGGGAATCCGTCGTTGGAGTTGAAATATGTGAGTCATAAAAAAGAAAAAATAGATGCCAATACTTCGGTTACCAGTATTCTTTTGAAAGATCCCGTTTATACGTTTGAGGTGACTTTGTTTTATAAAGTTTGGGAAAAAGAAAACATAATCGAACAATGGACCGAAATAAAACACAAGGAGAAAAAACCGGTTATATTGCAAAAATATGCATCGGCTAATTTATATTTTGCCAATAAAGATTTTTATCTGACGAGTTTTCAGGGAGAATATCTGAAAGAAATGCAGCCTGCTGAGACCAAACTTTTACAGGGAATAAGAACGGTGGATTCTAAACTGGGAACCAGAGCGATGTTGTTGCAAACACCTAATTTTATAGTGTCATTTGGCAAGCCGGCTTCAGACAATGAAGGAACGGTTATGTTAGGACAGTTGGCTTGGAGCAGTAATTTTAAATTGGATTTTGAAATTGATTCGCATAAAAACCTTCGTCTCATTGCAGGAATCAACCCATTTGCTTCTGAATATGCGCTGGCTCCAAATGAAACTTTTAAAACCCCTTCTTTAATTTATGCTTTATCAAATAATGGTACTGGGGAGGCAAGCAGAAATTTACATAATTGGGCCAGAAAATACAGAATATTGGATGGTCAGGGGGAACGCCTTACTTTATTGAATAATTGGGAGGCGACCTATTTTGATTTTGATGAAAACAAAATTAAAGATTTGTTTAAAGATGCTAAAGATTTGGGAGTCGATATGTTTTTATTGGATGATGGCTGGTTTGGCAATAAATATCCACGAAATAATGACGATGCAGGATTGGGTGACTGGCAGGAAAATAAAAAGAAACTGCCAAGCGGACTGGGTTATTTGGTGAAAGAAGCCAAAAAAGAAGGAGTGAAATTTGGTATTTGGATTGAACCTGAAATGGTAAATCCAAGAAGTGAATTGTATGAAAAACATTTGGATTGGGTAATACGACAACCTGAAAGACCTGAGATTTATTATAGAAATCAGCTGGTGTTGGATTTGTCGAATCCCGAGGTTCAGGATTTCGTTTTTGGAATTGTGGATGATTTGTTTGTGAAAAATCCCGAATTGGCTTTCATCAAATGGGACTGTAATGCGGTTATTTATAATGCCTATTCGGCTTATCTCAATAAAAAAGGAATTCCTCAGTCTAATCTGTATGTAGATTATATTAAAGGATTGTACAAAGTACTGCAACGCATTCGTGCCAAATATCCAAAAGTTCCCATGATGCTGTGCTCGGGTGGTGGTGGCCGTGGTGATTATGAATTTTTGAAATATTTCACCGAGTTTTGGCCAAGTGATGACACCGAGCCTGTGGAGCGTATATTTCTGCAATGGGATTATTCATATTTCTTCCCTTCTATTGCAATGGATAATCACGTTACCGATTGGGGAAAACAACCCCTGAAATTTAGAGTAGATGTGGCCAGTATGGGTAAATTAGGATTTGATATTGTAGCCGGAAAATTAGATGCTAATGACAAAATATTTTGTAAACAAGCCATCAGTAATTATAATTCATTCAAAGATATAGTGTGGCATGGCGATATGTTTCGTTTGGTAAATCCGCATGAAAATGATATTGCAGCATTGATGTATGTTAATGAAAATAAAAGCAAAGCAATTGTATTTAACTATTTAGTGAACAATAGATTTAGTATTACGGCGACTAAACGACCAGTGGTTTTTAATGGCCTGGATCCAAAGAAAAAATATACGGTAAAAGAAATTAACCTGTATCCGGGAGTAACGTCAACGCTTGCTGCTGACAGAGAGTTTACCGGGGATTTTTTAATGAAAGCAGGCTTTAATCCCAATGTTACTTTACAAAGAACAAGTGTGGTGTTAGAAATCAATGAGGTGAAATAATTTAGAGTTTAAAATTTTAGAAAAATGAACAAAAAAAAATCATTAAACGTTGTTTGCTTCGGGGAAGTTTTGTGGGATCTTTTTCCGACGCATAAAAAAATAGGCGGTGCTCCGTTGAATGTGGCGCTTCGAATGAATTCTTTAGGGATGAAAACAACGATGATAAGTCGTGTTGGTGATGATGAAGACGGAAATGGAATTCTGTCTTTTGTAAATGAGCAGGGGGTAAGTTCCGATTCTATTCAGGTAGGGGCAGATTATAAAACAGGGGTGGTTCATGTAATGGTTAATGACAAGGGGAATGCTTCTTATGACATTCATTATCCTTCTTCCTGGGATAAAATTGTGCCAACAAAAGAAATGGATAAAAAAGTTTCTGAAGCTGATGCCTTTATTTTTGGGAGTTTGATTTGTCGTGATGAGGTTTCCCGAGAGACTTTGTATGGACTTTTAGATAAGGCGGAATATAAAGTTCTGGATGCCAATTTGAGAGCGCCTTATTACACGGCAGAAGTGCTTCTCGAATTAATGTCAAAGGCTGATTTTATCAAGCTCAATGATGAAGAACTGCATGAGATAAGTCAATTATTGGGATCACCGTATCATTCCTTTGAACAGAACATTAAATTCATCGCTGAAAAAACAAATACAAAACATGTTTGTGTGACTAAAGGTGCCTTTGGAGCAGTTTTGTATTATAATGATAAGTTTTATTACAACAGTGGTTATTTTATAAAAGTGGTCGATACTGTTGGTGCTGGGGATTCTTTTCTGGCATCTCTGATTGTAAGATTATTGAGGGGTAAATCACCACAAAAATCGTTGAATTATGCCTGTGCCATTGGTGCATTGGTAGCAGGTCACGAAGGAGCGAATCCTAAGATTTCCGACAAAGAAATCAAAAAGTTTATGATGGTTTGATATAAAAGTAAAACCTGTGCCTATGACTAAAAACGGACAGTCAATGAATTTAAAACTGAATACAAACTACTATGAAACATATTATTAATTTATGTCTATTTTTTGCTTTGATGCTATTCTCATCTGAGAGTACATTGGCACAAAATAAAAAGACTACCATAATTAAAAATGCAGATACTAAATGGTGGAAAGAAGCTGTTGTTTATCAAATATATCCACGCAGTTTCAAAGATAGTGATGGTGATGGAGTGGGAGATTTAAAAGGAATTATTTCTAAATTAGATTATTTGAAAAGTTTGGGAATAGATGCTATTTGGCTTAATCCCATTTATACTTCTCCAAATGATGATAATGGTTATGATGTTAGTAATTACCGTCAAATCATGAAGGATTTTGGTGCTATGGAAGACTTTGATCTTTTACTAAAAGGAATGCACGAACGCGGCATTAAATTGATTATGGATTTAGTTGTGAATCACAGTAGCGATGAGCATGAATGGTTTAAACAATCCCGAAGTTCCAGAAACAACCCGTATAGAAATTACTACCATTGGTGGCCAGCTGAAAAAGGAAAGCCGCCTTACAGATGGAGTTGTTTTGATGTAAATAGTGATGCCTGGAAATATGATGCTCAAACAGACTCCTATTATCTCCACTATTTTTCTCAAAAACAACCCGATTTAAATTGGGAAAATCCTAAAGTAAGAGAAGAAATTTATGACATGATGAAATTTTGGTTGGATAAAGGGATTGATGGTTTTAGAATGGATGCTTTTCAGTTTGCATCCAAAGATACCACATGGCCAGAATTACCAAAAGGTTATGAAAAAAATGTAATTAAATATTATGGTGTCGGACCTCATTTGCATGACTATTTACAAGAAATGAATCGCGAAGTTTTTAGTAAATATGATATAATGACCGTGGCCGAAGGTGCGGGAAGCTCTCCTGAAGATGCGATGCAATTTGTGGATCCGGATCGAAAGGAATTAAACATAGCCTATCATTTTGAAAGTGTAGATATTGGCAAGCATTTAAAAGATTTTGGACTTGTAAAATACAAAGACATTTTTTCCCGATATGACAACGCCTTTAAAGACAAAGGGTGGCTGTCTATCTTTCTTGCCAATCACGACCAACCTAGAATGGTGAGTAAATTTGGTAATGACACTCCAAAATTTAGAGCTATTTCTTCAAAAATGCTTTCCACTTTTGTGATGACAATGCGTGGAACTCCTTTTTATTATAATGGAGATGAGCTGGGAATGGTAAATATCCGATTTGATAATATTAGTGATTATAATGATGTTCAAACCAAAAACAAATACCTTGAGTTAAAAAATAAGGGAGGAGATTTAAAAGCATATATTGAGGAACAAAAGCAGACTTCAAGAGATAATAGCAGGACGCCGTTTCAATGGGACACAACTCAAAACTCAGGTTTTACTAGTGGAACGCCTTGGCTAAAAGTAAATCCTGATTACAAAACGGTTAATGTTATAGCTCAGGAAAAAGACCCTAATTCAGTATTAAATTATTTCAGAAGATTAGTGCAAATTAGAAAAAATGAACCAACGCTGGTTTATGGAAATTATACTCTTTTGGATAAAGAAAATCCGGATGTTTTTGCTTATTCCCGAGAACTTAACGGAAAGAAAATGTTGGTACTGTTGAATTTTTCAGCCAAAATGGCTTCCTTCAATTTAGGAATAGCATTGAATAAATCTACAATAGTTTTAGACAATTACCCTAATACCAGTAAAATAACAAATAGCACTTTAAGACCATATGAAGCCGTAATACTGGAATTCAAATAATAGTAGGATTGTTTTAGCAAAAAAAAAGTCCCAATTTTTTTGGGACTTTTTGGTTTTTTTTCATATTTCTAAATGAATAAATTTTTGGCTTTGAAATGTTATATTATTAAAGGGTGAACTCAAAAGAATTCTAAATGATTCTGGCAAATGCTTCTAACGATTAGAAAAATGCAGAATAAAAACTAAGATAATGAAATCAAGAATGTAAATAATCACAGGCAAATTTATTATATCTGCTTAACAGTGAATCTTTGTTCTACTTTAATAACAAATAGATAAATTGTCGTAATTTATTTGGTCTGTTTAATCGGATTTGTTATTATCTCTAAATCGGCTACAAGGATATTTAAATCTTTTTAAATGCCTAAAAGAGATGGGTATGTTTTTACTAATTTTGGTGTCTTAGCCTGAATTATAGTATGTTTAAAGTACGTAAGATGTGTTTTTAAATGTGTTGATAATCAGTTTTTAAAACGAATAATTTAAAAGATGTTCCTTTCTTGTGTTTATTCGACTCTTGATTCGTATTATAATCAATTAATTAAACTTCTATGTTAAAAAAATCCTGTTTTATAGTATTGTCAATTTTCTTATTTATACTTAACTCATGTAAATTATCCGAAGAAGAGAAATCAACAGTTGATATTGGATTTTCGCAATGCATTGACAATGATATTTGGAGAAAATCAATGGAACATGAAATGGGAATAGAAGCATCACTCCATTCAGATATAAATCTGAAGATTTATAATGCTAATCGGAAAGCAAAAAATCAAATTAGAGATATAGAAAGAATGATTGAAGATAAAATGGATGTTATCATTATTTCACCTTTTGAGTCGGATTCTATTGTCCCTGTAATTGAAAAGGCAAAGGCAGAAGGAATTCCTGTGATTTTAGTTGATAGAAAAGTAAATACTTCAAATTACACGGCATATTTGGGTGCCGATAATATAGAAGTAGGTCGCATAGCAGGAAGAAATATTGTTTCCTTGTCAAAAGGCAATGCGAATGTATTAGAGATAAGAGGTGAAGCAACAACAACTCCAGGTTCTGAACGAAGTTTAGGATTTAGACAGATAATAAAACAATATCCAGGTATTAAGTTAATCAATATTGTTGCAGATAATTATGGAAGGCCTAAAGATGATTATATAAAAAATTTAGATAGTTTAAATAAAATAGATTATGTTTTTGCTTTTAATGATATAGTTGCCTATAATGCTTGGAAGATTGCTAAAGGGAAAGGATTAGACAAAAAAATCAAATTTGTTGGTGTAGATGGATTGAATGGGCCTAATGGAGGAATTCAATTGGTTAAAGATGGAATTCTAGAAGCTACGGTTTTATACCCGACAGGAGGAAGTGATGCTATTAAATTAGCTTTGAAGTTAGCTAATAATGAGATTGTTCCTAAAAATAATAAGTTGAGTACGATATTGATAGACTCTCTTAATGCAGATATTATGAGTAATCAATTCGATAAGATATCAATCCAACAATCTGATATAGAAGAACAACAGAATGTTATAAAAGATCAGGTAAAGAAATATTCAACTCAAAGTAATCTGCTGAAAATGGTATTGGTTCTATCATTATTGCTCCTTAGTTTGTCCATATACAGTATCTATTCAAGGATAATAATTAGTCGTAAAAAGAAAGAATTAGAATTGATGGTTGAAAAAATAATCAGCCAAAGAAATGAGATAGAAAAATATGTCGAGGAATTAAGGAAAATTAATGAAGCAAGACTGAGCCTTCTGACTGGCCTATCCCATGAGTTTAAAACACCATTAACATTAATATTAAGTTCCATTGAATCTTTAGGAAATGAACTGAAAAATAAAGGTGTTTTAGTGAATAAAGAAATTAATTTAATGTATAACAATTCTAGGAGATTGTTGAGGTTGATTAATCAGTTATTAGATTTTAGAAAAACAGAAGAGAGAAAATTTAAACTTAAAGCATCAATAACCAATATATTAGATTTTTCTAAAAATATAGTTGATGATTTTGATAAAGAGGCGAAGAAAAAAAATATAGATTTTACTTTGACAATAAATAATCCAGAATTAGAAATTTATATCGATCAAAATTTAATGGATAAAGTATATTTTAATTTATTATCAAATGCCTTTAAGTTTACTCCTGATAAAGGTAAAATTTCGATTACAATCAAAGAAGATAAAACCAATAATGTTGTTAAAATAATTTTTAAGGATTCGGGAATTGGAATTCCTGAAAATGAATTGAAAGAGGTTTTTAATGCTTTTTATCAAGGTTCAAATAATTATAAAATTAGCTCAGGGATTGGACTACATTTGTCAAAAAAATTTATAGAACTTCATAAAGGAACCATTGATGTTAAATCAAAAAAAGGGACTGAATTCATTATTTCTTTACCATTAGGCAAAGCACATCTTGACCCAAAATCAATCATTAAGGAACCGGTTTTAAATTTGGTTCATCAATCGGATTATTTAGATTTAGATGTAATTGAGATTTCAGAACCTAATAAAAATGAAGATAAATATTCTGTACTTTATATTGAGGATAATAAAGAGTTATTGGATTTTGTTTCCTATAAATTTTCTTCAGAATATACTTTTTACGCCTCTGATGGAACTAATGCAATAGAAAGAGCACTAGAATTAGTTCCAGATATTATTATTTGTGATTTAAATTTACCAGATAAAAATGGATTTCAAATATGTGAAATTTTAAAGAAAGATTTGCGAACCTCACATATACCTATACTAATATTGACAGCTTCTGATGAACAAGATTCTTATTTAAAAGCATTGGAAAGTGGAGCAGATATTTTTTTGACTAAACCTTTTAATTTAAAAGTTTTATCTCAATCAATAAAAGGATTACTTTTTAATAGAGAGAAATTACGTTTTTATTATTCCAATAATATTTCAAACGTTCAATCAGATAGTTTTGGTATCTCAGAACAGGTTTTTTTAAAAAAAATGAATGAATTTATTGAAATTAATATGGACAACTCTTCTTATACAATAGATAATCTTGCTATCAATCTAAATATTTCAAGAATTCAATTGTACCGAAAAGTTAAAGCAATTCTTGGAATTGGTGTTAATGATCATATCAATAATATTCGATTAGAAAAATCAAAAGAAATGCTCAAAAAAGGCAATAAAACTATTTCTGAAATTGCGTATGCTGTTGGGTTTTCAACTCCAAGTTATTTTTCAACTTCCTTTAAAAATAAATTTGGATTTTCACCGAAGGAATATAAAACTGATACAAATTAAGTTTAATTTTTTATATCATTATTTTTTTGAGGTTTAATCTGAAATAAGATTGAAATTAATGTTATAGAATTGAAATTGGTATCAGTTGTTTTTTTATTTCAATAATCAATAACTAATTGATTAATAGTTACTTGTTGTTAAAATAAATTT
The DNA here is from genome assembly GCF_004016525.1 of Flavobacterium sufflavum. Lineage (GTDB taxonomy): Bacteria > Bacteroidota > Bacteroidia > Flavobacteriales > Flavobacteriaceae > Flavobacterium > Flavobacterium sufflavum. The sequence continues at coordinate 635,653 of NZ_SACJ01000002.1, forward strand.
TTAGTTAAATTTTGTAAACAAATGCTACATTACTAAAATAGTATTGTGGATTTTGGGTATATCTTAGTTTTTTTATTGAAAATTTAATATTTGTTAAAAATAGATATTTGTTTAACTTCTTGTTATTCAATTAAGTAATATGTATAGTTTCAAATTTTACCTAAAAGACTTTTTATTTTGACTGGGTTAGTAAAAACTAATAAATAGCTAATCAAAAAAAATGACATAAGTAAGATATGTTTCACATTATCAGGTAAATATGGATAATTAATTTAAATGTCACAAGTAGATTCATAGCAGACAAAGTATTCTATGTTTTTTTAATTTCAATAATATGTTGCATTTCAAATGCTTAATTGAAATATACGTGGTTTTCTTGATAGATTTTCGCATAAAATAGCCTAAATAATAATAAAAAATATTTTTAAATAATTATCTATTACTAACCACTAAATTTTTTTAAATTATGAAATGTTCTATTAAAAAATTAATGCTAATAATTGGCTTAGCCTTTTTTTTACTTTTTAGTTGTAACTCTGAAACTGAAAGTCCTAATGTGGAAAAATCACAAGGCAGTACCTCAAAGATGGCTGCATCTTTAAAGATGGCTACAGCTATGGCACTTACTTGCAATGCTCAGGCGGAACAGACAGATTATAATATTTATCGCATGGTTTCTGATGGTACTAGGATTGGTGATGTAATGCCATATTATGATACAACAACAAATGCATTTTATATATATTATCTTAAAGATATATGGAATGATGCAATCAATAAGCGACATCCATGGTATGGTTTTAAAACAACTGATTTTTATAACTATACAGAACTTTCTTCGGGCGAGATTTTAAGCTGCAGTACGAATAGCTGTGCACAGAATTTTGCTTTGGGTACCGGTAATGTTATCAAAAGTGGAACTAAGTTTTATGCTTTCTATACAGGTCATAACCCAAACTATCCTTCATCGTGTGTAACAAAAAAAGAAGGTATAATGCTTGCAACTTCTTCAAGCTTAAATAGTAACTTTACTCCCAAAACTACTTTTACTACTATTTATCCACCTGTTGGTCTTGGGTTTGACGAGACCCAAAATTTCAGAGACCCTTATGTTTTTTGGGATGCAACTACCTCTACATATATAATGTTGGTATCTGCAAGAAAGCAAGATGGAGGTGGTAACTGGAAGGGTGTTATCGCTAAGTATTCATCAACGAATCTTTTAAATTGGACCTATAACAATATTATATATGATGGTGGTGCTCAAAACTTTTTTATGATGGAAACACCTGAAATATTTAAGATGGGAAGCACCTACTATCTTATGTTTTCTGATATAGATAGTAAATATGTTTACTACCGAAAAAGCAGTTCAGTCAATGGTCCTTGGAGTTTGCCTGTAGGACAAGATAGGCTTGATGGTACTGGATTTTATGCTGCCAAAACTGCAACAGATGGTACGGATAGGTATATTTTTGCATGGACAAATATACTTTCAGGAAATACAGATGCAGGTACATGGGCATGGGGTGGAAATTTAGCCGTACATAAAATATATCAAAAAAGTAATGGTGATCTTGCTGTAGCAATTCCGCACACTTTAAAGAATAAGATGGAAACGACTAATTATACTCCGGTACAAAACAGTCAATGGGGGAATGTAAATCCGTTGGTTGGAGGTCTATCATACGAATTAACAAGCCCGGCAGATTTTGATGTGGCTAATATAATTTATGATCCAATCAGTCTTGCTCGCTATAAGATCAGTGCCACTGTTTCTTATTCTAACTGTAATAAGGATTTCGGTTTTATGATTGGAGCATGCGATGGGTATGAAAATTTTTATAGCTTAAGGTTTGTACCATCGCAAAACAGATTCAGTCTCGACAAAATAAACCGCTCAGCCCTTACAACTACCACTATTGCATATAATGATGTTCCTTATGTATTTGCTGCTAATACAGACTATGATATTCAGATTGTGATTGAAAATTCAATGCTCGTGGTGTATATTAATAATGAAGTAGCATTGACTAATAGGTTATACAAGGCCTCAAACACTAGTTGGGGAATATTTGCAGATAACAGTACGGTCAAGTTCAACAATATTAAAGTGAGCATACCTTAGGGATTCTAGTAATTAAATGGATAAGGGAAAGGCTATCTTACAAGTTGTGAGATAGCCTCTTTTTCTGTTTTTTGTTCGGATTCCTTCGGAGCATATATTTCAAATATTCAATTCACACAGACTTGATTTAGTGTCCCATCCAGAAATAGAGATACACAAAAGAAGATAAGTTAACTCGTTAGTTGTAATTATTAAATAACGTGAGTTCGATATAAACTTATTGAAAAAGTACTAATTGTTTTGTGTCTAGGAAATTATTTTTCAAAGACGGTTTTTTGTCTGCAAAGTTGTAAGCAATCAGAGCGGAAAAAATATTATT